>NZ_VNHJ01000001.1 GCF_008124525.1 Oceanicella actignis
GCTGGCGCCGGGCCTGGAACGAGGTCATCCCGTTCCTCGATTACCCGCCCGAGGTCCGCAGGCTGATCTACACGACGAATGCCATCGAGGCCTTGAACTCGAAGATCCGGCGCGCCGTCCGCACCCGGGGCCACTTCCCCAGCGACGACGCTGCGGCAAAATTGATCTATCTGGCGCTAAATGCTACATCGACCGAGTGGAAGCGTTCCGTACGCGAATGGCACGCTGTCAGATCTCAGTTCGCCATCATGTTCGAAGACCGCTTTCCAATGGCCTGACAAATGACGTCAGAGCACAAAATATCTGACAGTCTCCGGCCATCAGACTGCCGCCCGGCGGCGCTTGCGCCGGCCGCGCTTGAGCGTCCTGCGCGCGTCACACGGTCCTTCTGGGCAAGCTGCGCGGGCTTCTTCTTCCAGTCTTCCGGCGCGCCGCCGCCCTTCACGATCGCCCGCTCATCCTCAGTCACCCGCTGGCGCGGGGAGGCGACGATCGAGGCATCGACGATCTGCCCGCTCATCGCCAGATGCCCCGCCGCGCGCAGATGCGCGTCAAATCGCGCGAACAGCCGCTCGACCGCCTTCGCCTGCACCAGAGCCTCGCGAAAGCGACAGGTCGCGTTCGCCGCGGCGCTCGAATCCGTGGCGCGCCGCGCGGCTCACCATCAGGAACTTTGTCGCCGTCATCGATCCCGAGGCCCTCCAAAGCTGCGCCGGTCGAGGATCTGGAACTCCGCCTGTGCGTCCGACAGGTTGGAAAGCGCCTGAAGGACGAGCGCCTTGAACAGTGAGGCCCCGAACGCCATCGGTCCGAGCGAGGGGCCGAACACAGCGTCCATCGGCGGCCGCCCGCCCTTCCTCCCGTCAGACCGCTTCAGCGCCGCATCGAGTTGGGGCCGGAACAGCTCGAAAGCCACCACCGCCGCCAGCCGCTCCAGCGGATCAGCGACCTTCGACAGCGCCGCATGCCGGTCGTCGAGATCGAAGAACCCGCGCTGATCCGCCATCAAGACGCTCCCGTTTTCGCCAGGGCCGGTGAATCACAAGCATCGCCGAAGGGCGAGGGGCCTGCAACGGTGTTCGAATGGCAGCAAGGCAAGGGAGCAACAGTTCCGCCGGCGGGCGTGGCGAGCATCGCCCCTGGCACAAATTTGCGCTGTCGCAGCGCCATGCTTCTGCAAATCCGACCAAGTTTTGGGCATTCTTGCGAAATCTGACTATTTTTAAAGCAACTTCCAGATTCTCTCCAGCCTGTGTGTCGGCGCTGCCTTGCCTGCTCGGGACGCTCCGTTAAGGCTTGGGCCATGGACCGCCCCATGACCGTCATCGTAGTCGAGAGTCACCGCGATCGCGCGCTTGCGATCGTTGATGCGCTGAAAGATGCCGACGACTGCGAGGTCATCGTGATCGGCAGCGACAGCGGACTGGCGCGCAAGATTGCGGCCCATGATCCTGATGTCGTGCTGATCGATGTCCACGACCCCAGCCGCGACAAGATCGAGGAACTGACGCTTGCCTCGGGGCCGTTGGACCGGCCGGTTGCGATGTTCGTGCCGAATGCGGCATCGGCCCTGGCGCGCGCCGCCGTCGAGGCCGGCGTGTCGGCCTATGTCGTCGATGGCATGGCCCCCGAACGGCTGCGCCCGATCCTCGAAGTCGCCATCGCCCGCTTTCAGGTCATGCGCCAGATGCGCGCGGAACTGGAGCAGACGCGACGCGCGCTCGAGGAGCGCAAGATCATCGACCGCGCAAAGGGCCTGTTGATGAAATCCCGCGGCATCGGAGAGGACGAGGCCTATGCCCTGCTGCGCAAGACCGCGATGGACCAGAACCGCCGCCTTGCCGATGTGGCGCAGGCCCTGATCACGGCGGCGGAGCTGTTGTCATGAAACCCGTTGTCCTGCGCGCAGCCTATGTCCCCCTGGTCGATGCCGCGCCGCTGATCGTGGCCGAGGCGATGGGCTTCGCCGCCGCCGAGGGTCTGCAGCTGGACCTGGTGGCCGCGCCCTCATGGTCTGCGGCACGGGACATGCTGATCCTGGGGCAGGTTGACGCCGCGCATCTCCTGTCTCCGATCCCGGTGGCCGGGGCGCTCGGCCTTGGCGGGGTCCGGGCCGAGCTGGCGGCGGTCTCCGTTCTGTCGGTGAATGGCGACGTGATCGGCGTGTCGCGCCGGATCGAGGAGCGCCTGCGCGCAGACGGCTTTGCCTTCGATCTGAACGATGCGCCGGCCACGGCCCGGGCGCTTGCGCGGGCCGCGCCGGGCGGACGCCTGCGCATGGGTGTGCCCTTTCCCTTTTCGATGCACCGGATCCTGCTGGACCTGTGGGCGCGCGGGACAGCGCTGGCCGACATTGCCTTCGACATCCGCACCGTGCCGCCCCCCCTGATGCGGCGCGCACTGGCCGATGACGAGATCGACGCATTCTGCGTCGGCGAGCCCTGGGGATCGGTCGCGGTCGAATCGGGCGTGGGCGCGCTGGTCCTGGCGGGCCGCGCCATCTGGGCCTTCGCACCCGAAAAGGTCCTGGCCATGCGCCGCGACCGAGCCGAGGACCCGTCGCGCAATGCGGGCGCGCTCATGCGTGCGATCTGGGCGGCGGGGCGCTGGCTGTCCCGGCCCGACAGCCGCGATGCGGCCGCGGCGCTCATGGCCCGCCGCGCCCTGATCGACGTGCCCGCCGAACTGATCGAGCGCGCCCTGTCGGGCCAGCTGACGATCCTGCAGACCGGCCAGCAGCGTCACGTCCCCTCATTCGTCGAGTTTCACGCGGGGCTGGCAACCTTTCCCTGGCGCAGCCAGGCGCGCTTCATCGCCGACCGGCTGGCCATCCTGCACGGGCTGGACCGGGCCGAGGCGCGCGATGTCGGCGCGCGGGTGTTCCGGACCGACCTGTATCGCCAGAATCTGGGCCCCATGGGCATCGACCTGCCCGGCGCGTCGGAAAAGGTCGAGGGCGCCATCGCGCATCCCACGCCCGTCGCTTCGCGGCGCGGGGGCATCACGCTTCTGCCCGACCGCTTCTTCGATGGACGCATCTTCGACCCCGCCCTGCCCGAATCCTAGGGGGTGTTGCGGCGCGGCATTCTCCTGTTGCATTGCGGCAAGATTCGCGGCAGCATGATCTCAAATCCGAACTGCAACGGCGCAGTCGGGATCCGCTTCTCCCAAAGTCGGGAAAACCCTGAGCAAGGCCGCTCGCCCCTGCCATGTCCGGCAGGATGGCACGCGGCCTTTTGGTGTTTTGCCCGGCGTCTTTCCCGCCGGGCGAGGGAAGGACGACATGAAACACATCGTGAAATCGCTGCGACTTGCCGTTGGACTGACGGTGCTGGCCATGCCGGGCGCCCGCGCCGAAACGCTGGATGTCGAGAAGGACGAGCTGAAATTCGGCTTCATCAAGCTGACCGACATGGCGCCGCTGGCCATCGCCTATGAGCTGGGCTTCTTCGAGGACGAGGGGCTTTACGTCACGCTCGAGGCGCAGGCCAACTGGAAGGTGCTGCTCGACGGCGTGATCTCGGGCGAGCTGGACGGGGCGCACATGCTGGCCGGCCAGCCGCTTGCCGCGACGATCGGCTATGGCACGCGCGCGCATATCGTCACCCCCCTGTCCATGGACCTGAACGGCAACGCCATCACCGTTTCGAACGCGGTCTGGGAAGAGATGAAGCCGCATCTGGCGCTGGACGACCAGGGCCGCCCGGTCCACCCGATCCCGGCAAGCGCCCTGAAACCGGTGGTCGAACAGTTCCGCGCTCGGGGCGAAGAATTCCGCATGGGCATGGTCTTTCCGGTGTCGACCCACAACTACGAGCTTCGCTACTGGCTGGCCGCCGGGGGCCTGAATCCGGGCTTCTATGGCCCGAATGACGCCAACGGCACCATCGGGGCCGATGTGCTGCTGTCGGTGACGCCCCCGCCGCAGATGCCCGCCACGCTCGAGGCCGGCACGATCCACGGCTATTGCGTGGGCGAGCCATGGAACCAGCAGGCGGTCTTCAAGGGCATCGGCGTGCCGGTGATCACCGATCACGAGATCTGGCGCAACAATCCCGAAAAGGTGTTCGGCCTGACCGCCGAATTCGTCGAGAAATACCCGAACACCACGCTGGCCATCACCAAGGCGCTGATCCGCGCCGCCATCTGGCTGGACGAGAACGACAACGCCAACCGCGCGAAGGCGGTCGAGATCCTGGCGCGGCCCGAATATGTCGGCGCCGACGCCGAGGTCATCGCCAACTCCATGACCGGCTTCTTCGAGTTCGAATCCGGAGACCGGCGGCCAGCGCCGGACTTCAACACCTTCTTCCGCCATTACGCGACCTATCCGTTCTATTCCGACGCGATCTGGTACCTGACGCAGATGCGCCGCTGGGGCCAGATCCCCGAGGCCAGGCCCGACGCCTGGTATGACGAGGTCGCGCGCGAGGTCTATCGACCCGACATCTACCTGCAGGCCGCGCGCCTGCTGGTCGAAGAGGGCAAGGCCCGGCCCGAGGACTTTCCCTTCGACGGCGACGGCTACCGGCCGCCCACCCCGGCCGCGGACATCATCGACGGCATTCACTTCGATGCGCGCCGGCCCAACGCCTACATCGACAGCCTTCCGATCGGCCTGAAGGGCGACCAGCGCGTGACTGGCAGCCGGATCGAGGGCTGAGCCGCCGCGGCACGGCCCCCGCCCGTCCCGAGACAGACATCCAGGGATACCAGAGACATGAGCACCTCCGACCCCACCTTTGCCGCCGGCGCGCGCGCCCGGACGCTTGACCGCATCGCGCGGATCGACACCTGGCTGCGCCCGCTTGGACTGGGCTGGGTGACGCCGATCCTGCGCGCCTGCGCCGGCGACGATCCCGCCCGCCAGATGCGCGCCCTGTGGCGCCAGCTGGGCGTCCCGGCGGCGGCCATCATCGCCTTTCTTGCGCTGTGGGCGGCCGCCGCGCCGCGCGTGCAGACCTCGCTGGGGGCGATTCCCGGCCCTGCGCAGGTCTGGCAGGCGGCGGTCGGCTTGCACGAGGAGGCCCGCCGCGAGGCCGAGAAGGAAGCCGCGTTCCTCGCCCGTCAAAAGGAACGCAACGCCCGCCTGATCGCCGAGGGAAAGGCCGACAAGGTCAAGATCCGCGCCTATACGGGCCGCCCGACCTATTACGACCAGATCCTGACCTCGATCGTCACCGTCTTCACCGGCTTCGCGCTTGCCGCCGTCGCGGCGGTTCCGCTTGGCATCCTTGCCGGCCTGTCGCCGACGGCCAACGCGGCCATGAGCCCGCTGATCCAGATCTTCCGCCCGGTCAGCCCGCTGGCCTGGCTGCCCATCGTGACGATGGTCGTCTCGGCGCTCTATGCCACGAATGACGGGGTCGTGGCCAAATCCTTCATCGTATCGGCGGTGACGGTGACGCTGTGCTCGCTGTGGCCGACGCTGATCAACACCGCGCTTGGCGTGGCGCAGGTCGATCGCGACCTGGTGAATGTCTCGCGCGTGCTGAAGATGACGACCCGCGACAAGATCACGCGCCTTGTCCTGCCCTCGGCGCTGCCGCTGATCTTCACCGGGCTGCGGCTCAGCCTGGGCGTCGGCTGGATGGTCCTGATCGCGGCCGAGATGCTCGCCCAGAACCCGGGCCTGGGCAAGTTCGTCTGGGACGAGTTCCAGAACGGCAGCTCGCAGAGCCTTGCGCGCATCATGGTGGCGGTGCTCACGATCGGCCTGATCGGCTTCGCGCTCGATCGCGTGATGTTCGCGCTGCAATCGATGTTCACCCATTCCGAGACACGCTGAGGAGAACGCCATGCTGGAACTTCACGGAATATTCCACGGCCATGGCAGCGGGCCCACGCGGGTCGAGGTGCTGCGCGACGTCAACCTGAAGGTCGAGGCGGGCGAATTCCTTGTCATCCTTGGCTTTTCCGGCGCCGGCAAGACGACGCTGATCAACCTGATGGCGGGGCTCGACCGGCCCTCGGCCGGGCGGGTCGCCTTCCGTGGCGCCGAAGTCACCGGACCGGGCCCGGACCGGGCGGTCGTCTTCCAGAACTATGCGCTGATGCCATGGCTGAGTGTCGCGGAAAACATCGCGCTGGCCGTGAAGGCCGTGCGTCCCGACCTGTCCCGGGACGAGCGCGCCGCCAGGGTCGAACGGTATGTCCGCCTCGTCGGACTGACCCATGCCGCGACTCGCCGCCCGGCCGAGCTGTCGGGCGGCATGCGCCAGCGGGTCAACCTGGCCCGCGCGCTGGCCATGGATCCCGAGATGCTGCTCATGGACGAGCCGCTCTCGGCGCTGGACGCGCTGACCCGCGCCCGCCTTGCGGGCGAGATCGAAAGCATCCGCGCGGCCGACGCCAAGACCTGCGTCCTGGTCACCAACGACGTGGACGAGGCCATCCTGCTGGCCGACCGGATCATCGTGCTCAAGCCCGACGGAACGCTGAGCGCGCCCTTTGCCGTGGACCTGCCTCGCCCCCGCGACCGCGGCGCCATGAATACCGACCCCGCATTCCGCGACCTGCGCGGCCGGATCACCGGCTATCTGATGGAATGCAACCCTCTGTCGCGTGGCGCGGACAGCGGGCGGCGTCTGCCATCGGTGGCGCCGCTGCATGGCCGGCCCGCCCCGGCCAAGACGACGCTGCCGGCCGCCGTGACGCGCGCCGCGGCCAGCCCCAACAACGACCGCTACCTGGAATTCTCGCAGGTCAACAAGGTCTATGCCACGCCGCAGGGTCCGCTGACCGTGGTCGAGAATTTCGATCTGCGGCTGAGGAAGGGCGAATTCGTCAGCCTGATCGGCCATTCGGGCTGCGGCAAGTCCACGGTGCTGACCATGGCGGCGGGGCTGAACGACATCTCGTCCGGGGGGATCATCCTCGACGGGCGCGAGGTCGCCGGCCCCGATCCCGAACGGGCGGTGGTGTTCCAGTCGCCGTCGCTGTTCCCCTGGCTGACCGCGCGCGAGAACGTCGCCGTGGGCGTGGACCGCGTCTATCCCGACGCCAGCCGGGCCGAACGCCAGGAGGTGGTGGAATGCTACCTGGAACGCGTGGGGCTGGCCGACGCCATGGACCGGCCCGCGGCGCAGATGTCGAACGGAATGCGCCAGCGCGTCGGCATCGCGCGGGCCTTCGCCCTCAGCCCCAAGCTTCTGCTGCTGGACGAGCCCTTCGGGATGCTCGACAGCCTTACCCGCTGGGAGCTGCAGGAAGTGCTGATGGAGGTCTGGGAGACGACCGGCGTCACCGCCATCTGCGTCACCCATGACGTGGACGAGGCCATCCTGCTGGCCGACCGCGTCGTGATGATGACCAACGGCCCGCGCGCCACGATCGGCCGGATCCTCGACATCGACCTGCCCCGCCCGCGTTCGCGCCGCACGGTGATGGCACATGCCGGCTACTACGATCTTCGACAGGCCGTGCTCGATTTCCTGCGCGATTTCGAGCACGGGCGCCAACCGCAACAGACGGACCGCGCAGGCGGCGCGGCCATGGCAGCGGAGTGACCCCCATGAAACGGAAACTTGTCGTCATCGGCGCCGGCATGGCTTCGGGCCGGATGCTGGAACATCTGACCGAAGACGCGCCCGAAGCCTTTGACATCACCCTGTTCAACGCCGAGCCGCGCGGCAACTACAACCGCATCATGCTGTCGCCCGTGCTGTCGGGCGAGAAAACCTATGCCGAGATCGTCACCCATGACGACGCCTGGTATGCCGAACGCGGCATCGCCTGCCGCTTCGGCGAGCATGTCACCCGCATCGACCGGGCGCGCAAGGTGGTGATCGGCCAGCGCGGCGAGGCGCCCTATGACCGGCTGGTGATCGCCACCGGTTCGGCCCCCTTCATCATTCCCGTGCCGGGACGCGATCTGCCCGGCGTCGTCACCTATCGCGACCTTGACGACACCAACGCGATGATCGAGGCGGCAAATCGGGGCGGCGCGGCCGTGGTGATCGGCGGCGGGCTTCTGGGGCTCGAGGCCGCGGCCGGGCTCAAGGCGCGCGGCATGGAGGTGACGGTGGTGCATCTGATGGGCCACCCGATGGAGCGCCAGCTGGACGAATCCGCCGGCTACTTGCTGCAGAAGGATCTGGAATCGCGCGGCATCCGCGTGCTGACGCGGGCCGCGACCAAGGCAATCATCGGCAAGGGCCGGGCCGAGGCCGTCCTGCTCGAGGACGGCCGGACCCTGCCCGCAGACCTCGTGGTGATGGCCGTGGGCATCCGCCCCGAGACCCGGCTGGCCGTGGACGCGCATCTGTCGGTCGCCCGCGGGATCGAGGTGGACGCGGCGATGCGCACATCGGATCCCGACATCCTGGCGCTTGGCGAATGCGTCGAGTTCGACGGCCATCTCTTCGGGCTCGTGGCGCCGCTCTACGATCAGGCCCGGGTCGCCGCCGACACCCTTCTGGGCCGCGAGGCGCGATTCGTCGTGCGCGAGGTCGCGACCAAGCTGAAGGTGACGGGCGTGAACCTGTTCAGCGCGGGCGACTTCGCCGAGCGCGAGGGGCGCGAGGACATCGTTTTCCGCGACCCCGGCCGCGGCATCTACAAGCGGCTGGTGATCGAGAATGACCGGCTGATCGGGGCGGTCATGTATGGCGACGTCGCCGACGGCAACTGGTTCTTCGGCCTGATCCGGGACCGCACCCCCATCGAGGCGATGCGCGAGACGCTGATCTTCGGCCCCGCCGCCGCGCAGGGGGGCGGCGCGCAGGACCCTCTGTCAGCCGTTGCAGCCTTGCCGCCTGAGGCGGAGATCTGCGGCTGCAACGGCGTGTGCAAGGGTGCGATCCAGGCCGCGATCGAGGGCGGCGCCACCGATCTGGGCACGCTGCGCGCCCGCACCAAGGCCAGCGCCTCGTGCGGCAGCTGCACCGGGCTGGTCGAGCAGATGCTTCAGCTTTGCCTTGGCGAGGATTTCAAGGCGCCGACCCGCCAGCCGATCTGCGGCTGCACCGACCTGACCCACGAAGAGGTGCGGCGGCTGATCAAGACCACCCCGCTCAAGAGCCAGGAAGCCGTGTGGCAGGAGCTGGGCTGGAAGACGCGCAACGGCTGCCATGTCTGCCGCCCGGCGATCAACTACTACCTTCTGGCCGACTGGCCGCTGGAATACCGCGACGACCCGCAGTCGCGCTTCGTCAACGAACGCCGGCACGCCAACATTCAGAAGGACGGCACTTTCAGCGTCGTGCCGCGCATGTGGGGCGGGCTGACCAACCCGCGCGAGCTGCGCGCCATCGCCGACGTGGCCGAGAAATACGCCATTCCCACCGTCAAGGTGACGGGCGGCCAGCGCATCGACCTTCTGGGCGTGCGGGCCGAGGATCTGCCCCGCGTCTGGGCCGATCTGAACGCGGCCGGGCTGGTCTCGGGCCACGCCTATTCCAAGGGGCTGCGCACTGTGAAGACCTGCGTCGGCTCGGAATGGTGCCGTTTCGGCACGCAGGATTCCACAGGGCTCGGGGTGCGGCTGGAAAAGCTGCTGTGGGGGTCGTGGACGCCGCACAAGGTCAAGCTGGGCGTCTCGGGCTGTCCGCGCAACTGCGCCGAGGCGACCTGCAAGGATGTCGGCATCGTCTGCGTCGAATCGGGCTTCCAGATCGGCGTCGGCGGCGCGGCGGGCATGGATGTGAAGGCGACCGAGCCGCTGGCCCAGGTCGCGACCGAGGACGAGACCGTCGAGATCGTCACCGCCTTCGTCCAGCTGTATCGCGAGAACGCCCGCTATCTTGACCGGCCCTACAAGTGGCTGGCCAGGGTCGGGCTCGACTGGGTGCGCGCCCGCGTGGTCGAGGACCGCGACGAGCGCGCCCGCCTCATCGAGCGTTTCGAGATCTCGCAATCCGTCTATCGCAAGGATCCCTGGGCCGAGCAGGTGCGCCGTCATGCCGACGACTTCGCGCCGCTCGCCGATCTGAGACTGGAGGCCGCCGAATGAGCTGGATCGACATCGGCCCGATCGAGGCCATCCCACTGCGCGGCGCGCGGCGCGTGCGCACGCCCCATGGCTGCGTCGCGGTGTTCCGCACCGACGCGCAGGAGGTGTTCGCCGCCTCGGCCGCTTGCCCCCATCGCGGCGGCCCGTTGGACGAGGGCATCGTGCACGGCACGCGCGTGACCTGTCCGCTGCACAACTGGGTCTTCGACCTGACCACCGGGCAGGCCGTGGACGAGGACGCCCGCATCGACACTTTCCCCGCCCGGATCGAGGCCGGACGGGTGCTCATCGACCTGACCCGCCTGGCGAACCGGGCGGCCTGAAGCGAAAGGAAACATCCGATGTCCTATGTTCCTCCCGCCGAACTGGCGCGCAAGATGATCGAGGCCGGCGAAGCCAAGGTGCACATGTCGACCAAGGACACGCTGATCCGGGCCTACATGGCGGGCGCCATACTGGCGCTGGCGGCGGCCTTCGCCGTCACGATCGCCGTCAATACCGGCCAGTTCCTGATCGGGGCGCTGTTGTTCCCGGTCGGCTTCTGCATGCTCTACCTGCTGGGCTACGACCTTCTGACCGGCGTCTTCACGCTGGTGCCGCTGGCCTGGATCGCGCGGCGGCCGGGCGTGACGCTGCGCGGACTTCTGCGCAACTGGGGGCTGGTCTTCATCGGCAATTTCGCCGGCGCCATAACCACCGCGGTCTTCATGGCGATCATCCTGACCATGGGCTTCACGCAGGAACCCGACGCCGTGGGCCAGAAGCTGGGCCATATCGGCGAGGCGCGCACGCTGGGCTATGCCGCGGCGGGATTCGGCGGGATGCTGACGCTGTTCGTGCGGGCGGTGATGTGCAACTGGATGGTCTCGACCGGAGTGGTCGCGGCGATGATGTCGGACTCGGTCTCGGGCAAGATCATGGCGATGTGGATGCCGATCCTGGTGTTCTTCTACCTGGGCTTCGAACACTCCATCGTGAACATGTTCCTGTTCCCAGCCGGCATCCTGCTGGGGGGCGAATTCACGTGGGCCGACTATTTCCTTTATAACGAGATCCCCACCGTTCTGGGCAATCTGGTGGGCGGCATCACCTTTGTCGGGGCGATGATCTACGCCACGCATTATCGCGGCGGGCAGGGCGCGGCTGGGCGCGGGACCGCCGCGACCCCGCAACCGGCCGAATGAAGGCGGGGGCCCCGATGACCGCCGATCCGCGCTTCACGACCCCGGCCGTGCGCTCGACCTGCCCCTATTGCGGAGTCGGCTGCGGGGTGCTGCTGGCGCCCGACGGGGCGGGCGGGCTGACGGTGCGCGGCGACCCCGATCACCCGGCCAATCGCGGCGCGCTGTGTTCCAAGGGCGCCGCCCTGGCCGAGACGGTCGGACTCGGGGGGCGGCTTCTGACACCGCGCGTCGGGGGCCGCGCCGCCGACTGGAAAAGCGCGCTGGATCACGTCGCGCGCCGCCTCGGCGAGATCATCGCACGCCACGGGCCGGACTCGGTCGCCTTCTATCTGTCGGGCCAGATGCTGACCGAGGATTACTACGTCGCCAACAAGCTGATGAAGGGCTTCATCGGCTCGGCCAATGTCGACACGAATTCGCGGCTGTGCATGTCCTCGACCGTGGCCGGCCATCGCCGCGCCTTCGGCGCCGACACGGTCCCCGGCGCCTATGAAGACATCGACGAGGCCGATCTGGTCGTGCTGGTGGGCTCGAACCTGGCCTGGTGCCATCCGATCCTGCATCGCCGGCTGATGGCCGCCCGCGCGGCGCGGGGCACGCGGATCGTCGTGATCGATCCGCGCCGCACGGCAAGCTGCGAGGACGCGGATCTGCACCTGCCGATCCGCCCCGGCGCCGATGTCGCGCTGTTCAACCGGCTTCTGGCCGAAAGCGCTGACCGCGGCGCGACGGACGCCGAATTTCTGGTCCATGTCGAGGGGGCCGAGGCCGCCATCGCCGCGGCCCGGGCCGATCGCGCCGATACCGGCCTGACCGAGGCGCAGATCCGCGCCTTCTGCGACATGTGGATCGGCACGACGCGGGTCGTGACGATCTTCAGCCAGGGCGTGAACCAGTCCAGCTCGGGCACCGACAAGGTCAACGCGATCATCAACTGCCACCTGGCGACCGGACGGATCGGGCGGCCGGGCATGGGGCCGTTTTCGGTCACCGGCCAGCCCAACGCCATGGGCGGACGCGAGGTCGGCGGCCTTGCCAACATGCTGGCCTGCCACATGGCGCTTGAGAACCCCGCCCATCGCGCGGCCGTCGCCCGGTTCTGGAACGCGCCCGGCCTCCTGCCCGAGCGGCCGGGACTGAAAGCTGTCGAGATGTTCGACGCCGTGGCCGAGGGCCGCATCCGCGCGATCTGGATCATCCATACCAACCCGGCCGCGACCATGCCCGACGCCGACCGCGTGCGCGCGGCGCTGACGGCCTGCGACCTGGTCGTGGTCAGCGACATCACCGCGCAGACCGACACGGCGGAATGCGCCGACGTGCTGCTGCCCGCGCTGGCCTGGGCCGAGAAGGACGGCGCCGTGACCAATTCCGACCGCACGATCAGTCGGCAGCGCCCGGTCCTGCCCGGTCCGCGCCTGGCCCGCGCCGACTGGGCGATCCTTGCCGATATCGGCCGCCGCCTTGGCTGGCGCGAGGCTTTCGGCTGGGACCGTCCGGCGCAGATCTTCCGCGAACACGCCGCGCTGTCGGGAATCGCCGGGGGCTTCGGGCTGGATTTCGACATCTCGGGCCTGGCCGGGATCAGCGACGCGGAGTATGACGCGCTTGCGCCCACACGCTGGCCCATCTCGGCGGCGCAGCGCGGCGGGCGGTTCTATGGCGACGGGCGCTTTCACCACGCGGATGGCCGCGCCCGCATGGTGGCGCTGACCAGTCGCCCGCCCGCCGACATGCCGGACGCGGAGCGGCCCTTCGTGCTGAACACGGGCCGCGCGCGCGACCACTGGCACACGATGACACGGACCGGCCGCAGCGCGCGCCTGTCGGCCCACATGGCCGAGCCCTGGCTTGACATCCACCCCGAGGACGCGGAGCGCCTTGGCCTTGCCGCGGCCGGGCTGGCCGAAGTGACCAGCGCGACGGGCCGCGCGGTTCTGCGCGTGCGCCTGAACGACGGCCAGCGGCGGGGCGAGGTCTTCGCCCCGATCCACTGGACCGGCCAGACCGCGCCGACGGGCCGCGTCTCGGCGCTTGTCGCGGGGCGGTGCGACCCGGTATCAGGCCAGCCCGAATCCAAGGCCACGCCGGTCGCGATCAGGCCCTTTGCCGCGCGCTGGTTCGGCTTCGCCGTCTCGACCCGGCCCTTCCGCCCCGATTGCGCCTACTGGGCGTTGGCGCGGAGCGCAGGCGGCTGGCGGGCGGAACTCGCCGGAACGGAACCCGTGGCCGACTGGCCGGCCGAGGCACGGCGCCTGTTCGCGCTTGCCGACGCCGATCTGGCCGAAAGCGCGGATCGCGCGCGGGGCGCGTGGCGCGGGGCGCTGACGGAAAACGGACGCCTGGTCGCGGCGCTTTTCGTCGCATCACAGCCCGTCGCCCTGATGCGCGATCACGTCGCCGCCTGCATGGGGCAAGAGGCGCCGCATGTCCTGACCGGCATGGCGCCCGCGGACGCGCCCGACGATGGACCGGTGGTCTGCGCCTGCCTCGGCGTGGGGGCGAACGCGATCGCGCGGGCCATCTTGGACGGGGGCCTGTGTTCGGTTCCGCAGATTGCGGCAGCGACCGGCGCGGGCACGAATTGCGGCTCCTGCCGGGCTGAGATCGCCGCGCTGACCGAGCGCCTGAGCATTCCCCGCCCCGCCGCAGCCGAATAGCCGCCCGATCCGCCCGCGCGCCGGCCACGCCAGCGCACGAGAGGCAAGCTGCACCGATCCCTCCGGAGGCCGATGGCGGCCCTCGCGGGTTGTTCCGGGCCTTGATGCCGTGGCCGGGTATTCCCTGGTGCCATGGCTCTGCTGCACAAATCCGCTGAACGCCGAGGTTCCCATTTCCCCGGACGGACTTATCTCACAGCTTCCGTGACGGGTATGCCGGGCGCGGTGTAGCCGTTCAGGACGGGGATGCGGACCTGGAGCTCGGCGACCTGTCGGTCGAAGTCGCGCGCCATGAGCCGCTGGCCCAGCAGTTCGACACCGTGCATCTTTGTCGCGACGCGGCTCCGGCGGTGGTATCCGCTCCATCGTCGCCAGGGTGCGCGACCCAGGTATTTCGCCGCGCGCAGGGCCTCGTTTCGCGCCACGGCTCCCGCGGTGATCGTCGTCCCGGGCTTCGTGTTCTTGCGGGGCGGGATGACGGGATGGGCGTCGCGGTCAGCGATGGCATCGTGGCATTTGCGTGTGTCGTAGGCCCATCTGCCGTGACGCTGCCGATTTCCTGGTCCGCCGGGATCTGGCCGAGCAGGTCGGGCAAAACCGGTGCATCACCAATGTGGCGCCCCGTGATCTCAACAGCCCGGATCTCCAGCGTTTCCTCGTCGATCCCGAGGTGAATCTTGCGCCAGACGCGACGTTTGGGACCGCCATGCTTGCGTGCGTGCCATTCGCCTTCGCCCTCGACCTTGATGCCGGTGCTGTCCGCTGCCCGGCAGGGTATTGCGCAGCAATGCCCGAGAGGGATCAGCAGGTGGAGCGGCCCCTTGGAACCGCGATACGGGATATTGACGGCCAGCGTCTTCTGGCGGCGCGACAGCGTGCTGTAGTCGGGCGCCGTCCAGTCGAGGCCAACCAGTCGCAGCAGACTTTCGACGAAGCCGGTTGTCTGCCGGAGCGCCATCCCGAACAGCACCTTCATCGAAAGGCACGTCTGTATAGCGGCGTCGCTGTAGATCTGCTGGCGGCCGCGCCTGCCTGTCGGCGCGCCATCTCAGCTCATCTCAGGGTCGAACCAGATCGTCAGCGAACCCCGGCGCTTGAGCGCTTCGTTATAGGCTGGCCAGTTCCTGGTCCTGTAGGTTTTGGGTGTAGGTCTGCTCATGCATCCCAGCTACCACGCTGGATTCACGAGATGAATACCTCGCGCGATTTGTGCAGCAGAGCCCCTGCGAGGCCTACATCGCCAGCCAGCGCTCCGAGGGCTGGGTGCGGGTAGCGGACCGCTATTACGACGGCGGCATCTCGGGCGGCACGCTGGAGCGGCCCGGCCTGCAACGGTTGATTGCCGACACCGAGGACGGGCTGGTTGACGTGGTCGTCGTCTACAAGATCGACCGCCTCAGCCGCTCGCTCGCCGACTTCGCCAAGCTGGTCGAGGTGTTCGACCGGATCGACGTGACCTTCGTCTCCGTCACGCAGTCCTTCAACACCACCACCTCTATGGGCCGGCTGGCGCTGAACATCCTGCTCTCCTTCGCCCAGTTCGAGCGCGAGGTGACCGCCGAACGCATCCGCGACAAGGTCGCCGCCTCTCGGCGCAAGGGCATGTGGATGGGCGGGGTGCCGCCCTATGGTTACCGGGTGGAGAACCGCAAACTGGTGATCGACGACGAGCGCGCCGAGCATGTCCGCTGGATCTTCGCCCGCTTCCTCGAGATCGGATCAGGGACAGAGCTTGCGCGCGAGGTGGAAAAGCGCGGTCTGCGCCCCCAAGGGCCACCGGATCGACAAGAAGTTCCTCTACCGGATGCTGAACAACCGCGCATACATCGGCGAGGCGGTCCACAAGGGCGAAAGCTACCCCGGCGAGCACGACGCGATCATAGACCGCGAGACGTGGGAGGGCGTCCACGCCATCCTGCAGGAGAGCCCTCGGAAGCGCGCAGCCCGCACCCGCGCGGAGACGCCGGCGCTCCTGAAGGGGCTTCTGTTCGGGCCAGACGGCGCTGCGTTCTCGCCCAGCCACACGCGCAAGGGCGACCGGCTCTACCGGTATTACGTCAGCCAGGCCGTGCTGAAGCACGGCGCGGGATCGTGCCCGGTTGGCCGCGTGCCCGCGGGCGATATAGAGACCGCCGTCATGGACCAGCTCCGCGCCGTGTTCCGCCAGCCCGAGATCGTGGCGGGGACGTGGAAAGCGCCAAAGGCACAGGACAGTGGCATCACCGAGTCCGACGCCCGCGCGGCCCTGCAGCAACTCGACCCGCTGTGGGACGAACTCTTCCCGGCCGAGCAGGCGCGGATCGTGGCGCTGCTGATTGAGCGGATCGACATTGGCACCGAGGGGCTCGACATCCGGCTGCGGGTGGATGGGTTGCGCGGTCTTGCGCGCAAGATGCTCGCGGGCGGGAGGGAGGAAGCCGCATGAAACCGGCCGCCACGCCCGACACCATCACCCTGCACGTCCCGTTCCGCGTCGTCAAACGCGGCGGGCGGAAGGAAGTGCAACTCCCCGACGGCGCGCCGGTGCAGCGCCGGACCGACAACACCCTGATCAAGGCACTGGCGCGCGCCTTCCGCTGGAAGCGCACGCTGGAATCGGGCGAGTTCAACACCATCAACGAACTCGCCGAGCACGAGGGCATCGCCCCTTCCTACACGACCCGCGTCTTGCGGCTGACGCTGCTCGCGCCTGACATCGTCGCGGCGATCCTGGATGGCCGGCAGGGGCCGGAGGTGACGCTCGGGCGATTGTTGGAGCCGTTTCCGGTAGAGTGGGAGGTACAGCGCTTGCGAGTTCCTCTGTAATTCTTATACAGCACCAATCTTAGTTGACTCGGTCTAGATTTACCTCTATTCCTCTGTAATTTGCCTAACAGAGGATTCCGCATGCGGCTCTCCGAGCTATCTGACATTCACTCCGGATACACCGCGCGCGGCAGACTCGTGCCGCAGGCTGATGGCGGCACTCCCGCACTGCAGCTGCGCGACGTGAGCGCCAATGGCGATATCCCGGCCGCGGACCTGCGGCGGTACGACTTGGGCGAGCTTCCCGACCGATACTTCGTCACCGGGGGAGAGGTGGTATTCCGTTCGCGCGGCGAGCCCAACACCGCCGTCGCCATCCCCGACGACGTGCCCGAACCCATCGCCGTCATCGTGCCGCTGGTCGTCATCCGCCCCGACCGCGCGCGCATCCTGCCAGACTACCTCGCCTGGGCCATCAATCAGCCGGTCGCGCAGCGTGCGCTTGGGGCGGGGGCGCAGGGGACCAGCCTGAGAATGATCCCAATGCGCGCGCTGGAGCGCCTCGACATCCCGGTGCCGGATCTCCACGCGCAACGGCGGATCGTCACGCTCAGCGCACTGGCGGCGCGCGAAACGCAACTCTTGCAGGACCTCGCCGAAAGACGCACCCAATACATGAGCGCCATTCTTCAACAGGCCGCCCGCGCCGCCGAACACAAGGACATTGCCCGATGACCGACCAGATCACCCAGGACCAGGTGAACAACGCCGCATGGGCTGCCTGCGACACCTTCCGCGGCGCCGTCGATCCGGCGCAATACAAGGACTACATCCTGGTGATGTTGTTCCTGAAGTACATCTCGGACCTCTGGAACGACCACGCCGAAGCCTACCGAAAGCAATACGGCGAGGACGAAGTTCGCATCCGCCGCCGCCTTGAACGCGAACGCTTCATCCTGCCCGAGGGCGCCAGCTTCTACGACCTCTACGGGCAGCGGAACGAGCCCAATATCGGCGAGCTCATCAACATCGCGCTGGAGCGGATCGAGGACGCCAACCGCGCCAAGCTCGAAGGGGTCTTCCGCAACATCGACTTCAACTCCGAGGCCAATCTCGGCCGCCCCAAGGACCGCAACCGCCGCCTCAAGAACCTGCTCGAGGATTTCGCCAAGCCCGAGCTCGACCTCCGCCCCAGCCGGGTCAACGAGGACATCATCGGCGAATGCTACATCTACCTGATCTCGAAATTCGCCTCGGACGCCGGCAAGAAGGCGGGCGAATTCTACACCCCCGCGCCGGTCTCGCGCCTTCTGGCGAAACTCGCCGCCGCCAAACCCGGCAACACCATCTGCGATCCGGCCTGCGGCTCGGGCTCGCTCCTGATCTGGGCCAGCCAGGAGGTCGGCTCGGAAAACTACGCCCTTTTCGGGCAGGAGGTGAACGGGGCGACCTGGGCGCTGGCGCGGATGAACATGTTCCTGCATGCCCGCGACGCCGCCCGCATCGAATGGTGCGACACGCTCAACAGCCCCGCGCTGGTCGAGGGCGATCACCTGATGCGCTTCGACGTGGTGCTGGCCAACCCACCCTTCAGCCTCGACAAATGGGGCCACGAGAATGCCGAGGCCGACCCCTGGGGCCGGTTCTGGCGCGGCATCCCGCCCAAATCCAAAGGCGATTATGCCTTCATCACCCACATGATCGAGACCGCCAAGCGCCAGTCCGGCCGGGTGGCGGTGATCGTGCCCCATGGCGTGCTGTTCCGCGGCGGGGCCGAGGGGCGCATCCGCGAGAGGCTCATCGAGGAAAACCTGCTCGATGCCGTGATCGGCCTGCCCGCCAACCTCTTCACCACCACCGGCATTCCCGTCGCGATCCTGGTCTTTGACCGGGCGCGCGAGGAAGGCGGCGCGCGCGAGGATGTGCGCGACGTGCTCTTCATCGACGCCAGCCGCGAGTTCACCCCCGGCAAGAAGCAGAACCTCTTGGAGGACGCGCATATCGAGAAGATCGTGCGGACGTATCGCGAGCGCGCCGAGGTCGAGCGCTATTCGCACCGGGCAAGCCCCGACGAAATCGCCGTCGAGAACGACTATAACCTCAACATCCCCCGCTATGTGGACACCTTCGAGCCGGAAGAGGAAATCGACGTGGCCGCGGTGCAGAAGGAGATCGACCGGATCGAGGCCGAACTGGCCGAGGTGCGGGCAAAGATGGCGGGCTATCTGCGGGAGCTGGGTGTTGATGCGTGAGGGGTGGCGGGAGGTGCAACTCGGGGAGCTGATCGATCCCAATCGTCCCATCACCTATGGCGTCGTTCAGCCCGGCGAGCACGATCCAAACGGCATTCCTTTGGTAAGGGGGGGAGACTTCTCGTTTGGATGGAAGCCGATTGACGATTATCGAAGGGTTTCTCCGGCTATCGAACGGGCATTTTCGCGTGCTCGGCTCAGAGCGGGAGACTTGGTCATAACGATCAAGGGCGATGTCGGGACCGCTGCGATCGTTCCCGATTTTCTCGAAGGCGCGAATATAAGCCAAACAAATGCGCGGATTGCGGTCAATCCATCAAAGGCACTCGCCGAAATCGTGCTTGCATTTCTCCAATCTCGCGAGGGAAGACGACAGATTTCGGCGGTTACGCAAGTCGGCGCACAGCCGGGCCTCATCTTTCGGGACATTCAAGGATTGCGGCTGTGGCTCCCCCCGCTCCCCGAACAGCGCAAGATCGCCGAGATCCTGCGGACCTGGGACGCCGCGCTGGAGGCCCTCACCACGCTGCGCACCGCCAAGGCGCGGCGGTTCGAGGGGCTGCGGGACAAGCTCGTGGCCGCGGCAAGTCGCGTTGGTCGTCCCGCTCTGTTCGGCGACTTCCTGACCGAAAGCCGCGAGCCGGGAACAGACGGCGCGACAGCACGCAAGATTTCCGTTCGACTCTACGGGAAAGGAGCCGTCGAAAAAATCGACACGCGCGGCGGGAGCACCAGCACACGCTACTATCGGCGCAAGGCCGGCCAACTGATCTGGAGCAAGCTGGACTTCCTCAACGGCGCCTTCGCGCTTCTCGGGCCAGAACTTGACGGCTACGAGTCCACCCTCGATCTGCCGGCGTTTGACCTGTCGGATGCGGTCAATCCGATATGGCTGATCGAATACCTGACGCGCCCGACCTACTACACGAGGCAAATCCATCTTGCCCGCGGGCAGCGAAAGGCCCGGCGCGTGTCGCCAGAGGACTGGCTTGCTTCGCCCGTTCGCCTTCCGGAAAGAGAATTGCAGGACCGGATTGCCGAAATCCTCTCCACCGCCCGGCACGAACTCACCCTCCTCGACGCCGAAATCGAAGCCCTCACCCGCCAGAAACGCGGGCTGATGCAGAAGCTCCTGACGGGGGAATGGCGGGTCAGGACGGGTGAGGAAAAGGGGGCGGCGCAATGAAGTTCATCTATATCGATGAAAGTGGCTCTGCCGGTGAAGGCGATGTTTTCGTCATGTGCGGCCTGATGGTGGACGCCTACAAGCTGCGCAAGAAAACCGCGGATTTCGACAGGATGCTGTCCGGGTTTCTGGCCCGGCATCCGGGCTCAAACACGGAACTGAAAACCAGCAAATTCATCAATGGCAAGGGCGGCTGGAACAAGATCGACCCTGCTGAACGGAAGGCGTTTCTCAGCGAGATGTGTCAACTCGCCGTAGCCAATGGGGGAAAGCTTTTTGGCATCGGTTTGTCGTTTGGCGCTCTTGCCAAGGCTCGCGAGGCCGGTCACGGACATCCATTCGGAGAAAGCTACTGGCTCGCCGGCGGCATGTTCACCTGCGCTCTCGTTCAAAAGAAGATGCAGGGTGCCCAGAAAGGCAAGGGCCTGACCGTTGTCATCATCGACGACAACAAAAAAGAGATGCCCGCTATCTCAGACGGTCTATACGATGCGGACCCCTGGTTTGATGGGCTGTATCAGAGGCGAGGCAGCAAACGTGGAAAGAAGCTGTGGTTGCCGCGCACGCCGGGCGATCGATTCGATCAAATCATTAACACGGCCTTCGCGATAAAGTCGCATCATTCCTCGTTAGTGCAGGTCGCCGACGCAATCTGTTACGTCTATCGCCGTCACCTTGAGCTCTTGGATTGCAATGAGGCCTATCCCGGAGAGCGTGAATTCTATCAGAGCCTGGTCGAGATTCTCGAACCCGCGCGCGAAAAACTCGGTCAATGTCCACAAGCCCCATGCGTGGACTTTTACAGGGCGGCAAAGCATCCTGGGTGGACCCTATGACCTTCAACGCCGCCGAGAAATATCAGTCGCAGATCCCCGCAATGCAGATGCTGGTGGGGCTGGGCTTCACACCGCTCAGCCAGGAAGAGGCGCTGCGGCTGCGCAGCGGGCGGCTGCGCAATGTGGTGCTCGACGATGTGCTGGCCGAGCAGCTGATGAAGATCAACCGTTTCACCTATCGCGGCCGGGAATATTCCTTTGACCTCGAGGACGCGCATGAGGCGATGCGGCGGCTCAAGCCCACGCCCGACCGGCTCAAGGGGCTGCGCGGTACCAATCAGGACATCTACGACGCCCTGATCCTCGGCACCACGATCACCAAGACGATCGACGGCGATTCCAAGAGCTATTCCTTCCGCTACATCGATTGGGAAAACCCGGAGAACAATGTTTTCCACGTCACCGCCGAGTTTTCCGTCGAACGTACGGGTTCAAGCAAGACCAAGCGCTGCGACATCGTCGCCTTCGTCAACGGCATCCCCGTCCTGGTGATCGAGAACAAGCGGCCGACGGAAAGCCTGAAAAAGGCCGATAGCCAGCTGATCGGCTATCAGAACGAGGACAACATCCCCCAGCTGTTCCACTTCGCGCAGCTCTTGATGTCCATGAACCGCAACGAGACGCGCTATGCCACGGTGGGGACGCCGCGCAAGTTCTGGAGCGATTGGCGCGACGAGGAAGACCGCGACGAGGATATCGTCCGCATCGCCAACCGCCCCCTGACCGAGGCGGAAAAGGCCGCGATCTTCTCGGGCGATTTCGCCCCGGCGCGGCGCTATTTCGACGAGGTGGCGGCCGAGGGCGCCCGCGCGGTGACGGCTCAGGATCGCACGATCCACGCACTCTGCCGCCCCGAACGGCTGCTGGATCTGATCCGGCGCTTCACGGTCTTCGATGGCGGCGTGCGCAAGGTGGCACGTCACCAGCAGTTCTTCGGCATCCGGCGGGCGATCGAGACCGTCCGGCAGGTGAACCCCGACGGCTCGCGCAAGGGCGGTGTGATCTGGCACACGCAGGGCTCGGGCAAGTCGCTGACCATGGTCATGCTGGGCCGCGCCCTAGCTCTCGAGCCGAATATCGAGAACCCGCGCATCCTGATCGTCACCGACCGCGACGATCTCGACAAGCAGATCAAGGCGACCTTCAAGTCCTGCGACATGGAGCCGGAGCGGGCAACCAGCGGCGCCAACCTGCTGGATCTGATCCGCAACCGGACGCCGCTGGTCACGACAATCATCAACAAGTTCGACACCGCGCTGCGGAACAGCGACTTCGCCGACGATGACCCGAACATCTTTGTCCTGGTTGACGAAAGCCACCGCAGCCAGACCGGGCGCCATGGCGGTCACAGCCAGTTCGCCACAAAGATGCGCCGCCTGCTGCCGAAGGCCTGCTATCTGGGCTTTACCGGCACGCCCCTGTTGAAAAAGGAAAAAAACACGCTGTCGACCTTCGGCCGACTGATTCATCACTACAAGATCGACGAGGCAGTCGCCGATGGCGCGGTCGTCCCGCTGCTTTACGAGGGCCGGCTGGTCGAACAGCAGGTGAGTGGCGGCGTGATCGACAAGTGGTTCGAAAAGATCAGCGAGGGGCTGACCGACAGCCAGAAGGCCGACCTCAAGCGCAAATATTCCCGCATGGACGCGCTGGCCAAAACCGACCAGGCGATCCGCGCCAAGGCCTTCGACATCTCCGAGCATTTCCGCAAGCACTGGCAGGGAACCGGGTTCAAGGCGCAGCTTGTGGCCCCGTCCAAGGCCGCGGCGGTAAAGTTCAAGGAGGTGCTGGACGAGATCGGCCATGTGACGAGCGAGATCATCATTTCGCCGCCCGATGACAACGAGGGCAACGAAGAAGTCGATCAGGAGTCGAAGGACTTGGTTCGCCGCTTCTGGTCGCGGATGATGGACCGTTACAAGTCCGAGGAGGAATACAACCGCCAGATCATCGAAGCCTTCAAGGGCTCGGGCGATCCCGAGATCCTGATCGTCGTCTCGAAGCTTCTGACCGGCTTCGACGCCCCGCGCAACACGGTGCTCTACGTCTGCAAGTCCCTCAAGGAGCACAACCTTCTTCAGGCCATCGCGCGCGTGAACCGGCTCTACGAGGAGGACGGCGTCGAGAAGCAATTCGGCTTCATCATCGACTACGAGGGACTTCTGGGCGAGCTCGACAAGGCGCTGACGACCTACAGCGCCTTCGAGGGCTATGATCCGAACGATCTTGCCGGATCGGTCCACGACATCAAGAAAGAGATCCGCAAGCTGCCGCAGCTTCACGACCAGCTGTGGGATCTGTTCAAGCCCGTGCGCAACAAGAAGGACATGGAGCAGTTCGAGCAGCTGCTGGCCGACGAGGCGCTGCGACAGGACTTCTACGCTCGCCTCAAGGCCTTCAGCCGTTGCCTGCACATCTCGCTTTCGTCCGACAAGCTCTACGACGTGTTCGACGAGGCGAAGATCGATGCGCTGAAGCGGGACTGGAAGCAGTTTTCCGAACTCAAACGCTCGGTTCAACTGCGCTACCAGGAAACCGTCGATGTCCGCGAGTTCGAGCCGAAGATCCAGAAACTGCTCGACGATCACGTCGTGGCGATGCCGGCCGAAACCATCATAGAGGTCGTGAATATCAACGATCCCGACGCCTTGCAGGCGGTCGTCGAGGAAACGGGCGTCTCCGAGGCTTCCAGGGCTGACCGCGTCGCCAGCGCGACCCGGCGGGTGATCAGCGAGCGGATGGATGAGGATCCGACGTTCTACAAACAGTTCTCGGAGTTGCTTGAAGACACGATCCGCGCCTATCGCGAGAAACGCCTGTCCGAGCGCGACTATCTGAACAGCGTCGTCGATCTGGCCAGCAAGGTGGCCCGCAAGGAGCGTGGCAGGGACGTCCCCGAAAGCATTCGCGGCGACGAGGATGCGCAGGCGTTCTTCGGCATTCTCGAGGGGCTGTTGCAGACAAAGGACGGGGAGCAAGTGCCCGAAAGGGAGGTGGCCTCCGTCGCCCTCGCGGTCATAGACATCATCAGGTCGCACCTGATCGTCGGCATCTGGTCCAACGACGTCGCCCAGAACAATCTGCGCAACGCCATCGACGACTATTTCTTCGATGTCCTGCGCGACGAGAAGGGCGTCGAACTCCCGGTCGAGACGCTCGACGAGATCGAGCTGAAAATCATGGACCTGGCCCGGGCCCGGTTTCGCGCATGAGACGCGAACGGCACTGCCTGCGCTATGGCACGCAGGAAATCGCCTATGAAATCGTGCGCCGACCCAGGAAGACGCTGGAGATCGCCGTGGAGCCCGATACCACGGTGGTGATCGCGGCCCCGGAGGACGCTCCGCTGGAAGCGATCGAGGCCAGGCTGCGCAAGCGTGCGGCCTGGGTGACGCGGCAGCAAAAATACTTCGCGCAGTTCCTGCCGCGCACGCCCGAACGCCGGTTTGTCGCCGGCGAGACCCACCTGTATCTCGGGCGCCAGTATCGGCTCAAGGTCGTCCCGCATGTTCAGGAAGGCGTGAAGCTGATCCGGGGGTTCATCGTTGTGCAGACGCACCGGCCGAACAGGCCCGAGGCGACGCAGGCTCTGGTGGAAGCCTGGTATCGCGAACGCGCCCATATCAGGTTTCCGGAACGGATCGAGCATTGTCTGGGGTACTTTCCGGACCCCGAGGCGTTCCGCCCAAGGGGGCTGATCGTTCGGAAAATCCGTCAGAGGTGGGGCTCCATGTCGCCCGCCGGCCGCCTGCTGCTCAACCTGCGCCTCATTCAGGCGCCGGTCGACGCCATCGACTACGTGATTACCCATGAGCTCTGCCACATCGCCGAGCCGCATCACGGCCCCGCGTTCTTCGAACTCCTCACGCGCGTGATGCCGGACTGGGAACACCGAAAGTTGCGCCTGGAACGAGCCTTGGCATGAGAACGTCCGACCCCGGTCGTTTCTCCGGTGGCGCGACCGTCCTCGAAGTGTTCAGGTTGCGTTACAGATTTTTCGCGCTTAATCAGTGGCTTGCGGAAAACTCAGCAAATCCGCGCAGTCAACAGGTTCAGAGAATATCGGCCCGGAGAGACCGATTTTGGCCTTCCCGCGCCGGGCAAGGTGAACAGCCCCAACCGCATAACCCCCGAATACAACGGAAAAATCCGGCCGCAGCCGGATCGGGAGAAACATTCCTCAGTGGCAAGTGGCGGAGACGAAGGGATTCGAACCCTCGAAACGGTTGCCCGTTTACTCCCTTAGCAGGGGAGCGCCTTCGACCACTCGGCCACGTCTCCGAGGCGGGAAATACCAACAAAACCGGGGCCGCCACAACCCCCAATTCGCCGCCATTCTAGACTTCCGCGTTGACTGAACCATCTGGACGGTATATCGCGCCCGCCATGACGATTCCGCATCGCGACAAGCAGGCGGCTCAGGCCGGGGAGACGCGCGCGCGCATTCTGGACGCGGCCGCGCGCATCGCGCGCGAGCGCGGCGCGCGTCACGTCACCATCGACGCAGTCACCGCGGCGAGCGGCCTCAGCAAGGGCGGCGTGCTCTATCACTTCCCCTCGAAGGCCGCGCTGCTTGCGGCCCTGATCGCGCGCGAGGTCGAGGCCTTGCGCGCACGTTGCGACGCCCATCGCGAGGCGGCGCGCGGCGCGCCCAATCCCACCTTGCGCGGGTTCCTCTCGGCGCTCGAGCAGATGATGGATGAGGGCGACCGCCTGCCCATGGCGATTCTCGCCGCAAGCGCCGAGGATCCGGCGCTGCTCGACCCCGTGCGCGCCGAGTTCCGCGCGCGCTGGGCGCGGATCGCGGCGGAAACCGCCGCGCCCGACCGCGCCTTCGCCATCTGGAGCGCGATCGAGGGGCTGCGCCTGTTCGACATGTTCGCCGCCGCGCCCGAGGGCAGGGCGCAGATCCGCGCCGCCTTGCCCGAGCTGCGGCGGATGATCGAGGCCCTTCCGGGCAAGGAGCCGACCGATGACCAGTGATCGCCGCCGGCGCGCCGCGCCGGGGGCCGTTCTGGCCCTGATCGCCGCGTCATGCATTCTGGCCGCGCCGGCGCGCGGCGCCGAAACCGTGTCCGAGCCGGCCGCGGGCCCCGCCGCCGAGGCGCCCATTCGCGTCGAAGTGGTGCGCGCCCAGCCGCGCCCGGTGCGCCGCGTTCTGGCCTTGACCGGCGAGATCGCCCCGCGCGACAGCCTCGACGTCGCCTTTCCCATGGGCGGCCGGGTGCTGTCGGTCAGCCGCGACAAGGGCGAGCGCGTGCGCGCCGGCGAAGAGCTGGCGCGCCTCGACGCCATCCAGCAGGAGCAGGCGCTGCGCGCCGCGCAGGCCGCGCTCGAGGCGGCCGAGGCCGACCATCGCCGCGCCCAGACCGAGTTCCGCCGGCAGGAGGCGCTGCTCGAGCGCGGCGCATCGACGCGCGTGCGCCGCGACGAGGCCAGGCGCGCCTATTTCGTCGCCCGCGCCGGCCTCGAACGCGCCCGGGCCGAGCTCGACCGCGCGCGCAAGGCCCTGTCCGACGCCGTGTTGCGCGCGCCCGCCGACGGGCTGGTGATCGAGCGCCTCATCGAGCCGGGCGAGGTGGTGGGCGCCGCGCGGCCCGTCATGACGCTCGCGCTTGGCGACGCGATCGACGCGGTGTTCCAGGCGCCCGAAACCGCCCCCACCGGCGTGCCCGAGGCGCTGGAGGTGACGCTGCATCCGCTGTCCGATCCCTCGATCCGCCATGCGGGCAAGGTGCGGCGCATCTCGCCGCTGGTCGATCCGCGCACCGGCACGGTCGAGGTGAAGGTGGCGGTCGAGCCGCCGCATCAAGGGCTGGGCTTTGGCGATCCGGTGCGCGCCATCGTCTCGCAGACCCTGCCCGAGCGCATCTCCTTGCCCGCTTCGGCGCTGTCGGCCCTTGGGCGCTCGGCGGCGGTGTGGGTCGCGGATCCGGCAAGCGGCCGCGTCGCGATCCGGCCCGTGGCGCTGTCGGGCTTCGCCGATGGGCGCATCATCCTCGAATCGGGCGTCGAGCCGGGCGAGCTGGTCGTGGTCGCGGGCGCGCAGCTGCTTTATCCGGGCCGCAGGGTCGTGCTCTCGGAGGTGACGGAATGACCCCCCGCAAGGCGAATCCCCCGAAGACGCCCTCCGGCGACTCCCTCTTCGCCACGGCCGGTCCGCGCCTTCGCGGCGCCTGCGCGGCCGCGATGCTGGCGCTGGCGCTGAGCGGCGCCGGGGCGCGCGCCATGTCGCAAGGCCCCGCGCCCGCGCCCGAGCAGGCGCCGCCGCGTCCGGTGCTCAGCGTCATCGTCGGCGCCGAGGCGGCCGGGCGGCGCGACTTCGTCGGCGCGGTGGTCGCGCGCGTCGAGACGGACCTGGCCTTTCCGCTTTCGGGCGTCGTGGCGGCGCGGCCGGCCGATGTGGGCGACGAGGTGCGGGCGGGGCAGGTTCTGGCGCGGCTCGATCCCGAGGCGCTCGAGGCCGACGTCTGGGCGGCCCGCGCCGGCGTGATTGCGGCCGAGCAGGAGCTGCTGTCGGCTCGGGACGCGCGCGATCGCGAGGCCGAGCTGGTCGCGCGCGGGGTCGAAAGCGCGGCGCGGCTCGAGGATGCCGAGCGTCAGCTGGCGGCGGCGCGCGCGCGTCTCGAGCAGGCCCGCGCGGCGCTGGCCCAGGCGCAGGACCGGCTCGACAAGGCGACGCTGCGCGCGCCCCATGACGGGGTGGTCACGCAGGTCTTCGTGGAACCGGGCGCGGCGGTCTCGGCGGGGGCGCCGCTGCTGCGCGTCGCCGCGGTCGAAGAGCGCGAGGTGGTGGCCGATCTGACCGAGGCGGACCTGACCCTGTTCGCCGGCGACGCGCCGGCCCGCGCGCGGCTCGCCGCGCTGCCCGAGGTTCGGACCGATCTGCGCCTGCGCCGGGTCGATCCGGTCGCCGATCCGCGCACCCGCACCCGGCGCGCGCGCTTCGCCATGACCGACGCCCCGCCCGAGTTCCGCATCGGCGCGCTGGCCTTCGTCGCGCCGCCCCCCGTCAAGGCCGGGCCGCCCAGCATTCCCGCCGAGGCGCTCACGCGCGGCCCCGACGGGCCGGCGGTGTGGGTCGTCGCCCCGCCCGAGCGCCGCGCGCAGCTGCGCCCGGTGCGCGTGGGCGCGCGCATCGACGGGCGCGTCGTGATCCTGTCGGGGCTGAGCGCGGGCGAGGAGGTGGTCGTGAAGGGCGTGCGCTCGCTGACCGAAGGACAGAGGCTTGGGCCGAGGATGCCGCGATGAGCGAAGGTTTCAACCTGTCGGACTGGGCGCTGCGCCGCCGTTCCTTCGTCTGGTATCTGATGGCGGTCAGCATGATCGCCGGCGTTATGTCCTATCTGAACATCGGCCGGCAGGAAGACCCGGACTTCACCATCAAGACCATGGTCATCACCGCCGCGCTGCCCGGCGCCACGGTGCAGGAGACGCTGGACCAGGTCACCGACCGCATCGAGAAGAAGCTCGAGGAGCTGGACGAGCTGGACTTCACCCGCTCGGTCACCTGGCCCGGGCGCACCATCGTCTATGTGAACCTCGAGCCGACCATCCGCGGCCCGGCCATTCCGCGCGTCTGGCAGCAGGTGCGCAACATGATGAACGACATCCGCGCCGAGTTCCCGCCCGAATTCGCCGGCTTCGGATTCAACGACCGCTTCGGCGACGTGTTCGGCAACCTCTACGCCTTCATCGCCGACGGCTATTCCCCGCGCGAGCTCAAGGACATGGCCGAGGAGCTGCGCCGCGACATCCAGCGCCTGCCGGATGCGGGCAAGGTCATCATCTTCGGCGACCGCAAGGAGGTGGTGCATCTCGAGTTCGCCCCCGAGAAGATGGCCGCGCTGGGCGTCACGCTCGAGCAGGTGCGCGCCACGCTCGCCGCCCAGAACGCCATCGTGCCCTCGGGCGTGATCGAGGCCGGCGCGCAAAGCGTGCTGGTGCGCGTGGGCGGGCAGTTCCTGGACGCCGACGGCCTGGCCGGGGTGAACCTGCGCGTGGGCGACCGCTTCTTCCGCCTGACCGACGTCGCCACGATCCGCCGCGGCTACGAGGAGCCCCCCTCCGAGCTGTTCCGCTACAACGGCCAAGAGGCGCTGGGCCTGGGCGTGGGCATGCGCAAGGGCGCCGACATCCTCAAGTTCGGCAAGGCGCTGGACCAGGTGGTGGACGCGGCCCGCGCGCGCCTGCCGGTCGGGGTCGAGATCGTCAAGATCGCCGACCAGCCCGCCAGCGTCGAAGAGGCCGTGGGCCATTTCACCCAGGCGCTGTTCGAGGCGGTGGCCATCGTCATGATCGTCAGCTTCATCTCGGTCGGGCTGCGGGCGGGCGTGGTGGTGGCGCTGGCCGTGCCCCTGGTGCTGGCGATCACCTTCGTGTTCATGGAGCATGCCGGCTTCACCCTGCAGCGCATCTCGCTGGGCGCGCTCATCATCGCGCTGGGGCTGCTGGTGGACGACGCCATGATCGCGGTCGAGACCATGATCACCCGCCTCGAGCTGGGCGAAAGCCGCCGGGCGGCCGCCTCCTACGCCTGGCGCACCATCGCCTTTCCCATGCTGACGGGCACGCTCATCACCGCGGCCGGCTTCATTCCCATCGGGCTCAACAGCTCGGCGGCGGGCGAGTTCACCTTCTCGCTCTTCGTCGTGATCGCCGTGTCGCTGCTGGTCTCGTGGGTGGTGGCGGTGCTGTTCACCCCGGTGCTGGGCGTGACGCTGCTGCCCGCGCGCTGGGCGCATGACGCGCACAAGCCCGGCCTGTCGCGGCGCATGTTCCGCGCCGTTCTGACGGGCGCCATGCGCATGCGCTGGCTGACCGTGGCGCTGACGGCGCTGGCCTTCGCGGCCTCGCTGTGGGGCATGCGCTTCGTCGAGCAGCAGTTCTTCCCCGATTCCGACCGGCGCGAGCTTCTGGTCAACGTCACGCTGCCGCAGAACGCCTCGATCGAGGCCACCTCGGCCGCGCTGGCGCGCATCGAGGCGCATCTGAAGGACCGCGACGAGGCGCTGTTCTGGACCGCCTATGCGGGCCGTTCGGCGCCGCGCTTTCTTCTGCCCTCCGAGCCCAAGACCCCGTCGCCCAATTTCGGCCAGATCGTGATCCAGACCCCCGGCATCGAGGCCCGCGACCGACTGCGGACCGAGCTCACGGCCCTTGCCGCGCGCGAGCTGCCAGGGGCCGACGTGCTGGTCAAGCTGCTCGACATCGGCCCTCCAGTGGGGCGTCCGGTGCAGTATCGCCTGTCGGGGCCCGACATCGACAAGGTGCGCGATCTGGGGCGCGAGCTGGCCGCCGTCGTCGCCACCGATCCGCGCCTGACGGCGCTGGCGCTGGACTGGAACGCCCCCGCGCAGGTGGTCCGGCTCGAGCTTCTGCAGGACAAGGCGCGCCAGCTGGGGCTGACGGCGCCGGACGTGGCCTCGGCGCTGGCGACGATCTATGACGGCGCGCGCATGACCAGCCTGCGCGACGGCGAATATCTGATCGACGTCACCGCGCGCGGCCGCCCCGAGGCGAGCAGCTCGGTCGAGGCGCTCTACAACCTTCAGATCAGCCTGCCCGGCGGGGGCGCGGCGCCGCTTTCGGCCATCGCCGCCTTCCGCTTCGAGACCGAGCAGCCCATGGTCGTGCAGCGCAACCGCATGCCCACCGTAACCGTCGAGGCCGCCGTCGCCACCGACGACCAGCCCGCCACCATCGTCAAGGCGCTGGCGCCGAAGATCGCGCGCTTCGCGCAGGACCTGCCGGCGGGGTATGCGGTCGAGCTGGGCGGCTCGGTCGAGAAAAGCGCCGAGTCCCAGGCGCCCATCGCCGCCGTCGCGCCGCTGATGGTGCTGATCATCATCACCCTCGTGATGGTGCAGATGCAAAGCTTCCGCCTTGCGCTGATCGTGCTTTCGGTGGCGCCGCTGGGACTGACCGGCGTCGTCGCGGCGCTGCTTTCGGCCGGGGCGCCCATGGGCTTCGTCGCCATTCTGGGCGTGCTGGCGCTGGGCGGCATCCTGATCCGCAACTCGATCATCCTGGTGGACCGCATCGAGGCCCTGCGCGCCGAGGGGCTGGACCCCTGGTCGGCGGTGCGCGAGGCCACCGAGAGCCGCGCGCGTCCGATCGTGCTGACCGCCTCGGCGGCCAGCCTGGCGCTGATCCCGATCTCGCATCAGGTGTTCTGGGGGCCGATGGCCTATGCGCTGATGGGCGGCATCGTCGCGGGCACGGTGATCACGCTGCTGTTCGCGCCGGCCCTTTACCTGATCGTGTTCCGCGTCAAGGCGCCCGCGCGCGGCGCCTGACGCCCGCCCCGCCCCCGCCCGGTCCTGCGGAATGGTCGGGCGGGGCAGGCGGCGCGCTCTGGCGCCCGCCCGCGCGCGCGTCTAGAAGGGGCGGGCGAAGCGACGCAGGAGGCGGCCATGAAGATCGACGGCGTTCACTATCGTTCCATCTGGCGCGACGCCGGCGGCGAGGTGCGGATCATCGACCAGCGATGGCTGCCGCACGAGCTGCGCATCGTCGCGCTGCGCACGCTTCAGGACTTCGCCCGCGCCATTTCCGAGATGTGGGTGCGCGGCGCGCCGCTGATCGGCGCGACGGCCGCCTGGGGCGTGGCGCTGCGCATGCAGGAGGATCCCTCGGATCAGGCCCTTGCCGACGCGCGCGCCCGGCTGCTGGCGACGCGGCCCACGGCGATCAACCTGCGCTGGGCGCTCGACCGCATGCACGCCGCGCTGGCGCCGCTGCCCGCGGCGCGGCGCGCCGAGGCGGCGGCGGCCGAGGCGGCGGCCATCTGCGACGAGGATGTCGAGATCAACCGCCGCATCGGCGAGCACGGCCTGGCGCTGCTGCGCGAGGCGGCGGCGCGCAAGGGCGGCGGGCGGGTCAACGTGCTGACCCATTGCAACGCGGGCTGGATCGCGACGGTCGACTGGGGCACGGCGACCTCGCCGATCTACCAGGCGGTCGAGGCCGGCATGGACGTGCATGTCTTCGTCGACGAGACGCGCCCGCGCAATCAGGGCGCGCAGCTGACGGCGTGGGAGCTGGCCGGCCATGGCGTCTCGCACGAGCTTGTCGTGGACAACGCCGGCGGCCATCTGATGCAGCGCGGCGAGGTGGATCTGGTCATCGTCGGAACCGACCGCGTGACCGCCCGCGGCGATGTGTGCAACAAGATCGGCACCTATCTCAAGGCGCTGGCGGCCAGGGCCAACGGCGTGCCCTTCCATGTCGCGCTGCCCTCGCCGACCATCGACTGGACGGCGACCGACGGGCTGAGCGAAATCCCGATCGAAGAGCGCGACCCGCGCGAGGTCACCCATGTGCAGGGGCTGGACCCCGAGGGGCGCATCGTTCAGGTGCGCATCTGTCCCGAGGCCACGGGCGCGCGCAACCCCGCCTTCGACGTCACGCCCGCCGAGCTGGTCAGCGGGCTGATCACCGAGCGCGGCCTGTGCGCCGCAACGCCCGAGGCGATGCGCGCCCTGTTCCCCGATCTGGCGGGCGGCTGAGCGGCGCGCGACAGGCCCCCCCCGGTCGGCTTGGCGCCCGAGCCTGGCAAGGCGGCGCCCATGGCCGACGGGCGGGCGCGGCGACGCCCGACCCGCCGCCGCCCGGCCCGCGCCGGACGAGCGCCTCTTGCGCCCGGACCCCTTCCCCCTGGCTGGCGCCGCGCAGGCCCAGCCTTCGCCGCCCCACCAACCCTTGGTCAGACCATGGCCCGAGCGGGCCATGGCGCCCCTCGGCCCGGTCCTGGCAAGGGGGGGCGCGCCAAGGGCCCCAGCGGGTCCGGCCCATGCGCCGCGCAGAGACGGACGCACCCTCGGCGCAGCGTTCATGGCAGCGCCGGCGGCCCCTGCGCGGCGGGCGATCGGGCGGATGGGCGCCGGGGCCCGGAAAACCCGGGCGGGGCGGGTGCGGGCGGGCGCATGCCGGGCGCAGCGTCTGCAGGCGCGTCGTCGGCCCCTGCGCGGCGTGCGATCGGCCGGATGCGTGCCGGGGCCCGGCAATTCCGCGCGAGGCCAGGGGGCGGCCGGCCGCGCCCGGCCCAGCCAGGCGCCGCCATGAGGCGCGGCGCTCAGCCTTCGGGCGCAGCGCCCCAGCCGAGGGCGCGCGTCTCGGCGGCCAGCTGCGGCGCGATCTCGATGGCGTTCGTCGGATGGGGCAGAGAGGTCGTGCTCACCACCCGCGCGGCGCCCGCGGCCATGATGACCTCGAGCGCATCGCCCGCGAAGATCGCGTGCGTCACCACGCAGACCGGAGCGCGCGCGCCCGCTTCGCGCAGCAGCGCCACGGCCCGCGCCATGGTGCGCCCGGACGAGGCGATGTCGTCCACCACCACCGGCGTGTGCGTGCGCGCCAGCCTTGCGCTGGGCGCGCTCAGCGTCACCTCGAAATCGCCCGAGCGGCGCTTGGTCAGCACCTCGAAGGGCAGACCCGCAAGGCGCGCCGCCTCGCGCACCCACTGGCCGCTTTCGCCGTCGGGGCCCAGCAGCGCCGCGTCGGGCACGTTCGCCGCCACCCAGCGCGCGATGGCGGGCGCCGCGACGGCGCGGCGCGCGGGGATCGAGAACAACGCATCGAGCGAGGGGATGCGGTGCAGGTGCGGGTCCAGCGTGGTCAGCCAGTCGACGCCTTCCTCGAGAAAACGGGCGAAGATCGGCGCGCTGACGGCCTGCCCGGGCGCAAAGCGCGCGTCCTGGCGCATGTAGGCCATGTAGGGCGCGATCAGCCCGACCCGGCGCGCGCCCAGCTCGCGCGCCGTGACGGCGGCGAAGCGCAGCGCCAGCGCCTGCCGGTCGGGGTCGCGCAGCCCGACCAGCAGCGCCGCGTCGCGCCCGTCCAGATCCGGGGGCAGGGCGACCAGCGTCTCGCCGTCGGGAAAGCGGTGCAGCGCGACCGGCGCGCGCTCGGCGTCCAGTTCGGCGGCCAGCGCGGCGGCCAGCCGCTCCATGCCCGGAAAGACCAGCAGAAACGGCTTCATGCCTCGGCCTCGATGCGGAAGGGATGCGCGCGCGCGCCGGCATATTCGGCGGCCCACTCCAGCTCGCCCGGCGTCTCGGCGTGGATCTCGTAGAGCGGATCGCCCTTGTCCACCCTCTGGCCCAGGCTCGCGTGCAGCAGCACCCCGGCGTTCTTGCGCCCCGGCGCGCCGGCCAGCTTGGCGATGCGCGCGATGCGCCGGTTGTCGATCTGCGCCACCGCGCCGGCATGCGGCGCGCGCTCGACGCGCCGATGGGCCGCGCGGCCCGGTTCGGAAAATCCGCCCTGCGCGGCGCAGATGGCCATGAACTTCGCCTCGGCCGCGCCCGAGTCGAGCAGGGCCTGCGCCGTCTCGCGGCCCTGCGCGGCGGGGCCGCCCTCGGCCTCGGCGGCCATGTCCAGAAGCGCCCCCGCGATGTCCAGCGCGCGCTCGCGCAGATCCTGCGGCGCGTGGGGCGCGCGGCGCAGCACGGCCAGCACGTCATGGGCCTCGAGCGCGGGACCGATCCCGCGCCCCACCGGGCCCGACCCGTCGCTCAGGCGCACCCGCGCGTTCAGGCCCAGCGCCTCGGCCGTCGTCAGGAGCCGCGCCTCGAGCATGTGCGCCGCCGCGCTCGAGCGCACCTTCGCCGTCGGCCCCACGGGCATGTCGATGAGCACATGCGTCGAGCCGGCCGCCGCCTTCTTGGACAGGATCGAGGCCACCATCTGCCCCTCGGAATCGAAATCGAGCGGGCGCTCGACCCGGATCAGCAGATCGTCGGCCGGCGCCAGGTCCAGCCCGCCGCCCCAGACCACGCAGCCGCCCTCGGCCTCGACCACCTTGCGCATCGCCTCGGCCGACAGCGCGACCGGCGCCATGGTTTCCATCGTGTCGGCCGTGCCGGCGGGCGAGGTGATGGCCCGGCTCGACGTCTTGGGAATGCGCCGCCCCGAGGCCGCCACGATGGCGACCACGATCGGCGTGGTCCGGTTGCCCGGCAGGCCGCCCACGCAGTGCTTGTCCAGCACCATGCCCTCGCCCCATTCCAGGCGCCGGCCGGTCTCGACCATGGCGCGGGTCAGGGCCACGGTTTCCTCGGCGTCCAGCCGGTCGCCCGCGCAGGCGGCGACGAAGGCCGCCAGCTCAAGCTCCGACAGCCGCCGCCCGACGATGTCGCGCACGATGTCGCGAAAGGCCGCCTGGTTCAGCCGCCGGCCATAGACCTTGGCGCGGATGGCGTCGGCCGAGACGGGCGGCTCGGGGTGCGAGAAGCTGGCCATCGCGCCCGGCTCGGGCGAGAGCGCCTCCCACGCCGCTTCGCTCAGCGCCGCCGCGCCCGGCGGCAGCCATGCGCCTTCGGTCACCACGTTGAGCGTGGCCACGATGCTGCGCGCGCCCAGCGTGATCTCGACCCGCGCCAGCGACGAGAACCCCTCGGACCGGCACAGGTCGCAATCGGCGCGCATGTAGACGACGGGCTGGCGATAGGTGTCGATCCCGGCGCGGATCAGGGCGAGGCGTTTGCTTCGGTGCGGCATGCGGGCTCCGGTCGGTTGCGGGCGTTCGGGTCGCGGCATTGTGGCCGCCGCGGTCCGGGCGCGCCAGCGGATTATGTCCTCCGGCGCGGCCGGGGCTTGCCCGGTCCGGCAAGCCGCGCCACTCTGCCCCAAGATGCGAAGGAGCCGATCATGACCGCCTCATCCCGCGATCGGGCCGACGGCGCGCGCCCCGCGGCGCTGCGCCGCGGCGAGTTGGCGCGTCTTGCGGGCTGCAACGCCGAGACCGTGCGCCATTACGAGAAGGTCGGCCTGTTGCCCGCGCCCCCGCGCGACGCGGCCAACTGGCGCGTCTACGACCAGGGGCATGTGGCGCGGCTGCGCTTCATCCTGCGCGCGCGGGTTCTGGGCTTTGCGCTGGACGAGATCGCCGAGCTTCTCGCCCTGTCCGAAAGCGGCGGGCGCAGCTGCGCCGAGGCCGCGCGGCTGGCCTCGCGCCGCCTTGAGGACGTGCGCGCGCGCATCGCCGATCTGCGCCGCATGGAGGCCGCGCTGGCCGACACGCTGGCGCTTTGCGCCGAGGGCGAGGCGCGCGGATGCCCGATCATCGACGCGCTGCGCGGGCAGGACTGACGGGCCCGCCCCGCGCCTCAGATCACCGCGCGCTCGCGGATCGGGCGCCCGGCCTCGATGCGCTCATAGCCGAAGGGCGACAGGTCCAGGCTGCGATAGGCCCCGTGCACGATCATCTCGGCCAGGCCGCGCCCCATGGCGGGCGCCTGTTGCAGCCCATGGCCGGAAAAGCCGTTGATGAAGTGAAAGTTGCCCACCCGCGGATGCGGTCCGATCACCGCGTTGCGGTCGAGCAGGTTCATCGTATAGTGCCCCGCCCAGCAATGGGTCTGGCGTATGGCCTCGAAGCGCGGAATGCGCCGCGCCAGCGCCGGCCAGACGCGCTCTTCCCACATGGCGTGGTCCATCTCGAAATCGTCGGGATCGACGGCCTCGTCGGGCTCGGGCGCGGCGCCGCACATATACGTGCCGCCGCCGTTCTCGCGCACATGCACCCCCGAGGGGTCGATGGTCAGCGGCAGGTCGCGCTCGAGCGGACGCTCGGCCTTGAAGATCTAGGTGAAGCGCTTGCGCGGCTCGACCGGCAGGTCGATGCCCGCCATCGCCGCGACCCGCGCCGCCCGCGGGCCCGCCGCGTTCACGACGCAGCCGCAGGCGACCCGCGCGCCCGACGCGAGGCGCACCGCCTCGACCCGCGCGCCCGAGGGCGCAAGCTCGAGCGCCGCCGCCTCGTCGGCGACGAACTCGGCCCCCGCGGCGCGCGCGCCCCGCCGCAGCTGGTCGAACAGCGCCGCGCCGTCGAACCAGCCCTCGTCGCGCGTGTTGATCGAACCCAGCACCACGTCGTCCAGCGCATAGAACGGATAGCGGGCCGCGATCTCGTCGGGGCTCAGCAGCTCGGTCCCGGCGCCGGCGGCGCGCTGCACCCGCCAGTTGGCGCGCAGCGTTTCGGCGAAGGCCTGGTCGGCGGCCAGATACAGATAGCCGAAATTGCGGATCGACAGCCGCGGCACGTCCGGGTCTCCCCCCATGCGCTCGTGCAGGGTCTTCACGAACTCGGCCCCGAATTGCGAGATGCGCACGTTCAGCTCGGTCGAGAATTGCTGGCGCATGCAAGAGTTGGTGTGCGCGGTCGAGCAGCGCTCATAGGCCGGGTCGCGCTCGACCACCAGCACCGAGCCGTCGAAGTCCGGGTCGCGGGTCAGGAACCACGCCGCGGCCGAGCCCATGATCGCGCCGCCGATGATCACCACGTCATAGGACGAGCGCGCGGGGGCCGAGGCGAAGCCGGGCGGAAGCATGGCGAACACTCCTGCGGACAAGCGATCGGGGCCACAGTGCGGCGGCCGGGCGCGCAAGTCCAGTCCGGACCCGCGCCGCGTCGGGCGGATGGCGCGGCGGCGCGCCCGCGGATGGCGAGGGCGCGCCCGGGCGCGCGCCATCGGCGCGCGGGGCGGCGGGCCGGGGCGCGCGCGCCGCGCGGTCCTTGCGCCGCGGGGCGGGCGTCGGGGCGCCCATGCCCCCCCCGGCGGGGGCGGCCTGCGCGCCGTCTCGCGCCGGGCGAGCGGGCGGCGGCGGCGGCGCTTGCGCGAGGGGCGCGCGCGGGCAAGGATGCGCGCATGACCGCGAAACAGCCTTCTTCCGCCCCGATGCCGGCGCTGCGCATCCGGGTCGTCTTCGCCCAGGGCGCCATGATCGGGCCCGGCAAGGCCGAGCTGCTCGAGCGCGTGGACCAGACGGGTTCGATCGCCGCGGCGGGCCGCGCCATGGGCATGAGCTACAAGCGCGCCTGGCAGCTGATCGAGACGCTCAACCGCATGTTCGAACGTCCGCTGGTGACGCGCGCGCGCGGCGGCCGCGGCGGCGGCGGCGCGCATCTGACCGAAACCGGGCGCGCCGCGCTCGAGGCCTACCGCGCCGTCGAGGCCGCCGCGCGCCAGGGCGCCGCCGCGCCGCTGGCGCGCCTTGCCGCCCTGGCGCCCGCCCCGCCGGCGGGCGCGGAGGAAGAGCAGGGTTGACGCGGCGCCGGGCGCCACGGATATGGTCGAGCGGAAATAACGCTCGAGGTCACATGCTCCGCCGCCGCCTTCGCATCGCGCTCGTCGCCCTCCTGGCCGCAATGGCTGCCGCGTCCGCGCCCGGCGCGCGCGCCCGGCAGGCGGACCCCGAGGCGCTGGTGGCGGCCGCCTCGGACCTGCAATTCGCCTTTCCCGAGCTGGCCGCCGCCTTCGCCGCCGAGGGGCGCGGCCGGGTGCGGGCGGTGTTCGGCTCGACGGGCAATTTCGCGCGCCAGCTGCGCCAGGGCGCCCCTTACGAGCTGTTCATGGCCGCGGATGAAAGCTTCGTGCGCGCGCTGGCGCGCGATGGCGTCCTGCCCGACGAAGGCGCGCCCTATGCCGAGGGCCGCCTGGCCCTGCTCGTGCGGCGCGGCGGGCCCCTGGCGGCGGATGGCGCGCTCGAGGACCTGGCCGCGGCATTGCGCGAAGGGCGGGTGCGCCGCTTCGCCATCGCCAATCCCGAACATGCGCCCTACGGCATGCGCGCGCGCGACGCCCTGCGCGCGGCGGGTCTGTGGGAGGCGCTCCAACCCGTGCTCGTGATGGGCGAGAACGTCGCCCAGGCCGCGCAGTTCGTGGCCTCGGGCGCGGCGCAGGGCGGCGTGGCGGCGCTGTCGCTGGCCATGTCGCCGCGCATCGCCCGGCAGGTCGATCATGCGCCGATCCCGCCCCACATGCACCCGCCGCTGATCCAGCGCATGGCGCTGACGCGCCGCGCGGGCCCCGCGGCGCGGGCGTTCTTCGCCTTCGTGCGATCCGAGCGGGGGCGGCGCATCCTGGCCGCGCACGGCTTCGCGCCGCCGGCGGACTGACCATGGATTGGGAGGCGCTGGCCCTTTCGCTGAAGCTGGCGGCCGCGACGACGGCGGCGCTCTTGCCCGTTTCGGTGCTGGGCGGGCGGGCGCTGGCGCGCGGCGAGTTTCGCGGCAAGCGGCTGATCGAGGCGGCGCTGATGCTGCCGCTGGTGCTGCCGCCCACGGTTCTGGGCTATTACCTGCTGGTGGCGATGGGCGCCGGCTCGCCGCTGGGCGAGGCGTGGGAAAGCCTGTTCGGCCGCCCGCTGGCCTTCACCTTCGAGGGCATCCTCTTGGCTTCGATCCTGTTCAACCTGCCCTTCGCGATTCAGCCGGCCCAGCGCGGCTTCGAGGCCGTCGCGCCCGAGCTGCGCGAGGCCGCCGCATGTTGCGGCATGTCGCCCGCGGCCGCGCTCTGGCGCGTCGAGCTGCCGCTGGCCTGGCCGGGCGTGACCACCGCCATGGCGCTGACCTTCGCCCACACGATCGGCGAGTTCGGCATCGTGCTGATGGTCGGCGGCGCCATTCCGGGCGAGACCCGCACCGTCGCCATCGCCATCTACGACCGCGTGCAGGCCTTCGATCTCGAGGCCGCCGGGGCCATGTCGGCGACGCTGGTCGCGGTCAGCCTGGCGGCGCTTTATCTCACGCATCGGCTGGGCGCGCGCGCGCCCGCGGGGGCGCGATGACGCTCGAGGTCGAGGCGCGCCTTGACGGGCCCGCGGCGCTGGACGCGGCCTTCGCGGCGGCGCCGGGGTCGCTGCTGGCGCTGGTCGGCCCGTCCGGGGCGGGCAAGACGACGCTGCTGCGCGCCATCGCCGGGCTGACGCGGCCCGCCGCGGGGCGCATCGCGGCGGGCGGCGAGACCTGGTTCGACGCGCGCGCCGGGGTGGATGTGCCCGCCCATCGCCGCCGCGTGGGGATGGTGTTTCAAAGCTACGCGCTCTTCCCGCACATGAGCGCGGCGCGAAACGTGGCCGCGGCGCTTGATCTGCGCCCGCGCGCGGCGGCGATGGCCGAGGCGCGCCGCCTGCTGGCGCAGCTCGGGCTGGGCGAGCTGGCCGAGCGCCGCCCCGACCGCATGTCGGGCGGCCAGCGCCAGCGCGTGGCGCTGGCCCGCGCGCTGGCGCGGCGGCCGCGCGCGCTGCTGCTGGACGAGCCCTTCTCGGCCGTCGATCGGGCGGCGCGCGCGCAGCTTCACGCGCGCGTCGCGGCGCTGCGCGACGAGCTGGGCGCGCCGATCGTGCTGGTCACCCACGATCTGAACGAGGCGCAGCTGCTGGCCGACCGGATGGCCGTGCTGGCCGAGGGGCGGATCGTGGCGCAGGGGCCGACCGACATCGTCATGGCCGACCCCGCGGCCATGCGCGCGCTGGGCCTGCGCGAGGCGGCGGCGCTGCTGCCCGCGCGGGTCGCCCGGCACGAGGCCGACGGGCTCACGCGGCTCGAGGCGGCGGCGGGGCCGCTCTGGCTGCCGCGCATCGACGCTCCCGAGGGAGCGCGGGTGCGCGTGCGCATCATGGCTCATGACGTGATCGTCTCGCGCGCCCGCCCCGAGGGGCTTTCGGCGGCGAACATCCTGCCGGCCACGGTGCTCGAGATCCGTCCGGGCGAGGGGCCGGGCGCGCTTGTGACGCTGGACCTGGCGGGCGACCGCATCCTGGCGCGTCTCACGCGCCGCGCGGTCGCGGCGCTGGCGCTGGCGCCGGGAACGCATGCGCATGCGGTGCTCAAGGCGATGTCCGTGGCGCGCGATCACGTCGCGCTTGCGCGCGATTGAGCCGCGGCTGGCGCCATGACGGCCGACGCATGGCCGAGGCTATCGACGGCCGCCGCGGCGAGGTGCGCCAAGCGGCCGGAAGCGCAGCCGGCGGGCATCGGCTCGGACGATGCGCGCCATGAAGACCGCCGCGCCGCCGCGCGGCGGGGCGCGCGATCGCCGCGCCGCGCGCTTGCCCTGCCCGCAGGCGCGCGCCGCAAGTTCGCCGCTCGGCGGCGCGATCCGGGCCCGACGCCGTGTCGCGGGCGCCGTTCGGCGGGCGCAGGTCGGCGCGCGTCGTGCGCGCGGGGCGCCGGCGTCGTTCCGACTGGTCCTGCGCCCGGTCCCGCATCCGGCCCACCTTGCGGCGCGTTCAGGCGCAGCGGGCGCTCGCGCAGGGCTCGTTCTCGTCCTCGATCTGGATGGTCACGTGGTCGATGCCATGGCGGCGGCGCAGCTCTTCGGCGATGCGGGTCAGGAAACCGGGCGCGGGCGGGCGGGCCATGACCAGATGCGCCGTCAACGCCGTGCGCGTCGCGCTCAGCGCCCAGATGTGCAGATCGTGCAGCCCGCGCACGCCCGGCTGCGCGGCCAGCCATGCGCGCACCTCCTGCGCGTCCACCCCCTCGGGCACGCCGTCGAGCGACAGCCGCAGCGACGCGCGCAGCAGGTCGAAGGCCGAGAAGGCGATGACCGCGCCGACCCCCAGCGCGGCCGCCGGATCGAGCCAGCGCCACCCGGTCGCCATCATCCCCAGCGCCGCCAGCGTCACCGCCAGCGAGACCGCGCCGTCGGCCAGCATGTGCAGATAGGCGCCGCGCGCGTTCAGGTCCGAGCGGCTGTCGCGCCGGAACAGCAGCGCCGTGCCGAAATTCACCCCGATGCCGAGAAGCGCGACGATCGCGATGGCGGCGGGGGGCGTGTCGATCGGGTCGCCAAGGCGGCGGACCGCCTCCCACGAGACGGCGCCGACGCCGACCATGATCGCGATGGCGTTGAGCAGCGCCGCCAGCACCGTCGCGCGCCCAAGCCCGTAGGTGTAGCGGGCGGTGGGCGCGCGCCGCGCCAGCTCGGCCGCCGCCCAGGCCGCCAGCAGGCCGGCCACGTCGGTCAGGTTGTGCGCCGCGTCGGCCAGCAGCGCCAGGCTGCCGATCAGCAGGCCGGCCGCGGCCTCGATCAGCACATAGGCGGCGTTCAGCCCCACCGCCCAGCGGAAGGCGGGGGTGAGGTCGCGCGCGCTCAGCTCGACCGGGCCGTGGGCGTGGCCGAAGCCATGGCCATGGCCTGATGCATGAGCGGAACCGGCGTCGTGGTCGTGGGGCATCGTCGCCTCGGCAGCCTTCGCGTCGGACTCGCCCGCGCCCGGCCGGCGGCGCGAGGCGGGCGCGCTCAGGCTAGCCCCGGGCCCGCCGCGCGGCAAGGGCGGGGCTACTCGACCGCGCCCTCTTCGGGATGGTGGCAGGCGAAGGCGCGGCCCTCGCCCTTGAGCGGCGGGCGCGTCGCGCGGCACTCGTCATCGGCGCGCCAGCAGCGCGGCGCGAAGGGGCAGCCGGGGATGACGTCGAGCGGCGAGGGCAGCTCGCCCGTCAGCTTGATGCGCTTGCGCCCCGAGTTGGGCTGCGCGCGCGGCGTGGCCGAGATCAGCGCCTTGGTGTAGGGGTGGCGCGGGGCGGCGAACACCTCGCGCGCGGGGCCCGTCTCGACCGCGCGGCCCAGATACATCACCATCACGTCGTCGGCGAAATGGCGCACCACCGACAGATCGTGCGAGATGAACAGATAGGCCAGGCCCAGCCGCTCCTGCAGGTCGATGAGCAGGTTCAGGATCTGGCTCTGGATCGACACGTCCAGCGCCGAGATCGGCTCGTCCAGCACCAGCACCGCCGGGTCCAGCATCAGCGCCCGCGCGATCGAGATGCGCTGGCGCTGCCCGCCCGAGAACATGTGCGGGAAGCGGTCGTAATGCTCGGGGCGCAGGCCGACCAGCGCCAGCTTCTCGCGCGCCAGCGCCTCGCGCTCGGCCGCGCTCATCCGCGGGCGGTTGATCTTGAGCGGCTCCTGCAGGATCGTGCCCACGCGCTGGCGCGGGTTGAGCGAGCCGTAGGGGTCCTGGAACACGATCTGCACGATGTCGCGCAGCGCGCGCCAGCGGTCGGGCGTCGCCGCCTGGCCGCGGATGCGCAGCTCGCCGGCGCTGGGGGGCTCGATCATCGTCACCAGGCGCGCCAGCGTGGACTTGCCGCAGCCCGACTCGCCCACCACGGCCAGCGTGCGGCCGGGGCTGAGCGCGAAGCTGACGCCCGACAGCGCGCGCAGCTCGGCCGGCGGGCGCAGCAGGCCCTGGCGGATTTCGTAGCGGCGTTCCAGGTCGCGCGCGACCACGATCGGTTCGCTCATGTCGTCACCATCCGTTGAGGCTGCATGACGCCGTTTCCATCCGCGGTCAGCGGCGTGTGGCAGCGCGCGCGGCCCATCTCGGGGCCCAGCGGCTCGGGGCGTCGGGCGCGGCAGATGTCGCTGGCGTGGCGGCAGCGCGGGGCGAACAGGCAGCCCGCCGGCCGGTCGAACTGGCCGGGCACGACGCCGGGAATGGTCGGCAGCCGGCGCGAGGTCGCGCGCTCGGGCAGTGCGGCCAGAAGCGCGCCGGTATAGGGGTGGAAGGGACGGGCGAACAGCCCCTCGACGGGCTGCTCCTCGACCTTCTGGCCGGCATAGTGCACGGACACGCGCTCGGCCGTCTCGGCGACCACGCCCATGTCGTGGGTGATCAGCGCCAGCGCCATGCCGTTGCGCCGGCGCAGGTCCAGCAGCAGGTCCAGGATCTGGGCCTGGATGGTGACGTCGAGCGCGGTGGTCGGCTCGTCGGCGATCAGCAGCTTGGGATTGCAGGCGATCGCCATGGCGATCATCACGCGCTGGTTCATCCCGCCCGACATCTGGTGCGGATAGGCCTTGAGCCGCCGCTCGGGCGCGGGAATGCCGACCTGCTCGAACAGCTCGACGGCGCGGGCGTGGCGCGCCTTGCGGTCAAGGTCGGTGTGCTGGCGCAGCGCCTCCTTGATCTGGAAGCCGACGGTGAAGCACGGGTTGAGCGAGGACATCGGCTCCTGGAAGATCATCGCCATGTCCTTGCCGATGATCTTGCGCCGCTGCGCGGGCGAGAGCTCGCGCAGGTCGCGCCCCTCGAAGGCCATGCGGTCGGCGGTGACCGTCGCCGTCCAGGGCAGCAGGCCCATGATCGCCAGCATCGAGACCGACTTGCCCGAGCCGCTTTCGCCGACGATGGCCAGAACCTCGCCCTTTTCGAGCGTCACGTCCACGCCCTCGACCGCGCGGAAGGGGCCGGCGGCGGTGGCGAACTCGACGGTCAGGTTGCGGATGTCGAGAAGACTCATCGCTCAGCTCCGCTTCAGCTTCGGGTCCAGCGCGTCGCGCAGGCCGTCGCCCATCAGGTTGATGGACAGAACCGTGATCAGGATCGCCAGGCCCGGAAAGGTGACCACCCACCACGCGCGCAGGATGAACTCGCGCGCCTCGGCCAGCATCGTGCCCCATTCGGGGGTCGGCGGCTGCGCGCCCATGCCCAGAAAGCCCAGCGCCGCCGCGTCGAGGATCGCGGTCGAGAAGGACAGCGCCGCCTGCACGATGATCGGCGCCAGGCAGTTGGGCAGCACGGTGACGAACATCAGCCGCGGCAGCCGCGCGCCGACCACCCGCGCGGCGGTGACGTAATCCTTCTGCAGCTCGCCCAGCGCCGAGGCGCGCGTCAGGCGCACGTAATGCGGCTGCGCCACCAGGGCGATGGCGATCATGGCGTTGGTCAGCGACGGCCCCAGGATGGCCACCAGCACCAGCGCCAGCAGCAGCGAGGGAAAGGCCAGGATGATGTCCATCACGCGCATGATCGCCGCGTCCAGCCATTTGGGCGAAAAGGCCGAGATCAGCCCGATCAGCACGCCCCCCGCGGCCGAGACGGTGACCACCACCACGCCGACGAAGAAGGAATAGCGCGCGCCGTGCAGAAGGCGGCTGAGCATGTCGCGCCCCAGCGGATCGGTGCCCAGCGGGAAGGCCCAGCTGCCGCCCTCGACCCAGGCGGGGGGCGTCAGCGCATGGTCGCGGAACTGCTCGGCCGGGCCGTAGGGCGCGATCCAGGGCGCGAAGGCGGCGACGAAGACGAAGCCGGCGAAGATCCACATGCCGAACACCGCGCCGCGGTTCTCGGCGAAATAGTGGAAGAACTCGCGCAGCGCGCTGGGCCGCGCGGGGGCCGCGAGCGGGGCGGGGGCGGTCTCGGTCATCAGCGCCTCCGGATCTTGGGGTTGATGAAGCCGTAGAGCACGTCCACGGTCAGGTTCACGATCATCACCATGGTCGCGATCAGCAGAAGGCCGCCCTGCACCACGGGGTAATCGCGCCGGAAGATGGAATCGACCATCCACTTGCCGATGCCCGGCCAGCTGAAGATCGTCTCGGTCAGGATGGCGCCGGCCAGCAGCGTGCCGACCATCAGCCCGATCACCGTCACCACCGGGATCAGCGCGTTGCGCAGCGCGTGCACGCCGTTGACGCGGGCGGGCGACAGGCCCTTGGCGCGGGCGGTGCGGATGTAGTCCTCGCCCAGCACCTCGAGCATGGCCGAGCGCGTCTGGCGCGCGATCACCGCCAGCGGGATGGTGCCCAGCACCACCGTCGGCAGCGCCAGGTGCGACGCGGCCGAGGCGAAGGCGCCCTTCTGCCCCGACAGCAGGCTGTCGATCAGCATGAAGCCCGTCACCGGCTCGAAATAGTAAAGCAGGCTGATGCGCCCCGACACCGGCGTCCAGCCCAGCATGCCCGAGAACAGGATGATCAGCAGAAGCGCCCACCAGAAGATCGGCATCGAATAGCCCACCAGCGCCGCCGACATCAGCGCCCGGTCGGGCAGCTTGCCGCGGTTGACCGCGGCGATCACGCCCGCCGGCAGGCCCAGCGCCACGGCGAAGATCATCGCGCAGATCGACAGTTCGAGCGTGGCGGGAAACAGCGAGAAGAACTCGTCCCACACCGGGCGCTTGGTCACGAAGGACTGGCCCAGATCGCCGTGTAGCACGCCCCACAGATAGTCCAGATATTGCTGGAACACGGGCTTGTCGAAGCCGTATTGGCGCACCAGCTCCTGATAGCGTTCGTCGGTCAGGCCGCGCTCGCCCGCCATGACGATGATCGGATCGCCCGGCAGCGCGCGGATGAAGCTGAACGAGATCAGCGTCACCCCCAGAAAGGTCGGGATGAAGGTCAGCAGGCGGGACAGGACGAATCCGAGCATCAGCGGCCCACGATCATGAGTTCCTTGGGAAAGCGCGTCAGCGCCCTGGCGCCGTCCGCTTCGATCAGCACGTCGTCCTCGATGCGGACGCCGAACGCGCCGGGTGCATACAGCCCCGGCTCGACCGTGTAAACCGTGCCCGGCGCCATCGGCTCGTGCACGCCGCGCATGATCCACGGGGCCTCGTGCACCTCGCGCCCCAGGCCGTGGCCGGTCTTGTGGCGGATGCGCTCGGCGAAGGGCGAGGCTTCGAGCACCGTGGTCGCCGCGTCGTCGACCTGGTGGGGCGTGGCGCCGGGGCCGCCGGCGGCGATGCCGCGGCGGTTGGCTTCGAGCACGGTCTCATACACCGCCCGCGCCTCGTCCGAGGCGTGGCCGACGAAGACGGTGCGGGTGATGTCGGCGCACATGCCGTCCTTCGTCGCGCCGAAGTCGAACAGCAGCGCGTCGCCCGGCCGCAGCGCATGATCGGGCCGGGCCTTGGCGTGGGGGCGGGCGGAATTGTCGGCCGCGGCGACGATGGGCGCGAAGGCCAGCCCGTCGGCGCCTTCGTCGAACAGGGCGCGGATCAGGGCGCGCTCGACCTCGGCCTCGGTCATGCCCGCGCGCACGGTCTCGAGCGTGCGGGCCAGCGCGCGCTCCGAGACGTCGATGGCGGCCTGCAGGGCGGCCAGCTCGTCGGCGGTCTTGACGATGCGCAGGGCCGAGATCTCGCGCTCGGCGTCGATGATCTCGAGCGCGGGCGCCGCCGCCTTCAGGGCGTGATGCACGAAGACCCGCATCACCTGACCCTCGACCGCCAGGCGGCGCATGGGCAGGCGTTCGGCCAGGGCGCGGAAGGCGTCCATGTAGCCCTGCTGGTCGGTCCAGGCGAAGACGTCGCCGGCAAAGCCCGTCAGCTCCCAGCTTTGCAGCTCCAGCGCGGGCACGATGGCCGCCGGGCGTCCCTTGGCGGGGATGACGGCGAGGAAGGGGCGCTCGTGGCTCATGAAGGCGTGGCCGAAGGCGCGGGTGAAGTTCGGCCCGGGCACGAGCGCGACCGCGTCGGCGTCGAGCGCGCGCGCGACGTCGGCATGGCGCGCAAGGCGCTCGGCAAGGGCGGCTTCGGAGCTGCGGGCGGGGGCGTTCATGGCGGCTTTTCCTGGCGTTTCGCGTCGTCTTGCGCTGCGGGCGCCGTCGCGCGGCCTGCGGCGCGGTGTTCGGTTTGCGCCGTCTGCGGCGCGGGTTTGGTTTGCGCCGTCTACGGCGCGGGGATCGGTTGGCGCCGTTTGCGGCGCGGGTTCGGTTTGCGTCGTCTGCGACGCGGGGCTCGGCCTGCGCCGTTTGGCGCGGGAGTTGTCCGCGCGGGCTGCGGCGCGGGTTCGGTTTGCGCCGTCTGCGGCGCTGGGCGCGTCGCGGGCGCGAAGCGGCGGGGCCGCCCGGTGGGCGGCCCCGCTTGGTCGTTCAGTTCTCGAGGCTCACGCCGTAGAAGATGTGGCTGCCCAGCGGGTGGACCTTGTAGCCCTTCACCTCGGGGCGGATGGGCATGTAGACCACCGAGTGGGCGATGGTCGCCCAGGGCGCCTGCTCCTTGAAGATGACCTGGGCCTCCTTGTAGAGGCGCGTGCGCTCGGCCTTGTCGGTCAGGGTCCGGGCCTTCTTGATCAGGTCGTCGAAGGGCTTGTGGCACCACTGCGCGCGGTTCGAGGCGCCGACGCCGTCGCAGCCCAGCAGCACGCCCAGGAAGTTGTCCGGGTCGCCGTTGTCGCCGGTCCAGCCCAGCAGCACCGCGCCGTCGCGGTCCAGATCCTTCGAGCGCGACAGATACTCGCCCCACTCATACGAGACGATCTCGACCTTGACGCCGATCTTGGCCAGGTCGGCCTGGATCAGCTCGGCCATGCGGCGCGCATTCGGGTTGTAGGGGCGCTGCACGGGCATGGCCCAGACCTTCATGCTCAGATCCTTGACGCCCGCTTCCTCGAGCATCTTGCGCGCGGCCTCGGGATCGTAGGGATCGTCCTGCACCTCGTCGTTGTAGGACCACATGGTCGGCGGGATCGGGTTCTTGGCGATCTGGCCCGAGCCCTGGAAGACGACGTCGATGATGGCCTGCTTGTCGATGGCCATGTTCAGCGCCTTGCGCACCTTCGGGTTGTCGAAGGGCTTCTGAAGGGTGTTGTAGGCCAGGTAGCCGACGTTCAGACCCTCCTGCTCAAGCACGACCACGCCGGGGTCGGCCTTCATCGCGGCCACGTCCGCCGGGTTCGGATAGGGCATGACGTGGCACTCGCCGGCCTTGAGCTTCTGATAGCGCACCGAGGCGTCGGGGGTGATGGCGAAGATCAGGTTGTCGATGTCGGCCTTGCCGCGCCAGTAGTCCGGGTTGGCCTTGTAGCGGATGACCGCGTCCTTCTGGTAGGCGACGAACTGGAACGGGCCGGTGCCGATGGGCTTGGTGTTCAGCTTTTCCGGCGTGCCGGCGGCCAGCATGGCGTCGGCGTATTCCTTGGACATGATCGAGGCGAAGTCCATCGCCAGGTTGGCGACGAAGGGCGCCTCGGGGCGGTTGAGCACGAACTTGACCGTGTGATCGTCGACGCGGACGATGTCCTTGATCAGGTCGGCCATGCCCATGCCCGAGAAATACTCCCAGGTGCCGCCCGAGACCTTGTGGTAGGGGTTCTCGGGGTTCATCTGCCGATCGAAGGTGAAGATGACGTCGTCGGCGTTGAACTCGCGCGTCGGGGTGAATTCGTCGTTGGCGTGGAACTTCACGCCCTTGCGCAGGTGGAAGGTGTATTCGAGGCCGTCATCCGAGACGTCGACGCTTTCCGCCAGGCCCGGGATGACGTTGGTCGTGCCGGTCTCGAACTCCATCAGCCGGCTGTAGATCGGCTGGGACGAGGCGTCGAAGGTCGTGCCCGAGGTGAACAGCGCGGGGTCGAAGCCCTCGGGCGAGCCCTCGGAGCAGTAGATCAGGTTGCCCCCGGCGCTGGCGGCCGAGGCGCCCAGCACAAGCGCGGCGGCGCCGGCGAGCAGGGTGGATTTGAGTGACATCAAGATGGTCTCCCTGTTGGATTCCGCCCCGTTTTCGGGGCCCGGAGGGGCCGCCGCGCCGCTTTCCGGCGCGTTTCGGCCCGTCCCGGATGGGGTCCAGCTATGAAGGGCGGCGCGCCACTGTCAAGGCGAAACGCCCCGCGGCGGGTTCCGGGCGGGCGGCGACGTGGCGTCCGGCGCCCCGGGGCGGGCGCGCGCCGGGGGGCGTTGGGCGGCGGTTTCGGGCGGCGGTCGGCGGGGGGCGGGACGGCCCGCGCCCCGGGCCGGCGGATCCCGGCGGGCGGGCGGTCATGGCGCGGCGGCGCGCGATGCCTTGCGCCGGCGTGCGGCGGCGCACCGCCCGTGCCGGGGCGCGTCGTCCGCCGGGGCTGGCCCGGGGCGCGGCCCGCGGCGGCCGGCTCGCGGCGCCGTCGGGCGGAAAAAGCCGGCGGGCGGAAGAATCGTCCCCCGCCGACCGCGGCGTGCGCGGCCTGGGCCATGCCCCCGGCGCGGGGCGCGGCGGCGCGTGGGGGCGGGGCGGCGAAGGGCGCCCGCGCGCCCCTCACCAGGGGTCGATGCCCGGCGGCGGCGGGCGGCGCGGGGCGCGCGGGGGCATGGCCGCGTCGGCGCGCAGAATCCATTCGCGCGTCTCGGCGGGGTCGATGACGGCGTCGATCTCGACGCAAGAGGCCAGCGACACCGCCTTGCCGATCTCGCGATGCCGCTCGAGCAGGGACTCGAACAGCGCGGCGCGGCGCTCGGGGTCGGTCTCGGCCTCGAGCTCGCGGCGAAAGCCCAGCCGCACCGCGCCCTCGAGCCCCATGCCGCCGAACTCGCCCGTGGGCCAGGACGCGGTCAGCACGCTTTCGCGAAAGCCGCCGCCGGTCATGGCCATGGCGCCCAGCCCGTAGCCCTTGCGCAGGACGATGGCGTGGATGGGCGCGCGCATGGCCGCCCCGGCGACGAACATGCGGCAGGCGCGGCGCACCAGACCCTGGCGCTCGGCCTCGGGGCCGACCATGAAGCCGGGCGTGTCCACCAGCGAGATCAGCGGCAGGCCGAAGGCGTCGCACAGGCGCATGAAGCGGCTGGCCTTGTCGGCGGCGGGGGCGTCGATGGCGCCGCCCAGATGCATCGGATCGTTGGCGATGAGCCCGAAGGGCCGCCCGTCGACGCGCACCAGCGCGGTGACCATGCCGGGCGCGTAATCGGCGCGCAGCTCCATCACGGCGCCCTCGTCGGCCAGAAGGCGGATGGCGTCGCGCACGCGATAGGCGCGGCGGCGGTTCTCGGGCACGACCTCGCGCAGGGCGCGCTGATCGGCGACGGGGCCGGGAGGCAGCGCGCCCTGGAACCAGGACAGGTAGCGCTTGGCCGCCGCGCAGGCCTCGGCTTCGTCCGCGACCAGCAGATCGACCACCCCCGCGCGCGCCAGCTCGGGGGCCGGGCCGACCTGTTCGGGGCGGAAGCTGCCCAGCCCGCCGCCCTCGATCATGGCCGGGCCGGCCATGCCGATCGTCGCGCCGCGGTCGGCGATGACCACGTCGCAGCAGCCCAGCAGCGCCGCATTGCCCGCAAAGCACCGCCCCGAGGCCACGCCGACCAGCGGAACCTTGCCCGACAGCGCGGCGAAGCGCGCGAAGGTGGGGCCGTCCAGCCCCGCGACGGTCAGGTGCTCGGTGTCGCCGGGGCGCCCGCCGCCGCCCTCGGCCAGAAGGATGACCGGCAGGCTGCGCTCGTCCGCCAGGGCGAAGAGCCGGTCCATCTTCTGGTGGTTGCGCTGGCCCTGCGTGCCCGCCAGCACCGTGTCGTCCGAGATGGCGAAGGCGCAGCGCGCGCGCTCGGGGCCGAACAGCGCGCCGTTGACCGCGCCGATTCCGGTGATGATGCCGTCGCCGGTGGTGTTCTCGATCAGATCCTCCAGCGAGCGCCGCGCCCGCTGCGCCGCCAGCGCCAGCGCGCCGTATTCCACGAAGCTGCCCGGATCGCACAGATCGGCCAGGTTCTCGCGCGCGGTGCGGGCGCCGCGGGCGCGGCGGCGGGCGACGGCGCGCGGGCGGTTGGCGTCCTGCCCCGCGGCCAGGCGCCGGCGCAGCTCGGCCAGCTCGGGGCGGATGCGGTCGGGGTCCGGGGGCGGGGCGTCGTCCTCGGCCGCGGGCTCGGCGTCGTCGCCGCCCTCGACCCGGCGCAGCGCCAGAAGGGGCGCGCCCTCGGCCGCCGCCGCGCCCGGCGCGCTCAGCGCCGCGACGACGACGCAGGCGTGCGGGGCGGGTATGACATGCTCCATCTTCAGCGCCTCGAGCACCGCCAGCTGCGCGCCGGCGGGCAGGCGCGCGCCCACGGGCGCCAGCTCGACCACTGCGCCGGACATGGGCGCGGCGAAGAGCTCGGCCCCCTCGGGAAGCTCGGCGGGCGGCGCGGCGCCGGGGGCGGGTTCGGCCTCATTCGCGCCGGGCGGGGCCTCGTCGCTCGCGCGTTCGGCCGCAAGGCGCGCGGCGGCCTCGGCCAGCGCGGCGCCGTGGGTCTCGATGAAGCGCGTGTCCACGTCCCAGGCGCGCACCCGCTCGTGCCGGACCAGCGCGCGCAGCCAGTCGAGATTGGTCTCGACCCCCTCGATGCGGAAATCGGCCAGCGCGCGGTCGAGCCGCGTCAGCGCCGCGGGCAGATCGGCCGCGGCGCCGGGCCAGCGGATGATCGCCTTGGCCAGCAGCGTGTCGTAGCGCCCCGACACGCGCCAGCCGGCGCGCGCGAAGCCGTCGATGCGCACGCCCGGACCCGAGGGCGGCTCGACCGCGCGCAGCAGGCCGGAGGCCGGGCCGGCGCCGCCGGCGGCGGTCATGCGCTCGGCGCAGATGCGCGCCTCGATCGCGAGGCCGCGCGGGGCGGGGATGGCGTCTTGCGTCAGGCCCAGCGACTCCAGCGTCGCGCCGCCGGCGATGCGGATCTGCAGCTGCGCCAGATCAAGGCCCAGGACCTCTTCGGTCACGGGGTGCTCGACCTGGATGCGGGGGTTGACCTCGATGAAGAACAGCCGCGCGCCCTCGGGCGCGTCCAGATCCAGAAGGAATTCGAAGGTGCCCAGCGACAGGTAGCGGCACTCGCGCGCCATGCGCAGCGACCAGTCGGCCAGCTGCGCGCGCTCGTCCGCGGTCAGGGAGGGGCTGGGGGCGATCTCGATCACCTTCTGGCGGTCGCGCTGCAGGGTGCATTCGCGCTCGTGCAGATGCGCGACGGCGCCGGTTCCGTCGCCCAGCACCTGCAGCTCGACATGGCGCGGGCGCGCGACGAGGCGCTCGACGAACAGCGCGCCGTCGCCGAAGGCGCCCTCGGCCTCGGCGACGCAGCGGGGCCAGGCCTCGGCCAGCTCGGCGGGCGTGCGCGCGGGGCGCATGCCGCGCCCGCCGCCGCCGGCCGCGGCCTTGATCATCACCCCCGCGCCGGGAGGCTGGGCGGCGAGGAAGGCCTGCGCCTCGTCCAGCGAGCAGGGCCCCTCGAGCCCCGGCGGCGTCGGCACGCCAAGCGCGCGCGCCAGGCGCCGGGCCGAGAGCTTGTCGCCCAGAAGGGCCAGGGTCTCGGGGCGCGGGCCGACGAAGGTCAGCCCGGCTTCGGTCACGCGGCGGGCGAAGTCGGCGCTTTCGGACAGGAACCCGTAGCCCGGGTGCAGCGCGTCGCAGCCATGCGCGCGCGCCGCGGCGATCAGCGCGTCGGGGTCCATGTAGGCGCGCGGGCCCTGGCCGGGCAGCGGGGCGGCGGCGTCGGCGCCGCGGGTCCATGGCCCGCCCTCCTCATCGGCGGCGAAGACGGCGACGGCCTGCGCGCCGGTTTCGGCGGCGGCGCGGACGAGGCGGGCGGCGATCTCGCCGCGGTTGGCGATGAGGATGCGGGCTGGCGCCATGCGCGGCCTCCTTGCGGGGCGGCGCGCGGGCCGCCGCGGGTTGATGATCAGGGAAACTGACCATCGCCGCGCGCGCACGTCAACGCCCCGAGCGGGCGCGCCGAAGGCCGGGCCTCGATCGGGCCGCGGACGGGATCGGCGATCGGGTCGGGGATCCGACCGGCGATCTGGCGCGGGGCATGGGTCTGGCCGGGGCCGAACGCGCCGAAGGGGGGGCGCGCGCGGAGGGGCGGCTCCGCCTTGGGTGAGCGCGCGACAAGCGGCGCGATTGCGCGCGGCGCGGCGACGGTGCGGCGCGGCGGCCGAGGCGCGGCAGGGGGCGTCGCACGGGGCGGCCCGGGCGCGCGGGGCGCGGGCGCGAAGCTGTGGCGAGCAAGCGCGGCGGAAGGAGCGGCGCGGCCGGGCGGGGGCGTGGCTGGGGCGGCGCGGCTGGGGGCGTCGCACGGGGCGGCCCGGGCGCGCGGGGAGGTGGCGCGAAGCTGTGGCGAGCAAGCGGGGCGGAAGGGGGGCGCGGGCGCGCGCCTGCGGGGGAGGGGGCCGGCGCCGCGCGGCGCTGCGGCGGGCGGGCGAGCTCTGGCGCGGTCGGTGCGCGCCGCTCTCCGCCAGCGCGCGCCGGGCCGCGCGGGCCTTGCGGGGCCCGGCCGGCGGTGCGCGCAGGTTGCGGGCCGACCTTCGTCATTGCGCGCGGTTTGGCCCGCGCGATGGCGCGCGGCGCGGGCGCGTCCGGTCCGAAACGGGGCCGTCGGGCCCGCCGGAGCGGCGGCGCGGCGCTCTGGGGGCTGGACAGCGGCGCAAAAAGCCTTAGGCAAGAGCGCGAGCGAGTTGCGCCAAGACGGAGAAAGAACGGTGTCCCTTTTCCTGATCGCGGCATTGCCCTTTCTCGGGGCGGTCCTGCCGGCCCTTCTGGTGCGCGCCAGCCGCAACGCGGCGGCGGGAACGGCGGCGGGCGCGACGGCGCTGGCGCTGATCGGCGTCCTGACCCACGCGCCCGCGGTCATGCGCGGCGAGGTTCCCATGGCGCGCGCGCCCTGGGTTCCGTCGCTGGGGCTCAACGCGAATCTGATGCTCGACGGGCTGGGGCTGCTGTTCGCGCTGCTGATCCTCGGGATCGGCCTGCTCATCATCCTCTATGCGCGCTTCTACCTGACCCGGCGCGACCCGATGGGCAAGTTCTACGCGCTCCTGCTGCTGTTCCAGGGCGCGATGCTGGGCATCGTGCTGTCGGACAACATCCTGATGCTGCTGATCTTCTGGGAGCTGACCTCGCTCAGCTCGTTCCTGCTGATCGGCTACTGGAACCATCTTCCCGAGGGCCGGCAGGGCGCGCGCATGGCGCTGACCGTGACCGGCGCGGGCGGGCTGGCGATGATCGCCGGGGCGCTGCTGCTGGGGCAGGCGGCCGGGTCGATGGAGCTGAGCGACATCATCGCCCGGCGCGAGGCGGTGCAGGCCTCGGAGCTGTATCTGCCGGCGCTGATCCTGATCCTGGCGGGGTGCTTCGCCAAGTCGGCGCAGTTCCCCTTCCACTTCTGGCTGCCGCACGCCATGGCCGCGCCGACGCCGGTGTCGGCCTATCTGCACTCGGCGACCATGGTCAAGGCGGGGCTGTTCCTGATGGCGCGGCTGTGGCCCGCCCTGGCGGGGACCGACGCCTGGTTCCTTCTGGCGGCGAGCGTGGGCCTGATCACCATGGTCCTCGGCGCGGTCACGGCGCTGTTCAAGGATGATCTCAAGGGGCTGCTGGCCTATTCGACGGTCAGCCATCTGGGACTGGTGACATTCCTGCTCGGGCTGGGCACGCCGGCGGGCGCCGTGGCGGCGGTGTTCCACATCATCAATCACGCCACCTTCAAGGCCGCGCTGTTCATGACCGCCGGCATCGTCGATCACGAGACCGGCACGCGCGACATCCGCCGCCTGGGCGGGCTGGCGGCCTTCATGCCCGTCACCTTCCTGATCGGCGCCGTGGCGGCGCTGTCCATGGCGGGGGTTCCGCCGCTCAACGGCTTCCTGTCGAAAGAGATGATGCTGCACGAGGCCGCGCACACCGCCTGGCTGGGCTCGGAGCTGGCGCTGCCGGTCCTGGCGGGGCTGGCGGCGCTGTTCTCGGCGGCCTACTCGTTCCGCTTCGTGGCGCATGTGTTCCTGGGCAAGCCGCGGCTGGCCCATGCCGAGCCGCCGCACGATCCGGTCGTCTGGTTCTGGCTGCCGCCGGCGATCCTGGCCTCGCTGACGGTGCTGATCGGCCTGTTCCCGCAATCCATGGCCGGCGAGCTGGTGCGCGCGGCGGCGGGCGCGGTCACGGCCGGGGCGGCGCCCGAGATCAAGCTCAAGCTCTGGCACGGCGTGAACGAGGCGCTGATGATCTCGGCCGCGGCGCTGGCGGGCGGGGCGGCGGCGCTGGCGCTGCACGGGCCCTTGGCGCGCGTCTGGGCGGTTGTCGCGCCGCCGGCGGCCAAGCGGGCGTTCGATGCGCTGGTCGGCGCCGCGACGGCCGCCGCGCGCCGCCTGACCGACGCGCTGCATGACGGCGATTTCGGCCGCAGCGCCGCCATCTTCTCCGTGTTCGCCGCGGGCCTGGGCGCATGGGCGTGGACCGCGGGCGGAGCGGCGCCCCTGGGCGCGTTCCCCGCCGCGCTCGGTCCGACGCCGCCGATCCCGCTCATCGGCTGGGTCTGCCTGGTCACGGCGACGCTGACGCTGACGGCGCTGCACCGGCATCGCCTGCTGGCGCTGGTGCTGATCGGGGTGACGGGGCTGATGGTCTCGCTGACCTTCAGCTACTTCTCGGCCCCCGACCTGGCGTTGACGCAGATCTCGGTCGAGGTGGTCAGCATCATCCTGCTGCTGCTGGCGCTGAACTTCATGCCGCGCGAGACGCCGCGCGAAAGCTCGGCGGCGCGGCGCGCGCGCGACCTCGCGGCGGCGGCCGCCGCGGGCCTGGGCGTGGGGGCGGCGATCTACGCGATCCTGGTCGGGGACTTCGCCTTCGCGCCGATCTCGGAGTTCCACCTGGCCAACTCCAAGACCGGGGGCGGCGGCGAGAACGTGGTGAACGTGATCCTCGTCGATTTCCGCGGCTTCGACACCTTCGGCGAGATCACCGTTCTGGGCATCGCGGCGGTGCTGATCTATGCGCTGACCGAAACCATCATGGCCGGGCCGGTGCGGGCGCGTCTGCTCAACCGCCGGCCGGCCGAGCCGCAGGCGGGCGACGCGCATCCGATGATGATGGTCGTGGCCACGCGCGTGCTCATGCCCATCGCGCTGACGGTGGCGGTCTACATCTTCCTGCGCGGGCACAACGCGCCGGGGGGCGGCTTCATCGCCGGGCTGATCGTCTCGGTCGCCTTCGTGATGCAATACATGGCCAGCGGCTTTTCCTGGGCGGCGGCGCGCCAGCGCTATCCCTACCATGCCTTCATCGGGCTGGGCGTGCTGGTGGCGGCGGCCACGGGCATGGGCGCCTGGTTCAACGGCAAGCCCTTCCTGACCAGCGATTTCGGCTATGTGAAGCTGCCGGGGCTGGAGAAGTTCGAGCTGGCCACCGCGGCGCTGTTCGATCTGGGCGTGTTCCTGACCGTGCTGGGCGCGGTGCTGCTGGCGCTCGAAAGCCTTGCGCGCTACGCGTGGCGGCCCAACATCGCCAGCGCGCATCCGATGGACATCGATCCCACGCGCGACGAGGCCGCGCAGCGCGAGGAGGGACGCTGAGATGGAGCTGCTTTTCGCCTCGGCCGTCGGGCTGCTGACCGCCTGCGGCATCTATCTGATCCTGCGCCGGCGCAGCTTTCCGGTCATCATCGGGCTGTCGCTTCTGTCCTATGCGGTGAACCTGTTCCTGTTCGCCAGCGGCCGGCTGGCGGTGAACAGGCCGCCGCTGCTGCACGAGGGCGCCGCGGGCTACACCGACCCCATCCCGCAGGCGCTGGTGCTGACGGCGATCGTGATCTCGTTCGGCATGACGGCGGTCATCGTGATGATCGCGCTGAGCGACCACCTGACCTCGCGCGACGACCGGGTGGACGCGCCGGCGGGCGGCGCGGCGGATGACGGCGTCGAGGCGCCCGCGGCGCAGGAGGACGCGCGATGAGCCATCTGCCGGTTCTGCCCATCGTCCTGCCCGCGGCGCTGGCGGCCTTCATCCTGATGACCATGCGCCACCATCTGGAGCTGCAGCGCATCTTCTCGATCGCCGGTTCGGTCGCGCTGACCGCGATCGCGGCGCTGCTGGTCGCGCGCGCCTCGGACGGGCAGGTGCATGTCTACGAGCTGGGCGACTGGCCCGCGCCTTTCGGCATCGCGCTGGCGCTCGACCGGCTGTCGGCGATGATGGTGGCGCTGACGGCGCTGCTGCTGCTGGCGGTCACGCTGTATGCGGTCGGGGCGGGCTGGGATGCGCGCGGGCGCCATTTCCACGCGCTGCTGCAGTTCCAGGCCATGGGCGTGTGCGGCGCCTTCCTGACCGCCGACGCCTTCAACCTGTTCGTGTTCTTCGAGATCCTGCTGATCGCCTCTTACGGTCTGATGATCCATGCCGGCGGCGCCGAGCGGCTGCGCGCGGGGTTCCAGTATGTGGCCTACAACCTTCTGGGCTCGACGCTGTTCCTGTTCGCGATGGGCGCGCTCTACGCGGCGACGGGCACGCTCAACATGGCCGATCTGGGCGTGCGCATCGCCCAGCTGCCGGCCGAGCACGCGGCGCTGGCGCGGGCGGGCGCGGCGCTGCTGATCCTGGTCTTCGCGGTCAAGGCCGCGGCGCTGCCGGTGCATTTCTGGCTGCCGGGGGCGTATGCGGCCGCGCCGGGCCCCTCGGCGGCCATGTTCGCGATCCTGACCAAGGTCGGCGTCTACGCCATCTTGCGCATGCGCGCGACGGCCTTTCCCGAAAGCGCCCCGGCGCTGGCCGGGCTGTCCGAGGCGTGGCTGCTGCCCGCCGCGCTGGCCACGGCGCTGATCGGCGCGGCCGGCGTGCTGGGCGCGCGCGGCATGGCGCGCCTTGCGGCCTTCGGCACCATCGCCTCGGTCGGCACGCTGCTGATCGCGGCGGCGCTGTTCACGCCGCAATCGGCGGCGGCGGCGCTCTACTACATGCCGCATTCGACGCTGGCGGCGGCGGTCATGTTCCTGGCCGCCGACATGGTGACCGAGCGGCGCGGCGACGCCATCGCGCCCGGGCCGCGCATGGCCCATCATGCGCTGGTGGCGGCGGTGTTCTTCCTTGGCGCGGTGGCGCTGGCGGGGCTGCCGCCGCTGTCGGGCTTTCTGGGCAAGCTGATGATCATGGACGCCGCGCGCGGCCATGAGCGCGTGGCGTGGATCTGGGGCGTGATCCTGGTCGCGTCGCTGATCACGCTGATGGGGCTTGCCCGCGCCGGCAGCGACGTGTTCTGGCGTCCGGCCGAGGGCGAGGGCCGCGCCGAGAACCGCGAGCAGGACGAGGACGACGCCGCCGCCGGGCCCGGCCCCGCCGCGCCGGCGCAGCCCTCGGCGGCGTTGACCTTCGTCGCCGCCTTCGCTCTGCTGGCGGCGCTGGCGGCGCTGACGGTCCTTGCGGGGCCGGCCATGCGCTATGCCGACGCGGCCGTGGCGCAGCTGTTCGACGCCGGCGCCTATGCCGACGCCGTTCTGAGGAGGCCCTGAGCATGCGTCTGATCCGCGCGCTGTTTCCGCACCCGACGCTTTCGCTGCTGCTGACGGCGGTGTGGGTGGCGATGGCCAACACCTTCACGATCAACTCGCTGGTTCTGGGGGCGATGCTGGGCGTGGCCATTCCGATCTTCACGCGCGCCTACTGGCCCGACCGGCCGCGGCTGCGCAGCCCGCTGCGGGTGGCCGAGTATGCGGCGGTGGTGCTTTGGGACATCGTCATGGCCAACATCGCCGTGGCGCGGCTGGTGCTGTTCCGGCGCAACGCCGATCTGCGCCCGGCCTGGATCGCGGTGCCGCTGGATCTGCGCCACCCCGAGGCGATCACCGCGCTGGCGGGCACCATCACCATGACGCCGGGCACCGTGTCGTGCGACGTCTCCTCCGAGGGGCGCGCGCTTCTGGTGCATTGCCTGCATGCGCCCGATCCCGACGCCGTGCGCGACGAGATCAAGCAGCGCTACGAGCGCAGACTGATGGAGATTTTCGAATGATCGCGCTGGCCCTGGACTTCGCCTTCGCCTGCTTCGGCGCCGCGATGCTGATGAACATGTGGGTCGTGGCCGCCGGCCGCACGGTCGAGGACCGCATCCTTGCGCTCGACACCATGGTCATCAACGCCATCGCCCTGCTGATCCTGCACGGGATCTGGGCCGGAACGGCGGTGTTCTTCGAGGCGGCCATGATCATCGCCATGCTCGGCTTCGTCTCGACCGTGGCCTATGCGCGCTTCATCCTGCGCGGCAACATCATCGAATGAGGGGCGGGCATGTCGCAGGCGGCTGAAATCCTGATCGCGGCGAGCCTTGCGGTGGGCGGCGTGTTCGGCCTGGTCGGCTCTTACGGCCTGATCAAGCTGCCGAACCTGGTCATGCGCCTGCATGCGCCGACCAAGGCCACCACGCTGGGCGTGGGCGGGGTGCTGATCGCCTCGATGCTGCATTCGTGGTTCGCGCTCGGGCGGTTCTCGGTGCACGAGCTGCTCATCACCATGTTCCTGTTCCTGACCGCGCCCGTCACGGCGCATTTCATCGCCAAGGCGCATATCCACCGCCGCCTGAGCGCGCGCGATCTGCCCGCGCCGCAGGTCGATCGGGGGTGGGCGACGCTCGAGCGGCCCGAGGACGGCTCCCCCGACGGCGACCCCGGCGAAAAGGCCGAAGGCGCGCAGCCCGGCGGCGGGAACTGACCCGGACCCCGGCCGGCGCGCCGACCCCGCTCCGGCCGCGCTCTGGCCCCGCGCTGATCTCGCTCGAGCCCCGCTCTGGCTCGCCCGCCGGTCAGCGCGTGCGCAGCGCGTCGAGGTCCGCGGCGTGGTCCACGTCGCGCAGCGTTTCGGCGAAGGCCACGCGGCGCCCGGCGAAGGCGCGCAGCGAATCGCTCAGCGCATGGGGGCTTGACCAGCGCACCCCCTGGAACAGGCCGGGCGGGGGCGGCGCGGCGCCGCGCGCCAGGCCGACCAGCCAGAAGCCGCCATCCTCGGCCGGGCCGAACACCGCGTCCGCGCCGCGCAGCAGGGCGAAGGCCCGGGCGATTCGCGCGCGATTCGCGCCGGGCACGTCGCCGCCCACGATCAGCGCCGGTCCGGCGGGCGCGTCGCGCAGCGCGCGGGCCATGCGCGCGCCCAGATCGCCGCGCCCCTGGGGCATGCGGCGCAGATGCGCGGGCCAGACGCGGCTGGTCAGCCCCTCGGCGTCGGGCGAGACGGCAAGGATCGTCTCCCAGCGCGGATCGCGCGCCAGCTCGCGCGCCGTGCGCAGCGCCTGCGCGCGGAACCAGCGCGCGGCCGCGGTCGCGCCCACATCGCGCGCAAGGCGGGTCTTGACGCGGCCGGGGCGCGGCTCCTTGACGAACAGGATCACCCGGGGGCGGCGCATGGCGCGGGGAGGGTCGGCGAAGGCGCGTCCGGGCAACGCGAAACCCCCGCAGGCCTTGCGGCCGGCGGGGGCGTCGAGCGCCATCGACGGCGCGGCGCGCTCAGCCCTGGCGGGCCTTGAAGCGGCGCTGGGTCTTGTTGATGACGTAGACGCGGCCCTTGCGGCGCACGACGCGGCAGTCGCGATGGCGCGCCTTCAGGGAGCGAAGCGAGTTCTTGACCTTCATCTTTCTCTCCGTGGCGAAGGCGCGGCGTGCCCGTCGGAGCCGGCGCCCTGTCAGCTTCGGCCCGCGCGCCCGGACCGTGGGCGCCGCAAGACCGCGAAATGGGATCGCGCCGGCGCGCAACGCTCCGGCCCGCGGGTGATAGCCGAGGAATCGGCCCGACGCAAGAGCCCCGCCTCTCCCCGCGCCGCGCGCCGCGCCCGCGCTCGAGCGCGCGCCGCGGGACATGGCGCCGCGGGCCCGGCGCCCAAGCGGGAACGGTCGCGGGGCGCGCCGCGCGGCGCGGCGTCCGGCGACGGGCGGGCGCGGGCGACCGGCCCCGGCGCGGGCTTGACGGCCGCCGGGGCCGCCGCTTCACTGCCCGCGCCGCTCAGGAGCCGCGACATGCCCCAGCTTCCGCTCTTCGAACAATCGCCCCGCGACCCCGCCTTCGTGCAGGACCCCTTCCCGGCCTATGAGCGCATGCGCGCGCTGGGGCCGGCGGTGTTCTGGCGCGACTATGGGATGGCGGTGTTCGCGCGCCACGCCGACGTGGCGGCCCTGCTGCGCGACCGGCGGCTGGGCCGCGCCCCGGCGCCCGAGCTGGCCCCGCAGGGGCCGCCCGCCGACGCCTTCGACGCCTTCGAGCGCCTGTCCCTGCTCGAGCGCGAGCCCCCCGACCACACCCGCCTGCGGGCGCTGGTCAACCGCGCCTTCACCTCGCGCGCCATCGCCGGCTTCGCGCCGCGCATCCGCGCCGTCGCGGCCGGGCTGGCCGACGCGCTGCCCGCGGAGGAAGCCGATCTGATGCGCGCCTATGCCGAGCCGCTGCCCGTGCGCGTCATCGCCGAGCTGCTGGGCGCCCCGCCCGAGGCGGCGGCGCAGATGCGCGCCTGGTCGCACGACATGACGGCGATGTATCGCTTCGCCCCGCCGCCCGGCGCGCGGGCGCGCGCCAACGCCGCCGCCCAGGCCTTCGGCGCCTTCATGGCCGAGGTGATCGAGCGCCGCCGCCGCGCGCCGGAGCGGGCGTTGATCGACGCGCTCATCGCCGCCGAGCAGGACGGCTCGCGCCTGAGCCGGGACGAGCTGATCGCCACCTCGATCCTTCTGATGAACGCGGGGCACGAGGCCACGACGCTGGCGATCGGCCTGGCGCTGAAGCTGGCGCTGACCGGGGCGGCGACGCCCGCGGCGCTGGCCGCCGAGACGGGGCCTGACGAGGCGCTGCGGCTGGACCCGCCCATGCACCTGTTCACGCGCCATGTGCGCGAGGATCTGGAGCATGCCGGCGCGACGCTGCGGCGCGGGCAGGTGATCGGGCTGGCGCTGGGCGCGGCCAACCGCGACCCGGAGCGCTTCGCGCGCCCCGAGCTCTTCGACCCGCGGCGGCCGGGGCTGGCCGGGCATGTGGGCCTGGGCGCGGGCATCCATTTCTGCGTCGGCGCGCCGCTTGCGCGGCTCGAGATGCGCGCGGCGGTCGCGGCGCTGTTCGCGCGCTGGCCGCGCATCCGCCTGATCGAGGCGCCGCGCTTCGAGGACCGCTACCACTTCCGCGCCCTCGGGGCGCTGCGCGTCCGCCCGGCCGGCTGACCGGCGCCTTGCCGCTTGCGCCGGGGCGGCGCCTCGGCCGATGGTGAGAGGGTCCGAATCCGCCGCAAGGAAACCCCATGCTCGATCCGCTTCTGCCCACCTCGATCTCGGCCGCGACGCTGGCCTTCCTCGTCTTCGCGCTGGTGCTGGTCTTCCTGTCGGTCAAGGCCGTGCCCCAGGGCGAGGAATGGACCGTCGAGCGCTTCGGCCGCTACACCCGCACCCTGCGGCCGGGCCTGAACTTCCTCATCCCGCTGATCGAGCGCGTGGGCGCGCGCATCAACATGATGGAGACCGTGCTCGACATCGACAGTCAGGAGGTCATCACCCGCGACAACGCCCGCATCCAGGCCGACGCCATCGCCTTCTACCAGGTGGTCGACGCCGCCGCGGCGGCCTACGAGGTGCGCGACCTGGAGCGCGCGCTCAACAACCTGACCATGACCAACATCCGCACCGTGATCGGCGCCATGGATCTGGACGAGGTGCTGTCGAACCGCGACGCCATCAACTCGCGCCTCCTGACGGTGATCGACGCGGCGTCGAACCCCTGGGGCGTGAAGGTGACGCGGGTCGAGATCAAGGACCTGACCCCGCCCGAGGACATCACCGCCGCCATGGCCAAGCAGATGAAGGCCGAGCGCGAGAAGCGCGCCGAGGTTCTTCAGGCCGAGGGCGAGAAGCAGGCCGCCATTCTCAAGGCCGAGGGCTTCAAGGAGGCCCAGATCCGCGAGGCCGAAGGCCGCCGCGCCGCCGCCTTCCTCGACGCCGAGGCGCGCGAGCGCCAGGCCCGCGCCGAGGCCGAGGCGACGCGCATGGTCTCCGAGGCCATCGCGGCGGGCGACGTGCAGGCGGTGAACTACTTCGTCGCCCAGAAATACGTCGAAGCCCTGCGCGACGTGGCCGCCGCGCCCAACGCCAAGACGGTGATGATCCCGCTCGAGGCGTCGGGGGTGATCGGCTCGGTCGCCGGCGTGGCCGAGCTGGCGCGCGCCGCCGGGCTTGGCGGCGGCGCGGCCGGCGGCCGGGGCTGAGGGCGCGTCATGGACATTTTCGCCTTTCTCGACGGCGCCTCGCCCTGGGGCTGGGCCGCGCTGGCCGTGGGGCTTGCCGCGGTCGAGATGCTGATCGGCTCGTTCTTCCTGCTGTGGCCGGCGCTGGCGGCGGCGCTGACGGCCATGGCGCTGATCTATGCGCCCGATCTGAGCGGCGCGGCGCAGATCGGGCTGTTCTCGGGCGCGGCGGCGCTGCTGACGCTGGGCGGGCGCTGGGCGGCGCGGCGGCTGGGGGCGGCGCGGTCCGGGCGCCCCGAGCTCAACCGGCGCGAGGCGCGGCTGACCGGGCGCGTGGCCGTGGCGGTCGAGCCCTTCGAGGCGGGCGAGGGCGCGGTCGAGATCGACGGCGTGCGCTGGAGGGCCCGCGCGGCGCCGGATGCGCGCATCGACAAGGGCGCGCGGCTGCGCGTCAGGCGCGCCGAGGGCATGACGCTGATCGTCGCGCCCGTTAACCATTAGTGAACGATTGTTGAGGCAAATTTTTCCGCTTAATATGCGCCCCGTATGTTTTTGTTGATGGGGTCCGCCCGGCAGGGGCGGGCAGGGGGCGTTGCGATGAAACGGTTCATGAAACATTTCGCCGCCGCGGCGATGGCGGCGGGCGTCGCCTGCGGCGCGATGGCGCAAGAAGGCGCGCCGGCGCGCGAGTGCGGCGTGGAGTATGTGGTCGTTCCCGGCGACACGCTGGGCGTGATCGCGCGCAAGACGCTGGGCGACGAACGCCTGTTCGACCTGATCCACCTCGTCAACCGCGCGGCGATCGGCCCCGATCCGAACCGCATCGAGATCGGGCAGAGGCTGCGCATCCCCTGCCCGGACGATCTTCTTGCGGCGCGCGTCCAGCTTGACGAGGCGGCGGACGGCGCCTCCGCCGCGCCCGCCTCCGTTCCTGCCTCCGATCCCGCCGCCGATCCCGCCGCCGATCCTGCCGGGGCGCTTGCCGCCGACCCCCTTCCCGCGCCGGCCCTGCGGCGCGAGGTTCCCGGCGCGCCGCTCTTGCGGCTGGTCACCTTCGACCGCAATCCGCCCCTCAGCGGCGCGGATCTGCCGGCGGGCGGCGTGCTGACCGACCTTGTCGGCGCCGCGCTGAGCGTCGGCCGCCCCGCCTTCGGCTACGAGGTCGTCTTCGTCGACGACCCGGCCGCCATGCGCGGCCCGCAGGCGCGCGCGGATCTGCATTTCCCCGCGGTCGCCCCCGACTGCGCCGCGGGCGCGTCGCTGCCGCCGGCCGCGCGCGCGCGCTGCGCGGCCGAGCTGTTCTCGGACCCGTTCTTCGAGATCCGCGTCGGTTATTTCGTCGGCCCGCGCAGCGACTACCGCCGCGCCAAGGCGCCGGCCGATCTGCGCGGGCTGCGCCTTTGCCGGCCTGCGCGCATGCCCGTGGGCGATCTCGAGGCGCGGGGCCTGACCGATCCCGAGGTGTCGCTGGTGCGCGGGCGCGACCTTGACTATTGCCTGCGCGCGCTGCGCATCGGCGAGGTGGACGTGGTGTCGGCCGAAACCGTCCGCGTGAACGAGGCGGCGGAAAGGCTGGGCTATGTGAACTGGGCGGTCGAGCTCGAGCCGCTGTCGCAGACCCTTCCGCTGCGCGCCGCCGGTCCGCGCACGGCGCGCACGCGCCGGGCGCTCGAGGCGCTCGACGCCGGCCTTGCGCGCCTGCGGTCCGATGGCGGGTGGTTCCGGATCGTCTCGCGCCACGCGACGGGCGCCGCGGCGACGAACTGATCTCCAGACGCCCCGGCGCGCGCCGCGGCGACGGACCGATCCCCAGGCGCCCTGGCGCGCGCAGCAGGGACGAGCCGATCCCTAGGCGCCCTGGCGCGCGCCGCTCAGGGCGCGCACCATCTCGTCCAGCCGCTCGAGCTCGGGATCGCGCAGCCCAAGCTCGCGCAGATGCGCGACGGTGTTGTGCAGATACTCGGCGTTCGGGCCGGCCGGACCGACCGAGGCGGCGATGATCCGCGCCTGTTCGTCAAGCGGCAGCGGCGCGTAGTGGGGATGCGCCTGGTTCATCAGGTAGCAAAGCGCGCGCACCCTGCCGCCGTCGCGCAGCTCGATCTCGTGAAAGGTCTCGAGATAGCTGTCCTCGTCCATCTCGCGATGGTTCAGATAGGCGTGCGCCTCGGCTGCGCTCTCGGCCGGCACGCGAAAGGCCGCGCCGTCGCACCACGCGCCCGGCGCCCGGTCCAGCGCCAGCACCAGCCCCGGCGCCCGCGGCGTGCCCCGGTAGCGCACCGAGCGCAGGCAGAAGGCGCGCCGATAGCCATGGATGCGCGCGATGCGCCGCTCGGCATAGGCGAAGCCGGGCCGCCACAGCAGCGAGCCATAGCCGAACACCCACAGATCGCCCTCGGCGCCCGCCGCCTGCGCCGCGTCGGCGCGCCGGTTCGCGGTCTGTCCGTCATGCATGGCTTTCTCCGCGTCTCGGGCCGGTTTCGCGCCTGCCGGGCCTCGCGCGCCGGCCCGTGCCGGCGTATATAGCGCCCAGCCGCGCAAGCCAAGCGCGGCGCGCCGAAGGGCGGCGAAGGAAAGGGCGGGCATGCTGTTCAGGGTCAGGCTTTTGATTGCGGCCGTGGTCGTCGCGGCGTTGGGGTGGAGCGCATGGTGGTGGATCGGCGCCTCGGCGCAGCGCGCGGCGCTCGAGGGCTGGCTCGAGGCGCGCCGCGCCGACGGCTGGACGGCCGAGGCCGACGCGCTGCGCGTGGGCGGCTACCCCAACCGCTTCGACGCGGTGCTGTCGGGGCTGCGGCTGGCCGATCCGCGGGGCGGCTGGGCGTGGGAGGCGCCCGAGCTGCGCAGCTTCATGCTGTCCTACGTTCCCAACCGGGTCATCCTGGCGCTGCCGGCGCGCCAGACCTTCAGGGCGGGCGCGCTTTCGGGCGCGCTCGAGGCGGACGAGCTGCGCGCCTCGGCGGCCGTCGCGCCGGGGCTTGGGCTGGAGCTGGAGCGCGCGGTGATCGAGGGGCGCGGCCTGCGGCTGATCGCCGACGAGGGATGGCGCGCCGAGGCCGCGCGCGGCCTGCTGGCGCTGCGCCGTTCGCCCCGCGCGCAGGGGCTGGCGAACGCCTATGACGTCGCGCTCGCGCTGGGCGCGCTGGGCCTGCCGCGCCAGGCGGCCGACGCGCTGGCGGGGCTGTGGGACGAGGGGGCGTCGCTGGACGCGGACATGATCGCGGCGTTCGACGCGCCGCTCGACCGCCGCGCGGCAGAGGGCAGGGCGCCGCGGCTGACCCATCTGCGCATCCTGAGCGCGCGGGCGGGGGGCGCGGCCCTGCGCCTCGAGGCGAAGGGCGAGCTGGCCTTCGACGCCCAGGGCCGGCCAGAGGGGCGGCTTGATCTGCGCGTGAGCGACTGGCGCGCGGCGCTCGAGGCGCTGCGGCGCGCGGGGCGCATCGCCGCGGCCGATGCGCGCGACGCGCAGTGGGTCTTGTCGCTGCTGGCCGGCGGGGCGGACGCGCTCGAGGCGCCGCTGCGCTTCGCTTCGGGCGGCGTGTTCCTGGGGCCGCTGCGGCTGGGGCCGGCGCCGCGGCTGGGCATCGCCGCCGCGCGGCGCGGCGCGCCCGGCTGAGGGCGCGGGCGGGGCTCAGCGGCAGACGGGCGGCCCCTCATGGGCGCGCACGTCAAGATGGAAGTGGTCGGCATGGGGGGCGTCATGCTCGGGCCCCAGCGTCGTGCCGAAGCTGGCGCAGCCCGCGCGCCAGGCGCCGCGCAGAAAGCGCCCTGCGACGCCGCGGCCCCAGTGCCGCCGCACCAAGATCACCCGCCCGTCCGACAGCACGAAGGCGGCCACGTCCACGGCGTTGCCCGCCGCATGCTCGGACAGCCGCGCGCCGGGGCGCCCATAGAGCGGCCGGCATTGATACGAGCCGCTGGGCCGCACCGCCGCCAGGTCGAAGCCGAGGCGGCGCGCATGGGCGCGGGTGCGCGCGATCCAGTCGGCGAAGGCGCGCGCCGTGCGGCAGTTGACCACGATCGGCTCGAGCAGCGCGACGCCGTCCGCGCGTTCGACGCGCACGGGTTCGGGCACGCCGCAACGTCCCGGCGCCTCGATGGGATCGAGGGCGCGCCCGCGCAGCCGCGCGTCGCCGCACAGCCCCGCCGCCGCGCCGGCCGCCTTGGCCGTGGGCCCTGCCGGCAGCGCGGCCAGCAGCCCCGCCAGCGCCAGGGCGGCCGCGCGCGGGCGGCCGGCGCGGCGGCGGGCTTCGCGCCGCCCGGGGCGCGCGGCGAAGGTGCGCTGCGCCGGCGTGTCCCGGGGCGCGTCGCCGGGCGCATGGCGAGGGCTGCGCGCGCGCGACATGGCCGCCCTACTCGCGCCGCGCCGCTCCGGGGGCGGGCGTCTCGTCGTCCGCGGCGGGGGCCGGAGCCGGGGCCGCGGTGGGGGCCGGGGCGGGGGCCGCATCGGCGCCCGGCCCCGCGCCCAGTCCTGCGCCCAGGTCCGCATCCTTGTCTGGGCCTGCGCCCTGATCCTGATCCCGGGCCGAGGCCTGCGGGTCGGCGCCCGCTGCGGCCGGCGCCTCGGCGCTGCGGGCGGGCGCGGGGCGCGAGGGCTTCACGCGCCCGAAATCCGGCGCGGCGGTGTCCTGGCCGGCCTCGATGATGCCGCGGCGGATGGCGCGGGTGCGGGTGAAGTAGTCGAACAAGAGGTCCCCGTCGCCCATGCGGATGGCGCGCTGAAGGACGAACAGCTCTTCGGTGAAGCGGCCCAGGATCTCGAGCGTCGCCTCCTTGTTGTTGAGAAACACGTCGCGCCACATGGTCGGGTCGGACGCGGCGATGCGCGTGAAGTCGCGAAAGCCGGCCGCGGAATACTTGATGACCTCGGAATCCGTGACCCGGCGCAGGTGGTCGGCGACGCCGACCATGGTGTAGGCGATCAGATGCGGCGCGTGCGAGGTCACCGCCAGCACCAGGTCGTGATGGGCGGGGTCCATCTCGTCGACATTGGCGCCGCAGCCCTCCCACAGCCGGCGCAGCCGCGCGACCTGGCCGCGGTCCGAGCCGGGCAGGGGGGTGAGGATGCACCAGCGGTTGTCGAACAGCTCGGCGAAGCCTGCCTCGGGGCCCGAATGCTCGGTGCCCGCAAGCGGGTGGGCGGGGATGAAATGGACCTCCTGGGGCAAGTGAGGGGCCACGGCCTCGATCACCGCCGCCTTGACCGAGCCCACATCGGAAACCACCGCGCCGGGCTTGAGCGCCGGGGCGATGGCGCGGGCGGTCGCTTCCATGGCGCCGACCGGCACGCACAGGATGACCAGATCGGCGTCGCGCACGCATTCGGCCGGGGCGGCGAAGACCTCGTCGCAAAAGCCCAGCCGCGCCGCGGTCTCGCGCGTGGCGGCCGAGCGCGCATGCCCCACGATCCGCCGCGCCAGCCCCGCGCGCCGCGCCGCCCAGGCGATGGACGAGCCGATCAGCCCCAGCCCGATCAGCGCCACCGTGTCGTAGATGGGGCCTTCGGCCTGCGCGCGCGCGGCGGCGGCGTCCACCGCCGCGGGGCGCGGGCCGGCGTCGCGCGCGGCGCCGGCGGAGGCGCCCGTCGCCGCGGCGGAGGCGGGCGCGGCTGGGGTGGGCGCGGCGGGGGCGCGTTCGGCGGGGGCGGGTCGGGCGGGGGCCGTCGGCCCCTGGTTCGGCCCGGCGTTCCGGGCGGCGGGCGCGTCGTCGCTCATGCCGATCCCTCCTGATCTTCGCGGGCGAAGCGCGCGGCCAGCTCGGCCACCAGGCGGCAGGCCTCTTCGTCGCCGACGGTGATGCGGATGTGCTCGGGCAGCTTGTAGCCCGCCACCTTGCGCAGGATCACCCCGCGCGCCTTGAAGAAGGCGTCCATGCGCTCGACCCGTCCGGCGCCGACATGGGCGAGCAGGAAGTTTCCCTCGGAGGGCAGGCAGGGCATGCCCGCCGCCGCAAGCCGCTTGGCCAGCCAGTCGCGCCAGACCTCGTTGCGCAGGGCGCAGGTCTCGCGCCATTCGAGGTCGCGGATGGCGGCCTCGCCGGCCTCGAGCGCGGGGGTGGACAGGTTGAACGGTCCGCGGATGCGGTCGAGCGCGTCGATGACGTGATCGGGCGCGTAGGCCCAGCCGATCCGCAGCGCCGCCAGGCCGTGGATCTTCGAGAAGGTGCGCGTCATCACCACGTCGTCGCGCATGCGCGCCAGCCGAGCGCCGGCGTCGTAGCCGGGCGCGCGGACGTATTCGGCATAGGCGCCGTCAAGCACCAGCAGCGCGCGCGCCGGCTTGAGTCGGGCGAGGCGGGCGATCTCGTCCGCGCCGACCAGCGTGCCGGTCGGGTTGTTGGGGTTGGCCACGAAGATCAGGCGCGTGCGCTCGGTGCAGGCGGCCAGCAGCGCGTCGACGTCGGTGCGCATGTCCTTCTCGGGCGCCTCGACGGGCGTGGCGCCGGCGGCCAGCGCGCTGATGCGATACATGCCGAAGCCGTGTTCGGTGTGCAGCACCTCGTCGCCGGGGCCCGCATAGGCTTGGCACAGCATCGAGATGATCTCGTCCGAGCCGGCGCCGCAGATGATGCGCTCGGGCTCCAGCCCCTCGACCTCGGCGATGGCGGCGCGCAGGCGCGCATGGCCGCCGTCGGGGTAGATCGCCAGCCGGTCGGCCGCCGCGGCGTAGGCGGCGACGGCGCGCGGCGAGGGTCCGTAGGGGTTCTCGTTGGACGACAGCTTGATGGCCCGGTTCGCCCCCGGAACCGCGCTCTCGCCGCCCACATAGGGCGCGATGCTCAGGATGCCGGGCTGGGGCTTGATGACGGGATGAGGCTTGGTCATGTGCCGCGTCTTGTTCCGACCGCCGGCTCTGGCGCGCCCGCCGGCGGATGGGCGCGCCAATGACTTACCCGGGAATGCGGGCGCGCGCCAGCGCCGCGCGCGCTCATGTCTTCAGCTTCCAGCCGCTGCGCAGCAGCGCCCATGCCGCCGTCCACAGCGCCGCCGTCAGCCCGGCCGCGACCGCCGCCCCCGTCCATGGCGCGCCGCCCGCGCCGGCGTCCGACAGGCCGATGGCGCCGTAGCGAAAGCCGTCGATCAGGTGAAAGACCGGGTTGAAGTGGCTGGCGGTCTCGAGCGCGGGGGGCAGGTCGCGCACCGAGTAGAAGGTGCCCGACAGGAAGCTGAGCGGCGTGACGACGAAGTTGGTGATCGCCGCCATCTGGTCGAACTTGTCGGCCGCGATGCCCGCGATGACGCCCGCCAGCGCCATGATCGCCGATCCGGCCAGCGCATAGCCCAGCAGCCAGAGCGGATGCGCGGGCGCGACCCCGGCCATGGCGAAGGCCGCGCCGCCGGCCAGCAGCGCCACCGCCAGGCCGCGCGCCACGCCGCCGAAGACGTAGCCGAACAGGATCTCGGTCGGGCTGAGCGGCGGCATGAGCGTATCGACGATGTTGCCCTGCACCTTCGAGATGATCAGCGAGGACGAGGTGTTCGCGAAGGCGTTCTGCAGCACCGCCATCATGGCGACGCCGGGCGCCAGGAAGGCGGCGAAGGGCACGCCCTCGGTCTCGCCGCGCCGGGCGGCGAAGGCGACGGTGAACACCGCCATGAACAGGATCGTCGTCGTCATCGGCGCCAGCAGCGTCTGCGTCCAGACATTGGCGAAGCGCAGCGTCTCGCGCATGCACAAGGTCCATGCGCCCAGCAGGTTGAAGCGTCCGAAGCGCCGCGCCCCCATCCGGCCCGCGCCGCCGCGGGCGGGGGCGTCTTGCAGGTGCGGGGCGGTGGGCTGGGTCATGACGTTCTCCGCTGCAGGGTCGGGATCGTGGCGCCCGGGGCGCCGCGCATCTTGTAACGGGCGCGGCGCGGGTTACAATAGGCCCGAGCGGGGAGGCCTTCTGCGGAGGCCTTCCCCAGCCGCGCGCCCGGCCGGTGCGCGGCGCTTGCATTCGTCAATCAGGAGACTCAGCGCATGTCGTGGACCGACGAGAGGGTCGAGGCGCTCAAGACCATGTGGGCCGAGGGCAAGAGCGCCAGCCAGATCGCCAAGGCGTTGGGCGGCGTCACCCGCAACGCGGTGATCGGCAAGGTGCATCGCCTGGGTCTGTCGAACCGCGCGGCCGCCAAGCCGGCCGCCGAGCCCGCGCGCGAGCGCCCCGAGCCCAAGGCCGAGCGCGCGCCCAAGGCCGCGCCCAAGGCCAAGCCGGCCGAGGCCGAGGCCCCGGCGGCCCAGCCCGCGCCGGCGCCCCAGCCCGCGCCCGAGCCGGCCGCCGCCCGCCCCGCCCCCCAGCCCGAGCCCGAGCCCGAGCCGCGCCCGGCTTCCGCCCCGGCCGCGCAGCCCGAGGCGCCGGTCGTCGCGCGCCGCGGCGGGCCGGGGGCCGGACCGCAGCCGCCCGCGCCCTCGGAGGTGTCCGAAGAGGCCCGCCGCCGCCTTGAAGAGGTCGAGAAGAAGGCCCGCCGCCTTTCGCTGCTCGAGCTGACCGAGCGCACCTGCAAATGGCCCATCGGCGACCCGGCCACGGACGACTTCTATTTCTGCGGCCTGCCCGCCCATGGCGGCAAGCCGTATTGCGAGGATCACGTCGTCATCGCCTATCAGCCCATGAGCCCGCGCCGCGACCGTTCGCGCTCGCGCTGAGGCGCGGCTCAATCGGCCAGCGGCAGCCACAGCGTGAAGCGGCTGCCGCGGCCCGGCGCGCTTTCGATCTGCAGCTCGCCGCGATGGCGCGTCATGATGTGCTTGACGATCGCCAGCCCCAGACCCGTGCCGCCCTGGTCGCGGCTGCGCTTGACCGAGACGCGGTAGAATCGCTCGGTCAGGCGGGGGATGTGCTCGCGCGCCACGCCCTCGCCCTGATCCTCGACGCAGATGCCCGCCATGCGCGGGCGCAGCGGGTCGGCGGGGGCGGGGCGGACGCGCACGGGCTTGCCGCCGCCGTATTTGAGCGCGTTCTCGATCAGATTGCCCAGCGCCTGCGCCAGCTGGTCGCGGTCGGCGCGCACGACGGGGCCGGGCTCGGGGGCGGCGAGCTCGATCGTCACGCCGCGCGCGCGGGCCATGGGCTCGAAGGCGGCGGCCGCCTCGCGGGCGGCGGCGTGCAGGTCGAGGCGCCCGGACGGGGGCACATGCTCGTCCAGCTCGATGCGGCTGAGCGACAACAGGTCGTCCACCAGCCGCGACATGCGCTCGGCCTGCGCGCGCATGATGGCCAGAAAGCGCGCCTGCGCCTCGGGGTCGTCGCGCGCCGGGCCCGACAGCGTGTCGATGAAGCCCATGATCGAGGCCAGCGGCGTGCGCAGCTCGTGCGAGGCGTTGGCCACGAAATCGGTGCGCATCTGCTGGGCGCGCACGTCGCGCGTGCGGTCCTCGAGCGCGCAAAGCGCGCCGCCCTCGTCCTTGCTCAGATGCGCGCGCAGCCAGCGGCCGGGTCCCGAATGCATTGCGAACTCGACCGCGCGCGGGGCGCCGTCGCGCAGCGTGTCCTTGAGCGCCGCCACGAATTCGGGATGGCGAAAGCAGGCCGCGTGATGCACGCCCGGCGCGGCGCGCGGCACAAGCGCGCGCGCGGCCGCGTTGGCGAAGGCGATGCGCCCCGCGCGGTCGATGGCCAAAAGCGCGACGGGCACGGCTTCGAGCGCGTCGCGGCCCTCGGGCGGCGCGGGGGGCGGCCCTGCACGCGGGGGGGACGGCGCGGTGTCGGAGTCGGGGGCGGGGTCTGAGGCGCGCGCCTGCGCGGCGATCCACAGGCCCAGCGCCGCCGCGCCCGCCGCGGCCAGCCCCGCCGGCCCGGCGCCGGCCGCCGCCGCCAGCGTCGCCGCGGCAAGCGACGCCGCGCCCGCGCCCAGCGCCGCCCGGCGCTCCTTCGCATCGCGCCCCGAAGCCATCGAGCCTCCCCTTCCGCGTCCCGGCCTAGCGCGTCCGCGCCGCATCTTCGGCGACGCCGGCGCTCATAGCACGAACGCGCCTTTCGGCGAAGCGCGGTTGCATTGACGAAATCGTCATATATCTGTTTGACCATGCCGATGCGGCGAACCTGTCGGCGGCCGGGAAACTGGTGCGATGATCCGATACGCGTTGAAATGCAAGGCGGGGCACGCCTTCGAAAGCTGGTTCCAGTCGAGCGAGGCGTTCGACCGTCTGCAGGCGGCCGGCCGGCTGAGCTGCGCGGTGTGCGGCGGCGCCGAGGTGGAGAAGGCGCTGATGGCGCCGAACGTGGCGGCCTCGGCCGAGGGGCCGGCGCGCCCCTTGTCCGAGCCCGCCAGCCCGGCCGAGGCGCTCTTGCGCGCGCTGCGCGAGCGGCTTGAGCGCCATGGCGAATATGTCGGCCGCGACTTCGCGCGCGAGGCCCGCGCCATTCACGCCGGAGAGGCCGATGCGCGCCTGATCTACGGCGAGGCCAGCGTGGAGGAGGCCCGGGCCCTGCTGGAAGAGGGCGCGCCCGTCGCGCCCTTGCCGTTTCCAGTCCGGCGTGACGGTTGAGATCGCGCATGACGGGCGTTGACCCTTGCCGTGCGGGCCTCTATGCGCCACCTTTTGATGTGACGCGGCGCAGATGATCGGGCCGTCCCGCCCGCGTCCGGATCCCTCAGGCCCGCCGGGAGAGCAATTGGCGCGCAACGCCCCCCATGACCCCGCCATGGACGGCCCCTTGGCCGTCGCCGACGACGACGCGCCGCGCACGCGGGTCGAATTTCCCGACAATCGCCTTCTGATCGAGCTGTGCGGCGGCTTCGATCGCAATCTCGCCCAGGTCGAGGGCGCGCTGGGCGTGCAGATCGCGCGCCGCGGCAACGTGCTGACGCTGCATGGCGACGAGGACGCCCGCGCGCGCGCGGCCGAGGCGCTGCGCGCGCTCTACCGCCGGCTCGAGGCCGGCCGCGCGGTCGAGCCGGGCGACGTGCTCGCCGCCCTGCGCTTCGGCGCCGCGCCGGACGAGGACGCGCCCCGCGCCGGTCAGCTCGAGATGTTCGCCGGCGGGCGCATGGCCATCCGCACCCGCAAGAAGGCCGTCGAGCCGCGCACCCCCGCCCAGCGCGCCTATGTCGAGGCGCTGTTCGAGAAGGAGCTGGTCTTCGGCCTGGGGCCGGCGGGCACGGGCAAGACCTATCTGGCGGTGGCCGCGGCCGCGGCGATGTTCCTCGAAGGGCGCGTCGACCGCATCGTGCTGTCGCGCCCGGCGGTCGAGGCGGGCGAGCGGCTGGGCTTTCTGCCCGGCGACATGAAGGAGAAGGTCGATCCCTACATGCAGCCGCTTTACGACGCGCTCAACGACCTGATCCCCGCCCGCCAGGTGCAGCGCTTCATCGAGGAGAAGCGCATCGAGATCGCGCCGCTGGCCTTCATGCGCGGGCGCACCCTGTCCAACGCCTTCATCGTTCTGGACGAGGCCCAGAACGCGACCGAGATGCAGATGAAGATGTTCCTTACCCGCCTTGGCGAGGGCGCGCGCATGGCCGTGACCGGCGACCCGGGGCAGGTGGACCTGCCGCGGGGCGTGCGCTCGGGGCTGGTCGCCGCCGATCGGATCCTGCGCGGGGTCGAGGGCGTGGGCTTCGTGCGCTTCACCTCGGCCGACGTGGTGCGTCACCCGCTGGTCGCGCGCATTCTCGAGGCGTGGGACCGCGACGAGCCGGGAGCGGACTCGTGACCGGCCCCGCGCTGAGCGTCGAGCTGATCGCCGAGGCCCCCGGCTGGGCGGCGCTCGACTTCGATCCGGCCGAGGCGGTCGAGCAGGGCGCGCGCATGGCGCTGAAGGCGGCCGGGGTCGCGCGCGGCGCCTATGTCGTCGGCGCGCTGGCGGCGGATGACGCGCGCATGGCGCAGCTGAACGAGGCGCATCGCGGCAAGCCCGCGCCGACCAACGTGCTGTCCTGGCCCGCCTTCGCGCTTTCGGCCGCCGAGCGCGGCCTTGCGCCCGGCGCGCGCCCCGCGCCGCCGCCCGAGGCCGACCCGTTCGGCGAGCCCGTCGAGCTGGGCGATCTGGCCTTCGCGCTCGAGACCGTCGCGCGCGAGGCCGAGGCGCGCGGCCTGAGCCTGCGCGCGCATCTGGTGCATCTGGCGCTGCACGGGACGCTGCATCTGCTGGGCTATGATCACGAGACCGAGCCCGATGCGGCGCTGATGGAGGGCCTCGAAAGCGCGGCCATGCGCAAGGCGGGCTTCGACGATCCCTATGCGCAGGAGGCCGCATCATGAGCGCGCAGGCTTCGTCCGACGAGCCGTCATCCGCCCGCGCGCCCCGCAACTCCGGCGGGGCCGGCGCGGGGCGCGCGCCCGCCTCGGTCCCCGCCTCGGCCCCCACCCCGGCCGCCGTCCCCGCACCCGCCGGCACGGCCGCGCCGGCGCCCGCCGCCGCTCCGGCTTCGGGCGCGCGCGCGCCCGCGGCGCCCGCTCCCGCCGCGCCCGAGCCGCCGCGCCGCGGGTTCTGGGGGCGGCTCGCCGACCTTCTGCGCGGCCGCAAGCCTGCGCCGCCGCCCGTTCCCTCCGGCGCGGACGAAGCCGGCCCGGGCGAGCGCGCCATGCTGGTCAACGTCCGCCGTCTGCGCACCTTGCGCGTGCGCGACGTGATGGTGCCGCGCGGCGACATCGTGTGCGTGCCCGTGACGGCGGCGCTGCCGGATCTGGTCGACGTGTTCCGCCAAAGCGGCCACACGCGCCTGCCCGTGCATGGCGAGACGCTGGACGATCCGCTGGGCTTCGTGCATCTCAAGGACATCGCGCTGACCTACGGCTTCGGGGCCGAGGCCGAGACCTTCGACCTTGGCCGCCATGTGCGCCCGGCGCTTTACGCGCCGCCCTCCATGCCCATCGGCGCGCTGCTGCAGAAGATGCAGAGCGCGCGCGTGCACATGGCGCTGGTCATCGACGAATATGGCGGCGTGGACGGGCTGGTCACGATCGAGGACCTGCTCGAGCAGATCGTGGGCGAGATCGAGGACGAACACGACGTGGACGAGGATGACGAGCTGCGCGAGGAGGCGCGCGGCGTCTTCGTCGCCTCGGCCCGCGTCGAGGTGCCCGAGTTCGAGTCCGCCGCGGGCATCGACCTGTTGCCCGACGACCTGGACGAAGAGGTCGACACGCTGGGCGGGCTGGTCTTCAAGCTGGCCGGGCGCGTGCCCGCCCGCGGCGAGGTGATCCGGCACCCGCAGGGGCATGAGTTCGAGGTGCTGGACGCCGACGCGCGCCGCATCAAGCGCCTGCGCGTGCGGCTGGCCGAGGCGGTGGCGCGGGCCGCGGAATGAGCGGGGCGAAGGTCGGGCCGGCCGCGCGCGCGGCCTTGATGCGCGCGCGCGCCGCGCCTTTCGCGGCCGCCGCGGCGGCGGGCGCGGCCCTGGCCCTGGCCCAGCCGCCCTGGGGCGCATGGTGGCTGGCGCCGCTGGGCTGGGCGGGGCTTGCGGCGCTGACGGCGGAGGCCGGGCCGCGGCGGGCCTTCGCGCTGGGCTGGACGGCGGGCGCGGTCTTTTTCGCCATTGCGATCAGCTGGATCGCCGAGGCCTTCATGGTCGACGCCGCCCGCCATGCATGGATGGCGCCCTTCGCGTTGGCCGGGCTGTGCGGCGGGCTGGCGCTGTTCTGGGGGGCGGGGCTGGCGGGCTTTGCGGCGATGCGGGCGGCGGGCGCATGGCGCGCCGTCGCCTTCGCGGGCGCGCTGACCCTGGCCGAGGCGGCGCGCGCGCGCGTGCTGACCGGCTTTCCCTGGGCGCTGCCGGCGCATGTCTGGGCCGATGCGCCCGTGATCCAGACGCTGGCGCTGTTCGGGCAGGAGGCGCTGGGCTTCGTCACGCTGCTTGGCGCGGCGCTGCCGGTCTTCGCGCGTGCGCGCCTGGCCTGGGCGGCGGGCGGCGCGGCGCTGCTGGCCGCCGCCTGGCTTTGGGGCGCGCATCGCCTGGCGGCGCCCGAGCCCTCGGCCCCCGGCCCGCGCCCAATGGTGCGCATCGTCCAGCCCAACGTCGCGCAGGCGCTCAAATGGGACCCGGCGCTGGCGCCGGTCCACTGGCGCGATCTTCTGGCGCTGACCGCCGCGCCGCGCGCCGACGGGCGCCGGCCGGACGTGGCGATCTGGCCCGAGACGGCCACCGCCTATCTGCCCGACCGCGACGCCGAGGCGCGCCGCCAGGCGGCGGCCGCCGCCCGCGCGCCGGTGCTTGCGGGCGCGCGCCGCTTCGATCCCGCCGCGGGCTGGTTCAACGCGCTGCTGGTCATCGGCGCGGACGGCGCGCTTGAGGCCGTCTACGACAAGGCGCATCTGGTGCCGTTCGGCGAGTATGTTCCCCTGCGCGGCGCGCTGGAGCGGCTGGGGCTGACCGGCCTGGTCGGGCAGGGCTTCGCCGCCGGGCCGGGGCCGCGCACGATCCGCGCGGCGGGTCTGCCGCCCTTCGCGCCGCGCATCTGCTACGAGATCATCTTTCCCGACGAACTGCCGGCCCGGCGTCCCGACTGGATCGTGCAGATCACCAACGACGCCTGGTTCGGCGACAGCGCCGGCCCGCGCCAGCACCTGGCGCAGGCGCGCTTCCGCGCCATCGAGCAGGGATTGCCGGTGGCGCGGGCGGCCAATACCGGCATCTCGGCCATGATCGACGCGCGCGGGCGCATCCTTGCCCGGCTCGAATTGGGAGCGCGCGGAACGTTGGACGCGCCGCTGCCGCCCGCGCTGGCGCCCACGCCCTTCGCGCGCACCGGCGGCTGGCCGTGGCTGGCGCTGATCGGCGCGCTCACGGCGCTGGCGGCGACGCGGCGCCGCGCCGCCTGACCCAGGGCGGCGGCTGACCGGGCCGCGCCCGGCGGCGACGCTCCGATCCAACCCAGGACGCGCACGCCGGGGCGCGCAGCCGATGCGGGCGTCGCATCGACCCAGCCGGGCCCCGGCCGCCCGCGCCCGGGCGCGGGCGGCGCCGTCAAGTCCCGCCCATCGGCCGCGCGCCATCGGCCTCACCCCGCGCACACGGCCTCTCGGCCGCGCGCCGCCTGCGCCGGCGCCGGCGCGGGGGCGGCGCCAGGCTCGCGCCGGGGCGGCGCCGATCCGCAGCGCGATGCGGGGGCCGCCGCCCGCGCCCCGGACGAAGGCGCTCGCGCCGCCGTTCGCGCGGCGGTTTCGCGGCGCGCGCTCTTGACCCGCGGCGGGCGTTGCGCGTATGTCAGCCGCGCCCGCCGCGCGACGCGCCGCGGGCCGCCCTTGTGCGCGCTGCCGCGCGGCCCGCCGCCTGACCCCGAGGAGACGCCCGTGTCCCGACTGAATTACCTGTTCACCTCCGAATCGGTTTCCGAAGGCCACCCCGACAAGGTGTGCGACCGCATCTCGGACGCCGTTCTCGACGCCTATCTGTCGGTCTTCCCCTACACCCGCGTCGCCTGCGAGACCCTGGCCACCACGAACCGCATCATCATCGCGGGCGAGATCGGCCATCCCGAGGGCCGCGAGGACATCGTGCGCCGGGTCAACCCGACCATCGAGCGAATCGCGCGCGAGTGCATCCGCGACATCGGCTACGAGCAGCCCGGCTTCGACTGGGGCACGGTCGAGATCACCAACCTGCTCCACAGCCAGTCCAAGGACATCGCCATGGGCGTGGACGCCACCGACAGCAAGGACGAGGGCGCCGGCGACCAGGGCATCATGTTCGGCTACGCGGTGGACGAAACCCCCGAGCTGATGCCCGCGCCGATCCACTACGCGCACCGCATCCTGCGCCGCCTGTCCGAGGCGCGCAAATCGGGCGAGGCGCCGCAGCTGGGCCCCGACGCCAAGACGCAGCTGACCCTGCGCTACGAGGACGGCAAGCCGGTCGAGGTGACCTCGCTGGTGCTCTCGACCCAGCACCTGGACAAGCGCATGAGCTCGGAGCGCGTGCGCGAGGTGGTCGAGCCCTACATCCGCGAGGTGCTGCCCAAGGCGTGGCTCACCTCGAACACCGAGTGGCACGTCAACCCCACCGGCGCATTCGTCATCGGCGGACCCGACGGCGACGCGGGCCTGACCGGGCGCAAGATCATCGTCGACACCTATGGCGGCGCCGCGCCGCACGGGGGCGGCGCCTTCTCGGGCAAGGATCCGACCAAGGTCGACCGCTCGGCCGCCTACGCCGCGCGCTACCTGGCCAAGAACGTGGTCGCGGCCGGTCTGGCCAGCCGCTGCGTCATCCAGCTCAGCTACGCCATCGGCGTGTCCAAGCCGCTGTCGATCTACGCCAACACCTACGGCACCGCCACGGTGGACGAGGCCGCCATCGAGCGCGCGCTCGGCGAGGTGATGGACCTGACCCCGCGCGGCATCCGCGAGCATCTGGGCCTGAACAAGCCGATCTACCAGCGCACGGCCGCCTACGGGCATTTCGGCCGCGACCCCGAGCCCGACGGCGGCTTCAGCTGGGAGCGCACCGACCTGGTCGACGCGCTCAAGGCGGCGGTCTGACCCGGCCCGGGGCGGCCGCGCGCCGCCCCGCGCCGACACCCGAAGGAAGGTTGCGATGACAGCGAATGGCGAGGGCGCCCCGGGCCGCGCCGACGGCGCGCCTTGGCGCAACTTCTACGGCCGCCGCCATGGCAAGCGGCTGCGCAAGGGGCAGGAAGAGCACCTGCGCACCACGCTTGCGCGCATCGCCCCGCGCGGCGTGACCTGGGAGGAGAACCCCGCGCGCACGCCCATCGACCTTGCCGAGCTGTTCGGCGGTCCGCGCCCGGTCTGGCTCGAGATCGGCTTCGGCGGCGGCGAGCACATGCTGGCCCAGGCCGCCGCCAACCGCGAGGTCGGGATCATCGGCTGCGAGCCCTTCGTCAACGGCGTGGCGATGTTCCTGTCGCACATGGCCCGGCATGGCATCGACAATGTGCGCGTGCATGCGGGCGACGCGCGCGACCTGATGGATGTGCTGCCCGAGGGCGCCATCTCGCGCGTGTTCCTCAACTATCCCGATCCGTGGCCGAAGGCGCGCCATCACAAGCGCCGTTTCGTCAACCCCGAGAACCTCGACGCGCTGGCGCGCGTGATGGCGCCGGGGGCCGAGCTGCGCCTGGCCACCGACATCGGCGACTATGCGCGCCACGCCCTCGCGCATGTCATGGACCACCCCGCCTTCGTCTGGACCGCCGAGCGGCCCGAGGACTGGCGCCGCCCCTGGCCCGATTGGCCGGGCACGCGCTACGAGGCCAAGGCCCTGCGCGAGGGCCGCACGCCCATCTATCTGACCTTCCGCAGGGTCTGACCGGCCGCCGGCGCGCGCCGCGCCGGCGCGGCGGGGCGGGAGCAGGGCGCGCGGGCGGCGAAAGCCGCGGCCCGATGCGCGGGGCGCCGGGCAAAAGCGTGGGCCGGCGGGCAAGCGCGCAGGGCGCCGGACAGGCGCGGGCCGGCGAAAGCCGCGGCCCGATGCGCGGGGCGCCGGGCAAAAGCGTGGGCCGGCGGGCAAGCGCGCAGGGCGCCGGACAGGCGCGGGCCGGCGGACAACCGCGCGGGGCGCCGGACACGCGCCGGCGAAGGGCGGTGGACGCGGCGCGCGCGCGTGGCTAGAACCGGGCCGTTCCCGCTGTTCGAACCGGAAGGCCCGCATGACCGCTCATGGCCCCGCCAGCCCCCTGACCGCCCGCCGCGCCGGACCGCTTGCCGGCATCGCGCATGTGCCGGGCGACAAGTCCGTCTCGCATCGGGCGCTGATCCTTGGCGCGCTGTCGGTGGGCGAGACCCGCGTGACCGGCCTGCTCGAAGGGCAGGACGTGCTCGACACCGCCGCGGCCATGCGCGCCTTCGGCGCCGAGGTCGAACGCCTCGCGCCCGGCGAGTGGCGCGTGCACGGCGTGGGCGTGGGCGGCTTCGCCGAGCCCGAGAACGTCATCGACTGCGGCAATTCGGGCACCGGGGTGCGCCTGATCATGGGCGCCATGGCGACCACGCCCATCAGCGCCTGCTTCACCGGCGACGCCTCGCTGCGCTCGCGCCCCATGGGGCGGGTGACCGAGCCGCTGGCGCTGTTCGGCGCGCGCGCGCAGGGGCGCGCGGGCGGGCGGCTGCCGCTGGTGCTGACCGGGGCTTCCGATCCGGTTCCCGTCAGCTACCGCCTGCCGGTGCCCTCGGCGCAGGTCAAGTCGGCGGTGCTGCTGGCCGGGCTCAACGCCCCCGGCGTGACCGAGGTGATCGAGCGCGAGCCCACCCGCGACCATACCGAGCGCATGCTGCGCGGCTTCGGCGCCCGGGTCGAGATCGAGCGCGACGGCCCCGACCGGATCATCCGCCTGACCGGCCGGCCCGAGCTGACCGGCCAGACCATCGCCGCCCCGCGCGATCCCAGCTCGGCGGCCTTCCCGGTCTGCGCGGCGCTGATCGTCGAGGGCTCGGACGTGCTGGTCCCCGGCGTGTGCCTAAACCCCACCCGCGCCGGCCTTTACGAGACGCTGCGCGAGATGGGCGCGGACCTGGTCTTCGAGAACCCGCGCGAAGAGGGGGGCGAGCCCGTGGCCGATCTGCGCGCGCGCTTCTCGACGCTGCGCGGCGTCGAGACCCCGCCCGAGCGCGCGCCGGCGATGATCGACGAATACCCGATCCTGTCCGTGGTCGCCGCCTTCGCCGAGGGACGCACCGTCATGCGCGGCGTGCGCGAGCTGCGCGTCAAGGAATCGGACCGCATCGATGCCATGGCCCGCGGGCTCGAGGCCTGCGGCGTGACGGTCGAAGAGGACGAGGACACGCTGATCGTCCACGGCATGGGGCCGGGCGGCGTGCCGGGCGGGGCGACCTGCGCCTCGCGGCTCGATCACCGCATCGCCATGTCGTTCCTGTGCCTTGGCATGGCGTCGCGCCGCCCGGTGACGGTGGACGACGCCGGCCCGGTGGCGACCTCGTTCCCCGGCTTTCGCGCGCTCATGCAGTCGCTGGGCGCGGCGTTCGAGGAGCGGGCGGCATGAGCGCGGCCTGCGCGGGGCGCTTCGTGGTGGCGCTGGACGGCCCCGCGGCGGCGGGCAAGGGCACCATCGCGCGGGCGCTGGCGGCGCGCTTCGGCTTCGCGCATCTGGACACGGGGCTGCTCTATCGCGCGGTCGGGCGCAAGGCGCTGGCCGCGGGGGGCGGGGCGATCAGGCCCGAGGACGCGATCCGCGCCGCGCGCGCGCTGCGCGCCGAGGATCTGCAGGCGCCGGGGCTGCGCGATCCGCAGGTGGGGCAGGCGGCCTCGCAGGCGGCGGCGCTTCCCGAGGTGCGGGCCGCGCTGCTGGACTTCCAGCGCGCCTTCGCCGCCCGGCCCGGCGGCGCGGTGCTGGACGGGCGCGACATCGGCACGGTCATCTGCCCGGACGCGGATGTGAAGCTGTTCGTCACCGCCTCGGACGAGGTGCGCGCGCGCCGGCGCTGCGCCGAGCTGCGCGCGGGCGGGGCGGAGGCGACGTTCGAGCAGGTGCTCGAGGATCTGCGCCGGCGCGACGCGCGCGACGCGGCGCGCGAGGCGGCGCCGATGAAGCCGGCCCCCGACGCGGTCTTGCTTGACACGACGAAATTGAGTATAGACGCGGCGGTCGCCCAAGCGGCGGCGCTGATCGAGCGGAAATGTGCTGGCAGAGCAGGCGGGGGGTGATTCCCTGCGCGGCGACAAACCCCGGACACCCGACATGGCCCGGTGTTCGCCGGGCTTTCGCTTTTTCGCACGCGCCCGCTCGCCGTCGGCGACGGACCCAGAGGAAAGACCGCCGGACCCAACCGGCTGGCCGGAAACCATAGACCCATACGGAGACCCGACTGCATGCCCGCAGCAACCATGGAAGAATTCGAGGCGCTTCTCAACGAGAGCCTCGAGATCGCGACCCCTCAGGAAGGCAGCGTCGTTCGCGGCAAGGTTCTCGCCATCGAGAACGGCCAGGCGATCATCGACGTCGGCTTCAAGATGGAGGGGCGCGTCGACCTCAAGGAATTCGCCAAGCCCGGCCATGAGCCCGAGATCAAGGTCGGCGACGAGGTCGAGGTGTATCTCGAGCGCGTCGAGAACGCCCGCGGCGAGGCCGTGATCTCGCGCGACAAGGCCCGCCGCGAAGAGGCCTGGGACCGTCTCGAGAAGGCCTACGAGAAGGAAGAGCGCGTCGAGGGCGCCATCTTCGGCCGCGTCAAGGGCGGCTTCACCGTGGATCTCGGCGGCGCCGTGGCCTTCCTGCCGGGCAGCCAGGTCGACGTGCGCCCCGTGCGCGACGTCACGCCGCTGATGGGCATCCCGCAGCCCTTCCAGATCCTCAAGATGGACCGCCGCCGCGGCAACATCGTGGTCTCGCGCCGCGCCGTGCTCGAGGAAAGCCGCGCCGAGCAGCGCGCCGAGGTTGTCGCGCGCCTGAAGGAAGGCGACGTGGTCGAGGGCGTGGTGAAGAACATCACCGATTACGGCGCGTTCGTGGACCTGGGCGGCGTCGACGGCCTGCTGCACGTCACCGACATGGCCTGGCGGCGCGTCAACCACCCCTCCGAGATCCTGAACATCGGCGAGACCGTCAAGGTCCAGGTGATCAAGATCAACAAGGACACCCACCGCATCAGCCTGGGCATGAAGCAGCTGCAGGCCGATCCGTGGGAGGGCGTCGAGGCCAAGTATCCCGTCGGCGCCAAGCTGCCGGGCCGCGTGACCAACATCACCGACTACGGCGCCTTCGTCGAGCTGGAGCCGGGCGTCGAGGGCCTGGTCCACGTCTCGGAGATGAGCTGGACCAAGAAGAACGTCCATCCGGGCAAGATCGTCTCCACCTCTCAGGAGGTCGAGGTGATGGTGCTGGACGTCGATCCGGTCAAGCGCCGCGTCTCGCTGGACCTCAAGCAGTGCCTGCAGAACCCCTGGGAGGCCTTCGCCGAGAAGTTCCCGCCGGGCTCGAAGGTCGAGGGCGAGGTCAAGAACATCACCGAGTTCGGCCTGTTCATCGGTCTCGAGGGCGACATCGACGGCATGGTGCACCTGTCCGATCTGGACTGGGACCGTCCCGGCGAGCAGGCGATCCAGGACTACAAGAAGGGCGACGTCGTCCAGGCGGTGGTGCTGGACGTGGACGTCGAGAAGGAGCGCATCTCGCTCGGCATCAAGCAGCTTGACGGCGATCCCTTCGCCGACGCCGTGGCCGGCGTGAAGCGCGGCGACGTCGTCACCTGCACCGTCACCGCGATCGAGGATGGCGGCATCGAGGTGGAATACGACGGCATGAAGTCGTTCATCCGCCGCTCGGACCTGGCGCGCGACCGTCAGGACCAGCGCCCCGAGCGCTTCTCGGTCGGCGACAAGGTGGATGCGCGCGTGACCAACATCGACCGCGCCTCGCGGCGCCTCGGCCTGTCGATCAAGGCGCGCGAGATCGCCGAAGAGAAGGAGGCCGTGCAGCAGTATGGCTCGTCCGACTCGGGCGCCTCGCTGGGCGACATCCTGAGCGCGGCCCTCAAGGAGCGCGGCGAGTGATCGCCGCCGCTTCGCGGGCATGACCACGCTCGACGACATCGAACGGCGCCGCTTGCGGCGCCGTTTATGGTTCTGGCGCATCCTGGCGCTGATCCTGCTGGCCGTGGCGGCGGCGGCGCTGCTGGCGCCCGAGGCGGGGCCCTCGGGGCCGCGGGTGGCGCGGGTGCAGCTGTCGGGCGTGATCGCCGACGACCCCGAGCGCGACGCCTTTCTCGAATCGCTGGCCGAGGACGACGAGGTGCGCGCCGTGATCCTGCGCATCAACAGCCCCGGCGGCACCACGGTCGGGGCCGAGGCGCTGTATGATTCGCTGCGCCGCCTGGCCGCGCGCAAGCCGCTGGTCGCCATCGCCGGCGAGGTCGCCGCCTCGGGCGCCTACATCGCCGCCCTGGCGGCCGACCGCTTCATCGTGCACGGCAATTCGATCGTCGGCTCGATCGGGGTCATCGCCCAGCATCCCGAACTGTCCGAGCTGCTCGATTCGATCGGCGTGCGCATGGTCGAGGTGAAGTCCTCGCCGCTCAAGGCCGCGCCCTCGCCCTTCGCCCCCGCCGACGAGGCCGCGCTGGAGGTCGAGCGCGCCATGATCCGCGACGCCTACGCCTGGTTCCGCGACCTGGTGGCCGAGCGCCGCGGGCTGCGCGGCGAGGCGCTCGAGCGCGTGGCGGATGGGCGAATCATGACCGGGCGCATGGCCGTGGCCGCCGGGCTGGCGGACCAGATCGGGGCCGAGCGCGAGGCGCGCGCCTGGCTCGAGGAACGCGGCGTGCCGGCCGATCTGCCCCTTGCGGACGCGCGCCCGCGCGAGAAGGGCGCCTCGACGCTCGAGCGGCTGATCGACCTGCTGCGCGGCGCCGGCTCGGCCGCGCGCGCGCTGACGGCGGGGCCGCGGCTGATGTCGATCCAGCGCTGACCTGCATCGCGCCGCGGGCCGGGCGCGGTTTTGCGGTGACATTCCGCGCCGCAGCCGCGATAGTCCCAAGGCATCGGACGAGAAGATCCGCGGGGAGGAGAAGGCATGATTAGATCGGAACTCATCCAGCGTCTGACGGAAGAGAACCCGCATCTCTACCATCGCGACGTCGAACGCATCGTCGCCACGGTGTTCGAGGAGATCACGCGCGCGCTGGCCGACGGCGACCGGGTTGAGCTGCGCGGATTCGGCGCCTTTTCGGTCAAGACGCGCGAGGCCAGGATGGGCCGCAACCCCCGCACGGGCGAATCCGTGGCCGTCCCGGAAAAGCGCGTGCCTTTCTTCCGCACGGGCAAGGAGCTGCGCCTGCGGCTGAACCAGGCGCAGACCGGCCAGGACCGCCCCGCTCAAGAGGAGTGAACGCCAGGTGCGCATCGTCAAATTCATCCTGCTGGCCGCCATCGCGCTGGCCGCCATCGCCTTCGGCGTGGCCAATCGCGGCCCGGCCACCGTGCACGCCCTGCCGCCCGAGCTGGACATGGGCCTTGGCCTGTCGGGCGGGGTGACGGTTCCGCTCTTCGTCGCGCTGTTCGCCGCCTTCTTCGTCGGCGTCGCGGCGGGGCTGCTGCTCGAGGCGGTGCGCGAGCGCGGCCATCGCCGGGCCGAGCGCGAATACAAGCGCAAGGCCGCCGAGCTGCAGCGCGAACTCAAGCGCCTCGAACGCAAGACGGGCGAGGAGGATGCCGACATCCTCGGACTGGCGCGCGGCTGAGGGGCGATGCGGATCAAGATCTGCGGCCTGACCGAGCCCGAGGGGCTGCGCGCGGCGGCCGGCGCCGGCGCGGCCTATGTCGGCTTCGTGTTCTTCGCGCGCTCGCCGCGCAACGTCGCCCCGGCCGAGGCCGCGCGGCTGGCGGCGCTGGCGCCGGCGGGCCTGTGCAAGGTGGCGCTGACGGTCGATGCCGACGACGCCGCGCTCGAGGCGATTCTCGAGGCCGCCCCCATCGACATGCTGCAGCTGCACGGCGCCGAGACGCCCGAGCGCGTCGCGCAGCTGCGCGAGCGCTTCGGCCTGCCGGTGATGAAGGCGGTGGGCGTGGCCGACGAGGGCGACCTGCCCGCCATCGCCGAGCACGCGCGCGCGGCCGATCAGCTGCTGATCGACGCCAGGCCGCCGCGCGGCGCGGCGTTGCCGGGGGGCAACGGGCTCAGCTTCGACTGGCGGCTGCTGCAGGGGCGGCGCTGGGCCGTTCCGTGGATGCTGGCGGGCGGGCTGACCCCCGAGAACGTCGCCGAGGCCGTGCGGCTGACCGGCGCGCGGCAGGTGGACGTCTCGTCCGGGGTCGAGCGCGCGCCCGGCGTCAAGGACCCCGCGCGCATCGCCGCCTTCGTGCGCGCGGCCGCCGCGGCCGCCTGACCCGCGATCGGCGATCGACTAGCCCGCGCCAAGGCGCTAAACACCCCTTTCGCAGGCCAAGCTACGAGGAATTCGAGATGAGCGCAGAGGGCGTCAACAGCTACCGCACCGGCCCGGACGAGCGCGGGCGCTTCGGCATCTACGGGGGGCGCTTCGTCTCCGAGACGCTGATGCCGCTGATCCTCGATCTCGAGGCCCGCTACGAGCACGCCAAGACCGACCCGTCCTTCTGGGCCGAGATGGACGATCTGTGGAAGCACTATGTCGGCCGTCCCTCGCCGCTCTACTTCGCCGAGCGCCTGACCGAGCAGCTGGGCGGCGCGAAGATCTACATGAAGCGCGACGAGCTCAACCACACCGGCGCGCACAAGATCAACAACGTGCTGGGGCAGATCATCCTTGCCCGGCGCATGGGCAAGACGCGCATCATCGCCGAGACCGGCGCCGGCCAGCATGGCGTGGCCACGGCCACGGTCTGCGCCAAGTTCGGGCTCAAATGCGTCGTCTACATGGGCGCGACGGACGTCGAGCGGCAAAAGCCCAACGTCTTCCGCATGAAGCTGCTGGGCGCCGAGGTGGTGCCCGTGACCTCGGGGCGCGGCACGCTCAAGGACGCGATGAACGAGGCGCTGCGCGACTGGGTCACCTATGTGGACGACACGTTCTACTGCATCGGCACGGTCGCCGGCCCGCATCCCTATCCGGCCATGGTGCGCGACTTCCAGTCGATCATCGGGCGCGAGACCCGCGCGCAGATGCTCGAGCGCGAGGGCCGTCTGCCCGACACGCTGGTCGCCTGCATCGGCGGCGGCTCGAACGCCATGGGCCTGTTCCATCCCTTCCTCGACGAGGAGAGCGTGCGCATCATCGGCGTCGAGGCCGGCGGCCACGGCGTGGACGCGCGCATGGAGCATGCCGCCTCGCTGACCGGCGGGCGGCCGGGCGTGCTGCACGGCAACCGCACCTATCTGCTGCAGGACGAGGACGGGCAGATCCTGGAGGGGCACTCGATCTCGGCCGGGCTCGACTATCCGGGCATCGGCCCCGAACACGCTTGGCTGCATGATGCGGGGCGGGTGGAATACGTGGCCGTGACCGACGACGAGGCGCTCGAGGCGTTCCAGGCCTGCTGCCGGGCCGAGGGCATCATTCCCGCCCTTGAACCCAGCCACGCGCTGGCGCATGTGATGAAGATCGCGCCCGAGCTGCCGAAGGACCACCTCTTGGTCATGAACATGTGCGGGCGCGGCGACAAGGACATCTTCACCGTGGCCGAGGCGCTGGGGGCGAAGATCTGAAGGGGCGGCGCGCCGCCCGAAGAACCTGGGGCCGCGGGCCCCGAACAAGGGATCACGTTACGTGACTGACTTCAAAACGGGCGACATGGTCGTCCTCATCTCGGGTTCCATGCGCATGGCGGTGGAAGAGGTTCGCGACGACCGCGTGAAGGTCGTCTGGTGCCACGAGGGCCGCGTGGGCCGCGACGAATTCGACGCGCGCCTGCTCAACAAGTGGGAAGCGCGCGAGGGGCAGGGCGCCGGCCCGCGCCCATTCGGCGGCAAGCCGCAGGGCGATCGCGGCGGCAAGCCGTGGCAGAACCGCGACGAGCGCCCGCGCGGCGGCGACGACCGCCCCCCGCGCAAGACCGGCTGGGACGGAAAGCCGCGCGACAAGAAGTATTTCCGCAAGGAAGACTGACCCCGACCCGCCGCCGCCCGGCCCCGCGCCCGGCGGCGGCGCATGACCGCCGCATCGCACGACGAGAGAGCCGCCCATGACCCGCATCGCCGACCGTTTCGCCGAGCTCAAGGCCCAGGGCCGTTCGGCCTTCGTGTCCTTCGTGATGGCCGGAGACCCGGATTTCGAGACCTCGCTCGAGCTGGTGCGCGGGCTGCCCGGCGCGGGGGTGGACGTGATCGAGCTGGGCATGCCCTTCACCGATCCCATGGCCGACGGTCCGGCCATCCAGATGGCCGGACAGCGCGCCCTGGCGGCGGGCATGACGCTGTCGCGCGTGCTCGACCTGGTCGCCGCCTTCCGCAAGGAAGACGACCGCACCCCGATCGTCCTGATGGGCTATTACAACCCCATCTACGCGATGGGCGTGCCGCGCTTTCTCGAACGCGCCAGGGCGGCGGGGGTGGACGGCCTGATCGTGGTCGATCTGCCGCCCGAAGAGGATGACGAGCTGTGCCTGCCCGCCCGCGCGGCGGGGCTGGACTTCATCCGCCTGGCGACGCCGACCACCGACGACGCGCGCCTGCCCAAGGTGCTGAGCAACGCCTCGGGCTTCGTCTATTACGTCTCGATCACCGGCATCACCGGCGCGGCCGCCGCCGACGCGGCGCGCGTCGCGCCCGAGGTGGCGCGCATCAAGGCGCGCACCGATCTGCCGGTCTGCGTGGGCTTCGGCATCAAGACGCCCGAATCGGCGCGCGAGATCGCGGCGGCGGCCGACGGCGCCGTGGTCGGCTCGGCCATCGTCGAGCGGCTGGGCCGCGGCGAGCCGCCCGCCCGCATCCTCGAATTCGTCCGCAGCCTGGCCGACGCCGCCCACGGCGCCTGACCCGCCGCGGGCCGGGCGAGCGCGCAACGCCGCCCCCGGGGCGCGTATCCGCAGCCGCCAGGCCGCCCTGTCCCGCGCCCTCGCGCCGGGCGCGCGGCCTCGGAGCGCGCGCGGATGCGCCCGCATGTCGGCGCCGCGCGCGCGGCCAAGGCGCCAGCTTGCGCAGCGCCGCCCCGATCAGCGCCCGGCGCCGCGCGCGCGCATGGCCCGAGGCGCCTTCGCCGCGGCCAGACGCGGCGCGCGCGCCCGAGCGCCGGCTGGGGGCGTCGGCGGCGCGTCGGCGGCGCGGGCGATGGGCGCGGATCAGAACGGCACGTCGTCGGCGGCGGTGACGTAGCCCGCCACCACCTTCTTCACCCCGGCTTTCTCGAAATCGACGGTCAGCTTGTCGCCCTCGATGGCCTGCACGGCGCCGTAGCCGAATTTCTGGTGGAACACGCGCTCGCCCAGCGCGAAGGCGGGCGCGGCGCGCGCGTCGATGACCACGGGCGCGGCCGAGGGCGCCGCCCGGCGCGCCTGCATGCGCCGCCATCCGGGCGAGTCATAGGCGCCGGCGCGCGCGGCGCGCTCTTCCAGCTCCGAGCCGCGCACGACGCCGGCCAGCCCCTCGATCGCCCGCAGCCGCCCGTCGGCGCCCGCCGCGCCGCGCCCTCCCGCCACCGCCGCGCGCCCGCGCGGGCCGCCATGCAGCCCCGGCGGGGTCAGCACCTCGACATGCTCGGGGGGCATCTCGTCGATGAAGCGCGAGGGCAGGGCGCTTTGCCAGCGGCCGAACACGGCGCGGTTGGCGGCGAAGCTGACCACCGCCAGCCGGCGCGCGCGCGTCAGGCCGACATAGGCCAGGCGCCGCTCTTCCTCGAGGCCGGCAAGCCCGTTCTCGTCCATCGAGCGCTGCGAGGGAAACAGCCCGTCCTCCCATCCGGGCAGGAAGACGACGGGAAACTCAAGCCCCTTGGCGGCGTGCAGCGTCATGATCGAGACCTTGGCCGCGCCGTCTTCCTGCTCGTTGTCCATGACCAGGGCGACATGTTCGAGAAAGCCCTGCAGGTTCTCGAACTGCTCGAGCGCCTTGACCAGCTCCTTCAGGTTCTCGACCCGGCCGGCCGAGTCCGGGGCGCGGTCGTTGCGCCAGTGATCGACATAGCCGCTTTCGTCAAGGATCGTCTCGGCCAGCGCGACGTGATCGGCGCCCGCGCGCACGGCCTCGTGCCAGCGGTCGATGGCCTCGAGCAGCCGCCCCAGCGCGCCTCGCGCGCGCGCGGTCAGCCCACCCTCGGCCACCAGCGCGCGGGCCGCGTCCACCAGCGTCAGGCCGCGTTCGCGCGCGATCAGGTTCACGCTCTGCGCCGCCTTCTCGCCCAGGCCGCGCTTGGGGCGGTTCATGACGCGCTCGAAGGCCAGCCCGTCGTCGGGCGAGACGGCCAGGCGGAAATAGGCCATGGCGTCGCGGATCTCGAGGCGTTCGTAAAAGCGCGGGCCGCCGATCACGCGATAGGGCAGGCCGATGTTGAGGAAGCGGTCCTCGAAGGCGCGCATCTGGAACGAGGCGCGGACCAGGATCGCGATGCCGTCGGGCGAGACCGGCTCCATGCCGCGCGTGCCGCGGGTCAGGGCCTCGATCTCCTCGCCGATCCAGCGCGCCTCCTCCTCGCCGTCCCAATGGCCGATCAGGCGCACCTTCTCGCCCTCGGTCTCGTCGGTCCACAGGGTCTTGCCCAGGCGGCGCTCATTGGCCGCGATCACCTCGGAGGCGACGGCCAGGATATGCGGCGTCGAGCGGTAGTTGCGCTCGAGCCGGATGACCGCCGCGCCGGGAAAGTCCTGCTCGAAGCGCAGGATGTTGCCGACCTCGGCGCCGCGCCAGCCATAGATGGACTGGTCGTCGTCGCCCACGCAGCAGATGTTGCGATGCTCGGCCGCCAGCAGGCGCAGCAGCAGATATTGCGCGACGTTGGTGTCCTGATACTCGTCCACCAGAATGTAGCGCAGCCGCCCGCGCCACAGCTTCAGCACCTCGGGATGGGCCTGGAAGATGGTCAGCACATGCACCAGCAGGTCGCCGAAATCGGCGGCGTTGAGGGTGCGCAGACGCTCCTGGTAGTCGGCGTAGAGCCGCCCGCCCTTGCCGCCGAAGGCCGCGGCCTCGTCGGCGGGCAGGTTGGCGGGCGTCCAGCCGCGGTTCTTCCAGCGGTCGATCAGCCCGGCCAGCATGCGCGGCGGCCAGCGCTTTTCGTCGATGTTCTCGGCCGCGATCAGCTGCTTGAGCAGGCGCAGCTGGTCGTCCGTGTCGAGGATGGTGAAGTTGGGCTTGAGCCCCGCCAGCTCGGCATGGCGGCGCAGCAGCTTGGCGCACAGGGCGTGGAAGGTGCCCAGCCAGGGCATGCCCTCGACCGCGCCGCCCACCAGCGCGCCCACGCGCTCCTTCATCTCGCGCGCGGCCTTGTTGGTGAAGGTGACGGCGAAGATCTCGTTCGGGCGCGCGCGCCCCGTGCGCAGCAGATGCGCCACGCGGCAGGTCAGCGCGCGCGTCTTGCCCGTGCCCGCGCCGGCCAGCACCAGAACGGGGCCGTCCAGCGTCTCGACCGCGGCGCGCTGCTCGGGGTTCAGCCCGTCCAGATACGCGGCGTCGCCCGGCGGGCCGCCGGGCATGGCGCGTGCGGACAGGCTCTGGGCCTCGTAGCCGGCGAAGGCGTCGAATTCGTCGAAGTCGCTGCTGCTCATGGGGGTGCAATCTAGCGCCTTGCGCGCGGTTGGGAAAGGTGTCGTTCGCGCATTGTTCGCGCCAAATCGCGACATGGCCCGCGCGGGCGCGGGCGCGCCGGTCCGGCGGGGCTGGACCCGGAGCGCGGGGCGTGGAAACCTGCGCGCGACGCGGCGTGCGCGCCGCCGGGGAAAGGCGATCGATGGACGAGGCGCAGGCGACGATTCTGTGCGAGGGCGACGGTTCCGGGGCGCGGCTGCGCGTGCGCGGCGCGCTGACGCTGCCGGGGCTGGCCGCGGCCCGCGCCGAGCTGCGCAGGGCCTGCGCGCGGCCGGGGCTGCGGGTCGTCGAGTTCGATCTGGGCGCGCTCGAGGGGCTGGACACCGCCGGCGCATGGCTGATCGCCTCGGAGCGCGCGCGCCTTGAGCGCGCGGGCGTGACGACGCGCCTCGCCCCGCCGCCCGCGCGGCTGCGCGAGCTGCTCGAGGCCGTGACCGCCGCCATGCCCGAGGCGCCCCCGCCGCCGCCGCGCCAGGGCCTGGCGCAAAGGCTGGCGGCGCTGGGGCGCGGGGTGGAATCGGGGGCGCTGGGCGCGCTCGACGCGCTGGCCTTTCTGGGGCTGACGCTGGCGCGGCTGGGCGGGGCGCTGCTCCGGCCGCGGCGGCTGCGCATGGCGGCGCTGTTCAGCCACATGCAGCAGGCGGGGCTGAACGCCCTGCCCATCGTCACGCTGATGGGATTCCTGATCGGCGTCGTGCTGGCGTTTCAGGGCGCCACGCAGCTGCGCCGTTTCGGGGCCGAGGTGTTCGTGGTCGATCTGATCGCCATCTCGGCGCTGCGCGAGCTGGGCGCGCTCTTGACCGCGATCATCGTCGCCGGGCGCTCGGGTTCGGCCTTCACGGCGGCGATCGGCTCGATGAAGGTGAACGAGGAGATCGACGCCATGCGCGCCCTGTCGCTCGACCCGATCGAGACGCTGGCGCTGCCGCGCGCGCTGGCGCTGCTGCTGACGCTGCCGGTGCTCAGCTTTCTGGCCATGATCGCGGCGCTGGCGGGCGGCCTGCTGATGAGCTGGATCGAGCTGGGCGTCTCGCCGGGCATGTTTCTCGAGCGGCTGCACGCGCAGACCGACGTGAAGCATTTCCTGGTCGGCATCTCGAAGGCGCCGGTCTTTGCGCTGATCATCGGCGTGGTCGGCTGCCATCAGGGATTTCTGGTCGGCGGCAGCGCCGAAAGCGTGGGGCGGCGCACCACCGCCTCGGTGGTGATCGCGATCTTCTCGGTCATCGTCGCCGACGCGCTGTTCTCGGTCTTCTTCGCCGAGCTGGGCATATGAGCGGCGCGGCGCAAAACATCATCGAGGTCCGCGGCCTGCGCACGCAGTTCGGCGCGCAGGTGGTGCATGACGGGCTGGATCTGGACGTGCGCCGGGGCGAGGTTCTGGGGGTGGTCGGCGGCTCGGGCACCGGCAAGTCGGTGCTGCTGCGCACCATCATCGGGCTGAACCGCCCGGCGGCCGGTTCGGTGCGGGTGCTGGGGGTGGACATGCTGCGCGCCCCGCGCGCCGAGCGCGCCCGCGTCGAGCGCAGCTGGGGGGTGCTGTTCCAGAACGGGGCGCTGTTCTCGTCGCTGACGGTGCAGCAGAATGTCGAGGCGCCCTTGCGCGAGGCGCGCGATCTGGGCCTGGACGACGCCGACATCGCCGAGCTGGCGCGGCTGCGCATCGCGATGGCCGGGCTCGCCCCCGGCGCGGCGGCCAAGATGCCGGCCGAGCTGTCGGGCGGCATGCGCAAGCGCGCCGGGCTGGCGCGGGCGCTGGCGCTCGATCCGCAGATCCTGTTCCTCGACGAGCCGACCGCCGGGCTGGACCCGATCGGCGCGGCGGCCTTCGACCAGCTGATCGGCCGGCTGCAGCGCGCGCTGGGGCTGACGGTGTTCATGGTCACGCATGACCTCGACAGCCTGAACGCCGTATGCGACCGCATCGCCGTGCTGGCCGAGCGGCGCGTGCTGGCGGTGGGCACGATGGAAGAGATGCTTGCCGTCGACCATCCCTGGGTGCGCGAGTATTTCCACGGTCCGCGCGCGCGCGCCGCGCTGCGGGCCGGATGAACGCGAAAGGACGCTCGGCATGGAGACCAACGCCAGATACACGCTCATCGGAGCCTTCGCCGTGGCGGGGTTTCTGGGGCTTCTGGGCTTCTTCCTGTGGCTGGCCAAGGTCGAGACCGACCGGCGCTACGCCTATTACGACGTCCTGTTCGAAAGCGTCGCCGGGCTGAACGAGGCCGGCGAGGTGCGCTACAACGGCCTGCCCGTGGGGCGCGTGATGTCGCTGGCGCTGGACAAGGCCGACCCCGGGCGCGTGCGCGTGCGCATCGAGGTCGACGCCGCCACCCCCGTGCGCGCCGACACCCGCGCCACGCTCGAGATGCAGGGCGTGACGGGGGTGTCCTACGTGGCGCTGAGCGGCGGCAGCCCCGACGCCCCGCCCCTGACCGCGCCCGGCGCCGCCGGCGTGCCCGAGATCGTGGCCGAGAAATCCGCCGTGCAGAGCGTGTTCGAGGGCGCGCCCGCCCTTCTGGACGAGGCGCTGCGGCTGATCGGCGACCTGCGCGAGGTCGTCTCGCCGCAGAACCGCGCCGCGGTGGCGCGCATGCTGGCCAACCTGGCCGACGCGTCCGAGCGCATCGACGGCGCGCTTGCGGCGTTCGAGAAGGTGGCCGGCGCGCTGGACCAGGCCTCGGGCGCGGTCGCGGCGGTGGCCGCGCGGGCCGAGCGGCTGGCCGACGGCGCCGACGCCGCCCTGGCCGCCACCGCCGGCGCCATGGACGCGACCCGCGCCGCGGCCGAGCGCGCGCAAGGCGCGATCGACGACGCCCGCGCGGCGCTGGCCGAGGCGCGCGGGGCCTTCGCCGACGCCCGACCCGCCATCGCCGAGGCCGGCCGCGCCGCGGGCCGCATCGGGGCGGCGGCGGACATGGTCTCGGCCCAGGCGGCGGCGGCCGGCGCGGCGCTGACCGCGCGCCTGACCGAGGCCCAGGCGGCGCTTGCGCGCGCCGACGCGATGTTCCTGGCCGTGACCGAGGCCGCGCGTGGCGTCGAGGGCCTGGCGCGCGGCGAGGGCGCCGCGCTGATCGCCGACGCGCGCGCCGCGGCCGGCGCCGCCGCCCAGGCGGCCGCGCGGCTCGATGCGCTGCTCTCCGCGCAGCTGCCGCCCATGCTCGAGCAGGTGCGCGCCGCCGCCGCGGGGGTCGAGCGGCTGACCGCCTCGGCCGAAGCCGATCTGGGCGTCATGATCGGCGGCTTCGACGCCGCCGCCGCACAGGCGCGCGAAACGCTGGTTCAGGCCGCCGACACCTTCGCCAACGCCAACCGCGCCATCGAGGCCGTGACCGGCGCCATGGGCCGGGCCGAGGGCGCCATGGACGCGGTGCGCGCGACCATGGCCAACGCCGACGCCGCGCTGGCCTCGGCCAAGGGCGCCTTCGACGGCGCCGGCCGCCTGATCGATCAGGACATGGGCGCCGTGATGGCCGACATCCGCGCCTCGACCCTGGCGATGTCCGAGGCCGCGCGCGCCGTCGCCGCGCAGGCGCCCGCCGTGGCCGAGGATGTGCGCCGCATGGTCGAGCGCGCCGCGCGCCTTGCGGCCAGCCTCGACGGCGTGGTGGCCGGCAATCGCGAGCAGATCGACGGCTTCCTCAAGGCCGGTCTGCCGCAATTCGTCCGCTTCGTGCGCGAATCGCGCGAGCTGGTCCGCAACCTGGAGCGTCTGACCGCGAAGATCGAGCGCGACCCCGCGCGCTTTCTTCTGGGCGGCCGCGCTCCCGAATTCGGGAGAGACCGATGACCCCCTTCCTTCGCCCGCCCCGCGCGGCCGCGGCGGCCGCGCTGCTGGCGCTGTCGGGCTGCGGTGGCCTTGCGGGGCTGAGCGCCGTCACCGAGACCGCGGCGCTTTACGACCTGTCGCCCAAGACCTCGTTCGACGCCGATCTGCCGCGCGTGCGCCGCCAGGTGGTGGTCGAGGAGCCCACCGCCTGGAGCTACGTCGACACCGACCGCGTCGCGGTCAAGGTCGGCCCCTACCGGGTCGAGTATTTCCCGGCCGTGCGATGGGTGGACCGGGCGCCGAAGATGGTGCAGCGACTGCTGGTCGAATCGCTCGAGAATTCGGGCGCGCTGGCGGCGGTGGGGCGTCAGGCGGTGGGGCTGAACTCGGACTACACGCTGATCGCCGATCTGCGCGAGTTCGAGGCCGTTTCCGTGGGCGGCGCGGACGAGCCCGTCGGCGTGCTCGTGCGGCTCAACGTCAAGGTGGTGGCCGAGCCGCGGGGGCTGATCATCGCCTCCGAGTCCTTCGCGGCCCGGACCCGCGCCGCCTCGAACGGTTTCGACGACGTGGCCGAGGCCTTCGACCAGGCGCTGGGCAAGGTGTTGCGCCGCGCGGTCGAGTGGAGCGTGCGCGCCATCGCCGCCGACGCCGCAGGCTGAGCGCGGCGGCCAAGGCCCGCGCGACGGCGCGTGCGGGCGGGGCGCGCGGCTTCGGCCCCCCGGGGCGGCCGCGCGTTCCGCCCGGGCTGAGTCGGTGTCGGGCGGGGGCGGCGCGTTCAGCCCGGGCGGGGGCCGGCGGCGGGCAGGGGCGGGCGCAAGGCTTGCCGCTTGCCGCGCGCCTCGGCCCCGATTTTCCTGCTTCGCAGCCCGCAGCCCGCAGCCCGCAGCCCGCAGCCCGCAGCCCGCAGCCCGCAGCCCGCAGCCCGCAGCCCGCGCGGGACGCTTAGGCGGCCGGACCGCGCGCGGCGGGGCGTTTGTGTCCGCTTTTCGGGGCCCTGCGGTCAGCCCGCGGGATATTCGCCGCGCAGAAAGCGTTCGGCCATCGCCGCCGTGCCCTCGGCGAAGCCGGGGCCAAGCGCGCGGGCGGTGTCCGATTGCGCATGCGTGCCCAGCCAGGCCGTCAGCAGCATCCGCCGCAGCATGATCATCGCCGGCATGATCCGCCGCATTCCGGGCGGCAGGGGCGCGACGCGGGCATAGCCCTCGAGCCACGCTTCCTGCAGCGCCGGGATCCAGGGCTCGCGCTCGATGAAGCTGATCGCGGCGGCGAAGTCGTAGGCGAACCAGCCGAAGCCGCAATCGTCGAAGTCGATCACCGCGATGGCGTCGTCGCAGACCAAAAGGTTCGCAAGCCGCAGATCCGCGTGGATGAGGCCGAAGCGGTCGGCGCCGTCGCCATAGGCGGCCAGCGCGGCGCGCAGTGCGTCCGAGGCGCGCTCGAGCGCGGCGCGCGCCTCGGGCGTCAGACCCGGCGCGGCGCGCCAGTCGCCCCACAGCGCGCGCGCGCCAAGCGTCGTCTCGAAATCCCAGCGCTTGCGCGCGAACCAGTCCGGGCGCCGCCATGCGCGCGCGTGCAGATGCAGCCGCGCGGTGATCGCCCCCAGCCGCGCGAAATCGGGCGCCAGATCGGCGCTGGGCGCAGGCTCGGCGCCGGGCACAAAGGCGAAGGCGACCGCAAGGCGCGCGCCTTCGTCCGCGGGCAGCGGCGCGGCCAGACGCCCGTCGCGCCGGGCGACCGGCGCGGCCGCGCGCGCCGCGCCGTCGCGGCGGATGGCCTCGATCCAGGCCAGTTCCGAGGCGATCTCGCGCGCCGTGTGATAGCCTGGCCGGTGCACGCGCACCACCAGCGGCGCCGGCGCTTCGGGGTCCTCGGCCAGGAAGGTGGCGTTCTCGGACACGTTCAGAAGCCGCACCCGCGTGCGCGGCGACAGGCCCCATTCGGGCGCAGCGCGGCGCACGGCCTCGGCCAGCCTGGCCAGCGCATCGGGCGCATGCGCAAGGTCGGGCGGCGGCGCCTCGATGGCTGCGGAGCCGGCTTCGGGGCCGGCGTCCTGGCCGACCGGCCGCTCGGGCGCTGGCGGCGCCTCGCGGGCAGGAAGCGCCCTGTCGTCGCCCGGCGTCGCCCCCGCCGTCCCCGTCGCCCCGAGGGCCGGGAGGCCCCGCGGCGCGCGCGCATCCACGGGCGACGCTTCGCGCCCGGCGCGTCCTTCGGCCATGGCCTCGGGGCGGCGGCGCGCGTCGCGGCCGGTCATCGCGTCGCCCCCGCCCCGCGCCCGAGCTGAGCGCCGGCGCGCATCCGCCCGCCCGCGCCCTTCAGCGCGCGCGCGCGCAGGCGGCGCATTTGACCGCGTAGGGAACCAGCTCCAGCCGCCGGTCCTCGATCCGCTCGCCGCATTCGGCGCACCAGCCGTATTCGCCCTTGTCCAGCCGCTCGAGCGCGGCCTTGATGGCGCGGATCTCCTGCAGCCCGCTCAGGCCGAGGCCCTCGAGCACCTCGTCGCCCTCGCGCTCGACGGCGCGTTCCTCGAGATCGGGCGAGGGGGTCTCGTCCAGCTCGTCCTCGATCTCGTCAAGCCGCTCCTCCAGCTCGCGCAGGCGGGTCTCGAGCTTCTCGCGCCAGTAATCGTCGTCCTTCATCGCGGGGTCCTTTCGGCTGCGGTCGCGGCGCGGGGCCGTCTGCGCCATCAATAGGGCGTCGCGGGCCGCGCCTCCAGCCCCAAGATGCGCGGCCGCGGCGACGAGGCGCTTGCAACCTGCGCCGCCTGGGCTAGTTCCTGAACGCGCGTCGCCGCGCCGGCGCGTCGCCCCGCGCCCATCAGGAGCCCCGGATGCTGAGCGTCACGGATCTGCGCAAGACCTATCCCGCCCCCGACCGCCCGGTCGAGGCGCTGCGCGGCGCGTCGCTGGAGATCGGCGCGGGCGAGGCCGTGGCCCTGACCGGCGAGTCGGGTTCGGGCAAGAGCACCTTGCTGCACATCATCGCAGGGCTGGACGAGGCCGATTCGGGCTCGGTGCGCGTGGACGGCCGCGAGATGTCGGGGCTGAGAGACGGCGCGCGCGCGCGGCTGCGGCGCGCCCGCATCGGGCTGGTCTTTCAGCAGCTGAACCTGATCCCCAGCCTGAACGTGTGGGACAACCTCACCTTCCAGGCCCGCCTGGCCGGGCGCGAGGACCGCGCCTTCGCGCGGGCGCTGCTGGGCCGGCTGAGGCTCGAGGGGCTCGAGCGCCGCTACCCCGAAGAGCTGTCGGGCGGCCAGCAGCAGCGCGTGGCCATCGGGCGCGCGCTTGCCCATCGGCCGGCGCTGGTGCTGGCCGACGAGCCGACCGGCAGCCTTGACGAGGCCGCCGCCGACCGGGCGCTCGACCTTCTGCTCGAGCTGACGCGGGACGCGGGGGCGGCGCTGCTGATGGCCACGCACTCGTTGCGGCTGGCGGCGCGGCTGGACCGGCGGCTGCATCTGAGCGGCGGCGTGCTGCGCGAGGCGGCCTGCGGCGGCGCAGGGCGCGCTGCGGGCATGAGCGCGGCCGGAGGCGGGGGATGAGCGCTCCGGCCCTTGCGCCGCTTCTGGCGGCGCTGGGCGCGCTGGCCAGTCACTGGCGCCGGCGGCCGGGGCAGCTGGCGGCGCTTCTGGGCGGGCTGGCGGCGGCGACGGCGCTGTGGTCGGGGATTCAGGCGCTCAACGCCCATGCCCGCGCCAGCTACGACGCCGCCGCGCGCGAGCTGGGCGGCGGCGCGCGGCTGGTTGCGGCCGCGCCCGGCGCGACGATCGACGAGGGCGTCTTCGCCGCGCTGCGCCGCGCGGGCTGGTCGGTCTCGCCGGTGGTCGAGGGCGCGGTGCGCGCGAACGGCGCGACCTTGCGCGTGATCGGGATCGACCCCGTTTCGGCGCCTGCGGGGCTTGCGCCGGGCGTGTTCGGCGGCGGTTCGGGCGACGACGGGGGCGACGCGGGCGACGGGGGCGACGGGGGCGCGCCCGGCGGCGGGCACGGTTCGCGCGCGCCGGGCGAGGGGGACGCGGCGCGCGACCTGGCCGCCTTCATCACGCCGCCGGGGCTGGCGCTGGCGGCGCCCGAGACTCTGGCCGCGCTGGGCCTTTCGCCGGGCGCGCGCCCGCGCGCGCAAGGCGGGCGCCCCTTGCCGCCCGTGCGCCCCGCCGCGGGGGCGCCGCCGGGCGCGCTGGTGATGGATGTGGGCATGGCGCAGGCGGCGCTGGGGCTCGAGGGCCGGTTGAGCGCGCTGGCGCTGGCGGGGCCGGTTCCGCCTGCGGCCGCGGATCTGCCGGCGCGCCTCGGGCTGAGCATGCGCGAGGCGCCGGCGGGCGCGGATCTGGCGCGGCTGACCGCCAGCTTTCACATGAACCTCGACGCCTTCGCCCTGCTGGCCTTCCTGGTGGGGCTGTTCATCGCGCGCGCGGCGGCGGGGCTGGCCTTCGAGCAGCGCCGCCCGCTTTTGCGTACCATGCGCGCCTGCGGGCTGGCGGCCTCGACCGCCGCCTGGGCGCTGGCGATCGAGGCGCTGGGCGCCGCGCTCGTGGCGGGGCTTGCCGGCCTCGCCGGCGGGCGGGCGCTGGCCCGGGCGCTGCTGCCCGATCTGGCCGAGAGCCTCAACGCCCTTTACGGCGCGCAGCTTGGGGCCGAGCTGGCGCCCGGCCCGGCCTGGTGGGCGGGCGGGTTGGCCATGAGCTGCGCGGGCGCGCTGGCCGCCGCCCTGGGCGGGGTGTGGAGCGCGGCGCGGATGCCGGCGCTGGACTCGGCGCGTCCGACCGCCTGGCGGCGCGCGCAGCGCCGGCGCACGCGCCTGCAGCTGGCCGGCGCGGCGGGGGCGGGGCTGGCCGGCGCGGCGGCCTTCGGCGCGCTTGGCGGGCTGGCCGGGGGCTTTGCGTTGCTGGCGGGGGCGATGCTGAGCGCGGCGCTGGCGCTGCCGGCGGCGCTGGACCTTGCGCTGGCGCTGGCCGAGCGCGCCGCGCGCCGGCTGGGCGCGCTGGCGCATTGGGCGGCCGCGGATGCGCGCCAGCAGCTGCCGGGGCTGGCGCTGGCGCTGATGGCCCTCTTGCTGGCGCTGGGGGCGAATATCGGCGTCGGCGCGATGACCGAGGGCTTCCGCCGCACCTTCGAGGACTGGCTCGAGCAGCGCCTGACGGCCGAACTCTACGTGCGCGCGGGCGATCCCGCCGAGGCCGACGCGCTGGCGGCGTGGCTGGCCGCGCGTCCCGAGGCGGCGGCCGTTCTGCGCGAATCCGAGGCGCGCCTGCGCATCGGCGGCTGGCCGGTCGCGCTGCGCGGCGCGCCCGATCACCCGACCTACCGCGAGCGCTGGCCGCTTCTGTCGGCCGAGCCCGGCGCCCGGGACGCGATCGCCGCCGGGCGCGGCGCGGCGGCGTCCGAGCAGCTGGCGCGGCGGCTGGGGCTTGGCCTTGGGGACGAGCTGAGCGTTCCGACCCCGCGCGGCCCGTGGCGCCTGCGCATCGTGGCGCTGTTCGCCGATTACGGCGCGGCCGAAGGGAAGCTGCGCGTGAACGATGCGGCCATGGCGGCGCATTTCCCCGCCGCCGACCGCACGCGCATGGCGGTGCGGGCCGATCCGGCGGCGGTTCCGGCGCTGGCGGCGGCGGTCGCGGCGCATGGGCCGGGCGCGCCGCAGGTGATCGACCGCGCGGCGCTCAAGGCGCGCAGCCTGCGCATCTTCGAGCGCACCTTCGCGGTCACCGCGGCCCTCAATGCGCTGACCTTCGCGGTGGCGGGCGCGGCGCTGTTCGCGGCGCTGGCGACCTTGGCGCGCGCGCGCCTGGCCCAGTCGGCGCCGGTCTGGGCCATGGGCGCGCCGCGCCGCGCGCTGGTGCGGCTCGATCTGGCCAAGACGGTGGCGCTGGCGCTGGGCACGTCGGCGCTGGCCGTTCCGCTGGGCGTGGCGACGACGTGGATCCTGGTCGCCGTCGTCAATGTCGAGGCCTTCGGCTGGCGCCTGCCCATGCATGTGTTTCCGGGCCAGTGGCTGCGGCTGGCGGCGCTGGCCGGGCTGACGGCGGCGGCGGCCTCGCTGGCGGCCTCGCGCGCGTTGTCGCGCACGCCGCCCGCCACGCTGGCCAAGGTGTTCGCCGATGAACGCTGAGAGCGCCGCCCCCCGCCCCCGCCGCCGCGCGACCGTGTGCGCCGCCTTGCGCGCGCGGCGGATGATGGGCGCGGCCGCGTTGGCGGCGCTGGCTGCGCTGGCCCCGGCATGGGCTGGCGCCGGGCCGTCCGGGGCGGGCGCGTCGCAGCCCGAGGGGCAGCGCCTGGGCGCCGCCCCGGCGCAGTCGCCGGCCCGCGATCGCGGCCCGGCTTCGCCCCCGACCGGCGCGCCGGATGACGGGCGCGCCGGCGCCCATGGATCGGTCCGGGGCGCCGCCGAGCCTCTCGGCCGGCGCGCCGCAGCGCCCTTTCTTGCGCGCGCCGTCCAGGGCGCCGACCGGCCCCTTGCCGGGGCGCCCGCCCTGTCCCAAGGCGCCGTTCGGGTCGCGCAGGCGGATCGCGCCGCCCCCACGCCCGCGCCAACCCCCGGCCCGACGCCCGCCGCGCGCCTTGCGGACCGGCCCGCCGGCGCCCCCGCCGCCCAGCTTCCGGCGCAGTCGCGGCAGGGCTTCGCCGGGCTTGGAGAGGCTGCCGAGGGCTTCGCCCCCGTGATGCGGGGAACGCGGCTGGTCTTTCCGCGCGATCACGGCGCGCATCCGCGTCACCGCATCGAGTGGTGGTATCTGACCGCCAACCTGACCGCCGAGGACGGCGCCGAGCTGGGCGTCCAGTGGACCCTGTTCCGCCAGGCGCTGGCGCCGGAAGGCCCGGCGCGGGGCTGGGCGACGCCGCAGCTGTGGATGGGTCACGCCGCCGCCACCTCGGCCGGGGCGCATCGCTTCGCGCAGAAGCTGGCGCGCGGGGGCGTGGGCGTCGCGGGCGTGACGGCCGAACCCTTGGCCGCCTGGATCGACGACTGGCGCCTGGCGGCGCGCGGCCCGGGCATGAAGCTGCTCGAAGCGCGCGCCTCGGGCGAGGGCTTCGCCTATGAGCTCGAGCTGCGCGCCGAGGGCCCGCCGGTGCTGCATGGCGATGGGGGGTGGTCGCTCAAATCCGCGCAGGGGCAGGCCAGCCACTACGTTTCGCTGCCTTTCCTGAGCGCCGAGGGCTGGGTCGCCATCGACGGGCGCCGCATGCGCGTGCGCGGGCGCGCATGGATGGATCACGAATGGTCCAGCCGCCCGCTTTCGGCCGATCAGAAGGGGTGGGACTGGTTCTCGATCCACTTCGACGACGGGGCGCGGCTGATGCTGTTCGCCCTGCGCGGGGCGGACGGGGCGTTCCTGTCGGGCTCGTGGATCGCGCCCGACGGCGCCGTCCAGCCGCTGGGACCCGACGAGATCCGCATGACTCCGCTGTCGCGCCGGCGCGTGGCGGGGCGCGCGCTGCCGCTGCGCTGGCGGCTCGAACTGCCGCGCCGCGGGTTGCGCATCGAGACGGCGCCGCTCAATCCCGAGGCGTGGATGGCCGCGCGCTTTGCGTATTGGGAGGGGCCGATCCGCGTCAGCGGCACGCGCACGGGCCGCGGCTACATGGAGCTGACGGGATATTGACGCAATATTGATGCAGCGGCCTGGCCTGCGCCGCGCTCAGAACGGGCAGGGGGCCTCGACGCGCACATGCGCGCCGTCGCGCGGGTGGCGGAAATCCAGCCGCCAGGCGTGCAGCTGCAGCCGCTCGGCGCCGGGCTCGGGGCCGCCATACAGCCGGTCGCCCAGAATGGGATGCCCGATGGCCAGCATGTGCACGCGCAGCTGGTGGCTGCGGCCGGTCAGCGGCTCGAGCAGCAGGCGCGTCGCGCCGTCCTCGCGCGCCAGAACGCGCCAGCGCGTCAGCGCCGGCTTGCCGCGCGCATGGTCCACCATCTGGCGCGGGCGGTTGGGCCAGTCGCAGATCAGCGGCAGGTCGATCTCGCCGGCCTCGTCCGCCACCTGGCCGCGGACGCGGGCGATGTAGGCCTTGCGCACGTGGCGGCGCTCGAATTGCAGCGACAGGATGCGCTGGGCGCGCCGGTTGCGCGCCATCAGCAGCGCGCCCGAGGTGTCCATGTCCAGCCGGTGAACGATCAGCGCGCCGGGGAACAGGCGCCGCGCGCGGGCCTCGGCGCAGTCGGCAAGGTCGGGCGTCCTGCCCGGAACGGTCAGCAGGCCGGCGGGCTTGTCCACGGCCAGCGCGTCGTCATCGGCCAGCAGAACGGGCAGCCAGGGCTCTTGCGGGGGCGCGTAGCGCAGCGGCGGAACGGGCGCCGACGCGCCCGCCGCCGACCCGGCGGCGCCGGCCGAGCGCGCGCCGTCCGGGCCGGGCGCGTCGGATGGCGCGTCGGCTGGCGCAGCTGGCGGCGCGGGCGGTCTGGCGGGCATGGGGGCTCCTGCGGGCGGGGGCGGGGCGTTGCGCGGGCCGGAAAGCTAGCGGCGTGGCGCGCCGGCGTCCAGTTCCGCCCGTCTCGCGCCCGTATCGCGCCAGTCTGCGGCGCCTCTTCGGCCACTCTTCGGCCCGTGTCCAGCCCGTGTCCCGCCCGTGTCCGACCCGTGTCCGGCCCGCGTCCGGCCCCTGTCGGGCGCGCCGACCGGGGGGCGATCGGGGCCGCGGGCGCCGGCCGTCGGCCGGAGCCGTCGATGCGCCCTTGCGCCGCGCGGCGCCTCGGTTAGAGTGCCGACAAGAGCGGAACGCAGTTCCGCAGCTTGAAGCAAGGATGTTCGCCATGACCCAGACCATTCCCGCCACCATGCGCCGTGTGGCGCTGGCCGCCCGTCCCAAGGGCGCCGTCACCCCCGACTGCTTCCGCATCGAGGAGCTTCCCATGCCCCAGCCCGGCCCCGGCCAGTTCCTGGTGCGGGTGATCTGGCTGTCGCTCGATCCCTACATGCGCGGGCGCATGGACGAATCGAAGTCCTACGCCAAGGGCGTCGAGATCGGCGAAACCATGCAGGGCGGCGCCGTGGGCGAGGTGATCGCCTCGAACCATCCGGGCTTCGCGGTGGGCGAGTTCGTGGTCGGCCCCTTCGGCTGGGCCACCCATGCGCTGTCCGACGGCGAGGGCGTGCGCAAGCTGGACCCGGCGCGCGCGCCGATCTCGACCGCGCTGGGCGTGCTGGGCATGCCCGGGCACACCGCCTGGGTGGGCCTCAACGACATCGGCCAGCCCAAGGCGGGCGAGACGCTGGTCGTCGGCGCCGCCACGGGCGCGGTGGGCCAGGTGGTCGGCCAGCTGGCCAAGGCCCGGGGTCTGCGCGCGGTGGGCGTGGCGGGCGGCCCCGACAAGTGCCGCTACGCGGTCGAGGAGCTGGGCTTCGACGCCTGCATCGACCACCGCGCCGCGCCCGACGCCAAGGCGCTGCGCGCGCAGCTGGCCGAGGCCTGCCCCGACGGCGTGGACATCTATTACGAGAATGTCGGCGGCAAGACGCTCGAGGCCGTCATTCCGCTGATGAACGTGCACGGGCGCATCCCGGTCTGCGGCATGATCTCGTGGTACGACCTTGGCGGGCTGGGCATGGGCGAGGTTCCCGGCCCCGATCGCCTGCCCAGGGTCTGGCGCACGATCCTGGTGCAGCGGCTCAAGGTCCAGGGCTTCATCATCTTCGACCACAACGACCGCTTCGCCCCCTTCGAGGAAGAGGTCTCGGCCATGATCCGCGACGGGCGGCTGAAGTATCGCGAGACCATCGCCGAGGGGCTCGACGCCGCGCCCGAAGCCTTCATCGCCATGCTCAAGGGCGGCAATCTGGGCAAGCAGCTGGTCCGCGTCTCGGACGATCCCACGCGCGGGGACAAGGCGTGAGCCAGCTTCTGCTGGCGCGCCACGGCCAGGCCAGCTTCGGCGCGCAGGATTACGACGTGCTGTCCGATCTGGGCCGCAGCCAGGCCCGCTGGCTGGGCGAGCACCTGGCCGCGGCGGGCGTGCGGCCGGTTCGGGCGCTGGCGGGCACGCTGCGCCGCCAGCGCGAGACGGCGGCGCTGGCGCTTGAGGCGATGGGGCTGCCCGAGCTCGAGATCGAGACCCATCCGGGCTTCGACGAATACGACGCCGAGGCGGTTCTGGCCGCCTGGCGGCGCGCCAACCCCGACGAACCGGTCCCGACCGACCGGCGCGGCCATTTCCGCGCCTTGGCGCGGGCGCTGGCCGACTGGCAGGCGGGGCGCATCGACGGGGCCGAGAGCTTCGCCGCCTTCGAGGCGCGCGTGGCCGAGGCCATGTCCCGCGCCCTGGCCGCGGCGGCCGAGGGCGGGCCGGTGCTGGCGGTCAGCTCGGGCGGGGTGATCGGGCAGGCGGTGCGCGCGGCGCTGTCGGCGCCGGCCGAGGCGATGATCCGCCTGCACATGCAGGTGCGCAACGCCTCGCTCACGCGCTTCTTCGCGGGGCGCGAGGCGCCCTGGCTGGGCAGCTTCAACGAGACCCCGCATCTGGACCTGCGCCCCGGCGCCGTCACCTGGTCCTGACCGGGCGACGGCCGGGCCGGCGGATTTCGCCCTGGCCCGGCGGGGCGGGTCGGGGGCGAGCGTCGCCGCGGCCCACGGCGCCTTCGCCGCGGACCATTCGGCCGCCGCGGCGCGTTCGGCGCCGCTCGAACCCCGCCTTCGCCGCCGTTTTGCGCCGACGCTCCCGGGCGGGTGCGGCCGGGGCGCGCAGGCCCCCGGCCGCGCGGCTTCAGGCCGGATCGCCCATCGGGTCGCCGCCGGCGCCGCGCCAGCGCATGGTGGCCACGCCCTTGGCCAGAGGGGCGCCGGTCTCGTCATGCAGATCGACCTCGGCGAAAAAGGTCTTGCGTCCGCCGCCGGTCTGGCGCGCCTCGGCGATCATGCGCCGCCCGCGCAGCTGGCCCAGATAGTTGATGGTCAGCGACAGCGTCATCGCCCGCCGCACGCGGCCCGGATGGGGGCACCAGCAGCCGGCGAAGCCCGCCGCCGTGTCGATCAACGCCGCGTGCACGCCTCCATGGGGCAGGCCGTAGCGGTTGGCATGGCGGGCGGGATCGACCTCGAGCGCGACGCGCGCGTAGCCCTCGGACCAGGCCTCTATGCGAAAGCCGAGAAGGCGCTGGAAGGGGTAGAGGGGCTCTCCGGTGACGGGATCGACCGAACCCGAGAGTTCGGCCCGCGCAAGCGCGTCCGCCTCCGGCGCCGGGCCCCCAGGCGCGTCGCCCCCGTCCGCGCCGCCCGTTTCCGCGCCGGACGAGCGGCTCGGCGCGGCGTCCCGCGATCGGGCGCCGGGGGCGGCTTCGGGGCCGGGGGCGGCGGAATGGTCGCCGGCCGCCGGGCGCGCGCCGCCGCCGGAAGCGCGCGGCTCATGCGCCGAATCCGCCCCCGCCTCATCCGCCCCCGCCTCGCCGGCAAGCGCGCCGGACGCGGCGCCGGGGCCGCCCGGTCGCGCATCGGCGCGCGCCGCCCGCGGCGCGTCCTCGCGCGCGCCGGCTGCGCCCGGGCTACGTCCCGGGGCCTGTTCGGCGCCCTGGCGGGGCGGCGCGGGAGGTGCGCCGGGGGGCGGGCCGGGGGGCGCTGCGCTCATGCCTCGCGGCCGGCCGCGTCGAGCGGCGCCAGCGTCAGGTCGCGCGCGGCCCGCGCCAGGCGCGGACCCATCTCTTCGCGCAGGAACTCGGGCGAGACGAGGAAGGACGGGCCGCCCACATTCATGGCGAAGATGCGCTCGCGATCGGCCGAGTAGATGGGCGCGGCGATGCCGTGGATCTCCTTCTTCCACTCGCCGAAGGACGAGACGTAGCCATGCCGGCGGTATTCCTCCAGCGCGCGGGCCAGACCCTCGGCGTTGGCGGCGGCGTGCTCGGGGCGCTCGGCGGCCAGCTCGTCCATGATGCGGCGGCGCTCGTCCGGCTCCATCGCCACCAGGATCGCGCGCCCGATCGCCGAGGCCGCCAGCGGCAGCCGCGCGCCCACGTCCAGCGACAGCGCCAGGGTCTGGGGCGCGCGGCGCACGGCGACGTAGACGGCCTTGAGCTTGTGCCGCTCGGCCAGCGCGACGGTGACGTTCTCGGCCTGGGCCAGCTCTTCCATCGCCGGCAGGGCGCGCTCGCGCATCTCCATGCCGTTGAGCACGCCGTAGCCGAGCCCCAGAATGCCCGGCCCCAGCTGATAGACGCCGGTCTTTTCGGAGTAGATCAGATAGCCCAGCGCGCACAGCGTGTAGGTCAGGCGCGTGACGGTGGGCTTGGGCAGGCCGTTGCGCTCGGCGATCTGCTGGTTCGTCAGGCCGTATTCGCCCGGGCGAAAGCAGCGCAGGATCTCGAGCCCGCGCGCCAGCGAGGTGACGAACTTGCGGTCCTCGGCGCCTTCGCGGGCGTCGTCGGCGACGGTCATGACGCGGCTCCTGAACCGGGGCGCGGCGCGGCGGGCGCGCGGCTGACCCAGGCCGCTGGGCGGGCTTTCATGGCGGGCCTCCGTGTTGGGCGGCGCGGCTGCGCCTTGTTTTCGTTCTTTGCGGAACAGGCTTTCGCAAACTTGCGATCCGGTCAATGCTTTCTTCACAACCGCAGGCGTCGGGTCAAGCGGATTGACGTTGCGTCGCCTTGCCGCGCGGCTTGGTTGACAGCGAGGGCGGGCGCTTTCTACCGTCTTTCCAAAACAGGGTTCCGCCAAGCGGAACCGAACGGACCGGAGGAACGCCCATGCCTGCCGACGACGCGCTGCCAAGCCGCGCTCGCCCCTGGCGCGCTTCGTATCCGCCCAGCGTCGATCCCGACCCGAAGATCGCGCCGCGCACCGTCCCGCAGCTGTTCGAGGAGGCCGCTGCCCGGCACGGCCCGCTGCCCGCGCTCAGCTTCGGTCCGACCACGCTCAGCTACGCCGAGCTGGCGCGGCGCGTGCGCCAGACGGCCCATGCGCTGGCGCGCGCCGGGATCGGGCCGGGCGAGGCGGTGGCGCTCTACCTGCCGAACCTGCCCTGGCATCCGATCTTCTTCTACGGCGCGCTGACGGCGGGCGCGCGGGTGGCGCATCTGAGCCCGCTCGACGCCCTGCGCGAGCTTGAGCACAAGCTGCGCGACAGCGGCGCGCGCACGCTGGTCACGACGAACCTGCCCAACATGACCGCGCTGGCCGAGCAGCTGGCGCGGTCGGGGGCGGTCGATCGGGTGATCCTGTGCGATGCGGGCGCCTTCGGCCCGCTGCCGGTTCCGCTGGCGCCCTTGCCGCAGGACGCGCGTTTCGTCGGCGCCGAGGAGTTCCTGGCGGGCGCGCCCGACGGCCCCTTCGCCAGCCCCGCCGCGCCCGAGGACGTGGCCCTGCTGCAATACACCGGCGGCACCACGGGCCTGCCCAAGGGCGCGGTGCTGACCCATCGCAACCTGACCGCGGCGGTGTCGATCTACGACGCGTGGTATGAGGGCTTCGGCATCGCCGGCGATCCCGACGCGCCGCCGCAGGAGGTGGCGCTGGTGGTGCTGCCGCTGTTCCACATCTACGCGCTGGTGGTGCTGCTGCTGCGCCAGACGCAGGAGGGCGCGCACATGGTGCTGGCGCTGCGCTTCGATCCGGCCGAGATCCTGGACCTGATCGAGCGCCGGCGCGTGACGCTGTTCCCGGGCGTGCCGACGATGTGGACCGCGCTCGTCAACATGCCCGACATCGACAAGCGGGACCTGAGCTCGCTGCGGCTGGTGGGCTCGGGCGGGGCGCCGCTGCCGCTCGAGGTCAAGAAGCGCTTCGACCAGCTGACCGGCCTCAGGCTGGGCGGCGGATGGGGCATGACCGAGACCGCCTCGGCGGGCACGGGTCATCTGCGCGACATCCCGCCCGAGAAGGCCGCCAGCGTCGGGCTGCCGCTGCCCGGGCTCGAGATGAAGGTGGTGGACGTGGCCGATCCCGCGCGCGAGCTGCCCCTCGGCGAGACGGGCGAGCTGGCGATCCGCGGCCCCAACATCACGCGCGGCTACTGGAACCGCCCCGACGCCGACGTCGAGGCCTTCCATGACGGCTGGCTGCTGACGGGCGACATCGGGCGCATCGACCGGGAGGGCTATGTCTGGCTGGTGGACCGCAAGAAGGACATGATCATCTCGTCGGGCTACAACGTGTATCCGCAGATGATCGAGCAGGCGATCTACGAGCACCCCGCCGTCGCCGAATGCGTGGTCATCGGCATCCCCGACGACTACCGCGGCGAAAGCGCCAAGGCCTTCGTCGCCCTGCGCCCCGGCGCGCAGCCCTTCGCCCTCGACGAGCTGCGCGCGTTCCTGTCCGACAAGCTGGGCCGGCACGAGCTGCCCGCGGCGCTCGAATTCCGCGATCATCTGCCGCGCACGGCGGTCGGCAAGCTGTCGCGCAAGGAGCTGCGCGACGAGCTGCGCGGCGCGGGGGGTTGACGCATGGCCTGTGGCGCGCGCGCGAGCGGCGCGCTAAGCTTTCGCCCGTTGAACGAAAAAACGGCGCGCCTGCGCAAGGCGCGCCTTCAGCAGGGAGAGCACGGCATGCGCATGATCACCAGGCTTGCGGTCGCGGCGGTCGCCGCGGGGGGAATGGCCGCCGCCGCTCTGGCGGCCAATGATTCGGCGCCGGCGGATCTGAACGATCCCGTCTCGGTGCGCCAGCACATGATGAAGAACGTCGGCGGCTCGATGAAGCTTCTGGCCGGCATGGTCAAGGGCGAGGCGCCCTATGACGCCCGCGTGGCCGAGGCGGCCTTCCGCGCCATGAACAACGCGGCGCTGGGCCTTGGCGCCTTCTTCCCGCCCGGCTCCGATGCGGGCGAGACCGAGGCCTCGCCGAAGATCTGGCAGGACATGGCGGGGTTCAAGGCCGCCATCGGCGCCTTCGCGCGCGACACGGCGGCCGCGGCCGCGGCGCGGCCGGCGGATCTGGACGCCTTCAAGCCGGTCTTCGGCAAGGTCGCCGGAAACTGCAAGTCCTGCCACGAAGCCTGGCGCGTGAAGAAGGAGTGACCGCGCCATGCCGGGCCGGCGCCGGTCGGGCCGCCTTCTGGGCGCGGCGGCGGCGCTGGCCGCGGCCGGGGCGGCGGCGTTCTGGCTGGCCACCGCGCCGCGGCGCCCCGATCCGGCGCTGACGGCCGGGCTGCAGGGCGACGCGGCGCGCGGCGCGCTGGTCTTTCGCGTGGGGGGCTGCGCCGCCTGCCACGCGGCGCCGGGCGCCGAGCCGGCCGAGCGCCCCGTCCTTTCCGGCGGCCGGCGCTTCGTCACGCCCTTCGGAACCTTCACGGCGCCGAACGTCTCGCCTCATCCCGAGGCGGGGATCGGCGCGTGGAGCCTGCAGGACTTCGCCGCCGCCATGCTGCGCGGCGTGGGGCGCGACGGGCGGCACCTTTACCCGGCCTTCCCCTATGTTTCATATGCGCGCATGACGCCGCAGGATGTGGCCGATCTGTGGGCGTGGATGCGCGCGCTTCCGCCCTCGGACTCGCGCCCGCCGGGGCATGATCTGCCCTTCCCCTTCAACATCCGCCGCGGGCTGGGGCTGTGGAAGCTGCTGGCGCTGGACCCCTCCTGGGTCGTGGACGTGCCCGCGGACGACGCCCTTGCCATGCGGGGGCGCTATCTGGTCGAGGGGCCCGGCCATTGCGCCGAGTGCCACACCCCGCGCAACGCGCTGGGCGTGCTTGACCGCGCGCGCTGGCTTCAGGGCGCGCCGAACCCGGACGGGCCGGGCGTGGTTCCCGACATCACGCCGGGGCCGAAGGGCATCGGCGGCTGGTCCGAAGAGGACATCGCCTGGTATCTCGAGTCGGGCTTCACGCCCGATTACGACAGCGTCGGCGGCTCGATGGCCGAGGTCGTGCGCAACCTGTCCGGCCTGCCCAAGGAGGACCTGCGCGCCATCGCGGCCTATCTCAAGGCGGTCCCGCCCAGCCCATGACCACCCAGCCCCCGCGCCGAGCGCGTGACCACCCCGCCCCCCGCGCCGAGCGCGTGACCGCCCCGCGGAGCGGCGGCCGGCGGGGGCGCGTCTGCCATCCCGCCCCGCGCGGGGGTGGGGCGGCGCGGGGTGCGCGCCGCTCGGGCGCGGATCCATCACTCCCCGCGCGGGGGTGCGGCTGCGACGCGCTTTGCACGGTTTATCGCGCGCTCGCGATCCCGCCTCGCACGGGGGGCGCGGGCCTGCGCGGCGCCGCCCTTCGGATCAACCCTTCGGATCAACCCTTCGGATCAACCCATCGCCGCCCCGTCTGCGGCCCGTCTGCGGCCCGTCTGCGGCCCGTCTGCGACCCGCGCGCGGGCGGCGTCGGCGCCCGTTCACGCTGCTGGCGGTGTGGCCTCTTCGCCCCGTCCGCCCGCGGCCGGCGGCGAAGCGCAGCCGCCGCGCCTTGTCCGGGCGCCGCCATCCCTCCGGCGCGAGAGGCTGCGCGCGGGGGCGCAGGCCGGTCGGCGGCGCGGGCGGGGCTCCTTCATGCGGGCTCTTCACCCATGCGGGGGCAGGGCGCGGCGCGTCAGCGCCAGCCAATAGGCGCAGCCGGCGGGAATGATGCGGTCGTTGAAGTCGTAAGCCGGGTTGTGGAGCGGCGCCGAGTCGCCCGCGCCGATGAAGATGAAGGCGCCCGGGCGCGCCTCGAGCATGTAGGCGAAATCCTCGGCGCCCATGAGCGGCGGCGCCGCCTCGTCCACCATCGCGGCGCCGGCCACGTCGCGCGCCGCGCGCGCCGCCAAGGCCAGCGGCGCGGGCGCGTTGACGGTGACCGGATAGCCGCGCGTCCAGTCCACCCGCGCCTCGGCGCCGTAGGCGGCGGCGACGTTGCGCGCGACCTCGTGCACGCGCGCCTCGAGCAGCGCGCGCACCGGCTCGGACAGGCTGCGCGCCGTGCCGCGCAGCCGGGCGCGGGCGGGGATGACGTTGTAGGCCTCGCCCTCGGCGGCGATGCCGGTGACCGAGACCACCGCCGGCTCGAGCGGATCGACCGCGCGGCTGACCACGCCTTGCAGCGCCACCGCCACATGCGCGGCGGTCAGCACCGGATCGACGCAGGCATGGGGCAGGGCCGCATGGCCGCCGCGCCCCTCGACGGCGATGTCGAACTGGTCCGAGGCGGCCATGATCGGGCCGGGGCGCATCAGGAACGCCCCCTCGGGCGCGCCGGGCAGGTTATGCATGCCGAAGACCTGCGCGATCTCGAAACGCTCCATCAGCCCGTCGCGCACCATGGCCAGCGCGCCGGCGCCTCCCTCCTCGGCGGGCTGGAAGATGACCGCGACGCGCCCGGCGAAGTCGCGCTCCCGCGCCAGCCGCCGCGCCGCGCCCAGCAGCATGGCCGTGTGCCCGTCATGGCCGCAGGCGTGCATGCGCCCCGCCGCGCGCGAGGCCCAGGGCGCGCCGCTGGCCTCGAGGATGGGCAGGGCGTCCATGTCGGCGCGCAGCCCCATGGTCGGGCCCGGCGCCGCGCCGCGAATCAGCCCGACCACGCCCGAGCGGCCGATTCCCTCGACCACCTCGTCGCAGCCGAAGGCGCGCAGCTTGTCGGCGACGAAGGCGGCGGTGCGGGGCAGATCGTAGCCCAGCTCGGGGTTCATGTGCAGCTCGCGCCGCCATGCGGCGATCTCTTGCGCCTCCGAGGCGAATTCTTCGGCAAGGCTTCGTCTTGCGGGCATGGCGGCTCCTTCGCGGTTTTGGTTAACGGCCGTTAATCGATGGTGACAAACGCCTTCGGCTTCTGGTATCAAGAGGCAAGTGTATCGATCGGTGGGAATCATCATGTTGAAAAAAGTTTCACTGGCCATGGCGTTTGCCGCGTTCGCCTGGGGCGGGACGGCCTCTGCGGCGGTCTATTACGGGCAGGACGTCACGGGGGTTAACCCCGACGACAGCGCCACCTGGGTCAACTCGAACGCCGCACGCGCGAGCTTCCTGTCCGCGCTGAGCAACGTCGGCAGCCAGGACTTCGAGAGCTTCGCCGACGGGCAGACGCCGCCGGTGTCGATGAACTTCCCCGGCTCGACCGGCTCGATCACGGCGACCATGTCGGCCGGCGGGCGCGTGCAGGCCGAGAACGCGACCGAAGCCAGGAAGGGCCGATTCGCGACCTCGGGCAGCCAGTATTACCTGATCGGCACCGGTCAGGGCGGCACCACCATCACCTTCAGCGCCGACGTGGCCGCCTTCGGCTTCTACGGAACCGATATCGGCGACTTCAACGGTCAGCTGGTGCTGGACTTCCTGGACGACGCCAACAACGTGCTGTTCTCGGAGAACGTCGGCATGGCCGGGCCGAACGGCAACATCCTGTTCTGGGGCATCACCAGCCAGAGCAACCCGTTCAACGCCGTCCGCTTCCGCGCCATCGGCAGCAACGATCAGTTCGGCTTCGACGACTTCATCATCAGTGACGCGCGCCAGATCAACCCGGTGCCGGTCCCCGCGGCAGGGCTTCTGCTGCTGTCGGGCTTCGCCGGCCTGGCCGGGATGCGGCTGCGCCGCAAGGGCTGAAGCGGAACGCGACTCAGGGTTCCCGCCGAAACATCGACGCCCGGGCGCTTCGCCCGGGCGTTTTCGCGCGTTTGAGCGGGCGGCTCTTGAGAAAGCGCGCGCGACTCGCTACCTCTGATGGCAAGCAGCGGGCTTGCAGCCCCAACGGATCGGAACATAGCCATGGCGTCGAGCCGGGGCGCCGCCCCAGCCGCGACCCGCGCCGCGCGCGGGGACGCGCGGGCGGCGCATGATCGCGACAGGCCGTGCTACGCGGCCCTGGATCTTGGAACCAACAACTGCCGGCTGCTGGTCGCGCGGCCGGCGGGCGCGCATTTCGACGTGATCGACGCCTTCTCGCGCAATGTCCGCCTGGGCGAGGGGGTCGAGCGCACCGGCGCGCTGTGCGACGCGGCCATGAACCGCACCATCGACGCGCTGCGCATCTGCGCGGCCAAGATCCGCCGCCACGAGGTGCGCCGCGCCCGGGTCATCGCCACCGAGGCGTGCCGGCGGGCGATCAACGGGCGGGCCTTCCTGCGCCGCGTGCGCCGGGAAACGGGCCTCGAGATGGAGCTCATCACCCCCGAGCAGGAGGCGCGCCTGGCCCTGGCGGGCTGCGCGCCGCTGCTCGATCCCGAGGCGCGCAGCCTGATGGTTTTCGACATAGGCGGCGGCTCGACCGAGCTCATCTGGGTGGATCTCGAGGGGCTCGACCCGGCCGAGCGGCAGAACCTGCTCATGGCGCTGGCGCCGGGGCCGGGGGGCAAGCGGCGCTCGGCCCTGCGGCGCGAGGCGCGCGCGCGCGTGGTGGACTGGATCTCGGCGCCGGTGGGCGTGGCGACGCTGCATGACAAGTTCGCCGACGTGCGCGACGACCGCAGCCGCTATGCGCTCATGTCCTGGTTCTTCGAAGAGAACCTGGCCGGCTTCATCCCCTACGAGGACCCCGCCCTTCAGCGCCGCCTGCCGGGGCTGCAGATCATCGGCGCCTCGGGCACGGTGACGACGCTGGGCGCGCTGCACAAGGGGCTGGTCAGATACGACCGCGCGAAGGTCGATGGCATGTGGCTGGGCGCGGAGGACGCGGTGCGGCTGATCAACGCGCTGGTGGACATGGGGCCGGCGGGGCGGCGCGCGCATCCGGGCGTGGGCCATGACCGCGCCGAGCTGGTGGTGGCGGGCGGCGCGATCCTGCGCACCATCCTGCGTCTGTGGCCCGCGCCGCGCATCCGCGTCGCCGACCGGGGATTGCGCGAGGGGCTGCTCTACAGCCAGATGTGGACCGAAAGGATGGGCGACGCATGAGCAAGGACAAGCTTCCGCCGGGCGTGCGCCGCCACGCCCCCAAGGGCGCCGCGGCCGAGCGCGGCGGCGCCTCGGGGCGCGGGCGGCAGGATCTGAAGAAGCGCGTCAAGACGGCCAAGGGGCGCAAGCTCAGCTCGACCCGCTGGCTCGAGCGGCAGCTGAACGACCCCTACGTCGCCGCCGCCCGCCGCGACGGCTATCGCGGCCGCGCGGCCTACAAGCTGATCGAGATGGACGACCGGCTGCGCATTCTGACGCCGGGCGCGCGGGTGGTGGATCTGGGCTGCGCGCCGGGCGGCTGGCTGCAGGTCGCGGTGGCGCGGGTCAACGCGCTGGGCCGCAAGCCGGGCAAGCGCGTGGGGCGCGTTCTGGGCGTGGATCTTCAGGATGTCGAGCCACTGCCGGGCGCCGAGGTGCTCAAGCTCGATTTCCTCGAGGAAGGCGCCGACGAGGCGGTCAAGGAGGCGCTGGGCGGGCAGGCCGACGTGGTGCTGTCGGACATGGCGCCCTTCGCCTCGGGCCACAAGACGACCGATCATCTGCGCATCGTCGCGCTGTGCGAGGCGGCCGCCGCCTTCGCGCGCGACGTGCTCAGCCCCGGCGGCGCCTTCATCGCCAAGGTGCTTCAGGGCGGCGCCGAGGCCGAGCTTCTGGCCGCGCTCAAGCGCGACTACGAGCATGTCTCGCATGTCAAGCCGCCCGCCAGCCGCAGCGATTCGTCCGAGAAATACGTCGTCGCGCGCGGCTTCCGCGGCAGCCCGGCCGCGCCCGAGCCCCCTGCCGGGCAGGCGGGCTGGGATCCGGCGGGGGTCTAGCCGCGGGAAGCGGGCCGGCCCTTGGCGCCGGGCCGCGCATGGGCCGCGATGCGCTTGAAGGTCGTCAGCAGCTCGTCCAGACGCGCCTCTTCGGCGAAGGGCAGGGCAGCGCGCATGAGCTCCTCGGCCGGGTCGGGCAGGCGCGCGCCATGGGGCGCGAGCGCCGCCGCGGCTTCGTCCATGCGTCCAAGCTCGGCAAGGCTGGCCGCGGCGATCAGCGCGGGGAACAGCTCGTCCGGCGCCTCGGCGACGGCCAGCCGCGCCAGCTCCAGCGCGCGCGCGGGGCGCCGGGCGGCGTAGGCGGCCAGGGCCTTGAAGGCGCGCCAGATGGGCGCGCGCGCGTCGTCGGGGCTCAGCGCCAGGGCGCGGTCGGCCCAGAAATCGGCCTCGGCCTCGGAGGCTTCCAGCGCGAACAGGCGCGCCAGCTCGGCCATGGCGGGGGCGTAGGCGGGGTTGAGCTCGAGCGCGCGCAGCTGCAACGCCCGGCCCGTTTCCGTTCCCTCCAGAAACGAGGCGCCCAGCCCCAAGCTGTAGTGCGCCAGCGCCGAGCGCGGCTGCGCGCGCACCGCGCGGCGCGCCATCTCGCGCCCGACGAAGAAGGCCGCGCGCGGGTCGGGGGTCAGTCCGCGGTATCCTTCGGCCATGTGAAGCTGCGCCAGCAGCGCAAGGGCGGTGGAATCGTCGGGATGCAGCTCGAGCGCGCCTTGCAGAAAGCCGCGCGCCTTGCGCAGAAGCTCGGCGTCCTGCGCCTGGCGCAGACCCAGCGCGGCCATCAGAAGGCGCCAGAAATCGCCGTCGGGCGGCGTCTTGCGCGCGCGTTCGAGCGCGACCTCGGCCGTCAGCAGCGCCGGCGTCACGCGCCCGGCGATGCGCCGCGCCAGCGCGCGCGGGGGGTCCGAGGCGTCGCCGGGCATGGGCTCGGCGTCCTGAGCCAGAACCAGCGCGCCGTCGCCCCGGCGCGCGGCCGAGAAGAAGGCGCGCGGGGCCTCGTCCGGGCGGCGGCCCAGCGTGATCACGTAATCGACCTGCGCGGCGATCTGCGCGGGGCTCATTCCCGCCGCGAAAAGCTCGTCGCAGCTGCGCACGCGCAGCCAGCAGCAATTGGCCATCATCGCCGTCGTCTCGCGCAGCAGGGCGACGTCGGCGGGCGAGTCGGGGTCGGCGGCCTTGAACGCCGCCAGCGGGCGGGCCGAGAAGGAATCGCCGCCTTCGCGCGCGGGGGCGGGGGCCGCGGGCGGCGCGCCGCGGGCGGCGCGGCGGGACGAGAGGGCGTTCTCATAGGCCTCGAGCGCGGCGCGGGGCTCTTCGCCCAGCTCCTCGCGGAAAAGCGCGCGGCAATCCTCCAGATGCGCGCGCGCGCTCTTGAGGCGCCCGCGCTCGACCAGCAGCGCGATCAGCCGCGCGTGAACGTCCTCCTGCAAGGGGTCGATGCGCAGCAGCGCCCGCGCCGCGTTGGCCGCGCGTTCCAGCCGCCCGGCCGCCTGGTCCAGCAGCAGCTGGCGCAGCAGCCCGTCCAGGGTGAGGGAATCGAGCCGGCTGGCCTGCGTGGCGGTCCAGTCCTGGAAATCCTTCTCGGGCACCTGAAGCGGGCCCAGGAACGGGCCGCGATGCAGATCCGCCAGCCGCGAAAGCCCGTCCGCGTCGCGATGGGCGGCTGCGGCCTCGATCTCGAGCGCGTCGCACCACACCGCGCCCGGGCGCAGCGCGATGGCGGCGTTGTCGGCGTCGATGACGGCGTCGAAAGCCGGCCCCAGCGCCCGCTTCATGCGCCGCATCTCCTGGCGCAGGCTGGCGCGGCCCTGCTCGGGGGCGCTCTGGCTCCACAACAGCTCGACCAGCGCGTCGCGGCTGGCCGCCTGGCCGGGCTGCAGCGCCAGATAGGCGAGGATCGCCGCCCCTTTCGCCCCCAGCCGCCCGACGGGCGCGCCCTCGGGGTCCGACGCCACGGCCAGCGCCGCGCCCATGGCGTAAAGGCGCAGCGTCGCCGCGCCCGCCGCCACGCGCGGCGGCTGGCTGGGAGCTTCGAGATTCATGGTCTCTCGTCCGCGGATGCCTTCATGCAAAGCGCTTCACTTCGTTTCCTTGCCCGCCCTATGCTTGGCGTTCCCGCCGCCGGGGCGCGGCCGCTGCCATTCTAGCCCGAGGCGCGCGCCCCGCGCCATCATCCGTGGACCAGAGATGACGAAATCCGACAAACCCGCCATCGCCTCGCCCGACGAGCTGGCGCCCTTCGCCGCGCCTCTGGCCGGTCCGCTCGAGCTGCCGCCCTTCGACGCCGCCGGCCCCGAGCGCTGGCCCGCGCTGTTCCGCGCCGCCATCGCCGAGCACGAGCGCGAGCTCGAGCGCATCGCCCAGGACCCGCGTCCGGCCGATTTCGGCAACGTGATCGACGCGCTCGAGGCGTCGGGGCGCGCGCTGGGGCGGCTGTGCGCGGCCTTCTTCACCCTCGCGAGCTGCTGCTCGGACGATGCGCTGCGCGCCGCCGAGCGCGAGGTCGCGCCGCTTCTGGCCGGCCATCGCGCCCGCATGTGGAGCGATTCGCGGCTTCTGGCGCGCATCGACGCGCTGGCCGCGCGCGCCGATGCGCTTGCGCCCGACGCCGAGGCGGCGCGCGTGCTCATGCTCTATCGGCGCGAGTTCGAGCGCGCCGGCGCCCGCCTGCCCGAGGCGGCCCGCGCGCGCCTCGCCGCGATCTCGGCCGAGCTGGCGGCGCTGGGGGCGCGCTTTTCGCAGAACGTGCTGGCCGACGAGGCCGGCTGGACGCTGCAGCTTGGCGAGGGCGATCTTGCGGGGCTGCCGGCCGACGTGATCGACGCCGCCCGCCGCGCGGCGCGCGAGCGCGGGATGGAGGGCTGGGCGATCACGCTTGCGCGCTCGTCGGTCGAGCCGTTCCTGACCTTCAGCGCCAGGCGCGATCTGCGCGAGGCCGCCTGGCGGGCCTGGGCGGGGCGCGGAACCGGCGCCGGCGCGGGCGGGTCCGAGGCGGACAATCGCCCGCTCATCCGCCGCATCCTGGCCCTGCGGGCCGAGCGCGCGCGCCTTCTGGGGCATCCGAACTACGCCGCCTTCAAGCTGGCGCCGCAGATGGCCGGCGCGCCCGAGGCGGTGCGCGCGCTGCTCGACCGCGTCTGGGCGCCCGCCCGCGCGCGCGCGCTGGACGAGGCGCGCGCGCTGTCGGCCCTGGCCGCCGAAGAGGGGGCGAACATCGCCCTCGCCCCCTGGGATTGGCGCCACTATGCCGAGAAGCTGCGCAAGCGCCTGCACGATTTCGACGAGGCCGCGGTCAAGCCGTATCTGGCGCTCGACAACGTCATCGCCGCGGCGTTCGACGTGGCCGGGCGGCTGTTCGGCCTCGAATTCGCGCCGGTCGAGGGGCTTGCCCTGCATCACCCCGATGCGCGCGCCTGGCGGGTGACGCGCGGCGGGCGCCATGTGGGGCTGTTCGTGGGCGACTATTTCGCGCGGCCCTCCAAGCGCTCGGGCGCGTGGATGTCGGCCCTGCGCGCGCAGGAGAATTTCGACCCGCGCATGGGCGAGGTGCGGCCCATCGTGCTGAACGTGATGAACTTCGCCCAGGCCGAGGGGCCAAGCCTGCTGAGCTGGGACGATGCGCGCACGCTGTTTCACGAGTTCGGCCACGCGCTGCACGGGCTTCTGTCCGACGTGCGCCATCCCTTCGTGTCGGGAACGGCCGTGGCGCGGGATTTCGTCGAGCTGCCCAGCCAGCTCTTCGAGCACTGGCTCTCGCAGCCCGAGGTGCTGGCCCGGCACGCGCGGCACGTCGAGACGGGCGCGCCGATGCCGCAGGAGCTGATCGCGCGTCTGCGCGCGGCCGAGACCTTCAACCAGGGCTTCGCCACGGTCGAATACGTCGCCTCGGCGGCGGTCGATCTGGCCTTGCACGAGCTGCCCGACCCCGAGGCGATCGACCCCGCCGCCTTCGAGGCCGAGCTCTTGTCGCGCATGGGCATGCCCGAGGCGGTCGCCATGCGCCATGCCAGCCCGCATTTCCTGCATGTCTTCGCCGGCGAGGGCTATTCGGTCGGCTATTACAGCTACATGTGGGCCGAAGTGATGGACGCGGACGCCTTCGGCGCCTTCGAGGAGGCCGGTGATCCCTTCGATCCCGAGGTCGCCGCCCGGCTGGAGCGGCACATCTACGCCGCGGGCGGCAGCCGCGACCCGGCCGAGGCCTACCGCGCCTTCCGCGGCCGCGACCCCGATCCGGCGGCGCTGCTGCGCCGGCGCGGCCTGGCCGGGCAAGGCGCGTCCGAGGCCGCCGCGACCGCCTGAGCGCAGCGCAAGGACAGGGCGGCGAGGCTGGTCCGAACGGGGGGCGCAAGCGGCGAGCCGTTGCGCATCGAGCGACCGTGGCCGCGAACGTGCCGCCGCGCCGCTTGGGGCCGTCCGCCGATGGCGGCGCGCGGCCGGATGCGCTTCGGGCCGCTTCGCGCCCGCCTCGGGGCGGGCGCGCCGGGGTCAGTTCGCCGCTTCGGGGCCGCGCGCCTCGCGGCCCGCGCGGCGTCCGCGGCGCCCGCGGCGCTCGGCCTCGGCGGGACGCTCGCCGCCGCCCTCCTGCAGCAGCTCCATCGCCGCGGCGCTGGCCGGGCCCAGCCGCGCGACGATCTCTTCGGCCGTGGGGCGCGGGCCGCGCGGGCGCGTCTCGAGCGCCTCGCGCATCGCGCGCACATGGGCCGGGGTCGTGCCGCAGCACCCGCCGATCACGCGCGCGCCCAGATCGCGCGCCAGGCACGCATAGTCGGCCATCAGCTCTTCGGTGCCCGAGTAACGGATCGCGCCGTCGACATACTCGGGAATGCCGCAATTGGCCTTGGCGACCAGAACGTCCTCGTCGCCCAGCTGCGAGACGACGCTCAGCAGCCCGATCAGCAGATCCGGCGCCCCGGTGCCGCAATTCCCGCCGAAGGCCGCGGGCGGATGCGCGCAGCTGTGCGCAAGGCGCGCCAGGCCCGCCGGGGTGACCCCCATCATCGTACGGCCGTTGGTGTCGAAGGACATGGTCGAGATGGCCGGCATCCCCGCCTCGGCCGCGGCCTCGAGCGCCGCGGTCAACTCCTCGGCCGAGGACATGGTCTCGATCCAGATCACATCCGCGCCGCCGGCCTTCAGGCCCTCGATCTGGGCGCGGAAGGCGGCGCGCGCGGTCTCGGGGGTCAGAACGCCGCCGACCTCGGCGAAAAGGTCGCCGGTGGGGCCGACGTCGCCGGCGCAGACGATCTCGCGCCCCGTGGCGGCGCGCGCCGCGTCGATCTCGGCCCTCAGCAGCGCCGCGGCGGCGCGGTTGACCTCGAACACCCGGTCGTCCAGCCCGTGCAGCTTCAGCCGGTTGGCCGTGCCGCCGAAGCTGTTGGTCAGAACGATGTCCGACCCGGCCTCGATGAAGTCGCGGTAATGCGCGCGCACCTTGTCCGGCTCGGCCAGGTTCCAGCCCTCGGGGGCGTCGCCGTGGTTCAGCCCGCGCGCGAAAAGGTTGGTTCCCGTCGCGCCGTCGGCCAGAAGCCATTCGCGCTCGGACAGCAATCGGCGGAAAAGATCGGACATGGCGGGCGGCCTCCTTCTGGGAACGCGCGGGTCATGCCATGAAACGCCGCCGCGCGCAACGCGCCGCGGGCGGGGTCGGGGCGCGGCGCCGCATGCCCCGCGGCCGCCGCGCGGCGCGGGCGGGCGCTGCACGCATGCGCGCGGCCGACGCGCCGCCTAGCCCGAGCCCCCGGCCGGGCGCGCCGTCTCGGTCAGCAGCCAGTCGCGAAAGGCCGAAAGCGGCGGCGCCTCGGCCGCCCCCGCGGGCCAGACCAGCCAGTAGGCGCCGGCGCTCTTGCGCGGCCGCCCGCAGGGAATGACCAGCTCGCCGCGCGCGCGCTCGGTCTCGGTCATGAACAGCGGCAGCAGCGCCACGCCAAGCCCGGACATGGCCGCGCGCGCCAGCGCGGCGAACTGGTCGAAGGTCATCCCGCCCGGCCGCGGGGGCGGCGCGCCCTCGGCGGCCAGCCAGTCGTCCCAGGCGCGCGGGCGCGTGGCGATGCGCAACAGCGGCGCCGCCCCGCGCGCCAGCGCCTCGGCCGAGCGCGCCCTCGGGGCCAGGGCCGGCGCGCACATGGGGGCCACGCGCTCATGCATCAGGAAGGCGGCCTCGGCGCCGGGCCAGTCGCGCGCCAGCCTTTCCTCGGGTCCGAAATGAATGGCGGCGTCGTGCCCCTCGGCCGCGAAGTCGAAAGGGCGCAGCCGCGTCGCAAGGTTCAGCGTCACGCCGGGATGGGCCTGCAGAAAGCGCGGCAGCCGCGGCGCCAGCCAGCGCGCGCCGAAGGTGGGCAGCATGGCCAAGTTGAGCACGCCGCCGTCGGGATTGGCCACCAGGTCCTGCGAGGCGCGCCCGATGATCCCCAGCGCCCGGCGCACCTCGGCCAGATAGCGCGCGCCCGCCGGCGTCAGCTCCAGCCGCCGGCCGCGGCGCGCGAACAGCGCCACCTGCAGCCGCGCCTCGAGCGCGCGGATCTGGCGGCTGACGGCGCTTTGCGTCAGGTCCAGCTCCTCGGCCGCGCCGGTGACCGAGCCGGCGCGCGCGGTCGCCTCGAAGGCGGCGAGCAGGGCGATGGGGGGCAGGAAGCGTCGCGGCCAGGTCATGACATTCCCATTCGGAATGGATCGCGCGGGCGGGCGAAGGAAAACGCAATTGCCTTGGCGCGCGCGGCGCTGCATTCATTCTTCATCTTCATAAAACGGCGGGCCGCTCCCGCCAAGACCCGGAGGACGCGCCATGAACGCCCCGCTCAAGGCCAAGGACTCGCCCGCGCTCGCATCGTTCGACTGGCAGGACCCCTTCCTGCTCGCCGATCAGCTGACCGAGGACGAGCGCATGATGATGGACAGCGCCCGCGCCTACGCGCAGGAGAAGCTGATGCCGCGCGTCACCGACGCCTATCTGAACGAGCGCACCGATCCCGAGATCTTCCGCGAGATGGGCGGGATGGGCCTTCTGGGCGTCACCATCCCCGAGGAATACGGCGGCCTTGGCGCGGGCTACGTCGCCTACGGCCTTGTCGCGCGCGAGATCGAGCGCGTGGACTCGGGCTATCGCTCGATGATGTCGGTGCAGTCCTCGCTGGTGATGTATCCGATCTACGCCTACGGCTCGGAAGAGCAGCGCAGGCGCTACCTGCCCAGGCTGGCCTCGGGCGAGTGGATCGGCTGCTTCGGCCTGACCGAGCCCGACGCCGGCTCGGACCCGGCCGGCATGAAGACCCGCGCCGTCAAGACCGAGGGCGGCTACCGCCTGACCGGCTCGAAGATGTGGATCTCGAACGCGCCCATCGCCGACGTCTTCGTCGTCTGGGCCAAGTCCGAGGCCCATGGCGGCAAGATCCGCGGCTTCGTGCTGGAAAAGGGCATGAAGGGCCTGTCCGCGCCCAAGATCGGCGGCAAGCTGAGCCTGCGCGCCTCGGTCACCGGCGAGATCGTCATGGACGGGGTCGAGGTTCCCGAGGACGCGCTGCTGCCCAATGTCGAGGGGCTCAAGGGCCCGTTCGGCTGCCTCAACCGCGCGCGCTACGGCATCAGCTGGGGCGCCATGGGCGCGGCCGAGGATTGCTGGCATCGCGCGCGCCGCTACGGGCTCGAGCGCACCCAGTTCGGCCGCCCGCTGGCGCAGACCCAGCTGTTCCAGAAAAAGCTGGCCGACATGCAGACCGAGATCGCGCTGGGGCTGCAGGCCAGCCTGCGCGTGGGCCGGCTGATGGACGAGGGCCGCGCCGCGCCCGAGATGATCTCGATCGTCAAGCGCAACAACTGCGGCAAGGCGCTGGACATCGCGCGCATGGCCCGCGACATGCACGGGGGCAACGGCATTCAGGCCGAGTATCACGTCATGCGCCACGCCCAGAACCTGGAAACCGTGAACACCTACGAGGGCACGCATGACGTGCACGCCCTGATCCTGGGGCGCGCGCAGACCGGCCTTCAGGCGTTCTTCTGAGCGCGCGGCCGGGCGGGAGGGGCGCGATGACCACGGACGGAACCGGGCGCGACGCGCCGACCGGCGGGCGGCTGCTGGTCGAGTGCCTGCGCGCGCAGGGCGTCGAGCGCGTCTTCTGCGTGCCGGGCGAAAGCTATCTCGAGGCGCTCGACGCGCTCGGCCTCGCCGGGGTCGAGACGGTCAACGCCCGCCACGAGGGCGCCGCCGCCATGATGGCCGAGGCCGACGGCAAGCTGACCGGCCGGCCGGGCGTCGCCTTCGTCACCCGCGGCCCGGGCGCGACCAACGCCGCGGCCGGGGTGCATGTGGCCATGCAGGACGGCACGCCGATGGTGCTGTTCGTGGGCCAGATCGGCCGCGCCATGCGCGGGCGCGCCGCCTTTCAGGAGGTGGACTACCGCCAGACCTTCCGCGACCTGGCCAAATGGGTCGAAGAGATCGACGACGCCGCCCGCATCCCCGAGATCGTCTCGCACGCCTGGCACATCGCCATGTCGGGCCGGCCGGGGCCGGTGGTGCTGGCGCTGCCCGAGGACATGCTGCGCGACCCCGCGCCCGCCCGTCCCGGCCCGCGGGTCGAGGTCGCCGATCCCGCTCCCGACCCCGCCGCCATGGCGCGGATGCGCGCGGTCATGGCGGCGGCTGAGCGCCCGCTGGTCATCGTCGGCGGCAGCCGCTGGGACGCGGCGGCGCGCGAGGCGCTGCACCGCCTTGCCGCCGAATGGGACGTGCCTGTGGCCGTCACCTTCCGCCGGCAGATGCTGTTCGACGCCACGCATCCCAACTATGCCGGCGATCTGGGGCTGGGCGCCAATCCCGCCCTGGTGCGGCGCGCGGCCGAGGCCGACGCGGTGCTGATGATCGGCGCGCGCTTTTCCGAGAACCCCAGCCAGGGCTTCTCGCTGTTCGACATTCCCGCCCCGCGCCAGCGCCTGATCCATGTCCACCCCGCGCCCGACGAGCTGGGGCGCATCTACGTCCCCGAGGTGGCCGTCAACGCCACGCCGCGCCTGTTCCTCGAGGCCGCGCTGGCCGAGGCGCCGCCCCGCCGCTGGAGCGCGCGCGCCGAGAACGCCGCCTACCGCGCCTGGACCGACGCGCCCCCCGAGGATCCCGGCGCGCTGACCATGTCGCGGGTCATCGCCCACATGCGCGAGGTCCTGCCTCCCGACGCCGTTCTGACCAACGGCGCGGGCAACTACGCCATCTGGCTGCACCGCTTCTACCGCTGGCGCGCCTTCGGCACGCAGCTGGCGCCGGTGTCGGGCTCGATGGGCTACGGCCTGCCGGCCGCCATCGCCGCCAAGCTGCGCGACCCCGCGCGCGAGGTGTTCTGCCTGGCGGGCGACGGCTGCTTCCAGATGACGGGGCTCGAGCTGGCGACGGCGGCGCAGACGGGCGCCTCGGTGGTGACGCTGATCTGCGACAACGGCATGTATGGCACCATCCGCATGCATCAGGAGCGCCGCTTTCCCGGACGCGCGCACGCCACCAGCCTGCGCAACCCAGACTTCGCCGCCCTGGCGCGCGCCTGCGGCGCCTGGGCCGAGACGGTCGCGCGCGACGAGGACTTTCCCGCCGCGTTCGAGCGCGCGCGCGCCCATGCGCGGGCCGCGAAGGGGCCGGCGGCGCTGCATCTGCGGCTCGATCCTCGGGCGCTGGCGCCGGGGCGCGCGTTGCCGGATGCCGGCTGAACGGGGAGCCTGAACGGGGGGCGCCGATCGCAGGGCGGTTGCCGCGGGGCGGTTGTCGCGCTAACCCTATGGATGAACAGGATGGATGAATGCGGCGCGCGGCGTGCGCGCAGGCTTGGATCAGGGGAGCTCTGAATGGGGCATGAGACGGCTTCGGCGCCGCGGGGCGCGGCGTTTCGCGACGCCGCGGTTCTTGTCGTGGCGGCGCGCGACGCCGCGCGCGCGATCGCCCAGACCCTGCGCGATGCGGGCATGCGGGTGGACGCCGCGCTGACCCGAGACGAGGCGCTGGGGCTGATCGGCTTCTACGACTTCGACCTGGCGCTGGTCGATCCGCTTTGCGACGGCGGCGCGGGGGCCGAGCTGATCCGCGATCTGGTCGCGGCGGCGGGCGGCCCGGCGGTGGCCGCCCTTGCCGCGCCCGAGGACGAGCGCGCCCGCGCCCTGGCGCGCGAGGCGGGCGCGTCGGCCTGCCTTGCGCCCGACGCGCCGGCCGAGGCGGCGGCGGCGCTGCTTGGTCCGAGCGGCGCCGAGCCGGGGCGGGGCGCCGCGCCCGATGCCGAACCGGCCGTGGGCGGGGTGGACCCCGGGCGCTTCGGCGCGCATGTGGATCGCGAGATCTACGAAGGCCTGGCCGCGGCCATCGGCGAAGAGATGATGGACGAGCTGCTGACCCGCGTGCGCGCCGACATCGCCGAGCAGCGCGCCCTGGTCGCCGCCGCCGCCCCCGCCGCCGATCGCGAGGCGCTGCGCCGGGCCACGCATGTTCTCATCTCGGTCGCCGGCGCGGTGGGCGCGACGCCGCTGCAACGCATGGCCGAAGAGCTCAACCGCCTGGCCAAGCAGGCCGAGGACGAGGCCCTGCGCGCGGCAGCGGCGGCGCTGACCGCCGAGGCCGACGAGGTGCTGGCCTTCATCGGGCCGCGCTAGGCGCATGACGCACGCCCGCCTATCCGGCTTCGCTGCGCGGCCCGATGCGGGGCCGGTCCTCCTGGTCGAGGACACGCCCTCGCTGTCGATGGTCTACGAGACGGTGCTGCGCAAGGCGGGCTACGACGTGCGCGCGGCGCTGACAGGGGCCGACGCGCGGGCCGAATTCGCGCGCGGCGCGGCGCGGGTGGTGCTGCTGGACCTGATCCTGCCCGACGCCGACGGGATCGACCTTCTGCGCGAGATGACGCGGGCCGACCCCGGCGCGAAGGTGATCGTGATCACGGCGAACGGCTCGATCAACCGCGCGGTGGACGCCATGCGCGGCGGCGCCTTCGACTTCCTGGTCAAGCCCTTCGACGACAAGCGCCTGCTATCGGCCGTGGCGAACGCCGCCGCCGCCGCCGGCGGCGCGGCCGAGGCGGCCGCCGCCCCGCCCGCCGGCAGCCGCTTTCACGGCTTCGTCGGCTCGTCGCCGGCGATGCAGGCGGTGTATGAGAAGGTGCGCTCGATCGGGCGCTCGACCGCGACGGTGTTCGTCACCGGCGAAAGCGGCTCGGGCAAGGAGGTCTGCGCCCAGGCGATCCACGCCGTGTCGAACCGGGCCTCGGGGCCGTTCGTGCCGCTCAATTGCGGCGCCATCCCCAAGGATCTGCTGGAATCCGAGGTGTTCGGGCATCTGCGCGGCGCCTTCACCGGCGCGGTCGCCGACAAGCAGGGCGCGGCGGCGGCGGCCGACGGCGGCACGCTGTTCATGGACGAGATCTGCGAGCTGAGCCTGGATCTTCAGGCCAAGCTGCTGCGCTTTCTCCAGACCTCGACCATCCAGCCCGTGGGCGCGGCCACGCCGCGCAAGGTCGATGTGCGCATCGTCTGCGCCACCAACCGCGACCCGGCCGAAGAGGTGCGCCGCGGCCGCTTCCGCGAGGATCTGTTCTACCGCCTGCACGTCGTGCCCATTCACCTGCCGCCCCTGCGCGAGCGCGGCGAGGACGTGCTGGAAATCGCGCAGACCTTCCTCGAGCAGTTCAGCCGCGAGGAGGGCAAGCGCTTCAAGCGGCTTGGCGAAGAGGTGCGGCGCCTGTTCCTTTCGCATCCATGGCCGGGCAATGTGCGCCAGCTGCAGAACGCGATCCGCCATGTGGCGGTGCTGCATGACGGCGAGGAGGTGACCCCCGCCATGCTGCCGCCCGAGATCGTTTCGGGCCAGGCGCCGACGCCGGTCGACGGCGCGCAGGGCTGGTTCCCGGCGACGGGCCGCGCGCCGGGGGCCGCGGCGCCCGCCGCCCCGCCCGCCGGGCCCGAGGGGCTGCGCGCCCATGCCCGCGCCATGGTGGGGGCGCGGCTGGCGGATGTCGAGCGCGAGGTGATCGAGGCCACCATCGAGGCCTGCGGCGGCTCGGTGCCCAAGGCGGCGCGGATGCTGGACGTCAGCGCCTCGACCCTTTACCGCAAGCGCGAGGCCTGGGCGCGCGCCCGCGACAAGGCCTGAGCGCGCCCGGCTGACGCGGCCGCGCCCCAGCCCCGGCGCGCGAGGGGGGCGAAAACCGAAAGCGGCCGGCGGACGCGGCCGCGCCATCGCAAGGCCGCCGGCGGCGCGCGACGTCAACGAACGCGCCCGGCGGACGCGGCGTCGCCTCTTGCCAAGCGCCGCGTTTGCCCGCACCCTTCCGCCCCGCGACGCAACGACGCCGCCGCGCCGACCGCAAAGTGCAGGCTTCGCCCGCGCGGCGCGCAAACCGACAGGGAAAGGATGATCCACATGCTTCGACGCACGCTGCTGGCCGCGACCGCCGCGCTGGCCGCCGTGGCCGCGCAGGCCGCCGAGCTCAAGCCCGCCGTGGTCTACGATCTGGGCGGCAAGTTCGACAAGTCGTTCAACGAGGCCGCCTATTCGGGCGCCGAGCGTTTCCGCAAGGAAACCGGCGTCGCCTACCGCGATTTCGAGATCCAGAACGACGCCCAGCGCGAGCAGGCGCTGCGTCGCTTCGCGCGCAGCGGCTACAACCCGATCGTGGCCATCGGCTTCAGCCAGGCCGCCGCGGTCGAGAAGGTGGCCAAGGAGTTCCCCGACGCCAATTTCGCCATCGTGGACATGGTGGTGGACCTGCCCAATGTGCGCTCGATCCTGTTCAAGGAGCATGAGGGCTCTTATCTGGTCGGCATCCTGGCGGCCATGGCCTCCAAGACCGGCAAGGTCGGCTTCGTCGGCGGCATGGACATTCCGCTGATCCGCAAGTTCGCCTGCGGCTATCGCGGCGGCGTCAAGGCGGCCAATCCGGACGCGGTGGTGTTCGAGAACATGACCGGCACCACCGGCGCGGCGTGGAACGATCCGGTGCGCGGCGGCGAGCTGGCCAAGGCGCAGATGGCCCAGGGCGCCGACGTCATCTACCACGCCGCCGGCGGCACCGGGCTGGGCGTGATCCAGGCCGCCGCCGATGCGGGCAAGCTGGCCATCGGCGTGGACAGCAACCAGAACGGCATCGCGCCGGGGCATGTGCTGACCTCGATGCTCAAGCGCGTGGACGTGGCCGTCTACGACGCCTTCAAGGACGTGCAGGACGGCAAGTGGACCACGGGCTTCGAGGTTCTGGGCCTGGCCGAGGGCGGCGTCGGCTATGCGCTGGACGAGAACAACAAGGACCTGATCACGCCCGAGATGAAGGCCGCCGCCGACGAGGCCGCCGCCAAGATCATCGCCGGCGAGATCGTCGTGCACGACTACATGTCCGACAACGCCTGCCCCTACTGAGGGCTCCGGGCGGCGCGCCGACCGGCCGCGCCGCCCTTCGCGCATGCGGCGTTTCCCTTGCGTCGCGCATTGGCGCCGGGCGCGCAAGGCGCTATTCGGCCCCTCGTTCATTCGAATCGCCTTCGCCTCGGGACCGCGGCGCCTGCGGGCTTTCCCCGCGCCGCCCGGAGGGCTACCGTCAATTCGAGCGGCGCCGTGCCGGCGTCGGCGGGAGGAGCATCGCATGACGGCGCCTGCCATCGAACTTGTCGGCGTGGACAAGAGCTTCGGCCCCGTCCACGCCAACCGCGACATCAACCTGCGGGTCGAGAAGGGCACGATCCACGGCATCGTCGGCGAGAACGGCGCCGGCAAGTCGACCCTGATGTCGATCCTCTACGGCTTCTACCAGGCCGATCGCGGCGAGATCCGCGTGAACGGGCGCCGCGTGCGCATTCCCGACAGCCAGGCCGCCATCGCGCTGGGCATCGGCATGGTGCACCAGCACTTCATGCTGGTCGAACCCTTCACCGTGCTCGAGAACGTCATGCTGGGCGCCGAGGGCGGGCGGCTTCTGCGCGGCGGCTCGGCGCGCGCGCGCGCCGAGCTTGCGCGCCTGGCGCGCGAATACGGGCTCGAGGTCGATCCCGACGCGGTGGTGGGCGATCTGCCCGTCGGCCAGCAGCAGCGGGTCGAGATCCTCAAGGCGCTGTATCGCGGCGCCGAGATCCTGATCCTGGACGAGCCGACCGGCGTGCTGACCCCCGACGAGGCCGATCAGCTGTTCCGCATCCTCGACCAGCTGCGCGCGCAGGGCAAGACGGTGCTGCTCATCACCCACAAGCTGCGCGAGATCATGGCCGCCACCGACGCGGTGTCGGTCATGCGCGCGGGGCGCATGGTCGCCACGCGCGCGACCGCCGACACCTCGGTCGAGGAGCTGGCCGAGCTGATGGTCGGGCGGCGCGTCCTCTTGCGCGTGGACAAGGGCCCCGCGCGCCCGGGCGAGGTGCGCCTGCGCGTCGCGGATGCGCGCGCTCATGACGCGCAGGGCGTCGAGCGGCTGCGCGGCGTCTCGCTCGAGGTGCGCGCGGGCGAGATCGTCGGCATCGCCGGCGTGGCGGGCAACGGCCAGTCAGAGCTGCTCGAGGCGATCGCGGGCATCCGGCCGCTGAGCGCGGGGCGCATCGAGATCTGCGGCGCGCCGCTGGCCCGCCCCGACCCGGCGCTGGCGCGGCGCATGGGGCTGGCGCATGTGCCCGAGGACCGGCACCGCATGGGGCTGGTCACGCGCTTTCCCGCGCGCGAGAACGCGATCCTGGGCTATCACCGCGCGCCGCGCTACGGAAACGGTCCGTTTCTGGATCAGGGCCGGGTGCTCGAGGCCTGCCGCGAGCTGATGGCCGCCTTCGACGTGCGCCCGCCCGATCCGCATCTCAAGACCGCGAACTTCTCGGGCGGGAACCAGCAGAAGATCGTGCTGGCGCGCGAGATCGAGCGCGACCCCGAGGTGCTGATCGTGGGCCAGCCCACGCGCGGCGTGGATGTGGGCGCGATCGAGGCCATCCACCGCCGCCTCATCGAACTGCGCGACGCGGGCAAGGCGATCTTGCTGGTTTCGGTCGAGCTGGACGAGATCCGCGCCCTGTCGGACCGCATCCTGGTCATGTTCGACGGCCGCCTGATGGGCGAACGCGACGCCGCCGCCGACGAGCGCGAGCTGGGCCTGCTGATGTCGGGCGTCGGCGCCGGGAGGGCGGCATGAGCGCCCGGCGGCCGACGCGCGGGGGGCGGCGATGACGGGCGCGCGCGGGCTTTCGGTCCGGCTGTTCCTGGCCGACGGCGCGCCCGGCGGCATCGTCACGGCCGAGATCATGAACTGGACCGGCCATGTTCTTTCGGCGCCGCGCGCGGCGCTGGCGCGGGCCTTGGGGCGCGACGAGGCGGGCAAGACGGGCGTCTATTTCCTGATCGGCGAGGTCGAAGATTCTCTTGGTCGGCGGCGGGTCTACGTTGGCGAGAGCGACGAGGTCGGCCGCCGGGTCGCGGAGCATGCGGCCGATCCCGCCAAGGATTTCTTCGAGCGCTTCGTTCTCGTCACCAGCAAGGACCAGAACCTGACCAAGGCCCATGCGCGTTATCTCGAGAACCGCCTTGCCGCCATCGCGCGGGAATCGCGGCGCGCCATCCTTGACAACCGGACTGATCCCGCGTCGGGGGCGTTGCCCGAAAGCGACGTTGCGGACATGGAATTCTTCATCGCGCAGACCCGCCTCATCATGCCCGTTCTGGGGCATGATTTCCTGCGCGAGCCGGCGATCGCCCGCGAGGCGTCCCCCGGCGCGCTCGAGCTGTATCTGGAAAGCCCGAAGAAGGGCTTGCGGGCCGAGGCGGTCATGACCGACGACGCCTTCGTCGTGCGCGCCGGATCGACCGCCGCCCCGACGCCCCGCGGCGGCGGCCGCTCTGGCGCGGCGGGCCATGCCGCCTTGCGCGCGCAGCTTGCGGCCGAGGGGGTGCTCGCCCCCGACCGGGATGGGCGGGCGTTGCGTTTCGCGCAGGATTTCGCCTTCTCGAGCTCCGGCGCGGCGGCGTCCGTCATCCATGGGCGCTCGGCCAACGGGCGCATCGCCTGGCGCCTCAAGGGCTCGGGCGCGACGTTGAGGCAGCATGAGGAAGCGCAGACGGAGGGCCGCGCATGAACGCCCAACTTCCCCGCTGGGTCGATCTTGGCCTGATCCCGCTCCTGAACCTGGCGGCCGCGCTTCTGGTGGCGGGGCTGGTGGTGGCGCTGATCGGGCAAAGCCCGCTCGAGGCCGTGCGGCTGATCGTGCAGGGCGCCTTCGGATATGGCGAGGGCGTGGGCTTCACGCTGTTCTACGCCACGAATTTCATCTTCACCGGGCTGGCGGTGGCGGTGGCCTTTCATGCCGGGCTGTTCAACATCGGCGGCGAGGGGCAGGCCTATGTCGGCGGGCTGGGCGTCGGGCTGGCGTGCCTGGCGCTGGACCGCTGGCTGCCGTGGTGGCTGATCGCGCCGGTCGCGGCGCTGGCGGGGGCGGCCTTCGGCGCGGCCTGGGCCTTTCTGCCGGCCTGGTTCCAGGCGCGGCGCGGCAGCCATATCGTCATCACGACGATCATGTTCAACTTCCTGGCCGCCTCGCTGATGGTCTATCTGTTGGTCAACGTGCTCAAGGTCGAGGGCGCGATGGCGCCCGAGTCGCGCACCTTCGAGCAGGCGGGCCGTCTGCCCAGGCTGGACTGGCTGATGTCGGCGCTGGGCTACGAGCAGGGGGGCGCGCCGCTCAACGTCAGCTTCCTTCTGGCGCTGGCGGCCTGCGTCTTCGTCTGGGCGCTGATCTGGCGCACGCGGCTGGGCTACGAGATCCGCACCTTCGGCGCCAATCCCACGGCGGCGCTCTATGCCGGGATCGACCCGGTGCGGGTGACGGTGATCACCATGCTGATCTCGGGCGGGCTGGCGGGGCTGATGGCGCTGAACCCGGTGATGGGCGACCAGAACCGCATCTTCCTCGACCTTGCCGGCGGGGCGGGCTTCGTGGGCATCGCCGTGGCGCTGATGGGGCGGGCGCATCCGCTGGGGGTGCTGCTGGCGGCGGTCCTGTTCGGGGCGCTTTATCAGGGCGGCGCCGAGCTGGCCTTCGAGATGCCGCAGATCACCCGCGACATGGTGGTGGTCATCCAGGGCCTGGTGGTGCTGTTCGCCGGCGGGCTCGAGTTCATGTTCCGCCCGCTGGTCGCGCGGTTGCTGGCGCCGTTCCTGCGGCGCGAGGAGGGGTGATGTTCGACGCCGCGATCCTGATCCTCGATTCCACCGTGCGGCTTTCGACGCCGCTGCTGCTGGTGTGCCTGGCGGGTCTGTATTCCGAGCGCGCGGGGGTCATCGACATCGGTCTCGAGGGCAAGCTGCTGGCGGGCGCCTTCGCCGCCGCGGCGGCCGCGGCCGTGTTCGGCTCGCCCTGGATCGGGCTGGCGGCGGCGGTCGGGGTCAGCATCGCGCTGGCGCTGCTGCACGGGCTGGCCTGCATCACCTTCCGCGGCAATCAGATCGTGTCGGGCGTGGCGATCAACTTTCTGGCCGCGGGGCTGACGGCGCTTCTGGGGCAGGCCTGGTTCAGCCAGGGCGGGCGCACGCCGGCCCTCGGCCCCGAGCAGCGCTTCGGCGAGCTGTCGCTGCCGCTGGCGCAGACGCTGGCCGACGTGCCGGTGCTGGGCGGGATCTGGTCCGAGCTGATCTCGGGGCACTCGATCCTGGTCTATCTGGCCTTCGCCATGGCGCCGATCACCTGGTGGACGCTGGGGCGCACGCGCTTCGGCCTGCGCCTGCGCGCGGTGGGCGAGAACCCCGCCGCGGTGGACACGGCGGGCATCTCGGTGGCGCGGATGCGCTATCTGGCGGTGGCGTGCTGCGGCGCGCTGTGCGGCGCGGCGGGCGCGTATCTGAGCACGGCGCAGTCGGCGGGCTTCATCAAGGACATGTCGGCGGGAAAGGGCTTCATCGCCCTGGCGGCGCTGATCTTCGCCAAATGGCGCCCGATTCCGGCCATGTTCGCCTGTCTTCTTTTCGGCTTTCTCGACGCCGCCGCGATCCGCCTTCAGGGCGTGTCGCTGCCGGTCATCGGCTCGGCGCCGGTCGAGCTGATCCAGGCGCTGCCCTATCTGCTGACGGTGGTGCTGCTGGCCGGCTTCATCGGCGCCGCGCGGCCGCCGCGCGCGGGCGGCGTGCCCTATGTGAAGGAGCGCTGAGGTCATGACCCGAGCAACCGCCGCGCCGCCTCCTGCCGGGGAGGCGCGCTGATGGCCCCGGAAGAGGAGCTTTACGCCGCCGCGCTGGCCGCGCGCGCGCGCGCCTATTCGCCGCACTCGAACTTCGCGGTGGGCTGCGCGATCCGCTCGGCCTCGGGCGCGATCCATGTCGGCGCGAATGTCGAGAACCAGTCCTATCCCGAGGGCTGGTGCGCCGAGACCAGCGCCATCGCGCAGATGATCATGGCCGGCGAGCGCGAGATCCTCGAGGTCTGCGTCGTGGCCGATCTCGACCCGCCGATCACGCCCTGCGGCGGCTGCCGCCAGCGGCTGGCCGAGTTCGCCGGCCCCTCGACGCTGGTCCATGCGGGCGATCTTGGCGGGCCGCGCGCCAGCTGGACCATGGCCGAGCTGCTGCCCGCCGTTTTCAGACTGGAGGAAGGATGACCCAAGCCGCGCAGATCATCCGCGAAGCCGCCGGCGACGAGCCCGTGCGCCTGGGGCTGGTGCTGGGCTCGGGGCTGGGGGCCCTGGCCGAAGAGGTCGAGGACGCCGCCGCCTTCGCCTTTTCCGAGCTTCCGGGCTTTCCGGTTTCGGGGGTGTCGGGCCATGCCGGGGCGCTGTCGGTGGGGCGGCTGCGCGGGGTGCGCGTGGCGCTGTTGTCGGGCCGCGCCCACTACTATGAAAAGGGCGATCCGGCCGCCATGCGCACGCCCATCGAGACGCTGCGCGCGCTTGGCGCCGAGGCGGTTCTGCTGACCAACTCGGCCGGTTCGACCCGGGCCGACATGCCGCCCGGATCGCTCATGATCATCCGCGATCACATCAACTTCTCGGGCCTCAACCCCCTGATCGGCGAAGAGGGCGACGCGCGCTTCGTCAACATGGTGGACGCCTACGACCCCGAGCTGCGCGCGCGTCTGCACGAGGCCGGCGCGGGGCTGTTCGAGGGCGTCTACGCCTGGTTCTCGGGCCCCAGCTTCGAGACCCCGGCCGAGATCGAGGCCATCCGCATGCTGGGCGCCGATGCGGTGGGCATGTCGACCGTGCCGGAAACGATCCTTGCGCGGCGCTTCGGCTTGCGCGTGGCGGCGGTCTCGGTCATCACCAACTTCGCCGCGGGCATGACCGGCCAGGCGCTGAGCCATGACGAGACCAAGACCGAGGCCGCCCGCGCCCAGACCCGTTTCCGCGCCCTGGTGCGTCATTTCGTGGAGAGCTTCGCATGATCGATCTTCGCGCCGCAGCCGCCCGCGCGCTGGCCTGCCTTGACCTGACCGACCTGTCCGACGACTGCGACCTGGCCAGGGTCGAGGCGCTGTGCGGCCGCGCGGTCACGCCCCATGGCGCGGTCGCGGCGATCTGCATCTGGCCGCGTTTCGTCGCCGCCGCGCGCCCGCTGCTGGCGCCGGACGTCAGGATCGCGACGGTGGTGAACTTTCCCGGCGACGAGGACGCCCCCGAGGACTACGTCGCCCTGACCGAGCGCGCCATCGCCGACGGCGCGGACGAGATCGACATGGTGATCCCCTATCGCCAGCTGCTCGAAGGCCGGCCCCAGGCCGTGCCCGCCGCGGTCGAGCGCGTGGTGCGGGCGGCCGGCGGCGCGCCGGTCAAGGCGATTCTCGAGACGGGCGTGCTGCAGGATGCCGACGCGATCCGCCAGGCCGCCGAGCTTGCCATCGAGGGCGGCGCGCGGTTCCTCAAGACCTCGACCGGCAAGGCGCCGGTGAATGCGACGCTGGGCGCGGCGCAGATCATGCTCGAAGTCATCGCCGCGCGCGATCCGGGGGTGGGCTTCAAGGCCGCGGGCGGCGTGCGCACGGCCGCCGAGGCCGCCGCCTATCTGGAGCTGGCCGACCGCCTGATGGGGGCGGGGTGGGCCGACCCGACGCATTTCCGCATCGGCGCCTCGGGGCTGCTCGATGCGCTGCTGGCCGTTCTGGATGGGCGCGACGCGCCCGCCTCGGCCCAGGGCTACTGACCGCCCCGTAACAGGAGACCCGCCATGCTGCCGCAGGAGATCATCGTCAAGAAGCGCCGCGGCCAGGCGCTGAGCCCCGACGAGATCGGCTTCTTCGTCCGTGGGCTGACCACGGGCGAGGTCACCGAGGGGCAGGCCGCGGCGCTGGCCATGGCCATCTGCTTCCAGGGCCTGAGCGTGGACGAGCGCGTGGCGCTGACGCTGGCCATGCGCGACTCGGGGCGCACGCTGCGCTGGGATCTGCCCGGCCCCGTGGCGGACAAGCATTCGACCGGCGGGGTGGGCGACAACGTCTCGCTCATGCTGGCGCCGGCGCTGGCGGCGTGCGGCGTCTATGTGCCCATGATCTCGGGCCGCGGGCTGGGACACACGGGCGGCACGCTGGACAAGCTGTCGGCCATTCCGGGCTATGACGTGCGCCCCGACGTCGCCACGCTTCAGGCCGTGGTGGCGCGCGCGGGGTGCGCGATCATCGGCCAGACCGACGACATCGCCCCCGCCGACCGGCGCCTTTACGCCATCCGCGACGTCACCGGCACGGTCGAGTCCATCGACCTGATCACCGCCTCTATCCTGTCCAAGAAGCTGGCCGCCGGGCTGGACGCGCTGGTTCTCGACGTCAAGACCGGCACGGGCGCCTTCATGCAGACCGAGGCCGAGGCCCGCGCCCTGGCGCAAAGCCTGGTCGCGGTCGCCAACGGCGCGGGCTGCCGCACGGCGGCGCTGCTGACCGACATGAACGAGCCCCTGGCCTCGGCGGCGGGCAATGCGCTCGAGGTGGCGAACGCGATGCGATTTCTCGTCGGCGCCGAGATCGACCCCCATCTGTGGGACGTGACCGTCGCGCTGGGCGGCGAGCTGCTGGCGCTGACCGGCGTCGCGCCCAGCGCCGAGGACGGGCGCGCGCGCATCGCCCGCAGCTTCGAGTCGGGCGCCGCGGCCGAGCGCTTCGGCATGATGTGCGCGGCGCTGGGCGGGCCGGTCGATTTCGTCGAGCGCTTCATGGAATACCTGCCCGCCGCGCCGGTGGTGCGCGACGCGCCGCCCGCGCGCGAGGGGATCGTGCGCGCCATCGACCTGCGCGCCGTGGGCAACGCGGTGGTCGAGCTGGGCGGCGGGCGCCGGCGCCCCGAGGACGACATCGACCTGGCCGTGGGTCTTGACCAGCTGGCGCCGCTGGGCGCGGCGGTGGGGCCCGACCGGCCGCTGGCGCGCATCCATGCCGCCGACGAGGCCGCCGCCGAGGCCGCCGCCGCGCGCCTGCGCGCCGCCTACCAGGTCGGCGACCAGGCGCCGCCCGAGCGCCCGCTCATTCTTGGCCGCATCGGCCCCGAGGACGTGGCGGGCCCGGAGGCGGCGCGATGAGCGCGGGCCGCGTCCTCATCCTGGTCATGGACAGCGTCGGCGTCGGGGGCGCCCCGGACGCGGCGCTGTTTCGCAACGGCGACGGCGACGACGAGGGCGCCGCCACCGTCCCGCACATCGCCCAGGCCTGCGCCGAGGGCCGCGCCGAGGAGGGCCGCTCGGGTCCGCTGCGTGCGCCCAACCTGACGGCGATGGGGCTTGGCGAAGCCTGCCGCATCGCCTGCGGCGCGACGCCGCCGGGGCTCGAGGCCACGGGGCCGTTCCAGGGCGTCTACGGCGCGGGGCAGGAGTTCTCGGCCGGCAAGGACACCATCACCGGCCATTGGGAGCTGGCCGGCGCGCCGATGCGCCGCGACTGGCACTATTTCCCGCGCGCCGTGCCCGCGCTGCCCGAGCGGCTGACCGACGCGCTGATCCGCCGCGCCGGCCTGCCGGGGCTGCTGGGGAACAAGCACGCCTCGGGCACCGAGATACTCGACGAGCTGGGCGCCGAAAGCCTGCGCACGGGCAAGCCCATCATCTACACCTCGGCCGACAGCGTGATCCAGATCGCGGCGCATGAGCAGGCCTTCGGGCTCGAGCGGCTTTACGAGCTCTGCCGCATCGCGCGCGAGCTGGCCGACGAGCTCAATGTCGGGCGCGTCATCGCGCGGCCCTTCCTGGGCGATCCGGCCACGGGCTTTCGGCGCACGGCCAACCGCAAGGATTTCTCGACCCCGCCGCCCGAACCCACCCTGTGCGACCGCGCGCTCGAGGCGGGGCGGCAGGTCTTCGGCGTGGGCAAGATCGCCGACATCTTCGCCGGGCGCGGCATCGGCGCCGTGCTCAAGGGGGCCGACGACATGGCGCTGTGCGATCGCACGCTCGAGGCCATGCGCGACGCCGGGCCGGGGGATCTGATCTTCGCGAATTTCGTCGATTTCGACAGCCTTTACGGCCACCGCCGCGACGTGTCCGGCTATGCCCGCGCCATCGAGGCCTTCGACGCGCGCCTGCCCGAGCTGTTCGCCGCCATGGGCGACCAGGATCTGATGATCGTCGCCGCCGACCATGGCAACGATCCCACCTGGCGCGGCACGGACCACACGCGCGAGCGCGTGCCCATTCTGTGCCGCGGCGCGCGCCTGCGGCCCGGCTCGGCGGGTCTGCGGCGCTTTGCGGATGTGGCCGAGACGGCGGCGCGCTGGCTTGGCCTGCCGGCGGGGCCGCATGGCCGCGCGATGCTGGCGCCGGCCGAGAGCGGCGCCTGGCGCGCCGCGCCCGAGACCGCGCTTGGCCCCTTCGCCGTCGCCCCGGGCCGCGAGGAGGGCGCATGAGCGACCTGCGCGCCATTCCCAAGATCGAGCTGCACCTGCACATGGAGGGCGCGGCCCCGCCCGCCTTCGCGCGCGCCCTTGCCGCGCGCAAGGGCCGCTCGATCGATGCGCTGATCGACCCGCGCACGGGGCGCTACGCCTGGTCCGACTTCTCCAGCTTCCTGGCCGCCTATGACGCGGTGGCGGCGCTGTTCGACACGCCGCAGGACAACCGCGACCTGGCCGAGGCGGTGCTGCGCGAATGCGCCGCGCATGGCGTGATCTATGCCGAGATCTTCATCTCGCCCGATCACGCGGGCGCCGATCCCGTCGCCTGGGCCGAGTATCTGGCCGCCATTTGCGAAGGCGCGGCCGCGGCCGAGGCGGCCTGCGGCATCGTCGCGCGGTTCATTCCCCTGTGCGTGCGCGGGCTGGGGCCCGAGGCGGCGATGCGCGCCGCCCGCCTTGCCGTCGCGGCCGAGGATCCGCGCATCGTCGGCTTCGGCATGGCGGGGGACGAGCGCATGTTCGACCCGGCCGATTTCGCCCCCGCCTTCGCGCTGGCGCGCGAGGCGGGGCTGAAGCTGACCGCCCATGCCGGCGAATTCGGCGGCGCCGACAGCGTCCGCCGCGCGCTGGACGCGCTGGGCCTCGACCGCGTCGATCATGGGGTGCGCGCCGTCGAGGACCCCGACCTGGTCGCGCGGCTTGCGCGCGAGGGCGTGCCGCTGGCGGTCTGCCCGGGCTCGAACGTGGCGCTGGGCGTCGTGCCGGACTGGGCCGCGCACCCGATCGACGCGCTGCGCCGTGCGGGGGTGCGGGTGACGGTCTCGACCGACGACCCGCCCTTCTTCGACACCGACATGACGCGCGAGCACGAGATGCTCTCGCGCCATTTCGGCTACGGCCCCGACGACCACCTCGCCCTGGCGCGCGCCGCGCTCGACGCGGCCTTCTGCGCGCCCGACCTCAAGCGGCGCCTTGGCGCGCGGCTCGCCGCGGCATGAACGCGCCCTCTTCCAACCGCAGGACACAGGCATGACCAAGCATCTGACCATCGTCGACCACCCGCTGGTGCAGCACAAGCTGACCTACATGCGCGACAAGGACGCCTCGACCGGCAAGTTCCGCCGCCTGCTGCGCGAGATCAGCCTGCTGCTGGGCTACGAGGCGCTGCGCGACCTGCCCATGACCACGACCACCGTCGAGACGCCCCTGCAGGAGACCGAAGCCCCCGTCCTGGCGGGCAAGAAGGTGGCGCTGGTCTCGATCCTGCGCGCGGGCAACGGGCTGCTGGACGGCGTGCTCGAGCTGGTGCCCTCGGCGCGGGTAGGGTTCGTGGGGCTCTATCGCGACGAGGAGACGCTCCAGCCCGTGCAGTATTACTTCAAGGTTCCCAAGGATCTTGCCGACCGGCCGGTGATCGTGCTCGACCCGATGCTGGCGACGGGCAACTCGTCGGCCGCGGCGGTGACGCTGCTCAAGGAGGCGGGGGCGCGCGACATTCGCTTCCTGTGCCTTCTGGCCGCCCCCGAGGGCGTGGCCCGCATGAAGGAGGCCCACCCGGACGTGCCCATCATCACCGCCGCCCTGGACGAGAGGCTGAACGAGAAGGGCTATATCCTGCCCGGCCTTGGCGATGCGGGCGACCGGATGTTCGGCACCAAGTGAGCGCCCGGCGGCGCGAATGACGCGGGCCGGAGCCTGGCGGCTCCGGCCCGTCATCTTGCTTGCGGCGTTCAGGTATGGGCGTTCAGGCGGGGCGGATCAGACCGCCCGCCGCCTCGCCCCCAGCCCCGCCAGGCCCGCCAGCCCGGACAGCAGCAGCAGCCCCGCGCCGGGGATCGGCACCGTGGCCGCGCCGGGCGTCGAGCCGAGGATGAAGTCGTCGAGGCCGAACTGGTCGTTGCCCCGAACGTTGCTGACGGTCAGGCGCAGGCCGAAGAAGTTCTCGTCGGTCGTGAAGCCGGCGAAAAGCAGGTTCGACTTCGGATCGGCCGAGGTGGTGGCGAGGTTGCCCAGCTCGGTCCAGATCGGGTTGAGCGAGCCGTCGTAGGACAGCGCCTCGATCATCAGCGAATCGCCGAAATCGCCCACATCCGTGGCGTAAAGGCCGAAGGCGTTGGCGCCCGACAGGCCGAGATCGATGGTGATCTGCCCGCCCGAGCCGATGAGGACGAAATTCTCGGGCGACGAGTAGTATTGTTCGTTCGCCGTGATGCCGGTCCGGATCCGGGCGGGGCCGCCCAGCCCGTTGTCCGAGAAGGTCGCGCCGCCATAGGTGGTCCAGCCGGCGCCGGCGCCGTTGGTCGTGGACAGCTGCGTGCCGTCGTCAAGGCCTTCGAAATCGGCGACGTCGCTGCTTTCGAGCGCGCCGAGGAAGGCGTCATGGGCGCTCAGCGCCGGGCCGCTGGTCGGGATGACGGGACTGCCGCCCTCGGTCTCGCCGAACCAGCTTTGCGTGACGGTGAGCGCGCTGGCGCCCGTGGTCATCGCAGCTGCGGCGAGCGCGGCGGACAACGCCAGCGCGCCAATTCGTGCACAGGTCATGAAAACCTCCTGGGTCCATGCTTCAACGCGATGCGGCTTCGACGAATGCGCCGCCAGGTTGAACGCAAGAAAACGAGCGGGTCGAAACGACGACCCTGCGGCCAATGCGTCCGGCTTCGCCGTGCGCGCAACGCTGCCGATGAAATGTCTTACGCTGAACCCGGTTCGCTTGAACCCCGGCGCCTGCGAGGCTGTCGCGGCGCTCATGGGCATAATACCACGTCGCGCGTCGAAGGGAAGGGGCCGCATGGGCGAAAAGCACCGCGGAAGCGGCGCGGGATGAACCCGAAGGCGGGGGCGCCGGGGCGTGGAAGGAAATTTTAACCGAATTCCGTTCAAATCGATTCGAACCGGCGCGGCCTTGTTCCCGCTTCGTTTGATGGTTAATGTCGGGAACGAACGCGGAACGCGGCGTGCGATTGCGCCGTCGCCGCGGCTGTGAAATAAGGAATGACGGCGATGAGCCAAAGCATCCTGGAATTGAACGGAACTCGCGGCATGGACAAGCAGAAGGCCCTGGAATCGGCCCTTGCGCAGATCGAGCGCAACTTCGGCAAGGGCTCGATCATGAAGCTCGGGCAGCAGACCGCGATGGATATCGAGGCGGTGTCGACCGGCTCGCTGGGCCTCGACATCGCGCTGGGCATCGGCGGGCTTCCGATGGGCCGCATCATCGAGATCTACGGCCCCGAAAGCTCGGGCAAGACGACGCTGGCGCTGCATGTCATCGCCGAGAAGCAGAAACAGGGCGGCATCTGCGCCTTCGTGGACGCCGAGCACGCGCTTGACCCGACCTATGCGCGCAAGCTGGGCGTGGATGTGGACGAGCTGCTCATCTCGCAGCCCGACGCTGGCGAGCAGGCGCTCGAGATCACCGACACGCTGGTGCGCTCGGGCGCGGTTTCGGTGGTGGTGGTCGACTCGGTCGCCGCGCTGACGCCGAAATCCGAGCTCGAGGGCGACATGGGCGACAGCTCGGTCGGCGTCCAGGCGCGGCTCATGAGCCAGGCGATGCGCAAGCTGACCGGCTCGATCGCGCGGTCGAAATGCATGGTGATCTTCATCAACCAGATCCGCATGAAGATCGGCGTCATGTTCGGCAGCCCCGAGACGACCACCGGCGGCAACGCGCTCAAGTTCTATTCCTCGGTGCGGCTCGACATCCGGCGCATCGGCTCGATCAAGGACCGCGACGAGGTGGTGGGCAACCAGACCCGCGTCAAGGTGGTCAAGAACAAGGTCGCGCCGCCCTTCAAGCAGGTCGAGTTCGACATCATGTATGGCGAGGGCATCTCGAAGACCGGCGAGCTGATCGACCTGGGCGTCAAGGCCGGCGTGGTCGAGAAATCGGGCTCGTGGTTCTCCTACGGCGATCAGCGCATCGGGCAGGGGCGCGAGAACGCCAAGAACTTCCTCAAGGAGAACCCCGACATCGCGCGCGAGATCGAGGACAAGATCCGCGCCGCGCACGGGCTGGACTTCGCCATGCGCGACGAGCCCGATCCCGTTCTGGACTGAGGCGGCGGGGATGAAGCGGCCCGGGCGGCGCCTTCAGCCGCCCGTCACGCTCATGTGGCGCGAGACGGTTCCGTCGACGCGCTGGCGCGAATAGTCGAAATCATGGCCCTTGGGCTTGCGCGCGATCGCGCCGCGGATCGCTTCGCGCAGGGCCTCGTCGTCGTCGGTGGCGCGCAGCACCGCGCGCAGATCCGCGTCGTCGTCCTGCCCCAGGCACATGAAGAGCTGGCCGGTGCAGGTCAGGCGCACGCGGTTGCAGCTTTCGCAGAAATTGTGGGTGAGCGGCGTGATGAAGCCCACCATCCCGCCCGTCTCCTCGACGCGGACATAGCGTGCGGGGCCGCCCGTGCGGTGGTCGAGATCGGTCAGCGTCCAGCGGCTTTCGAGATCGCGCCTGAGGTCCTTGAGCGAATAATACTGGTCGAGGCGGTCCTCGTTGCCGATGTCGCCCATGGGCATGACCTCGATGAAGGTCAGGTCCATGTCGCGCGCGCCGCACCATTCGACCATGCGGTGGATCTCGTCGTCGTTGACGCCGCGCAGCGCCACCGCGTTGATCTTGACCCGAAGCCCCGCTTCCTGGGCGGCGTCGATGCCGTCCATCACCTGCGCGAAGCGGCCCCAGCGCGTGATGCGCGCGAAGCGGTCGGGGTCGAGCGTGTCCAGCGACACGTTCACCCGCCGCACCCCCGCCGCATGCAGCCGCCCGGCGAAGCGCCGCAGCTGCGAGCCGTTGGTGGTCAGCGTCAGCTCGTCCAGCGCGCCGCTTTCGAGGTGGCGGCTCATGGCCTCGAAGAAGCGCATGATGTCGCGCCGCACCAGCGGCTCGCCGCCCGTCACGCGCAGCTTGCGCACCCCCAGCCCGACGAAGACCGAGCACAGCCGGTCCAGCTCCTCGAGGGTGAGCAGGTCCTTCTTGGGCAGGAAGGTCATGTTCTCGGACATGCAGTAGACGCAGCGGAAATCGCAGCGATCCGTCACCGACACCCGCAGATAGGTGATGGCGCGCATGAACGGGTCGATGAGCGTGGGGGCGGCATCTTGCATGCGGTGTCCTCCGTTGCCCAGCAAGCTAGCGCCCGCGCGGCGGGGCGGCAAGCGGCGCCTTCGGGCCCTTCAGCGCGTGGGCGGGGGCAGGGGGCGGCGCACGCTCGAATCGCGCAGCAGCTCCCACGCCTGCTCGGCGCTGTCGACGAAGTGGAACAGCTCCAGATCCTCGGGCGAGATGGTGCCCGCCTCGGCCAGCATCTGCCAGTTGACGATGCCGCGCCAGAATTCCTCGCCGAACAGCAGGACGGGCACCGGCGCCATGCGGCGGGTCTGGATCAGGGTCAGCGTCTCGAACAGCTCGTCCAGCGTGCCGAAGCCGCCCGGAAACACCGCGATCGCCTCGGCCCGCATCAGGAAGTGCATCTTGCGGATGGCGAAGTAGTGGAAGTTGAAGCTCAGCTCGGGGGTGACGTAGGCGTTGGGCGCGTTCTCGAAGGGCAGAACGATGCCGAGGCCGATCGAGCGCCCGCCCGCCTCGGCCGCGCCGCGGTTGCCGGCCTCCATCACGCCGGGGCCGCCGCCGGTGACGACCACGTGATGGCGCCCGCCCTCGGCGATCGAGGCCTCGGTGCACAGCCGCGCGAAGCGCCGCGCCTCGTCGTAATAGCGCGTCAGCTCGGCCAGCATGGGCGTGCGCGCCGTGTCGCGATGCTCGGGGGCGGGGATGCGCGCGCCGCCGAACAGCACCACGGTCGATTCGACCCCCGCCTCGGTCAGCAGCATCTCGATCTTCAGAAGCTCGAGCTGAAGGCGCACCGGGCGCAGCTCGTCGCGCTTGAGGAAATCCAGATCCTGGAAGGCCAGCCGGTAGGAGGGCGACGCGCTTTGCGGCGTCAGCGGCTGACGCAGGGCGGCGTCGATGTCCTCTTCGGCGGAACGGAAGATCGAGTGGCGCTCCTCGCCTTTCTTCATCGCATGGGATCCCTTCGCATGTGGGCGCGGCGATTGCGCGCGCGCTCAGACGTCTCTATAGCCAAGCGGTGAAACGACCGTAACAGCAAAAGCAGGGACGAGAATGGAACACGCCGCGCTCGAAGCCGCCATCGAAGCCGCCTGGGAAGAGCGCGACGCGCTTGGCCCCGACACGAAGGGCGAGGCGCGCGACGCCGTCGAGGCCGCGCTCGAGCTGCTCGACTCGGGCCGCGCGCGCGTCGCCTCGCGCGGCGAGGACGGCGTCTGGACCGTGCATCAGTGGCTCAAGAAGGCGGTGCTGCTGTCCTTCCGGCTCAACGACATGCAGGTGATTCCCGGCGGGCCCGGTGCCAGCGGCTGGTGGGACAAGGTGCCCTCGAAGTTCGAGGGCTGGGACGCGGCGCGCTGGCGCGCGGCCGGGTTCCGCGCCGTGCCCAACTGCGTGGTGCGCCGCTCGGCCTACATCGCGCCGGGGGCGGTGCTGATGCCCTGCTTCGTCAATCTGGGCGCCTATGTGGGCGAGGGGACCATGGTCGACACCTGGGCCACCGTCGGCTCGTGCGCGCAGATCGGGCGCAACGTGCACCTGTCGGGCGGCGTGGGCATCGGCGGCGTGCTCGAGCCCATGCAGGCCGCGCCGACCATCATCGAGGACGACTGCTTCATCGGCGCGCGCTCGGAGGTGGTCGAGGGCGTGATCGTGCGTCAGGGATCGGTGCTGGGCATGGGCGTGTTCCTGGGCCAGTCCACCAAGATCATCGACCGCGAGACCGGCCAGGTGTTCTATGGCGAGGTGCCGCCCTATTCGGTGGTCGTCGCGGGCACGGCGCCGTCGAAGGGCGGGGTCAACCTGTATTGCGCCGTGATCGTCAAGCGGGTGGACGCGCGCACGCGCTCCAAGACCTCGATCAACGAGCTTCTGCGCGACTGATGGCCGATCAGGAACAGGGCGCCCCGCGGCGCGGCAAGCAAAAGGTCTACACGCTGCTGGTCGATGTCGGCCGGGCCGAGGGCGACGGCCTGCCCGAGGGTTCGACCGGCGCGGCGCTGATGTGCTACGCCAGCGGCGTGGACGAGGCCGAGGCCGTGCGCGAGACCGTGGCCGTGCTGCGCCAGGCGGGGCTCGCCCCGCTCGAGGTGCAGGGCTACGGCACGCTCGACGAGCGCGAGGCCGAGGGCCATGTGATCGGCGACGAGGACCGCGCGCTGATGCGCCGCGCGCTCGAGGAGAACGCCGTGATCGTCGCCCAGGCCACGCCCTTCTACGACTGACCCCCGCGCAGGAGGACGCATGAGCGCCGACGCCCCTTCCCCCGCCGCGCTTGCCGACGACCCCGTCGCCCTTGCGGCCGAGCTGATCCGCCGTCCCTCGGTCACGCCCGCCGAGGCGGGGACGCTGGAGCTGCTCGAGGCGGTCCTGTCGCCGCTGGGCTTTCGCTGCGCGCGCATCGAGCGCGGCGGGGTGAGCAACCTTTACGCGCGCCTTGGCGAGGGCGGGCCGGTTTTCGGCTTCAACGGTCATGTGGACGTGGTGCCGCCGGGCGACGCGGCGGCGTGGACGCATCCGCCCTTCTCGGGCGCGCTTGCGGACGGGATGCTGTGGGGGCGCGGCGCGGCCGACATGAAAAGCGGCGTCGCCGCCTTCGTCTGCGCGGCGGCGGCGCTGGCGCGCGAGGGGGCGCCGCGCGGCTCGATCGCGCTGCTCGTCACCGGCGACGAAGAGGGCGAGGCCGAGCACGGCACCCGCGCCATCCTCGACTGGATGGCCGAGAATGGCGAGCGGCTGGACCATTGTCTGGTCGGCGAGCCCACCTGCCCCGAGCGCCTCGGCGAGATGATGAAGATCGGCCGCCGCGGGTCGATGACCGCCTGGATCACGGCGCACGGGCGCCAGGGCCACGCGGCCTATCCGCACCGCGCGCTCAACCCGCTGCCGGCGCTGGCGCGGCTGGTGGACCGGCTGGCCTCGCGGCGCCTCGACGAGGGGACCGAGCATTTCGAGCCCTCGACCCTGGCGGTGACGACCATCGACGTCGGCAACCCCGCGACCAACGTCATCCCGGCCGAGGGGCGCGCCACGGTCAACATCCGCTTCAACGACGCGCATGACTCGGCCTCGCTCGAGGCGTGGCTGCGCGACGAGGCCGAGCGCGTCGCGCGCGAGACGGGCGTGCGCTTCGATCTGCGCGTCAAGGTGTCGGGAGAAAGCTTCCTAACCCCGCCGGGGCCGTTCTGCGAGCTGATCGCGGACGCCGTCGAGGCCGAAACCGGCCTGCGCCCCGTCGCCTCGACAAGCGGCGGCACGTCGGATGCGCGCTTCGTCAAGGACATGTGCCCGGTGGTGGAGTTCGGCCTGGCCGGGGCGACCATGCACCAGACCGACGAGCGCGTGCCCGCCGAGGATGTGCGCAAGCTGGCCCGCATCTACGCGCGCATCATGCGCGACTACTTCGCCTGCGGCGGCGTCTGAGCCGGCCAGGCGGCGGGTTTTCGGGCTTCGTTCGCGGCAGGCGGGCGCGCGGCTTCGCGACGGGCCGCGCGATCGCAAGGCGCGGCTTGCCGCGCTGCGGCCCGCCGCCCCCGCGGGACGGGCGGCGCCCGGGAGCGCCCCGCGCCGATCCGGGCCGCCGCCGGCGCGCCTTCGCCCTTGGGCGTCGGCGGGCGGCGCCGCGCACCTTCGGGATGGGCGGCGGCGGAATCGCCTTCCGGTCGGCGCCCCCATCGGGGCTGCGGGCGGGCCGCGCCGGCGGGCGCTTCGGCGCGGTCGGGGCGGGAGCGATCGGCTGATCGCGTCGCCTCAGCGCGCCGGGCCCTGACCGGACGAGAAGGGCGGCTCGGGCGCGTCGCGGCGGGCGGCGGCGCGCAGCTGCGCGGCGGCCTCGCGCTCGCGCGCCGAAAGGACCGGCTCGGCGGCCCGCGCCGGGGCGTCGGATCGCGCCTCGGGGCGAGCGGCGGGGGGCTCGGGCAGGGCGCGGCGGAAGACCAGCACCGCCTGGACCGTCTCTTCGAGGCGGCGGAACCAGCCGCGCCGCTCTTCGCAGGGCAGATTCTCGGCGCGCAGGAACTCCCAGCCATCGACGGCCTCGGCGGACAGCACGTCCTGCACGGTGCGGGCGAAGAGCTGCGCGCGGTCGCGCACGCCCTTGCGGCGGCGCGCGCGCCGCGGCGCGGGGACGACCTTGTATTCATAGCGGGTCATGGCCTGCTCCGTGCTTGCCCGTGGGGGACCTTCGCATGCTTAGCGCGGCGACGCGGCGCGGTCGAGGGCGCGCTCACTCGACGCCCAGCTTGCGCCGCACCAGCGCGTTGACCGCCTGCGGGTTGGCCTTGCCCTGGGTGGCCTTCATCACCTGCCCCACGAACCAGCCCGCCAGCGAGGGCTTGGCCTTGGCCTGCTCGACCTTGTCGGGGTTGGCGGCCAGCACCTCGTCCACCGCCTTCTCGATCGCGCCCTCGTCGGTGACCTGCTTCATGCCGCGCTCTTCGACGATGCGGGCCGGATCGCCGCCCTCGGTCCAGAGGATCTCGAACAGGTCCTTGGCGATCTTGCCCGAGATGTCGCCGCTGGCGATCAGGTCGATCACCCCGCCCAGCTGCTCGGCGCTGACGGGGCTGTCGGAAATGGCGCGGCCCTCCTTGTTCAGGCGGCCGAACAGCTCGTTGATGACCCAGTTGGCGGCGGCCTTGCCGTCGCGCCCGCGGGCGACGGCCTCGAAGAAGTCGGCCGACTCGCGCTCGGCGGTCAGCACCGAGGCGTCGTATTCGGTCACGCCATACTGCGCGACGAAGCGCGCCTTCTTCTCGTCGGGCAGCTCGGGCAGCGAGGCGGCGATGGCGTCGACCCAGGCCTGCTCCAGCGTCAGGGGCAGAAGGTCCGGGTCGGGGAAATAGCGGTAGTCATGCGCCTCTTCCTTCGAGCGCATCGAGCGCGTGCGCCCCTTGTTGGGGTCGTAGAGGCGCGTTTCCTGCTCGACCGTCCCGCCGTCCTCGAGAATGGCGATCTGCCGGCGCGCCTCGTAGTCGATGGCCTGCTGGATGAAGCGCATCGAGTTCATGTTCTTGATCTCGCAGCGCGTGCCCAGCACCGAAGGGTCGCCCGTCTCGCGGAAGCGTTCGTAATCGCCGGGCCGGCAGACCGACACGTTGACGTCCGCGCGCAGCGAGCCTTCCTGCATGTTGCCGTCGCACGCGCCCAGATAGCGCAGGATCTGGCGCAGCTTGCGCACGTATTCGGCCGCTTCCTCGGGGCTGCGGATGTCGGGGCGCGAGACGATCTCCATCAGCGCGACGCCGGTGCGGTTCAGGTCGACATAGGTCAGCTCGGGGTCGAGATCGTGGATCGACTTGCCCGCGTCCTGCTCGAGGTGGATGCGCTCGATGCGCACGCGCCGCGCCACGCCCGGCTCGAGATCGACCAGCACCTCGCCCTCGCCGACGATGGGGTGCTTGTACTGGCTGATCTGGTAGCCCTGCGGCAGGTCGGGATAGAAGTAGTTCTTGCGGTCGAAGACCGAGAACAGGTTGATCTTCGCCTTCAGGCCCAGCCCGGCGCGCACCGCCTGCTCGATGCAGAATTCGTTGATGACCGGCAGCATGCCCGGCATGGCCGCGTCCACCAGGCTGACATTGGTGTTGGGCTCGGCGCCGAAGGCGGTCGAGGCGCCCGAGAACAGCTTGGACTTCGAGCTGACCTGGGCGTGGACTTCCATGCCGATGACCATCTCCCACTCGCCGACGGCGCCGGCGATCCTCTTGGCGGGGGGCTCGCGATAGGTCAGCTGGGTCATTGGCGTGATCTCCTTGCCGGGGCGGTGCTGCAGCGCGCCTCACATACCGCGCGCCGGCGCCGATTTCCAGACGCGCGCGCGATGTTCCGCGCCGGCGCCGCGGGGCGGGGCGGCGCGGCGCCGGGGCCCGTTGCGCGGCGCGCGCGCGGCGGCCATCATGCGGGCCGCGTCGTCGGCCTGGCAGCGGGGAGAGCGGGCATGCGTTCAATGGTCATCCTGGGCATCGCGGCCTGCCTTCTGGCGCTGGCGCCGGTCGGGTCCGGCGCGCGCGCGCAAGAGGCCGCGCAGGGCGCGGCGGCGGCGCCGGCCGAGGACGCGCTGGCGCGCATCGCGCGCACCGGCCGCATCCGCCTTGGCTATCGCGCGGACGCGCCGCCCTTTTCCTACGTCGACGACCGGGGCGCGCCCGCCGGGCTTGCGGTGGCGCTGTGCGCGCGCGTGGCGCAGACCCTGTCCGGCCCCGAAGGCGCCGCGCCCGAGCCCGTCTGGCTGCCGGTCACCGCCCAGTCGCGCTTCGCGGCGCTGACCGAGGGGCGCATCGACCTGCTGTGCGGTCCGGCCACGCAGACCCTGTCGCGCCGGCGGACGCTGGATTTCTCGATTCCCTACTTCATCGACGGCGCCGCGGTGGCCTTTCGCCGCGGCGGCGCCGAGCGGCTGGCGCAGCTGAGCGACGAGCCCGTGGGCGTTCTGGCCGGCACCACCACCGAGGCCGTGGCCGCCCGGCGCCTGCGCGAGGCGGGCGCGCGCTCGGCGCTGCGGCGCTTCGCGACGCATGAGGAGGGGCTGCGCGCCCTGGCCCGCGGCGAGATCGAGGCCTATTTCGCCGACCGCGCGATTCTCCACTACCAGCTGGGGCGTCTGCGGCCCGCGACGCCGTTGGTCATCTCGGACGAGGCGCTGTCCTTCGAGCCCTACGCGCTGACCATGAAGCGGGGCGAGACGCGGCTGCGCCTTGCGGTGGACGCGGCGCTCAGCCGCATCTACCGCACGGGCGCGATCTACGACCTGATCGCCGAGACCATGGGCCGCGTCCGCCTCGGGCCGCTGGCCGAGGCGCTTTACGAGGTCGTCGCGCTGCCCGAGTGACGCCCTCAGTCGAAGCGCGCCTGCTTGCGCGCGCGCTCGGCGTCGAGCCGCTTCTGATAGCGCGACTGCATCATGTCCACCGCCACCAGCACCGCGACCGAGAAGTAGAAGGTCGTCTTGCTCAGCGGCTCGACCTTGTAGCCGGCCAGCGTCAGATGCGCCTGGTGCCCGCCCTCTCCCAGCAGCACGACCCCGACGATGAGCAGGATGAACAGGCCCAGCACCTCGTATTGGCGGTTGCGGCGGATGAAGTCGGCCACGCGGTCGGCCAGGAGCAGCATCCCCAGGCCCGAGATCAGGATCGCCGCCGACAGAATCGCGTAGACCTCGGTGATGGCGATGGCCGAGACGATCGAGTCGAAGCTGAAGACCAGGTTCATCAGCACGATCATCGCCACGACCGCCGCGGCGGGCTTGGGCGTGCGCTCGCGGTCGGGCGCGTGCTCGAGATGCTCCATGGACAGCAGGTGCGAGATCTCGCGCACCGCCGTATACATGATGAACGCGCCGCCGCCCAGGAAGACCAGCGTGGCGAAGTCGAAGCTGCCCTCGATGACGCCCGGGATCGAGACGGCGAAGAACGGCTCGGTCAGGCTGTCGAGCAGGCGCAGCATCACAAGGAGCATGACCAGGCGCAGCGCGACCGCGATGACGATGCCCCAGCGCCGGACCGCGGCGCGCTGATCGACGGGCGCGCGCGCCGATTCGATCGAGATGTAGAGCAGGTTGTCGAAGCCCAGCACGGCTTGCAGGAAGATCAGCACGCCAAGATTGGCGAGGTTCTCGAGCGTCAGCAGGTCTGACATGGGCGCGGCTCCGCTTCTTGTCCTGCCCGCCGGGGCGCGGGCCGCGGGCACGATGCCCTTCCCGCGCCCGCGGGGCAAGCGCGCGTCCGGGACGGCGGCGCTTGGCGGCCTGACACGGGGCGCCCCGCCCGCGCGCCGGGCGACGGGAAGCGGCGCCCGCGCTTGTCCGGGGAGGCCAGCCGCAGCGGTCGGGGCGCGTGCGGTCGGAGGCGGCGCGGGGGCAAGCCGCTTTTGTCCGCGCCGCGGCTGGTGTAGGATGGGCGCGCAGATCGGATGATCGTCGATGCTCCGCCTCTTGATGCGGCGGGTCCTCGGGAACGTTCGAGGACTGCGCCTATGCCGGCGGCCGCGCGCCCCGGTTCGACGTGAATGGAATGGAGATCGACGATGGCCAAGGGCACCGTCAAGTGGTTCAACTCGGAAAAGGGCTATGGGTTCATTCAGCCCGATGACGGCGGCAAGGATGTGTTCGTGCACATCACCGCCGTGCAGGCCGCCGGCCTGGATGGTCTGAACGAAGGCCAGTCCCTCGACTTCGAGATGGTCCCGGGCCGCGACGGCCGCATGAGCGCGGGCAATCTGGTCGCTCACTGACGCGGCCCGCGCAAGGCCGCCCGCATTCGGGGCGCGCGATCCGGCTGGGTCGCGCGCCCCTTTCGATTCGCGCCGCGCGGCGCGGGCTCAGTCGAGGCCGACGGTCTCGCGCACGATCGAGTCGAGCAGCGCCTCGATCTCCTGCATCGGGCCGTCGGGCATGCGGCGGTAGCCGACATGCACCCGTCCCGCCTCGCCATGCAGCTGGTAGGTGAAGATGCCGTAGGGGCAGAAGGCGAGGTTGCGCGCATCGGCCTCCATCACCTTGCGCGAAAGCGTGGCCGAGCAGAATTGCGTGACCTCGGCATGGTCGTAGACCTGCCGCTGCGCGCCGACGTCGCCCGCCGTGCGGTTGAGCATCGCGCCCACATGGCTGACGGCGTCGATCACGAAGCCGCGCCCCTCGATGGTCAGGCGCAGATCCTCGAGCACGTCTTCATAGGGCGCCTCGATCACATGTTCGACGATCAGCGCATCCCACTCGGCGGCCTGCGCGACCCCCGGCAGGGCGAGCGCCGCGGCGGCGGCAAGGCGGGCGATGGCGTTCATGGCGGACCTCCGTTCGCAGGGGCGGTCCGCCATGCTAGCACGTTCCCCTCAGGCGGGCATGAGCCTTTGCACGTAGCGCGGCAGGGCGAAGGCGGCCTTGTGCACCTCGGGGGTGTAGTAGCGGGTTTCGAGGCCGGCGCGCTCGAAGCGGGCGGTCAGCTCGTCAAGGCCGACATTGCGCGCGTCGCCATCCGTGCCCCAGCCCATGGCCATGGGCCCGCCGGCATAGGTCGGGATCGTGGCCAGGTAGCAGGTCCAGTCGCGGAACAGGGCCTTGAAGGCGCGCATGGTGTTGGTCAGCTCGGACCCCTGCATGAAGGGCACGCCGTTCTGCGTGACCAGGATGCCGCCCTCGTTCAGCAGCGCCTTGGCGCGGCCGTAGAAGGTGTCGGTGAACAGCACCTCGCCCGGGCCGATCGGATCGGTCGAGTCGACGATGATGACGTCGAAGCCCCCGCCCAGCGATTCCCGGTCGCGGCGCACGAACTCGGCGCCGTCGGCGATGACCAGGTTCAGCCGCGGATCGTCGAAGGCGCCGGCCGAGAGCGAGGGCAGGTAGGTCTTCGAGAACTCGACCACGCCGGCGTCGATCTCGACCATGGTCACGTGCTCGACCGAGGCGTGGCGCAGCGTCTCGCGCGCCATGCCGCCGTCGCCGCCGCCGATGATCAGCACCCGCCGCGCCACGCCGTGGGCCAGGATGGGAACGTGGCTCATCATCTCGTGATAGATGAACTCGTCGCCCTCGGTGGTCTGCACGACGCCGTCCAGCGTCAGGATGCGGCCGAAGGTGGGGTTGCGGAAGACGCGCAGCCGCTGGTGTTCGGTCTCGCTGTCATAGAGCAGCGTGGCGATGCGCAGCGCCTGCGCGTAGTCCTCGTGCAGCGTCTCCACCGCCCAGCCGGGCATGGTCCTGTCGTCGCTCATGGCATGGAACCTCCGTCGCTTCTCTTGGCGCGGTTCTAGCCGCGGCGCGGGCGCGAGGCGAGGGGAAATGCGCCGTGGGATGCGCCGTCTCGGGGGCGCCGGGGCCCGCCGCGTCAGTTCGCGCGCGAAATGGCGATGATCATCGCCAGGGCGGCCGCCGTCAGGCCCAGATAGGCGATGATGAGCGCCGCGTAGCCCCAGATCGCCGTGGCCAGGACGATGAGCAGCACGACGTTGGCCAGCGCCCAGAGCGGCGCGTCCTCGGCGCCGTGCATGGCGTCCTTCAGCATCCAGCCCAGCAGCGGCATGGCCATCAGTAGACGCAGGATCGGGCCGGGGCGGTCGTGATCGGCGTTGGCGGCAAGGGTCATGTCGGCCTCCTTTTGGCGATGCGCGGCATTGGCGCATGTTTTCGCGAAGAAACGGTTGCCGCGCATATGTCGCCGGCGGCGCGTCAAGTCCACGCCCGGCGGCTGCGCCCCAAGGCCGCGCGGCGCGCCGCCGCGCGTCAAGCCGCCGCGGCCGGGGCCGGCAAGCGAAGGCGCCGCGCGGTTCCCCGCGCGGCGCCCCATTCGCGTCGCGGCGGCCGGTTCAGTCGACCAGACCTTCGCCGCGCAGCATCTCCTTCACGCGGACCTCGCCGGCGTTGAACGCCTTGCGCAGCACCTCGACCGAGCGCCAGGGCTCGGCGTCGCCGCACATGAAGACGTCGAAGGCGCCGTAGCCGACCTCGGGCCAGGTGTGGACCGAGATGTGGCTCTCGGCCAGCACCGCGACGCCGCTCACGCCCTGGGGGGTGAACTTGTGCGTGTGGATGTGCAGCAGCGTGGCGCCGCATTCCTCGACGCAGTCGCGGAACGCCTTCTGGATGCGCGCCTCGTCGTCCAGCCCCTCGGCGTCGATCACCTCGATGATGAGGTGCGTGCCGGCGAAGACCTTGCCGTTGCGGCGGATGAAATGGTCCTCGCGGTCCGCGTCGAACACGGAGCGCTCACGGTCGTTGTCGGTGCAAACGGCCTTGCCGCCGCGGATCGCAGCTTCCTCGTGGGTGGCGCCTGTCTCCAGGTCCATCCCCAGTCGGAAGAGGTCGCCGTCCATCATGACGATCTCCCCTACCAGCAGATGAAGTCCCAGCGGTCCCTTAGCGCCCCCCCGGATGATCCGAAGTTGGGATCGGTGACCCTGTGGCGGGGGACATAGCGATTCGTGGCGACTCGATCAATCCTTATCCGGGCGCCGGGCCGGATTTTTCGCGCGGGCGCCGGGCCGAATTTTCCGCGCGGGCGTTCGGGCGGGCGGGGCGCGCTCAGTCGGCGGGCATGGCCCTGGGCTCGCGCCGGGCGCGGCGCAGGCGCGCCTCGCGCTGGGCGATGTAGAGCGTCGCGCCCACGATCACGGCGCCGCCGGCGACGGTGGCCGCGTCGGGGATCTCGGAGAACATCAGATAGCCCGCGCCCCCGATCAGGACGAGGCGCAGATACGCCACCACCCCGACCACGCTGGCCTCGCCATGCCGGTAGGCCTGGATGTCGGCGACGCCGCGCGCCGCGCCCGCCGCCACCAGCGTCGCCAGCGCCGCCCAGGCCGCGCCGCCTTCGGGCAGGCGCCAGACCGGCAGCGCCGCCGGCAAGGCCACCAGCGCCGTCGCCGCCACGGACGAGACATAGGTCGAGACCGGCCCGTCCGCCTGCGCAAGCCCCCGCGCGGTCGACAGCGCCGAGGCGAACAGCAGCGACGAGCCCAGCGCCACCAGCATGGCCGGCTCGGGCGCGGCGAAGCCCGGCCGCAGGATGATGAGCGCGCCGGCGAAGCCCGTCAGCACCGCCGCCCAGCGGCGCGGGCCCACGCGCTCGCCGTTCACGGGGCCGGCCAGCAGCGTCGCGAAGATCGGCGCGGTGAAGAACAGCACCGTCGAGGTCGCCAGCGGCAGATGCGCGATGGCGTAGAAGCCCATCTGGGTCGAGACGGCGATCATCAGCCCGCGCGCCGCGTGCATCCAGGGGCGCGAGAAGCGCAGCCGGGCGCGAAAGGCCGGCAGCGCCAGAAGCGGCGCGATCAGCGCCAGCGTCACGCCCGCGCGCAGGAACACGATCATGCGGCTGTCGATGTCCTCTGACAGCGCGCGCACCGCGACGGTCATGGCGCTGGCCGCGGCGACCGAGAACAGCATCCACGCCACGCCGCGCAGATTGTCGGCGCCTTGCGCGGCTTCCCCGGCTGCGGGGCGCGGCGGCGCGTCGGGCTTGGCGGCGGGGCGAGGCATGGCGCGTCCTGTCTACGAGCCCTGGCCGGCCGCGGCGGCCCGCGGCGCCTGCGCAAGGCGGCCGCTCAGCCATGCCGCCCCGCGCCGCGCCGGTCAAGTGGCGGCCATCGTCGCGGGGCGCGCCTGCCGCCGGAGATGGGGCGCGAAGGCGCGTCGTGCGCGCGGATGCGCGGGGCGGATGGCCGGGCCGGGCGCGGCGGGCGTGCGCTCGGGCGAACCGGCGCCTGCGGGGCGCAAGCCCGGCGCTTCGGCGGTCGGGGGGCTGCCGGCGACGCCGGGCGCGGGGCGCGGCTCTTGTCGGGCGGGCGGGGCGGGCGCGTGCCGCGGCGACGGCCGGCAAGGCGGGCGGGAGCGCGCTCGGGAAGGCGCGGGGGGTTGCATCGCGAGGGGCGCGGGGCGATCTGTAGGGCGCATGGGGCGGGGCGCCCCCCGCGCGCAGGAGGCGTTCATGATCCGCGACATCGCTTTTCGCCTGGTCCTGGCCGGCGCCGCGGCGCTGGCGGCCGCGCCCGGCGGCGCGCGGGCCAATCCCTGGCTCGAACGCTGCTTCGACCCCGAGGCCGCCCCCGCCGCGCTGGCCGAGAACTGCCGGCGCGCGGTCGAGGCGGGCGGGCTTTCGGCGCGGCGTCAGGCGATGGCCTGGACCAACATGGGCGTCGGGCTGGCCGAGCTGGGCCGCCATGGCGACGCCATCGCCGCCTTCGACGCGGCCGAGCGCGCCGATCCGGGCTATGCGGGGCTTTACGTCAACCGGGCCATCTCCAACGAAGCGCGCGGGCGCGTGCGCGACGCGCTGGCCGATTTCGCCCGTGCGCTCGAGCTGGCGCCGGGCGACCGCACGGCGCTGATGGGGCGCGGCGCGATGCTGCTGCGGCGCGGCGTGGCCGATCGCGCGCTCGAGGACTTCCGCGCCGTGCTGGCCCGCGATCCGGCGGATGCGGATGCGCGCTTCAATGCGGGCCTTGCGCTGGCGGCTCTGGGCAAGGCGGACGAGGCCGAGGCCGCCTTCTCGCGCGTCATCGCCGATGCACCGGGCGACGCGGATGCGTGGCTCGAGCGCGGGCGCGTGCGCGCCCTGCGCGATCCGCGGGCGGCGCTGGCCGATTTCGGCCGCGCCATCGCCCTGGCCCCGGAACGCCCCGCAGGGTGGCTGGCGCGCGCCGCGCTGCGCGAGCGGCTGGGCGACGACGAAGGCGCCCTTGCCGACTGGCGCCGCGCCTTCGAGCTGGGCGCGCAGGACCCCGCCTTGCTCGAGCGCATCCGGCGCCTTGGCGGCTGAGCGGGCGCGCGCCGCTCAGCCCGCCAGCGGGCGCGGCGCGGCGGCGCCTTCGGCCTCGACCTCGGCCGCGCGCACGAAGATCTCGATCGGGTCGGCGAAGTCGCGCAGCCGGTGCAGCCCGGCGCTGCGCCAATGGCCGGGCTCGACGGCGGCGATCTCGCGCGTCACCAGAACCGAGCGCCCCAGCGTCTTGCTCAGCTCGTCCATGCGCGAGACCTGGTTCACCACCGGCCCGATGGCCGAGAAGGTCAGCCGAGTGGGCACGCCGATGTTGCCGAACATGATCTCGCCCTCGGCCATGGCGACCGAGAAGCGCACATCCTCGGTTAGCCCCATGGCGGCGCGCTGGGGGCGACGCTCTTCGCGCATCTGCAGCGCGCGCTCCATGGCGCGCGTGGCCGCGCGCGCCGCGTCGGGGCCGCCGGTCTCGCCGCGCAGGGGAAAGATCGCCAGGACGGCGTCGCCGATGAAGTCGAGGATCTCGCCGCCCTCGTCGATGACCATCTGCGCCGTGCAGTCGTAGTAGCATTTGAGCAGGTCCAGATACACGTCCGGCGCCAGCGTGTTGGACAGCCGCGTCGAATCGCGCAGGTCCGAATACCAGACCACGGCGCGGATGCGCTCGCCCGCGCCGCGCCGCACCAGCCCCTCCATCACCTGCCGCGCGGCGGTGGCGCCCAGATAGGCGGTGGCCAGGTTGACCATGACCCGCTTCTGGATCGAGGCGTGGCAGGCGACGGCGAAGATGCGCTGGATGCGGCTGAGCGCGTCGATGTCCGCGTCGCTGAACCCGCCCTCGCGGCGCGTCGCCCAGCTGGCCATGATGCCGCTTTCGCCGCCGCGATAGTTCTCGACCTCGGCGATCTGGAAGGCGGTCGAGGTCATGAGGTAGTCGGTGAAGCCCTGCTCGCGCAGCTCGTTCAGAACCGGAAAGTCCAGCATCGTCTCGGGGCCCATCAGCCGCCGGCGCAGGCGGTCCAGCCCGTGGATCAGCACGTGGTGGAAGGGGCTGGCCTCGAAGGCGGCCGAGGGTTGCGTCTCGTGCAGGTATTGCAGCAGCTCGGCGCCCTCGCCAAGGCGCCAGTAGATCTGCTCGGCCTGGAACAGCGGATGCAGCGTGGGCCAGGACAGCGCCGCGCGCTCGAGCGGGACGCCGATCGCGTGCAGGCGCACGCACAGCGCGCCGAACAGGTCGAGAATGTCGGGATCGTGAAGCGCCTCGTCGATGAGCCAGCTCTCGATCTCGGCGATCAGGGGGCCATGGGTCATGCGCGCAGGATAGTTGCGCGCGGCGGCCGGGCCAAGCGCCATGATTGACGCGCGCCGCCGCGCGGGCGATTTTCGCGCATGGCGCGCGCGCGTCGGGCGCGGAGGAGCGAATGGGACCGGATTTCATCTGCATCGGCGGGCAACGCTGCGGCACGACCTGGCTTTACCACGCCCTGCGCTGCGCGCCGGGCATATGGACCCCGCCGGTCAAGGAGCTGCACCATTTCGACGTCGGCGCCCAGGGCGTCGAGGTCTGGCCCTATCGCTACCGCCGCCATCTGCGCAGCCGCGCGGCCCATTACGCGGGCCGCCTTGCCGGGCGGCGCGACGCGATCGTCGATCCGCTGTGGGATGCGCGCTATTTCCTCGGCCGCCGCTCGGACGACTGGTATGCGGGGCTGTTCGCCCGCGCGCGCGCCCGCGGCCAGGTGGCGGGCGAGATCACGCCCGCCTATTCCATCCTGCCCGAGGCGACGGTGGCGCGGGTGGCGGCGCGCTTTCCCGACGCGAAGATCCTGCTGATCCTGCGCGACCCGCTGGCGCGCGCCTGGTCGAACGCCATGCGCGAGCCGGGCCTCGACCCGCGCGACGAACAGGCCGTCATCGCTCATCTGCGCAGCCCCGGCTGCGTGGCGCGTTCGGACTGGCCGGCCATCGTGGCGCGCTGGCGGCGGCATTTCCCGCGCTCGCGCATGCTTCTGGCGGCCTTCGAGCAGATCCGCGAGGACCGGCGCGCCTTTCTGGCCCGCATCGGCGCCTTTCTGGGCGCGTCGATTCCCGATCCGGGGGTCGAGCGCGACCGGCGCAAGACCGGGGCCAGCACCTGGCGGCGCGGGCCCCCGCCGGCGCATGTGGTCGAGGCGGTGCGCGACATCTACGACCCGATCGCCGAGGCCAGCGCCGAGCTGATGCGCGAGGCGCGGGCCGAGGTGCGAATCAAACCTTGACGAAAGGTTTCCGCGCGGGTCAGGCGCTTGATCGAAAAGAACCATGAGCGCCCGCGCCGCCGCCGGCTTGCGCGCCCGGCGCGGCGCGGCCCCGGACGGCGGCGGGCGCGCCCGCGCGGGGGCGCAAGGCCTTGAACCCGCCCGGAATTTCCCCCTGCGGTTGCGGGCGGGCGGCGCCGGGCGCCGGGGTTGGTTAAAGATCGTGGTTGATTTTCATCGTCTTGCGCCCTGAACTGAGGGGGCCGCGGCATGATGTGCGCCGCGGCGAGTGGCTTTGGCGTTCGGCGCATGTTGCGCCGTCAGCAACCAGGAACGCGTGGCGTGATGACGATGAACAGGACCCTTGCGGCGCCTCTGCGCCGCGCGGTCGGGGCGGCGGTTGTGGCCGCCTGCGCCGCCATGGCGGCCCCCGCCGGGGCAAGCAACATCCTTCCCGAAGAGATCGACGCTCACAGCCATGAGGACGGCATCTTCCGCGTCGTCGAGGCCGCCGGCGCGCAGCCCGCCGTCCTGCCCGCCTACGAGGCCGCCGGCATCGTCACGCGCGAGAGCGAGGTCGACGCCATCTTCGGCCAGCAGAGCGTGACCGACCTTCTGGGCGAGCCCATCGACATCCGCTTCGGCGACGTGGTGCAGATCGAGGCGCCGGACCTGCTGCGGGTGACGACCAAGACGGAGCTGGACCAGCTTTTCGGCCTGACCGATCCGCTCTACAGCCGCGACGGCAGCGCGAACCCGGTGGTCAGCCTGTATTTCGTCGACGCGATCGACTATTGCGGCGGCTACGCGGTCAACATCGTCGGCTGCGGGCAGACGCCGGGCAACCAGCTGGCGGTGGAGAAGGGCTACATGAGCTCGGGCTACGGCGCCGAGCTGCTGGCGCACGAGCTGGGCCATGCGCTGGGCCTCTACCACCCCGACGATTCGCCCTATTCGGTCGCCAGCGGAAACCTGATGGACCCGACGCTGAACGGCGACACCTCGCTCGACACGCTGCAGGTGGCGCAGTTCATGGGCATGGGATTCTTCGAGCGCTTCGGCCCCAGCCCGCTGATCCAGCGGGACGCGGCCGGGTGGTTCGTGGCGATCACGCCTTACCTGATCGTCGATCAGCCGCTCGTGATCGACCCGCTTTCGGGGGGCGACGGCACGGCGGCCACCTCGTCGGTGCCGCTGCCGGGGTCGGGGGCGATGATGGCCGCGGCGCTGCTGATCGCGGCCGGCGCCGCGCTGCGGCGCAGGAACGCCGCGGCGCGCCCGGCCTGAGCGGGCGCCGCGGGCTCTGGAAGGGCGCCCGAGGGGCGCGCGCCGCGTCCTGACATCCGCGCCGAGGCGACGGGGCCTGCGCGGCGGGGGCGGGTCGGCGACTTCGACAAGGGGCCGCCGGGCCCTTGGGCCGGGCGCCGCCAGCGCTTTCCCGTCGATCGTCCGGCCACCATCCATCGCTCCGTCGCTCCGTCGCGCCGCCGCGCGCCGACGGGAACCCGCGCGCGGCCTGCCGGGGCGGCGCCCCGCGTCAGTCGGCGTCAGTCGGCGCCGGCGAAGCGGGCCTCGAGCTCGGCGCGCTGCTCGTCCGTGATCTTCGCGAACAGGGTCGGCGGCGTCTCGAAGGCGTGGCCCTCGGGCAGGGCGCGCAGCGCGGCCTCGACGTCGCGCGGCCAGTCGCGCTCGGTCTCGGGCGCAAGGCGCAGCGCGGCGAAGATGCGGTCCGAGGTCTGCGGGATGAAGGGCCGCGAGACGATGGCGTAAAGGCGCGTCAGGTTCAGCGCGAAGCGGATCGCGGCGGCGGCCGCCTCGGGATCGGTCTTGAACCTGGCCCAGGGCTCGGCGCGCTGCAGATACTCGTTGCCCGCCACCCACATGGCGCGCAGCTCGGCGGCGGCCTTGCGGATCTCGAGCGCGTCCCAATGGGCCTCGTAGGCGGCCAGGCGCCGGCGCAGCTCTTCGACCAGGGCGCGCTCGGCCTCGCCCCAGGCGCCGCCGGCGGGAACCTGCTCGCCGAAGCGCGAGCGGCAGAACTTGGTCACGCGGCTGACGAAATTGCCCAGCACGTCGGCCAGATCCTTGTTCACGCCGTTCTGGAACGCCTCCCAGGTGAAGTCGCTGTCCGAGCTTTCGGGCGCGTTGGCCAGCAGCCACCAGCGCCAGCAGTCGGCGGGCAGGATCTCGAGCGCCTGGTCCATGAACACGCCCCGCCCCTGCGAGGTCGAGAACTTGCCGCCCTGATAGGTCAGCCAGTTGAAGCCCTTGATGTAGTCGACCAGCTTCCACGGCTCGGCGCCGTCGAAATTCGCCCCCATCAGCGTGACCGGGAAGCTGAGGGTGTGGAAGGGGATGTTGTCCTTGGCCATGAACTGGACGTAGCGCACGTCATGCGCGCCCTTGTCCTCGCGCCACCAGCGCAGCCAGGCGGAATCGTCCTGGCCGGTAGCGTCGGCCCATTCGGCGGTGGCGGCGATGTATTCGATGGGGGCGTCGAACCAGACGTAGAAGACCTTGCCCTCCATGCCCGGCCAGGGCTCGGTTCCCTTGCGCACGGGGATGCCCCAGTCAAGGTCGCGGGTGATGCCGCGATCCTGCAGGCCCTCGCCGTCGTCGAGCCATTTGCGCGCGATCGAGGTGGCCAGGACCGGCCAGTCGGTCTTCGAGTCGATCCAGGCGCGCAGGCGCTCGCGCATGGCAGACTGGCGCAGGTAAAGGTGCTTGGTCTCGCGCACCTCGAGGTCGGTCGAGCCCGAGATCGCCGAGCGCGGGTTGACGAGGTCGGTCGGGTCGAGCTGCTTGGTGCAGTTCTCGCACTGGTCGCCGCGGGCCTTGTCGTAGCCGCAGTTGGGGCAGGTTCCCTCGATGTAGCGGTCGGGCAGGAAGCGGCCGTCGGCGCGCGAGTAGACCTGGCGCTCCATCCTTTCCTCGATGAGCCCGGCTTCGGCCAGCCGGCCGGCCATGTGCTGGGTCAGCGCATGGTTGCGCGCCGAGGACGAGCGCCCGAAGTGGTCGAAGCTGAGCGCGAAGCCGTCGGCCAGGGCCTTCTGCACCTCGTGCATGCGCGCGCAGTATTCGGCCACGGGCAGGCCGGCCTTGGCGGCGGCCAGCTCGGCGGGGGTGCCGTGTTCGTCCGTGGCGCAGATCAGCAGCACCTCGTGGCCGCGCTGGCGCATGACGCGCGCATAGGCGTCCGAGGGCAGCTGCGAGCCGACCAGGTTGCCCAGGTGCTTGACGCCGTTGATGTAGGGCAGGGCGGAGGTGATCAGAATTCGGGCCATGTCGCGCCTGTTCCGGTTGCCGATGGGTCGAGTCGGCCTCTCATAGCGGATCGGCGGGCCGAGGGCGAGCGCCGCTCAGCCATCCTTGCGGCGCCGCATCAGCCGGCCGACCACGAAGCTGGTGCGCGGCAGGTAGCGGTAGGGCGTGCGCGCGCGCGCCTTGCGCCCCACGGCCATGCGCGCCAGTCCGAACAGCGCCAGCAGCCCGTGCAGCCCGGCGATGAACGAGAACAGCGCGCCCGGGCCGAAGCGATCGAGCAGCAGCGAGGCCGAAAGCGGGCTGGCGATCGCGCCGAGTCCGTAGATGAACATCAGCGAGGCGTTCAGCTCGGCCACGAAGTCGGGTTCGGCGAAGTCGTTGGCATGGGCCGAAGAGACCGAGTAGATCGGAAAGGCGAACAGCCCGAAGGCGAAGGCGCCCGCGAAGGCCGCGGCGGCCGAGCTGCCGCCGTCGGCGGCGACGCCAAGGCATGTCGCCGCCGAGGCCGCCGACAGCCCGGTCAGAACGTGCCGCCGGTCCATCTTGTCCGCGACCCAGCCGATCGGGATCTGCGCGGCGGCGCCGCCCAGGATCGCCGCCGCCAGGAACGTGGCGATCCCCTCGGCATCCAGGCCGACCTCGTGGCCATAGACCGGGCCGACCATTCGAAAGGCGGGCATGGACGAGCCCGCAACCAGCACGCCCGCCGCCGCCAGCGGCGACAGCCGCGCCGCCCGCACCGGGCGAAGGCGCGGCGCAAGCGGCATGGCCGGGGCGGCCGCCCTGCTCAGCGTCAGCGGCAGAAGGCACAGGCAGCACAGGATGGCGACGATGTTGTAGGACACGTAGGAGGCCGGCGGCAGCACGGCGATCATCGCCTGCGCGACCAGCGACGCGCTCAGATCCACCACGCGGTAGATCCCGACGACCCGCCCGCGCGTGCTGTTGTCGACCTTGGCCTGCAGCCAGCTTTCGACCACCGTGTAGGCGCCGGCGACGGCAAGGCCGGTCAGCGCCCGCAGCGCCGCCCATGCCGTCGGATCGGGCCAGAGCGGATGGGCCAGCGCGCCGATGGCGCCCGAGGCGGCGAAGGCCGCGAAGGCGCGCGAGTGTCCGATCGCGCCCATCATGCGCGGCGCCGCCCAGCAGCCGACGAAGAAGCCCACGAAATGGGCCGATCCCAGCATGCCGATCTGGGCCGTCGAAAAGCCCAGCGCCGCCCCCGACAGCGCGTCGAGCGGCCCCAGCGCCCCCGAGCCCAGCTGCACGAGGACCACCGACATCAAGAGCGCGGCGAAGGAGATGACAAGGCGCATGGCGCGATTCCCGCTCTGCGCCGCGGGCGGCGCGCGTGACCGGCTTGGCGCAAGATGCGCGCCCCGGTCAAGCGTGTTTCGAGGCGCGGGGCCCCGCCCGGCCGGGTCGGCGCGATCGCCCATCCGACGGCAGGGCGCCGCGGCGGTTTGACAGGGCTTTCGCGCGCCCATAACATGACGTATGATTCATGTGTCATATTTTGACATCGGGAGGAGACGATGAAGAAACTTATGGCCGCCATCTCGGCGCTTGCGTCGATGGCCGGCGGGGCGCATGCCGACATCACGATCGCGCATGTCTACGGAAAGACCGGCCCGTTCGAGGCCTACGCCAAGCAGTCCCATGACGGGCTCATGCTCGGGCTCGAATACGCGACCGGCGGCACGATGCAGATCGACGGCGAGAAGATCGTCGTGATCGAGAAGGACACCCAGCTCAAGCCCGAGCTGGGCAAGGCGCTGCTGGCCGAGGCCTATGGCGACGACGGGGCGGACATCGCCGTGGGGCCGGTCAGCTCGGGCGTGGCGCTGGCGATGCTGCCGGTCGCCGAGGAATACGAGAAGATCCTGCTGGTCGAGCCCGCGGTCGCCGACTCGATCACCGGCGAGAACTGGAACCGCTACATCTTCCGCACCGCGCGCAATTCGAGCCAGGACGCCGTGGCCAACGCCATCGCCATCGGCGGGCCGAACGTGCGCGTGGCCACGCTGGCCCAGGACTACGCCTTCGGACGCGACGGCGTCGCCGCGTTCAAGGAGGCCCTCGCGACCACCGGCGCGCAGGTCGTGCACGAGGAATACGTGCCCACCGACGCCACCGACTTCACCGCCGCGGCCGAGCGCATCTTCAACGCGATGAAGGATGTCGAGGGCGAGAAGAAGCTATTCATCATCTGGGCCGGGGGCGGCAACCCCATGGGCAAGATCAACGCCATGGATCCCGGCCGCTACGGCATCGAGATCGCGACCGGCGGCAACATCCTTGCCGCGCTCAAGGCCTACAAGGACATGCCGGGCATGGAGGGGGCCACCTACTACTACTACGAAATCCCCAGGAACCCGGTGAACGACTGGCTGGTGAAGACGCATTTCGAGCGTTTCGGCACGCCGCCCGACTTCTTCACCGCCGGCGGCATGGCGGCGGGCATCGCCATCGTCGAGGCGATCCGCAAGGCCGGCTCGACCGAGACCGAGGCGCTCATCGCCGCGATGGAGGGGATGGAGTTCCAGACCCCCAAGGGCCGGATGGTCTTCCGTCCCGAGGATCATCAGGCGCTGCAGTCGATGTATCACTTCCGCACCGAGATCCAGGAGGGCAAGGACTACGGCGTTCCCGTCCTGGTGCGCGAGCTGGGCATCGAGGATCTGCCGATCCCGATCCGCAACGGCCGCTGAGCCGCGCTTCCGGGGCCGCGCGCGGCCCCGGCTCTTCCCAACGGAGCTTCGCAGATGGACGAGCGCATGACCGATGCGGTTCTGGCGACCGAGGAGCTGACGGTGCGGTTCGGCGGGCATGTGGCCGTGGACCGCGTCACCTGCCGTTTTCGCGCCGGCGAGCTGACGGCGATCGTCGGGCCGAACGGGGCCGGAAAGACCACCTATTTCAACCTGATCTCGGGGCAGATCCCGGCCACCGGTGGGCGGGTGCTGCTCGGGGGGCGCGACGTGACGCGGCTGTCGGTCGCCGCGCGCACGCGCCTGGGCGTCGGGCGGGCGTTCCAGCTGACGAACCTGTTTCCCGACCTGAGCGTGCTCGAGAACGTGCGCCTCGTGATCCAGTCCAGGCGCGGCAGGGACTTCGACATGTGGTCCATGGCCGCCGCGCATGCCGACCTGGCCGAGGCCGCCGAGGCGGTGCTCGAGCGCGTGCGCATGACGGACCTGGCGGGGCGCAAGGTCGCCGCGCTGAGCCATGGCGACCAGCGCAAGCTCGAGGTGGCGATGCTGATCGCGCTCGATCCGAAGGTCTACATGTTCGACGAGCCCACCGCGGGAATGAGCGTCGACGAGGCGCCGGTGGTGCTCGAGCTGATCGCCGCGCTCAAGGCGCAGACCGACCGGACCATCCTGCTCGTCGAGCACAAGATGGACGTGATCGCCCGCCTGGCCGACCGGATCATCGTGCTGCACAACGGCGCGCTGGCGGCCGACGGGCCGCCGCGCGAGGTGATCGCCTCGGACGTGGTGCAGGAGGCCTACATGGGAAAGGCGCTCGAAGATGTCTGACCCGATCCTGACGCTCGAGGAGGTGCACACCGACATCGGGCGGTATCGCATCCTGCAGGGGGTGAACCTTGTCGCGCCGCGCGGGGCGGTGACCATGCTTCTGGGGCGCAACGGCGTGGGCAAGACCACCACCTTGCGCACCATCATGGGGCTGTGGCGCGCGCGCTCGGGGCGCATCGTCTTCGACGGCGCCGACATCGCCGCCAGCCCGACGCCGGCGATCGCCCGGGCCGGCATCGGCTATGTGCCCGAGGACATGGGCATATTCTCGGACCTGACGGTCGAGGAGAACATGATCCTCGCGGCGCGCTCGGGGCCGTTGGCCGAGGCGCGGCGCGAGCGCATCTTCGCTGCCTTTCCGCCGCTGCGCACCTTCTGGCGCAAGCCCGCGGGCACGCTGTCGGGCGGGCAGAAGCAGATGCTGGCCATCGCCCGCGCCATGGCCGAAGAGCGGCGGCTCTACCTGATCGACGAGCCCACCAAGGGCCTGGCGCCCGCCATCGTCGCCGCCATGGCCTCGGCGCTGCGCGCGCTCAAGGCCGAGGGCGCCTCGATCCTGATGGTCGAGCAGAACTTCTCGGTTGCCCGGCATCTGGGCGACCACGCGGCGGTGATGGATGACGGCCGCATCGTGTGGACCGGCGCCATGGCCGAGCTGGCGGGCGATCGCGCGCTGCAGGAGCGGCTGATGGGGCTGAGCCTTGACGCGCATGGCGGGCGCTGAAGAGCGCGACGATGGCGATGACGCGGCGCGAGGGCGCGGCGCGACGGCTGGCCGCGCCTGCGGGGCGCGACGGCGGGTCGGACGACGGAGGCGACGAATGACGGACAACGCCGGAAACAATGCTGGAAACGACGCCGGAACCGGCGCAGGGGGCCGCGCATGACGGCCGCGCCCGGACACAACCCCACCTTCGCCGCGCGCGGCCCGGCCGAGCGGCTGGCCGAAGCGGCGCCCTTCCTGCTTGTTCCGCTGCTTGCGGCGGCGGGGTGGCTTGCGATCCCGCAGGGCTCGTCATGGCTGACGCTGACGGTCTCGGGGCTGGCCATGGGGATGATGATCTTCATCATGGCCTCGGGGCTGACGCTGATCTTCGGCCTGATGGACGTGATCAACTTCGGCCACGGCGCCTTCGTCTCGGTGGGCGCCTTCGTCGGGGTCGGCGCGCTGGCGGCGCTCGACGGGCTGACGGGCGCGCCCTCGCCGGCGCTCAACGCGCTGGCGCTGGCGCTGGCGGCGGCGGCGGCGATGCTGGCCACCGGCGCGCTGGGCTGGGCCTTCGAGCGGGCGATCGTGCGCCCGGTCTATGGCGCGCATCTCAAGCAGATCCTGGTCACCATGGGCGGGCTGATCGTGATCGAGCAGCTGATCCTCGTCATCTGGGGGCCGTCCGAGATCTTCTTCAGCCGGCCCGAGGCCTTCAAGGGCGCGCTGACCTTCGCCGGCGCGGCGATCGAGAAATACCGCCTGGTGGCGGTCGGCGTGGGGCTGGCGCTGTTCCTGGCCATGCGCACGGCGCTGCGCGCCACCCGCATCGGGCTGATCGTGCGCGCGGGCGTCGAGAACCGCGAGATGGTCGAGGCGCTGGGCTACCGGCTGCGGGTGGTCTTCGTGGGCGTGTTCGTGGCCGGTTCGGCGCTGGCGGGCCTGGGCGGGGTGATGTGGGGCCTCTACGAAGAGGTCATCACCGCCCATATGGGCGGCGCGCTGATGGTGCTGGTGTTCATCGTGGTCATCATCGGCGGGCTGGGCAGCGTCGAGGGCTGCTTCCTGGGGGCGCTGCTCGTCGGGCTGATGCAGAACTACGTGGCCTTCCTCGAACCCAAGCTGGCGCTGATTTCGAACATCGGCCTGATGGTCGCCATCCTGATGTGGCGGCCGCAGGGCATGATCCCCGTGGTAAAGGCGAAATGATCCCATGCTGAAGCGCATTCTCTCGGGCGACATGCCGCAAAGCCGCGCCCTGGGCCTGATCCTTCTGGCGATCCTGATCGGCCTTGCCTTCGCGCCCTTCCTGTTCCCGGGCACGCGGTCGCTGGACACGGCGGCGCGGATCTGCGTCTTCGTCGCGCTGGCGGCCAGCTACGACCTGCTTCTGGGCTATGCGGGCATCGTCAGCTTCGCGCACACCATGTTCTTCGGCCTTGGCGCCTATGGCGTGGCGCTGGCGAGCGACGGCATGGGGCGCAGCTTCGGCGCGCTTGCGGCGGGCAGCCTCGCCGGCGCGCTGGCCGCGGCGGCGCTGGCGCTGCTGGTGGGCCTGTTCAGCCTGCGGGTGCGGGCGATCTTCTTCGCCATGATCACCCTTGCGGTGGCCAGCGCCGTGGCGGTGCTGTTCAGCCAGCTTTCCGGCATCACCGGCGGCGAAGACGGCCTCAACTACCGCATCCCGCGTGCGCTGACGGCGGCGGCCAGATACGCCGAGGAACCGTTCCTGGGCATGCGGCTCACCGGCAAGGTGCTGAACTACTACCTTGTCTTCTTCGGCGCGCTGATCCTGTTCCTGGCGCTCTTGCGGGTGGTCAACTCGCCCTTCGGGCGGGTGCTGCAGGCGATCCGCGAGAACGAGTTCCGCGCCGAGGCGATCGGCTGCCGCGTGGTCTGGCATCGCACCGCGGCGACGGTGATCTCGGCGGTGAGCGCGGCGCTGGCCGGCTCGCTCTACGCCATCTGGCTGCGCTATGTCGGCCCCGACACCGTGCTGAGCTTCGAGATCATGGTGGACATCCTGCTGATGGTGGTGATCGGCGGCATGGGCACGATGTATGGCGCGGCGGTCGGGGCGGCGCTGTTCGTCCTTGCCCAGAACTACCTGCAAGCGCTGATGGGCGCGGCGGCCGAGGCGGCCGCGGGCGTGCCGGGGCTGCCGCTGATCCTCGATCCCGACCGCTGGCTCCTGTGGCTGGGAGCGTTGTTCATCCTGTCGGTCTACTTCTTCCCCACGGGGGTGGTCGGAAGGCTGCGCGGTCGATGACGATCGAGGCCGGAAGCGGGCGGCCCGTGATCTTCCTGCATGGCTGGACGATGCGCGGCGCGGTCTTCGCCGGGCAGATCGCGCGGCTTGCGGGGCGGGCGCGCTGCCTGGCGCCGGACCTGCCGGGGCATGGCGCGGCGCCCGGCCCGGCGCGGCTGGACGCGATGGCGCGCGCGGTGGCGGCGCTGATCGCCGAGCGGGGGCTGGAGCGGCCGGTTCTGGTGGGCTGGTCGATGGGCGCGGCCGTGGCCTGGCGATATGCGCGCCTGTTCGGCTGCGCGGGGCTTGCCGGCATCGTCAGCGTGGACATGAGCCCGAGGCTGATCAACCAGGACGGCTGGACGCTGGGCATGATCGGCCAGACGACGCGCTCGGCGGCCGCCTTCGCCCGGCGCCTGGCGTCGGATTGGGAGGGCGCCGCCGGGGCCATCGCGGCGGGGATGTTCGCGCGCCCGCCGGGCCCGCGCGGCTTCGACGTCGACGCCGCGCGCGCGCAGATCGCCGCCTGCGATCCGGCGCGCATGCTCGAGGCCTGGCGCGACCTTGCGGCGATGGACGAGCGCGCGACGATCGGCGCGCTGGCGCTTCCCTTCGCCGTCTTCCACGGCGCCCGGAGCCGGGTCTACCCGGCCGAGACCGCGCGCTGGCTGGTCCGCGCCGCGCCGCAGGCCGAGCGGGTCGCCTTCGCGCGCTCGGGCCACTCGCCCCATCTCGAAGAGCCCGACGCCTTCGCCGCCGCGCTCGGGGCGTTTCTGGACCGGCTGGACTAGGCGCCGGCCGGGCGCGCGAAGGCGCCGGCCACGTCCCGCGCCAGGACAAGCGCGCGGCCCTCGCAGATGAGCCGGCCGGCGCCGTCGCGGCAGGTCGTCGCCAGATCGACCAGATGCTTGTCGGGCCGCAGCCGCACGATCTCGACCCGCGCGGTCAGCGGCTCGTCGAGCGGGGAGGGGGCGAGAAAGCGCAGCTCCTGCTTGAGATAGTTCGTCCCCGGCCCCGGCAGCCGCACCCCGAGAAGGTAGGAGAACAACGACGCCACGAGCGGCTCGGGAACATGTCCGGGCGGCGCGCCCGGAGCGCCCGAAAGCGCGGCGAAGCCCGCCAGCTCGTCGCGCCCGAAGCGCCGCTCGATCTCGGCGGCCTGGCCTAGGGTCAGCATGCCGCCTCCGCCTCTCCGACGAACAGCGCGGCGCCGTCGGCCGCGCGCTCGGCCCTCAGCGACCAGCGGGTTTCGTCGATGCGCTCGACCGTGAGCCTGACCGGCTCGCCGGCATAGGCGGGGTTGGGAAACATCATGCTCTGCGACGCCTGGCGAAAGCCCGGGCGCGCCTCGGCCAGCATCGCCCAGAGCCTGGCGTAGATCAGCATGCCGTGGCTGACCGTTCGGCCGAAGCGGGTGCGGGCGGAAAACTCGGGGTCCACATGGATCGGGTTGTCGTCGCCCGAGACGCGCGCAAAGGCGTCGAACTCGGCCTGGGTGGGGGTCCATTCGCGGATGATGCGCGCGCTCATCGGATCATCTTCCTCAGCTCGGGCTTGCGCACCTTGCCGGCGGCCGTGCGCGGGAAATCGTCCAGGATGCGGTAGGCCCTGGGCGTCTTGTAGGCGGCGAGCCGCTCGCGGCACCAGGCGTCCAGCGCCTGCGGCTCGACGGCGCCGCCGGGCCGCAGGATGAGGAAGGCCATGCCCACCTCGCCCCATTTCGGGTCGGGAACGCCGATCACCGCCGCTTCCAGAATGGCCGGATGGGCGTTGAGCACGCGCTCGACCTCGGCGGGATAGACATTCTCGCCGCCCGAGATGTACATGTCCTTGATGCGGTCGACGATGTAGTAATAGCCGTCCTCGTCGCGCCGGCCGACGTCGCCGCTCCTGAGCCAGCCATCCTCGGCGAAGGCCTCGGCCGTGGCGGCGTCGTTGCCGAAATAGCCGGGGGTGACGTTGGGTCCGCGGATCTGGATCTCGCCCTCGCCCGGCGCGCCGTCGGGCACGCCCGCAAGGCGGACCTCGGTCAGCATCTGCGGCCGGCCCACCGAGCCGACCTTGCGCGCGGCGTTGGCGGCGTCCATGAGAAAGACGGTCGGTCCGGTCTCGGTCATGCCCATGCCGTTGCAGACCGTCCCGCCGCGTTCGGCGAAGAAGCGGATCAGCGGCTCGGGCAGGGGCGCGCCGCCGCAGCCCATCCCGAGGGCCGACCAGTCGATCTCGTCCGCCTCGGGGCGCAGGCTGAAGGCCTGATAGATCGCCGGAACCCCGAAGAAGCGGTTGATGCGCCCTTGCCGGATCAGGTCGAAGAGCATGTCCGGCTCGAACCGGCGCAGCACATGCGACAGCCCGCCCTCGAGGAAGGTCGGCAGGGCGTAGAGGTTGATGCCGGCGGTGTGGAACAGCGGCAGGAAGTTCGCCGTGGCCGTGTCCGCGCCCAGATCGGCCGCCTGGCCGATGTTCACGGCGTTGGCCCAGGCCATGCGCGCGGTCTGGATCACCGCCTTGGGCAGGCCGGTGGTGCCGGAGGTGAGGAGCAGATACCAGGGCCGGTCGGCGTCGATCATGCCCGCGCCGAAGGGGGCGGGCGCGGCGGCCAGCTCGGCGAAGGCGGTCTCGCCGGGGGCGGGGGCGTCCATGGCGATCGCGGCCATCGCGCGGCTTCGGGCCAGGGCGCGCGCGGGCGCGGCGTTCTCGTCGTCGAAGATGATGGCCGACGCGCCCACGCTGTCGAGCACGGGGCCAAGCTCGGCCACCGGCTGGCGCCAGTTGAGCGGCGCAAGGATGATCCCCGACTTCTGCGCCGCGAAAAGGGCGACGAAGAACTCGACCCGATTGTGGCACAGCGCCGCCAGCCTGTCTCCGGGCCCAAGGCCCAGCGCGCGCAGCCCGGCGGCAAGGCCGGCGGCGGCGCGGTTGATCTGCGCAAAGCTCCAGTCCCGGCCCGAGGCGACGTCGGCGAAGGCGACGCGCTCGGGCGAGATCTCGGCCCGCTTGGCGGCCATGTCGGGTATGCGGTCGAACATCGCGCCCCTCCCTCCCTGCGGCGTGTTCAGCTGTTCCTGGACAGAAACCGTTCCATCCCCGCCCGCGTCGAGCCAAGGTCGATGCGCGCGGCGAAGGCGTCCCTTTCGGCGGCGAGGCGACGCTCGAGCGCCGCCAGGCGGGCCTCGTCCCACACCAGCCGCTTGGCGGCGACGAGCGCCTGCGGGTCGGCCGCTTCGGCCAGGTCGGCCAGCATCCGGGCGGCGGCGCCCGCCAGCCCGTCGCGCTCCGTCACCAGGTCGGCGATGCCCAGGCGCAAGGCCTCGCGCGCGTCGATGCGGGCGTTGCGCAGCTGCCATGCCAGCGCCCGCCGCGCGCCGACCGTTTCGGGCAGAAGGGCCGCCCAGCCGCCGTCGGGGGCGAAGCCGACCTCGCGATACCAGGGCTGAAGGAACGCATCCTCGGACAGCGCCGCAAGGTCGGCCGCCAGCACCAGGCCCGCCGCCCCGCCGGTGATCGCGCCTTGCGCGGCCGCGACCACGATCGCGTCGCGCGCCTTCAGCGCCAGCACGATGCGCTGCAGCGCCCCGACCAGCGCCGCCGCATGCGCCGCCGCGCGCCCCTCGCGCGCGGCGCGGTCGAAGGCGGCGATGTCGCCCCCGGTCGAGAAATGGCGCCCCTCGGCCGCGATCAGCACGAAGGGCGCGCCGGCGTCTTCGGCGAGCGCCGCCTCGAGCTCGGCCAGGAACGGCTCGGTCAGCGCGTTGCAGCGCGCGGGGTTGTTCAGCGTCACCGCCAGCGCGCGCAGCCCGCCGGGCAGCGCGATCCGCTCGGCCTTGACCATCGCGCTCATGGGGCCAGCCCGTCGCGGATCATGTCGAAGGCGGCCTCGACCACATGGTCCAGATCCCCGCCGCCCTCCCACAGCACGAAGCGGTCGCCAAGGCTCTTGGCGATGCCCATGAGCATCCAGGCCCGCACCTCGTTGTCGCCGGGGCGGATGCTGCCCTCGGCCTCGGCCTTGTCGAGCGATTGGCGGTAGGCCTCGGCGAACTCGGTGAAATAGGCGCGATAGGCGGCGGGATCGACGAAGCGCGCCTCTTCGACGATGCGGTAGAGCGCCGGGCGTTCGGCGGCGAAGCGCAGGAAGGCGGCAAGCCCGCGTCTTTCGGCCTCGAGCCTGTCGGGCGCATCGGCCACCGCCCGCGCCATGGCCCGGCGCGTCATCCGCCCCATTTCGCGGACCAGCTCGGAGAAGATCTCCTCCTTGCCCGAGAAATAGATGTAGAGCGTGCCTTGCGCCGCGCCCGCGGCGCGGGTGATGTCGGCCACCGACGTGTCCGCATAGCCGCGCGCGCCGAACATCTGTTCCGCGGCGGCCAGGATCTGGGCGCGGCGCTCGCGGCCTCTCTTGGTCTTGGGGGCGGACATCGTCCTCTCTTCATGAAACATGACTCATGTCTCATTATCATGGCGGCGCGCGCCAGTCAAAGCATGCGGGACGGGCGTGCGGCGGCCGCGATCGCTCAGCGCTTGGTCAGCATGGCCAGCGAAAAGACGTATGAGTCGCCCGGCAGCTCGCGCGGCGCCGCGGGGAAGCGGCCGACGCGCCGGACGGCCTCGAGGGCGGCGCGGTCCAGGGCCGGATGGCCGGACGAGCGCGAGATCTCGACCTCAAGCAACCGGCCGTCGCGCGAGACGGCGATCCTGAGGCGGACCTCTCCGGCCGCGTTCGCGCCTCGCGGCGGGCGCTTGGCGCGCTCGATGCTGGCGCGGATCCTCGCGCCCCATTGCGCCAGCGCCGTGGTCGCGCGGCCGCCCGAAGGCTTGGCCGCCGCGCCCGAGTCCGCCCCGGCTCCGGCCGTCGTTCCGGCGGTTGCGCGCGCCGTCGACTCCGCGCCCTGCGCCCCGGCTTCGGCCGTCATGGCCGAGCGATCGGGGCGGGCGGGCCGCTCCTCGGGCGCCGCTTCGCGGGCGGGCGAGGCGCGGGGCCTCGGGCGTCCGGGCGGGGGCGGAGAGGCGTCGACGGCCGCGGACCGCCGAGACGGAGTCCGCCGGGCGTCCGCCGCGTCCGGCGTCTCGGGCAAGGCGGGCGCGGCCGCGGCGGGCTGCTCGGGCGGGGGCGGGGCGACCGGCGGCCGATCGGGCGCCGTCGTCGCGGCCGGCGCGGCGAGCGGACGCGGGACGTTCGGCGCCGCGGGCTGCGGGGCGGCCATGCGGATCTCGGCGCGCGGCCCCCGCCCCAGGGCGATGCGCGGCGCGGCGGGAGCGCCGTCGGCCTGCGCCGGCGCCGCCGGCAGCGCGGCCTGCGCAACCCAGGCCTGCGGCGGGCGATCCCACGCCGCGACCATTTCCGCCACCGCCGCGTCGGCCGCGTTCAGCACGATCGGGGCCGCCCGCCGCGATCCGGCCGCCTCGTCGGCCGGTTCCGGCGCCGACGCGAGCAGAACCGCATGGGCCAGCGTCGCAAGCGCCGCGAAGACCGCGAATTCGGCGGCGCGCCTCATTTTGGCGCGACCACCAGCTCCACGCGGGAAAGGCCCGCCTCGGACAGTTCGCGCAGGATGGCGGCAAGGCGCCGCGCCTCGAGCGCGGCATCGGCGCGCAGCCGCACGGCGCCGCCCTGCGCCCCCGGCCCCGCCAGGGCCGCGATGGCCTGCGCGCCCTCGTGGCCGTCGAAGGCGATCCGGCCGTCGCGGCTGACGAAGACGACCGCCTCGGCCTCGGCCTGCGCATCGGTCCGCGCCCTGGGCGGCGTCGTTTCGAAAGGCTCGGGACGCGTCAGCTGCGAGGTCGTCAGGAAGAAGACGAGCAGCAGGAAGACGACGTTGATCATCGGCACGATCGACTCCCTGCGGGGGCGTCGAGCCGATTCGTTCAGATCCATGTCTCACTCCACCAGAACAAGCGTGACGAAGCCTGCGCGGCGCAACTCTTCGCCGACGTCGACGACTCGCTGAAGGTCGGCGCCCTCGCGGCCGCGCAGGATGATCATGTCCGTGGGCGCGTCGGTCAGCGGCCGCAGCGCGGCGGGCAGGTCGCGCACGACCCTGCCGTTGAGCGCCACGGCGCCGGGCGATATGTCGACCAGGCGCGGCGGGCCGGCATAGGCCGTTCCCCCGGATGAGGCGAGCGGAAGGGGCGTCATGGCCTCGGTTCCGAAGCGCGACGCCAGCATGAAGAAGACGAGCAGCAGGAACACCACGTCGATCATGGGCGTCAGGCTGGGCTTTCGCCCTGGGCGGGGGGGCGGAGCGAGCTGCATCTCATTCCGCCGCCAGCCGCAGCTTCTCGGGCCGCGCCGCGACGAAGATGCGCGTGGCGTTGTCCTCGATGTCGGCGCGCATACGCTCGACGACGGACTCGAACCATGTCAGCGCCGCCGAAGCCGGGATCGCCACGGCCATGCCGGCCGCCGTGGTCAGGAGCGCCTCCCAGATGCCGCCCGCGAGCAGTGCGGGATCGGCGCGCGAACCCGCTTCCTGCAGGGTCCGGAATGCGGCGATCATGCCCAGAACCGTTCCCAGAAGGCCAAGCAGGGGCGCGATGCCGGCGATAAGTTCGAGCGCGCCGAGCCCCTCTCTCGCCATGGCCAGCTGACGCTTGGCGACGCGCGCCGTCTCTTCGCGCGCGGCTTCGACGGGCAGGCGCTCGAGACTGCGCATGGCGGCGGCCAGGACTTGCGCGCGGACCCCGCGCCGCCCCTCGACAAGGGCCAGCGCGCCGGCCGCGTCCGCCCTCCGCCAGGTCTCGACCGCGCGTTCGGCCCGGCCGCGCGACCAGGCCCCCATGAGCGCCAGACGCCAGATCTTCCACAGGATCAGCGCCAGCGTCGCCACCGAAAGCGCCGCGATGGCCCACATCGCCGGGCCGCCATCGCGCAGGAAGGTCCAGGCCCGGCCGCCTGCGACCCCCATCGCCGACAGGATCGAAGCCGAGGCCGCGCCGGGCGCGGGCGCCTCGGCCCGCGCCTCGTCACCTGCAGCCGCAGCCGTCGCGCCCGCTTCGCTTGCGCCGGGCGCGGAAGGCCCCATCGCGGCGTCGGACGCCGCTTCGGTCTGCGCGCCGACGGCTTCGCCGGGCGCCGCGGCCTTCGGCGCGGCGGCGTCGGCCGGCGCCCGGGTCGCCGGCGCAGAGGCTTCCTGGCCGGAGGCGGCGAGGGTCGAGCCTGCGCGCGGCGTCGGCCCCTCGGGGCCGCCGCGAGGCGCGGGCCCGGCCTTTTCGGGCTGCGCGGGCGCGACGATCTCGGGCGGCGCATCCGCGGTCGCAGGGGGTCTGGGGCTCTCCTGCGCGGCGGCCGCGGCGGCCAGCGCGCACAGCGCGAGCATGGCCCATCCCGCCGGCGCGGCGCCCGGGCGGCCCGGCGAGGGGAAGCTGAATCGGGTCATGTCCGGTTTCCTCGTTGTTTGCTCTCGTCCCGCGTCCAGTAGGCGGCGACGTGGTGGTCGCGAAGATCGACGCCGTTTGCCCTGCACCAGTCGCGCAGCATTTGCGCGCCGGCCTTCTCGGCGGCGAACCACAGGCTGCGCGCCGGATCGTCGGAGCGTTCGGCGATGGCGATCCTGGCCAGCCGGGTCGCCGAGCCTTGCGCCAGCCAGCGAAGGCGCACGCCCGGATGGGTCGGCAGGGGGTAGGAGGACGGCGCCGCGCCGGTGGTGCTCAGCACCGCATGCCCGGTCGCGTCGGGCGGCAGGGCCTCGAGAATCCTCGCCACCGCGGGATAGCCGGTTTCATCGGCGTAAAGCGCGATCCGGCGCGTTCGCGGGACGCCGCCGCCGCCCGGTCCCGCAAGCCCGACGCGCGCGCCCGCCGCGACGGACCGCGCCCATGCGCTCGCGCGTCCGCCCTCGTGCACGAACAGATCGAACGTCAGCTCGCCGCGCGCCGCATCGACGCGGCGCGCCGTATAGACCGGTCGGTGCAGCGCCTTGGCCCCCTTGGGCCAGATCGTGGCGCCGCCGGGGCCGATGCGGGGCCATTCGGGAGCCGGGTCGCCGGGCGGAGGAAGCACGAGACGAAAGTGGATGGCGTCGTCGCCATAGGCCGACAGATCCTCGGCGCGCGCCGTGACGCGCAGGAAGTCGCGGCCGAGCGGCGCGGCCGAGAGGATCTCGGCGAGCTGGAAGTTGGGCGGCCGGCCCCCTTCCGGCGCGGCGTCCGACCAGCGCAGGCGCTGGGCCGCGGCGGGATCGATGGCCGATGCGTGCTCGCTCAGCGCCTCCTTCAACGCGAACAGCCAGTCGGCCCGGGGCGAGTCCACCTCGGCGCGCGCCGCGCCGGCCTCGACGATCAGCCGGCAGCGGCCGTAGGCGGTCGCGATCGCCAGCGACGCGCCGTCGTCGCGCAGAACCTCCAGCCCATGCTCGCGCGCCTGCGCCAGCAGGGCCTTGCGCAGCGCCGCCGGGTCCAGCCCCGGAAGCGCGGTTTCGGCGCCATGGGCGAAGTCGCCATGAGGGGACAGGGTCACGGGCATCTCCTTCAGGCAGGGATGACATGGGGCCGGCCATGGACCGGATCGCGGATCACCGTGCAGGGCAGCGAGAAGACCTCCTGCATCGTCTCGGCGGTCACGACCTCGGCGGGCGGGCCCTGGCGGCGCACCTTCCCGTCCTTCAGCGCGACGATGTGATCGGCGAAGCGTGCGGCCAGGTTGACGTCGTGAAGAACCATCGCGACGGTTAGTCCGGCGTCGCGGTTGAGCTGGCGGATCAGCGCCAGCAGCTCGATCTGGCGGGGCAGGTCCAGATAGGTCGTCGGCTCGTCAAGCAGCAGCAGCTCGGGGTCCTGCGCCAGGGCCATGGCGATCCAGGCGCGCTGCCTCTGCCCGCCCGAGAGCGTGTCGAGCATGCGCGAGGACAGGCCTTCGAGCCCCGCCAGGCTCAGCGCCCGCTCGACCGCCTCGGCGTCCGCGCGCGACCACTGCCGCAGAACGGACTGATGCGGCGTGCGTCCCCGACGGACAAGGTCGAGCACGGTCAGCCCCTCGGGCGCGGCGGGCGACTGCGGCAGGATGGCCAGGCGCCGCGCGACCTGGCGCGAGCGTTGCTTCTCGATGGGCCGTCCGTCCAGCAGGACCCGCCCGCCTTGCGTCGGGATCAGCCGGGCCAGGGCCCGCAGCAGGGTCGACTTGCCGCAGGCGTTGGGGCCGACGATGGCGGTGACCTTGCCGTCCGGGATGTCGAGCGACATCGCGTCGAGCACCGTCCGTCCGGGATAGCCGACCGAGATCTCCTCGGCCCGCAGGCGGTTCATGGACCGTTGCGACATGCTCGGAGAACCTTCTCGTCCGTCTTGCGAAAACGTCACAGCCGCCGCCTCCGCGCCTCGATCCACAACAGCCAGACCAGAACGGGCGCGCCCGCCATGGCGGCGAAGACGCCCGCGGGCAGCCGGAAGGTCGGGACCATCCGCGCCGCAAGGTCCGCGCCCAGCGTGACCGTCGCTCCGGTCAGCGCCGCGGCCGCAAGCGCCGGTCCCGCGCATCGAGTCAGGCGGCGCGCGATGGGGCCCGAGACGAAGGCGACGAAGGGCAGCGGCCCCGCGACGCTCACCGCCAGCGCCACCAGCGCGACCGCCAGCGCCGCGACGGCCAGCCGCAGCCGCGCCAAGCGCAGCCCCAGCCCGGCGGCGAGGTCGTCGGACAGCGCCATGCGCCCAAGCGGAAAGCCGAGCCAGAGCGCGGCCGGAGACAGCAGCGCCAGTCCCGCCCACGCCAGGGCTGCGTCCTCGGGGCTGCGCGCGTGCAGCGTTCCGGTCAGCCAGCGCGCCATGTCGGCGGCGGTGCGCTCGTCGGCGAAGCTGAGCAGCAGATCGGCCGTCGCGCCCAGCGTCAGGTTGGCGCCGACGCCCACCAGGATCAGGCGATGCGCGTCGAGCCCGCCGCGCCAGGCGAGCGCGACGACCGCGCAGGCCGTCAGCGCCCCGCCCGCCAGCGCTCCGCCCACGATCATTCCGCCGGTCGTCAGCGCCGCAAGCAGCGCGCCCGCATTCGCCCCGGCGACGAAGCCGATGATGTCGGGCGCGGCCAGCGGGTTGCGCAGCATGGTCTGGACCATCGCGCCCGCAAGGCCCAGCGCCGCGCCGGCGCCGATGGCGGTCAGAATGCGCGGCAGGCGGTGCTCGAGCACGATCATGGCCGCGACGGCGTCGCCCCGGCCGGTCGCGGCCTGCCATGTCTCGCCGGCCGAGAGCGGATAGCCGCCCCAGGCAAGCGCCGCCAGTCCCAGCGCCGCGAGGCAAAGCGAAAGGCCCAGCGACGCCGCCAGCGGGCGCGGGCGAAGCGGCGCGCAAACGGGGCCGATGCGAACCGCGCGCATCATGACATGCGCCCTTCCTTCGCGCGGGCCAGCCAGATCAGCGCGGGGCCGCCGATCAGCGCCGACATCACGCCAGCCTGCATGGCGCCGCCGAACAGGGGCGATCGGCCGGCAAGCTCGGCCAGCGTCATCAGCCCTGCGCCGAACACGCCGGCGCAGGGGACCAGCCACAGCATGTCGTTGCGCATCGCCGCGCGCGCCATGTGCGGCACGATCAGGCCGACGAAGGCGATCGGGCCGGCCATGGCGACCGTGCTCGAGGCGAGCAGCACGATGGCCAGACCTGCCAGCAGCCTTGCGCCGCCCACCCTCACGCCCAGCCCGCGCGCCGCATCCTCGCCCAGCGCCAGAGCGTCGATCAGCGCCGCGGCGGCCAGCGCCGCCAGCGCCCCGGCCGCAAAGAAGGGCCACAGCGCGCCGAGCGTGTGCGCCGTGACGTTGTCGAACCCGCCCAGCACCCAGAACCGATAGGTTTCGAGGCTTTGCCGGCTCATCAGAAGCAGCCCGCGCACCATGGCCAGAAAGAAGGCCGACAGCGCCGCGCCCGCCAGCAGCAGGCGCGCCGGGCTGGCCTGCGCCCCGCCGCCCAGGGCGAAGACCGCCGCCGCGCCAAGCGCGCCCCCGCCCAACGCAAGCCAGATCTGCTGCGAAGGCGCGCCCATGCCGAACAGGAAGGTTCCGCCGATCACCCCGGCCGCCGCGCCCGCGTTGATGCCCAGAAGGCCCGGGTCGGCCAGCGGGTTGCGGGTCATTCCCTGCATGAGCGCGCCCGCGATCCCAAGGCCCGCCCCGGCCAGAAGCGCCCCGACAAGGCGCGGCAGCCGCAGCTCGCGGATCACGATCTGCTCGGGATCGGTCGGCTCATAGGCGATCAGCGCCTGCGCGAGATCGGCCCAGCCGACGGGGCGCAGCCCAAGCCGCAGAGCCAGCGCCGACAAGAGGACCAGCGCCGCGCACGAAGCCAGCAGCGCCATGCGCCGGGATCGCCCCGCGCGCGCCCGGCGCGCCTGGCGCGCATGGTCGCGCGAGACGTCGTCGAGAAGGCGATCGGCCCGCACGGGCGCGCGTCCGGCCGAGTCAACGCGCATCGGCACCCTCCCGTCCAAGGATGCCGGCCTGCCGCGACGTGGCGACCACGGTCGCCGGATCGCCGTCCATCGCCGCCTCGAGCAGGGGCGTCAGCCGGTCCAGCGCGTAGTCGAGGCTGAGCGGGCTCGAATGCGACAGCGCGGCCGAAAGCATCAGATCGGAATAGATCTCGCGCCCTTCGGCATGAGCGCGCATCGTGCGGCGCAGGGGAAGCGTCCTCAGGCGCTCGACCGAGGCGCCGGAGTCGAGCCAGATCAGGGCGTCCACGTCGATCGCGGACAAGTCCTCGGGCGGAATGCGCACATAGGCGCGGTTGAGGCTGCCGCGCGCCTCGACGGCCGCCGGCGCGACGAAGCCCAGCTCGCGCAGCAGCCGGCCGCGGATGTCGCGCGAAGTGTAGGCGCCGACCGAGCCGGCCCAGACCATGACGGCGCTCGCTCCCTGCCAGTCGGGATGCGCGGCGCGGATCCGCGCGAAGCGCGCTTCGAGGCGGGCGATCTCGGCCTCGGCCCTTTCGAGGCGTCCGGTCGCCATGCCGAGCGTGCGCAGCATCTCCTGCCAGGGCGCGCCATAGGGGCCCCATTCGGCGCGATGGGCGATGGTGGGCGCGATCTGCGACAGCAGGCGATGGTCGTAGGCGGTCATGCCGCTCCACTGTCCGACGATCAGGTCGGGGCGCATGGCGGCGATGGCCTCGATGTCGATCTCGCCCTGCATGACGATGGGCTCGGCGTCGCCCAGCGCCTCCTGCGCCCAGGGCCAGACGCCGTGGGGATGGTCGCCATACCATTTGCGCAGCGCGTAGGGCTTCACGCCAAGGGCCAGCAGGAAATCATGGCCGATGAAGCTGAGCGAGACGACGCGGCTTGGCGGCGCGGGGATCTCGGCCGTGCCGAAGGCATGCGCGATGCGCACGGGAAACTCCTGCGCCGCGGCGGGCGCGCCGAGCAGAAGAAACGGGACAAGTCGCAGCGAACGCAGCATCGCAGGGCGCCTCGTGGAAAGGGGGCGGGCTCCGTCGCCGGAGCCGCCCGGGACGTCTCAGAAGGCGGAGGTCAGGGTCAGCGTGACGTTGCGGCCCTCGCCGAAAAAGCAGGCGCCGCTCTGGCATGTGGTGACGTGGCGCTTGTCGGCCAGGTTCGTGACGTTGAGCGCCAGCCGCCAATTGTCCCGCTCGTAGGCGATGCTGGCGTCCGCCAGCGTGTAGGCCGGCGTCTTCTGCGCCCCGGCGCCGTCCCAGGCCGATCCGTTGTGGCGAAGCCCGCCGCCCAGCCGAAGGCCGGGAAGGGCGGCCGGGGCGTATTCGAGCCAGAAGGAGGCCGCGTGCGCCGGAACCTGCGCGATGTCGAACCCGGCCTCGTTCCTGGTGTCGAGAAACGTGTATGCCGCCTGGATCGACATTTCGCCGAAGCTGTGGCGAAGCTCGAGCTCGAATCCGCGCGCAGACGCCTCGCCGCTCTGGATCTGAAAGCCCGGATTGTCGGGGTCGGCGACCAGCATGTTGGACTTGGTCAGGTCGAACGCCGCGGCCGAGATCAGCGTGTCGGAGCCGGGGGGCTGGAACTTCACGCCCAGCTCGATCTGCTCGCCTTCGGTCGGCTCGAAGGCCTTGCCGTTCGCGTCCGCGCCGATGGCATCCTGCTGGAAGCTGGTCGCGTAGCTGGCATAGGGCGCAAGGCCGTTGTCGAAGCGATACATCACCGCGGCGTTGCCGGTCAGTTTCCGGTCGCTGGCCGCCGCCGAGCTTGCGCCGAAGTTTCCGGTCGAGGGGCCCGTCTCGACGCCGCCGTAGCGCAGTCCGAAATCGACGATCCAGCGGTCGAGCAAGAGGCGGTTCTGGGCGTAGACGCCCCACTCGTCCACCGAAGTTCCCGGCGTGTCGGTGACGCTGATGGGGTTGAAGCCGGCGTAGACCGGGTTGAAGGGGTCGATGGGCGCGACCTGGGCGCCGTATCCGAAGTCGGAATCGTACGTCCCGCGCGCCAGGCTCGCGCCCAGCATCGTCCGCATCCGCGCGTCCGCCAGCGCGTATTCGGCGGTGGCGTAGGCGTCGAAGGCCAGCGTCTTGAGCGTGTTTTCGGCGCGATAGAAGGTGCGGTTGATGGTGCCGTCGGGGTTGTAGCGTCCGTTGGCGAAATTGTCGAAGGCCCACCAGGCGTGCTGATACTCGGCCTCGCCCTCGAGGTATCGGAAATTGGCGTCGACGCGCCACACCGGATCGAAGCGGTGGCCGAACATGGCGGTGACGCTGCGCTGCTCGGACTCGAACCTGTCGAAGCCCGGCTCGCCCACGAACAGGCTGTCGGGAAGGAACCTGCCGTTGCCGAAGCCGGTGGCGGGCAGCAGCGTGCCGTAGATCGAGGCGAACTGGATCAGGGGGCTGCGGTCGGCGTCCTGGTAGTTCAGCAGGATGGTCAGCTCGGTGTCCGCGTCGGGCTTCCAGGAAAGGGACGGAGCAAGGGCGAGCACGTCGTCCTGCGAATGGTCGACCTGGGTTTGCGAGTCGCGCGCGACGCCGACGAGGCGGTAGCGCAGCGCGCCCTCCGCGTCGATCCGGCCGCCGACGTCCAGCGCGCCCTGCACGCGATCGAAGGATCCGACCTGAAGCTGCCAGAGGCGCGGCGCGTCCTGCGCCGCGGTTTTCGAGACGGTGTTGACCACGCCGCCAACCGAGCCGCTGCCATACAGTCCCGACGCCGGCCCGCGCAGCGCCGCGACGCTTTCGAGCATGAAGGGTTCGGGCGTGGCGTCGTTGTAGTAGCCGTAGCGCGCGGGCAGGCCGTCATGCAGCGTGCTGGGGCGGAAGCCGCGGATCAGCGACCAGTCCGAGCGCGCGTCCAGCCCCCACTGGCCGGCGACCACGCCGGACGAGTATTTCAGCGCATCCTCGACCGTTCGCGCGCCGCGCCGCTGAAGCTGCTCTTGCGTCACCACCGTGACCGAGCGCGGCGTCAGCGCGATGGGGTCGTCGGTCTTCATGATCGCGCCGACGTCGGCGGCGAAAGGTTCCGCGAAGAATCCGTCGTGCGACCGGCCTTCGATCGTGATCCGTTCCAGTTCGATGACCTCTTGCGCCATGGCCGGCATGGCCGCCGCCAGGGCGCAGACCGAGGCCGCTGCGCGCGTGCGAAGCATGTCCCGTTCCTCGTTGCAATTATGGGATGATGCCTGGCGACGCGCTGGGTCACGGGCGACTCGATAGATCGCGGCCACGAAAAAGTAAACCGAAAAAGTCGGAATTGCGCCGCCCCGGAAGCCGCCCCGCGCCTCGGGCCGCGCGCGCCGGGGCGCGACCTTGCGGCTATTGTCGGCCCGGCGGGCGGTTGATACATCGGGTCCCGCCCAGCCGGGCGATCAGCCAGACCGCGGGAACTCAGCCCTTGTCCTTGCTCTCCGACACGCCCGAACGCGCCAAGTCCCGATCCGTGGGCGCGCTGCGCCGCCTTGCGCCTTTCGTGCGCCCGCACAGGCGCCTGGCGTATGGCGCGCTGGCCATGCTGCTGCTGACCACGGTGCTGAACCTGGCGCTGCCCATGGCGGCGGGGCGGGTGGTGGACGGCTTCTCGGCCGAGTCCGAATACCTGATGGACAGCTACTTCCTGGCCGCGGTGGCCATCGCGGGCGCGCTGGCGCTGGCGACGGCGGCGCGCTTCTACCTGGTCACGCGGCTGGGCGAGCGGGTGATCGCCGATCTGCGCAAGGCGGTCTACGGCAAGGTCATCGCCATGAGCCCGGCCTTCTACGAGCGCCTCATGACCGGCGAGGTCATCAGCCGCCTGACCGCGGACACGACGCTGCTTCTGTCGGTGATCGGCTCGAGCGCCTCGATCGCGCTGCGCAACCTGCTGCTGTTCGCCGGCGGTCTGGCCCTGATGTTCTGGACCTCGCCCAAGCTGTCGGCCTATGCGCTGCTGATCGTGCCGATGGTGGTGTTCCCGATCCTGACTCTGGGCCGGCGGGTGCGCCAGCTGTCGCGCGAAAGCCAGGACCTGGTGGCGCGAAGCTCGGCGCAGGCGTCCGAGACCCTTCAGGCCGCGCAGACCGTTCAGGCCTACACGCGCGAGGACATGGCGCGCGCGCGCTTCGGCGCGCTGACCGAGGAGGCCTACCGCGCCGCGCTGCGGCGCATCGTGGCGCGGGCGATGCTGGCGGCGATCATCATCTTCCTGGTCTTCACCGGCGTCGTCGGCGTGCTGTGGATCGGCGCGGGCGATCTGCGCGCGGGCGCGATCAGCGCGGGCGAGCTGGTGCAGTTCCTGATCTACGCGGTGCTGGTGGCCGGTTCGGTCGGCGCGCTGTCCGAGGTGTGGGGCGAGATCCAGCGCGCCGCCGGCGCGACCGAGCGCCTGGTCGAGCTGCTCGAGGCGCAAGACCCCATCCGCCGCCCGGCGCGCCCGATCCCCCCGCCCGAGCCGCCGCGCGGCGAGATCGCCTTCGAGAACGTCGCCTTCAGCTATCCCTCGCGCCGCGACGCGCGGGCGCTGCACGACGTGACGCTGCGCGTGCGCGCGGGCCAGACGGTGGCGCTGGTCGGCCCCTCGGGCGCGGGCAAGACGACGCTTTTCCAGCTGCTTTTGCGCTTTTACGACCCGGATGAGGGGCGCATCCTGCTTGACGGCGCGGACATGGCGCTGATGGCGCCCGAGGCGGTGCGCACGCGCTTTGCGCTGGTCAGCCAGGACCCGGCCATCTTCGCCGACACCATCGCCGCCAACATCCGTTTCGGCCGCCCCGACGCTTCGGACGAAGAGGTGCGCGCCGCCGCCCGCGCCGCCGCGGCGCATGACTTCATCATGCAGCTGCCCCAGGGCTACGACACCTTCGTGGGCGAGCGCGGCGTGATGCTGTCGGGCGGGCAGAAGCAGCGCCTGGCGATCGCGCGCGCGATCCTGCGCGATGCGCCGATCCTGCTGCTGGACGAGGCGACCTCGGCGCTCGACGCCGAAAGCGAGCGCGCGGTGCAGCAGGCCGTCGAGCGCCTGTCCAGCGACCGCACGACGCTGGTCATCGCCCACCGCCTGGCCACGGTGAAGAACGCCGACCGCATCGTGGTGCTGGAAGGCGGGCGCATCGTCGCCGAGGGCGATCACGAAACGCTGTCCGCGCAGGACGGCCTTTACGCGCGCCTCGCGCGGCTTCAGTTCACGCAGGGCTGAACGCGCCGGGCCGCCCCTTGCGCCTGCGCGGCGCTTCAAGCCGGGACGGGGCGCAGGCCCGGCCCCGCCCCTCGCGCCAAAGGGCGGCCGTCCCGCGGGCCGCGACGCGGCGGCCGAGGGGGCGCGCGGACGCCGACCGTCCCAGGCCGCGCCGCTTCGTCGGTCGGCGCAGGCGCCGGGGCGATGCGGCGCGCGGGCGGCGCAGACGTGGTTGCGGCCGCCCTTCCAGCGCCCGGCCGACATGCGCGCGGGCGGCGCAAGAAGGCGGCCGGCCGTCTCCAGCGCCCGTCGAGCCCCGGCATGCGCGCGCGGCGCAAGGGCATGGACGCGGGCGCGCGCCCGGTGCAGGCTGTCGTTTCGTCAAGGCGGCCGGCCGGCCGGCGTCCGCGGCGCTTCGCCCGGGCCGGGCGTCGGCGCGGCGCGCGCCCAAGGGCCGCGATGACGCAAGGTCGCGCTTGCGGGTCGCGGCGCGCGCGGCAAATCTGCGCGCGCGGCCGCCCGCCGCACGTCATGTCGGGAGGATGTCGATGACCCACGCGCCCAGAACGCTCGCCTCCGTGGAGGACAAGATCGCGATCGAGCGCACGCCCGTCGAGCAGCGCTGGACCGCGCGCTCGATCTACGAGATGCTTTCGCAGACCGTCGAGCGGGTCCCCGACCTGCCCGCGCTCAGCTTCCAGATCACCTCGGGGCCCAAGGACCGGGCCGAGACGCTGACCTGGCGCGAGCTCAGGGCCCGCGTCACCCAGACCGCCAACCTTCTGCGCGAGCTGGGGATCGAGGAAGGCGACGTCGTCGCCTATCTGCTGCCCAACTGCAACGAGACGGCCATCACCCTGCTGGCGGGCGCGACGGCGGGCATCGTCAACCCGATCAACCCGCTGCTCGAACCCTCGCAGATCGCCGCCATCCTGCGCGAGAGCGGCGCCAAGGCGCTGGTCACCCTCGCGCCCTTTCCCAAGAGCGACGTCGCCCAGAAGGCGGCCGCGGCGCTGGCCGAGGCGCCGGGGGTCAAGACCGTGCTCGAGGTGGATCTGCGCCGCTATCTGGGCCCGCCGCTGCGCTGGATCGTGCCCTTCGTGCGGCCCAAGGTCTCGTATCCCGAGGGCGTGCGGCGGCTGGATTTCGACGCCGAGACGCGCCGGCGCGACGGCGCGGCGCTGAACTTCGCCGAAAGCCTCGATCCCGCGCGCATCGGCGCCTATTTCCACACCGGCGGCACCACCGGCATGCCCAAGCTGGCGCAGCATGACCACCGGGGCATGATCTACAACGGGTGGATCTCGGACTATCTGATGCTGAACTCGGGCGACAACGTGCTGTGCCCGCTGCCGCTGTTCCACGTCTTCGCGGCCTATCCCATCCTCATCAGCTGCGTGGCGGCGGGGGCGCACATGATCATGCCCACCCCGGCCGGCTATCGCGGCGAGGGGGTGTTCGACAATTTCTGGAAGCTGGTCGAGCGCTGGAACGTGCAGTTCATGGTCATGGTCCCCACCGCGGCGGCGGCGCTGATGCAGCGCCCGGTGGACGCGGACGTCTCGTCGCTGAAATACGCGCTGTGCGGCTCGGCGCCGCTGCCGCTCGAGCTGTTCCGCCAGTTCGAGCAGGCGACGGGCGTCAAGATCCTGGAAGGCTACGGCATGACCGAGGCCACCTGCCTCGTCTCGTGCAACCCGATCGAGGGGCAGCGCAAGGTCGGCTCGGTGGGCATCCCCTTCCCCTACACCGACGTGCGCATCCTGCATTTCGACGAGCAGGGCCGCATCACGCGCGAATGCGCGACCGACGAGATCGGCGAGATCTGCGTGCGCAATCCGGGCGTGCGCCAGGGCTCGACCTACACCGATCCCTCCAAGAACCAGGGCCTTTACGCCGAGACCGGGCACCTGCGCACCGGCGATCTGGGCCGGATCGACGCCGACGGCTATCTGTGGATCACCGGCCGGGCCAAGGATCTGATCATCCGCGGCGGGCACAACATCGACCCCGCGCTGATCGAAGAGGCCCTGGCCGGCCACCCCGCCGTCGCCTTCGTGGGCGCGGTCGGCCAGCCCGACGCCCATGCGGGCGAGGTGCCTTGCGCCTATGTCGAGCTCAAGCAGGGGGCCGAGGCCTCGGCGGACGAGCTGATGGCCTTCGCGCGCGAGCGCATCGCCGAGCGCGCCGCGCATCCCAAGCATGTCGAGGTGCTCGAAGAGCTGCCCAAAACCGCGGTCGGCAAGGTCTTCAAGCCCGATCTGCGCAAGCGCGCCATCGTGCGCGTCTATGGCGAGGCGCTCGAGAAGGCGGGCATCTCGGCCTCGATCCACGTGGTCGAGGACAAGCGCCTTGGGCTGGTGGCCGAGCTGTCGCCCGCCGGGGTCGACTCGCTGGACGAGGACGAGGTGCGGGCGGCGCTCGGCGCCTTCCCGCGGCCGTTCCGGATCGTTCCCGCCGAGGCCTGAGCGGGGCCGCCGGGCGCGCGAAGGCGGCGCCGCGGCGCGCGGGGGCCGCTCGGGCGACCGGCGCGCCGCGGCGCCGCCCCCGGGCAGGCCCGGCGCCCACCGCCGGGACAGGGCCTGGCGCCGGCGGCGCAGGCCGCCGCGGCCGGGGGCCGATGCCGCAGACCGCCGCCCGCCGCCCGCGCGGGGCGCGGCCAGGACAAGGCGCGCTTGCCGCAGGCGATCCGGCCGCCCCGCCGCCCGCGCGGGTCGCCCGCCCGGGTCGCCGGGCGCCGCGGCGCGGGGCGCGGCCCCGGCGGGCGGCGCAATCTGCGCCGGGGGCGTGACGCGGGTGCGTCGCGCCCTAGCTTTGCGGCAAGGAAGGAGACCCGCCCATGCAAACGCCCACCGCCGACGTCGCCGCCGACCGCGCCGCGCCCTTCGCCTTCGACAACAGCTATGCGCGCCTGCCCGAGCGCTTCTACGCCCGCGTTCAGCCCACGCGCCCGCCCGCGCCGCGGCTCTTGCTGCTCAACGCCGATCTGGCGCGCGAGCTGGGGGCCGATCCGGCGCTGCTGGCCTCGGAGCAGGGGGCGCGCTGGCTGTCGGGGGCCGAGCTTCCGCCCGGCGCCGAGCCCCTGGCCATGGCCTATGCGGGGCACCAGTTCGGGCATTTCGTGCCGCAGTTGGGCGACGGGCGCGCGATCCTGCTGGGCGAGGTGATCGACCGCGCGGGCGTGCGCCAGGACCTTCAGCTCAAGGGCGCGGGGCGCACGCCGTTCTCGCGCATGGGCGACGGGCTGGCGGCGCTGGGGCCGGTGCTGCGCGAGTTCATCGTCTCCGAGGCCATGCACGCCATGGGCGTGCCCACCACCCGCGCGCTGGCCGCCGCGGCCACCGGCGCCGTGGTGCGGCGCGAGCGCCCGCTGCCCGGCGCGGTGCTGACCCGCGTCGCCGAGGGGCATGTGCGCGTCGGCACCTTCCAGTTCTTCGCCGCGCAGGGCGATCACGAGGCCGTGCGCACGCTGCTCGATCACGTCGTGGCGCGCAACTTTCCGCATCTGGCCCAGGCCCCGAACCGCGCCCGCGCCGCGCTGGACGAGGCCGTGGCCCGCCAGGCGCGGCTGGTGGCGCAGTGGATGGCGCTGGGCTTCATCCACGGCGTGATGAACACCGACAACATGCATGTGGGCGGGCAGACCATCGACTACGGCCCCTGCGCCTTCATGGACGGGTTCCGGGCCGACCGCGTGTTCAGCTCGATCGACCATGCGGGGCGCTACGCCTGGAACCAGCAGCCGCGCGCGGCGCATTGGAACCTGTCGCGGCTGGCCGGGGCGCTGGCGCGCAGCATCGACCCGGACGAGGACCGCGCCATCGCCTCGGCGCAAGAGGCGATCGACGCCTTTCCCGACCTGTTCGCCGCCGCCTGGCGCGAGGCCTTCGCGCCCAAGCTGGGCCTCGATGCGGCCGCCCCCGAGGCCGAGGCGCTGATCGACGGCGCGCTGCGCCTTCTGGGCGGCGAGGAGACCGACTTCACCCTGTTCTTCCGCCGCCTTTGCCTGGCGGCCGAGGGCGACTCGGCGCCGGTGCGCGCGCTGTTCCGCGATCCGCGCCCGCTGGACGACTGGCTGGGCCGCTGGCGCGCGGCGCTTGAGGCCGGGCGCGTTGCGCCGGCCGAGGCGGCGCGGCGCATGCGGGCGGCGAATCCGGCCGTCATCCCGCGCAACCACCGCGTCGAGCAGGCCATCGCCGCGGCCGAGGCCGGCGATCTGGCGCCGGCCGAGCGCCTGATCGCGGCGCTGCGCCGCCCCTTCGACGAGCCCGCGCCCGAGCACGCCGATCTGGCCGCGCCCCCCGCGCCCGCCGAAGCGGTGCGGGTGACCTATTGCGGCACCTGACGGGGCTCAGTTCCTGTAGGCGATCTTCGAGGTGAAGCGCGGCTCGGTCGGCATGCGCAGGTGCAGCGTGGTCGCCTCGATGCCCGTCCAGCTCAGGATCGGCTCGAAGGGCACGAAGGTCTCGACCAGGATCAGGCTGTCGCCGTCGGCCATGCGCGGAAACTGCGCGGGGTCGAGGTCCGCGTCGGTCAGCGGCAGGCCCGAGCCGCTGGGCGCGGACCATTCGACGAAGTGGCGGCCGCCCTCGTATTTCACGCTCGAGATGCGCAGCCACTTGCCCGGCGGCGAGCCCGACAGCAGCTGCTGCAGCAGGTCGTGCAGCGTCGAGACGAAGGCGTCGTTGACCTCGGTCTGGCGCGAGACGATGTCCGCGATCACGTTCGAGGCGCGCACCGCGTTGCCCCGGTCGCGAAAGGCGTCGTAGAAGGCCAGGCTGGCCACCAGCCAGAAGATCAGGATGGGGACCCAGATCACGAACTCGACCGTGATCGCGCCGCGCTCGTCGCCGCGCATGCGCCGCGCGCGCGCCGCGCAGCGCCGCAGCAGCCGCGCGGGGCGCGCCGCGGCCGCGCCGATCGCCGCGCGCAGGGTTTCGCCGCGCGCGCCCATCATTGCGGCTCGTTCACGAAGGCCGAGTGCGCGATGATCGCGAACTCGCCATTGGCCGAACGGGCCATCGCCTCGGCGAAGCCCATGAGCGGGAACAGCGCGCCGACCACCGTGCAGGCCCGCACGAACATGATCTGCGAGGGCGCGCCGGGGGTGTAGGTCACGGGCGGGTTGATGACGCCCGCCGAGCGGTCCACGCAGACCGGCTCGGTGGTCGGCGCGCCGCTTGACAGGGTGAAGGGCGTCAGCTCGAGAATCAGGCTGCTTTCGCAGTCCTTGATGATCTGCGCATGCTCGCAGATGCGCTTCTTGATCGTGGCGGGGGTGGGGTCGGTCACCAGGCCCAGCCGCAAGTCGCGAATCGCCAGGTCCAGCCCGCGGTCCAGCATGGTGGTGCGCACCATGTACCAGCCGGCTTCGTAGATCGAGAACACGATCATCAGCAGCACCGGCACGACGATCACGAACTCGACCGTCGCCGCGCCGGCTTCGTCGCGGGCCCCGCCGCGCAGGCGAGCCATGGCCCGGCCGCATGCGCGGCGCGTCGCCGCAAGCGCCTGTCGCATCATCTTCGCCTCCACGCTCCCGGCGGCGTCGCCGCGCCGGGACTCATCGCGCGCCCGCAAGGGCCGCGCACGCAACACGCCGGCGGCGCAGGGCGCGCCGATTCGCGCCGGCAGCGAAAAAGGTCGGCCATCGACGCGCCGCGGTCAACCTTGGGGCGCGCGGCGTTCGCGCGCGGGCGCGAAAACGCGCATTCGGCTTTCGCTTTCTTTCGTTATTGACAGAACAGAGCCGTTCCGCGCATTTGTTGAAGGCGAAGCGATCGCGCGCCCCGCGCCTCGGGAAGGAGCATGCCATGACTTCGGACATCTTCGTGATCGGCGGCGGGGTGAACGGCTGCGGAATCGCCCGCGACGCGGCGGGGCGGGGCCTGAGCGTCGAGCTGGCCGAGCAGGGCGACCTGGCGCAGGCGACCTCTTCGGCCTCGACCAAGCTGTTCCACGGCGGCTTGCGCTATCTCGAGTATTACGAGTTCCGCCTGGTGCGCGAGGCGCTGCGCGAGCGCGAGACGCTGCTCGTGGCCATGCCGCACATCTCGTGGCCGCTGCGCTTCGTGCTGCCCCATCACAAGGGGCTGCGGCCGGCCTGGATGCTGCGGCTGGGGCTGTTTCTTTACGATCACCTGGGCGGGCGCAAGATCCTGCCGCCCTCGCGTTCTCTGGACCTGACGCGCGACCCGGCGGGGGCGCCGCTCAAGCCCGAATTCACCCGCGGGTTCGAGTATTCCGACTGCTGGGTCGAGGACAGCCGCCTGGTGGTGCTGAACGCGCGCGACGCGGCGCGGCGCGGGGCGGTGATCCGCACGCGCACGCGCGTCGAGGCCGCGCGGCGCGAGAACGGGCTGTGGCGGGTGACGCTGCGCGACATGACCAGCGGCGAGACCTTCGAGCGCTCGGCCCGCATCCTGGTCAACGCCGCCGGGCCCTGGGTGGCGGACGTGATCGGCGCCAAGGCGGGGCTGGTCACCTCGGACAGGATCCGCCTGGTGCGCGGCTCGCACATCGTCACGCGCAAGCTGTTCGACCACGACCGGCCCTACATCTTCCAGAACGCCGACGGGCGGGTGCTGTTCGCCATCCCCTACGAGCAGGACTTCACGCTCATCGGCACCACCGACGTCGATCACGAGGGCGACCCCGGCGCGGCCGAGTGCACCCCCGCCGAGCGCGACTATCTGCTGGCCGCGGTCTCGGCGTATTTCCGCAACCCCGTGACGCGCGAAGACGTGGTATGGTCCTATTCCGGGGTGCGGCCGCTTTACGACGACGGCGCCTCGTCGGCCACGGCCGCGACCCGCGACTATGTGCTCAAGGTCGAGGGCGGAAAGGACGGAGAGGCGCCGATGCTGAACGTCTTCGGCGGCAAGATCACCACCTACCGCAAGCTGGCCGAGGCGGCCATGGCGCGCCTTGTCCCTTGGACCGGCGCCAGGCGCGCCTGGACCGCGCGCGCGCCCCTGCCGGGCGGCGACTTCCCCTGGGACGGGGCGCCGGCGCTGGCGGCCGAGCTGCGCGCGGCGCATCCCTTCCTGACCGAGCGCTGGGCCATGCGGCTGACCCGCGCCTACGGGACCGAGGCGCGGGCGCTGCTGGCCGGCGCCGAGCGGGCCGAGGACATGGGCCGCGATTTCGGCGCGACGCTGACCGAGCGCGAGGTGCGCTGGCTGATGGACAAGGAATGGGCGCGCGCGGCCGATGACGTGCTGTGGCGCCGCTCGAAGCTGGGGCTGCGGCTGGACGAGGCCGAGGCGCGCGCGCTGGACGCGTGGATGCGCGCCAACGCGCCCGCTCCGGCCCCCGCGCACGCTGAGGGAGAAGCGCGATGACGCTGACGCTCGAGGGGGTGTCGCGGGTCGTCAACGGACAGACCCACATCCACCCCACGGATCTGACGCTCGAGAAGGGCACGATGAACGTGCTGCTGGGTCCGACCCTGTCGGGCAAGACCAGCCTCATGCGGCTGATGGCCGGGCTCGACCGGCCCAGCCAGGGGCGCATCCTGTGGGAGGGGCGCGACGTGACCGGCATGCGCGTGCAGGACCGCCGCGTGGCCATGGTCTATCAGCAGTTCATCAACTACCCGTCCATGACGGTGTATGAGAACATCGCCTCGCCGCTGCGCCTTCAGGGCCTGGACCGCGTCGAGATCGACCGCCGGGTGCGCCGCGCGGCCGAGCTGGTCAGGCTTGACGACGACAAGCTGCGGCGCAAGCCGCTCGAGCTGTCGGGCGGCCAGCAGCAGCGCTGCGCCCTGGCGCGCGCGCTGGTCAAGGATGCGGGGCTGGTGCTGCTGGACGAGCCGCTGGCCAATCTGGACTACAAGCTGCGCGAGGAGCTGCGCGCCGAGATCCCGCGCATCTTCGCCGAGTCGGGGGCGATCTTCGTCTACGCCACCACCGAGCCGCACGAGGCGCTGCTGCTGGGCGGCTTCACAGCCTGCCTGTGGGAAGGCCGCGTGACCCAGTTCGGCCCCACCCCCGAGGTCTACCGCCGCCCGGCCGACGCGACCACGGCGCGGGTGTTCTCGGACCCGCCGATGAACTTCCTGCGCGCGGTCAAGAGCGGCGGCGTCCTGCGCGCCGAGACGGGCGACGAGCTGCCCGCCGCCGGGCCGCTGGCGGCGCTGCCCGACGGCGCGCTGCAGCTGGGCTTCCGCCCCGATCATCTGCGCATCGGCGCGCCGCGCGCGGGCGACCTGGCCTTCGAGGCGCGCGTGGCGGTGACCGAGCTGACGGGCTCGGAAAGCTTCGTGCATCTGGACCACGGCGCGTCGCGCTGGGTGGCGCTGGTGCATGGGGTGCATGACCTGGCGCCGGGCGCCTCGGCGCAGGTCGCCGTCGCCCCCGAACATGTCTATGCGTTCGGCGAGGACGGGCGGCTCATCGCCGCCGCGGCCTACGCCGCCGCGGCCTGAAACGCGAAGGACACGCCCATGGCGAGGATCACCCTGGCGCAGCTGGCCCATTCCTACCTGAAGGCGCCTTCGGGGCCGGCGGATTATGCGCTCAAGCGCATGGATCATGAATGGGAGGACGGCGGCGCCTATGCGCTGCTGGGGCCGTCGGGCTGCGGCAAGACCACCCTGCTCAACATCATCTCGGGGCTGCTGCGCCCGTCCGAGGGGCGCATCGCCTTCGACGGGCGCGACGTGACCGACCTGCCCACCGCCGAGCGCAACATCGCGCAGGTGTTCCAGTTCCCGGTCGTCTACGACACCATGACGGTGTTCGACAATCTGGCCTTCCCGCTGCGCAACCGCGGCGCGGAAGAGGATTACGTGCGCCGCCGCGTCGGCGCCGTGGCCGAGATGATCGGCATGACCGACGCGCTGGGCCGCAAGGCGCAGGGGCTGACCGCCGACGCCAAGCAGAAGATCAGCCTTGGCCGCGGCATGGTGCGCGAGGACGTCAACGCCATTCTGTTCGACGAGCCGCTGACCGTCATCGATCCCCACATGAAGTGGGAGCTGCGCACCCAGCTCAAGGCCCTGCATCGCGAGTTCGGGCACACGATGATCTACGTCACCCACGACCAGACCGAGGCGCTGACCTTCGCCGACAAGGTGGTGGTGATGCATGACGGGCAGGTGGTGCAGATGGGCGCGCCAGAAGAGCTGTTCGCCCGCCCCGCGCACACCTTCGTGGGCTTCTTCATCGGCTCGCCGGGCATGAACGTCCTGCCCGCGCGGGTGGCCGGCGCGCAGGCCTGGATCGGCGAGCACGTCATTCCCCTGGCGGGCGACCATGCCCCGCAGGAGCGCGCCGAGATCGGCGTGCGCCCCGAATTCGTGCGCCTGGCCGGCCCGGACGAGGGCATTCCCGTGGTCGTGCGCCGCGTCGAGGACATCGGGCGCCACCAGATCGTGCGCGCCGAACATGCCGGACGCGAGGTCAACATGCTGGCCCCCGAGGGGCAGGCCGTGCCGCTGGGCGAGGCGCGCTTCGCCTTCGATCCGGAGGCCGTCAACGTCTATGTCGACGGCTGGCGCGTGCCCGCCCGCGACGAGAAGGAGACCGCGCGATGAACAAGACCGTCAACCAGCGCGCCTGGTTCCTGGTCCTGCCGGTGCTGCTGCTGGTGGGCTTCTCGGCCGTCGTTCCGCTGATGACGGTGGTCAACTACTCGGTCCAGGACACCTTCGGAAACAACCAGTTCTTCTGGGCCGGGCTCGAGTGGTTCGAAGAGATGCTGGCCTCCGAGCGGCTGCACAACGCCTTCCTGCGCCAGCTGGCCTTCTCGGCGATCATCCTGGCGATCGAGGTGCCGCTGGGGGTGTTCGTGGCGCTGAACATGCCCAAGCGGGGGGTGTGGGCCTCGGTCTGCCTGGTGCTGATGGCGCTGCCGCTGCTGATCCCGTGGAACGTGGTGGGCACGATCTGGCAGATCTTCGGGCGCGTGGACATCGGTCTTCTGGGCTACGCGCTGTCGGCGCTGGGGATCGACTACAACTACACCCAGGACCCGATCGACGCCTGGATCACCATCATCGTGATGGATGTGTGGCACTGGACCTCGCTGGTGGTGCTGCTGGCCTATGCGGGTCTGCGCTCGATCCCCGACGCCTATTACCAGGCGGCCAAGATCGACCAGGCCAGCCGCTGGAAGGTGTTCCGCTACATCGAGCTGCCCAAGATGCGGGGGGTGCTGCTGATCGCCGTCCTGCTGCGCTTCATGGACAGCTTCATGATCTACACCGAGCCCTTCGTGGTCACGGGCGGCGGTCCGGGCAACGCGACCACGCTCCTGTCGATCGACCTGGTCAAGATGGCGATCGGGCAGTTCGACCTTGGCCCGGCGGCGGCGTTCTCGATCATCTACTTCCTGGTGATCCTGCTGCTGAGCTGGGTGTTCTACACGGTGATGACCAATCTCGACGCGCAGGAGAGCCGCAAATGACCGCTCCCGCACCCGCCGGCGCGCGCCGCCGCTTCGCCTTCAACGGCTCGGCCCTGACCTGCGCGCTCTACATCCTGTTCCTGCTGCTGCCGATCTACTGGCTGGTGAACATGAGCCTGAAGACGAACGAGGAGATCCTGTCCTCGTTCTCGCTCTGGCCGCGCGATCTGACGCTGGCCAACTACATGGTCATCTTCACCGATCCGAGCTGGTATTGGGGCTACATCAACTCGCTGATCTACGTGGTGCTGAACACGGTCATCTCGATCGCGGCGGCGCTGCCGGCGGCCTACGCCTTCAGCCGCTACAGCTTCCTGGGCGACAAGCACCTGTTCTTCTGGCTGCTGACCAACCGCATGGCGCCGCCGGCGGTGTTCGCGCTGCCCTTCTTCCAGCTCTATTCCTCGATCGGGCTGTTCGACACCCATATCGCGGTGGCGCTGGCGCACTGCCTGTTCAACGTGCCCCTGGCGGTGTGGATCCTCGAAGGGTTCATGCGCGGCGTGCCGAGGGAGATCGACGAGACCGCCTATATCGACGGCTATTCCTTCGGCCGCTTCTTCGTGAAGATCTTCATGCCGCTGATCGCCAGCGGGATCGGCGTGACGGCGTTCTTCTGCTTCATGTTCTCGTGGGTCGAGCTTCTGCTGAGCCGCACGCTGACCTCGGTGGACGCCAAGCCCATCGCGGCGACCATGACGCGCACGGTCTCGGCCTCGGGGCTTGACTGGGGGGTGCTGGCCGCGGCGGGCGTGCTGACCATCGTGCCCGGCGCGCTCGTGATCTGGTTCGTGCGCAACTACATCGCCAAGGGCTTCGCGATGGGGAGGGTGTGATGACGACGCGCAAGAAGGCTTTCCTGACCACGGCCGCGGGCGTCGTCCTGGTCCTGGGCGCGCTGGCCGCCGGGCTGCTGGCCGCGGCGCCGCGCAAGGACGGGGCGGTGGACTGGACCGCGCCGCTGATCCCCAACGGCTGGATGGCCTGGACCCTGGCGACGGCGGCGTTCTTCTATGTCATCCTGTGCCTTCTGGCGGCGATGACGCTGTGGACGGCGTTCTGGCCGCAGCCCCCGCGCATGGGCGTGCTGCGCTTCGAGACCACGCCGGGCGACCGGCTGTTCGTCAGCCTGCTGGGCTCGGCCTGGATCTGCCTTGGATGGCTTGCGTTTTTCGGCGCGCCCCTGACCGGCGCGCTGGCGGTTTGCCTCGTCTGGGCCGCGGCGGTGTTCCGCTGGGTCTGACGGAGCGAAGGCCCCCGCATCGGGCGGGGGGAGGTGAATGCATCTCGACACGGGAGGAATGAAGATGAGAACGGGATTGAAGGCCGGCGTCGCGGCGCTGGCGCTCATCGCGGGGGCAAGCCCCGGATGGGCGGACATGGCCGCGGCCAAGAAGTTCCTGGACGAGGAGATCGGCGATCTCTCGACGCTTTCGCGCGCCGAGCAGGAAGCCGAGATGCAGTGGTTCATCGACGCCGCCAAGCCCTATGCGGGCATGGAGATCAAGGTGGTGTCCGAGACGATCACCACGCATGAATACGAGTCCAAGGTGCTGGCACCCTGGTTCACCAGGATCACCGGCATCAAGGTCACGCACGACCTGATCGGCGAGGGCGACGTCGTCGAGAAGCTGCAGACCCAGATGCAGTCGGGCGAGAACATCTACGACGCCTACATCAACGACTCGGACCTGATCGGCACCCACTGGCGCTACCAGCAGGCCCGTCCGCTGTCCGACTGGATGGCCGGCGAGGGCAAGGACGTCACCAACCCCAACCTCGACCTCCAGGACTTCATCGGGCTTCAGTTCACCACCGGGCCCGACGGCAAGATCTACCAGCTGCCCGACCAGCAGTTCGCGAACCTTTACTGGTTCCGCTACGACTGGTTCAACGACCCCAAGAACAAGGCCGACTTCAAGGCGAAATACGGCTACGAGCTGGGCGTTCCGGTCAACTGGTCGGCCTATGAGGACATCGCCGAGTTCTTCACCGGCCGCGAGATCGACGGCCAGAAGGTCTACGGCCACATGGACTACGGCAAGAAGGACCCCAGCCTCGGCTGGCGCTTCACCGACGCCTGGATGTCCATGGCCGGCATGGGCGACAAGGGCGAGCCGAACGGCTTCCCGGTGGACGAGTGGGGCATCCGCGTGAACGAGAAGTTCCAGCCCACCGGCTCGTGCGTCAAGCGCGGCGGCGCCACCAACGCGCCCGCGGCCGTGTATGCCGTGCAGAAATACGTGGACTGGCTGAAGAAGTATGCGCCGCCGGCGGCCGCCGGCATGGTCTTCTCCGAGGCCGGCCCGGTGCCCGCGCAGGGCGCGATCGCCCAGCAGATGTTCTGGTACACCGCCTTCACCGCCGACATGGTGAAGGAGGGGCTGCCCGTGGTGAACGAGGACGGCACGCCCAAGTGGCGCATGGCCCCCTCGCCGCACGGCGCCTACTGGGAAGAGGGCATGAAGGTCGGCTATCAGGACGCCGGCTCGTGGACCATCCTCAAGTCCACCCCCGTGGACCGCGCCAAGGCCGCCTGGCTCTACGCGCAGTTCGTGGTCTCGAAGACCGTGGACGTGAAGAAGTCGCATGTCGGCCTGACCTTCATCCGCGAGTCCACCATCCAGCATGACAGCTTCACCGAGCGCGCGCCCAAGCTGGGCGGTCTGATCGAGTTCTACCGCTCGCCCGCGCGGGTGCGCTGGTCGCCGACCGGCGTGAACGTGCCCGACTATCCCAAGCTGGCGCAGCTGTGGTGGCAGAACATCGGCGACGCCTCGTCCGGCGCCAAGACCCCGCAGGAGGCGCTCGACGCCCTTTGCGAGGCGCAGGAAAAGGTGCTGGCCCGTCTCGAGCGCGCCGGCGTGCAGGGCGAGCTGGGCCCGCGCCTGAACGAGGAGAAGGACCCCGAGTGGTGGCTCTCGCAGCCCGGCGCGCCCAAGCCGAAGCTGGCCAACGAGAAGCCCAAGCCGATGACCGTCTCGTATGACGAGCTGATCAAGTCCTGGCAGCAGTGACGCGCGGCGCGGCCGGCGCCCCACGAGCCGGCCGCCCCGCCAGGCGCCCCCGTCCGCCCAGGCGGGCGGGGGCGCCGCCTTTTTCGGGGCCCGACGCGCAAGACCGCTTGCCGCGCGGCGCGCCTTCGGCTTCCCTGCGGCGCAGGGCGCAGGGGCCGATGCGGCGTCCCGCCGATCGGGGGGCGCAGCAGGTCCGCTTGCCGGGAACGGGCGCGGCGGGCGGCGCGCCGGCTCCATGACGTGCGCGGGCGCGCCCGCGCTCGACGACCAGGGCGGGCGCCAGCCCGCGCCGCGCAACAGGGAGGCGCATCCATGACGCACATTCTGGCCATCGATCAGGGCACCACCTCGACCCGGGCGATCGTCTTCGACGCGGCCCCCGCGCCCGTCGCCGTCGATCAGCAGGAGTTCGCGCAGCATTTCCCCGCCTCGGGCTGGGTCGAGCACGACCCCGCCGATCTGTGGGCCAGCACGGCGGCGACCTGCCGCGCGGCCATCGAGCGCGCGGGCCTGCGCGCCGCCGACATCGCGGCCATCGGCATCACCAACCAGCGCGAGACGACGGTCGTCTGGGATCGCGAAACCGGCCAGCCCGTGGGCCGCGCCATCGTCTGGCAAGACAGGCGCACCGCCGATCTGTGCCGCCGCCTCAAGGACGAGGGCGCCGAGCCCGAGGTGTCGGCCAAGACGGGGCTTCTGCTCGACCCCTACTTCTCGGCCACCAAGATCGCCTGGATCCTCGACAACGTCGAGGGCGCGCGCGCCCGCGCCGAGGCCGGCAAGCTGGCCTTCGGCACGGTCGATTCGTGGCTGATCTGGAACCTGACCGGCGGCAAGGTCCACGCCACCGACGCCACGAACGCCTCGCGCACCATGCTCTACGACATCCGCGCGGGCGCCTGGGACGCCGAGCTGTGCCGCATGTTCCGCGTGCCCATGTCCATGCTGCCCGAGGTGCGCGACAGCGCCGACGATTTCGGCCGCGCCCGCGCCGACCTTCTGGGCGCCGAGATCCCCATCCTGGGGGTGGCGGGCGACCAGCAGGCGGCGACGGTCGGCCAGGCCTGCTTCGCGCCGGGCATGGTCAAGAGCACCTACGGCACCGGCTGCTTCGCGCTGCTCAACACCGGCGATGCGCCGGTCGCGTCCGCCAACCGGCTGCTGACCACCATCGCCTACCAGCTGGACGGCAAGCCGACCTATGCGCTCGAAGGCTCGATCTTCATCGCCGGGGCGGTGGTGCAATGGCTGCGCGACGGGCTGGGCATCATCCGCGAGGCGGCGCAGACCCAGCCCCTGGCCGAGGCCGCCGATCCGGCGCAGAACGTCTATCTGGTGCCGGCCTTCACCGGCCTTGGCGCGCCCTGGTGGGATTCCGAGTGCCGCGGCGCCATCTTCGGCCTGACGCGCGGCACCGGCCCGGCCGAGCTGGCGCGCGCCGCGCTCGAGAGCGTGGGCTATCAGAGCCTCGATCTGATCGAGGCCATGCGCCGCGACTGGAGCGCCGAGGGCGCCGCCGACACGGTGCTGCGCGTGGATGGCGGCATGACCGCCTCGGACTGGACCATGCAGTTCCTGGCCGACATGCTCGACGCGCCGGTGGACCGGCCCAGGGTGCTCGAGACCACGGCGCTGGGCGCGGCCTGGCTGGCGGGCATGAAGGCGGGCCTGTGCCCCGACGCGCAGGGCTTTGCGGCGTCGTGGTCGCTGGACCGGCGCTTCGTCCCGTCGATGGACCCCGAGCGGCGCCGGGCCAAGATCGCCGGATGGCGCGACGCCGTGCGCCGCACGCTCAGCCAGCCGCGCTGACGCGTCCTTGCGCGGGCGGGGGCGGGCGCTGGCGCCGGGCAAGCCCAAGGCGCTTGCGGGTTTCTCGCGCGCCTTCGCGCGGGCGGCCCACGCCGAAATGAACACCTTGCCCGCGTCGAAGTTTCGCCCGCGCCTGCGCGCGGGCGGCGGCGGGCGGGCCGCGGTCGCGCCTTTCGTCCCCCGACGCGTGCGCGGGCGGGCCAGGGGGCGCCCCCGCGCCGCCCGCTCTCGCGGCGACTTCCGCCCCGCGCATCTCCGCGCGGCGGGGGGGGGGGCGGCTTCGCCGGCGCAAGCGGCGCGCGCGCCCTGATCGCGGCTGATCGGCGGGCCGTCCTCAGACCGACGGCCGCTCCGCGCCGGCCGCCAGCGCGTCGCGCGGCCCCCTCCCGGGCGCCTGGCTGCTCGGCCCGCGCATGGCCCCGGGCGCCCTTGCCCGCCGGCGCGCGGGGCGTTACCGACTGGGGCATGACGGCGACGCGGGCGTTCCTCATTTCGGCTCCATCCTCGGGCTCGGGCAAGACGGTCCTGACCCTCGGGCTCTTGCGCGCGCTGCGCCGGGCGGGGGCGGACGTCGCCTCGGGCAAGTGCGGACCCGACTACATCGACCCGGCCTTCCACGAGGCCGCCACGGGCCGGCCTTGCGCGACGCTCGACGCCTGGGCCGAGCCGCCCGCCGCCCTTCGCGCCCGCGCCCGCGCGACCGGGGCCGAGCTGCTGCTCGTCGAGGGCGCGATGGGCCTGTTCGACGGCGCCGAGGCGCCCGGCGCGGGCGGGACCGGGGCGGCGGCCGACGTCGCGCGCGCGCTGGGCGCGCCGGTGGTGCTGGTGCTGGACGCCGCGCGCATGGCGCAGACGGCCGGGGCGCTGGTGGCGGGGCTTGCGCGCCATCGGCCGGGGGTCGAGGTGGCGGGCGTCATCCTCAACCGCGTCGCCGGCGCGCGGCACGAGCGCATGCTGGCCGGCGCGATCGCGCCGGTCGCGCCGGTGCTGGGCGCGATCGCGCGCGACGCGCGGCTGCAGACGCCCGCGCGTCACCTGGGGTTGGTGCAGGCGGCCGAGCGCGCGGATCTCGAGGCCTTCGTCGAGGCGGCGGCCGATCTGGTCGCGCAAGGCTGCGACCTGGCGGCGCTGCGCGCCCTGGCCCGGCCCGTGGCGGCGGGCGCGGCGCCGGCGCGGCTGGCGCCCTTGGGCGCGCGCATCGCCGTCGCGCGCGACGTGGCCTTCGCCTTCGCCTATGACCACATGCTGCGCGACTGGCGCGCGCAGGGGGCGCAGGTCATGCCCTTCTCGCCCCTGGCCGACGAGCCGCCGGCCGCCGATGCGGACGCCGTGTTTCTGCCCGGCGGCTATCCCGAGCTGCACGCCGACCGCCTGGCCGCGGCGACCCGCTTCGCCGCCGGCATGCGCGCGGCGGCCGAGCGGGGCGCGCTGATCTATGGCGAGTGCGGGGGCTACATGACGCTGGGCCGCGGGCTGGAGTGCGCCGACGGCGCGCGGCGCGAGATGCTGGGCCTGCTGCCGCTCGAGACCAGCTTCGCCCGCCGCCGCCGCACGCTGGGCTACCGGCGCCTGACGCCGCGCGCGGGCGCGCCCTGGGCCGGGCCCCTGGCCGCGCACGAGCATCGCCAGGCCACCACGCTGCGCGCCGAGGGCGCGCCGCTGTTCGACGCCGCCGACGCCGCCGGCCGCGAGCTGGGCGCGATGGGCTTGCGCGCGGGGCGGGTGTGCGGCTCGTTCGCGCATGTGATCGCGCCATTGGCGGCAGTGTGACCACGGCCCGCCCGGGCCCCCGAGCGCAAGGAGGCGCCATGAGCCGCATCGTTCTTCTGTGCGATTCCCACATCCGCGCGGGCGAGGCCGGGCGCGAGGCGGCCGCGCGCCTGGCGTTGGCGGCGGCCGCGGCGCGCCGGCTTGCGCCCGACCTGATCGTGCATGCGGGCGATCTGGCCGATGACGGCGCGCCCGAAAGCTACGCCATGGCGCGCAGGGCGCTTGCCGGGGCGGCGCCGCTGTGGATCCTGCCGGGCAATCACGACGAGCGCGGCGCGCTGGCCGCCGCCTTCCCCGAGGCCGTCGCCGCCGAGGCGCCGCCCTTTCTGTGCGGCGTGCGTCAGGCGGGGCGGCTGCGCCTGGTGGGGCTCGACACGCTGGCGCCGGGGCAGGTTGCCGGCCGTCTGACCCCGGCGCAGGCCCAGTGGCTGCGCGCCCGCCTCGCCGAGATGGGCGACGAGCCGTGGGTTCTGATCATGCATCACCCGCCTTGCGCGCTGGGCATGCCGCAGCTGGACCGCTGGCCCTTCGAGGGCGCCGACGAGCTGCTGTGCGCCCTGGCCGCCGCCCCGCGCCCGCCGCTGTGCATCCTCTGCGCCCACGCGCACGGCGCGCACGAGATCGACTGGCGCGGCTTGCGGGTCTCGGTCTCGCCGCCCACGGGGCCGCTTTTCGCGCCCGAGCCGGGCGAGCCGGGCCTGCGCCGGCACATGGGCGCGCCGATGCTGCGGGCGATCGAGCTGACGCCCGAGGGCCTGCGCCTGCGCGCCATGCCCGCCCTCGGGCAAGGCTGAGGGCCATGAGCGGCGTGCGGCCGGGCGCGGCGGGCCGGGTCCTGATCGGGGCGCTGGCCTGGCTTGGCGGGCGGGCGCGCTGGGCGCTGGCCCTGTCGGCGCTGGTCGCGCTGGCCGCGCCGCAGCTGGCGGCGGCGCTGCGCCCCTTCCTGCCGGCGCTGGTGGCGATGGTCTATGCGCTGGCGATGACGCGGATCGACCTGCGCGCGGCGGCGCGGCTGGGCGGAGGCCGGCGGGCCGCGCGGGCCTTCGCCGCGGCCGCGGTCATGGTGGGGCTGGCGCCGCTGGCCGCCTTCGGGGCGGCGCGGGCGGCGGGCGCGCCGCCGGACGTCGTCGCGGCGCTTGTCTATACGCTGGCCGCGCCGCCCATCGCCTCGGCGGCGGGCTTCGCCTTCATCATGGGGCTGGACGCGGCGCTGGCGCTTGAGGTCACGCTGGCGGCGTCGATCCTGGCCCCGCTTGCGGGCGCGCCGCTGGCGGCGTGGCTGCTGGGCGCGGCGGCGCCGGTGGGCGGGCTGGAGCTTGCGCTGCGCACGGGGGCGATGATCGGCGCGGGGGCGTTGGCGGCGGCGCTGTTGCGGCGCCTTCTGGGCCCGGCGCGCATCGCGCGCTCGGGCCCGGCCTTCGACGGGCTGACGGTGCTGGCGATGACCGTCTTCATCATGCCGCTGTTCGACGGCGTCGGCGCGACGCTGGCGGCGGCTCCGGGTCGGGCGGCGCTTTATCTGGCGCTCGGCTCGGCGCTGATCCTGGGGCCCTATCTGGCGCTGCGCCGCCTGCGCGGAGGCGCGGGCCCGCGCGCGGGAGCGCTGGCGCTCACGGGGGGCACGCGCTCGGTCGCGATCTATCTGGCCGCCTTGCCGCCCGATCCGTTGTTCGGCCTGTTCGTCGCGCTCTACCAGATCCCCATGGTGCTGTCGCCGCTGGCGCTGTCGCGCCTGGCGCGCCGGTCCCGGCGCGGGGGCGGCGAGGGGGGCTGAGACGCAAGGCGAGACGGGCGACGCGGCCCCGCGCGCGGCCCGGGCGCGGCCCGGGCGCTGCCAGGGTTCGGGCGCGGCGCCGGGGCCGCGGGCCGTGACGGGGCCCGGGGGCGCCTTCACTGACGGGGCCCGGGGGCGCCTTCACTCCAGCCGCGCCAGGCGCAGCCGCGCCACCTGTTCGAGCGAGGCGCGCCGGCCGACCTCGCGCATCATGGCGGCGACATAGTCCAGATGCGCCTCGACCGCCGCGCGCGCCTCGTCCGGCCGGCCGGCCAGCACCGCGTCGCGGATGGCGCGGTGCTGCTCGAGCAGCGCGTCGCGCGCCGGGCGCAGGGCGAACAGCGCGTCGCGGTTGTAGAACACCCCGCGGCGCAGCAGCTCGAACATCGAGCGCATCATGTGCAGCATGACCACGTTGTGCGCCGCCTCGACCACGGCCATGTGGAACTCGGCGTCAAGGCGCGCCTCCTCGTCCGGGTTGCGGCGGGCGTGGGCGGCCTCCATGCGCGCGAACACGCGGGCGATCACGGCGCGATCGCCCTCGGTGGCCTGCGCGGCGGCGCGGGCGGCGGCCAGCCCCTCGAGGTCGCGGCGGAAGCTGAGATAGTCGTAGAGCGCCTGGTCATGCGTGGCGAACAGCTCGATGAGCGGCGGCGCGAAGGCCTGGCCCAGCACGTCGGCCACGAACACGCCCGCCCCGCGCCGGGTCGCCGTCAGGCCGCGCGATTCCAGCTCGGCCAGCGCCTCGCGCAGGGTCGGGCGCGAGACCGCAAGGCGGCGCGCCAGCTCGCGCTCGGCCGGCAGGCGGTCGCCGGGGCGCAGCACGCCCTGAAGGATCAGCTCCTCGACCTGGCGCACCACGGCTGCGGCGGTCTTCTCGGTCTGGACCGGGCGGAAGGGCATGGCGGGCCTGGCGGGTTGAATTGGTCCGATCGGTTGACCAATAGCAGCCCGCCGGGCGCCGGGGCAAGCCGGCCGGGCCCGTCAGGGCGCCGTCGCGCGGGCGGCGGTGGCTTCGAAGATCGCGTCAAGCTCGCGCGCCAGGCCGGCCAGGGCCGGGCCGCCCTCGGCCATGTAGGGGGCGAAGACGTGGCTGGGCGTCTTCCATGCCAGCGTCGCGCCGCTCGGGGTCTGGACGACGTAGAAGCGGATCGGCGCCTCGATCATGGCCGCGAGCGAGGCGCGCAGCGCCCGCACGGCGAAATCGTTGCGGAAGACCCCGACCACCCGGTTGCCCGGAACGCGCACGCCGCGCGCGCGGGCGGCCTCGGTGGGGCCGGCCTCGGCGACCACGGCCATGCCTTCGGCGCGCACGGCCGCGCGCAGGCGCGGCAGCAGCTCGGCATAAGGCAGGGCGACGTCGATCGTCCGCCATCCGGGCCGGGGCGAGAGGGCGGCGGGGGCGACGGGTTCGGCGGCCGCCGCGGGCGGCGCGGCGGCGCCAAGGGCGGCGACAAGGGCGAGGCAGACAGGAAGCGGGCGGATCATGGTTGGTCCTTTCCTTCGGTGCGACGAGAAGAACGAACGCGCCGGAGGCGCGGCGTCGGGCGGCCTCATGCGCGAGGCGGGCAGGCGGGCGGGTCCATGCCCAGCCGCGCGCGCAGGCGCGTTCCCAGCGCCGAGCCCGCCCAGCCCCAGATCAGCCACCACCACCCATGCGCCGAGCCCGACGCCAGCCCGCCCAGATAGGCCCCGATGTTGCACCCATAGGCCAGGCGCGCGCCGTAGCCCATCAGCAGCCCTCCGGCGGCGGCCGTCAGCGCGCCGCGCAAGTCCGGCCGCGCGCCGCCGCCCCAGCGCCCGGCAAGCGCGGCGGCGGCCATGGCGCCCAGCACGATGCCGAAATTCATCACCGAGGTCGCGTCGGCGAACACCGACGCCTCGAGCGCGCCGCGCCGCCAGCCGCTCCAGTAGGTCCACTCCTGCACCGGCAGCCCGGCGGCGTTCAGCGCCTTGGCGCCCCACAGCGCGAAGGCCGAGGTCACGCCCCATGGCCGGCCCAGCGCCAGGAAGCAGCCGATGCCGACCAGCGCCAGCGCCGCCGCGCCCATGCCCGGCGTCCATGGGCCGCGCAGCGGGTCGCCGGCGCGCGCAGGCGGCTCGAGCGCGCCGTGGCGCCGGCGCTCGAGCGCCGCCGAGGCCAGCGCGATCGCGCCCAGCAGGGCCAGCGTGACCGCCAGCGCGGGCAGCGCGCCCATCATCTGCGGCAGCGACGCGCCCGCGCGCGTGCGCGGCAGGGCCGACCAGAAATCCCAGTGCGCCGTCGCCAGGACCGATCCGCCGACGAAGAAGGCCAGCGTGATGGCCATGCGCGGCGCGCCGCCCCCCAGCGCATGCAACGTGCCCGAGGCGCAGCCGCCGCCCAGCTGCATGCCGGCGCCGAACATGAACGCCCCGATCGCCGAGGCCGCGCCGATGGGCAGCACATGGCCGCGCGCGGGCAGGCCGATCTGGGCGCCCCATTGCATGAGCGGGTAGGACGCCGCGCAGGTCAGCCCGATCAGCAGCATCTGCGCGCGCAGCCCCGCGCCGCGCCGCTCGCGCGTCATGCGCCGCCAGGCCGAGGCGAAGCCGAAGCGCGCGTGATGCAGCGCCAGCCCCGCGAACGCGCCCAGCAGCGCCGCCCAGACCAGGGGCGCGCCCCGCTCGGCATGGGCCCGCGCCGCCAGCAGCGCCAACAGCGCCAGCGCCGCCGCCAGGGCGCGGGCGTCGACGGGGGGCGCGGGGCCGGCGCCGGGCTTTTCGGCAGGGACCGCGGCCGAGCCTGAGGCGGCGTTTGCAGCGGGGCCTGCGGCGGGGGTGGCGGCGGGCGCGCCGGCGGGCGCGACGACGGGGGCGCCGGCGACGGGATCGTTCACGGGGGCGCCGCGCCGCGAGGCGACCGGCGCGCCGACGGGCGCGTCCTTGGGCGCTTCGGTCCGGGCGGCGCCTTCTGGGGGCGGGGTTCGGCTCATCGGCTCGTTGGACTCCTGTCGGCGCGGCGCGTCGCGCTTTCCCCGCGGGGCGGGCCTCGGGGGCTTCCCCACAATGCGCCGCGGCGCGCTCGCGCGTCGTCACAAGAGGGTGAGAGCGCCTTCCGCCCCCTCGCCATCGCCGCAATGCTGGTCCAGCGTTCGGGCAGGAAACAGGACGAAAGAGACGCTCATGCGCACCGATGCCGCCGGACACGACCTGACGCTGCAATCCTCCGAGGCCGCCGGCGCCTGGGACGCCTGCGTGGCCGCCTTTCTGGCCCACGGCGCCGCGACGCCCGAGCATCTGGCGCGCGCGCTGGCGGCCGAGCCGGGCTTTGCGCTGGGGCACGCGGCCAAGGGGTTCTTCATGCTGCTGCTGGGCCGCGCCGAGCTGCTGCCCGCCGCCGACGACGCCCTGCGCGCGGCGCGCGCGGCCGCCGCGCAGGGCGGCGCCAATGCGCGCGAGGCGGCCTATGTGGCCGCCCTGTCCGACATGCGCGCGGGGCGCCAGCGCGCCGCGGCCGCGCGGCTCGAGGCCATCGCGCGGCGCTGGCCCGGCGATTCGCTGGCCATGAAGCTGACGCAGGCGGTGCGCTTCATCCTGGGCGATCCGGCCGGGATGCGCGCCGCCCTGGCCGATCAGGCGCCGGGCTTTGGCGCCGATCACCCGCATCGCGGCTATTTCCTCGGATGCACGGCCTTCGCGCTGGAAGAGACGGGCGACTACGCCGCCGCCGAGCGCGCCGGGCTCGAGGGGCTCGAGCTTGCGCCCGACGACGCCTGGGGGCTGCACGCCGTCGCCCATGTCCACGACATGACCGGCCAGCCGGAAAGGGGCGTGCGCTGGCTGGCGGGGCAATCGGCGCGCTGGGCGCATTGCAACAATTTCGGCTATCATGTGTGGTGGCATCTGGCGCTGTTCCATCTGGACCGGGGCGCCTGGGGGCCCGCGCTCGAGCTATACGACCGCAAGGTCTGGCCCGACCGCACCGACGACTATCGCGACATCGCCAACGCGGCGTCGCTGCTGATGCGGCTCGAGCTGGAGGGGGTCGATGTGGGCGCGCGCTGGGAGGCGCTGGGCGAGCTGTGCGCGCGGCGCGTCGATGACGGGCAGGTGATGTTCGCCGATCTGCACTATCTGCTGAGCCTGACGCGCGCCGGCCGCGCCGCCGAGGCCGAGGCGCTGAGCGCGCGCATCGCCCGCGACGCCGAGCGGCTCGACCACGACCAGCACGAGGTCGCCGCCCTGGCCGCCCTTCCGGCGGCGCAGGCGCTGCTGGCCTTTCGCAACGGCGATCATGCGCGCGCCCATGCCGCCTTCGCGCGCGCCGCGCCGCGCATGCAGGCGCTGGGCGGCAGTCATGCGCAGCGCGACGTGTTCGAGCGCCTGGCCGTCGAGGCCGCCCTGCGCGCCGGGCTGCTTGACGAGGCCGAGGCCATGCTGGCCCGCCGCGCGGCGCGCCGCGGCGCCGAGGACGGCTATTGCGCCCGCCGCCGCCAGGCCATCGCGGCGCGGCGCGCCCAGGGGCGGAGCGGCGGGCTGCGCGCCGCGCCGGGCGCGGCATGAACGCGGCCGTCGGCGCGAGGCTGGCCGATTCGGGGCGTGGGGCGGGGCGCGATCCGCGGCTCGACTTCTTTCGCGGGCTGGCGATGTTCATCATCTTCGTCGCGCATGTGCCGAACGATGCGTGGGCGCTGTGGATTCCGGCGCGCTTCGGCTTTTCGGACGCGACCGAGATCTTCGTGTTCTGCTCGGGCATGGCCTCGGCCATCGCCTTCGGCGGCGTGTTCGCGCGGCGCGGCTGGCTGATGGGAACGGCGCGGATCGCGCATCGCGTCTGGCAGGTCTATTGGGCGCATGTGGGGCTGTTCCTGTGCGTGGCGGCGCTGCTCTACGCGGTCGATCGGCTGCAGCTGGGGCTGCCGGACAAGCGCTATGTGGCGGCCGTGCCCATCGTGCCGTTCTTCGAGAACACGGGAGAGGCGCTGTTGGGTCTGATGACGCTGCGCTGGACGCCGAACTATTTCGACATCCTGCCCATGTATCTGGCGATCCTGGCGATGATCCCGGCGATGATGGCGCTGCACCGGCTGGGCGGGCGCGGCGCGGTGGCGGCGGCCGCGCTGGCGGTGTGGCTGGCGGCGCAGCTGGGCTGGGCGCATCTGCCCTCGCGCCCCTGGGCGCCCGAGATCGACTGGTTCTTCAACCCCTTCGGCTGGCAGCTGGTGTTCTTCACCGGCTTCGCCTTCGGCATGGGATGGCTGCCGGCGCCGCCGGTCTCGCGCGCGCTGGCCATCGCGGCGGCGGCGGTGCTGCTCACGGCGCTGCCCTTCGCGTGGTTCAAGATCCACCAGGGGCTTTACCTGCCGGCCGACTGGGCGCTGACCGAGGCGATCGCGCGCCTGCGCGCGCAGACCGAGTTCCTGTGGTGGAAAAGCTGGGTCGGCGGGTGGCGCTATCTGCACTTCCTCGCGCTGGCCTATCTGGCATGGCTGGCGGCGGGTCCGGCGGGGCGGCGGCTGGCCGCGCCGGGACGGCGCGCGGCGCCGCCGGCGGGGCCGGGGCGGCGCATGCTGATCGCGGCGGCGGCGGCGGCGCTGGCGACGGCGCCCCATGCCTATGTGGACGAGATCCGCGCCCATCTGCCCGCGCTCGACGCGCTGATTCTGGCGCTTTACGGCGAAGGCGCGCGCGCCCTGCTGGGCTTCGATCTGTTCCTGCCGGCCGAGCGCATCGGGCTTGCGCAGCTGCTGCATCTGGCCGCGCTGGCGACGCTGGTCTGGAGCGCGCTGGGCGCGCGCGGGCGCGGCTGGCTGGCGGCGCGGGGCTGGCCGGCGGCGGTGCGGGTCGTCCGCAAGGTCGGGAGCCAGTCGCTGGCCGTGTTCCTGACCTCGATGGTTCTGGCGCAGGCGGCCGGGGTGTGGCTGGACGTGGCGGGCCGCAGCCCGTGGACGAACGCGCTGGTCAACCTGACCGGCTTCGCGGCGCTGATCGCGACGGCGCATGCGGCGTCCTGGTTCAAGCGCCAGCCCTGGCGCGGCCTGCCGGCCGAGCCCGCGCCTTCATCCGCCAAGCCCGCGCCCCGGCCGGCGCCGCTCGCGCCCCGGAAGGCGCAGCCTGCGCCAGCCCCGGCGCGGCCCGCCCGGTCGTCCGGCCCCCGCGCCATGCGCGAGTCTTGTCCGGCGGCGGAGGGACGGCCATGATGTGGACGCGAAGCGCGCGCATCCTCGCACCCGTCGGCAAGGAAGGGAGCGGCCGCACATGAACCATGCTCCGGCAACGCGCCCCCAGGCGCTCGCCCCGCTGCGCGCGGATGGCGCGCCGGTGGTGATCGCGCAGCTCGGCCAGTCGCTGGACGGGCGCATCGCCACGGTCACGGGAGCGTCGAAATACATCAACGGCGCGCGCGCGCTCGAGCATCTGCACCGCCTGCGCGCGCATGTCGATGCGGTGATCGTGGGGGTCGGCACCGTCGCCGCCGACGATCCCCGGCTGACGGTGCGCCGCGTCGACGGCCGCCACCCGGCGCGCGTGGTCATCGACCCGCGCGGGCGCATGCCGCGCGACGCCGCGATCCTGGCCGACGGCACGGCGCCCGTGCTGGTGGCGAGCGCGCCTGACGCCCCCCCGCCGCCGCCGCCGGCCGAGGCGCTGCGCCTGCCCGCGCCGGGCGGGCGCTTCGACCCCCGCGCCATCGTCGCCGCGCTGGCCGAGCGCGGCCTGACGCGCCTTCTGGTCGAGGGCGGCGCCGACACGCTGGCCGGTTTCCTCGAGGCGCGGGCGGTGGACATGCTGCACATCCTCATGGCGCCGATGATCCTGGGATCGGGCAAGCCGGGCTTTCGCCTCTCGCCCATCGAGCGGCTGGACGAGGCGCTGCGCCCGCGCACCGAGGTGCATGTGTTCGACGACGGCGACGTGCTGTTCACCTGCGACATGCGCAACAGCTGGAGCCGGCCATGAGCGCGGGCGCCTACACGCCTCTTCAGCGCGCGCTGCACTGGATCGTGGCGGCGCTGGTGATCGTGTTGATCCCGGCGGGGCTGTTGATCGAGGGCTACGACCCCGAAGTGGCGGCGCGCGTGAACGGCGCGCTGGGGGCGGGGGCGTTCGATCTCATCTACGATCTGCACAAGTCGGCGGGTCTGACGGTGCTCGGGCTGATGATCCTGCGCGCGGCGGCGCGGGCGGCGCGGCCGCCGGCGCCCCATGATCCGCCGCTGCGCGCGTGGGAGCGGGCGGCCTCGCGGATCGTGCATCTGCTGCTCTATGCGCTGCTGATCGCGGCGCCGGTCGTCGGCTGGATCGGCGTCAGCCTGTATCCCGCGCCGGCGCCGGTCTGGTTCCTGTTCGACGCGCGGCTGCCGCTGACGCCGGACCGGGCGCTGTCCGAGACGTTGCTCGGGCAGGTGCATGGGCCGATGGGCGTGATGATCGGCCTTCTGGCCGCGGCGCATGTGCTGGCGGCGCTCAAGCACGCCTTCATCGACCGCGACGGCGTGATGCGCCGCATGCTCGGGGGCGGCTGATCCGGGCCGCGGCTCGCCGGGGCTGGGCGCGGCGGGCGCGGTTCCCGACAAGGGCTGCGCGAAGGCCGGCGCGGCGGATCTGCGCTTGGGCCGCCGGGCCCGCCGTCGGGTCGTCGGCCGGCCGTTCGGGGCGCGTCTTGGCGGCCTTGCGGCGCGGCCCAGGGGATCGGCGCGGCCGCGGGATTCGCACTGCGCGTCCTTGCATCTTGTCAGCCGGGCGGCAGCGCCAGGATGTCGACATGCCCGATCTCGACCTGCCGTGCCGCGCGCCGCGCCAGCCGCCAGCGCTCGAGCGTCGGCGCCGTCAGCGCGCCCGTCTCGCCCACCGCGGCGGCGGCGCCCTCGGCCAGTGCGGCGATCAGCGCCGCGTCGCCCGCCCCCAGCCGCCAGGGCGAGGGCGCTGCGCTCACGCTCCAGCCCGCCGCGCGCAGCATCCGCGCCAGGGTGGGGGCGGCGTCCGGGCCCAGCGCCGGGCCCAGCCCCTTGTCGCGGCGCTGATGCGCGTGGAAGGCGGCCAGGGCGGCGGGCTCGGCCGGATCGGCGGGCGACCAGCGCTCGCGCCCGTCATAGGTCAGCGCCGCCAGCACCGCCGCATCGCGCGGCAGGGCCCGGACGAAGCGGGCGATCCAGGCCTCGGAGCACAGGTCGAAGAAGGCCGAGGCGGCGACGACCCGCGCCCCGGCCAGAAGCCGCTCGACCTCGTCGGGCGCGGACAGGTCGGCGCGCGCCGTTCGCGCGCCGGTGCGGCGGCGCGCCTCGGCCAGAAGCCCCGCATCCGCATCGACCAGCAGCCAGCGCAGCCGCGGCGCCAGCGGGGCCAGCGCCTGAACCGTCGCGCCCGCTCCGGCGCCCAGATCCACGGCCGCAAGCGGCGCGCCGCCGGTCCACGCGGCCAGGCGCCGGGCCAGAGCCATGCTGCGCGCGGCGCGGTCGGCCGGCGCGCGCAGGTCGAGCCAGTCGAGCGCGAAGCCGCTCATGCCCGCGCCGCCGCCGACGGCGCGCCGCGCGCATCGCGCACGACGCGCAGGATGCGGCGCGCGGTCTCGTCCCAGTCGGGCAGGGTCATCGCATGCGCGCGCGCCGCCTGCGCCAGGCGCCGGCGCGCCTCGGGGCGCGAGAGCAGCAGCGCCAGCGCGTCGGCCAGCGCCTCGGGATCGTCGGGCGGGACCAGCAGCGCCGCGCCCGGCGGCGCGGCCTCGCGCACGGCGTGGGTGGCGACGACGGGCAGGGCGCGCATCATCGCCTCGGCCGCGGCCATGCCATATCCTTCGTAGCGGCTGGGAAGGCAGAAGATGTCGGCCCGCGCGAACATGCGCTCGAGCGCGGGCGCGTCGAGCGCGCCGGTCAGCGTCGCCCGCTCTTCCAGGCCAAGCTGCGCGATCAGCGCGCGCAGGCGCGCCGCCTCGGCCGGGTCGCGGTCATGCGCGCCGACGATGGCGCAGCGCCACGCGCCCGGCCCCAGCGCGGCCAGCGCGCGCAGCAGCACGTCCCAGCCCTTGCGCGGGGTCAGCGCGCCGACGCCCAGGATCAGCCGAGGCGCGCCGGGCTCGGCGCCCCGGGCGGGGGCGGCGCGGGCAAGGCCGGGCGGCGCGACATGCACCCGCGCGGGATCGAGGACGAAGAGCTCGGCCGCCGCGTGCGCCGTCGCGGCGCTTGTGGTCACGACCGCGGCGCAGGCGCGCAGCGCCGCGCCCTCGCTTTGCAGCAGCGCCCTGGCGCGCGCCGGCTCAAGCCCCGTCTCGAGCCCCAGCGGATGGTGCAGCAGCCCGATGACCGGCCCCGCCAGCGCGGCCACGCCTTCGGCCGGCAGCACGCCCAGCGCCAGCCCGTCGATCGCCACCGGCCCGCGCGCCAGCGAAAGCGCCTTCAGCGCGCCCTCGATCTGCGCGGGAGAGGGATCGGGAAATCCGCCGGGCAGCGGCAGATGCCCCAGCAGGCCCCCGGCCGCGCGCAGCACGCGCCGGGCATAGGCATAGCCCCCCGTCGGCGCGTCGAGCGCGCCCGGAACCGCCAGCCAGGCCGCCGGGGCGCGCGCGCTCATGCCGGGCCTTCGTGCCAGGCGCGGGCCAGATGCGACTCGCTCAGCGTCACGCGGATGCGCGTCAGCCCCTCGGCGCCCGGCCCCAGCGCCCCCGCGCGCGCCGCGTCGCGCAGTCGCTCGTAGATGTGGCGGCACAGATATTCCGTGGTGGTCAGGCGCCCGGGCAGCAGCTCGTCCAGATTGCCGTAGTCCAGCGGGGCCAGCGCGGCGCGCAGCGCCTCGCGCGCGCGGCCGATGTCCACGACCACGCCCTGCTCGGTCAGCTCGGGGCGCATGAAGGCCGCGTCCACGACATAGGTCGCGCCGTGCAGCTTCTGCGCCGGGCCGAACAGCGGGTCGGGCAGCGAGTGGGCGATCATCACATGGTCGCGCACCTCGACGGCGTAAAGAGAGGCTTCCTGTCCTGTCATGGGGCGGTCCTTGCTTGCGCCGGCGCGCCGTCGCGGCCGGCCGGGGGATATGCGATCGCCACGCCCCCGCCGGGCGCGCCGGGCGCAAGCAGCGCGGGCAGGCGGGCGGGCAGGTCGAAGAAGGGCGCGCGATGCTCGATCAGCGCGTCGAGGGCCGGGTCCTCGGCCAGGATGCGCAGCGCCGCCGCAAGGCGCCGCGGGCCGTCCCAGCGCGGGGCGCGCGCCGGCGGCACGCGCCCGACCTGCGAGGACGCCACCGTCAGCCGCAGCGCGTGGAAGGCGCCGCCAAGGCGCAGCGTGGCCTCGGCGTCGCCGTGCCAGCTGACCTCGACGGCGCGCCCCTCCGGGCCCAGCGCGTCGAGCGCGGCTTGCAGACCCGCCCCCGCGCCGGTGCAGTTGAAGGCCAGGTCGCAACCGGCGGGCAGGTCGTCGGGCGCGCGCCAGGTCACGGCAAGTTCACCCGCGATGCGGGCGCGCTCGGCTACCCTGTCGGTCACGAAGACCTCGCAGCCGGGCATGCGCGCCGCCAGCCGCGCGATCAGGCAGCCGACGACCCCCGCGCCCACGACTAGGATGCGGTCGCCCGGCCCCGCGCCCGCGTCCCACAACGCGGTCAGCGCGGTTTCCGTGTTCGCCGCCAGCGTCGCGCGCGCGGGCGGCAGGCCGGGCGGCAGCAGGTGGCAGGCGCGCGCGGGCAGCCACGCGCGCGTCTGGTGCGGGTGCAGGGCGAAGACGCGCTTGCCCGCCAGCTCGGGCGGCCCCTGTTCGACCTCGGCCGCCAGCGCGTAGCCATAGCGCACTGGGAAGGGGAAGTCGCCGACCTGCATCGGGGCGCGCATGCGCGCATGTTCCGAGGCGGGCACGCGGCCCTCGAAGACCAGGCGCTCGGTGCCGCGGCTCAGCCCCGAGGCCAGGGCGCGCACCAGCACGTGACTGGGCCCCGGCGGCGCGTCGGGCAGCGCGACGGGGCGGATCTCGGCGCGGCGGGGCGCGGCATACACCAATGCGTGAGCTTCCATGCGGGGGCCTTTCGCGACTCGTGACGGCAACAGTAGGCAAGGCGGACCGCAGGTCCAGAGGGAGGCGCATCACATGACCGACAGCGAAGCCGCGCGGCGACGAGCCGACGGCCTTCCGAGCGACGAGGCGCCGGCGCCGAGGCTTGCGCCCCGGCCCGGGGCCGCGGGGCCGGGATGCGCTCGGCCTGAGGGACCGGAGGCGCGCGCCGCGCCGCCCGCGCCGCGCGGCGGCGCGGCGCCTGACCAGGGCGCCGGTCCCGTGCCGGGGCTGGCGCCCCGTGACGCGGCGCAGCGGTCCGGCGGCGGTTCTGGCGGCGGCTCTGGCGGCGGGGCGGGGCCCGCCCATGCGCCGATGCGCGCGCCGGGCGCCGACGGCGCCGGGCGGCCCAAGGGCGTGTTTGCCCTGGGAGCGGCGGGAGGGCCGGTTGACGGGGCGGCCGGCGCCCGAGGCCCTGGCCGGCAGGAAGCGGGCGCGACGAGCTGCGTCGGGCCGGGCGAGGGCGCCGGCGGCGCCGGGGGCGCCGGGGGCGGCGGCGCAGGCCCGGCCGGCGCGGCTCCCGCTTGCGGCCCCGCGCCGGCCGAGGCGTCCGCCTTCGCCGGCGTGGGGCTGCGGGGGACGGCGCAAGAGGGCGCCGCCGGCGCGCCCAGCGTGCGCCCGCCGCGCGCGCCGCGCCGCCTGACCCCCGCAGGGCTGCAGCCGCGCCGCATGCTGGCGCGGCGGCGGGCGACGGCGGCGGCGCTCAATCTGGGATCGCTGGCGCTGGTGCTGGCCGGGGCGGCGCATGCGTTCGGCGCCGGGGGCTGGTCGGTCAGCGACGCCGTCGCGCTCGCTTGCGTGGCCGTGGGGGCGCCGTGGACGATCATGGGCTTCTGGAACGCGCTCATCGGCCTGTGGCTGGCGCATGGACGCCGCGACGGGCTGGCGGCGGCCGCCCCGCACATGGCCGCCGCCGACTCCGATGCGCCGCTGCGCGCGCGCGTGGCGGTGGCCATGGCGCTGCGCAACGAGGATGCCGAGCGCGCCTTGACGCGCCTGGTCGCCCTGCGCGAGTCGCTCGACGCCACGGGCCAGGGCGCGCATTTCGACCTGTTCGTGCTGTCCGACGGCGACCGCCCCGAGGCGATCGCGGCCGAAGAGGCGGCGCTGGCGCGTCTTGCGCCCCGGCTCGGGCCGCGGCTGATCTATCGCCGACGGCCGCTCAACGAAGGCTGGAAGGCCGGCAACATCCGCGACTTCCTGCGCCGCTGGGGAGGCGGGTATGAGCTGTTCCTGCCGCTCGACAGCGACAGCCTGATGTCCGGCGAGACCGTCTTGCGCATGACGCGCATCATGCAGGCGCATCCGCGCATCGGCATCCTGCAGAGCCTTGCGGTGGGGGCGCCGGCGCGCTCGGCCTTCGCGCGGATCTTCCAGTTCGGCATGCGCCACGGCATGCGCAGCTTCACGCTGGGCGCGGCCTGGTGGCATGGCGATTGCGGCCCCTATTGGGGGCACAACGCGCTGGTGCGGGTCGCGCCCTTCCGGCGCCATTGCCGCTTGCCGCGCCTGCCCGGCCGCCCGCCGCTGGGCGGCGCGATTCTCAGCCACGACCAGGTCGAGGCGGCGCTGATGCGCCGCGCCGGCTACGAGTGCCGCGTCATGCCCGTCGAGGCCGGCAGCTGGGAAGAGAACCCCCCGACGCTGCTCGACTTCACCCGCCGCGACCTGCGCTGGTGCCAAGGCAACATGCAATACTGGGGGCTTCTGGGGCTGCGCGGGCTCAAGCCCATGTCGCGCTTTCAGCTCTTCGCGGCCATCGCGATGTATCTGGCCGCGCCGGCCTGGATGCTGATGACCGCGACGGCGGCGTTCAAGCTGCTCGAGGGCGGCGCCGGCCAGGTCGACGCCGCCTTCGCCGCCTCGATGATGCTGGTGATGTTCTCGGTCTCGCTCTTTCCCAAGATCGCGGGGTGGATCGACGTCGCCCTGCGGCCGGGCGAGGCCGCGCGCTATGGCGGGCGGCTGCGCTTTGCGGCCGGCGCGGCGGTGGAAACCGTGTTCTCGATGCTCATGGCGCCGGCGGTCGCCTTTCGCACGACGCTGTTCCTGGCGGGGCTGGCGGCGGGGCGTTCGGTGGTCTGGGGCGCGCAGGCGCGCGACGCCTACGCGCTGGGCTGGGGGCAGGCGGCGCGGGGGCTGTGGATGCAGACGCTCTTTGGCCTGGGCCTTGCCGCCGCGGTCTGGGCCAGGGCGCCCGAGGCCCTGCCCTGGGCGGCGCCGGTGCTCGCGGGGCTGTGCCTCGCGATCCCCTTCGCCGTGCTGACCGCCGCGCCGGGGCTGGGGCGGGCGATGGCGAGGGCGCGTGTGTGCGCCGTTCCCGAAGAGCTGGCGCCGCCGCCCGTCCTGTCCGGGGTCTTCGACCTCGAGCCGGGCGATGGCGCGGCCGCCGGGGGCGAGGCGGCATTCGACCCGAGGCCGGCCTCGGGTGCGGCGCAAGGCGCGGAGCCAGGCGCGGGGCCGGGAACGGCGCAAGGCGCGGGGCCGGGAACGGCGGCAGGCAACGGGCCGGGAGCGGAGGCGCGCGCGTCGGCGAAGGCCGCAAGGGCATCGGCGAGCGGAGCGGGCAAGCCGCCGGCCGCCCGCGCGGCCGGCTGATCGGCGCGCTTCGGCCCGGGGCCGAGCGCTCCGGCGCGGCGCTCGGCCGCAGGGGCGTTGTGCGCCGCGGCGCGAAGCCCGCGAGGGGCGGCTCGCGCCGCGCGCTCGGTCGCCCCGTCGCGCCGCGTGGGGCCGGCTCCGGGGGCCGCGCGCGCCGCGGGGCTGCGCAAACGCGCGGCGCGAAACGGAACAATCGCCTGCATGGCGGGGCGCTGTGCGAATGATCTTCGATCATTTGCAGATAAGGACGAAGGATCTTCGACATTCGGCCCGATCCGCGCGGGCCCGCCGAAGGGCGTTGCGTTTTCGTCCGCCCCCGCGCGCGACCATTGACGCGCCCGCGCGCCGATGCTCGGATCGCCCGAAAGCCCGGCGCTGCGCGCCGCCACATCACGGAGACGCCCGATGCTCGAGCAACCCTACCTTCTTTTCCTCGGCGACGCCCCCGACCAGCTGGCCGCCAAGGTGGCGCAGGGGATCCGCGACTGGCGCCCGGAATCGGTGGTGGGGCAGCTGCGCATGCCCGGCTGCCAGGCCGATCTGGGCTTGCCCGACATGACCATCGAGCAGGCCGCGGCCGCCGGCGCGCGCACGCTGGTGGTCGGCGTGGCGAACCGGGGGGGCATGATCTCGCCCGCCTGGATCAAGGTGCTGCGCGAGGCGCTCGAAGCCGGCATGGACGTGGCCTCGGGGTTGCACAACCTGCTGCGCGACGAGCCCCTGCTGGTCGAGGCCGCGCGCCATGCCGGGCGCAAGCTGCACGACGTGCGCGTGCCCACGGTGAAATACCCCATCGCCAACGGCAAGAAGCGCAGCGGCAAGCGCTGCCTGGCCGTGGGCACGGACTGCTCGGTGGGCAAGATGTACACCGCGCTCGCCATGGAGAAGGCGATGCGCGCGCGCGGCATGAAGGCCGACTTCCGCGCCACGGGGCAGACCGGCATCCTCATCACCGGCGAGGGCGTGCCCCTCGACGCCGTCGTGGCCGACTTCATGGCCGGCGCGATCGAGTGGCTGACCCCCGACGCCGAGCCCGACCACTGGGACCTGATCGAGGGGCAGGGCAGCCTGTTCCACCCCTCCTATTCGGGCGTGACGCTGGCGCTGATCCATGGCGGCCAGCCCGACGCGCTGGTGCTGTGCCACGAGCCGACCCGCGGACACATGCGCGGCCTGCCCGAATACGCGCTTCCCAGCCTCGAGGACCTGCGCGACGTGGCGCTGCGCATGGCGCACATCGTCAACCCGGCCTGCGAGGTGGTGGGCGTCTCGATCAACACCGCCGCCATGGACGAGGAAGAGGCGCTCGACTACCTCGCCGCGGTCGAGCGGCAGATGGGCCTGCCCACCGTCGATCCCTTCCGCCAGGGCGCCGACCGCCTGGCCGAGGCGCTGGAATGATCCGTCTCGATCTGCGGCGCGAGGCGTTCCCCCTGCGCGAGGCCTTCACCATCTCGCGCGGGTCGCGCACCGAGCAGGTCGTGGTGACCGTGACGCTGACCGAGGGCGAGCGCCGCGGCTGGGCCGAATGCACGCCCTACGCGCGCTATGGCGAAAGCGTCGAGGGGGTGATGGACGCCATCTCGGCGCTGGCCGAGGACATCGCCAACGGCATGGACCGCGCGGCGCTGCAGGCGGCGCTGCCGCCGGGCGCGGCGCGCAACGCGCTGGACTGCGCGCTGTGGGATCTGGAGGCCAAGCGCGCCGGCCGGCGCGCCTGGGAGCTGGCGGGCCTGCCCGAGCCCGAACCCGTGGCGACCGCCTACACCCTGTCGCTGGACGCGCCCGAGCGCATGCGCCGCAAGGCGGCCGAGAACGCCGGCCGGCCGCTGCTCAAGGTCAAGCTGGGCGGCGAGGGCGACCTCGAGCGGCTGCGCGCGGTGCGCGAGGGCGCGCCCGAGGCGACGATCATCGTCGACGCCAACGAGGGCTGGAGCGCAGAGACCTACGCCGAGCTGGCCCCCGAGATGCTGCGCCTCGGGGTCGCCATGGTCGAGCAGCCGCTGCCCGCCGGGCAGGACGAGGCCCTGGCCGAGATCGCGCGCCCGCTGCCGGTCTGCGCCGATGAAAGCTGCCACGACCGCGCCTCGCTGGACGCGCTGACCGGGCGCTACGACATGGTCAACATCAAGCTCGACAAGACGGGCGGGCTGACCGAGGCGCTGGCGCTGCGCGACGAGGCGACGGCGCGCGGGCTGGGGGTGATGGTGGGCTGCATGATGGGCACCTCGCTGGCCATGGCGCCGGCGACGCTGGTCGCGCAGGGGGCGCGGATCGTCGATCTGGACGGGCCGCTGCTGCTGGCGCGCGACCGCGAGCCGCCCCTGACATACGACGCGGCGGGCCTGCACCCGCCGCCCGCCGCCCTTTGGGGCTAGGACACGGAGAGATGCCATGAGCCGCACCGTCTACGTCAACGGCGCCTATCTTCCCGAAGAGGAGGCCAGGGTCTCGATCTTCGACCGCGCGTTCCTCTTCGCCGACGGGGTCTACGAGGTGACCTCGGTCATCGACGGCAAGCTGGTGGACTTCGCCGGCCATGCGCGGCGGCTGGCGCGCTCGCTGGCCGAGCTGGACATGCCCGCGCCATGCTCCGAGGACGAGCTGCTTGCGATTCACCGCGAGCTGATCCGGCGCAACGGCCTGACCGAGGGCATGATCTACCTTCAGGTCACGCGCGGCGCGGCCGATCGCGACTTCGCCTGGTCCGAGGGCATGACGCCGACGCTGGTGCTGTTCACCCAGGCCAGGGCGCTGATCGACAGCCCGGCCGCCGAGCGCGGGCTGAAGGTGATCTCGCTCGAGGACCTGCGCTGGGGGCGGCGCGACATCAAGACGGTGCAGCTGCTCTACCCCTCGATGGCCAAGATGCAGGCCAAGGCCCGGGGCAAGGACGACGCCTGGCTGGTCGAGGACGGCTTCGTGACCGAGGGCACCTCGAACAACGCCTGGATCGTCACCCGCGACGGGGTCCTGGTCACGCGCGATCTGTCGAACCGCATCCTGCACGGCATCACCCGCGCCGCGGTGCTGCGCTTTGCGCGCGAGGCGCAGATGCGCGTCGAGGAGCGCCCCTTCACGATCGACGAGGCGAAGGACGCCGCCGAGGCCTTCGTCACCGCCGCCACCACCTTCGTCACCCCGGTGGTCGAGATCGACGACGCCCCGGTGGGCGACGGCGCGCCGGGGCCGGTGGCGCGGCGCCTGCGGGCCATCTACATCGAGGAAAGCCGCAAGGCGGCGATCTGACGGCTCGGCCGGTCCCGGCGGGCGCGGCGGCCCGCGCAACCCTGTCATGCGCCGGGCGCATCCCCTGCGGGTTGTGTTTTTCCGCCGCAGGGGCGAAAACGCGCACCGAGTCGCCGGCCGCGCCGGAACCCCGGCCGGCGCCGCGCGCCCGCCGCATCATCGAGCCGAGAGTTGTCATGACGCATTCCAATCACGCCCCGGTCCCCGAGCTTTACGTCTCGTCCGAAAGCGCCGCCAAGCTCAAGCGCGAGGCGGGGGACATGCCCTCGTGGGATCTGACGCCGCGCCAGATCTGCGACCTGGAGCTGCTGATGAACGGCGGCTTCAATCCGCTCAAGGGCTTCCTGACCGAGGCCGACTATGACTCGGTGGTCGAGAACATGCGCCTGGCGGACGGCTCGCTCTGGCCCATGCCGATCACGCTGGACGTGTCCGAGGAGTTCGCCGAGCGCATCGAGCCGGGCCAGGACATCGCCCTGCGCGATCAGGAAGGCGTGATCCTGGCCATCCTGTCGGTCACCGACAAATGGCGCCCGAACAAGAAGCGCGAGGCCGAGAAGGTGTTCGGCGCCGACGACCTGGCGCATCCGGCGGTGAACTACCTGCACAACGTGGCCGGTCCGGTCTATCTGGGCGGGCCGGTGCTGGGCATCCAGCCGCCGGTGCATTACGACTTCCGCGCCCGCCGCGACACCCCGAACGAGCTGCGCGCCCTGTTCCGCAAGCTGGGCTGGCGGCGCGTGGTCGCCTTCCAGACCCGCAACCCCCTGCACCGCGCGCATCAGGAGCTGACCTTCCGCGCCGCGCGCGAGGCCCAGGCCAACCTGCTGATCCACCCGGTCGTCGGCATGACCAAGCCCGGCGACGTCGATCACTTCACCCGCGTGCGCTGCTACGAGGCCGTGCTGGACAAGTATCCCGCCGCGACCACGACCATGAGCCTTCTGAACCTGGCCATGCGCATGGCCGGCCCGCGCGAGGCGGTCTGGCACGGCCTGATCCGCAAGAACCACGGCTGCACGCATTTCATCGTCGGCCGCGATCACGCCGGGCCGGGCAAGAACTCGAAGGGCGAGGACTTCTACGGCCCCTATGACGCGCAGGAGCTGTTCGCCGCCCATGCCGAAGAGATCGGCATCGAGATGGTGCCCTTCAAGCACATGGTCTACGTGCAGGAGAAGGCGCAATACTTCCCCGCCGACGAGGTGCCCGAGGGCGCGACCGTGCTCAACATCTCGGGCACCGAGCTGCGCCGGCGCCTGCGCGAGGGGCTCGAGATTCCCGAGTGGTTCTCCTTCCCCGAGGTGGTGGCCGAGCTGCGCCGCCGCTTCCCGCCGCGCAACAAGCAGGGCTTCACCGTGTTCTTCACGGGGCTGTCGGGCTCGGGCAAGTCGACCATCGCCAACGCGCTGATGATCAAGCTGATGGAGATGGGCGACCGGCCGGTGACGCTGCTGGACGGCGACGTGGTGCGCAAGCATCTGTCCTCCGAGCTGGGCTTCTCGAAGGAGCACCGCGACATCAACATCCGCCGCATCGGCTATGTGGCCTCCGAGATCACCAAGAACGGCGGCATCGCCATCTGCGCCCCGATCGCGCCCTATGCGGCGACGCGGCGCGCGGTGCGCGAGATGATCGAGCAATACGGCGCCTTCGTCGAGGTGCATGTGGCCACCAGCCTCGAGGAATGCGAGCGCCGCGACCGCAAGGGGCTTTATCGCCTGGCGCGCGAGGGCAAGATCAAGGAGTTCACCGGCATCTCGGACCCCTACGAGGCGCCCGAGAACCCCGAGCTGCGCGTGGACACCGAGGGGCAGGACGTGGACAACTGCGCCCATCAGGTGATCCTGAAGCTCGAGAGCATGGGCCTGATCGGCTGAAGGCGGACCGCCCGCGCTTGCCGACCCCGACGCCCCGGCCATCGGCCGGGGCGTTTTCTTTCGCCTGCGCGGCTTTTCGTGTCCGGGCGGACGTCGAAAAAGAGAAGCGCCGACGAGGTTTGGGGTCCTCGCCGGCGCGAAATTCACTGAACGTCAATACTCGCGACGTCTTACTTACGCATCTCCCTACGCTACGCTGCGCTTGATACTCATCAGCGCGTGACCGCTACGCTTCACCAACTACGCTACGAGAGAAAGACTGCCATCATCCGTTCATCCGATCAAGCCTCTTGTTGGATTAAATTGATGATTTTAACGCTTTGTTAACAAATGATAATTTTTGAAAAACGCAGTCTGAATCCCTGTTCATGAATGTGCAGGTCGCGGAAATCACCCTGTCTCGACCATGAATGCCCCAGGGTCATCATCCCGGTTTGCGGCGGCGATTCGGCGCGCGAGCGCCCCCGAAGCCGCTTCCGCATCGCGGGAAGCGCCGGCCGCGCCGCGGGCGAATCATTTGCGGCGCTTGCCTGACCCGGCGGGAAATGCTCAAATCTTCCGCATAACGGAACTGCGGTTCGCAATTCGCTTCCGCAACCAAGTCCGCAACCAAGGGAGGACGCCATGAAACTCGACCGCCTCGCAGGCGCCGCGCTGGCGCTGACGCTCGCCGCCGCGCCGGGCGCATCGTGGTCCGCCGACATCAAGCTGCCGCGCCAGATCGCGTGGACGGCCTACGGCACCGGATCGGCCGGATACAACCAGTCCGTCGCCATCGGCGCCGCCTTGCAGGATGCGCTGGGCGTGAATCTGCGCGTTCTGCCGGGCAAGAACGACGTCGCCCGCGCCGAGCCGCTGCGCCAGGGCAAGGTGCAGTTCTCGGCCACCGGGGTCGGGGGCTCGTTCATGGCGCAGGAAGGCGCGTTCGAATTCGGCGCGCCCAACTGGGGCCCGCAGCCGGTGCGGCTGCTGCTGGCCAACAATGGCGGCACGGTCGGCCTGTCGGTGGGCGTCGCGGGCGATGTGGGGGTGAAGGAATACGCCGACCTCAAGGGCAAGCGCGTGGCCTGGGTCAAGGGCGCGCCGGCGCTCAACGTCAACGTCACCGCCTATCTGGCCTATGCCGGGCTGGATTGGGACGACGTGGTCAAGGTCGAGTTCGGCGGCTTCGGCGACAGCTGGAAGGGCATGGTCAACGGCCAGGTTGACGCGGCCTTCGCCTCGACCAATTCGGGCCGCGCCTACGAGATGGCCGCCTCGCCGCGCGGGCTGGTCTGGCCGCCCATCGACCCCGAGAACAAGGAGGGCATCGCGCGCATGAAGGCCGTCGCCCCCTTCTTCGAGCCGATGACCGCCAAGGTCGGCGCCAACATCGACGGCACGGACGGCGCGCCCACGGCCGGCTACGCCTATCCGGTGCTGGTGGCGATGGCCGATCAGGACGCCGATCTGGTCTACAACATGACCCGCGCCATGGTCGAGCTGTTCCCCGCCTACAAGGACAAGGCGCCGGGCATCAACGGCTGGGCGCTCGAAAAGCAGAACTTCGAATGGGTCGTGCCCTATCACGAGGGCGCCGTGCGCTACTTCAAGGAGCTGGGCGTGTGGTCCGACGCCGCCCAGGCGCACAACGACCGCCTGATCGCGCGCCAAGAGGCGCTGGCCAAGGCCTGGGCCGAGCTGAAGGCGCAGAACCCCGAGGACTGGGACGCCGCCTGGTCCGAGGCGCGGCGCAAGGCGCTGGCCGAGGGCGGCTTCGAAGTGGTCTTCTGATCCGGGGCGCGTCCTGCCCGGGGCGCGGGGGCGCAGGCGGCGCCGCCCCCGCGCCCTTTCGCCTGCGCCGCCTGCCCCGACACGTCCTTGCGATGGAGCGCAGATGAGCAAGAAACAGCTGCTCGCCGAGGGCGGCGAGCCCCCGCCGGTCGAAAGCCCCGCCGCCCGCGCCGCGATCGCCGCGCTGACCCTGGCCGGCGTGGCGCTGAGCATCCACCAGCTGTTCAACCTTCAGCTTCTGGGCGCGGTGCTGATCGAGGGGCGCTATCTTTACATCCTCGGGGGGATCTTCCTGGCGCTGGCCTTCCTGGTCTTTCCGCTGCGGCGCGCGCGCGGCCCGGGGGCGGTGGACTGGGCGCTGTTCGCGCTGGCGCTGGCGGGGGCGGGGTATTTCGCCTGGACGGCGGAAACCAGCCTGGAGATGGGCTGGGAATACGCCGCGCCCGACGCGGCGCGCTGGGTCTCGATCGCGTTCTATCTGCTCATCCTCGAAGCCACGCGCCGGGCGGGCGGGCTGACGCTGTTCGTCATCGTCGCCGTGATCTCGCTCTATCCGACCGTGGCCGACCGCATTCCCGACCCGCTGTCGGGCTTCGCCTCGCCCTTCTGGGATCTGGCGGCGTATCACATGATCTCGTCCGAAAGCTCGTTCGGCATCCCGATGCGCGCCTTCGGCAACCTGGTCATCGGCTTCATCATCTTCGGCGCGGTGCTGCAGAAGACCGGCGGCGGGCAGTTCTTCAACGATCTGGCGCTCGCGCTGGTGGGGCGCTTTCGCGGCGGGGCGGCCAAGGTGGCGATCTTCGCGTCGGGCTTCATGGGCTCGATGTCCGGCTCGGTGATCTCGAACGTGCTGACCACGGGGGCGGTGTCGATCCCGGCCATGAAGCGCACGGGCTTTTCGGCCCGGCACGCGGCGGCCACCGAGGCCTGCGCCTCGACGGGCGGCGTGCTGATGCCGCCGATCATGGGCGCGACGGCCTTCGTCATGGCCTCGTTCCTGTCGCGGCCCTATGTCGAGATCGCGCTGGCGGCGATGATTCCCTCGTTGCTGTTCTATTTCGGTCTGTTCGTGCAGATCGACGCCTATGCGGCCCGGCGCGGCCTGCGCGGCCTGGCGCCGGGCGAGGCGCCCACCCTGCGCGCCGCGGCGGCCGAGGGCTGGCCCTATCTGCTGGTCTTCGGGGTGCTGATCTTCCTCATGGTCGCCTGGCGCATGGACACGCTGGCGCCGTTCTACGCCACGGCGCTGCTGCTGATCATCAACCAGGTCATGCGCCGCCACCGCTTCACGCTGCGCTCGCTGACCGATCTCGTGGTCGGGGTGGGGCGCTCGCTGGCCGAGCTGACGGCCGTGCTTCTGGGCGTGGGGCTGATCGTGGGCGCCTTCTCGGCCACGGGGCTGGCGGGAACGCTGGTCAACGAGCTGATCTTCATGGCCGGCGATTCGACGCTGGCGCTGCTGGCGATGGGCGCGGTGACGGCCTTCGTCTTCGGCATGGGGATGACCGTGACCGCCTGCTACATCTTCCTCGCCGTGGTGCTGGCGCCCGCGCTCGAACAGGCGGGGCTGAACCAGCTGGCGGTGCATCTGTTCATCCTTTACTGGGGCATGGTCAGCTACATCACCCCGCCCGTGGCGCTGGGCGCCTTCGCGGCGGCGACGATGGCGGGCGCGGGGCCGATGCGCACGGGCATCGAGGCCATGCGCCTTGGCGGGGTGATTTATGTCGCGCCCTTCTTCTTCGTGCTGAACCCGGCGCTGATCGGCGAGGCGCCCGCATGGGAGGTCGCCGCCGCGCTGAGCGCGGCGCTGGCCGGGATCTGGCTGATCGGGGGCGCGCTGCAAGGCCATGTCAGCCTGGTGGGAAATCTGCCCGGCGGCCCGCTCGGCGCGCTCTGGCGCGCGGGGGTGGGGCTTGGCGGGCTGCTCCTGGCGCTGCCGGGCGGGGCCTGGATCGGCCTGCCGCACGTCGTTCTGGCGGCGGCGGGGCTGGCCCTGGCCGCGCCGGGCCTTGGTCTGGCGGCCATCGGCGCGCGGCGCGCCGGCAGTCCGGCGGCCTGAGAAACCAAGCGCGGGCCGCGCCCGCAACGCAACGCAAGACCGGAGCACGCTCATGCCCTTCGCCCCCATGCGTCAGGTGCGCTCGCTGGCCGATGTCGAGGCCATCGAGGCGATTCCTCTCGAGCAGGCGATCAAGCCGGCCAGCACCTACGAGATCCTCGCCGACAGCGCCCGCGCCTTCGGCGACAAGACGGCGCTGACCTTTCTGCGCACGGGCGATCCGGCGGACGCCCCCATCCGCTGGAGCTATGCCGAGCTTTTCGCCAACGTCACCCGCACCGCCAACGCGCTGCATGCGCTGGGGATCGGCCCGAACGACGCCGTGGCCTTCCTTCTGCCGGGCTGCCTCGAAGCGCATCTGGCCCTGTGGGGCGCCGAGGCGGCGGGCGTCACGCAGCCGCTCAACCCGCTCCTGACCGACGACAAGCTGGCCGACCTGATGCGGGCGGCCGGGGCCAGGGCGCTGATCGCCTGGGGCGACGAGGCCGAGGCCGGCTACTGGTCCAAGGCGCGGCGGCTGTTCGAGGCGGTCGAGGGGCTTGCGCATCTGATCCGCGTCGATCCCGGCCCGGCGCTGGGCGGCGATCCGACCCCCACGCCCGAGGGCGCGCTGGATCTGCGCGCGCTGATCGCCGATCAGCCCGCCGACCGCCTCGTCTCGGGGCGCGTCATCCGCCCCGAGGACACGGCCGCCTATTTCCACACCGGCGGCACCACCGGCGCGCCCAAGCTGGCGCGCCACACCCATGGCGGGCAGGTCTTCACCGCCTGGGCCTGCGTGCAGATGCAGGGCGTGACCGAGCGCGACGTGACGATCAACGGCTATCCGCTGTTTCACGTCGCGGGGGTGCTGCCGGCCTCGCTGACCTCGCTTTCGGCCGGGCTCGAGATGGTCATCCCCACCACCGGCCTGCTGCGCAACCGCGAGGTGCTCCGCAACTACTGGAAGCTGGCCGAGAAATACGGCGCCACGGCGCTGTCGGCCGTGCCGACGGTGCTGGCGGCGCTGGCCGACGTGCCGCTCGAGGGCGCCGACGTCTCGCGCATCCGCTACTGCCGCACCGGCGCGGCGCCGCTGCCGCCCGAGCTCGCCGCCCGTTTCGAGCGCCAGTTCGGCCTGCATGTGCACGAAAGCCTGGGCATGACCGAGACTCACGGCATCGTCTCGATCCGCCCGCCGGGGCTGCGCGGGCCGGCCGGCTGCGTGGGGCTGCGCCTGCCGCACAGCCGCATCCGCATCGCGCGGCTCGACGCCGAGGGCGCCCCGACCGCCGAAGAGGCCGCGCCCGGCGAGGCGGGGATGATCCTGTTCAAGGCGCCGAACGTCTTTCCCGGCTATCTCGACCCCGCCGCCACGGCCAAGGCCTTCGACGCGGACGGGTGGCTCATCACCGGCGACGTGGGCTATCTGGACGAGGCGGGGCTTCTGCACCTGGCGGGCCGGGCCAAGGATCTGATCATCCGCTCGGGGCACAACATCGACCCGCGCGTGATCGAAGAGGCGCTGGACGAGCACCCGGCCGTGCGCATCTCGGCGGCCGTCGGCGCGCCCGACGCCTATGCCGGCGAGCTGCCCGTGGCCTATGTCGAGCTGGCGCCCGGCGCCGAGGCGAGCGAGGAAGAGCTTCTGGAGTTCGCCCGCGCCCATGTCGACGAGCCGCCCGCCCGCCCGCGCTGGGTCGAGATCCTGCCCGCCATGGCGACCACCAATGTCGGCAAGATCTTCAAGCCCGAGCTGCGCCGGCGCGCGCTCGAGCGCATCGCGCGCGAAACGCTGGCCGAGCTGACCGCGCCGAACCCGGCTCCCGCGCTCGAGGTCGAGATGGAGGGCGAGGGTTACGTCGTGCGCGCGGCGGGCGACGAGGCGCTGCGCGCGCGCCTTGCCAACGCGCTGGCGCCATTGCCGCCGCGCATCCGCGTCGAGCCTTTGCCCGCCGCGGCCGCCGCGGGCTGAAGGGCGGCGCCGCGACCGCAAGGGCCGCCGCCCGCCGCCTCGGCCCGAGCGCCGGCCGGGGCGGGTCGCGCCGCCGCGTGAACGGCACGGGCGTTGGGGCGAGGCGGCGGGCGGCGGAATCAAGGTCGCGCCGCCGCGCGAGCGAAGCGGGCGCATGGGTCCGTCGCGCGGGTCCGCAAGGACGGACCAGTCATCGAACGCGGGCGGAGCAATGGCCGAGGACCCCGCGCGGGCGCGCAAACCCATCCCGCCGCGCCGCGCGCGATGGGCGCGGGGCGGCGAGGAATGCGCGCCGGAGAAGACGCAAGGCGGAGGGGGCGCGAGACGTTCGCGGGCCGGGCGGCGTCGCCCACCGGCCCTTGCCCTGGCTCTTCGACGGCGATGGGGAAGCGGCCGCATGACTCGCGCGGCGCTCCCGCGCCCGGCGCCGGGGCCCGCGGGCGAGGCGCGTCGTCGTTTCCCCGGCGTCGGCGGCCTCCGGCCAGGGGCGGGGCGTCGGGATCGGCTCTGCGCCCAAGCGGCGCCCGCTTGCGCGCCGAGGCGTCGCGGATCTTCGCGGCCCGGTTCAGGCCTCGCGCCCCTGGCCGGCAAGGCCGGTTGCGCGATCGATCGGCCGGGCCGCGCCGCAAGGCCCATGCGCCGCGGATGCGCTCCGCCCCCGCTCCGCCCCCGGGGGATCAGCCGTTCGCGCTTGTCCCGCCCGGCGCCGGCTCGGCCGCGCCCTCGTCGTGCGGATCGGCGGCGGGCTCTTCGGGCAGGGCCTCGGGCTGGGGCGGGAGATCCAGCGCGTCGGCGATGGCGCGGCGCAGCTTCTCGACCAGATCGCCGCCCAGCTCAAGCGCCGCTTCGGCGCCGTCGCGGATCGCCAGGCGCCCCGCATCCACCGAGCGCGCGTAGGCTTCGAGCGCGGGGGCGGCGGCCGGCGCGGCGGCCGAGATGCGATCCTTGGTCAGATAGGCGCCCGCCGCCAGCGCGGCGATCAGGACCGCCGCGGCGAAGCCGATGCGAAAGCCTCCCCGCGCCGCGGGCGCGGGGTCGGCCTCGCGCAGGCGGGCGGCAAGGCGGGCGGCGTCCAGCTCGGGCTGCGATGCGCGCGCGGGGGGCGGCGCGATGGCCGAAAGGGCGGCCTCGGCGGGGCGGGGCGCCGCCTCGTCCTCGTCGCTTGCGGGCGACTGCGCGTCGGCGTCGGGGGCATCCGGGCCGTCCTCGGCATCGGGGAGGTCGGGCGCGCGCCTCGCGCGCAGCCGCGCCGCCAGATTGGCCGAGCCGGCGGGTTCGGCGTCGTCCTCCTCGTCCTCCTCGTCGTCGAGCCAGCTGCGGCGGTCGGCCGGCCGCTCGGCCTCGGCCAGCCGCGCCCGCAGGGCGTCGGCCAGCGTGGCGCCGTCATCCGCCGGCGCGTCATCCGCGCCCCCTTCGCCCGCGTCGCCCTCATCGGCGGCGTCCTCGTCCGGCGCCGATTCCGCCGGCGGGGCTACCGATTCGACCTCGGCCGCCCGCAGGCCGGCGGCGGCCTTCGCGTCCGGCCAGCCATCGTCCGCCATGCGCTGGGCGCTGGGCCCGGCGGGCGCCTCGCGGCCATCCTCGCCCTCCTCGTCGTCGTCCTCGGACGCCCCCTCGCGCAGCGCCGCCAGCGCCTGCGCCGCTTCGGCCAGACCGGGCACGCGCGGCGCCGCGTCGCCGGCGGCGGCGGGCGCCGCCGGGCCGGGTTGCAGCCAGCGCGCGCCGCAGGCGCTGCATTCGACCACGCGCCCCTCGATGGGGAAGGCGGCGTCTGGCGCGTCGTATTGCGCGGCGCAGGAAGGGCAGGTGATCTGCATGGCGGCGGTGGTCCTCAAGGGTTGGGGCCGAAGAGGGGCCCGGATACGCGACGCTGTCCTCGCCGTTCTAGCGCGCCGGCGCGCGCGCGCCAAGCCGCCGGCGCCCCGACGATTGCGCGTCCGCGCCGCTTCTGCAATTCTCGCGACCGCGCGGGCGACGGCCCGACGCCAGCGTGAACGGTGGGGCGCGGTGATCGAGTTCGACGGGGTGGAGTTCCGATACGGCGGCGGGCGCGAGATCCTGCGCGAGGTCAGCCTCACCATCGAGGCCGGGGGCTTTCACTTCCTCACCGGTCCCTCGGGCGCGGGCAAGAGCACCTTCCTGCGCCTGTGCCGCATGGCGCTGCGCCCCAGCGCGGGGCGGCTGCGCGTCTTCGGCGTCGAGGCCGCCGAGGCCGACGCCGACGCCGTGGCCGCGCTGCGCCGGCGCATCGGCATGGTGTTCCAGGACGGGCGCTTTCTGGATCATCTGAGCGTGTTCGACAATGTGGCGTTGCCCCTGCGCATCCGCGGCGCCCCCGCGCGCGAGCGTCGCGCCCAGGCGGCCGAGCTGATCGAGTGGGTGGGCCTTGGCGCGCGCGCCCATGCGCTGCCCGCCGAGCTGTCCGGCGGCGAGCTGCAGCGCGCCGCGCTGGCGCGGGCGGTGATCGGGGCGCCCGATCTGATCATCGCCGACGAGCCCACGGGCAATGTGGACCGCGAGACGGCCGTCGAGCTTCTGTCGCTGCTATTGGCGCTGCATCGGCACGGCAAGGGGGTGCTGATCGCGACCCATGATCACGAGCTGATCCGCGCCGCCCGCCGCGAGACCCCGGTGCAGGTCCTGCGCATCGAGGATGGGCGCGTGCTGGCGCAGGGGCGGCGGCGATGAGCGCGCGTCTGCCGGCCGCGATCTGCCGGGCCGCGCGGCGTCTGCGCGCCCTCGCGTCCTTCGCCGAGGAGCGGCCGCTGGCGCCAAGCTCGGGCGTGGTGGCGCGGCTGGTGGTGTTCGCCTCGGCGTCCATGAGCTTTCTGGCCGTCGTCGCGGTCGCCATCGGCATGGCCGCCGACCGCGCGGCGCAGGGCTGGGCCGAAGAGCTGGCGCGCAGCGCGACGGTGCGCGTCTCGGCGCCGCCGGCGCGCATGGACGCGGCCGTCTCGACCGCGCTGCGGGCGCTGCGCACGACCCCGGGCGTGGCCGATGCGCGCGCGCTGACCGACGCCGAGCAGCGCGCCCTGCTCGAGCCATGGCTGGGTCCCGACGCGCCGCTCGACGAGCTGGCGCCGCCGCGGCTGATCGTCGTGGTCCCGGACGGGCCGGGCCCGGACCCCGAGGCGGTGAATGCGCGCCTGTCGGCCGAGCTGCCGGGACCCGAGCTTTCGGCCCGCTACGACGATCACGGCCGCTGGCGCGCGCCGCTGCTCGAGGCGGCGCGGGCGCTGCGCGCCCTGGCATGGAGCGCGGCGGTTCTGGCGGCGCTGAGTGCGGCGGCCATGGTCACGCTGGCCGCGCGCGCGACGCTGGCGGCCAACGGCAAGGTGGTGGACACGCTGCGCCTTCTGGGCGCAAGCAACGACTTCATCGCCCGCGCCTTCGTGCGCCGCTATGCGCTGCGCGCCATGGCGGGCGGCGCGGCGGGGGCGCTGGCGGCGGCGCTGGCGCTCGAGGCCGTCGCGCCCCTGGCCGCGCGGGCGCTGGGCGGCGCGGCGGGGCTGGCCGAGGCGGGGTGGGTCGCGGCCGCGGCGGCGCCCCTTCTGGCCGGCGCGGCGGCATGGGCCGCGACGCGCATGGCGGTTCTTGCGGCGCTCAGGAGGCCCGAATGATGCAATACGCGCGCTCGCTCGTCTTCATCGTCTTCATGTATGCGCTCATGCTTGCAATGGGCGTGGCGCTGGCGCCCATGGCGGCGTGGTCGCGACAGGGCGCGTGGTGGGCGCTGCACCGCTACACCGACATCGTGCTGTGGGCCGCGCGGCGGCTGTGCGGGCTGCGCGTCGAGGTGCGCGGGCGCGTGCCGACCGAGGATGTGATCGTCGCCTCGAAGCATCAGAGCTTCATGGACATCCTGATCCTGACCAACGTGCTGCCGCGCCCGCGCTTCGTGATGAAGCGTTCGCTGCGCTGGACGCCGATCTTGGGCTTTTACGCCATGCGGGTGGGTTGCGCGCCCGTCGATCGCGAGGCCGGCGCGCGGGCGGTCAGGGACATGGTCGCGCGCATGCGCGCGGCGGCGGCCGATTCGGGGCAGACGGTGATCTTTCCGCAGGGCACGCGCCTGGCGCCCGGCGCCAAGGCGCCCTACAAGCCCGGCGTCGCCGCGCTGGCCATGGCGCTGCGTCAGCCGGTGGTTCCGGCCTCGACCAATTGCGGGCTGTTCTGGCCGCGGCGCGGCCTGCTGCGCCGCGCGGGGGTCGCGACGCTCGAATTCCACGACCCGCTGCCCGCCGGCCTGCCCAAGCGCGAGCTTCTGGCCCGGCTCGAGGAGGTGATCGAGGCCGGCTCGGCCCGGCTCGAGGCCGAGGCGCGCGCGCAGCTCGAAGGGCGCTGAGCGATCGCGCCCGCCCACCGCGGCGCGCGGCGGGCGAAGGGGCGCGGGTGCGGCCCAGGCGGGGCGCGGCGGGCGATGGGGCCGCGCCATGGCGCGGGTCGTTGATCCCCAAGGGGGCAGCAGGGCGTGCGGCTGGCCCGGGGCGCAGGTCGTCGTTTTCCCTCGGGCCTGCGGCTGCGCGCGGTCGGCGGCGCCGGCGCGGCCCGGGATGATCGGGACCCTCTGGCCGGCCCCTGCGCGGCGGGCCTGGGGCGCAGCCTCGCGCATGGGCATCGCCGGCGGCCCCGCGGTGCAGGTCGTCGATTCTTGTGGGTCAAGGCGTGGGCGGGACCCGCGGCGCAGTCCCTTGTCTCCCTCGGACCCGCTGCTGCGCCGGGGCGGCAGCCTGGGCGCGGCCCGGCGATGATCGGTCCCCTCGGCCAGTTCCCACGCGGCGGTCGCTGATGCGGCGACGGGCGCCCGGGGCCGTCTGCGCGCGGCGTCGGCTGGCGGTTTCGGTTGGCTGGGAGCGTGGCGCGAAGGCCCATGCGCTTTCGCGCACCCCCGGCCCGGGCGATCGCCCGGGGCGTCCGGTCGCTGCGCCCGGCCTCGGCCGCACCCGCGCCCTTCGCTCGGGCCGCCGCCGGCCGGTCGGGCGCGCCCTCGGCCCGGGCGGCGCGCCCGGTTCGCCTTGGCGCTCAGCCGGCGATCATCTCGGCCTGACGCACGATCACCTGCGCCTGCCGGATCGAGGCCAGGTCCACCAGGCGCCCCTTGTAGACGGCCGCGCCCTGGCCAGCCTTCTCGGCCTCTTCCATGGCGGCGAGGATCTCGCGCGCCTCGCGCACCTGTTCTTCCGAGGGGGTGAAGACCTGGTTGGCCAGCGCCACCTGCTTGGGGTGGATGGCCCACTTGCCCACCATGCCCAGCGTGGCCGAGCGGCGCGCCTGGGCCAGATAGCCCTCGTCGTCCGAGAAGTCGCCGAACGGCCCGTCCACGGGCAGCAGGCCATGGGTGCGGCAGGCCGCCACGATGGCCACGATCGGATGGTGCCACGGATCGCACCAGTGGCGCGCGCGCGGGCCGTCGCCGGCATCCTCCTTGTTCTGCAGCATGTAGTAGTTCGACTGCGTGCCGCCGATGCCCGTGGTCTGCATCCCCATCGAGGCGGCGTAATCGGCGGCGCCCAGGCTCATGGCCTGCATGCGCGGCGAGGCGGCGGCGATCTCCTCGACATGCTGAAGCCCGGCGGCGGTCTCGATGATGACCTCGAAGCCGATGCGCTTCTTGCGGCCCTTCTCGGCCTCGATGGCCGAGACCAGCGCGTCCACCGCGTAGATGTCGCCGGCGTTGCCGACCTTGGGGATCATGATCAGGTCCAGCCGCTCGCCCGCATTCTCGAGCACCTCGATCAGGTCCTTGTGCCAGAAGGGCGTGTCCAGGCCGTTGATGCGCACCGACAGGGTCTTGGCGCCCCAGTCGATGTCGTTGATGGCCTCGACCACGTTGCGGCGGGCCTGGGCCTTGTCGCCCGGCGCCACAGAATCCTCGAGGTCCAGGTTGATGACGTCGGCGGCGCTGGCGGCCATCTTCTCGAAGATCTGCGGCCGCGAGCCGGGGCCGAACAGCTGGCAGCGGTTCGGGCGGGCGGGGGCGGCGGGCTGGACCTTGAAGCTCATGCGTGGGTCTCCGGCAAGAATATTTCGCGAGGTTCGCGCTCAGCGATACGTCCTTGCGCCACCCTCTGTCAACGCCCGATGCGGCGGCGCAGCAATCGCGCCGCTTGGGGCCGCTTTGCGCGGGGCGCAAGGCGGCGTTGCGCGATGGTGCGGTGCAATATGCGCGCCTTGTGCGGCATATTCCCGGTCAAGGCCCCGGCAGAGGGTCGGGCGAGAGGAGCGCCCCGCATCGTCCAAAGCCGCCGATCGCGCGAGGGAAAACGCCATGATCGCGAACGTCTCGACCCCGACCCGGATCCCGACCCCGACCCCGACCCCGGCCCAGGCGCCGACCCCCGCCGCCGCCGAGCGCGCGGCCCCCCGCCGCGATGCGCTGCGGGCGATGGGGGTCTTCCGCACCCTGGGCTGGTGGGAGGGCGAGGCGCTGCTGGCGCATCTGCGCCGCCTGTCGCCCATCGACCTGAACATGCGCTTTCACGGCGCCATGTCCGCCGAGGCCCTGGCCCGTCATGCGGCCGAGCCGCTGACGGCCGACCGCAACGTGATCGGCTGGTTCAAGGACGGCGTTCTGCGCGGCGCGGCCGAGCTGATCCTGTGCGGCGACGTGGCCGAGGCCGCCTTCTCGGTCGAGGCGCCGTTCCGCCGCATGGGGCTGGGCGAGGCGCTCATGGCGCGGGCGCTGCGGCGCGCGCGCAACCGCGGCGCGCGCGAGCTTGTGGTCCACACCACCCGCTCCAACCGCGCGATGATGCGCCTGGCCGCCGCCTTCGATGCGCGCATGGAGGCCGAGATGAACGAGGTCGAGGCGCGCATTCCCGTTCCGGCCGCGGACGCGGCCTCGGTGGCGCTGGATGCGGCGGATGAGGAGATGGGCGCGCTTGGCGCCTTCTGGGCCGCGCAGGGGCGCGCGGCGCTGCGCCTGTGGCGCGCGCCTCTTGCGCTTGCGGCCAACGCGGCCGAGCCGGGCAAGGCGGCGCGGGAAGCGGCCTGAGGGCCGGCGCGCCGCCGCTTGCAACTGACGCGGTCGCGGGGCGGATGGCGGGCGCCGGCCCACGCGCTCGGGCCCGGCGCGCCGCTCGGCCCCGCTCTCGGCCCCTGCTCATCCGAGGTCGGCGAAAGCCTCGGCCAGGCGCGCGGCGGCCTCCTTGACCAGCGCGCGGCGGGTGGCGAAGTTGAAGCGCAGGAAGGTCTCGCCGCCGACGCCGAAGGTCTCGCCGTAATTGACCGCGATGCGCGCCTTCTCGCGCAGGCGGCGGCGGATCTCGTCCTGCGGCAGGGGCATGTCGGCGAAGTCGGCCCAGGCCAGATAGGTCGATTGCAGCGGCATGACGCGCACGCCGGGCAGGGCGGCCAGGCCGCTTTCGAGGATGCGGCGGTTCTCGTCGAGATAGGGCAGAAGCGCCTCGAGCCACGGCTCGCCCCCCTCATAGGCGGCGGTGGCCATCAGCACGCCCATGCGGTTGGGCGTGGCGCCCATGGCCTCGTGCGCGGCGCGAAAGCGCGCCCGCAGGGCGGGGTCGGAAATGATGACGCTGCCCGTCAGCGCGCCCGCGATGTTGAAGGTCTTGGTCGCCGCGACCAGCGTCGCAAGGCGCGGCGCGGCCTCGGGCGCGGCGGCGGCGGTGGGGATGTGGCGCGCGCCGGGATAGACCAGGTCCTGGTGGATCTCGTCCGAGACCAGCACCATGTCGCGCCGCGCGCACAGATCGGCCACGGCGCGCAGTTCGTCCGCACGCCACACCCGGCCGCCCGGATTGTGCGGCGAGCACAGGATGACCATGCGCTCGGACCCGTCCAGCGTCTGCTCGAGCGCCTCGAGGTCCATTTCGTAGCGCCCGTCGCGCAGGCGCATGGGCGACTGCACCGCGCGCCGTCCGTTGGCGCGGATGATGCGGTGGAAGGCGTGGTAGACCGGCGTGAACAGCACCACCCCGTCGCCCGGCTCGGTGAAGGCGCGCAGGCACAGCGCCGTGCCCGTCACCAGCCCGTGCACGATCGAGATCCACTCCGCCTCGGGCCGCCAGCCATGGCGCCGGCGCAGCCACTCGATCACCGCGCTCTTGTAGGCGCGGTCGTCGCCGAAATAGCCGTGCACGCCGTGCTCTGCGGCGCGGATCAGGGCCTCGTTCACCGCGGGCGGGGCCTTGAAGTCCATGTCCGCGACCCACATCGGGATGCCGTCCTCGGCCGAGACGCCGTAGGCGGCCTCCATCATGTCCCACTTCATCGAATGGGTGCCGCGGCGGTCGATGGGCTGGTCGAAATCGAAGCGCATGGGGTGTTCCTTGGTCTGTTGCGGGCGGCAGGCTAGGGCCGCGCGGACGCCGCCGCAAGGGGCGCGCGGGCCTTGACCGCGGGCGCGCCTTCGCCTACCTCGACGCCATGAGCGTGCGCCCGATACTGATCCATCCCGACCCCCGCCTGAAGAAGGTCTGCGAGCCCGTCCCCGCGGTGGACGACGCGCTGCGCAAGCTGATCGACGACATGTTCGACACCATGTACGACGCCCCCGGCGTCGGGCTGGCGGCGCCGCAGGTGGGCGTGCTGCGGCGGGTGTTCGTGATGGACGTGTCCAAGGACGAGGCGCCGCCCGCGCCCATGGCGCTCATCAACCCCGAGATCGTGTGGGCCTCGGAAGAGACCCGCGCGCATGAGGAGGGGTGCCTCTCGATCCCCGAGATCTACGAGGAGATCGTCCGCCCCGCGCGCGTGCGCGTGCGCTTTCTCGACCGCGAGGGCGCCGAGCGCGAGGCCGAGTTCGACGGCCTGGCCGCCACCTGCGCCCAGCACGAGATCGACCATCTGAACGGCAAGCTCTTCATCGACTATCTGGGCGCCGTGAAGCGGCAGCTCATCACCGGCAAGATGAAGAAGCTCAAGCGCGAACGTCTGAAGGCCTGACCCGGTGGCCGTGCGCCCCTTCCTGCGCTGGCCCGATCCGCGGCTGAGGGCGGTCTGCGCGCCGGTCGGCCGCGTGGACGACGAGGTGCGCCGCATCTGGGACGACATGCTCGACAGCATGTATGCGATGCCCGGCGTCGGGCTGGCCGCGCCGCAGATCGGCGTGATGCTGCGCCTTGCGGTGGTCGATTGCTCCGAGGGCCGCGACGGCGCCGTGCGCATGGCCGATCCCGAGCTGCTGGCCGCCTCGACCGAGCTGGCCGTGCACAAGGAGGGCAGCCCCAACCTGCCCGGCGTGTGGGAGGATGTGGCGCGGCCCTCATGGGCGCGGATCGGCTATCTGGACGAGACCGGCGCGCGCGTCGAGCGCGAGTTCGCCGGGCTCTGGGCGGCCTCGGCGCTGCATCAGCTCGACCATCTGGACGGGCGGCTTTTCATCGAGCGGCTGAGCCCGCTGCGCCGGCGCCGCGCGCTCGAGCGCGCGCGCAAGGCCCAGCGGCGCGCGCGCCACGAGGGGCGGGAGTAGGACGCCATGCGGCTGATCTTCATGGGCACGCCGGATTTTTCGGTTCCGACGCTGGACGCGCTGGCCGCCGCGGGGCACGAGATCGCGGCCGTCTACACCCAGCCGCCGCGCCCGGCGGGGCGGGGCAAGCGGCCGCGCCCGACCCCCGTTCACGCCCGCGCCGAGGCGCTGGGGCTGCCGGTGCGCACGCCCGCCCGCCTGCGCGACGCGGACGAGCTGGCGGCGCTGCGGGCGCTCGAGGCCGACGCGGCGGTGGTGGTGGCCTATGGGCTGATCCTGCCGCCCGAGGCGCTGCGCGCGGCGCGGCTCGGGGCGTGGAACCTGCACGCCTCGCTCCTGCCGCGCTGGCGCGGCGCCGCGCCCATCCAGCGCGCGATCATGGCGGGCGACGCGCGCACGGGCGTGTGCGTCATGCAGATGGACGAGGGCCTGGACACCGGCCCCGTCCTGCTGCGCGAAGAGGTCGAGATCGCCCCGCGCGAGACCGCCGGCCAGCTGCACGACCGCCTGGCCGCCATCGGCGCGCCGCTGATGGTCAAGGCCATGGCGGCGCTGGCCGAGGGCGCGGCCGCGCCCGTTCCCCAGCCCGAGGAGGGGGCGACCTACGCGCCCAAGATCTCGAAGGACGAGGCGCGCATGGACTGGCGCCGCCCGGCGGCCGAGCTCGACCGCCTGGCGCGGGGGCTGAGCCCGTTCCCGGGCGCCTGGACGACGATCGCGGGCGAGCGGGTCAAGGTTCTGCTGGCCGCGCCCGAGGCGGCGCCGCGTGCGGATGCCGCGCCCGGAACGGCGCTGGACGACCGGCTGCTCATCGCCTGCGGCGAGGGCGCGCTGCGGCTCGAGCGCCTTCAACGCGCGGGGCGCGCGCCGATGCCGGCCGAGGATTTCCAGCGCGGATTTCCCGTGCCCGCCGGGTCGGTCCTGGGCTGAGGCGGTCGCGCGCGTCCGGGCCTTGGCGCGGGGGGCTGCGTTCGGCCCGGCGGCGATCCCCGGCGGCGATCCATGGCGGCGATCCATGGCGGGCGCGGCGGCAAGCGCCCGCGGCGATGTGCGGCCAGGGCGTTCGGCGCGAATGTGCGGCGGCGATCCGCGGGCGGGATGCCCGGGCCGGTCGTTCGGGTGGGACGTTCGGGCTCGGCCGCGCCGGCTGCGGGCAGGTCTGCGCGGGCAGGTTCGCGGCGGCCGATCGGCTGGCGGCTTTCGGTCGCGTCTTGCACCGGCGGCGGCGCCGGGGGCGGGGCTTGCGCGGATGTGGGGCCCCGGCCGGGCCGAGGCGGGCCCGGCCCTCAGCTTGGATCGGCCGTCGGGACGACCTTGGGCGTCGCGGCGACGTAGCGCCGGGCCAGCTCGCGGCGGGACATGATGATGCGATTGCGCGCGTTGCCCTTGACGCGCACGCCGTGCAGCTTGCCGTCCTCGATCCAGTATTCGACCATGGCCGCGCCCTTGCGCACCCGCAGATGCCCGTCCGGGCCGATGCGCCCCTTGCGGGTGAAGGCGGTGGCGTCCGTGCCGAAGCCGGGGCCGTGCGCGTCGAACAGCAGCACGTCGCCCGAGGGCTCGACCGCCATGACGTAAAGGTCGTGGCACACGAAGCCGTCCCACGCCCCGCCGCCCCAGCGCCCGGCGAAGGCGCGCCAGGCCGCGGGCACCTTGTCCGAGGGCTTCTTGATGCGGGGGGTCTTGAAGGGATCGACGGTGTAGCAGTCGGGCTGTTCGAGACTGGCCGCGCGGTAGGCCGAGTCGCCCGACCCGGCGCAGCCCGCCAGCAGCGCCGCCGCGGCGATCAGGGCGAAACGTGTCGTCATCGTCAAGCTGCGCGATCCTTTCTGCCTGCCGGCCCGGGCGCCGCCGGAGGACGACGGGCCGAGGGCCGCTTCGCGCACTCTACTCGACGGTGACCGACTTGGCCAAGTTTCTTGGCTGGTCCACGTCCTTTCCCAGAAGCGCCGCCGCATGATAGGCCAGCAACTGCGCGGGCAGGGCGTAGAGGATGGGGGCGACGAAGGGATCGCAATCGGGCATCCGTATCACGCGCTCGGCGCCCTCGCCGGCGGCCTCGGCGCCGGCCGCGTCGGTGATCAGCACGATGCGCCCGCCGCGGGCCATGACCTCTTGCATGTTGGACACGGTCTTGTCGAACAAGGCGTCCCGCGGCGCCATGACGACGGTGGGGGTCTGAGGATCGACCAGCGCGATGGGCCCGTGCTTGAGCTCGCCGCTGGCGTAGCCCTCGGCATGGATGTAGCTGATCTCCTTCAGCTTCAGCGCGCCCTCGAGCGCCAGCGGATACATCGGCCCGCGGCCCAGATACAGCACGTCGCGCGCCTGCGCGATGCGCGCCGCGGCGGCCTCGATCTCGGGGGCGCGGCGCAGGGCCTCGGCCATCAGGCGCGGCAGCTCGGACAGCGCGCCGACAAGCCGCGCCTCGGCCTCGGCGTCCAGCGCGCCGCGCCGGCGCCCGGCGGCGATGGCCATGGCCGCCAGGGTGATGAGCTGGTTGGTGAAGGCCTTGGTCGAGGCGACGCCGATCTCGGGGCCGGCCAGGATGGGCATGGCCAGATCCGCCTCGCGCGCGATCGAGCTTTCGGGCACGTTCACGACCGCCGCGGCCATGCGCACCTGCGGGCGGGCGTGGCGCAGGGCGGCCAGGGTGTCGGCGGTCTCGCCCGACTGGCTGACGAACACCGCCACGTCGCGCCGCGAAAGGGGCGGCTCGCGGTAGCGGAACTCGGACGCCACGTCGATCTCGACCGGCAGGCGCGCCAGGCGCTCGAACCAGTATTTCGCGACGTGGCACGCGTAATGGGCGGTGCCGCAGGCGACCAGCACCGCGCGGTCGGCCTCGTCGAAGGGAATGTCGGCCGCCTCGCCGCGCACGGCGGTGCGCTCGGCGTTCAGGTAGTGCCCCAGCGCATAGGCCGAGACGGTGGGCTGCTCGAAGATCTCCTTGGCCATGAAGTGCTTGTGCTCGCCCTTCTCGGCCAGCACCGAGCTGGCGGCGACCACGCGCATGGGCCGCTCGACCGGGGCGCCCGAGGCGTCGAAGATCTGCGCGCCCTCGCGGCGGAGCACGGCCATGTCGCCCTCGTCCAGATAGGTGATGCGGTCGGTCAGCGGCGCCAGCGCCAGCGCGTCCGAGCCGACGAACATCTCGCCCTCGCCATGGCCCAGCGCCAGCGGCGAGCCGCGCCGGGCGGCCACCATCAGGTCGGGGTCCTGCGCGAACAGGATGCACAGCGCGAAGGCCCCCTCGAGCTGGCGCAGCGCGTGGGCGGCGGCCTTTTCGGGCGCCATGCCGGCGTCCAGCGCGCTTTCGAGCAGGTGGACGATGGTCTCGGTGTCGGTCTGCGATTCGAAGCGCCGGCCCTCGGCCTCGAGCCTTGCGCGCAGCGCGCGGAAATTCTCGATGATGCCGTTGTGCACCACCGCCACGCGCTCGGTGGCGTGCGGGTGGGCGTTGGCCTCGGTGGCCGCGCCGTGCGTGGCCCAGCGGGTGTGGCCGATGCCCGTCGCGCCGGGCAGGGGCGCGCGCTCGAGCAGCTCGGCCAGCGCCGACAGCTTGCCCGTGGCGCGTCGCCGCTCGATGCGGCCGTCATGCACGGTCGCCACGCCCGCGCTGTCATAGCCGCGGTATTCGAGGCGCCGCAGCGCGTCGAGCAGGATGGGCGCCGCCTCGCGCCGCCCCAGCATTCCGACGATTCCGCACATGGCGGCCTCCTTTCCCCTTGCTCAGCCCCGGCCGCGCAGCGCGCGCGCGGCGCGCTCGAGCGCGGCGCGCAGAACGGGTGCGCGGCCCGGCTTGTTCTCTTGCCGGCCGCGGGCCAGCGCCAGCGCGTCGTCGGGCACGTCGCGCGTGATCGTCGAGCCGGCGGCCACGATCGCCCCGCGCCCCACCCGCACCGGCGCCACCAGCGCCGCGTTCGATCCCACGAACGCCTCTTCGCCGATTTCGGTGCGGTGCTTGGCGAAGCCGTCATAGTTGCAGGTGATGGTCCCCGCGCCGACATTGGCGCGCGCGCCCACATGCGCGTCGCCCAGATAGGTCAGATGCGCGGCCTTGGCGCCTTCCTCGAGGATGGCGTTCTTGATCTCGACGAAGTTGCCCACCCGCGCGTCGGGGCCGATCTCGGCGCCGCCGCGCAGCCGCGCGAAGGGGCCGACCGAGGCGCCGGCCGAGACGTGGCAATCCTCGAGATGCGAGAAGGCGCGGATGCGCGCGCCCGTCTCGGCGGTCACGCCCGGGCCGAAGACGACGTTCGGCTCGACCACGCAATCGCGCCCCAGCACCGTGTCATGGGCGAAGAACACCGTCTCGGGGGCGACGAGCGTCACCCCGTCGGCCAGCGCGGCGGCGCGCATGCGCGCCTGGAAGGCGGCCTCGGCGCGCGCGAGGTCGTCGCGCGCGTTCACGCCCAGCGTCTCGGCCTCGGGGCACAGCTCGACCGCGACCGCGCCGCCCTGGGCGCGCAGCAGGGCGACGATGTCGGTCAGGTAGTATTCGCCCTTGGCGTTGTCGGCGCGCACCTGGGCCAGCAGCGCCGGCAGGCGCGCCGCGTCCACGCACATCACGCCCGAGTTGCACAGCCGCACGGCCAGCTCGTCCGGGCCGGCCTCGCGCGCCTCGACGATGCGCTCGAGCGCGCCGTCGCGCACGATCAGCCGGCCATAGGCGCCCGGGTCGGCGGCCTCGAAGCCCAGAACCACGGCCGCCGCCCCCTCGGCCCGGCGGGCGGCCATGGCGCGCAGCGTCTCGGGGCGGATGAGCGGCGTGTCGGCGTAAAGCACGAAGACGTCGCCCTCGAAGCCCTCGAGCGCGGGCAGCGCCTGGCGCACGGCGTGGGCGGTCCCCAGGCGCGGCTCCTGCACCGCCACGGCGATGTCGGGGCGCAGGTCGCGGGCGGCGCGCGTCACCTGGTCGGCGCCGGCGCCGACGACCAGCGCCATGCGCGCCGGCTCGAGCGCCTCGGCCGCCGCGATCACATGGGCCAGCATGGGCGCGCCGCCGATGGGGTGCAGCGCCTTGGGCAGGTCCGAATTCATGCGCGAGCCCTCGCCCGCCGCCAGGATGACGACGGCCGCGGGGCGGGGCGGGGCGGAGGGATCGGGGGCGGAAATGTCTCGACTTGTCATGAGCCGCCTCATAGCACCATGCTTGGTGGGTAAAAAGACGAATGGCGGTCAGATGTTGTTGCAGAATGTTGCGCCCGCTCGCGGGGCGGGGCGGCCGCGCTGCGCGGCTTTCGACCTGGACGGAACGCTGGCCGACACCAGCGCCGACCTGCTGGGGGCCGCGAATGCGGCGCTGGCCGCGGCGGGGCGTGGGGCGCCGCTGGATCCAGGGCGCGACCAGGGGCTGGCCGGGCGTGGCGGGCGCGCCATGCTGACCGAGGGGCTGGCGCGCGCGGGGCTGGACCCGCGCCGCGCCGGCGCCGAGGCCGAGGCGCTGCTGCCGCGTTTCCTGGCGCTTTACGAGGCGCGGATCGCCGAGCGCACGCGCCTGTTTCCCGGCGTGGCCGAGGCGCTGGAGCGGCTTGCCGCCGCCGGCTGGGCGCTGGCCGTCTGCACCAACAAGCCCCAGCGCCTGGCCGAGCTGCTGCTGGCCGAGCTGGGGCTGGCGCGCCGCTTCGCCGCCGTTCTGGGCGCCGATGCGCTGCCGGTGCGCAAGCCCGACCCCGAACATCTGCGACAGACGGTGCTGCGCGCGGGCGGCGCGCTGCACTCGGCGGCGCTGGTGGGCGACACGGTCACCGACCGCGAAACGGCCCGCGCCGCGGGCGTGCCTTGCGTGCTGGTCGATTTCGGGCTGTCGGCGGACGATCCGCGCGCCCTTGGGCCCGAGGCGATCGTGCGCGATTTCGCGGCCTTGCCCGCGACGCTCGAGCGCCTGGTCCCGGCGGCGGGGCAGGGGGCGCGCAATTCCTCTTGACCCCTTCGCCGCGTGCCAATATAGAGCGCGTCACCGGGCGGTTAGCTCAGTTGGTAGAGCACAGTGTTCACATCGCTGGGGTCACTGGTTCGAGCCCAGTACCGCCCACCATCTTCTCTCTCTTGAGCCTTCTCGACGGCGCGCGGCGCGGCCATCGCGCCGCGCCCGCCGTCCTTTTCCGCCTGCGGCCGGCGCGCCCGCCCCGCCGCGGGTCGTCCCGCCGCGGACCGGGCCGCGCGGGCCGCGCGGGGCGCGTGGGGCGGGCCGCCGGGGCCGCTCAGGCGGCCGATTCGGCCTGCCGCGCCGGCGTCCAGGCGAATTTCTCGAAGCGCTTGTCCATGGGCGTGCGGGCGATGCGGTTGGTGTAGTTCGACATCACCTTCTGCGCATAGCCCAGGATCACCTCGAGGATCTGGCGGCGCGTGAAGCCGGCGTCGAGGAAGGCCTGGATGTCCTCGTCGGACAGATCGCCGCGCTGGCGCACGACCTTGAGCGTGAACTGGCGCAGCGCCTCGAGCCGGGGGTCGGACAGGGCTTCGCCGTTGCGCAGCGCCTCGACCAGCGCGTCGTCGACGCCCATGCCCTTGGCGATCAGGGTGTGGGCGGGCACGCAGTAATGGCACTGATTCTCGACGTTCACGGTCTGCCAGACGACCGTCAGCTCGTCCTTGTCGAAGCTCGAATTCAGGAACAGCTCGTGCAGCTTCTGATAGCCTTCGAGCAGGCCGGGCGCCTCGGCCATCACGGCGTGCAGGCCGGGGATCGAGCCGAAGGCCGCCTTCGAGCGCGCCAGCAGCGGCTTGCTCTCTTCGGGGGCGGTGGTCTCGTCATGCTGGGTGAAACCGCGTTCGGTCACGTTCATTCTCGGTCTCCTCGAGGTTGCGCCGGTCCTTGCGCCGGCGAGACGGAAGATGGGCGCATTTGAGCGATCGCTCAATGGGTAATTTGAGCGATCACTCAAACGTGATCTCTTCCCCGCGACAGCGGCCGCGCCATGTCCTATGATGCGCAGCATGAGACGAGCCCCCCCATATGACCGCGACAAGGCGCTGGACGCGGCGACCGAGCTTTTCTGGCGCAAGGGCTATCACGCCACCTCGCTCAAGGATCTGGAGGCGGCGCTGGGCATGAAGCCCGGCAGCATCTACGCCGCCTTCAAGAGCAAGGAGGCGCTGTTCCTGGCCTGTCTGGACCGCTACGCCCGGCGCTCGCGCGAGGCGCTGCGCGCGCAGCTCGGGCGCGGGGGGTCGATGCTGGCGGCGCTGGCCGATCACCTGCGCACCCATGCCCGCCAGAACCCCGGCGGGGCCGAGGCGCGCGCCTGCATGATCGTCAAGACCATGCTCGAGGCCACGCCGGACGAATCGCGCCTGGCGGCCGGCGCGCGCGCACATTTCGAGCAGATGCGCGCCGAATTCGCCGCCGCCTTCGAGCGCGCCCGCGCGATGGGCGAGCTGGCGCCGGACGCGGATCCGGCGCTGTTGGCCGCGCGCTACCAGGCGGCGTTGACGGCGCTGCGCGTCGAGGCCCATCGCGGCGCGGCCGCCGACGAGCTGGCGGCGCTGGCCGAATCCCTGGCGCAGGAGGTCGAGCGCCTGCGCGTCGCCCCCGGGCCGGCGCGCGCCGCGGCCGCCGAGGCGCCGCGCGCCGCCCAGCCCGCCGGCTGAGGCCCCCCGCCGCCGCCGAGGCGCCGCGCTCCTCGACGCCCTGCGCCGACGGCTCGTCGCCGTGCCGGCGGCCGGTCCGATCGTCGGCCCGTTTGCCAGGCGGCGCGGCGTCATGCGTCGCTTGCCCCCGCGCCCGGCCCGATGGGCGCGGCGCCCGATGATCCCCGCCTTCGCCGCCTGCGCTCCGTCTCTCCGACCGGCGCTGGCTTGCGCCCCGTCCGCGTCCCGTTCGGCGCCCGTCGAGAAGCACCCGGGCGCGCCTCGCGGCCCCCGCAAGGCCGCCTTGCGCGCGCCGCGCTTGGCAAGGGGGCGCGCGGCGTGTATCGCGGGGCCCACAAGAACGGGCCCGGCGGCGCAGGCGGCCGCGGCGCCGGTCATCCCCCGAAGGACATGGCATGAGCAGCTCCGCTCGGCGCGCCGAGCGGTCAAGGACGGAATTTTCCATGATCTCGATCGAACGATACCGCGAAGAGTGGTTTGGCAACGTGCGCGGCGATCTGATGGCCGGGCTGGTGGTGGCGCTGGCGCTGATCCCCGAGGCGATCGCCTTCTCGATCATCGCGGGGGTGGATCCCAAGGTCGGCCTTTACGCCAGCTTCTCGATCGCGGTGCTGATCGCCTTCGTGGGCGGCCGGCCGGGCATGATCTCGGCCGCCACGGCGGCGACGGCGGTGCTGATGGTCACGCTGGTGCGCGAGCATGGGCTGCAATACCTGCTGGCGGCGACGGTGCTGGCGGGGCTGATCCAGATCGCGGCGGGGCTGCTGAAGCTGGGCTTCGTGATGCGCTATGTCTCGCGCTCGGTGATGACGGGGTTCGTCAACGCGCTGGCCATCCTCATCTTCCTCGCCCAGCTGCCCGAGCTGGACCCGGCGCGCGTGCCGTGGCCGACCTATCCGATGGCGGCGGCGGGGCTGGCGATCATCTACCTGTTCCCGCGGCTGACGCGCGCCGTGCCCTCGCCGCTGGTGGCGATCGTGGCGCTGACGGCGGCGACGATGGCCTTCGGCTGGGACGTGCGCACCGTCGGCGACATGGGCGCGCTGCCCGACACGCTGCCGGTGTTCCTGATCCCGGACATTCCGCCGACGCTCGAGACGCTGGGCATCATCGCCCCCTATTCGCTGGCGGTGGCCGCGGTGGGGCTGCTCGAGAGCATGATGACGCAGAACATCGTCGACGAGCTGACCGACACGCGCTCGGACCGCAATCAGGAGTGCATCGGCCAGGGCCTGGCCAACGCCGCCACCGGCTTCATCGGCGGCATGGCCGGCTGCGCGATGATCGGCCAGTCCATCATCAACGTCAAATCGGGCGGGCGCGGGCGGCTGTCGACCTTCGTCGCGGGGTTGGCGCTGCTGGTGCTGGTGGTGTTCCTGGGCGACTGGGTGGCGCGCATTCCCATGCCCGCGCTGGTGGCGATCATGATCATGGTGTCGATCGGCACCTTCTCGTGGTCCTCGATCAAGGCGCTGCGCACGCATCCGCGCTCGTCCTCGATCGTCATGCTCGCCACGGTCGCGACGGTGGTCTTCACCCACAACCTGGCCATCGGCGTGCTGACCGGCGTGCTCTTGTCGGGCATCTTCTTCGCGGGCAAGATCGCGCAGCTGTTCAACGTGCGCTCGCAGCTGTCGCGCGACGGGCGCGAGCGCACCTACGTCGTCGAGGGGCAGCTGTTCTACGGCTCGGTCGAGGATTTCATGAACGCCTTCGACTTCCGCGAGGTTCTGGACCGCGTCGTCATCGATCTGAGCCGCGCGCATATCTGGGACATCTCCAGCGTGCAGGCGCTGGACATGGCCGTCCTGCGCTTCCGGCGCGAGGGCGCCGAGGTCGAGGTCGTCGGCCTGAACGAAGCCAGCGAGACCCTGGTCGACAAGCTGGCCATCCATGACAAGCCCGGCGCGCTCGACGCCCTGCCGGTCCACTGAGGAAGGAGGCGCCCCCATGTCCGAAGCTCCCGACGCTCCCCAAGCCCCCGACGCGCCGCGCAAGCTGGTGGCGCTGGTCGACGGTTCGATCTACTCGGCCTCGGTCTGCGATCATGCGGCCTGGGCGGCGCGGCGTGCGGGCCTGGCGGTCGAGCTGGTGCATGTGCTGCCGCGCCCCGAGGCGCCCGAGCGGCGCGATCTGTCGGGCGCCATCCGCCTTGGCGCGCGCAGCGCGCTGCTTGCCGAGCTGGCCGAGCTGGACGCCCGCCGGGCGCGGCTGATGAGCCGCCGCGGCCGCGCCATTCTGGACGACGCGCTGGCCATTCTGGCGCGCGACGGCGTGACCGACGCCAGCGCGCGGCTGCTGCAGGGCGACCTGGTCGAGGCGGTGGCCGACGCCGAGGCGCATGCGCGCATGATCGTGATCGGCAAACGCGGCGAGGCGGCCGATTTCGCCAAGGGCCATCTGGGCTCGAATCTCGAGCGCGTGGCGCGCGCCAGCCGCCGGCCGGTCCTGGTCGCCTCGCGCGCCTTCCGCCCCATCGCGCGGGTGCTGGTCGCCCATGACGGCGGCGCCGTGGCCGAGGCCGCGGTCGAGCGCATGGCGCGCGATCCGCTCTTCGCGGGGCTCGAGGCGCATGTGGTCCATGTCGGCGCCGACGCGCCGTCCATGCGCCGGATGATCGAGGGCGCGGCGGCGCTGCTGGCCGATGCCGGGCTGAAGGCCCGTGCCGAGCTGCTGCCCGGCCAGCCCGAAGCCGTTCTGGGCAAGCTGGTCGAAGAGCGCGGCTTCGATCTGGTGGTGATGGGCGCCTATGGCCACAGCCGCATCCGCAGCCTGCTTCTGGGCTCGACCACGGCCGAGATGATCCGCTCTTGCAAGGCGCCGATCCTTTTGATGCGGTAGGGGCATGTCCGCCTGCGAACCCGATCCCGAAGAGCTCCGGCGCCGCTTCCTGCCCCGCCTGCAGGCCGAGCGCGCGGCGCTTGCGCAGGCCTCGCAATCGACCGAGGCCGACCGCCGCCCCGTCGAGCTGGACCAGCAGAGCGTGGGGCGCCTGTCGCGCATGGACGCCATGCAGCAGCAGGCCATGGCCCGCGCGCAGGAGGCCCGCCGGCGCGCGCGCATCCGCGCCCTCGACGCCGCGATCCGGCGCATCGGGACCGAGGATTACGGCTGGTGCGATTCGTGCGGCGAGTTCATCGGCGAAGAGCGTCTGGCCCTTGATCCCGCGCTGACGCGCTGCCGCGCCTGCGCGCGCTGAGGCCGGCGCGGGCCGGGCGCTGCGGCTCGGCCCCTGCGCGCGCCCTCTGCGCCGCCCCCTGACCGCCGCCCCCTGACCGCCCCGCCTTCGGCGCCCCTTGCCTGCAAGGGCGGCGGCGCGCGCCCGGGCCGCCGCCGCGCCCGCCGCCTCTCGCGCTTTCGTGACCGCCCGGCATGCGCATCGGGGCTTGAGCCTGTAGCGGCTACAGGGCGTAGCGTGGCGCACATGGCCGGGAAGGTTGCGGGCCGACCGGCGGCCCCGAAGCAAGGATCACGCGATGACGCAAGGGACGAACAGGGATCGAAGGCTGCTGGCCGTCGGTGCGGTCGGAACCGCCGTGGCGGCGCTGTGCTGCTTCACGCCGCTTCTGGTCGTGGCGCTGGGGGCGCTGGGCCTTTCGGCGGCGCTTGGCTGGCTCGACTACGTGCTGTTGCCCGCATTGGCCTTCTTCGTCGCGCTGACGGTCTACGCGCTGCTTCGCGCGCGCCGGCGCAAGGCGCCGGAAGGGGGCGGACGTTGAGCGCCGATTGCTGCGCGCGGGGGGACGACGCGTTCGATCTGGCGGTCATCGGCGCGGGGTCGGCCGGCTTCTCGGCCGCCATCGCCGCCGCCGAGGCGGGACGGCGCGTGGCCCTGTTCGGGCACGGGACCATCGGCGGAACCTGCGTCAATGTGGGCTGCGTGCCCTCCAAGGCCATGATCCGCGCCGCCGCGGCGGTGCGCGGCGCGGCCGATGCGGGCCGCTTTCCCGGCGTGACGCCCTGCAAGGCCGTCGCCGACTGGGCGGGGCTGGTCGAGGGAACGGCGCGGCTGGTCGACGAGATGCGCCGGCGCAAATACGCCGACCTGCTGCCGCGCCATCCGGGCATCGCCTATTTCGAGCTGGGCCCCGCGTGGCCCTGCGCGCAGGGCGTCGAGGCGGGCGGGCGCGTGTTCCGCGCGCCGCGCGTGATCCTGGCCACCGGCTCGCGCCCGCGCATGCCCGACATCGAAGGGCTGGCCGAGGTCGGCGCGCTCGACTCGACCGGCCTTCTGACGCTGCGCGACAAGCCGCGCAGCCTGATCGTTCTGGGCGGCGGCTATGTGGGCGTCGAGCTGGCGCAGATGGCGGCGCGGCTGGGCGTCGAGACGACGCTGCTCGCCCGCTCGCGCCTGCTGCCCGGCGCCGAGCCCGAGATCGCCGCCGCGCTGACCGACGCCTTGCGCGCCGAGGGGCTGCGCGTCGAGACGGGGCTGACTTATCTGCGCGCATCGCGCGGCCCCGAGGGGGTGACGCTGACATGCGCGCGCGACGGCGCGCGGCTCGAGCTGAGCGCCGGGCGCCTTGTCGTCGCCGCCGGGCGGGTCCCCAACGTCGAAGGGCTGGGCCTGGCCGAGCTGGGCGTCGAGACCGACGCGCGCGGCGCCATCCGCGTCGGCCCCGACATGGCCACGACGCGCCCCGGCGTCTACGCCGCCGGCGATGTGACGGATCGCGAGCCCTTCGTCTACATGGCCGCCCATGGCGGCAAGGTGGCGGCGAGCAACGCGCTGGGGCTGGCGGCGCTTCGCTACGACGATTCCGCCGTGCCCTGGGTGGTGTTCTCGGATCCGCAGGTCGCCGGGGTCGGGCTGACCGAGGCCGAGGCCCGCGCGGCGGGCCGCGAGGCGCGCGTCAGCGTGCTGTCGCTCGAGCATGTGCCGCGCGCCGCCGTCGGCCGCGATGCGCGCGGCGCGATCAAGCTGGTGGCCGATGCGGCGGACGGGCGCCTGCTGGGCGGCCAGATCGCCGCGCCCGAGGCGGGCGAGGTCATCCAGACGCTGGCCATGGCGATCAGGGCGGGCATGACGGCGCGCGAACTGGGCGACGCCATTTTCCCCTACCTGACGATGGCCGAGGGGCTGAAGCTGGCCGCGCAGACCTTCGAGCGGGACGTGGCCTCGCTGTCGTGCTGCGCCGGCTGAGGGGGCGGGCGCCCGCCGCGCCGCCGGCGGCGCCCATGCGCGTCCCTTGCGCGCCCCCCGTCGCCCGTTCAGCCGCGCCGGGACGAGGCGTAGGCCTCGGAGATGCGGTAGTAGTCGTCGAAGCCGACGCGCCGGCGCAGTTCGGCGAAATCCATCAGCCCCGGGCGGCGATCCTCGCGCATGGCGCGCAGCGTCGTCACCATGGCCTGCATCGCCGCCGCCATGAGCGAAAGCGGATAGGCCGCGATCGAGAAGCCGATCTCGCGCAGCGTCGCGAGCGGCAGGTCGGGGGTCTGGCCGCCCTCGACGATGTTCGCCATCTTGGGGCCGGGCAGCTCGGCGCAGATGCGGCGCATTTCCTCTTCGCTGCGCGGCGCCTCGACGAACAGGATGTCGGCGCCCAGCTCGGCGAAGCGCGCGGCGCGGGCGATGGCCTCGTCAAGGCCGTGCTCGTGACGCGCGTCGGTGCGCGCCAGGATCAGGATGTCGAGCCCCTCGTCGCGCAGCGCCGCGCGCGCGTCGGCCGCGGCGCGGATGCGGTCGAAGGCCTCGTCGCGCGGCACGACGGCCTTGCCGGGCGTGTGGCCGCAGCGCTTGGGGGCCAGCTGGTCCTCGATCATCACCGCCGCGCAGCCCGCCCGCGCGAAGCCGCGCACCGTGCGGCGCACGTTCATCGCGTTGCCGTAGCCCGTGTCGCCGTCGGCGATCAGCGGAATGTCCACGGCCTCGGCGATGTTGCGGGCCTGGTCGAGGACCTCGGCGTAGCTCATCAGCCCCAGATCGGGCGCGCCGATGCGGCTGGCCGAGGCGGCGAAGCCGGACATGAAGGTCAGCGCGTATCCCTCCTGCGCGATCAGCTTGCCCGACAGCGCGTCGAAGCAGCAGGGCATGAGGTGGCATGTGTCCTGCGCGAGCAGCGCGCGCAGCCGGTCGGCCTTGTTCATCGGATCACCATTTGAACGGAATGTAGAGAACCAGATCTGGCGCGGCGCGCATGATCGCCACCGTCGCCAGCATCAGCGCCAGGAACGGCAGCACGCCGCGCGCCACTTCGGCCAGGCGCGCGCGCGCCACCGACTGGATGACGTAAAGGTTCAGCCCCACCGGCGGCGTGATGAGCGCGCATTCCACCATCACCACCATGTAGATGCCGAACCACACCGGATCGAAGCCCAGCCGCATCGCCGCCGGCAGCAGAACCGGCGTCATGATCAGGATCATCGACAGCGCCTCGAACACCAGCCCCATCAGCAGCAGCACCGCCGAGACCGCCAGCAGGAACATGGCCGGCCCGTCGATGTTGGCCGCGATCAGGGCCGAGATCTCTTGCGGCAGACGGTAGAGCGCGATGGCCTTGCCGAAGATCTTGGCCCCCGCGACGATCAGCAGGATGGCGGTAGTGGTGACGGCCGAATCGCGCACCGCCGCCAGGAACCCCGACCAGCTCAGCGAGCGCGACCACAGCGTGGTGATGGCCAGCGCCGCGGCGAAGCCGATGGCCGCCGCCTCGGTGGGCGTGAAGGCGCCGGCGTAAAGCCCGCCGACCATCAGCGCCGCCAGCGCCAGCGCCGGCAGCACGCGCCGCGTGGCGGCGGCCCGCTCGGCCCAGCTTGCGCGCTCGAGCCGCGCGCCGGACGTCATGCGCGCATGCAGCATGGCGTAGAGGATGAACAGCGTCACCAGCGTCAGCCCCGGCCCGATGCCGCCCAGGAACAGCGCGATCACCGACTGCTCGGTGACGAAGCCGTAGACGATCATCGGGATCGAGGGCGGAATCAGGATGCCCAGCGTGCCGCCCGCCGCCAGCAGCCCGTAGACGAAGCGCCTGTCATGTCCGCGCGACAGCATTTCGGGGATGGCGACCGTGCCGATGGTGGCGGCCGTGGCCACGGACGAGCCCGAGATCGCCGCGAACATCGCGCAGCTGATGATGGTGGCCACCGCCAGCCCGCCGGGCCAGTGCCCGACCCAGGACTGAACCGCCGCGAACAGGTCGCGCCCCACGCCGCCATGCAGCAGCACGTTCGACATCAGAAGAAACAGCGGCACCGCCAGCAGGATGAAGCCGTCCAGCGTCGAAAGGATCGCCTGCGGCGCCATCAGGGGCGACAGCCCGCCGGCGATCAGCATTCCCAGCCCGACGCCGCCCAGCGCGAAGGCCACGGGCACGCCGATCAGCAAAAGGGCGAAAAGCGCGCCCAGGATGAGCAGAACCGTCATTCCTGCGCGCTCCCCAGACCCGGGGCGGGATCGCGCGGCAGCCGCGCCAGATCGGCCGCCGCCTGCAGCGCCAGCAGCGCAAATCCCAGCGGCACGGGCAGCTCGGCCACCCAGGACGGCAGATCCAGAAGCGAACCCGTCGTGCGCCCGCGCACGAGGCTGTCGTGAAAGATCTGCCAGCCCCACCACGCCACGATCGCCGAGAACGCGATCACGCAGACCAGCGCCGCCGCCGCGCACAGCCTTTGCGCGGGCAGGGGCAGAAGGTCGGTCAGCGCGTTGACGGTGACGTGGCGGCGCGCGCGCAGCACGCCCGCCATCGCCATCAGGCAGCCCCAGATGAGGCACAGCTGGCTCAGCTCGGCGGCCCAGATGGTGGGGCGCACGAAAAAGTAGCGCGCCACGACCTCGTAGGTCAGCATCGCGCCCGCGGCGACCATCAGCCAGGCCCCCAGCGCGGCCGCGCCGCGCGAGACGTGATCGATCAATTGCATGCAGAGCTTCCGAGCGGAAAGGGAACGCGGGCGACGGCCGCCGCCCGCGCGATGCGCCGTCGGGTCAGCCGTCGTGCCCGACCGCCGCAAGCACCTTGGCGCCCGCCTCGCCGGCGGCGGCCAGGAAGGCGTCGTAGACCGGCTTGGCCACCGCCTTCCAGGCGGCGACGTCGGCCTCGTCCAGCTCGACGATGTTCATCCCGTGCTCGCGCGCGGCGGCGTAGGCGTCGGCCTCGATCTGGGACATGCGGTCGCGCACGGTGCGCTCGGCCACGTCGGCGGCCTCGCGGATCCGGGCCTGGATCTCGGGGGGCAGGGCGTTCCACCACTGGGTGTTGACCACCACCACGAACTCGATGTCGGCGTGGTTGGTGACGGTGACCGTGTCCATCACCTCCCACAGCTTGCGCGACTTGACGCCCGAGATGCCGGTCATGCCCACATCCACCGTGCCGCGCTGATAGGCCAGATACTGCTCCGAGCCCGAGATCAGCGTCGGCGCGCCGCCCGCCGCCTTGACGAAATCGCCCAGCGTCTTGCCGAAGACGCGCACCTTCTTGCCCTTCAGATCCTCGGGCCGCTTGATGGGCGTTCCCTTGGACAGCATGATCGCGCCGCCATAGGCCTGCCAGTAAAGGATCTGGCCGCCGGTCCTGGCCACCTCTTCCTCGATGATCGTGCGCACGGGCGAGCCCTTGGCCACCGCGGCGCGCACCTTCTCTTCGCTGTTGAAGAGGAAGGGCATGTAGAACACGTCCACCACCGGCGCGTCGCCCACATAGCGCGTCAACGAGGCCACGCCCGCCTCGATCGCGCCCGAGCCGACGGCGGCCGGCACCTCCTTGTCCTTGTAGAGGGTCGCGCTGTCGTAGATCTCGACATCCACCGCGCCGCCGGTGCGCGCTTCGACCTCCTTCTCGAACAGAAGCAGGTTCTCGCCCAGATGGCTGGTCAGCGGCAGCTGAAGCGAGATGCGCATCTTGTGCGCGGGCTCGGCCATGGCCGCCCCGCCCAGCGCCAGCGCCGCCGCGGCGCCGCAAAGGAATGTCTTGAGCATGTTTTCCTCCCGGTTAAGTTTTGTCGGCAGGATGGCGCGGGGCGCGCGGCTTGGCAACATGCCGGACGCAGGACCCCGCGCAAGGCGCAAGGCGAAGGAAGGATGCCGATGCAAGAACCCAAGGCCGCGGGGCGCGAGCCCGTCAGCGTCGAGGTCAAGGCGGGAAAGACCTATTTCTGGTGCGCCTGCGGGCTGTCGCGCAACCAGCCCTTTTGCGACGGCAGCCACAAGGGAACCGGCTTCGCGCCCGTGAAGTGGGAGGCGAAGGCCGACGGCGCGAAGTTCTTCTGCACCTGCAAGCGCACCTCGCGCCCGCCCTTCTGCGACGGCAGCCACAAGGCGCTGGAAGGCTGAGCGCGTCTCAGGCGTCGGGGGCGTCGATCAGCGGATCGGGCTTGGCGAAGCGCACGAGCGCGGGCTGGTCGTCGATGGCGATGCGCTCGCCCTCGACGCGCACGCCGTAGGGGGCGAGCGCGCGGAAGGCGCGGCTCAGATTCTCGGGCGTCATGCCCAGAAGATGGGCCAGCTTGCGCTTTTCCATCCCCAGCTCGAATTCCGCCGCGCCGCCGCAGCCGCGCTGGCGGCGCAGCAGGAAGTTCGCCAGCCGCTCGAGCGAGCTGCGCAGCTTCAGATCCTTTTGCGCCCGGATCACCGCGCGATAGCACTGCGCCAGCTCGGTCACGACCGCGCGCGCGAAGACGGCGTCCTGATCGAACACTTCGCGCACATCCTGGCTGGGGATCATGGCGATTCGGCACTTGTCGACCGTGCGCGCCGACATCAGGTAGGGCGCGTCCTTGACCGTCGCGGCGAGGATGAAGGTCGAGACCGGCCGCACCAGCGCCATGGTCGTCTCGCGCCGGTTCCAGCGGGCGAAGAGCTCGACCGTTCCAGACAGCAGGATGTGCAGGAAGTCGCTCGTCTCGCCCTCGACGATCAGCTCCACATGGGGCGGGAAGTTCTGGACGTAGGCGCCGCGCATGAGCGCCTGAAAGCTGTCCTCGGCGATCTGCGAGAACAGCGGCAGGGCGCGCACGTCTGGGTGAAGCGACTCGGGCATGGCGCCGGCTCCTGCTGGGGCGATTTGCGGCCGTGGTGGCAGATCGCTTGACATTTGTCAATCGTGCCTGCGGCAAATTCGCCGCAGGGCATTGACCCGGCGCGACGGCGCGCCTGCCGTTTCGCGCCGAAACCTTTATTTCGTCGGCGCGCGCCCTCGGGCCTGATCCAGATCAAGCCCCGCCGCGACGCGGCCCCGCAAAACCGGCCCCAGGCGGCCGCTCTCGGGCCGCGGTCAACGTCGTGGAGGGACGATCATGAACGCCTTGGAGGGCGTCACGCGCGCCGATCAGAACCGGGCGCTGGCGCTGAGCACCTTCGCCTTCACCGTGTGCTTCGCCGTATGGACGATCTTTTCGATCATCGGCGTGCGCATCAAGCAGGAGCTGGGGCTGAGCGACACCCAGTTCGGCCTTCTGGTGGCGACGCCGGTGCTGACCGGCTCGATCAGCCGCATCTTTCTGGGCGTGTGGACCGAGCAGTTCGGCGGCCGCGTCATGTTCCCGCTGCAGATGCTGATCACCGCCGTGTGCGTGTGGCTGCTGACCAGCGTGCACACCTACGAGGTGTTCCTGCTGGCGGCGCTGGGCGTGGGGCTTGCGGGCGGCTCGTTCATCATCGGCGTCGCCTATGTCTCGCGCTGGTACGAGCGCGAGCGCCAGGGCACCGCGCTGGGCATCTTCGGCGCGGGCAATGTGGGCGCGGCGGTGACGAACTTCGTGGCGCCGTTCCTAGTGGTCTCGCTGGGCTGGCAGGGCACGGCGCGGGTCTATGCGGTCGCGCTGGCGATCACGGCCGTGCTGTTCTACCTCCTGGCCACGACCGACCCCGAGCACGAGCGGCGCAAGGCGCAGGGGCTTGGCCCGGTCTCGACGGCGCAGCAGCTGGCGCCGCTGAAGAACATCCAGGTCTGGCGCTTCGCGACCTACTACTTCTTCGTCTTCGGCGGCTTCGTGGCGCTGGCCAGCTTCCTGCCGCGCTACTACGTCGGCGCCTATGGGCTGCCGCTGACCACGGCGGGCGTCTTCGCGGGGCTCTATTCGATGCCCGGCTCGGTCTTTCGCGCGCTTGGCGGGTGGATGTCCGACAAGTGGGGCGCGCGGGCGGTGATGTATCTGACCTTCATCGGCTCGCTGGCCTGCCTGTTCGTGATGAGCTATCCGCGCACGCGCTACGTGATCGACGGCATCCACGGCCCGATCGCCTTCGAATTCGGGCTGAGCGTCGAGGTCTTCGTGGCCATCACCGTGGTCCTGGGCTTTCTGATGAGCCTGGGCAAGGCGGCGGTCTACAAGCACATCCCCGTCTACTACCCCAACCATGTGGGCGCGGTCGGCGGCCTGGTGGGCATGATCGGCGGCCTCGGGGGCTTCTTCCTGCCGATCGCCTTCGGCGCGCTGCTTGACCTGACGGGGGTCTGGACCGCGCCCTACATGCTGCTCTTCGCGCTGGTCGCCGTCTCGACGGTGTGGATGCACGTCGCCATCCGCCGCATGGAGCGCGCCCGCCATCCCGCCCTGGCGCAGGAGACCTTCCTGTCCGACGTGCCCGAGGCGCCCGTTCCCGCCGAGCCCGGCGCCGGCGCCCGCGGCTGAGGCCCGACGCGGCGGGCGCCCGGCGCGCCCGCCGCCCCCTCGCAAGAACGAACAAGGAAACCAACCATGGCAAAGGATCTTGTCGGCTGGAACCCCGAGGACCCGGAACAGTGGGAAAGCTGGGGCAAGGGGGTTGCGCGCCGCAATCTGTGGATCTCGATCCCCGCGCTGCTCGTGTCCTTCGCGGTGTGGCTGTGCTGGGGCGTGATCACGGTGCAGATGATCAACCTTGGCTATCCCTTCACCAAGGCCGAGCTGTTCACCCTGTCGGCCATCGCCGGCCTGTCGGGCGCCACGCTGCGCATCCCCGAGACCTTCTTCATCCGCCTTGCGGGCGGGCGCAACACGATCTTCTGGACGACCTCGCTCTTGATGATCCCGGCCTTCGGCGCGGGTCTGGCGCTGCAGAACCCGGACACGCCGCTGTGGGTGTTCCAGATCCTTGCGCTTCTGTCGGGCATCGGCGGCGGCAACTTCGCCTCGTCCATGTCCAACATCAGCTTCTTCTATCCCAAGCGCATCCAGGGCTACGCGCTGGGCATGAATGCGGGGCTGGGCAATTTCGGCGTCACGACGATGCAGATCCTGGTGCCGCTGGCCATGACCGCGGCGCTGTTCGCGCCGGCGCTGGGCGCGCATCCGATGACGCTGCAGGCGCCCTCGGGCACGCTGATCGGCAAGATCCCCGCCGGGACCGAGACCTGGATCATGAACGCCGGCTATGTGTGGCTGATCCCGCTGGTTCCGCTGGCCTTCGCCACCTGGCTGGGCATGAACAACATCCGCGACGAGCACGTCACCCCCGAGCCGCCCGCCCCGCCGGTCGCCTTCGCGGTGCTGACCGGGATGCTGGCGGTGGGCCTGGCGACGGCCGCCTTCGGGCTGTGGCTGATGCTGCCGGCGAATGTCGGCGGCTCGGGGCTGATGGTCTCGAAATGGATCGCGCTGCCCCTGGTCATCGCGCTGACGGTGGGGGCGCTGCGCATGATCCCCGGCGAGGTCGGGCGCAGCCTGTCGCGCCAATACGGCATCTTCCGCGACAAGCACACCTGGTCGATGACGGTCATCTACACCATGACCTTCGGCTCGTTCATCGGCTACTCGGCCGCCTTCGCGCTGGCCATCAAGGTGGTGTTCGGCTTCCAGCACATCATGGTCGACGGCGTCATGACCCATGACACGGTCAACCCCGCCGGTCCCTCGGCGCTGATGTATGCTTGGATGGGACCGTTCATCGGCGCGCTGATCCGGCCGGTGGGCGGGATCTGGGCCGACCGCGCCGGCGGCGCGAAGGTGACGCAGATCATCTCGGTGGTGATGGTGATCTCGGCGCTCGGCGTGGCGTGGGTGCTGAACCTGGCCTACGCCTCGGCCACGCCGCAGGACTACTTCCTGCCCTTCATGCTGCTGTTCCTGACGCTGTTCACCGCCACGGGCATCGGCAACGGGTCCACCTTCCGCACCATCGCCGTGATCTTCGAGCGCGAGCGCCGCGGCCCCGTGCTGGGCTGGACCTCGGCGGTGGCCGCCTACGGCGCCTTCATCATCCCCCAGGTGATCGGCGAGCAGATCAAGGCCGGCACGCCCGAGAACGCGCTCTACGGGCTGGCCGTCTTCTACATGATCTGCATCGCGCTGAACTGGTGGTTCTACCTGCGCCGCGGCGCCTACGTCGCCAATCCCTGAGCGCAGCCGCCCGATACGCCGCGCGGCCCGCGCCGCGCGGCCCCTCGAACGCCCTAGCAAACGGAGCCGTCCGATGAGCCATCTTCTGGACCGACTGAACTTCCTCGAACCCAAGGCGGTCGAGACCTTCGCCGACGGTCATGGCCAGGTCACGCGCGAAAGCCGCGACTGGGAGGACACCTACAGAAACCGCTGGCGGCACGACAAGATCGTGCGCTCGACCCACGGCGTGAACTGCACCGGTTCGTGCAGCTGGAAGATCTACGTCAAGTCGGGCATCGTCACCTGGGAGACGCAGCAGACCGACTATCCGCGCACCCGCCCCGACCTGCCCAATCACGAGCCGCGCGGCTGCGCGCGCGGCGCCTCCTACAGCTGGTATCTCTACTCGGCCAACCGGGTGAAGCACCCGCTGGTGCGCGGCCGGCTGATGAAGACCTGGCGGCGCCTGCGCGAAACCAAGAGCCCCATCGAGGCCTGGACCGCGATCCAGGAGGACCCGCTGCTGCGCGCCGACTACGTCAAGGCCCGCGGCAAGGGCGGCTTCGTGCGCGCCAGCTGGGACGAGGCGACCGAGATCGTCGCCGCCGCCAACGCCTACACCGTGCGCCGCTACGGCCCCGACCGCATCTTCGGCTTCTCGCCCATCCCGGCCATGTCGATGATCAGCTACGCGGCGGGCTCGCGCTACCTGTCGCTGCTGGGCGGCGTGTGCATGTCCTTCTACGACTGGTATTGCGACCTGCCGCCCTCCAGCCCCATGACCTGGGGCGAGCAGACCGACGTGCCCGAGTCGGCCGACTGGTACAACGCCGGCTATCTGATCCTGTGGGGCTCGAACGTGCCGCAGACGCGCACGCCCGACGCCCATTTCTACACCGAGGCGCGCTATCGCGGCGCCAAGTCCGCCGTCATCTGCCCCGACTATTCCGAGGCGGCCAAGTTCGGCGATGTGTGGCTGAACGTGAAGCAGGGCACGGACGCCGCGCTGGGCATGGCCTTCGGCCACGTCATCCTGCGCGAGTTCCACCTGGACCGGCAGGCCGAGTATTTCGAGGAATACTGCCGCCGCTTCACCGACATGCCCATGCTGGTGCGCCTTGACAGGCGCGACGGGCGCCTGACGCCGGGCCGCTTCCTGCGCGCGGCCGACATCGACGGCGCGCTGGGCCAGACGAACAACCCCGAATGGAAGACGCTGGTGTGGGACCGGCTGTCGGGCGGCCTTGCGGCGCCCAACGGCTCGATCGGCTTCCGCTGGGGCGAGAAGGGCGCCTGGAACCTCGAGGAGCAGGCGGACGGCAAGCCCATCGAGCCGGTCATGTCCTTCATCCTCGACGAGGACCGCGACGACGTGGCCGGGGTGGACTTCCCCTATTTCGGCGGCGCGGCCACCGAGTTCTTCGCCACCGGCGACAAGCGCCCCGACGTGCTGACGCGCAACGTCCCGGTCAAGCGGGTGCGCCTGGCCGACGGCGAAGAGGCCCTGGTGGCGACGGTCTTCGACCTTCTGTGCGCCAATTACGGACTCGACCGCGGGCTTGGGGGCGAGTGGGTCGCCGCCTCGTATGACGAGGACGTTCCCGGAACCCCCGCCTGGGCCGAGAAGATCACCGGCGTTCCGGCCGACAAGATCATCCACGTCGCGCGCGAATTCGCCTCGAACGCCGAAAAGACGCGCGGCAAGTCCATGGTCATCATCGGCGCGGCGATGAACCACTGGTATCACATGGACATGAACTACCGCGCCGTCATCAACATGCTGGCGATGTGCGGTTGCGTGGGCCAGTCGGGCGGCGGCTGGGCGCATTACGTGGGGCAGGAGAAGCTGCGCCCGCAGACCGGCTGGCTGCCCGTGGCCTTCGCGCTGGACTGGGGGCGGCCGCCGCGGCAGATGAACTCGACCAGCGCCTTCTACGCCCACACCGACCAGTGGCGCTACGAGACCGTGCGCGCGGACGAGCTGCTTTCGCCCACCGCGCCCGAGGGCGACTGGAACGCCAGCCTGATCGACTTCAACATCCGCGCCGAACGCATGGGCTGGCTGCCCTCGGCGCCGCAGCTGCGCACCAACCCGCTCGAGGTCGGCCGCGCGGCCAGGGAGGCGGGCAAGACGGCGGCCGAATACGTCGCCGAGAAGCTGAGCTCGGGCGAGCTCGAAATGTCCTGCGAGGACCCCGACGCCCCCGAGAACTGGCCGCGCAACCTGTTCGTGTGGCGCTCGAACCTGCTGGGCTCGTCGGGCAAGGGACACGAGTATTTCCTGCGCCACCTTCTGGGCGCCGATCACTCGGTCCTGGGCGCGGAAACCGCGAACCGGCCCGTCGAGGCGCGCTGGCGCGAGAAGGCGCCCGAAGGCAAGCTGGACCTTCTGGTGTGCATCGACTTCCGCATGTCCACGACCGCGGTCTATGCCGACATCGTGCTGCCGACCGCCTCGTGGTACGAGAAGAACGACCTCAACACCTCGGACATGCACCCCTTCATCCACCCGCTGCAGGCGGCGGTGGACCCGGCCTATGAGAGCCGCTCGGACTGGGAGATCTTCAAGTCCATCGCGCGCAAGTTCCAGCAGGTCGCGCCCGAGATCCTGGGCAAGGAGACCGACGTGGTCGCCGTGCCGCTTCTGCACGACACCCCGGCCGAGCTGGCGCAGGACGAGGTGCGCGACTGGAAGAAGGGCGAATGCCCGCTGATCCCGGGCAAGACGGCGCCCAACTTCGTCGCCGTCGAGCGCGACTACGGCGCCGTCTACGACCGCTTCGTGGCGCTGGGCCCGCTGCTGGACAAGCTGGGCAACGGCGGCAAGGGCATCGGCTGGAAGACCGAGGAAGAGGTCGAGGCGCTGCGCGCGCTCAACGGCGAATGGGAGACGGGCCCGGCCGCGGGCCGGCCCAGGATCGAGACCGACATCGACGCCTGCGAGGCGGTTCTGATGCTGGCGCCCGAGACGAACGGCCATGTCGCCGTGAAGGCCTGGGCGGCGCTGTCCGAGAACACGGGCCGCGACCATACCCACCTGGCCCGCCCGAAGGAGGAGGAGAAGATCCGCTTCCGCGACATCGCCGCGCAGCCGCGCAAGATCATCTCCTCGCCCACCTGGTCGGGGCTCGAATCCGAGCATGTCTGCTACAACGCCGGCTACACCAACGTGCACGAGCTGATCCCCTGGCGCACGCTGACCGGCCGCCAGCAGCTGTATCAGGACCATCTGTGGATGCGCGCCTTCGGCGAGGGCTTCGTGTCCTACCGCCCGCCGGTCGATCTCAAGACCGTCACCGACGCGGTGCGCGAGGCGGGCGACGCGCTGGTGCTGAACTTCATCACCCCGCACCAGAAATGGGGCATCCACTCGACCTATTCGGACAATCTGCTGATGCTCACGCTCAACCGCGGCGGGCCGGTGATCTGGATCTCCGAGACCGACGCGCGCAAGGCCGGCATCGCCGACAACGACTGGGTCGAGCTCTACAACGCCAACGGCGCGCTGACGGCGCGGGCGGTCGTCTCGCAGCGGATCCGCGAGGGCACGACCTTCATGTATCACGCGCAGGAGAAGATCGTGAACACGCCCGGCTCGCAAAGGACCGGCCGGCGCGGGGGCATCCACAACTCGGTCACCCGCGCCGTTCCCAAACCCACCCACATGATCGGCGGCTACGCGCAGCAGTCCTGGGGCTTCAACTACTACGGCACCGTCGGCGCCAACCGGGATGAGTTCGTGGTCGTCAGGAGAATGGACAAGGTCGACTGGCTCGACCGCCCGATCGGTTCGAAGGAGGCTGCCCAATGAAGGTGCGCGCGCAAATCGGCATGGTGCTGAACCTGGACAAGTGCATCGGGTGCCACACCTGCTCGGTGACCTGCAAGAACGTCTGGACCAGCCGCGAGGGGGTCGAATACGCCTGGTTCAACAACGTCGAGACCAAGCCCGGCACCGGCTATCCCACCGACTGGGAGAACCAGAACCGCTGGAACGGCGGCTGGGTGCGCACCGCCTCGGGGCGGCTGCGGCCGCGCCAGGGCGGCAAGTGGCGGATCCTGGCGAACCTGTTCGCCAACCCCGATCTGCCCGAGATCGACGACTATTACGAGCCGTTCGATTTCGACTACGACCATCTCAAGTCCGCCCCCGAGATGGAGCACTTCCCCACCGCGCGCCCGCGCTCGGCCATCACGGGCGAGCGCATCGAGAAGATCGAGAAGGGCCCCAACTGGGAGGAGATCCTGGGCGGCGAGTTCGAGAAGCGCAGCCAGGACTACAACTTCGAGGGCGTGCAGAAGCAGATCTACGGCGAATACGAAAACACCTTCATGATGTATCTGCCGCGGCTGTGCGAGCACTGCCTGAACCCCGCCTGCGCCGCGTCCTGCCCCTCGGGCGCGATCTACAAGCGCGAAGAGGACGGCATCGTCCTCATCGACCAGGAGAAATGCCGCGGCTGGCGCATGTGCGTCTCGGGCTGCCCCTACAAGAAGGTCTATTACAACTGGGCCACCGGCAAGTCCGAGAAATGCACCCTGTGCTATCCGCGCATCGAGTCGGGCAACCCGACGGTGTGCTCCGAGACCTGCGTCGGGCGCATCCGCTACATCGGCGTGATGCTCTATGACGCCGACGCCATCGCCGAGGCCGCCGCGGTCCCGTCCGAGAAGGAGCTCTACGACGCGCAGCTGGGCGTGTTCCTCGACCCGAACGACCCCGAGGTGATCGCCGCCGCCCGCGCCGAGGGCATCCCCGAGGACTGGATCGAGGCCGCCAGGCACAGCCCGGTGTGGAAGATGGCGATGGAGTGGAAGGTGGCCTTCCCGCTTCATCCCGAATACCGCACCCTGCCCATGGTCTGGTATGTGCCGCCGCTCTCGCCCATCCAGAACCGCGCCGCGGCGGGCGAGCTGGGCGGCGACGGCGCCATGCCCGACGTGCGTTCGCTGCGCATTCCGCTGCGCTACCTGGCGAACATGCTGACGGCGGGCGACGAGGCGCCGGTGGCGCTTGCGCTCGAGCGCATGCTGGCCATGCGCGCCTACATGCGCGCGCGCACGGTCGAGGGGGTGAACGACGAATCCCTGGCCGAGCGCGTCGGCCTTTCGCGCGCCCAGATCGAGGACATGTATCGCATCATGGCGCTGGCCGATTACGAGGACCGCTTCGTCATTCCCACCACGCATCGCGAACAGGTCGAAGACGCCTACGACCTGCGCGGGGGATGCGGCTTCACCGACACGAACGGCTGCTCGGGGGGCGTGTCGAAGGCGTCTCTGTTCGGCGGCTCGCGTCGTCCCCTCAAGATGCCCACGGAGGTCATGTGATGGACCGCACGCTCAAGGCCCTTTCGCTTGCGCTCAGCTACCCCACCCCCGAGCTGCAGCGCGCCATGCCCGAGATCGCGGCGGCGCTGGCCGCGGACTCGCGGCTGACCGCGGCGGCGCGGCGCGCGCTGCGCCCGCTGATGCAGGCGCTGGCGCAGGAGGACATCTACGCGCTGCAGGAAACCTATGTGGCGCTGTTCGACCGCACGCGCACGCTCTCGCTCAACCTGTTCGAGCATGTCCATGGCGAAAGCCGCGCGCGCGGCGGCGCCATGGTCTCGCTGCTCGAGACCTACCGCGCGGGCGGGTTCGAGCCGGTCACGGCCGAGCTGCCCGACCACCTGCCGGTGCTGCTCGAGTTCCTGTCGCTTCGCCCCGCCGCCGAGGCGCGCGAGATCCTCGCCGACGCGGCGCATATCCTCAAGGCGCTGCAGACGCGGCTCGAGCGGCGCGAAAGCCCGTGGGCCGCGGCCTTCGCGGCGCTGGTCGAGCTGTCGGGCGCGCGCGTCGCCCCCGACGCGCTGGCCGAGCTTCTCGAGCAGCCCGAGACCGACCCCGACGACCTCAAGGCCCTGGACGCGGTGTGGGAAGAGGCCGAGGTGCGCTTCGGCCCCGACCCCAACGCCGGCTGCCCCGCCTCGCGCGAGATGCTGGCCCGCATGGCGACCGATCCCGCCGCGCCCGAGAAACCCCGCGCCCTCGGCGCGGCCCGGTGACGGAGAAAGACGATGCATCACTTCCTTTTCGGCATCTATCCCTACATCGCCCTCACGGTCATGATCGTGGGCTCGATCGCCCGCTATGACCGCGACCCGTTCACGTGGAAAAGCTCGTCGTCGCAGCTTCTGCGCCGGCGCCAGCTGGTCGTGGGCTCGATCCTGTTCCATGTCGGGGTGCTGGTCATCTTCTTCGGCCACCTGATCGGCCTTCTGACGCCCATCGCCGTGTTCGAGGCGCTGGGGATCAGCCACGGCGCCAAGCAGATTCTGGCCGTGGTCGCGGGCGGCGTGGCGGGCGTCATGGCGCTGGCGGGGGGCGGCATGCTGATGCACCGGCGCTGGACCGATCCGCGCATCCGCGCCACCTCGAGCGTCATGGACATGCTGATCCTGGCGCTGCTGCTGGCGCAGCTCGTGCTGGGAATCGGGACCATCTTCGTCTCGCTCCAGCACCTGGACGGCGAAGAGATGGTGCGCTTCATGGCCTGGGCCCAGGGCATCTTCACCTTCGACGCCGCCGCGGCCGACCACATCGCCGACGCCGCCCTGGTCTTCAAGCTGCACCTGTTCCTGGGGCTGACGATCTTCCTGCTCTTCCCCTTCACGCGGCTGGTGCACATCCTGTCGGGGCTGGCGGCGCCGGTGCGCTTCGCGCTGCGCAGCGGCTACCAGATCGTGCGCACGCGCCGGCAGGCGCGGGCGCGGGCGGGGGCGGGGCGATGAGCGAGCCCCTGTTCCCCGACGTCGTCGTCAACGGCCAGCGCATCCCCGCCGCGCAGGTCGCGGCCGAGGCCCAGCACCACGCCGCCCCGCGCGGCAAGCCGGGCCTGGCGTGGCGGGCGGCCGCGCGCGCCATGGCGGTGCGCGCGCTGCTCTTGCAGGAGGCGCGGCGCAGGGGGCTGCGCCCCGCGCCGGCCGAGCTCGCGCCCGGCCGCTTCGAGACCGAGGAAGAGGCCCTGATCCGCGCTCTTCTGGACGAGGCGGTGGCCCCGCCCGCGCCCGACGAGGCGGCCGTGCGCGCCGAATGGGCGCGCGATCCGGGCCGTTTCCGCGCGCCGCCCTTGTGGGAGGTCTCGCACATCCTCGTGCAGTGCGACCCGCGCGACGCCGCCGCGCGCGAGGCGGCGCTGCGCCGCGCCCGCGAGCTGGCCGAGCGCGTCCGCGCCCGGCCGCGCGACTTCGCCCGCATCGCGCAGGAAAGCAGCGACTGCGCCTCGCGCGCGGCGGGCGGCGCGCTGGGCCAGCTGCGGCCGGGCGATTGCGCGCCCGAATTCGAAGCCGCGCTGCGGCGCATGTCGCCGGGCGAGATCACGGCCGAGCCGGTGCTCAGCCGTCATGGTTGGCATGTGATCCGGCTCGAGGCGCGGGCCGATGGGCCGCCGCTGCCTTATGAGTCCGCGCGCGGGCGCATCCTCGAGGCGATGGAGAAGGCCGCCTGGGCGCGGGCTGCGCGCGCATTCGTGGCCGAGCTGGCCGCGCGCGCCCAGATCAGCGGCGTGGATCTGGCCCCTCCCCATGGCGCGGGCGGAGCCGCCGAAACCGCCGCCGCGCCCGGCTGACCGCCGGGCGCCTTCGCCAAGGGCGCGGCGGCGCCCCCGCCGGGGCGCCGCGGGTTCGGCTCAGGCCTTGCCCTTGTAGATGTCGATCAGGTCCGACAGCATCTTCAGCGCCTCTTCGCGCGGGCGCTGGAAGGTGTTGCGGCCGATGATCGAGCCGTTGCCGCCGCCGTCGCGGATGGCGCGCGCATCGTCATAGACCGAGCTGGCGCCCTTCTTCGCGCCGCCCGAGAAGACCACGATCCGGCGGCCGTTGAAGGCGGCCTGCATGCAGTGGCGCACGCGCGCGGCCTGGGTCGAGATGTCGATCTTCTGCTCTTCGTAGACCTTCTTGGCCTCGGGCAGCTCGAGGTGATCGGTCGAGAGCTTGATCTTGATGATGTGCGCGCCCAGCAGCGCCGCGATCTGCGCCGCATAGGCGGCGATGTCGATGGCGGTCTCGCCGTCCTTGCTCAGCGCCTCGCCGCGGGGGTAGGACCAGATCACGGTCGCCAGCCCCTTGGCGGCGGCCTCCTCGCGCATCTCCGAGATCTCCTCGAACATCTCGAGCCCGGCCGACGAGCCGGGATAGATCGTGAAGCCGATGGCCGAGCAGCCCAGCCGCAGCGCGTCGTCCACCGAGGCGGTGATCGCCTGGTCCTTGGGGGCCTCGGCCGGGATCAGCGAGTTGGCCGAGTTGGCCTTGAGGATCATCGGGATCTGCCCGGCGAAGGTGTCGGCGCCGGCCTCGAGCATGCCCAGCGGCGCGGCATAGGCGTTCAGCCCCGCATCGATGGCCAGCTGGAAGTGATAGTGCGGATCATAGGCCGCCGGGTTGGGCGCGAAAGAGCGCGCGGGCCCGTGCTCGAAGCCCTGGTCCACCGGCAGGATGATCATCTTGCCGGTGCCGCCCAGCTTGCCGTGCATGAGCATCCGGCACAGGGCGCCCTTCACGCCGGGATTGTCGGCCTCGTAATAGGAAAGGATCTTCTGGACGGTGCGCGTCGCTTTCATGTCTGTCCCTCTTGAAATGGCCGGCGGCGAAGGGCCGGCGGCGCGATGGTTCCGGCGCGCGCGGCGCCGAGGCGGGGGCCGCGTCCGCCGCGCAGGCGGTCGCGGCGCGGCGGTTCAGCAGGCTTCGAGCGCGGCGACGCCCGGCAGGGTCTTGCCCTCGAGCCATTCGAGAAAGGCGCCGCCCGCGGTCGAGACGTAGGAGAAATCCTGCGCCGCGCCCGAAGCGTTCAGCGCCGCCACCGTGTCGCCGCCGCCGGCGACCGACAAGAGCCGCCCCTCGCGCGTCAGCCTGGCGGCGTGGCGCGCGGCGGCGTCGGTGGCGGCGTTGAAGGGCGGCAGCTCGAACGCGCCGAGCGGGCCGTTCCACACCAGCGTGCGCGAGGCGTCGAAGGCCGCGCAGATGCGCGCGACGCTTTGCGGCCCGGCGTCAAGGATCATGGCGTCGGCGGGGCAGGCCTCGGCGGGAACGACGCGGCTGGGGGCGTGGGCCTTGAACTCTTCGGCCACGACCACGTCGATCGGCAGGATGATCTCGCAGCCGCGGCCCGCGGCCTCGCGCATGATGTCGCGCGCCGTGTCCAGCATGTCGCGTTCGCACAGCGAGCGGCCGACCTCGAGCCCCTGCGCGGCGAGAAAGGTGTTGGCCATGCCGCCGCCGATGACCAGCCGCTCGACCCGGCCCGAGAGGTTGCCCAGAAGGTCGAGCTTGGTCGAGACCTTGGCGCCGCCGACCACGGCGGCGACGGGGCGCTCGGGGCGGGCCAGCGCCTTTTCCAGCGCCTCGAGCTCCTTTTGCATCAGCCGCCCGGCGGCGCAGGGCAGGCGGCGCGCCAGCGCCTCGGTCGAGGCGTGGGCGCGGTGCGCGGCCGAGAAGGCGTCGTTCACATAGACGTCGCCCAGCGCGGCCAGCGCGTCGGCGAAGGCGGGGTCGTTCGCCTCTTCGCCCGGATGAAAGCGCAGGTTCTCGAGCAGCAGGACCGCGCCTTCGGGCAGCTCGGCCACGGCCTGGGCGGCGACGGGGCCGACGCAGTCGGGCGCGAAGCGCACCGGCGCGCCCAGCGCCGCCTCGAGCGCGGGGGCGACGGGCGCCAGCGACATCTGCGGGTTCGGCTTGCCCTTGGGGCGGCCGAAATGGGCCAGCAGAATGGGCTTGCCGCCCTTGTCCAGCACCTCGCGGATGGTGGGCAGGACGGCGCGGATGCGCGTGTCGTCGCTGACGCGGCCGTCCTGCATGGGCACGTTCAGATCCACGCGGATCAGCACGCGCTTGCCGCGCAGGTCCAGGTCATCAAGCGTCTTGAACGTCATCCTTGCACCTTGTCGTTCGCCGCGGGGGCCGGTCATGCGAAGGGGGCGCGTCGCCGCGCCCCCCCGGTTCGGATCAGAGGAACTTCGCCATGGCGACGGCGGTGTCGCTCATGCGGTTCGAGAAGCCCCATTCGTTGTCATACCAGCTGAGGATGCGGCACATCGTGCCGTCCATCACCTTGGTCTGGTCCATGTGGAACACCGACGAGCGCGGATCGTGGTTGAAGTCGACGCTGACCAGCTTCTCGTCCGTGTAGCCCAGGATCCCCTTCAGCTCGCCCTCGGCGGCCTCGCGGATGGCGGCGTTGATCTCTTCGACCGAGGTCGGGCGCGCGGCGACGAAGGTCAGGTCCACCACCGAGACGTTGGGCGTGGGCACGCGGATGGCGACGCCGTCCAGCTTGCCGTTCAGCTCGGGCAGCACCAGGCCCACGGCCTTGGCGGCGCCGGTCGAGGTCGGGATCATGGACATCGCCGCGGCGCGGGCGCGGTAAAGGTCCTTGTGCATGGTGTCCAGCGTGGGCTGGTCGCCGGTGTAGCTGTGGATGGTGGTCATGAAGCCGCGCTCGATGCCGATGGCCTTGTTCAGCACATAGGCGACCGGGGCGAGGCAGTTGGTGGTGCACGAGGCGTTCGAGACCACCAGGTCGTCGGCGGTCAGCGCGTCGTGGTTCACGCCGTAGACGATGGTCTTGTCCGCGCCCGAGGCCGGCGCCGAGACGAGCACGCGCCTGGCGCCGTTCTTGAGGTGCAGGGCGGCCTTCTCGCGGGCGGTGAAGATGCCGGTGCACTCCATGGCCACGTCGACGCCGTCCCAGGGCAGTTCCTCGGGGTTGCGGATGGCGGTGACCTTGATCGGGCCGCGGCCGACGTCGATCGAGTCGCCGACCACCTTCACCTCGGCGGGAAAGCGGCCGTGGACGCTGTCATAGCGCAGCAGGTGGGCGTTCGTGTCGACCGGGCCGAGATCGTTGATGGCGACCACCTCGATGTCGGTCCGGCCCGACTCGACGATGGCGCGCAGAACGTTGCGCCCGATGCGCCCGAAACCGTTGATGGCGACCTTCACCGTCATGCTGCACTCCTCCAGAGTTTCAACGCCCGGCCGGTGCGGCGGGCTTGGGGTTCGCCGCGCTTATAGCCAAGGGCCGGGCGCTGCGGAAGCCGCGAAATGCCGCCGCCCGCCCCCGCCCCCCGCGCGAGGCGCGGCGCGATCGCGCGCGCGCCGGCCGGAAGGCGCGGCGGGTCGGCGCAAGGGACGTCGCGCGGCGTCGGGGGCGAGGGGGCGCGCATGGGCGCGCCGCGGAGCGGGCCGGCCGGGCGCGACGCGCGGGCCGCTGCGTTCGAGAGCCCTGCGGGGGCCGCGCGGGCATGGGATGGCGACCCGCCCCGGGCCGGCGCGGCCGCCGTCCTGCCCGGCCGCGCAGGCCGCCCCCGGCGGGCGCAGGCGCGGTCGCCCGCAAGCGCGGATCCGGCCCCACGCCGCCGCGCGGCCGCGCCTTCAGAGCAGGTCGCGGACCTTTTGCGCCACGGCCTCGGCGGTGATGCCGAAATGGCGGTAGAGGTCGGGCGCCGGAGCCGAGGCGCCGAAGCCCTCCATCCCGACGAAGGCGGCCTTCTTCTCGGAGCCGCGCTCGCCGCACAGCCAGCGGTCCCAGCCGAAGGGGCTCGCGGCCTCGACCGCGACGCGCACGGGGCCGGCGGGCAGCACCTTGCGCCGATAGGCCTCGTCCTGGGCGGAGAACAGCTCCCAGCACGGCATCGAGACCACGCGCGCGCCGATGCCGTCGGCCTCGAGCAGCTCGCGCGCGGCAAGGGCGATCTCGACCTCCGAGCCCGTGGCCAGGATGATGGCGCGGCGCTTGTGGTCGGCCTCGGCCAGCACATAGGCGCCCTGCGCGGTCAGGTTGCGGTTGGTGTGGCGGGTGCGCACCGTGGGCAGGTTCTGCCGGCTCAGCGCCAGCACCGAGGGCGTCGAGCGGGCCATGAGCGCCAGCTCCCACGCCTCGGCCGTCTCGACGCCGTCGGCGGGGCGGAAGACGTTCATGTTGGGCGTGGCGCGCAGCATGGCCAGGTGCTCGACGGGCTGGTGGGTGGGGCCGTCCTCGCCAAGGCCGATGCTGTCATGGGTCATGACGTAGACCGTGCGCACGCCCATCAGCGCCGACAGCCGCATCGCGCCGCGCGCATAGTCCGAGAACACCAGGAAGGTGCCGCCATAGGGCGCGCAGCCACCATGCAGCGCCAGGCCGTTCATGGCCGCGGCCATGCCGTGCTCGCGAATGCCGTAGAACACGTAGCGGCCCTTGCGGTTCTCGGGGGTGAAGGGTTCGAGATCCGGCGTGCGGGTGTTGTTCGAGCCGGTCAGATCCGCCGAGCCGCCGATCGTCTCGGGCATGACCGGGTTGATGACCGCCAGCGCGTTCTCGGACGCCTTGCGCGTGGCCACCTTGGGCCGGGTTTCCGAGATCTGCTTCTTGAGGCGGCGGATGGCGGCGGACAGCTTCTTGGGCGGCTCGCCGGCGATCACGCGCGCGAACTCGGCCTGGCGCGCGGGCGACAGGCGGGCCATGCGCTCTTCCCAGGCGGCCTTCTCGGCCGCGCCGCGCTCGCCGATCGCCTTCCAGGCGGCGGCGACCTCGGCCGGGATCTCGAAGGGCGGGTAGGGCCAGCCGTAGATCTCGCGCAGGCGGGCGATCTCGTCGGCGCCCAGCGGCGCGCCATGGGCCGCGGCGCTGTCCTGCTTGGCGGGCGAGCCGAAGCCGATATGCGTGCGGCAGGCGACCAGAACCGGCGCGTCGGCGCCGCGCGCGGCCGTCAGGGCGCGGTCGATGTCGTCGGGATCATGGCCGTCGCATTCGAGCACCGTCCAGCCCGAGGCGGCGAAGCGCGCCTTCTGGTCGGTGACGTCGGCCAGCGAGACGGCGCCGTCGATCGAGATGCCGTTGTCGTCCCACAGCACGATCAGCTTGTTCAGCCGCTGGCGGCCGGCCAGGCCGATCGCCTCCTGGCTGATTCCCTCCATCAGGCAGCCGTCGCCGGCGATCACCCAGGTGCGGTGATCCACCGCCTTCTTGCCGAAGCGCGCCTGCATCGACTGCTCGGCCATCGCCATGCCCACGGCGGTCGCCAGGCCCTGGCCGAGCGGGCCGGTGGTGGTCTCGACGCCCGGGGCGTGGCCGTATTCCGGGTGGCCCGCCGTCTTCGCGCCCAGCTGGCGGAAGCGGCGCAGCTCGTCCATCGTCATGCCGGGCGCGCCCGTCAGGTGCAGCAGCGCGTAAAGCAGCATCGAGCCGTGCCCGGCCGACAGCACGAAGCGGTCGCGGTCGGGCCAGTCGGGCGAGGGCCCGTGGAATTTCAGGTGCCGCTCGAACAGCACGGTCGCCACGTCGGCCATGCCCATGGGCATGCCGGGATGGCCGGAATTGGCGGCCTGCACCGCGTCCACGGCCAGCATGCGCAGCGCGGCGGCCTTCATCCAGTGATCGGGGTGCTTGGCGCGAAGTTCGGAAATGTCCACGGCGTCGGTCTTCCTGCGAATGGCGCCCGTCGGGGGCGGGGCGCGTGTGGGGCTGGGCGGCGCGGGGCCATGCGGCGGGCCCGGCGGATCGGGGCGCACAATGCTTGCGGGGCGGGGCGGGGTCAAGCCGGGGGGCGGCGCGCGGCGCGGATCGTGGCGCGGCGGGGACTTGCGCGGCGCGCGCACGCCGACTCTCGAAATGATTCGCGTCCTGATGCTAGGTTCGGACAAGCGGGCTCCCGGGTGATTCGGCCGCGCCGCCGCCCGCGCGGCGCCGGCCGCAGACGCGAACGGAGGCAGGAATGAACGACGAAGCCGCGCGAAACGCCCCCGCCGGCGCGCGCCTGACCGCGGCGCGGCGCGCCTTCGCCGCGGCGCTCAGCGACCTCGAGGCCGCGGCGCACATGGCCGATGCGGCGCGCATCGAGGCGCTCGAGGACCGCATCGCCCGGCTGGAGGAAGAGCGCGCGCGCCTTCGCGCCGAGCTCGAGGCCATGCGCCGCGCGCGCGAGCTGGACGCGGCGATGATCGAGGAAGCGCTGAACGAGCTGCGCGCGGTGGTCTGACGCCGCGGCATCAGAGGGGACGAGTGCATGGCTGACATGGATCTGACGATCGGCGGGCGGGTCTATCGCGTCGCCTGCGCCGACGGCGAAGAGCCGCGCCTGGCGCGCGTGGCGGCCCTGCTGGCCGAAGAGGCCGACGCCCTGCGCGCCCGCTTCGGTCCGCTGGCCGAGGCGCGCGTGCTGCTGATGGCGGGGCTGATGGTGGCCGACAAGCTGTTGACCGAACGCGAAAGCCGCCCCGAGCCCGCCCCCATGGCCGAAGCCGAGGCCGAGGCGCGCGCGCAGGCGCTGGAAGAGGCGCTGGCCGAGGCCGACGAGCGCGCCCGCGCGCTCGAGCAGAGGCTTGAGCAGGCGCTGGCCATGCTGCGCGACGCGGAAGAGGCCGCCGCCGCGCGCGACGAGGGCGCGGGCGCCGACGCCGCCCGGCTTGCCGCGGCCGAGCTGCGGGCCGAGGCGCTCGAGGCGCGGATCCGCCGTCTCGAAGCCGCCGAGGAGGAGGCGGTGCGCGCGCTGGACGAGGCGACGCGCAAGGTCGTCGCCCTGTCGGCCGAGCTGCGCGCCGGCCTCGGCGACGCGCAGGACGATGACGACGCGCAGGACGATCTCGGCGACGACGTCGATCCGGCCGGGCAGGATGCGGAGCCGGGCGGCGCGGCCGATGCCGCCGACGACGCCGAGGCGGACGCGGCCGAAGCGCCCGGCGCAATGGGCGGCGCTGCGGAACACGGCGCGAAGGAACACGGCGCGAAGGAACACGGCGCGAAGCACGGCGCAGCCGCGGGCGCCGCGGGCCAGGAGGCGCCCGAACGCCCCGCTTCGGCCGGATCGAGCGCCGGCGAACAAGCCGCCCCTGCGCCCGCGCCCGCCGATGGCCGCGATGCGGGGCAGCTTGACCTTCTGGGTCCCGAGCCGTCCGATTCGGGCAAGAGCTGAAGGCGGGGCTTGCCGCCGAGCGGGCCGTGACGCCCGCAGCCGCTTCATCCGGCGTCTCGGGGCGCCGCGAAGGTCGTGGCGCGGACCGGCCGAAGCGGGCGCGCCAGGCGGCGCGGATGGCGCGAGGGCTGGGCCGGGGCGGGAGAGCATGGCGCAAGCGGCGCCGCGCGCCCGGGCCGGGGCGACTGGGGCCGAGGCGCCGGAGGCCGAGGCGACGGGGGGCGACGGGGGACGACGGGGGCCCCGGTGCAGCGGTGCGCCTGGCCGGGCGCAGCCCTCCAGACCGGCGGGCCCCAAGGCGACCCGAGCGCAGCCGCGCCGCGGACAGCCGGCCGGAACGGAAGCGGCGCGGCGCGCGAACCCGCTCTTGATCCCCCGATCTTGACCCATGCCGCGCGGCCCGTCGCCGCCGAATCCGAGAGCGGGATCGCAAGGGCCGCGTTCGGTCGGCGCCATGGCGCGGGCTGAAGGGCGGGGGACGGCGGCGCGGGCGCGACCTTGTTCGAACGCCTTTTCTTCTAAGGCGGCTCTTCGCACGGAACGCGCCCGCGCGGTCGGGGACCGGCGGGCGCGGATTCGGGGCGCTGCTGGGCGGGGCTTGGGGGCGGGGCTTGGGGGCGGGGGGCTTGGCCGCGGTCCGCGTCCCCGCCCGGCGCCCCCGCCCGGCGCCGTCGTCAGGCGTTGGCTTCGCGGATGCGGTCGGCGGCTTCCTTGTCGAAGGGAATGCCCTTTTCCTCGAACAGCTTGTCCAGCTCGCCGGACAGGGTCATCTCGGTGACGATGTCGCAGCCGCCGATGAACTCGCCCTTCACGTAAAGCTGGGGAATGGTCGGCCAGTCCGAGAATTCCTTGATGCCCTGGCGCAGGGACTCGTCGGCCAGAACGTTCACGTCCTTGAACGGAACGCCCATATAGGTCAGCACGCCCGCCACGCGGGACGAGAACCCGCATTGCGGCATCGAGGCGGTGCCCTTCATGAACAGGACGACGTCGTTGTTCTCGATCTCGGCCTTGATCGCGTCATGCGCGGGATTGGTCATGTCTTTTCTTCCTCAGTCGGGGGCGCGGGTGGTCAGAGCCAGGGCGTGAAGCTCGCCGCCCATCCGGCCCTTGAGCGCGGCGTAGACCGCGCGTTGCTGTTGCACGCGGTTGAGGCCGCGGAACGCTTCGGACACGACGGTGGCCGCGTAGTGGTCGCCGTCGCCGGCCAGGTCCACGATCTCGACCTGCGCGTCGGGGAAGGCTTCCTTGATCAGCCGTTCGATCTCGGCCGCTTCCATGGCCATGGCCGCACTCCTTCATCAGGTTGGTCGCTTCGGATGTAGACCGCCCGGCCCCGCGCGGCAAGATGCGGGCGCGGCGGGCGTCAGGCCTCTGACACGATGCGGGCGAAGCCGCCCTCATGCGCGGCGCGCAGGTCGGCCAGCGAGACGCGCGCGCCGCCCAGCGCCACGGCGTCGCCGCCGGCCGCGCCGACGCGCCGCGCGGGAACGCCGGCGGCCCTTGCGCGCGCCAGCAGCGGCTCGAGCGCCTCGGGCGCGCAGGAAACCAGGTAGCGGGCCTGGTCCTCGCCGAAGAACCAGGCGGCGGGGGTCATGCCCTCGGGCGGGCCGTCGAGCGTCGCGCCCACGCCCGCGGCCAGCGCCATCTCGGCCGCGGCCACGGCCAGCCCGCCGTCGGACAGGTCATGGGCCGCGCGCGCCAGCCCCTCGGCGCCCAGGGCGCGCACCAGCTCGCCGGCGCGCCGCTCGGCGGCCAGATCGACGGGCGGCGGCGGGCCCTCTTCGCGGCCGAACAGTTCGGCCAGATAGGCCGAGCGACCCAGATGGCCGCGCGTCTCGCCGATCAGGACCAGCGCGTCGCCCGCGGCGGGCGCCATGCGGATGGCGCGCGCCACGTCCTCGAGCAGCCCGACCGCGCCGATGGTCGGCGTGGGCAGGATCGCCTGGCCGTCGGTCTCGTTGTAGAGCGAGACGTTGCCCGACACGATCGGCATGTCCAGCGCCCGGCACGCCTCGCCGATGCCCTCTATGCAGCCGACCAGCTGGCCCATGATCTCGGGCTTCTCGGGGTTGCCGAAATTCAGGTTGTCGGTGGCCGCCAGCGGCCGCGCGCCGGTGGCGCACAGGTTGCGGAAGGCCTCGGCCACCGCCTGGCGGCCGCCCTCGACCGGATCGGCGACGCAATAGCGCGGGGTCACGTCGGCGGCGAAGGCCAGCCCCTTGCGCGTTCCGTGCACGCGCACCACGCCCGCGTCCGAGCCCGGGCGCACCACCGTGTCGGCCAGCACCATGTGGTCGTATTGCTCCCACACCCAGCGGCGCGAGCAGCCGTTCGGCCCGCCCATCAGCCGCGTCAGCGCCTCGGCCGGGTCCATCTGCGGAACCTCGCCCAGCGGCGCGGCGGGCGGCGTCGGAACCCAGGGGCGGTCGTATTCGGGCGCCTCGCCCGACAGCGCCTTGAGCGGCAGATCGGCCTTCACCTCGCCGTTCAGCATGACCAGGAAGCGGTCCTCGGCGATGGTCTCGCCGACCACGGCGAAGTCCAGGTCCCACTTCTCGAAGATGGCGCGGGCCTCGGCCTCCTTCTCGGGACGCAGGACCATGAGCATGCGCTCTTGCGATTCGGACAGCATCATCTCGTAGGCGGTCATGCCCTCTTCGCGGCAGGGGACCTTCTCGAGATCGAGGCGCACGCCCAGATCGCCCTTGTCGCCCATCTCGACGGCCGAGCAGGTCAGCCCCGCCGCGCCCATGTCCTGGATCGAGATCACCGCCCCCGAGGCCATCAGCTCGAGGCACGCCTCGAGCAGGCGCTTTTCGGTGAAGGGGTCGCCGACCTGGACGGTGGGGCGCTTCTCCTCGATCGAGTCGTCGAACTCGGCCGAGGCCATGGTCGCCCCGCCGACCCCGTCGCGGCCCGTCTTGGCGCCCAGATACACCACCGGCATGCCCACCCCCGAGGCGGCCGAGTAGAAGATGCGGTCGGCCTGCGCCAGCCCGGCGGCGAAGGCGTTGACCAGGCAGTTGCCGTTGTAGGAGCGGTGGAAGCGCACCTCGCCGCCGATGTTGGGCACGCCGAAGCAGTTGCCGTAGCCGCCGATTCCCTCGACCACGCCGCGCACCAGATGGGCGGTCTTGGGGTGGTCGGGCGCGCCGAAGCTGAGCGCGTTCATCGCCGCGATGGGGCGCGCGCCCATGGTGAACACGTCGCGCAGGATGCCGCCCACGCCCGTCGCCGCGCCCTGGTAGGGCTCGATGTAGGAGGGGTGGTTGTGGCTCTCCATCTTGAAGACCACGGCCTGGCCGTCGCCGATGTCCACCACGCCCGCGTTCTCGCCCGGGCCGCAGATGACCTGCGGGCCCTCGGTGGGCAGGGTGCGCAGCCATTTCTTCGACGACTTGTACGAGCAGTGCTCGTTCCACATGGCCGAGAAGATGCCCAGCTCGGTGAAGGTCGGCGTGCGGCCCAGAAGGTCGAGGATGCGCTGATACTCGTCGGGCTTGAGGCCGTGATCGGCGGCCAGCGCCTGGGTGACCATGGGCTCTTGCGGGGAAGCGGCGGATGCGGACATGGTGGCCTCGTCGTTGCTCGGCCCGCTTCTAGCCGAGCGCGGCGTCGGAGAAAAGCGCGCTGTGGAGGAGCGCCATGAACGAAGAGGCTCCCGCGCCCGCGCGCATGGCCGTCGGCTACGCCGCCGCGGCCTTCGCGGTGCTGGTCTGGGCGGGATGGATCGTGGCCACGCGCCAGCAGGTGCGCGGCTCGGCGCCGCTGGACATCGCGCTGGTGCGCTATGGCGTGCCGGCGCTGCTGCTGGCGCCGATCTGGCTGCGGCGGGGCCTGCTGCCGGCGGGCGAGCGCTTCTGGCCCCTTGCCGTGATGACGATCGGCTGGGGCGGTCCGTTCGTGCTGCTGACGGCGAAGGGGCTCGAGACCGTGCCCGCGGCGCTGTTCGGCCCGATGGTGCCTGCCACGCTGCCGCTTTTCGTCGCCGCCTGGGACCGTTTCGCCGAGGGGCGGGCCATCGCGCCCGAGCGCGCGCTTGGCCTGGCGCTGATCCTTGCGGCGGGGGCGCTGATCGTGGGGCCGGCGGCGCTGCGCGGCGATGCGGGGTTCTTCGCCGGCGCGCCCTTTCTGCTGGCCGCGGCGGCGGGCTGGGCGGCCTTCACCATCGCCTTTCGGCGCACGCGGCTGTCGGGGCTCGAGGCCACGGCCTATGTCAGCCTGTGGAGCGCGCCTTTCCTGCTGGCCGCCGCCGCGGCGCAGGGCGTGGGGCTGGGGCGGCTCGAGGCCGGGCAGCTGGCGCTGATGGTCCTGGTGCAGGGCGTGCTGTCGGGCGTGGGCGCGGTGGCGGGGTTCGGCCTGGCGGTGCGGGCGCTGGGGGCCGCGCGCACCTCGTCGCTGACCTCGCTGGTGCCGGCGCTTGCGGCGGTGGGGGGGTGGCTGTTGCTGGGCGAACGGGTGGCGCCGGCTTCGTGGGCGTCGGTGATCCTGGCCTGCGCGGGGGTGGCGTTGACGAACGGCGCCGGCGCGGGCCTGCGGCGACTGGCGCGCGGGCGCTGAAGGGCGCGCGCGGGCGAGACTGGCGCCGCGCGCCGGGGCGTTCGCCGCGCGCGGTCGGGCCGAAGGGGCCGCCTTCGGCGCCTTCGCCCGAGCGGGCGCCGCGCCGGGGGCGGATGGCGCAACGCCCCGCGAAAGGGACGCGCCCAGGCGGCGTGCGGGACTGGGCCGGCGCCGCGTTCCCGGCGCGCGCATCGGCGCAGGGCATCGTCCCGATCCCGGCGCGGGCCGGTTTCCAGGGTGGCCCGGCGGCCCCGGACACGGCGCCGCGCGCATCGTCCGGCGGCGCGCGGCGGCGCGGGCGAGGTCGCGCGAGGCGCCGGCCCGCTCCGCGTCTTCTCCGCGTCTCCGCGGCCCGAAAATGCAGCGCGGGCAGGCCCGAGGCCCCCGCTCCGCGCCGCCTGCCAGGGACGCGCCGCCGCGCCCATGCGCGCGGCGGCGGGCGCGGGCGGGCCCCGGGGCGAGGGCGGCGCAGCGGCCCTGGTTCGGCCCCGGGCGGTTCCTCGCGGGGCGGTTCCGAGCGGGGCTTGCTTGAGCGGGGCGGTTCTGGGCGGTTCGGAGCGGGGCGGGCCTTGGCCGGCTCAGGCGTCCATGAGGGCGCCGGCCAACCCCTCGAACAGCGCCGCGCCGTCGGTTCCGCCCAGAAGCGGGTCGTTGGCGCGCTCGGGATGCGGCATCATGCCCAGGGTGCGGCGGTTGGCCGACAGGATGCCGGCGATGTCCTCGGCCGAGCCGTTGGGATTGTCGCCCGGCGCGTAGGCGAAGGCGATGCGGTCCTCGTCGCGCAGGCGCGCCAGCGTCTCGGGCGGCGCGACGTAGCAGCCGTCGTGATGGGCGACGGGGATGACGATGCGCGCCCCGGCCTCGTAGCCGCGGGTGAAGGGGCTGTCGGCGGTGACGACGTTCAGCGCGACGTCGCGGCACACGAATTTCAGCCCCGCGTTGCGCATCAGCGCGCCGGGCAGCAGCCCGGCCTCGATCAGCACCTGGAAGCCGTTGCACACCCCCAGCACATGCCCGCCGCGGGCGGCGAAATCGGCCACGGCGCGCATGATGGGCGAGCGCGCCGCGATGGCGCCGCAGCGCAGATAGTCGCCGAACGAGAACCCGCCCGGCAGCGCCACCAGGTCAAGCCCCGGCGGCAGCGCGGCGTCCTTGTGCCAGACCATGGCCGGCCGGCGACCCGTCGCGCGCTCGAGCGCCACGGCCATGTCGCGATCGCAGTTCGATCCCGGAAAGACGATCACCGCCGATTTCATGCCGTGCTCTCCTGTCGCGCCCCGCCCGCGCGGCCCGTTCGGGCGCCGCGCCGTCAGAGGATCTCGATCTGGTAGTTCTCGATGACCGTGTTGGCGAGCAGCTTCTCGCACATCTCGCGCACGCGGGCGCGGGCGGCCTCGGGGTCGGCGTCGGCCAGCTCCAGCTCGATGACCTTGCCCTGGCGCACGCGCTCGACCCCGTCGAAGCCCAGCGCGCCCAGCGCGTGACGGATGGCCTCGCCCTGCGGGTCGAGAACGCCGCTCTTGAGGGTGATGTGGACGCGTGCGCGCATGGTCTCGCCTCCGTCTGGGCCGCCGAGTCGGCGGCGGTCGTCCCTGTTCGCCGAGGCTTTACGCCATCGCGCCGCCAATGGCGAGCGCCAAGGCGCGCCCGCCCCGCTTCAATGCACTAGCTGGGGACCCGTCTTGCCGCTGCCGCCGCGCGGCATGATCCCCAGGCGCGAGGCGACCTCGGCGTAGGCGTCGGTCAGGCTGCCCAGATCGCGGCGGAACACGTCCTTGTCCAGCTTGCGCCCGGTGCGCAGATCCCACAGCCGGCAGCTGTCGGGGCTGATCTCGTCGGCGACGACGATGCGCTGGAAGTCGCCCTCGTAGATGCGGCCGCACTCGATCTTGAAGTCGACCAGCCGGATGCCCACGCCCAGCATCATGCCGGCCAGGAAGTCGTTCACCCGCAGCGCCAGGGCGATGATGTCGTCCACATCCTGCTGGCTGGCCCAGTTGAAGGCCAGGATGTGCTCTTCGGTGACCATCGGGTCGCCCAGCTTGTCGTCCTTGTAGTAGAACTCGATGATCGGGCGGGGCAGGGCGGTTCCCTCCTCGATGCCCAGGCGCTTGGAGAGCGAACCGGCGGCGACGTTGCGCACCACCACCTCGAGGGGGATGATCTCGCACGCGCGCACCAGCTGCTCGCGCATGTTCAGGCGCTTGATGAAGTGCGTGGGCACGCCGATCGAGTTCAGACCGCTCATGATGTGTTCGGAGATGCGGTTGTTCAGCACCCCCTTGCCCTCGATCACGTCCCGCTTCTCGGCGTTGAAGGCGGTGGCGTCGTCCTTGAAGTGCTGGATCAGGGTGCCCGGCTCGGGGCCTTCGTAGAGGATCTTCGCCTTGCCTTCATAGACCAGTCTGCGCCGCGCCATGTTCGGGGCCTCCGGAGAAATGCCGCAAGGCGCGCGAATGGGCTTCGCGCGCCGGGAAGCCGCTCTATAGGCGCAAGCGGGGCGGGCCGCAAGGATTCGCGCGCGCGCCTCTATACTTGGGCCGCCGCAGCGCCTAAATGTTCCGTCAGTTGGATCCCCAAGCGGAGGACGAGATGACCACCTTCGACGAACGCGAGCAGGCCTTCGAGAAGAAGTTCGCCCACGACGCCGAGATGCAGTTCAAGGCCATGGCGCGGCGCGACCGCCTGCTGGGCCTGTGGGCCGCCGAGAAGATGGGCCTGCGCGGCGAAGAGGCCGAGGAATACGCCAAGTCGGTGGTGATCGCCGATCTCGAGGAGGCGGGGGACGAGGACGTCTACCGCAAGGTGGCGGCCGACCTCGAGGCCAAGGGCCTGCCGACCGACGATCTGCGCGCCAAGATGGCCGAGCTTCTGGCCGAGGCCAAGGCGCAGGTGATGAGCGAGGCCTGAGCGCCCGCCAAGGCGCCCATCGGCCCGCGCCCGCCGCGGGCCGCAGGAACGGAGAGCGCCCATGCTTGCGCTGTTTCGCATGGCGCTGGGCCTGATCGCGCCGACGCTGGCGGGCGTCGGCGCGGTGGTCTGGCTGGTGATCCCCGATGCGGGCCGCGTGCTGTCGCTGCCCATGGCGGCGGCGTTGGGGGGGCTGGCGGCCGTGCCCGCGGCCTGGCTGGCGGCGCGGGCGCTGTCGCAGGGCGGGGGCCGGCGCTGAGGCGCGCCGGCGCCGCGCTCAGGCCTCGCCGAAGACGCGGCGGAAGATCGTGTCGACGTGCTTGGTGTGGTAGCCCAGATCGAACTTCTCCTCGATCTCTTCGGGGCTCAGCGCCGCGGCGACGTCGGGATCGGCCTTCAGCTCGGTCATGAAGTCGGCGCCCTGCTCCCACACCTTCATGGCGTTGCGCTGGACCAGGCGGTAGGCGTCCTCGCGGCTGACGCCCTTTTGCGTCAGCGCCAGCAGCACGCGCTGCGAGTGGATCAGGCCCCGGAACCGGTTCAGGTTCTTCATCATGTTCTCGGGGTAGACCACCAGCTTGTCGATGACCCCGGTCAGGCGCGCCAGCGCGAAGTCCAGCGTCACGGTGGCGTCCGGGCCGATCATGCGCTCGACCGAGCTGTGAGAGATGTCGCGCTCGTGCCAGAGGGCGACGTTCTCCATCGCCGGCAGCGCATAGGCGCGGACCATGCGCGCAAGGCCGGTCAGGTTCTCGGTCAGCACGGGGTTGCGCTTGTGCGGCATGGCCGAAGAGCCCTTCTGCCCCGGCGAGAAGTATTCCTCGGCCTCGAGCACCTCGGTGCGCTGAAGGTGGCGGATCTCGGTGGCGATGCGCTCGACCGACGAGGCGATCACCGCCAGCGTCGAGAAGAACATCGCGTGCCGGTCGCGCGGAATGACCTGGGTCGAGATCGGCTCGACCTCGAGGCCCAGCTTGCGCGCCACATGCTCTTCGACGCGGGGGTCGATGTTGGCGAAGGTGCCGACGGCGCCCGAGATGGCGCAGGTCGCCACCTCGCGCCGGGCCTCGGCCAGGCGGCGGCGGTTGCGGTCCATCTCGGCATAGGCCTGGGCCATCTTCAGGCCGAAGGTCACCGGCTCGGCATGGATGCCGTGGCTGCGGCCGATGCACACGGTGTCCTTGTGCTCGAAGGCGCGGCGCTTGAGCGCGGCCAGCAGCGCGTCCAGATCGGCCAGCAGGATGTCGGCCGCCCGCACCAGCTGGATGTTGAAGCAGGTGTCGAGCACGTCGGACGAGGTCATGCCCTGGTGCACGAAGCGCGCCTCGGGGCCCACATGCTCGGCCAGATGGGTGAGGAAGGCGATGACGTCGTGCTTCACCTCGCGCTCGATCTCGTCGATGCGGGCCACGTCGAATTCGACGTCGCGGGCCTTCCAGACGGCCTCGGCGGCCTCCTTGGGGATCACGCCCAGCTCGGCCTGCGCGTCGCAGGCATGGGCCTCGATCTCGAACCAGATGCGGAACTTGGTCTCGGGCGACCAGATGGCGGCCATTTCGGGGCGGGAGTAGCGGGGGATCATGGGCTGTCCTCGTGCTGGAGCCGGTCCGGGGGCCGCGACGGGCCCGCGCGCAGGCGGGGTAGCAAGCCGCGCGCGCGCGCGCAAGCCGCGCGGCCCGCGCCGCGCCGGGTCCGACGCGACGGGCGCGACGGACCGCCCCGCGCGGGGGGCGCATGACACGGGGCTGCGCAAGGGGGCGGCGCGGGGGCGGCCGCCCGGCCCCGTCGCGGCGGGGGCGGCGACGGGATTTCGTCCGGGGGGCTCGCCTTCGCCTTGCCTGCGCGCCGGGCGCCGGGAGCATGCGGCGCGGGCGCGCGATCATGGCGACCCTGCGGCCCCTCGGGGCTTCAGCCGCCCCTGCCGGGGTCCGAGCCGGCGCGCCCGCCGAAGGCCGCCTCGAACAGCTTGCGCGTGTAGGGATGGCTGGGGGCCGAGAACACCTGATCCGCCGGTCCGGCCTCGACCACGTCGCCCGCGCGCATCACCATCACCTTGTGCGCCAGCGCCCGCACCACCTTGAGATCGTGGCTGATGAAGATGTAGGCCAGCCCGTGCCGGCGCTGCAGATCGCGCAGCAGCTCGACGATCTGCGCCTGCACGGTCATGTCCAGCGCCGAGGTCGGCTCGTCCAGCGCCACGAGCCGCGGCTTGAGGATGATCGCCCGCGCGACCGCGATGCGCTGGCGCTGGCCGCCCGAGAACTCGTGCGGGTAGCGGTCCATCATGTCGGGGTCGAGCCCGACTTCGGTCAGCGCCTCGGCCACGGCCTCGCGCCGGGGGCGGTCCTTGTCGAGCCCGTGCACGCTCAGCCCCTCGGCGACGATGCGCTCGACCGACATGCGCGGGCTGAGCGAGCCGTAGGGGTCCTGAAAGACGATCTGCATCTGCCGCCGCAGCGGCGCCATGGCGCGCGATTTCAGCCCGTCGATGCGCTTGCCCATGAACACGATCGGCCCCTGCGAGGGGATCAGCCGCGTCAGCGCCAGCGCCAGCGTCGTCTTGCCCGAGCCCGATTCGCCGACCACGCCCAGCGTCTCGCGCGCGCGCAGCGTCACGTCGGCGCCGTTGACCGCCTTCACATGCCCGACCGTGCGCCGCATCAGGCCGCGGCGGATGGGGAACCACACGCGCAGCTTCTCGGCGCGCAGGATCTCGGGCGAATCGGCGGGCAGGGGGTCGGGGCGCCCGGCCGGCTCGGCGTCGAGCAGCGCGCGGGTGTAGGGATGGCGCGGGTCCGAGAAGATCTGCGCGCAGGGGCCGCGCTCGACGATCTCGCCCGCGCGCATCACGCACACCCGGTCGGCGATGCGCCGCACGATGCCCAGATCGTGCGTGATGAACAGCATCGACAGCCCCTCTTCGCGCTGCAGCCGCGCCAGAAGGTCCAGGATCTGCGCCTGGATTGTCACGTCGAGCGCGGTGGTCGGCTCGTCGGCCACCAGCAGCCTGGGGCCGTTGGCCAGCGCCATGGCGATCATCACGCGCTGGCGCTGGCCGCCCGACAGCTGGTGGGGATAGTCGTCGAGCCGCTTTTCGGGCTCGCGCAGCCCGACCTTGGCCAACAGGTCGATCACCCGCGCGCGCGCCGCCGCCCCGGTCAGGCCCTGGTGCAGGGCCAGGCACTCGGAGATCTGGCGCTCGACCGTGTGCAGCGGGTTCAGCGAGGTCATCGGCTCCTGGAACACGAAGGCGATGTCGTTGCCGCGCACGCGCCGCAGCGCGCTTTCGGGCGCGCCGATCAGCTCGCGCCCCTCGAAGCGGGCCGAGCCCGAAACCTGCGCGCCCTCGGGCAGCAGCCCCACCAGCGACAGCGCGGTGACCGACTTGCCCGAACCGCTTTCGCCCACCAGCGCCACCGTCTCGCCGCGCGCGACGTCGAAGCTGACGCCGCGCACGGCGCGCGTGCGCCCCTCGCGCGTGACGAAGTCCACGCTCAGATCGCGCGCCTCGAGCAAGGTCATGGGCGGCTCCTCATCGGAAGATCTTGCGCGGATCGAAGGCGTCGCGCACGGCCTCGAACACGAAGACCAGCAGCGACAGCATGATCGCGAAGGTGAAGAAGGCGGTGAAGCCCAGCCACGGCGCCTGAAGGTTGTTCTTGCCCTGCAGCGCCAGGTCGCCCAGCGACGGATAGCTGGGCGGCAGGCCGAAGCCGATGAAGTCCAGCGTCGCCAGCGTCGAGATGGACGAGGTCAGGATGAAGGGCAGCATGGTCAGCGTCGCCACCATCGCGTTGGGCAGAAGATGGCGGCGCATGATCGTCCAGTCGCCCACGCCCAGCGCCCGCGCCGCGCGCACGTATTCGAAGTTGCGCGCGCGCAGGAATTCGGCGCGCACCACGCCCACCAGCGCCGTCCACTGGAACAGCGACAGAAGGAACAGCATCGACCAGAAGGTGGGCTCGACGATGGCGGCGATGATCATGATCAGGAACAGCACCGGAATGGCGGACCAGATCTCTTCGACGCGCTGGAACGTCAGATCGACCCAGCCGCCGAAATAGCCCTGCGCCGCGCCCGCGAAGATGCCGATGACCGAGGACAGCGCCGTCAGCGCGAAGCCGAAAAGCACCGAGATGCGGAAGCCGTAGATCACCCGCGCCAGCACGTCGCGCGCCTGGTCGTCCGTGCCCAGCCAGTTGACCGAGTCGGGCGGCGAGGGCGCCTGCGCGACCTGATAGTTGATCGTGTCGTAGGAAAAGGGAATGAGCGGCCAGACGATGCGCCCCGCCCGCCCGCCCTCGGGCAGGTCGCCGGCGCGCGCGCGCGCGATCAGCCCCTCGGGGTCGTCGAAGCACTGCCGAAGTCCGCCGGTCAGGATCAGGCACTGCACCTCGACCGAGCGGTAGTCGGCCTCGGTCTCGAAATCGCCGCCGAACTCGGTCTCGGCATGGAATTCGAAGATCGGGAACATCGCCTGCCCGCGATAGACGACGAGGATGGGCTTGTCGTTGGCGACGAACTCGGCGAACAGCGAGATGACGAACAGCGCCAGGAAGATCCACAGCGACCAGAAGCCCCGGCGGTTGGCCTTGAAGTTGCGCCATCTGCGGCGCTGCAGCGCGTCCAGCTTCATGTCTCGCGGCTCTCGAAATCGATGCGCGGATCGATCCAGACATAGGTCAGGTCCGAGATCAGCTTCACGAACATCCCCATCAGCGAGAACAGGTAGAGCGTGCCGAACACCACCGGGTAGTCGCGGTTGACGACGCTTTCGAAGCCCAGGAGCCCCAGCCCGTCCAGCGAGAACACGATCTCGATCACGAAGGCGCCGGTGAAGAAGATCGACACGAACGCGCCCGGAAAGCCGGCGATGACGATCAGCATCGCGTTGCGGAAGACGTGGCCGTAAAGCACCTGCCGCTCGCTCAGGCCCTTGGCGCGGGCGGTGACGACGTATTGCTTGCGGATCTCGTCCAGGAACGAGTTCTTGGTCAGCAGCGTCAGCGTCGCGAAGCCCGAAATGGTCATCGCCGTCACCGGCAGCGTGATGTGCCACAGATAGTCCAGCACCTTGCCCGCCAGGCTCAGCTGGTCCCAGTCGTCCGAGGTCAGCCCGCGCAGCGGGAACCACTGCACGTAGCTGCCGCCGGCGAAGAAGATCAGCAGAATCACCGCGAACAGGAAGCCGGGGATCGCATAGCCGACGATCACCACCGCCGAGGTCCAGGCGTCGAAGGGCGTGCCGTCGCGCACCGCCTTGCGGATGCCCAGCGGGATCGAGACCAGGTAGCTGAGCAGCGTCGTCCACAGACCCAGCGAGATCGAGACGGGCATCTTCTCGAGGATCAGGTCGATGACCGAGATCGAACGGAAATAGCTCTCGCCCAGATCGAAGCGGGCGTAGTTCCACACCATCTGGACGAAGCGCTCGGCGGGGGGCTTGTCGAAGCCGAACTGGCGCTCGAGCTCCTTGATGAATTCGGGGTCGAGCCCTTGCGCGCCGCGATACTGGCTCTCGGCGCCGGGGGCGGCGGCGGGGCCGCCCGCGTCCGACCCGCCGCCCGAGAAGCGGTCGGTGGCCGAACCGGCGTCGGTCAGCTGGGCGATGATCTGCTCGACCGGGCCGCCGGGGGCGAACTGGATCACCACGAAGTTGATCAGCAGGATCCCCAGCAGGGTGGGGATCATCAGCAAGAGGCGGCGCAGGATGTAGGCGGACATGGCTCAGCCCTCCGCCGCGGCGCGGGGCGCGCTCACAGCGCGCCCTCGGCCCTGAGGCGGGCGGCCTTCTCTTCGTCCCACCACCACAGGCCGATCACCCCGCGCGCGAAGGGCGGCTTGACCGGCGGGCGGCCGAACACGTCCCAATAGGCGACGGTGTGGCCGCTCTTGTGCCAGTTCGGAACCCAGATGTGCAGCGACCGCAGCGCGCGGTCCAGCGCATGCACGGCGGTGGTCAGCTCTTCGCGCGAGCGGGCCGAGACGACCTTCTCGATCAGCGCGTCCACCGCCGGGTTAGCCAGCCCCGTCAGGTTCGGCGCGCCGGGTTGATCGGCCCCGGCCGAGCCGAACATGTTGCGCAGCTCGGGCCCGGGCGTGAGCGACATCACGAAGCGGCCCGGCACGATGTCGAAGTCGAAATTCTTGACCCGCGCCTGGTATTGCGCCGCGTCCACGATGCGCAGGCGCGCGTCGATCCCCATCTTGCGCAGGTTCTCGATGAAGGGGCCGATGATGCGCTGGAAGGTGGGGCTGTCGTCCAGGAACTCGATGCTCAGCACCTCGCCCGCCGCGTTGCGGCGCAGCCCGTCGCGCACCTTCCAGCCCGCCGCGTCCAGCAGCTTCATCGCCCGGCGCAGCAGGCGCCGGTCGCTGCCCGATCCGTTGCTGACCGGGGGCGAATAGGGCGGCCCCTCGAGCGCGGCGGGGGGCAGATGCGCCGCCAGCGGGCGCAGCAGCGCCAGCTCGGCTTCGCTCGGCGGGCCCTCGGCCTCGAGCGGCGAGTTCTCGAAGAAGCTGTCGGTGCGCCTGTAGAGGCCGTGGAACAGGGTGCGGTTCGACCATTCGAAATCGAAGCCCAGCGCGATCGCCTCGCGCACGCGCGGGTCCTGGAACTTGGCGCGGCGCAGGTTGAACCAGAAGCCCTGCGTGCCCGAGGGCGTGCGGTCGGGCAGGATCTCGCGCTTGACCCAGCCCTTCTCGACGGCCGGAAAGTCGTATCCGGTCGCCCAGATCTTCGAGAAGAACTCCTCGTGAAACAGGAAGGCGCCGGCCTTGAAGGCCTCGAAGGCGGCGGTGTAGTCCTTGAAATACTCGAAGCGGATGCGGTCGAAATTGTAGGCGCCGCGCATCGCGGGCAGGTCGCGCGCCCAGTAGTCGTCGCGCCGCCGGTAGGTGATCGAGCGCCCGGGCTTGACCTCCTCGACCTCGTAGGGCCCCGACCCCAGGATCGGCTCGAGCGAGGATTGCGCGAAGTCGCGCCCCTGCCACCATGCCTTCGAGAAGATGGGCAGCGAGCCCACCAGCGCCGGCAGATCGCGCGTCAGCGCGCCGGGGGCGAAGTCGTAGCGCACCGCGTCGGGCGCCTCGACCGTGACCGAGGCGACGTCGCGCAGCCGCAGGCGGATCGAGGGCGAGCCCTTGTCGCGCAGGATCTCGAAGCTGAAGGCCACGTCCTCGGCCGTCAGGGGGCTGCCGTCGGCGAAGCGCGCCTCGGGCCGCAGGACGAAGCGCACCCAGGAGCGGTCGGGGGGGTAGACGATCTCGCGCGCGACCAGGCCATAGGCCGAGTCCGGCTCGTCGGCCGAGGAGATCAGCAGCGAATCCAGCGTCAGCCCCACGCCCTGCGCGGGCTCTCCCTTGAGGATGAAGGGGTTGAGGCTGTCGAAGGTGTTCGAGCCGCCCGTGCCGCGCCCCGACCAGATCCCGCCCTTGGGCGCGTCGGGGTCGGCATAGTCGAAATGGGCGAAGTCCGGCGGGTATTTCAGGTCGCCGAAGGCCGAGATGCCATGCGCATGGATCAGCCCGTCGGTCTGCGGGGCGGGGACGAAGGGCGCCTGCGCGGCCGCGGGCGCGGCGACGGCGGCGGCAAGGGCGAGCGCGCCCAGCCCTGCGCGGGCGATGGCGCGGATGAAACGGCCCGTCATGCGATCCTCTCCCTGTTGGGCGCGGCGCGGGCGGCCTGCGCAAGCGCCTTGTCCAAGCATGGTTAGGGCGCGCGGGCGCGCGTTTCAACCCGCCCGGGGCGGGGCGGGCGCGGGGCGGGTCAAGGCCACGGCTCTTGTCTCGAAATGAAAACCCTATACAATTGTTCGGATAGATTGGCGTAAGCCGTGCGTTTGACGCGGCGTGAAGCTAATTCATTATGGGGGAGCGGCATGAGCTCCTATTCTAAGGCGGGTTTCCTGCCGAATTTTCTGCCCGACGCCGACGCCATACCATCCGACGATCCAGCGGCGCAGGCGATGTTCGCTCTGAACGCGCTGCGGGAAATGACCGAAAGCAAGAAGCTTTCGGACAGTCAGGAGCGCTTCGCCTCCTTGCTCGAAAGCCTTGGCTATTCGGGATTCGTCTTCGGCGCGCTGTTTCGCGACGGCGCCGACATGGCGTTCGAGCCGATCCTGATGCGCGGGGCGATGACCCCGGTGACCGAGATGCACGCGCATCAGAACCTGATCCGGGGCGATCCGATCATCGCGCGGGCCTACCGCGCGGCGGCGCCGTTCACCTGGGCCGAGTTCTACCGCCAGCGCGAGGCGGCGGACGAGCCGGGCGCGCGCGCTGTGATCGAGAACCTTCTGGCGCACGGCGTCACCTGCGGAGCCACCTTTCCCTCGGCTTCTCCGGGTTCGATGTTCCATGCGGTGCTCTCGGTCTCGGGGCCGGCGGGCATGACCTCGGAGGCCTTCGAGACGCAGTTCTGGCGCACCGCCTGGCTGGCGCGCGCGGCGGCGACGCTGCTCAAGGACCTGATGCTCAAGGAAGTGATCGACAGCCGCGTCTCGCGCCTGACGCCCAGCGAGGTGGCGGTGATGAACGAGCTGGCGAAGGGGCTGCGTCCGCAGCAGATCGCGCAGATCTTCGGCAAGTCGGAAAAGACGATCCGCAACCAGATCACTTCGGCCAAGGCGCGGCTTGGGGCGCGCACGCGCGATCAGGCGCTCAGCTACGCTCTGGGCTTCGGCCTGATCCAGCCCTGAGCGGGGCGGGCGCCCGGACGCGGGTCCGGGCGCGCCGCAATCGTAGGGGTCACTGCGCCTGCACGGACTGCAGGTAGGCGATCAGGTTCGCGCGGTCCTCGACCTTCTTGAGGCCGGCGAAGCTCATCTTGGTGCCGGGGATGTAGTCCTTGGGCTTGGCCAGGAATTCGTTCAGGGCCTCGGGCGTCCACTCGCCGCCATGGCCGGCCATGGCCGCCGAGTAGTTGAACCCCTCGACCGCGCCCACGGGGCGGCCGACCACGCCGTCCAGATGCGGGCCGGTGGCGTTGGTCCCGTCAAGCTTGTGGCAGGCCTTGCACTTGCCGAACACCTTCTCGCCCTTGGCGGGGTCGGCCTGGGCCAGCAGGTCGGCGAAGGGAACTTCCTCTTCCTTGGCCGCGCCCTCGTCGCCGCCCTCTTCGACCGCCAGGGCGTAGGCGTAGTGGTGTTCGCCGTCATGGCCGCCGCCGCCGCGGTAGATCAGCTCCGAGAAGAAGCCGAGCCCCATATACACCAGCAGCGCGCCCACGGCGGCGCCGAAGAATTTGTTGAACTCCATCGTGTCCATGACAGGCGGCCCTCTGCGTTGGAATGCGGGCGCGCGCCCGCGGCAATGCTCGCGGGTTATTAGCCGCTTCCCGTTCCTTCCCGCAAGTCGTATAAGCGCGACCTGTCGTCCGACCGCGCCGCAAGGCCCACCGAGAAGCCCCGCCGAGGCAGGAGCCCCGCCGTGTCCCAGACCGCCGCGCAGACCGCGAACCGCGTCAGCCTTCCCGCCCATGCCGCCGCCGGGCGGATCGCCTTTCAGGGCGAGCCGGGCGCCTATTCGCACATGGCCTGCCTCGACGCCTTTCCGGCAATGGAGCCGCTGCCCTGTCCGACCTTCGAGGCGGCCATCGCCGCGGTCAAGTCGGGCGAGGCCGAGCTGGCCATGCTGCCGGTCGAGAATTCGACCTACGGGCGCGTGGCGGACATCCATTCGCTGCTGCCCGATTCCGGGCTGTTCATCGTCGGCGAAACCTTCGTGCCCGTGCGCATCCATCTGCTGGGGCCGCGCGGCGCGCGCCTCGATCAGGTCGAAGAGGCGCAAAGCCACGCCGTTCTGCTCGGCCAGTGCCGCGAGTTCCTGCGCAGCCACGGCATCCGCCCGGTGATCGGCGCGGACACGGCCGGCTCGGCGGCGCAGATCGCGCGCGAGGGCGACCCGCGCCGCGCGGCGCTGGCCTCGGCGCTGGCGGCGCAGATCAACGATCTCGAGGTGCTGGCCGAAGACGTGCAGGACGCCTCGCACAACGCCACGCGCTTTCTGGTCATGTCGCGCCGCAAGATCGAGGCCGAGCCCGACGCGCCCCATGTGCTGACCAGCTTCGTCTTCGAGGTGCGCAACGTGCCCGCCGCGCTTTACAAGGCGCTGGGTGGCTTTGCGACCAACGGCGTGAACATGGTCAAGCTGGAAAGCTACATGGTGAACGGATCCTTCACCGCCACGCGCTTCTACGCCGACATCGAGGGCCATCCCGAGCAGCGCCCGGTGCGGCTCGCGCTCGAGGAGCTGGGCTTCTTCACCAACGAGGTGAAGATCCTGGGCGTCTATCCCGCGCACCCTTACCGCGACACGGTGCGCCCCGCCGCGGCGGGGCGCTGAGGCCGGGCCGCGCGCGCCGCGAATCGCCTCGCGCCTCGGCTCACGATTCGCGGTTGCCGCGCAGCTCCTTGCAGATCTCCTCGATCCGGCGCCACAGGGTCGCCTCCTCGGCGTGCCCGGCGCTTTCGGCCTCGGCCGCGCGCCGCGCCGCCGCGGCGATCGCCTTGGGGCCAAGCTGATCGAACAGCGCCTGGGCCTTGATGGTGGCGGTTTCGACGGTCATGGCTCGCCTCCTTTGATCGCATTCGGATCGGGCGTTCAGCCCATGGGCGAGCATAGCACGCTTCGCGTCTCGCGCCCAAATCGCGGCTTTGCGAGGCGCAGGCGGGCGGGGGTCGAGGCCGGGCGAATCACTCGAAGGGCGGCACGCGGCCCTCGACCCAGGCCTCGATCAGGCTGCGGGCGATGGCGCCGGGGCGCGCGGGCGCGATCCGCGGATGGCGTCCGGCCAGCGCCTGCGCCGCCTCGGCGCGCGTGATCCACAGCGCCTCTTCCAGCTCCTGCTCGTCCAGCGTGATGCGCGCGCTCAGCGCCTCGGCCGCGCAGCCGATCATCAGCGAAGAGGGGAACGGCCAGGGCTGGCTGGCCAGATAGCGCACGCGCCCCACCCGCACGCCGGTTTCCTCCATGGTCTCGCGGCGCACGGCGGCCTCGATGCTTTCGCCCGGCTCCATGAAGCCGGCCAGCAGCGAATACATGCCCTCGGGCCAGAAGGGCTGACGCCCCAGCAGGACGCGCTCGCCGCGCGTCACCAGCATGATGGTCACCGGATCGGTGCGCGGGAAGTGGCGCGCGCCGCATCCGTCGCAGACGGTGCGCCAGCCGCCATGCTCGGGCCGCGTGGGGGCGCCGCAGCGGGCGCAGAAGCGGTGGGTGCGCCGCCATTCGAGCACGCCCTTGGCGGTGGCGGCGTCGGCGGCGTCCTGCGCGTCGAGCCGGGCCATCGCTAGGCGCAGGTCCATGAAGCCCATATGCGGCGGCAGCGAGGGGTGGCGGTTGACCGTCCGGTCCGCCAGCCCGGCGGGCGAGGGCGCCTCGGGCGCCTGCCAGGCCGAGACGTCCAGCGCGAAGCACCCCTGATCGCCCGACAGGCCCAGGAAGACGGGCGCCTCGGCGCTCTCGGCCAGAAGCGGCGCCCCGGGCGAGAGCCAGGCCAGCCGCAGCCCCTCGGGTTCTTCGGCCACCAGCGGCTTGCCCCTCCAGAGCGGCAGGATGAACGCCCCCGGCACCCGCAGCATCGCCGCAAGCGCGGCGTCGTCCGCGCGCAGGCGGTCGGCGCGGTCGCGCGCGCCTGCGGCGAAGGTGATGGCGGCTTCGTCGATCATGCGCTTCGTCCCGTTCCCTGCCGGCGCGCCCTGGGCGTCGCTCATGGCCGCGCGCGGCCCCGCAGCCTTGCCGCGCCGCCGCCCGCCGGGCGCGGAGCTTGCCCCAGCGCGCCGCCCCCCGCAAGCGCAGCGCGCGGCGGGGCGCGCCGCCGACCTCTTGCGCGGCCGCCCGCAAGGGACGGCGCGGCCCGAGCGCGCGAAGGATGGGCGGGATCGCCCGGCGCGGCCGGCGGCGCGGGGCTGGGCGATCGGCGCCTGATTTCGGCTGCCCGGCGCGCAGGGCGCGGACGCCCGCCTGGGGCGCGGCGGGACAGGAGCGCGGCGGGACAGGAGCGCGGCGGGGCTGGGGCGAGGCGCGCGCACCGCTGCCCGCGCGCAATCGCGCGAAGGCCCTGCACCGGCATCGCGCCGGCCTCGCCGGTCCGACGGCCGCTGGAGCGGGCGCGGGGCGGCCTTGGCGCGGCCGGCCAGACATGGCGGCAAGGCGCGCGTGGGTGGGCGCGCAAGCGCCGGGCGCGGCAAGCCGAGCATGGCGGCGCAACGACGGCGCGGCGGCCGCCGGGCGCGGGCGCCGTCCTCGTCCCCCCGGCGCCGGCGGGCCTTGCCTTCGGCCCCCGCCGGCATTATGTCAGCGGCGAGAGACTGGCGCGGGCAGGCGCCTCGCCAACCCGGTCAGGTCCGGAAGGAAGCAGCCGTAACGAGCCTCGTCTGGGTCGTTGTCCAGTCTCTCACCCACCCCTTTCCGGCAAGCGCGAGCATCTTCGCCAGGGCGCGGCGCGCTCGCTTGTGGCCGGGCGGCGCGCGGCCTATGGTCCGCCTGTGGCGCCGAGGCGCCGACGCGCCCCGCGTGGGCGCGATCAGGACAGGAGCCGAGCGAGATCCGCCCATGACCGACCCGCACGCCCCGGCAGACGTCGACGCCGCCCCCGCCGCCGATCCGGGCGCCGGCTATCAGGTGCTTGCGCGCAAGTATCGGCCCGCCAGCTTCAAGGATCTGATCGGGCAGGAGGCCATGGTGCGCACGCTGCGCAACGCCTTCGCCGCCGACCGCATCCACCACGCCTTCGTCATGACCGGCGTGCGCGGCGTGGGCAAGACGACCACCGCGCGCATCATCGCCAAGGGCCTCAACTGCGTCGGCCCCGACGGGACCAACGACCGCCCCACGGTCGAGCCCTGCGGCGTCTGCGAGCCCTGCCGCGCCATCGCCGAGTCGCGCCATGTGGACGTGCTCGAGCTGGACGCGGCCACCAACACCCAGGTCGAGAAGATGCGCGAGCTGCTGGCCGGCGTGCCCTACCGGCCGGCCGACGCGCGCTACAAGGTGTACATCATCGACGAGGTGCACATGCTCTCGACCAGCTCCTTCAACGCGTTGCTCAAGACGCTCGAGGAGCCGCCGGCGCATGTGAAGTTCATCTTCGCCACCACCGAGATCCGCAAGGTGCCGGTGACGGTGCTGTCGCGCTGCCAGCGATTCGACCTGCGGCGCATCGACCCCGAGACGATGATCGCCTTTCTCGACTCGATCGCCCGCAAGGAGGGCGCGCGCATCGCGCCCGACGCTCTGGCGCTGATCGCGCGCGCGGCCGAGGGCTCGGCGCGCGACGCGCTGTCGCTGCTCGATCAGGCCATCGCCCATGGCGGCGGCGAGGCCGACGCCGAGCAGGTGCGCGCCATGCTGGGGCTGGCCGACCGCGGTCGCGTGCTGGACCTGTTCGAGGCGGTGATGCGCGGCGACTGCGCCGCGGCCCTGGCCGAGCTGGGCGCGCAATACGCCGCCGGCGCCGAGCCGCTGGCCGTGCTGCGCGACCTGGCCGAGGTCACGCACTGGATCTCGGTCGTCAAGATCTCGCCCCAGGCGGCCGAGGACCCGGCCATCGGCCCGGACGAGCGCGCCCGCGGGCTGGAGCTGGCGGGACGCCTGGGGCAGCCGTCGCTTCTGCGCATGTGGCAGATGCTGCTCAAGGCGCTGGACGAGGCCGCCGCGGCGCCGAACGCCATGATGGCGGCCGAAATGGCGATCATCCGCCTGACCCATGTGGCCACCATGCCCACGCCGGCCGAGATCATGCGCCGGCTCGACGCCGCCCCCCAGCCCGGCGCGCCGGCGCCTTCGGGCGGGCCGGGCGGGGGCGCGCGGCCCGCCGGCGCCGCCTCGGCGGGTCATGCGGGCGCGCCGGCCGGAGGCGCGGCGGCCGGATCCGCGGCGCCGGCCCAGCGCGCGGGCGCCGCGCCCCAGGCCGCCGCGCGGGCCGAGCCCGCGGCCCTGTCCGACGCCGTGGCCGGGCTGCGCAGCTTCGACGACGTGGTGGCGCTGATCCGCGCGCGCCGCGACGCCAAGCTGCTGGTCGAGGTCGAGACCCATGTGCGGCTGGTCAGCTACCAGCCCGGGCGCATCGTGTTCGAGCCCGCCCCAGAGGCGCCGCCCAGCCTGGCCGCCGATCTGGCGGCGCGGCTCCAGGCCTGGACCGGGGCGCGCTGGGTGGTGGCGGTCGAGGGCTCGGGCGGCGGGCCCACCATCCGCGAGCGCCGCGACGCCGAGCGCCGCGACCTGCACGCCGCGCTCATGCGCCATCCGCTGGTCGGCGCCGCGCTCGAGCTGTTTCCCGGCGCCGAGATCCGCGAGGCGCGCGCCTTTGATGCGGGCGGGGACGATCCGGGCGCGCTGGCGCCGCTGGCGCCGGCCGAGGACGAGGCCCCCGATTTCGGCGACGCCGACTGGGACGACTGGGATCCCGTCGATCGATACGAGGAGTGACGAGACATGTTCAAGGGACTTGGGCAGCTTGGCGACATGGCCAAGCTGATGAAGCAGGCGCAGCAGATCCAGGGGCGCATCGCCGAGGCGCAGGAGCGCCTGGCCTCGATCGAGGTCGAGGGCGAGGCCGGCGCCGGTCTGGTGCGCGCGCGCTGCACGGCCAAGGGCGAGCTGACGGGCGTCAGCATCGACCCCTCGCTGTTCCGCCCCGAAGAGCGCGAGGTGGTCGAGGATCTGATCGTCGCCGCCGTCAAGTCGGCGCAGGAGGCCGCCGCCGCCGCCGCGCGCGACGAGATGGCCAAGGCGACCGAGGGGCTGGACCTTCCGCCCGGGGTCAAGCTGCCCTTCTGAACGCGGCGGGGCGCGCTGCTATTCGCGCCCCAGCACGCGATCGACCAGGAACGCCCCGAAGCCCGAGCTGCGGAACTCGCGCCGCATGGCCTCGCGGTCGTATTCCGTGCGCACCCATTGGCGAAACGGCACGCCGCGGCGCTCGGCCTCGGCGGCGCGCTCCATGAACAGGTCGAGCACGCCCGTCGGCCCGATCTTCAGATGCCCGTAGCGCAGCGACAGCTGCCCGCGCGCCTCGGCCACGCTGCGCCCCTCGGCCAGGATCAGCCACAGCGCCGCCATGAAGCCCGCCCGGTCGGCCCCCGACTTGCAATGGAACAGGACCGGGCGCTCGACGCGGGCGACCAGCTCTTCCAGCGCCAGCAGCTCTTCGACCTTGGGCAGATCGCGCGAGCGCAGCACGAATCGCTCGAGCGTGACGTCGTTGCGCGCGCAGACCTCGCGCTCGAGCGGCAGCGAGCCGAAGATCACGCCGCCGCGCAGCGTGATGACCGTGCGCAGCCCCTGCCGCGCCAGGCGGTCGATGTGATGGGGCAGGGGCTGGGCGCTGCGCCAGGCGTCGCGGCCGACGCGGTGCAGGTTCGGATGGATCAGCCGCAGCGCGCCGTGATCGACGAACAGCATGTTGAGCCATGCGTGGATGCGGCGGCTCGTCGTCTCGATGGGCGCGCCCCAGCGCGCGCGCGCGCGGTTCGCCCGCCGCAGCCTCCGGCGCGTGCGCGCGGGCAGCGTGGGATCCTCGGGGTCGCGGCGCGGCGGGGGCGTTTCGAACTGCGTGGCGCGGCGGCGCGGCGGCGAAGCCTCGCCCGGCGCCTGCTGCGTGGCCTTCGGCGCCGGAGCGGCGTTCGGATCGGTCATTCGTCTGTCCCGAAAGCGATCTTCGCGTGCGATCCGGCGTTCTCGCCGGTCTGGTCGGCCGAGCCGAGCGCCGACGGGCGGCGCGCTCGGGGCGCTGGAGGCGACGACCGGAATCGAACCGGTGTACACGGATTTGCAAGCCTGCTTTTGTGTCAGGAGGCATAACAGCTTGGCCGGAAACCACAACCCGGACAAAACAAGAACATTTCATGAATCCGGACATCGTGACTGCCGCGGCTCACGCGGCCGCCTTGGCGGCCATGTGCGCCTGGATCGTCGCCCGCTCTGCCGCCGTCGGGGTCCAGTCATGCACGATCACCAACTCGCGCAGCCGAAGATCGACGCCGCGCGTGCCTGCATAGCCGAGCCACAGGCGCTGCCAGCTAAGGACGGTCTCCGGCGTTACCGCGAAGTCGTACGCCGTCCCGTTGACCACCGCGCTCTGCGTCAGGTGCGTGCCGAAATAGTCCACCCAAAAGCTCTGCGGAACCGCCTGCCGAGGCGACATCCCGTAGTTGCCATTGTTTCGACCGACGACAACCCCGGCGCTCGTGGCGTTGCACATCACGCCGGTCGGATCTTGATAATCAAAGGTGTTATTCGTCTCCCATGCCAGACTCCAAAGCCGACCATAGGCGTCCGTGGACGTGTAGCCGAGAGCGGCGGCGATGTAGATGGTTGAGATGTTGGGGTAGGACGAATGGACCTGCCACAGATGCCCGCGCGACGTCTGGCGAATCTGACCGACACCGCTTACAACATCGTAGACCGCCGCTGACGAGAAACTGTAGGAGTGATTGCCGTTGCCGCTCAAGTCGTCAAACGCCAAGACAGGATCGCCGGGCGCGCTGACCGGGATCGTCCGGGCCGCGTCTTGCCACAGGCTGGACGTCTGGCTGGCGTCGATCCAGATGCCGCCCTTCCCGCTCGCGAAGGCCGCGGCGATGATCTGCTGCGCCGAGGCGGCGGCGGCCAGCGATACCCTGCGCGGCATGTCCAGAAGCATCAGGACGCCTCCCCGGCGATCGTGAAGGTGAGGTTCGCAATCTGTGCATCTGCCGTCGATGGCGCGACGATGGTCACCAGGGATCCGGCCGCGACGGTCAGACCCGCCCCGCCGGTCGTCGTGGTCGTGATCGTCCCGTCCGTGGCGACGGAGATCTGCGCGACCTCGATGCCGTCGTCGCGGACCGACAGCACGAATTGCGCCGCCGGCGCGGCCCCGACCGCCCCGCTCGATCCGGCCAGGTTCGCGGGCAGGATCCAGTCGCGCGGGATAGCGATCGTGTCGATCACCTCATCCGCTGCGGGCGCGGCCGAGAACGCCACACGAACGTCATACGGGCTCGTCGTCGCCACCGGACCCGCGACCCACGTGCCGGTCGCGCTGTCGTAGAGCAGCCCGTCTCCGTCCGCGGCCGACGACACATCGACGTCGCCCAGCGCGGCGAGCAGACCTCCGGCCGGCGTCCAGGTCGTGCCGTCATGGACCAGCAGCAGCCCCTCGTCCTCCACCCACGCGCGCCAGCCGATTCGCGGCGGCAGGCGCATCCATGCGCCGTCGGTCCACAGCGCGACGTTCAGATCCCAGCCTGACCAGTCGCCGGTCGCGCCGGCCGCCACGATGTAGCGGTCGCCGTCGGCCGGGCTCGCCGGCGGGTCCGTCAGATCACGGTCGATGACCGAGAGCTGCACAAGCCCGTCGAGGATCCGCAGGGCCTCGTTGTGCGTCACGTGCTTTTGCGCCTGCGCGGCCAGGATGTAGGGCAGGGCAAGGTGGGTCGTCTGGCTCATGGTTCCCCCTCAGAAACTCAGCACGAAGTCAGCCGGCGCGCCACGCCCGACCGCCTCCGAAATCTGGTAGATGCGCACCGCCAGGCTGTCGCCGGGCCCCAGAGGCGCGCCCCAGTCCGCAACCTGATCGGCCTCGGCGTAGAGCACGCTGGTGGTGGTCGAGCTCAGCACCCGCTTGACCGTCGCGCCGTCGAGGATCTCGACCTCGTAGGCCTCCGAATCCTCGCCCAAGGGCACGTCTGCCGGCCGCCAGTTGTCCGCGGCGAGCGCGCGCGACCGTCTGATCCAGCTGATGGTCAGATCGCCCGGCGTTCGCGGCCTGCGCCACGGCTGCTCGACATGGGCCGGCGAGAACGGCCGCAGCCCGACGCCATCGGGCGTGAACTCGGCGGCGACGTAGCTGTCGTCGCTCACCGGCCGCGTGGCGGGGCCGATGCGCCAGTTCCACGGAATGCCGAGATCGGCCTCGGAAACGGGCAGAGACGGGACAGCCTCGTCCAGCACGACGACGCGCGCGCCGGCCGGCGTCGGATCGCCCATCGCCCACTCGGTGCCGCGCTGGCCGCGCAGCAGCCGCGTGAGCCGGTAGCGGCCGGGCGCCAGCAGCTCCGCCTCGCCGGCCTGGACGATCTCCCAGGCCCCGGGCGCGCTCTCGACCGCAATCGCGTTCGCGCCGCCGAACAGAGCGATGTCGGTGACGCTCTCGAGCGTGCCGGTCAGCAGATCGACGATCATCTCGTTGCCATGATCGAAGCGAGAAGTCGGCCCGGCGTGGAAGTCCGTGACCAGCGTGCCGATGCGCGCCTGCGCGCCGAGCGCCGTCAGCAGCTCGAACCCGTCCGTCGATGGGCTGCGGAACACCGCCATCTCGCCCGGCCACGGCACCGAGAAGGCGGCGATGCGCGGTCGATGGGCAGGCGCATCATCGGTGAGCTGCGGAAGGTCAAGGAACACAACCTCGGGCGCGCCAAAGACCGCCATGCGCGCGAGCGCGCTGGCCCGCGATCCGCCGGGCGGCAGGTCGTAGGCCTCGCGATCCTGCCGGACGGCTTCCACGGCGCGCGCATCTGCGTCGGCGACCGAGACGATCCGCATCGGCGTCGCGCGCCCGTCGTGATCCAGAGTCACCACATCGGCCGGATCAAGCGCCAGGCGCGACGGCGGCAGGCGGAAGACCGCGCCCTCGCGCCCCGCCCAGGCCTCGATCAGCGCGCGCCGACACCGGCGTTCGGCCTCCTCTGGCGGCGCCGCCATCGGGAAGGTCTCCGACGTCACGCGCGAGGAATCGACCGTGATGCGCCGCGCCTCCACCTGGGCCGCCTCATAATCCTCGTCCGCGCGCGCGACCTGCCATTTCAGCGCCTGCGGCAACTCGGTCTCCTGGCCGCGCGTCAGCTCGAGCACGTCGCCCTCGCGCGCAGTCACAAGATCGTCCGGCGCGACCCCCGCCACCGGCCCCCGCCCGCGCATGACGAAGCGGATGACGCCCTCGCTCTCGACGGCATCGAAGCCGAAATGCCGCGCCAGCGTGGTGATCGACGCGCGCGGGGACTCCAGCGCCGCGATCACATGCCCGTCGACCGCGCCCCACAGGCCGGACACGTCGATGCGATCCTCGGGCAGGCCCGCGCGCGCGCAGATGTCGCGCACCAACGCCGCCAGAGACGCAGCGCCGAGGCGACCGGTCAGCCAATGCCCGCGGCGCCAGTTCTCGCCATCCGCCCAGACGTCCGTCAGCGCCGGGAACCACGGATATGGCCTGGCGTCCCACGTCCACGCCGCCGATCCGGCGATGTCGACCATGGGGCCGGCGTAGACGCTGGACGTCGGGTTGCGGGAGGGATCCGACCAGTAGAGATACGCCGCCTCGAGATAGGCGCGCTGGATGGCGTCGTCGCGCCAGCCGCGCGAGAACCAGGGCAGCGCGCTCTCCGAGGATTTCGCGTCGAAGAAGACGTTCGGCTGGTTGCTGCCGCGGTCGATGGCCGGGCAGCCGATCTCGGTGAACCGAATGGGCTTCGACTCCGGCGTCCAGGCGGTCGGCGTGGAGCTCTCCACGCCGCCGGGCCGATCGTAGTGCGGATTCGACCACCAGCTGCGCAGATCCTTGAAGCGGAACACCCAGGGCTTGCCGGCCGCGCCGTCCGTGATCGGGGTGCGGATCTGCGCGGCGCGGTCATCCTCCGAAGCGTAGAACCAGTCGTAGCCCTCGCCGCCCTCGATCTGCGCCTGCAGGTAGCCGCGGTCGTAGATCGAGGGCCAGCCCTCGGCCGCGTCGGCATGCTCGAAGCCGTCGCGCCAGTCGGAGAGCGGCGCGTAGTAGTCGATGCCCACGAAGTCGATGTTCGCATCGGCCCACAGCGGATCCAGATTGAAGATCACGTCCCCGCTGCCATCCTGCGGATGGTGGCCGAAATACTCCGACCAGTCGGCGGCGTAGCTGATCTCGACGTCCGGGCCAAGGATCGCCCGCACATCCGCCGCCAGGCTGATCAGCTGCTGCACGGCAGGGTAGGCGCCGGTGTCGTCGCGCACGCTCGTCAGGCCGCGCAGCTCCGATCCGATCAGGAACGTGTCCACGCCGCCCGCCGCCGCGCACAGATGCGCGTAGTGCAGCACCATGCGCCGGTAGCTCTGCTCGGTCGGATCTCCTGTCCACGTCACCTCATCGCCGGACACCGCGAAGTCCGCTGGCGTCGCCGCGCCGAAGAACGCCGCGATCTGCGTAGCCGCGTCGGCCGTCTTGTCCGCCGTGCCTGGCAGTCCGGGCGCAGGGTCCACCGTGATGCGCCCCCGCCATGGGTGGGCGGGCTGGCTGGTCTCGCGTTCGCGCAGATCAACCTGGCCGATCGTTAGCTGCGTCAGGTTGACCGCGATCGCCGCCACGTCCGCGCGGAACTGCAGCCTGATCCAGCGAGAGCCGGGCGGGATCGTGCGCGTGAGCGAGAAACTGTCCGGGTTGCCCGCGAACGGGTTCGCCCACACGCCGCCGGCCAGCACCGAAGCCTGGAAGTCCTTTCCGCCCCCGGCAGCCTCTGGAATGCCGAACACGTCCAGGTAGGGAGTACCCCAGTTCAAGAAAAAGTTGCCCGCCGTGCCGGCCACGGACACCTGCACGAGTCCCGCGTCCACCTGAGCGGCGCTGATGCCCAAGGCGCGCAAGTCGAAGTCGCGGACGATGACCGCCTCCTCGACGCCGATTGTATCCCAATCCCACCAGTCTCCGTTGATGGGATTGGGATTCTGATGATTGGCCGAGAACAGGTCGTCCTGCGCGCCCGCGAGGATGATCCCGTTCGTGCCAAATCCGAAGCCGTCGCCGAGATAGACGAAGTCCTGCGAGCCCTGCCAGGGGTTGGGCAGCCCGTTGCCGGACGGGATGTCCATCTGGATGAACGGATAGAAGCCGACGCGCAGGCCGCGCGCCTTCATCTCTCGGATTGCCTCGAGCACGGCCACGTCAGCCGGCGTGCCGCCATAGGCCGCGCGGCCGTAGCTGTCCTGGCTGACCGCATGCGCCGTCGCGCGCGTGACCCCGTTCACCTCCCAGGTCAGCGGCGTGGTGGTCTTCGCGGCATCGTCCACGCCCGGTCGCAGGCGACACTCCGCAGCGCGCAGATCGTCCCCGAACCAGGCGACGGCGACGTTCACCATTTCGACGTGAGGCGCGCTCGCCTCGAGACGGTCCAGCGACACGACCATGTCGGTCTTGTCGTTGTCGGCGTTAAGGTTCTCGGCCGTCTGCGCGCCGCGCGCGCCCTTGCGCACGGCCGTCGTGCCATACACCCATTCTCCCGACGCCGGGATCATTGTGACGGTCTTCACAAGACCCTCGAGCGTGTCCGGATCGGCCAGCGGCGCGAACACCTCGAACGAAATCTGCGGCAGGCGGTTGCCGAAATTCGCCAGCGGCAGATCCTCGATGACGACGTAGGCTGTGCCGCGATAGGCCGGCGTGCCGTCGGCGCCCATCTTGCCCGCGATGAACGGATCGGGCTCCTGCGCTTCGTCGCCTGGATACCAGCGCCAGGTCACGCCGGTCATGTCCAGCGGCTTCCCGTCCGCCCAGATCCGCCCGATGCCGGCGATGGGCCCTTCGCAAAGCGCCACGGCGAAGCTGGCGTAGTAGAGATACTCGGTCGTCGTGACCTTGCCGCCGCCGCCGCCCTTGCCGCCGCCCTCGGTGCTGGTCTTGCGCTCCTCCCGAAAGTCGGTCGCCCAGATCACGTTGCCGCCGATGCGCATGCGTCCATAGACGCGCGGGATGACGGCGCCCTCCGTCGAGGACGTCAGGGTCAGCTGATCGAGCCGCGCGCCCTCGACGCGTTGCGACGGCGCGAGCACCGAGGAGATGATGTAGGTGTCGATGGCCGACCCGATGCTCGCGCCGACGAAGGCGCCGATGGTCGCGCCGCCGACGCCAAGGATCGACCCGCCGATCGCCCCGCCGATGGCCGCGCCCGCCGCGCCCAGGATCACCGTCGCCATGTCAGACCTCGCCCCGGGCAGGGAACAGGAAGGCGTAGGCGATGCGCCGCCGCCAGGCTTGCGTGAGCGGCTCCTCGATCACGCCGAGGCGCTCGTAGGAGTGGATGAAGCTGCGCGGCCCCGTCATGATGCCGACGTGCTTCGCGATCGCGCGCCGCGCCATGCGGAACAGGACCAGCGCGCCCGGCCCGGCCTCGGCCGGAGAGATCTCGATCATCATGCTCCTCGCCCCCTCGGCGAGCACTTCGCGCGGCCCCGTCTCGCCCCAGTCGCGGCTATAGGGCGGGATCGGGAAAGGCTCAGGCCCCACAACCTCGCGCCAGACCCCGCGCGCGAGCCCGAGGCAGTCGCAGCCGACGCCGCGCAGGCTCGCCTGGTCGTGGTAGGGTGTGCCCAGCCACGCTCGCGCCGCCGCGATCACCAGTTCCGGGTCCGCCGTCACAGCACCTCTCCCGTGTGCCCGCCGTCGCGCGTCGCGTAGCGCATCACCGCGTCCTGGCCGGGAATGTGCGGGAAGCCCCGGAAATTGGCGGCGTTCGCGAACTTCGCGCGGCACGTCTCGATCCGCTTGTCACAGCCGGCGCGCGCGACGAAAGCGTCGCCGACCGACACCTGGCGCACGGGCGGCTCGAGCAGCGTGATCGTCACGACGCCGTCGGCGATCTCATGCGCCGCGATCTCAGCCGAACGGCCGGCGTTCGCGCCGCTCGTCCACTCGACGTATCCCAACGCGAACCAGCCAGCCTCGAAGGCCTCGAGGCCGTAGACCGAGAAACTGCGCTCGCGCAGAATGCCCGTCACAGAACCTGCGGATTTGAAAGCCGGATCCTCCAGGTCGACCTTGCAGCGCGCGTCGCCCAGCGCGGCGTCGCAGGTCGCCTGATACGTCCGGCCCACCGTCTGATTGAGCACGTGGGACAGGCTGCGCACCTCCGCCGTGAACGCGACGCGCCCGCGCCGGATCTGACCGATGGCCCCGCGCCGCATCAGCACGCGCTGCGAGACGTCCTGCCAGTTCACCCGCCAGACCTCTACCTCGGCGTTGTCCCAGCGCCCGTCGATGATGTCGGTTTCGGTGATGCGATCAGAGCTGAGCGCGCCTTCGGCGTCCTGCGCATCGACCGCGAGATCGGAGGCGGAGCGGATCTCGGCGGCGGTGAAGCCGCTCTCCGGCTCGAAGTCGACGCCGTCGAAGCTCAGCGTCCGGTCATGGTCGGTGAAGCCGAACACCTCGCCGTCGGCGCGCGTGATCCGCCAGCACCAGGCAAGCGTCGTCGTGCCGTCGTCGAGATGCGCCTGCAGTTCTGGAGAGATGGACTTCATCGGCAGGTTCCCGTCATGCGATCATCGAGGTCGGCGATCCACAGCGCCCACGGGCGCGGCACTTCGACCAGCGACGCAGCAGGCGGGCGCGCCAGACGTGCCTCGGCATAGGCCGCGCAGCCCGCATCACCAGCGCCCGTCGTTGCGGCGCAGCCGCTCAGCGGGATCGCCAGCGTCGCGGCCATCGCGCACCGCCGAGCGCCCGCTCTCGATCCGTTCGTGCATCCGTTCCAGCGCATCGCGCTCCGCCTCCCTTCTGCCTTCGCGCCGCCCTCTGGCGCGACCGAAGAACCCCCCGACAACGACGCCCAGCAAGGCGCCCAGACCCGCCAGCAGCCACCCGATAAGGTCCAACGCCATCGCAACGTCACTCCGGCACGGGGATGGACTGGCGCGTGAGGAGACCGGCCAGGTGGACATAGCCGTCCACCCACACCGCCAGCGCCAGGCTGCGATCCGTCGGGATGCCGGCGTCCGCCTCGGCAGCCGGGACGACGATGTCCACGCGCCCGGACGGTCCGTCGACCACCTGCGCGTGGGCGGCGAACGTGGCCAGCGCATCGGTGCTGCCCACCGGCCCGATGGCCATCTGGATGGACGCGCCGGACACGTCGATCGGCGCGCCGTCTTCATCGAGGACCGTCAGCCGCAGGAAGAGCGGCTCTCCGGCGTAGGATCTGATTGAGACCACGCTTCCCTCCTTCTCATGCGGCGATCACCGATTCCGACTGGGTCACCGCGCGTTCGGTCCCGTTCTTCCGGCCCGTGACGAGCAGCGTGTATTCCTGCCCCGGCGTCAGCCCCGTGACGTCGATCTGCACGTCCGTGTTGGCCGTGACCGCCATCTGGCCCGCATCGACCGGCTCGAAGGCCGCGGTCTCGACGTCCTCGGGGCGCATGAAGCCGCGCGCGCCCGCATGCAGCGCCCAGCTCAGATCGCCCGTGAAGGCCGGCCGCACCGAGAACGACGCCGCCCCGCCCGCCGTCGAGACCAGCGCCAGGTCCGGCGCGAACTTGGCGTTCGCCCAGCGCCGCACCGTCGCCACCTCGCCCAGCTGGCCCGCGGCGTCCTCGAGCACGAAATGGCAGTCCTGCGTCACGTTCGACTGGAACACGCCCGAGCCCGACCACCAGACCGCCTCCTGATCCGCCGTCACGGCCTTGCGAAAGCCCGGCGCGGCGGCCGAGGCGTCGCGGATCGCGGCGGCGTCGGGAACGGGCGCGTCGGCGTCGGTGACCAGCGCGTGGATCGTGCCCGAGGCCGCCGGGGTGGCGGCGATGCGCATGTTCGTGCCCCCGTCGTCGATGAACAGCGGCGGCACATGAAACCACGGCCGCAGCCCGGCGAAGGGAAAGCCCGTCACCAGCCCGTCGCCCGGCCGCCCGTAGCTCTGGCGGAAATGGGCGAAGACCGCGTCGCCGATCGCCGCCTGCGCGGCCGCGTCGTAATGGATGCCGTCGCCCACCGTCTGCCAGGCGGGATCGCGCGCGATCACCGCCGCGTTCGGGATCGAGGCGGCCAGCGCGTGCAGGCGCGCATTGGCGGTCTGCTTGCGCGCGTCGAGCGCATCAAAGATCTCGACGAAGACCGCCGGCGCCTCGACCCCCAGCGCGGCGCGGATCTGGCGCACCCAGTCGGCGAAGCGCACGTCCAGGCTCTCGGCCATCGAGGCGCCGCTCGGGTGCAGCGTGGTGCTGTCCTTCTCGCCGATGACGAAGATCAGCCCCTGGATCAGCACCGTCTTCGCCGCCGCGAGCGAGGTCAGCGTCTCGCCCGAGCTCTGGCGCAGCGCGGTCAGGATCAGGTCCTGCCCCGGCCCGCCCCAGCGGAAGTGATCGACCGAGCGCCCGCCCTCGGTCTGCTTGAGGATGTAGAGACTGGGCGCCGCGTCGTTGCGCCACGAGGCCGGCGCGCCGCCGCCCAGCACATGCCGCACGAGCCCGATCTCGGGCCCGAACGAGGCCGTGCCCTCGGGGATGCCGTTCGCGCCCGTGGTCCACACCTTGCCCGAGGTGCGCGGCGAGGCGTCCGTCGCCAGCCCCTGCGCCTCGAAGCGGCCGGCGGTCGCCCCCGCCCCGCGCGAGCTCAGCCGCCACCAGGGATGCACGGCGCGCTCGGCCGCGCTCAGGAACGCGACCGCCTGCGCCGGGTCCGCCTTGGCCGGGTCCTGCCGCCAGGGCGCGTAGCCCTCGGCGTTCGACTGGCCGAAGATCAGCCACAGCGCGACGGTGTTGTCTGGCCAGTCTGGCGTCGGCGCCGCCGGCGCACGCGCAACGCGGAGATCAAGTCGCGTGATGCGGCGGCGCGCCTCACCTGTGAATGCGGGGCGAAACGTTCCCACCATCAATCTCCGCGCCTCCCACGCGAGGCGGCGACGCTCAGGGCCACGATCAGCATCCCGAGCGCGCCACCAGCCATGAACCCGGAGATGAAATCAAGCATCGCCCCGGAACCCCCGCTCCAGACGGTCGCGGACGCCGATGAGGCCGAGACCGAGGAAGATCAGGCCCGCCGGAGACGCGTCGCCGGAACCGGCGAACAGCGCCAGCAGCCGGCCGAGCTCGCCAACGGGTTCGGACGCGGGCGCGGCCAGCGCCGCAACGCCGGTGGTCGTCGCCAGTACGCCTGACCACCATGTGAGCGACCGCGGGCGGATGTAGCGCATGGATCACCTCCGAAGCAGTTTGCGGATCAGTTCGAGCGCGCGCGCGAGCCACAAGCCAAGCCGCATATCCGGCCCCCGCGCCGGCAGAAGTGCGCGCGCCTCGCCTGCCGTCAGGCGGCGGACAGGTTCCGACCAGCGGATCTCGCCCGTCCCGTCCACAGCCCACACAGGGATCGGTCCGCCGGGGTATCTGCCCGTCACGAACAGGCAGACCTCCGCCTCGCGGCGCGGAATGATCGACGCCGGCCGCCGCCAATTCATGAATGCGGCCGCGGCCCCGGCCTTGTCGCCCTCGTTCAGGCGCCGCGTCAGCTCGGCCCGCGCTATGCCGCCCGTGTTGAAGTGGAACGACACCAGCGCGTCGAATTCGTGCTGTTCAAGCTGCGCGGTAACGGCGCGCGAGACGTCGGCCTCGTAGCGGGCAAGGTCGTTGCGAAACACCCGGAACGCCTCGCGGATCCCGGCCTCCAGATCCTCCGGCATCCCGCGGGGCATGGTCGCCGGATCGGGCGGACCGGCAGCTGCGGTGTGACCGATGCCGAACGTCCAGACGCCGGCGGCGTCGAGATACGGCGCGGGGACGACGCCCTCGAAGCGCGCGATCGCCAGCATGCCGTCAGCCGAGACCTTCATCGCGACTTCCTCCCCTCGATGACGGCCAGACGCTCGGACATGCGGTGCAGCGTGCTCACGCCGTCCCCGACGTTGCGCCGCAATGCCTCGATCTCGGCCCGCATCATGCGCGTCTCGGCCAGGGTCTCCTCGGCTGCGCGCCGCAGCTTGATGACCTCGGCGTTGGTCACGTGCCATTGGTCCAGGTTCTCGCGCAGCTGCCCCACGCCCGTCGCCGCCAGCTCCAGCATGCGCGACTTCCGCTGCAGCCATTCGGTCAGCGGTTGCCGATAGATGATCAGGCCGACGACGATCAGCCCGTAGATCACGATCGGCTCGCGCAGCAGTTCAATGTCGAGCGGCATAGGGTCCCCCACGCTTGAGCACCGCGACGGCGTCGATCGCCGTCCCGACGAGGATGGAAACGCACGCAGCCGTCGCCCCGGAGTAGATCGCCCATGTGCTGCCGGACGTGCCGAAGGCGGCGAACGCAAGCTGGCCGGACACGCTGGCGATCCCGGCCAGGCCGGCCGCCCTCACGACCGGCGAGTAGCGCCACATGCCGTTCACGCGGCATCCGATGGCGAGCAAGATGCTGGACAGGATGCAGATGATCCCGCGCCAGCGGGCCGTCTCGTAGTCCAGCCCGGCCCAGCTCAGGCCGGGGTCGTTCGGCCAGATCGAGACCGCGGCTCCCCAGTAGAGCGCGACCATTCCGATCACGATCTCGCCGGCGCGCGGATGCGGGCTTCGCACTTGTCCGGTCATCTGCGCACCTCGATCAAGGGGATCGACGCGATGGACCCGAGCCGCTCGATGTCGAGCGTGACGTCGAGCGCGTCGGTGTCGAAGCGGACGGGAACGTCGAATTCGAAGCCGGCGGTGATGGCGGCGCCGGAAGGCGGGGCGGCGTCGAAGGTCACGAGGCCGGTGGCGACGTCGACGGACCAGCCGGCGGCCTGCTCGACGCCGTCGAGCGCGACGGTCACGCTGCCCGCGACCGGCTTGGAGATGGTCCGCGTCCAGCTCTGCGCCCCCGAGGCGTAGACCTTCGCCAGCTGGAACGACGTCGTCGCGCCGTCCCCGGTTCCGATCACCTGGTCGGTCGGCGACGGCGCCTGCGAAGGCAGACATGACTTGTAGTCGGCCCAGTCCTTGAAGCGGAAACCGTAGAGCCGCCCGTTCCGCGCCTCGAAGAAGGCGACAACCGCCGCCAGATCGTCGGCGCTGCGGATCCCGTAGGCGACGTCGTAGCGCCGCCGGCTGTTCGCCCAGCTGGCGTTTCGCTCCTCGTCGCCGGAGGCGAGCTCGACGATCTGCGTCTTGCGTTCGGGCCCGCCGCGCGCGCCTCGGCTGATGTCCACTGGGAACCGGACCTCGTGAAACGCCATCACAGCCCCCTCCGCCCGAGAGAAACGGCGCGCGCGATGTCCGCGGCGACCTGGGCCCGCGATTGGCGGAAGCTTTCCACATCGCGCGCCATGATGGTGACGTTGACACCGCCTCCGCCGGCTGCGTAGGCCCGCGCCTCGCGGCGCGACAGGACCAGCTCGCCACGCTGCAGGATCGCGGGCACTTCGTCAGACCGCAGCCCGGCCCAGCCGCCGCCGTGCATGCGCGGCGCCCCGGCAAAGACCATCGCGGGCACGGTCCGGGACGGTGCGGCGCCGCCGACCACGCCGCCGGCATGGAAAATCGAGGCGGACGTGCCGCCGCCGAAGGCAGACCCAAGGGCCTTGGCGACACGCTCAAGCAGGATCTTGCGCAGCGCGATCCTCGAGAGATCGGCGATGATGGACGAGGCCAGGCTGCGGAAGTCCAGCTTGCCGGTCCGAACGAAGTTCGCCACGGCGTTTTCCGCCGAATTGAAAGCGCCGACGATGGCGTCGCCGATCTGACCGCCGACATCCGAAGCCTTCTGGGCGTAGGCGTCGAGCGCATCGGTCACGGCCTGCCATCCCGTCGCCGAGTTCTCCTGCGCGGCGCGCGTGGCATCATCGATGGCCTGCCGGACGCGGGCGAGCACGTCTGCGGCCGCTTCCTTGCTGACGATGCCGTTCTTGACCGCTTCGTTCGCCACACGTTCCGCATCCGCGTAGCGCTTCTGCGCCGCGTAGGCGTCGTCCACGCTGGCGCGCAGCCGCTCGAACGCGGCGCGGGCCCTGTCCGTGTCGTCCTGCGCACGCCCGCCTGGGCGTCGCGCGCGCGTCCTGCTCTCCGCGGCCAGGGCCTGCCGGTTGCGCGCCTCCGCCTGCGCCGCCGCCACGGTCTCGGCGAGGCGCTTGTCGATCTCGGAGCGCAGGATCGGATCGAACCCGGAGTAGTCGCCGACGCGCGCCTTGAAGCGCAGGGCCGCCAGCTCGCCGGCCAGCGCCACGGGGTCGTCCTTGTACTGGCGGCGAAGCTCGCTCTCCTTCGCGGCGCTGGCGGCGGCTGCGGCGGCGTTCTCGGCAGCCCGCGAGGCGCGCTCCATTTGGCTGGCGAGCGCCGCGGCCTGATCCGCCGCCGCGGCGAGGCCGCCCGCGATGTCTTCGTCGGCTATGCCGCGCGCGGCGTCCCAGGCCTCCATCAGCGCCTGCTTGAGGTCCTCGCTGATGCGCATCTCGTCCACGCGGGCGGCGAAGGCTGCGCGCGCCTGCTCGACGCGCAGACGTTCGACCTCGACGCTGTCCTCGCCAAAGGCCTTGATCGCGGCGCGGATCGCGGCCTCGTCACCGAGCGCCGCCAGCAATGCCTCCGCCTCTTGCCGCGCCTTCTCGGCCGATCGCGCGTGACCATCCGTCGCGACTTTGATCTTGACGGTCTCGACGGCCATCTCCTTTGCTGCCCGCGCCGCTTCGCGCGTGGCGGCGGGCAGATCCTTCGCCCGCGCCAGAACCCCGTCGAACGCGTCGTTGATCTCGCTGACGGCCGCCGCGACGTCCTCTGGCCCCGCCGCCGCGCCCAGCTGGTCGAGCGCCTCCGCCAGAGCCCTGGCCTCTTGCTCCGTCAGGCCAAAATCCTCGCGCAGGTTGGCGAGGATACGTCGGCGCACCCTTGCCTGGTCATCCGGGTGCTCGCCAAGCCTCAGCGCATTGTCCAGAGACTGCAGCTGCCGGACGTATCCGGTCAGGTCGCCCAGCTCGTCCCGCATCGCCTCCGCCGCGTCGGCGATCTTGTTCGTGGCGTCGAGCAAGGCGAGGTCAGCCAGCGCCGCATAAAGCTCGCGCACCTGCGCGGCCGAGTCGCCGAAATCGATCCGCAGCTCCGCAAGAGGCGAGAGGGACAGCTCGCGAAGCTTCTCGAAATCGCGGACGCTGCGGGAAAGATCGTCGATCTCGTCGGCCAGGGACCGCGCCTCGTCGCTGGCCGAGGTCAGCCATTGCACGAGCGCCGCGCCCGCGGCGATGGAGCCGAGCGTGACGAGGTTCAGAGGCGACAGCATGGACAGGAACGCCTGGCCCAGCGCCTGCACAGCCCCGCGCGCGCCCATCGGGCCCAGAACCTGCGTGATCTGCGTGCCCTGCTGGATCGCGAGAAGAAGCGGGCTCTGCCCGGCCACCAGCATCTGCCCGATGTCGTTGAACTGGGCCGTCAGGTTCGCGACGGATCCCGCGGCCAGCGTCATCGCGCCCTGTGTTTCCCGCCCGCCTTCCGCCGCCTTTTTGCCGGACGCCCTGGCCTTGTCGCCCATCCGCTCGACGGACTTCGCCGTCTCGTCGATTTCCTTCCTGGCCTTGGCGGTATCCGCGTCGACGCGCAGCCCAACCCGCATTTCACTCATCGGCGGGGACCCCCAGGCCAAGCGCCGCCGCGGCGGCGTCAACGTCGTCGATGCGGCCGCGATCGGAACCGGCGCCCAGGATGCGCTTCAGATCTTCCGGCGCGCCCCAGACAGCCATCCGAACCGAAATCAGCAGCTTGCGGTCATCCATGGCGTCCAACTCCGCATGCGCGTCGACCAGCGCCCGCAACCCGGCCAGCGTCAGGCCGAGGACTTCGTCGAGGCGGTGGCCTTTCCTGACGAGGTAGGCGAAGACGCCGGCCCACTCGCCATCTCCGTCGCCGCCTGCATCGCCTCGGTCAGCGCCGGGGCGAGGCGGCGGGCGAAAAAATCCGCGTTCACCCGCAGGACCACGGACAACAGGCGCACCAGGTCGTCCGGGTGACGGTCCTCGATGAAGGCGCGGTCGAGATCGGTCGCCGCGATGACCAGATCGACGACGTTCTGGGACATTCGCAATGCGACCGCCGCCGGATCCTGACCGGCGTTGAGCGCCTCGAGGATCGGCGCGACCGCCCTTCCGAAAGCGGGCAGCTGACGAACCCTGATCGGCTCGACGGCGACGTCGCGCTCGCCGATGCGGACGATCTCCGGCTGAGGCGCGAAGGCGTCGAGATCGTTCATGCCGTCACCACCGTCAGTTCGTCATCGCCGGACTGTGGCAGCAGCGTCAGCTCGGTCCCGAGCAGGACCGTGCCGTCGTAGTCGACGACGGAAGGCGACCTGCGCTGCACCGCCGGCGCGAACAGGCGCACGATGTTGCCCGCCTGCGATCCGTGCTGGAAGCCAAGCGAGGTCAGCGCGATGTCGCGGATGTCGTTCAGCCACGCGACCTCGTCGCCTGCGGCCAGCTCGACGGACAGGCTGCCCTGCACCGCGCGATCCGTGATCTCCGCCCGCTCGGAACCGAGCAGCAGGATGTGGTTGACCGTCGCGTTCAGGTCGATGCGGAATTCCCTCATGTTCACGGCCGTCCCGCCGCTCAGCGTTCCGCTGGCCGGAACATAGCTCGGGCCGATCAACAGGCTGGAATTTGCCGCCGGCCGCACCGTGTTCGGCGTCTGCCATCCGGCATAGGACCCGGACGCGCTGGCGGCGACGGATCCACCGTCGAGGCCGGTGAACTCGAAGTGCACGATCGGCCGGGAATAGGCGTCGAGCGTCCAGGTCGCCGTGCCGCGCGCGCCAAGCGCGAGATGGGTCACGCCGTCGACCACGTAACGCAGGGCGAGGCTCTCGAACCCGTCCGAGATCGGCGTGTATTCGACATGCGATCCGGTGACCACCGTCTCGGCGAAGCCGCAGGCGCGCAACAGCTTCCCCCAGGCGGGCGGCGCGTCGGACGTGCCGGCGCCGGCAACCTCGACGTCGAAGGAGATCTCGACCCGCCGAGCGGCGATCAGGCTCTCGCTCGCCCCAAGCGTCGGGCGCAGGAGATCGCGCGACACCTCGTCTTGGACAAGGTTGACGGACGCGTTGAAGATCTTGACGGCATCCGATCCGGCCCAGCCGCCGGGATCCGTTCCGTAGGCGGTTTCCAGCTTGGCCTGGACGACCGTCTTGCGGGTCAAGCGGCTCATTTCGCGCCCTCCTTGCCGGCCTTCGCCGCCGGCTCAAGCTTTCCGGTCTTCGGGTCCCGGACCCATGCGCCGCCGCTCGTCGGGCGCTCGATCTTGCTGCTCATTGAGACCTCCATTCATCCTCGACCGCGAAATCGAGGGCGTAGATGACGACGCCGGCGCGGATCGACACGAGGTCGCCGCGCACAAGCGTCATGGTTCCGCGCGCGGACGCGGCGATGGACGGCGGCTCGAAGCCCAGGAGCGCGGCCATGACTTCCGCGATCAGAGCCTCGATGTCCGGCCTGTCCGCCTTGGCCTGTCCGTCCTGCGCCCTGATGGCGAGCACGACCGAAACCTGTCTGGAGACGGGCTGACGCCATGCGCCGCTGATGCCCTGATCCGAGCGCCCCACGATCGCGCCGGGCAGCACCCAGGCGAAAGGCGAGGCGGCGAGCCGCATCTCTCGCCCCATCAGCAGGCTCAGGTCGAACGCCGTGCCGACGCGCCCGGCCAGCTGCTGGACCGAGGCCTCGAGCCGCTCGGCCACGTCCGTGACGACGCTCACGACCCGTCCTCCAACCACTGCGCGACGGCGTCGAGCACCTCGGCGCGCGCCTCTTCGGAGACGCCCAGGAACGGGCGCGCCGGGATGTCGCCCCACGGGATCGGCGCGCCGCGCGAGGTGCGGCCGTACGCCCCCTTCCGCGCCCCGAACTGGTGCGTGGCGGCGTATTCGACCCGCGATCCGACGACCACGCTGCGGGGGCCGTCGACGTCGCGCGTGATGCTCTGGCGCAGGACGCCGCTGTCCTGCAGGATGCGATGCGCCGTGCCGCGCCGCCTCGCGATCGTGACGGGGCTCAGCGGCCGCCACGCCGCCCCTTCCGGCGACGACTGGTCGGCGAAGGCCTCCATCGAGGCCTCGCGCAGGGCCTCGCCGATCTCCGCCATCACGGGGCGCATGTCGTCGAGCCGGCCGGAAAGCCGCTGCAATCCCGTCAGGACCGCCTCGTCGTCGACCGTGACGGTGATCATCGCGGCCACCTCGGCAACATCGGCGCCAGCGCGTCGTCGGTGAAGCTGCGGCTCGGGCCGAACGCCATCAGCGAGGGCGCGGACACGGGCGCGCCGGACAGGTCGGCCAGCTCCACCTTGCCGGCGGCCGCGTCGCGCAGCGTGGCGACCGCATCCTGGTAGGCGACGTAGTAGGGGTGCTCGGGCTCGACGTCGCGCCGGGCGAGGTTGTAGCGGGCGATGACGGCGACGATCTGCTTGAGCATCTCGGGCGCCGGCGACGGCAGCGGGCCGGAGAGCGCCGGGCCGAGGCGCGCGACGGTCTCGGCCTCGGCGTCGGCGATGGCCGCATCGATCACGCCCGCGTCCTCGAACCCGTCGGCGTCGCGATCCGACAGTCGCGCGATTTCATCGGGCCCGAAGCGCGCCTCGAGATCGACCTTCTCGATGATCGCCACCCCTCACCTCGTTCACTTGGCGCCCGGCTTCGCCTTGCCGGCGCTCGCCTTGGCGTCGTCCTGCGCGACGGCCGAAGCGCGGCCTTCGCGGATGAGCGCCTTGGCCTCGGCCTCGGGGAGGTCGATCACGCAGCCTGCGTTGATGACCTGCGTTCCGTTCTGAATGGCCTCGAGCAGCTTCACCTGCATGGCGTCCTCCATCAGTTCGAGCTGAACAGCCGGACCAGGACGGCCGGGCGCTTGCAGATGGGCAGGCTGTTCGACTGCGTGTGCAGCTCGTAGCCGCGCTCGAACTCGACCTGGCGGACCTTCGCGTAGAAGGGCTGGCCGATGGTGTTGACGGTTTCGTTGAAGTCGGCCGGCGCGTAGTAGGTCGCGAAGGTGTCCATCGTGCCCTCGGGGAAGGCATGGCCTTCGCCGGCGGCGAGGAAGGCCTGCCCGCCGATATTGGCCCGGTATTCCTCGAAGGTGACGCCGCCGAAGGTGAAGCCGCGCCTGGTCTCGCCGGACGCCAGAACCGAGGCGTTCTGCCAGTTGACGAAGAACTTTTCGACGTTGGCGTGGGTCACGAGGCGGCGCCAGAAGTCGGGGCTGACCAGCGCGCGCACGCCGGTCATGGCGTCGTCGCCGAGATTGTCGGCGATCTGGTCGACGACCTGCTCGCACTTGGCACGGATGTCGGACGTCGCCGTGCCCAGCTCGAAGTCGATCGAGACGGGCGTCACGTTGAACGCGCTGAACAGGTCGACGATGGTCGAGCCGGACGCATTGGCGACGACGCCCTTCAGCGCGCCCATGCGGCGCCATTCCAGCGTGATGTCGTGCTTGGCGCGCATGCGCTGCAGCCGCCGCGCGACGACGCCCTGCGCGCTTTCGAGCGCGCTGTCCGAGCCGAAGGCGCGGATGTCCTGGATGTCGTCCGGCAGGACCTTGTCGTTGTGCACCGTCTGCGGGATGTGCAGGGCGCGGACAAGGCGCGTCTCGGGCGCGGCGACGGTTCCGTTGCCGCCCCACTCGTGGGCATCGAGCACCGCGAGGGTTCCCGCGCGCTCCTCGATGTGGATTTCGCGCGTGCGCACGCCCTCGTCGGCGAACAGGCCCATCTGGTTGATGCGCCCCCACTGGACGGGGAACCTGTTGATCGCGGCCGTGAGAGTGGCGGAATCGAAGGCGTCGGTGAGCATGTGATATCCTCCGTCAGGCGGTATTGCGGGCGAGGATCCCGGCGGCCGCCAGGCTGGCGACGGCGGCGTCCTTCTGCGCCTGAGTGGGCGCGCCCACCCAGACGAGGGCGTCGGAGTCCACGACGATGGCATGGCGGGCCACGATGACGGACTGCACGTCTCCGTTCGTCGCGTCGGCATCGGCCGCCATGACCCCGATTGCGGTCTCGGAGCCGTCGGTGGCCGCCGGATCCCACGCCTTGATCTTGCCGCTGGCGGCGATGCGGCCGACCACGGTCCCGGCGGTCAGGTTCTGTCCTGCGACGACGGTCACTTCGTCGCGCGAATAGCCCATGGGCGCTTCGTACTTCACGAATGCGCCTGCGGTCTGCTTGAGGTAGGTCGGCATGTCAGTTCACCCGATTGCGCGTTGAAAGAGCCTCGACCGCTTGAAACAGGCGGTCGGACGGTTCGATGCCGCCGCTCGAGGCGCGGTCGATCGCGGACGAGCGGAACAGCTTCGGATCGACGGGCGGCCTCGCTCCGGCCTCGGACAGGGCGGCGAGCGCGGCATCGAAGGCCTTGTCGCTCATCTCGACCCAAGGGCCGATGTCGTCGGGCGCCTCGCGCCCATGGGATGCGAACGCCGCGCTCAGACGCTGCCTGCGAAGTTCGGCGCGCATCTCGGCGATCTGCGCCTCGAGCTCGGTGACGCGCGCGGTCGCGGCCGCAAGCTCGGCTTCGAGGCTTGCCCGCTCGGGATCCTCCTGCGGCGCGGCGTCGGCCTGCTGAGGCTCGAGATCGGCGCACATCATCACCTCGCGCACGCCGGCGAACTGGTCGGCGGGGACAGCGACGAAGGACACCTCGTGGATCATCGGATCGCGCAGGACGAAGTCCACGCGCACCGGTCGGCCGTTGACTTCGGCCTCGTCGCTCAGTTCCTCGAATCTGGCCTTGAATCCGATGGACATGCGCAGGGGGAAGCCCTCGGCCAGAAGCCCGGAGATCTGGCGCCCGGCCCCGGTGGTGCGCGACAGCTGGCCCTCGATGCGCAGCTCCCGCCCGCCGTCCTCGGCTTCGGCCACGAAGATGCGGCCCTTGCCTGCCAGGGCGTCGATCTCGTTGTCGTGGTCGGTGAGGATTGGGATCTCGGCCTCGCGCACCGCGGACAGATCGACCACGAACCTCTGCCCGTGCTGATCGACCGGGTTGCCCGAATAGGCCACGCCATGGAAGCGGACGGGGCCGTCCTCCTGGCTCTCGTGGCTGACCGCGAACGTCACGCTCGCCGTCCGCTGGGTGGTGTTGCTCATGCGCGGTCTCCCCTTGCACCGTCTCCGGCGAGATCGTGACACACACGACGAAGCGAGTTGTGCGGACACCGGTCCGACAACTTTATCAAGCTATTTTACAGACTTAGATGTTTTTCGCCGGTGCGGCGGTGCGATTGGAGCGTGCTCCGAGCGGAGATTTTTCTGTTGCCGTCCACGAGTTTTCGTGCATCTATGGGGACGGACCGGACAAGTCCCCGGGGTTGATTGAACCCCATTCCCGCCCCGCACGGTGTTGCAGCACCTTGCGGGGCGTCGTCATTCAATTGACCTTTCTCGACCTGCGCGCCGCCCACCGCGCGCTGGACCGCGCGATCGACCGCCTCTACCGCCGCCAGGGCTTCGGCTCGGAACTCGATCGGGCCGAGCATCTGCTGGGACTTTACGAAGCGGCTGCAGCGGCCCTCATCGGTCGGCCACGGCGTTCCAGGAGTCGTTGAGCGGCATCCTCCCGCGACGTGAGCGATTGAAATCCGCCGCCCCGAACCGCCTTCAGCCATGGCGCCGGGGCGGACCGCCGCGAATTCACGGGTCGGCCACGGGATTCCCGTTTTCGTCGATGGCATAGCGGCGGATGACGTCGCCGTTTTCGTCGAGCTCGATCACCTCTCCGACCCATTCGCCGACGTCGCTCATGCGGGCCAGAAGGGCGCGATCCCCTTCCGGCAGGTCGCTGTCGTCCTCGAGCTTCTCCGGATCTATCTCGCCGTTGGCGATCGCCTCTTCGCGGGCGCGCTCGATCATGGCCGTTGCGGCCTCGAAGCGCGCCCGTTCTCGCTCGCTGAGCGGGGCGCGCGGGCTGCGGCGGTCCTCGATGACCGTGTGGCCCGTGGTCCAGCGCGTGATCTTCACAACTGTCTCAGCCATACGACTGCGCCATGTTTGGTCCTCATCACTTGGTCTACCATGAACGCGGCGGCGGGATCGAACAGAACTTCATCCTGTTCCGGATAGGCCGACAGCGGACCGATCCACCTCCCTGCGTTCCCATCGACCACGATGGTCACCGAACCCTTCAAGATCCGGTCATGGTGCGGCGTCGTTGCCATGAACCCGCCAGGAGAGATCGCATTTCCTTCCGGGAAACGCTTCAGATAGGTTTCGATGCCTTTCCGACCGACCTTCTCCGCCCGGAACAGGAGCGGGCGGCGCGCTGGCGGCAGCTTGGCGAGCCCGGATCGCATCGCGACGATCAACGGAAGCAACGCCGCGTCGGTCGGCGCCTCGGAGGCGCGCAGGAAGGCATTGATCCGCCTGAACCAGGCATCGCGAGCGACGTCGCGAGTCCAGATGTGAAGCGCGACGCGCTCCACCTCGGTCAGGTCGCGAAATTCGGGCGGCAGGTCACGCGCAGCCAACGCTTCGACGGCCGCATCCCAGACCGCGTCTCCGATCGCCTCGCGCAGGATCTCGGGCGTCACCATGCCGGCGTCAGCCCCCGACAGGAGCGCGCGAAACCGCCGCATGGCGGAACTGTCGCCCGCGAGCACCGGAGCCTGCTCCATTCTCCGTGCCGCGGCGGCGGCCAATTCTCTCCGCTGACCGGCCGGCCGCCTCCCCCACCCGTCGCCGTCGGCCCGCCCCTCGGCGGGCACGACCTGCGTCCGTCCGCCCCGCCGGCGCGCGGCGCGATCCGACAGGGAGCGCAGCGTGCAGCGGCAATTGAAGCCGAGCGGCGGGCTGATCCTGTCCCATACCGGATCGTCCACCGCCCGGATCACGCCATCCAGCGCAAGGTGGTTCGGGCGCACGCGGCTGTCGTTGATGGCGTCGAACATCAGCCAGGGCCTCGACCGGCGCGCCAGCTCGAAATTGCGCCAATGCCCGGCCATGTAGTTGGTCTGCAGGTTCGTGCGGAAGATCGTCTCGAGCCGGTGGCGCGGCAGAGTCCATTCCTGCGTCTCGGCCCAGGCCTTCCACCTGGAGAATGACCAGCCCTGTTCCTCGGCCCGGATAAGGCTGTCGGCGACCGCCTGCACCTGGTCGAGGCGCGCCAGCCCGGAGACCGTGAACGCCAGCGCGCGCTTCTCCGGCGTCAGCCCGTAGAACGCCTCGGCCAGCATCGGCGCCAGGGCGCGCGCCTGGGCGATCTGGATGTGGAACGGCGCATCGAACGAGATGCCGCCGCCATCCGCTGCGGGCATCTCAATCCTCCGCGGTGCGTTCCGCCTCGACGACCCCCGTGAGGTCGGCCGCCATCATCGCGCGCTCCAGCATCTGCCTGAACGTGCGGTCATCGGCGCCGGCGGCCACGACCGCCAGCCGCGCGGCCAGCTCGGCCTTGTCCCGCGCGCCGCGTATCGCCGATGCGATGGCCTCCGGCGGGATCGGGCCATGCGCCGCCTCCGAAAGGCCAGCGATCGCGTCCTCGATGCGCTGCTGTCCGTCGGTGAAGCGCTGCTGTCCGGCGGAGAGCGAGAACGCCGCCCGGCCTCCGTCCTGGGGTCGATCGATGGCGAAATCGTCGGGCTCAAGCCCGTATTTCTCCTCGTAGTAGCGCGGCGTGAAACGGACGCCCTGCCGCCAGAGCACCTCGTCGCGCGACGCGCGGTCGGCCTCGAGGCTCTTGGCATCCTCCATGACGAACGACAGCCCGCGCCCGAAGCCGTTCAGCCACGACAGGCGGTCGACCACGGTCTGCATCGTGCGAACCACCACGCGGATATCGGCGCGGCGCTTTTCCTCGCGCACGCGCTCGTGCACCTCGCCCAAGGCGCGGTTGCCCGATCCGCCGTCGGTGCCCGACGTCAGCGTCTGGCCGAGGATCAGCCGCTGGATCCGGCGCGCGCAGGCCTCCTCGAAGGCCTCGAAGTTTCGCGATGGCGACTGGCCCTGCTGCTGGACGTCCTCGTCCGGGCCGACGATGACAGCCGGGCCTGACGTGATGGCCTTCAGCTGCTCGATCACCGCCTCGCGATCCGTGGCCGAACGCCCGACCAGGAGAGGCACGGCCGTGTTCTCGAGGAACCTGGACCACATCTTCCAGCCATGCGTGCGGAAGAACCACGGCCACCACGCCTTGGCCAGCAGCGCCTCGCCCATCGGCTTGCGGATGGAGCCGTTGTGGACGGTCAAGAAGAACTTCTCCGGCACGTCCTCTGGCTGCATCGTGTCGCGGCGCAGCAGCGTTCCGTCCGGCTGCACGACGTACCAGTCGAACGGCAGCCGCACGATGCGCTCGATGCCGATGCGCCCGCCGCCGCGATCCGCGAACACGACCTCGAAGACTGCGTATCCGTAGGGGACCGCCTCCCAGATCGCCTCCATCATATCCACGGCGTGAGGCTCGATCTCGGACCAGACGAAATCTCTCGCCCGCGCGCGCTGGCCCTCGATGCGCCATGGCGTGCCGACGACCGCATGTCTCCGCGTCTCGAGGGCCGAAGCCACCTCGTCGTCGTCGGCCACCTGCCGCAGGGCTGCGCGGCTGACGCCAAGGCGGTGAAGCAGCTCGTCCGCGTCCCCGATCCATGTGAAGCGCGACAGGACGCGCTCGATGGAGATTGCGGAGGTGAGTGTGGAAGGTGTGCGTGCCATGCAGTGACGATGCCATACTGCAGCGCTCAAATCTGGCGGACCTCTGTCCGACAAAAAGATGGCTATCGGATCACTTCTTAGGAGGCAGACTCGCAAACTGCATCTGGCGCGCTTCGATCTCCTGTCGGACATTTCTGGCGATCCGGCGGACGTGCCTTACGCTCACTGGGCCGATCGTACGAACGTTAGCGACAACCTCTTCGGGGCTGCGCCCATTGCGCAGTTCGCGAATGATGGCGTTCCTCAGCTGCTCTCTCTGTCCGTCCGCGTTGGTCGGAACGTAGATACGCTCGCCGGAAAAAAGGTGTACGAATCGCGCTGCCTCTTCATCGCCAAGGGCCGAAACCAGTTTCGCCCAGGTATTTCCAGCCCGGCGCCTCGGGACGCGAAGATCGGTGCCACCGAAGGCCTCCGCAAGCTTCAGCGCCGTCTTCGGGCCGACGTATTCGGCCAGCATCTCCATCGTCGCGCACAGGGCCATCAGAACACCCTCCGGCCGGGGATGACCACCGGCCCCGACGACATGCCGAGCGCGGCGAACGCATGCGCGGCGGCGTCGACGCCGTCGTCGTGCTGTCCCTCTGGGAAGGCGAGAAGCTCGTCGCGGAACCAGGGCGGCACGCCAGACAGGTCATGCACGACCATGCCCTGCTCGTAGCGCGTCAGGAGCGGCAGGAACCTCGTCACCTTGTCGCGATCCGGTCGCACCCCGCGGATGGGCAGCTTCGTCGTGCGCGCCAGCTCCTGCACGACCGCCGCCTGGAACTGCGTCTGCTCGATCGCGACCAGCTTCGCCCGGTGGCGCTCGGCCGATGCCTTGATGCGCTCGACGATCTCCCTGAACTCGCCGCGGAAGCGCTCGGCCTCGACCACGTAGACCGTCCCTGTCTTCGGGTCCCGTGTCATCGCGACGATGGCCGTGAAATCCGCGCCGTCCCGCGTCGAGATGGCAAGGTCCACGCCAAGCGTGATCGGCAGGTCGCGCGGGGCGGCGCCGAGGCGGATCATCTCCGGCTTGACCAGCCCGGCGCCCATCGTGACGAACTCGGCCAGGTATTCCTGCCGGAACACAAGCTCGGGCAGCTGGGCGCGGGCCTCCTCGATCTCTTCCGGCGCGATGTGCGGATTCGCCGCAGTCGGCATGTGGAAGGACGTCCAGTCCGGGTATTCGGCGCTTTCGCCGCGGCGGAACAGATCGTGAAAGAAGTTCAGGCCCTTGGGCGTCGAGATGAACCACGCCTCGCCGCGGAAGTCCGTCAGCGTCGGCCGTATCGCCTGCTCCCACGCGTCGCGCAGATGCCGCGCATGGGCCGCCTCGTCGATCACGATCCGCCGGTAGCGCCGCCCGCGCCCGGCGTCCGGGTCCTCGAGCGTCCAGAAGTCGACGACCCCGCCCGTGACCAGCTCGATCCGCATCTCCTGCCGGTTCACGCGCTTCGCCACGCCCGCCATCGTGCGCTCGATCAGGCCGAACACCTCGGACAGCAGCTTGTAGGTCGGCGCGAAATACGCGACCGGGCTGCCCTCGATCGCGGCGCCCGGCAGAAGCGTCAGCCATTCGCAGGCGAGACGCGTCTTGCCGAAGCGCCGCCCGCATGACGCGACCTTGAAGCGGACCGGATCGTCCAGGATCCGGCGCTGCCCCGGGTGCAGCTCGGGCGGCGCGATCCGGATTTCCATGGCCTCGCCCATCACCACTCCCGCTTGATCTCGATCTTCGGCGCCGGGTTGGTGTCCTCCAGCCCCCAGGCCAAGCGCTCGCCGCGCTGACGGATGGTCAGCATCTCGGCATTGATCTTGGCGTGCTTTCCGCTTTCGAAATCGGTCGTGACGGCCCCGAAACGCTGGCGGTGCTGCTCCCAGTCTGCCTTGTGTCGCTCGATGACCTCGGCCGCGCGCTGGGCGGCCCTGTCGAGCGCCTCGGCCCTTCTTTTCGGGTCAGCACCGCTAACGAGTCCGCTAACCTTTTCGCTAACTTTCCGGCGGATCTGCTCGCGAACGTCGGAGCCGTCGCCCCATCCCTCTGCCTTGGCGCGCTTGACGATCGCGGCGTCGCTGACGCCGAACTTCTCGGCCAGCTCTCGGAATGTCGCGCCAGCCTCGCGCTCGGCCCTGACGTCGGCCCACTGCTCCTTGCTCAGCCTAGGCATCTCACATCCCCAGCGCGTCGCGGTAGAGCTGGAGTACGGCCTGCTCCTCGGCCAGCTCCTCGCGGCTTCTGCCGCGCTCTTTCACGATCTGCCGAATGGCCTTGGCGTCGTATCCGCGCGCCTTGGCCTCGTCCATGACCTCGCGCCTGCGATCGACAAGGTCGCGCCGCTCGGCCTCGATCTGCTCGAGCCTCTCGATGAACTGGCGCAGCTCGGCGCCGGTTGCGCGGAAGGCGACGTTCGCCGCAGCCTCGAAATCTGGGTCTTTCTTCATCATCGGCCTTCTCCTTCAGCGTGATCGGCGCACATCTCCGCGAGCGTCTTTCTTGCGCGCAGCAGCTCCGTCAGCGCCGGCGCGTATTTCTCGGCGTAGCGCCCCCTGCGCCTGTCCCGCAGGCGCTTGTAGAGGTCGATCCATGCGTCGATCTCGTCGGCGCCTATGCGCCCCCGCCACACATCGCCGTGCAGCTCGACGCAGGCTCCCCCGTCCACGATCTCGGCGCGGATGGTCATGACGTCCTGACCGCGACCCACTGCCAGATCCTGCGGCCCCACTGATCCGACCGCCCTGAAGGCCGCTGCGCGAGCGTGCATTTCCCGGCCTTGAGCATTGCGCGGACTGCTTCCGCCAAGCTGGGCGGCAGCGATCCGGCAGGCCCTTCGTGATAGACGACGATCTGTCCAGGAGGCGCGGCCTCGATCTTTGCGACCACGGCCCCGACGCGTGGGTTTGTCGGCTTCAGGTGTTGCATCTCCGACCTCAAAACGGGATCTCGTCGTCCAGATCGTCGTATCTGGCGGTTGCGGGCCCGGCGTCGTCGTGCGCAGGAGCCGCTGAGGCGGCCGCTGAGTGGCCGTAAACGTCTCTCGGGTTGTGGGAGTCTTGAGACGCGCCTGCGGCCTCTCCTGCGCCGCCTGTCGCGCCTTGCCGGCCATCCTGCGCGTCGCCGTGGCCGGGACGGCTGTCGAGCAGGGTCAGCGCGCCGCGATAGGGACGCAGGACGACTTCGGTGGTGTAGCGGTCCTGGCCGCTCTGATCCTGCCACTTGCGGGTCTCGAGCTGGCCTTCGACATAGACCTTGGACCCCTTGCGCAGGTAGCGCTCGGCGATGTCGGCGAGGGGCTCGGAGAAGATCGCCACCGAGTGCCACTCGGTGCGCTCGCGCCGCTCGCCGGTCTCGCGGTTCTTCCAGGTCTCGGAGGTGGCGATGCGCAGGTTGCACACCTTGCCGCCGTTCGAGAAGGTGCGGACCTCAGGGTCGCGCCCGAGATTGCCGATTAGGATGACCTTGTTGACGCTGCCCGCCATCAGCTCGCCCTCGCAAGCCTCGACCCGGCGCGGCCGCTCCGGCGCAGCCATGCGGCTTGCGCGCCTGCGTGCAGGGCTTCGAGCCGCTGCAGCGCCTTGAGCGCGGCGTCCTCGCCGAGGTGCTCGATCAGCCGGGCTGCGAAGACTTCGCGGTAGCGCTCGATGTCGCCCTCAAAGACCATCCCGGTGTTCACCAGTTCGACCGCGGTCTCGCCCCACAGGTCCATCTCGCCGACGGCCTCGCCGTTGCGGATGCGCCTGGCGACGATCTGCAGCCGCCAGCTGTGCGATCCGATGTCGGGAGCGGCGCGCTCGCCGGTCGTCTCGAGCGGCGTCTTGGCGGCGGCGTCGGCGATCTCCTTGGCGACCGGCCAGGAGCGGCCGTTGCCGGTCAGCTCCAGCCGGCGCTCGAATTGCGGCCACCAGCGGTCGAGGGCCTCGAGCGAGCGCGGCGCGTGGGCGGCGATGCGGCGGACCAGAGATTCAATTTCGGCCGCGATGGCCTCCTCGTTGCCGGCCAGGTGCCGCGGGATGGACCTGCGGCGAAGGAAAGTCATGAGCCGATTGCGGACGGCGTCTGCGTGCAGGTTGCTCAATGGATCATCCCCATGGCTTTTTCGCGCTCGATCTTCTCGAATGCGCGGTCGATGCAGCGGCGGAGGAAATCCTCGGAGACCCGACCGCCGGGACCGACGACGGAGGCGACCGGCTGGTTGGCGTCTTCGTGGCGGGAGGCCTCGAGCGGTTCGTCGCGCTTGGCGCCGAGGTAGGCGCGCATCGCCCGGTCGTAGGCCTTCGGGCTGGTGGGCGGGGCGTCGAAGCGGGCCCGCTGGTGACGGACGACGTCCAGGATCTCGTCGGGGCGCAGCCCGGCGTCGAGCCAGCGCCGGATGTGGAGCTGGGCGGTTGGCGGCATCCAGTAGGTCGGCAGCCTGAGGCCGCCATCGAGGCCGGCCGCGTGGAGGACGTCCGCGAAGAGCTCGTCGAGATCGCACGCCTCGGCTTGAGGTCCTGGCGCATCCGGCGTCGGCAGCGCCGTGTCTTCCGGAATGTGATCGTCCTCGCGCGCGCGCGCGCACATCACACTCACATAACAATTACCTATGATAGGTTCGGGTGCAGCCGCTGCGGGGTTTTTTGCGCTCGGCTGCGGGGTTTTTGCCAGATACGGCGCATCCGCTGCGGGGTTTCGCGCCGAAAAACGGTGTTTCTCGTGCGGGGTTTTCTCATCATACCCCGCATCATGTGCGGGGTTTTGATCGTCAAACGGCGCATCCGATGCGGGGTTTTCGGCGCGCACATCGGGCAGAACGATGGTGTATCGGTTGGTGTTGGCTCGACCGCCGCCGCTTTCGATGCGGACCCATCCCGCCTTTTCCAGGCGCCTGAGAACGGACTGAACGCCCCTCGCGGAAAGGCGGGATTTCTTGCACAGGCCGTCGATGGACGGCCAGCATTCGCCATCCTCGTTCGCATAATCCGCAAGCGCGAGCAGGAGCAGCAGCTCGGATTTGTCCGCTGGGCCGATCTCAAGGATGGCCGACATCAATCGAAAACTCATGCCCAGCGCCTCCCATACCAGGCAATGAGCGCGGCTTCGGCGCGGCCGTCGTCCCTGGCGCGCGTCCATTGGTGAGCGTCGTCGGGGAAAAACTCGTCGGCCCTCCGGCGCGCGGCGGCCTTGTCGGCCGGCACGTTCAGGCTCCGCTTCCATTGGGCGGGGGTGACTTCCCGCACCGCGATCCCGGCCGAGAACAGCATGGCCTTGAGCGCGCCGTAGGCTTCGGCGATGCGGGCGATGTTGCGGACGCCGATGTGCGGAGGGTAGATCGGCTGCTCGAGGACCGCAAAGGTGACGGGAGTCCACTCAGCCAGCGCGGCATGGAGGCCCGCGGGCGTCTGCGGCAGGTCGATGGCCGCGACGCGCCACGATCCGTCGCCCCTGCGCAACCGCGCCAGCCCGCCACGGCGGCCCGGGTCAATTCCCAAGATGATCGTCATGATCTCCCCTCATCGAGTGTTGCGCGCCTGGTTGGCTTGTCCTGGAAAAGCCCCGGCGGCTTCGCACCGCCGGGGAGTTGGGCCCATGCGGGCCGCCGTCAGGGAGGTTCGCCGGGATCGCGGCCGCGCCGCCCGGCTCGACGCGCATCACCCCGGAAGCGGGCCGGCCGCGCATTCCTGTCATCCGCTCTTGCTGACCGTCGCGGCGGACGCCTTTGCCTCCAGCGCCCGCTCGAGCGCGCGCATCGCCTCGATCGCCTCGCGGATCTCGGCGAGAACACGCCCGAGCTGCGCGTCATCGAGGTCGAGGACGGCGCGCGGCATCTGAGCGACAGCCTCGCCGATCTCCTTGGCCGCCGTCTCGACGGCCTGCATGACGTCCGGCGCCTCCTGGACCGTGTGGGCTCGCCGCGCCATCCAGTTGGTGACGGGATAGATGCCCAGCTCGTCCTCGAGCGCGAGCACATGGTGCACAGGGGGCGGCGGCAGGTCCCCGCTCAGCCGGCGGCTCAGCGTCCCCTTGCAGACACGCTCGCCGGGCCAGCGGTCGTTGATCGCCTGGGCCGCCGCGTCGAGGTTCTGGTGCGCCGAGACCAGCGCCCGGACCTTGGCGCGCAGGACGGTGAGGGCCATGTCGTCGCTCATCGCCGGCCCTCCTCGCGCGCGCGCATCTCCCAGGCGATCAGCTCCGAGGCCAGAAGGGCGAACATCTCCGCCCTTCTTTCGCTCGAGGTGATGCGATACTCTCGCATCAGGTTGGCGTGGGCCGTGGACGCATCCGCCGCGTCGCGGATGAGTCTTCGCAGGCGCTCGGCCTGATCGGAGGTGTCGATGGCGGTCCAGCTCATCGTTTCATGCCCTTTCTGCGGACGTGAAGAGGTCGGCGCCCAGATGAAAGGCGCCTGGAAGGCGGGCGCGGATGCGTTCGGGGTGAAGCCGGAAGGCGCCGAAGGCGAGGGCGTCGCCATCTGCGGCGCGTGCAACTCGGCGATGATCGTCTATTTCGACTTTTCGGCAGCCCGTAAGCTGAGCCACCCGGCGGGGCATGACCCGCTCGGACGCATTCGGGACTTTGCAAGGAACGAAAACCGGCTGGTCTCGCTCGTCGATGTCAGGGAGGAGACCGGGTTCGCCATGCTCGGCGTTCTGCCGAACCCGCCGCTCCAGGAAGTTCCGGCCCATCTCCCGCCGAAGGTCGAGCGCGCGATGGTCGACGCCGAAAGGGCGTTTCTCCGCCGGGATTGGAACGGCGCCGCGGCCCACTACCGCAAGGCGGTGGACCGGGCGGTCTCGATGATCCTCCGCAAGGTCGGGTCGGGCGACAAGCTCGCCGGCAAGATGCTCGGCGCCAAGCTCGGCATCCTCGAAGACGCCGGCCTTCTGCCCGAGCCGATGCTCGACTGGATCAGGATTGTGAAGGACCAGGGCAACTTCGCCCTTCACGAAGACGACCGCGACTTCGACAGCGCGGCCGAGATCGAGCCAGCGAGGCGTTTCGCGCGGCTCCTGCTCGAATACCTGTTCACGCTGCCCGAAGAGGTCAGGTTGGCGCGCGAGGGCGTCGTTCAGGACTGACCCGGCAACCCTGTTTTCTCGCCCCAGGTCGCGGGCAATGGCAGCCTGAGCGCATGTCATGCCGCCCGGTCCTTCCGTCTGGCCATCTCCTGCCTCAGCACGAAGAGGTCCTCGGGCGTGACCGAGTGCCCGGCCCGCCGCGCGGCCTCGATGATCGCCGCGTCGTGCTTCGCCGGGATCGAGCCGCGGGCGAACCAATGCTTAACCGTCGCCTCGGGCTTTTTCAGTGCCCGCGCGAGTGCAGCGGCGCTCCCCCAAATGGAAATCAGATCTCGCTGGTTCATGCGGTGCAAAATGGATTGTCTTGCGCAGACTGTCAATCCCTTTCGCATCGCAGGAGCGGTTAAGAGTCCGCTCATGGAACCGAGTGAGCGCCTCCGCTTGGCGAGGGAAAGAGCGGGCTTTGAAACAGCAGCCGAAGCCGCGAGGCGGTTCGGGTGGCAGATCGTAACCTATAGGCATCACGAGAACGGCACGCGGGGTTTTAGGCGGCCGGACGCGCTCAAATACGCCCGCGCCTTCCGGGTGTCGCCTGAGTGGCTTCTGTTCGGGACGGGCGGGCCGGAGAAGAAGAGCGTGCCGCTTGTGGGCTATGTCGGGGCGGGCGCCGAGATCTTCACGCTGGACGAGGGCGTTGGCGCGCTTGACGAGGTCGATCCGCCGCCCGGCATCGGCCCGGAAGCGGTCGCGGTGCGAGTGCGGGGCGACAGCATGTGGCCGCGCTACATGGACGGCGACGTGCTGATCTATGACCGCCACGCGCCCCTGGATCGCGTGGACGGCAGGGAATGCGTGGTGGCGCTTCCGGACGGGCGGCGCTTCGTCAAGATCGTCCGGCGGAACCCGGATGGAACGTTCACGCTCGAAAGCTGGAACGCGCCCCCGATCCACAACGTGACGCTGGACTGGGCCGCCGAGATCGCCTGGGTCAAGCGCGGGTAGGAGGTCATGCCGTGCGGCGGGGCGCCGATGCCATGATGGCGCTGTCGGCGGAGCTGGAGGGGAAAGTGTGAGAAAAGGATCTGACTGTGAAGATTACGATGCGTTTCGAACAAGCGTTTGCCCGCGCTGACGACCCTGCCAGAAAGAGCGGTGCGGTTCTCCAGGATTTTGACATTCAGAAGGCTTTCAAGGAGGTCGCGGGGGCTGCCGGACACGAGAGGTGGACCGGATCGCACGGGGAGAAGACCGTTCAGCTCATAGATTGGCGTGACAAGAACCAGGTTTGTTTCATCGCGGTCGGCGCATTTGTTCCCCGCAAGGACACAGCGGTGCTGGCGATGGACGTCGACGACAGCGCACCGCCCGGCATAGAGGCATTCCCTCCGCCTCAGTCCAAGGAATTCCTGCAGGCGCATGTTGCCGCCCTGTTGGACAGGCACAACGTGCTCTGGTGCGCGACCCGGCGGGGAACCGCTGCGCTGCTTGCCAGCCTGCTATTCGATATGCAGCAGAAATTGGGGGTTCCGCCTCAAAAGGTGACGTTCAAGAAGCCATTGGCCCCCGATGTTGTGCAGGAGATCAAACGGCATGGCGTGGTGTCAATTGATGCCAAGTTGGCTGCGTCCCGGGCAGATATTGAGCGAGGCCACGGCGGCGGTCTGGCGGCTCTCGGGAGAATGATTTTCAAGCCGCGGGCAGAGGGCGAAGATGGCGACCTGAGGGCATCCGTTCGGCTAGAGGTCGGCAAGCGGGGTTTCTCAGCGCAGGGCAAGTCTGATATGCTGGCCAGAGAGATCGCGCAGGATCTTCTGGAACAGGATCAAGACGACATAACTTTTGTTCTCGGCAACGGAAAAAAATATAAATCAAATCAGCTGTGGCAGAGCAAAAGTATCAATGTCAAAGAAAATGGCGACACTTTCCAGATCCTTGACGCCTTCAACCAACTTGCCCAGTGGCGCGACGAATTGATTAAAAATGGCGAGATCGCTAAATAGATATGCTGGCAGACGGGTCGAATGGCTCGCGGTTTGGGCTGCGATCAGCCTCATACTTTCATTCGTAGCGGCGTACATGACCAGAGGTGTTCCCTACGAAACCATCTCAGCATTCTTCAATGTACAGGTTACCTTTCTCAGCATTACTGGCGGCATCCTCCTTGCCGTCCTCGCGGTGAGTGGTGATTTCGTCGCGATCGGGCACTTCACGCAAAATCAACTGCGGCTGGAAGAGCTCCATGTAGACCACAACTTAATGTGGTTCGTATGGTTGATATTCCTGTTCTTGCTGACAGCATTCGGATTAAGCCTCTTTGTGCTCGTCCAAGACGTCCTGTCTGACAGCCTGATCGAATATGCCCGCCCAATACTTGTGGCCATGTCAATTTGGGCCGGGCTCCTGTCACTTGCGCTTCCGTGGGTGCTGCAGCGGGTCTATCGGACGAAGTTTCGGCGAATGCAGGATGCGCGGAAAAAAGAGGATGCGCGCCGCGTGGATTCCAATCCAACGCCGCGCCCTGATGCGTGACCCAGCCTTGCTGATCGCCCTGCGCTGAATCCCCTTCTCCCAGGCGCTATAAGAGCCGCATCTGCTTCGGGCCCGGAACGTGGCGGATGACCTTCACGACGCGCGTTGCCAGCTTCCTGATCTCGTTCCCGATCTCCTGCTCTTCTTCCAGTTCGACAAGAAGCTTGTCCGCCGCCGAAAACGACACGTCCCCGTTTTCGACCTTTCGCAGGAATTCCTGATCCTCGATCGTGGCGGTGAAGGTCGTGTCTCCGTCGGTGAACCGCCACTTGTAATCGCCGCGGAAATGCGTGCTCACCAGCTCCAGCCATACCTGGCGGCGCGTCGTCATGGTTTCCGGCTCGCGCTCCTCTGGCGGCGGCAGCCGCAAGGACCGGGCCTCGCTGCGCCTGATGGACCATGACCTCGTCCCGTCCTGGTCTGCGACGAACGTCTGATCGATGCCTTCGGCGTTCGACAGCCGCTCTCCAAAGCGCGCAAGGGCCTCTCGGAAAGCCGGATCCTCGATCAGCCTGGCGGCCGCCGGGGAAAGCTTCAGCTCCTTTCCGTCAAGCTCGATCGTCACCGAACCGTCCGCGTGTCGCGACGTCCTTTCTGGCCTTCGGCCGCGCAGGCGCTTGACGATCCCCAGAACACCCAGGCTCACGCCCGCGGCGAGGCTTCCCGACTTGATGAGGACGTCGAGCAGGTTGTTCGCCGCGACCACCCGATCCTGGTGCGAGGCGGCGGCGTCGATGACCCCCAAGATCTGATCCAGGACCCCGACATCGAGGCCGAGGTTGACCAGGAAGCTGCCCGGCGCGGTGGCGGTGATGACGACGCGCGCCGAAGCGCGGTCGCCGTTCACCGCTTGGTTCGCGGCCTTGAGGACGTCGGCCCAGGCGACCAGCAGCGGCGCCAGATCGGCGACCTCCATCTCGCCGCGCGCCGCCTCGCCGTCGAAGCCGATGGTGATTCTCGCCCTGCTCATGCCGCTGTCTCCAGTCTGCGGGTTCGTCACGACCATGCCTTCCACCTCGCGCGCCTGCAATGCGCGCGGCGCTGTGGGCAGCCCGGCGCGCGCGCTTGATTCGCGTGCGACCAAAAAAGCGCGGTGCAAAATGGATTGACAGGCCGACATGCGGTGCATAACGTATTCATATCGGCCGCCGAAGAAGCTTCGGCCGATCGCGGCCCCACCTTCAAGGGAGACACCAGATGCCCAAACTGCCCGCCGCCCCGGTTTTCATCGTCACGCACCCGCACCTGTTCGGCGACCGGCCGCTGCTGCGCCGGCTCGCCTGGGCCGCGCTGATGAGCGCGCGGGGCCGGCGCATGCGCCAGGCCCGCATCGCCCTCGATCTGACGGCGTGATGAGGAGGAACGACATGGACATGGACCGCATGGTCGCTCTTGCGTTTCTGGCCGACTTTGGCGCCGTCACCTATCGCGGCGTCGAGATCAATCGCTCCCGCGTGTGGGGCTGGGACCTCAAGGACGTCGAGACCGGCAAGGTCACCGTCACCAATGACGCGCTTTTCGCGCTGCACCTCGTCGATCTGCTGCGCGACAAGGGCATCGATTGGTTCGAGGAGGCTGCGTGATGGACAGCATCCTGCCCGCCGGCGTGCATGCCATCGGCGCGGACAGATACCACGCCGACCAGCTGCGCGATGTGCCGACGCTCAGCTCGACGCTTGCGCGGCTGGTGATCGACCGCAGCCCGCTGCACGCCTGGACGGCGCATCCCCGTCTGAACCCGGATTGGGAGCCGACCGACAGCAAGACGTTCGACATCGGGCGCGCGGCCCATCGCGCGGTGCTCGGCGACGGCGGCGATTGGGTCGTCATCCCCGACGACCTGCTGGCCGCGAACGGAGCAGCGTCGACGAAGGCCGCGAAGGAATTCATCGCGGACGTCCGCGCCAGGGGCCTGACGCCCCTCAAGTCGGCCGAGGCGGAGCTGATCGAGCGCATGGCCATGATCGCCGAGCAGGCGCTGGTCGAAAACCGCATCCGCCTCGACCCGCTGCGGTCCGAGCTGACCGCCCTCGCGCGGGTCGACGGGGTCTGGTGCCGCGCGATGGTGGACAACGCGCCCGAGGACCCGGACGAGCCGCTCTACGACTTCAAGACCACGACCAACGCCAGCCCGGACGCGTGCATGCGCGCCGTGATGGCCTACGGCTACGACATGCAGGCCGCGCATTACCTGGCGACCTGGAAGGCGGCCACCGGCGAAGAGCGGGGCTTCCGCTTCATCTTCCAGGAGAAGGAGCCGCCGCACGGCGTCTGCGTGATCGAGCTCGGCGGCCTGACGATGGAGATGGCCGAACGGAAGATGCGGCGCGCGCGGCAGGTGTGGGCCGAATGCCTCGAGAGCGGATCGTGGCCCTGTTACCCGCCGGGCGTGCATCGCGTGGAGCTGCCCGAGTGGATGGCCGAGAAGTGGCTCGAGCGCGAGGCGGCCGAGCTTGAGCGTCGCGGCGCGCCGCCCCGCGAGCTCGTCGAGACGGCGCTGCAATGGCAGGCGCCTTGATAGGGAGGGCATCATGACCGCGCATATCCGCTTCATCCCGGTCACGCAGATCGAGGATCCACTGACCATCACGCTTGGCCTGTGCGGCGCGAGCGGCTCCGGCAAGACCTACTCGGCGCTCCTGGTCGCGCGCGGCATCGCCGAGGGCATGACGGGTCGCAAGGGCGCGCCCATCGGCATCGTGGACACCGAGAACCGGCGGGCGCTGCACTACCGCGACGCCTTCCCCGAGATGGTCCATTTCGACATGAAGGCCGTGGACGATGCCGGCGAGATGGTCGGCTTCGGCCCCGAGCGCTGGATCGAGGTGATCGACGCGGCCGAGGCGGCCGAGCTGCCCGTGCTCGTCATCGACAGCTTCTCGCACGCCTGGGAGGGCGTCGGCGGCGTGCTCGACCTGCACGCGCAGACGCTGGACCGCCTGACGGGCGGCGACGAGAGCAAGCGCGACCGCCTCAGCCAGCTCGCCTGGGCGCACGTCAAGCCGCGCTATCGCCGCCTCGTGGATCGCATCGTGCGGGCCCGCACGAACATCGTCATCTGCACCCGCGCCAAGCCGGTGATGCAGGATCCCAGGACCGGCCGGAACGCCCGCAAGACCAAGACGCGCCGCGCCGATGTGCCGTGGGATCCCGCCGCGGACGGCGATCTGATCTTCGAGATGACGGCGATGATGATCCTCGACCCGGCGCACCCCGGCTGCCCGGTCTACCAGATCAAGTGCGCCGATCAGTTCAAGCCGCTGTTCAAGGCCGACATGCCGCTCGGCGTCGAAGTCGGCCGCAGGATGGCGGAGTGGGCGAAGGGCCAGGGCGACGCCAAGCGGCACAAGCAGATGCTGGACGAGGCCCGCGCTGCAGCGCGCGAAGGGCGCGAGGCCTTCGCTGCATGGTGGAAGTCCATCGGCACGGACCATCGCGCCGTCGCCCGCACGATCATCGACGAGCTGCGCGAGATCGCCGAGCAGGCCGACGCGGCGCGCGAGGACGACGACGATCCGTTCGGGGTGCCGAAGGCCGAGGCGCCATCTCTCGTTGCCGAAATTCGCGGTGCGCTCGACAGCGGCGTGAGCGTCGAAGCGGCGCGCAAGCATTTCGCCGACAAGATCTCGGCTGCCGACGCGTCTGTCCGCGCCGAGGCCGATGCCCTGCTCTCCAAGCATGCGGAGGCCGCGCAATGACCTTCCGAGAGATCGACACGACCGGCTTCCATCCCGCTCAGCTGCGCGACCAGATGCAGCCGAGCCTGATCTGGGCCAAGGTGGCAGACTTGGTGATCGACGACCGCTACCAGCGTCAGATCACGACGGCTGGACGGCGCGCGATACAGAAGATCGCCGACAACTGGGACTGGCGCCTGTACCAGCCCATCATCGTCGCGCCGTCTGACGGTGGGCGCGTGGCGGTCGTGGACGGACAGCACCGCGCGCACGCGGCCGCTGTCTGCGGCATCGAGGCCCTGCCAGCGATGATGATCCCGATGACGCCGCGCGAACAGGCCAAGGCGTTTCATGGGCTGAACACCGAACGCACGCGCCTGCACACGACGGCGGTCTATCGCGCGCGCCTGGCGGCGGGCGATCCTGCGGCCATCGCCATGCGTGACGCCGTCGAGGCCGGAGGCTGCACGCTGATGACCTATGTCCCGTCTTACAAGGACCGCAAGGGCGGCCAGATATTCGCGATCGGCATGATCGAACGGATGGTGACGAATGGCGAGGCCTCCGCCGTGACGGCCGGTCTCAGGGCGATGATCGCCAGCGAGGCGGCGGGCCAAGAACCAGACAATTACGGCACCCATCTGCGCATCTGGGACGCGCCTGTGCTGACCGTCTGGCTGGCCGCGATCGCGTCGAACCAGCAGTTCCTGTCGATCGACCTGACAAGCGTGTTCGACGAAATCGATTGGTTTGATCTGCTGGACCGGTCACGCGCCCGCAGCCGGCTGCAGGGCAAACCCGCCCGCCAAATCGCGATCGAAGGCGTCAAGGACCGCCTGCGCGGCGCTCTGGACAGCGCTCGCGCCAGCAAGATGGAGGCCGCGCAATGACGAAGGTGATCGCGCAACCAGAGGAGGTCTCCTGATGATCACCTCGATCGGACACAGGTCACTCGCCATCGCGCGCGCGCGCATGATCGCCGCCGGCCTCATCGAGGCTGACGGCGAAGAGACCTGCGCGGCCGTCAATCTCCTGGCGCGCAGCGGAGAGCCCGGCGACGCCGGTCGCGCCGAGCGGCTCTTGCGCCGCGCCATCTTGGACGGAGGTAGGCCCGTGATCGGCTTCATCGGCCCGCTGTTCGGAGCCGCGATGCGCGTCATGGACCGGGATGTCGTGCTCGACGACGGGAAAGATGCCCGCAAATGAAGGAGGCAACCGCATGAAAGCGCTTCTGCAATCCTCGCCCTTCGATTCCGACGGCGGGAACCTGATCGGGCGCGACCCGCGACACGTGACGGCCGAGGAATGGGAGGCATCTGGTTTGCCGCTGCTCATTGGCATGCGGGCGATCAGGGCGAAATGTCTCGACTGCTGCTCCGGTTCGGCCGCCGAGGTTCGAAAATGCACCAGCGTGAGATGTCCGCTCTGGCCGCTCCGTATGGGCGCCCAGCCAAAGGGCATGGCCGCGGCGCGGCAGAATCACGGCGCCAAGCAGGCCACGGACCTGGAGGCGGAGCGATGAAGGATCCGCGCCGCGTGATCCGGTCGACGCAGGTCGAGAGCGTCGTCAGGGCCGCCCAGCGCGCGGGCCTGCGCCGCATCCGCGTCGTCGTCGACTACGAGCGCGGCAGGATCGAGATCGAGGGCGACATGACGCCGGAGACGACGTCCGTCCGCTCGCTCGACACGATCAGCTTCAGGGCGCAGTGATGAAGAAGCCCAACCTGCCATACCTCGTGCGCAAGCGCGGCCGCAGCAAGTACTACTGGTACTTCGAGCGGGCAGGGGAGCGCATCCCGCTGCCGGATCCTGACGCCCCTGATTTCCTAGAGCGATACGCGGCGGCCAAGCGCGGCCACATCCCGCCGGCGCTGCCCGACGGGCGCACGTTCAGGCGGCTGATCGCCGCCTATCGACAGTCCGCGCGCTGGACCAGGCTCGCGCCTCGGACGAGGCAGGATTACGAGAAGGTCCTGCTCTGGGCGATCCGGACGATGGGCGACCTCGACCCGACGAAGCTGGAGCGCCGGCACGTCCTGCGCGCCCGCGACGAGAACCGCGATCGCATGCGCTTCGCCAACTACATCGTCCAGGTCCTGTCCGTGCTTTGCGAGCAGGCGATCGACATGGGCTGGATGACGCACAACCCGGCCCGAGGCGTGCCGCTGCTGCGCCGCGAGGGAGATGGCCCGCACAAGCCCTGGCCGCAGGAGATGCTCAAGGCCTACGCCGATGAGGCCAGACCCGGCACGCTCGCGCGGACGGTGATGGAACTGTGCATCGGCACCGGGCAGCGCATCGGCGACGTCCTCGCAATGCGCTGGGACCATATACGCGACGGCGGCATCGAGCTGCGCCAGGCCAAGACGGGGACGCGCCTTTGGATCCCGTTCACGCCTCGCATCGCCGATTACTTGGACGGGCTTCCGCGCGCCGGACTGACCATCGTCGCGGATCAGGCCGGCCGCCCGCTGCGCTACCCAGCGGCCGCGCGGGCTGTCATGTCGATCCGCAAGCGCATCGGCGCGACCGGCTACACGATCCATGGCTGGCGCTACACCGCCGCCGCCGAGCTCGCCGCCGCCGGATGCTCCGATGATGAGATTCAGGCGATCACCGGACACAAGGCCTTGGCGATGGTGGTCAAGTATGCTGGTCCTAGCCGTCAGGAGGCTCGAGCGCGGGCCGCTCAGGCGCGCCGCAGCGACCCCAACAAGGAGGCCTGAATGTATGGCGCTACCGCAGCCGCACTCGTCGAGCTCGGCATCGTCGTCGCATGGCTCGCTTTCGTCGTCACCAGGTTTCGATGCTACGTTTTCCGCATGGACCGCCTGACCCCAGCCGCCCGCTCCGCGAACATGTCTCGGATCCGGAGTCGGGACACGAAACCGGAGCTCCGGGTCCGGAGGGCTCTCCACGCCATGGGTTACCGCTTCCGATTGCACCGCCGCGATCTGCCCGGTCGGCCGGACATTGTTCTTCCGAAGCACCGCACCGTCGTGTTCGTCCACGGATGCTTTTGGCACCGGCACCCCGGCTGCAGCAACGCGGCCGAGCCGAAAACCCGCGCGGAATTCTGGCGCCGGAAATTCGAGGCCAACGTGGCGAGGGACGCGAAGGCGCGTGCGGAGCTCGAGCGCGCGGGATGGAAGGTCGTGGTGATCTGGGAGTGCGAAACCGAGAACCCGGAGACGCTCGACCGCGTCATCCGGGAGCGTCTGCCCGCGCCTGACGGTCGCGCACCAGCCCGAGAAAATCGCGGAACCGCATGAGCCAGCCCACCGCGGTGCGGTCGTAGGCCTCGTGCAGGCTCTGCGGAACCACGAGGCGCAGACTGTTGCGCCGCATCTCGTCCATCTGGTGGACGGAGACGCCCGCCTGAAGCGTGAGCAGATGCTTCTCCGGGATCCGCTCCGCCTCGGCGAGCACCTGCCGCCAGCGGTCCTTCAGCGTCGATTTCACGCCAAGCATCGTCAGCAGCCGCGCATCGAAGGCCGGATCGTGATACTCGCGCGCGCCCGGGAACAAAAAATCTGGACTCGATTTGCCCTCGGTGGACGCCCCGCGGTCATAGCGCAGCCGCCACGCGCGGATCACCTCCTCCACGTGGTGCTCAAGCGAAAGGCCCATCCGCGACTTGCGCCGATTGAGGAAGGAAAGCGCCATTTTGAGCACTCCGTCCACGTCGGGATCGCCGCCGGCGCTCCAATGTTCCGGGAGGTGCATGACGAAATACGCCCGCTCGAGGCGCCGGAAAAGCGCTTCCTCGAAGTCGAGCCACGCCATCAGCGCGCCGTCCGGATCGTCCCATGGATCGGGCGCCTCCGCCTCCGCGCGGGCCAAGCCTGACACCACGCTCGTCGACGGGAATCTGCCGCCGGAGGCCCGAAGCAGGTTCTCGGCCAGTTCGTCCAGCCGTCCTTCCTCTGGGCTGCCGGCGTCTATCCCGAGCTCGTCGAGAATGAACCGTGCCGCGAAGTCGAGCTCACGGTCGCTGTGCCCGACATCTTGGAACAGGAAGCCGCTCCCAATCTCCTTTCCGACGTCGAACAGCCAAAGGATGCCCCGTTCGAGCTGGGAGCCCGCCGGGACCACGACAACGAGAAGCTCGCCGTCCGGTCGCTTGGCGATGAGCAGAAGGTCGCCCTCCGACGCCAGCTCCATCACCTCGTTCGAAGGGAAATACAGCCGCCACTCCGAGCGCGTCGGATGCCGTTCACGCGCGTCGTACCATGTCAGGAAGCCGTCGGACGAGAGGCCTTCGTTCTCGCCTCCCAGCCAGATGAATTTCGCCGGCATACGCTCACGCCGCTCCGTGCCGAGCAGTCGCCGCAGCGCCAGCGTGCCGTTGAATTCGTGCTGGTTCGACGAGGCCGGCTCGGCTTCGACTGCTGCCAGCCGCTTGACCACGACGCCCGTGAACAGACGGGAAAGACGCTCACGCTGCAAGCCGACCTCCTATTCGGCCGCGACGCCTGCCGCGCACCGCCCGTCGGCGCCGGCCACGGAGTCGATGGTCGGCGCCATATGCCGGGCCACGGCCTTGACCACGGGAACGACGACAGCGTTTCCGAACTGCCGGTAGGCCTGCGTGTCCGAGACCGGAATGCTGAAGTCCGCCCGCCCCGGCTGGTCGAAACCCATCAGACGGGCGCACTCGCGTGGCGTCAGACGCCGCGGATTGCGACCCTCGACCTGCCGCACGAGAATCTCGGAACCGTCCTTGTAGTAGCGGGCCGAAAGCGTGCGGGCCACGTCATCCGGGCCCACGATTCCGAAGCCGAACCCGTTGCCGCGGCGCCGGTGCTTCTCGGCGTAGTCCTGCAGATACCGCCAGAGCTTGTCCGAGAGGGTGTATTTCGGAAGCACGCGGCCAGCGTCGTCGAGATAGGCGGGATCGGCGGGCTCGCTCCCGTCCTCGCGGTGCAGGATGCTGCGGAGCTTTGGCCCCGTCGATGGGTCGGGAACCTCGAGAGCCGCCAGATCGACCGGCCTCCCAAGATCGCGCCGGACACCGGCGATGAAAATCCGCTCACGGTGCTGCGGCACGAATCCCTTGGCGTCCAGAACCCGCCAAGAGACATCATAGCCGAGCTCGCGCTCCAGCGTCCGCATGATCACGCTGAACGTCCGGCCGCGGTCATGGCTCGTCAGATTCTTGACGTTCTCCAGAAGGAACGCCGCAGGCCGGTGGTGGGCGATGATGCGGGCGACGTCAAAGAACAGCGTGCCCTGCGTGTCGCAGGCGAAACCGTGCGCGCGGCCGAGCGCGTTCTTCTTGCTGACGCCGGCGATGGAGAACGGCTGACATGGGAAACCGGCCAGAAGAACGTCATGCGCAGGGATCTCCTCAGCCGCGACGGCGCGGATGTCGCCCGCAAGGACATGGTCGGGGCCGTCCCGGAAGTTTGCCTGGTAGGTCGCCTGCGCATGCCTGTCCCATTCCGAAGTGAACACGCACCGCCCGCCGACCGCCTCGAAGCCGAGACGCAGGCCTCCGATGCCAGCGAACAGGTCGATGAACCGGAAACGCTCCGGCCGCGGAGCGAGCGCGCCGGCGATCTTCTCGAGCGCTTCCAAGATGTGGTCGGGCGCCCGCGCCTCGCCGTTCTCCCAGCGGTAGGCGGAGCTCTTCGAGACGCCCAGTCTCGCCGCGGCTTCGGGAACAGACACGGCTGCGGCTCTGCGCAGTCTGGAGAAGTCGCTCATGGTTTCTGCCCTGGGTTTGTTTTTCCCACTTTGGCACGGGAACAATGGCCGAACAAGGCCTAACCTTGGATGAACGGGATTCCGCGTCAGGGCAGAACAGGAACGGAGTGCGAATCTTGAAACCGCTCTTGAAACCGCTCGGACGGGGCGGGCTTCAAGATCACCGCAAGCCATTGAATGGCAATGGAGGCGACGACCGGAATCGAACCGGTGTACACGGATTTGCAATCCGCTGCGTAACCACTCCGCCACGTCGCCGCAGCGCCCCGTCCGAGCGTGGCCGTCATATAGCCGCGCCCCGCGCCCATGTCCAGCGCCCGCGCGTGGAGCGCGCAATCCCGACGCCCGCGCGCGGAGCGCGTAGTCCCGACGCCCGCGTGCAGAGCGCGGGGGCGAGACGACCCCACAGGTTCGCGCGCTTGCATCCCGTCTCGCGGGCGCAGGGGCGGCCGCCGGCGCGCAGGCTGGCCGACGGCGTGGCCGCGCACGACGCCTGCGCGGGCGGCGCCTGGCTTGCGGCGCCGCGCCGCCAAGCTCGCCCGGGGCACGCCATGAAGAGCGAACATCCAGACCTCGCGCCGCCGGGCCCGCACGGGTCCGGCGCGAGGCGCGGCGCCGCGACCCGCAGGCGGCTTGCGCCGGTGCGGCCGGGGCGGGGGCCGGCGGCCGCGATCGGACTTGCGCCCTCGCCGGGGCGCGGGCGGCCGCCGATCCGCCGGGCGCGGCCCGCCTCGGCTTTCGCCGCCTTGGCCGCATGGACAGACGGCGCGCGCTGTGGCAAAGCGTTCGCGTCCGTGTTCAACGCACAGCGGGAGTCCCCGATGACCGACTTCGAAGCCGCCCGCGTCGCCATGGTCGACAGCCAGGTCAGGCCGTCGGACGTGACGAGCCTGCCCATCATCGAAGCGATGCTCCACGTCCCGCGCGAGCGCTTCGTGCCCGCCGCCCTGCGCCCCGTCGCCTATGCGGGCGAGCATGTGCCCCTGTCCGAGGGGCGGGTGCTGCTCGATCCGCGCGTCTTCGCCAAGATGCTGGACGCGGCCGAGATCGGCCCCGACGACCTCGTGCTCGACGTCGCCTGCGGCTTCGGCTACTCGACCGCCGTCATCTCGCGGCTGTGCGCGGCGACGGTCGGGCTCGAAAGCGACGCGGCCATGGCCGCCCGCGCGGCCGAGCTGCTGGCCGAGCTGGAATGCGACAACGCGCAGGTCAAGGAGGGCCCGCTGGACCAGGGCGTGGCCGAGCACGCGCCCTACGACGTCATCTTCGTCAATGGCGGGGTCGAGGTGATCCCCGATGCGCTGGCCGCGCAGCTGCGCGAGGGCGGGCGCCTGGTCGCCATCGAGATGCGCGGCGTGATGGGCAGCTGCGCGGTGTGGACGCGCGCGGCCGGCACGCTCAGCCGGCGGCGCATGTTCGACGCCGCCGCGCCCGTGCTGGAAGGCTTCCGCAAGGCGCCCGAGTTCGTGTTCTGAACATCGCGCGGCCCCGCGCGCGGGGCCGGCGGCGCGGCTTTTGACCTTGGACAGCCGCGCGCCATCCCGCTATCGTGACTGCCAAATCCGCCCGCAAGGGGCGCGCCGCCCGGCGCGCCGCCAGGGCCGACAGCCACGAGGCGAGAGCATGAGCAAAAGCTTGGGCAAGAGCGCGCTGCGCATCTGCGCGGCGCTTGCGGCCGTCCTGACCGCGCCCCATCCAGCCGCGGCCGAGACCCTGGCCGACGCGCTGGCCAAGGCCTACGCCTTCCACCCGCGCCTGGCCTCGAGCAGGGCGGCCTTGCGCGCCGCGGACGAAGGCGTGACCCAGGAGCGTTCGCGCGCGCTGGGCACGGTCAACGGAACCTATTCCTACACCGTCTCGAACAGCTCGGGCTTCCGCCGCATCGTCGGCTCGCGCCGCGATTCGTCCGATCGCGACACCTTCGACACCCTGTCGCTGGGGATCAGCGGCGCCATTCCCATCTACTCGGGCGGGCAGATCGAGAACGCCATCGCCGGCGCGCAGGAGAATGTCGGCGCGCAGCGCGCCTCGCTGCTGGCGGTCGAGCAGGAGGTGCTGCTGGCCGCCGTCACCGCCTATGAGGACGTGCGCCGCGACCTGCAGCGCGTCGCGCTGGCGCGCAACAATGTGCGCGTGATCTCCGAGCAGCTGCGCGCCGCGCGCGACCGCTTCGAGGTGGGCGAGGTGACCCGCACCGACGTCAGCCAGGCCGAGGCGCGCCTGGCCTTCTCGCGCTCGAACCTGGCGGCGGCGACCGGCACGCTGGCGCGCTCGCGGCAGGCCTACGTGGCCGCGATCGGCGAAGAGCCGGTCGACCTGGCCCCGCCGCCGCCCCTGCCCGACCTGCCCGATTCGCTCGAGGCGGCGCTGGCCCTGACCGAGGCCGCGCATCCGCGCATGGTCGCCGCCCGCCGCGCCGTGCGTCAGGCCCAGTTCGCCGTCAAGCAGGCGCTGGGCGCCGCGCTGCCCACGCTCAACGTGACCGGCGGGGTCAGCTACGAGAACGACCTGACCACCGGAGCCAGCACGACCGGCGAGACCCTGTCCGCGCAGGTGGGGCTGTCGGGGCAGGTGCCGCTGTGGACGGGCGGGCGCAACGCCTCGCTGGTGCGCGCGGCGCAGGCCCGGCTGGCGCAGGCCCAGGCGGAGCTGCACGACGTCGCGCGCCAGCTGCGCCAGCAGACCTCGGTGGCGTGGGCGAATCTCGACGTGGCGCGCGCCTCGATCCGCGCCGCGCGCGAGCAGATCGAGGCCGCGCGCATCGCCTTCGAGGGCGTGCGCGAAGAGGCGACGCTGGGCGCGCGCACCACGCTCGACGTGCTCAACGCCGAGCAGGAGCTCAACTCGGCCCGCGTCTCGCTGGTCGAGAGCCTGCGCGACGAATATGTGGCGGCCTATCAGCTGCTGGCCGCGGTCGGGCGGCTGACGGTCGCGCATCTGGGCCTTGACGTCAGCCCCTACGACCCCGACGCCTATGTCGAGCAGGTGCGCGCCGCGCCCTACGATTACCCGCGCGACGACAGCGTGGCCTGGTCCAGCCCCTGGCGCCCCTGACGCGGGGCGCCCGGGCCGGGGTCGGGCCGCGCCGAGGCGCGCGCCGCAACAGACGAGGAACGTCATGCAGGACGACGACAAGAAGGGGCCGGGCGCGGACCCGCTCGACGCCATCCGCCGCATCGTGAGCGAAGAGCTGGGCCGTCCGCCGCTGCCGCCGGCGCAGGCGATCCGCCGCGCGGCCGATCCGGCGCCGGCCCCCGCGCGATCCGCCCCGCCGGCCCCGCCGGCCCCGCCGTCATCCCGGCCGCCATCCCCGCGCGACGAGGATGACGACGATGTGCTGGTTCTGACGCCGCAGATGCGCCGCGACCGGCCCGAGGCGGACGAGGGTCCGGCTGCCGAGGGTCCGGCGGACGAGGCGCCCGCGCCGGGCGACTCGCCGCTGCGTCTGCGCGCCTCGACGACCATCGCCGCGGAGGGCGCCGCGCCCTTGCGCGCCACGGCCGACGCCGCGCCCGCGGCGCGTGGCGGCGGCGACGAGGGCGCGGCGCGGCTGCGCGCGACCATGGCGGCGCGCGATTCGGACGCCTCGGACGAGGATGACGCCGACGCGGCGTCCGAAGCGCCGCTGACCCTGTTCGCCGAGCGCGACGATGACGAGCGCGTCGCGCAGATGAGCGTCGCCGAGCTGCGCGAGCTGGTGCGCGACGTGCTGCGCGAGGAGCTGGGCGGCGCGATGGGCGAGCGCATCTCGGCCAACATCCGCAAGCTGGTGCAGATCGAGGTGCGCCGGGCGACCGGCCGCTGACGCTGGGGACGGCGGGTGCGTGGGGCTGGGCTGGCGCGCCCGGCCGCGCCGCGCGGCGGACGCGCAAGGCGGCGCGGGGCCTTGAATTCCGGCGTCGCGACGATCGTCTACCCATGACGTCGCCGCCCATGAATGGCCCGGAGCCTGGCGCGGCCGGCGCATCGGCCGCGCGCGGCGCCAGGATCAGTGGCCAGGATCAGGGGGGGGGGGCGGGATCGGCGGGCGGCTCGACCCTGGCCGTTGCGGCAGGCGCCGCGGTCAAGACGCCTCGCCGCCGCCATTGCGGCGGCGCATTGCGCTTGCTTGCCCCCGGGGCCGCCGCGCGCGGCCCGTCGATCGGATCCGGTCGGCCGGACCGGGTCAGCCGCGCTCAGACCGGCCGAGGCGCCGAGACGGTCGCGACGCGCGTCGGGCCATACCCGTTGAAGCGCGTCACCGTCGCCATGCCGTAGGCCCCCAGCCCCTCGAACAGCACGAAATCGCCTTCGGCCAGATCGTCGGGCAGGGCGGGCTCGCCCGGCAGGCGGTCGACGCTGTCGCAGGTCGGGCCGAAGACCACGCGCGGGCGCGGCGCGCCGCGGCGCGGGCGCCCGGACGGATCCAGAACCCGCATGCGCGTGGCCGAGCCCAGAAGCGGCGCTTCGGCCAGGGCGCCGTAGATGCCGTCGTTGAGGAACACCGCGCCATCCTCGCGCACCAGCTTGACGCGCGTCGCCACGCTCATGCAGTCGGCGGCCATGGCGCGGCCCGGCTCGCAGGCCAGCGGCGGAACCTGATCGCCGAAGGCGCGGCGCGCGGCCTCGGCGATGGCGGCGAAGTAGTCCTCGAGCGCGAAGGCCTCGTCGCCCGTGCGCCGGGCGGGGAAGCCTCCGCCCACGTTCAGCTGCGCCAGCCGCACGCCGGCCATGCGCGCGATGCGCGCGGCGGCCTCGATGTAGATGCGCCAGGCGTCGGGGTTCAGGCACTGCGTGCCCGGATGGAAGGTCAGCGCGGGCGCGAAGCCCGCCGCCGCCGCCTCGGCCAGAAGGCGCGCCGCGGCCTCGGGCTCGGCGCCGAACTTGGCGCCGAAATCATAGGCCGCGCCCTTGGCGGGCATGCGGAAGCGAACCGAGATCTGCACCCCCTCGGGCGGCAGGACTTCGCGCATCTTGGCCAGCTCGGCGGCGCTGTCGCAGGCGAAGACGCGCACGCCGCGGCGATGGGCGAAGGCCAGCTCGGCGCGCGATTTGACCGGGTTGTGATAGTGCAGCCGCGCATCGGGCGCGAGGGACAGCACGGTCTCGATCTCGTCGGGCGAGGCGACGTCGAAGGCGCGCACGCCCGCCTCGAGCAGCGTCGCCAGCACCTGCGGGTGCGCGTTGGCCTTGACGGCGTAGGTGGTCAGGCCGGGGAAGCCGTCCAGAAAGCGCCGCGCCTGCGCCTTGAGGGCGGCGGGCGCGAAGATGAAGACCGGCTCCTCGGGCGCCTCGGCGGCGAGGAAGGTCACGGCGTCGGGCCAGATGATCGGTGCGTGAAGCATCGCGGCGTCTCCTCGCGTCGGCTGCGGCGGGCCTTGGGCGGGCCTTGTTTCAAGTGGACGCGCATTTGCAGCCGAAATCGACCGATGAAAAGACGCAGATCGACCGAAAGCATTGGCGATTCCCCGGAAACGCGATAAAATCGCCGACATGGAGACTCTGGACGACATCGACCGCAAGCTTCTCGCCCTGCTGCGGCGCAACGCGCGCACCCCGGCCTCGGATCTGGCCCGCCGCGCGGGCGTCGCGCGCAGCACCGCCCAGGCCCGCATCGAGCGCATGGAGCGCATGGGCGTCATCCGCGGCTACACCGTGCGCACCGACCCGCACGCGGCCGAGATGATCCGCGCCTATGTGCTGATCCAGGTCGAGCCGCGCCGCGCCGCGGCCGTCGCCGCAGCGCTCGAGCGCATGCCCGAGATCGAAAGCCTGCACACCACCTCGGGGCGCTTCGACATGGCCGCGCAGGTGGCCGGGCGCACCACCGCGCTGCTCGACCGCGCGCTCGACCGCATCGGCCTGGTCGAGGGCGTGCGCGGCATGGAGACGCTGGTCCAGCTCTCGACCAAGGTGGACCGGCGCGCCTGAGCGGCTTCCATCGGGCGGCCGCGCGGGGTAAACAGCCCGCCAGCCCCATGCATCCGAGCCGGAAAGCCGAACCCATGACCATGGACAAGACCTTCGACGCCAAGACGGCCGAGCCCGAGATCTACGCGCGCTGGGAAGAGGCGGGCGCCTTCCGCGCCGGCGCCAACGCCTCGCGTCCCGAGACCTTCTCGATCGTGATCCCGCCGCCCAACGTCACGGGCTCGCTGCATATGGGGCACGCGCTCAACAACACGCTTCAGGACATCCTGGCGCGGTGGAAGCGGATGCAGGGCTTCGACGTGCTCTGGCAGCCGGGCCAGGACCATGCGGGCATCGCCACGCAGATGGTGGTCGAGCGCAAGCTGGCCGCCGAGGGCCAGCCCTCGCGGCGCGAGCTGGGGCGCGAGAAGTTCCTGGAAAAGGTGTGGGAGTGGAAGCGCGAGTCGGGCGACACCATCATCCGCCAGCTCAAGCGCCTGGGCGCCTCGTGCGACTGGTCGCGCAACCGCTTCACCATGGACGAGGGTTTCCACGACGCGGTGCTGCGCGTGTTCGTCGGCCTTTACAAGGCGGGGCTGATCTATCGCGACAAGCGGCTGGTGAACTGGGATCCGCATTTCGAGACGGCGATCTCGGATCTCGAGGTCGAGCAGGTCGAGACGCGCGGCGCGCTCTGGCGGCTGCGCTACAAGCTGGCCGACGGGCTGACCTACCGCCATCCCATGGTGCGCGAGGGCGAGGGCCCCGACGCGCCGCTGCGCGGCTGGACCCCGGCCGACGGCGCGCCCGATGCGTGGGAGGAGCGCGACTACGTCGTCGTCGCCACCACGCGCCCCGAAACCATGCTGGGCGACGTCGCGGTGGCCGTCTCGGCCGATGATCCGCGCTATCGCGACCTGATCGGCAAGGAGCTTGTGCTGCCGCTGGCCAACCGGCGCATTCCCATCCTTGCCGACCAGCACGCCGACCCGACCAAGGGCACCGGCGCGGTCAAGATCACGCCCGCGCACGACTTCAACGATTTCGAGGTCGGCCGCCGCCACGGCCTGCCCATGATCAACGTCATGGACACGCGCGCGCGGCTGGCGCTGGAGGGCAACGAGGATTTCCTGCGCGCCGCCGCGCCGACCCCCGAGGCCATGGCCCTGCACGGGCTCGACCGCTACGAGGCGCGCAAGCGCATTCTCGAGCTGGCCGAGGCGCAGGGCTGGCTCGACGGCCGCGACGAGGAGGTGCACGTCGTGCCCCATGGCGACCGCTCGAAGGTGGCGGTCGAGCCCTTCCTGACCGACCAGTGGTTCGTCGACGCCAAGGCGCTGGCCGCCGAGGCGCTGGCCGCGGTGCGCGACGGGCGCACCGTGTTCCACCCCCGCAGCTGGGAGAAGACCTACTTCCAGTGGCTCGAGAACATCGAGCCCTGGTGCGTTTCGCGCCAGCTGTGGTGGGGGCATCGCATCCCCGTATGGTATGGCCCCGACGGCACGCCCTTCTGCGAGGCGTCCGAGGACGAGGCGCGGGCCGCCGCCGAGGCCCATTACGGCCGCCCTGTCGCGCTCGAGCGCGACCCCGACGTGCTCGACACCTGGTTCTCGTCGGGTCTGTGGCCCATGGGCACGCTGGGCTGGCCCGAGGACACGCCCGAGCTGCGCCGCTACTACCCGACCTCGGTGCTGGTGACGGGCTTCGACATCATCTTCTTCTGGGTCGCCCGCATGATGATGATGGGCCTGCACTTCATGAAGGACGCGCAGGGCCGCCCGCAGGTTCCCTTCCGCGACGTCTACGTCCACGCGCTGGTGCGCGACGAGAAGGGCAAGAAGATGTCGAAGTCGGTCGGCAACGTGATCGACCCGCTCGACCTGATCGACGAATACGGCGCCGACGCGGTGCGCTTCACCCTGGCGTCGATGGCGGCGATGGGGCGCGACATCAAGCTGGCGGTGGGGCGCGTGGCCGGCTACCGCAACTTCGCGACCAAGCTGTGGAACGCGGCGCGCTTTGCGCAGATGCATGGCTGCAAGCCCGATCCCGCCTTCGACCCGGCCGCGGCGCGGCTGCCGCTCAACCGCTGGATCGCGGGCGAGACGGCGCGCCTGCGCCGCGACGTGGATGCGGCGCTGTCGGACTACCGCTTCAACGACGCGGCGGGCGCGCTCTACGCCCATGTCTGGGGCGTGGTCTGCGACTGGTATGTCGAGATGGCCAAGCCCATCCTGACCGGCCCCGACGGCGCCGACAAGGACGAGACCCGCGCCGCCATGGCCTGGGCGATCGACCAGTGCCTGATCATGCTGCACCCCTTCATGCCCTTCGTGACCGAGGCGCTGTGGGGGCAGATCGCGCCGCGCGACAAGATGCTGATCCACGCCGACTGGCCCGCCTGGGGCGCCGAGCTCGAAGACCCCGCCGCCGATGCCGAGATCGGCTGGATCATCGCGCTGATCGAGGGGGTGCGCTCGGTGCGGGCCGAGATGAACGTGCCGCCTTCGGCGAAGATCCCGCTGACGCTGGTCTCGGGCGGCCCCGAGGCCGAGGCGCGCATCCGCAAGAGCCTGCCGCTGATCTCGCGCCTGGCGCGGATCGAGACGTTCTCGGTCGCCGATGCCGCGCCGCGCGGCGCGGTGACGCTGACGCTCGAGGGCGCCGAGGTGTGCCTGCCCCTGGCCGGCGTGATCGATGCGGGCAAGGAGAAGGCGCGGCTGGAAAAGGCGCTGGACAAGCTGCGCAAGGAGATCGCCGGCCTCGAGAAGAAGCTGTCCAACCAGAGCTTCCTCGCCAAGGCCCCCGAAGAGGTGGTCGCCGAGCAGCGCGAGCGTCTGGAGGCCGCGCGCGACGAGGCCGCGCGCCTTGAGGGCGCGGTGGCGCGCGCGGCGCAGATGGTCTGACCGGCGCGCCCGCGCCGGCGTCTTCCCCCGCGGGCCCGCGGGTCGTCATGGGGGCGCGCAAGGGGCGCATCAGGCCCGGCCTCTCCCGCGCGCCCGCGGGTCCCCGCGGGTCATGGTCGGACCCTGCGCTTGCGCGGCAGGTTTCGATCTGCGCGTCTGCGCGGCGGCCGGCCGCTCTTGCGCCGCGGGGCGATCGGTCGGCGGCGTCTTGCCCGAGCTCGCGGCGCCGGGCGTGGGCGGATCAGTCCGCCTCGGCCGGCGCGTCGCGCAGGCTGGCCAGCAGCTTGTCCAGCGCGCGGTCGAAGGCGGCGGCCTCTTCGGGGGCGAGGGCGGCGCGCATGCGGCGCTCGAATGCCAGCGCCTTGGGCGCGATCTCGTCCATCAGCCGCCGCCCCGCCGGGGTCAGCGACAGCGCCACCAGGCGCCGGTCCTCGGGATCGGGGGCCTTGCGCACATAGCCCGCCGCCGCCAGCCGCGCCGCCGCGCGCGAGACCTTGGACTTGTCCATGTCCACGCGGCCGTGGATCTCGCGCACGGAAACCTGCTCGACCTGCGACAGGTGGCACAGCACCCGCCATTCGGGGATCGAGATGCCATGCTCGGCGCCGTATATCGCCGCCAGCTTGCGCGAGGCGGCGCTGGCCAGCACGGCAAGCCGGTAGGGCAGGAAGTCGTCCAGAATGAATTCGGTCACGGCGCGTCCGGGCTGATCGTTGCTTCTCCAATGAAGTCACGGATGGCGCGCCGGATCAAGGCGCGCGCCACGAGGCGCCGGCCATGTCGAACGGGCGCGAACGGCGCCGGCGCCGGCGCCCGCGCGATCCTGTCGGAGCGCGACGGCGGCGGGTGGGACGCCGGCTGGAGAGGCGCCGGCGGGCGGCGGCTCTCCTGCCCGGGGGCGCTCGGGAATCGCCAGCGAGATTCGCTTCCTCCCTTCTCCGTCAGAGCCGATGAAACTCCGCAACGGGCGAAGGGCGCGGAGTTTTCCGGGCGTCCGCGCGCCGATCCGCTCCGGCGGCGCCCGGCGGCCAATCTCGCGGACTTCGGCTTGCGCCGAGCCTCGAGGAACAGCCGGTCGTCCTGCGCTTTCGCTTCCCAAGGCGGCAGGCCTGCCCGCGGCGCCCCGTCCGAGTCGCTCATGCTTGCGGAGATCGCCGACGCTCCGCATCTGCGGGCCATCGATGAATCGGATGATCGCCGTGCGGTGAATCACGCTCTTCTCGCCTCCGCGCAGGTCCGCGCCGGATACGATCCGCGCCCTCCCGCATCGGGGCCACCCGGGCGACGCCGGCCAGGCCGAGTTGCAAGGTGGCGGCGTTTGCCGGGACGCGATCGGCGCCAGCCAGAACGGGCCTCATCCCGTTTCCAAAGCCAGGATGTGCTTGACGCCCGCCGCGGCGAGGTCCGGCTCGGGCAGCCGGAGGGTTCTGGCCAGGGCGCGCAAGGCATCGATGTCCGGCGCAACGCGACGACCATGAAGAAGGTCGTCGAGCCATCCCGCATCGAGGCCGGCTTTCGCGACCGCGGCCGATGCATCAAGGCCCCGCAGCTCCATGATCCGGGCAACGGCTTCGGGAAAGCTCAGATCCGGATCATGCAGCATGCCGACGCTGGCGAGGTCGGGGCCGTCTTCCGCCGCTTCCTCAAGCTGGGGGATGAAGCCGCGCCGCCGCGAGAGCCAGAGCCTGGCATCCGCATTGGCAAGGGTGAATCCGGTTCCCTCGAGTCTGGAGCGCGCGTGGCCCCGTCTCTTTTGGAGCTTGAAGCCCTCCTTGCTCAGCGAGGTGCGCACAGCCGGCACGGTCATGTTCGCCAGCAGCGAGAGCTGACGAATGTCCATGTCCCACTGCCAATCCTTGTCCAAAAGGGCGAAGCGGGCGAAGAAGGTTTCGAGCATGCGCCGCAGCGGGAAGTCGTTGAGCGTGCAGAACGGCGATGGCTGGGCGTCCGCGTCCGTTTCCGGAAAACCCTGCAGAAGGCCATCGACCTCGTGCCAGGTGCTGAGAACGGCGGAACGGTCCTGCGGGCGGCATTGATAGGCGTAATCATATGCCACGCGCGCATGGTAATGGATCTCGTGGCGCGTGATATCGATCGCGGCGATCTCTTCGCGCGTCAGATCCTGAACGTCCACGAAGCCGTCTCCGTCGAGGCCAAGATAATCGCGCACCGTTCGCCCGTCATCGTCCGGCCCGAAGGCCGCGAGGATGCTTGCCTGACACAGGATTGCGTCACGGATCTGCTCTTCGATCTGATCCCAGCTGTAAGGGATTTCTCCGGTCTTGTTCATGCGGACTCCCCTTCGCGCGTTGCCATCTGTTCGGAAAGACGGGCGAATGCCTCGATCAGCGGCCCGGGCCGTGTTCTGGGTGAAGCGTCCTCGGGGCGTTTTCGGCCAAGGAAGACGGCGACCCGCTCGGCATTCGCTCCGCTGGGGTGGGGCATGCCGGCGAGCACGCGCGAGCCGCGCAAGAGGCCGGCCTGAACCAGGTGCGCCGCTGCGGCCTCGGCCTTTGCGCCAAGCGGCAGCCAGAGCGCATCCGGCAGCAGCCGGGCTTCTTCCGCCAGCCAGGTTTCGACCATGCGCCGCAGAATCGGGGTTTTCAGCATGTGCGGGGCGCCGTTGTAGTTCTTGCCGTCGACGAGGACCGGGTAGCGCAGGGCCGAGGTGAAGTGGACATCGGTCGACCCCGAGCGGAACAGTTCTGCGGCGCTGGTCAACCCGAAACGCCGCGCCACGCCGATGGCGTCCAGCATCGCCACAAGGTTGGCGCGCGTCGCCCCGCCGCTGAAGCTTGCCGTCATCTTCGCCTTTTCAAGAACGGCCTCGATCGGCAGGCCGGCATCGCGCGCTTCGACGGCGGCGTTCACGGCGTTGACCGCCTGCGTCAGGCCAGGGGTGATGCCCAGGATGACGAGGCGCGCCGTGCGGACGATGTGGTCGAACGGGGCGTAATGGACGCTCACGCGGCCGTCCTGCGCCAACAGGAGGTTCTTCTGGCGAGCGAATTCCTCGTTCCTCGTGGGGGTCAGGGTTGGAAGGAGCATTCTTGCAAGCGTCAGGTCTTGTTCCATGGGTCTCAACCTTTTTCGAGGGGGTTACTGACGGAATCGGCGAGTGCGACGTGCGGCGGTGATGATCTGATCGCCGTCGCCGACGATCACATACGCGCCGCAATAGCGCCCGAGCCTGTCCCGTCGCGTGCGATCGCCGTCGGCGGCCAGATCGATCGCTTGACGGTCGAGCGTCAGGCTTGCGGCGCCCCTCGAGTGACGAGGGGTTCCGAATTCGTAGATCGTGGCGACGACATCGAGCGGCAGGCATCGCTTTCGAGCGCGATATTCGGCGTGGCGTGTGAGTTGCATGGCCCCTCCTTGAGATTATGTTGATAACATATCGATAACATTTTTTAGCGCAACAAGGAAAGTGATACGGATAACTCATCAATTGCCTGTTTCCGTGTTATGTTGCCTTCGTGCAACAGCGGCGGCCTATGCGGCTGTCTGGCGGTTGCGAGCTGAAGGCCGCCGGCGGCTGGGCTTGCGATCCTGGCCATGGCGCATCGGCTTTTCATGATCTTGCGGTTCGGCGCGGGCGCTGACGCGGGCTCGGCCCGGCGCGATCCGTGACGGCGGCGGCGGCCGGCCGTCGGACCAAGGGGGCGGTCGCCTTCGCCGCTTGACATCGTTGCAAATGCAACGTTACCGTTCCCCCGAGGCCGGCCCAGCATCGCCGGCCAGGTCACCGGGGAGAGAGCGATGAACGTCAATGCCGCCTCGCGCGAGATGGTGCGCGCGCCCAGCGCCATCGGCACGACCGAGGGCTACATGCCCGGCTTCGGAAACGACTTCGAGACCGAGGCGCTGCCCGGCGCGCTGCCGCGCGGGCAGAACAGCCCGCAAAAGTGCAATTACGGCCTTTACGGCGAGCAGCTTTCGGGCACCGCCTTCACCGCGCCCAGCCACCAGAACGAGCGCACCTGGTGCTACCGCATCCGCCCGTCGGTCAAGCATGTGGGGCGGTTCTCGCGCATCGAGCTGCCCTACTGGAAGACGGCGCCGCACATCGTGCCCGACGTGGTCTCGATGGGGCAGTTCCGCTGGGATCCGGCGCCGCTGACGGACGAGAAGCTGACCTGGCTGACGGGCATGCGCACCATGACCACGGCGGGCGACGTGCACACCCAGACCGGCATGGCCAGCCACATCTACCTGGTCACCGAGTCGATGGTGGACGATTACTTCTACTCGGCCGACAGCGAGCTTCTGGTCGTGCCCCAGCAGGGGCGGCTGAGGTTCTGCACCGAGCTCGGGATCATCGATCTCGAACCCAAGGAGATCGCGATCATCCCGCGCGGGCTGGTCTATCGGGTCGAGCTGCTCGAGGGGCCGGCGCGCGGCTTCGTGTGCGAGAATTACGGCCAGAAGTTCGAGCTGCCCGGCCGCGGTCCCATCGGCGCCAACTGCATGGCCAACCGGCGCGACTTCAAGACCCCCGTCGCCGCCTTCGAGGACCGCGAGGTTCCCTCGACCGTGACCGTCAAGTGGTGCGGCCAGTTCCACCGCTGCGAGATCGGCCATTCGCCGCTGGACGTGGTCGCCTGGCATGGCAACTATGCGCCGTGCAAGTATGACCTGCGCAACTACTGCCCCATCGGCGCGATCCTGTTCGACCACCCCGACCCGTCGATCTTCACCGTGCTGACCGCGCCCTCGGGCGTGCCGGGAACGGCCAACATCGACTTCGTGCTGTTCCGCGAGCGCTGGATGGTCATGGAGCACACCTTCCGTCCTCCCTGGTATCACAAGAACATCATGTCCGAGCTGATGGGCAACATCTACGGCCAGTATGACGCCAAGCCCCACGGCTTCGTGCCCGGCGGGATGAGCCTGCACAACATGATGCTGCCCCACGGCCCGGACCGCGAAGCCTTCGAGAAGGCCTCGAACGCCGATCTCGTTCCCGAGAAGCTGGACAACACCATGTCCTTCATGTTCGAGACGCGCTTCCCCCAGCAGCTGACCGAATACGCCGCCCGCGAAGCGCCCCTGCAGGACGATTACGTCGATTGCTGGAACGGGCTCGAGAAGAAGTTCGACGGCACGCCGGGCGTCAAGCCATGAGCGCATGGGTCGCGCTTCTGGGCGCCAAGGGCGGGCCGGCCATCCGGCCGGGCTCGTCCATGCCCACCTCCAGCCTCGCGCGGCTGGGCGGGCGGCTGGCGCTGATCGACGCGGGGCTGGGCGCGGCGGCGGGGGTGACGCGCCAGGGCGTGGAGCTGACGGCGCTCGACCTGATCGTCGTCACGCATCTGCACTCGGACCATGTGCTGGAGCTGGGGCCGCTGATCCACACCGCCTGGACGGCGGGCCTGCGGCGCCCGCTGACGGTGCTGGGCCCGCCGGGGCTGGCGCGGGCGTGGGAGGGCTTCGTCGCCTCGATGGCCTGGGACATCGACCTGCGCATCGCCGACGAGGGGCGCCCCGACCTGCGCGATCTGGTGCGCATCGAGACGCTGCGCGAGGACGCGGCGCACGAGTTCGGCCCGCTGCGGCTGCGCGCCATGCGCAACGATCATCCCCCCGTGCGCGACAGCTTCGCCCTGCGGCTCGAGGCCGAGGGCCTGGCGGTCGTCTTTTCGGGCGACACGGCCCCGATGGACGAGATGGTTCCCTTCGCCGCCGGCGCCGACCTTCTGGTGCACGAGGCGCTGCTGGAAGAGGCGGTGGACGCGCTGTGCGCGCGGGTCGGCAACGGCGACGAGCGCCTGCGCGCCCACATCATGCGCAGCCACACCCGCGCCGAGGACGCGGCGCGCATCGCCGCCCGCGCCGGGGTGCGGGCGCTGGCGCTCAACCACCTGATCCCGGCCGACGATCCGGCCTATGACGAATCGCACTGGCGCGCGGCGGTCGCGCCGCACTGGAGCGGGCCGCTGCACATCGCCCGCGACGGTCTGCGCATCGATCTTGGCCCGCAGGGCGCGGGCGGCGCGGCCGGGCTGACGACAGGAGAGACGATTTGAGCCTTGAGCAAAGCTGGGTCGAGAGCGCCAACGCCCCCGACCACGACTTCCCCATCCAGAACCTGCCCTACGGCGTGTTTTCGCCGCTCGACCGGCCCGACGCGCCGCCGCGCTGCTGCGTGGCGATCGGCGACATGGCGCTGGACCTCGCGGCGATCGAGGAGGCGGGACTCTTGCGCCCGGGCGGCGCGCGGGCGGTGTTCGCGGCGCCCGCGCTCAACGACTTCATGGCGCTGGGGCCGGCGGCCTGGGAGGCGGCGCGCGCGCGGCTGACCGACCTGTTGCGCGAGGGCGGCGCGCGCGATCTGCGCGACGACGCGGCGCTGCGCGCGCGCGCGCTGGTTCCGCTGTCGCGCGCGCGCATGCATCTGCCCTTCCGCGTCGCCGGCTACACCGACTTCTATGCCGGGCGCCAGCACGCGTGGAACGTGGGCGTGATGTTCCGCGGCCCCGAGAACGCGCTGCCGCCCAACTGGCTGCACATGCCCATCGGCTACAACGGCCGCGCCTCGACGGTGGTGGTGTCGGGAACCGAGCTGCGCCGGCCGCTCGGCCAGCTCAAGGGGCCGGACGACGCCGCCCCGCGCCTCGGCCCGTCCGAGCGGCTGGACTTCGAGCTCGAGATGGGCGCGGTGGTCGGCGTCGGCAATCCCATGGGCCGGCCGGTCAGCGTCGCCGAGGCCGACGAGATGATCTTCGGCCATGTGCTGCTCAACGACTGGTCGGCGCGCGACATCCAGGTGTGGGAGTATCAGCCCCTGGGCCCCTTCCAGGCCAAGGCCTTCGCGACCACGATCAGCCCCTGGGTGGTGACGCGCGCCGCGCTCGAGCCCTTCCGCGCGCCCTCGCCCCCGCGCGAGAAGCCGCTTCTGCCCTATCTGCACGAGCCCGGCCCCATGCTGCACGACGTGCGCCTCGAGGTGGCGCTGGCGCCCGAGGGCGGCGAAGAGACCGTGATCAGCCGCACCAGCAGCCGCGAGCTCTACTACTCGTCCGCGCAGCAGCTGGCCCATCATGCCCTGTGCGGGTGCGCGATGCAGACGGGCGATCTTCTGGGCACGGGCACCATTTCGGGACCCGAGCGCGACTCGTTCGGCTCGCTGCTCGAACTGACCTGGGGCGGGAAGGAGCCGCTGACGCTGAAGGGCGGCGCGCGGCGCGCCTTCCTGCAGGACGGCGACGCGGTCGTCATGCGCGGCTGGGCGCAGGGCGAGGGCTGGCGCGTGGGCTTCGGCGAATGCGCGGGCCGCATCCTGCCCGCGCCCGATTTCGCGGGCTGAGCCCGCCCGACCCGACCGCGCCCGCATCCGCGCGGGCGCGGGGCAGGCGGCCGACGCATGGCCGCGCGACGAGAAGGGAGAGAACTCATGGCCAAGGCGTTCGCTTCGCAAGGCGACCTTGAGGAAAAGAAGACCAGCTTCACCGAGATCGGCCGCGGCCTGTGGGCCTTCACCGCCGAGGGCGACCCCAATTCGGGCGTCATCATCGGCGACGACTCGGTGATGGTGATCGAGGCGCAGGCCACGCCGCGCCTGGCGCGCAAGGTGATCGACGAGATCCGCAAGGTCACGGACAAGCCCATCACCCACCTGGTGCTGACCCACTACCACGCGGTGCGCGTGCTGGGGGCCTCGGCCTACGGGGCGGGGCAGGTGATCATGTCCGACAAGGCCCGCGCCATGGTGGCCGAGCGCGGCAAGGAGGATTGGGAAAGCGAGTTCGCCCGCTTTCCGCGCCTGTTCCAGGGGCATGAGAGCATTCCCGGCCTGACCTGGCCCACCACCACCTTCTCGGACCGCATGACGGTGTATCTGGGCAAGCGCAAGGTCGAGCTGATGCATCTGGGCCGCGCGCACACCGCCGGCGACATCGTCGCCTGGGTCCCGGACGAGGGGGTGATGTTCACCGGCGACATCGTCGAATACCGCTCGGCCTGCTATTGCGGCGACGGGCATTTCGCCGACTGGGGGCGCACGCTCGACCGCATCGCCGCCTTCGCGCCGCAGTCCATCGCGCCGGGGCGCGGCGACGCGCTGGTCGGCCCCGACATGGTCGCCGCCGCCATCGAAAGCACGCGCGACTTCGTCGACAGCACCTATCGCCCGGTCGAGCGCGTCGTCGCCCGCGGCGGCTCGCTGCGCGAGGCCTGGGAGGCGGTGCGCGCGGCCTGCGATCCCAAATTCGCCGACTACGCCATCTACGAGCATTGCCTGCCCTTCAACGTCGCGCGCGCCTATGACGAGGCGCAGGGCATCGACACGCCCCGCATCTGGACCGCGCAGCGCGACCGCGAGATGTGGGACGCCCTGCAGGGCTGAGCGCGGCGGCCGGGGGCGCGCGCAGCTCCCGGCCCGCACCGAGCCGAGGAGGAAGCCGTGCGCTACGAATACAAGGAATTCCCCTACGAAACGCCGCCCGCGCTGCGCGGCGCCCCCGAGCCGCGCCGCCCCGTGGCGATCGTGGGGGCGGGGCCGGTGGGCCTGGCTCTGGCCATCGACCTGGCGCTGCGCGGCGTGCCCAGCGTGGTGCTTGACGACAACAACGTCGTCTCGGTGGGCTCGCGCGCCATCTGCTGGTCCAAGCGCACGCTCGAGATCTTCGACCGCCTGGGCGTGGGCGAGCGCATGGTCGAAAAGGGCGTGACCTGGAAGGTCGGGCGCACCTATCACGGCGAGCGCGAGGTCTGGTCCTTCGACCTTCTGCCCGAGGAAGGGCACAAGATGCCCGCCTTCATCAACCTTCAGCAGTATTACGTCGAGGAATACCTGGTCGATCGCTGCCGCGATTTTCCCGAGCTGATCGAGCTGCGCTTCAAGAACCGCGTCGTCGCGCTCGAGCAGGGCGCCGAGAGCGCGGCGCTGACCGTCGAGACCCCCGACGGAACCTATCGCCTCGAGGCCGACTGGGTCGTCGCCTGCGACGGCGCGCGCAGCCCCGTGCGCGCCATGCTGGGGCTGGAATTCGAGGGCGTGCTGTTCGAAGAGCGCTTCCTCATCGCCGACATCGAGATGAAGGCCGACTTCCCCGCCGAGCGCCGCTTCTGGTTCGAGCCGACCTTCCATTCGGGCCAGTCGGCGCTGATGCACAAGCAGCCCGACGACATCTGGCGCATCGATCTGCAGCTGGGCTGGGACGCCGACCCCGAGCAGGAGAACCGCCCCGAGCGCATCATCCCGCGCATCCGCAAGGTGGTGGGCGATCGGCCCTTCGAGCTGGACTGGAGCTCGATCTACACCTTCCAGTGCCGGCGGCTCGAACGCTTCGTGCATGGGCGGGCGATCTTCGCCGGCGACAGCGCGCACATCGTCAGCCCCTTCGGCGCGCGCGGCGGCAATGGCGGGGTGCAGGACGTGGACAATCTGGGCTGGAAGCTGGCGGCGGCGATCCAGGGCCGGGCCGGGCCTGGCCTGCTGCCCAGCTACAGCGACGAGCGCGTGCAGGCGGCGGACGAGAACATCCTCAACTCGTCGCGCTCGACCAACTTCATGACCCCCAAGACCCCGGTCGAGCGCCTGTTCCGCGACCAGGTCCTGCGCCTGGCGTCCGAGGCGCCCTTCGCGCGGCGCATGGTCAATTCGGGGCGGCTCTCGACGCCGTGCGTGCATGACGGCTCGGCGCTCAACGGTCCCGACGACCCCGCGCTGCCGGCGGTCTCGCGCCCGGGCGCGCCGGCGCCCGACGCGCCGGCGCCCTGGGGCTGGCTGCTCGATCGGCTGGGCCGCGGCTTCGCGCTGCTGGCGCTGGGCGAGGCCGCGCCGCCGCCCGCGCCCGAGGGGGTCGAGACGCTGCGCATCCCGCAGCCTTCGGACGAGATGCGCGCCCGCTGGCTGGGCGAGGCGCCGGGGGCGATCTGCCTGATCCGCCCCGATCAGCATGTGGCCGCGCGCTGGACCGCGTGCGACGGCGCGCAGCTGGCGCGCGCGCTCGACCGCGCCATGGGCCGCGCGCCGCGGCAGGAGGACGAGGCATGAGCAAGCTGGCCGCCGATCCCAACATCGCCGATCCCGACGGCTTCTACGCGCGTCTGCTCGAGGCGCATCGCGGGCTGTCCGAGGACGAAAGCCATGCGCTGAACGCGCGGCTGGTGCTGATCCTGGCGAATCACATCGGCGACGAGGCCGTTCTGGACGAGGCGCTGGCGCTTGCGCGCCGCCTGGCCGAGCCGGGCTGAGCCCGCCGGGCGCCGGCGACGCGACGTCAAGCGGCGCGCGAAGCCCCGCGCCCTTGCGCGGGGGCGCATCCGGCGCCTAGATGGGGCATGTCCCGCGGACGCGCGGCGCGGCCGGTCCGCTCCTTGCGCGGCGCGCGCCGGGGCCGCATGGCGTCGCCGTGACGGCGCCGGCCCCTGGCGCGTCAGGTCCGCTTGCCGCGACGCGGGGCGGGTCCCGCCTTCGCCCCCCAACGAAGGCGGGACCTTTTCGTTCGCCTGCGCCCTGCGGCGGCCGCCCCCGGCGCCGCATCGCGGGTCCCGCGCGACCTTCCCGCCATCGCGCGCATCATGCGCCGTGCGCCATGGCGCGCGGCGACCGAGCCGGCGCCTTGCGCGCGCCATTCGCCGCGGCGCCTTGCGCGCCGCACTTGCCCGCGCGCCCGCGCCCGGCCTATAGCTGCGCCCAGCGACGCCCGGGCAGGACCGCGCCCGGCCCGCGCGCAGACCAGATCACGCCCGGCACGGAGCTCCGCCATGACCAGCGCCTCGCCCGACGCCGCGCCGCCCGACGGGGCCGCGCCCGCCTTCGCCCATCGCCGCCTTCTGGGCATCGAGGGGCTGAGCCGCGACGACGTGACCGCGATCCTCGATCTGGCCGACCGCTACGTCGCCCAGAACCGCCGCGCCGACAAGAAGATCGACGCACTGCGCGGCATGACGCAGATCAACCTGTTCTTCGAGAACTCGACCCGCACCCAGGCCAGCTTCGAGATCGCCGGCAAGCGCCTCGGGGCGGACGTGATGAACATGTCGCTGCAAACCTCGTCCATCAAGAAGGGCGAGACGCTGCTCGACACCGCCGCGACGCTCAACGCCATGCACCCTGACATCATCGTCGTGCGCCACCAGCATTCGGGCGCGGTGGCGCTGCTGGCGCAGAAGGTCAACTGCGCGGTGGTGAACGCCGGCGACGGCCGGCACGAGCACCCGACCCAGGCCCTGCTCGACGCGCTGACCATCCGCCGCCGCAAGGGCCGCCTGCGCCGGCTGACCGTGGCCATCTGCGGCGACGTCGCGCACAGCCGCGTCGCGCGCTCGAACATGATCCTGCTCGGGCTGATGGACAACCGCGTGCGCCTCGCCGCGCCGCCGACCCTGCTGCCGCCCGATGTCGGCCGCTACGGGGTCGAGGTCTTTCACGACATGGAAGAGGCCCTCGAGGGGGCGGATGTGGTGATGATGCTGCGCCTGCAGAAAGAGCGCATGGACGGCGCCTACGTGCCCTCGCAGCGCGAGTATTTCCACCGCTACGGGCTGGACCACCGCAAGCTGGCGCGCGCGCGCCCCGATGCGATCGTGATGCATCCGGGGCCGATGAACCGCGGCGTCGAGATCGACAGCCTCGTGGCCGACGACATCGACCGTTCGGTCATCGCCGAGCAGGTCGAGATGGGCGTGGCCGTGCGCATGGCGGTGCTGGACCTGCTGGCGCGCAACATCCGCGCCGAGCGCGCGCAGGAGGCCGCGCGATGACCGCCCGCACCCTGCTGACCGACGCCCGGCTGATCGACCCCGAGGCGGGGACCGAGACGCGCGGCGACCTTCTGATCGAGAACGGCCGCATCGCGCGGCTTGGCGCGGGGCTGGCCGCGGCCATGGCCGACGCCCCCGATCTGCGCCGCATCGACTGCGCCGGGCGCGCGCTGGCGCCGGGCATCGTGGACATGCGCGTCTTCATCGGCGAGCCGGGCGCGCGCCATCGCGAAAGCTACCGCACCGGGGGCCTCGCGGCCGCCGCCGGCGGGGTCACCACCCTGGTCGCCCAGCCCGACACCGAGCCGCCGGTCGACGATCCGGCGGTGATCGAGTTCATCGCCCGCCGCGCCGCCGAGGTCTGCCCCGTGCGCGTGCGCGTGATGGGCGCGCTGACCCGCGGCCTTCAGGGGCGGCAGATGTCCGAGATGGGCTTCCTGCAGGACGCCGGGGCGGTCGCCTTCACCGACGCCGACCGGCCCGTGGCCGATCCCACGGTGATGGCGCGCTGCATGCGCTACGCCGCGTCTCTGGGCGCGCTGGTGGTCCATCATCCGCAAGAGCCGCATTTCGCCCGCGCCGGCTGCGCGACGGCGGGCTTCTTCTCGACCAAGCTGGGGCTGCCGGGCGTGCCTGCCATGGCCGAGCGCATGATGCTCGAGCGCGACCTGGCGCTGGTCGAGATGACGGGCGCGCGCTACCACGCCGACATGCTCTCGACCCGCGGCGCGCTCGAGGCGCTGCGCCGCGCGCGCGCGCAGGGCCTGCCGGTCACGGCGGCCGCCTCGGTGCATCACCTGACGCTCAACGAGTTCGACATCGCCGACTACCGCACCTTCTTCAAGTTCGACCCGCCGCTGCGCGCCGAAGAGGACCGCGCCGCGCTGGTCGAGGCCGTGGCCGAGGGGCTGATCGACGTGATCGTCTCGTCGCATCTGCCCCAGGACGAAGAGCTCAAGCGCCTGCCCTTCGAGCAGGCCGCGCCCGGCGCCGTGGGGCTCGAGACGCTTCTGCCGGCGGCCTTGCAGATGGTCCATGCGGGCGCGATGGATCTGCCGACGCTGTTCCGCCGCCTCAGCCTGGCGCCGGCGCGTCTGCTGGGGCTGGACTGCGGGCGCCTTGCGCCGGGCGCGCCGGCCGATCTGGTGCTGTTCGACCCCGACGCGCCCTGGGTGCTGGACCGCGCGCGGCTGCGCTCGCGCTCCAAGAACACGCCCTTCGATCTGCGCCGCATGCAGGGGCGGGTGCTGGCGACCTTCGTGGGCGGGCGGCAGGTGTTCGACCGCGCGGCGGAGGAGGCGGCATGATCCCCGAATGGCTGCGCGCGCTTCTGGGCCAGGCGGCGGCGCCGGGGCTTGACGAGGCCGCGCCCTACCTCGCGGCGGCCTTCGCCGCGGGGTATCTGCTGGGCGCGATCCCCTTCGGCGTGGTCATCGCGCGGCTGATGGGGCTGGGCGATCTGCGCAAGATCGGTTCGGGCAACATCGGCGCGACCAACGTGCTGCGCGCCGGCGGCAAGGGCGCGGCGGCCGCGACCCTGGCGCTGGACGCGGGCAAGGGCGCGGCGGCGGCGCTGCTCTTTGCAGGCTGGGGCCCGGACGCCCAGGTTCTGGCGGGGGCGGGGGCCTTCGTCGGGCACCTGTTCCCGGTCTGGCTGCGCTTTCGCGGCGGCAAGGGGGTGGCGACCTTTCTGGGGCTGATCCTGGCGCTGGATCCCCTGGCCGGGCTTGGCGCCTGCGCGGTGTGGCTGGCGGTCGCCGCGCTGACGCGGATCTCGTCCGCGGCGGGGCTTGCGGCCACGGCTTCGGGGCCGCTGTGGCTGTGGGCGCTGGGCGATCTGCACGCGGTGCTGGTCGCGGCGGTCCTGGCCGCGCTCAGTTGGCTGCGGCACCGCGACAACATCCGCCGCCTGGCGCGCGGCGAGGAAAGCCGCATCAGCCTGAAGCGCCGCCGTTAACGGGGGCTTAACCGAGTCGGGGGCCTTCTGTCGGCGACAGGAGGATCCCCATGCAGGTTCGCTTCGAGTTCGCCGCCGCCCGCCCCGCGCCCCAGGATCGCCCCATCGACGTCATCCGCCTTGCGCGCAGCCGCAATGTGGGCCCGGCCACCTTCCGCGCGCTTCTCGCCCGGCACGGATCGGCGCGCAAGGCGCTGGCCGCGCTGCCCGAGCTTGCCGGGCGGGGCGGCGCGCGCGCCTACGAGGTCTGCCCCGAGGACGCCGCGGCGCGCGAGCTGGCGGCGGCCGAGGCGGTGGGGGCGAAGCTGCTGGCGCTGGGCGCGCCGGATTATCCGGCGGCGCTGGCGCAGATCCCCGATCCGCCGCCCATCCTGTGGGCGATCGGGCGGGTCGAGCTGCTGGCGCGGCCCTGCGTGGCGATCGTGGGCGCGCGCAACGCCTCGGCGCTTGGCCAGCGCCTGGCGCGCGGCTTGGCGGCCGAGCTGGGGGCGGCCGGCTGGACGGTGGTTTCCGGCCTGGCCCGGGGGATCGACGCGGCCGCCCATGCCGGCGCGCTGGCCACCGGCACGGTGGCGGCGACGGCCGGCGGCGCCGACAAGGACCCCGCCTTCGAGACCGCCGAGCTGGCCCGGCGCATGCGCCGCGAAGGCCTCGTCCTGTCCGAGCAGCCCATGGGCGCCGAGCCGCAGGCGCAGCATTTTCCCCGCCGCAACCGCATCATCTCGGGCCTGTCGCGGGGGGTGGCGCTGATCGAGGCGGCCGAGCGTTCGGGCTCGATCATCACCGCGCGCTGCGCGCTCGAGCAGGGGCGCGAGGTGATGTGCGTGCCCGGAACGCCCCTCGATCCGCGTTCGGGCGGCTGCAACGCCCTGATCCGCGAGGGCGCGACGCTGATCCGCTCGGCCGAGGACGTGATGGAGGCGCTGGGCATGGTCCTGACGCCCGAGCGCGCGCCCGACTCCCCCGACGCCGGCCTGGCCGAAGCCGGCGCCGCCTTCGCCCGCGCCCGGCCCGCGCCCGAACCCTGCGCCGATGCGCGGCTGCGCGCGGATGTGGCGCGGCTGCTCAACCTTTCCCCGGTCGAGGAGAACGAGCTTGCCCGCCTGACCGGCGCCAGCCTCGGCGCTCTTGCCGACGCCCTGCTCGAGCTCGAGCTGGCGGGGCGGCTCGAGCGTCTGCCGGGCGGTCTTCTGGCCCTTGCGCCGCGCTGAGGCGGCGGGCGGGGGCGGCGGCGCGCGACGGACGGGCGATTGACAAGGGCCCCGCCCCTCGCCCATGGTCCGCCGCCGAAGCCCGCATTCCCAGGAGCCGCGAACGCATGGCCGTCGTCGTCGTCGAGTCCCCCGCCAAAGCCAAGACCATCAACAAGTATCTTGGCGAGGGCTACAAGGTGCTGGCCTCATACGGCCATGTGCGCGACCTGCCGCCCAAGGACGGCTCGGTGGACCCCGATCGCGACTTCGAGATGATCTGGGAGGTCGACCCCCAGTCGGCCAAGCGCGTGCGCGAGATCGCCGAGGCGCTGCGCGAGGACAACGAGCTGATCCTCGCCACCGACCCCGACCGCGAGGGCGAGGCGATCTCGTGGCACCTGCTCGAGGCGCTGCGCAAGCGCCGCGCGCTCAGGAAGGACACGCCGGTCGAGCGGGTGGTGTTCAACGCCATCACCAAGGCCGCGGTCGCCGAGGCGATGAAGAACCCGCGCCAGGTGGACATGGAGCTGGTGCACGCCTACCTGGCGCGCCGGGCGCTCGACTATCTGGTGGGCTTCAACCTGTCGCCCGTCCTCTGGCGCAAGCTGCCGGGGGCCAGGTCGGCCGGGCGCGTGCAGTCGGTCGCGCTGCGGCTGATCGTCGAGCGCGAGATGGAGATCGAGGCCTTCCGTCCGCGCGAATACTGGTCGGTGCGCGCCGCCTTGCGCACGCCGCGCGGGGCGAGCTTCGAGGCGCGCCTGACCGAGCTGGGCGGGCGCAGGCTGGACAAGTTCGATGTCGACGCCGCGCCCAAGGCCGAGCTGGCCGCCGCCGCCGTGGCCTCGCGCCCGCTGCGCGTCGTCTCGGTCGAGGCCAAGCCCGCGCAGCGCAACCCTTCGCCGCCCTTCATGACCTCGACGCTTCAGCAGGAGGCCAGCCGCAAGTTCGGCATGGGCGCGCAGCAGACCATGCGCGCGGCCCAGCGGCTCTACGAGTCCGGCTACATCACCTACATGCGCACCGACGGCATCGACATGGCGCCCGAGGCCGTCGCCGCCGCCCGCCGCGAGATCGCCGAGCGCTGGGGCGAGGCCTATGTGCCCAAGTCCCCGCGCATCTACAAGAACAAGGCCAAGAACGCCCAGGAGGCGCATGAGTGCATTCGCCCCACCGACATGGCGCTGGACGCCGAGCGCCTGGCCGGCATGGGGCCCGATGAGCGGCGTCTTTACGACCTGATCTGGAAGCGCACCCTGGCCAGCCAGATGGAGGCGGCCCGGCTCGAGCGCACCACGGTCGAGATCCGCTCGGACGACGGCGAGGTGGGGCTGCGCGCCACGGGTCAGGTGCTGCTCTTCGACGGTTTCCTGAAGGTTTACGCCGAGGGGCGCGACGACGATCCCGAGGACGAGGACGAGCGCCGCCTGCCCGCGATCCACGAGGGCGACGCCCTGACGCTGGCCGAGGGCGCGCTGCGCGCCGAGTTCGACCGCGTCGCGCAGGCCGAGACGGACGGCGCCGGCGCGCCCGGCCAGGGGGCCGAGGCCGCCCCGCTACGCGCCGAGGGCGCGCTGCTGGCCGGAGCGGGCGCGGTTCTGGCCCAGCGGCACTTCACCCAGCCGCCGCCGCGCTACACCGAGGCGACGCTGGTCAAGCGGATGGAAGAGCTGGGCATCGGCCGACCCTCCACCTACGCCTCGATCGTCACCACGATCCAGGAGCGCGGCTATGTGCGCAAGGAGAAGAACCGCCTGATCCCCGAGGACAAGGGGCGGCTGGTCATCGCCTTTCTTGAAAACTACTTCCGCCGCTACGTCTCCTACGACTTCACCGCCCGCCTCGAAGAGGATCTCGACCTTGTCGCCGCCGGGCAGGAGGACTGGAAGGCGCTGCTTTCGGCCTTCTGGCGCGACTTCTCGGCCGCCATCGCGGAAACGAAGGACCTGACGATCACCGAGGTGCTCGAGAAGATCAACGAGGTCCTCGCCCCGCATCTGTTCCCTCCGCGCCCCGACGGCGGCGATCCGCGCCTGTGCCCCCATTGCGGGCAGGGGCGGCTGTCGCTGCGCACCAGCCGCGCGGGCGGGGCGTTCATCGGCTGCTCGAACTATCCCGAATGCCGCTACACCCGGCCCCTGGCCGGCGAGGTCGAGGGCGGCGACATGGCCGGCCCGGACGGCAAGCTGCTGGGCCATGACGAGCACGGCGTGCCGGTCACGCTGCGCGTCGGGCGCTTCGGCCCCTATGTGCAGCTGGGCGAGCAGGAGCCCGGCTCGGACCAGAAGCCCAAGCGCGCCTCGCTGCCCAAGGGGCTTGCGCCCGAGGCGGTGGATCTTGAAAAGGCGCTGGCGCTGTTGTCGCTGCCGCGCGTGATCGGCGAGCATCCCGAGGGCGGGCGCGTCGAGGCGGCGATCGGCCGTTACGGCCCCTACGTCATGCACGAGACCGTCGACGAGAACGGCAAGCCGCGCCGCATCTACGCCAATCTCAAGGACCCGGACGAGGTCTTCTCGATCGGGATGAACCGCGCCGTCGAGCTGATCGCGCAAAAGGCGGCGGGCGGGCGCGGGCGCGCGGCGGCCGAGCCGCTGCGCGTGCTGGGCGAGCACCCCGAGGGCGATGCCGTGGCGCTGCATGACGGGCGCTACGGCCCCTATGTGAAGTGGCGCAAGATCAACGCGACGCTGCCCAAGGATCTGCCGCCCGAGCAGGTGACGCTCGAGCGCGCGCTCGAACTCATCGCCGAAAAGGCCGCGCGCTCGCCGGCGGGCAGGAAGGCGGCGAAGAAGGCCGCCGGCGCCGCCAAGCCGGCCAGGAAGGCCGCGGCGAAGAAGCCGGCGACGAAGGCCGCCGACGAGAAGACCGCGACGAAGAAGGCCGCCGAGAAAAAGACCGCGACGAAGAAGAAGGCCGCGCCGAAGAAGGCCGCCGCGAAGGCCTCGTCCGCGAAGGCCTCGTCCGCCAAGGCCGAAGACCCGGCGCCGGACGGCGCGGCGGACGGCTGAGCGGTGTCGGCGCCGGCCCGCCTGCTCCGGCGCCTTTGCGCGGCGCTTGCGGCGGCGGCGCTGGGGCTGGCGGCGTCGCCGGTCGGCGCGCGGGCCGACGCGGCGCCCGAGATTCGGCTCGAGAAGCGCGCCGTCGGGCAGGGCGCCGCCGCCCGGCGCTGGTGGCTCGAGCGCGCGCGGCCGGCCGAGGGCGCGCCCCCCGCGCCGGCCCCGGTGCTGGTGGCGCTGCACGACGCGGGCGGCTCGGCCAGCGATCTGCGCAGGACGGCGCGGTTCTCCTTGGCGCGGCGCGGCTGGCTGGTCGTCTATCCCGAGGCCGCGGGGCCCGAGCGCGCGTGGAATGTCGGGCGCAAGACGGCGGCGGGGTTGGCGCGCAAGGGGGCCGACGACGTCGGCTTCATCGCCGCCATCGTCGCGGCGCTGCGCGACGAGGGGCTGGCCGACCCCTCGCGGCTGTTCCTTGCCGGCATGGGCGAGGGGGGGCTCATGGCGCTGCGGCTGACCTGCGCGCCCGGCCCGGTCTGGCGCGGGGCGGCGGCGGTGATGGGCGGCTGGCCGCCGGACCTTGTCTGCGACCAGGGCAGGCCGACGCCCGTCCTTCTGTTCAACGCCTCGCTCGATCCGGTGCAGCCGCTGCATGGCGGGCGCGCGCCGCCGGGGTTGCGCGCGGGCTCGGGCGCGGCGGCGTCGGTGGCGCGCACGGCGGCCAATATCGGCGCGCGCAACGGCTGCGCGGGGTTCGAGACGCGCTTTCTGCCCGCTCCGCCGCCCTTGCGCGTCGAGCTGCGCGCGCATCGCTGCGCGACGCCCTTCGAACAGGTCATCATCCACGGCGCCGGGCGGCGCTGGCCGGGCGCGCCCGAGCCCGCCGACGCGCGCGCGCGCGGCCTTGGCCCGCCCGCCCCTGTCCCCGACGCCACGGCGATGATCGAGGCCATGTTCTTGTCGCTCGCCAATCAGGGCCGCCCATGATAGGCCGCGATCCATGAGCAGACCCTTTCCGACCAAGCAAGAGATCCTCGATTGGATCCGCGACAATCCCGGCGCGGCCGGCAAGCGCGACATCGCCCGCGCCTTCGGCCTCAAGGGCCCGGCGCGGGTCGAGCTCAAGCGCCTGCTCAAGGAGATGGCCGCCGAGGGCCTGCTGGAGAAGCGCCCGCGCCGGGCGCTCGCGCCCAAGGGGCACATGCCCTCGGTCGCCGTGCTGATCGCGCTCGAGCCCGACGCCTCGGGCGACCTGTTTCTCGAGCCGCAGGGCTGGGAATCGGACGACCCGCCCCCGCGCATCCTGTTCGTGCCGCGCAAGGGCGATCCCGCGCCCGGGCCGGGCGACCGGCTGCTGTGCCGCCTGACGCGCGTGCATGATCTGGACCACGCCTACGAGGCGCGGCTGATCCGGCGCATCGGCGCGGGGGCGCGGCGCATGCTGGGCGTGTTCCGCGCCGGTCCCGACCATGCCCGCGTCGAGCCCATCGCCAAGGGCGACGCGCATGTCTGGATGGTTCCGCCCGGCGCCGAGAACGGCGCGCGCGACGGCGAACTGGTGCGCGCCGAGGCGCTGGACGGCCCGCGCGCGCACCATCTGGGCCTGCCGCGCGCGCGGGTGATCGAGCGTCTGGGCGACCCGTTCGCGGCGCGCTCGGTCTCGCTGATCGCGATCCACGAGCATGGCATTCCGCTGGATTTCCCGCAGGAGGCCGAGGACGAGGCCCGCGCCGCCCGCCCCGTCGGCCCCGAGGGGCGCGAGGATCTGCGCCACCTGCCGCTTCTGACCATCGACCCGGCCGACGCGCGCGACCATGACGACGCCGTCTGCGCCATGCCCGACGACGACCCGGCCAACCCGGGCGGGCATGTGGTGTGGGTGGCCATCGCCGACGTCGCGCATTACGTGCGCCCGGGCTCGGCCCTTGACCGCGAGGCGCGGCGGCGCGGCAACTCGACCTATTTCCCCGACCGCGTGGCGCCGATGCTGCCCGAGGCGCTGTCGGCGGATCTGTGCTCGCTGCACGAGGGGGCGGACCGGCCCTGCATCGCGGTGCGCATGACGCTCGATGCGTCGGGCGAGCGGCGCGGCCACCGCTTCGTGCGCGCGATCATGCGCTCGGCCGCCTCGCTCAGCTACGAGCAGGCGCAGGCGCTCGAAGACGGGCGGGCCGATCCCGCCCTGGCGCCGCTCGAAGGGCCGGTGCGGGCGCTGTTCGCCGCCTGGCGCGCCGCCGACAAGGCCCGCGCGCGCCGCGCGCCGCTGGCGCTGGACCTGCCCGAACGCAAGGTCGTCCTCAGCCCCGAGGGCGAGGTCGAGCAGATCACCTTCCGCGAGCGTTTCGACGCCCACCGGGTGATCGAGGAGTTCATGATCCTGGCCAATGTCTGCGCCGCCGAGACGCTGGAGCGCAAGCGCCGCCCGCTGATCTACCGCGTGCACGAAGAGCCGGGCCCCGACAAGATGGACGCGCTGCGCGAGCAGGCCGAGGCCTGCGGCCTGGTCTTTCCCAAGGGGCAGGTCCTGCGCACGCGCGACTTCAACCGCTTGCTCGAGCAGGCGGCGGGCGGCGAGTGCGCCGAGCTGATCAACCTGGCGGTGCTGCGCGCGCAGACGCAGGCCTATTACGCGCCCGAGAATCTGGGCCATTTCGGTCTGAACCTGCCGCGCTATGCGCATTTCACCTCGCCCATCCGGCGCTATGCCGACCTGACGGTGCATCGGGCGCTGATCTCGGCCCATGGCTGGGGGCCCGATCCGCGGCGCGACGGCGCCACGCTGGAAGAGCAGGAGTCGCTGAAGGAGACGGCCGAGCACATCTCGTTCACCGAGCGGCGCTCGATGACGGCCGAGCGCGACACCATCGACCGCTACCTGGCCGCCTTCCTGAAGGATCGCGTGGGCGAGGTGTTCGAGGGGCGCATATCGGGCGTGGCGCGCTTCGGGCTGTTCGTGAAGCTGGACGAGACGGGGGCCGACGCGCTCGTGCCGATCTCGTCGCTGGGGCGCGAGTATTTCGTCCACGATCCCGAGGCGCAGACCCTGACGGGCGAGCGCACCGGCCGCGTCATCGGCCTTGGCCAGCGCGTGACCGTGCGCCTGCGCGAGGCGATGCCCGTGACGGGCGGCATCGTGTGCGAGCTGCTCTCGGTCGAGGGCGGCGCGCTGGCGGGCGGCGGGCGGCGCGGCAAGGCGCGGGGCAAGGCGCCGCGGCGCAAGCTGGTCAAGGAGCGCGTGCGGCGCGCCAAGGTTCCCCGCCGCCGGCCCTGAGGCGCGCGGGCGGGGCGGCGCCGACTTGCGATGTTCCAGCCGCGATGGCCGGCTGCGGGCGCGGGCGGCGGCGCCTTCGGCCGTCCGGCTGCGCGCGGCGCCGGGCCTTGGGCGCGTGCGCGCATGGGGCCCCGGGCGCCCGCCCGGCCCCTGGCCGCGGGGCGGCGCGCCGGCCCGCGGCTTCAGCGCCCGTCGAGCGCGCGCATCAGCTTGCGGTCGAACACGCGCATCACCTGCCGCAGGTCGTGCCCGCGCCGCAGGATGCGCCCATCCATGCCGATCACCGCGTAGGCGCCTTGCCGGGCCGCAAGGCGCGGGCGTTTCTCGATCCGATAGATCGGGTGTTCGGCCGCGCGGCGAAAGATCGAGAACACCGCCGCCTCGCGCAGATGCGAGATGGCGTAGTCCCGCCACTCGCCCGCCGCGACCATGCGCCCGTAAACGGCCAGGATCGTCGCCAGCTCGACGCGCTGGAAGGCCACCGGCTCGGCGCGCGCGGGCCCGCCGCCGCCCGGCCCCGACATGATGTGAAGCTCGCCGCCGCTCATGCCTTCAGCATGGGCGCGGCGGGCCGTCGGGGCAAGGCCGCGGCGGCGCCGGCACGCGGAAATCGCGCGCGCCGCCGCGCCGCCGGCGCGCTTGCGCCTTGCCATTCGCGCCGGGCGGGGACATCGTCCGACGGTCTGCGGCGCGCCGGCGCCGCCGCGCCGCGCAGGGAGGACAGGATGAGCTACGACAGGACGCGCGATTTCCAGAAGCCCGGGCGCTCGCAGGTGATCGCCTGCAACGGCATGTGCGCCACCTCGCATCCGCTGGCGGCCAAGGCCGCGGTCGAGGTGATGGAGCAGGGCGGCAACGCCGTCGACGCCGCCATCGCCGCGGCGGTGCTGCTGGGCATTTGCGAGCCGCAGATGACGGGGCTGGGCGGCGACTGCTTCGCGCTGGTCGCCAAGCCCGACGGCGCGGTGATCGGGCTCAACGGCTCGGGCCGCGCGCCGGCGGCGCTGTCGGCCGAGGCGCTGCGCGCGCAGGGCTTCGAGCGCATGCCCGAACGCTCGCCCCATGCGGTGACGCTGCCCGGCGCGGTCGACGCCTTCGACCGCCTGTCGCGCGATCACGGGCGGCTGGGGCTGGCGGCCAGCCTGGCGCAGGCCATCCGCTATGCCGAAGAGGGCGTGCCCGTCGCCCCGCGCGTGGCCTTCGACTGGGCCCGAGGGGCGCAGAACCTGAGCGGCGCGGCGCGCGAGTTCTACCTGATCGAGGGCGCGGCGCCGCGCGCGGGGCAGGTCTTTCGCGCGCCGCGCCAGGCCGAGATCCTGCGCCGCATCGCCGCGCAGGGGCGCGCCGCCTTCTACGAGGGCGAGGTGGCGCAGGACATGGTCGACACCCTGCGCGCGCTGGGCGGCGTGCACACCATGGAGGACTTCGCCGCCGTCGAGAGCGAGTATGTCGAGCCCGTCAGCGGCGACTACCGCGGCGTCGAGCTGGTCGAGCTGCCGCCGAACGGGCAGGGGGCCACGGCGATCCTGATGGCCAACATCCTGCGCCGGTTCGATCTGTCGGCGCTCGATCCCTTCGGCGCCAAGCGCGCGCATCTCGAGGCCGAGGCGACGCGCCTTGCCTATGACGCGCGCGACCGCTTCATCGCCGATCCCGAGCACGCCGCGCTGCGGCTGGGGCACATGCTGTCCGAGCGCACGGCCGAGCGCCTGGCCGCCCTGATCGACCCCGAACGCGCGCTGCCCGAGCCGGTCAAGGCCGCGACCGAGGCCGTGCACCGCGAGACGGTCTATGTCAGCGTCGTGGACAAGGACCGCATGGCCGTGTCGCTGATCTATTCCATCTTCCACTCGTTCGGGTCGGGCCTGGCGTCCGAGCGCTTCGGCGTGCTGATGCACAACCGCGGCGCGTGCTTCAACCTGATCCCCGGCCATCCGAACGAGGCCGCGGGGGGCAAGCGGCCCATGCACACCATCATTCCCGCGCTGCTCCGCCGGGGCGGGGCGGTGACGACCTCGTTCGGGGTCATGGGCGGCGCCTACCAGCCCTGCGGGCATGTGCGCCACCTGACCAATCTGGTCGATTACGGGATGGAGCCGCAGGTCTCGATGGACGGCCCGCGCAGCTTTTTCGAGAAGGGCGCTCTGACGCTCGAGCGCGGCTACGACGCCGCGGCGGCCGAGCGCCTGGCGCAGATGGGTCACCGCGTCGAGCGCGCCGAATCGCCCATCGGCGGCAGCCAGTCCGTCACCATTGATCGCAAGCTGGGCGTTCTGATCGGGGCGTCCGATCCGCGCAAGGATGGCTGCGCGCTGGGCTACTAGGCGCGGCGCCGGCGCGCGCGAGCGCCGGCGGCCCGTTCAGTGGCGGCTGATGCCCGCCACTTCGTACTGGTCGTCGTGCAGCTCGCCGAAATGCTCGATGACCTCGGGGTGGTCGACGGGCTCGCCGCTGTCGTCGGCCACCAGGTTCTGCTCCGAGACGTAGGCGTGGTAGTAGCTGGTCTCGTTCTCGGCCAGCAGGTGGTAGAAGGGCTGGTCCTTGCGGGGGCGGTGATCCTCGGGGATCGAGTTCCACCACTCGTCGGTGTTCGAGAACACCGGATCCACGTCGAAGATGACCCCCCGGAAGGGGTGCAGCCGGTGGCGGACCACCTGACCGATGCGGAACTTCGCTTCCGCGCGGATCTTCTTCGTCTGAGCCAATTCGCAATTCCTTTTCGGTCGTCTTCGCGCAGATATAGGCCGCGCGGGGAGTCGAGTCCATGGGCGGGCCCCGCGTCGTGCCCGGCCTCGGGGCCGGGCGGCCGCGGGGCGCGTTGCGCGGGGTCGGCGTTCATGTCATAAGGCCGCCTTATCGCCGTCGGGGGCGAGAGGAGGCGCCGTTCATGTCCGTCATCGTCGAGGTTCTGCGCGTGGTCGCGCCGGTGTTCGTCCTGGGCTTCGCGGGCTGGGCCTGGGTGCGCGCGGGCGAGGATTTTCCCCTGCGCTTCGTCACCCGGCTGTGCTTCACGGTGGCGGTTCCCTGCCTGATCTTCGTGGCGCTGGCGCGCGCCGAGCTCGACCGCGGGGCGCTGGCCTCGCTGGCGCTGGCGACGCTGGGCGGCTATGCGGCGGCCGGGTTGGCGTTGGCGGCGCTGCTGCGCGCGGCGGGCCTGTCGCAGCGCGCCTTCCTGGCGCCGCTGACCTTCGGCAACACGGGCAATGTGGGCCTGCCGGTGGCGCTGTTCGCCTGGGGCGAGCAGGGGCTGGCGCTGGCCGTGGTCGTGTTCGCTGTCATGGCCTGCCTGAGCTTCACGGTCGGGGTGTGGCTGGTGTCGGGCGGCGGCTCGCCGCGCGAGGCGCTGCGCCAGCCGATCTTCTACGCCGCCGCGGGCGGGCTGGCCGCCGCCGGCTTCGGCGTCGCGCCGCCGGGCTGGGTGATGGACAGCCTGGCGCTGGCGGGGCAGATGGCGATTCCGCTCATGCTGTTCACGCTGGGCGTGGCCATGGCGCGGCTGACGCCCGCGGGGGCGGGGCGCGCGGCGCTGCTGTCGGGGGCGCGGCTGGTCGTCTGCGCGGCGGCGGCGCTGGGCGCGGCGCGGCTGGCGGGCCTGCCCGAGCTGGCCAGCCAGGTGCTGCTGATGCAGCTGACCATGCCGGTGGCGGTGACCTCGTATCTGATGGCCGAGCGCTACGACGCCCGCCCGGTCGAGGTGGCGGGGCTGGTCGTGGTCTCGACGGCCATCGCGGTGCTGGCGATCCCGGCGATGCTGGCGGTTCTGCTGGGCGCGGGCGCGCCCTGACCGCGCGGCGGGCGGCCCCGGGCTTGGCCGCCGGGGCGATGCGCGCTATCGTGTCGCCAGAGCGGAACGAGCCCGCCGTCAGAGCCGGGCCGATGGATCGAGGCGCATGCGGATCATCGTCAGGGCAATGCGCGTCGCGGCGCTTTGCGGAGCCCTTGCAGGCTGCGCGGCCGATGATTCGCGCCCCGCGAACGTGATGGACGCCTGCGCGATCTACGCCGCGCGCCCGCACTGGGCCGAGGCGCTGGAACGTTCGCAGGCGCGCTGGGGCGCCCCGGCCCCGATCCAGCTGGCGATCATCCAGCGCGAGTCGAACTTCCGCAAGGACGCCCGCCCGCCCATGCGCTACGCGCTGGGGGTCGTGCCGGTGGGGCGGGCCTCGTCGGCCTACGGGTTTGCGCAGGCGCTCGACGGCACCTGGGACTGGTATCGGCGCGAGACGGGCGCGCATGGCGCCGACCGCGACGATTTCGCCGACAGCGCCGATTTCGTCGGCTGGTACATGGCGCGCACGGCGCGGGTGAACGGCGTGGACATGAACGACGCCTACGCCCACTACCTGGCCTATCACGAGGGCCACGCCGGCTATGCGCGCGGGCGCTGGCGCACCAAGCCCGGCGTGCTGCGCGCCGCGGCCGAGGTCGAGGCCCTGGCGCGCCTTTACGAGATCCAGCTGCGCGGCTGCGGGGCGGCGCGTTCGGCCGCGGCGGCGCCCGCGCCGCTGGGCGCCGGCTGAGCGGTCCGCGCGGCGCCCGGGCCCGAACTTCTTGCGCCGCGCCGCGCCAGGGCCTAGAAATCGCCCGCACTGAAGGCAGTGCCGCAACACCACACAGCGGGGCGACGCGCATGATCTCCGGCAACCAGATCCGGTCCGAATTCCTGAACTTCTTCAAAGAGCGCGATCACGAGATCGTCGACAGCTCGCCCATCGTGCCGCGCAACGATCCGACGCTGATGTTCGTGAACTCGGGCATGGTCCAGTTCAAGAACGTGTTCACCGGCGTCGAGACGCGGCCCTACTCGCGCGCCGCCACCTCGCAGAAATGCGTGCGCGCGGGCGGCAAGCACAACGACCTCGACAATGTGGGCTACACGGCCCGCCACCACACCTTCTTCGAGATGCTGGGGAACTTCTCGTTCGGCGACTACTTCAAGGACGTCGCCATCGAGCAGGCCTGGACGCTCTCGACCAAGGTCTTCGGCCTGCCGCCCGAGAAGCTGCTGGTGACCGTCCACGCCTCGGACGACGAGGCGGCGGCGCTGTGGCGCAAGATCGCCGGCCTGCCCGAAGAGCGCATCATCCGCATCAACTCGGACGACAACTGGTGGCGCATGGGCGACACCGGCCCCAACGGCCCCTGCACCGAGCTGTTCTACGACCACGGCCCCGAGGTGCCCGGCGGCCCGCCCGGCAGCCCGGACGAGGACGGCGACCGCTTCGTCGAGTTCTGGAACCTGGTCTTCATGCAATACGAGACGCATGAGGACGGCTCGTCCACGCCGCTGCCCCGCCCCTCGGTCGACACGGGCATGGGGCTCGAGCGCATGACCACCATCCTGCAGGGCGTGCACAACAACTACGACACCGACCTGTTCCAGCCGATCATCCGCGCCTGCGCCGAGCTGACCGGCCAGGCCCCGGACGGCCCCATGGTCGTCAGCCACCGCGTCGTGGCCGATCACCTGCGCTGCGCCGCCTTCCTGATCGCCGAGGGCGTCCTGCCCTCGAACGAGGGGCGCGGCTACGTCCTGCGCCGCATCATGCGCCGGGGCATGCGCCACGCCCACATGCTGGGCGCGCGCGAGCCGCTTCTGCACCGGCTGGCGCCGGCGCTCATCGACCTGATGGGCGGCCATTACGTCGAGCTGCGCGCCGCCGAGCCGCTGATCCGCGAGACGCTGCGCGCCGAGGAAGAGCGCTTCAAGGCGCTGCTCGAGCGCGGGCTGCGCCTGCTCGACGCCGAGCTCGAGCGCCTCGACCCCGGCGCCCCGCTGCCCGGCGAGACGGCGTTCAAGCTGTATGACACCTACGGCTTCCCGCTGGACCTGACGCAGGACATCCTGCGCGGCAAGGGCGCGCAGGTCGACGTCGCCGGCTACGAGGCCGCCATGGCCGCGCAGAAGGCCGCCGCGCGCGCCGCCTGGGCGGGCACGGGCGACGCGGGCGCGCAGAAGCTGTGGTTCGACATCCGCGACCGCGTCGGGCCGACCGAGTTCCTCGGCTACCAGTCGCTCGAGGCGTCGGGCCGCGTGCTGGCGCTGGTGCGCGACGGCGCCGAGGTGGCCCACGCCGCCATCGGCGAGACCTTCGAGCTGGTCGCCAACCAGACCCCCTTCTACGCCGAGCAGGGCGGCCAGGCGGCCGACCGCGGCGTGATCGAGGCCCCCGGCGGCGTGCGCATCGAGGTGCTCGACGTGCAAAAGCGCGCCGACGGCGTCTTCGCCCATCTGTGCCGCATCGCCGGCGACGACGCGGCGCATGTGGTCAATGTCGGCGACACCATAACGCTGCGCGTCGATCCGGCGCGGCGCGCGGCGCTGTGCGCGCATCACTCGGCCACCCACCTTCTGCACGAGGCGCTGCGCCGCCGGCTGGGCGATCATGTGGCGCAGAAGGGCTCGCTGGTCGAGGCCGACCGCCTGCGCTTCGACATCTCGCACGGCAAGCCCCTGACGGCCGAGGACGTGGCCGCGGTCGAGCGCGAGGTGAACGCGCGCATCCGCGCCTGCACCCCCGTCGAGACCCGCGTGATGCCGCTGGACGAGGCGCGCGAAAGCGGCGCGCGCGCCCTGTTCGGCGAGAAATACGGCGACGAGGTGCGCGTGGTGTCCATGGGCGGGCGCGACCCCGGCCAGAACCGCCCCTGGTCGATCGAGCTGTGCGGCGGCACCCATGTGGCCAATACCGGGCAGATCGGCTTCTTCAAGATCCTGCGCGAAGAGGGTCTGGCCGCGGGCGTGCGCCGGGTCGAGGCCGTGGCGCACGAGGCGGCCGAGGCGCATGTGGCGCGGCTCGACCGCATCGTCTCGGGCGCGGCGGCCACGCTCCACGCCCAGCCCGACGAGATCGAGGCGCGCCTGTCCGCCCTTCTGGCCGAGCGCCGCGCGCTCGAGAACGAGCTGTCCGAGACGCGCCGCAAGCTGGCCGCCGGCGGCGCGGGCGGCGCCCCCGCGCGCAAGCTGGGCGAGGCCACGCTGACGCTGCGCGTGGTCGAGGGCATGGCCCCGCGCGAGCTCAAGGCCGCCGCGGACGAGATCCTGGCCGCCGCGCCGGGCGTCGCGGCGCTGGCCACGCGCTCGGACGACGGCAAGGGGTCGATCGTGGTCGCGGTCTCGCGCGACTTCCTCGACAAGGTGGACGCGGTGACGCTGGTGCGCGCGGCGGCGCCGCATCTGGGGGCCAAGGGCGGCGGCGGCCGGCCCGAGATGGCCCAGACCGGCGGCCCCGACGGCGCCGGCGTCGAGGCCGCGCTCAAGGCGGTGGAAGAGGCCGCGGCGGCGGCGCTGGGCTGAACGCCCGGGGCGCCGGATCGCCGCGCGGCGCGCGGCCCCGCCCCTTGGCCGAACCCGGCCTCCGCCCGGCCGAGCCTGCCGCTCGGTCGGGCTCTCGAAACGGCGCAAGCCGCCCGGCCGAGCCCGTCGCCCGGCTGGGTCCGGCCAACGGCGCACGGCGCCCGGTCGAGCTCGTCGCCCGACCGCGCCCGTCGCCCGGCCGCGCCACCCCAATGGCGCCTGGCCGTCCGGCCGGCGCCGGGGTTGCGATCCGCAGCGGGGCTGGCGCCTCAGGGCTTGAAGAAGACCAGTCCTGCGCCGCAGGCGATCAGCGCGAATCCCAGCAGCTGGCTCGGCGACATGGGCTCCTTGAGCCACAAGGCCGAGAAGCCCGCGAAGACCGTCAGGGTGATGACCTCCTGCATGGTCTTGAGCTGGGCGGCGGAATACACCTCGTGCCCGATCCTGTTCGCCGGCACCGCCAGCCAGTATTCGAAGAAGGCGATGCCCCAGCTGGCCAGAACCACCATCCACAGCGCCGTGGACTTGTAGGCCAGGTGCCCATACCAGGCGAAGGTCATGAACAGGTTCGACGCGACCAGAAGCAGCGGAGGCAGAACCCAGGGCGCAAGCGACGATGACGAGGACATGCGCGCCTTCTCCTTGTCTCAGACGACCTCGAGCGCGACCGCGCCCAGCTGCGCGATCTCGAAGCGCAGGCGCGCCGGCGCGTCGATCTGGCGCGGGGGCAGATGCGCGCCCAGCAGCAGGGTCTCGCCCGCGCGCAGGGTCTGGCCCAGCGCGTTGAAGCGGTTGGCCAGGAAGGCGACGGCCTCGAGCGGGTCCATGGGCGCCGTGCCCTCGGCGTCCAGCAGGGTTTCGCCGTTCAGCGTGACGCGCGCGCGCAGCCGGGCGGGATCGACCTGATCGGGCGCGGCGCCGGGCCCGCCCAGCGCGGCGCCCGCGTTGAAGATGTTGGCCGCCACCACCGCGACCGGGCGCGCGCCCGGATCGACGCGCCGGCGGTCCAGGATCTCGAAGGCCGGGACCAGCCGCGCCACCGCCGCCGCGGCCGAGGCCCGGTCATGCCCGCCCGGGCGGGGGGCCATGTCGGCGGCCAGGATCGCGGCGATCTCGGGCTCGACCGCCAGCGACATGAAGCGCGCCGCCTCGATGCGCGCGGGCCCGTCCTGCGCCGCCGCGATCTGGTCGGCGAAGACATGCGCCGCGCCCGGTTCGGCAAGGCCGGCCATGGCCAGCTGCTGCGCGCTGTTCCAGGCGATCTTGCGTCCGGCGACGCCGCCGCGCCCGGGCGCCAGCCGCGCCGCGACCTCGAGCTGCACGGCATAGGCGGCGTCCATGTCGGCCAGATCCGGGCCTGGATCGCGGAAGGGCGCGGGCGCGGCGATGTCCGCGGCGATGTCGGGCGCAAGCCGCGATACGAGGGCGCGCAGGCGATGCTCGGCGGGGTCGATGTCGGACATGTGCAGGGTTCCGGAAAGCGTTTCGGGAATGGGGTCAGTCGCCCGCGGCCAGGGCGCGCAGGCGCTCGTGCAGCTTGCGCGGCACGCGCAGCCCCTCGGCCTGGGCGCGGGCGCGGGCCTGAAGGCGGCGCTGGCCGGGCAGGCGCGCGCCCTCGATGCCCGCCAGCGCCGCGGCCAGCGCGGCCATGCGCTCGGCGAAGCCGGGGGCGATCAGCTCGGGGTCGATGGCGATCAGCGTCTGCGCCAGGTCGGGAGGCGGCCCTTCGCCGTCGAACAGGCTCGAGGCATGAACGCCCAGCGCGCCGCCGCCAAGGCAGGCGGACAGCACCTCGACCATCAGCGCAAGCGCCGCGCCCTTGGGGCCGGCCATGGGCGCGACCGTGCCCTTGAGCGCGGTCTCGGGGTCGGTGGTCGGGCGCCCGTCGGGCCCCAGCGCCCAGCCTTCGGGGATCGGCGCGCCAAGCTCGCGCGCGGCCAGGATCTTGCCGCGCGGCACGGTCGAGGTCGCCATGTCCACCACCAGCGGCGGGCCGTCCGGCATGGGTGCGGCGAAGGCGATGGGGTTGGTGCCCAGCGCCGGGCGCGCGCCGCCCCAGGGCGCCATGGCGGCGGGCGCGTTGCCGAAGATCAGCGCCACGCGGCCAAGCTCGGCCAGGGCCTCGCAATGCGCGCCGGCGACGCCGAAGTGATTCGAGCGCCGCACCGCCCCCAGCGCGATCCCGGTGCGCCCGGCCAGCTCGGCCAGGGCGGGGATGAGCAGGTCGAAGGCCGGATAGGCGAAGCCGTGGGCCGCGTCGACGCGCAGCGCCGCCGGGGCCGGTTGCTCGAGCGTGGGGCGCGCGCGCCCGTCCGCCTTGCCCGCGCGGCATTGCGCGACGTAGGAGGGCACGCGGCTCAGCCCGTGCCCCGCATGGCCCGACGCCTCGGCCGCGACCAGCGCCGCGGCGACCGAGCGCGCGACTTCGGGCAGGGCGCCGGCGGCGGTCATCGCCGCCTCGGTCAGCCTGCGCGCCTCGTCGAGGGAAAGGGTGACGTGATCGTTCATCCGACTGCTCCTGCGCCCGGGCGGCGTTCATGCCTTATGCCGCGCCGGACGGGCGGACGAAAGGGGGCGCCGCTTGCCTGGCGCGCGGCGGGGCGCCATCGTGCGGGAAACCGCAATCGACAGGGAAGCCGCCATGACCCATCTGCCCGCCATGCACCGCCTCTACGTCACATCGACCGCGCCCAATCCGCGCCGCGTTCTGGCCTTTCTGGCCGAAAAGGGCGTCGAGGTCGAACTGGTCGAGCTCGACATGGGCCGGCGCGAGCATTACGACCCCGAATACGTCGCCCGCGCGGGCGCGCCGGTGATCCCGGCGCTCGAGCTCGAGAACGGCGAGTTCCTGACCGAATCCGTGGCCATCTGCCGCTATGTCGAGGCGCTGCACCCCGAGCCCAACCTGATGGGACGCGACGGGCTCGAGGCCGCGCGGATCGAGATGTGGCAGCGCCGCGTCGAGTTCGGCCTTCTGCTGCCGGTGGGTTTCGTGTTCCGCCATTCGCACCCCAGCATGGCCGGGTTCGAGAACCAGGTGCCCGAATGGGCCGAGGCCAACCGCCCGCGCGTGCTGGCCGGGCTCGAGATGCTGGACCGGCGTCTGTCCAGCGCGCCCTTCGTGGCCGGCGAGCGCTTCACCATCGCCGACATCACCGCCTGGCTGGCCATCGACTTCATGCGCGTCACGCGCATCGCCCCGCCCGAAGAGCTCGAGGCCCTGCGCCGCTGGCACGCGCGCCTGGCCGACCGCCCCGGCTTTCAGCGCCCGGCCCGGCCCGCGCGCAAGCAGACGGCGGGCTGACGGCCCGCAGGCCGGCCGGGCCCCGGAACCAGGGGCCCGGAACTAGAGGCCCAGGACGCGTTCGTATTCGCGCAGGGTCTTTTCGTTCATGGCGAAGCGGTCCCCATCGACGCGCACCAGCACGCCGGTGCGGATCAGCTTGCCGAAGGCGCGCACCCGGTCCTCGGGTCCGAAGGCGTGCGCCTCTTCCAGCCCCGCGAGCATGGCGATCAGGTCCGAGCGGGTGAACAGCGGCGTGTCGCGCAGCAGCGTCGCATAGGCCGCGGCGGCCTCCATCTGGTCGGCCAGATCCTCGGCCTCGACATGGCGCACGAATTGTTCGAGCGAGATCGGCTCGCCGCGGCGCACCGCCTCGTCCAGCGAGGGCGTATGCGCCCGCATGACCGCCTGCGCGCTGGGCCGCGGCGCTTCGGGGCGCGGGGGTTCGGCGCTCTGCGGCGGAGGGGCCTTCGGCGCGCGGTCCGATGCCGCGCGGTCCGTTGGCGCATGATCGGATGCGGGATCCGCGGCGGGCGCTTGCGGCGGCCGCTCCGGGCCGGGATGCGGGTCAGGATTCGGGGCAGGGTTCGGGCCAGGGTTCGGGTCAGGGTGCGGGGCGGCGTCGGGCGCGGCGCCGGACGGCGATCGGGGCGTCGCCGCGGGCGGCGCTTCGCCGTCGCGCGGCGTCTGGGCTGCGCGCGCCGCGGCCTCGCCTTCGCCGGATTTCGGCGCGCGCGCGGGCCGCGAGAAGAACTCGTCGAGCCGCGCCTCGATGTCCTCGGGGATCGAGCTGATCGGCACGCCGGGCACATCGGCCAGCACCCGCGCCGGATCGGGCCTGGGCCGTTCGGGGCGGCTCTCGGGGGCGGGCCCTGGGGCGGCGGGCGGCTCGGGCTCGGGCGGCGGTCGCCGCCCGATCAGGCGCGACAGCAGCCCGCCGCCGCGCGCCGCGGGCTTTGGCGAAGCTTCGGGCCGGGGCGCGCGCGGGCCAAGGGCGGCGCCCTGCGCGAAGGCGTCGCGGGCCTTGGCGAGGCGCGCCGGATCGATCGGCTCGCCGGCGGCGCCGTCATCGGGGCGCGCGGCCTGATGCGGCGGAGCGTCGGCATCCGCCCCCGGCGCGGCGTTCGCCGAAGGGGCGGGCTGGCGCGCCGGATCGGGCGCGGGGGGCGCGCCGGGTGGGGGCGCGGCGTGCTGCGGGCCGGGCTGCGGAGCGTCGGGCGCGGCATCGCCGCCGCTGGGCGGGCCGGCCTCCGTCGCCGGGCGCGCGGCTTCGGCGGCCGGCGCATCGGCGGCGCCTGCATCTGCTGCGGCATCGGCCTGCGATCGGGCGGCGGCATGAGCCTGCGCGTCGGCCGCGTCCGGCGCGTCCGCCCGCCCCTTCGGGAGCGCGGCGCCATCCTCGGGCGCAGCAAGGGGCGCGTCGGCCGGGGGCACGTCACCGGCCTTGCCGGCGGCCAGATCGCGGGCGTTGCGGTCCTGCGCGTCCTCTATGGCGGCGGCGAAGGCTTCGCGCGCGGCGTCGTCCCGCTCCTGCGCGGCCGCCTCCTGCGCATCCTCGACGGCCGGCCCGGCGCCAAGGGCGCCGGCGCGCGGGGCGGGCGGGCCTTCGCCCTCTTGCGCCGAGGGTTCGGCGGGGTGGATCACGATCGCGTCGTCGCCCGGCGTCGCGCCCACGGCCGCCCCCAGCGCCATCATGCGCCGCTCGAGCCGCTCGACCATCGCCGCGCGCGCCTCGGGCGCCAGCGCCGACAGCTCGGGCGCGCCGAAGGCCGGGTTGCCGGCCGACGCCTCGCGGCACAGGTCGAACACCTGGCGCAGCACCTCGACCGGGTCGTCCATGCCCTCGACGATGCAAGAGAATGACCCGTAGTTGACGCTCAGACGCTTCTGGCTCACGGTCCGGCTCCTGACAGGCCGCCGCATGACGCGCGGCGGGGCCTGCAATGGTCGGGCAATTGCCGCCCCCGGTCAACCTTGGGCGGGCGGCGGGCAAGGATGCGGGAGATGACGCGGATCCTGGAATTCGACGCGCCGGTGGCGCTGATCGGCGGCGGAGCGGCGGGGCCGGCCGAGCTGGAGGCGGCGCTGGCGCGCGCGCCGCGCGTGGTGGCCGCCGACGGCGGGGCGAACCTGCTGGCCGCGGGCGCGCGCAAGCCCGACGCGGTGATCGGCGACATGGACAGCGTCGCCGATCCGGCGCGCTGGCGCGACGATCCCGAGGTGCGCTTCGTTCCGGTGGACGAGCAGGACAGCACCGATCTCGAGAAATGCCTGCGCCTGACGCGCGCGCCGCTGTACCTTGGCGCGGGGTTCCTGGGCGGGCGGATGGATCATTCGCTGGCGGCGCTGCACGCGCTGCTGCGCCATGCGGATCGGCGCGTGGTGCTGCTGGGCGCCCATGACGTCGCCTTCGCCGCGCCGCCGCTGTGGCGCGCGCGGCTGGCGCCGGGGGCGCGGGTGTCGATCTTTCCGCTGGCGCCGTGCCGGGCGCATGGCTCGCGCGGGCTGCGCTGGCCGCTGGACCCGCTGGCGCTGGCGGCCGGTTCGGTCATCGGGACCTCGAACGAGGCCGCGGCCGAGGAGGTGACGCTGCGCTTCGACGGACCCGGCGCGGTGATCCTGCTCGAGCCGCGCTTTCTGGACGCGGCGATCGAGAGCCTGACGGGCGCGCCGCTCAGCACTCGGGCAGGTTGACGGCGAGGCCCCCCAGGCTGGTCTCCTTGTAGCGCGAGTCCATGTCCCGCCCGGTCTGGCGCATGGTCTCGATGCACGCATCGAGCGGCACCACATGCGCCCCGTCGCCGCGCAGCGCCAGCGAGGCCGCCGCCACCGCCTTGACCGCGCCAAGGCCGTTGCGCTCGATGCAGGGCACCTGCACCAGCCCGCGCACCGGGTCGCAGGTCATGCCCAGATGGTGCTCGAGCGCGATCTCGGCGGCGTTCTCGACCTGCTCGGGGCGCCCGCCCAGCGCCGCGCACAGCGCCGCCGCCGCCATGGCCGAGGCCGAGCCCACCTCGCCCTGGCAGCCGACCTCGGCCCCCGAGATCGAGGCGTTGAACTTGATGATCCCGCCGATGGCCGCGCCGGTCAGCAGCATCTCGCGCACATCCGAGCGGCGCGCGCCGGGGCAGTGCTCGAGATAGTATTTCACCACGCCCGGAAACACGCCCGCCGCGCCGTTGGTCGGCGCGGTGACCACGCGCCCGCCGGCGGCGTTCTCTTCGTTCACGGCCATGGCGTAGAGGCTGATCCAGTCGTTGGCGACATGGGGCGGCGGCATGTTCGCGCCGCGCTCGGCCTCGAGCTGGCGGCGGATGGCGGCGGCGCGCCGGCGCACGCCCAGCCCGCCGGGCAGGGTTCCCTCCTTCGACAGGCCGCGGGCGATGCACGCATCCATCGCCTCCCAGATCCGGTCCAGGCCCCGGTCCAGCGCCGCGCGCGACATGCGCGTCTCTTCGTTCGCGCGCTTGAGGCCGGCGATGCTCAGCCCCGACTCGCGGCACATGCGCAGCATCTGCGCGGCGGTGCGGAAGGGGAAGGGCACGTCCTCGTCCACCGGGGCGTGGGCGGCGTCGCGGGCCAGCTCGGCCTCGGTCAGCACGAAGCCGCCGCCGATCGAGTAGTAGGTCTCGCGCAGGTGCAGCCGCCCTTCGGCGTCATAGGCCGACAGCACCATGCCGTTGGCGTGTCCGGGCAGGGGCGGGCCGTAGTCGAAGATGACCGCGCCTTCGGGGTCCAGCGCCATGGGCGGCAGGCCCGGAGGGGCGGCGCGGCGCTCGACCGCAAGGCGCGCCAGCGCGGCCTCGGCCTCGTCGGGGTCGAGCGTGTCGGGCCGGTGGCCCAGCAGCCCCAGCAGCACCGCCCGGTCGGTGGCGTGGCCCTTGCCGGTGAAGGCCAGCGAGCCGTGCAGCCGGCATTCCAGCCGCGCCGGCGCGCCCGCGCCCGGCACGCGCGCGTCGCCCGCGCGCAGCGCGTCCAGAAAGCGCGCCGCCGCCGTCATGGGACCCATGGTGTGCGAGCTGGAGGGCCCGACGCCGATCTTGAAGATGTCGAACACGCTCAGGAACATCGCTTCTCTCCGCCGCCTCGCCGTCTCTCGCGCCGTCTCTCGCGCCGTCTTGCTCGCCGTCTTGCTCGCCGTCTTGCGCGCCCCGCGCGGGCCGCGCCGGCGCCGATCATAGCCGCGCGAGCCGCCCGCGGGCGAGGCGCTTGCGACCCTCGATGCGCCGATCGCGCCGCCGGCCCGCGCCGGGCGCAAGGGGCGAGCGTGCCGGGGGGCGCGGCTCGACCGGCGCGCGGAGCCTGCCGCCGCGCCCCGCGCGCCGTTGCCGCGCCCCATCCCCGCGCCCCGTCTCCGCGCCCCGTGCCCGCGCCCCGTCCTCGCGCCCCGGGCCTGCCCCGCGCCCCGGGCTCGGACCCGGCGCCGTTCCCCGGCCCGACCCAGCCCCGGCCGCAGACCTGGCTCCCGACCCGGCCCCGACCCGGCTCCGGCCCGGACCCGGCCCCCGCGCCGCCCGCCGCCGGGGGCGCGCTTGTCCGGCCGGTCCGGCGCCGCGCGGCTTGCATCGCACGGGCATCCGTATAGGTTCCGACTCGCCCTCGAACCACAGCAGGAAACCGCCATGGCCAAGACCCTCACCGCGGCCGACATCGCCAAGCGCGCCGCCGCGCGCGAAGCCGTCAAGCTTGTCGAATCCGGGATGCGCCTCGGGCTCGGCACCGGCTCCACCGCCGCCTGGTTCGTCGAGCTTCTGGGCGAGCGCATCCGCGAGGAGGGGCTGAAGGTGACCGGCACGCCCACCTCCGAGCGCACCGCGCGCCTGGCCGCGCGCCACGGCGTGCCGCTGGTCACGCTGGACGAGGCCGGATGGCTGGACCTGACCGTGGACGGCGCCGACGAATTCGACGCCGCGCTGACGCTCATCAAGGGCGGCGGCGGCGCCTTGCTGCAGGAGAAGATCGTCGCCGTCGCCTCGGACCGCATGGTGGTCATCGCCGACGAGACCAAGCAGGTCGAGACCCTGGGCGCCTTTCCGCTGCCGGTCGAGATCGTGCCCTTCGGCTGGGAGACCACCAAGGCCATCGTCGAGGAGATGCTCGAGGACATGGACGTGGACGGCCGCTCGTCGACGCTGCGCATGGCCAAGGACGCGCCCTACGTCACCGATTGCGGGCACTACATCCTTGACCTGCACCTGCGGCGCATCGGCGATCCCGAGGATCTGAGCGGCGCGCTCAACGCCATTCCCGGCGTCGTCGAGAACGGCCTGTTCATCGAGATCGCCGACATGGCCGTGGTCGGCCACGAGGACGACACCGCCACGACCATCGAGGCGCCCGACCTGACCGAGGACGACGAGCATTGACCGGCCCGGCGCGCGAGGAGGAAGGCTCGATGGAGTTCGACTACGACCTGTTCGTGATCGGCGGCGGCTCGGGCGGGGTGCGCGCGGCGCGCATGGCGGCCGGCTACGGCGCGCGCGTCGGCGTGGCCGAGGAGTTCCGCTTCGGCGGCACCTGCGTGGTGCGCGGCTGCGTGCCGAAAAAGCTGATGGTCTACGCCTCGGCCTTCTCGGAACTGTTCGAGGACGCCGAGGGCTATGGCTGGCAGGTCGGCCCGCGCAGCTTCGACTGGAGCCGCTTCATCGCCGCCAAGGACGCCGAGATCGCCCGGCTCGAGGCCATCTATGCGCGCAACCTGGACCTGGCCGGGTGCGAGCTGCACCGCTGCCGGGCCGAGGTGACGGGGCCGCACACCGTGCGCCTGGCCTCGCACGGGCATGAGGTGCGCGCGCGCCACATCCTCATCGCCACCGGCGGGACGCCCTTTGTGCCCGACATTCCGGGCGCCCATCACGCCATCACCTCGAACGAGATCTTCGACCTGCCGCATCTGCCCGCGCGCGTCGCGGTGGTCGGCGGCGGCTACATCGCTTGCGAGTTCGCCGGCATCCTCAACGGGCTGGGCGCGCGCGTGACCCAGCTCTACCGCGGCGAACAGATCCTGCGCGGCTTCGACGACGACGTGCGCGGCCATGTCGCCGGGCTGATGCGCGCCAAGGGGATCGACCTGCGCACCGAAACCGACGTGGCGCGCATCGACCGCGCCGAGGACGGGCTTGTCCTGACGCTCGAGGACGGGGCGCGGCTGGCCGTCGACTGCGTGCTCTACGCCACCGGGCGCGTGCCCAACACGGCGGGGCTGGGGCTCGAGAAGGCGGGCGTGGCGCTGGGCCCGCGCGGCGAGGTGCTGGTGGACCGCTGGTCGCAGACGAACGTGCCCTCGATCTTCGCCGTCGGCGACGTCACCGACCGCCTGGCGCTGACCCCCGTCGCCATCCGCGAGGGCGCCGCCTTCGCCCGCACCGTCTTCGGGGGCGAGCCCACCGCGGCCGATCATTCCGACGTGCCCACCGCCGTCTTCACCCAGCCCGAGATCGGGACCGTGGGCCTGACCGAGGCCGAGGCGCGCCGCGAGGCCGAGGTCGAGATCTACCGCTCGACCTTCCGGCCCATGTTCCATACCCTGTCGGGGCGGGACGAGAGGATGCTCATGAAGATGGTGGTGCGCAAATCCGACCGGCGGGTGCTGGGCGTGCACATCGTGGGCCACGCGGCCGCCGAGATGATCCAGCTGGCCGGCGTCGCGGTGAAGATGGGGGCGACGAAAGAGGATTTCGACCGCACCGTGGCCGTGCACCCGACGGCGGCGGAAGAGCTGGTCACCATGCGCGATCCCGTCGCATAGCACTTGAACGCGGCGCCCGCCCCGCCATCTTGCAGGGCAGGGGCGAGGCGAGAATTCACGGAGGACCGAAACCGACATGCCATTCAGCAACAACTCCGGCGGCCCATGGGGCGGCGGCGGCAAGGACGACCGGGGCTCGGGCGGCCGCAACCCCTGGGGGGGCGGGCCCGGCTCGGGCGGGCCGGGCGGCGGCGGGGGCGAAGGCCCCGACATGGACGAGCTGCTGCGCCAGGGGCGCGAGAGGCTGAAGGTCATCTTCGGCGGCGGCGGCCCGGGCGGGCCGGGCGGCGGCGGCTCGGGCGGCGGCGGCGGGCTTGGCCGCGGCGGCTGGACGCTGGCGGCGCTGGGCGCCTTCGCGCTGTGGGTCTACGCCTCGGTCTACACCGTCGCGCCCGAGGAACGCTCGGTCGAGCTGTTCTTCGGCGAGCTCTACGCCGTGCGCGATCCGGGCCTGAACTTCGCGCCCTGGCCGGTCGTCACCTACGAGAAGCTCGCGGTCACGCGCGAGAACCTGATCGACATCGGCTCCGAGCCGGCGACCTCGCGCCGCCGGGGCGGCGACACGGGCCTGATGCTGACCGGCGACGAGAACATCGTCGACATCGACTTCCAGGTGGTGTGGAACATCTCGGACCCGACCAAGTTCCTGTTCAACATCGCCGAGCCCGACGCCACCATCCGCGCCGTGTCGGAATCGGCCATGCGCGAGGTGATCGGCCGCTCGCAGCTCAAGCCGATTCTCAACCGCGACCGCGCCATCATCAGCCAGGAGGTCGAGAAGCTGATCCAGGACACGCTCGACAGCTATGAGTCGGGCGTGAACATCGTGCGCGTGAACTTCGACAAGGCCGACCCGCCGCCCGAGGTCATCGACGCCTTCCGCGACGTGCAGGCGGCCGCCCAGGACCGCGACACGGCCAAGAAGCAGGCCGAGGCCTACGCCAACAAGCGCCTGGCGCAGGCGCGCGGCGAAAGCGCCCAGATCCTGCAGGAGGCCGAGGGCTACGCCGCCCAGGTCGTCAACGAGGCCGAGGGCGAGGCGGCGCGCTTCCTGGCCGTCTACAAGGAATACGCCCGCGCCAAGGACGTGACGCGCAAGCGCCTCTACCTCGAGACCATGGAGCGCGTCCTGGCCGGGGTGGACAAGATCATCGTCGACGAGAACATCGCCGGCGGCGAGGGCGGCCCGGGCGTGGTGCCCTACCTGCCGCTCAACGAGCTCAACAAGGGGGCCAACCGATGAAGAAGGGACCCGTTCTGGCCGCGGTCCTCGCGGCGCTGGTCTTCGTGCTGGCCAATTCGGTGTTCATCGTCGATGAGCGCCAGCAGGCCCTCAAGCTGCAGTTCGGCAAGGTGGTGGGCGACCCCGACGGCTACCGCCAGCCGGGGCTCTACTTCAAGATCCCGTTCATCCAGAACGTGGTCTATTACGAGGACCGCATCCTGCCGCTCGAGACTTCCGAGCTCGAGATCACGCCGCTCGACGACCGCCGCCTGGTGGTGGACGCCTTCGCGCGCTGGCGCATCGTCGATCCGCTGCGCTTCCGCCAGGCGGTGCAGACCGAGGCGGCGGCGCTGCCGCGGCTCGAGCGCATCCTCAACGCCGCCCTGCGCGAGGTGCTGGGCTCGGTCATGTCCGACAACATCCTGTCCGACGACCGCGCGCAGCTGATGGCGCGCATCCGCGACGCCGCGCGCGGCAGCGCCGCGACGCTGGGCGTGCAGATCATCGACGTGCGCATCCGCCGCGCCGACCTGCCGCAGCAGAACCTTCAGGCGACCTTCGAGCGCATGAAGGCCGAGCGCGTGCGCGAGGCCGCCGACGAGCGCGCCCGCGGCGCCGAGGCCGCCCAGCGCGTGCGCGCCAACGCCGACCGCCAGGCCGTCGAGCTGGTTTCCGAAGCGCGGCGCGACAGCGAGATCATCCGCGGCGAGGCCGACGCCAAGCGCAACCGAATCTTCGCCGAGGCCTTCGGCAGGGACCCCGAGTTCTTCGCCTTCTACCGCTCGCTGGGCGCCTACGAGAAGTCGATCCAGCCCGGCAGCACGACGCTGGTGCTGACCCCGGGCAGCGAGTTCTTCGAGTATCTGGGCGGCGGCGCGGATCGCGACCCGCGCCGCGGCATGGCCGAATGAGCGAGGGGCGAGGGCGATGCGCGACGTCGTCTTCGCCATTGGCGCGGTGCTGGCCTTCGAGGGGCTGATGCTGGCCCTGGCGCCCGGGCTCGTGGTCCGGGCGCTGGCGTTTCTGCAGGCGGCGGGCGTCGAGCGGCGGCGCATGCTGGGTCTTGGCGCGGCGGCGGCGGGCGTGGCGCTGCTGATGATCGCGCGCTCGTGATCGCGGCGGGGCGCGATGCTCTTGCGGTGCGGCGCAAAAGACACATCTGAAAGGCGACGCCGCAGGCCCCGAGGGCGCCCGCAGGACGAAACAAGACAACGCAGGATCAGGAGGAGAACGACCTTGTCCATCACACGAACCCGCCGACCGTATGCGGTCGCGGCGGCCGCCGCGCGGCCCGGCGCGGCCCGGCTGCTGTGGGCCATGCTGGCCACGCTGGCGCTGGCCGCCGCGCTGGCGCTGGGCGCCGCGCGCGAGGCCGCCGCGCGCGGCGCGCCCGAAAGCTTCGCCGACCTGGCCGAGCGGCTCAGCCCGGCGGTGGTCAACGTCTCGACCTCGCAGACGGTGGCGCGGCCCTCGCGCCCGCTCGGGCCGCGCCTGCCCGAGAACTCGCCCTTCCGCGACCTGTTCCCCGAGCTGTTCGGCGATCAGGGCGGACCGCCGCGCAAGGTCAGCTCGCTGGGCTCGGGCTTCGTCATCTCGCAGGACGGCTACATCGTCACCAACAACCACGTCATCGACGGCGCGGACGAGATCAAGGTGAACTTCACCGACGGCGAGTCCCTGCCGGCGAAGATCGTGGGCACGGACCCCAAGACCGACATCGCGCTGCTCAAGGTCGAGCCCAAGGCGCCGCTGCCCTTCGTGCCCTTCGGCGACAGCGACAAGGCGCGGGTGGGCGACTGGGTGCTGGCCATCGGCAACCCCTTCGGCCTTGGCGGGACGGTGACGGCGGGCATCATCTCGGCGCGCAACCGCGACATCAACGCCGGACCCTATGACGACTTCCTGCAGACCGACGCGGCGATCAACCGCGGCAACTCGGGCGGTCCGCTGTTCAACATGGACGGCGAAGTGATCGGCGTGAACACGGCCATCATCTCGCCCTCGGGCGGGTCGATCGGCATCGGCTTCGCGGTGCCCTCGGCCATCGTCACCAAGGTGGTTTCGCAGCTGCGCGAGTTCGGCGAGACCCGCCGCGGCTGGCTGGGCGTGCAGATCCAGACCGTGACCGACGAGATCGCCGAGGGGCTGGGCCTTGACGCCGCGCGCGGCGCGCTGGTCTCGGGCGTGGTCGAGGGCGGCCCCGCCGCGCAGGCCGGCCTGCAGGTGGGCGACGTGATCCTGTCCTTCGACGGCAAGGACGTGAAGCAGATGCGCGACCTGCCGCGCATGGTCGCCGACGCCGAGGTGGGCAAGCCCGTGCGCGTGACCGTCTGGCGCAAGGGCAAGACGCACACGCTCAAGGTCACGCTCGGCCGGCTCGAGGAAAGCGAGCAGGCGGCCGCCGGCTCGGACGATGCGCCGCCCGCGCTGGGCGCGGTCGAGGCGCTGGGCATGAAGCTGACGGCCCTGACCCCCGAGCGCCGCGCCGCCGCCGATCTGCCCGAGAATGTCGAGGGCGTGCTGATCGAGGCGGTCGATCCCGAGGGGCCCGCCGCCGAGAAGGGCCTGCGCCCGGGCGACGTGATCGTCGAGGTCGGGCAGGAGCCGGTGCGCAGCCCCGCAGATGTCCGCCGCAAGGTCAAGGAGGCGAAGGAGGCCGGCCGCAAGGCGGTGCTGCTTCTGGTCCATGCGCGGGGCGATCTGCGCTTCGTGGCGGTGCCGCTCGAAGACTGACGCGCCGCCTGGACGCCAAGCGCGGCCCATGGCCCCGCCCGGTTCATCCGGGCGGGGCTTTTCGTTCGGGCGCCTCGTCGGGCCGCGCCGGGCGCCGGTCAGGGGCGGCGCCGGGGCCGGCGCGTTCGGGATCGGCGCGGCAGGGGCGGCGCCTCAGGGGCGGCGCGTCAGGGGGGCGGCGCCGCGGCGGGGGCGCGGCCGGAACGTCATTTGCAACGTCCGGGCCGAGCGGGGCGGCGCGTGCCGGGGCGTGCGGGCCTTGCTCCCCGATCGCCATCGGGGCGGCGGGCGCCGGGGCGTGCGGGCCTTGCGCCTCGATCGCCATCGGGGCGGCGTCGTGGGTCGGCTGCGCGCTCATGCGCACGGGACGCCGCCTTGGGCGGAGCAGGACGCCAGGCGGAACGGCGCGCTGGCGCGGGGCGGCGCCGGGGGCGGGCGGCGTCGCCAAACCGGAGCGCAGGCGACCACGGCCGGCGACCGCGGTCGTCCGGGGCGGGCGGCGCTGCCGCGTCCCGCAAGCCGGGCGTCGTTCCTTGTCCCTGTCCCGCGCCTTTGTTCAGGGCCCGCTTTCTTGTTCGTTCCCTTTCAGCGGCGCCTTGCGGCCTTGGCCGCCCGGCTCCCGCGCGCCGCCGGGGTCCGATGGGCGGCGCCTTGCGCCTGCGGGCGCGGATTGCGCCGGGCGGCGGACCAGCGGCGCGCCCGCGCTGCGTTTGCGCCGCCGGCGATCGCGGCGGCCGGCGCGGCGGGGGCCGGTCGGGCGGTCAGCGGAATTCGCGCGCGGGGAAAAGGCGGCGCGCCTGGGCGCGCGGGTGGCCTGCGGGGCCGCGCGGCGCGCTGGCGGGGGATGCGCGGCGCGCGGCGGGGGATGCGGCATCGGACGAGGCGGGGGCCTCGGGCGGCGCGGCCAGCTCGTCGAGCAGCGCGCTCAGATCCTCGACCCGGTCGGCGACCAGATGCGTCACCTCGCCGTCGCGCTGGATGCGGCCGCGCACGCGCAGCAGCCGCCCGGCGATGACCGCGCGGCGAAAGCGCTCGTAGACCCTGGGCCAGACCACCACGTTGACCACGCCGGTCTCGTCCTCGAGCGTCAGGAACACCACCCCCTTGGCCGTGCCCGGCCGCTGGCGCACCAGCACCAGCCCCGCCGCATGGACCCGCGCGCCGGGCGGCGGGCGGTCCAGCGCGGCGGCGGGCAGCGGCGCGGGCGCGCGACCCATCCCCTGCGCCAGGCGCGGGCGCAGCAGCTCGAGCGGATGCCGGCGCAGGCTCAGGCGCAGGGCGGCGTAGTCGGCGGCCACCTCTTCGCCCGGGGCGACGGGCGGCAGGGCGATGGCGGGTTCGTCCAGCCCCTCGCCCTCGAGCGTGGCGTCGAACAGGGGCAACGGCGAGGCCGCCGCGCGCAGGGCGCGGACCTGCCACAGCGCCTGGCGCCGGGTCAGGCCGAGGGCGGCGAAGGCGTCGGCTTCGGCCAGGCGCTCGAGCGTGGCGGCGCCGATCCCGGCGCGGCGGCGCAGATCCTCGGGCGCGGCGTAGCCGTTGCCGCGCGCGGCGGCGATCCAGCGCGCGTCCTCTTCGGGCACGCCGCGCGCCTGGCGAAAGCCCAGCCGCAGCGCCAGCCCCCCCGCCGAGCGCGCCGATGGTTCGAGCGTGTTGTCCCAATAGCTGGCGTTGACGCAGACGGGGCGGACCTCGACGCCATGGGCGCGCGCGTCGCGCACGATCTGGGCCGGGGCGTAGAAGCCCATGGGCTGCGCGTTGAGCAGCGCGCAGGCGAAGGCGGCCGGGTGATGGCGCTTGAGCCAGGCCGAGGCGTAGACCAGCAGCGCGAAGCTGGCGGCGTGGCTTTCGGGAAAGCCGTATTCGCCGAAGCCCTCGATCTGGCTGAAGCAGCGCTCGGCGAAGTCGCGCGCATAGCCCCTTGCGGTCATGCCCTCGACGAAGCGCTCGCGGAAGGCCGAGACGGTCCCGCTCTTGCGGAAGGCGGCCAGCGAGCGGCGCAGCCGGTCGGCCTCGGCGGGCGAGAAGCCGGCGCCGATGACGGCGATCTGCATGGCCTGCTCCTGGAACAGGGGCACGCCCAGCGTGCGCGCCAGCACCTCGCCCAGCGCGTCGGAGGGAAACGAGACCGGCTCTTCGCCGCGCCGCCGGCGCAGATAGGGGTGGACCATGTCGCCCTGGATGGGGCCGGGGCGGATGATGGCCACCTGGATGACCAGGTCGTAGAAGCAGCGCGGCTTCATGCGGGGCAGGAAGTTCATCTGCGCGCGGCTTTCGACCTGGAACACGCCCAGGCTGTCGGCCCGGCACAGCATGTCGTAGACCGCGGGATCCTCGGGCGGCAGGGTGGCCAGGGTCCAGCGCGGGCCGCCATGGGCCGCGATCAGGTCGAAGCACTTGCGGATGCAGGTCAGCATGCCCAGCGCCAGCACGTCGACCTTGAGGATGCCCAGCGCGTCGATGTCGTCCTTGTCCCACTCGATGACGGTGCGGTCCTCCATGGCGGCGTTCTCGATGGGGACCAGCTCGTCCAGCCGGCCGCGGGTGATGACGAACCCGCCCGTGTGCTGCGAGAGGTGGCGCGGAAAGCCGATGATCTGGCGGCACAGTTCGAGCGTCTGGCGCAGGCGGCGGTCGGCGGGGTCGAGGCCGATCTCGCGCAGGCGCGCCTCGTCGACGCCCTCGGCCGACCAGCTCCAGACCTGCGAGGCCAGGGCGCCGGTCACGTCCTCGGACAGGCCCATGGCCTTGCCCACCTCGCGCACGGCGCGGCGGGCACGGTAGCGGATGACGGTGGCGCACAGCCCCGCGCGGCTGCGGCCGTAGCGGGCGTAGATGTGCTGGATGACCTCCTCGCGGCGCTCGTGCTCGAAATCCACGTCGATGTCGGGGGGCTCGTCGCGGGCTTCGGAGATGAAGCGCTCGAACACCATCGCGGCGACCTCGGGGGCGACGGCGGTGATGCGCAGCGCGTAGCACACCACCGAGTTCGCCGCCGAGCCGCGCCCCTGGCACAGGATGCCGCGGCTTTCGGCGAACTCGACCAGGTCGCGCACGGTCAGGAAGTAGCGCGCGTAGCCCAGCCGGGCGATCAGCGCCAGCTCGCGCTCGGCCATGGCTTGCACGCGGGCGGGGACGCCCTGGGGGTAGCGGCGGGCCAGGCCCTGGCGGGTCAGGCGCTCGAGCCGGGTCTGGGGGTCTTCGCCGCCGGCGACCTCGTCGGGGTATTCGTAGCGCAGCTGGTCGAGCGAGAAGGCGCAGGCGCGGGCCAGCTCGGCGGCGCGGTCCACGGCGCGCTCGTGGTCGGCGAAGATGCGGCGCATCTCGGCCTCGGCGCGCAGGCGCCGTTCGGCGTTGCGCAGGGCGCGGCGGCCGAGGCGGTCGATGACGGTCTTCTCGCGGATGCAGCGCAGCACGTCCGCCAGGCGCCGGCGCGCGCCATGGTGCATGATGGGGTCGGCCGTGGCGACCAGCGGCGCGCCGGCCTCTTCGGCGGCGGCGGCCAGGGCGGCCAGGCGTTCGCGGTCGCGCCCGTCATGGCGGGGGGCGGCGGCCAGGAACGTCTGCCCGGGAAGCCGGCGCGCCCAGCGTTGCGCCGCTTGCGCCGCGGCGCCCGCGCCGGCCGGGTCCGTTTGCGCGTCTTGCGCCGTTTCGGGCGGCGCCGTCAGCAGCAGGAACATGCCCTGGGCGTGGGCGGCGACGTCTTCGGCGCGCAGGATGCAGCCGCCCTTGCGCGCGCGCCGCTTGCCCAGGGTCAGCAGGCGCGTCAGCCGCCCCCAGGCCGCGCGGTCGCGGGGCAGGGCGACCAGGGTTTCGCCGTCCTCGAGCACGAGCCGCGCGGCGGGGATCAGGCGCGGCGGGCGCAGGCCCTGCTCGGCGCATTCGCGCAGGGCCCGGTGGGCGCGCACCACGCCGGCCACCGAGTTGCGGTCGGCGATGGCGATGGCCTCGAGTCCCATGCGCGCGGCGCGCAGGACGTATTCCTCGGGATGCGAGGCGCCGACGAGGAAGGTGTAGTTCGAGGTGGCGCAGAGTTCGGCGAAGGCCATGGCGGAGGAATCCCGGCGCCCGCGGGGTGCGGGCGTGCGTATGTTCTCAATTTGTTCTTGTTTGTGCAAGCCGAGTCCGACCCCTGATGCGCGGCGGCGGGGCGGGGCGGCTCCGGCCCTTGCAAGCCGACGCCCGGGCGCGGCGCGGGGCGCCGTCGCGCGCGGGCCGACGGAGGGCGCAAACCCGCCGGCGTCGCTCTTCCTGCCGGCGGCGCGCCAGGCCGGGTGCGCGTCAATGCGGCCGAGGGCGCGGCGCGTGCGGCGGCGGGCGGCGGTCCAAACCTCGGCGGGGGGCGGTTCGGCCCCTGGCGCGGGCCGGACGAGCGGCGCGGGCGGCGCGGGCGGCCCGGGCGGCCCGGGGGGGGCGCCTGTCGGGCGCGGGCCGGCTCCCGCTTGCCTTGGGGGCGCCTTCGGCGGGGCGACGAGGGGCGTCGGCTCGGCCCGCGCGGCTCGGCCCGCCTGGTTCGGTTTGCCAGCCCGTCCGGCGCGAGCGGCGCGGTGCGGCTGACGCGCCTCGGTTGGCGCGCGTCAGCCGGCGCAGCCCGTCCGGCGCGGCTCGCCCGGCGCGCGTCAGCCGGCGCAGCCCGTCCGGCGTGGCGGCGCGCGGTGCGGGCGGCGCGCGGTGCGGGCGGCGCGGTCCGGGCGGCGCGCTTCAGCCGTCCAGCATGCGCTCGACCATCTCGGACAGATCGCGCGAAAGGCCCGGCTCGGCGGCGATGCGCTGCAGCTGGGCGCGCGCCAGCGCCTGGCGCCCGGCATCGAGGCGCCGCCATGTCTCGAACGCGCCGGCCATGCGCGCCGCCGTCTGGGGGTTGACCTTGTCCATGCGCAAGAGCCAGTCGGCGTAGAAGCGGTAGGGCGCGCCGTCGGCGGCGTGGAAGCGCGCCGGGTTGGCCATGGCGAAGGCCCCCACCAGCGAGCGCAGCCGGTTGGGGTTGCGCCACTGGAAGTCCTCGGCCTCGGACAGCGCCTTGACGCGGGCGAAGGCGTCGGGCTGGGGCGAGGTGGCCTGGATCATGCGCCACTTGTCCATCACCAGCGGATCGTGCGCCCACTGGCGGCGGAAGGCCTCGAGCGCCTCGTCGGCCTGCGGCGCGCCGTTGTGCGTCAGCGCCGTCAGCGCCGCCAGCTTGTCGGTCATGTTGTCGGCGGCGGCGAACTGCGCCGCCGCGTCGGCCTGGCCCTGCGGACGGCGCGCCAGAAGGGCCAGCGCGCCGTTGGCCAGGGCGCGGCGGCCGGCGTCGGCGGCCTCGGGGCTGTAGGGGCCGACGGGGCGGTGCAGGGCGCGCAGCGCGGCCAGGTCGTCGGCCAGCGCGTCGGTCAGCGCGTCCTTCCAGCGCTCGCGCGCGGCGTGGACGACCTGCGGATCGACCACGCCGTCGCGGTCGAACAGGGCTTGGGCGATCTCGTCTTCCGAGGGCGGGGCCAGGATCAGGGCGCGGAAGGCGGGGTCGAGCGTTTCGTCGCGCAGCGCCTTGCCCAGCGCCTCGACGACGCCGGGGGCGATGGGCGCGGGCGTCAGCGTCGGGACTCCGTCGCGCAGCGCCGTCTGCGCGGCGATGGCTTCGGCGGCCAGCGCGGCGCCGGCCTGCCAGCGGTTGAAGGGGTCGGAATCATGGGCCAGCAGGAAGGCGCGCTCGGCCGGATCGGCGTCGCGCTCGAGGATCACGGGCGCCGAGAAGCCGCGCAGCAGCGACAGCGTCGGCCGCTCGGGCAGCTCGATGCGCCAGCTTTGCTCGGCCTCGGTCAGCTCGAACAGGCGCCGGGGCGCGATCTCGTCGCCCGACTGGCCGAGAAAGCCGCACGCGACGGGAATGACCATGGGCTTCTTGTCGGGCTGGCCGGGCGTGGGCGGCACGCGCTGGGACAGGGTCAGCGTCAGCGCGCGCCCGTCCCATTCCTCGCGCACGCGCAGGCGGGGCGTGCCGGCCTGCTCATACCACAGCTTGAACTGCGACAGGTCGCGGCCCGAGACGTCCTCGAACACCTTCAGCCAGTCCTCGACGGCGCAGGCCTGGCCGTCATGGCGCTCGAAATACAGGTCCATGCCCTTGCGCCAGGTCTCTTCGCCCACAAGCAGGCGCAGCATGCGGATGACCTCGGCGCCTTTCTCATAGACCGTGGCGGTGTAGAAGTTGTTGATCTCGCGATAGCTGTCGGGCCGCACGGGATGGGCCAGCGGGCCCGCGTCCTCGCGGAACTGGCGCGCGCGCAGCTGGCGCACGTCCTCGATGCGCTTGACCGCGGCCGAGCGCTGGTCGGCGGTGAACTCCTGATCGCGGAAGACGGTCAGCCCCTCTTTCAGGCACAGCTGGAACCAGTCGCGGCAGGTGATGCGGTTGCCGGTCCAGTTGTGGAAATACTCGTGGGCGACGATGCTCTCGATCAGCTCGTAGTCGCGGTCGGTGGCGGTCTGGGGGCTGGCGAGGACGTATTTCGAGTTGAAGATGTTCAGGCCCTTGTTCTCCATCGCGCCCATGTTGAAGTCGTCCACGGCGACGATGTTGAACACGCTCAGATCATATTCGCGGCCGTATTTCTCCTCGTCCCAGCGCATGGCGCGCTTGAGCGCGTCCAGCGCGTAGGCGCAGCGGTCCTCGTCGCCGGGGCGCACCCACACGTTCAGCGCCACCTTGCGCCCCGAGGCGGTGACGAAGGCGTCCGAGACGGCGCGCAGATCGCCCGCCACCAGCGCGAACAGATACGAGGGCTTGGGCCACGGATCGCGCCAGCAGGCGTAGCGGCGGCCGCCGGGCAGGGGGCCGCTCTCGCCCGGCTCGCCGTTCGACAGCAGCGTTCCCAGCTCGGCCGGGGCCTCGATGCGCACCGAGAACACCGCCATCACGTCGGGCCGGTCGGGATAGTAGGTGATCTTGCGAAAGCCCTGCGCCTCGCACTGGGTGCAATACATGCCGTTGGACAGGTAGAGCCCCTCGAGCGCGGTGTTCGCGGCCGGGGCGATCACGGTCTCGCATTCCCACACGAAGGCGTCGGGCAGGGGGGCGTCCAGCGTCAGCCCCTCGGCGTCCAGCGTCAGGCGGTCGGTGACGTCCTCGCCGTTGACCGAGGCGCGCAGCAGCCGCAGGCCCCGCCCGTCCAGCCGCAGCGGGCCGCCGGGGCCGTCGGGGTTGCGGGTGAAGTCGATGCGCGCGCGCACGCGCGTCGCGTCCGGGTGCAGGTCGAAGGTCAGATCCGTGGTTTCGACCAGCCAGGCGGGGGGCCGGTAGTCGGCCAGCCGGATGAGGGGGGCCTTGGGCGTGTCGTCGCGCCGGTCTGCGGGCATGTCGCTCTCCAGTCCAAAGGGTTCGCGGCACAGTTATGCAAACGCGCGCCCGGCTCAAGCGCCGCGCGCGCTTTCCGTGTGGTGAAATCGCATGTCATTTGCGTGGCGCCGCCGGCCGGGCCGCGCTTAGCTGCGCGCAGCAGGCGCCGACAGGCGCGAATCCGCCGCGAAGTATCCGCCGCAAGAAGGAGCCGCGAACCCATGACCGAGCGCATCGAGGCCGCGGGGCTGAAGGTCGCCCGCGAGCTGCACGACTTCATCGAGAACGAGGCCCTGCCCGGAACGGGCGTGACCTCGGAGGCCTTCTGGTCGGGCCTTGCGCGCATCGTGCGCGAGAAGGGGCCCGCGAACCGCGCCCTTTTGCAGCGGCGCGACGAGCTGCAGCGCAAGATCGACGCCTGGCACCGCGAGCGGCGCGGCGCGCCCCATGACGCGGCGGCCTATCGCGCCTTCCTCGAAGAGATCGGCTATCTGCTGCCCGAGGGGCCGGATTTCGAGATCACGACCGCCAATGTCGATCCCGAGATCGCGCAGGTGCCCGGCCCGCAGCTGGTGGTGCCGGTGACGAATGCGCGCTACGCGCTCAACGCGGCGAATGCGCGCTGGGGCTCGCTCTATGACGCGCTTTACGGCACCGACGCGCTGGGCGATCTGCCGCCGCCGGGCGGCTACGACGCGGCGCGCGGGGCGCGGGTGGTGGCCTGGGCCAAGGCGTTCCTGGACGAGGCCGCGCCGCTGGCCGGCGGCCGGCATGCGCAGGTCGAGGGCTATGCCGTGCGCGACGGCGCGCTGATCGCGCGCGGCCCGTGGGGCGAGACCGGCCTTGCCCGCCCCGAGGCCTTCGTCGGCTGGCGCGGCGCGCCCGACTCGCCCGAAGCGGTGCTGCTGCGCAACAACGGCCTGCATGTCGAGATCGCGATCGACCGCGCCGGCGCGGTCGGCGCCTCGGACCCGGCGGGGGTGCAGGACGTGCTGCTCGAGTCGGCCGTCTCGACCATCATGGATTGCGAGGACAGCGTCGCGACCGTGGACGCCGAGGACAAGACCCGCGCCTATCGCAACTGGCTGGGGCTGATGAAGGGCGACCTGGCCGAAGAGGTCGAGAAGAACGGCCGCCGCTTCACCCGCGCGCTTGCGCCCGACCGCGTCTTCACGCGCCCCGACGGCGCCGAGGGCCGGCTGAAGGGGCGCTCGCTGATGCTGGTGCGCAATGTGGGCCTGCTGATGACCACCCCCGCCGTGCTGGGCCCCGACGGCGCCGAGATCCAGGAGCAGCAGCTCGACGCCATGGTCACGGCGCTGTGCGCCATGCACGACCTCGGGCGGCGCGCGAACTCGGCGACCGGCTCGATCTACACGGTCAATCCCAAGATGCACGGCCCCGACGAGGTGGCGCATGTCGCCTCGGTCCTGGCCATGGTCGAAGAGGCGCTGGGCCTTGCGCCCTGCACCATCAAGATGGGCATCATGGACGAAGAGCGCCGCACCACGGTCAACCTCAAGGAGTGCATCCGCGCCGCCCGCGACCGGGTCGTGTTCATCAACACCGGCTTCCTCGACCGCACCGGCGACGAGATCCACACCTCGATGGAGGCCGGGCCCATGGTCCGCAAGGCTGACATGAAGAGCCAGCCCTGGATCCTGGCCTACGAGGACTGGAACGTGGATGTGGGCCTGGCCTGCGGCCTGCGCGGCAAGGCGCAGATCGGCAAGGGCATGTGGGCCATGCCCGACATGATGGCGGCGATGCTCGAGCAGAAGATCGCCCATCCCATGGCCGGCGCCAACTGCGCCTGGGTGCCCAGCCCGACCGCGGCCACGCTGCACGCCACGCATTATCACAAGGTCGACGTGCTGGCCCGCCAGGCCGAGCTGGCGGGCCGGCGGCGCGCGCGGCTGGACGACATCCTGACCATTCCGCTCGCCCCCGCGCCCGACTGGTCCGACGACGAGATCCAGGCCGAGCTCGACAACAACGCGCAGGGCATCCTGGGCTATGTGGTGCGCTGGGTCGATCAGGGCATCGGCTGCTCGAAGGTGCCCGACATCAACGATGTCGGCCTGATGGAAGACCGCGCCACCTGCCGCATCTCGTCCCAGCACATGGCCAACTGGCTGCATCACGGCGTGGTGGACGAGGCCCGCATCATGGAGACGATGAAGCGCATGGCCCAGGTGGTGGACCGCCAGAACGCCGGCGATCCGGCCTATCGGCCCATGGCGCCCGATTTCGACGGCCCGGCCTTCCGCGCGGCCTGCGAGCTGGTGCTGCGCGGGGTCGAGGCGCCCTCGGGCTACACCGAGCCCACGCTGCACGCCTGGCGCCTGCGGCGCAAGGCCATGGACCGCGGAGAGGCGGCATGAGCGCCCTGACGCTGGAGGCCGCGCGGCGCGTCGTCGACGGCGCGCTGGCGCATGCGCGCGCGGCCGGCTTCAAGCCCATCGCCGTGCTGGTGCTGGATGCGGGCGGTCATCCCCTGGCCTTCGCGCGCGAGGACGGCGCCTCGCCGGGGCGCTGGGCCATCGCCCATGGCAAGGCGCATGGCGCGATCATGCTCGGAACGGGCTCGCGCGCGCTCATGGCCCGGGCCGAGGCGCAGGCCTATTTCGTGGCCGCCGCCAACGGCGCGCTGGGCGGCGCGCTGGTGCCGGTTCCGGGCGGCGTGCTGCTGCGCGCGGCCGATGGCGAGGTGATCGGCGCCGTCGGCGTCAGCGGCGAGACCTCGGACAATGACGAGGCCGCCGCCCTGGCCGGCGCCGCCGCGGCGGGCCTGCGCGCCGATCCCGGCTGATCCTGACGCGGCCCGGCGCATCGGCGGGGCGCAATCGCGCAAGCATTCGGGCGCAAGGCATCCGGGCGCAAGCGCGGGGCGCGAAGCGGCGATGCGCCGGGCGGCCCGTTCGCGGCCGCCGCGCCCCGCGCGCCCAGGGTCCGGCGCCGGCGCTGCGCGGGGCGGGGGCCGCGTCCGTGCGCAGGCATCGCCCGTGCCGATCCTCCGCCTGCGCCTTGCGGGGCCGGGGCTCCGCCCCTGCGGCCGGCCCCCACGGCGCGACGGCGCGCCGATGGCGCCGGCCCGCCAGGCCCCGCTTCGCGGGGCGCGGTCGCCGCGACCTGCATGCGCCGGCTTCGCGCCGAGGCCAGGCGTCCCGTCGCGTCCCCTCGGCGGACGCCCGGCGGCCCCGCGCCCCGGCCGTTCTCCCGGCGGCCTTGCGCCCTGGCCCGCCGCCCCGCGCCTTGGCCTCTCGCCCGACGGCCCCGCCGCGCGTCGACGCGCCGGTCCGCCGCGGCCTTGCCCCCGCGCCCGGCGGCCTTCGGCCTGGCGCTCGGGCGTGGGTCGCTTTCGCCAGGCCGCGCGGCAGGCTATGCTTTCGGGAAACGGCGACGCTCGCGCCGGACAAGCGGAGGAAAACCGACATGCAGCCGATCCAGGTGCAAGGCGTTCATCACATCACCCTGACCGGCGCCGACCGGCGCAGCGCCATCGACTTCTGGCAAGGCGTGCTGGGCATGCCCTTCGTCTTCGAACAGCCCAACCTGGACGCGCCCGAAGAGAACCACCTTTACTTCGACCCCGGAGACGGGCGCCTCATCACCATCTTCACGCATGAGGGGCGCAAGCCCTCGGGCCGCCCGGCGCCGCAGGGGCCGGGCTGCGTGCACCACCTGGCGCTGACGGTCAGCCGCGCCGTCTTCGCCCAGGCGGCGCAGGGGCTCAAGGCGCGGGGCCTGGCCCATTCGGGGCCGAAGGATCGGGGCTTCATGGACTCGATCTACTTCCGCGAGCCGCTCGGCCTTCTGATCGAACTCTCCTGCTGGCGCTTCACGCCGCCCGAGGGCTTCGACCACGCCCGCGTGCTGGCCGAGGCCCACCGCCTGCGCGTGGCGCGCGGCGCCCCGGCCATAGCGGACGAGCATGTGGCCGAGGCCATCGCCGCCCTCGCCGCCGCACGCGGGCGCTGAGGGCTGCGGCCGGCCGGCCCCGCAGAGCCAGACGTTTTCCCCGACGTTTCCCCAAAGGTTTCGATCCAGACCCGGAGCTTGTCGGCATGACCGCCCCCTTCGACGATCCGCGCGCCTTCCTGGCCGAGCTGTTCCACGCCGCCGTCGCCGCCGCCGACCCCGAGCGCGCGCTGGCGGCGCATCTGCCCGCCCCGCCGCGCGGGCGCGCCGTGGTGGTCGGCGCGGGCAAGGGCGCGGCGCAGATGGCCGCCGCGCTCGAACGCCTCTGGCAGGGGCCGCCGCTCGAGGGCGCGGTGGTCACGCGCTATGGCCATGGCTGCGCCACGCGCCGCATCGAGGTGCTCGAGGCGGCGCATCCGGCGCCCGACGAGGCCGGCCTGGCCGCGTCCGAGCGCATGTTCGCGCTGGCGCGGGGCCTGGGGCCGGACGATCTGCTGATCGCGCTGATCTGCGGCGGAGGGTCCGCCCTGCTGCCCGCGCCGCCGCCGGGGCTGACGCTCGAGGACGAGATCGCGGTCAACCGTGCGCTGCTGAACTCGGGCGCGCCGATCGGGCAGATGAACGCGCTGCGCGTGTGCATGAGCCGCATCAAGGGCGGGCGGCTGGCGGCGGCGGCGCATCCGGCGCGGGTGGTCACGCTGGCCGCGTCGGACATTCCGGGCGACGATCCGGCGCTGATCGCCTCGGGGCCGACCATTCCCCAGCGCACCGGGCGCGCCGAGGCGCTGGCCGTTGCGCGGCGCTGGCGGCTGGACCTGCCCGAGGCGGCGCGCGCCTGGCTCGAGCGGGGCGACTGCGAACCGCCGCAGGCGGGCGATCCGGCCTTCGCCCGGGACGAGGCGCATGTGGTCGCCTCGGCGGGGCTTTCGCTCGAGGCCGCGGCGGCGCTGGCCGAGAAGCGGGGGGTGCGCGCGGCGATCCTGTCCGACTCGATCGAGGGCGAGGCGCGCGAGGCGGCGCGCGTGCTGGGCGCCGTGGCGCGCGAATGCGCGTTGCGCGCGCGCCCCTTCGCGCCGCCGGTGGCGCTGCTTTCGGGCGGCGAGACCAGCGTGCGCGTGCGCGGCAAGGGCCGCGGCGGGCGCAACGGCGAGTTCGCGCTGGCGCTGGCGCGAGAGCTGGACGGGCTCGAGGGGGTGTGCGCCCTTGCCGCCGACACCGACGGCATCGACGGCGCGGGCGACAATGCGGGCGCATTCTGCGACGGCGCCAGCTGGTCGCGCCTGGCCGGCGCCGGCGCGGACCCCGCCGCGCTGCTCGACGACAACGACGCATGGTCGGCCTTCGCGCGGCTGGACGACCTGTTCGTGACCGGGCCGACGGGCGTGAACGTGAACGACTTCCGCGCCATCCTGATCGCGCCGCGCGGCGGCTGAGCGCGGAACGCGCGCGTTGGCGCGGGGCGGGGCGCGTGACAGGGTCCGCGGCCAAGGCCGGACCGCGCGATGGTTCGGCCCGCGTCATGCGCAACGCGCGCGCCTGGCCGGCGGGCGTTTTCGGAATTCGTTCGCGTTCCTTGTGAAGTCTTTAAGATGATGGAACCTTTGACATGTTTCGCATTCTCATTGCCGCGGGCATCGCGGCCGCCGCGCTCTCGGCCGAGGCCCACGCGGCGCCGATCTCGGCCAACTTTCGCGCCGAGCTGAGCCTTCCCGAAGCCAGAGGTCCGGACGCGCGGGTCTTCGAAGCTCTGGCCGAGCCGGTCGCGGGCGCGCCCGATCTGGACGCTACGGACGAAATCGCCAATCCCGAAGGCTACAGCGGATTCGCCACGGTGGATCTGGACTCAAGCGGCCACATCACCTTGACCGGCGACCAGTCCGAGGCGGGCTTCGCGGACTACCAGCTTGCGGTGTTCACCATCTCGGACATCGTTTTCGACGCCGGCGAGACCATTCTGGGGGTCGAAGTCGGGTCTTCCGGCCTGCTCGATCCAGACCCGGACTTCGTGGTGATCGCGCCGCTGGTCGAGTTCACGGCGAACAGCGTCACCATCACCTACGACGTGGGCGACGGCGAGCTTTTCCAGTTCCTCGACGGCGGCGCGTCGACCTTCGCGCTGAAGACCGGCGCCGCGGCGGTTCCGCTTCCGGTCGGCGGGGCGCTGCTGCTCGGCGCGCTGGCGGCGCTTGGGGTTGCGCGGCGCAGGCGCGTCGCGGCCTGACGTCGGAGCCGAGTCCGGCCTGGCCGCGCCTTCGGGCGAGGATCCGCGCAAGCGACGGCGCGGCGCGCAGGATGCGGGCCGCGCCGTTTGCTTTGGATCATTGCGCCGCGCGGCGGATGGGGCGAAGCTTGGCGCGCATCATGACCCGCATCATCGACGGAGCGACGACGCCATGTACAAGAACATCCTGATCCCGGTCGCGCTGGACCATGACGACGCCGCGCGCGCCTCGCTCGAGGTGGCGCGGGCGCTGGCGGCCGAGGGCGCGCGGCTGACGGTCATCCATGTGATCGAGGAAACGCCCTCCTACGTCGCGGCCTACATTCCCGAAGAGACCCTGCGCCACAACCGCGAAGAGGCGCGCCGCCACGTCGCCGCGCTGGCCGAGGGCGTGGGCGCGGCCCATGAGGTGGTCTCGGGTCACGCGGCGCGCACGATCGTGCGCTATGCCGAGGATCACGGCGCGGACTGCATCGTTCTGGCTTCGCACAAGCCGGGGCTCGAGGACTATTTCCTGGGCTCGACCGCCGCGCATGTGGTCCGTCACGCGCGCTGCTCGGTGCATGTGATGCGCTGACGCGCGGGGCGCATGTGCCGCGATGACGCGCGGGGCGCCCGTGATGCGCCGACGCGCGGGGCGCCTGTGATGCGCCGACGCGCCGGCCCATGGCGCGGCCCGCGCGCCGGGCCGCGCGGGGAAGAAGGGGCGCGCGGCGGCGCGACGATATCATGACATCATGACGCGCGAGGCCGCGCGCGGCGCCGGCGCGCGGCTCGTTCGGCCGGGCGGCGCCGGCCTCTGCCGCGGCCGACCAGCGAAACCGCGCGAAGAAGGTGGCGCGCGTGGCTGGGCGACGACGCGCGGCGCGTGGACCGGCCGGACCGCGCGATGCGGTTTCGCGACGCGCCGCCGCGCGGCGGGCCGAAACGCGGCCGCCCCCGCGCGGGGCGGGGGCGGCGATCGGCCTGGCCTGACGGTCAGCGGCGCGGCAGGCCGCGCTCGCGCGGGGTCGGGATGTATTCGACCCCGCCGGTCTGGCGCACCGGCTGGGGGTAGAGGGTCATCAGCTCGAGCACCTCGTCGGGGATCTCGGTGTTGACCGGCAGCCCCATCTCGCGCGCCTCGTCCGCCGAGATCGGATAATCATGCGTCCATGCGCCGGTGGCGAGGCGCGCGGCCAGCGCCTTGGCGGCGTCCGGCTCGAGGTGCTTGGACAGCAGGTCCGTCGCCGCCGCCTCGACCTGCGAGATCGCCTTGCGGCCGACATCGGCCATGATCAGCGTCTGGTCGTCGACCTCGGCGATGGGCTTGTCCTCGACCGCCTTGATGATCGAGGCCGCCGGCAGCTGGCCCAGCTGCGGATCGACCGGGCCGAGCACCGCGTGGCGGCTCATCACGATCTCGTCCGCCGCCAGCGCGATCAGCGTGCCGCCGGACATGGCGTAGTGGGGCACGAACACCGTCACCTTGCCCTTGTGGTCGCGCAGCGCGCGGGCGATCTGCAGCGCCGCCAGCACCAGCCCGCCCGGCGTGTGCAGCACCAGGTCGATGGGCATGTCGTCATCGGTCATCTGGATGGCGCGCAGCACCTCTTCCGAGTCCTCGACGTTGATGAAGCGCATCACCGGAAAGCCCAGAAGGCTCATCGTTTCCTGGCGGTGCACCATGAGGATGACGCGCGATTCGCGGCTTTTCTCGATCTGGGCGATCTTGCGCGCGCGCATGGCGTCCAGATAGCGGCGCTGCAGCACGGGCTGCATGGCCGAGACGATGAAGAAGATCCAAAGAAGGTCGATGGGGTTCATGGCCGCTCCTCCGCCGCCCCGCCGGCCAGAAGGCGCGCGAGGTCGATTTCGTCGCCGCCGGCGAGGCCGGCGCGGGTGAGCCGCGCGACCATGAAGGCGCGCGCATGGACCACATGCGCCGCCGCGGTCTGCCGCGGAATGTCGAGGATATGCGCCAGGTCGGGCTCGTCGAAGCCTTCGATCTCGCGCAGCACCAGCGCGCGCCGCCAGAGGGCGGGCAGATCGCGCAGGATGGCGGCGACGAGGCCGCCGCGTTCGAGCGCTGCGTCGGCGGCCTCGATCTGCGCATCCTCGGCGGACATGGCCGACGGATCGGGCAGGATGTCGGCCAGGGACAGATCCTCGTCCGGCTGGTGGAATTCGTAGAACTCCTCCTGCACCATGTCCTCGGCCTGATCCTCGGCGTCGCGGGCCGGGCGCGCCTGAAGCGACAGCGCGTCGACGAAGACGCGGCCGTTCTCGGCCTCGCGGTCCAGCACCTTGAACAGGGTGCGCAGCAGCGCCCGCTCGACCTCTTCGGGCTTCAGGCCCGGGGTCCATGCGGCGCGGGTTTCGGCCAGCGTCTCGTCGATGACGTCGGTCAGGGTCGGATAGGCGGGTTCGAGCTCGCCCATGGCGCGCATGAAGGCCAGCTCGCGGCGGGCGATGCGCTCGAGCCGCGAAAGGTCGAGCCCGGCCAGCCCCGCCTCGGCCTCGCGCGCGATTTCGGGCGGCAGGGCGGCGACGCGGGCCTTGAGCGCGTGCAGACGCTCGCGCCGGGCGCGGCGGCGCCAGCTTTCCTGCCCGCGCAGGCGCTCGAGGGCGCGCTGGGCGCGGCGGCGCAGATGCTCGACGGCCTGCTCGACGACCGAGCCAAGGTCGCGCCCGGTCGCGCGGGCCTCGGCGACGTTGCGGCGCGGCAGGTGCAGGTGCAGGCGCACCTCGATGGGCGCGGCGCCCTTGCCCTCGTCCGTGACGACGGCGCGCAGGGGCTCGTGCGTCCAGCCGGCCGCGGCCAGCAGCGGCGCGATGCGGCGCGCGGCCAGCTCGCGCAGCGCGGCCTCGGCCTCGGCGCGGCGGGCGTCGTCCAGCCCTCGGGCGACGAATTGCAGGGGGATGCTGGCGTCGGTCATGGCGTTTCTCGTTCCTTTCTTGTCGTTTTGTCCGTCTTCGTCCGTCATCGCGCCGCCTTCAGCCCCACGGTCCCCGGACCCTGCGGCGGCTGCCGTCGGGGGCGAAGCCCATGCGCCCCTCGTCGGCGAAGTAGGGCCGGCGCGCCGAAGCGGGCAGCCGCACCCAGGGCGCCAGGACCCAGCCGGCAACGAAGCCGCCGATATGGGCCCACCAGGCGACGCCTCCGACGTCGGCGCTCTGGCCCAGGGTCATCAGGCCCGGCAGGATCTGGCTCAGGAACCAGAAGAGGGCGAAGGCGATGGCGTGAACCTCGAAGAATATGGGGATGAAGCCCAGCGGCGCCATGATGACGATGCGCGCAAGCGGGAACATGCGCACATAGCAGCCGATCACCCCGGCGATGGCGCCCGAGGCGCCCAGCGCCGGCAGCATCGATGTGGGGTTCATGGCCGCATGCGCCCACGAGGCGGCCACCCCGCACGCCAGGTAGAAGGCCAGGAACCGCCCCGGGCCGAGGCGGTCCTCGACGGCGGGGCCGAACAGCCACAGCGTCCACATGTTGGCGATCAGGTGCATCCAGCCGCCATGCAGGAACATGTTGGTCGCGAAGGGCGCCCAGTCGGCCGGGCCCTGCGGCGGCGCGGCCTGGGCGAGCGGCCCGAAGAAGCGCGCCGGGATCAGGGCGTATTCGCGCAGGAACGCTTCGAGCAGGTGCGGGGGCAACGAGATCTGGTGCAGGAACACCAGCACGTTGACCCCGATCAGCGTCCAGACGACGAAGGCGGGATTGCGGGTCGGGACCGAGTCCTGAATGGGGAACATGCGCGCTCCGTTGCTGCGGGCCGTGCGCGCCGCGGCGGGCGGCGCGGCGCTCGGGCACGCTAGCGCATTCGCGCCGCCGTCGCCACAGCCGGATCTGCGGCGCGCTCACAGGCCGAAGGGATAGGTGTCGTCCTCGCCGCCCTGCACGCGGGCGGGCAGGGGGGTGACGGCCGATCCTTCGGCGAACCAGAGCAGGGCGTCGAACTGTTCGGACATCAGCGCGTGGCTGTAGTGGCTCCAGCGCTCGGTCTCGGGGCGGTAGATGACGCCGATGAAGCGCTCGAGCCGCGGCTCGGCCAGCACGGCGCGCGCCGCCTCGTTGACGCCCGCGCGCAGGTCCAGAAGGCAGCGCGCGCCGCCGGCCTCGCGCAAAAGGGCCTCGTGGCTGTCGGGGCGCGAGGGGCGCATCGCCTTGATCTCCATCGGCCCGTCCCAGTCCGTGGCCGCCGCGACCGTGCCGCGGTCGGCGCAAAGGCCGATCAGCGCGACCTCGCGGCCCCATTCCTCGCGGCACAGCTGGCCGATGTTGAGCTCGCCGCGCGCGGCGCCCATCTCGGTGGCGCGGGCGTCGCCGATATGCGAGTTGTGCGCCCACACCACCGCCTTCGCCTCGGGGCCGACATGCGCCAGCGTCGCGCGCAGCGTCTCGAACATGTGGCGGTCGCGCAGGTTCCACGATTCGCGCGCGCCGTAATACATCACGCGGTAGTAGCGTTCGGCGTCGGCCACCAGCTGCGCGTTGCGCTCGGCGTCGAAGAACTGATCGCCGTCCTGGCGGGCGTAGTCCAGCCGCTTGCGCATCAGCTCGGTCAGCACGCGCATGACGGGCTCTTCGCACGCGGCATGGCCCGCGGCCAGCGCCGCGCGGCCATAGGCGGCGGGCTCGGACGCCCAGGGCGCAAGGCAGCCGTAGCGGCGCCGGGCGGCGGCGGCGGCCTCGGGATCGACGCGGTCGAGATAGGCCAGGACCTCGGCCATCGAGGTGAACATGCTGTATAGGTCGAGCCCGCAGAAGCGCGCGCGCGCCTCGGGCGCCAACGCGGCGTTGCGTCGGCGCAGCCAGGCGACGAAGGCGTCCACCTCCTTGTTGCGCCACATCCAGGTGGGGAAGCGGGCGAAGGGCGCGACGTTGCGCCCGCGCGCGGGCAGGCCGCGCACATGGCGGTCGATGGCGGCGGCGTCCGGCCAGTCGGCCTCGACGGCGACGATGTTGAAGCCGTGCCGCTCGATCAGCCGGCGGGTGATGCGGTCGCGCGCGCGGTAGAATTCCGAGGTGCCGTGCGTGCTTTCTCCCAGCAGCACGACGCGCGCGTCGGCGAAGCGGTCGAAGGCGGCGGCGAAGGCGTCGTCCTCGATCTCGGGCAGCGGCTCGGCCGCCTGGCGCAGGATGGCGACGGGATCGCGCGGCGCGGCGGGCCGGACGTCGGCCCCGCTCGGCGCAGGCGCGGCGGCGTCGGCGGCGCGTCCCAGGTGGTGCTGGAACCACGCCCCGGCCAGCTGCGCGACCTGCTCGAGCGCGCCGGGCTCTTCGAACACATGGCCCGCGCCGGGGATGATGCGCAGGAGCTTCTCGCAGCGCAGCTCGGCCAGCGCGCGGCGGTTGAGCGCGAGGGTCTGCGGATCGTTCCCGCCGACGATCAGCAGGGTGGGCGCGGTCACCTCGGCCAGACGCGGGCCGGCAAGGTCGGGCCGCCCCCCGCGCGAAACCACCGCCGACACGCGCTCGCCCAGCTCGGCCGCGGCCAGCAGCGCCGCCCCCGCGCCCGTGCTGGCGCCGAACAGACCCAGCGGCAGCTCGGCCATGCCCGGCTCGGCGGCGACGCGCAGTTCGGCCTCGAGCAGCCTTTCGGCCAAGAGCGGGATGTCGAACACGTTGCGCCGGTCCTCGGCCTCGGCCGGGGTGAGCAGGTCGAGCAGCAGCGTCGCGAAGCCCAGCCGGTTCAGATGCTCGGCCACGGCGCGGTTGCGGGGGCTGAAGCGGCTGGAGCCGCTGCCATGAGCGAAGATGACGACGCCGCGCGGATCGGCCGGCACGCTCAGCTCGCCCGCAAGCCCGGCCGGAGGGACCGTGATCTCGCGCCGCAGGATCGGGCCGGCGGGGTCCTCGGCGGCCTCGGCCCAGACGCTGCGCAGAAGGCCGACGGTCTCTTCGTCGGTCAGCTGGTGGAAGTCGCGGTAAAAGCAGCCGACGCCGCGGAAATGCCGCGCCGGCAACAGGCAGACCACATCGTCCGCCAGCCGCGCCAGCTGGGGGATCTGCTCGGCGGGCGCCACCGGGACGGCCACGATCACGCGCGCCGCGCCCTGCGCGCGCAGCGCGGCCAGGGCGGCCTTCATGGTCGCGCCGGTGGCCAGACCGTCATCGACCACGATCGCCGTGCGTCCGGCGGGGCTGATTCGCGGGCGCTCGCCCAGGTAGCGCGCGCGCCGCCGGCGCAGCTCGGCCAGCTCGCGCGCGCGGGCGCGCTCGAACCACGCCGCATCGGCGCCCGCGGCGCGCATGACCTCTTCGTTGACGATGGTCCGGGGCGGGTCGCCCTCGACCACGGCGGCGGCGGCCACCTCGGGCGCGCCGGGGGCGCCGATCTTGCGCACCATCACCAGATCGAGCGGCGCGCCCAGCGCGTGGGCGATCTCGACCGCCACGGGCACGCCGCCGCGCGGCAGGGCGTAGACGACGGGGTTTTCGGGCGCCATCGCCGCCAGGCGCGCGGCAAGCCGGCGCCCGGCGTCGGCGCGATCCTCGAAGGGAAAGTCTTCGGCGTTCATGGCGGGCTCTCCTGTCGGGTTCTCGTTCGTCGCCAGCATGCCATGCGGCGGCGGCGGCGCCTTGACCCAGCGCAAGGCCGCCGCCATGGTCGCGCCCGGCGCCGAGCGCATGGCCGCTCGCGCCGCCCTTGTCCGCGCCCGGCGAAGGAGGACGCCCATGAGCCAACGCCTGCGCCCCGATCTGCGCCCGTGTCTTGCGACGCCCCGGGATCTGCCCCTGGTCGAGGAAGCCCTGCGCGCGCTGGCGCGCGATCTGGACGATCCGTTCCGCGCGTCGCCGCACGAAGTGGCCCGGGCGCTGTTCGGCCCCGAGGCCTTCGCCGAGGCGCTGATCGCGGCCGAGGGCGCGCGCCCGGCGGGGGTGTGTCTGTTCTGGCCGGTTCTCTCGACCGCGACGGGCGGGGCGGGGGTGCATGTCTCGGATCTGTGGACGGCCCCGAGCGCGCGCGGCGCGGGCCTTGGCCGCCGCCTGCTGGCCGCCGCCGCGGCGCGGGCGCGGGCGCGCTGGGGCGCGCGCTTTGCGCGGCTGAGCGTCTATGCCGACAATCCCCGCGCCGAGGCGCTATACCGGCGGCTGGGCTTCGAGCGCGAGCTGCGCGCCGCGCCCATGGCCCTGAGCGGCGCCGCCTTCGCGGCCCTCGCCCGCGAGGGAGAGGCATGAGCCTTGCGATCGCGCATCTGCCCTCGCCCAATCACGGCCCGCGGCGGGGCGCGGCGGCGCCGGACATGGCGGTGCTGCACCACACGGCGATGGAGCGGCTCGAGGACGCGCTGGCGCGGCTGCGCGATCCGGCGGCCGAAGTCTCGGCGCATTACGTCATCGCGCGCGACGGACGCATCTTCGCCCTTGTGCCCGAAGAGCGCCGCGCCTGGCATGCGGGGGTCTCGTTCTGGGCGGGCGAGCGCGACGTGAACTCGCGCTCGATCGGCATCGAGCTGGACCATCCGGGGCCGCTGGCCGGGGCGCCGCCCTATTTCGCGCCGCAGATGCTGGCGCTCGAGCGGCTGTTGGCCGACATCATGGCGCGCTGGGGCATCGTCCCGTCGCGGGTGGTGGGGCACTCGGACGTCGCGCCGGGGCGCAAGAGCGATCCGGGGCCGAAATTCGACTGGCGGCGCCTGGCGCTGCGCGGGCTGGCGCTGTGGAGCGACGCCGACGGCGCGGGCCGCCGCGACGATCCCGAGGCGAACCGCGCCGCCATCCTGCGCGCCGCCGCGCGCCTGGGCTACGCCCCGCCCGCCGACGCCGCGCAGGAGGCGGCGCTGATGCGCGCCTTGCAGCTGCGCTTCGCGCCGCACGCGCTCGGGGCGCCGCCGGGGCCTCTTCTGGCCGCGCGGCTCGAGGAGGTTGCCGAGCAAGCGCAGGGCCCGGCGCCGCCGGCCTGATCTTGCCGCGCGGGGCCGGCGCCCGGCCTGCCGCGCACAGGCGCGAGCGCCGCCCCGGTGCACGCCGCGCGGGCGCGGGGCCGGCGCCGCGCTTGGGCGGGGCTGCGGCCGCTTGTCCGATCGCGGCCGGCAGGCGAGGGGCGCGGCCGCCCCTGGTCCGGCGCCCTGCGCGCGCGCCGTCGGCCGCGTCTTGCGCGCGGCGCCGCCGTCCGGCCGCGACGGGGCGCTTTTCTTGCCGCCGGCTATTGTCAAACCGGGGCGCGGGCGCCTACATCCATGGCGTGCGGATGGCCGGGCGGCCGCGGCGCGCGGCTGGACCGCGCGGCGAGGAAAGTCCGGGCTCCACGAAGACGCGGCGCCGGATAACGTCCGGCCGGGGAAACCCGAGGGAAAGCGCCACAGAGAACAGACCTCCGTTCCGGGTTCGTCCCGGGGCGGGAAGGGTGAAACGGTGGAGTAAGAGCCCACCGCGCCCCCGGCGACGGGGGCGGCACGGCAAGCCCCGCCGGGAGCAAGGTCAAGTTGCGAGGGAGGCGGCCTTCGGGCCGCCGATGGGTCGTCTTCGCCCTCCCTCCGTGGTGGACCGCGAGAACGCCCGGGCGACCGGGCGTCCAGATGAATGGCCGCCCAGGGGCCGCAAGGCCCTGGACAGAACCCGGCTTACAGGCCATCCGCACGCATCTGACCGCTCACGCGCATCGCTCCGCGGCGCAGCAGGGCTGCGGCCGCGCGGCGCGGGGCCGGGCCCGACCGCGCGCGGGGCAGCATTCGGGCCGGGCATTCGGGCCGGGCATTCGGGCCGGGCATTCGGGCCGGGCATTCGGGCCGGGCATTCGGGCCGGGCATTCGGGCCGGGCATTTGGGCCGCGCATTCGGGCCGAGCATTCGGGTTCGGCATCCGGGTTCGGCATCCGGGTTCGGCATTCGGGCGGAGCATTCCTGGACGGGATCGAATCGACGCCCGGACGTCCGCGCCGCCGCCGATGGCCGCAAGCGGGCGGCGGATGGGGGCGCATGGGTTGCCATGGGACGCCATGGTCCCCGGGCGTCGGCGGGCGTTACTTCCTACATCTGCCATTGTTCTTGCAATGTTCGCCAACATTTGGGGTTTGCGGCGCGGATTAACTTTTGTTAACACCCCTGTTCGCCATTTTTTTCCATGTCATCCCATTTTTGACCGTTGAGAACCATGATTTCCCATGCTACAAGATTCCTGCGGCGGCCAAGGGGTCGGACAAGAAAACGAGCAGGTTTCATACAGGCCCTCCCGCCGCGCGGAAAAACCGACGCCCCGAAAGAAAACCAAGGGGGCGCGAAGCGCGAAGTCGGACACATCCCGAGGGACCAGCGGGTCGCGCTCTGAGGCAGGCGCGGCCCGCTTTTCCTTCCGGCCCCGACGGGCCGGGCGCGCGGACCAGAGGAGAGGGAGCGGCCCATGTGGCAGCGCTTCACATCCAGTTCGGTCCACAAGGTGGACGCCAAGGGCCGGGTCTCGGTCCCGGCCCTGTTCCGCCGCGTGCTCGAGCAAAGCGCCGTTCCCGGCGGGCTGGTGGTCATTCCCAACCTGCGCGGCTCGGAATGCCTCGAGGTCTTCACCCACGAGTTCATGGATCGCCTGGCGCGCAACATCGCGCGCATGAAGCCCTTCTCGAAAGAGCGGCGGCGGCTGGAATACGAGTTCCTGGCCAACGCGCTGCCCATGCAGATCGACGAGACCGGGCGCATCGTGCTCTCGCCCCAGCTCAAGGCGGCGGCGGGCATCCGCGACCAGGCGCGCTTCGTGGGGCTGGGCGACAGCTTCCAGATCTGGGCGCCCGACCGCTTCGAGCGCATGATGGCCGATCTGCGCGAGGCCGAGGACGCCGACGGCGCCGACCCCCTCGACGCCATGCCCTGGGACGATGCGGGCGATCCCTTCGGAGGCGGCGCATGAGCGGCGACGACGCGCTGGCCCGCGCCCGGGCGGCGCACGCGCCCGTCATGCTGGACGAGGTTCTGGCCGCTCTGGCCCCCGAGGGCGGAGGCGCGTGGGAGGGCGCGTGGCTTGACGGCACGCTGGGCGCGGGCGGCTATGCGCGCGCCATTCTCGAACGCGGCGCGCGGCGGCTGGTGGCGATCGACCGCGACCCCGAGGCCGTCGCCCGCGCGCGCGAATGGGCCGGGATCTATGGCGAGCGGCTGGTCCTGGTCCACGGCGCCTTCGGCGATCTCGACCGTCACGCGGCGCCGACGCTGGCCGAGCTGGGCGCGCCGGGGCTGGCGGGGGTGGTGCTGGACATCGGCGTGAGCTCGATGCAGATCGACCAGCCCGAGCGCGGCTTCTCGTTCCAGAAGGACGGCCCGCTGGACATGCGCATGGCGCAGGAGGGGCCCTCGGCGGCCGATCTGGTCAACCGCGCCGAAGAGGCCGACCTGGCCGACATCCTGCATCATTACGGCGAGGAGCGCGCCGCGCGCCGCATCGCGCGCGCCATCGTCGCCGCCCGCCGCGAGGGGCCGATCGAGACCACGCTGCGCCTGGCGCGCATCGTCGAAAGCTGCCTGCCGCGCCCGCGTCCCGGCCAGCCGCACCCGGCCACGCGCAGCTTTCAGGCGCTGCGCATCGCGGTTAACGACGAGCTGGGCGAGCTGATCCGCGCCCTGTCCGCGGCCGAGCGCGCGCTCGCCCCCGGCGGGACGCTGGCGGTCGTCACCTTCCACTCGCTCGAGGACCGCATCGTGAAACGCTTTTTCCAGCAGCGCGCGGGCGGCGCCCCGGGCGGCTCGCGCCATGCGCCGCGCCTCGAGGGGCCGGCGCCCTCGTTCCGCCTGCTCTCGCGCAAGGCGGCGACGGCCTCGGAGGAAGAGCTGGCGCGCAACCCGCGCGCGCGCTCGGCCCGCCTGCGCGCCGCGCGCCGCACCGACGCGCCGCCCGTTCCGGCCGACCCCGCCTCGCTGGGCGCGCCGCGCCTTGGCGATCTTGCCGGTCTGATGAGGAGGATTTCGCGATGAGAAGCCTGCTCTACGTTCTGGCCCTGGCCTTCGTCGCCGCGGTGGCGGTCTGGGCCTATCGGGTGAACTATCAGACGCTCGAGGCCGCCGAGCGCGTGGCCGCCCTTCGCGAAGAGATCGCGCGCGAGCGCGAGGCGCTCGAGATCCTGCGCGTCGAGTGGGCGCATCTGAACGCGCCCGAGCGCCTGGCGCGCCTGGCGCGCCGTCACGCCGATGCGCTGGGGCTGGCGCCCATGGGGCCCGATCATTTCGCCGAGACCGCCATGGCCGCCTTTCCGCCGCCGGCGCCGCTGCCCCCCGCGCCGCCGCCGGTCGAGCCGCCGCTGCTGGCGCCCGACGGGTTCATGATCCTGTCGGCGCTCGAGGTCACACGCCACTTCGGCCGCCCCTCGCTCGAGGTGGCCAGCCTGTCGGCCGGCGCCGAGGCCGAGGCCGCGCCGGACTTCGACGCGCCGCCGGTCTCTTCGCGCGCCGGCGCGGCGCAGCTTGTCGCCTTTGCGCCGGCGCCCGCCGCGCGCGCGGGCGGCGGCGCGGCCCTGGCGGCGCTGGATCTTGGCGCGGCCTTCGGCATGGAGCGGGCCCGATGATGCGCCGCGCCGCGCCCGAGCCGGCCGCCCCCGGCGCCGCGGCCGGCGCGGGGGGCGAGCTGGCGCTGTTCGAGCGCCCGGCGCCGCCCGACGCCCGGGCCGGCGGCGGCCATGGCGCGGGAAATGGCACGGGACATGGCGCGGGGCAGGGCGCGGGGCAGGGCGGGGAACATGGCGCGGGGTGGGCGCCCGATCCCGACCTTGACGACGCCGCGGCCCTGGGCGGCGCGCGGCTGGCCGACGTGATCGCCGCGCGCAGCCAGGGGCGCGACCCCAACGCCGAGGCCGCCCGCCGCCGGCGCGAGCGCGAGCGCCGCCGCCAGGCCGAGCTGCGCCGGCGCGCCCAGTGGCGCGTGTTCATGCTGTGCGGCGTGTTCCTGCTGGCCTATGCCGCGCTGGCCGGGCGCATGGCGCATCTGGCGGGCTCGGACCCGGCCGAGCCCGGCGTCATGGCCGCGGGTCCGGGCTTCAGCGCCGTGCGCGCCGAGATCCGCGACCGCAACGGGGCGGTCCTGGCGGCGAACGTGCCGGTCTGGTCGCTCTACGCCCGCCCGGACGAGATGGTCGATCCCGCCGCGGCCGCGCGCGGGCTGGCGCGCATCTTTCCCGATCTGGACGAGAAGGCGCTGCTGCGCCGCTTCACCGACGGGCGGCGCTTCTTGTGGATCAGGCGCGCCATCACCCCGGCCGAGCGCCTTGCGGTGCATGACCTGGGCGAGCCGGGGCTGAAGTTCGGCCCGCGCGAGGCGCGCGTCTATCCCGCCGGGCGCGCCGCCGCGCATGTGCTGGGCGGCGCGAGCTATGGCAAGGAGGGCGTCGCCGCGGCCGAGATCGTGGGCGTGGCCGGCGTCGAGCGCCATTTCGACGCGCGCCTGCGCGACCCCGCCCGCGCTGCCGAGCCGCTGCGCCTGTCGATCGACCTGCGCGTGCAGGCCGCCTTCGCCGAGGTTCTGGACGAGGCCATGAAGCGGCTGCACGCGCGCGGCGCTGCGGGCGTGCTGATGGACGCGCGCAACGGCGAGGTGCTGGCCCTGGTCTCGCTGCCCGATTTCGACCCCAACCGCCGCCCGCCGCCCCCGGTGCGCGGGCGCCCCGACGATCATCCCACCTTCAACCGCGCCGCGCAGGGGGTGTATGAGCTGGGCTCGACCTTCAAGCCCTTCACCGCGGCCATGGTCATGGAGGCGGGGCTTGCCGGTCCCGACACGCTGGTGGACACGCGCGGCCCGCTCTACTGGGGGCGGTTCCGCATCTCGGACTTCCACCGCATGCCCGACCAGATGACGCTGCGCGAGGTGCTGGTGGAAAGCTCGAACGTGGGCACGGCGCGGCTGGCGATCCTGGCCGGGGCGCGGCGGCTGCAGGACTTCCTGGCCCGTCTGGGCCTGTTCGAGCCGCTGCCGGTCGAGCTGCCCGAGGCGCGCTCGGCGCGGCCGCTGACGCCGCCGAACTGGTCCGAGATCTCGACCATGACGGTGTCCTACGGCCATGGCATCTCGGTCACGCCGCTGCACCTGGCGGCGGCCTATGCGACGCTGGCCAACGGGGGGCTGCGCGTGCGCCCGACCCTCGTCGCCGGCGCCCGCCCGCCGGGCGAGGAGGCGCGCGTGATCTCGGCCGAGACCTCGCGCAGGCTGCGCGAGATGCTGCGCGCCGTCGTCACCGAGGGCACGGGCCGCAACGCCGACGTGCCGGGCTACGAGATCGCGGGCAAGACCGGCACCGCCGAGAAGCCGCGCACCGACGGGCGCGGCTATGACCATGACAAGGTCATAGCCACTTTCGCCGGGTTTTTCCCCGCCCATGATCCGCGCTATGTCATCGTGGCGACCACGGACGAGGCGGTCGAGTCCTCGGGCCGCCGCCCGCGCCGCACCGCGGGCTGGACGGCGGCGCCGATCGTGGCCGAAGCCGTGCGCCGCATCGCGCCCATCCTGGGCATGCGGCCGCTGCCCGCCCCGCGCGCGACGGCCGATGCGGGGGGCGCGCCGGCGCGCGCGGCGCTGCGATGAGCGCCCCGGCCCGCTCGCGCCGCCCCCGCCCGGGCGCCCGCGATCTCACGTGGAACAGGAGCTTCGATGACCGCCGCCGCGCATGACGACGCCCTTTCGCTCGCCGCCCCGTCCCCGCGCCGGCTGGACGAGCTGGGCCTTGCCGCGCCGCCCGCCGCGCCGGCGGACGCCCTGGCGCGCGGGCTGACCGAGGACAGCCGCAAGGTCGCGCCGGGCTGGGTGTTCTTCGCGCTGGACGGCGTGCGCGCGCGCGGGGCCGATTTCGCGCCCTTCGCCCTGCGCCAGGGGGCGCTGGCGGTGGTGTGCTCGGCCGAGGGCGCCGAGCGCATCCGCGCCCTGTGGGCCGCCGAGGGCCGCGCCGAGCCGCCCGGCGGCCTGCCGCTGGTCGTCCGCCCCGACCCGCGCCTTGCCCTGGCGCGGGCGGCGGCCGTCTGGTTCGGCGAGCAGCCGCGCGTGATGGCCGCCGTCACCGGCACCAACGGCAAGACCTCGACCGCCAGCTTCCTGCGCCAGATCTGGACGGCGCTGGGGCGGCGGGCGGTCAACATCGGCACGACCGGCGTCGAGGGCGCGGTCGAGGCGCCCCTGGGGCACACGACGCCCGACCCGCTGACGCTGCACCGGACGCTGGCCGCGCTGGCGGCGCGGGGCGTCGATCACGCGGTCATGGAGGCCTCGTCCCATGGGCTGGTCCAGCGGCGGCTCGACGCGGTGCGCCTGCGCGCGGCGGCGCTGACCAACATCACGCGCGATCACATGGACTACCACCGCGACCATGACGACTACGTGGCCGCCAAGCTCAAGCTCTTCGACCGCGTGCTGGCGCCCGGCGGAACGGCGGTGCTCAACACCGACGATCCGGCCTATCCGGCCGCGCGCCTGGTGGCCGAGGGCCGCCGCCAGCGCGTGCTGGGGGTGGGGCGCTCGGAAGAGGCGCTGCTGCGCCTTCTGGACGTGCGCTTCACGCCGACGGGGCAGGTCCTGCGCTTTCACTGGGCGGGCGACGCGGCCCCCGCGCACGAGGCGCGGCTGGAGCTGATCGGCGCCTTCCAGGGGATGAACGCGCTCATGGCCGCGGGGCTGGCCATCGGCTGCGGCGAGGAGCCGGCCGCGGTCTTCGCCGCCCTCGAGGGGCTGCGCGGCGTGCGCGGGCGCATGGAGCTGGTCGCCCGCCGCGCCAATGGCGCGCCGATCTATGTGGACTACGCCCACACCCCCGACGGGCTGAGCGCGGCCATCGCGGCGCTTCGGCCGCATGTGCGCGGGCGCGTGGTGGCGGTGTTCGGCGCCGGGGGCGACCGCGACGCGGGCAAGCGGCCCTTGATGGGGCGCGCGGCGCTGGCGGCGGACGCGGCGATCGTGACCGACGACAACCCGCGCTCGGAGGACCCCGCGGCGATCCGCGCGCAGATCCTGGCCGGCATGGCCGGCGCCGATCCCGCGCCGCTCGAGATCGGCGACCGCGCCGAGGCGATCCTGGCCGGGGCGGACATGCTGGGGCCCGAGGATTGCCTTCTGATCGCCGGAAAGGGGCACGAGACGGGGCAGATCGTCGCCGGCCGCACGCTGCCCTTCGACGACGCCGCGCAGGCGCTCGCGGCCGTGGCGGCGCTGGACGGCGACGCGGGGCGGGAGATCGGGACGGAGGAGGGCGCATGACCGCGCCGTTGTGGACATCGCAAGAGGTCGCCGCCGCGACGGGCGGGCGCGCGCTCGCGCCCTTCGCGGCGCGGGGGGTGTGCATCGACAGCCGCGCGGCGGCGCCGGGGGATCTGTTCGTGGCGCTCAGCGACCGGCGCGACGGGCACGACTTCGTCGCCGCGGCGCTGGCGGCGGGGGCGGCGGGGGCGCTGGTCTCGCGCATGCCGCCCGGGGTGGCGGCCGACGCGCCGCTGGTGCTGGTCGAGGACACAATGCGCGCGCTGACGGCGCTGGGCGCGGCGGCGCGCGCGCGCTCGCAGGCGCGCGTGGCGGCGGTGACCGGCTCGGCCGGCAAGACCAGCGTCAAGGAGATGCTGCGCGCCATGCTTGCGCCGCAGGGGCCGACCCACGCCGCCGAGAAAAGCTTCAACAACCATTGGGGCGTGCCGCTGACGCTGGCGCGCATGCCGCGCGAGACCCGCTTCGCCGTGATCGAGATCGGCATGAACCATCCGGGCGAGATCGGCCCCCTCTCGCGCCTGGCGCGCCCGCATGCGGCGATCGTGACCACGGTGGCCAAGGCGCATCTGGCCGCGTTCGACTCCGAAGCCGGCATCGCCCGCGCCAAGGCCGAGATCTTCGAGGGGCTCGAGCCCGGCGGGGCCGCGATACTCAACCGCGACAACCCCCACTTCGCCCTGCTGGCGCGGCGCGCGCGCCGGCGCGGGGCGCGGATCCTGCGCTTCGGCGCGGCGCAGCGCTGCCATGCGCGCCTGATCGGGGCCGAGGACGGGCCCGGCGGATGCGCCGTGCAGGCGCGCCTCATGGGCCGGCCGGCGCTGTTTCGCGTCGGCGCGCCGGGGCGGCACATGGCCATGAACGCGCTGGCCGCGCTGCTGGCCGCGCAGGCGCTGGGCGCCGATCCGGGGCGCGCGGCGCTGGAGCTGGCCGCCTGGACCCCGCCCGAGGGGCGCGGCATGCGCTGGCGCGTGGCGCTGGACGAGACCGGGCTCGACGGCGCCATTCACCTGATCGACGAGAGCTACAACGCCAACCCCGCCTCGATGTCGGCGTCGCTGGCGGTTCTGGCCGCCGCGCGCCCCGAGGACGGGATCGGCCGCGTCCCGCGCGGGCGGCGCATCGCCGTGCTGGGCGACATGCTCGAGCTGGGCGAGGAGGAGCGCGCCCTGCACGCCGCCATCGCCGACGACCCGGCCATGCAGGCGATCGACCGCGTGCATTGCGTGGGTCCGCGCATGAAGGCGCTGCACGAGGCGCTGCCGCGCGCGCGCCGCGGCGAATGGACCGAGGACAGCGCCGCCATGGCCGCCATGATGCGCCGGCTGCTTGACGCGGGCGACGTGGTCATGGTCAAGGGCTCGCTCGGCGCGCGCATGGCGCGAGTCGTCGAGGCTGTGATGAAGCTGGGGCGGCCCGAGCCGGCCAGCGCGGATCAAGAGGCGCTCTGAATGCTCTACCACCTGCTCACGCCCCTGTCCGACGGCGGCGACCTGTTCAACCTGTTCCGCTACATCTCGTTCCGCGCGGGGGGCGCGTTCCTGACGGCGCTTCTGTTCAGCTTCGCCTTCGGCCGGCCGATCATCGACGCCCTGCGGCGCCTGCAGAAGAAGGGTCAGCCCATCCGCGACGACGGCCCCGAGCGCCACCTGATCGAGAAGGCCGGCACGCCCACCATGGGCGGGGTGATGATCCTGGGCTCGCTGGTCTTCGCCACGCTGCTGTGGGCGCGGCTCGACGTGGGGCATGTGTGGATGGTGCTGTTCGTGACGCTGGGCTTCGGCGCCATCGGCTTCGCGGACGATTTCCTGAAGGTCTCGTGCTTCAACACGCGCGGCGTGCCCGGGCGCGTGCGCCTGGCGGCGGGCTTCGCCATCGCGGCGGCGGCGGCGGTCTGGGCCATGTGGCTTCAGCCCGAGGCCCTGTCCGGGCGCCTGGCGCTGCCGGTGCTCAAGGGCGCGCTGATCGATCTGGGCTGGCTGTTCGTGCCCTTCGCCATGATCGTCATCGTCGGCTCGGCCAACGCGGTGAACCTGACCGACGGGCTCGACGGGCTGGCGATCATGCCGGCGATGATCGCCGGCGGCAGCTTCGGGGTCATCGCCTATGTCGTCGGGCGCGTGGACTTCACCGAGTATCTGGGCCTGCACTACGTTCCCGGCACCGGCGAGATCGCCGTCTTCTGCGCCGCGCTGATCGGGGCGGGGCTGGGCTTTCTTTGGTACAACGCGCCGCCGGCGATGGTGTTCATGGGCGACACGGGCTCGCTGGCGCTGGGCGGCGCGCTGGGCGCCATCGCGGTGGCCACCAAGCACGAGATCGTGCTGGCGATCATCGGCGGGCTGTTCGTGGTCGAGGCGCTGAGCGTCATCATCCAGGTGCTCTACTTCAAGCTCACGGGCAAGAGGGTGTTCCTGATGGCGCCCATCCACCACCATTTCGAGAAGAAGGGCTGGCAGGAGCCGACCATCGTCATCCGCTTCTGGATCATCTCGGTGATCCTGGCGCTGATCGGCCTCGCCACGCTGAAGGTCCGATGATCCCGGCGCGCGGATATCAGGGCCGCCGGGTCGGCGTGCTGGGGCTGGGGCGCTCGGGCCTGGCGGCGGCGCGCGCGCTGGCGGCGGGCGGCGCGCAGCCGGTGTGCTGGGACGACGCCGAACCCGCCCGCGCCGCCGCCGCGGCCGAGGGGTTCGAGCTGGGCGATCTGACGCGCGAGGGCGCGGCGTGGGAGGGCCTGGCGGCGCTGATCGTCTCGCCGGGGATCCCGCATCTTCACCCCGCGCCGCACCGGGCGGTCGAGATCGCCTTCGCCCGCGGCGTGGCGGTGGACAACGATGTGGGGCTGTTCTTCCGCTCGGCCGCGACCGAGGACTGGGCCGCTTTCGACAGCCCGCCGCGCATCGTGTGCGTGACCGGCTCGAACGGGAAATCGACCACCACCGCGCTCATCGCCCACATCCTGCGCCGCGCCGGGCGCAAGGCGCAGATGGGCGGCAACATCGGGCGCGGGGTGCTGGACCTCGACCCGCTCGAGGACGGCGAGACGGTCGTGCTCGAGCTGTCGAGCTATCAGATCGAGCTGGCGCGGGCGCTGGCGCCGGACGTGGCGGTGTTCCTGAACCTTTCGCCCGATCATCTCGACCGGCACGGCGGCATGGGCGGATATTTCGCCGCCAAGGCGCGCCTGTTCGAGCTGGGCGGCCCCGAGCGCGCGGTCATCGGCGTGGACCAGCCCGAGGGCCGTTTCCTGGCCAACCGCATGCGCGAGAACGAGGGCGACGGCGCCCCGGTCATCGCCGTGTCGGCGCGGCGCGTCGAGGATGCCGGCTGGAGCGTGACCTTCCGCAAGGGCTTCGTCGCCGAGCGCCGCGGCGGGCGCCAGGTGGCCGCCGTCGACCTGCGCCCGGCGCGGGCGCTGCGCGGCGCGCACAACTGGCAGAACGCGGCCTGCGCCTATGCCGCCTGCCGGGCGCTGGGCCTGTCGCCGCGCGCCATCGAGGCGGGGCTCATGGACTTTCCCGGCCTTCCCCATCGGCTCGAAACGGTGGGCGAGGCGGGCGGGGTGCCGTTCGTCAACGACTCCAAGGCCACCAACGCCGACGCGGCCGAAAAGGCGCTGTCCGCCTTCGAGCGCGTGCGCTGGATCGCCGGCGGCGTGCCCAAGGAGGGCGGCATAGCGCCGCTGGCGCCGCTGTTCGGACGCGTGGCCAAGGCGTATCTGATCGGCCAGGCGGCGCCGGAATTCGCCGCCCAGCTGGGCGAGGTTCCGCACGAGATCTGCGGCGATCTCGAGACCGCCTTCGCCCTTGCCGCGCAGGAGGCCCGCCCCGGCGAGGCGGTGCTGCTGGCGCCGGCCTGCGCCAGCTTCGACCAGTTCCGCGACTTCGAGGCCCGCGGCGACGCCTTCCGCGCGCTGGCGCGCGCGTGGATCGCGCGTCATGATGGCCGCCTCGCCGCGGCCGATGAGGAGGATGCCCGATGACCGACATGACGTTCGGCGCCGCGCCCGCCCGCGACGACGTGGAATCGGTGCTGGCGCGCTGGTGGCGCACGGTCGATCGCTGGAGCGTGGGCGCCGTGCTGGCGCTGGCGGTGATCGGCCTGGTGCTGGGGCTGGCGGCCTCGGTGCCGCTGGCCGAGCGCAACGGGCTGGCGCCCTTTCACTACGTCACCCGCCAGGCGGCCTTCGCCGCGGCGGGGCTGGGGCTGATGTTCTGGCTGTCGCTGCAGTCGCCGGCGATGGTGCGGCGCATCGGCGTGATCGGCTTTGCGGGGGCGTTCGCGGCGCTGTGCCTGCTGCCCTTTCTGGGCACCGATTTCGGCAAGGGCGCGGTGCGCTGGTATTCGCTGGGCTTCGCCTCGCTTCAGCCCTCCGAGTTCCTCAAGCCCTTTCTCGTCGTGTTCTGCGCCTGGCTCATGGCCGCGGGGTTCGAGCGCAACGGTCCGCCGGGCAAGACGCTGAGCCTGCTCGTCGCGGCGACGGCGGCGGGGCTGTTGGCGATGCAGCCCGATTTCGGCCAGGCGATGCTGACGCTGACCGCCTGGGGGGTGATGTATTTCGTCGCCGGCGCCTCGCTGCCGCTGCTGGCGGGGCTGACGGCGCTGACGGGGGCGGCGGGGGTCTTCGCCTACACGCGCTCCGAGCACCTGGCGCGACGCATCGACGGCTTTCTGGCCGCCGAGGTCGATCCGCGCACGCAGCTTGGCTATGCGGCGGACGCGATCCGACAGGGCGGGTATTTCGGCGTCGGGGTGGGCGAGGGCTCGGTCAAGACCATCCTGCCCGACGCGCATACCGACTTCATCATCGCCGTGGCGGCCGAGGAATACGGCCTCGTGCTGTGCCTGTTCGTCATCGCGCTGTTCCTTTTGCTGACGCTGCGCGCGCTGGCGCGGCTGGCGCATGAGCGCGACCACTTCGTGCGCCTCGCCGGCTGCGGGCTGGCGGCGCTGATCGGGCTTCAGGCCTTCGTGAACATGGGGGTTGCGGTGCGGCTTCTTCCGGCCAAGGGCATGACGCTGCCCTTCATCTCGTATGGCGGCTCGTCCATGCTGGCGGCGGGCATCGTCATGGGCATGCTGCTGGCGCTGACGCGAAGGCGCCCGCAGCGCGACGTGACCGACGCGCTCGAGGGCGAGGGCTGAGCGCGCCCGGCTCGTCCCCGCGTCCCGACCGTCGCGGGGCCGCGTCCGCCCCCGCCCAGCCCGCCACCGAAGCGCGAAGCCCCCGGCCGGCCCCGTTCGCCCGCCCGCGGCGCCGCCGCGAAGCACAGCAGGATCGCCGCATCATGACCCCGCTCATCGTCATCGCCGCCGGAGGCACCGGCGGGCACATGTTTCCGGCCCAGGCCCTGGCCGAAGAGATGCTGCGCCGCGGCTGGCGCGTGGCGCTCAGCTCGGACGCGCGCGGCCTGCGCTTCGCCGGCGGCTTCCCGCCCGAGGTCGTTCGCCGCCGCGCCCGCGCCGCCACCTTCGCGCGCGGCGGGGCGGCGGCGAAGCTGGCGGCGCCGGGGCTGATCGCGCTGGGCGTGGCCGAGACCGCCGCCTGGTTCGCGCGCGCGCGCCCGGCCGTGGTCGCGGGCTTCGGCGGGTATCCGTCCTTGCCGGCGCTGGCGGCGGCGACGCTGACGGGCCGCCCGCGCCTGATCCACGAGCAGAACGGCGTGCTGGGGCGCGTCAACCGCCTGTTCGCCCCGCGCGTGGCGGCGGTGGCGTGCGGAACATGGCCGGTGGCGAACGCGCCCGCGGGCGCGCGCCTGGTTCGCACGGGCAACCCGCTGCGCGCCGACGCGCTCAGGGCGGCCGCCATTCCCTACGCGCCGCCCGCCCCGGACGGGCCGCTGCGCCTTCTGGTCTTCGGCGGCAGCCAGGGCGCGCGGGCGTTCTCGCGCCTGACGCCCGCGGCGGCGGCGCTTCTGCCCGAGGACATGCGCGCGCGGCTGCGGGTGACGCAGCAGGCCCGCCCCGAGGACGCCGAGGCCCTGCGCGCGGCCTGGGCGGCGCTGGGCGTGCAGGCCGAGGTCGCGCCCTTCTTCGACGACCTTCCCGCCCGCATGGCGCGCGCGCATCTGGCGCTGAGCCGCGCGGGCGCCTCGACCATGGCCGAGCTGACCGCCATCGGCCGGCCCGCCATCCTGATCCCCTACCCGCAGGCGATGGACGATCACCAGAGCGCCAACGCCCGCGGCCCGGCCGAGGCGGGCGCGGCGGTCGCGCTGCGCGAAGACGGGTTGACGGCCTCGGCGCTGGCGTCCCATATCCACGCCATCCTGTCCGACCCCGCGCGGGCGGCGGACATGGCCGCGCGCGCGCGCGCTCTGGGAGTGCCGGACGCCGGGGCGCGTCTGGCCGATCTGGTCGAGCGCGTCGCCGCGCGCGCCCCGATCGCCGCCGCGCCCGGCCCTGCGCCCGTTTCCGCCGCCCCGTCCCGCAAGGAGCCCGACCGATGAGCCCGACCGCCGCTTCCGCTCGCCGCGCCGCCGCAGGCACCCGCCTGCCGCAGGACATCGGCCCGATCCACTTCGTCGGCATCGGCGGCATCGGCATGTCCGGCATCGCCGAGGTGATGCTGAACCTGGGCTATGACGTGCAGGGCTCGGACCTGCGCGACGGCCCGATCCTGGAGCGGCTGCGCAAGCTGGGCGCGCGCATCGCCATCGGCCAGCGGGCCGAGAACCTGGACGGCGCCGAGGTGGTGGTGATTTCCTCGGCCATCAAGCCCGGCAATCCCGAGCTGGACGCCGCGCGCGCGCGCGGCCTGCCGGTGGTGCGCCGCGCCGAGATGCTGGCCGAGCTCATGCGCCTGCGCTCGAACGTGGCGGTGGCCGGCACGCATGGCAAGACGACGACGACCTCGATGGTGGCGGCGCTGCTGGATCGCGGCGGGCTGGACCCGACGGTGATCAACGGCGGCGTCATCCACGCCTATGGCTCGAACGCGCGCCTCGGGGCGGGCGAGTGGATGGTGGTCGAGGCCGACGAAAGCGACGGCACCTTCGTCAAGCTGCCCGCGACGCTCGCCATCGTCACCAACATCGATCCCGAGCATCTGGACCATTACGGCGATTTCGACGGCGTGCGCGCCGCCTTCGAGCAGTTCGTCTCGAACCTGCCCTTCTACGGGGCCGCGATCTGCTGCATCGACCATCCCGAGGTGCAAAGCCTGGTCGGGCGCGTGGACGATCGGCGCGTGGTCACCTACGGCTTCTCGCTGCAGGCGGATGTGTGCGGGGTGAACCTGCGCTATGTCGACGGCGCGGCGCGCTTCGACGTCATCGCCCGCGCCGGGCGCGGGGTGCGGGCCGGCGCGCACGAGCGCCGCCTCGAGGGGCTGACGCTGCCCATGCCGGGCGATCACAACGTGCAGAACGCGCTGGCGGCCATCGCCGTGGCGCTGGAGCTGGGCCTGTCCGACGACGCCATCCGCGAGGGGCTGGCGGGCTTCGGCGGCGTCAACCGCCGCTTCACCCGGGCCGGCAGCTGGAACGGGGTGACGGTGATCGACGATTACGCCCACCACCCGGTCGAGATCGCCGCCGTGCTGCGCGCCGCGCGCCAGGCGACGCGCGGGCGCGTGATCGCGGTGCACCAGCCCCACCGCTACAGCCGCCTGAGCTCGTTGTTCGAGCAGTTCTGCAAGTGCTTCAACGACGCCGACGTGGCGGCCATCGCCGACGTCTACCCGGCCGGCGAGGCGCCGATCGCCGGCGCCGACCGCGACGCGCTGGTGGCGGGGCTGCGCGCCCATGGCCATCGCTGCGCCGTGGCGCTGGAAAGCCCCGAGGCGCTGCCCGATCTGGTGCGCGCGCATGCCGCGCCGGGCGATCTGGTGGTGTGCCTCGGGGCGGGCTCGATCACCCAGTGGGCGCATGAGCTGGCCGAGCGGCTTGCGCAGGGCGGCGATTCCGCCCCCGACCCCGCCCCCGATCCCGCCCCCGGGGCCGATCACGACCCCGGGGCCGCGGCCGACGCGGCGCAGGGCTGAGGCCGTGCGTCCCGCCGCCGACGGCGTCCCGCCGCAGGGCCTGCCGCGCCGGCTCGGGCCCGGGCTGCTGACGCTTTACGGCGTCGGCATCATGGTCGGCGCCGGGATCTATGCGCTGATCGGGCAGGTGGCGGCGCTGGCCGGGGGCTGGGCGCCGGCGGCGTTCTTTCTGGCCGCGCTGGTCGCGCTGCCGACGGCGCTGTCCTATGCCGAGCTGTCGGCGCGTCTGCCCGAAGCGGGCGGCGAGGCGGCCTATCTGCGCGAGGCCTTCGGCCTGCCCATGGCGGGGCTGGCCGTGGCGGCGGCGATCCTGGGCGGCGCGATCATGTCCGGCGCGGCGGTGCTGCAGGCGGGGGCGGGCTATCTGGGCGCGCTGATCGAGGCGCCGCGCTGGGCGCTGATCGTCGCCATGGGCGCGGGGCTGGGCGCGGCGGCGGCCATCGGCGCGGTCGGCTCGCTGGCCATGGCGGCGGCGCTGACGCTGGCCGAGACGGGCGGGCTGGGGCTGGCCATCGCGGCCGGCTTCGTTGCGCCGCCCGCCGCCGACTGGCAGGCGTTGGACGCCCACGGGCCGGGGCCGGTTCCGGCGGGGCTGGGCGCGGCGGTGGTGCTGGCCTTCTTCGCCTTCATCGGCTTCGAGGACATGGTGAACATGGCCGAGGAAACCCGCGATCCGGCGCGCAACATGCCGCGCGCGGTCCTGGGCGCGCTGGCGCTGGTGGCGGCGCTTTACGCGCTGACGGCGCTGGCGGCGATGCGCGCCGTTCCCGTCGCCGAGCTTGCCGCCAGCGACCGGCCGCTGGCGCTGGTGGTCGAGCGGGGCCTGCCCGGCTGGGGCGGCGCGCTGGCGCTGGCGGCGGCGGCCGGGGCGCTCAACGGCATCCTGGCGCAGGTGGTGATGGGCTCGCGCATGCTTTACGGCGTGGCGAAGTCCGTTCCGGCGCTGGCCTTCTTTCGCCATGTGCATCCGCGCCTCGGGGCGCCGGCGCGCGCGGCGGCGGCGGTGGCGGGGGCGCTGACGGCGGCGGCGCTGGCGGCGCCGGTGCTGTCGCTGGCCCATGCCAGCGCGTCGGTCGTGCTGGCGGTGTTCGCGGCGGTGAACGTGGCGCTCATCCGCCTCAAGCGCGCCGGACCGCCGCCGCCCGGCGCGCCGGACGTGCCGCGGGCGGTTCCGTGGATCGGCGTCGCCCTTTCGCTGGCCGCCCTTGCAGGAGGACAGGCATGACCGCCCCCCGCGCCTTCGATCCCGATGCGCTGGCCGCAAGCCTGCCGCGCCCGCGCGGGCGCCTGACGCCCATGCGCCCGCTGGCCGATCTGAGCTGGCTGCGCGTGGGCGGCCCGGCCGAGCTGTTCTTCCAGCCCGCCGACGCCGAGGATCTGCGCGCCGTGCTGGCCGCGGCGCCCGAGGGGCTGCAGGTGACGCCGCTCGGGGTGTGCTCGAACCTGATCATCCGCGACGGCGGGCTGCCGGGGCTGTCGGTGCGCCTGGGGCGCGCCTTCGCGCAGGTGCGCGTCGAGGGCGAGCGCGTGATCGCGGGGGCGGCGGCGCTGGACTCGCATGTGGCGCGGGCGGCGGCGGCGGCGGGCGTCTCGGGGCTCGAGTTCCTGCGCACCATTCCCGGCGCCGTCGGCGGGGCCGTGCGCATGAACGCCGGCTGCTACGGCGCCTACATGGCCGACGTGGTCGAGGAGATCGCCGCCATCGACCGCGCGGGGCGCCTGGTGCGCCTGAGCGCGGCCGAGATCGGCTTCGCCTATCGCAGCAGCGACCTGCCGCCCGACCTGATCGTGATCGAGGCGACGTTGCGCGGCGCGCCGGGCGATCGCGCGCGCATCGAGGCGCTGATGCAGGAATACGTCGCCCGCCGCGAGGCCAGCCAGCCCGTGCGCGCGCGCAGCTGCGGCTCGACCTTCCGCAACCCGGCGGGCTATTCCTCGACCGGGCGGGCGGACGACGTGCACGACATGAAGGCCTGGCGGCTGATCGACCAGGCCGGCTGCCGCGGCCTGCGGCGCGGCGGGGCGATGATCTCGGACAAGCACGCCAATTTCCTGCTCAACGTCGGCGGCGCGACGGCGGCCGATCTCGAGGGGCTGGGCGAGGAGGTCCGAAAAAGGGTTTTCGAGAACAGCGGCGTGCGGCTAGAGTGGGAGATAGCGCGGATCGGCGTTCCGGCTCCGCCCGGGGCCGCCGGCGAAGGGATCGCCGGCGAAGGGGCCGCGGGGCAGGGGGCGCCGGGCGCGCCGGCGGCGCGAGTTAACGGTTCCTAAACCATTTGCCGTCAATGATTCGTCAAACGCCGTGAACAGGGCGTAAACAACGATAAGGCGGCCCGAAAGGCCGCAAGGGAACGAGGCGGGCATGTCGAGCAGGGCATCCACCCGCGTTGCGGTCCTCAAGGGGGGCCGGTCGGCCGAGCGCGAGGTCTCTCTCGTCTCGGGCGCGGCCTGCGCCGAGGCGCTGCGCGCGGCAGGATACGCCGTCGAGGAGATCGACGCCGGAGACGATCTGGACGCGCGCCTGTCCGAGGCCGCGCCCGACGTCGCCTTCAACGCCCTGCACGGGCGCTGGGGCGAGGATGGCTGCGTGCAGGGCCTGCTCGAGTGGCGGCGCATTCCCTACACCCATTCGGGCGTGCTGGCCTCGGCGCTGGCCATGGACAAGCTGCGCGCGCGCCAGGTCTTCGCCGCCGCCGGCCTGCCCGTGGCGCCGGGGCGCGCGCTGTCGCGCGCCGAGCTGGGCGACGCGCACCCCATGGAGCCCCCCTATGTCGTCAAGCCCGTGGCCGAGGGCTCGTCGGTGGGCATCCTCATCGTGCAGGAGGGCGACCCGCCCCCGCCGCCCCCCGGCCCCGACATGCCCGAGCGGCTGATGGTCGAGGCCTTCGTGCCCGGGCGCGAGCTGACCGTGGCCGTGCTGGGCGAGGCAGACGGGCCGCGCGCGCTGACGGTGACCGACATCGTGCCGCGCGCCGGCGCCTGGTATGACTATGCGGCCAAATACGCGCCCGGCGGGTCCGAGCATGTGGTTCCCGCGCAGATCCCCGACGCGGTCTTCGCCGCCTGCCTCGACATCGCCGCGCGCGCCCATGCGGCGCTGGGCTGCCGCGGGCTGAGCCGCGCGGATCTGCGCTGGGACGAGCGCCGCGGCCTCGAGGGGCTGGCGCTGCTCGAGGTCAACACCCAGCCGGGCATGACGCCCACCTCGCTGGCGCCCGAGCAGGCGGCGGCATGCGGCATCTCCTTCGAGGCGCTGAACGCCTGGCTGGTCGAGGACGCCTCATGCGACCGCTGAGCCCGCGCCCCCTCTCGGCCGCGCCCGGCCGGCCGCGGCGCGGGCGGCGCGACCCGTCGCCCTCGCTCTGGCGCTTCCGGCTCGAGCGGCTCATGCGCCGCGCCTCGGTGCGCTTCGCGTTGCGCCGCCTGGCGCCGCCGGCGCTCTTGCTGGCGCTGGGCGCGTGGCTGTGGGGGCAGGAGGCGGCATGGGTGGCGGCGCGCGAGGGGCTGCAGGACCTGCGCCGCGCGCTGGCCGAGCGGCCCGAATTCGCCGTCTCGCGGCTCGAGCTCGAGGGCGGCTCGGCCGAGCTGCGCGCGCGCGTGGCGCGGCGGCTGGACCTGCGCCTGCCGGCGTCGTCGCTGGACCTGGACCTTGCCGCCCTGCGCGCCGAGGTCGAGACCGTGCCCGGCGTGCTGAGCGCCTCGGCCGCGATCACCCCGGCCGGCGCGCTGCGCGTGGCGCTGACCGAGCGCGCGCCCGTCGCGCTGTGGCGCTTCGAGGGGCAGCTGCTGCTGGTCGACGCCGAGGGCGTGGCGATCGGCCCCGTGGCCCGCCGCGCCGACCGTCCCGACCTGCCGCTGATCGCCGGGCCGGGCGCGAACCGGGCCGTGCCCGAGGCGCTGGCCCTGGCGCGCCGCGCCGCGCGGCTGGCCGACCGGGTGCGCGGGCTGGTGCGCGTGGGCGACCGGCGCTGGGACCTGGTGCTGACCGGACCGGCGGCGGCCGAGTATGCCCGCGCCCGCGCGCAGGGCGCGGTCGTCGAGCAGGACAGCCCCGACATGCGCGTCATGCTGCCCGAGACCGGCGCCGAGGATGCGCTGGCGCGGGTGCTGGCGCTGGACGCGGCCGAGGACCTTCTGTCGCGCGACCTTCTGGCGGTGGACATGCGCGACCCGTCGCGGCCGACCCTGCGGCTGACCGGCCGCGCCCTGACGCAGCTGTTGCGGCTGCGCGCGATCAAGGAGGGAGAAGACGCATGAAAAGCGCCGCCTTCGCCGCGCAACGCCACATGCGCGAGCATCTTCGCTCGGCGCTCCGACGCGGGCTTGTGGGGGTTCTGGACGTGGGCACGGCCAAGACGGCCTGCTTCATCCTGCGCGTCGATCCCGCGCGGCTGGCGGCCGCGGGGGCCGAGGACGGACGCCTGGGCGGCTTCGGCGCCATGCGCGTCGTCGGCGCCGGCGTGACGCAGTCGCGCGGCGTGCGCCTGGGCGAGATCGTGGACATGGAAGAGGCCGGGCGCGCCATCCGCACCGCGTTGCAGACGGCCGAGAAGATGGCCGGCGTGCGCGTCGATCAGGTCATCGGCGTGCTGCCGGGCGCGCGGCCGGTCAGCTTCGGCGCCAGCGCCGACGTGGACGTCGAATCGGGCGAGGTGACCGAGGCCGACGTGGCCCGCGCCCTGGCCGCCTGCCCCGAGCCGCCGCTCGAGGAGGGGCGCGAGATCCTGCACGCGCTGCCGGTCAACTTCACCGTGGACGGGCAAAGCTTTCTGAACGATCCGCGCGGCATGAACGGCCGGCGGCTGTCGGTGGACATGCACGTGCTGTCGGTCGCCTCGGGCCCGCTGCGCAACCTGGCGCGCTGCGTGCGCCGCTGCGACCTGGAGCTGGCGGGGGTGGTCTGCGCGCCCTATGCGGCGGGGCTGTCGAGCCTGGTCGAGGACGAGCAGGAGCTGGGCGCCGCCTGCGTGGACATGGGCGCCGGGGTGACCTCGGTCTCGATCTTCCTGCGCAAGCAGCTGATCTACGCCGACGCGGCGCGGGTCGGCGGCGCGCATGTGACGCGCGACGTGTCCGAGGCCTTCTCGATCCCCTTCCAGCAGGCCGAGCGCATCAAGACCCTTCACGGCGGCGCGGTGGCCACCAGCATGGACGACCGCGAGCTGATCGCCGCCCCGCGCCTGGGCGCGGCCGAGGACGAGCGGCGCATCTCGCGCTCGGCGCTGATCGGGGTGATCCGCCCCCGGCTCGAGGAGATCCTCGAGGAGGTGCGCGCCTCGCTCGACCGGGCCGGGTTCGAGGCGCTGCCCTCGCGGCGGGTTGTGCTGACGGGGGGCGGCTCGCAGGTGCCGGGGCTTGAAGAGGTGGCGCGGCGCATCCTGGGCCAGCGCGTGCGCGCGGGGCGGCCGCTGCGCATCGGCGGGCTGCCGCAATCGGCCTCGGGGCCGGCCTTCTCGGCCATCGTCGGGCTGGCCGCCTACGCGGTGCGCCCGCAGGACGAGTTCTGGGACTTCGAGGCGCCCTCGGCGCTGGACGGGGCGACGCGGCTGCGGCGGGCCGTGCGCTGGTTCCGGGACAACTGGTGACCGGCGCGGGCGCAATTCGCGCGTGACCGGCCTGTCGCTTTGAGATACTTTCGTCGCAAAGACAAAAAGAACGACACGAGCAGCAGCAACAAGAACAGGCGGTTCCAATGTCCCTCAATCTGGTAATGCCGGAGCAGTCCGAGCTTCGCCCGCGCATCACGGTGTTCGGCGTCGGCGGCGCGGGCGGCAACGCGGTCAACAACATGATCGACAAGGCGCTCGAGGGCGCCGAGTTCGTCGTCGCCAACACCGACGCGCAGGCCCTGCAGCAGTCGCGCGCCACGCGCCGCATCCAGCTGGGCACCGGCGTCACCCAGGGGCTGGGCGCCGGCGCCAAGCCCGAGGTGGGCTGCGCGGCGGCCGAGGAATCGCTCGACGAGATCGTCGAGCATCTGTCGGGCGCGCACATGTGCTTCATCACCGCGGGCATGGGCGGCGGCACCGGCACCGGCGCCGCGCCGGTCATCGCCCGCGCCGCGCGCGAGATGGGCGTGCTGACCGTGGGCGTGGTGACCAAGCCCTTCCACTTCGAGGGCGCCAAGCGCATGCGCCAGGCCGAGGGCGGGATCGCCGAGCTGCAGAAGGTGGTGGACACCCTCATCATCATCCCGAACCAGAACCTGTTCCGCCTGGCCAACGAGCGCACCACCTTCGCCGAGGCCTTCATGATGGCCGACGACGTGCTGTATCAGGGCGTCAAGGGCGTGACCGACCTGATGGTGCGGCCGGGCCTGATCAACCTCGACTTCGCCGACGTGCGCTCGGTGATGGACGAGATGGGCAAGGCCATGATGGGCACCGGCGAGGCCGAGGGCGAGAACCGCGCCATCCAGGCCGCCGAGAAGGCCATCGCCAACCCGCTGCTGGACGAGATCAGCCTCAAGGGCGCGCGCGGCGTGCTCATCAACATCACCGGCGGCTACGATCTGACGCTGTTCGAGCTGGACGAGGCCGCCAACCGCATCCGCCAGGAGGTGGACCCCGACGCGAACATCATCGTCGGCTCGACCCTGGACCCCGAGATCGAGGGCGTGATGCGCGTCTCGGTCGTGGCCACCGGCATCGACGCCGAGGCCCCCGCGGCCGCGGGCGAGGCGCCGCGCCGCGACGTGGCGACGCCGGTCTCGGACATCGCCGCGCCCGCGCGCCAGGAGGCCGCCCAGGCCCCCGCCGCGCGCGCCGAGGCCCCCGCGGCGCCGGCCCCCGAAGCCGCGCCCGCGCCCGAGGCGGCCCGCGTCGCCCCGGCCGCCGTTGCGCGCGACGACGCCTTCATCGCGCCGCCGCCCGAGACCCCGGCCCAGGCCGCGCGCGAGGTCGAGCCCTCGCCCGAGGTGCTGGCCCGCCTGCGCGAGGCGGTGCGCAAGCAGCCCGAGGACGCCGCCCCGCGGCCCCAGCGCCCGGCCGAGCGTCCCGCCGCCGCGCCCGCCCAGCCCGCCCACCCCGCGCGCCCGGCCGCGTCCGCGGCCCGTCCGGCCGCCCCGCGCGCCGACGACGCCGAGCGCGGCCGCTTCGGCATCAGCAGCCTGATCCACCGCATGACCGGCGGCGCCGAGGCCGCCGCTCCGCGCCCGCATCGCGAGCCGCGCGTGGGCGGCGCCGATCTGACCGACGAGGACCGCCAGCGCGACATCCCCGCCTTCCTGCGCCGTCAGGCCAACTGAGGCGGCGCCGCGCCCCAGGCTATGGCCCGCCCGGTTCGCCGGGCGGGTTTTTCTTTGCGCGCAATGCCTTGCCCCCGCTCCGTGAGCGATGTTGCAAAGCGACATAATGCTTTATTTGCCTTGAACGTTCCCATTCCGTATCTCCACGATCACAACAAGAACGACAGGCGAGAGGACGAAGCGGTGCAGACCACGGTCAAGAGCGAGCTGAGTTTCGAAGGGCGCGGCCTTCACAGCGGCGCGCCCGCGCGCATGCGCATCCTTCCCGCCTCGGGCGAATACGGCATCTGGTTCAAGCGCACCGACCTGCGCGGCGTCGATCCGATGATCCCCGCCCGCTACGACGCGGTGTGCGACACGCGGCTGTGCACGCGCCTGGCCAACGCCGACGGGGCCTCGGTCTCGACGGTCGAGCATGTGATGGCCGCCCTCGCCGGCTGCGGCGTGGACAACGCGCTGATCGAGATCGACGGCCCCGAGGCGCCGATCATGGACGGCTCCTCGCGGCCCTTCGCCGAGGCCATCGCCCGCGTCGGCCTGCGCCTGGTCGAGGGCGAGGACCGCGTCATCCGCATCCTCGCCCCCGTCGAGGTGCGCGAGGGCGGGCGCCTGGCGCGGCTCGAACCCTCGGACAGCTTCGAGATCGACTTCGGCATCGAGTTCGACGATCCCGCCATCGGCGCCCAGTCCAAGCGCCTGCGCCTGGTCAACGGCGCCTTCCTCGAGCATCTGCACGACAGCCGCACCTTCTGCCGCAAGGAAGAGGTGGACATGCTGCGCAGCATGGGGCTGGCGCTGGGCGGCTCGCTCGAGAACGCGATCGTGGTCGATCGCGGCGCCGTCCTCAACCCCGAGGGCCTGCGCCACCCGGACGAGTTCGTCCGCCACAAGATGCTGGACGCGGTGGGCGACCTGTCGCTGGCCGGCGCGCCGATCGTGGGGCGCTACGTCGCGCGCAAGGCCGGGCACGAGATGACCAACCTGCTGCTGCGCGAGCTGTTCCGCCGCCCCGACGCCTGGCGCTACGAAAGCTCCGAGCCGGGCGTGTGGCGCACGCTGGGCATCGCGGCGAACTGAGGCCGCCCGCGCCTCTTGGCGTGACGCGCGGCGCATGGTTGTGCTAACTGACGAGGCCCGCCGCCGGATGCGTTGTCCGGCGCGGGCCTCGTGGCTTGAACAGACCTGCTGGAGAAAGGCGCCCATGCCTCGTTTCGCCCTCATCGCCGCGGCCATTCTGGCGCTGTCCGCCTGCTCGTCGGGCGCCGACAAGGACCCGTTCGCCGACCCTTACGCGGGGCGTTCGGCCGCCAGCATCTATCAGGAGGCCGAGGCGCAGCTGAACGACGGCGACCCGGTCAAGGCCGGCGAAACCTTCGAGGAGCTCGAGCGCGTCCACCCCTATTCGGAATGGGCGCGGCGGGCCATGATCATGGCCGCCTTCGCCTATTACCAGGGCACCGAGTTCGACCGCGCCATCGCGGCGGCGCAGCGCTTTCTGGACTTCTTCCCCTCGGACCCCGACAGCCCCTATGCGCAGTATCTGATCGGCATGTCGTGGTATGATCGCATCCTCGACGTCAAGCGCGACCAGCGCGCCGCGCGCATGGCGCTGCAGGAGCTGGAAGAGGTCGTGCGCCGCTACCCGGATTCGGAATACGCGCGCGAGGCGCAGCTCAAGATCGACCTGACGCGCGACCAGCTGGCCGGGCAGGAGATGCTGGTCGGCCGCTATTACCTGGGGCAGGGCAACTACATCGCCGCCATCAACCGCTTCAAGGTGGTGCTGACGCGCTACCAGACCACCTCGCACACCCCCGAGGCGCTCCACCGCCTGGTCGAGGCCTATCTGGCGCTGGGCGTCGAGGACGAGGCGCGCACCGCCGCCGCCGTGCTGGGCTACAACTTCCCCGGATCGGACTGGTATCAGGCCAGCTACGCGCTGTTGCAGGGCGCCGACATCGCGCCCTTCGAGAACCGCGAAAGCTGGATCAGCCGCGCCTTCCGCCGGGTGGTCACGGGCTCGACTCTCTGACCCATGCTGCGCAGCCTCGAGATCCGCGACATCGTCCTGATCGAGCGGCTGTCGCTCGACTTCGCGCCGGGGCTCAACGTGCTGACGGGCGAGACCGGCGCCGGCAAGTCGATCCTGCTCGACGCGCTGGGCTTCGCGCTGGGCGGGCGCGGGCGGGCGGACATGCTGCGCGCCGGCGCCGCGGAGGGCTGGGCCGCGGCCGCCTTCGAGCTGCCGCCGGGCGCGCCCGCCCGCGCCGTGCTGGACGAGCTGGGCATCGACGCCCCCGATGACGAGCTGGTGCTGCGCCGGCGCGTGGCGGCGGGCGGGCGCAGCGCCGCCTTCGTCAACGACCGCCGCGTCTCGACCGAGGCCCTGCGCCGACTGGCCGAGACGCTGGTCGAGGTCCACGGCCAGCATGACGACCGCGGCCTTCTGAACCCGCGCGGGCATCGCGCCATCCTCGACGCCTATGCCGAGGCCGAGGCCGATCTGGCGCGCCTGCGCGCCGCCTGGCGCGCGGCGGCCGAGGCCGACGCCGCCCTGGCCCGGGCGCGCGCGCAGCTTGAAGAGGCCGCCCGCGACGCCGATTTCCTGCGCCATGCCGTGGCCGAGCTGGACGAGCTTGCGCCCGAGCCGGGCGAGGACGAACGCCTGGACGCCGAGCGGCGCATGCTGCGCGCCGCCGCCCGCATCCGCGAGGACGTCGCCCGCGCCGCCCAGGCGCTGGGCCGCGACGGCGCCGAGGGGGCGATGAACGACGCGCTGCGCTGGCTCGACGGCGCGGCCGAGGCGGCCGAGGGGCGGCTCGACGGGCCGCTCGCCGCGCTCGAGCGCGCGCTGGCCGAGCTGGCCGAGGCGCAGGCGGGGGTCGAGGACGCCCTCGAGGCGCTCGACCTCGACCCGATGCGGCTCGAGGCGGTCGAGGAGCGGCTTTTCGCCCTGCGCGCGCTGGCCCGCAAGCATCGCGTCCAGCCTGACGAGCTGCCCGAGCTGGCGCGCGCCCTGTCGGCGCGTCTGCGCGACCTTGACGCGGGCGAGGACCGCATCGCCGAGCTCGAACAGGCGGCGCGCGCGGCGCGGGCGGATTACGACGCGGCCGCGCAGGCGCTGTCCGAGCGCCGGCGCGCGGCCGCGGCGCGGCTGGACGCCGAGGTGGCGCGCGAGCTGGCGCCGCTGAAGATGGAGCGCGCGCGCTTCGACACCCTGATCGCCCCCGACTCGCCCGGCCCCGAGGGCGTCGATCGGGTCGAGTTCATGGTCGCGCCCAACCCCGGCGCGCCCGCCGGCCCGCTGGCGCGCATCGCCTCGGGGGGCGAGCTGTCGCGCTTCTTGCTGGCGCTGAAGGTGTGCCTGGCCGGGCGCGGCGGCGCGCAGACCATGATCTTCGACGAGATCGACCGCGGCGTCGGCGGCGCCACGGCCGATGCGGTGGGCCGGCGGCTGGCGCGGCTGGCGCAGGGGGCGCAGGTGCTGGTCGTGACGCACTCGCCCCAGGTGGCCGCGCGCGCGGCGCATCACTTCCACATCGCCAAGGCGGTCGAGGGCGGCGTGGCGCGCACCACCGTCAAACCCCTGTCGGCGGCCGAGCGCGAGGACGAGCTGGCGCGCATGCTGGCGGGCGAGTCCATCACCGACGCCGCGCGCGAGGCCGCCCGGGCCCTGCTGGCGGGCTGACCGCCCGGCGCGCACCGAACCGGCGCCCCGCGGCGGCGCGGGCCGAAGGGGCCGGGGGCGCCGGCCCGCGGGAGGCGCGCTCCGGCCGCGCCCCCGGACCCGCTCCGGCGCCGATCAGGATTTCCGTCATCGGCGCCGGGCCTGCGCGGCGCGAAAGACGCGGCCCGGCCCGGCCCGACCCGCAGCCCGTCGCGTCCGGCGCCGGCCCGGCGCGACGCTGGGCGCGCGCCCGGCGGCAGCCTTGGGCGCGCCCCGCGCCGTCGGCGGCGGGCGCCGCGAGCGATGCGGGGCGGTTGCGAAGGCGCGGCCCCTCGCCCCCGCGACCGGCGGACCCGGCGCGGCATTGCGCGTTTGCGCGCGGGAAAGGGGCGCGGCGCCGTCATCCTGGCGATCGTCGCGGCGCGGCCGGGGCGGGCGCGGCGCGGCGCCGGGCCGGGGCGAAGGCGCCCCGACGGCCCCGCCGCGCGTCCGTCAGCCGAAGGCGTCGGCCCCCTCGGCGGGGGCGCAGCGGATGAGGCGCGAGGTGCGCACCGCCGCCTGTCGATGCGTCACCGCGCGGCGGTATTCGGGATCGGTGACCATGGCCAGGAACGCCGCCGCATCGGGATAGCGGGCGACGAAGGCGATGTCCCAGCGCTCGTCCCGTGGGCCGATCAGCGTCAGCTCGGGGCGCCCGCGCCAGACGATGCGCCCGCCCACGCGCTTGAACACGGGCGCCGAGGCGGCGCCGTAGCGCGCATAGGCCTGCGCGCCGGTCAGCCCCTCGGCCGCCTCGGGGCGGTCTTCGGGATAGGCGGCGCGCACGCGCAGGGCGACGAGGTTGAGCATCTCGATCGGCGCGTCGCGGGGCAGGGCCTTGAAGGCCTCGAAGGCCGCGCGCTCGGGGTCGATATGGGCTTCGGCGGGCATGGGCGCTCCTTTCACCGTCAGTTGATCTGCACGACCTTGCCGGGGTTGAGGATGTTCAGCGGGTCCAGCGTGCGCTTGATCTGCGCCATGACCTGCCAGGCCTCGCCATGCTCGGCGGCCATGTAGGGGATCTTGCCGCGGCCGACGCCATGCTCGCCCGTCACGGTGCCGCCCAGCGCCAGGGCGTTGAGGTTCATGCGGTGGGTCAGGCGCCTGGCCTCTTCCAGGTCCTCGGGCGAGTCGGGGTCGAGCAGGTAGGCGACGTGGAAGTTGCCGTCGCCCACATGGCCCAGGATCGAGCCGCTCAGGCGGCTCTGGGCGATGTCGGCGGCGGCCGCCTCGATCGCCTCGGCCAGGCGCGAGATGGGCACGCACACATCCGTCGTCAGCGCCCGCGCGCCGGGGCGCTGCGCCTTGAAGGCGAAATAGGCGTTGTGCCGCGCGGACCACAGGCGGTTGCGCTCCTGGGCGTCGGATGTCCAGCGGAAGCCCTGCGCGCCGTGCTCGTCGGCGATCTCGCCAAAGCGCGCGGCCTGCTCGGCGACCCCGGCCTCGGAGCCGTGGAACTCGAGGAACAGGTGCGGGCGCACGGGCAGGTCGAAGCCGGCGTAATCGTTGAAGGCGGCGATCGAGGCGGCGTCCAGGAACTCGATGCGCGCGACGGGGATGCCGCTCTGGATCGTCTCGATGCAGGCGTTGACCGCGCCGCCCACGGTCTCGAAGGCGCAGGTCGCGGCGCTGACGGCCTCGGGCTGGCCATGCAGGCGCACGGTCAGCTCGGTGATGACCGCCAGCGTGCCCTCCGAGCCCACGATCAGGTTCTTGAGGTCATAGCCCGACGAGGACTTGCGCGCCCGCGTGCCGGCGCGGATCACGCGCCCGTCGGCCAGCACCGCCTCGAGCGCCAGCACGTTGTCGCGCATCGTGCCGTAGCGCACCGCGTTGGTGCCCGAGGCGCGCGTCGCGGCCATGCCGCCCAGCGTCGCGTCCGCGCCCGGATCGACCGGAAAGAACAGGCCCGTGGCGCGCAGCTCCTCGTTCAGGCGCTTGCGCGTCACGCCGGGCTGGACCACCGCGTCCATGTCGGCCTCGTGCACCTCCAGGATCCGGTCCATGCGGCTCATGTCCAGGCTCAGCCCGCCCTCGAAGGCCAGGGCGTGCCCCTCGAGCGAGGTGCCCACGCCCCAGGGCACGATCGGGCAGCGCTCTTCGGCGCACAGGCGCACGATGGCGGCCACCTCCTCGGTCGTCTCGGGAAAGGCGACGGCGTCGGGCGGGGTGACGGGGTAGTAGGTCTCGTTGCGGCCGTGGTGTTCGCGAATGGCGGCGGCGGTCGACAGCCGCGGCCCCAGCATCGCTTCCAGCCGTTCGATGGCGTTCTCGATGGACATGCGCGCCCTCCCTTGCTCGGCTTCGACGATAACGGCGCGCGCGCCCGGCGCAAGGCGCGCGGCGCGGGCGCGGGGCGGGGCGCTTGCCATGGCGCGGAAAAACGTGTGCTCTTCGCGGGCCAAGCGACAGCAAGGAGGACGGACCCCATGACAGATCGCGCGGACGCCGCCCCGCAGGGCGCATCCGGACAAGCCCCGGGCGCCGGCGCGCCCGTTTTCGAGGCCGCGCCCATCCGCGGCCCCGAGCTGGTCGTGCCGCCCGAGTGGATCGACTACAACGGGCACATGAACGTGGCCTATTACACCATGGCCTTCGACAAGGGCGCCGACCACATCTTCGACGAGGTGCTGGGCATCGGCGAGGCCTATGCCCGCGATCACCGCATGGGCCCCTATGTGGTGCAGCAGACGCTGCATTATGTGGGCGAGCTGCTCGAGGGAGAGCGCTTCTTCATCGAGATGCGGCTGCTCGACCATGACGAGAAGAAGCTGCATCTCTACATGGAGATGAAGCGCGCCTCGGACGGGTCGCTGCGCGCGACGACCGAGCAGCTGGTGGTGAACGTGGATCTGGAAAGGCGCCGCTCGACGCCCTATCCCGACTGGGCGCTGGCGCGGATCCGCGCGCTGGCCGAGGCGCAGGCGGGGCTGCCGCGCCCCGAACGGGCGGGGGCCAGCGTGGGCATCCGCCGCAAGGGCTGAGGCCGCACGCGCGCAGGCGAAGGCGGCCGGCGGGGCCGCCCCGCGAAAGGGCGAGAGGGCATGGGGAACGACGAGGCCAAGGCGCGCCGAGGGTTGGCCGCCGCCGGAGGCGACGCGGGGAACGAGGCTGGGGACGACATGGGGGACGACGCGGCGGGCGCGGCGCCCGGGCCGTCAGGCGCGGCCGGCGACGGGTCGGCGCGCGGCGGCGCCGGCGCAGCCGCGCCCCGAGCGCACGAGCGCCTGCGCCGTCATGCCCGACGCCGCGCCGCCGCGGCCCTGCGGCGCGGGCGCGTGGCGGCCCGCCGCGCCGCCGTCGAGGGCTGGAGCGCCTTGCGCCAGCGCGGCCCGGGCCAGGCGCAGTTCTGGCTCATGGCCCTGTTCCTGGGCCTGGCCGCGGGGGGCGCGGCGATCCTGTTCCGCCTGGCGATCTCACAGATCCAGACTCTGATCTACGGCGCCGACGACGTGCGGCTGCACTCGACGCTCGAGCGCACGCACTGGGCCGTGGTGGTGGGCGTGCCGGTGCTGGGCGGGGCGCTGGTGGGATGGATCCTGAGCCGCTTCACCGATGACGGCAAGGCGCGCTCGGTGGCGCATGTGATCGAGGGCGCGGCCCTGCGCCGAGGCAGGGTCGAGCTGCGCGCGGGGCTGGCCTCGGCGGCGGCGTCGCTGGTGACGCTGTCCACCGGCGGCTCGAGCGGGCGCGAAGGGCCGGTGGTGCATCTGGCGGCGGTGATCTCGTCCTGGGTGTCCGAGCGCATCCGCGCCACGCCCATGACCGCGCGCGACCTGATGGGCTGCGCCGTGGCGGCCGCGGTGTCGGCCAGCTTCAACGCGCCCATCGCCGGCGCGCTGTTCGCGCAGGAGGTGATCCTGCGTCACTTCGCCCTGCACGCCTACGCGCCGATCGTCATCGCCTCGATCGCGGGGGCGGCGCTGGGCCGTGCGACGATGGGGAACGTGACCGAGTTCGTTCTGCCGCCCCAGTCGCTGAGCTTCTATCAGGAGCTGCCGGCCTTTCTTCTGCTGGGGCTGGTGTGCGGGCTGACGGCGGTGGCGCTGATGCGCGCCATCTTCCTGGCCGAGGATGTGGGCGACCGGGCGCAGGCGCTGCTGCGCATCCCGGCCTGGGCGCGCCCGGCGGCGGCGGGGCTGCTGCTGGGGCTGATCGCGCTGCGCTTTCCGCACATCATCGGCGTGGGCTACGAGACCACCTCGCGCGCGCTGACCGGCGCGTTGGGCCTGCGCGAGGCGGTGCTGTTCGCCGTGGTCAAGGCCGCGGCGGTGGCGATCACCTTCGGCGGGCGCATGGGCGGCGGCGTGTTCTCGCCCTCGCTGATGATGGGGGCGCTGACGGGGCTGGCCTTCGGCACGGTGGCGGTGGCGCTGTTTCCGGCCATGTCCGGGGGGCAGACGCTTTACGCCCTGGCGGGGATGGGCGCGGTGGCGGCGGCGGTGCTGGGCGCGCCGATCTCGACCACGCTGATCGTGTTCGAGCTGACGGGCGACTGGCAGGCGGGGCTGGCGGTGATGGCGTCGGTGTCGCTCTCGACCCTGGTGGCCTCGCGCATGGTGGACCGCAGCTTCTTCCTCACCCAGCTCGAACGGCGCAACCTGCATCTGGCCGAGGGACCGCATCGCTGGGCGCCCGCCACCATCGCGGTGCGCGACGTGATGCGCCTGGCCGGCGCCGAGGACGGCCCCTCGCTGAGCGCGGCGCAGGCCCTGATCGAGCAGGGGGCGGTTCTGCGCATGGACGACACGCTCGAGCGGGCGCTGCCGATGTTCGCCCGTCATTCTGGCCCGATGCTGCCCGTGGTGGCCGAGGGCGAGGACGGTCGCCCCGAGCTGATCGGCGCGGTCTTTCACCTGGACGCGCTGCGCGCCTATGTGCGCGTGCTGGAGGAGAACCTGCGCGAAGAGCATGGCTGAACGCCCCGCGCCGCCGCCCGTCCGCCGCCCGTCCGCCGCCGCCCCGCGCTTGCCCCCGTGGCGGCCTGGGCCCGCCGGCCTCTGCGCCTTGGGCCGGGACGCGCGCGGCCGCGGCGGCGATGCGGCAAGGCGGCGCTCCGCAGCGCCGCCGCCCCGAAGCCGCCCCGAAGCAGCCCCGAAGCCGCTTCAAGCCGCCGCGCGGCGGCCCGGCGGGCGCGGCAACGCCGCCAGGCGCCGCGTCCGCGCCCGCGTCCCGGCCGGGAGATCGCGCACGGATCGCCAGGCCAGGTCGCCGGGCCAGGATCGCGGGGCCAGGCCGCCGCGTCCGGGCGCGCGCGCCGGCCGGGCCCTGTCGCAAGGCGCATGGCGCGCACGGACCCCGGCGGCGGGATCGCGCCGCCCTTGCGCGCAAGGCGCTCAGAGCGGGGCGCAGGCCTCGGCCAGCCAGGCGGCGTCCTCGTCCTCGAGCAGCGGCCCGATCTCGGCCAGCACCCGCGCGTGATAGGCGTCGAGCCATGCGCGCTCGTCGGGCGCAAGCAGATCGGGCGCGATCATCGCCCGGTCGATGGGCGCAAGGGTCAGCGTCTCGAAGCTCAGCATCTCGCGCTCGCCGCCTTCGGGGATCTGCGCGGGCGCGACGGCCAGCAGGTTCTCGATGCGGATGCCCCATGCGCCCTCGCGATAGACGCCGGGCTCGTTGGACAGGATCATGCCGGGCAGCAAGGGCTCGTCGGTGCGGCGCGACAGGCGCTGCGGCCCCTCGTGCACGCTCAGGAAGGCGCCGACGCCATGGCCGGTGCCGTGGTCGTAATCCAGCCCCGCGCGCCACAACGCCGCGCGCGCCAGCGGGTCCAGATCGCGGCCCGTCAGCCCCTTGGGCCAGCGCGCGCAAGACACCGCGATCATGCCCTTGAGCGCCAGGGTGAAGGCGCGCCGCGCCGCCTCGGGCGCGGCACCGACGGCGACGGTGCGCGTGACGTCGGTGGTGCCCTCGGGATACTGGCCGCCGCTGTCGATCAGCAGCACGTCGCCCGGCCGCACCGCGCGGTTGGTGGCGCGGGTGACGCGGTAATGGACGATCGCCCCATGCGGGCCGGCGCCGCAGATCGTGTCGAACGAGATGTCGTGCAGCCGCCCGGTCTCGGCGCGCATGCGCTCGAGCTGGACGACGACGTCGATCTCGGTCAGCGCGCCGCCCGGCGCCTCGGTCGCCAGCCAGCGCAGGAAGCGGCACAGCGCGGCGCCGTCCATGCGATGGGCGGCGCGCGCGCCGGCCAGCTCGGCGGCGTTCTTGACCGCCTTGGGCAGGATGCACGGATCGCGCCGCCACACGATCTCGGCCCCCGCCGCGCTCAGCCGCTCGGACACCGCCGCCGGCGCGCTGGCGCGGTCCACCGCCACCTTGCGCCCCTTCATGGCGTCGAGCGCGGGGCCGAAATCCTCGGCCCGCGCCAGCGAGACGTCGGGGCCCAGATGCGCGCGCAGCTGCGCGTCGAACTTGGCCGGATCGGCGAAAAGCTGCGCGCGGCCGTCGGCATGCAGCAGCGCGAAGGCCTGCACCACCGGGGTGCGCGGCACGTCGGCGCCGCGGATGTTGAGCAGCCAGCAGATCGAATCGGGCAGCGTCAGCGCGGCGGCGTCCAGCCCCTCGGCAGCCAGCTCGGCACCCAGCCGCGCGCGCTTGGAGGCGGCGCTTTCGCCCGCCAGCCGCTCGGGGTGGATGAAGGCCGGCGCCGACGGGGCCGGGGGCCGGTCGGTCCAGATCGCGTCCACAAGGTTCTCGACCGGCGCCATCTCGCCGCCGCGCGCGCGCACGGCCCTGGCCAGGCGGTCGAGCTCGTCGCGCGGATGCAGCCACGGATCGTAGCCCAGGCGCCCGCCCTCGGGCAGGGCCTCGCGCAGCCAGGCCTCGGGGCGCTCGGTCTCGATGCGGCGGATCTCGAAGCTGGCGGGGTCGGTCTGCGCGCGCGCCTGGATGTCGTAGCGCCCGTCCACGAACAGCGCCGCGCGCGTCTCGAGCGCGACGCACAGCCCGGCCGAGCCGGTGAAGCCGGTCAGCCAGGCCAGGCGCTCGTCGCGGGGGGCCACCTGCTCGCCCATATGCGCGTCGGCGCGCGGGATCAGAAAGCCGTCCAGCCCGGCCGCCTTCATGCGCGCGCGCAGCGCGGCCAGCCGCGCCGGACCCTGCGAGGGATCGGCCGAATCGTCGAAGCTCTGGAACATCTGCTCTCCATTGCGCTGGGCCGCCGCGGGCGGCGGGCTTGTCCGTGGCCGCGCAGGCTAGGCCCGAAGCGGCGCCGGTGGAAGGGGCGGCGCGCGGGGGCTGGCGCCGCGGCGCGCGGGCGCTACCTTCCAACAAGCCCGTCGGCGCGGCGGGCGCAGCAAGGGAGAAGAGCATGCGTTGGTTTGCGTCAGGAGCGGCGGCGGCCATGATCGCCGCGGCGGGCGTTGCGGGGGCGGTCGAGCAGGACCCCGCCTTCGGCGAATGGTTGGTCGAATCGGGTTCGGCGATCGTGCGCATCGCCCCATGCGCGGGCGAATCGGCCTGCGGCGCCATCGTCTGGCTCGCCAGGCCGAAGGACGAAAGCGGCGCGCCGCGGACGGACGCGGCCAATCCCGATCCGGCGCTGCGCGAGCGCCCCCTGTGCGGCATGACGTTCCTTTCGGGCTTCTCGCGCGAGAAGCCGGGCGTGTGGACGGGCGGCCAGATCTACAACGCCGAGGATGGCGAGACCTACAGCGCGCGCATGGAGGTTCGCGACGACGGCAAGCTGCATCTGCGCGGCTATGTCGGCCTGCCCATCTTCGGCAAGTCGCAGACCTGGACGCGGGCCGAAGGCGATCGCGGCGGCTGCAAGGGCTGAGCGCCGCCGCCCTCAGCGCCGCAGCGCGCGGCGCAGCGTCGCGGCGGCGACGGTTTCGAGCGCGGGCGGGGCCAGGCCGGCGGCCACGACCAGCGGCCGGCCCCGCGGATCGCGCAGGGTCAGCACCTCGGCGAAGCGGCCGCGCTCGAGGCCCAGCGCGCGGCGCGATCCGGTCAGCCGCGTCGGCCCGTCCGGGCCGCGCAGCTCGGCTTCGGCCGTGTCGTCGGGCCGGATCAATACGCGCAGCCGCTCGCCCGGAGCGGGGTGGAAGGTCAGCCGCCGCGCGCCGCCTGCGGCGGGCTCCTCGCGCGAGGCGAGGGTCAGCGCCAGGCCCCAGGCCGGCCCCAGAACCCGCGCGCCGGCGCCGGGCGCATAGGCGTAGGCGTCGGGCGGAGCGGTCAGCGCGTCGCCGACCGCGATCAGCGCGCAGCCGCATCCATCCTCGCGCCCGGCTCGGCGCAGCTGCGCGCGGCACGCGGCCAGCGCCGCCATGCCCGCCTGCGCGTCGTCCCCGGAGGCGCCTGCGGATGCGGCGCGGGCCGCCGCGCGGGCCGGGCAGCTTGGGGGCGGCGCGCCGATGGCCAGCGCGCGAGCCGCGGCGGGGGCGGTCAGAAAGGCGCGGCCCTCGGGCGCGCCGAAGATCAGCGGCGCATGGCGCGCGTCGGTCTTGCGCGCGCGCCGCGCGCCCGAGCGCAGCGCATGGGCGTGGGCGGCCGCGGCCTGGGCGATGTTGCCGTCATGCTCGGGCCCGTCCGAGACGAACAGCGCCGGCGCGCGCGCGATCAGCAGCGGCGCGTCGGCCGGATCGGCGGCGACGTGCGGCGCGGCCGTGCGCGCGGGCGCGCAGCCACAGGCGGCCAGCGCGGCGGCCAGCAGCGATGCCGCGATGCGCCCGGTCACGGGCGCGGGCATGGGCGCGCGCCCATGCGACGGCGGCCCCGGAAACGGGCCTGCCGGATTTTTGCCGCATTTGGCCACAATTCATATTGATTCATCTGGTTTCCTTGCGGCGGGTTGTCGATTCGCCGTATAGAGGAACAGGGGCTTGGTCCGCTAGCGGGTTCATAGACATTGGGGGTTCATTTGACTGGGGAAGTTGTCAACGCGTCCCGGCTGATCAAGGGTCGGGTCAAGTGGTACGACGCCGAGAAGGGCTACGGCTTCGTGATTCCGGCCGAGGGGGGGCCGGACGTGATGGTTCATGCGGCGGTGGTGCGCGCCTCGGGGCGCAGCGGCCTCGAGGAAGGGTCGATCGTGACGCTGACCGTCATCCGCGGCGAGCGGGGGCTGCAGGCGACCGAGATCTCGTCGGTGACGGCGCCGACTCCGGCCGAAATCGCCGCCGCGCGTCCGACCGAGATCGCCAAGATCGCCGAGCCCGAGGGCGATTTCCTGCCCGCGCGGGTCAAGTGGTTCAACAAGCAGAAGGGCTTCGGCTTTCTGAACGTGTTCGGCGATCCCGAGGACATCTTCGTGCACATGGAGACCCTGCGCCGCTTCGGCTTCCAGGATCTGCAGCCGGGCGAGGCGGTGTGCGTGCGCCTGGTCAAGGGGCCGCGCGGGGCGATGGCCGGCGAGCTGTGCCGCTGGGAAGAGGTCGTCAACAAGTGAGCCGTCGCCGCGCGGCCGCCCTTGCGGCGGCGCTGGCGCTGGCCCTGGCGGGTGGGGCGCAGGGCGCGCGCGCCGCCCAGCCCGCCGACGCCTGCGCCGAGGACGCCGCCGTTCTGCGCCCGGCCGGGGGCGGCGCGGCGGCGCGATTCTCGGTCGAGATCGCCGACGATCCGGCCGAGCGCGCCCGCGGCCTCATGGGCCGGCGCGCCATGCCCGCCGATCACGGCATGCTGTTCGTCTTCGAGACGCCGCGCCCCGTCGCCTTCTGGATGAAGGACACGCCGCTGCCGCTGGACATCCTGTTCATCGACGCGCGCGGCGTGGTTACGCGCGTGCACGAGCGCTCGACGCCCTTTTCCGAAACCCCGTTGCCCTCGGGCGGCCCGGCGGCGATGACGCTCGAGATCAACGCGGGCCTCGTGCGGCGGCTGGGCCTGGGGCCGGGCGCGCAGCTGCGCCATCCGCGGCTTGACCAGACGCGCGCCGCCTGGCCCTGCGCCGCGCCCGACCAGGCGCGGCGGCCGGGCTGAAGCGGCGGGGCCGACGCGGACGGGCTGAAGCGCGGGGGGCCGCGCTGCGGCGACGCCCCGCGCATGTCCCGCCCCGCGCCTGGCCGGGCTGAAGCGGTCGGGGGCTGGCGCCGCGGCGCGGCTTTGTGTAATCGCTTGAATCGTCGGGGCGTGGCGCAGCCTGGTAGCGCGTCGGTTTTGGGTACCGAAGGTCCTCAGTTCGAATCTGGGCGCCCCGACCATCGCGCCCGCCCGCGCCGGGCGCGGCTCACTCCGGCCCCGAGATCCCGCGCTCGCGATACGGGGTGCGGTTGTAGCGGCTGCGGTAGCATTTCGAGAAATGCGAGGGCGAGGTGAAGCCGCAGGCCAGCGCGATGTTGATCACCGACATGTCGGTCTGCAGCAGAAGGCGCCGCGCCTTCTCGAGCCGCAGCTCGAGGTAGTAGCGCTTGGGCGAGCGATCCAGATAGCGGCGGAACAGCCGCTCGAGCTGGCGCGTGGACATGCCCGCCGCCTCGGCCAGCGCGGCCGCCGAGATGGGCTCCTCGATGTTCTCGTTCATCATGCGGATGACCTGCGCCAGCTTGGGATGGCGCACGCCGATGCGCGCGGGCACGGACAGGCGCTGGGGGTCGCCCTCGGCGCGGGGGGTCGAGTAGACCAGCTGGTCGGCCACCTCGCCGGCCAGCTCGGCGCCGTGCTCGGCGGCGATGATCCGCAGCATCATGTCCGCCGACGAGGCGCCCCCCGCCGCGGTCATCCGGTCGCCGTCCAGCACATAGACATGGCCGCCCAGATCGACCTCGGGGAACTCTTCGGCGAAGCCCTCGCGGTTCTCCCAGTGGATGGTGGCGCGCCGCCCGTCCAGAAGCCCGGCCCTGGCCAGCACATGCGCGCCGGTGCACACCGCGCCCATGGCCACGCCGCGCCGCGCCTCGCGCCGCAGCCAGTTGATGAGCGGCCGCGTCGCGCGCTTCGCCACGTCGATCCCCCCGCATATGATCGCCGTCGCCTCGCGCGGGCATTCCTGCAACGGGCCGTCCACGCGCAGCTCGACGCCGCATGAGGCGCGCACGGGCTCTCCGCTCTCGGACAGGACGCGCCAGCGGTAGAGCGTGCGCCCGGACGCCATGTTGGCGATGCGCAGCGGCTCGATCGCGGCGGCGAAGGCGATCAGGGTGAAGTCCTCGAGCAGGACGAACACGAATTCGCGCGCGGGCTGCGCGCCGGGCGTGGCTTCGGTCATCGCGGGCGGCCTTTGACCATGGGGAAGGCTGTCGACGTCTGGCCGACCATTGCGGCCTGCGCGGCGCGCCGTCAAGCGCGGCTTCGCGCGTGCCTTCTGGCCACGCGGCGCGCGCTGCGCTATAGCGGGCGCGGAAGTTCGAATGAAGGAGAGCCGCCATGACCGCGCCCTGGACCAAGGACGGTTGGCGCGCCCGCAAGGCGCTGCAGATGCCCGAATATCCCGATCCCGCCCGCCTGGCCGAGGTGGAGCGCAAGCTGGCCGGGTATCCGCCGCTGGTCTTCGCGGGCGAGGCGCGCGCGCTCAAGGCCAAGCTGGCCGAGGTGGCGCAGGGGCGGGCCTTCCTGTTGCAGGGCGGCGACTGCGCCGAAAGCTTCGCCGAGTTCTCGGCCGACAACATCCGCGACACCTTCCGCGTGCTGTTGCAGATGGCGGTGGTGCTGACCTTCGGCGCCAAGCGCCCGGTGGTGAAGGTGGGGCGCATGGCCGGCCAGTTCGCCAAGCCGCGCTCCTCTCCGACCGAGCTGGTGGACGGCGTCGAGCTGCCCAGCTATCGCGGCGACATCATCAACGACATGGCCCCGACCCCCGAGGCCCGCACCCCCGACCCCGAGCGCATGCTGCAGGCCTATCTGCAGTCGGCCTCGACGCTGAACCTGCTGCGCGCGTTCAGCCAGGGCGGCTTTGCGGACATTCACCGGGTGCATGCGTGGAACCTGGGCTTCGCCTCGGGCACGCCGGGCTCCGAGCGCTACCAGGCGCTGGCCGCGCGGATCTCGGACGCGCTCGACTTCATGACCGCCGCCGGGGTCAATCCCGACAATTCCGAGCGCATGAAGCGGGTGGACTTCTACACCTCGCACGAGGCGCTGCTGCTGCCCTATGAAGAGGCGCTGACGCGCGTCGACTCGATCACCGGCAAGCCGGTGGCCGGATCGGGGCACATGCTGTGGATCGGCGACCGCACGCGCCAGCCCGACGGCGCCCATGTCGAGTTCTGCCGCGGCGTCATCAACCCGATCGGCCTCAAATGCGGCCCCAGCCTGTCGCCGGACGAGCTGCTGCGCCTGATCGACATCCTCAACCCCCAGAACGAGCCGGGCCGCCTGACGCTGATCGCCCGCTTCGGCGCCGGGCGCGTGGCCGAGCATCTGCCCGGCCTCATCCGCGCGGTCGAGCGCGAGGGCCGTCAGGTGGTGTGGTCGTGCGATCCCATGCACGGAAACACGATCAAGTCCGAGTCGGGCTACAAGACCCGCCCCTTCGACGCCGTGCTGCAGGAGGTGCGCGAGTTCTTCGCCATCCACAAGGCCGAGGGAACCCATGCCGGCGGCGTGCATTTCGAGATGACGGGCCGCGACGTGACCGAGTGCACCGGCGGCCTGCGCGAGGTGACCGACGCCGACCTGTCCGACCGCTATCACACCGCGTGCGATCCGCGCCTGAACGCGGCGCAGGCGCTCGAGCTGGCCTTCCTGATCGCCGAGCAGCTCGAGGAAGAGAACCGCGAGGCCGCGGCCGCCGCGGCGCAAAGCTGAGCGCGGGGGCATGTCGCATCTGATCGTGCTGACCTCGGCCCGGGGCGTGTCCGACGCCCAGGCCGAGGCCGCCGCCAGGGCCGCCGGCGCCGGCGCCCCCCGGCGCCTTGGCCGGGGCGGGGTCGAGCTGGATCTGGACGGCGCCATGACGCCCGAGGCGCGCGCCGAGGCTCTGGCGCGCGCGCGCGCGGCGCTGGCCGACGCCGAGGTGGACGTCAACGCGGTCCCGCGCGAGGGACGGCGCAAGCGCGTTCTGATCGCCGACATGGACAGCACCATCATTCCCGTCGAGTGCATCGACGAGATCGCCGACTTCGCCGGGGTCAAGCCGCGCGTGGCCGAGATCACCGAGCGCGCGATGCGCGGCGAGCTGGATTTCGACGGCGCGCTGCGCGCGCGCGTGGCGCTGCTGGCGGGCCTGCCGGCGGCGGCGCTCGATCGCGTGCTGGCCGAGCGCATCTCGCTCAACCCCGGCGCGCGGACGCTGGCGCGCACCATGGCCGCCCAAGGCGCCGTGACGGCGCTGGTCTCGGGCGGCTTCACGCATTTCGCCGAGCCCGTCGCGCGCATGGCGGGCTTCGCGCGTCATCAGGCCAACCGGCTGCGCATCGCCGAGGGCCGCCTGACGGGCGAGGTCGAAGAGCCCATCCTGGGCCGCCAGGCCAAGCTCGAGGCGCTGCGCGCGCTGTGCGCCGAGATCGGCGCCTCGCCCGCCGAGGCGGTCGCCGTGGGCGACGGCGCGAACGATCTGGCCATGATCGAGGCGGCGGGGCTGGGCGTGGCCTATCGGGCCAAGCCCGCCGTGGCCGCCTGCGCCGACGCGGCGCTGCGCTGGTCGGATCTTTCGGCCATCCTGCACCTTCAGGGCCTCGGCGAAGATCAGTTCGAGAACTGAGCGCCCCCGCGCCCCCCGCGCCCCCTTTCCCCCGCGCCGCCGGCTTCGGCAGGGCGCGCCCGGCCGCGCCGATCGCGACCGCCGATCGGCGGCGCGCGCAAACGGCCGAGCCCGGCCCGTCGCCGGGCGCGATGCCGGCGCCGAGGCGGCGCGGTTCGCCGCGTCGGTCGGGGACGGCGGTCGGCAATGCCCGGGAACGGCTCGTCGCGGCCTGCCGCCGGGGCGATGCCGGCGCCGATGCGAATCGGCCCTCTGCACCGGTCGGGATTGCGGCTCGGCGATGCCCGGGAGCGGCCCGTCGCGGCGCGCCGCGATGGGGCCGCGCGAGCGGCGGCGCGCACAGCTGCGTGATCGCGCGCGCGCGGCCATGGACGCCCCCGGGCCGCGCGCTAGGCTGAAAGGGCGCGCCGCTGGCGCTGCGCAGGCGCGGCCCGCCGCCCGCGCGACTCGTCCGATTCGCAGGAGTTCGCCCCATGTTCATCCACCGCCGCCCCCGCTGGCGCCTGAGCGAGAACCGCGTCACCCCCGAAAGCGTCCATCAGGGCCGCCGCGCGGTCCTTGCCGCGCTGGGCCTTGGAGGCGCGGCGCTGGGGCTGGCGGGCCTGGGCGCCGCATGGCCCGAGGGCGAGGCCGGCGCGGCGCCTTCCGAGGCCCCCATCGCGCCGCCGCCGCCCCGCAATCCGGCCTTCGCCGACGCCGGCCGCCCCCCGACGCCCGAGCGCATCGCCGCGCGCTACAACAATTTCTACGAGTTCGGCTCGCACAAGCAGATCCACGCCCGCGCCCAGGCGCTGGTCGTCGATCCCTGGACCATCGTCATCGACGGGCTGGTCGAGAAGCCCTTCGAGATCGGCTTCGAGGATCTGCTTGCGCGCATGCCGATCGAAGAGCGCATCGTCCGCCATCGCTGCGTCGAGGCCTGGTCCATGGTCGTGCCCTGGATCGGCTTTCCCCTGGCCGAGCTGGTGCGCCTTGCCGCGCCGCGCGCCGAGGCGCGGCATGTGCGCTTCGAGACCGTGCTCGACCCCGAGGCCATGCCCGGACAGCGCCAGAGCTGGTATCCGTGGCCCTATGTCGAGGGCCTGACGCTGGCCGAGGCGACGAACCCGCTGGCCTTCATGGTGACCGGCGCCTATGGCAAGACGCTGCACAAGCAGTTCGGCGCGCCGCTGCGCCTGCACCTGCCGTGGAAATACGGCTTCAAGTCGATCAAGTCGATCCGCCGCATCTCGTTCGTCAAGGAACGCCCCGTCTCGTTCTGGGAAACGCTCCAGCCCGACGAATACGGCTTCTGGGCCAATGTGAACCCCGACGTGCCGCACCGCCGCTGGTCGCAGGCCGACGAGCGCGACATCGCCACGGGCGACCGCATCCCGACCAGGCTGTTCAACGGCTATGCCGAAGAGGTCGCGCATCTTTATGCGGGCATGCCGCAGCAGGGCCGCGATCTGTGGTTCTGAACGCCGCCCCGGCGCGCCCGCCCGCGCCGGCGCAAAAAAAAGCCGAGCGCGAGGCTCGGCCAAGTCCAACAGGGAGGTATGTCACAGCGTCGAAGCATCGTCGCCCTGACGCGGTCGATATATGGCCGCCTTATCGAATGTGCAACTGCAACATAAGTCGAAGGCGCGATTGCATGGCGGATTTGCAACAGGCGCATGGCTCGGCGGTCAGCCCGCCAGCAGGCCCTCGGCTTCCAGCTCCTCGAGCACGAAGTCGCGGAACACCGCCACGCGCTTCGAGCGGCGCAGCTCGGTCGGGTAGACGAAATAGACCGGGATGTCGGCGCTGTGCAGCTCGGGCAGGACGTTGACCAGCGATTCCTCGCCGCGCGTCAGATAGTCGGGCAGGGCGCACACCCCCAGCCCGTTCAGCGCCGCCTTGTAGAGGCCGAAATAGTTGTTCACCGTCATGCGCGACTTGCGGTTCTCGGCCAGGAAGGGGGCCAGGAACTCGGCCCCCGCGGCCACCTGCGGCGCGCCGGGGCTGTAGCCCACAAGCCGGTGCTCGCGCAGCTCTTCGGGGCTGCGCGGCTCGCCATGGGCGGCGATGTAGGCGCGCGAGACGTAAAAGCGCATGCGCACGGTCATCAGGCGACGGCGAATCAGGTCGGCCTGGCTGGGCTCCTTCATGCGGATGGCCACGTCCGCCTCGCGCATGGGCAGGTTCAGCACCGCCTCGGTCAGGTTCAGATCCAGCTTCAGCTCGGGATAGCGCGCGAACAGCTTCGCAAGCCGCGGCGACAGCCACATGGTGCCGAAGCCGATGGTCGTGGTCACGCGCAGCTCGCCGAAGATGTCGTCCTTGCTGTCCTTGATGCGGGCGGCGGCGGTCTCGAGCTGCCGCGCCATCTCGCGCGTGGCGTGATAGAGCAGCTCGCCCTGCTCGGTCAGCAAGAGCCCGCGCGCGTGGCGATGGAACAGCGTCGCGCCGATCTCTTCCTCCAGCGCGCGGATCTGGCGGCTGACGGCGGACTGGCTCAGATGCAGCGTCTCGCCGGCATGGGTCAGGCTGCCTACCTCGGCCACCGCGTGAAACACGCGCAGCTTGTCCCAGTCCATGTTCTTGCCCCGTTCCATCGCGCGATTCGTCTTTCGGTTGGCGCGCCCGGCGCGTCGGGTCCTGTTTGCCCTCCCGGGCGCGGAAAATCGAGTATAGAGTGCCAGCGCGCCGCGCCTGAAAACACGCCGGACCACACAGGGAGGCCGCCCATGCCCGCCATTCGCGCCATTCGCCGCGCCATCCTGCCGGCGCTGGCCGCAGCGCTGACGGCGCTCGGCCCCGGCCCGGCCCCCGCCCAGCAGGGCGGCGCCGCCCCGCCCGCCCCGAGCGCGCCCCCCGCCGCGCGCGCCGAGGCGCTGCTGGGCGCGTTCGAGGGCGCGGGCGACGCGCAGGGCATGCGGATCGTGGTCGAGGACGCCGGCGAGGTTCCGCGCGGGCGCTTCATCGATTCGAACGGCAAGGAGGCCGCCTTCGAGGGCCGCTGGGTCGAGGGCGCGATCGAGGCGCCGCTGATCTTCGACACGCGCGCGCTCTACATCCGCTTCGAGGGCGGGCCGCTCGCCGCCACGCTGACCGCCATTCCGCTGGACGAGAGCGGCGCGCCGCGCGCCGATCAGGCGCGGCGGCTGGCCTTTCTGCGCGAGGGCGTCAAGCCGCCCGAGCAGCCCGCCGGCTATCAGGATCCGCCCGCGCGCGCCGGCGGGGTGATGGACCCGGACGTGTTCCTGATCAGCTACGAGTTCTGGCCCCCCGACGGGGTGGCCCGCGGCTGGCAGGCCATCGGGCCGCGCTATCGGACCATGACGCGGCTGTTCCCGCTTGTTCTGGCGGACGTGCTGTGGAAGCTGTGCCAGGCGCCCGGCGCGCCTGAGGGGCTGGCCGAGGCGCTGCGCGGACAGCGCGTCGATTGCGCCGCGCTCGAGGCCGAGATGGACCGCATCCAGCGCCAGGGTCTGTTCGCGCGCTGGAAGGCGGATGTGGCGGCCGAGCGCCGCGCGCTGACGACCATGGCCCGATGCGCGCGCGGCTATGTCGTCAAGGAAGAGGTCTGCCGCCCCGCGGCGCGGCGGGCGGCCGAGGCGGCGGCCTCGATGCGCACGGTCGCCGACGCGCTGGCCGCCTATCGCTGAGGGCGGCGCCCGGAGGAAGACGATGACCGAACTCATCCTGCACAGCTATTTCCGCAGCTCGACCTCGACGCGGCTGCGCGCGGCGCTCAACCTCAAGGGGCTCGAGGCGCGCTATGTCGCCCATCACCTCGTGCGCGACGAGCACCGCGACCCCGCCTTTCTGGCGATCAACCCGCAGGGGCTTCTGCCCGCGCTCGAGCTGCGCGGCGCGCCGGGGGGCGACGTCGCCCTGACCCAGTCGCTGGCGATCATCGAGTGGCTGGACGAGACCTGGCCCGATCCGCCCCTTCTGCCCGCCGATCCGCTCGGACGCGCGCGCGTGCGGGCGCTGAGCCAGGCCATCGCCTGCGAGGTCCACGCCGTCAACAATCTGCGCGTCCTGCGCCGGCTGCGCGAGCAGTTCGGCGCCGACGACGCGGCGGTGGCCGCGTGGTTCCGCCATTGGGTCGCCGAAACGCTGGCCCCGCTCGAGCGCATGTTGCGCGACGATCCGCGCACGGGCGCCTTCTGTCACGGCGACGCGCCGGGCATGGCCGATCTGTGCCTTTACGCGCAGGTGCTCAACAACCGGCGCTTCGACGTGAACATGGCGCCCTATCCCACCATCATGCGCATCTTCGACGCCTGCGAGGCCGTGCCCGAGATCGCCCGCGCCGCGCCCGCCAACCAGCCGGATGCGGAGTGATGTGCGGGCTTGCCTGCGTTGCGCCGCAAAATTATAACGATTCCAAATTTGGCGGCGGCAATCAGGCAAGGAGCGCGGCATGATCGGCTTCATCACCGGACGCAAGAAGTTCTCCGAGCTCACCGAGCCCGAGATCCTGGCCCTGGCCATTTCGTCCGAGGAGGACGACGCCGCCATCTACCGCAGCTTCGCCGCCCGCCTGCGCGCCGAGTATCCGGCCACCGCCGCCGTCTTCGACGCCATGGCCGAGGAGGAGGATTCTCACCGCGCCAGCCTGATCGAGCTGTTCAAGCGCCGCTTCGACGGGCCCATACCCCTGATCCGGCGCGAGCATGTGGCCGGCTATTACTGGCGCCGCCCGGTGTGGCTGGTCGAGAATCTGGACCTCGACTCCATCCGCGCCGAGGCCGCGCGCATGGAGCGCGACGCGGCCGAGTTCTACGAGCGCGCGGCCAAGCGCGCCTCGGACCCCGACACGCGCCGCCTTCTGGGCGACCTGGCCGCCGCCGAGCGCAAGCACGAGCGCCGCGCCGAAGAGCTCGAGCAGGCTCATCTGTCGGGCGACGTGCGCGACGAAGAGGAGCTGGTCGCCCATCGTCGCTTCGTCCTGACCTGGGTGCAGCCCGGGCTGGCCGGGCTGATGGACGGCTCGGTCTCGACCCTGGCGCCGATCTTCGCCACCGCCTTCGCCACGCAGGACACCTGGACCACCTTTCAGGTGGGGCTGGCGGCGTCGGTGGGCGCGGGCATCTCGATGGGCTTCACCGAGGCCGCCTCGGACGACGGCGTGATCTCGGGCCGCGGCTCGCCCGTCAAGCGCGGGATCGCGGCGGGGGTGATGACGGCGGTCGGCGGTCTGGGCCACGCCTTGCCCTATCTGATCCCGGACTTCCGGCTGGCGACGGCGATCGCGCTGGCGGTGGTGTTCGTCGAGCTGTGGGCCATCGCCTGGATCCAGAATCGCTACATGCAGACGCCGATCGGCCGCGCGGTGTTCCAGGTGGTGCTGGGCGGCGCGATGGTCCTGGCCGCGGGCATCCTGATCGGCGAGACCTGAGCGCCCTGCGCGCGAGGGGCGGGGGCGCGGCTCGCGTGAGTTGAATTTTAGATGAATGCGGTTTGTGAAAACCGCCCCGATCCGCTATGATCGATCCCGACCCGCGCCCCTGCGCGGCCGAAAACGAATGGATCGACCATGTTTGAGCGCATTGGCGGCGCAGCCGTCGCAGCGGCGATCATTGCCGCGCCCGCGGCGGCGATGACGCTGGATTTCGACACGATGAACGGCGGAACGCCCGTCGTCTCGGGGGTTCCGGCGCTGAACGGCGACGAATTCACCGATTATGGCGTGCGCCTCAGCGTGGCTCCAAACAGATCGGGCTCGACTCTGGGCCTGTTCGACTCGAATTGCGGGCCCGATTTCGGAACCACCTGCACCGGCGGCGATTCGGACCTGGCGACGGGGCCGACCTTCGGCACCGCCCCGCAGGGCCGCGTGCTCATCATCAACTGGGGCGGCGCGAACCTCAACGACGATCCGAAGGGCGGCGAGATCACCTTCGATTTCCTCGATCCGGGCGGCGTGTCGTTCTCGGCGCTGACGCTTCTCGACATCGACGAGGCCGACCCCCTTTCGACGTCGGACATCCAGTTCCGCTTCGACTACGCCGACGGGACCAGTTCGGGCTTCTGGTCGGTGGCCGATCTGGGCGCCGCCGGGGCGCTGAGCGTGACCAATCTCAGCTCGAAAGGGCTGACCGGCAACAATTCCCTCTGGCGCTACGCCTTCGTCGGCGGCGGGCCGCTGCCCGTGGGCGCCGATGGCAGCGTCGCGTCGGTCAGCGCCTTCGCGCTGCGCTACGACAACATCAGCGGCGCCGTGGCGTCGATCGAGTACGACCGCCCGACCACCAGCGCCGTGCCCGCGCCTGGGGCGCTGGGGCTGATGGCGCTGGCGCTGGGCGGGCTGGGGCTGGCGCGCGGCGCGCGCCGACGCGCGCGCGGCTGAACGGGGGCGAACGGGGGGCGACGCCGCCCGGGCGTCACTCGCCCCCGGTCCGCGTTGCCGGCCTGCGGCGCGCGGCGCGGCGCCGGGCCAGCATGTTCAGCCCCTCGACGAAGGCCGAGAAGGCCATGGCCGCGTAGATGTAGCCCTTGGGCACGTGCACGCCGAAGCCGTCGGCGATCAGCACCATGCCGATCATCAACAGAAACGCCAGCGCCAGCATCACCACCGTGGGATTGGCGCGCACGAACTCGGCCACCGGCCCCGCCGCCAGCGCCATGATCGCGACGGCGACCGTCACGGCGGCGATCATGACGGGCACGTGCTGCGTCATGCCCACCGCCGTCAGGATGCTGTCGATCGAGAACACCACGTCCAGAAGCGCGATCTGCGCCACGGTCGCCGCCATGCCCGCCGCCGCCGCCGGCGCGAAAAGCATGCCATGCTCGGCGGGCTGGAGCTTTTCGTGGATCTCCATCGTCGCCTTCCAGACCAGGAACAGCCCGCCCGCGATCAGGATGATGTCGCGCCAGGACAGGGCGGTCTCGAAAGCGGGCGCGCCATGCGGGCCGGGCGGGCCGCTCAGCCCCAGGTCGATCACCGGCTCGGTCAGCCCGACGATCCAGGCGATTCCCGTCAGCATGACCAGCCGCAGGCCCAGCGCCAGCGCGATGCCGATGCGCCGGGCGGCGGCGCGGCGCGCCTCGGGCAGGCGGTTCGAGACGATCGAGATGAAGATCAGGTTGTCGATCCCCAGCACGATCTCCATGGTCGCCAGCGCCAGGAACGCCGCCCAGATCGCCGGGTCGGCCAGCATCTGCGCAATGGTCATCCGCGCCTCCGTGCGAAGGCGCCGGCCCAGGCGCGGCGCAGCTCGGCCCACGCCGCCGTTCCGGCCACGAAGCCGGCCACCCCCGCCAGAACCCAGCCGTCGAGCGCCAGGCATGCGCCCACCAGCGCCGCCAGTCCGCACGAGGTGAAGAACCCCTGATTGAGCCGGTCAAGCCCGCTGGCCGTGGTCAGCGCGAACAGCGCCGCGAAGGCCGCGCCGATCCCGAGCCCGGTCAGCGTCGCGCTCATGCCACGCCCTCGCGCACCAGCCGCTCGGCCAGCCGCACGAAGGCCGCGGCCTGCGGGCTGTCGGGCGCGCGCGCGACGATGGGCGCGCCCTCGTCGCCCGAAAGGCGGATCTGCAGGTCGAGCGGGATCTCGCCCAGAAACGGCAGGCCCAGCCGCTCGGCCTCGGCGCGGGCGCCGCCATGGCCGAAGATGTGCGCCTCGTGCCCGCAATTGGGGCAGACATAGGCGCTCATGTTCTCGACCACGCCCAGAACCGGCGTGTTCAGCTTGCGGAACATGGACAGCGCCTTGCGCGCGTCCAGAAGGGCCACGTCCTGCGGCGTCGAGATCACCAGCGCGCCGGTGACCTCGGCCTTCTGGCACAGCGTCAGCTGCACGTCGCCCGTGCCGGGGGGCAGATCGACGATCAGCGCGTCCAGCTCGCCCCAGCGCACCTGGCCCAGCATCTGCTGCAGCGCGCCCATCAGCATCGGGCCGCGCCAGATCACGGCCTCGTCCTCGGGCACCATCAGGCCGATGGACATGAAGCGCACGCCATGGGCCTCGAGCGGCTCGATGGTCTTGCCGTCGGGCGAGACGGGGCGGCGCGACAGCCCCATCATGCGCGGCTGGCTGGGGCCCAGCACGTCGGCGTCGAGCAGCCCGACCTTGCGGCCCGCCCGCGCCAGCGCCGCGGCAAGGTTCGCCGCCAGGGTCGACTTGCCCACGCCGCCCTTGCCCGAGGCCACGGCGATGACGTTGCGCACGCCCTCGATGCGGCGCGAGGCCTGGGGCGTGGGGTGGCGCCCGATCTTGAGCGCGGGCGCCGGGCCTGCCGCGCCCTTCGCGCCGGCCGGCGCGTGCGCGGTCATCACCGCCGAGACCTTGCGCACGCCCTCGAGCCGCCCGGCGGCCTCGCGCGCCGCGTCGAGCAGCGGGCCGAGGCGCGCCGCCCGCTCGGCCGGAACTTCGAGCACGAAGCGCGCCACCCCGTCCTCGACCGCAGGAGCGCGCACATAGTCGGCGCCGACGATGTCCTTGCCGGTCTCGGGATCGAGCACGGCGGACAGGGCCTTGAGCAGGTCTTCGCGGGTGGCGGTCATGGCGGGCCTTCGTTCGGGGAGGTGAGCGTCGCCGCATTACCTATGGCGCGCGGCCGGGCGCGGCAAGCGGCGGGCGGCCTCAGATCTCGAGCTCGGCCCAGATCGGCGCGTGGTCCGAGGGCTTCTCGCCGCCGCGCACATGGCGGTCGATCTCGCAGGCGCGCAGGCGGTCGGCGGCCTGGGGGCTGAGCAGAAGATGGTCGATGCGGATGCCGTGATCGCGCCGCCACGCCCCCGCCTGGTAATCCCAGAAGGTGTAGAGCCCCTTTTCCGGGTGCAGCGTGCGCAGGGCGTCCCACCAGCCCTGGTGCAGGATGCGGCGGAAGGCGGCGCGGCTTTGGGGCAGGAACAGCGCGTCCTCGCGCCAGGCCTCGGGGTCGGCGGCGTCCTCGGGCTGGGGAATGACGTTCCAGTCGCCGGCCAGAACGGTGGGCTCTTCGCGCGCCAGCAGCTCGGCGGCGTGCGCTTCGAGGCGCGCCATCCAGGCCAGCTTGTAGTCGTATTTCGGCCCCGGCGCGGGGTTGCCGTTGGGCGCGTAAAGGCAGCACACGCGCACCGCGCCCGCCTCGCCGGCGACGGTGGCCTCGATCCAGCGCGCCTGCGCGTCGTCGGGGTCGCCGGGCAGGCCGCGGACGACGTCCTCGATGGGGCGGCGCGCCAGGATGGCGACGCCGTTGAAGCCTTTCTGGCCATGGGTGGCGACGTTGTAGCCCAGATCCTCTATGGGCTCGCGCGGGAAGGTCGAGTCCTGGCTCTTGATCTCCTGCAGGGCGACGACGTCGGGGCGCGCTTCGCGCAGCCATTCCAGCAGGGCGGGCAGGCGGGCCTTGACGCCGTTGATGTTGAAGCTGGCGATCTTCATGGGCTTCTCCGCAGGGGGCCGGGCGGCGGAGCATATCCGCCCCTCCGGCGCCGGGGCAAGGGCGCGCGGGGCGCGCGGGGCCGGGGCGCGGTCGGATGCGCGGCGCGCGCGGCTGCGTCCTGGCGCCGGGCGCGTGCGGGCGCGGTTCGGGCGCGTGCGCGCGGCGGGGGCGGCGGAACCGGCGGGGCGTGCGGGCCGTCGCCGCCGCCCTCGGGCGCGCCGGCGCGGGACCGGGGCGCGGCGTCAGGGCGCGTCGTCCTCATGCGCGGCGATGATGCCCAGAAAGGCGGGGCCGAAGCGCTGGGCGCGCGCGGCGCCGACGCCGGGCAGGGCGGCCAGCTCGTCGACGCTGCGCGGGCGCCGGCGCGCGATGCGCGCCAGCGTCGCCGCATCGAGCGACATGGGCTTTCCCGCCCCGTCGGCGCCGCGCGCCAGCGCGATCTGCGCCTCGCGCAGCGCGTCGAACAGGGCGCCGCGGCCCTCGGGCGCAAGGCGCAGGCGGGCGGGGTGCTCGTCGGGGGGCGGCGCGCCGGTCAGCGCCTCGAGAAAGGCGGGGCCGTAGCGCGCCAGCTTGGCCGCGCCGACGCCGGGGCAGGCGGCCAGCTCGTCCAGCGTGCGGGGCTTGCGCGTGGCCATCTCGATCAGCGTCCGGTCGGGAAAGACGACATAGGCGGGCACGCCCTGCTCTTCGGCCAGCTTGCGGCGCAGGCCGCGCAGGCGGGCGAAGAGGGGCTCGTCGGCCTCGTCGAGCAGCGCGGCGGGGGCGGGGCGCGCGTCGCCCGCGCCGCGGCGCGGCGCCGTTTCCTTGCGCAGCATCAGCCGCCGCTCGCCGCGCAGCACCGGGCGCGCCTCTTCGGTCAGCGCCCAGCCGCCGGTGGCGCCGTCGACCCGCGTCAGCCCCAGCGCCAGCAGCTGGCGCAGGATGCTGGTCCATTGCGCGCGCGAGCGCTCGCGCCCCATGCCGAAGACCTTGAGCTGGTCGTGCCCCAGCTGGCGCGCGCGCGCGTCGTCCTCGCCGCGGAGCACGGCCGCGATGTGGCCGGCGCCGAAGCGCTCTCCCGTGCGGTAGATGGCCGACAGCGCCATCTGCGCCGCCTCGGTGGCGTCGAACAGCTCGGGCGGCTGGCGGCACAGATCGCAGGCGCCGCAGGGCTCGGGGCGCTCTTCGCCGAAATAGGCCAGCAGGGTCTGGCGCCGGCAGCGCGGGGCCTCGGCCAGGGCCAGCAGCGCGTTGAGGCGCGCGTGATCGGCGCGTTTTCGCGCCTCGGGGGCCTGGCTTTCCTCGATCTGCATGCGCCGCAGCTTGATGTCCTCGACGCCGTAGAGGGTCAGCGTCTCGGCCGGGGCGCCATCGCGCCCGGCGCGGCCGATCTCCTGGTAATAGGCCTCGACGGATTTGGGCAGGTCGGCATGGACGACGAAGCGGATGTCGGGCTTGTCCACGCCCATGCCGAAGGCCACGGTGGCGCAGATGACCAGCCCGTCCTCGCGCTGGAAGCGGTCCTGGTGCAGGGCGCGCGCCTCGGGGTCGAGCCCCGCGTGATAGGGCAGGGCGGGCACGCCCGCATCGTTCAGCGCCTTGGCCAGGACCTCGGTCTTGTTGCGCGAGCCGGCATAGACGATGCCCGAACGCCCCGCGCGCGGGCGCACGAAGTCCAGCAGCTGCCGGCGCGGCGAGGTCTTGGGCTGGAAGGCCAGGAACAGGTTCGGCCGGTCGAAGCCGCGCAGGAACACGCGCGGCGGGTCGGCGAACAGCTTGGCGGCGATCTCGGCGCGGGTCTCGGCGTCGGCGGTGGCGGTGAAGGCGGCGGTCTGCACGTCGCCCAGCGCCCGCCGCAGCTCGCCGATGCGCAGGTAGTCGGGGCGGAAGTCATGCCCCCACTGGCTGACGCAATGGGCCTCGTCCACCGCCAGCAGCGACACGCCCGCGCGGCGCAGCATGGGGCCGGCCGAGTCGAGCCGCTCGGGCGCAAGGTAGAGCAGCTTGAGCGCGCCGGAGTCGATGGCCTCGAGCACGCGGCGGTTTTCCTCGGGGCCGTTGGCCGAGGTCAGCGCCCCCGCCTCTACGCCCGCCGCGCGCAGGCCCTCGACCTGGTCGCGCATCAGCGCGATCAGGGGCGAGACGACCAGCGTCAGGCCGGGGCGGGCGATGGCGGGAAGCTGGTAGCACAGCGACTTGCCGCCGCCGGTGGGCATGATGGCCAGAACGTCCTCGCCGGCCATGATGGCGCTGACGATCTCTTCCTGGCCGGGGCGGAAGGCGTCGAAGCCGAAGACGGTCTTGAGCAGCGAGCGAACGTGATCCATGCGCGCCTTGTGCCGGATTCGCGCGCGCGGCGCCAGCGCGGCGCTTGGGCCCATCGGGGCGCGCATCGGGCGGGCGCATCGGGGCGGGCATCGGGGCGGCGCATCGGGGCGCGCATCGGGGGCGCGCAAGGCCGCCGCGCGCCGCGGCGGGGCGGGCGGCGGTCGCGCTCGGGCGTCCTGGCGCGGCGCATCCTGCGCCAAGGGCCCGGCCGTGCGGCGATCGGCGCGGCCGGCGCGGCGGCGGGCGGCATGGTCGGTGCACTTGCCCGGCGCGGCGTGCGAGGAGAAATCAGACGCGCCCCACGCGCCCTGCCCCTGCCCCGGCCCCGCGCCGCAAGGGCAGGGGCGGGGCGCGTGGGGCGCGGGGCCTCAGATCGAGAAGGAGGTTCCGCAGCCGCAGCTTGACGAGGCGTTGGGGTTGTCCACCGCGAAGCGCGCGCCGATCAGCTCGCGCGTGAAGTCGATGGTCGCGCCCGACAGAAAGGGCAGCGACACCGGGTCGATCAGCACCATCGCGTCGCCGCGGGCGATGCGCAAATCGTCCTCCTCGGGCGCGTCGGCCAGCTCGATCCGATACTGAAAGCCCGAGCAGCCGCCGCCGTCCACCGCCACACGCAGCAGCGCGGGGCGGCCCGCCTCGCGGGCGATCTGCGACAACCGCTCGAAGGCGCGTTCGGTGACCTTCGGGGGCAGGGCGATGTCCATGTTCCAGCGTCCGATCCTTGTGCGCCGCGCGGGCGCGTTCCCCTAGCGCGGCGATTGCGCTATAGCGTGCCGACCCATCATGTATGCGCCCGCCCCGCCGCGGCAAGGCGCCTTGCGCCGCCGGCGCGCCGACAGGAACGGAAACCGACCATGACCGCCAGCTCTCGGGCCCCGTGGGCCTGCGATCCGGCCCGCAGCCGCGGGCGCCTGCATCCCGAACCCGAAAGCGCCCATCGCTCGCCCTTCCAGCGCGACCGCGACCGCATCATCCACTCGTCCGCCTTCCGCCGCCTCAAGCACAAGACGCAGGTCTTCGTCGAGCATGAGGGCGACTATTACCGCACGCGGCTGACGCACTCGCTCGAGGTGGCGCAGGTGGCGCGCACCATCTCGCGCACGCTGGGCCTGGACGAGGAGCTGGCCGAGGCCGTGGCGCTGGCGCACGATCTGGGCCATCCGCCCTTCGGCCACACCGGCGAGGATGCGCTGCATGCCTGCATGGCGCCTTACGGCGGCTTCGACCACAACGCGCAGGCGCTCAAGATCGTCACCGAGCTCGAGACCCGCTATGCCGAGTTCGACGGCCTCAACCTGACCTGGGAGACGCTCGAGGGCATCGCCAAGCACAACGGCCCGCCCCTGGCGCCGGGGATGGAGCGCGACGGCCTGCCGCCCTGCCTCGCCGAGTGCGACGCGCGCCACGGGCTCGAGCTGACCACCCACGCCTCGGCCGAGGCGCAGGTCGCGGCGCTGTCGGACGACATCGCCTACAACAACCACGATCTGGACGACGGCCTGCGCGCGGGCCTGTTCACGCTGGACGAGGCGCGCGCGCTGCCCATCGTCGGCCCCTGCTTCGCCGAGGTCGAGCGGCGCTGGCCGGGGCTCGAGCCCCAGCGCCTGCAGCACGAGGCGCTGCGCCGCGTCTTCGGCGTCATGGTCGAGGACGTGCTGTGCGAAAGCCGCCGCCGCCTCGAGGCCGCCGCGCCGCGCTCGGCGCAGGACGTGCGCGAGGCGGGGGCGCCCATGATCGCCTTCTCGGATGCGCTGCGCGAGGATCTGCGCCAGATCCGCGCCTTCCTGTTCACGCGCATGTATCGGCACTGGAAGGTGCGGCGCATGCGGCGCAAGGCGGCGGCGGTGGTGCGCGAGCTGTTCGCCATCTTCATGGACTCGCCCGGCGTCCTGCCCGACGACTGGCGCCTGCGCGCCGAGGCGGCGCCCTCGGAGGCGGCGCGCGCGCGGGTGGTGGCCGACTACATAGCCGGCATGACCGACCGCTTCGCGCTGCAGGAGCACAAGGCGCTGACCGACCCGCAGGCGCGGGTCTGAGCGCCGCCCCCCCGCGCCGCTGTCCACGCCGCCGCCCGCGACGCGCGCGATCCGATGCAAGGGCGCGCCCTTGCCGCACGCCGGCCGCCCTCGGCCCGCGGGGGCGCCATGGGGCGCGGCGGGCGCCGCTTTCCCGTTCGCCCCTGGCGGCGCCGCTTTCCCGTTCGCGCCTGGCCGCGCCTCTTTTCCATTCGCGCCCGCCGGCGCGCCCCCGCCTTTCGCGCCTGACGGCCGCCGGGCGGCGCCCGCGCCGCGCGGCGCGCGTTGACCCCGGCGCAGAGCATGATAGGACACGCCCAAGCCGCCGCCGTCCGCCGCCGTCCGCCGCGGGCGGCGCGCCCGACCCTCTGCCGGAGCCGACCCGATGAATCTTTACGCCGACATCAAGACGCTCGTCCTCGACAGCCTGAACGCGCTCGCCGCCGAAGGCGCGCTGCCCCAGGGGCTGGACCTGTCCAACGTCGCGGTCGAGCCGCCGCGCGATCCGGCCCATGGCGACATGGCCACCAACGCCGCGATGGTTCTGGCGCGTCCGGCCGGGCTCAAGCCGCGCGACATCGCCGCCATGCTGGCGCCGCGCCTTCAGGCCGACGCGCGCGTGCTGTCGGCCGAGGTCGCGGGCCCCGGCTTTCTGAACCTGCGCCTGTCGCCGCAGGTGTGGCGCGACGCGGTGGCGGCGGCGCTGGCGGCGGGAACCGATTTCGGCCGTTCGGACATGGGCCGCGGCCAGCGGGTCAACGTCGAATACGTCTCGGCCAACCCCACCGGGCCGCTGCATGTGGGCCACACGCGCGGCGCGGTGTTCGGCGACGCGCTGGCCAGCCTGCTCGATTTCGCCGGCTATGACGTCACGCGCGAATACTACATCAACGACGGCGGCGCGCAGGTGGACGTGCTGGCGCGTTCGGCCTACGAGCGCTACCGCGAGGCGCACGGCCTCGAGCCCGAGATCGCCGAGGGCCTCTATCCCGGCGACTACCTCATCCCCGTCGGCGCCGCGCTGAAGGAGAAATACGGCGACGCGCTGCTGGGCAAGCCCGAATCAGAATGGCTGCCCGATGTGCGCGAGTTCGCCACCGCCATGATGATGGACCTGATCCGCGAGGACCTTGCCGCGCTGGGCGTGCGCATGGACGTGTTCTTCTCGGAGAAGTCGCTCTACGGCACCGGGCTGATCGAAGAGGCGCTGGCCGCGCTCGAGAAGAAGGGGCTGATCTATGTCGGCGTGCTCGAGCCGCCCAAGGGCAAGACCCCCGAGGATTGGGAGCCCCGCCCCCAGACCCTGTTCCGCGCCACCGCCTTCGGCGACGACGTGGACCGGCCGCTGAAGAAGTCGGACGGCTCGTGGACCTATTTCGCCCCCGACATCGCCTATCACTACGACAAGGTGCGGCGCGGCTTCGACCTGCTGATCGACGTGTTCGGCGCGGATCATGGCGGCTACGTCAAGCGCATGAAGGCCGCCGTGGCGGCGCTCAGCGACGAGAAGGTGCCGCTGGACGTCAAGCTGTGCCAGCTCGTCAAGCTCTACAAGAACGGCCAGCCCTTCAAGATGTCCAAGCGCGCCGGCTCGTTCGTGACGCTGCGCGACGTGGTGGACGAGGTGGGCCCCGACGTGACGCGCTTCATGATGCTGACGCGCAAGAACGACGCGCCGCTCGACTTCGACTTCGCCAAGGCGCTGGAGCAGTCGCGCGACAACCCGGTGTTCTATGTGCAATACGCCCATGCGCGGGCGCGCTCGGCCCTGCGCGCGGCCGCCGAGGCGGGGATCGACGTCGCCGCCGTGCCGCAGGCCGACCTGACGCCGCTGGCCCATCCGGCCGAGCTGGCGCTGGCCGCGCGCATCGCCGACTGGCCGCGCCAGGTCGAGGCCGCCGCCCGCAGCCACGAGCCGCACCGCGTCGCCTTCTTCCTGCAGGAGCTGGCCGCCGAGCTGCACGGGCTGTGGAACAAGGGCAAGGACGAGCCGGCGCTGCGCTTCGTCCAGCCCGACGATCCGGCGGGCACGCTGGCGCGTCTGGCGCTGCTGTCTGCCGCGGCGGTTGTCATCGCCGCCGGTCTTGGTATTCTGGGGGTGACCCCGATGGACGAGATGCGGTGAACGCACGCTAGATGTCGGGGCTCGGGCGGCAGGCGGCGCAGCATGGCGCCGCCCTCGATACAGGCGAAGCTCCTCATGGCGCAGCACGCGCAGGATGATCCCATGGACGCCGCGGCGCCGCGCCGCGCCGGCCCCCTTTGGGCGGGGCTGGGCGCGGCGGCGGCGCTGACGCTGATCGGCGCCCTGGCGCTGTGGAGCTGGCGTCTGGTCCAGCGCGACCCCGCCCAGGTGCCGGTCATCCGCGCCGTCGAGGGGCCGATGAAGATCCGCCCCGAAGATCCGGGCGGGCTGACGCTGGACGAGGCCGACCGTGCCGTGACCCGCATCGTCTCGGGCGAGGCCCAGGACGGCGCCGAGCGCCTGGCCCCGCCGCCCGAGCCGCTGGCCGACGAGGATCTGCCCCCCGCGCTGCTGCCCGCCCCGACCCGCTCCCCGGCGGGGACCGAGGGCCCGAGCGCGCCGGCGGACGAGGATGCGGACGCCGCGGCGGATGCTGGCGCCGGCGCGCTCGACGCGCTGGTCAGCCGCGCGCTGGGCGAGGCCGACGACGCGCCCGCCATGCCTTCCGCGCCCGCAGCCCCCGCCGAGTCCGCCCCCGCCGCGTCCACCCCCGCCGCGTCCGCCCCCGCCGCGTCCTCCCCGGCGCCGAACCCCGCCCCGGCCGCGGCCGAGGCGACGCCCGAGCCGGTCGACGCCAGCGCCCTCGCGCCGCGCGTCGCCCCCATCGCCCCCGGACGCCCGGCCGCCGGCCGCGCCGCCGCCGCCCCCGAGGCGCCGCCCCCCGCGCCCCCGGTCATCAAGCCGGGCGACGTTCTGGTGCAGCTGGGCGCCTTCGCCAGCCCCGAGGTGGCCGAGGGCCAGTGGCGCGAGCATCTGCGCCGCAACGGCGCGCTGCTGGGCGGGCTGACCCATGTGGTCGTGCCGGTCCAGTCGGGCGGCCGCACCCTGCATCGCCTGCGCGCCGGCCCCCTTCCCGACCGCGCCCGCGCCGAAGAGCTGTGCGCCGCGCTCAAGGGTCGGGGCGAGGCCTGCATCGTCGCGCGGGCGGGCCGATGAGCGCCCCGCGCGCCGTCATCTTCGGCCTGTCCGGCCCCGAGCTGACCGCGGACGAGCGCGCCTTCTTCGCCGAGGCCGACCCCTGGGGCTTCATCCTCTTCGCGCGCAACGTCGCGGCGCCCGACCAGCTGCGCCGCCTGACCGGCGCGCTGCGCGAGGCGGTCGGGCGCGAGGCCCCGATCCTGATCGACCAGGAGGGCGGGCGCGTCGCGCGCATGCGCGCCCCCCATTGGCGCGAGTGGCCGCGCCTGCCCGATTTCTGCGCCCGCCTGCCCGACGCCGCCGTGCTGACGGGGCTGCGCCTGCGCCATCGGCTGATCGCGCACGAGCTGCGCGCCGTCGGCATCGACGTGAACTGCGCGCCGATGGTGGACGTGGCGCGCCCCGACGCCGATCCGATCATCGCCGACCGGGCGCTGGGCGACAGGGCGGGGCCGGTGGCGCGGCGCGGGCGCGCGGCGGCCGAGGCGCTGCTCGAAGGCGGGGTGCTGCCGGTGGTCAAGCATGTGCCCGGCTATGGCCGCGCCACGCTGGACGCCCACCGCGCGCTGCCGGTTACGGACGCGCCGGTCGACGCGCTCGAAGAGGACTTCGCCCCCTTCCGCGCCCTGGCCGACATGCCCATGATGATGACGGCGCACATGATCTACCGCGCCATCGACCCCGAGCGCTGCGCGACCGTCTCGCCCGACTGCATCGCCCTCATCCGCCGGCGCATCGGCTTCGACGGGCTGCTGATGACCGACGACATCGGCATGGAGGCGCTGTCGGGGCCCGTCCCGCAGCGCGCGGCCGAGGCCATCGCCGCGGGCTGCGACGTGGCGCTGCACTGCAACGGCGACCTTGCCCAGATGCGGCAGGTGGCGGCCCTGACCCCGCTTCTGGCCCGCGACGCCCTGCGCCGGGCCGAGGCCGCGCTGGCGCGCCGGCGCGCGCCCGCCCCCTTCGACCCCGACGAGGCCGACCGCCGCCACGCCTATCTCAATCAGGAGCGCGCCGATGTCTGAGCGCGCGCCGCGCCCCGGCGCGCCGCTTGCGCGCGAGATGGCCGACGGCCGCGCCGGCCCCGAGCCCCTTTCGCCCGAAGCGCGCCGCGCGGCCGAGGCGCTGGTGGTCGATCTGGACGGCTTCGAGGGCCCGCTCGATCTATTGCTGACGCTGGCGCGGACGCAGAAGGTGGACCTGCGCCGCATCTCGATCCTGCAGCTGGCCGAGCAATACCTGACCTTCGTCGAGGCCGCGCGGCGCCTGCGCATCGAGCTGGCCGCCGACTACCTGGTCATGGCGGCGTGGCTGGCCTTTCTGAAATCGCGCCTGCTGCTGCCGCCCGAGCCGTCCGAGGAAGGCCCCGACGCCGAAGAGATGGCCGCGCGCCTCGCCTTCCAGCTCGAGCGGCTCGAGGCCATGCGCCGCGCCGGGGCGCGGCTGATGGCGCGCGACCAGCTCGGGCGCGACGTCTTCGCGCGCGGCGCGCCCGAGAGCGTGCGCGCGGTGCGGCGGGTGGAATACGACGCGCGCCTGATCGACCTGATGCGCGCCTACGCCCGCCTGCGCACGCGCGACGAATACCGCCCGCTGCACCTGCGCCGCGCGCAGGTCTTCACCATGGAAGAGGCGCTCGAACGCTTGCGCGGCGTGATCGGCGAGGCGCTGGAATGGCGCAGCCTGCGCGCCTTCCTGCCGCCCGAATGGCGCGCGCGCCCCGAAAAGCGCCGCTCGGCGCTGGCGGCGGCCTTCGCCGCCTCGCTCGAGCTCGTCAAGCGCGGCGAGGCCGAGATCCGCCAGACCGAGACCTTCGGCGAGATCAGCCTGCGCCGCCGCGCGGGCCCCGCCGCATGAGCGCGCGCGACGACGCCCCGCGCCCGCGCGCCGACGCCCCGCCCGCGCCGGCGGGCCGCGCGCCCTCGGCCGGCGCGGGCCGGGCCCCCGGCGGCGGCGCGCCCGACGCCGGCGCACGCGGGAATGCCGCGAAAGGGCGCGCCGCGCCCGACGCCGCCGCCCCCGGGACCGCGCCCGAAAGCGCCGCGAAGACGCGCGCCGCGCCCCAAGCCGACGCGCCCGAAGCCGGGCCGGACGCCGCGCCCAGCGCCGCGCGCCCGGCGATGGAGGCGCTGTTCTCGCCCCCCTCGCTGGCCGAGCAGGAGCGCATGGTCGAGGCCATTCTCTTCGCCTCGGCCGAGCCGCTGAGCGTCGCCGAGATCGAGTCGCGCATGCCCCCCGGATCGGATGCGCGCGAGGCGCTGCGCCTGCTGGCGCGCCGCTACGAGGGCAGGGGGGTGACGCTGCGCCGCGCCGGCGAGCGCTGGGCCTTTCGCACCGCGCCCGATCTCGGCTTCCTGATGAGCCGCGAAACCGTCGAGACCCGCCCCCTTTCGCGCGCCGCCATCGAGACGCTGGCCATCATCGCCTACCACCAGCCCGTCACCCGCGCCGAGATCGAAGAGATCCGCGGCGTGGCCGTGTCCAAGGGCACGATCGATCTGCTGATGGAGCGCGGCTGGATCCGCCTCGGGCGGCGGCGCGCGACGCCCGGCCGGCCGGTGACCTTCGTCGTCACCGACGCCTTCCTCGACCATTTCGGCCTGGAAAGCGCCAGGGATCTGCCCGGCCTGCGCGAGCTGCGCGAGGCGGGCCTGCTGGACGCGCGCCTGCACGAGGCCGACGAGGACGGCGCCGACGATCCCGGCGCCCCCCAGCAGGACATGTTCGACTGACCCCGGACGGGGCCGCGCTCAGCCGCCCGCGGGGTCGCGGAACTGCTTGGCCAGCTTCAGCCCCTGGCCCTGGTAGTTCGAGCCCAGCCCCGCGCCGTAGAGCACCTCGGGGCGCTCGGCCATGCGCTCGTAGACCAGCCGCCCCACCACCTGCCCGTGCTCGAGCGCGAAGGGCGCCTCGTAGCAGCGCACCTCGAGCACCCCGCGCGAACCCGCGCCCCCCGCCGCCGCATGGCCGAAGCCCGGGTCGAAGAAGCCGGCGTAATGCACGCGGAACTCGCCCGCCATGGCCAGGTAGGGCGCCATCTCGGCGGCGCAGTCGGGCGGAACATGCACGCTTTCGCGGCTGACGAGGATGTAGAACGCGCCGGGGTCCAGAATGACCGAGCCCGAGCGCGCGGGCAGCACCGGCTCCCAGAAGTCGAGGGGGTCGTAATGGCCGATGCGGTCCAGGTCGACCAGCCCCGCATGGGGGCGCGCGCGCCAGCCCGCCGGGCCGCCGCCGGGCATGGACAGATCGACCGAAAAGCCCAGCCCCTGGTCGATCACCGGCTCGACGTCCACCAGCCCGACCCTGGCGTGCAGGGCGCGCAGCTCGTCGTCGGTCAGCGACGCGCGGCCGCGCCGGAAGCGGATCTGGTTCAGCCGCATCCCCGGCCGCACCAGGACCGAGAAGGAGCGCGGCGAGATCTCGGCGTAGAGCGGGCCTTCGTAGCCCGCCTCGACGCGGTCGAATTCCTGCCCGCGATCGGCGATGAGGCGGGTGAGCAGGTCAAGCCGCCCGGTCGAGCTCTTGGCGTTCGCCACCGCGTGCACGTCGGCCGGCAGCGCCAGCGATTCGCGCAGCGGCACGACATAGACGCAGCCCTTCTCCAGCACCGCGCCGGGCGCGAGGTCGATCTCGTGCATGGCGAATTCGTCCAGCCGCCGGGCCACGCTGCGCCCGCGCGCCAGGAACGAGGCGCGCACCCGGTAGGCCCGCGCGCCCAGGCGCAGGTCAAGGCTGGCGGGCTGGATCTGGACCGGCTCGATCGGGCCGTCGGCGCGGATCATGCCGCGGGCGATCATGGCGCGGATGCTTTGGGCCGGCAGCACGCCCGGCCCCGGAGCGATGGCATCGGTCACGGCGTCTCCTCCCTCGCGGTGCGATGCGCGCAAACGCAAGACGCCAGCCCCGCAGGGCTGGCGTCCCATATGGTCGGGCTGGCGAGATTCGAACTCACGACCTTCCGTCCCCCAGACGGACGCGCTACCAAGCTGCGCTACAGCCCGTTGATGGCACGGGGTTTACTGCGCCGCGCGCCGTCTTGCAAGGGGGCAGGGGTTGGAAATTTCGCGCCCGCGCGGGCGCAAGCCGCAAGCCGGGGCGCCCCCGCCGGGCGCGGGCTCAGAGCGCGGCGGGATCGGTGCGCAGGCGCTCGCGCAGGGCCTCGAGCTTGCGGATCACGGCCAGCACCCGCGCCCGGTCCGGCCGCGCCGGGGCGCTCGGGGCGGGCCCGGCGGCGGGATCGGGCGCGCCCTGCGCCGCGGGCGCCGACCGGTCGGGCAGGGCCTGGTCGGGCAGGGATTCGGTGGGCAGGGATTCGGCGGGCTGGGGCCGGGCGGGCGCGTCGGCCGCTTGCGCCGCGCCCGCGCCATCGTGCAGGGCCGCGCCGCGGGCGATCACATGCTTCGCCCCCTTTTGGCGCAGCACCTTCTGCGCGCCGCGAATCGTCAGCCCGTCCTCGTAGAGCATCTCGCGGATGCCCAGAAGCAGGTCCACATCCTCGGGGCGGTAGTAGCGGCGGCCGTTGCCGCGCTTGACCGGCTTGATCTGGGGAAAGCGCGTCTCCCAGAAGCGCAGGACATGGGCGGGCACGTCCAGCAGCTCGGCCACCTCCGAGATGGTGCGGAAGGCCTGGGGCGACTTTTCGACCGATCTCGGCACGTTCCCTCCCTGCGCCCGGATGGGGCGCGCTCATCGCCTTCGCCGCTTCGGGGCGGCGCCTGCCCGCCCTGCGCCCGAGGGGCGCGCCCGTCGTCAGACGGCGTCTTCGCGCTGCGACTCGGGCGCGTCGGCCTTGCCCCCGTTCACCCTGTCCTTGAGGATGTGCGAGGGGCGGAACACCAGCACCCGCCGGGGCTCGATGGGCACTTCCTCGCCCGTCTTGGGGTTGCGCCCCATGCGCGCGCCCTTCTCGCGCACCACGAAGGTGCCGAAGGACGAGATCTTCACCGTCTCGCCACGCACCAGCGCGTCGGAGACATGCCGCAGGATGCTCTCGACGAGCTCGGCCGATTCGTTGCGCGACAGGCCCACCTCTCGATAGACCGCCTCGCTCAGATCGAGCCGGGTGTAAGTCTTGGGCATTGCGCGCCCCTTCCCTGTCGTTGTCCGGCGGACCGTTCTTTGCGGCCCGATCGTTGCGCGCGGCGCGCCGCGCCGCATGGCGCAAAGCCTAGGGGGTGGGGGGAATTGGAGTCAATATCAACGCCTTGGCCCGGCGCGATGCTGCGGCGCGTCAAGCGGCGCCGCGCCTTACCAGCGCACCAGCGCCGCGCCCCAGGCCAGGCCGCCGCCGATGGCCTCCATCAGCAGCAGGTCGCCGCGGCGGATGCGGCCCTCGGCCGCCGCCTCGCTCAGCGCCAGCGGGATCGAGGCGGCCGAGGTGTTGCCGTGATTCTGGACCGTGACCACGACCTTCTCCATCGGCAGGCCGGTCTTGCGCGCGGTGGCCTCGATGATGCGGATGTTGGCCTGATGGGGCACCATCCAGTCGATGTCCTCGGGGCGCGCGCCGACGGCCTCCATGGCCTCGTGCGCCACCTCGGCCAGCTTCTGCACCGCGTGCTGGAAGACCTTGCGCCCCTCCATGCGCAGCACGCCCACGGTCTGCGTGGCCGAGGGGCCGCCGTCGACGTAGAGCAGCTGGTTGTGCGCGCCGTCCGAGTGCAGCCGCGTGGCCAGCACGCCGCGATCGGCCAGGGTGCCCTCGCCCTCGTCCGCCGACAGGATCAGCGCGCCGGCCCCGTCGCCGAACAGCACGCAGGTCGAGCGGTCGGTCCAGTCCATGATGCGGGTGAAGGTCTCGGCGCCGATGACCATGACGTTGCGCGCCTGGCCCGAGACGATCATCGAGTTGGCGGTGGACAGGGCGAAGATGAAGCCCGCGCACACCGCCTGCACGTCGAAGGCGAAGCCGCGCGTCATGCCCAGCGCGTGCTGCACCCGGGTCGCGGTCGAGGGGAAGGTCTGGTCGGGCGTGGCCGTGGCCAGGATGATGGCGTCCAGCTCGTTCGCCTCCATCCCCGCATTGGCCAGCGCCGCGCGCGCGGCGTGGGTCGCAAGATCCGAGGTCTTTTCGTCCGGCGCGGCGAAGCGCCGTCGCTCGATGCCCGAGCGCGAGCGGATCCATTCGTCGCTCGTGTCGAGCGTGGCCGCGAACTCGGCATTCTCGACCACCCGTTCGGGCAGGTAGTGTCCGCACCCCACGGGCGCCGCGCGCCTTACGCTCATGTCTCTCCACCCCTGGACTGTGACGATTCGGCCGCCGCAGTCTCGGGGGCGCGGAGCGCCTTTGCAACCTGCTGCGCCACGCGCTGCGGAAAGCCGGTTCGCGCCATGCGCGCCGCCAGGCGGATCGCGGCGGCGAAACCGGTCGCGTCGGCGCCGCCATGGCTCTTGACCACGGCCCCGTTCAGCCCCAGGAACACGCCGCCGTTCACGCGCCGCGGGTCGATGCGCTTGCGCAGCCTTTGCAGCGAGGTGTAGGCGGCCAGCGCGCCCAGCCGGCTGAGGGGGCTGTGGGCGAAGGCGGCGCGCAGCAGTTCGTTGATGAGACTGGCGGTGCCCTCGGCGGTCTTGAGCGCGATGTTCCCTGTGAAGCCGTCGGTGACGATGACGTCCACCCGGTCGGACAGGATGTCGCCGCCCTCGACGAAGCCGACATAGTCGAAGCCCGCGCCCGGCTCGGCCGCGCGCGCGCCGATCAGCGCCGAGGCCTGGCCGCGCTCGGCCCCGCCCTTGTGCGCCTCGGAGCCGACGTTCAGCAGCCCCACCCGCGGCTTGTCCAGCCGCAGGCCCAGCCGCGCGTATTCGGCGCCCATGACGGCGTATTGCAGCAGGTTGTGCGGGTCGGCGCGGATGTCGGCGCCCACGTCGAGGACGATGTTGTAGCCCGCCGGATTGCGTGAGGGCCAGAACACGGCGATCGCCGGGCGGTCCACCCCCGGCGCGCGCCGCAGACGCAGCACCGACAGCGCTATCAGCGCGCCCGTGTTGCCGCAAGAGACGGCGGCGCCCGCCTCGTCGCGCGCCACGGCGTCGATCGCGCCCAGCATCGAGGTGCCGCGCGCGTTGCGCATCACGCGCGAGGGCTTGTCGTCCATCGACACCTCGCCCTCGGCATGGCGCAGCTCGACCCGCGCCGCCAGGCCCGAGCGCCGGCGCAACAGCCGGCGCAGCTCGGCCTCGTCGCCATGGACGATGAAGCGCAGGTCCGGATCGTGGCGCGCCGCCTTGGCCATGCCGGCGACCACCGCGGCCGGGCCGCGGTCGCCGCCCATGGCGTCGATCGAGATCACCGCCGGGGGCCGCTCTGCGCCCTCCGGCGCCGCGGCGCCGGCGGCGCGGGACGAGGCGCGTTGTGCTTCATCCGTCTCGATCATCCGGCGGGGGCCGCTTCGTCAGAGGGGGGCGATCACGCCTCGTCGTCGAGATCCACGTCCTCGACCATCGCCACGACCTCGCGGCCGCCGTAATGGCCGCAGGCGCCGCAGACATGATGCGGGCGCTTGAGCTCGCCGCAGTTGGGGCACTCGTTCGAGCTCTCAGCCACCAGCGCGTCATGGGCGCGGCGCATGTTGCGCTTGGAGCGCGTGACTCGGTTCTGGGGGACCGCCATGTTCTCAACTCCGCATCTGCGTCGCGCCGGCCTTGGCCGGGCGTCGCCGGTTGTCCGTTCATGTCCATCGGCGCGGGGCGCCGTCCGATCCGGGCGCGGCGCGGCGCGCCAAGCGCCGTCTCCGCCCCCGCGTCATCCCCGCGCCGGCCGCCGCGCGCCCGGTCGGGGCCGACCGCGCCCGCGCCCGCATGCAGCCTCGGGGAAACGAGACGCGGAACATACTCGATCGGCCGCCGAGGGCAAGGGGTTTTCTCCGCCCCCGGGGCGGCTCAGGCGTCGCCCTTGCGGGGCCCGGGGTCGGGCGCGTCGTCCTCGGCGCCCTCGGGGCGCGGGGCGTCCGCCTCGGCGCCGTTCTCGCGCGCGGCGAGGCGCGCGCGCAGCTCGGCCAGCGCGGCGAAGGGGCGCGGGGCGTCCTCCTCGAGCGGCGCGGCGCCCGGCGGAAGGGCCGAGTCGCGCGCCAGCGCCGCGCCGGGCCGGCGCGGATAGGGGTCGATGGCCAGCGCCGCCGCCTCGGCCGCCGCCTCGCCGGGGTCGAGCGTCTCGCCCAGCGGCTCGGGCGGGTCCTCGGCGTCGGGGTCGAGGTCGGGCCCCAGCGTCTCGGGGTCGGGGGCGCCGGGCAGGTAGAGGCGCGAGAAAGGCTCCTCGATCACCTGCTCGACCGGCTCGAGCGAGACGACGCAGCTTTGCGTGACGCGCGCGCGCACCACGCCGCGCATGCGCCAGCCGTTTTTCTCGGGCTCGATGCGCCCGCTGGTCGAAAAGGCCCCGACCTCGAGCACGCCGTAGCGTCGCGCCAGGGCGGCGCGCTCGTCCTCGGTGGCGGTTTCGTCGAAGGCCAGCCCCTCGGCGGGCAGGCGGGCGACGCGCCGCTCGCGCCGCATCTCGGGCCGCTGCGGGGCGGCGGGGCGCGGGGGGGATTTCTTCATCGCATGCTCCTTGCCCGGCGCGTTCGGGCCGCGGCGGTCCGGGGTCGGGGCCATCCTCCGGGCCGGCATCGAGGCCGGCGACCGGCGGGGCGGGACGCGCCGCGATCGCGCCAAGGCTCAGATAGCGCGGCGGCGCGCGCGGCTCAAGGGCGCGCGCCGCCCGGTTCCCGAGGCGGCGCGGGCGCGCGGCGGCGGGGCAGGGCGCGGGGGGCAGGTTCGGGCTGGGCGCGCGGGGGCGGGCGCGGTTTGCGTGCGGCGCAGCTTGCGTGCGGCGCGGGCCGGCTGCGGGCGGTGGTGCAGGGGCGCGGCCGCGGGCGCGGCGGGGCAGGGTTGCGGCGTGGGGGCCGGGGCCCGCCCTGCGCGCCTGTGCGTGCGGACCCTTGCGCACCCTTGCGCCGGCGCCGCCCTGCGCGCCCGCGCATGCGCGCCGGCTCGCCCCGGGGGCTTGCGCGCGCGCTTGAATTCGGGTCCCGCGCGCGCTAGGCATCGCTGCAAGATGAACCGCGGCGGGAGAGCCCCAGTGTCCAGAGCAATCACGGCCGGCGCGTTCGCGCTTGCGCTGGCGGCCGCAGGCTGCACGCCCATCGTCACCACGCATGGCTACGCCCCCGCCCCCGAGCAGCTGGCCCAGATCCAGCCGGGCGTCGACACCCCTCAGACGGTGGCGCGCAAGATCGGCCGGCCGCTGACCGGCGGCGTGCTGCGCGACGATGCGTGGTATTACGCCTCGTCGCGGTTCGAGACGGTGGGCGCCTATCCGCCGCGCGTGACCGACCGGCGCGTGGTGGTGGTGCGCTTCGGCCCCGACGGCTTCGTTCAGGGCGTCGAGACCTACGGGCTCGAGGACGGGCGCGTCATCAACCTCGTCACCCGCACCACCCCGACCTATGGGCGCGAGCTGACGGTGCTGCAGCAGCTGTTCGGCAACCTGGGCAATGTCGGCGCGACCGCGACCGAGGCGGGGCTGGGGCGCCCGGGCGGCTGAGCCCGCGCCCCGCGCCCCGCGCCGCGCTCAGGCCGCCGGGCGGCGCAGGGCGAACCAGATCAGCGCCCCGCCCGCCAGGGTCAGGAAGGGGATCATCGCCAGGTTCACCGCGCTCCACCCCGTCTGCGGGTCGCCGCCCACGCAGTTCATCAGCCCGCCCGAGGCCAGCGACGCCAGCGTGACCATCCCGAACACGGCGAAGTCGTTCAGCCCCTGCACGCGCGCGCGCTCTTCGGGCGCATGGGCGCCGGCCAGCATCGAGGTCGCGCCGATATAGCCGAAGTTCCACCCCAGCCCCAGCAGCACCAGCGCGAGGTAGAAGTTCGACAGCTCGACCCCCGCCAGCGCCGCCGCCCCCGCGCCCGCCAGCAGCAACAGCCCGAGCGCGATGATCCGCGTCTCGCCGAAGCGCGCGATCAGCGCGCCGGTGAAGAAGCTGGGCGCGAACATGGCCAGCACATGGGCCGAGACGATGTCCGCCGCGTCCGAGGCGCCGAACCCGCAGCCGACCACCGCCAGCGGGGTCGAGGTCATCACCAGGTTCATGAGCGAGTAGGACACCATCGCGCAGATCATGGGCGTGAGGATGCGCGGATCGCGCAGCAGCGCGCGCACCGGACGCCCCCGGGGCGCGTCGGCGGGCGGGCGCGGGCGCGGGATGTCCAGCAGCAGGAACAGCGGCGCCCCGAAGATGTTGAGCGCCGCCACCGCCGCATACGCCCCCGCGAAGGGAACCGGCGCCAGTGCGTCGGCGGTCAGCTTGACCAGCTGCGGGCCCAGGATCGCGGCCGCCAGCCCGCCCGCCATCACCCACGAGATCGCCTTCGGCCGAAAGGCGGCCGACGCCGTGTCGGCGGCGGCGAAGCGGTAGAAGCCCTGCGCGCTCATGTAGACGCCGGTGCACAGCGCGCCGGCCAGAAACAGCGCGAACGAGTCGCACATCAGCCCCAGCGCGCACAGCGTCGCGCCCGCCGCGCCGCCCGCCGCGCCGGTCAGGAACCCGACCCGCCGCCCGCGCCGGCCCATGAGCCCCGAAATCGCCGGCGCCGACAGCATCGAGCCCAGCACGATGAGCGAGATGGGCAAGGTCGCCAGGCACTTGTCCGGCGCCAGGATCTGCCCCGCCAGGCCGCCGAGGATGAAGTTCACAGGCATCTGCGCGCCAAGGATCGCCTGCGCGGCCACCAGGGCCAGCACGTTTCGCCGCGCGCGGCGATCGTCGACGGCCTCGGGCGCGGCATCGGCGACGAGGGGCTTTTCGGAAGCGGGGCGTTCGGACATGTCGGTCATGGCCGCGTTCTAGACCCGCGCGGGGCCGACGCAAAGGCGCGGCGCCAGCGGCGCGAGGTCGCGTCCCGGCGCGCAACGGCGCGACATGGCGCCAACGCCCCGGCCGACGCCCCGAGCCCGGCGCATCGCCGCGCCCGCGCCTTGCCAGGCGCCCCGAACCCGGCCCGTCACTTCGCCCGCGGTTCGCGCGGCGCCCCGAACCCGGCCCGCCACTCCGCCCGCGGCTTGCGCGGCGTCCTGGAACCAGCCCGTCACGCCGCCCGCGGCTCGGCCGCCGCCCCGAACCCCGCTCCTCAAACCGCCGGCGCCCCGAACCCGACCCGTCACGCCGCCCGCGCCTCGGCCGGCGTCTCGAGCCGGGCGCGCAGGCGCTTGCGCCGCGCCTCGGCGCGCTGGGCGGCGGCGGCGCGCACATGCCCATAGCCTCGGATCGTTTCGGGCAGCGCCAGCAGCTCGCGCACGGCGTCGAGCGTGTCTGGCGACAGGCGCGCGGCGGCAAGCTCCAGATCCTCCAGATACGCCGCCTCGAGACGCCGGGCCAGCTCGGCCTCTTCGCCGCGGCGGAAGGGGTCGAGCCATGTGCCGCGCAGGAAGCGCAGCGCCGACATGACCTTGAAGGCGCCCATCGCCCAGCCGCCGACCTCGCCCTTGACGTGCTTGCCCGTGGCCGGGTCGAGGCGCCCGAAGGGCCAGGCGCCGATGTGGAAGGTCAGCTTCAGATCGCCCTCGAAGGCGCGCTCGAGCTCGCGCCGGAACTCGGGCCGGGCGTAAAGGCGGGCGACCTCCCACGGATCCTTCGGCGCCATCAGCTTGAAGAGGCCCTGCGCCGCCGCGCGCGACGCCCCGTCGCCCCGCCCCAGCGCGGCCTCGGCCGCCAGCAGCGGCGCCAGCCGCGCGCGGTAGCGGCGCGCCAGACGGCGGCCGCCATAGGCGCGCAGCCGCGCGGCGCGGTCCTCGATCAGCGCCTCGAGCGGCGTCTCGCGGCGCGCGGCCAGATCGACCGGCGGCGCCGGCGCCGCCTCGCGCGCCATGCGCTCGACGCGCTCGGGATCATGCGCAGCCAGGCGGCCCAGGGCGAAGGCGCGGCGGTTCAGCTCGACCTGCACGCCGTTGAGCTCGATGGCGCGCATGATCGCCTCGTGCGAGAGGGGCAGGGCGCCCAGCTGCCAGGCGGCGCCCAGCAGCATCATGTTGGCGTAGATCGCGTCGCCCAGGAGCGCGGCGGCGATGCGCTCGGCATCCAGGATCAGCGCGCGCCCCTCGGCCGCCGCCGCGCGCAGGCGCGCCGTCAGCTCGTCGGCGTTGAGCGCCCAGTCGGGGTTGCGCGCGAAGTCGGCGGTCGGGGTCAGCGTGCGGTCGGCCACCACCCGTCCGCCGTCGGGGCGGAGCGCGGCCAGCGACTCGGCCCCCGCGGCCACCACCAGATCGCAGCCGATCAGCAGGTCGGCCTCGCCCGCGGCGATGCGCGTGGCGGTCAGCTGCGCCGGGTCGCGGGCGATCTTCACATGGCTGTGCACGGCGCCGTATTTCTGCGCCAGACCCGTGACGTCGAGGTTCGAGCTGAACAGCCCGTCGGCATGCGCGGCGATGGCCAGCGTCTGGCCCACGGTGACCACGCCCGTTCCGCCGATGCCCGCGATCAGCACCGCCGTCGCGCCGTCCACCGGCGCGGGGCGCGGGGCGGGCAGGGCGGAATCGTCGATCTGCGCGGCCTCGACGCGCGCCTTGCGCGGGCGCGCGCCCGACACGGTGACGAAGCTGGGGCAGAACCCCTCGACGCACGAGAAATCCTTGTTGCACGAGGACTGGTTGATGCGCCGCTTGCGGCCAAGCTCGGTCTCGAGCGGCTCGATGGCCATGCAGTCCGAGACCGTCGAGCAGTCGCCGCAGCCCTCGCACACCTCGGCGTTGATGAAGACGCGCCGGTCCGGGTCGGGCCATTTGCCGCGCTTGCGCAGGCGCCGGCGCTCGGTGGCGCAGGGCTGGTCGTAGATCAGGGCGGTGACCTCGGGAATCTCGCGCAGCTCCTTCTGCACGGCCTCGAGCTGGGCGCGCGGATGCAGGGTCACCCCCTCGGGCAGGGGCAGGTCCTTGTGGCGCTCGGGCTCGTCCGCCACCAGCGCGATGCGGCGCACGCCCTCGGCGCGCAGCTGCTCGATCATGCGCGCGGGGCTCAGCTCGCCGTCCACGGGCTGGCCGCCGGTCATCGAGACGAAGCCGTTGTGCAGCAGCTTGAACGTGATCGGCACGCCCGCCGCCACCGCCGCGCGGATGGCCAGGATGCCGGAATGGAAATAGGTGCCGTCGCCCATGTTGGCGAAGACGTGGCGCTCCTGGGTGAAGGGCTGCTGGCCGATCCACATCGCCCCCTCGCCGCCCATGTGCGACATGCCGTTGGTGCGCATGGGATCGCGCATCATGGCCATCGAGTGGCAGCCGATCCCCGCCAGCGCCCGGCTGCCCTCGATGACCTTGGTCGAGCGCCCGTGCGGGCAGCCCGCGCAGAACGAGGGCGCGCGCGTCGGCCCGCCCGCCCGCGCGGCCTCGGGCAGGGGCGCGTTGGCGCCGACGACGCCGCAATCGGGGTCGAGCGACAGCGCCGTGCGCGCCACCACCTGCGCCACGCGCCCGGGGTCCAGCTCGCCCACGGCGGGGAAGGCGGGCTCGGCCGCGCCGGCGCCGTAAAGGCGGCCGTCGAAGAACTTGCCGATCAGGCGCGGCGGGTTGGGCGCGCCGTAAAGGATCGAGCGGATCTGGTCCTCGATCAGCGGGCGCTTCTCCTCGACCACGACGATGGCCTCGAGCCCGCGCGCGAAGTCGCGCACGATCTCGTCGTCCAGCGGCCAGGTCATGCCCAGCTTGAGCAGCCGGACGGGCATGCGCCCCAGCATCCCGTCGCGCATGCCCAGCGCGCGCAGCGCCTGGCGCAGGTCCTGCCAGGACTTGCCCGACGAGACGATGCCGATGCGCGCCTCGGCCGGGCCCTCGATGCGGTTGAGGCCGTTGAGCCGCGCGTAGTCCAGCGCCCGGCCGATGCGCCGCTCGTAAAGCATGGCCTCCTGCTGAAGGAAGGGGCGGAAGACCTGCGGGCCGACATCGGCCTTGCCTTCGGGCATGACGATGGGCGGGCTGTCGGGGCCGACCAGCACCGAGCCGCCGCCCTCGATCACGTCGGTGACCAGCTTCATGCCGACAAGGCAGCCCGACCATCGGCTCATGGCGATGCCGTGCAGGCCCAGATCCAGCACCTCCTGCGCGTTCGAGGGGGCCAGCAGCGGCGCGCCGATCGAGACGAAGTTGTAGTCCGAATAGCATGCGACGGTCGAGCTCTTGGCCCCGTGGTCGTCTCCGACCAGCAAGAGCGCGCCGCCGCGCGGGCTCGCCCCGCTGAGATTGGCGTGGCGCAGCGGGTCCATCGAGCGGTCCATGCCCGGCGCCTTGCCATACCAGATCGAGAACACCCCATCGACCGTGGCGCCCGGATAGAGCCCGACCATCTGCGCGCCCCAGGCGGCGGTGGCGGCCAGATCCTCGTTCACGCCGGGGCGGAAGACGATGTTGTGCGCGCGCAGCGCCTCCTGCGCCTGCCACAGCTCGATGTCGTAGCGCCCCAGCGGCGAGCCGCGATAGCCCGAGATGAAGCCCCCCGTGTTCAGCCCCGCCGCCGCGTCGCGCTTGCGCTGCTGGATGGGCAGACGCACCAGCGCCTGCATGCCGGTCATGTAGAGCCATCCCTCTTCGGACTCGATCCGGTCGGCAAGGGTCATGTTCAGGCGCTTGGGGGCGACGTTCACGCTCATGGCTGCTCCTCCGCGGTCGGCGCCCAGCCGCGGCGGGGCGCTTGCAGCATTCAACGGCCCCGGGGCGGGCGCGTCCATCCATTTTCTTTGCGCAGAACGGAATGACGTTTCGCGCCGCCCGCGAATGCCTCCGCCCCCGCCCCGCGCACGGGCGGCGTCGCCTTGCGCGCAAGTGGGCGTGGCTCGCGCCCGCAACGTCGCCGCGCGCGTCGCCGCGCGCGTCGGCGCGGTTGGCGGCGCGGTTCGATGCGCGGGCGGCGCGCCGGTTGCTGTGCGGGGCGGGCCCGTTTGCGGGCGCGCCCTGCGGATTTGCGGCAGATCCGCCGCGCCCCGGCGCCTCGGATCCCGGCGCCTCGGATCCCGGCGCCTCGGAGCCCGCCGCGCCGCGGGCGGACGGGTCCTTGGCCGCGCCGCCGCGCAAGGCCCGCGGCGCCGATCTTCGCCGGCCCGGTCGGCGCGCGGCGGCCGTTGGCCGCGCGCCCTCGCGCGCGTCGGGCCGATGATGGCCGGGGCGGCGCAGGCCGCTCGGCCCGTGTTTCGGGCGGGCGACGCGGATCAGGGAGGCGATCGGCAGGAGCAGGCTTGCGAAAGGGCGCGCGCTTTGGCCGAAGCCGCGGGGGCGTTCGACAGGATCATCCGGTCAAGTCGGTCGGCCCAAACGGATCGGCCAGGTCATGGCGTCGCCGCACGGGCGCGCCGCAGGTCGCCGGAGCTGTCCGCGATCGCCGCCAATGTGGGCGGACGCGCCATTGTTGCGCCTGAGCAGATCGGTTGCCCTTGCGGCCGCCTCGTGCGCGCGCCGTCGCTCAATGGACGCGCCCGCCCGCGCCGCGCGCCCGATGCGCGGGCCACGATCCGGCGCGCCGCCGTGACGAGCCGGCCGAAGGCGCGGGGGCGTTTGCGCAGGGTGCGAGGTGCGCGCGGCGGCGCGGGCTGCGGCGCAGGGGCGCGCGCCGCCACGGCCGGGGGCGCCGCGTGCGCGCGGCGGCGCAGATGAAGCGCGGCGATCGAGACAAAATGCCTTTGGGGCGCGACGTGCGCACGGCGGTGCGTCCGCAAGGCGGCGCATCCGCAAGGGCGATCTCAGCGCGCCGCGCCCAGCCTGCGCGCGCCCGCGGCGCCATCGGCCGCGTCCTCGCCTTCCGATCGGCCCTGTTCGCCGCCGCTGCCCTCGGCGGCGCCCGATTCCGCCCGCGCCGGCGGCTCGGAGGGCCGTCCGGGCGCCGGGCGCCGACGGCGGCGGCGCGCCGAGGCCGGAGCGCCCGATTCCGGTCCGCCTTCGCAGTCGAATGCCCCTTCCGCCGCGCGACGCCCGGGGGCTTGCGCCGGACGTCGCGCGGGCGCGGCCAGCTTGGCGCCGTCATCCGCCGGGCCGGCGCCCGATCCGGCAGCCCCGCCGGCGCCGCCGGCTCCGCCGTTCCCGCCGCCGTCGCCGCCCGTGCGCGCCTTCGCGCCGGCGCCCGTCCGCCGCGCGCGGCGCAGCGTGGCCGAGGGCGCTTCGCCGAAGCGCGCGCGGTAGGCCGCCGCGAAGCGGCCGAGGTGATTGAAGCCGCAGGCCAGCGCGATCTCGCTCACGCCCTCGTGCGGCCCCGGGCTGTCGAGGCGCGCGCGCGCCAGGTCGAGGCGCATGTTCGTCAGCCGCTCGCGCGGGGGTTCGCGGCCCATCTCGCGAAAAGCCATCTGAAGACGGCGCAGCGTCACGCCCACCTCGCGCGCGACGGCGGCCGCGGTGAGCGGCTCGGTCATGCGCGCGCGCATGATCTCTTCCGCCGCCAGGGTCAGCGCGCGCGCGCGGGGCGAGGGCGCCGCGCCTTGCGAGTCGTTCTGTCTGTTCATGGCGCCAAGGACCGCTTCGTTGGAATGTTGCCGTGGCGGAAGCCTGCGCGCCATGAGAGCGCGTCGCGTCTGGGCCTGCTCGGTCCGCCCGGGGGCGTCCGGTTCCGCGCGCCAGCGGCTTCTCCCTTGGGCGCAATGGAAGAATTGCCGCTCAACCTTTGATGAATCGTTGTGGATAACCTTGAAGCCGCGCCCGCAATGCCGAAAAATCGCCGGGAATTTTCCCGATATTTCGCGTTTCGGATTGCGAGAGCCGCCCGCCATCGCCTCAATGCTGCGGCTTTTCGGTCGATGTCAGCGACGCCGCTTCCGCCGATGGTTGAAGCCGGCGGCGCTCGCGCGGCGAGGCTGGCGGGGTTTGCAGGCATGGATGACGGGCAGAGACCGGACCATCGGTTCGCGGCGCGCGCGGCGGCGGCGGGGTTCCTGGCGCTTGCGGCCGCCGCGGCCTTCGCCGGCGCGGCGACGGGCGATTTCTCGGCAAGCCGCTCGCTTGCCGCCCCCTGGGCGCAGTTGGCGCAGCGCGTGGCGGGGGACGGGCCGCCGGCGGTCGAGGGGCTGGGCGTGATGGGCGGCGCGCTGATCAACGCTGTCGTGGTGGGCGCGCTGGTCTGGGTCGGCCTGCGGCGGCGCTGAGCCGCGGCTGTTGACAGCGCGCGCGCCGGCGGCGAAGCATCGCGCATGACCGCCACCAGCCCTTCCGCGCCGACGGCGCGCCCGCTTGCCGACCGCATCCGCCGCCTTCCGCGCGCGCACGACCCGCGCCGCGGCGCCGAGGCGTGGGCGGCGCTCGACCTCGATCCGGCGCTGCGCCCGCTGATCGAGGGCGCCGCGGGCTCTTCGCCCTACCTGCAGGGCCTGATGCGAGCCGAGGGCGCGTGGCTGTCTCGGGCCCTGGCCGCGCCGCCCGAGCAGGCCATGGCCGAGATCCTGGACCAGGTGCGCGCCATGCCGGCGACGGTCGAACGGCCCGATCGCGGCCCCTGGCTGCGCCGGGCCAAGCGGCGCGCGGCGCTCCTCATCGCGCTGTGCGATCTGGCGGGCGCGTGGTCGCTGGAGGAGACGACGGGCGCGCTGTCGGATCTGGCCGACGCGGCCGTGGACGCGGCGCTGCGCGCGCTGGTGGCGGACGAGGCCGCGCGCGGGCGCCTGCCCGGCCCGGACGAGGATCCGGGCGGCTGCGCGGGGCTGACGGCGCTGGCCATGGGCAAGGGCGGCGCGCGCGAGCTGAACTACTCGTCCGACATCGACCTGATCTTCCTGTTCGACGAGTCGCGCTATGGCGCGCGCGACGCGCTCGAGGCGCGGGCGCGGCTCATCAAGGTGTGCCAGCAGGCCACGCGGCTGCTCAGCCAGCCCACGGGCGAGGGCTACGTCTTCCGCGTCGACCTGCGCCTGCGCCCCGACCCCTCGACGACGCCGGTCTGCGTGTCGATGGGCATGGCCGAGCAGTATTACGAGAGCCTCGGCCGCACCTGGGAGCGCGCGGCCTACATCAAGGCGCGCGCGGCGGCGGGCGACGTCGCGGCGGGCGAGGCCTTTCTGCGGCGCCTGACGCCCTTCATCTGGCGCAAGCACCTGGATTACGCCGCCATCGGCGACGCGCAGGGCATCCGCGAGCGCATCCGCGCCCATCGCGGCGTGGGCGGGCCGATCCGCCTGCCGGGGCACGACATGAAGCTGGGCCGCGGCGGGATCCGCGAGATCGAGTTCTTCGTCCAGACGCGGCAGCTGATCTGCGGCGGCCGCGACCCCTCGCTGCGCGCGCGCGCCACGCGCAAGGCGCTGGCCGCGCTGACCGAGGCCGGCTGGGTCGGCGAGGACGAGCGCGCCGCGCTCGACGCCGCCTATGTCGCCCATCGCGAGGTCGAGCACAGGCTGCAGATGATCGAGGACGCGCAGACCCATGTCATGCCCGTTTCGACCGAGGCGCGCGCGCGCGTCGCGGCGCTGTGCGGGCGCGAGGATCAGGCGGCATGGGAGGCCGAGATCATGGCGCGGCTCGAGACGGTCGATCGCCTGACCGAGCCCTTCTTCACGCCGGGCCCGCGCCAGGCCGCCCCCGCGGCCGACGCCGAGGCGCTGGCGGCGATGGGCTTCGCGCGCCCCGACGCCGCCGAGGCGACGCTGATGCGCTGGCGCGACGGCGAGATCCCCGCCACGCGCAGCGCCCGCGCGCGCGAGCTGCTGGGCCGTCTCGAGCCGCTGATCCTGCGCAGCCTGTCGCGCGCCGCCCAGGCCGACGAGGCCCTGGCCCATTTCGACCGCTTCCTGTCGGGCCTGCCGGCGGGCGTGCAGATCCTGTCGCTGTTCGAATCGAACCCGGCGCTTCTGGACCTGATCGCGCAGCTATGCGCCGCCGCGCCGCGCCTGGCCGAGCATCTGGGCCGCAACGCCCAGGTTCTGGACGCGCTGCTCGACCGCGACTTCTTCGAGCCCCTGCCCGCCGCCGACGCGCTGCGCAAGGATCTGGCCGCGGCGCTGGCGGCCGAGCAGGATTACGAGCGCAAGCTCGACCGCGCCCGCCGCTGGCGCAAGGAGGCCGCCTTTCGCGTCGGCGTGCAGCTGCTGCGCGGGCTGGCCGACCCGGCCGAGGCGGCGCGCGGCTTCTCGGCCATCGCCGAGGCCTGCCTGCAGGCGCTGCTGCCCGAGGTCGAGGCCGAGTTCGCCCGCCGCCATGGCCCGCCCCCCGGCCGCGGCGCGGCGATCCTGGCGATGGGCAAGCTCGGCAGCGCCGAGATGACCGCGGGTTCGGACCTGGACCTGATCCTGCTTTACGACGCGGCGGGGCAGGAGACGTCCGAGGGCCCGCGCCCGCTTGCCGCCTCGGCCTATTTCTCGCGCTTCGCGCAGGCGCTGATCAGCGCCGTCAGCGCCAAGACGGCCGAGGGCGCGCTCTACGAGATCGACATGCGCCTGCGCCCCTCGGGCCGGCAGGGCATGGTGGCGACCTCGCTGGCGGGGTTCGAGGACTACCAGCGCGCCAAGGCCTGGACGTGGGAGCACATGGCGCTGACGTGCGCGCGCGCCGTCGCCGGGCGCGCGGATCTGATGGCCGACGTGGACGAGGCGGTGGCGCGCGCCCTGAGCCTGCCGCGCGACGAGGCCGCCATCCTGGCCGACGCCGCCCGGATGCGCGCGCGCGTCGCCGCGGCGCATGGCGCGCGCCGCGCCGATCCGTGGGACGTCAAGCATGCCGCGGGCGGGTTGATGGACATCGACTTCGTCGCCCAGGCCGGCGCGCTGATCCTGGGGCGCGGACGCCCCGCCGGCGCCGAGGCGGCGATCGCGGCGCTGGCCGAGGCGGGGCGGCTCGGCGCCGACGAGGCCGAGGCGCTGATCGCCGCGCGCCGCCTTCAGAGCGCGGTGCAGCAGCTGACCCGCGTCGCGCTGGACGGCGACCCGCGCCCCGAGGCCTTCGGCGCCGAGCTGCGCGGCGTGCTGTGCCGCGCGACGGGGGCCGCCGACGTCGCGGCGCTCGAGGCGCGGCTGGCCGAGGCGCAGGCGCGCGCCGCCGCCGCGGCCGACCGATTCCTGCCCGCCCCGGCGCCCGAGGCGGGCTGAGCGCCGCGCGCGGGCGTCAGGACAGCGCCCGCGGCAGCCACAGGGTCAGCGCCGGCAGGGCGATGAGCAGCCCCACGCGGATCAGCTCGGCGAAGAAGAAGGGCGCCACGCCGAGGAAGGTGCGCCGCATGGGCACTCCGCCCGACAGGGCCGAGATGACGAACACGTTCATCCCCACCGGCGGGGTGATCAGCCCCAGCTCGACCACGATCAGCGCCAGGATGCCGAACCAGACCTTCAGATCCTCGGTCGTCATGCCGAAGGCGGCCTCGGCGGCGGGCACGTAGTCGCCGCCGTTGATCTCGACCAGGGCCGGCCAGAAGAAGGGGATGACCAGCAGGATCATCGACAGGCTGTCCATCAGGCAGCCCAGCGCGATCAGCGCGGCCAGCAGGATCAGCAGCGCCGCCATCGGCGCGAGGCCCGAGTTCGCCATCCACTCGGCCATGGCCTGGGGAACGCCGCCGCGCGACATGAAGATCTTCAGCATCTCGGCGCCCAGCAGGATCAGATAGATCATGCCCGTGGTGCGCGCCGTCTCGAGCAGCGCGCCGCGCAGCGCCTTGAGCCCGACCGTGCCGCGCGCCGCGCCGTAGATCCACACCAGGAACGCCCCGATCGAGGCCGCCGGCGTCGGGTTGAAGAAGCCCAGATAGATGCCGCCGATGACCAGCGCGAAGATGCCCAGAACCGGCAGGACGCGCAGGCTGGCCTCGGTCAGCTCGGCCCTTGTCGGACGCGGCGCGGCGGGGCCCGCTTCGGGGTGCAGGCGCACATACAGGGCGATGGTGGCCAGGAACAGAAGCACCGCCAGGATGCCGGGAATCAACGCCGCCATGAACATGGTGACGATGTTCGCCTCGACGATCACGGCGTAGATGACCAGCACCACCGAGGGCGGGATCAGGATGCCCAGCACGCCGCCCGCGGCCAGCGTTCCCGTGGCCAGCGCATCCGAATAGCCCAGCCGGCGCAGCTCGGGCAGCGCCACCTGGCCCATGGTCGAGGCCGTGGCCAGCGACGAGCCGCACACCGCGCCGAAGCCCGCGCAGGCGGCGATGGCGCTCATGGCCGCGCCGCCGGGCAGCCAGCCCAGCCAGGCCGCCGCGGCGCGGAACAGGTCGCGGCTGAGCCCGGCGCGCGTGGCGATCGCGCCCATGAGCACGAACATCGGCACGACGCTCAGGTCGTAGATCGAGAACTGCCCGTAGGCCAGCGTCTTGAGCTGGCTCATGAAGATGTCGGGGCCGTTCAGCAGCGCGACCCCGACGCCGCCCACCAGGATCATCGCGTAGGCGATGGGCATGCGCAGCGCGATCAGCGCGACCAGGACCGCCAGCCCGCCAAGGCCGGTCGCAAGGGCGTCGTTCATCGCTTCAGCTCCGCAGCAGCGCGCGCAGATCCCGCGCCAGAGTCGCGGCCGAAGCCGCCGCCAGCAGCGCCAGCGAGGGCAGGATCAGCGCGAAGGCCTGCCAGTGCGGGATCTGCAGGATCGCCGTGGTGTATCCGTAGGTCATCTGGTCGGTCATGCCGAACCACATGCGCCACAACAGCAGCGCCGAGAAGCACAGCGCCGCCAGACTGCCCGCCAGCGAGAACGCCGCCAGCCAACGCCGCGAGGCGCCCATGGTGAAGATGTCGGCCGTCACGTTCGCCCCGCTCATCTGGCAATGGGGCAGGAAGGCGAAGGCCGCCACGCACACGCCCATCTCGGTCAGCTCGAAATCGCCCGGAAAGGGCGCCCCCGCCAGCGCCGAGGCGACCACTGACCACACATTCATCAGAACCACCGCGCACAACAGCGCGCCGCCGGCCAGCGCCCACAGCTCGGCCGCGCGGGCCAGCGCGCGCTCGACCGGGCCGGGCGCGCCGTCGGGGGCGTGGTCGGGGGCGTCGTGGGGGCCGCGCGCCGCGCCGCCGGCCATGTCGCCGGCGGCGGGCCGCGCATTCTCGCGCGTCATCGGCTCAGCGGCCCGGGTTCTGCGCCATCAGCGCGCGGGCGCGCGCGATCAGCGCCGCGCCGTCGATGCCGCGGGCCGAGACCTCTTCGATCCAGCGCCGCTGCACGGGCTCGAGCGCGGCCAGCAGCGCGTCGGTCTCTTCGGGGGTGAGGACCACATGCTCGTTGCCCGCCGCGACCGCCAGCGCGATGCCCGCATCGTCGCTGGCGCGCCAGATGCGGCCGACCTCGCGCAGCCAGTCCTCGTCCGAGGCGTCGCGGAAGGCCTTCTTGACGTCGTCGGGCAGCGAGTCCCACCGGGCCTTGTTCATCGAGACCTGGAACGTCGTCGTGCCGAGGCGGGTCTGGTCGTGGCCCTCGATCTGGTAGCGCGTCTGCTGCTGAAGGCGCAGGGGGGCGATGATCTCCCACGGGATCAGCGCGCCGTCCACCACCTTCTTGCTCAGCGCCTGGGGTAGCTCGGGCACGGGCATGGCCACGGGCGCGGCGCCCAGCGCCTCGATCGCCCAGGCGCCGGTGCGGGTGGGGATTCGCAGCTTGAGCCCGGCGAAGTCCTCGGGCTTGCGCACCAGCTTGTCGACCATGTGGATGCCCTGGCCGGCGTGGACGTGCAGGAACATCACCTCGACGCCGTCATAGTCCTTGGACAGCTCGTCGTCGAACATGCGCCGCATGGCCACGTTCGCCGCCGCGGGGTCGTTGAGGAACACGCCCGGCAGCTCGAACGCCTCTGTGCGCGGGAAGGCGCCGGGGGTGTATCCGTTCACGGTCCAGACCAGATCCACGACGCCGTCGCGCACCTGCTGGATCAGCTCGGGCGGCTTTCCGCCCAGCGACATGGCGGGGTAGATCTCGATCTTGACCTTGCCGCCGGAATTGGCCTCGACGCGGCGCGCCCAGGGTTCGAGCATCCTGGCATGCGCCGGCGCCTTGGCCGACAGGAAATGATGCAGCTTGAAGACGTATTCCTGCGCCTGCGCGGCGCCCGACAGCGCGCCCAGCGCGCCCAGCGCGGCGGCGGCGATGCGGATCAGTTTCATGGCGTCGGCTCCCTGTTGCGGTCGTGCTTCGTGTCGATGGCGCGGCGTCGCGCCCGCCCGGCGGCGCGGCCTGCGCGCGCCCGGATCATGAGGCGGCCCACGGCCCGCGCGCCGGCCCCGGGCGGCTGCGGGCCGCGGCGAGGCTGGGACATGAAGTTACCGGCGCGGCCGCCCGCGCGCCATGTCTATTGCGCCATGACGTCATGCCCATGGCGTCAGATTCCGTGGAACCCGCGCACAAGCTGCCGCAGCCCCAGCGCCGCGCCGGCGGCCATGGCCAGCGTCGCCGCGGGCGCGCTCGTCGCCAGCGTCGAGAAGGCCGACAGCCCCTGGCCGACCGAGCAGCCCAGCGCCGTCACGCCCCCCGCGCCCATCAGGAAGGCGCCCAGCATCTGGCGGCCAAGCTCTGCGGCGTCGTCGCAGGCCTCCCAGCGGAATTGCCCGCGCATGAGGCTGCCCGCCAGCGCGCCCAGCGTCACCCCCGCCACCGAGCCGACCCCGAAGCTGGGCGCCGCGCCGGTGGCGGTCATCAGGTAAAGCAGCGTCTCGCCCAGAGGCGCGGCGAAGGTGTGGCTCTCGACCTGGATCGGCTCGAAGGCGCGCGCGGCCAGAACCCCGGTGCAGACCCAGCCCGCGGCCACCGCCGCGCCGGCCGTCGCCGCCCATGCCGCCTGGGCGGGCCTTCGCGCCAGACCGCCCGGCGCGAAGGCCGCCAGCGCCAGCGCCGCCGCCAGCGCGGCGGCCAGCGTTCCGTCCTGCGCCCCGATCAGCGCCGACAGGGTGGGCGGCGTCTCGCCCGGCTCGAGAAAGCGCGGCGGGAACAGCGCCGCGCGCAGCCAGCCCAGCGGCCCGCCGATGGTCATGTAGGCCGACACGCCCATCACCAGCACGATGACCAGCGCGCGCAGATCGCCCCCGCCCAGCCGGGCCAGCGCGCCGTAGCCGCAGCCTCCGGCCAGCGCCATGCCGTAGCCGAAGGCCAGGCCGCCCAGGATCGTCGCGGCCGGGTTCCACGCCTGGCGCAGATAGATCGAATCGGCCGGCGAGAACAGCCCGAGCGCCGCGGCCAGCTGCGTCAGCCCGATCGCCGTCGCCAGCGCCAGCGCCCACATGCGCGCCCGCGTCCAGTCGCCGCCGAGCATCGCATCCTCGACCGCGCCCAGCGTGCAGAACCGCCCCAGCCGCGCCGCAAGTCCAAGCGCGGCGCCTCCCGCCAGCCCCGCAAGCGCGGCAAGTTCGGGTTCGGAGATGAAAGCCATGCCTGACCTCGTGCGATCGGATGCGGGCTTGGGCCCCGCGCCTCGTTCCGATCATGCCTTTCGCGGGGCCGGGCGCAACTGCCCGGCGCGGGCTTGGCGACAAGGCGCCTTGGGCGCGGCGCGCCGGGCATGGCGCGGCGCCGCGGGCGCGGGCCTGCGACGGGCGACGCCCGGCGCGTCGAAAGGGCCGGCGCGAGGCCCGGCGGCGTGGCGCGCGGTCAGCTGGCGGGGGCCTCCGCGCCGGGCTGGCTCGGGGCGGGCGCCCGGGCCGGCAACCGGTCGAGCAGCCTGCCCAGCAGCGGCCAGAAGAAGTCCGGGCCGGGATAGCCCTCGATGCGGCCGATCTCGCGCCCCTCATTCATGAGGATGAAGGTCGGGGTGAAGGGCGCGCGCCGCGTCAGCCCGAGCGCATCCTGCGCATGCGCCTCGACGCGGCGCAGCGGGGCGCGGCGGCCCTCGTCGGTGCGGTCGTAGATGCCGCCGATCTCGGCGTTCCAGCGCTCGCACCAGCCGCAGCCGGGCTCTTCGATCATCACCAGCTCGGCGGCGCGGGGCGCGGCGGCGGCGCCCAGCGCGCACAGGGCCGCAAGGATCAGGAGGCGCGTGAATCGGGGCATGCCTTCTCCGTCGGTGGGGCGGTGGGTGGGGTGGCGGACGCAAATATCGACAAAAACATATATGAAAATGTAACGTGGCGCAAAGGACGCGCCGGGGAGGATGCGCATGGATTTCGACATAGGCTTGTGGAGCGCGGCGGGGGCGGGGCTCTTGTCCTTCCTGTCGCCGTGCATTCTGCCGATCGTTCCCTTCTATCTGGCCTACATGGCGGGGCTGTCGGTGGCCGAGCTGGGCGCCGAGGGGCGCCCGCGCCCGGGCGCGCGCCGGCGGGCGGTGACCGCGGCGCTGCTTTTCGCGCTGGGGGTGGCGACGATCTTCGTGGGCATGGGCGCGGCGGCCTCGAGCTTCGGGCAGGCGCTGCGCGAATGGTTCGACGTCCTGCGCTGGGCGGCGGCGGGCGTGATCCTGCTGATGGGGCTGCACTTTCTGGGCGTGTTCCGCATCGCGCTGCTCTTTCGCCAGGCGCGGATCGAGACCGAGACAAGGGCGCTGGGGCCGCTCGGCGCCTATGTCGCGGGCCTCGCCTTCGCCTTCGGCTGGACGCCTTGCGTGGGGCCGGTGCTGGCGGCCATCCTGTTCGCGGCGGCCGGAACCGAGACGGCCGCCCGCGGCGCGGCGCTTCTGGCGGCCTATGCGGCGGGCATGACGCTGCCCTTCGTCCTGGCGGCGGCCTTCGCGGGGCCGTTCATGCGCTGGGCGGCGCGCTTTCGCCGCCATCTGGGCCTGGTCGAGAAGATCATGGGCGCGGCGCTGGTGCTGTTCGCGGCGCTGATCGCGACGGGCAGCGTGAACCGCATCGCCCAGTGGATGCTGGACGTGGCGCCCGACATCGGGACGCTGCGCTGAAGAGGAGAGACGACGATGCTGCGATGGAAAACCCTGCGCGCGGCCGCCCTGGCGCTGGCGGCCCTGGCGGCGGCCGGCGCCGCCCGCGCGGTCGAGATCGGCGAGGACGGCCTGCACAAGCAGCCCTGGTTCTCATACACCTTCAAGGACCTGCGCGAGGACATCCAGACCGCGCGCGAGCAGGGCAAGCGCCTTGTGCTGTTCATCGAGCAGCGCGGCTGCATCTACTGCAAGAAGATGCACGAGGAGGTCTACTCGGACCCCGAGATCGCGGACTTCATCGCCCGCAACTTCATGGTCGTGCAGATCAACATGTTCGGCGACGAGGAGGTGACCGACCTTGACGGCGCGACGCTGACCGAGAAGGAGGCCGTGCGCCGCTGGGGCGTGCTGTTCACGCCGACGGCGCTGTTCATGCCCGATACCCCGCCCGAGGACGGCCGCAACGCCGCGCAGGCCGCCGTGGCCACCGTGCCCGGCGCCTTCGGCAAGGGCACGACGCGCGACATGTATCAATGGGTGCTCGACAAGGGCTACGAGGGCGACGAGCCCTTCCAGCGCTACCACGCCCGGATGATCGAGGCGCGGCGCAAGGGCCAGTAGCCGGGCGCGCGGCGCAATGATGTTGCGCCGCAGCGCGACGCGGCGGGCGAATCGAAAAATTCGATTTCTTGAATTTAATGTTTGCCCGCTCGTCCCGGCCCGTTTAGTTTCACACACAACCCTTGGGCAACCCATGGGCGGCCCGGCGGCAGGCCCGGCGCCGGAACGAGAAAGACGAAGGGGGAGGAACAGCAATGGCTGCACCGCGAATTCTGACCGCGGCCGCTCTGACGGCGGCGTTGGCCGGCGGCGCCTGGGCGGCCGAAACCGCGCCCGCCGAGGTGCGCTTCGACGGCTCGGCCGTGCCGCAGCGCCTGACCGACGCGCCCGGCGATCCGGCCCGCGGCAGGGCCGTGTTCATCGACCGCAAGCTGGGCAACTGCCTGGCCTGCCACGCCAATTCCGACATGGCCGACGAGCCCTTCCACGGCGAGATCGGCCCCCCGCTCGACGGCGTGGCCGATCGCTGGAGCGAGGCCGAACTGCGCGGCATCCTGGTCAACTCGAAGAAGGCCTTCGAGGGCACGATCATGCCCGCCTTCTACAAGGACAGCGGCTTCAACCGGCCGCTCAGGAAATTCGCGGGCAAGCCCATCCTCACCGCCCAGCAGGTCGAGGACGTGGTCGCCTATCTGCTCACGCTCAAGGAAGAATGACGCGGATCCGGCGCCCGGCGCCGCTCCGCAGCACCATCAGGAGGAACACCGCATGAAACTCAACCGACGCGACGCGCTGCAGCTGGCGGCCGCAGGGGCCGCGCTTGCGGCCCTGCCCGCGGGGGCGCTTCGGGCCGCCGAGCACGCCGACGTCGAGGCGGCCATCGCCGCCTTCGCCGGAGGCGCGCCGGTCAAGGAGGGCGGCGTCGAGGTCGAGGCCCCCGAGATCGCCGAGAACGGCAACACGGTGCCGATCTCGGTCGCCGCCGAGGGCGCCGAGGCGATCCTCATCCTGGCGGCGGGCAACCCCAATCCCGACGTCGCGACCTTCCATTTCGGCAAGCTGGCCGTTCCCGCCGCCTCGACCCGCATCCGCCTGGCCGGCACGCAGGACGTGATCGCGGTGGCGAAATTCGCCGACGGCAGCTTCGGGCGCGCCGCGCGCACGGTGAAGGTGACCATCGGCGGCTGCGGCGGCTGACCCAGGGATCAGGAGAGCACTCATGGCCAAGATCAAACCCCGCGTGAAGGCGCCCAAGAAGGCCGCCGTCGGCGAGATCATCGAGATCAAGACGCTCATCAGCCACCCGATGGAATCGGGCCAGCGCAAGGACAGCAAGACCGGCGAGCGCATTCCGCGCAAGATCATCAACAAGTTCGTCGCCACCTTCGAGGGCGAAGAGGTCGTCAGCGCCGATCTGCATCCGGCGGTCTCGGCCAACCCCTACATCCGCTTCGAGATGAAGGTGCCCGGCCCGGGCGAGCTGCGCTTCGCCTGGACCGACGACGACGGCTCGGTCTACGAGACCTCGAGCAAGATCGCCATCGCCTGACGCGCGCCGGCCCCGTGCGCGGGGCCGGGCCGAAGAACGCCCCGCCAAAGGGGCGGCACATACGGGGAGGAACACCGACATGACGGCACGCATCATCAAGAGGGCGGCGGCCCTGGGCGTGATCGCGGCGATGGGCGCCGGCGCCGCCCTGGCCGATTACGACGATGACGAGCTGGTGATCGACGGCGTCAAGATCGCGACCAAGGTGCCGGCGCCGCCGGGCCACCCGCTGCCCGAGATCGTGTCCGGCTGGCGCTTTCGCAGCGACGAGACCCAGGCGCTCGAGGCCGACGACTTCGAGAACCCGGCCATGGTCGCGGTCGATTACGGCCAGTCGCTGTGGGACGCGGTCGATGGCGAGGCGGGCAAGTCCTGCGCCTCGTGCCATGGCGACGTCGAGGAAAGCATGAAGGGCGTGCGCGCCGGCTATCCCAAGTGGAACGAGAAGGCCGGCCGCCCCTTCACGCTCGAGAACCAGATCAACGCCTGCCGCACCGAGAACATGAAGGCCGAGCCCTGGAAGTGGGAATCGCGCGAGATGCTGGCCATGACCGCGCTGGTCGGCAAGCAGGCGCGCGGCTACCCGATGAAGATCCGCAAGGACGGCCCCATGGCCGAGTGGATCGAGAAGGGCAAGGAGCTCTACTACACGCGCTTCGGCCAGCTCGACATGGCCTGCTCGAACTGCCACGAGGACAATTACGGCAAGATGATCCGCGCCGACCATCTGAGCCAGGGGCAGATCAACGGCTTTCCGACCTACCGCTTCAAGTGGCAGGGGCTGGGCTCGCTGCATCGCCGCTTCTCGGGCTGCATGAAGAACATCCGCGCCGAACCCTTCAAGCGCGGCTCGGACGAGTTCGTCGCGCTCGAGGCCTATCTGGCCGTCCGCGGCGAGGGGCTGGGCATCGAGACCCCGGCCGTTCGCAACTGACCGGCGCGCGCCGCGCCTTGACGCGCGGCGCGCCCTCGCCCCTTTGCCAGGGGCGCGAAGAAGACCTCATCACAGGAGAGCGACGCATGATTTCCCGCCGGGATTTCCTCCAGGCCGCCGCGGCGGCGTCCGCCATCATCGGCGGCTCGGCCGCCGGAGGGTGGGGGCGGCTGATGGCCGCGCAGTCCCTGACCCAGGATCAGCTGCTGGAGTTCGAGACCACCGGGAACGTGACGCTCATCCACGTCACCGACATCCACGCGCAGCTCAAGCCGATCTGGTTCCGCGAGCCCGAAATCAACATCGGCGTCGGCGAGGCCGCGGGCCAGCCGCCGCACGTCACGGGCGCCGACTTCCTGCGGCTGTTCGGCTTCAGGCCCGGCACGCCCGAGGCCTACGCCTTCACCTATCTCGATTTCGTCGCCCTGGCGCGCAGCTACGGGCGCATGGGCGGGCTCGACCGCGTGGCCACGGTCGTCAACGCCATCCGCGCCGACCGGCCCGACGCGCTGCTTCTGGACGGGGGCGACACCTGGCAGGGCAGCTACACCGCCAACGCCACGCGCGGGCAGGACATGGTCAACGTCATGAACGCCCTGCGCCCCGACGCCATGACCTCGCATTGGGAATTCACCTACGGCGTCGATCGCGTCAACGAGATCGTCGAGACGCTGGACTTCCCCTTCCTCGGCGCCAACATCTTCGACGCCGAGTGGGAAGAGCCCGCCTACGAGCCCTACAGGATCTTCGAGCGCGGCGGCGTGCGCATCGCGGTCATCGGCCAGGCCTTTCCCTACCTGCCGGTGGCCAATCCGCGCTGGATGTTCCCCAATCTGAGCTTCGGCGTGCGCGAGGAGCGCATGCGCGAGGTCGTCGCCCAGGTGCGCGAAGAGGAAGGCGCCGATCTGGTGGTGCTGCTCTCGCACAACGGCTTCGACGTGGACCGCAAGATGGCCGCGCGCGTGCCCGGCATCGATGTGATCCTGACCGGCCACACCCATGACGCGCTGCCCGAGCCGCTCGTCGTCGGCAAGACGCTGCTGCTGGCCTCGGGCTCGAACGGCAAGTTCGTGGCGCGGCTGGATCTGGACGTGCGCGACGGCGCGCTGCGCGGCTGGCGGCACAAGCTGATCCCCGTCTTCTCGGACGTCATCGCGCCCGACCCCGAGGTGGCGGCGCTGATCGAGGCCGAGCGCGCGCCCTTCAAGGCGCAGCTCGAAGAGGTGCTGGGCACGACCGAAAGCCTGCTCTACCGGCGCGGCAACTTCAACGGCTCGTGGGACGATCTGATCTGCAACGCCCTCATCGAAGAGCGCGAGGCCGACATCGCCCTGTCGCCCGGCTTCCGCTGGGGGCCCAGCCTTCTGCCCGGCGAGCCGATCACCCGCGAGGACCTGTTCAACGCCACGGCCATGACCTATCCGGCCGCCTACCGCACCGAGATGACGGGCGAGCAGCTCAAGGCCGTGCTCGAGGACGTGGCCGACAACCTGTTCAACCCCGACCCCTACTATCAGCAGGGCGGCGACATGGTGCGCGTGGGCGGCATGGGCTACGCCATCGACCCGAACGCGCCCATGGGGCGGCGCATCTCGTCCATGACGCTGCTGCGCGACGGCAGCCCGATCGATCCGCAGCGCAGCTATGTGGTGGCGGGCTGGGCCTCGGTGAACGAGGGCACGGAAGGCCCCGCCATCTGGGACGTGGTCGAGAGCTTCGTCAAGCGCAAGGGCGTGGTGCGCATCGACCCCAACGCCACGGTGCGCGTGGCGGGCCGCTGAGGGGTGCGGAGCGCGGGGCCGCGTCGCGGCATTGATATGCGTAAAGTCGAATAAGAGAATGCGAGATCGGAGCGAACCCCCGGGTTCCCACGACCATCGGAGGATGAAGATGAGCGACGAGAGCAGGCAGCCCAAGGCGTCGCGGCGCGCCTTCCTGACCGGAAGCCTCGCCGCCGGCGGCGCGCTGGCGGCGGTGGGCGCGGCGCGGGCGGCGGGCGATCCGGCGATCCTCGAGCTGCCGGACTGGACGACGACCCTGGGCGAGGGCGTGGACGCCAACCCCTATGGCATGCCCAGCGAATACGAGGCGCATGTGGTGCGCCGCAACGTGCCCTGGCTGACGGCCGATCCGGTCAGCTCGGTCAACTTCACGCCGCTGCACGAGCTGGACGGCATCATCACCCCCAACGGCCTGTGCTTCGAGCGCCACCACGGCGGCGTGGCGCAGGTGGACCCGGCGCAGTGGCGGCTGATGATCCACGGGCTGGTCGAGACGCCGCTGGTCTTCACCCTCGAGGACCTCAAGCGGTTCCCGCGCGTGAACAAGGTCTATTTCCTGGAATGCGCGGCCAATTCGGGCATGGAGTGGCGCGGCGCCCAGCTCAACGGCGTGCAGTTCACCCATGGCATGATCCACAACGTCATGTATACGGGCGTGCCGCTGCGCACGATCCTCGAGGAATGCGGCCTCAAGCCGGCGGGCAAGTGGATGCTGGCCGAAGGGGCCGACGCGGCGGCGATGACGCGCTCGATCCCGATCGAGAAGGCGCTGGACGACTGCATGGTCGCCTTCAAGATGAACGGCGAGGCGCTGCGCCCCGAACAGGGCTATCCCGCGCGGCTGGTCGTGCCCGGCTGGGAGGGCAACATGTGGGTCAAGTGGCTGCGCCGGCTCGAGATCGGCGACAAGCCCTGGCACCACCGCGAAGAGACCTCGAAATACACCGACCTTCTGCCCGACGGGACCGCGCGCCGCTTCACCTGGGAGATGGACGCCAAATCGGTCATCACCAGCCCCAGCCCGCAGGCCCCGATCACGCATGGCAAGGGCCGAACCGTCATCACCGGCATCGCCTGGTCGGGGCGCGGCACGATCCGGCGCGTGGACGTCTCGCTCGACGGCGGGCGCAACTGGCTTCCGGCGCGGCTCGACGGCCCCAGCTTCGACAAGTCGATCCACCGCTTCTATCACGAGTTCGACTGGGACGGCCGGCCGCTTTACCTGCAAAGCCGCGCCATCGACAGCACCGGCTACGTCCAGCCCACCAAGGACGCGCTGCGCTCGGTGCGGGGCGTGAACTCGATCTACCACAACAACGGCATCCAGACCTGGTATGTGAACGAGAACGGAGAGGCGGAAAATGTCGAGGTTTCCTGAGCTTGGCCTGATCCTGGCCCTTGCCGCGGGCCTGCAGGCGGCCCCCGCATCGGCCGGCCCGCTGGGGCTGGGCCGCCCGGCGACGCCCGACGAGATCGCCGCCTGGGACATCGACGTGCGCCCCGACGGCGTCGGCCTGCCCGAGGGGCGGGGCGGCGTGGCCGAGGGCGAAGAGCTCTATTCCGACAACTGCGCCGTCTGCCATGGCGATTTCGGCGAGGCGGTCGGCCGTTGGCCCGTTCTGGCGGGCGGTCAGGGCACGCTGACCGCGGACCGGCCGATCAAGACGATCGGCTCCTACTGGCCCTATCTGTCGACGGTGTATGACTATGTGCACCGGGCCATGCCCTTCGGCGCGGCGCAGTCGCTGTCGAATGACGAGGTCTACGCCATCACCGCCTACCTGCTTTACCTCAACGACCTGGTGGACGAGGATTTCGTGCTCTCGCGCGAGAACTTCCTGTCGGTCCGGCTGCCCAACGAGCCGAACTTCAAGGATGACGACCGCCTGCAGACCGAAACCTTCGTGTTCGACGAGCCCTGCATGAAGGACTGCAAGCCGGGCGAGCCGACCATCACCATGCGCGCGGCGGTGCTGGACGTGACCCCCGAGGGCGACGGCGAAGGCTCGCTGGAATGAGGCGGCGCGCGCCCCGGACGTGCTCGCTTCCGGGGCGCGGGGCGGCGGGCGCGGCCCCTCTGGCCGCGCGCCGCGGCTCAGGCCCGGGCGCGGCGGCGGCGCGCGGCGGCGCCCAGCGCCAGCAGACCCGCGCCCATCAAGAGGCCCGCGCCGGGCAGCGGCACGGCCGAGGCGCCCGAGGGCGTGCGCTCGAAGCTGATGGCGCTCAGATAGAACTCGTCATCCACATAGCGCAGCAGGATGTCGGTGAAGGCCGACACGCGCGCGGAAACCGGCAGATCTCCGGCCAGGGCGTATCTGCTGTAGTTGTCGCCGCCGTCCCACGAGATGTCCACGCTGCCCGAGAAGACCGGCCGGTGGACCGAGTTGCGGAAGGACAGCCCCGTGATCTCGAGATTTTCGAGGAAGGCGACGCTCAGGATCTCGCCCGTCGTCACGTTGTCGTCGCTCGAGGGGCTGCACTGCGCGCTCGCGGTCACGGTCTTGCAAACGCCCACGCCCGCGCCGCCGCGGTCGAAATAGGCATAGGCCGGATCGCCCCCGGCGGTTCCGCCCAGCACCATGCTCACGCCGCCGATGACGACGGGGTTGGCATGGCCGTTCGGCGCGCCCACGGCGGCTTCGCCGGCGACGTTGTCGATATGGTCGATGAAATCGATCACCGCCGCGCCCGCGGGCTGGGCGGCCGAGACGAGGCTTGCCGCGGCAAGCGAAAGAAGAGCGGTCCTGAACATGGCGGTTCCTGGTTATCGACGTTTCGCGCGTTCCCCGATTGCGGAACGCGGGCGGAAATCACGACGCATGGTCTTCGAACGCGGACGATGAGAGGAATATCGGATGTGAACGGCGAATGATCAAGATGAACCAACCTTAACGCCGCCCCCCTGCGGCAAAGGCCGCATTGCCCCGCCCGCGCGTGGGGGGTAACTTGATCGAAGTCAATGCAGCCACGCAACCATTCGGGCGATACAGCCGCCTGCGACCCACGCGCCGCGCCCCGCGCGGTCAGCCGGAGGACCTGATGGATTACGAAGCTTTCTTCCAGAGCGAGCTGGATTCGCTGCGCCGCGAGGGGAACTACCGCATCTTCGCCAATCTCGAGCGCGAGGCCGGCGCCTTTCCGCGCGCGCGCCGCCGTGCCGACGGGCGCGAGCAGGAAGTGGTGGTCTGGTGCTCGAACGACTATCTGGGCATGGGGCAGCATCCCAAGGTGCGCCAGGCGATGAAGGACGCCATCGACCGCTGCGGCGCGGGGGCGGGCGGCACGCGCAACATCTCGGGCACCAACGTGCATCACGTCGAGCTGGAGCGCGAGCTGGCGGATCTGCACGGCAAGGAGGCGGCGCTTCTGTTCACCTCGGGCTACGTGTCGAACTGGGCGGCGCTGGGCACGCTGGCCGCGCGCCTGCCGGGCTGCGTGGTGCTGTCCGACGCGCTCAACCACGCCTCGATGATCGAGGGCATCCGCCATTCGCGCGCGCAAAAGCGCATCTGGAAGCACAACGACGTCGAGGATCTGGAACGCAAGCTGGCCGATCTGGACCCCGACGCGCCCAAGATCGTGGCCTTCGAATCCGTCTACTCGATGGATGGCGACATCGCCCCGATCAAGGAGATCTGCGACGTGGCCGAGCGCTACGGCGCCATGACCTATCTCGACGAGGTGCACGCCGTCGGGCTTTACGGCCAGCGCGGCGGCGGCGTGGCCGAGCGCGAGGGGCTGATGCACCGCCTGACCGTGATCGAGGGCACGCTGGGCAAGGCCTTCGGCGTGATGGGCGGCTACATCGCCGCCTCGGCGGCGCTGTGCGACTTCGTGCGCAGCTTCGCCTCGGGCTTCATCTTCACCACCTCGCTGCCGCCGGCGGTGGCGGCGGGCGCCTGCGCCTCGATCCGCCATCTCAAGACCAGCGACGTCGAGCGCAAGGCCCATCAGGAGGCCGTGCGCAAGCTGCGCCGGCGGCTCGATCAGCTGGGCATCCCGCACATGGACAACCCCAGCCACATCGTGCCCGTGATGGTGGGCGATCCGGTCAAGTGCAAGATGATCTCGGACATCCTGCTCGAGGATTACGGCATCTACGTCCAGCCCATCAACTACCCCACCGTGCCCAAGGGCACCGAGCGGCTGCGCTTCACGCCCTCGCCCTACCACACCGACGCCGACATCGAGCATCTGGCGCAGGCGCTGCACGCGCTCTGGAGCCAGTGCGCCCTGTCGCGCGCCGTCGCCTGAGCGCGGCGGCGCCCGCGCCCGGCCGGCGCGGCGGGCGGCGGCGCCGCCGGACGGCGCGGGGCGGCATGGCGCGCGGGGCGATGGCCGGGCGCGGGCTCTTGCGCGCCGCGCCGGGGCCGTGCGCAGGCGCGAAGGGCGGCCCCATGGGCGGCGCTCAGAGGGGATCTTCCTCGGCCTGGCGCAAAGCCTCGGCGCCGGTCAGGACATCCATCATTTCCTCGGTGATCTCGTCCTGACGCAGGATGAGCGACTGGCGCGTCAGCTCGGCAAGCTTCTCGCGGATGTTGCGGTCGGCGGCGCGCATGACCTCTAGGCGCGCGGCGTTCTCGGCGGCCATGGTTTCGACCAGCGCGGCGGCGATGCGCGAGAAGAGCAGCTCGTCGGCCAGGCCGGCCGCAAGCGCGTCCGGCGCAAGCTGGGCGAGCGGGGCGTCCAGCCCCGACGGGGGCCGCGCGGCGGCCGGATCGAGGCGGTGCGGCGCCTGGCGCGTCAGGACGGGCGCTTGCGGCCCGCCGCGCCCGCATGGCGCGTGGATCAGGCGCAGCGAAGGCGCGCGCGCCAGGCGCGCCGCCAGACGCGCGGCCAGTTCGGGGGCCGAGGCGATCCGCGCCGGCATGGGCAGCACGGCGTCCGGCGCGCGTCCGCTTTCCTGCGCAAGGGTCCGCGCAAGACGCGCGCCGACGACCTCGAGCGCCTCGCCGGGCGCCAGCGCCCTGACGGCGCGCGCAGCGAGGCGGGCGTTCATCGCGCCGACGAAGCCATGTTCCGAGCCCATGACCAGCAGCGTCGCGCGCGGCGCGGCCGCCGGTCCGGTCTCCGGCGCGTCGGCGCGCGCGCTTTGCGGCCCGAAGGCGGGCGCTTGCGGCGCGTCTTCGGCGGCGCCGGGCGCAAGATCGGCAAGCAGGCCGGGCGCGAAGGCCGCCAGCGCCTGGCGCGTCGCCGCGAGGTGGGCGCGCGCGGCCTCGAGCGCCGGGGCGGCGGCGCGCGACTGGGCCGCGGCCAGCGATTGCAGCGCCCGGACGATCTCGTGAAAGCTGCGCAGCGCGGCGATTCGCCCGCGGATATGGGGCAGCTTGTCGCTCACGCGCCCGCATCCCGGCTTGCCGCCGCATCCTGCGCGATCAGCGCGCGCGCGGCATCGAGCAGGGTCGCGCGATCGGCGGGCTCAAGGGTCTGCTCGCGCGCAATGCGCGCCCAGGCCGCCGGCGCGGCCCGGGGCAGCTCGCGCCGCAGCGCCGCCGCCAGCCGCGGAACCCGGTCTTCGGGGACCGGGTCGAACAGCCCTTCGTCGGCCGCCAGCAGCAGCGCCGCCTGGGCGGGCAGGGGCAGGGGGGCCAGCTCTTCCTGCCGCAGGATCGCGCGGATGCGGCGGCCATGGCGCAGGCGCGCGGCGGCGCGCTCGTCGCTCACCGCGCCGAAGCGCGAGAAGGACTCCAGCTCCAGATACTGCGCGTATTCCAGCTTGAGCCGCTCGGCCAGCGATCGCAGCGCGGGCGCCTGCGTCTTGCCGCCCACGCGGCTGACGCTCAGCCCCACGTTGACGGCCGGTTTCTGGCCCTCGTTGAACAGCGTCGGCTCAAGATAGATCTGTCCGTCCGTGATCGAGACGAGATTGGTGGGGATGTAGGCGGTCAGGTTTCCGGCCTGCGTCTCGGCGATGGGCAGCGCCGTGAGCGAGCCGCCTCCCAGCGCCGGCGACAGCCGCGCCGCCCGTTCGAGCAGGCGGGCATGCAGATGAAAGACGTCTCCGGGATAGGCCTCGCGGCCGGGCGGCCTGCGCAGCAGCAGCGACAATTCCCGATACACGATAGCGTGCCGCGTCAGGTCGTCGAACACCACCAGCGCATCGCGGCCGTTGTCGCGAAAGTGTTCGGCCATGGCGCATGCCGCATAGGGCGCGATCCACTGCAGCCCGGGCGCCGCTTCGGGCGGCGCGAACACGAAGATGCAGTTGCCGGGGTCGCCGTGGCGGCGCACCGCGTCGATCACCCGCGCGGTCGAGGACGCCTTCTGCCCGATGGCGCAATAGACGCAGATCACGCCCGAGCCCGCTTGCCCGGCACCCGACCGGTCGATGCCCGATCGGTCGAGGCCCGACTGGTTGAAGCCCGACTGGTTGATGCCCGATTGATTGATGCCCGATTGATTGATGATCGTGTCGACCGCGATCGAGGTCTTGCCCGTCTTGCGGTCGCCGATGATCAGCTCGCGCTGGCCGCGGCCGAGGGGGATCATCGCGTCGATGACCGTCAGCCCCGTGAGCAGCGGCTGCGTGACCGGCGCGCGATCCATGATGCGGGGCGCGGGGCGCTCGACGGGCAGCGAGGCGGCGGCGCGCAGGGCGGGCCCGCCATCCAGCGGGCGGCCCAGAGGATCGATCACGCGGCCCAGAAGCGCCTCGCCCACGGGCACGCGCACGATGTCGCCCGAGGCGCGCACCGCGTCGCCCGCGCGCACCCCCGCGTCGGGGCCCAGAAGCGCAACCCCCGTCAGCCTTTCGCTGACGGTCAGGGCCACGCCCTCGACGCCGCTTTCGAAGATCAGCCTTTCATTCAGCCGGCAGCGCGGCAGGTTCTCGACCTGCGCCACGCCATCTCCGACCCGCAGAACCCGCCCCACATGGGACAGACGCGCGCGCGGGCTCAGCTCGGCCGCCTGCGCGCGCGCCTTGCGCAGCCAGCTGCGCAGCGCGGCGTCGGGCGTCGGGGCGGGGGCGTCGGGGTCGGCCGCGGGGTCGTCAGGGCGCATCGTCCATGCTCCTTGCAAGGCGCGCGCGGGCTTCGGACAGGAAATCGGCCCAGGCCAGCCGCAGCTCTGCGCCGCCCATGGTCAGGACGAAGCCGCCGAGCAGCGCGGGATCGACGCGGAAGGTCAGCCGCGGCGGCGCGCCGACAAGACGGCCAAGCGCCTCGCGCCACGCGGCGCGCGCGTCCTCGTCCAGCGCGCGGGCGGTGACGAGCGCGGCGTCCGCCCCGGGCGAGGCCAGCGCGGCGCGCTCGGCAGGTTCCATCTGCGCCAGCGCGCGCTCGAAGGCGGCGATCTGCGCGGGCGCGTCGTCCGCGCCGCAGGCCGCGCCGAAGCTTTGCAGCACGCGCCCGGCCAGCGTGGCGGCCAGGGCGGCGATGTCGGCCCGCGCGGCGTCGATGGCGCGCGCGCGGGTCTCTTGCGCCGCGCGCCGCGCGGCCTCGCGGATGGCCTCGGCTTCGGCCTCGGCCTTGGCGATGCGCTGCGCGCGCAACGCCTCGAGCTCGGCTTCGGCCTGCGCGGCGAGGGCGCGCTTGCGCTCCTCGAACTCGGCCAGCGCCCGCTCATGGCGGCGGCGCGCCTCCTCGGCGGCCGCCTCGCGCGCGCGCGCCGCGTCGAGCGCGGCGTTCACGCGGGCTTGACGCTCGGCGATCACCTGTCGCACCGGGCGGTAGAGAACGCGCGTCAACACCCAGACGAGGACCAGGAAGTTCGCGGCCTGCAGCCCCAGCGTCCACCAGTCGATGGTCATGCGTCAGCCGACGAAAGGGTTGGCGTAGAGCAGAAGCAGCGCGACCACGAGGCAGTAGATCGCCATCGTCTCGATCATCGCGAGCCCCACGAACAATGTGCGCGAGAGCACCCCCCGCCGCCTCGGGCTGGCGGGCGATCGCCTCCATCGCCGCGGCCACGGCGCGCCCTTCGGCCAGCGCGGGGGCGATGGCGCCGAAGCTGACCGCCAGCGCGGCGCAGATCACCGAGATCGTTTCGATCGTCATGCGAGAGGCTCCTTTCAGGTTTCGACGACGCCAAGACCGGCGCCGATGTAGACGGCGGCGAGAACGGCGAAGATGTAGGCCTGCACCAGGCCGATCAGCACGCCCAGCGCCATGAATGGCGTCGGCAGCAGAAAGCCCGCCAGCGACAGCAGGATCGCCACGACGAATTCGTGGCTCATCATGTTGCCGAACAGGCGGATCATCAGCGAGAAGGTGCGCGTGATCTCGCCCAGAAGGTTCAGCGGCAGCATCAACGCCGTGGGCTCGGCATAGCGCCGCAGATAGGCCCGCCAGCCGCGCGCGCGGACCCCGTGCCAGTGCACCGAGAAGAACACGATCAGCGCCAGCGCCGCGGGGGTTTCCAGATGGCCGGTGGGGGGCGCAAGGCCCGGAACCGCCGCGGACAGGTTGGCGCTGGCGATGAACAGGAAGAGCGTGCCCAGCAGGGGCATGAAGGGCCAGGGGTCCCGGCCCAGGATCTCTTCCGCCTGGCGCGCGATGGCCTCGACCACGATCTCGAGCGCGGCTTGCGCGCGGCCCGGCGCGATGCGCGGGCGCCGCATGATGGCGCCCGCGGTCAGCGTCATCGCCGACATCAGCAGCCACGTCGTCGCCACCGCCGCCGAGACGGGAACCGGGCCGAGGTGGAACAGGATCTCGGGGGTCAGGGGATTGGTCGTCATGGGCGTTTCCCGTCCTGGGGCGCGTCGCGGGCGCCGGGGTCCGCGCCGCGATGGGCGGGCGGGCGCGGGCCGGCGTCCAGCTCGCGCAGCGCGGCGCGCATGCGCAGGCGCCGCGCCAGCAGGAAGCCGGCGAACAGCGCCAGAAGCGGCCCCGCGCCCCGTTGCGCCGCCAGCCAGAACGCCGCGCCGGCCAGGGTCAGCCGGCCAAGCGCCAGCGCCGCGGCGCGCATGGGGCCGGCCGCGCCGGCGGCGGGGGTCGCGCGGCGCAGAAGCGCCAGATAGACCATGCCAAGCGCCGCGCCGGCCGCCGCGAACGCCGCCGCCTCAAGCGCAGGAGCAAGCGTCGGGGGCGTCATGCGTCGTCCTCCTTCTTGCGCGCGGGGTCCGACCTGGCGTCGGGCGCGCGGTCGGCGCGCTGGGCCCGGCGCACGCGCCGCCACGCCAGCCAGCCGCCTAGCGATGCGCCCGGCATGATCACTCCGGCGCTGAAGGCCCCCCCTGGCCCAGCCGCAGGTCCAGCAAGCGCCCCAGCGCCGCCGCCGCCAGGGTCGGCGCGGCCACCAGCCACCCCAGCCCGCCCGTCACGGACAGATCGCGCCAGAACGCGCCGGGCGCGTCGGCGGCCGCGCGCCGGCGCGCCTCGCGCTCAAGCGCCTCGGCCAGCGCCGCGCGCCCGCCCTCGTCGCGGGCGGCCGGGCCGGCGCCGTCGCCCGCGGCGGCGGCCTTGCCCTGCGGGCGGTCGGGGCCGTCGGCGCGGGCGGGGCTCATGGCGCGTCGTCCTCGCGCCCGTCCGGCGCCGCGCCGGGGCCGAAGGCGGGCGTCGCCGGAACGGGGGCCGGGCGGCGCCGCGCCTCGAGCACCTCGCGCAGGCGGCGCGCGGCGGCCACATGCAGCCGCGCGGCCTCGGCGCGGGCGCGGGTCTCCTCCGCGTCGCGGCGGGAATATTCGGCCAGGACCTCGCGCGCGAGCGCCGCCAGATCGTCGCCGCAGCGCGCGTCGCGGGCGGCCACCTCGACCAGCGCGCCGCCGCGGACGCGCAGGACCCCGCCCCGCACCGCCACATGCGATTCGCGGCCCGCGCGGTCGCGCCAGCTGAGCGCGCCGGTCTCGAGCAGAGTCACGAAATCGGCGTGTCCGGGCAGGATGCCGAATGCGCCGCTTGCGTCCGCAGCCCGGATCGCGGCCACCTCGGGCGCATCCAGCACCTGGGCGACGGGGGTCATGACGCGCAGGCGCATCATCGCGCGGCCCCCCCTCCGGCCCCCCCTCCGGTCCCCTCTCCGGCCCCGCCGCGCCTCGCGGCGCGGGTGCGCGCGTCGTCCAGCGTGCCGGTCATGTAGAGCGCCTCTTCGTCCAGCGAGTCGGCCTCGCCGGCCAGAATCGCCTCGGCGCCGTCCAGGGTCGCCTCGAGCGGCGCCGAGGCGCCCGGGCGCCCGGTGAAATGCTCGGTCACGGCGAAGGGCTGGGTCAGGAAGCGCTCCATGCGCCGCGCGCGCGCCACGGCGAGGCGGTCCTCGGGGCTCAGCTCCTCCATGCCCAGAAGCGAAATCACCTCCTGCAGCTCGCGCCGCCGCTCCATCAGCTCGCGCACGCCCTCGGCGATGCGGCAATGGCGCTGGCCAAAGATGCGCGGGTCGATCAGCGTCGAGGACGAGGCCAGCGGATCGACCGCCGGGTAGAGCCCCTGCGCGGCCATCTCGCGGCTCAGGACCACGGCGCTGTCCAGATGCGCGAAGGTCTGCGCCACCGCCGGGTCGGTGAAGTCGTCGGCCGGAACGTAGACCGCCTGGATCGAGGTCACCGCCGCGCCGTGCGCCGAGGCGATGCGCTCTTCGAGCTCGGCGATCTCGGTGGCGAGGGTGGGCTGGTAGCCGACGCGGCTGGGCAGGCGCCCGAGCAGGCCCGACACCTCGGCGCCCGCCTGCACGAAGCGATAGACGTTGTCCATCAAGAGCAGCACGTCGCTGCGCTCGACGTCGCGGAAATGCTCGGCCACGGTCAGCGCCGTCAGACCCGCGCGCCAGCGCGCGCCCGGGGGTTCGTTCATCTGGCCGAAGACCAGCGCCGTGTTGGCCAGAACCCCCGAGGCGCCGAGGTCGAGCCAGAGCTCGTGCCCCTCGCGCGAGCGCTCGCCGATTCCCGCGAAGACCGAGATGCCCCCGTGGCGCGTGGCGGCGGCGCGGATCAGCTCCATGATGAGCACCGTCTTGCCCACGCCCGCGCCGCCGAACATCGCCGCCTTTCCCCCGCGCAGAAGCGGCGCCATCAGGTCGATGATCTTGATGCCGGTCAGGAAGGGTTCGCGCGTCGCCCCCTGCTCGCCAATGGGGGCGGCGGGCGGTGGATGGGCATGCGCGGCAGATCGGCGGGCAGGGGCGGGCCGCCGTCGATCGGGTCGCCGGCCACGTCGATCATCCGGCCCAGCAGCGCGCGGCCCGTCGGCGCGGTCAGCGGCCCGCCGGAGTCGCGCACCGGCGTTCCGGGGCGCAGCCCGGCCGTTTCCTGCAGGGCGACGCAGCGCGCCGTCGCCGGATCCAGATGCGCCTGCACCTCGAGCGTCAGTCGGTGCGGGCCGTCCCACTCGACCTCGAGCGCGCTGCGGATGGGCGGCGCGCCGGCATCGCCGAAATCGACGTCCACCACGGCGCCGGCCGCCGCCACGATGCGGCCGCGCCGGGGCTCGGTTGCGGGGCGTTCCGCGGCGGTTGCCTGCGCCATGGTCTTCCTCATCGGTTGCCCGGGCAATCTTCCACGCGATCGTCCGTCATTCCTTGATGCAGCGCAAATTCGCCGTCCACGGCGCGCGCCCGGTCGCAGCCCCTTGCGCGGAGCTGCGCGGCCGCCGGACCGACCGCCGCCGCCCCGTGGCTTGCCGCGCAGTCTGCCGGGGCCGCCGGATTCCCTCGAGGCCTGCCGGCGTCGGGCGGCGGCGGGCACAAGCCCCGCGCGGCGGCCCGCGGCGTCCGGGGCCCGGCGCGCGATCGGTCGGCGCCCGCGGCGGGGCGCCGCGCAGATCGCCCCGCGGCTTGCGCGTGCGTCGCTACGGCGCCTGCGATGCGAGGGCCGAGGCCAGACCCCTGCGCGCGGCGCGGCCCTGGGGCGGACGCGCGGTCAGGCGCGGCGAGGCCCCTGACCGGCGCGATGAGGCGCCGCGCGCGGCTGCGCGGGCGGTCTTGCCGATGCGGCGGCCTGCGCGGCGTCGAAGCCCATCTGCGGGCCTGCGCCGCCGCCGGGGGCTCATTCGAGCCCCGGCTCGTCGAGCAGCGCGCGCCCCTCGCGGTCCTCGACCTCGATGATCCACAAATCCGGGTCGAAGGCGCGCTGGCGCGCCAGAGAGGCGTCCACCTCGGCCTCGTCGCCTTCGGCGAGAACGGTCCACACGCGCTCGCCCGACGGGCCGAGGCTGCGCGCATGGGCGCGCGCGCGCCCGTCCAGGGTGTTGACCTTGACGATCACCGCGCCGGCGTGGTCGTCGCCATGGGCGGTCACATAGGCGGGGATGTCGTTCAGACGCAGCCGCGCCAGATAGGCGTGCACCCAGAATTCGGCGCGCAGGCGCGGCGCGCTCATGACTTGCCGGCGTCGCGGAAGTCGAGCCCCATCTCCTGATAGCGCTCAGGCTCGTCCATCCAGCTGGGGCGGGCGCGCACGTCAAGGAACAGATGCGCCGGGCGCCCCAGCAGGCGGGTCAGCTCTTCCCGCGCCTGGGCGCCGATCTGCTTGATCGTCTCGCCCTTGCGGCCGAGCACGATGCCCTTGTGGCCGTCGCGCGCGACGTAGATCACCTGCTCGATGCGCACCGAGCCGTCCTTGCGCTCTTCCCAGCTCTCGGTCTCGACGGTCAGCTGGTAGGGCAGCTCCTGATGCAGGCGCAGGGTCAGCTTCTCGCGCGTGATCTCGGCGGCGATCATGCGCAGCGGCAGATCGGCGATCTGGTCCTCGGGATACAGCCACGGACCCTCGGGCATGCGTTGGGCCAGCCAGCGGCGCAGATCGGCGACGCCGTCGCCCTTCTCGGCCGAGATCATGAAGGTGGCCGCGAAGGGGTGGCGCTCGTTCATGCGGGCGGCCAGCTCGAGCAGCTTCTCGCGGCGCACGCGGTCGATCTTGTTGATGACCAGGATGACGGTCTGCGCGGGGCGGGCGCGCTCTTCGAGGGCGCGCAGGATCTCTTCCACGCCCTCGGTCAGGCCGCGATGGGCCTCGATCATCAGCGCCACCACGTCGGCGTCCTCGGCGCCGCCCCAGGCGGCCGCGACCATGGCGCGGTCGAGGCGCCGGCGCGGGCGGAACAGGCCCGGCGTGTCCACGAACACGATCTGCGCCGGACCCTCGACGGCGATGCCGCGGATGCGCGCGCGCGTGGTCTGCACCTTGTGCGTGACGATCGACACCTTGGCGCCGACCATGCGGTTGAGCAGGGTGGATTTTCCGGCGTTCGGCTCGCCGATCAGGGCGACGAAGCCGCAGCGCGTCGGCGCCGCGGCGGGGGCTTCGACGTCAGGCATCATCGGACTCCAGCTGATCGAGAAGGCGGGCGGCGGCGGCCTGCTGCGCGGCGCGCTTGGACGGGGCCGAGGCGGTGGCCTCGCGCCCGTCGGCAAGGCGCGCCGCGACGGTGAAGACGGGGGCGTGGTCGGCGCCCTCGCGCGAGATGGTGGCGTATCGCGGCGGCTCCATGCCGCGCGCCTGCGCCCATTTCTGCAAGGCGGACTTGGCGTCGGTGGGCGGCTCGTCCCCGGCCGCCTCGAGGCGCGGCCCCCACAGGCGCAGGATGGCGGCGCGCGCGGCGTCCAGCCCGTGTTCGAGATAGACCGCCGCGATCAGCGCCTCCATGGCGTCGCCCAGCATGGCCTGCTTGCGCCGCCCGCCGGTCAGCTTCTCGGAGCGGCCAAGGCGCATGGCCTCGCCCAGCCCGATCTCGGCGGCGATCTGCGCGCAGGTCTCCTTGCGCACCAGGGCGTTGTAGCGGGCGGCGATGCGGCCCTCGGGCTCGTCGGGGTGGCGGGCCAGCAAGGCCTCGGCCAGCACCAGGTTCAGAACGCGGTCGCCCAGGAATTCGAGGCGCTGATTGTCCGCGCGCGCCGGCGACGAGGCGGATGGGTGCGTCAGCGCCTCTTCCAGCAGGTCGCTGGGCTGCAGCGGCGCCCCCAGCGCCTGCGACAGGCGCCGCGCATGGGCGGCCAGCTCGCGCCGGCTCATGCGCCCCCCGCCCGCGTCATCGGACCGCCACGAAGAAGCGGTCGGCGCGCCAGTTCCAGACCTCCCAGAAGCGGCCCGCGAAGCTGAGCGCGATCAGATCGGCGCGGCCGACCAGGTTCTCGAGCGGGACCATGCCCACGCCCTGGCGGCTGTCGTTGGAATTGTCGCGGTTGTCGCCCATGAAGAAGTAATGCCCCTCGGGCACCACGAATTCGCGGGTGTTGTCGGTGAATGGCTTGTCGTTGTCGTCGGCGTTCAGCACGATGTGCTCGCGCCCGCCGGGCAGGGTCTCGATGAAGCGCTCCTTGAGGCACATCACCTCGCCGTCGATGCGCGGATAGGCCTTGCAGGCCAGATTGGCGCCGGGGTCGATGGGCTCGATGAAGACGCCGTCGGGGCGCTGGGGCGCGGCCTGGCCGTTGATGTAGAGGATGCCCTTGCGCATCTGGATCCGGTCGCCGGGCAGGCCGATCAGGCGCTTGACGTAATCCTCGCCCGAGCGGGGATGCTTGAACACGATGACGTCGCCGCGCTCGGGCTGGCGGGCCAGGATGCGGCCGGGGATCGGCACGGCCGAGAAGGGGAAGGAGTGGCGCGAGTAGCCGTAGGCGTATTTCGACACGAACAGGAAATCGCCGATCAGCAGCGTCGACTTCATCGAGCCCGAGGGGATCCAGAAGGGCTGGAACAGAAAGCTGCGGAACGCGCCCGCGATCAGCAGCGCGTAGACGACGGTCTTGAGCAGCTCGCCCAGACCTTCCTTCTTCTTGGCCATGCGCATTCATCCATTCCCGCGGGCGCCTTCCCGCCGCCGCGTTGTCGCGCCTGGCCCCGGCCATGTCAAGCAAGGCCCTGACCGGTCAGCGGGCGGGCGCGGCGGGCCTTGCCTCGATCACCACGAAGGCCTGCGCCCATGGGTGATCGTCGGTGATCGTCAGGTGGATCACGGCCTCTCGCCCCGGCGGGGTCAGCGCCGCCAGCCGCGCCGCCGCGCCGCCGGTCAGGCGCATGGTGGGCTGGCCCGAGGGCAGGTTGACCACGCCCATCTCGCGCCAGGCCACGCCCATGCGCAGCCCCGTGCCCAGGGCCTTGGCGCAGGCCTCCTTGGCGGCCCAGCGCTTGGCGTAGGAGGCGGCGCGGGCGCGGCGGCGCTCGGATTTCGCCTGCTCGATCTCGGTGAAGACGCGCTGCACGAAGCGCTCGCCGAAGCGTTCGAGCGTGCGCTCGATGCGGCGGATGTCCGCCAGATCCGCGCCGACGCCCAGGATCATGCCGCCCCGCCTTGCGCGCGCGCCGCGTCCATCAGCGCCCGCATGCGCGCGATCGAGGCCTCGAGCCCGACGAAGATGGCCTCTCCGATCAGGAAATGGCCGATGTTCAGCTCGACGATCTGGGGGATCTCGGCCACCGGGCCCACCGTGTCGTAGGTCAGGCCATGCCCGGCATGCACCTCGAGCCCCAGCGCCCCGGCCAGCGCCGCCATCTCGCGCAGGCGCGCCAGCTCGGCGTCGCGGTCGTCGAAGCGGCCCTCGTGATGGGCGTCGCAATAGGCGCCGGTGTGCAGCTCGACCACCTGCGCGCCGATGCGCGCGGCGGCCTCGATCTGCGCGCGCTCGGCCGCGACGAAAAGCGACACCCGGCAGCCCGCCGCGCGCAGCGGGGCGATGAAGGCGGCCAGGCGCGCCTCGTCGCCGGCCACGTCGAGCCCGCCCTCGGTCGTGCGCTCCTGCCGCTTTTCGGGGACGATGCAGACGGCGTGCGGCTTGTGGCGCAGGGCGATGGCCTGCATCTCGTCGGTGGCCGCCATCTCGAGGTTCAGGGGCGCCGAGATCGCCGCCGCCAGCGCGGCGATGTCCGCATCGGTGATGTGGCGGCGATCCTCGCGCAGATGCGCGGTGATGCCGTCGGCGCCGGCGGCCTCGGCCATGCGCGCGGCGCGCAGCGGGTCGGGGTGCGGGCCGCCGCGCGCGTTGCGGATGGTGGCGACGTGGTCGATGTTGACGCCAAGCCTGAGCTTGCGCGGTTGCGAGTGGCTCATGGGCTGCTCCTGCCTGTGGTCGTCTGCCTGCGATCGGCGATCGCGCCGTGGGCGCATTTGGCCAGCGGCGCGGGCGCATGTCCAGCGGCGGAGGGGGTCAGGCGGCGTCGTCGGCGGCCTTGCCGTCGCCGTCGCGCCGGCGCGCCTTGCGCGCGCGCAGGCGGTTGGCGTGCTCGTGCACGCGCCGGCGCGCCGCCGCCATCAGCCGCTCGCGCCGGCGGCTCTGATACGCGGCCACGATCGGGCGCACCAGCGCATAGAACCCCCACGCGCAGATCAGGCCGGGGCCGAGACCGCCCAGCAGATAGGGCACGAGGATGCTTTCGAGGTTCGCCCACAGCCAGCCCAGCGAGAAGTCCTGCGGCGGCGGCACATGGACGCCGGTCAGGTGAAAGCCGATATAGAGCGCCGCGCCGGCGATGAAGGGAAAGGTCGCGGGATTGCCCACGAAGGTGCCCAGCGCCGAGGCCAGGATGTTGCCGCCCAAGAGCCAGGCCAGCGCCGCGGCCAGCACGAAATGCAGTCCGAAGAACGGGGTGAACGAGACGAACACGCCGCAGGCGAAGCCCAGCGCGATGCGGTGGGGGGTGTCGGGCAGGCGCTGCATGCGCTTGCCGATGTAGAGATAGCCGCGCCGCCACCCCTTGCGCGGGACCAGAAGCTCGCGCAGGCGAACCAGGACCGGGGCTTTGTCGCGCCTCTTGAAGATCATGGCTTCGGCCTTTCAGCCCGATTCGGGTCCATGCGTGCGCAGCGGTCCGGTCTTGAACAGGCCCGCCATGTCGTTCTCCGCCTCCGCTCCGGAGGCGGGGCGCGCCTCGGCCGCGCCGGTTTCGGGCGCCGCGCCGCCCGCGCCGCCCCTGCGTTGCGCGCCGGGCGCGCGGTCCTCCGGCGCGGCGACGCCCTCTCCGCCGCCCTCGCCGCAGTCGTCGTCCGCGCCGCGCGCGCGGTCCGCCGCCGCGCCGGTTTCGGGCGCCGCGCCGCCCTTGCCGCCCGCGGCGGACGCACGGTCCGCGCCGCCCCTGCCTTCCGCACCGCCGTCGCCGCCATCCGCGCCGCCCGCGCCGTCCGCCCCGGCCGTGCGCTGCGCGCCGTTTTCGGCCGCGCCCCGGGGCGCCGCGTCGCGCGTTCGAGCGGCGGCGCCTTCGTCGGCCGCCGCCTCGGGCCCGGGGCCTTCGTCGGCGAAGCCGGCGGGGTCGAGCAGCGCCGGCATGATCCGGCGCACCTCGGTGACGATCGGCTGCGCGTCCAGCATGGTCACGATCTGGCTCACATGCTTCACGTCCCGCACTTCAAGGTCTATCCGCGCCCGGTAAAAATCCGGTTTGCGGTCGTTGAACTCGAGCTGCACGATGTCGGCGTTCATCTCGGCGATCACCGCGCAGACCCGGGCCAGGGCGCCGCGCTCATGCGCGAAGGTCAGGCTGATCGAGGTCTGATGCGCCTGCGCGGCGCGCTCGTCCCAGCGCAGATCCAGCCACAGCTCGGGCTTGTCTTCATACGCCGCCAGAATCGGGCAGTCGATGGCGTGAACCGTCACACCCTTGCCCTTGCGCGCGATGCCCACGATCCGGTCGCCGGGCACGGGCGCGCAGCAGGGGCCGAATCGCACCTTGTGCGCGCGGCTGACGCCGATCACCCCCGGCCCCTCGCCCTGCGCGGGCGCAGGCGGCGCCTGGCCGGCCGCGGCAGGGAACAGCGCGGCGACGACCTGCGCGCCGGTGACGTCGGCCGCGCCCAAAGCCTGCAGCAGGTCGTCGCGCGAGGCAAAGCCCATCAGGCGCGCGGCGGTGGACAGGGCCTTGTCGCTCAGCTCCTGGCCCGCGCGCTCGAAGGCCTGGCGGGCGATCTCGCGGCCCATGCGGATCTCGGCGGCGCGCTGCTCGGTGCGCAGGGCGCGGCGGATGGCCTGCTTGGCGCGGCCGGTGACCACCATCTGCTCCCAGACGGGCTGGGGGCGCTGGGCGTCGGCGCGGATGATCTCGACCGTCTGCCCGTTGCGCAGCTTGGTCCACAGCGGCGCGCGGCGCCCGTCGATCTTGGCGCCCACGCAGCTGTCGCCGATGCGGGTGTGGATGGCGTAGGCGAAGTCGATGGGCGTCGCCCCGCGCGGCAGCTTGATGACCTTGCCCTTGGGCGTGAAGCAGAACACCTGGTCCTGGAACATCTCGAGCTTCACATGCTCGAGAAACTCGTTCGGGTTCTCGGCCTGCTCGAAGCTTTCGGTCAGGTTGCGCAGCCACTGGAAGGGGTCGGCGGCGAAGGGATTGTCGACCCGCGCGCCGTCCTTGTAGGACCAGTGCGCGGCGATGCCGCTTTCGGCCACCTCGTGCATCTGGCGCGTGCGGATCTGCACCTCGACGCGCTTGGCGTCGCGGCCCGAGACGGTGGTGTGGATCGAGCGGTAGCCGTTCGACTTGGGCTGGCTGATGTAGTCCTTGAAGCGGCCGGGCACCGCGCGCCAGCGCCGGTGCACCGCGCCCAGCGCGCGGTAGCAGTCGCTTTCGGTCTCGGTGATGATGCGGAAGCCGTAGATGTCGGACAGGCGCGAGAATTCCTCGCCCTTCTCCTGCATCTTGCGCCAGATCGAATAGGGGCGCTTCTCGCGGCCGGTGACCTGGGCGCTGACGCCCTCGGCGGCCAGGGCGGCGCGGATGTCCTCGGTGATCTGCGGGATGAGGTCGCCCGTCTCCTTCTTCAGCTGCACGAAGCGGCGCATGATCGAGCGGCGCGCGTCGGGGTTGAGCACGCGGAAGGCCAGGTCCTCGAGCTCTTCGCGCATGGACTGCATGCCCATGCGCCCGGCCAGCGGCGCGTAGATCTCCATGGTCTCGCGCGCCTTCTGCTCCTGCTTGTGCGGGGGCATGTGCGCGATGGTGCGCATGTTGTGCAGCCGGTCGGCCAGCTTGACCAGCAGCACGCGCACGTCCTTGGACATGGCCAGCAGCAGCTTGCGCAGGTTCTCGGCCTGCTCGGCCTCGGCCGAGCTGAGCTGCAGCTTGGTCAGCTTGGTCACGCCGTCGACGAGCTGGGCGATCTCTTCGCCGAACAGCTCGCGCAGCTCTTCATGGGTGGCGGGGGTGTCCTCGACCGTGTCGTGCAGCAGCGCGGTGACGATCGTGGCGTCGTCCAGATGCAGCTCGGCCAGGATGTTGGCCACCTCGACCGGGTGGTTCCAGTAGGGCTCGCCCGACTTGCGGAACTGCCCGGCATGGGCGCGCGCCCCGAACACGTAGGCCGCGTTCAGGAGCGCTTCGTCCGTGTTGGGGTTGTAGGCCCGGATGCGCTCGACCAGCTCGTGCGGACGGATCAAGGCGCGCTCCGGGTCACATGCGGCATGGCCGCGTCAGGCCTTGCCCTGCTCGGCCAGCAGGCGGCGCAGCATCTCTTCCTCGTTCAGCCCGTCGTCTTCGGGCTTGTCCTCTTCGAGGGCGCCCATCAGGCGCGGCATGTCGTCCTCTTCGGGCTCGTCCACCTCGATCTGGCGCTGGAAGTCGCGGATCGCCGACTCTTCCAGATCGCGGGGGTCGATCGTCTCTTCGGCGATCTCGCGCAGGGCGACGACGGGGTTCTTGTCGTTGTCGCGCTCGACGGTGATCGGCGCGCCGGAAGAGATCTGCCGCGCGCGGTGGGCGGCCAGAACGACCAGGTCGAACCGGTTCGGGATCTTGTCCACGCAATCTTCTACGGTGACGCGGGCCATGCGGGCGCTCCGGTGTTCTGTGAACGGGAAGTCGCTTATCTAGACCCCTTGAGGGCGAAAGGCAAGGGGTGCGGGCCGGGGCGAAGGGCGGCGGCGCTCAGGGGCCGGCGGGCAGCGGCGACATGCCCGCCATCGCCCCCGGACCCAACGCCGCCAGCATCTGCGCCGCCGTCAAGCCCGAAACCGGGTGGCGCCAGGCGGGCGCGACCTCGGCCAGCGGCGCCAGGACGAAGGCGCGTTCATGCGCGCGCGGGTGCGGCAGGATCAGCCGGTCCGGGGCGGGCAGGGCGCCGGCCCGGTCGCTCAGCGCCATCCATCGGCGCAGCTCGTCCGCGTCGGGGGCGATGCGCCCGCCCCAGTCGATCAGGTCCAGATCGCAGCTGCGCGGCGCCCAGCGCGCCGGGCGCGCGCGCCCCAGCGCGTCTTCGACCCGGTGCAGGGCGGCCAGCACGCCCTCGGCCGGCAGGGCCGATTCGCACGCCGCCGCGCCGTTGACGAAATCGGGACCCGATCCGGGCGGATGGGCGGGGGTGCGCCACCACCGACTGACGCGGATGGGGCGCACCCCCTCTGCCGCAAGCCGCGCAAGCGCCTCGTCCAGCGTCTGCGCGGGCGCCCGCTCGCCCGCCGGAAGGTTGGCGCCCAGCGCGATCAGGCATAAAGTCATCGTCCGCGTCCGCTTGCGATTGCAACATTCAGCAGACGCGATATTTTCCAGCGCCATGCGCTTGGCATCCCCACGGCTCGTGACGGCCGGCCCGGCGTCTCATTTTTAGGAGTGCTCATGTTCTACCGTGACGAAAGACTGGCCCTCTTCATAGATGGGTCGAACCTCTACGCCGCAGCCAAGGCGCTGGGCTTCGACATCGACTACAAGCTGTTGCGCAGCGAGTTCATGCGGCGCGGCAAGCTGGTGCGGGCCTTCTACTACACCGCCCTGGTCGAGGATCAGGAATATTCGCCGATCCGACCCCTGGTGGATTGGCTGGACTACAACGGCTTCACCATGGTGACCAAGGCGGCCAAGGAATTCACCGATTCCATGGGCCGGCGCAAGGTCAAGGGCAACATGGACATCGAGCTGGCCGTTGACGCCATGGAGCTGGCGCCGCGCATCGATCACATGGTGCTGTTCTCGGGCGACGGCGATTTCCGCCCGCTGGTCAAGGGCATTCAGCGCAAGGGCGTGCGGGTGTCGGTGGTCTCGACCATCCGCTCGAACCCGCCCATGATCGCCGACGAGCTGCGCCGCCAGGCCGACAACTTCATCGAGCTGGACGAGCTGCGCGACGTGATCGGCCGCCCGCCGCGCCCGCCGCGCGCCGAACCCGAGGAGGCCGGCGAGGACTGAGCCCCGCCGGCTCGGCGCCCCGCCGGCCGCGGCCATGGCGGGGCGCTCAGCCTTCCATCGCCTCGAGCTCGTCGATCATCGAGGCGATCAGCCCCAGACCCTTGTCCCAGAAGCCCGGATCCGAGGCGTCCAGCCCGAAGGGGGCCAGAAGCTCGCGATACGACTTCGCGCCGCCCGCGGCGAGCAGGTCGAAATACTTGCGCTCGAAATCCGGGTCGCCCTCCTCGTAGACGGCGTAGAGCGCGTTCACCAGCCCGTCGCCGAACGCATAGGCGTAGACGTAGAAGGGCGAGTGGATGAAGTGGGGCACATAGGTCCAGAAGTTCTCGTAGCCGGGGGCGAACTCGAAGGCCGGGCCCAGGCTTTCGCTCTGCACGTCCAGCCAGATGCGGCCGATGCGCTCGGCCGTCAGCTCGCCCTCGCGGCGCGCCTCGTGCACGCGCGACTCGAAGTCGTAAAAGGCGATCTGACGCACGACGGTGTTGATCATGTCCTCGACCTTGCCGGCCAGCAGCGCCTTGCGCCGACGCGGATCGGTCTGCGCGGCCAGAAGCTTGCGGAAGGTCAGCATCTCGCCGAAGACGCTGGCGGTCTCGGCCAGGGTCAGCGGCGTCGAGGACAGAAGCTCGCCCTGGGCGGCGGCCAGGCGCTGATGCACGCCATGGCCCAGCTCATGCGCCAGGGTCATCACGTCGCGCGTCTTGCCCAGATAGTTGAGCATCACATAGGGATGCACGTCGGTCACGGTGGGGTGGGCGAAGGCGCCGGGCGCCTTGCCCGGCTTGACCGGCGCGTCGATCCAGCCCTTGTCGAAGAAGGGCTCGGCCAGCTCGGCCATCCGCGGCGAGAAGTCGGCGTAGGCCTCGAGCACGATGCGCCGCGCCTCGTCCCAAGGGATCTTGCGGTCCTCTTCCTCGGGCAGCGGGGCGTTGCGGTCCCAGTGCTGCAGCTTGTCCAGCCCCAGCCAACGGGCCTTGAGCGCGTAATAGCGGTGCGACAGCCGCGGATAGGCCGCCACCACCGCATCGCGCAGGGCCTGCACGACCTCGGGCTCGACCTGGTTGGACAGGTGGCGCGCCATCTGCGGCGTGGGCAGCTTGCGCCAGCGGTCCTCGATCTCCTTCTCCTTGACCAGCGTGTTGGTGATGCGCACGAACAGGGGCAGGTTCCGCGCGAAGACCTCGCTCAGCGCGGCGGCGGCGGCGGCGCGCTTGCCGCGGTCGGCGTCCGAAAGCAGCGTCAGCGTCGCCTCGAGGGGCAGCTCCTCGCCCTCGACCTCGAAGGTCAGCCGCGCCATGGTCTCGTCGAACAGGCGGTTCCAGGCCGCGGCGCCGACCACCGACTGGTCGTGCAGGAACTTCTCCAGCTCGTCCGACAGCTGGTAGGGGCGGAAGGCGCGCAGCCGGTCGAGCCAGGGCTTGTAGCGCGCAAGCTCGGGGTCTGCCAGGGCGCGGGCCAGGGCCTCGTCGTCGATGCGGTTGAGCTCGAGCGTGAAGAACACCAGCGGCGTGGTGATGCGCGTCACCTCCTCCTGCATGTCGCCCATGAACTTGGCGCGCGCCGGGTCGGCGGTGTTCTGGTAATAGAGCAGGCCGGCATAGGACATGATGCGCCCCAGCACCTGCTGCAGCTTCTCGTAGCGGCGCACCGCCTCGGCCAGCCCCGCGCCGTCGAGCGCGGCCAGGCGTCCCTCGAGATCGGCGGCGAAGGCGGCGGCCTCGTTGCGCGCCCAGTCCAGGTCGCGGCGCAGCTCGGGGCTGTCCATGCCGGGGTAGAGGTCGTCCAGGTTCCACTCGGGCAGATCGCCCAGCGGCGCGCCGCCGCCCTCGCGCGCGGCCTCGCTGGCCGGGAATGTGCGGGGCAGGGGGGCGAGCGGTGGCGTCTGGCGCATGTGGGGCCTCCGGATGGGATGTGGTCGGTCGTTCCTGCGCTCAGGTAACGCCTTGGGCGGCGCAGGGGAAGGGGATCAGAGCTCGAGCGTCTCGGGCGCGTCGGTGTCGGGCGCGTGCTCGGGCGCATCGGGGGGCGCGGGCGACGGGCGCTTGCGCGGGATCAGGATGTCGCCGTTGGGCAGGATCCGCGGCGCGTCGTAGTCGTCGAGCGCGCCCAGCGTTTCCTGAAGCCCGCGCAGCGCTGGGCCGAGCTGCCGCGTCAGGGATTCGAGCGCGTCGCGCGCGGCGCGCTCCAGCTCTTCGGCCAGCGGCCGTTCGGGCGGGGCGTCGGGGCCGGCGCCGGGGGGCTCGGCCGCCGCCGGCGCGGCCAGCGCAAGGACAAGCGCCGCGGCAAGATGCGTCCTGTGTCGGTTCATAGGCAAGAGATGGGGCGCGCCGCGCGCGATTCCAAGCCCCGCGCATGAAAACGCCCCGCGGCCCTGGGGGCGCGGGGCGTTGCAGGCGGGCGCCGGGTCGGACCCGGCGCCGTCAAGCCCGGATCACTCCGAGATCGCGATGGTGGCGCGACGGTTGCGCGGCTCGCGCACGTTGTCCGGGGTCGGCACGGCCAGCTCGGCCTCCGAACGGCCCGCGGTGGTCACGTTGCCCACCTTGACGTTCTGCGCGGCGGCGCGGGCCAGAAGGGCCTTCTTCACCGCTTCGGCGCGGCGCTCGGACAGCTTCTGGTTGTACTCGAAGGTGCCGACCGTGTCGGTGTGGCCGACGATCGAGACCAGCGGCTCGGCATAGGCGCGCATGGCCTCGACGACCTCGTTGATCACCTCCTGCGCGGCCTTGGTGATGTCGTAACGGTCGAAGCCGAAATACACCACGTAGTCGGCCGACACGCCGGCGCAGGCCTTGAGGGCGTCGTCCAGCATGGCCTTGGCGTCTTCGGCCGAGATGCAGGCCAGCGCGCCCTCGGCGAGCGACTCGAGATACTGATCCCAGTAGGCCTGCGCGCGGGCGCACTCGGCCGGGCGCGCGGCGGCGTTCTCGGTGATGGTCGCCACGGTCTTCTCGTAGCCGTCGGCGCTCACGCCCAGATCGGCGGGCGACCACGGAGCGACGCCGCCGTTGGCGGCCGCTTCGGACTTGGCGATGTAGGCGGTCGCGTCCATCCAGTTCACGTCCTGGGTGGCCGAACGGTTCGCCAGGCCCTGGTATTCGCGCGCCAGCGCGGCGTTGAAGTCGCCGCCCTCGATCGACGTGCCCAGATAGCTTTCGGCGGTGAACGTCCCGCCAAGATTGGCGCCCGGCAGCGACGAGCATCCGGCGACCGCCAGAGCGGCGGCGGCCATGGTCATGCGGGAAATCATGTTCATCCCTCTCTCCGTCTCGTTTTCGCCGAGGGCGTTGTCCCCCGGCTGTGATTCTGACGGATCGCGTCCTTGCGGCGCGATCTCGTCCCGACGCTTCGCACGAAGCGCCTGCGATTTCAATGCGTCCGGCGCGCGCGCGGCCCCGACGACACGCATAAATCGTTGCGCGTCGCGGATACACAACACTTTAACCCGCCCTCGCGCAAGCTGTCACCCGAGGAGGCGAGCAGGGGTGAGCGAATGAAGGCGGATTCAACCCGCGGCCAGGCCGCGCCGGTGCTGATCGCCGACGCGGACCCGGCGGTGCGGCGCTATCTGCGCGCGGTTCTGGAGACCGACGGACGCCGCGTCGAAGAGGCCTCCGACCTGGCCGCGGCGCTGCGTCGGCTGTCGGCGGCGCCGCGGCCGCGCCTGGCGCTGGCCGACATGGATCTGGACGGGGGCGGCGCGCTTGCGCTCTTGTCGCGGCTGCCGCCCGGCGCGCCGCCGGTGGTGGTGCTGAGCGTCGATCCGGCGCCTGCGCGCATCGTGCGGGCCGCGCGGGCGGGGGCGCGCGACGTGCTGATCAAGCCGGTCGATCCGGCGGCCCTGCGCGCGGCCGTCGGCGCCCATGCCGAACGCCGCGCCGCCGCTCCCGCGGCCGCGGGCGGCCTTGACGCGCTGATCGCCGTCAGCCCCGCGGCGCGCGCGGCCGCCGATCTGGCCCGGCGCTTCGCCCGCTCGGACGCGCCGCTGCTCATCGAGGGCGAGAGCGGCGCCGGCAAGGAGGCCTTCGCCCGCGCGATCCATGCCGAGGGCCCGCGCCGCGATGGGCCCTTCGTGGCGTTCGACTGCGCCGCCATGCCCCCCGATCTGGCCGAGGCGGCCCTGTTCGGCCGCGCGGGCGCGGACGTCTCGCTTGCGGGCAAGTTCGAGGAGGCCGAAGGGGGCGTCCTGTTCCTCGACGGGGTCTGCGATCTGCCCGCGCGGGCACAGGCGCGGCTTGCGCGCATCGTCGCCACGGGCCGGATCGCGCGCCTTGGCGCCGGGCCGCCGCGGCGCGTGAACGCGCGGCTGATCTCGGCCGCAGACCGCCCTCTTTCGGACGAGGCGGCCGCGGGGCGTTTCCGGCAGGAGCTTTTCCTTGGCCTGTCGGCGCTGTGCCTGCGCGTGCCGCCGCTGCGCGCGCGCCGCGAGGACATCGCCCCCCTGGCCGAGCTGTTCGCGCGCCGCGCCGCCGAGGCCGAGAGCGTCGCGCCGCCCCGGCCGACCCCCGAGGCGCTGGCCGCGCTCGAGGCGCATGACTGGCCGGGAAACCTGCGCGAGCTCGAGAACGTCATGCGGCGCCTCGCGGTGCTGCATCCGTCCGAGGCGGTCGAGGCCGAGGCCGCAAGGGCGGCCTTGCGGGCGCGGCCGACGCAGGGCGCCGGTCAGGGACCCGCCTGCGCGGGAGCCGAAGCGAGAGGGGCGCCGGCGCAGGCCTGCGACGCGGCGCGCCTTCGCGTCGACGGGCGCGGGGCCGAGGGCGCGCGCGGCGGCGGGCGGTCGGCGCCCGCCGGCGGCTTCTTCGACGCCGAGGGCGAGATCCGCCCGATCTGGGAAATCGAGGCCGCCGCCATCGCGGCCGCCCTTTCGCGCTATGGCGGGGACGTCGCCCTGGCGTCGCGCAAGCTGGGGATGGGGCGCGCGACGCTCTATCGCAAGATGCGCGATCACGGCCTGACGTCGCGCTGAAGGGGCCGGCGGCGGTCGGCCTGGCCGCCGCGCCCTTTGGGCGGCGCGCCCCGGGAACCCCGAGCCAGGCGACGCACGCGATGGCGGGCGCGGCCCCATGGTCGGTGCGGCCGGGGTGCGCCGGCGCGATCGCGCCGAGCCGAAGGCGGAGCCCGCCGCGCCGCCCCCTCGGCCGCCTGACGCGCGCGCTAGCGGGCCGAGACGTCCACCGTCGAGGACGATCGCAAGACCGTGGTCGCCGTCTGACGCGCGCGCGGGCCGAGACTGGAGAGCGAGGCGCGAGCGGGCGTGGAGATCGGGCTTCGGCTCGCTTGGCGCGCGGGGGGCTGGTCATCGGCCCAGGTCTCGCGCCCGAGCGCCGATTGCGCGCGGCGTCAGGGACGATCGCGGCGAAACAGCCCCGCCCGACGGGCCATTGCGGCGACGGGGCCGAACTCCGCCGAGATCGGCGCCGCTCGGGCCTCCGGCTCCTCCCGAAGCGCCATTGCGCCGACGGGGCCGGGACTCTGCCCGACGCGGTCGGGGAACGCCGCGGGCGTCGAGCGATTCCGCCGCCTGCCGGTCGCCCCGCTCGGCGCGCTCGGGAAACGCCGACTTCGCCGCCGGCGCGCTCGACGTCCGCAGATCGCCCGCGCCGCTTCCGTCCGCGGAGCGATCCGTTCGGAGCGCGGCATTCCCGCCGGGCGCGGCGCGCGGGGCAGGATGCCTGACCTCCTGCACGCCTTGCGCGGCGCCCTCGGAAAACCGCCGCTCGCCTTGCGCGCGGCGCGGGCCACGGGCCGCCTCACGGCGATCGGCGGCGGCCAGGACGGCCTCCGGCGCAGGCGCTGCCTTGACTGCGCTGCGGGGCGTGCGGTCACGGCCCGGCCTCCGGCGCGGGCGGACATGTCCCGAGGGGCGCGGCGCGGCTGCGAGCAAGCCCGGCGCATGCGCGCGCGCCTCCTGGCGCAGCCGGATCGAAAAGCGGCGCGCATCGCCCCTGGCCCGCGCCCGGGCCGGGCTTGGCGGCGCCGCGCAGGGGCCCCGCGCCCGCCCAGGGCGGCGCGCGGGTCCCATGCGCCCCGCGCGGGCGTCACATGTTGGGATAGTTCGGCCCGTCGCCGCCCTGGGGCGTGGTCCATTCGATGTTCTGCGCGGGGTCCTTGATGTCGCAGGTCTTGCAGTGCACGCAGTTCTGGAAGTTGATGACGAAGCGCGGCTCGGCATCCGGCGCGTCTCGGACCACCTCGTAGACCCCGGCGGGGCAGTAGCGCTGGGCCGGCTCGTCGTATTTGGGCAGGTTCCAGCGGATCGGGATGTCGGGATCCTTGAGCTTCAGATGGCAGGGCTGGCTTTCCTCGTGATTGGTGAACGAGTAGGCCACGTTGGTCAGCCGGTCGAAGCTGAGCTTGCCATCGGGCTTGGGGTATTCGATGCGCTCGAAGCGGTCGGCGCGGCCGGTGGCGGCGGCGTCGGTCTTGCCGTGGCGCAGCGTGCCGAACAGGGTGCGCCCGCGGGCAAGCGTCGCGAACCACATGTCCAGCCCGCCCAGGGCCAGCCCGCCCAGAAGGCCATAGCGCGACCACAGCGGCTTGACGTTGCGCACGGGCTTGAGGTCGCGGGCGATGGGGCCGGTGCGCACTTCCTCTTCATAGGCCGTCAGCTCGTCCGAGGCGCGGCCGGCGCGCAGCGCCTCGAAGGCCGCCTCGGCGGCCGCCTTGCCCGACAGCATGGCGTTGTGGTTGCCCTTGATGCGCGGCAGGTTGACCATGCCCGCCGAGCAGCCCAGCAGCGCGCCGCCCGGGAAGGTCAGCTTGGGCAGCGACTGCCAGCCGCCCTCGGAGATCGCGCGCGCGCCGTAGGCGATGCGCTTGCCGCCCTCGAGCACCGAGGCGATGGCCGGATGGTGCTTGAAGCGCTGGAACTCCATGTAGGGGAACAGGTGCGGGTTCTCGTAGTTCAGATGCACCACGAAGCCGATATACACCTGATTGTTCTCGGCGTGATACATGAACGAGCCGCCGCCCGCGTTCTTGCCCAGCGGCCAGCCCATGGTGTGCGTGACCTGGCCCGGCTTGTGGTTCTCGGGGCGGATTTCCCAGATCTCCTTCATGCCGATGCCGTATTTCTGCACGTCCGAATTGGCGTCGAGGCCGTAGCGCGCGATCACCTGCTTGGAAAGCGAGCCGCGCACGCCCTCGGCGAGGAAGACGTATTTGCCCAGCAGCTCCATGCCCGGCTCGTAATTGGGGCCCGGCGTGCCGTCGGACAGGCGCCCGAACTCGCCCGCGACCACGCCGCGCACCTCGCCGTTCTCGCCATAGACCAGCTCCGAGCAGGACATGCCCGGGAAGATCTCGACGCCCAGCGCCTCGGCCTGCTCGGCCATCCAGCGGCACACATTGCCCATCGAGACGATGTAGTTGCCGTGATTGTCCATGAGCGGCGGCATGGGCCAGTTGGGAATGCGCAGCTCGCCATGCTCGCCCATCAGAAGGAAGCGGTCCTCGGTCACCGGGACGTTGAGCGGGGCGCCCTTTTCCTTCCAGTCGGGGATGAGGGCCGTCAGGCCCGAGGGATCGAGCACCGCGCCCGACAGGATGTGCGCGCCGACCTCGGCGCCCTTCTCCAGCACCACGACCGAGACGTCGTCGCCTCCCAGCTGCTTGAGCCGGATGGCGGCCGAAAGCCCGGCCGGGCCGGCGCCGACGATGACGACGTCGTATTCCATGGACTCGCGGGTGATCTCGGACATGGCGGCTCCTCGAGCTTGGCCGCGCGCGCGCGCGGTGGCGTGGATGGCGGTCAGGCGAAGGCCTAGCCACAGCGCCCGGCGCCGTCAATGGCGACGTTGCGGCCCTTGGGTCACTGGCGGAACGCCGTTCCGCAAATGCGGCGCGCAAAACCCTCCCCGCGCGATCCGCGCCGCGGGGCGCATGCGCTCTCGACTGCGCCGCGCGGGGCGCTAAGGTTCCGGCGCATGGACGACAGCGGACCCAGCGGCGATTCGCAGCGCCCGGCGCCGGATTCGCGCGCCGAGCTCCTGGCCATGCTCGCCTTGCAGATCGACCTTGGCGCGGACGAGGCCATCCTGGACGCGCCGGTCGATCGCTTCGCCGAAAGCGCGGCGGCGCCCGCGCGCCGGCCGGCCGGCGCGCCCGCTTCGCCGCGCCCCGGCGCCGGGCGGGGCGCGGCCGCCGCGCCGGTCCGCGCCCCGCGGCCGGCGCCCGAGCCGCCCGCCGGCGAAGAGGCCGCGCGCATCGCCGCCGCCTGCGCCACGCTGGACGAGCTGCGCGCCGCGCTCGAGGCCTTCGAGCGTTGCGCGCTCAAGCGCGGGGCGCGCTCGACGGTGTTCGCCGACGGGCTGCCGGGGGCGCGGCTGATGGCGATCGGCGAGGCGCCCGGCCGCGACGAGGATCTGCAGGGCAAGCCCTTCGTCGGCCGCTCGGGGGCGCTGCTGGACCGGATGCTGGTGGCCATCGGGCTGGACCGGCGCGCCGAGGACCCGGACAAGGGGGTCTACATCTCGAACCTGATTCCCTGGCGCCCGCTCGAGAACCGCACCCCCTCGGAAGACGAGGCGGCGATGATGCTGCCCTTCCTCGAGCGGCACATCGAGCTGGCGCGCCCGCGCTTTCTGCTGCTGCTGGGCTCGACGCCCACGCGCGCGCTGCTGGGCCGAGGGGCGGGGGTGACGCGCATGCGCGGCAAATGGGCGCGTTGGCGCGACGTGCCGGCCATGGCCACCTTTCACCCCGCCTATCTGCTGCGCCGCCCCCTGATGAAGCGCGAGGCGTGGCGCGACCTGCGCGCGCTGCGCGCCGCGCTGGACGGCGCCCCGCCCGGCCAGGGCGCGGACGCCGCGAACCCGCCCGACCGATCCGCCGGAGATCCCGCATGAGCCGCATCGACGAAAGCCTGCCCTTCATCCCCCTGCGCATCGCGGTGCTGACGGTGTCCGACACGCGCGGGCTCGAGGACGACCGCTCGGGCGACACGCTGGTTCAGCGGCTGACCGACGCCGGGCATGTTCTGGCCGACCGGCGCATCCTGCCCGACGAGCGCGAGGCCATCGCCGCGCAGCTGCGCGCCTGGTGCGAGGATCCGCAGGTGGACGCGGTCATCACCACCGGCGGCACCGGGCTGACCGGGCGCGACGTGACCGTCGAGGCCCATCGCGACGTCTACGAGAAGGAGATCGAGGCCTTCGGCGTGATCTTCGCCATGATCTCGTTCCGCAAGATCGGCACCTCGGCGGTGCAGTCGCGCGCCTGCGCGGGAGTGGCCAGGGGCACCTATCTGTTCGCGCTGCCCGGCTCGCCGGGCGCGTGCCGCGACGGCTGGGACGAGATCCTGTCGCTGCAGCTCGACTACCGCCACCGGCCGTGCAACTTCGTCGAGATCATGCCCCGCCTCGAGGAGCATCTGCGCCGCAAGTGAGCGCGCCGCCGCTCAGCCCCTTTCGTCCGACCCCTCGGGCCCGAGGGGCGTGAGCAGCGTCACGCCCTGCGCGCCGGCCTCGGCATCGGCGAAGTCGAGCGACATGCGCAGCGCGTCGCCCCGCCGCCACAGCAGCGACTGGTCGTCGTAGAAGCGCGAGAGCGGATGCCCGCTCTGCCCGGTCGAGATCACGATCAGCGAGCTGTCGGGATCGGCGAAGTCCACCACCATGCGCATCCCCGCCGCGGTGACCACCTTGTGCGGCTCGGGACCCGAGCCCGCGCCCTGCGCGCGCAGCAGCGTGAAGTCGCCGCCCGAGGCTTCGTGCGTGATGTTGACCAGCGGCGCCAGCAGCGCGAAGCGGCCCAGCGGCGTGTGCTCGTGCGTGGCGACATGGGCCTCGCCCCAGCGCCAGCCGCGCGGGTCGGGGCCGTAGCGCTCGGCCAGCGCGCCCAGCGCGTCGTCCAGCGCCAGCGCGGCCATCTCGGCGCAGGTCTCGACGCGGGTGGTCTTGTTCACGTCGCACCACGCGCCCGCGCCGCCGATGTCGCGGAACACGCGCTCGACGAAGACCGGGCGCGGGCCGGCGACCAGCTCGACCGCGGGGCCCAGCTCGTCGGCCGCCAGGCGCAGGGTCAGGCGACGCATCCACTCGGCGAAGATCAGCGGCTCGGGGGCGTGCTGGGTCATCTCGCCGTTCCACTCGCCCAGCATCTCGAGCGCCTCGCGCCGGCGCGCCTCGACCGGGTCGGCGGGGGCGGCGGCGCCCGTCCACCACAGGTCGCGCGCGATCAGGGGCAGGACCGCGCGCGCCATCTCGGACACGGCGTCGTTCTGCAGGGCGGCGGCGCCGTCGCGGCTGTGGAACTCGCGCGAGGCCAGCTCCTTGCGGATGCGGCGGATGCGGTAGGGATCGCCCCAATGGAAGCTGACATGGCGCGGATAGGGCGCCTGCGCGGTGCGGTTGTTGGCGTTGGCCACCGCCCCCGAGGCCGGGCGCATGACGCGCGGAAGGTCGGGCGTGCGCAGATAGCCCGTCCAGTCGTTCACCGCCACCCAGCCCGGCGCGGGCAGCCGCCCCTTGCCGGGGTTGAGCCGGTGGCGCAGCGGCAGGCGGCCGGCCACGATCATGCCCACGTCGCGCTCGTCGGCCAGGGTGACGTTGAGCGGCGGCGCCACATGGTCGGCCATGGCGGCGGCGCCCTCGTCGATGTCGCGCGCCAGCATCAGCTCGAAGGCGGCGGTGAACGAGCGGTCGTCCTCGGTCAGCGCCGTCCAGCTGAGCGCCGCGACATGGCCCGCGGGCGTCACCTGCGCCAGTCCCAGCTGGTCGGGCGGCAGCACCGGGCCGTGGCGCGTCCAGCGCAGCTCGACCTCCTCGGGCGGGCGGCCGGCGACCTGGATCAGCTCGCGGCGCACGCGAAAGGGCGCGTAGCCTTCGGGCGTCAGGTAGCGCGAGGGGTCTTCGGGGTCGAGCTTCTCGATGTAGATGTCGGCGTCGTCGCCGTAGCTGGCGGTCAGCCCCCAGGCGAGGCGCTCGTTGCGGCCGATCAGGATCAGCGGCAGCCCCGGCACGGCGGCGCCCATGATCCCGCCGACTCCCGGCAGCTCGAGCCGCGCCAGGTGCCAGATCGAGGGCGCCGACAGCCACAGATGCGGATCGTTCGCCAGAATGGGCTTGCCCGCGGCGGAGCGCGCGCCGCTCAGCGCCCAGGCGTTCGACGCGCCGCCCCGCCCGGCCGCCGGCAACGCCTGCGCCGTGCGCGGCGCGCCCGCCGCAGGGCGGGCGAAGCGCAGGCCGGGGAACAGCGCGGCGTAGTCGGGCAGGGCGATGGAGCCGTCTTCGGGGTAGTCGGGGTCGATGTCGCGCAGCCGTTCGGCGGGCAGCAGCAGCGACAGCGCGGCGCGGCGCACCTCGGCCGCGGCATGGTCGCTCAGGCGCAGCGCCAGCAGCTTGGCGATCGACAGGCTGTCGGCGGGCGTCCAGGGGGCGATGCTGCGCGAGAAGAACAGGAATTCGGGCGCGCCGCGCCCCAGCGCCTGGTCGGCCACCGCGCGCAGCCGCGCGTTGACCCCGCGCGCATAGGCCTCGAGCGCGGCGCGCGCGCGCGGGCTTTGCCGCGCCACCGCCGCGCGCGCCAGGCGGTGCAGGTCCAGCGCGCGCATCATCCGGTCCACCGGCAGCAGCGCGGGGCCGAACAGCTCGGCCAGGCGGCCCTGGGCGGCGCGGCGGTTCAGCTCCATCTGCCACAGCCGGTCCTGCGCGTGGGCGAAGCCGAGGGCGAAGAACGCATCCTCTTCGGTCTCGGCGCGGATGTGGGGAACGGCGTGCGCGTCGCGCAGGATCCGCGCCGGCGCGCCCAGCCCGCGCACGGCGAAGTCGCGGTCGTAGTCGGGCAGCGAGCCGGCCACCAGCAGATAGGCCGCCGCCAGCGCCAGCGCGCTCAGCGCCGCAAGCGCGCCCAGCGCGCGATAGAGCCATTTGAACGCCGTCGCCATGCCCGCCCGCTTCCTCGGCCTGTCTTCCGTTCCGGCCGCGCGCCGCGATTCGGCCCGCGCGCTTGACCTGAACATCGCGGGCCGTCAGTTTCCAGACCCAAGCGCCGCATCGTCGCAAGGAGGGAAAGCGCATGGCCAAGGTCGCCTTCATCGGTCTGGGCGTGATGGGATATCCGATGGCCGGACATCTGGTCGCGAACGGGCACGAGGTCACGGTCTACAACCGCACGCATCTCAAGGCCGAGAAATGGGTCGCCCAGCATGGCGGGCGCATGGCCGCCAGCCCCGCGGGCGCGGCCGAGGGGGCCGAGTTCGTCTTCGCCTGCGTGGGCGACGACGACGATCTGCGCTCGGTCACCACCGGCCCCGGCGGCGCCTTCGAGGCGCTCGAGCCCGGCATGATCTTCGTCGATCACACCACCGCCTCGGCCCGCGTCGCGCGCGAGCTGCACGCCCATGCCGCCGAGCACGGCGCCCATTTCATCGACGCGCCCGTCTCGGGCGGACAGTCGGGCGCCGAGAACGGCGTGCTGACGGTGATGTGCGGCGGCGAAGAGGGGCCCTACGCCCGCGCCGAGCCGCTCATCATGTCCTACGCGCGCTCGTGCCGGCTGATGGGGCCGTCCGGGGCGGGGCAGCTGACCAAGATGGTCAACCAGATCTGCATCGCCGGGCTGGTGCAGGGCCTGTCCGAGGGGCTGGCCTTCGCGATCAAGGCCGGGCTCGACGCCAAGGCGGTGGTCGAGGTGATCTCGAAGGGGGCCGCCGGTTCGTGGCAGATGGAGAACCGCGGCCCGACCATGATCGACGACAAGTTCGACTTCGGCTTCGCCGTGGACTGGATGCGCAAGGATCTGAAGATCTGCCTCGAGGAGGCCGACGCCAACGGCGCGGCGCTGCCGGTCACGGCGCTGGTGGACCAGTTCTACAAGGACGTGCAGGCCATGGGCGGCGGCCGCTGGGACACCTCGAGCCTGATCCGCCGCCTGCGCTGAGCGAGCGGGCCGGCGCGCGTCGCGCCGGCCGCCGGGCGCGTCAGCGCTTGATGCGGGTGTATTTCGCGCCCTCGAGCGACAGCCCCGCCATGATCCCGCGCTCGCCGAACACGACCTCGATCACCGGGTGGCGCGCGGTGGTGGTCGAGATGCCCGCCTGAAGCCCGTCCTCGGGGGTGACGACCTGCGCGTCGGCGCCCAGCTCCCATCCCTCCGAGCGGCGGAACTTCTCGAGCGCGGCGGTGGTCATGAACAGCAGCGCCTGCGACATGCGCTGCACGCCCGCCTGAAGGCCGAAGCTGGCGGCGGCGACGGCGTAGTAGTCCACCGTCACGCCGTTGACGCGCAGCGCGCCCTCGCCATAGGCGCCGCCGATCAGGAAGCCGGCCTTGGTGATTTCAGGCATCACCAGCACGCCGCGCGCCTTCTCGAGCAGCTCGCGCATCTCGGGCGACTGGGCGCGCAGCTCGGCCAGCGCCTTGTCCACCTTGTAGTCGATGACGGCCGCGTCCTCGGCCTGCGCCTGGCGCGCGGCGCCAAGCGCCAGCGGCAGGGCGGCCAGACCGGCCAGGAATTCGCGACGATGGGCGCCTCTCATGGGCCTTCTCCTTGTGCTGCCCGGAACGATGCGTTCCGCCTCGGGCCGAGTCTGGCGCCGCTGCGCGGCCGGAGCAAGGCCGCTCAGCCTTCCAGCCGCGCCCGATCGGGAAGGCGCGCGTCCTTGCCCTCGGCCGCGGCGGCGCGAAAATGGGGCCGCTCGGCCAGGCGCGACATGTAGGCGGCGACCTCGGGCAGCAGCTCGACCCGGCCGATGCGCATCAGGTGCAGCGTGTAGCCCATGGCGATGTCCGCGGCCGAGAAGCCGCGCGCCAGAATGTGCCCGCCCGACGCCACCCGCGCGGCCAGCGCGCGCTGGGCGCGGGCGATCTGGTCCTCGAGATAGGCCGCATGCGCGTCCGAGACCTGGTATTGCGCCATGCCCGCGCGATGCCCGGCCAGCGTGGCGACATGCGTCGCCACGCCCGCCTCGGCGTAGTGCATCCATTGCAGCCAGTCGCCGTAATCGGGATCGGCCGGGCGCGGGGCGAGCGGGGTCGGGCCGTAGCGGCCGCACAGATACTCCATGGCCGCGATCGACTCGAACACGCGCGTCTGGCCGTCGATCAGCGCCGGCACCTTGCCCGCCGGATTGATCCGCGCCCATTCCTCCGAGGCCAGCCATTCGCGGTCGAGCGGCAGCGAGATCACCTCGCCCTCCAGCCCCATCTCGCGCATCAGCCACAGCACGCGGAACGAGCGCGAATGGCGCACATGGAAAAGACGCAAGCTCATGCCGAACCCTCCAGCAGCTGCGCCGCGCGCGGCGCGAAATAGGTCAGGACGCCGTCGCAGCCCGCGCGCTTGAAGGCCAGCAGGCTTTCCATCATCGCCTGGTCGCCGTCCAGCCAGCCATTGGCGGCGGCGGCCTGGATCATGGCGTATTCGCCCGACACCTGGTAGGCGAAGGTGGGCGCGCCGAAGGTCTCGCGCGCGCGCCGGCACACGTCCAGATAGGGCATGCCGGGCTTGACCATGATCATGTCGGCGCCTTCCTCGAGGTCCGCGGCGATCTCGCGCAGGGCCTCGTCGGTGTTGCCGGGGTCCATCTGGTAGGTCTTCTTGTCGCCCTTGAGCGCGCCCTTGGCGCCCACCGCGTCGCGGAACGGGCCGTAGAAGGCGCTGGCGTATTTCGCCGCGTAGGACATGATCGCCACATGCTGGAAGTCGTGCGCCTCGAGCGCGCGGCGGATGACGCCGATGCGCCCGTCCATCATGTCCGAGGGGCCGAGGATGTCGGCGCCCGCCTCGGCCTGCGCCAGGGCCTGCCGCTCGAGCGCCTCGAGCGTCTCGTCATTGGCCACGTCGCCGTCGCGCACGATGCCATCATGCCCGTCCGAGTTGTAGGGGTCGAGCGCGACGTCCAGCATGACGCCCATCTGCGGCACGGCGCGCTTGATGGCGCGGGTGGCCGTGTTGACCAGGTTGTCGGGGTTCCAGGCCTCTTCGGCGCCGGGGGTCTTGCGCGCGGGGTCCGTGCGCGGGAACAGCGCCATGCAGACGATGCCCAGATCCGCCGCGCGGCGCGCCGCCTCGACGGCGCGATCGACCGTCAGCCGCGAGACCCCGGGCATCGAGGGCACGGGCTCTTCGGCGTCGACGCCGTCGATCAGGAAGAGGGGCCAGATCAGGTCGCGCACGCTCAGCTCGTGCTCGCGCACAAGGTCGCGGATCCAGGGGGCGCGGCGCAGGCGGCGCGGGCGCGAAAGCGGAAACGGGGCGATGCGCGGCGAGGTCATGCGGGGGTCTCCGATGCGGCTGGCGTCGCCTTCGCAATGCCACGGGCGCGGCCGCGCGGCAAGGCTTGGGCTTCTCCTGGCCGGGGCGGGAAGGCTAAAAGGGGGCCGAGTCGGCCGCGGCGGCGCGGCGAGGCATGGGGCGGGGCATGAGCGTCGAGACGACGGTGCACAGCATCTGGTATTGGGCGTTGCTGGCCGTTCTCTGGACCTGGGCCGGGGCCAGCGTGCACGGGGTGCCCCACCATGCCATCCGCCGCGCGGCGCTGCATGGCGGGCCGGATGCGGCGCTGTTCGACGCGCTGGCGCGCCGCAGCCTGGCGTGGATCGATTTCCGCTTCCATCGCGAGGGGTTGTGGTGGGGGCTGACCGGCGGCTTCGCCCTGTCCTCGCTGACGGTGCTGGCGCTGGGCTTCGGATACGAACCCGCGCTGGGTCTGTGGGCCGTCGCCGCGCCGTGGAGCGCGTTGTCGGTTCTGGCGCTGCGCGAGGCGCTGGCGCTGCACCGCGCCCAGCCCGCGCCCGACGAGCTGCTGCGCCGCTTCGTGCGCCGGCGCCGGATTCACGTCGGGGTCGGCTATGCGGCGGTGATGCTCACGGCCGCGGTCTTCGCGCTTGAAAGGGCTGGGGCGCTGGCTTTTCCGATGCGCTGACGCGCCGCCGCGCGGCGGCGGGGATCGGGTCCGCCTTCGCGCCCGCCGCAAGGGCCGTCGCCCTGTCAGTCGCCGCCATTTTTTCGCTGGGTCCCTGGTCCGCCCCCGCCGCGCCGTCGCTTTCGAGGGTTCCTTGCGCCGACGTGCAAGCTTGCGCGCCCCGCGGGTCTGGGTCTGGGTCTGGGTCTGGGCCCGGGTTCCCGGATTTGGCCTTGGCGGCAAGGCGTCAATCGCCGCCGGCTTCGGCCGGGCGGAACGCGCGGCGCCGCCGCGCCGCGCGCCCGAGCGCACGCGCCCGAGGGGCCGGCGCGCATGCGCAGGCCCCCGCACGCCTCGCCCCCGCACGCCTCGCCCCTGCGCGCCCCGGCCGGGCACCTCGTCCAATGGGGGCCGACCAGTCAGGCCGTCCAGGCCGCCCCCCCACCCGGCGCCCGCCTGTGCGGCCGCCCGCGCGCCCGCCTCCGCCCGTGGCCGCCCGCCTCGGCGGGCGCGCCGCGCTTGCGCGCTGGCGGCCGACGCGCTACCTCGCGCGCATGGCACGCGATCCATCCAGCACCCCCGCCAGCCCCCCCGCCCGTTCCTCCGGCGCGTCGACGCCGCCGCTCGCGCCCGGCCAGCTGCGCGTGGGCGGCGCGCCCGAGGGCTACGACGCCAAGCTGACCGCCGAGCTGGCGGCGCGCGCCGGCGGGCCGGTGCTGCATGTGGCGCGCGACGACGCCCGCCTGGCCGCCTTCGCCGAGGCGCTGGCCTTCTTCGCCCCGGATCTGCCCGTGCTGCGCTTTCCCGCCTGGGATTGCCTGCCCTATGACCGCATCTCGCCCAACCCCGAGATCGCCGCCGCGCGCATGGCGACGCTGGCCGCGCTGGCCGACGGCTTCGACCGTCCCTCGGTGGTGCTGACCACCGTCGCCGCCGCCGCCCAGCGCCTGCCCGCGCGCGAGGTGGTGCGCGGCGCCAGCTTCGTGGCCGAGGTCGGCAAGCCGCTGGATCTGGACGCGCTGCGCGACTACCTGGCGCGCATGGGCTTCAACCGCGCCTCGACGGTGACCGAGCCGGGCGACTTCGCCATCCGCGGCGGCGTCATCGACATCTTCCCCCCCGGCGCGCGCGGACCCGTGCGGCTGGACCTGTTCGGCGACATACTGGACGGCGCGCGCCGCTTCGATCCCGAAACCCAGCGCGCCACCGCCCGCCTGCGCCGGGTCGAGCTGGCGCCCGTCAGCGAGGTCATCCTGGACGAACCCGCCATCGCCCGCTTTCGCCAGCGCTATCGCGAGCTGTTCGGCGCCGCGGGCATGGACGACCCGCTCTACGAGGCCGTCAGCGCCGGGCGCAAGCACCAGGGCATGGAGCATTGGGCGCCCCTGTTCCACGAGCGCATGGAGACCCTGTTCGACTACCTGCCCGGCGCGCCCGTCAGCCTCGACCACCAGGCCGAAGAGGCCCTGGCCGCCCGGCGCGAGATGGTGGCCGACCACTACGACAACCGCCGCGCGGCCATGAACGCCAAGCCCGCCGCCGGCCTTGCGGCCCCGGTCTACAAGCCGTGCCCGCCCGAGATGCTGCACCTGACCGAGGCCGACTGGAGCGAGGCGCTGTCGGGCCGCCACCTGCGCCGCCTGTCGCCGCTGCCCCAGCCGCCGGGGCCGGGCTGCATCGACGCGGGCGGGCGCGCGGGGCGCAGCTTCGCCCCCGAGCGCCAGGCGCGCGAGGGGCGGCTGTTCGAGGCGCTGGCCGGCCATGTGCGCGCCCTGCGCGCGGCGGGCAAGACGGTGATCTTCGCCACCTATTCAGAGGGCGCGCGCGAGCGCGTGGGCACGCTGCTGTCCGATGCCGGGGTCGAGGGGCTGCGCCCCGCCGCGCGCTTCTCGGACGTTGCGCCCGACGCGGTCAACCTGGCGATCTGGGCGCTCGAGGCCGGGTTCGAGACAGACCGCCTCGCCGTGATCTCCGAGCAGGACGTGCTGGGCGACCGGCTGGTGCGCGCCCCGCGCCGGCGCCGGCGCGCCGACGCCTTCCTGACCGAGGTTGCCGACCTGTCGCCGGGCGATCTGGTCGTGCATGCCGAGCATGGCGTGGGCCGCTATCTGGGCCTTCAGACCATCGAGGCCATGGGCGCGCCGCACGAATGCGCCGCGCTCGAATACGCGGGCGGCGACAAGCTGTATCTGCCGGTCGAGAACATCGAGCTGCTGAGCCGCTACGGCCAGGAGGCCGGCCTTCTGGACCGGCTCGGCGGCGGCGCCTGGCAGGCGCGCAAGGCGAAGATGAAGGAGCGCATCCGCGACATGGCGGAGAAGCTCATCCGCGTGGCGGCCGAACGGGCGCTGCGCTCGGCGCCGCGCTTCGTCCCGCCCCATGGCCTGTGGGAAGAGTTCTGCGCCCGCTTCCCCTATCAGGAGACCGAGGACCAGCTGGCCGCCATCGACGACGTGCTCGCCGATCTGGCGTCGGGCCGGCCCATGGACCGGCTCGTGTGCGGCGACGTCGGCTTCGGCAAGACCGAGGTCGCGCTGCGCGCCGCCTTCGTCGCCGCCATGGCCGGCGCGCAGGTGGCGGTGATCGCGCCGACCACGCTGCTGGCGCGCCAGCATGCGCGCAGCTTCGCCGAGCGCTTCCGCGGCCTGCCGGTGAACGTGCGCCAGCTGTCGCGCTTCGTCGCCGCGCGCGAGGCGGCGCAGACGCGCAAGGGCCTCGCCGACGGCACGGTGGACATCGTGGTCGGCACCCACGCGCTGCTGGGCAAGGACATCCGCTTTCGCGACCTCGGGCTGCTCATCATCGACGAAGAGCAGCATTTCGGCGTGCGCCACAAGGAACGGCTCAAGCAGCTGCGCTCGGACGTGCATGTGCTGACCATGACGGCGACGCCCATCCCGCGCACGCTTCAGCAGGCCATGACCGGCGTGCGCGAGCTGTCGGTCATCGCCACGCCGCCGGTCGACCGGCTGGCCGTGCGCACCTATGTCGCGCCCTTCGATCCCGTCACCATCCGCGAGGCGCTGCTGCGCGAGCATTACCGCGGCGGGCAGTCCTTCGTGGTGTGCCCGCGCATCGCCGATCTGGATGAGATGGAGGCCTTCCTGCGCGAGCAGGTCCCCGAGGTCAGCTACGTCGTCGCCCATGGCCAGATGGCCGCGGGCGAGCTGGACGAGCGCATGAACGCCTTCTACGACGGGCGCTACGACGTGCTGCTGGCCACGACCATCGTCGAATCCGGGCTGGACATCCCCTCGGCCAACACGCTGGTGGTGCACAAGGCCGACATGTTCGGCCTGGCGCAGCTCTACCAGATCCGCGGGCGGGTGGGGCGCTCGAAGACGCGGGCCTACGCCTATCTGACCACCGAGCCGCGCAAGCGCCTGACCCCCGCCGCCGAGAAGCGGCTGAAGGTGCTGGCGGGGCTCGACAGCCTGGGCGCGGGCTTCAACCTGGCCAGCCATGACCTCGACATCCGCGGCGCGGGCAACCTTCTGGGCGAAGAGCAGTCGGGCCATGTGCGCGAGGTCGGCTTCGAGCTTTACCAGGACATGCTCGAAGAGGCGATCGCGCGCATGAAGGCCGGCGAGCTCGAGGGGCTGAGCGACGCCGACGACGAGGGCTGGTCGCCGCAGATCAATCTGGGCCTGCCGGTGCTGATCCCCGAAAGCTACGTGCCCGATCTGGACGTGCGGCTGGGGCTTTACCGGCGCCTGTCGGCCCTCGAGACGCGCGAAGAGCTCGAAGGCTTCGCGGCCGAGCTGCATGACCGCTTCGGCAAGCCCCCGCGCGAGGTCGAGACGCTGCTGCGGGTGGTTCGCGTCAAGGGCATGTGCAAGCGCGCGGGCATCGCGCGGCTGGACGGCGGGCCCAAGGGGGCGACCGTGCAGTTCCGCGGCGACCGCTTCGCCAACCCCGCCGGGCTGGCGGCCTGGCTGCAGGGGCAGAACGGGCTGGCCAAGATCCGCGACAACCGCATCGTCGTGCGCCGCGACTGGCGCGACGACGAGGACCGCCTGAAAGGCGCCTTCGCCATCGCCCGCGACCTGGCCGCCGCCGCCGGGGCGGGGGCCGCCAAGCCGGGCGCCGGGAAGGCGAAGGCGGAGGCCGGGAGCGCGGAGCGCAAGGGCGCAGAGCGCCAGGGCGCGGAGCGCAAGCGCGCGGGGCAAACGGGCGCGGGGCAAACGGGCGCGGGGCAGACGGGCGCAGGAAAAACGGGCGCGGAGAAAACGGGCGCGGTGGGGCAGGGCGCCAGGAAGCCGGCCGCCGCCCGGGCCTCGACCCCACGGGGCAAGCGCGGGGGCTGAGCGCCACGCGCCTTGGGCGCACGACCGCAGCCCCGCCCGCGCCCTTGGTGCGCCTTGCCGCCGCCTCCGGCGCCCTTGGCGCGCCTGACCGCCGAGCCCCGGCCCCCCGGCAGCCCCCTGCCGCGCGCGCCGGCCATTCGCCCAAGGGCGCCTTTCCCTTGCGGCGGAAGCCGCGGCCCAGCTCGTCAAACGCCTGGCCCGGATCGGCGCGCCTTCCCGCCCGCGGCGGGATCCGTGGGTTGAACATGTTCCCGTCCGGGCAGCGGCCTGCGCCTTCCCTTCGCGGCGCGCCGCCAAGGCCGCCGCCTTTTTCGCGGCGAGGTGGGCGACGGGAACGGCGCGCGCGGCGATCCGAGCGGGCCGCCTCGCCCGCCGCGTCGCTGGCTCAAGCCGGTTTCGGGCGCGACGACGCGGCAAGGGGGCGTGCGTCTTGGCCCGCCGAGGGCATGGCGCGCCTGCCGCGCGTCGCCCTCGCGCGCGCCCCTCGCCCGCATCCTTGCCGATCTGCGAAGGCGCGCGCCGCCTGCGGTCCGCGTGCGGCCTGCGCCCCGTGCGATCGGCGTTCGCTCGTCGAGCGGCTGGCGTGCGATCCGCGTGCGGCAGGGGCATGCCGATGCCGCCATGCGCGTGGGGCGGGCCGGGCGCGCCAGCCGCGCCCGGCTGGGCGAAGAAACGCCAAGGAGTCGCGACGATGCGGGGGCGTCAGGCCCGCCGTCCGCTCCCGCCTTCGTCCGATCGCTTCGCCGGCGGGGGCGTCAGTGCGCGCCGCCCATCGCCAGGATCGCGACGCCCAGCAGCGCGGCGATGCCCACCTCGATGGCCACCAGCTTCACATGCGAATCGCGCAGGATCGCCGCCGCCACCTCGCGCCGTTCGGGCCCTTCGGCCGTCGCCGCCAGGTAGGCGCTCTCGGCGTCCTGGATCTGGCGGCGGGCGGGTTCGGTGGTGAACAGGTAGACGCCCAGGATCAGCAGCAGCAGCGCGCCCGGCGCGTCGGCGCCGTTCTGCGCAAGGCGGAACAGCCCGCCCACCGCCAGCGCGATGCCCGTCAGCATCACCAGCAGAAAGCGCCAGGAATGGTCGAAGGCGCCCCGCCGCGCCGCGGCCGCCTCGGGCCCGAGGCGCGCCGCCTCGCCGCACAGCAGCGGGCAGCGGCGCCACATGACGACGCTCCACACCGCGCGCAGCGCAAAGGCCAGCGCGATCCAGCGCGCCAGCGGCTCGTCGCCGATCGCCTTGAGGATGTTCATCAACCCGTCCATGGCGCCCTCGTTTCGCGCGGCGCGGTCAGACCCGCGCGGCCAGAAGCTCGTCGATCACCTGCGACCAGAGCCCGGTTTCCTGCGCGCCCTGAAGCACATGGCGGCCGGCGACGATGAAGGTGGGCACGCCGCTCACGCCCATCTCGCGCGCGGCGGCGTCCTGCCTGCGGATCTCGTCCTTGTCGGCGTCGCTGGCCAGAAGCCGCGCGACGACTTCGGGCTCCATCCCCGCGGCGCGGGCGGCGTCGATCAGCACCTCGTGATCCGAGATGTCCTGCCCCAGCTGGAAATAGCGCCGGAACAGCTGCGAGACGACCGCCGACTGGTTGCCCGTGGCGCGCGACCACAGGATCAGCCGGTGCGCGTCAAGCGTGTTGGGCGTGCGCGCGATGCGCGAGAAGTCGATGTCCAGCCCCGCGTCGCGCGCCGCCTGCGCGATGGCGGCGTAGACCTGCGCGGCGCGCTCGGGGCCGCCGAACTTGGCTTCGAGATAGGCGCGCCGGTCCATGCCCTCGGGCGGCATGTCGGGGTTGAGCTGAAAGGGCCGCCAGGTGATGTCGAAGGGGTTCTCGGCCGCGGCTTCCAGCGCGCGGTCGAGCTTGACCTTCCCGATGTAGCACCACGGGCAGATGGGGTCGGAGATGATGTCGAGCGTGATCATGACGCGCACTCTAGCGCGGCTTTGCGCGCGGCGCCAATCACGACAGGGCGATGGCGCGCCGGGCCGCGCTCAGCCCGCGCCGTCGCGCCGATGCGCCGCCGCAAGGGCGGCGCGGCGCACCTTGCCGTTGGCCGTGCGCGGCAGCTCGGGCACGAAGATCACCTCGCGCGGGCGCTTGTAGGGAGCCAGGCGCTCGGCGGCGGCGGCAAGGATGGCGTCCGCGTCGGGCGCGGCGCCGGGGCGCGGCACGACGAAGGCGGCGATGATCTCGAGATCGGCGCGCACGGGCAGCGCGGCGGCGGCGCATTCGGCCACGTCGGGATGGGCGCTCAGCGCCTCTTCGACCTCGGCGGGGCTGACGCGGTAGCCGAGCGCGTTCATCACCTCGTCGGCGCGGCCCAGATGCGTGACGTAGCCGTCGGCGTCCATGCGCGCCGCATCGCCGGTCAGGAACCACTCGCCGCGCCAGGGGGCGGGCGCGTTCCAGTAGCCCAGCATCAGCCCCGGATCGCGGCGCGAGACGGCCAGCATTCCGTCGCTTCCCACGGGAACGGGGGCGCCCGCCTCGTCCAGCACCGCCACGCGCCGGCCCGGCTGCGGGCGCCCCGCCGCGCCCGGGCGCGGCGGCGTGTCGGGCGAGGAGGAGATGTAGGTCGAGATCTCGCTCATCCCCAGCGCCTCGTAAAGCGCGGTCCCCGTGGCCGCGCGCCAGGCCTCGCGCAGCGCGTCGGGCGCGCGCTCGCCCGCCGTCAGGCCGTGGCGCAGCGCCGGCATGGCGCGCAGATCGGCGCCGGACTTGAGCAGCTGGCGGTGCACGCCGGGGGCGGCGGCGAAGATGGTGGCGCGATGCGCGCGCATCAGCTCGGCCCAGACCGCGGGATTGCGGGGCGCGCCGGGCGCGGCGGCGCGCACCACCGTCGCCGCGCCCGCCGCCCAGGGGTCGGTCAGCCCGGCGCCCAGCGTGTAGGTCCAGTTGAAGGCGCCGGCATGCAGCATCACGTCGTCGGGGGTCAGCCCATACCAGCCCCGCCACATCATGCGCCGCGCCCAGGCGCTGCGATGGGCGTGCAGCACGCCCTTGGGCGCGCCCGTGGCGCCCGAGGTGAAGATCATGAAGGCGGGGTCGTCGGCGGCGGTGTCGGCGAAATCGCCGACGGGCGCGCGCAGAAGGGCGGCCATCTCGGCATCGCCCAGCGCCGGCGGCGCCGCCCCCGCCAGCCCGGCGCAGGCCGCGTCCAGCTCGCCGCGCAGCGCATCGGCGCAGAGGATCGCCGCCGGCTCGGCCGCCGCGATCAGCCGCGCCAGCTCGGACGCGGTCAGCTGCTCGGATGTGGGCACGGGAACCAGCCCCGCGCCCGCGGCGCCGAAGAACATCAGCGCAAAGCGCGGCTCGTTGCCCAGCCGCAAGAGCACCCGCGCGCCCGGCGCAAGGCCGAGGCGGCGCAGCCCCTCGGCCGCGCGGCGCACGCTCTCGCGCAGGCGCCCGTAGCTCCAGCGCTCGGCGCCGTCGGGGCCGATGGCGGTCAGCGCGATCTTGGCGTCGGGGGCGGGGCCGGCGCCGGGCAGGCCCGGCCCCTCGAGCGTGTGCCGCGCCATGTTGAAGCGCCCGGGGCAGGGGGGCGGCGGCCCCAGATCGAACAGCGAGACGCGCAGCGGCGGGCGCCCGGCGCCGGGCGGATCGCCGGACGCGGCGCGAGGCCCGGCATCGGGGCCGCCGGCGCGGGCGGGCTCGCGCCCCGCATCGGGGGGCGGGTCGGCGTCGGCTGCGGGACCGTTTTCGGGGCCGCCATCCGGGCCGGCTTGCGGGTGGGGGGGGATGGTTCGCGCGCTCATGCCCCCTTGGTAGCGCGCCGGCGGCGCGCGCGAAAGACGGTCCGCGCAAGGGGCGCCTCATGCCCGGACTCGTCATCGCGCCCGGCATGGACTACAACGCGCGGCGAAGGAGCCGGACCATGACCGATCGTCAACCCTCGCTCATCCAGATCGCCACGCGCCGCGCCGAGGCGTCGCCCCTTGCCCCGCTGCGTCTTGGCGAGCGCGTGCGCCAGATCCGCAAGGCGCATGGCTGGACGCTGGAAGAGGCCGCGCGGCGCGCGGGGCTGGCGCGCTCGACCCTGTCCAAGATCGAGAACGAGCAGATGTCGCCCACCTTCGACGCCGTGCAGAAGCTGGCGCGCGGGCTGGGCATCGACGTGCCGCAGCTGTTCGCCCCCGCGCCCGGCGACAGGGCGCTGGCGCGCCGCGCCGTCACGCGCGCCGGCGCGGGCGAGCCGCACCCCACCCGCACCTACGAGCATTTCCTGCTGGCGCCCGAGATCAGCCGCAAGAAGATGCTGCCCTATCGCGCCGTGGTGCGCGCCCGCTCGATCGAGGAATTCGACGGCTGGGTGCGCCATTCGGGCGAGGAGTTCCTGTTCGTGCTGTCGGGCGCGGTGCGCCTGTTCACCGAGTTCTACGAGCCCGTCGACCTGGGCGAGGGCGACAGCGTCTATTACGACGCCGGGATGGGGCACAACGTGGTGTCGATCTCGGAGGAGGACGCGCAGATCCTCTGGGTCACGTCCCTGACGGGCTGACCGCCGGGCCTGACGGGCCGGGCGCCGGCGCGTGCGCGCGCAGGAACATGCGCTCGAGCAGCGCCCGCAGCCAGGCCTTGAGCGCGGGGTCGTGGCGCGCGAAATCGGCGTCGAGCCGCGCGGGGTCCGAGACGCCGGGGCGGCCGAAATAGTCGGCCAGCTCGCGCTTCCACGCCTCGAGAATGGCGGGCGTCACCTCGGGGTGGAACTGCAGCGCCAGCGCCGAGCCGATCGCGTAGGCCTGGTTGGGCCAGACCTCGCCGCGCGCCAGCAGCGTCGCGCCGGGCGGAAGCGCGAAGCCCTGCGCGTTGCCCGACAGCGCCATGAAGCCCGGCGGGAACAGCCCCGCGCCCTCGGCCGTCGGGACGACCGGATGAAAGCCCAGCGCCACGCGCCCCTCGGGATGCGGCCCGACCCTGGCGCCCAGCGCGTCGGCCAGCAGCTGCGCGCCCAGGCAGATCGCCAGCAGCGGGCGCCCCAGCGCCAGCATCCCGCGCGCGAAGGCCTGCTCGTCGCGCATCCACGGCAGCGAGTCGGCGTCGGTGACCATCTGCGGCCCGCCCATGATCATGGCGCCGTCGAAGTCGCACGGATCGGGCGTCGGCTCGCCCCGCCAGGGCGAGACGACATGCAGCCGCGCCCCGCGCGCGCGCAGATGGGCGCGCGCGGCGTCCTCCTCGGGATCGTCGTGATGGGCGATGACGCAGATGCGCGGCCCGCCCGACGCGGCCGCCGCGCTCATAGCGCCGTCCAGCCGCCGTCGACCGAGATGGTCGTGCCGGTGATCTGCTCGGCCGCGTCCGAGCACAGGAAGGCCGCGACGCCGCCGATCTGCTCGACCGTGGCGAAGCGCTTCGAGGGCTGACGCTCGAGCAGAACCTCGCGGATGACCGTCTCGCGGTCCATGCCGTATTTCTCCATCGTGTCGGGGATCTGCGCCTCGACCAGCGGGGTCAGCACATAGCCCGGGCAGATGGCGTTGGCGGTGATGGGCTCTTCGGCGGTCTCGAGCGCGGTCACCTTGGTCAGCCCCACCACGCCATGCTTGGCCGCCACATAGGCCGACTTGAAGGGCGAGGCCGTCAGCCCATGCGCCGAGGCGATGTTGATCACCCGCCCCCAGCCCGCCTTGCGCATCAGCGGCAGCGCCGCGGCGGTGGTGTGGAAGGCCGAGCTCAGATTGATCGCCAGGATGGCGTTCCACTTCTCGACCGGGAATTCCTCGATGCGGGCGACGTGCTGGATGCCGGCGTTGTTGACCAGGATGTCGGCGCCGCCCAGCGCCTCGGCCGCGCGCGTCACCAGCGCGCGGCACTGCGCGGGGTCCGACATGTCGGCCTGGACGTAGATCACCCGTGCGCCCGTCTCCTCGGACAGCGCGCGCGCCAGGGCGTGGTCCTCTTCGCGGTCGGTGAACGAGTTGATCGCCACCTGCGCGCCCAGCTTCGCCAGCTCGCGCGCGACGCCAAGGCCGATGCCCGAATTCGATCCGGTCACGATCGCCGTCTTGCCCTTGAGATTCATCCTCGCCGCTCCGATCTTGCCTTCGGGGCGCCCGCCCCGTTCGCGCCCGGCGCGCGCCGGGCCCCTGCGCCCATCTGGTAGCGCGGCGCGGCGCGGTTGACGAGGGGCGGCGCATCAAAAAAACGCCCTCCGAAGAGGGCGTTGAGTATTTGAGGCAGGTTTCATACAGGCAAGAAACCTATCGAGCAGTGATGACAAGATACGTAAACAAGACCCTGCGGCGCAAGCCGAAAGTTTGCGCCCGCCCCCTGCGCGGGGTTAGGTTGCGCCCCGGCGCGGCGCACAGAGGCGAGGCGAGGATGCAGGGAATGGGGTTCCTGGCGGCGGCGACGCTAGGTCTTGCGGCGCTGATCGGCGCGGCGGCGCAGGCGGCGCCCGCGCATGGCATCGCCATGCATGGCGCGCCGGCGCTCGAGCCGGGCTTTCGCGCCTTGCCCTACGCCAATCCCGAGGCGCCCAAGGGCGGGCGAATCGTGTTCGGCGAGGTGGGCGGATTCGATTCGCTCAACCCCTACATCGTCAAGGGCCGCGCGCCCTGGGCGGTGCGCACGCTGACGGTGGAATCGCTCATGGGCCGCAGCTGGGACGAACCCTTCTCGCTCTACGGCCTTCTGGCCGAAAGCGTCGAGACCCCGCCCGACCGCTCATGGGTCGCCTTCACCCTGCGCCCCGAGGCGCGCTTCTCGGACGGCAGCCCGGTGACGCTCGACGACGTGGTCTGGTCCATGCGCACGCTGGGCGAGCAGGGGCTGCCGGGGTTCCGGTCCTCGTGGCGCAAGGTCTCGGCGGTCGAGCGGCTGGGCCCGCGCACGGTGCGCTTCCGCTTCTCCGAGCCCGACCGCGAAATGCCCCTGATCCTGGGCCTGCGCCCGATCCTGAAGAAGGACCGCTTCGCCGGGCGCGACTTCGCCCAGACCACGCTCGAGCCGCTGATCGGCTCGGGGCCCTATGTGGTCGAGGCCTTCGAGCCGGGGCGCTTCATCTCGTTCCGCCGCAACCCGGACTATTGGGGCGCGCATCTGGGCCTGAACGCCGGCCGGCACAATTTCGACGAGGTGCGCTACGAGTATTTCAAGGACGACAACGCCCGCTTCGAGGCCTTCAAGGCCGGGCTGGTCACCATCTTCCGCGAAAGCGACCCGGTGCGCTGGGCGCAGGGCTACGACTTTGCGGCCGTGCGCGAGGGGCTGGTGGTGAAGGAAGAGATCCCCAACGGCCGCCCCAGCGGCATGACGGGCTTCGTCTTCAACACGCGCCGCCCGCCCTTCGACGATCGCCGGGTGCGCCAGGCGCTGGCGCTGGCCTTCGATTTCGAATGGATCAACCGCACCCTGCATGGCGGCGCCTATGAGCGCATCCACAGCTTCTTCGGCAATTCCGAGCTGGGCTTTCGCGGCCCCCTCGGCGCGGACGAGGCGCGGATACTGGGGCCGCACGCCGCCGCGCTGGCGCCCGAGGCGCGCAGCGGCGCCTTCGCCTGGCCGCGCAGCGACGGATCGGGGCGCAACCGGGCCAATCTGCGCCGCGCGCGCGACCTGCTGGCCGAAGCGGGCTGGCGCGTGCGCGACGGGGTTCTGCGCGACGCCGACGGGCGCCCGCTGCGTTTCGAGATCCTGCTCTCGGGGCCGCAATACGAGGCCGCCGCCGCCGTCTTCGCCGACGCGCTGCGGGTGCTGGGCGTCGAGGCGCGGCTGCGCGTGGTCGATCCGGCGCAGTATCAGCAGCGGCTGACGCATTACGACTACGACATGATCGTGGCGGGTTGGGCCATGTCGCTCAGCCCCGGCAACGAGCAGCGCTTCTACTGGGGGCGCGAGGGGGTGCGCCAGCCGGGCACGCGCAACTACATGGGCGTGGACGATCCGGCGGTCGAGGCGGCGGTGGACGCGCTTCTGGCCGCCGAGGATCGCCCGACCTTCGTCGCGGCCGCCCGGGCGCTCGACAGGGCGCTGACCACGGGGGTGTATGTGATCCCGCTGTGGCGCTCGCCGGTCTCGCGACTGGCGCACCGGGCCGATCTGCGCCACCCCGAGCGGCTGCCCCTTTACGGCGACTGGACCGGATTCCTGCCCGACGTCTGGTGGCAGGAGCCGCGCTGAGCGCCCGGCGCCGCTGGCGGGGGGCGTCGCCATCGCCCTTGCCGCGCCCGCGGCGGGCGGCGCATGATTGCAATGCGGAGATGAGGCGGTTCGGCGCCCGCCGCGCCCGCGCGGTCAGCTCGTCAGCAGCCCGATGGCCAGCGTCCACATCAGCGCGCCCACGCCCAGATCCAGCCAGCGCCAGGCCTGCGGGCGCGCGAAAAGCGGCGCCAGCGCCCGCGCCCCGTAGCCCAGCGCGAAGAAGAAGGCGAAGGACGCCGTCACCGCCCCCGCCCCGAAGGACAGCCGCTCGGCGCCCGCGTAGCGCGCGCCCACGGCGCCGATCAGCGCCAGCGTGTCCAGATACACATGCGGGTTGAGCCAGGTCAGCGCCAGCGTCGCCCCAAGCGCCGCGCGCAGCGGCATCGCCGCGCCCTGCGCCATCGCCAGCGCCGAGGGGCGCAGCGCCGCGCGCAGCCGCATGGCGCCGTAGGCCAGAAGGAAGGCCGCGCCGCCCAGCGTCATCGCCCGCTCGATCCACGGATGGGCCGCGGCCAGCGCCCCGAAGCCGCCGACCCCCGCCGCGATCAGGAGCGCGTCGGACAGCGCGCAGGTCAGGCAGATCCAGAACACATGCTCGCGCCGCAGGCCCTGGCGCAGGACGAAGGCGTTCTGCGCGCCGATCGCCAGGATCAGGCTGATGCCGACGCCAAAGCCCGTCGCCGCCGCCGCCAGGGCCGCCTCGGCCGCCGCGCCCACGCGCTCAGCCCTTGCCGCCGCGGCGCGCGGCGGTCCGCGGCGCGGCGCGGCGCGCGGCGGCCGCGCGCTCCTGCGCGGTGGGCGGGCTGACGAGCCCGGCCGAGATGACCAGCTTGGCCGCCTCTTCGACCGTCATGTCCAGGATCACCACCTGGCTGCGCGGCACGAACAGCAGAAAGCCCGAGGTGGGGTTGGGCGTGGTGGGCAGGAACACGCTCAGCATCGGCTCGCCGGCGGGGGCGGCCTCGGCGATCTCGCCGCGCGTCTCGGTCGAGATGAAGGCGATCGCCCACAGGCCCTTGCGCGGATACTCGATCAGGCAGGCCTGCTTGAACGAGGTCTGCGACTGGCTCAGCACCGTTTCCACGATCTGCTTGAGCGCGTTGTAGATCGAACGCACGATCGGCATGCGCTCGACCCAGTCCTCGGCCAGGTGCACCAGCTGGCGGCCGAACAGGTTCTTGGTCAGATAGCCGACCACGGCGGTGAACAGGATGAACACCAGCACGCCGAAGCCGGGAATGTCGACGCCGATATAGGTCGAGGGGTTGTAGGCCGCGGGCACCCACGGCACGATCTTGCCGTCGACGAAGGTGATGACCGTCCAGATCAGGTAGATGGTCAGCAGCGTGGGCGCCACCACCACCAGCCCGGTCAGGAAGTTGCCGCGCATGCGCTGCCAGAAGCCGCGCCGGGGCGCCTTGCGCCCTTTCGCGTTGCGTGCCGCCATTCGTCTCTCCGATGTCCGGCCGCGTTCGCACACGCGGCCCACGCGCGCCCGCCCTGGGCGCGTCCGCTAACTAATAGCCCTGCGCGCGATCGACAACATGCAAGGGCGGCGCGCCGCGGGCGATGCGCCCGATCTGCGCGACCAGCGCCTCGGCGGCGGTGTCGGGCCGCGTGGCCGAGGCGATGTGCGGCGTCACCAGAACGCGCGGATGGGTCCAGTAGGGATGCTCGGGGGGCAGGGGCTCGTGGCGGAAGACGTCCAGCGTCGCATGCGCCACATGCCCCGAATCGAGCGCGGCCAGAAGCGCGTCGTCGTCGATCAGCGCCCCGCGGCCCGGATTGACGATGGCCGCGCCGCGCGGCAGCAGCGCCAGGCGCCGCGCGTCCATGATGCCGGCGGTCGCCGGGGTCGCCGGCAGCAGCAGAACCGCGATCTGCGCCGCGCGCAAGGTCTCTTCCAGCCCCTCGGGGCCGGCGCGGCAGATCACGCCCGGCACGTCGCGCAGGCGCCGCGACCAGCCATGCACCACGAAGCGCAGCCGCGCCAGCGCCTCGGCCGCCGCCGCGCCCAGCTCGCCCAGCCCCAGCACGGCCACATGGCGCTGACGCGCCAGGGGCGGCGGGGTCGGGTCCCAGCGCCCGGGCGGGGCGAACAGGTGCGCGTCCATGCCCAGGTGGATCCGCATCACGTGACCGACGACGTATTCCGTCATGCCCTCGGTCATGCCGCGCTCGACCATGCGCGCAAGCGGCGCCTTGAGCGTCGGATTGGCCAGCAGCGCCTCGACCCCGGCCCACATGCTCAGCGCCGCGCGCAGGTTGACGTAGGGGCCGAAGTCGCGCACCGGCCCCTTGGGATCGACGATCATCACGTCCACCGCCGCCGGATCGACGCGCGCGGGATCGGTCTCGAGCGCAAAGCGCTCGCCCGCGCGCTCGGCCGCCGCGCGCAGCGCCGCGCTCCAGACCTCGCGATCCTCGGGACGGCCGGCGAAAAGAACCCGAAGCGTCATCGCATTCCCCCTTGCTCAGAGCCCGCGGCGCGGGCGATGCACATGCGCCGACTGGATCAGCCCGAAGGCGATCATCAGCACAAGCATGGCCGAGCCGCCATAGCTGACCAGCGGCAAGGGCACGCCCACCACCGGCGCCAGCCCCATCACCATGGCCATGTTCACGGCGAAGAAGAAGAAGAAGGTCGCCGTCAGCCCGCCCGTCATCAGCGCCCCGAAACGGTCGCGGTTCGACAGCATCGAGGCGGTGCAGAACAGCACGATCAGCGCGTATAGCCCCAGCAGCGCCAGCGAGCCGACATGGCCGAACTCCTCGGCCAGGGTGGTGAAGATGAAGTCGGTGTGCTTCTCGGGCAGGAAGTTGAGCCGCGCCTGCGTGCCCTGCATGAAGCCGCGCCCCGTCAGCCCGCCCGAGCCGAAGGCGATCTTGGACTGGGTGATGTGATAGCCCGCCCCGAGCGGATCGGAGGAGGGGTCGAGGAAGACCTCGATGCGGCGATACTGGTAGTCCTTGAGCAGCTGCCACTCGGTCCCGCGCGAGGCCATCACCGCCGCCACCGCCCCCGCGCCCGCGGCCGCCGCGGCGATGAAATACCACCAGCTGACCCCGGCCAGGAACATCACCACCGCGCCCCCCGCGCCCAGCAGCAGCGCCGTGCCCAGATCGGGCTGCTTGAGCACCAGCGCCATGGGCAGCGCGATCATCGCCAGCGGCGGCAGCAGCCACAACGGGCGCGAGACCTTGTCGCGGTCGAGCCAGTCGTAATAGCGCGCCAGCGCCATCACCAGCGCGATCTTCATCGCCTCCGAGGGCTGAAGCTGCACGAACCCAAGGTCGATCCAGCGCTGCGCGCCCATGCCCACCGAGCCGAACAGCTCGACCGCGGCCAGCAGCGCCAGCCCCCCCAGATAGGCCAGCGGCGCCATGGCGCGCCAGAAGCGCACATGGATCATGGCGATGGCCATCATCAGCGCCACGCCCATGGCGAAACGCACCATCTGCCGCGCGCTCCAGGGCTCGAGCCGCCCGCCCGCGACCGAATACAGCATCAGAAAGCCCACGCAGGCCACCGCCGTCACCAGGAGCAGCAGCGCCCAGTTGAAGCGCAGAAGCTTGGCGCCCAGCGTGGCGGGCTCGTCGCGGTCGAGGTCGCGGAAGGTCATGCGCGGTCGCTTTGCGGTCGTTCGGGTCGAGGGGCGGGCGGGCGCAGGCGTTCTTCCTCGATGCGCCGTCGCTCGTCGGGCGGATAGGCGGTGATGGGCGGTTCGGGGCCGAACAGGGCGCGCATCATCAGGTCGCGCGCGATCGGCGCCGCCGCGGTCGAGCCGCCGCCGCCATGCTCGACCACCACCGACACCGCATAGCGCGGCGCCCGGTAGGGGGCGAAGCAGACGAACAGCGCATGGTCGCGCCGCTCCCATGGCAGGTCGGCGTTGCGGATGACGCCGGCGGCGCGCTCGGCGGCGGTGATGCGGCGCACCTGGCTGGTGCCGGTCTTGCCCGCCATCTCCATGCCCTCCTGCGCGATGCGCGCCTTGCGCGCCGTGCCGCGCGCGTCGTTGACGACGCCGAACATGCCGCCCCGCACCAGCGCCAGATGCGCGGCCGAGACGCCCAGCGGCGCGAATTCGGGCGCCGGCAGCGGCAGCCCGGCGCGCGCGCGCACAAGGCGCGGCGTCACCTGCCGGCCCGTGGCGATGCGCGCCGTCATCACCGCCAGCTGGATCGGGGTCGCCAGCACATAGCCCTGGCCGATGCCGGCGTTGAGCGTGTCGCCGATCTGCCAGGCGCGCTTGTGGGCGCGGCGCTTCCACGCCTTGTCGGGGATCAGCCCCGAGCGCACCGCCGGCAGCGGCAGGGGCGGCGCCTGCCCCAGGCCAAGGCGGCGCGCCATGTCGGCGATGGCCTCGACGCCCACGCGCCGCGCGATCTCGTAGTAGAACACGTCGCAGGACTGCGCCAGGCTCTGGTGCAGGTCCACATGCCCGTGCCCGCCGCGCCGCCAGCAATGGAACCAGGACGTGCCCAGCTTGTAGCGCCCGTTGCAGAAGACGCGCTCGGCCGGGTCCAGCGCCCCGGCCTCGAGCGCCGCCAGCGCCACCACCATCTTGAAGGTCGAGCCGGGCGGATACTGCCCCGAGACGGTCTTGTTCGACAGCGGCCTATGGGGGTCGTCGAGCAGCGCCTTCCACTCCTTCGACGAGATGCCGAAGACGAACTTGTTCGGATCGAAGCCCGGCGCCGAAGCCAGCGCCGCGACATCGCCCGTCGTCAGGTCCAGCACGCAGGCGGCGGCGCTTTCGTCCTTCATGCGCTCCATGGCGTAGCGCTGAAGCTCGAGATCCACGGTCAGCTGCAGGTCGTCGCCGGGCTTGCCCTCTTCGCGCTCGAACTCGCGGATGACGCGGCCCAGCGCGTTGACCTCGATGCGGCTGACGCCCGCCTCGCCGCGCAGGATCTCCTCGGCCTTGAGCTCGACGCCCGACTTGCCGATCTGGAAGTCGGGAATCTGGTAAAGCGGGGTGCGCCCGCCGTCTTCCTTGAGCTCGCGCTCGGAAACGCGGCCCACATAGCCCACCACATGCGCCGTCAGTTCGCCCTGCGGGTAGAAGCGCGTCAGCCCCGCCTCGACCTCGACGCCGGGCAGGGCGGGGGCGTTGGCGTTGACGCGGGCGAACTCCTCCCAGGTCAGGTGCTCGGCCACGGCCACGGGCACGAAGGCGGGCTTGGCGCGCAGCTCGCGCAGGGCCTTCTCGCGCGCGCGGGGCGGGATGTCGATCAGCCGGGCCAGGCGCGCCAGCGTCTCTTCGGGGTCGTCCGTTCCCTCGCGCACGATGGCGACGCGGTAGTTCTGCCGGTTGACCGCCAGGGGGCGGCCCTCGCGGTCGAAGATGCGCCCGCGCGCGGGCGGAATGAGGCGGATGTTGACGCGGTTCTCCTCGGCCATGAGGCGAAAGCGCTCGGCGTCGGCGATCTGGAGCTGGCGCATGCGCAGCGCCAGCACGCCCATCAGGGCGCCCTGCGCGCCCAGCAGCACCAGCCCCCGGCGCGTCAGCGCGCCCGCGTCGCGCCGGGCGCTCATGACGCGCTCCTGCGCGGGCGCAGCATCAGCCCGTAGCGCAGCGCCGCCGCCGCCAGCGGAAAGGCCGCCGTCGTCGCCGCCCAGCGCAGCGACAGATCCGACAGGGGCGGCGCGCCGGCGAACGAGACCAGCATCAGCAGCCACTGCCCCAGCAGCACCGCCGCCGATCCGGCCGAGGCCGCCGCCCAGTCGCGCCAGGGCTCGTGCGGGCGCGCGGCGGCGTCGGCCACGGCCGCGCGCGCCGACAGCGCCTGCGCGGTCAGGAACATGCACAGCGCCCCCGCGCCCGCCGGGCCGCCCAGCGCCAGATCGGCGAACAGCGCGGCCGCCGCCAGGGCCGGCGCGGGCAGCGCGTCGCGGCGGTTGAGCGCGAACCACGCCAGCACGCACCACACCAGATCGGGCGAGGGCGCCGAGGCCGGCTGCAGCCCCAGCGGCGCCAGCTGCAGCAGCAGCGCGACGAACAACGCCGCCGCCAGGGCCGCGCCGCCATGCAGCAGCTCGATCCCGCGCGCGTTCACCGCCCCGCCCCCGAGACCGTCCCCGAATCCATCCCCGACGCCGCGCCCGCGCCAGGGGCCGGGTTCGGCCCGGCGCCCCCGGCGCCGCCGTCCGGCGCATCCTCGCTCGCGGCCGGCGGCGCGCCGGACGGCGCCGGGCGCAGGATCAGCCCGCCGGGCGCGTCGATGCGCGTGTCCGGCTCGTAGCGCAGCACGCGCACGAATTCGAGCCGCTTCATGTCCGCCGACAGCAGCGCCCGCGGCTTGCCCCGCGGACCGATCACCGCCAGCCCCACCGGCAGATCGGGCGGAAACACGCCGCCCGCGCCCGAGGTCACGATGCGCTCGCCCGCCACGGGCTGATCGGGGTTCTCCACATGCGCCAGCAGCGGGGCGGCGCCGGCGTCGCCGGCCATGATCGCCCGCCGCCCCGAGGGCAGCAGCGTGACCGGCACCCGGCTCGAGTGGTCCGTCACGAACAACACCCGCGCCACGTGGCGGCCGACCCCGGTCACGCGACCGACCAGGCCCGAGCCGTCCATCACAGCCGCGCCGTCGCGCACGCCGTCGCGCGCGCCCACATTGACCAGCGCCGTCTGCAGGAAGGGGCCGCCGCCATCGGCGATGATCTCGCCCGTCGCGAAGCCCGCCGCCGGCGCAAGGCGCACGTTGTTGAGCGCGCGCAGACGCGCGTTCTCCTGCTCGAGCTGCCGGGCCGCCTCGCGCCAGGCGCGCAGGCGCTGGATCTCGCGCCGCAGCTCGGCGTTCTGGGCGTAGACGCGGGTGAAGCGCTGATAGTCGGCGATCATGTCCGAGACGAAGCGCGCCGGCGTCGCCGTCCATTCGAGCGAGGGGCGCAGCCACTCGGCCGCGGCCATGCGCAGGCGCTCGAGCCGCGGATTGTCGGCGCGCCACAGCACGAACACCCCGAACAGCGCCACCGCCAGCGCGGCCGCGACCGCGCGCCGGGCGGCGCGGGCCATGTCCTCGTGTCGGATGCGGGCGTCGCTCATCGCGCGGGTCTCCGTGCGTCGTCGCCCGGCGCGGGCGCCGCCGCGCGCGGCCCGCCTGGCGCGGGCGCCGGCGCGCGGCGGGGGCCGCGGGCGGTCAGCTCTTGTAGCTCAGAATGTGCATGAGGTCCTTCTCATGCTCCAGCGCCTTGCCGGTTCCCAGCGCCACGCAGCTGAGCGGATCCTCGGCCACGGTGATGGCCAGCCCCGTCTGCTCGCGCAGCGCAAGGTCCAGATCGCCCAGCAGCGCGCCGCCGCCGGTCAGCATCACGCCGCGGTCCACGATGTCGGCCGCAAGGTCGGGCGGCGTGGCCTCGAGCGCGCTCATCACCGCCTCCTTGATCGCCTGCACCGGCTCGGCCAGCGCCTCGGCGATCTGCCCCTGCGTGACCTCGATCTCCTTCGGGATGCCGTTCATCAGGTCGCGCCCGCGGATGTCCATCGACTGCCCGCGCCCGTCGGCGGGCATGCGCGCGGTGCCGATGGCGGTCTTGATGCGTTCGGCCGTCGCCTCGCCGATCAGGATGTTCTGCGAGCGGCGCAGATACGAGATGATCGCCTCGTCCATCTTGTCGCCGCCCACGCGCACCGAGCGCGCATAGACGATGTCGCCCAGCGACAGCACCGCCACCTCGGTCGTGCCGCCGCCGATGTCCACCACCATCGAGCCGGTGGCCTCGCTGATGGGCATGCCCGCGCCGATGGCCGCGGCGATGGGCTCGGCGATCAGGGCAGCCTTGCGCGCGCCCGCGGCCATGACCGATTCGCGGATCGCGCGCTCCTCGACCGGGGTGGCGCCGTAGGGCACGCACACCACGATCTTCGGCGCCGCCCACGAGCCACGGCGGTTCACCTTGCGGATGAAGTGCTTGATCATCTCCTCGGCGACGTCGAAATCGGCGATCACGCCGTCGCGCATGGGCCGGATGGCCTGGATCGAGCCGGGCGTGCGGCCCAGCATCATCTTGGCCTCCTCGCCCACGGCCAGGACCTCTTTCTTGCCGTCCTTGACCGCGAAGGCGACCACCGAGGGTTCGTTGAGCACGATTCCCCGGCCCTTGACGTAAACAAGCGTGTTCGCCGTGCCGAGATCGATGGCCATGTCCGACGAGAACGCGCCGAGAATCCTGCTGAGCATGCGCTATGATCCGTTCCTGTTGCGCGGCGCCTTGCGCGCGCGCCCGCTCCGGGCCGTCCCCGCGGCGCCTTGGGCGACGCTCTGGCAGGGTGCGCGGCGGCCTCGCCGCCCGTATATAGAGAGCCGCGGCGGGGGTCGCAAAAGGATTCTCGGGCGCGTGGCGTCCGCGGCGAAGGAGGCGCGCATGTCGCGAACGGATCGGCCCTTGCGGCGCATCGCCGTCATCGGAGCGGGGGCGTGGGGCACGGCGCTGGCCATCGCGGCCGCGCGCGCGGGGTCCGAGGCGCTGCTCGTCCCGCGCTCGGCCGAGCATGCGCGGCGCATCGAGGCCGAGCGCCGCAACGAGGCGCGCCTGCCCGGCATCGTCCTGCCCGATGCGGTTCATGCCGAGGCCGACCCGGCCGCCGCGCTGGCCTGGGCCGACGCCGCCGCGCTGGCGACGCCCTCGCAGGCGATGCGCGCAAGCTGCGCGCGCCTTGCGCCGGTCTGCCCGCCCGACCTGCCGCTGGCGATCTGCGCCAAGGGCGTCGAGGCCGGTTCGGGCCTGCTCATGTCCGAGGTCGTCGCCGAGGCCCTGCCCGGGCGGCCGCTGGCGGCGCTGTCGGGGCCCAGCTTCGCCGACGAGGTGGCGCGCGATCTGCCCACCGCGGTCGTCGTCGCCGCGCGTTCGCGCGCCCTGGCCGAAAGCGTGGCGCGGGCCTTCGCCTCGGCCCGGTTCCGCCCCTATGTCTCGACCGATCTTCTCGGCGTCGAGATCGGCGGCGCGGCCAAGAACGTGGTCGCCATCGCCTGCGGCGCCGCCCAGGGCCTGGGCTACGGGCTGAACACCCGCGCGGCGTTGATCACCCGCGGCCTCGCCGAGATCCGCGCGCTGGGGGCGGCGATGGGCGCCGATCCCGAGACGCTGACCGGGTTGTCGGGGCTGGGCGATCTGACGCTGACCTGCTCGTCCGAACAGTCGCGCAACTTCGCCTTCGGCGTCGCGCTGGCGCGCGCGGCGGCCGAGGGGCGCGCGGCCGCGCCCGCGCCGGGCGGGCCGGTGGTCGAGGGCGTGGTCAACGCGCGTTCGGTCACCGCCCTGGCCCGCCGCCACGGCGTCGAGATGCCCATCTGCGAGGCCGTGCGCGCGGTGGTCGAGGGGCGCGAAAGCCTCGACTCGGCGATCCTTGCCCTGCTGGCGCGCCCGCTCAAGGCCGAGACGGCGCGCTGACGCGCCGGCCCCTGTCCGGCGCGTCCCGGGCGGAGCCCGTCAGATGGCGCCCTGCGGCAGGCCGGCATAGCGGTCGGCCGCCGCGTCAAGCGCCGCCGCCAGCGCATCGCGCGCCGCGCTCAGCCCGTCCGCCCCCGCGCCGCTCGCGGCAAGCGCGCGCGCGGCGGCCTCGAAATCGGGCCACAGCTCTTCGGCGCGGGCCAGCGCGGCGCGCGCGCCCTCGGGCGGGGGGGCGATGCCCAGCATGGGCGCGCCCTCGCGCAGCGCCGCATGGCTGGCCGCGAAAAGCTGCGCATCCTGGTCGATGCCGCGGGCCGCTTCCTGCGCCTGGCGCAGTTCAAGCGCCGCAAGGGCCGCCTCGCGGGCGATTCGCTCGACCAGCAGGGACTGGCGCGTGACGACGTCCATCCGCACCGCCGCGCCGACCGAGCGCGCTGCGGCGCCATGCGCGTCGCGGATCGCGGCGAAGGCGGCGGCGGCGTGGGCCTCGAACGATTCGGCGTTTCGAAGGACGGCGTCGAACGCTTCGCCGGTCAGCGCCCCCGTCTCGGCGGCAAGCTCGGCCGCTTCGCCGCCGACGCGCCCGACGGCTTCGGCGGTGGCCAGCGCCTGGCGCGCGCGGAAATCCTTCTCGGCGGCGAAGCCGAGCGATTCGTCTCCGTCGCGCAGGCGCCGCGCGGCGCCGAGGAAGGCGGCCCAGCAGTCGCGCATGTGCGCCAAGGCCGGCGCATCCGCGCCCGACAGCCGCGCCATGCAGGCGGCGGCGGGCAGACGCGGCGCCAGCGCGCGCAGCTTCCCGGCCAGACGGATGCGCGCCAGCGCCGGATCCGCGGCGGCGGCGCCCCCCCGCGCGGGGGCGAGCAGGGCCGCGCCGGCAAGGGTCAGCAGCGCGCGGCGCGAAAGCGCCGCCGGGGCCTCGGCGGGGATGGCGCCGCGGATGATGGTGCGGGGTCGGGAAAGCTGGTTCATGGCACGCGAACTCCGGTGTTCATCACGATGCTTGGCCGCAGGAGGCGGCGGAGCCGGACCCTAGGAGGGCTTCTTGTGCGGTGCAAGATGGGCGCGAGCGCGATGCTCGGCCCGCCTGCGCGCGCGGGCGCAGCGGCCGCGTCGCGCGCCGCAGCGCCCGGGCCGCGCGCGGCGGCGCAAGGCCGAGCGGCCCGCCCGCGATCAGCATGGCCGCGTCCTTGAGCGCGCCCAGCGTCGAGCTGCGCGCCGGCATCGCCAGATAGCGCGGCCGCCAGTCCGTCGCGAACTTCGCCTTGAAGTTGCGCAGGCCGGCGAAGTTGTAGAACGCGCCGCCATGGCGGTAGATGATCGCGCCGAGGCGGTTCCACAGATGCCCGCCGCGCCGGCCGTCGAGCCCGGCCAGCGGCGCCATGCCGAGGCTGAGCTCGCGCATGCCGCGGGCCTTGCAGGCCTCGATGAGCTCGACGAACAGCAGATCCATCACCCGCCGTCCGCAGGCGCGGTGGCGCATCAGGTCGACCGCCGCGCGCGCGCCCCCCGCCGGCGCGAGAAGGCTGGCGAAGGCGACGAGGCGGCCGTTCTCGCTCAGGGTCAGAACGGGTTGGCGCGACAGGCGACGGCGGTCGAAGGCGCCGACCGAGAAGCGTTTCTCGCGCCCGCCCTTGCTCGCCAGCCATTCGCGCGAAACGTCCTCGAGCGCATCGAGAAGCGCGGGCGCATGGGGCGGCAGGTGCAGCTCGGCCGCAAGGCCCTCGCGCCGCAGCTTGCTGCAGGCGTTGCGCAGGGTTCTGTGGCGGCGGCCCGACAGGCTCCAGTCGGGGAGGCTGACCAGCGCCTCTTCTCCGATCTTGCGAACGCGCATGCCCCGGTCGATCCAGTGCGCCAGAAGCCGGTCGGAGGTTTCGTAGAAGACGGGCCGGGCGCCGGCGGCGCGCGCCGCGTCGCAGAAGGCGTCGATGAGGGCGGGCAGGGACGTCTCGGGGCCGACCGGGTCGGCATAGGCGATCCACGAACGCCCCTGCGGCGCGAACATGATGAAGGCGTCCTCGTCCGGCGAGAAGAACAACGCCTTGTCGGCGGACATCGCCATCTCGGCCTCGGGCGGGCCGTGGCGGTCGATGATGGCCGCGGCGGCGGCGAGGGCGTCCGCGTCGGGCGCGCGCATCGCGGCGGGAGCGGGGCCCAGCGCGCGCCAGACCGCGGCCAGCGCCAGCGCCGCGCTGGCGGCAAGGGCGAGGCCGGGCGGGGCGTCGGCCGAGCCGCTGCGCGCGGCCAGCGCGGCGAAGAGCGCCGCCGCGCCGGCGGTGGCGGCGAGACGGGCGATTCGCCGCGGCGAGGCGGCGGCCGCGGCCAGCCTGGCCGGCCGGTCGAATGCCGGGCGCAGCGGCGCGAGGATGGCGGCCGCGGACGCCACCGCCGCCGCCGTCACGCCGTCGCCCGCGGCCGCCGCCGCCGCCGCGCCGCAGATCGCGGCCCCGGCGGCCAGCGGCGGCGCGCCGGCCACGCGCCGCGACAGCCCGCCGATCAGCATGAGCAGCGCCGCGCCGCACACCGCCGAGATGCGCGCCGCCGTCGCCTTGGGCTCGTCCGCCCAGGGCAGCAGCGCCAGCGCGGCGCCGCAGATCAGGGCGGCGCCCGCGCTCAGCGGACCGGCGGCGGGCATGGCGGCGGCTCTGGCGCGGGCGATCAGCGCGGGAATGCGTCGATGCGCGTCAAGGCCGAGCGCTCCGAGCCCCGCCGCGCTCAGGGCGAAGGGGATCAGGAAATAGATCAGCCGGTGGAGCGCCAGGGCGGCGGCCAGCGCCTCGATCGGGGCGTCGGCGGCGAGCGACGCGGCGATCACCGCCTCGAACACCCCAAGTCCGCCGGGCACGTTGCTGATCACCCCCGCCATGGTCGCGACGCAGAACACCGCCAGAAAGCGCCCGAAGCCGGGCGCCGCTTCGGGCGGCAGCAGGGCGTGAAGGGCCAACGCGGCAAAGGCCAGATCCGCCAGCGTCACCGCCAGCTGTCCCGCGATCATGCGGGGGCCGGGCGCGGGCGGGCGAAGCTTGCCAAGGCGCAGCGGCGCGCGCCGCCGCGCGGTCAGGAGCAGCGCCGCGGCCGCCGTCAGCGCCGCCGCGGCCGCCCCGGCGCGCACTGTTTCGGGCGGCCATGGCGCCGCGGGGCCAAGCGCGTCTGGCGCCAGCAACAGCGCGCCGAGGCCGATCGCCGCCATGCCCAGGAAGAATGACAGCGCCGCAAAGCCCGCCACCGCGGCCGCATCCGCCGCGCCAAGCCCCCATCGCCGGTAGAGCCGCCAGCGCACCGCCGCGCCCGTCAGCGCCCCGAAGCCCAGCGTGTTGCCGATCGCGAAGGCGGCCAGCGCGCCGGCGGCCGCGCGCCGCGCCGCAAGCGGCCGGCCCAGCCATCTGAGCGCCGCCAGATCGTAGCCGATCAGCACGGCGTATCCGGCCATGGTCGCGGCGGCCGCCAGCGCCAGGCTTTGGGGCGGCGTCGCGCGCAGCGCCGCCGAAAGCTTGTGCGGATCGACCTCGCGCAGCGCCGCGGCAAGCGCCGCCGCGGCCGCCGCCGTCAGCGCCACGCCCAGCGCCGCCGCCGCGGCCCCGCGCCGCGCGTCGCGTCCGATCCCGACGCCGCGCCGCTCCTCGGCGGCGATCGCCCCTTGTCCGGCCATGCCCTCCCCCCTCGGCAATCATCCCCACGGCCGGGGCGCGAATCGCCGCGCCGGCGGCCCCTGCCGGGGGCACACTGACGGGCCGAGGTTGCGAAACGCTTGTCGAACGCGAAAACGCCCGGCGGCCGGGGCCGTCGGGCGTGTTTTCGGCGCAAGGGAAAGGCGGCTTACTTGATCTTGCCTTCCTTGTATTCGACGTGCTTGCGCGCGACGGGGTCGTATTTGCGCACGACCATCTTCTCGGTCATGGTGCGCGAGTTCTTCTTCGTCACATAGAAGTGGCCCGTGCCCGCGCTGGAGTTCAGGCGGATCTTGACGGTGGTGGGCTTCGCCATGGCTCAGGTCTCCTTGCGGGCGGTCCCGCGTCGTGTGAGGGGCGCTTGCGCAAGACGGCCCCGTTGAATCCGGAACCCGCTTCATACACCTCGGCGCATCCAAGTCAAGGCGCGCCCCTCGCCCGCGCGCGCCACGCGGCGAAAAGGGCGTATCCGCCCGCCGCGCCGCCCAGCGTCCACAGCAGACCGTCCGGGCCCGCGGCATCCATCGCCTGGCCCATCAGCGGCGGGGCGATCAGCGCGCCGAAGCCGTAGGCCATCATCACCGCGCCGGTGGCGCCGGCCAGCGCGTCGCCCCGATAGCGCGCCCCCAGCTCGGCCAGCGACACGGTGTAGAGCGCCACCGCCACGCCCCCCAGCAGCGCCGCCCACATCATCACCGCCCAGACCCGGCCCACGCTCAGCCCCATCAGCGCCGCCGCCGTGGCCGAGATCGCCGCCGCGCCGACCAGCAGCGCGCGCCGGTCGAAGCGGTCGGCCGCCCAGCCCAGAGGCAGCTGCAGCGCCACGTTGCCCAGCGCCAGCATCGCCGAGACGCGCAGCGCCGCGTCCTGGTCCATGCCCGACCCGAGCGCCCATACGGGCATGAGCGCAAAGCCGCCGAACTCGATCATCCCGAACAGCGCCACCGCCAGCATCAGCGACGGGTCCGTGCGCATGCGCAAGAGCACGGGCGGCGGCTTGGCCGGGCCCGCGCTGAGCGAGGCCGGCGCCGCGCGCCAGGCCCAAAGCACCGGCGCCCCCGCCGCAAGCGAGGCGCCCGCCGCCGCCAGGAAAGGCGCCCAGCCCTCGACGCCGACCAGGCTCAGCGTCAGCGGGCCGGCCAGGAATCCCAGCGACAGACACAGCGCGTAAACGCCGATCAGCCAGCCGCGCCGCTCGGGCGGGGCGACGGCCACGATCCACAGCTCGGAGGCGAAGAAGACCGCCGTCGCCGCCAGGCCGTGCAGCCCCCGCAGCGCCGTCCACCAGCCGAAGCCCGACAGCGGCTTGAACAGCAGCAGCGTCGCCGCCAGCGTCACGCACGCGCCCAGCAGCAGCGGCGCCGCGCCGACCGCCCGCAGCGCGCGCGGCATGACCAGCCCGCCCGCGAGCATCGCCGCGGCGGGGGCGGCGGCGTTGAGCCCGATCTCGAGCCCGCTCGCCCCCGCGCGTTCGAGCAGCAACGCGATCAGCGGATGGGTCATCGACAGGCCGAAGCCCGCGATCGAAACGGTGGCGATCGCCGCGGTCAGACCCGCGCCCTGTCCGGTCATCGCGCGCCGCTCCTCGTCGCCGCCCGCGGCCCGGCGCGTCAGAGCGCGTCGAACCAGGAGCGGTCCTCGTCATGATGGAAGAACGGCGCGGGGCGGTCCTTGTCGGGATCCTCGGCAAGGATCTCCTCGACCTCGGCCAGCACCACCTCGGTGATGAGCGGCAGCTCCAGCCGCCGCGCCTCGGCCAGCGTCAGCCAGCGCAGATGGCTCAGCTCGCCGCAGCCCTCGAGCGCGTCGGGGTCCGAATGCAGCGCCGCCGCGTCGGCGAGGAAGAAGCGCGCGTCGAAACGCTTGGGCCGCGAGGGCGGCGTGACGGCGCGGAAGATGAAGCGCAGCGAATCGACCGCCGGAACCAGGCCCAGCTCGTAGAACGCCCGCCAGCTTGCCGGCGCGCCCCGGGCAAGCTGCGCCGCGCGCGGGTCGGGCCGCCCCAGCGCCAGGCCGGTTTCCTCGAAGGTCTCGCGAATCGCGGCCATGGCCAGAGGCAGCGCCAGCCCCTCGGGCGCGGCCTTGGACAGGCGCGCGGCGCAGGCCGGACGCAGCGCGGGCAGCAGCTCGGCGGCGGCGTGCGCGTCCTCGGGGTCGAGCGCGCCGCCGGGAAAGACGAATTTCGACGGCATGAAGCTGGCGCCGGCGCCGCGCTGACCCATCAGCACGCGCGGCGCATCCGCGTCGCGGCGCGCCAGGATCAGCGTCGCCGCGTCGCGCGGAACCGGCGCGGGTTTGCGGGGACGATCCTCGCGGCCGCGGCCGGGGGTGTCGTTGCTCGTGCTTGCGCGCGCCTCGTCGGGGCGGGGGGCCTGGTCGGACATGATTGCTCTCCTGCCCGGCGACTATGGCGTCGGCGCGCGGGGCTGTCCAGCGGCCGCGGCCTCAGCGCGCGGCGGTCTCGAACCCGCCCATGCGGTGCGCCCACTGATAGGCGACCACCATGCCCTTCACCCGCGGCAGCAGCGCCAGCGTCAGCGCCAGCGCCAGCAGCGGCCACAGCGTCCAGTGCACCCACAGCGGCGGGTCCCACAGGTCGTAGACGGTCAGCATGGCCGGGGCGATGATGTGGCCCACGATCAGGATCGTGCCCCAGGCGGGCATGTCGTCGGCGCGGTGGTGAAACAGCTCGGCCCCGCAGACGACGCAGCGGTCGCGCACGGTCAGGTAGCCGTCCATCATGCCGCCGCCCCCGCAGTTGGGGCATTGGCGCCGCCAGCCGCGCTTGAGGGCGAGGCCGAGCGGGCGCGGCGCGGGGGGCGCGGGATCGTCGGATGTGCGTTCGGTGCTCATGCGCTCCAATGTGGACCTTTCCGCGCGGCGGCGCCAAGCGGCCCGACGCCTCGCGGCGCCGTGTCGCAGCCGCGCCGCGGGCGCGCGGGCGATCGGGCCGCGACGCCGCTTGCGCGCGCCGCGCCGGACTCGCGGCCGCCGGATCGCCGCCCGATCGCCGCCGCCTCGGCCGCCGCCGCGCTTGCGTGGCCGCGCCCGCCCGGTTCGGCCCCGTTCGGCCCGGTTCGGCCCGATTCGGCCTGCGGCTTCCCGGCGCTCGCACGGTGGGCGCCGCGGAGCGGGGCGCGAAAAAAATCGACGCCGCGCGACGGAACCCGCCCTGGCGGCCGTTGAAGCTGCGTCCCCTGGTCGGCAAGGCGCGCCGCGCGCCGCCCCTGGGACGGCAACGACATGACAAGGAGACGCGCGTGATGAACGCATCGAAACTCTCGGGACTGAGAACCGCCGCCTTCGCCGCCGCCGCCCTGGCCGCGCTGGGCGCCGCCGGCATGGCGGCCGCGCAGGCCATGGGGCCGGGCGACGGGCCCCGCCATGGCCCCGAGCGCATCTTCGAGCGCCACGACGCCAACGGCGACGGCAAGATCGACCGCGCCGAGATGGCCGCCGGGCCCCTCGGCGCCTTCGCCGCCATCGACGCCGACGGCGACGGCAAGGTCACGGCCAAGGAGCTTGTCGCGCGCATGGAGGCGCTGCGCGCCGAGCGCATGGCGCGCAAGGCCGCGGGCATGGTCTCGCGCATGGACAAGGACGGCGACGGCGCCCTCTCCGAGCAGGAGCTGGCCGCCGCCGACGCCGACAAGGCCGCGCGCCGGGCGATGATGTTCGACATGCTCGACGCGAATGACGACGGCGTCGTCACCAGGGAAGAGGCCGCCGAGCGCATGAAGCTGATGCGCGAGCACCACGCGCGCATGCATGGCGGCGACGGTCCGCGACACGGCCACGGTCCGCGCGGCGGCGAAGGTCCGCGCGACGGTCATGGACCCGAGCATGGTCCCAAGCGCATGATGGAATGCGAGTGATCTGACCGGGCCTCGCCCGCGGCCGTTGCGGCGGCCGCGGGCTCGAACGGAAAGGACGGCGCGGGACGCATGGCCATGCCGCTTGACGCCCAGAGCGCGCGCGAAGCCCCGGCCGAGGCGGGCGCGCCCGAAGAGGACGACGCGCTGATGGCGCGCTTCGCCGCCGGCGACCGGCGCGCCGCGCAGCTGCTGACCGAGCGGCTCGCCCCGCGCGCGCTGGCGGTGGCCATGCGCATGCTCGCCGACCGGCACGAGGCCGAGGACGTGACGCAGGAGGCCTTCCTGCGGCTCTGGCGTCAGGCGCCGAGCTGGCGCGCGGGGCAGGCGGCGCCGGGCACATGGCTGCACCGGGTGGTCGCCAATCTGTGCATCGACCGCCTGCGCCGCCGCGCGCGCATCAGCGACGCGCCCCCGCCCGATCGCGAGGATGAGGGGCCTTCGGCGCTCGAGCGCATCTCGGCCCGGCAAGAGGCCGCGCGCCTGCGCGCCGAGATCGACGCCTTGCCCGACCGCCAGCGCGCCGCCTTGACCATGCGCCATTTCGCCGAGATGTCGAACCCCGAGATCGCCGAGCGCCTTGGCATCAGCGTCGAGGCGGTCGAAAGCCTTCTGGCCCGCGCCCGGCGCCGCCTTGCGCAGCGCCTGGCAGCGCCCGCCGGCGGCGCGCGTGCGCCGGCAGATGAAAGGAGACGGCCATGAGCCCCAACGATCCGGTCCGCGCGCCCATGACCCTTGCGCAGTTCGAGGATCTGGCGCTGCGCCACGGCCCCGACCTTGACGACTGGCCCGCCGCGGCGCGGCCGGGCGCGCTGGCGCTGCTCGAGGCATCGGCCGAGGCGCGGGCGGTGCAGGCCGGAGCGGCCGCGCTGTGGCGTGCGCTCGACGCTCTGGCCGCCGAAGCCGAGGCGCCCTCGCCCGGGCTGAGCGCGCGCATCCTGGCCGCGGCCGAGGCGCAGGCCGGCGCCGCGCCGCCCGAGGCCGCGCGCCCCCCGCGCCCCCCTGCGGCCGAGGCGCGGCGGGGCAGGGCGGGGGCGCGCCGCCTCCTCGGGGCGGCGCGCCGGGCGCTGACGGGCGCCGCCGGCGCGGGCGCGGCGATGGCCGCCAGCCTGATGCTGGGCGCATGGCTGGGCTATGCGGCGCTGCCCGCGGGCGCGAACATGGCCGCGCTTTCGACCGCGTTCCCGGCCGCGGCGGGTCTAGAGACCGACGCCGGCGCCGACCTTCTGTCCCAGCCGCTTTTCGCCGAGATCGACGCCGAACTTGAACAGGACGCACGCTGACATGGCCCAAGACAAGCACGACCTCGACCCGACCGAAGCGCCGCGCGGCGAGGCGCCCGCGCCCCCCGCGCGCCGCTGGGGGCCGGCGCGCTGGGCGCTGGCGGCGTCGCTGTGCCTGAACCTTCTGTTCATCGGCGCGGCGGCGGGGCTGGCGCTGCGCCTGCATGGCCATCCCCATGACCAGGCCGCGCCCGCCGGCTTCGACCGCTTCACCCTGCGCCGGGTGATGCGCATGATGCCCGAGGACGAGCGCGCGCGCGCCCATGAGCTGATGCGCGCCCATCGCGACGAGCTGCGCGCGGCGCGCGATCGGCGCGACGCGGCGCGCGCGCAGCTGGCGCGGGCCCTGGCGGCCGAGCCCTTCTCGGCCGACGCGCTGCGCGCGGCCCTGCGCGCGGCGCGCGAGGCCGAGCGCAGCATGCGCGACGTCGCCGACGACGCCTTCGTCGCCTTCGCCGCCACCCTTTCGCCCGAGGCCCGCCGGCGCATCGCCGAAGAGCTGCGCCGTCCGCCGCCCCATTCGGGGCCGCGCCCCCGCGCCGACCGTGAATGATGTCTCAAAAATCAATAAATGGGCTTGAAACATCCATTCGGATGTCCAAGATATGCATCGCCTCTGCAAGAGCGAGTCGCCATGATCACCGCCGCACAGATGCGCGCCGCCAGGGCGCTGCTTGGAATGGACCAGAAGACTCTGGCCGAGCTGTCGGGCCTGTCGGTTCCGACCATCCAGCGCATGGAGGCCAGCGAGGGCGTCGTGCGCGGTTCGGCCAACAGTCTGACGCGGGTGATCGAGGCGTTCGAGCTTGCGGGGGTCGAGCTGATCGGCGAGGGGGCGGCAAGCCCTGCGGGCGGGCGCGGCGTGCGCCTCAGATCCTCTTGCGCCCCGGCTCGGAACGAAACCGACGCGACGGCGACCGCCCAGTGCTGACGGACGATCCTGCCGCGGCCTGATCCAAGGCGCCGCCAGACATGAACCGCATTCCAGCCTCTGCGCCCGAAACGCCAAGCTTCGCCGATCTTTACACGCCCAAGCTCGTGACCGTCCTGCGCGAAGGCTACGGCCTTGGCCATCTGCGCGCCGACGCCGTGGCGGGCCTGACCGTGGCCATCGTGGCGCTGCCGCTGTCCATGGCCATCGCCATCGCCTCGGGCGCGACTCCGGCGCAGGGGCTGTGGACGGCCATCGTCGGCGGGTTTCTGGTGTCGCTGCTGGGCGGCTCGCGCTTTCAGATCGGCGGGCCGGCGGGCGCCTTCATCGTGCTGGTCTCGGCGACGGTCGCGCAGCACGGGATGGACGGCCTGATCCTGGCCACCTTCCTGTCGGGGATCATCCTGCTGGCGGTGGGGCTTCTGCGGCTGGGGGCCTTCGTCAAGTTCATTCCCTTCCCGGTGACGGTGGGCTTCACCTCGGGCATCGCGGTCATCATCTTCGCCAGCCAGCTGCGCGAGCTTCTGGGGATGAACCTGACGCACGAGCCGGGGCCGCTGCTCGAGAAGATCCCCGCGCTGTGGGCCGCGCGCGACACGATCACGCCGCAGGCCGCGGCGCTGTCGGCGGCGACGGCGGGCGCGATCCTTGCGCTGCGGCGCTGGCGGCCCCATTGGCCGGGAATGCTGATCGCGGCGGCGGCCGCGGCGGCGGCGGTCGCGGCGCTGGATCTGCCGGTGCAGACCATCGGTACGCGCTTCGGCGGCATTCCCTCGTCGCTGCCGGCGCCGAAGCTGCCCGACCTCTCGCCGGCCAGGGTGATCGAGATGCTGCCCGCCGCGGCCTCCTTCGCCATGCTTGGCGCGATCGAGTCGCTGCTCTCGGCGGTGGTGGCCGACGGCATGACCGGGCGGCGGCACCGCTCGAACTGCGAGCTGGTCGCCCAGGGCGTGGCGAACATGGGCTCGGCCCTGTTCGGCGGCATCTGCGTGACCGGGACCATCGCGCGCACCGCCACGAATGTGCGCGCCGGCGCCCATGGGCCGGTGTCGGGCATGCTGCACGCGCTGTTCCTGCTGCTGTTCGTGCTGGTCGCGGCGCCGCTGGCCTCTTACGTGCCGCTGGCGGCGCTGGCGGGCATCCTGGCGGTCGTGGCCTGGAACATGATCGAGCGCCCGGCCATCGCCGCGCTGGCGCGCTCGGGCGCGGGCGAGACGATGGTGCTGGCGCTGACCTTCCTGCTGACCGTCTTCCGCGACCTGACCGAGGCGATCGTGGCGGGGGTGGCGCTGGGCTCGGTGCTGTTCATCCACCGCATGAGCCGCATGACCGCCATCGCCGCCGAAACCCCGCTGGTTCCGCAGGACATGCCCGACGATGCCGAGCCCCGCCGCCCCTATGACGAGGCCGCCGCCGCGGACCCCGACGTGGTGGTCTACCGCATCCGCGGCGTGCTGTTCTTCGGCGCGGCGGCCTCGATCGCCTCGGTGCTGGACCGCATCCAGGACACGCATCGGGCGCTCATCATCGATTTCTCCGAGGCGCCGATGCTCGATTCCACCGGCGCCAGCATGATCGAGGGGCTGGCGCGCAAGATGCACCGGCGCGGCGTGACGCTGTGGCTGACCGGCGCGCGGCGCGACATCCGCCGGGTGCTGCTGGCCCATGGCCTGCGGCGGCCCGAGGCGCGCTACGCCCCCGCGGTCGAGGACGCGCTGCGCGCCATCCGCGCCGAGCGCGCGCGCGAGCGCGCCCCCGCGCCCGAAGCGGCGCAGGCCTGAGCGCGCGGACGGCGCGGCGGGATTTATGCGAAAAATTCGTGTGGTTTCTTCCCTGATCGCTTGCTTTGCGCTAGGTTGTCGCGTGCAACGATCAGGAGAGCCGAAGTGAAGGAAACCGTCGCTCCCGCCGCGCCGCGCCCCGGCGCCCTGGGCGCCCATGCGGGCTGGACGGGGCGCTTCGCCGGACTGGCGCGGCTGAGCCCGACGCTGCGCCGCAAGCTCGAGGACGCCGCGCGCCTGCGCCGCTTCGCCGCCGGCGAGCGCGTCTTCGGCCCCGGCGAGAAGCCGCGCGGCATGCTGTTCCTGCTGTCGGGCGCGGTGCGCGTGCACCAGACCTCGCCCGGCGGGCGCGAGATCGTGCTCTACCGCGTCGCGGCGGGGGAAAGCTGCGTGATGACCGCCGCCTGCCTGTTCGCCGAGCAAAGCTATCATGGCGAGGGCGTGGCCGAGACCGACGTGGTCGCCGCCGAGGCGCCGCGCGCCACCTTCGAGGCGCTTCTGGCCGATTCGCCCGAGTTCCGCGACTTCGTCTTCGCCGCCTACTCGCACCGCATGATCGAGCTGTTCCGCGTGGTCGAGGACGTGGTCTTCGGGCGCATGGACCTGCGCATCGCCGAGCGCCTGTGCCAGCTGGCCGACGAGGAGGGCGTCGCGCGCGTCACCCATCAGGACCTTGCGGCCGAGCTGGGCACCGCGCGCGAGGTGGTCTCGCGCCAGCTGGCCGAGTTCCAGCGCCGCGGCTGGATCGAGCAGGGGCGCGGGCGCGTGCGCCTCGCCGACCGCGCGGCGCTGGCGCGCTTCGCCGCCTCGGCCTGAGGGCGGGGGCGGGAAAATCGCGCGTTGTGTGACCTAGTCACTGAAGGCGGCGCGCGGCGTCTCCATATGTTTCTCACGCAAACCGTCCAGGAGGATGAGGACATGACCAGGAACGTTGGAACCATCGACCGCGCGATCCGCGCCCTGATCGGGCTGGCGGCGCTCTGGCTCGCCTTCGCCTCGGACTGGGCGCCGGCGCGCGAGGGCGCGGGCTTCTGGCTGGCGGCGATCGTCGGCGTCGTGATGCTGGCCACCGCCGCCGTCAGCATGTGCCCGCTCTACCGCATTCTCGGCATCCGCACCTGCAAGGAGTGCTGACGCCGCCCCGCGACGGATCAGGAGACAGGCCATGAACGAGATGAACCAGCAGCAGCGCATGGACGCGCACAACGCCCGCATGAGCGAAGAGATCGCCCGCCCGATCGCGGGCTATCCGGTGAACATGCAGGTCCGCCCCGAGGTCGAGGGCTTCTATGACGAGGCCACGGCCACCATCAGCTACATCGTCAAGGACCCGACCTCGAACGCCTGCGCGGTGATCGACAGCGTGATGGACATCGACTACGCCGCCGGGCGCATCACCTTCGATCACGCCGACATGCTCATCGCCCGCATCCGCGAGCGCGGGCTCGAGCTGCAGTGGATCATCGAGACCCACGCCCATGCCGACCACCTGTCGGCCGCGCCCTACATCCAGCAGAAGCTGGGCGGCAAGATCGGCATCGGCGAGAACATCAGGATCGTGCAGGAGGTCTTCGGCAAGATCTTCAACGAGGGCACCGAGTTCCAGCGCGACGGCAGCCAGTTCGACGCCCTGTTCAAGGACGGCGAAACCTACATGATTGGCAACATGCAGGCCTTCGCCATGCACACGCCGGGCCACACGCCCGCCTGCATGACGCATGTGATCGGCGACGCGGCCTTCGTGGGCGACACGCTGTTCATGCCCGACGGCGGCTCGGCGCGCGCCGACTTCCCCGGCGGCGACGCGGGCATGCTCTACGACTCGATCATGAAGGTGCTCAGCCTGCCGGACGAGATGCGCCTGTTCATGTGCCACGACTACAAGCCCGGCGGCCGCGAGGTGAAGTGGGAGACCACCGTCGCCGAGGAAAAGGCCCACAACATCCATGTCGGCGGCGGGCGCACGCGCGAAGAGTTCGTCAAGCTGCGAACCGAGCGCGACAAGACGCTGTCCATGCCGACGCTGATCATCCCCTCGATCCAGGTGAACATCCGCGCCGGCCGCATCCCGCGCGACAAGGACGGCAACGAGATGCTCAAGGTGCCGATCAACAAGCTCTGAGCGCGGCTTGCCGAACGCGTTGCGCAGCAGCTCCGGCGCGCCCCCGAACGGGGCGCGCCGCGTGGGAGGAAGGGGTTTCGTCATGGACGCCAGGAAACTTGACGCGCGCCTGTCGGTCGCGCCGCAGATCGCGCCCGAGGAGGTCGCGGATCTGGCCGCGCGGGGCTATCGCGCCATCATCTGCAACCGCCCCGATGGCGAGGGGCCCGACCAGCCCGCCTTCGCCGAGGTCGAGGCCGCCGCGCGCGCGGCCGGCGTCGAGGCGCGCCATCTGCCCGTGGTCTCGGGCGCGGTGCGCGACGAGGACGCCGAGGCCTTCGCCCGGGCGCTGAACGAGCTGCCCGGGCCGATCCTGGCCTATTGCCGCACGGGCACGCGGTCGGCCACGCTCTGGGCGCTGGCCCAGGCCCGCGAGGGCGCGCGCCCGCTGCCCGACATCCTCGCCGCCGCCAAGGCCGCCGGCTACGACCTGTCCGGCGTCGCCCGGCGCCTGGCCAATGGCGGGCGCCTGCCGCGCCCCGAAGCCGGCGACGAGCGCCACGACGTGCTGATCGTCGGCGCGGGGGCGGGCGGCGTCGCGGTCGCGGCCAGCCTCAAGCGCCGCCGGCCCGATCTGGACGTGGCGATCATCGACCCGGCCGACGTGCACTACTACCAGCCGGGCTGGACGCTGGTGGGCGGCGGCGTGTTCGCGCCGCGCCAGACGGTCATGCCCATGGCGCAGGTCATTCCCGACGGGGTGCGCTGGATCAAGGCCGCCGTCGCCGCCTTCGAGCCCGAGAACGACGCCGTGGTTCTGGACGGGTGCAAGGTGGTGCGCTACGGGCGGCTGATCGTGGCGCCGGGGCTGCGCCTGGCGTGGGAGAAGATCGCCGGCCTGCCCGAGACGCTGGGCCGCAACGGCGTGACCTCGAACTACCGCTTCGACCTCGCCCCCTACACCTGGGAGCTGGTGCGCGGCCTGCGCTCGGGGCGCGCGATCTTCACCCAGCCGCCCATGCCCATCAAATGCGCCGGCGCGCCGCAGAAGGCGATGTATCTGTCCGCCGATCACTGGCTGCGGCAGGGCGTGCTCAAGGACATCGAGGTGCATTTCAACAATGCGGGCGGCGTGCTGTTCGGCGTCAAGGACTACGTCCCCGCGCTGATGGAGTACGTGAAGCGCTACGACGCCCGGCTGAACTTCTTCCACAACCTGATCGCCGTGGACGGCCCCGCGCGCAAGGCGGTGTTCGAGGTGCGCGAGCCCGACAAGGAGCCGCGCCAGGTCGAGATGGAGTTCGACATGATGCACGTCACGCCGCCGCAGGTCGCGCCGGATTTCGTGCGCGTCTCGCCCCTTGCGGACGAGGCGGGGTGGGTGGACGTGGACCCGGCCACGCTGCGCCACAAGCGATACGAGAACATCTGGTCGCTTGGCGACGTGATGAACGCGCCCAACGCCAAGACCGCCGCCGCCGCGCGCAAGCAGGCGCCCGTGGTGGCCGAGAACGTGATCGCCGACATCGACGGCAAGGCGCCGGTCGCCACCTATGACGGCTACGGCTCGTGCCCGCTGACGGTCGAGCGGGGCAAGATCGTGCTGGCCGAGTTCGGCTATGGCGGCGCGCTCAAGCCCAGCTTCCCGAAATTCGTCATCGACGGCACGCGCCCCTCGCGGCTGGCCTGGCTGCTGAAGGAAAAGCTCCTGCCGCCGATCTACTGGAAGGCGATGCTGCGCGGGCGCGAGTGGCTTGCCGCGCCCGAGCCGGCGCCGGCCGCGGGCGCGTGAGGGGCGGCGCCCAACCGGATGACCGCGCCGGACGCGGCGGGCGGCCGGCGCGGCGCAACGGCCTCGCCGCTGCGGGCGCGGGCGCGACGGGACGAAAGACATGACCAAGCTGGCAAGGTTCCTGCCGATCCTGGACTGGGGGCGGCGCTACGATCGCACGACCTTCTCCAACGACGCGGTCGCGGCGGTGATCGTGACCATCATGCTGGTGCCGCAATCGCTGGCCTATGCGCTGCTGGCGGGGCTGCCGCCCGAGGCGGGCATCTACGCCTCGATCGCGCCGATCGTGCTTTACGCCATCTTCGGCACCAGCCAGGCGCTGGCCGTGGGGCCGGTGGCGGTGGTCTCGCTGATGACGGCGACGGCGGTCGGCCAGGTCGCCGAGCAGGGCACGGCCGGCTACGCGGCGGCGGCGCTGACGCTGGCCTTCCTGTCCGGCGCCTTCCTTCTGGCGCTGGGCGCGCTGCGGCTGGGCTGGCTGGCGAATTTCCTGAGCCACCCGGTCATCGCCGGGTTCATCACCGCCTCGGGCGTGCTGATCGCGACCAGCCAGCTCAAGCACATCCTGGGCGTGCAGGCCGGCGGGCACAACCTGATCGAGATGGTCGGCTCGCTGATCGCGCATCTTGGCCAGGTCAACGCGCCCACCCTCGTCATCGGCGCCGGGGCGACGGCGTTCCTGTTCTGGGTGCGCAAGGGGCTCAAGCCGCTGCTGCTGCGGGCGGGATTGCCGCCGCTGGCCGCCGACATCCTGTCCAAGGCCGGGCCGGTGGCGGCGGTGGCGGTGACCGCCGCGATCACGGCGCTGCTCGACCTTGGCGCCGCGGGGGTGGCGATCGTGGGGCAGGTGCCGCAGGGGCTGCCGCCGCTGACCATGCCCGATTTCGCGCCCGATCTGGTGGCGCAGCTGGCGCTTCCGGCCGTGCTGATCTCGATCATCGGCTTCGTCGAGTCGATCTCGGTCGCCCAGACCCTGGCGGCCAAGCGGCGCCAGCGCATCGACCCCGATCAGGAGCTGATCGGCCTGGGCGCGGCCAATCTGGGCGCGGCCTTCACGGGCGGCTATCCGGTGACGGGCGGCTTCGCGCGCTCGGTGGTGAATTTCGACGCGGGCGCGCAGACGCCGGCGGCGGGCGCGTTCACGGCCGGCGGGCTGCTGATGGCCTCGCTGTTCCTGACGCCGCTGATCCACGACCTGCCCAAGGCGACGCTGGCGGCGACGATCATCGTCGCGGTGCTGGGGCTGGTTGACCTGTCGATCCTGCGGCGCACCTGGCGCTACAGCCGCGCCGATTTCGCCGCCGTGGCCGCGACCATCGCGCTGACGCTGCTGGCGGGGGTCGAGACGGGCGTGGCCTCGGGGGTGGCGCTGTCGGTGGCGCTGCACCTTTACAAGACCGCCCGGCCCCATGTGGCCGAGGTGGGGCTGGTGCCCGGCACGCAGCATTTCCGCAACGTTCGCCGCCACAAGGTCGAGACGGCGCCGAACCTGCTGACGCTGCGCGTGGACGAGAGCCTGTATTTCGTCAACGCCCGCTTTCTCGAGGACATGGTCCTTTCGCGCGTCGGCGAGGGCGGGGCGGTCAGCGACGTCGTGCTGATGATGTCGGCGGTGAACGAGATCGACTTCTCGGCGCTCGAGACGCTCGAAGAGCTCAACCGCCGGCTGCGCGACATGGGCGTGCGGCTGCACCTGTCCGAGGTCAAGGGGCCGGTGATGGACCGCCTGCGCCGAAGCCATTTCCTTGACGAGCTGACGGGAAAGGTTTTCCTGTCGCAATGGGATGCGTGGCGCGAGCTGGCCCGCCCCGCCCAAGGGGGCGCGCGCGCCGCGCGCTGAAGGGGCGGGCGGCGGGTCCGGCCCGCGCCGGGTGCCCAGGGGCGCGGGCGACGGCGAAAGCGGGGGCGATTTGGGCGAACCGATCGGGCGAGACGGCGGCGCGGGCGCGCCTGCGCCCCCTGGGCGCGGGCGGCTGCGCGCGGCGCTGGCGCTGGCGCGCGGCGTGGCCGAGGACGTCGCGCGCAAGCAGCTGAGCCTGGTCGCCGCCGGCGTGGCGTTCTACGGCATGCTTGCGCTTTTTCCCGCGCTGACCGCCTTCGCGGCGATCTGGGGGCTGTTCGCCGATCCGGCGGCGGTGCGCGATCAGCTTGACGCGCTGGGGCCCGTTCTGCCCGACGACGTGCGGCGGATGCTGTCGGCGCAGCTGGTCGCGGCCGCCCGCGCCAAGGACGAGACCGCGGGCTGGGCCGGCGCGCTGTCGCTGGCGCTGTCGCTGTGGTCGGCGCGGGCGGGGACGGGCGCGGTCATCAAGGCGCTCAACGCCGTGCACGAGGCGCCCTCGCGCGGGGGGGTGGGCCATTACCTGGCCGCGCTGGGGCTGACCGCGGCGCTGATCGTGCTGGGCGTGCTGGCGTTGACGGCGATCGTGATCGCGCCGCTGGCGCTGGCGCTTCTGCCGCTGGGACCGGCGGCGGCGCTGGCGGCCGAGGCGGCGCGCTGGGCGCTGGCGGCGGCGGTGATGACGGCGGGCGTCGGGCTGACCTATCGCTTCGGGCCGAACCGGCGTGGGCGGCGGCTGCCCTGGATCACCTGGGGCGCGGCGGCGGCGATCTTGCTGTGGATCGCGGCGTCGGCGGGCTTTTCGCTCTATCTGTCGCAATTCGGCGCCTATGGGCGCATCTACGGCGCGCTGGGCGCGGTCGTGGCCATGCTGATGTGGCTTTATCTGTCGGCCTTCGCGCTTCTTCTGGGGGCGGCGATCGACGCCCGGCTCGAGCGCATCCGCGCGCCCAGGCCTTGACCGCGCCCGGGGTTCGCCCGGGGTTTGACGGCGCCGCCGCGCCGGGCCATGCTCGGCGCCGAGCCCTCTTCGTCGCCGGAGCCGGTCATGACCGAGATGTTCGACGCCGCGGCGCGCAGCGCCGTCTTCTTCGACGAGACGCACCGGATCATTCGCGATCAGCTGCGCCGCTTCGTCGAGCAAGAGATCAAGCCGCATGCCGAGGCCTGGGAGCGCGAGGGCGCGACCCCGCGCGAGGTTCTGCGCCGCATGGGCGAGCTGGGCTTTCTCGGCCTGCGCTATCCCGAGCGCTTCGGCGGCGCGGGGCTGGGCGCGACGGCCTCGGTCGTCCTGGCCGAGGAGCTGGGCCGGAGCGGATTCGGCGGCGTCGCCATCACGGTTCTGGTGCACACCGACATGGCGGGCGTGCACATCCTCAACGCCGGGGACGAGGCGCAGCAGGCGCGCTGGCTGCCCGACATCGTGAGCGGGCGCCGGATCGCCGCCATCGCCGTCACCGAGCCCGGCGCCGGCTCGGACGTCAAGGCGCTGGCCACGCGGGCGCGGCGCGACGGCGAGGACTGGGTGATCGACGGCGAGAAGATCTTCATCACCAACGGCGTGCGCGGCGACCTCGTCATCGTGGCCGCGCGCACAGAAGGGGCGCCGCCGTCCAGCGCCGGCGTCTCGATGCTGGTGGTCGAGCGGGGCGCGCCGGGGCTGACGGTGGCGCGCGCGCTCGACAAGCATGGCTGGCGTTCCTCGGACACGGCCGAGCTGCGCTTCGAGGGCTGCCGCGTGCCCGCGCGCAACCTGCTGGGGCAAGAGGGGCGCGGATTCTACGAGATCATGCGCAACTTCCAGAACGAGCGCCTCGTCCTTGCGGCCATGGCGATGGGCGAGGCGCAGGCGGCGCTGGCGTTGACGCTTGCGCATGTGCGCACGCGCCGGGCCTTCGGCGGCGCGCTGTGGGACAAGCAGGCCATCCGCCAGCGCCTGGCCATGCTGGCCGCGCGGGTCGAGGCGGCGCGGCACATGATCTATGCGCTGGCGCGCCGCATCGAGGCGGGCGAAGAGACGGTGCGCGAGGTGTCGATGCTCAAGGCCCTGTGCGGCGAGCTGGTCAACGACGTCATGCGCGACTGCGTGCAGTTCCACGGCGCCATGGGCTTCATGCGCGAAAGCGCGATCGAGCGCATGGCCCGCGACGCGCGCGTGCAGGCGATCGGCGGCGGCGCGACCGAGGTCATGCTCGAGGAGGTGGCCAAGCGCATGTGAGCGCCCCGACCGGATCCCGGGCGCCGGGCGGGCGCGCGGCGCATGGCGGCCCCGGGGCGCGCGGCCGGCGGGGGCTCTTGACTCGGGCCGCGCGCGAAGGGATAAGCGCGCTCTCGGCGGGCGCCTTCGGGCGCTCCGTCGGGCGTGTTTCACTCTCGCCCCTCGCGGGGCGCGCAGTCCGAAGGCCAGGGCCCGGCCCTGACGAAGTCCGCAAGGCGCCGCAGGACGCGGAAGACGAAAGGAAGACCGGCCATGTTCGCGGTCATCAAGACGGGCGGCAAGCAATACAAGGTCGCCAAGGACGACGTGTTCAACGTCGAGAAGATCGTCGCCGAGGAAGGCGCCGAGATCGAGTTCGACCAGGTGCTGATGCTGGGCGGCGAGGGCGAGCCCGTGGTCGGCGCGCCGCTGGTCGAGGGCGCGCGCGTGAAGGCCGAGGTGGTCGCCCAGACCCGCGGCCCGAAGGTCATCACCTTCAAGAAGCGCCGCCGCAAGCACTCTTCGGCCCGCAAGAAGGGCCACCGCCAGCATCTGACGCGCGTGCGGATCAAAGAGATCATCGCCAACTGAAGCCCGGACCGTAGGAGAAGAAGATGGCACACAAGAAGGCAGGCGGCTCGTCCCGCAACGGCCGCGACTCCGCCGGTCGTCGTCTCGGCGTCAAGAAGTTCGGCGGCCAGGCCGTCGTTCCCGGCAACATCATCGTGCGCCAGCGCGGCACCAAGATGTGGCCCGGCGCCAATGTCGGCATGGGCAAGGATCACACCCTGTTCGCCCTGGCCGAGGGCTCGGTGCGCTTCCACAAGGGCCTGAAGGGGCGCATGTTCGTCTCGGTGGCCCCGCGCGAGGAAGCCGCGGAGTAATCCGTCGCGAATCGCCGCGCGAGGATCGGGCCGGCGGCGCGACCGCCGGCCCTTTGCGTTCGCGGCCCGATGCGGGCGCAAGGGCAGGAGGCTGACATGACCGATCGATCGGCCCCCGACCAGATCCCCGGGCAGGTCCCCGGGCAGGTCTTCGCCGTCGGCGAGCGCCTGTCGCTGCGCGCGCCGCGCCGATCGGATGCGGGGCCCGTCTCGCTCTATCTGGGCGATGCGCGCGTGGCGCGGATGCTGCGCGCGACGCCCCATCCCTATCCGCCCGGCGCGGCCGAGGCGCTGATCGAGCGCGCCCTGTCGGGCCGCCGGGCGGGGCGGCTTCTGGCCATCGACGCCTCGGCCTCGGGCGGGCCCGAGCTGGCGGGGCTGGTCTATCTGGACCCGGCCGGGACCGACGCGCGCGGCCGGCCGGTCCACGAGGTCAGCTTCATGATCGGCCCGCCCTTCTGGAAGACCGGCTACGCGACCGAGGCGCTCGACCTTCTGGCCGAGCGGATCTTCGCCGAGGGGGCGGGCGCGCTCACGGCCACGGTCTTCGCCGACGATCCGGCCTCGGCGCGGCTTCTGACGGGGCTGGGCTTTCGCTGGCTGGGCGAGACCGAGGCCCCCTCGGCCGCGCGCGGCGGCCCCGCGCCCGCCTGGCGCTACCGGCTTTCGGCCGAGGACCGCGCCGCGCGGCTCGAACAGGACGCCAGGGCGCGCGCGGGCGGTTGACCGCGGCGCGCGCGCACCCCAAATCTGCCGCCGAAAGGGGCGATCCATGAAGTTTCTCGATCTGGCCAAGGTCTATATCCGCTCGGGCTCGGGCGGCCCGGGCTGCGTGTCGTTCCGGCGCGAGAAGTTCGTCGAATACGGCGGCCCCGACGGCGGCGACGGCGGCAAGGGCGGCGACGTCTGGGCCGAGGCGGTCGAGGGGCTGAACACCCTCATCGACTACCGCTACCAGCAGCACTTCCGCGCCAAGAACGGCGAGCACGGCATGGGCCGCCAGCGCACCGGCCGGGGCGGCGAGGACGTGGTGCTGAAGGTGCCGGTGGGCACCGAGATCCTCGACGAGGACCAGGAGACGGTCATCGCCGACCTGACCGCGCCGGGCCAGCGCGTGCTGCTGGCGCGGGGCGGCAACGGGGGCTTCGGCAACCTGCACTTCAAGTCCTCGACCAACCAGGCGCCGCGCCGCGCCAATCCGGGCCAGCCGGGGGTCGAGCGCACCATCTGGCTGCGGCTCAAGCTGATCGCCGATGCGGGGCTGGTGGGGCTGCCCAACGCCGGCAAGTCCACCTTCCTTGCGGCGACCTCGAACGCGCGGCCCAAGATCGCCGACTATCCCTTCACCACGCTGCACCCCAATCTGGGCGTGGTGGGCGTGGACGGGGCCGAGTTCGTGATGGCCGACATCCCCGGCCTGATCGAGGGCGCGCATGAGGGCAAGGGCATCGGCGACCGTTTCCTTGGCCATGTCGAGCGCTGCGCCGTGCTGCTGCATCTGGTGGACGGCACGGCGCAGGACCCGGCCGAGGACTACCGCATCGTGCGCGCCGAGCTGGAAAGCTACGGCCACGGCCTGGCGGACAAGCCCTCGGTGGTGGCGCTCAACAAGATCGACGCGCTGGACGAGGAGCTGTGCCGCATGCAGGCCGACGAGCTGCGCGCGGCGGGGGCCGAGCATGTGATGTTCTGCTCGGGGGCCACGGGGCGCGGCGTGACCGAGGTGCTGCGCGCGGTGCGCGCGGTGATCCTTCGCGCGCGCGAAGAGGCCGCCCGCGCCGAGGCCGGAGACGAGCCGTGGCAGCCGTGAGCGACGCGGCCTCGAAGGCGGGGGCGACGGGCGCGACGGGGGCGGCGCGGCTGCTGGCGGCGCGCCGCCTGACGGTCAAGATCGGCTCGGCGCTGCTGGTGGACGGCGCGCGCGGCGAGCTGCGGCGCGACTGGCTGGCCGGCGTCGCGCAGGACCTGGCCGAGGCGCGCGCGCGCGGAACCGAGGTGCTGGTGGTCTCGTCCGGCTCGATCGCTCTGGGCCGCCGCGTGCTGGGGCTTGCGCCCGGCCCGCTGCCGCTCGAGCGCGCCCAGGCGGCCGCGGCGGTGGGGCAGATCCGCCTGGCCCAGGCCTGGCACGAGGCGCTGGCCGCGCAGGGGATGACGGCGGCGCAGGTGCTGCTGACGCTCGAGGACACGCGCGACCGGCGCCGCTACCTGAACGGGCGCGAGACGCTGGCCGCGCTCCTGTCGCTGGGCGCGACGCCCGTGGTGAACGAGAACGACACCGTCGCCACCGACGAGATCCGCTTCGGCGACAACGACCGCCTCGCCGCGCGCGTGGCGCTGATGGCCGGCGCCGACGCGCTGGTGCTTCTGTCGGACGTGGACGGGCTCTATACCGCCAACCCGCGCCAGGATCCGACCGCCCGCCGCATCGACCTGGTCGAGCGCATCACCCCGCAGATCGAGGCCATGGCCGCCGGCGCGGGCACCGAGGCGGGAACGGGCGGCATGCGCACCAAGCTGCTGGCGGCCAAGACGGCCACGCGCGGCGGCTGCGCCATGGCGATCGCGCGCGGCGACGTGGCGCGCCCGCTCAAGGCGCTGATCGACGGCGCGCCCTGCACCTGGTTCGCGCCCGAGAACACCCCCCTGGCCGCGCGCAAGCAGTGGATCGCGGGCATGAAGCCGCTTGGCCGGGTGCATGTGGATGCGGGCGCGGCGGCGGCCCTGGCGGCCGGGCGCTCGCTGTTGCCCGCCGGGGTGACCCTGGTCGAAGGCGCGTTCGAGCGCGGCGATCCGGTCTCGATCCACGGCCCCGACGGGGCGGCGCTGGGGGCGGCGCTGTGCGCCTATTCGGCCGACGAGGCGCGCATCATCGCCGGCCGCCGCAGCGCCGAGATCGCGCGGCTTCTGGGCTATCCGGGGCGCTCTGTGCTGGCGCATCGCGACGATCTGGTGATGTGGCGATGAGAGGGCGCCGCCCCTCGGCCCGCCCCTCGGCCCGCCCCGCCCGCATCGCGTCGGCCGCGGCGGCGCTGGCCGCGCTGGCCGCCTGCGCCGCGCCCGGACCCGAGGCCGGGCCCGCGGCGGGCGGCGCCGAGGGCTCGGCGCAGGCGCCGGCCGGCCCGGCCGTCATCGCCGCGGCGCCCGCCCTGCGCGAGGCCGCGGCCGCCGCCGCGCCCGGCGCCCGGCTTGCGCCCGCGGCCGAGGACGGTGCGCTGATCGCGGCGCTTTGCGGCGCGGCGCCTCGGCCCGACCTGGCGCTGACCTTGCGCCATCCCACGGTCGAAGAGCTGGCCGCCTGCGCCGCGCGCGGCGCGGCGCTGACCTCGGTGCGGCTGGCCGGGCGCGTGGGGGCGGGCGACGCCGGCGCGGGCGCCTTCCTGGTCTATGACGCGGCCCATCTGCGCCCCGAGGCGCGCGAGGCGGCGCGGCGGCTCGAGGCGTCGCGGCATCTGGCCTTGGCCGCGCGCAAGGCGTATTCAGGGGGCTGACCCGCGCCCTCCGGGCGCGCCGACCGAACCGCAGCCGAGGAGCCCGCCCATGCCCGAGGATCACGACCGCATCGACGTCGCCGCCCAGATGCGCGCCATCGGCGCCGCCGCGCGCGAGGCGGCGGGCGCGCTGTCGGCGGCCCCGGCGGCGCAGCGCGCCGCGGCGCTGAACGCCGGCGCCGACGCGATCGAGGCGCGCGCCGCCGACATCCTGGCCGCCAATGCGCGCGACATGGAAGCCGCCCGCGCCAAGGGCCTGTCGGGCGCGATGCTCGACCGCCTGATGCTGGACGAGGGGCGCGTGCGCGCCATGGCCCAGGGCCTGCGCGCCGTCGCCACCCAGGACGACCCGGTAGGCGCGGTGATGGCCGAGTGGACGCGCCCCTCGGGGCTGCGCATCCGGCGCGTGCGCACGCCCATCGGCGTGGTCGGCGTGATCTATGAAAGCCGGCCCAACGTGACCGCCGACGCCGGCGCGCTGTGCCTGAAATCGGGCAATGCCGCGATCCTGCGCGGCGGCTCGGAAAGCCTGCATTCCTCGCGCGCCATCCACGCCTGCCTGCAGCAGGGTCTGCGCGCCGCCGACCTGCCCGAGGCGGCGATCCAGCTGGTTCCCACCGCCGACCGCGCGGCGGTGGGCGAGATGCTGCGCATGACCGAGTTCATCGACGTCATCGTGCCGCGCGGCGGCAAGGGGCTGGTCGGCCGCGTGCAGCAAGAGGCGCGCGTGCCCGTCTTCGCCCATCTCGAGGGCATCTGCCATGTCTACGCCGACCGCGCCGCCGATCCCGAAAAGGCGCTGGCGGTGATCCTCAACGCCAAGACGCGCCGGCCTGGCATCTGCGGCGCGGCCGAGTGCCTGCTGCTCGACCGCCCCTTCGCCCAGGCCCACGGCGCGCGCGTGCTGGACGCGCTGATCCGCGCCGGGGTCGAGCTGCGCGGCGACGAGGCCAGCCGCGCCCTCGACGCGCGCGTGCGCCCCGCCGCGCCCGACGATTACGGGCGCGAGTTCCTCGACATGATCATGGCCGTGCGCGTGGTCGAGGGCGTGGACGAGGCCATCGCGCACATCGCCCGCTACGGCTCGCAGCACACCGACTGCATCCTGACCGAGGACGACGAGGCCGCGGCGCGCTTCTTCTCGCGGCTCGACAGCGCGATCCTGATGCGCAACGCCTCGACGCAGTTCGCCGATGGGGGCGAGTTCGGCATGGGCGCCGAGATCGGCATCGCCACGGGCAAGCTGCACGCGCGCGGCCCCGTCGGCGCCGAGCAGCTGACCACCTTCAAGTATCTGGTCGAGGGCGACGGGACCGTGCGCCCCTGATCCCGCCCGCGCCGCCGTCATCGCCCGCCGCCCCGGCGCGCCGCAGCGCCGTGGGCGGCGCGCCCGCCCGCCGCGCGAAGAAGCGCGAGAAATGCGCAGGGTCGCCGAAGCCCAGCGACCAGCCGACCTGAGCCACGCTCATCGAGGTGAAGATCAGCCGCCGCCGCGCCTCGGCGATCAGGCGGCGGTGGATCAGCTCCTGCGCCGAGGCGCCCAGACGGCGGCGGCAGGCGCGGCTCAGATGCGCCGCGCTCACGCCCAGCGCCGCCGCCGCCTCGGCCACGCGCGGCGCGGCGCGCCGGCCGGGCTCTGCGGGGTGGGCGATGCGCGCCTCGACCAGCGACAGGAAGCGGCGGACAAGGGCCTCGTCCGCGGCGGGCGCGGCGCGCGCGGGGGCGCGGGCGGACGCCTGCCGCGCGAACCAGAGCGCGACCAGCCGGCCATGAGCGCGCAGCGCCTCGTCGCGGCCCGGGCGGCGGGCGGCGAATTCGGCCGCCAGCAGCGCCAGCAGCGCCTCGAGCTCGGCCGCGTCCTCGGGCGCGGGCCGCAGCGCCAGCGGCCCGTCCAGCCCCGGCGCCTCGGCGTCGGCGCGCTGCATGGTCAGCACATGCCCCTCGGCGCCGGGGTCGAAGGCGAAGCCATGCACCACGGGGGCGGGCACGAAGGCCGCCATGCCCGCGCGCAGCCGGCGCTCGGTTCCGTCAAGCAGCAGCCGCGCGCCTCCGCGCGACAGCCAGAAGAACTGGCTCAGCCCGGCATGGCGGTGCGGGGCGATGCGCCCGCCATGCAGGCGGCTGCGCGCCGAGATGGACTCCCAGTGAAGCGGCTCGGGCAGCGCGTCGCCGGGGTCGGGCTCGCCATAGAGGGCGAAGATGGGGATTTGCGGCTCCATGTTCGATTCATGCAAGTTTCGGCGCGAAACTTCCATTCCTGATCGCGCCCGCCTGCGCAATATCGGCATGAGGAACGTCAAGGGAGGACGCCATGCGCACGCGGGTCGCGGTGATCGGCGGCGGGCCGGCGGGGCTTTTGCTCGGCCAGCTGCTGCATCTGGATGGAATCGAGACGGTGGTGATCGAGCGGCGCAGCCGCGAGCATGTGATGGGCCGCATCCGCGCCGGCGTGATCGAGACCGGAACGGCCGAGCTGGTGCGCCGCGCGGGCGTGGGCGCGCGCATGGATGCCGAGGGGCTGGCGCATGACGGGGCGCTGTTCGTCGGCCCCTCGGCCGAGCTGCGGGTCGATTTCCGCGACCTGGTCGGGCGCGGCGTGCTGGTCTACGGCCAGACCGAGCTGACGCGCGACCTTTACGCCGCGCGCGATGCGGCGGGCGGCGTCGTGATCGACCGCGCCGAGGTGACGGCGATCGAGGGGCTGGACGGTCCGCGGCCCGAAATCGTCTATCGCCGCGACGGGCGCGAGGGGCGCATCGCCTGCGACTACGTCGCCGGCTGCGACGGTCATCATGGCGTCTCGCGGCGGGCGATCCCGGCTCATGCGCTGCGCGAACATGCGCGCGCCTTGCCCTTCGGCTGGCTGGGCGTGCTGTCGCGCACCCGCCCCACGCATCCCGAGCTGATCTATGCGCGCCATCCGCGGGGCTTCGCGCTGTGCTCGATGCGTTCGGCCGAGGTCTCGCGGCATTACGTGCAGGTTCCGTTGAGCGAACGGGTCGAGGACTGGTCCGACGCGCGCTTCTGGGACGAGCTGCGCGCCCGTCTGCCCTCCTGGGCGGCCGAGGCGACGACGCCCGGCCCGACGATCGAGAAGTCGATCGCGCCCGTGCGCGCCTTCGTGGCCGAGCCCATGCGCTGGGGGCGGCTGTTCCTGGCGGGCGACGCGGCGCATATCGTGCCGCCGACCGGCGCCAAGGGGCTGAACCTTGCGGCGCAGGATGTGGGCGATCTGCACGCCGCCCTGCGCGCCGCGATCCTCGAGGGCGACGAGGCCGCGCTCGACGCCTATGGGCCGCGCGCGCTGGCGCGGGTGTGGCGGGCGGTGCGCTTCAGCTGGCGGCTGACGCGGATGCTGCATGTCTGGCCCGGGGCCGATCCGTTCGAAGAGCGGCTGCAGGACGCCGAGCTGGCCCATCTCGCCGCCTCGCGCCGCGCCCGGGCCGAGCTTGCCGAGGCCTATGTCGGGCTGGCCTTCGCCCCGCCCGAAGGCGGCGCGCCGGCGCCGGAGGGCGCGTAGAGCGCCCCATGCGGGCCCGGCCCCGCGGCCGCGGCGCGCTCAGCCGAACACCGGGTCCTCGGCGCGATGGGCGCAGTCGGCGCGCGGGCAGATGCGGCAGTTCGGGCCCACCGGCTCGGGCCGTTCGCCGGGGCGGGCGGCGTAGATGGTGTCGGCCGCGGCCTGTTCGGGCAGCGCCAGCAGCGTGGCGCGGATCTGCTCGGGTCGGCCGAAGGCGCCGTCGCCGGCATCGGCGGCGCGCGCCACGAAGACCACTCTTGCGCCGTCGGGAAACTCGGCCAGCTGGCGCAAGGTGCGCCCCGGCGCGCTCAGCGCCCGGTAGACGGCCCAGAGCGGGCAGGCCGCGCCGTAGCGCGGGAGGACGATCTCGGGCAGCAGCCGGCGCGACAGCGCCAGGCCGGCGGCGTTGACGCGCATATGCGCCGCGCGCGGCCCCGCGGCGCCCGGGCGGGTCATGGCGGCGATGCGGCGCGCGGCGTGGTCGAAGCCCGCCCCGAAGCGCGCGGCCAGCGCGTCGGCGTCCCATGCCGCGGCGCGTCCGGCCTCGAGGAACGGGCCGTAGGGGGCGATGAGCGCGTCGGCGGCGTAATCGGCCAGCGCCTCGCGCGCGCGGCGGCGGGCGGCCTCGGCGCGCAGGGGCGGGCGCGCGTCGAGCTCGGCCTCGAGCGCCTCGGCGCAGGTCGAAAGGACCGCGGCGCGGGCGGCGGCGCGCAGCGTCTCTTCGCGCGAAAGGGCGCGCGGGGCGGGCTGGCCGGCCAGGACGGGCGCCAGCGCGGCCGGGTCCAGCGCCGCCTCGAGGCCGAGCCCGAGGCGCGCGCGCAGGGCCTCGGCCGCCGCCTCGAGCCGGTCGAAGCGGTTGTCGGCGGCCAGGAAGGCCTCGTCGATCTCCTCGGCCGGGGCGGCGGCGCGGGCGCCCGCGCGGTCGGCGTCGAAGAACTGCGCCAGGCTCTGGGCCACTTCGGACAGGCGCGCGCTCTCTTCGGTCAGGATGTGGTGGAAGCGCGCGCGCTGGGGCGGTTCGATGTCCTCGACCGCGGCCAGGATCTCGGAGGTCGAGCGGATGGCGGCGATGTTGGTCAGCATCCGGTGCACGGCGTCGGACAGGAAGGGATCGTGCGCCAGCCGGTCGGAAAGCGCGTCGAGCATGCGCGATTTCTCGCGCGAGGCCGACCAGGCGCGGGCCAGCGCGCGGGCCCAGCCGGGGGCGCGGGCGACCAGCTCGGCGGTCTGGGCGGGGTCGAGCGCCAGATCGGCGAAGTCGGGGTCGGCGGCCATCTCGGCCAGAAGCCCGGCGAGGCGCCGCTCTGCCGCGCCGTCGAGCGCCTCGGGCGGCAGGCCCAGCGCCTTGGCGGCGGCGCGCACGAGGCGGGGCGAGACGCCGCGCTTGGCGCTTTCGATCAGGTTCAGATACGAGGCCGAGATGCCCATGCGCCGGGCCAGCTCGGCCTGGGTGACGCCAAGGGCGCGGCGGCGCTCGCGGATGCGGGCGCCGACGATGGGGGCGCTCATGGCTCGCCGCGGCGCCGCGCCGCGGGGCGGGCGGCGGGCAGGGGCGGCGGCGCGGGGCGCGGTTCGGGGCGGCGGGGCGCCGGGCGCGGTTCGGGGCGAGCTTCGATCATTGCGCGCAAGTCCTTGTTCCGCTACGGAATGTTGCGCCGCAATGTCAACCGATTGACTATGCTGCGCGTGCGATAAGCAAAGCATTTACATAAAAACCCTTTTTCGTCAACGCCTTGTTGATTCATTTACAGGCTGTGGCATAGTCATGGCCGGGTTGGTCAATTTCCGGGCGCCGCGCCCGGTCCCGAGCCGCCGCAAGGGCGCGCCAGGCCGGCCCGAAAGATGAAAGGGAGGAATCCATGTCAGACAAACTGATCGTCAGCCGCCGCGGGCTGCTCAAGACCGGCGCCGCCGCGGGCGTGGGCCTCGCCGCCCCGATGGTGTTCTCGCGCCCGGCCTGGGCCTATACCAACGAGCCCAAGGGCAAGAGCGTGATCTTCGGCTTCAACGTGCCCCAGACCGGCGCCTATGCCGACGAGGGCGCGGACGAGCTGCGCGCCTATCAGCTGGCGGTCGAGCACCTGAACGGCGAGGGCGACGGCGGCATGCTGAACACCTTCTCGTCCAAGGCGCTCAAGGGCAACGGCGTGCTGGGCAAGAAGGTCGAATACGTCACCGGCGACACGCAGACCAAGTCGGACGCCGCGCGCGCCTCGGCCAAGCGCATGATCGAGAAGGACGGCGCGATCATGATCACCGGCGGCTCGTCCTCGGGCGTGGCCATCGCCGTGCAGGGCCTGTGCCAGGAGGCCGGCGTGATCTTCATGGCCGGGCTGACGCATTCGAACGACACCACGGGCAAGGACAAGAAGGCCAACGGCTTCCGCCACTTCTTCAACGCCTACATGTCGGGCGCGGCGCTGGCGCCGGTGCTCAAGGCCAATTACGGCTCGGACCGCAAGGCCTATCACCTGACCGCCGACTACACCTGGGGCTGGACGCAGGAGGAATCGATCGCCGCCGCCACCGAGGCGCTGGGCTGGGAGACCGTCGCGAAGGTGCGCACGCCGCTCGGGGCGGGCGATTTCTCGCAGTATCTGACGCCGGTGCTCAACTCGGGCGCGGACGTGCTGATCCTGAACCACTACGGCCGCGACATGGTCAACTCGCTGACCCAGGCGGTGCAGTTCGGCCTGCGCGACAAGATCGTGAACGGCAAGAAGTTCGAGATCGTGGTGCCGCTCTACTCGCGCCTGATGGCGCAGGGCGCGGGCGACGCGGTCAAGGGCATCTTCGGTTCGACCAACTGGCACTGGTCGCTGCAGGACGAGGGGTCGAAGGCCTTCGTCAAGTCGTTCGGCCAGAAATACGGCTTCCCGCCCAGCCAGGCGGCGCACACCTGCTACGTCCAGGCGCTGCTCTACGCCGATGCGTGCGAGCGCGCGGGCACCTTCAACCCGTGCGGCGTGGTCGAGGCGCTCGAGGGCTTCGAGTTCGACGGCATGGGCAACGGGCCGACGCTGTATCGGGCCGACGATCACCAGTGCTTCAAGTCGGTTCTGGTGGTGAAGGGCAAGGAGAACCCGACCTCGGAGTTCGACCGCCTCGAGGTGGTGGACCAGGTGCCGGCCGAGCAGGTCACCTACCCGCCGGATCACCCGATGTTCGCGGGCGGCGACCTGGGCAAGTGCAACCCGGGCGCCTGATCGCGCCGCGGCGCGCGGCGGGGCCGGCCGGCTCCGCCGACCCGCGGCCGGGCGGCTGACCGGCCGACGCGCCGGGCTTCTTCTTCTCATCCGCGCGCGGCGCCCCTTGCGGCGCGCCGCGCCGCCTTGCGCGCACGCGCCGCGCGGGCGTCACGCATCGTCCATTCGGGAGCCTGAGACTCATGGACGCCTTTCTTCTCCAAGTGCTCAACGGCCTGGACAAGGGCAGCGCCTACGCGCTGATCGCGCTTGGCCTGACGCTGATCTTCGGCACGCTGGGCGTGGTCAACTTCGCCCATGGCGCGCTGTTCATGCTGGGCGCCTTCTGCGCCGTCGCCTTCGACAAGGTGGTGACCGCCGAGCGCGTGCTGCTCGACCCCATCAAGAAGACCCCCTGGGGCACGCCGCTGGAGGTGCGCGTGCCTTACGCGAAGGTCTGGTTCGGCGATGCGGGCGAGTGGCTGATCGACTATTCGGTGCCGATCTCGCTGGCGCTGGCCGTGCCGGTGATGATGCTGATCGGCGTCGCCATGGAGCGCGGCCTGATCCGCCATTTCTACAAGCGCCCGCATGCGGACCAGATCCTGGTGACCTTCGGCCTGGCGATCGTGCTGCAGGAGCTGGTCAAGGCCGGCTTCGGCGCCAACCCCATTCCCATGCCGGCGCCGTCCTCGTATCAGGGCATGGCCGATTTCGGCGCGCTGATCGGCATGGAGCCCAACACGGTCGTCTATCCCACCTGGCGGCTGGTTTATTTCCTGTTCGCGGCCGCGATCATCGGCGCGGTGTTCGCCTTCTTGCAATTCACCACCTTCGGCATGGTGGTGCGCGCGGGCATGGCCGACCGCGAGACGGTGGGCCTTCTGGGCATCGACATCGACCGGCGCTTCACCTTCATGTTCGGCCTGGCGGCCGTGGTGGCGGGCGCGGCGGGGGCGATGTATTCGCCCATTCTCAGCCCCGACTACCACATGGGCATGGACTTTTTGGTGCTCAGCTTCGTGGTCGTCGTGGTCGGCGGCATGGGCAGCCTGGGCGGCGCGGTGGCCGCGGGCTTCCTGCTGGGCATCCTGCAAAGCTTCGCCTCGATGAACGAGGTCAAGCAGATCCTGCCCGGCATCGACCAGATCATCATCTACCTGGTGGCGGTGGCCATCCTGCTGACCCGTCCGCGGGGCCTGATGGGCCGCAAGGGCGTGATGGAGAGCTGACATGACCAATCTCAACGCCGCCGACCGGCTGCTTCTGCTGCTTTTCGCCGTTGCGGTGCTGGCCGGGCCGGTGATCCTGGCGCCCTTCGGCGCGGGCTATCCGGACCTCTTGCAGAAATTCGCCATCTACGGGCTGTTCGCCATCGGCTTCAACATCCTGTTCGGGCTGACGGGCTATCTGAGCTTCGGCCACGCGGCCTTCCTGGGCGTCGGCTCCTACGCCGCGGTCTGGGCGTTCAAGCTGCTGAGCATGAACGTGCTGCCGGCGATCGTCTTCGCGGTGCTGCTGGGCGGGCTGTTCGCGCTGCTGATCGGCTATGTCTCGCTGCGGCGGTCGGGGATCTACTTCTCGATCCTGACGCTGGCCTTCGCGCAGATGAGCTACAACATGGCCTATTCCGTGCTGACGCCGCTGACGAACGGCGAGACGGGGCTTCAGATCGCGCTCGACGATCCGCGCATCCTGGACGGCGCCGGGCAGAGCGGGGGGCTGCCGCTGACCAACCTGTTCGGCCTGCCCATGAACCAGACCTGGGAGAGCGAGCTGCTCGGCATGACCGTGCAGTTCAACGTCGGCTTCTACCTTTGCGCGGCGGTGCTGATCCTGGGCTTCTACGCGGCGCTGCGCATCTTCCGCTCGCCCTTCGGGCTGATGCTGCGCGCCCTCAAGTCGAACCAGAACCGCCTCAACTACACGGGCGTCAACACGCGTCCCTACGCGCTGGCGGCCTTCGTGATCTCGGGCATGTATGCGGGGCTTGCGGGCGGGCTGCTGGCGGCGACCGACCCGCTGGCCGGCGCCGAGCGCATGCAGTGGACCGCCTCGGGCGAGGTGGTGCTCATGACCATCCTGGGCGGCGCGGGCACGCTGCTGGGGCCGGTTCTGGGCGCGGGCATGATCAAGTATTTCGAGGCCATCCTGTCGGCGATCAACAAGGCCGAGCTGTCGGACCTGCTGTCCTTCCTGCCCGACGCGCTGCGCGAGCCGCTGGTTTCGGTCCTGGCGCTGTTCGTGGGCGAGGGCTGGCACCTGACGCTTGGCGTCATCTTCATGGCCATCGTCATCTTCCTGCCCGGCGGTCTGGTCGAGGGCGCCCGGCGCGCGATGCGGCTGTTCTCGCGCGGCGCATCCGACGCGCCGTCCGAAGAACGGCCCGCAAAGTGAGGAGCGCGCAGATGGATCCCATTCTCAAGGTGCAGAACGTCAACAAGCGCTTCGGCGGGCTCAAGGCGCTCGACGACGTGAACCTGACGGTCGAGCGCGGCACGGTTCACGCCATCATCGGCCCCAACGGCGCGGGCAAGTCGACGCTGCTCAACTGCTTCGTCGGCCGCCTGACGCCCGACACGGGCACGGTGATGTTCGACGGGGTCTCGCTGCTGGGGCGCAAGCCGCACGAGATCAACCAGCTGGGCGTCAGCCGCGTGTTCCAGACGCCCGAGATCTTCGAGGCGCTGAGCGTGCTCGAGAACGTGATGGTGGCCGCGCTGGCCCATCGCGACGGCGCCTTCCGCATGAACGCCTGGGGCGCGCTCGACGCCGAGGCCGAGATCCGCGACCTTGCGCTGGCCACGCTCGAGGATGTGGGCCTGGCCCAGCGCCGCGCGATGGAGGCGGCCGCGCTCAGCCGCGGCGACAAGCGCCGGCTCGAGCTGGCCATGTGCCTGGTGCAGGACCCCAAGCTGCTGCTGCTGGACGAGCCGACGGCGGGCATGGCCCGCGCCGACACCAACAACACGATCGACCTGCTCAAGCGTCTGAGCGAAGAGCGCGGCATCACCAAGGTGGTGATCGAGCATGACATGCACGTCGTGTTCTCGCTGGCCCACCGGATCTCGGTCATGGCGCAGGGGCATGTGATCGTCGAGGACCGGCCCGAGAACATCAAGGGCAATCCCAAGGTCCAGGAAGCCTATCTGGGAGGGGCGCACGCATGACCATCATCGACGAGGACGCCTACCGCGCGGTCCGCAAGCCCGAGAACCAGCGCAATCTGGGCTCGGCGCCGGCCTTCTTCTCGGTCTGGGACCTGCACGCCTATTACGGCGAGAGCTACATCGTGCAGGGCGTCAGCTTCAACATCCACGAGGGCGAGATCGTCGCGCTTCTGGGGCGCAACGGGGCGGGCAAGACCTCGACCCTGCGCGCGATCGCGCGCCTCGACAGCCCCGAGCGGCGCCATGGCGAGATCTGGCTGGACCATCAGCCGCTGCACCAGATGAAGTCGCACGAGGCGGCCCGCGCGGGCCTGCAGCTGGTGCCCGAGGATCGGCGCATCATTCCCGGCCTGACGGTCGAGGAAAACCTGAAGCTGGCCCAGATCGCGCCGCCCCAGGGCTGGTCCATCGAGCGCATCTACGAGCTGTTCCCGCGCCTTGGCGAGCGCCGCGCGCAAGAGGGCGTCACCCTGTCGGGCGGCGAGCAGCAGATGCTGGCCATCGGCCGCGCGCTGGCGCGGGACGTGAAGCTGCTGCTGCTCGACGAGCCCTATGAGGGGCTGGCGCCGGTGATCGTGCAGGAGATCGAGCGCACGCTGCTCGAGATCAAGAAGCTGGGCATCACCACCGTGCTGGTCGAGCAGAACGCCATCGCCGCGCTCAAGCTGGCCGATCGGGCCATCATCCTCGACATGGGGCAGGTGGCTTTCGACGGAACCGCGCAGCAGGTGCTGGACGACGCCGAGCTGCGGCGCGAGTATCTGGCCATCTGACGCGCCGCCCCCGCCGGCTTCCCGCCTTGCGGGGGCACGAAGGAAGCATTGCGCCGGCGCGCGCGTCGGCCGATCTTCGCGCGAAACGCTATGAGGGAGGCGCAGCCATGACCGACAGGATCTACCCGATTCCGCCCGAGATATCGTCGCGCGCGCATGTCGACGCGGCGGGCTACGAGCGGATGTATGCGCGCTCGATCTCGGATCCCGAGGGTTTCTGGGGCGAGCATGGCCGTCGGCTGGACTGGATCCGGCCGTATGCGAAGGTGAAGAACACGTCCTTCGCGTATCCCGACGTGTCGATCCGCTGGTTCGAGGACGGGACGCTGAACGTGTGCGCGAACTGCGTGGACCGTCACCTGAAGGAGCGGGCGGATCAGACGGCGATCATCTGGGAATCGGACGATCCGGGAGTGAGCGAACACATCACCTACGCCGAGCTTCACCGCCAGGTGTGCCGCTTTGCGAACGTTCTGCGGGCGATGGGGGTGTCGAAGGGCGACCGGGTGGTGCTGTATCTGCCGATGATCCCGGCGGCGGCCTATGCGATGCTGGCCTGCGCGCGGATCGGGGCGATCCACTCGGTGGTGTTCGCGGGCTTCAGCCCCGACGCGTTGGCCGACCGGATCAACGATTGCGGCGCGAAGCTTGTGGTGACGGCGGACGAGGGCCCGCGGGGCGGGCGCGCGACGCCGCTCAAGGCGAATGTGGACAAGGCGCTGGCCAGGTGCGGCGGCGACGTGCGTACGCTGGTGGTGCGGCGCACGGGGGCCGAGGTTCCGTTCGATCCGGCGCGCGACGCCTGGTACGAGGACGAGGCGGCGCGGGTTTCGGACGACTGCCCGATCGAGGAGATGAACGCCGAGGACCCGCTGTTCATCCTCTACACCTCGGGCTCGACGGGCAAGCCTAAGGGGGTGCTGCACACGTCGGGGGGCTACCTGGTCTACGCGTCGATGACGCACCAGTACGTGTTCGACTATCACGATGGCGACATCTACTGGTGCACGGCGGATGTGGGCTGGGTGACGGGGCACAGCTACATCGTCTACGGGCCGCTGGCGAACGGGGCGACGACGCTGATGTTCGAGGGCGTGCCGACCTGGCCCGATCCGGGGCGGTTCTGGCAGGTGTGCGAGAAGCACAAGGTGAA
>NZ_VNHJ01000002.1 GCF_008124525.1 Oceanicella actignis
AGACGCGCGAGCACATCCTGCTGGCGCGCCAGGTGGGCGTTCCGGCGCTGGTGGTGTTCCTGAACAAGGTGGACCAGGTCGACGATCCCGAGCTGCTCGAGCTGGTCGAGATGGAGGTGCGCGAGCTGCTGTCGTCCTACGACTTCCCGGGCGACGAGATTCCGATCATCGCGGGCTCGGCGCTTGCGGCGCTCGAGGGCCGCGACCCCGAGATCGGCGAGAACAAGATCCGCGAGCTGATGGCGGCGGTCGACGAGTACATCCCGACGCCCGAGCGTCCGATCGACCAGCCCTTCCTGATGCCGATCGAGGACGTGTTCTCGATTTCGGGCCGCGGCACGGTGGTGACGGGCCGCGTCGAGCGCGGCGTGATCACGGTCGGCGACGAGGTCGAGATCGTGGGTCTGCGTCCGACCAAGAAGACGACCTGCACGGGCGTCGAGATGTTCCGCAAGCTGCTGGACCGCGGCGAGGCGGGCGACAACATCGGCGCGCTGCTGCGCGGCATCGGGCGCGAGGACGTCGAGCGCGGCCAGGTTCTGTGCAAGCCGGGTTCGGTGACGCCGCACACCAAGTTCGAGGCCGAGGCCTACATCCTGACCAAGGAGGAGGGCGGCCGCCACACGCCGTTCTTCACCAACTACCGCCCGCAGTTCTACTTCCGCACCACGGACGTGACCGGGACGGTGAAGCTGCCCGAGGGCGTCGAGATGGTGATGCCCGGCGACAACCTGAAGTTCGAGGTCGAGCTGATCGCCCCCATCGCCATGGAGGAGCGCCTGCGCTTCGCCATCCGCGAGGGCGGCCGCACCGTCGGCGCCGGCGTCGTCTCGAAGATCATCGAGTAAGCGCGCCATCCGCGGGGCCGCGAGGCCCCGCCTGGCGCAGCGCCCCGCCGGTTCCGCCGGCGGGGCGTTTTCGTGCGCGCCGTTTGCCGATGAGGGCCGGCGCCAGGCCCATGCCGCGCCGCCGGTGGCGGGCGGTCGCAACGCTATCCGTGCGACGCCGGCGCCGGGCCCACGCCGCGCCCCCCTTCGCCGCCAAGGAGCGCGCATGATTCGCGCGCCACGGCTGGACCGAGGCGCAGCGGTCATCGATGTCAGGACGTCGCTTGGAAAACGCTTGGGCGTTTTGGCTGGGGAACCTGGATTCGAACCAGGACCGACGGAGTCAGAGTCCGCTGTTCTACCGTTAAACTATTCCCCAACGGCGTGTGGCGGCTCAGATATCGGCTGCGGCCGGCAAGGTCAAGAGGGGGCGCGCGAAAAATCCTGCGCGACGGGGCTTTTCGAGCCGCGCCCGGCGGCCTATCTAGACGGCAGGCGGGTTCTGTCCTTCTCGTCAGGGGCCCTAGATCCTGGTGGCCTAAGCATTCTCGCGGGAGCTGGCTCTGCGACTGGCCGTGGCCTATCGCACCTGGCGCCCACCTGGTTATCCAGGCTCGCGAGGATTAGACGCCTCGACGGTCGCGACGGGCCCGCCGCCCCCGATTCCGCCCCTGACGCCGCCCGCGCCGCACATGCCGCGCGGTCGACGCCGCAGGTCGCTTTCGGCGCAGTCCCGCGCCGCGCAGCAAGGCACCTTCGCTTCATGAACACGCATGATACGCTTGGCCAGCTCAAGGCCGCCGCCCGCGCCGACGCCTTCGCGCGCCGCGCCGCCGCGCATGGCGTCGCGGACCCCGCGCCTGCGCAGCGCGCGCTGATGGCGCTGCTCGAACCGCTCGGCCCGCGCGTGGTCGCCGGCTACATGGCCATGCGCACCGAGATCGACCCGGCCCCGGTCATGGCCGCGCTGCATGCGCGCGGCGCGCGGATCTGCGTGCCGGTGATCGAGGGGCGCGGCCGGCCGCTGCGCTTTCGCGAGTGGACGCCCGACGCGCCCATGGTCCCCGGCCCCTTCGGCGCGCGCGTGCCGGCCGAGGGCGACTGGCTCGAGCCCGACGCGCTGATCGTTCCGCTGGTGGCGTTCGACGGAGGGCTCAACCGGCTGGGCTATGGCGGGGGCTTTTACGACCGCACGCTGGCCGGTCTGCGCGCCGCGCGGCCGACCTTCGCAGCCGGGTTCGCCTACGCCGCCCAGCAGGCCGAGGCGCTGCCGCTCGAGCCGACCGACCAGCCGCTGGACGCCATCGTCACCGAGGCGGGCGTGCTGCGCCGCGGCTGACGCTCAGAGCTCGGGAAGCGCGGGCGCCAGCTTGCCGCCCACGCGCAGCGGCGCGACGCTGCGGGCGAGGCCGGTGGCGTCGTCGGTCTCGACCACGACGCCCGACAGCGTGGCCTCGCCCGTGGCGGGCTCGAACCGGCCCTTGGGCAGGCCGGTGACGAAGCGGCGCATGGGCTCGTCGGGCTTCATGCCGATGACCGAGTCGTAGTCGCCGCACATGCCCGCATCGGTCATGTAGGCCGTGCCGCGCGGCAGGATCATGGCGTCGGCGGTGGGCACGTGGGTGTGCGTGCCCACGACCAGGCTGGCGCGCCCGTCCAGCCAGCGGCCCATGCCCATCTTCTCGGACGTCGCCTCGGCGTGGAAATCGACGATGACGGCGTCCACGCCCCCGCCCAGCGGCGCGGCCCTGAGCGCGGCGTCGAGCGCCGAGAAGGGGTCGTCATAGGGGCGGCTCATGAACACGCGCCCCAGCGCCTGCGCCACGGCCACGCGCCGCCCGCGCGGCGCCTCGAACACGCGAAATCCCGCCCCCGGCGCGGCCTTGGCGATGTTGAGCGGGCGCAGCACGCGCGGCTGGCGCTCGATGTAGGACAGCATGTCGCGCTGGTCGAAGGCATGGTCGCCCAGCGTGATCGCATCGGCGCCGGCCTCGAGCAGCTTGTCGGCGATCGCGCCGGTCAGGCCCGCGCCCGAGGCGGCGTTCTCGGCATTGACGACCACGAAGTCCAGCTTGAGCCGCTCGCGCAGCTCGGGCAGGCGCGCGGCGACCGCTTCGCGGCCGGCCCGGCCCATGACGTCTCCGAGGAACAGAATTTTCATGCCCTCGGACTAGACCAGCGCGCCCCGCTCCGCAAGCGCCCGCCAAGGGAGGGTGCGCAAGAACGGGTTACACGGCCCGCGCGAGGCGCTAAGTTCGTCCGCCGGCGGCCCGGCCCGGCCGCGCCTGCATCGGGAGAACGCGAAGCGTGACGAGCTTCTTCATCGACAACGCGGCGGCCCTGGCGTCGCTGCTGGTCGTCGCGGTCATGTTCGCCGCCTTCGTGGCCGAGAAATACCCGGCCGAGGTGGTCGCCATCGCCGGCGTCGCGGCCCTTCTGGCCATGGGCGTGCTGCCCGTGTCGGGGCTGCTCGACGCGGTCGCCAACCCCGCGCCGATCACCATCGGCGCCATGTTCGTGCTGTCGGGGGCGCTGGTGCGCACCGGCGCGCTCGAGGCGTTCACGCGCTTCGCCTCGCAGCGGGTCGAGTCGCATCCGAACCTGACGCTGGCCTGCTTTGCGCTGTTCACGCTGTTCGCCTCGGCCTTCATGAACAACACGCCGGTCGTGATCGTGCTGATCCCGGTGGCCGTGCGGCTGGGCAAGCGGGTCGGGGCGCCTGCCTCCAGGCTGCTGATCCCGCTCAGCTACGTCGCCATTCTGGGCGGGATGTGCACGCTGATCGGAACCTCGACCAACCTGCTGGTCGACGGCGTGGCGCGCGCCGAGGGGCTGGCGCCGTTCACGCTGTTCGAGATCACCCCGCTGGGTCTGGCGCTGGCCGCGTTCGGGCTGCTGTATCTGCGGATCATGGCGCCGCGCCTTTTGCCCGACCGCGAATCGCTGGCCGATTTCCTGACCGACAAGAAGGCGCTGCGCTTCTTCACCGAGGTGGCGGTCCCGCCGGGCTCGCCGGTGATCGGCCAGCCGGTGCTGAAGGTGGACCTGTTCCGCCGCGACGGCATGCGCGTGATCGACGTTCTGCGCGGGGACGAGTCGCTGCGCCGCGACCTGGCCTCGGTGGTGCTGCAGGAGGGCGACCGCGTGGTTCTGCGCACCGGCGTGGACGAGCTGCTGGGCCTGCGCGATTCGCGCGCCCTGGCGATGGTGGACAAGCTGTCCGAGAAGAAGACCGTCACCGTCGAGGCGCTGATCGGCCCGGGCTGCCGCCTGATCGGCCGCACGCTGGGCCAGCTGCGGCTGCGGCGACGCTATGGCGTCTATCCGCTGGCCGTCCACCGGCGCAATCAGAACGTGGGCACGCAGCTTGACGACGTCTATGTGCGCGTGGGCGACACGCTGCTGCTCGAGGGCGACCCGGAGGACATCAAGCGCCTGGCGGACGATGTGGGGCTGGTCGACATCTCGACCCCGACCGAGCGCCCCTACCGCCGCGACCGCGGGTGGATCGTGCTGATGGCGCTGGCCTTCGTGGTGCTGTCCTCGACGCTCGAGCTGCTGCCCATCGTGGCGGCGGCGATCATCGGCATGGCGGCGGTGCTGATCACGCGCTGCATCGACGCCGACGAGGCCTTCGAGTTCATCGAGGGCCGCCTGCTGGCCCTGATCTTCGCCATGCTGGCCGTCGGCGCGGCGCTGCACGATTCGGGCGCGGTGTCGCTGATCGTGGACGCGCTTGCGCCCAGCTTCCAGGCCATGCCGCCGGCGCTGGTGCTGTGGCTGATCTACCTGATGACCTCGGCCCTGACCGAGATGGTCTCGAACAACGCCGTGGCCGTGGTGGTCACGCCCATCGCCATCGGGGTCGCGCATGCGCTGGGGGTCGATCCGCGGCCCTTCGTGGTGGCGGTGATGATGGCCGCCTCGGCCAGCTTCGCGACGCCGATCGGCTACCAGACCAACACGCTGGTCTATGCGCCGGGCGGCTACCGCTTCACCGATTTCGTGCGCATCGGCCTGCCGCTGAACCTGATGCTGGGGGTTCTGGCCTCGCTGCTGATCCCGCTCATCTGGCCGTTCTGAGCGCGCCGCCGCCTTGACCGCGGGGCGCGCGCTTCCTAAAAGCGCGGGGTTCACCGCACAAGACGAGGGTTCACGCATGGCCGGCCATTCCAAATGGGCGAACATCCAGCACCGCAAGGGTCGCCAGGACGCGGCGCGCTCGAAGCTGTTCTCGAAGCTCGCCAAGGAGATCACCGTCGCCGCCAAGCTGGGCGACCCCGATCCCGACAAGAACCCGCGTCTGCGCCTGGCCGTGCGCGAGGCGCGCGCCAACTCGGTGCCCAAGGACGTCATCCAGCGCGCGATCAACAAGTCGCAGGGCGGCGACGCCGAGAACTACGAGGAGATCCGCTACGAGGGCTACGCCCCCGGCGGCGTGGCGGTGATCGTCGAGGCGCTGACCGACAACCGCAACCGCACGGCCTCGTCGGTGCGCTCGATCTTCTCCAAGCATGGCGGCAATCTGGGCGAGACGGGCTCGGTCGCCTTCATGTTCGACCGCAAGGGGCAGATCGTCTATCCCGCCGCGGCCGGCTCGGCCGACCAGGTCATGGAGGCCGCCATCGAGGCGGGCGCCGAGGACGTGGAATCGGATGACGAGAACCACGTCATCTGGTGCGAGGCCACCGAGCTGGCCGAGGTTTCGGCCGCGCTCGAGGCCAGCCTGGGCGAGGCCGAGACCGCCAAGCTGGTGTGGAAGCCCAACATCACCAACGAGCTCGACCTCGAGGGCGCGCAGAAGGTGATGAAGCTGATCGCCGCGCTCGAGGACGACGACGACGTGCAGAGCGTGACCGCGAATTTCGAGGTCTCGGACGAGGTCATGGCCCAGCTGGCCGGATGAGCCGCGCGCCCCTGTTCCGCGTTCGCCTTTCGTGCTAACCCATCGGTTGCGGGCCGGATCGGGCGCCCGCGGCGGACAGGAGCGGCGCGGATGCGCGTGATCGGCATCGACCCGGGATTGCGGCGAACCGGCTGGGGGGTGGTTGACGTGGCCGGCGCCCGCCTGACCCATGTGGCCAACGGCGTCTGCGCCTCGGAGGGGCCGGACCTGGCCCAGCGTCTGCGCAGCCTTTACGTTCAGCTGACCGAGGTCATCGCGCGCCACGCGCCCGACCAGGCCGCGGTCGAGCACACCTTCGTCAACAAGGACGCCGCCGGCACGCTCAAGCTGGGCCAGGCGCGCGCCATCGCGCTGCTGGCGCCGGCCATGGCGGGCGTGCCCGTGGCCGAATACGCGCCGAACGCGGTGAAGAAGACCGTGGTCGGCGTGGGCCACGCCCAGAAGGCGCAGGTCGAACACATGGTCCGCCTGCAGCTGCCGCGCGCGGACATCGCCGGCCCGGACGCGGCCGACGCGCTGGCCATCGCGCTGTGCCACGCCCATCATGCGCGCTTCGGCGGGCGGCTGGCGCAGGCGCTGGCCGCGGCGCGCTGAAGGGGGGCGGGGCATGATCGGCAAGATCACCGGGCGCATCGACCACATCGCCGAGGATCACGTCCTGATCGAGGCGGCGGGCGTGGGCTATGTGATCCATTGCTCGGCGCGCACGCTGCGCCAGCTGCCGCCGGCGGGCGAGGTGGCCGCGCTCTACACAGAGCTGCTGGTGCGCGAGGATCTGATGCAGCTTTTCGGCTTCGCGACCCTGCTGGAGAAGGAATGGCACCGCCTGCTGTGCTCGGTGCAGGGGGTGGGCGCCAAGGCCGCCCTGGCGATTCTGGGCGAGCTGGGCCCCGAAGCCCTGTCGCTGGCCATCGCGGCGGGCGACGCGCGGATGATCCGCGCCGCGCCCGGCGTCGGGCCCAAGCTGGCCGCGCGCGTGGTCAACGAGCTGCGCGACAAGGCGCCGGCGCTCATGCACCGCGCCGCGCCCCCGGCCCGGCCGGCGGCGCCGCCCGTCCCGCCGGCCGAGGGCGCGCCCGAGGCCGCCGACGCGCCCCCGGCCGGAAGCCGCGCGCGCCGCAAGACCGCCGCCAAGGACCCCGCCGCCGCCGAGGCGCGCGCCGCGCAGCTGCGCGCCGCCGAGGCCCGCGCCGCCGCGCTGGCGGCGCTCAGGGGCGTGGGCTTTTCGGCCGCCGAGGCCGCCGCCGCCGTCGCCGAGGCCGCCGATCGGCACGAGGGCGACGAAAAGGCGCTGATCGAGGCGGCGCTGCGCAAGCTGGCGCCGAAGACATGAGCGCGCATTTCCCCGCATCCCGCAAGGCGCCCCGCCGATGAGCCAGACCGACCGCATCGTCAAGCCCGACCCCCTGCCCGACGAGGGCGAGGACCGCGCCCTGCGCCCGCAGAAGCTGGCCGATTTCGTCGGCCAGGCCAAGGAGCGCCGCAATCTCGAGGTCTACATCGAAAGCGCCCGCCGCCGCGGCGGCGCGCTGGATCACGCGCTGTTCTACGGCCCGCCGGGGCTGGGCAAGACGACCCTGGCGCAGATCGTCGCGCGCGAGCTTGGCGTGAACTTCCGCATGACCTCGGGCCCGGTGCTGGCGCGCGCGGGCGACCTTGCCGCCATTCTGACCAATCTCGACGCGGGCGACGTGCTGTTCATCGACGAGATCCACCGCATGAACCCCGTGGTCGAGGAGGTGCTCTACCCCGCCATGGAGGATTTCGCCCTTGACCTGGTGATCGGCGAGGGGCCGGCCGCGCGCACCGTGCGCATCGATCTCAAGCCCTTCACCCTGGTCGGGGCGACGACGCGGCTGGGGCTCTTGAGCACGCCGCTGCGCGACCGTTTCGGCATTCCGGTGCGGCTCGAATTCTATTCGGTCGAAGAGCTGGTCAGCATCGTCACGCGCGCGGCGGGGCTGCTGGGCGTGCCGGCCGAGGCCGACGGCGCCGAAGAGATCGCCCGCCGCGCCCGCGGCACGCCGCGCATCGCCAACCGGCTGCTGCGGCGGGTGGTGGATTTCGCCGTGGTCAAGGGCGACGGCCGCATCACCCGCGCCATCGCCGACATGGCGCTGACGCAGCTCGGGGTGGATCATCTGGGGCTGGACGGCGCCGACCGGCGTTATCTGCGCCTTCTGGCCGAGCACTACGCCGGCGGCCCGGTCGGGGTCGAGACCATCGCCGCGGCGCTGTCGGAATCGCGCGATGCGCTCGAAGAGGTGATCGAGCCCTTCCTGCTTCAGCAGGGCCTTTTGCAGCGCACCCCGCGCGGGCGCATGCTGGCGCCGCGCGCCTGGCGCCATCTGGGGCTCGAGCCTCCGCGCGACGGCTCGGCCCAGGGCGCCCTGTTCGAGGACGACGCGCCATGAGCGCGCGGACCCCGGCGGCGCGCATCCCGGGCGAAGCGGCAGCATAGGACCGACGCGCATGCACGCCATGGACATCCGCATCTATTACGAGGACGTCGATTTCGGCGGCGTCGTCTATTACGCCAACTACCTGCGCTTTTTCGAGCGCGGCCGGACCGAGGCGCTGCGCGCGCTGGGCGTCGATCAGACCGCGCTCAAGGATGCGGGGCTGGTCTTCGTGGTGCGCCGATTCGAGACCGACTACCTGCGGCCGGCGCGCTTCGACGACCTGATCCGCATCGAGACGCGCGTGCTGCGCGTGGCCGGCGCCTCGGTCGAGATGGCCCAGCGCGCCCTGCGCGAGGGGGTCGAGCTGGCCCTCGCGCGCGCGCGCATCGCCTGCATGACGCTCGACGGGCGGCCCGCCCGCCTGCCGGCCGATCTGCGCGCCGCGCTGGCCGCGCTGGCCGGCTGAGGCGGCGCGCCCGAAAATCGCCGCCTCGGCGCCGCCCGGGCGCCGCGATGCGGGGCGCCGGGCTCTGGTTTCGCGCCGGGCGATGCTCTATCATCCCGCCACAAGGAAGGCGCCGGGCTTGACAACGGCGCCCGGCGGCGCTCAGGGCGCGAGCAGGCCCGCGCGCCGCGAAACATGAGGCAGGCGGATGGAAGCCGATACCCTGGCGGCCGCGCGCGAGCTGGATTTCTCGCTCGTCGCGCTGTTCCTGAGGGCCACGCTGGTCGTGCAGCTGGTGATGGTCCTGCTGATCGTCGCGTCGGTCTGGTCGTGGGCGATCATCATCGCCAAGTCCATGGCCTTCGCCCGGGCGCGGCGGCAGGCGGACGCGTTCGAAGAGGCGTTCTGGTCGGGCCGGCCGCTTGACGAGCTGGCCGAGCGGCTGGGCGACGCGCCCCCCGGCGCGATGGCGCGCGTCTTCGTCGCCGGCATGGCCGAGTGGCGCAAGTCGCACCGCGAGACGGGGCTGATCCCCGGCGCGTTGCAGCGCATCGAGCGCGCCATGCGCGTCGCCGTCAACCGCGAGGCCGAGGCGCTGGAGGCGCGGCTGGGCTTTCTGGCCACGGTCGGCGCCACGGCGCCCTTCGTGGGCCTGTTCGGCACGGTGTGGGGCATCAAGAACAGCTTCGAGGCCATCGCCATGCAGCAGAACACCAATCTGGCCGTGGTCGCGCCCGGCATCGCCGAGGCGCTGGTGGCCACCGCGCTGGGCCTTCTGGCGGCGATCCCCGCGGTGGTGGCCTACAACCGCCTGTCGGCCGAGGCCGACGCGCTGATCGGGCGGATGGAGAATTTCGTGGACGAGTTCGCCGCGATCCTGTCGCGTCAGCTCGAGCTGGAGGGCTGAGCGATGGGCGCGGGGCTGGTCTCGCGGCGGTCGGGGCGCGGGCGGCGGCGCAGCCGTCCCATGTCCGAGATCAACGTCACGCCCTTCGTGGACGTGATGCTGGTGCTGCTGATCATCTTCATGGTCGCCGCGCCGCTTCTGACCGTGGGCGTGCCGCTCGAGCTGCCGCGCACCGCCGCCAACCCCCTGCCCCAGCCCGACGAGCGGCCGCTGACCATCCAGCTGGCCGCCGACGGCCGCGTCTTCGTGCAGGATGAAGAGGTTGACCCCGCGCGTCTGCCCGCCCTTCTGGCCGCGCTGGCGCGCGAGCGCCGCGACGAGAAGGTCTATCTGCGCGCCGATCAGGGCCTGCCCTATGGCCGGGTGATGGAGGTGATGGGCGCGCTCAACGCCGGCGGCTTCCGCTCGATCGGGCTGGTCGCCGATCCCGCGGCGCCCGCCTCAGGGGACAAGGCGGGGTGAGCGCGGCGGCGGCTCATGGCGGCCCGGCGCCGGGCGACGAGCCGCTCGGCCGCGCGCTTGCGCTTTCGGCGGGGCTGCACGCGGCGCTGCTCGCGGCGGCCTTGCTGGGCGGCGTGTTCGGCGACCCTCCGCCCGAAGAGCCCATGCGCCTGACCGAGGCCGAGGTGATTTCCGGCGCCGCCTTCGAGGCCGCCCTGTCCAGCGCGCCGGCCGCGCCGGAGGCCGAGCCGCCCGCCCCCCTCGCGCCGCCCGAAGCCGACGCGCCGGCCCAGGCCGCGCCCGCCGATGCGCCGCCCGCCCATGACGCCGCCCGGGACGCCGCCGCGCCGCCCGCCCCCGACGCGGCGCCGGATCTGAGCGCGCTGACCCGCGCCGCGCCGTCGGCCGATGCGCCCCCGCCGCGTCCCGCGCCCGACGCGCCGGCCGAGGCCGCGCCGCCGCCGCGCGGCGTCGCATCCCTGGCGCCGCCCCTGCCGGCGGGGCCGCGCCGCCTCGACGCGCCCGAGCGCCAGGGCCCCGCGCGGCTCGACGCCGCCCCCTCGCGCGCGGCGGCGCGCGTAGCGCCGACGCCGTCCGAGGCGCCGGACAACGCCGCAACGGCCGAGCGCGCCGTCCCCGAGGCCGCGCCCGTTCCGGGCGCCCAGACCCCGCCCGAGCCCGCGCGCAAGGCCGCCGCCCCGCCCGAGGCCGCCGACCGCATCGTGACCGAGGCGGACGAGACGTCCGAGCGCCTGGCGCCCGCGCCCGTCGCCATGGCGCCGCCGCCGGGCCGCCCCGAGGGTCTTGCGCCGCCGGTCGAACAGCCCGCGCCGACCCCGCCAGCGCCCGCGCAGACCGCCGCGGCCGATGCGCTCGCGCCCGCGCCCGCGTCCAAGGCGGCGGGCGGCGCGGCCGCCGCCCCCGCGCCCGCCGCCCTTCCGGTCGGCCCGCCCCTGACCCGGGCCGAGCTGGACGGCCTGCGCGCGGGCATAGAGAGCCGCTGGCGCAAGGGGCAGATCATGAACATGGCCAATTACGAGGAGCTGATCGTGACCGTGCGCATCACCCTCGACCCCGAGGGCCGCATCGTGGGCGACCCCGAGCCGGTGACCGAGCTGCGCGACGCGCGCTTCCGCCGCGCCTTCGAGTTCGCCGCGCGCGCCCTGCGCCAGGCCGCGCCCTTCCGTCTGCCGCCCGAGAAATACGCGCGCTGGCGCGTCATCGAGGTCACATTCAACCCCGCCCGCGGCGTGTCGGGCGTCGGTTCGGGATGAGGAGAGGCGAGCACATGAGAGCATTCATCGCATCCGTCGCCGCGCTGCTGCTGGTCCTTGCGGCCGCGCCCCAGCTCCGCGCCCAGGACTCGGCGCCGGGGCCGCTGCGGCTCGAGATCAGCGAGGGCGTGATCGAGCCCATGCCCATCGCCCTGCCGCCCTTCGGCGGCCCCGACGGCGCCGTGCTGGGCGAGCAGGTGCGCCGCATCGTCAAGCGCGATCTCGAGGATTCGGGCCTGTTCCGCGTGATCGACGAGGCCGCGTATCTTGAGCGTCCGGCCGGCGCGGACATGCGCCCCAACTTCGCCAACTGGGCGATCCTGAACGCCGAGGCGCTGATCATCGCCGACGCCCAGGTCGAGCCCGACGGCCGCCTCGCGGTGCGCATGCAGCTTTGGGACGTGTTCGGCGAGCGCGCGCTGGGCGACGGGCTGGGCCTGCGCGCCTCGCCCGAGGCCACGCGGCGCGTGGGGCACAAGCTGGCCGACGCCATCCACCTGGCGCTGACCGGCGAGCCCGGCTATTTCGACAGCCGCATCGCCTATGTCGCCGAGACGGGGCCGAAGAACGCGCGCGTCAAGCGCATCGCCATCATGGACCAGGACGGCGCCAACCTGCGCTACCTGACCGACGGCGGCGACCTGGTTCTGTCGCCGCGCTTTTCGCCCGACGGGGCCTATCTGGTCTATCTGAGCTACAAGGGCGGCCATCCGCGCGTGCGCATCATGGACGTGCTGACCGGCCGCGACCAGGATCTGGGCGGCTTTCCCGGCATGACCTTCGCGCCGCGCTTCTCGCCCGACGGGCGCAAGGTGCTGCTGTCGCTTGCGCGCGGGGGCGACTCGGACATCTACGAGATGGACCTTGCCAGCCGCGAGATGCGCGCCCTGACCTCGGGCCCGGGAATCAAGACCTCGCCCAGCTATGCGCCGGACGGGCGGCGCATCGTCTTCGAAAGCGACGCGGGCGGCACGCAGCAGCTCTACGTCATGGACCTTGGGGGCGGCGCGCCGCGGCGCATCAGCTTCGGCGAGGGGCGCTACGGCACGCCCGTCTGGTCGCCGCGCGGGGATCTGATCGCCTTCACCAAGATCCTGCGCGGCCGCTTCCATGTCGGCGTCATGCGCCCCGACGGCGCCTCCGAGCGCCTGCTCACCGCCAGCTTCCTGGACGAGGCGCCCGTCTGGTCGCCCAACGGACGGGTCCTGCTGTTCTTCCGCGAAACCCCTGGCCCCAACGGCGCGCCCGCCCTGTGGCGGGTGGACGCGACCGGGCGCAACCTGCGGCGCGTGCCGACCGCGACGCCGGCGTCCGACCCTTCGTGGTCGGCGCTTCTGCCCTGACGCCGCGCCGCCCGGGCGGCGCGGCCCCGAACGAATCCGGGCGCCTGCGCGCCCCACAGGAGGAGATCTCATCATGACCCGATTCAACCTCGTTTCGCGGCTGATCCTCGCCGCGACCCTTTCGGCGGCGCTGGCGGCGTGCTCCAGCGACGAGGCCGCGCGCGGCGGCGCCGATGCGGCGGCGGGCGCCGGGGCCGGCGCCGGCGGCGCGACGGCGGCCGGGCAGCTCGACCCCGGCAGCATCGAGTATTTCCGCACCGCCGTCGGCGACACCGTCTGGTTCGACACCGACAGCGCGGCGCTGAGCGCCGAGGCGCAGCAGACGCTGCGCCGGCAGGCCGACTGGCTGCTGCGCAATCCGGGCATCAACGCCGTGATCGAGGGCCATGCCGACGAACGCGGCACCCGCGATTACAACCTGGCCCTGGGCGCGCGCCGCGCCACGGCGGCCCGCAACTTCCTGATCGGCGAGGGCGTGGCGCCCGAGCGCCTGACCACCGTCAGCTACGGCAAGGAGCGTCCAGTCGCCCTGTGCTCGGACGAAAGCTGCTGGCGCCAGAACCGCCGCGCGGTCACCGTCGCGGCCGGCGCGCCGCTGAGCTGATGCGCGCCCTCATGCGCGCCCTGGCCGGCGCCGGACTGGCGTCGGCCATTCTGGCGGCGGGGCCGGCCGCGGCGCAGCAGGCGGCGGGCGGCGACGCCTACGCCCGCATCCAGAAGCTCGAGGAAGAGATCCGCCGCCTCAACGGGCGCGTCGAGCTGCTCGAGAACCAGCTGCGGCTGATCGCCGAGGATGGCGGGCGGCGCCTGAACGACGTCGAGTTCCGCCTGACCGAGCTCGAAGGCGGCGACGTCTCGGTGGTGGGCGAACCCATCCCCCTGGGCCGCGAGGGCGCCGCGCCCGCCGGCGCGCCCGCCGTCGCGGTGACCGAGCAGGCGGCCTTCGACGCGGCCCGCGCCGCGCTGCAAGAGGGCGACGCGGCCAAGGCCGAGGCGCTGCTGGCCGCCTTTCTGCGCGATTTCGGCGACGGGCCGCTGGCCGACGAGGCGCGCCTTCTGCTGGGTCGCGCGCAGCTGGCGCAGAACAAGCTGCGCCCCGCGGCCGAAACCTTCCTGGCCGCGACCACGGCCGCGCCCGACGGCCCGCTGGTGGCCGAGCACCTGCTCGAGCTGGGGCGCACGCTGGCGCTTCTGGGCCAGCGCGACGAGGCTTGTCTGACCTTTGACGAGCTCTTGCGCCGGCGTCCCGATTCGGCTCCGGCCGAAGCGGCCCGCAAGGAGCGCGAGGGCCTTGGCTGCCCATGACGCCCCCTGACGGGGCGGCGGCGCGCATCGCGGCGCGGCTCGACGCGCTGGCGCGCGGGCCGCTGGGGGTGGCGGTCTCGGGCGGGGGCGACAGCATGGCGCTGGCCGCGGTGGCCGCCGAATGGGGGCGCGCGCGCGGCGTCCGCGTCGAGGCGGCGACCGTCGATCACCGCCTGCGCCCCGAATCGGCCGACGAAGCGGCCTGGACGGCGGCCGCCTGCGCGCGGCTTGGCGTCCGGCACGAGACGCTGGTCTGGCAGGCGCCGCCCGCGCGCGGCAACCTGCCCGCCCAGGCGCGCGAGGCGCGCTACGCCCTGCTTGGCGGATGGGCGGCGCGGCGCGGCCTGGCGGCCGTGGCGTTGGCGCACACCCTCGACGACCAGGCCGAGACGGTGCTGATGCGGCTTGCGCGCGGCTCGGGGGTCGATGGGCTGTCGGCCATGGCCGAGCGGATCGAGCGGCGCGGCATGGTCTGGCTGCGCCCGGCCCTGGCCGAGCGGCGCGCGGCGCTGCGCGGCATCCTGCGCGCGCGCGGCCAGGACTGGCTCGAGGACCCCACCAATCGCGACCCCGCCTTCGCCCGCGTGCGCGCGCGCCATGCGCTCGAGGCCCTGGCGCCGCTCGGGCTGGACGCGGTCGGGCTGGCCGCGGCCGCGACGCGCCTGCGCGCCCAGCGCGAGGTGCTCGAGGACGCGGCGCGCGCGCTGGCGGCGCGGGCGCTGCGGGTCGGCCCCGCGGGCGAGGCGCGGATCGACCGCGCGGCCTATGCCGAGGCGCGCGCCGACACGCGCTATCGGCTGCTGGCGGCGACGCTGGCATGGCTGGGCGGCGGGCGGCGGCCGCGGCAGGCGGGGCTCGAGCGCGCGGACGCCGCCATCCTGGCCGCCGCGCCCGGGGTGACCCTGCATGGCTGCATGATCCTGCCCGCCCCGGCGCGCCTGCCCGGCCTGGCCCTTGTCTGCCGCGAGTCGCGCGTCCTGACCGCGCCCGTTCCCGCGCCCGGCCCGTGGGAGGGCTGGAGCGCCCCGGGCGCGCCGGCGGATGCCATGATCGGGCCGCTCGGGGCCGAGGGGCTGCGCGCGCTCGAGGAGGCAAGGCGCCGCGGCGAATGGACGGCGCCCGAGGATTGGTCTCGCCTGCCGCGCCCGGCGCGCCTGGCGGCGCCGGCGCTCTGGCGCGCCGGGCGGCTGGCGGCGGCGCCGGGCGCGGGCCATGCGGCCGCGGGCGCCGAGGGCTGGCGCCTGTCGCGCGCGCCGCTGGCGCTCTAGGCGCGCGGGCCTGGCCTCCGGCGGCCGCGAAAGCCATCCGGGCGCCCGACGGCGCCGCGGGTGGGATGCGGCGGCTTCGGGTCCAGCGTCGAGGGGCGCAGCGCCCGGCGCCAGGCGCCCCAAGCGTCGGCGCGTGCGCGATGAACGCGCGCCTTGGGCGCCTGCGCTCGGCCCGCGCGGCGCCGGCCCCCGTGGGCTGCAAGCGCCGATGCCGCCTTTGCCGCGCGCCGGTCGGATGTGGCGTCATCGCGCGCCTTGCGACCTTGCCCCCTCGCAGGCGGGGGCGTCGAATGCCGCGATCAGCGGTTTGCCGCCCTAGCCCCCACGCACGCGGGGGCGTCGGAAGGCGGGGGCGTCGGAAGAACGAGGCCGTCAATCCCACGCAAAACGACCTCGCTCCCGCGTGCGCGGGGGCGTCGGCCCCCGGGGACGGAAAGCGCCGTTCGGGCCGCCGGGGCCGCCCGCCGGCGTGGCCCGCAGATGCCGCCCTTGCCGCGCGCCGGCCCGGCCCTGGGCCATGGCGCGCCTTGCGGTTTCGCCTCCACGCGTCCCCGGCGTCGAGGCCGGCGCGGCGCATAGTTCGGGCGAATCGCCCCCCGGATATGGTCTTGGCGGGCCGGACATGCGATGATCGCGCCATGCCGCGCCGTTCGGACGCGGCGCCGCGGGCGTTGATTCCGCGCCGCGAGGGAATATCTTGCCGCAAGCGGCCGCCGCCCGGCGTGCGGCGACGGGCTTGCAGCTGACGGAGATCGGATTTTGGGCAACGCGAAGAACCTGGCCTTCTGGGCGGTCGTCATCCTGCTTCTGGTGGCGCTGTTCAGCGTCTTTCAGGACGGCGGCGCAAGCCGCCAGGGCGCGCGGATCACCTTCTCGGACTTCCTCGAAAGCGTCGAGAACAACCAGGTGGCCAGCGTCGTCATCGACGGCGAGCGCATCGCCGGGCGGCTGACCTCGGGGCAGCAGTTCCAGACCGTCCAGCCGCGCAACGCGGACATCCTGGACGACCTGCGCGCCCATGGCGTCGAGATCATGGTCGAGCCGCAGGAAAGCTCGGGCCTGCTCAGCACGCTGGGCTTCTGGCTGCCGATGCTGATCCTGATCGGCGTGTGGATCTTCTTCCTCAACCGCATGCAGGGAGGCGGGCGCGGCGGCGCCATGGGCTTCGGCAAGTCGCGCGCCAAGCTGCTCACCGAGCGCACCGGCAAGGTCACCTTCGACGACGTCGCCGGCATCGACGAGGCCAAGGAGGAGCTGGAAGAGATCGTCGAGTTCCTGCGCAACCCGCAGAAATACTCGCGCCTGGGCGGCAAGATCCCCAAGGGCGCGCTGCTGGTCGGCCCGCCGGGCACCGGCAAGACGCTGCTGGCGCGCGCCATCGCCGGCGAGGCGGGCGTGCCCTTCTTCACCATCTCGGGCTCGGATTTCGTCGAGATGTTCGTAGGCGTCGGCGCCAGCCGCGTGCGCGACATGTTCGAGCAGGCCAAGAAGAACGCCCCCTGCATCGTCTTCATCGACGAGATCGACGCCGTCGGCCGCCACCGCGGCGCCGGCTATGGCGGCGGCAATGACGAGCGCGAGCAGACGCTCAACCAGCTGCTGGTCGAGATGGACGGCTTCGAGGCGAACGAGGGCGTGATCCTGATCGCCGCCACCAACCGCCCCGACGTGCTCGACCCCGCGCTGCTGCGCCCGGGCCGCTTCGACCGGCAGGTGACGGTGCCCAACCCCGACGTGGGCGGGCGCGAGAAGATCCTGCACGTGCATGCGCGCAAGGTGCCGCTGGCGCCGAACGTGGATCTGAAGGTCATCGCGCGCGGCACGCCCGGCTTCTCGGGCGCGGATTTGGCCAACCTGGTCAACGAGGCCGCGCTGACCGCCGCGCGCCTGGGCAAGCGCCTTGTGACCATGGAGGATTTCGAGACCGCCAAGGACAAGATCATGATGGGCGCCGAGCGGCGCTCGATGGTCATGACCGAGGACGAGAAGCGCCTGACCGCCTATCACGAGGCGGGTCACGCCATCGTCGGGCTGAATGTGCCCCAGCACGATCCCATCCACAAGGCCACCATCATCCCGCGCGGCCGCGCGCTGGGCCTTGTGCTGTCGCTGCCCGAGCGCGACCACCTGTCGGTGTCCAAGACCAAGTATGAGTCCAAGATCGCCATGGCCATGGGCGGCAAGGTGGCCGAAGAGCTGGTCTTCGGCCCCGAGAACGTGACCTCGGGCGCGGCCTCGGACATCCAGCAGGTCACCCGCATCGCCCGCGCCATGGTCACGCAGTTCGGCATGTCCGAGCGCCTTGGGAACATCGACTACGCCAACGAGCAGCAGAGCTTCCTCGGCGCCTACCAGGCGCCGGCGCACATCTCGCCCGAGACGCAGGAGATCATCGACGAAGAGGTGCGCCGCATCGTCGATCAGGGCTACGAGACGGCCAAGCGCATCCTGACCGAAAAGCGCGAGGATCTCGAGCGTCTGGCCCAGGGCCTGCTGGAATACGAGACCCTGACGGGCGACGAGATCCACAAGGTGCTGCGCGGCGAGCCGCTCGACCGTTCGGACGACGGCGGCGCGCCGCCCGCGCCCGAGGGCTCTGCGCCGGGCGTGGTCTCGATTCCCAAGGCGGGCAAGCGCCCGCGCGACGACGGCGGCATGGCGCCTCAGCCCCAGGGCTGAGGGCCGCCGCCCCTCCGCGCCCCGCCGCGCCGCTGGACGGCGGCGGCGCGGCGATCTAGGCTTCGCCCGATTGCGAAACGGTTTTCCGCGTCGGAGGAGCCCATGACCCCCTTCACCTTCCGCACCACCCCCGCCATCCTGTCCGAGCCGGGGGCCACGGCGCGCATCGGCGCGCTGGCGGCCGATCTGGGCGTGACCCGCGCCGCCTTCGTCACCGACCGCATGATCCTGGATCTGGGCCTGGCGCAGCCGGCGCTGGACGGTCTGGCGGCGGCGGGCATCGAGGCGACGGTGTTTTCCGACGTGGTCGCCGATCCGCCCGAAGAGGTGGTTCTGGGCGCCGTCGCGCGCGCGCGCGAGGCCGGCTGCGACGGCGTGGTGTCGGTGGGCGGGGGCTCGTCCATGGACACGGCCAAGCTGGTCGCGCTGCTGCTGGTCAGCGACCAGCCGCTCGAGCAGATCTACGGCGTCGATCAGGCGCGCGGCCGCCGCGCGCCGCTGATCCTGGCGCCGACCACGGCGGGCACGGGGTCCGAGGTCACGCCGATCTCGATCGTCACCACCGGCCAGGCCGAGAAGAAGGGCGTGGTCGCGCCGCAGCTTCTGCCCGACTGGGCGGTGCTGGACGCCGACCTGACGCTGGGCCTGCCGCGCGAGGTCACGGCCGCCACGGGCGTGGACGCCATGGTTCACGCGATCGAGGCCTACACCAGCCGTCACCGCAAGAACCCCGTCTCGGACGCGCTGGCGCGCGAGGCGCTGCGCCTTCTGGGCGCGAACATTCGCCGCGTGTGCGACAACCCGCGCGACCGCGAGGCGCGCGCGGCCATGCTGCTGGGCTCGATGCTGGCGGGGCAGGCCTTCGCCAATGCGCCGGTGGCGGCGGTCCATGCGCTGGCCTATCCGCTGGGCGGGCATTTCCATGTGCCGCACGGGCTGTCCAACTGCCTGGTGCTGCCGCATGTGCTCGAATACAACATGCCGGCCGCCGAGGCCCTTTACGCCGAGCTTGCGCCCATCGTCTTCGAGGGCGCGCGCGGCGCGGCCGATCTGGTCGAGGGGTTCCGCCGCCTTGCGCCAGAGATCGGGCTGAAGACGCGGCTGTCCGAGGTCGGGGTGGGCCACAACCACCTGCCCATGCTGGCCGAGGACGCGATGAAGCAGACGCGGCTTCTGGTCAACAACCCGCGCGAGATGACGCTGGAGGCCGCGCGGGCGATCTACGAGGCGGCGCTCTGAGCGCCCGCGCCGAAGGCGCTAGGGGCGCTCGGGCGGGGCGGGGCGGCGCGTCGCCTCGCCCGGCGCGTAGATCTTCATGGGAAGCGGCTCGGCCGGGCGTCCGGCCGACTGCGTGGCGCGCTTGTGCGCCTTCCACTCGCGCAGGAAACGCAGATCCATGCGCGCCATGAAGACCGTCGCGCCCAGGAACATCACCGCGATGTAGGTGTAGATGGCGGCGCGCGCGTCCATGCCGGGCGGGTAGACGAACAGGGCCAGCCCGCTCAGATGCCGCTCGGGCGAGACGATCAGCAGGTTGACCAGATTCGTGCCCAGATGCAGCCCGATCGCCCCGCCCAGATTCGCCGTGCGCGAGGTGACGGCGGCCATGACCAGGCCGAACACGAAGTGATACCAGCTGATCCCGAGCGGACCCGCCGCCGCCGGATGGGCCATGGCGAACAGCGCCGAGGGCAGCACCGACCACCCCAGGATCGACCAGGTGCGCGCCGCGATCTGCTGCAGCAGATAGCCGCGGAAGAACAGCTCCTCGGCGGCCGCCTGAATGAAGATCATCGGCGCCGCCGCCAGCGCCAGCGGCGCCCAGACCCCGAGCGGCGCCAGCGCGAAGGTCTCGGGGCCATGCCGGTGCAGGATCGGCAGCCAGGCCAGCGCCCCGACCCCGAGCGAAATGCCCAGCCCGATTCGGAAGTGGCGCCAGTTCACCCGCCCGTCCGGCCCGAACAGCGTCGCGCCCGGGCGCCGGTGCAGCACGCGCACCACCAGCCACAGCGCGGGCCATACGCCCAGAAAACCGACCAGCGTGCCCAGCATGTCCGCCGCCCCGGGCGGGATCAGCGTCGCCAGCGGCCCGCCCTCGGCCATGGCGGTGAAAAAGCCGCGCCGCGCCAGCGCGCCGAAGCCGATCGCCAGCCCCGCCGCCAGCGCCGCGCCCAGCGCCGTGCGCCAAAGCTCGGCCCGCGCCTGCGCCGGCGCGCTGAAGGCACGCAGCGGGTGCACGAAGGGCCGGGGCGGCGGCGATGGCGGGGTCTGGCTGCTCACGAGGCGCAAACTAGCGCCGGCCCCCCGGCGCGTCCATGCCCCCCGGCGCGCTTGCGCCGGCGCGCGCGCTTGTCTAAGCCTTTTCGGGCCCGGACGGCCCGACGCCGCCGGGGCGGCGCGCCCGGCCGCGGCTTTTCCCGCGGCGGCGCCGGCGCGCCGGTCTCAAGCCTGCCCATGGGGAACGCCGCGATGGACGCCAAGACCGACCTCAAGAACCGCCTGCCCAGCCGCCATGTGACCGAGGGACCGGCCCGCGCGCCGCATCGCTCGTATTACTACGCCATGGGCATGACCGATGAGGAGATCCACCGCCCCTTCGTCGGCGTCGCCACCTGCTGGAACGAGGCCGCGCCGTGCAACATCGCCCTCAACCGCCAGGCCCAGGCGGTCAAGCAGGGCGTGAAGGAGGCCCACGGCACGCCGCGCGAGTTCACGACCATCACCGTCACCGACGGTATCGCCATGGGGCATGAGGGCATGCGCTCGTCCCTCGCCTCGCGCGAGGCGATCGCCGACACGGTCGAGCTGACCATGCGCGGCCATTGCTACGATGCGCTGGTCGGGCTGGCCGGCTGCGACAAGTCGCTGCCGGGCATGATGATGGCCATGGTGCGGCTGAACGTGCCGTCGGTCTTCATCTATGGCGGCTCGATCCTGCCGGGGCGGCTCGACGGGCGCGACGTGACCGTGCAGGACGTGTTCGAGGCGGTCGGCCAGCACCAGGCCGGGCAGCTGTCGACCTGCGAGCTCGAAAAGCTCGAGCGCGTCGCCTGCCCCTCGGCCGGCGCCTGCGGCGGGCAGTTCACCGCCAACACCATGGCCTGCGTGTCCGAGGCGATCGGCCTTGCGCTGCTCAACTCGTCCGGGGCGCCCGCGCCCTATGAAAGCCGCGACCAGTATGCCGAGGCCTCGGGCCGCGCGGTGATGAACCTGATCGAGAAGAACATTCGCGCGCGCGACATCGTCACGCGCAAGGCGCTCGAGAACGCCGCGCGCGTGGTCGCCTGCACCGGCGGCTCGACCAATGCCGGCCTGCACCTGCCGGCCATCGCGCACGAGGCGGGCATCGACTTCACGCTGTTCGACGTGTGCGACATCTTCCGCGACACGCCCTATTTCGTCGATCTCAAGCCCGGCGGCCGCTATGTGGCCAAGGATCTTTACGAGGCCGGCGGCGTGCCCGTCATCCTCAAGGAACTGCGCAAGGCCGGCCTTCTGCACGAAGACTGCATGACCGTCTCGGGCCGCACCCTGGGCGAGGAGCTGGACGAGATCGCGCGCGAGGCGGACGGGCGCGTCATCCATCCCGTCAGCAACCCCATCTCGAAGACCGGCGGCGTGGTCGGGCTGAAGGGCAACCTCGCCCCCGAGGGCGCCATCGTGAAGATCGCCGGCATGAGCGAGGACCAGCTGCGCTTCACCGGCCCCGCCCGCGTCTTCGAATGCGAAGAGGATGCCTTCGCCGCCGTGCAGAACCGCGAATACAAGGAAGGCGACGTGATCGTCATCCGCAACGAGGGCCCCGCCGGCGGCCCCGGCATGCGCGAGATGCTGGCCACCACCGCCGCGCTTTCGGGGCAGGGCATGGGCAAGAAGGTGGCGCTGATCACCGACGGGCGCTTCTCGGGCGCCACGCGCGGCTTCTGCGTCGGGCATGTGGGTCCCGAGGCGGCGCATGGCGGCCCCATCGCGCTGCTGCGCGACGGCGACATGATCACCCTCGACGCCGTCAAGGGCGAGATCTCGGTCGATCTGTCGGACGAGGAGCTGGAGCGCCGCCGCGCCGAGTGGAAGGGCCCGCGCGAGACGATCTACGCTTCGGGCGCGCTGTGGAAATACGCCCAGCTGGTCGGCAAGACCTATCTCGGCGCCGTCACTCATCCGGGCGCGAAGGCCGAGAAGCACGTCTACGCCGACCTCTGATGCATGACCATCACGGACGCCGCCGCCTTCGCGCGGCGGCCGCGGCGGCGGCGCTGACGGCCGCCGCCTTCGTTTGGGGCTGCGCGGCGCCCCCGCCGGGCGCACCGGGCGCGCTGGGCCGCGGCGGCGCGCCGGCCGCCGACCCGGCGCTTTTGACGGCGGGCGGCGCGCGCGTGCGCATCGATCCGCCCGAGGGGTTCTGCCTTGACCCGGCCTCGGCCGTCAGCGGCCCGCAGGGCGCATTCGTCATGATGCAGGGCTGCGGCGACGATGACGAGCGCCCCGCGCAGGTGCTGCTGGTGTCGCTGGGCGCGGGGCCGATGTTCGCCGCGCCCGAGCAGGACCGGGCGGCGCGGGCCGCGGCGCTGGATGCGCTCGAGGCTTTCGTGCAGACGCCCGAGGGGCGCGTGTCGGCCGGCATGGGCGGCCCCGCGGATCGGGTCGAGATCCTGGCGATGCGCCGCGCGGGCGACAGCCTGTTCGTGCTGGTGCGCGACGAGGAAAACCCCTTCGCCCGCGCCATGGGCGAGCGTTTCTGGCGCGCCTTCACGCAGCTGGGCGGCCGCGCGGCGGTGGTGTCGAGCGGCGTCTTCGGCGCGGGTCCGCTGGACGACGACCGCTTGCTGATCCGTCTGGCGCGGGCGGTGGTCGCGCTCAAGCGCGCGAATGGCGATCCGATCTCGGCGGATGAGCGCGAACTGGCCGAGGCCGAAGCCGCGCCGGCCATGCGCCCCGCCCCCGATTCCATCGCCGATTCCATCGCCGTTCCGGCCTCGCGCCCCTCGCGCCGCACGGTCGCCGGCGGGGGCGGCCCGCCGGCCGCGCCCATGCCCCGGCCGCGCCCCGCCGTCTGATCGCGGGGGGTCTGATCGGGGGGCCGCCGCCGCACGCGGCGGAACTGCGCCGCGCCGCGCGGATGGCGCGGACGGGGTCGGCGCTTGTGCGCGAGGCCGCATTCCCGACGCGCGCGGCGGCGGGTCCGTCCGGCCAGGGCCGCCGCGCCGCGGGCCGGCGGCGTGGGGCGGGAGTTGGGGCGTTGACTGGGGCGCGGCTGGCCGGAGCGTCGCCCGATCCGCGCGGAGGGGCGGATGCCCGGCCCTGCGCACGGCCGGCCGCCCCGAGGCGCGCCGCCGCGCGGCCCTGCCGAGCGGGGCGCACAGGCGACGTCGCCCCGGCGGCCTTGCGCCGCCGACCCGGGCCGCGTCGCTTCAGGCGGCGCCTTCGGCCTCGAGCGCGGCGATGCGCGCCTTGACCTCTTCGACCGCCTGCGCCTTCACCGGGCCGAAGCCGCGGATGTCCATGGGCGCGCGGGCGATCTCGATCGCGCGCGGCAGGGTCTGCGCCGTCAGCTCCGACAGCTGGCGCTCGATCAGGGCGCGATACCAGGCGGGCAGGGCGCGCTCCATGCGGCGCTCGGCGGTGCGGCCGAAGGGGTCGAGCGCCGTGCCGCGCAGCCGCTTCATCCGCGCCAGAACGCGGAACGCGCCGCGCACCCACGGCCCGAAGGCGCGCTTGCGCGGACGCCCGCGCCAGTCCTTGCCCAGCGGCAGAAGCGGGGGCGCGAGGTGGTGGCGGATGACGAAGCCCTCCTCGAACTCGTCGCGCAGCCTGGCCTCGAAGGCGGGGTCCAGATGCAGCCGCGCCACCTCGTATTCATCCTTGACCGCCATCAGCTTGAACAGCGCGCGGGCGACCGCGTCGGTCAGCGCCTCGGAGCCCAGCGGGGCCTCGGCGGCGCGCACCTTTTCGACGAAGGCGCGGTAGGTCTCGGCATAGGCCGCGTCCTGGTAGTCGGTCAGGAAGGCGACGCGCCGCTCGATGACCTGGTCGAGCGTGCGCGCGCGCTCGTCGGGCTTGCGCCAGGCGGCGGCGAAGGCCTCGGGATCGGCCGCGGCCAGACGCCCCCAGGCGAAGGCCGCCTTGTTCGCCTCGGGCGCGACGCCGTTCAACTCGATGGCGCGCATCAGCGCCTCGAGCCCCGCGGGAACAAGCCCCGCCTGCCACGCCATGCCCAGCATCAGCACATTGGCGAAGACCGCGTCGCCCAGCAGCGCCTCGGCCGCGGCGTTGGCGTCCACGGTCAGCGGCTGCGCGCCGGTCAGCGCGGCGATGCGCGCGACGCGCTCGTCGATGCGCAGATCCGCATCGCGGTTCAGCACCACGTCGCCCGTCGGCATGGGGGCCACGTTGAGCGCGGCCCACATCCCGGGCCGATACATCGGGCTGGCCTTGGCCGAGGCCGACACCACCGCGTCGCAGCCGATCAGCGCATCGGCCGAACCTTCGTCGATGCGCACCTGGTTGAGCTGCTCGGGCGCGTCGGCGATGCGCAGATAGCTCAGCACCGGGCCGAATTTCTGCGCGAAGCCGGTGAAGTCGAGCACGCTCGCGCCGCGTCCCTCGAGATGCGCGGCCATCGAGATCAGCGCCCCCACCGTCACCACGCCGGTGCCGCCCACGCCGGTCACCAGCAGGTTCCACGGCCGGTCGGTCGGCGGCAGGGCGGGCTGGGGCAGGCGGGCGGCGGCCTCGTGCGGGTCGATCCCGGCGCCGGTCTTCTTGCGGCGGCGGGCGTTCTCGACCGTCACGAAGCTGGGGCAGAAGCCGTCAAGGCACGAGAAATCCTTGTTGCACGAGCTCAGATTGACGCGCCGCTTGCGGCCGAACTCGGTCTCGACGGGCTCGACGCTCAGGCAGTTCGAGGCGACCGAGCAGTCGCCGCAACCCTCGCAGACCAGCTCGTTGATGACGGCGAAGCGGGGCGGGTCCTCCATCGTGCCGCGCTTGCGGCGGCGGCGCTTCTCGGTGGCGCAGGTCTGCTCGTAGATGAGCACCGACACGCCGGGAACCTCGCGCAGCTCGCGCTGCACGGCGTCCAGCTCGGAGCGATGGTGGAAGGTGACGCCGGCGGGGAAGTCGGCGGCGCGGAACTTGCCCGGCTCGTCCGAGACGAGGGCGATGCGCTCGACCCCCTCGGCGCGCACCGACATGGCCACGCGCTGCACGCTGACCGGCCCGTCCACGGGCTGGCCGCCGGTCATGGCGACGGCGTCGTTGTAGAGGATCTTGAAGGTGATGTTCACCCCCGCCGCCAGGCACTGGCGGATGGCCATCGAGCCCGAGTGATACCAGGTGCCCTCGCCCAGGTTCTGGAACATGTGCCGGTTGCCGGTGAAGCGCGCGGCGCCGGCGCGGGGCACGCCCTCGCCGCCCATCTGGACGAAGCCGGCGGTGTTGCGGTTCATCCAGGTCGCCATGACGTGGCAGCCGATGCCCGCCCCGGCGGTCGAGCCCTCGGGCACGCGGGTCGAGGTGTTGTGCGGGCAGCCCGAGCAGAAATAGGGCGTGCGGGTCGCGCCCTCGACCACGATCGGCGCCGGCGCCCTGGGCAGGGCCTCGGCGCGGGCGGTCAGCTCCAGCCCCGGGAACAGCGCGTCCAGCCGCCGCGCCACGACCTGCGCCAGCATCCGCGGCGACAGCTCGCCCGTCCAGGGGATCAGGCGCTCGCCGTTCTCGTCGTGCTTGCCGACCATGCGCTGGGGCTTGTCGCCGGGAAAGTCGTAGAAATATTCCTTGAGCTGGCTCTCGACGATGCCGCGCTTTTCCTCGACCACCAGGATCTCGCGCTTGCCGCGCACGAAGTTCAGCGCGTCGCGCCGGGCCAGCGGCCAGACCATGCCGACCTTGTAGACCTCGATGCCGATGCGCCGGCAGGTCTCGGCGTCCAGCCCCAGCAGGCGCAGCGCCTCCATCAGGTCCAGGTGGCCCTTGCCGGTGGTGACGATGCCGTAGGTCGCGGCGGGCGTGCCGAAGATGGCGCGGTCGATGGGGTTGGCCTCGGCGAAGGCGTAGATGGCCTTCTTCTTCTCGGCGAGGCGCAGCTCGATCTCGGGGCTGGGCGGGTCCATCAGCCGATAGTGCAGCCCGCCCGGCGGCGGCGCGTAGTCGGGCGCGGCGAAGACGCGGGGGGGCTTGAGCTCGACCGAGGCGCCGGATTCGACGATCTCGGACACCACCTTGAACCCCACCCAGGCGCCCGAGAAGCGGCTGAGCGCGTAGCCGTATTCGCCGAACTCCAGATACTCGGCCACCGAGGCGGGCGACAGCACCGGCATGAACCAGCTCAGGAACGCCGCGTCCGACTGGTGCGGCATCGACGAGGACACGCAACCGTGATCGTCGCCCGCCACGGCCAGCACCCCGCCATGGGGCGACGAGCCATAGGCGTTGGCATGCTTGAGCGCATCGCCCGAGCGATCGACCCCCGGGCCCTTGCCATACCACATGCCGAACACGCCCTGGACCTGGCGGTGGGGGTCGGTCTCGACCTGCTGCGAGCCGATGACGGCGCTGACGGCCAGATCCTCGTTCACGGCGGGCAGGAATTCGATGCGGTGGGCGTCGAGCAGCTTCTTCGCGCGCCACAGCTCCAGGTCCAGCCCGCCAAGCGGCGAGCCGCGATAGCCCGAGACGAAGCCGCCGGTCTTCAGCCCGGCGGCGCGGTCGCGGCGGGCCTGGTCGATGAGGATGCGGGTCAGCGCCTGCGTGCCGGTCAGAAAGACGCGGCCGCTTTCGGCGGCGTAGCGGTCGTCAAGCTTGTAGTCGCGAAGGGCTGGGGCGGCGTCGAGCATGGCGGCTGTCCTTGCGGGCGTCCTGGCGGGTTCGCGGCTCAGGATAGGCGGTTGCGCGCGGAAAGTTTCACCGTTTTCGCCGTCTTGCGTGGTGCAAACGGAAGGAATTTTCGTTTATGACTGAATTGCGAAAGGATTTGCCGATGACCGCGCCCAAGCTCGATTCCGCCGACCGCGCCCTGCTGCGCCTGCTCCAGACCGACGCGCGGCTCAGCAACGCCGAGCTGGCCGAGCGCGCGGGCCTGTCGCCCTCGGCCTGCTGGCGGCGCGTCCGGGCGCTGGAGGAGGCCGGCGTGATCCGCCGCCATGTGGCCGAGCTGGACCCGGCGCGCGCCGGCATCGGCTTTCGCGCCATCGTGCATGTCTCGCTGATCCGCCATGTGAAGGAGAACGCCGAGGCCTTCGCCCGCGCCGTCGCCGCCCGCCCCGAGGTGCGCGACTGCTGGTCCACCACCGGCGAGGCGGACTATCATCTGCATGTGGCCTGCGCCGATCTGGCGGCCTACAACGCGTTTCTCGAAATGCTGTTCGAGCTGCCGGGCGTGTCCAACGTGCGCACCAATCTGATCCTGCGCGACGTCAAGACCGGCGGCCCCCTGCCGCTTTGAGGCGGCGCAAGGCGAAATGCGAAAGGCTTGCGATGACCCGCATCGTCACCGTCACCCTCAATCCCGCGCTCGACCTGTCCACCAGCACGCCCAGGGTCGAGCCGGGGCGCAAGCTGCGCTGCGCGCCCGCGCGCATGGACCCGGGCGGGGGCGGGATCAACGTCTCGCGCGCGATCGCGCGCATGGGCGGCGCCAGCGTCGCGCTGGCGGCCATGGGCGGCGGCGTCGGGCGCGACCTGCGCGCGTTGCTCGAGGCCGAGGGAATCGAGACGCACGGCCTTGGGGTGCGCCGGCCCACGCGCCAGAGCCTGGCCGTGACCGAAGAGGAGACGGGCGCCCAGTTCCGCTTCGTCCTGCCCGGTCCGAGCTGGAGCGCCGAGGACTGCGAGGCCGCCGCCCGGCGCATCGCGCGCGCCGTCGGCGCGGGCGATCTGGCCGTGCTCAGCGGCAGCCAGCCCCCCGGCGTGCCGGCGGGCTTCGCGCCCGATCTGGCCGACCGGCTGGCGGCGAAGGGGGCGCGGCTGGCGCTCGACACCTCGGGCGCGCCGCTGCGCGCCGCCGCGGCCCATCGCGGCGCGCCCTTCGAGCTCTTGCGCATGGACTCGGTCGAGGCGGCCGAGCTGGCCGGCCGCCCGGTCGATCGGCCCGCCGAGGCCGCCGCGCTGGCCGCCCGGCTGGTCGCCGAGGGCGCCGCGCGCATGGCGGTGGTGGCGATGGGGGCGCGCGGCTCGGCGCTGGCGTGCGCCGATGGGCGGTGGATGTGCGCCCCGCCCCCGGTCAAGGTCGTCAGCGCGGTCGGGGCGGGCGACAGCTTCGTGGCCGCCTTCGTGCTGACGCTGGCGCGCGGGGGCTCGGCGCTCGAGGCGTGCCGCATGGGCGTGGCCGCCGCCGCCGCCGCGGTGCAGACCCCCGCCACCGAGCTGTGCGAGGGCGACGAGGTGCTGCGGCTTGCGCCCCTGGTGACCTGCGAGGCGCTTTGAGCGGGGCGCGGGGCATGGGGGCCTGAACCAAGGCGCCGCCTTGCGCGGGCCGCGCCCTCTGGACGCGGCGCGCTCGGGCGGCGATAGTCGAGCCGACCGCGCGGCCCGCGACGCTGCGCCAGATCGGGAGGAAGGCGAAAATGGCTCGCAAGATCATGGGCGAAACGCGCCGCGCGGCGGCGCAAGGCTGGACGCGCCGCGCCGCGCTGGGGCTGGCGGCCGGCCTCGGGCTTGGCCTGGCGATGGCGGCGGGCGCCGCGGCGGCGGCCGAAAAGGTGGCCGTGGGCGCGCTGCGCTTCACCTCGCACGCGCCGACCTTCATCGCGTACGAGCGCGGCTATTTCGCCGATGAGGGGCTGGACGTCGAGCTCAAGTTCTTCCAGGCCGCGCAGCCCGTGGCGGTGGCGGTCGCCTCGGGAGACGTGGATTTCGGCGTCACAGCGCTGACGGGCGGCTTCTTCAGCCTGGCCGACAAGGGCGCCGTCAGGGTGATCGGCGGGCTGATGTCCGAGCATCCCGATCACGACGGCTCGGCGGTGCTGGTCTCGAACAAGGCGTGGGACGAGGGCGTGCGCTCGATGGCCGACCTGCGCGGGCGCAGCTTCGCGCTGACGCAGTTCGGCTCGTCCTTCCACTACATGGCGGGCCGCATCGCCGAGGCGAACGGCTTCGCGCTCGAGGACATGCGCCTTGTGCCGCTGCAGAAGGTCGGCGCCATGATCGGCGCGCTCAAGTCGGGGCAGGTCGACGCCATGGCCATCGTGCCGCACATCGCGCGGCCGCTCGACGCGGCGGGCGCGGCGCATATCGTCGGATGGGTGCGCGATCTGGGGCCGTATCAGGTCACGACCATCTTCACCTCGGCGGCCAACACGACCGAACGCCCCGAGCTGGTGCGCCGCTTCATGCGCGCCTATGCGCGCGGCATCGCCGACTATCGCGCCGTGATGCTGGACCAGGACCGCGACCCCGCCGCCACCGAGGCGATGGTCGATCTGATCCACAAATACGTCTATGCCGACCGTCCGCGCGAAAAGGCCGCCCCTTCGATCAAGGCCGGCGCGGTGCATCTGAACGCGGGCGCGGCGCTGGACGTCGCGGATGTCGAGCGGCAGCTGACCTGGTTCAAGAAGCATGGCCTGGCCCCCGCCGGGCTGACCATGGACAAGCTGGTCGATCCGCGCTTTCAGCCCGCGGGCGAGTGAGCGCGAGGAGAAGCCGATGGATCTGCGCGTCGTCGGCCTGACGCATGTCTATGCCGGCGCGCCGGTCCTGCAGGACATCGACCTCGAGATCCCCTCGGGGCGCATCCTGTGCGTGGTCGGCCCGTCGGGCTGCGGCAAGTCCACGCTCTTGCGCATGCTGGGCGGGCTCGAGCGGCCCGACGCGGGCGCCGTCCTTCAGGTCGGCGAGCCGCCCGAGGGCTGCCTGAACCCGCTCACCTACATCTTCCAGGACTTCGCGCTGCTGCCCTGGCGCAGCGTGGCGGGGAACGTGGCGCTGGCGCTCGAGGATCGCCGCCTGGGCCGGGCCGAAATCGCGCGCATCGTCGACGACGTGCTGGCGCGCACGCGGCTGAGCGCCTATCGCGACGCGCTGCCGCGCCAGCTTTCGGGCGGGATGCGCCAGCGCGTGGCCATCGCGCGGGCGCTGGCGGTGCGGCCGGCCTGCCTGTTGATGGACGAGCCCCTGTCCGCCCTCGACGCCCAGACGCGCGAGCTGCTGATGGACGATCTGGTCGGCCTGTGGCTGCGCGAGGGCTTCACCGCCTGCTACGTCACCCACAACCTTGCCGAGGCGGTGCGCCTTGGCCATCGCGTGGCGGTGCTGTCGCGCCGGCCCGGCCGGGTGCGCGAGGTGATCGAGATCGACATGCCGCTCGAAGAGCGCGCCGAGCGCATGCCCGAGCTGGCCGTTCACGAACGCCGCCTGTGGCAGCTTCTGCGCGAAGAGGCCGCCGCCGCCGATCAGGAGCTTGCCGATGTCTGAACCCGCCTGCGCCCATGCGCGCGAGGGCGCGCGGCCCGTGCCCTATCGCGGCGGCGGCTTTGCGCCGCGCCCGCGCCGCTGGGCGGGGGCGGCCTTTCTGGCGGGGCTGATCGCGTTCTGGGAGATGTGCTCGCGCCTTGGCTGGATCAGCCCGCTGGCGCTGCCGGCGCCGTCCGAGGCGCTGGCCGCGTTGCGCGACCTGGCCCAGTCGGGGCTGCTGGCCAAGCATCTGGGCGCCTCGCTGGGACGGCTGGCGCAGGGCTGGACGCTGGGCGTGCTGGCGGGGATCGCGGCCGGGCTGGCGGCGGGGCTGTTCTCTCTGGCGCGGGCGGGGATCTTGCCGCTGGTGGCGGCGCTGTTCCCGATTCCCAAGATCGCGCTCTTGCCGCTGTTCATCATCTGGTTCGGCATCGGCGAGGAATCCAAGGTCGCCACCATCCTGTTCGGCACGTTCTTTCCCATGACCATCGCGGTCTATGGCGGGGTCGACAACGTGGATCGGACGCTGATCCGCATGGGGCAGAGCTTTGGGCTGTCGCGGCTGTCGATCATCCGCAAGATCGTGCTGCCCGGCGCCATGCCGGCGATCCTGTCGGGCATGCGCATCTCCGCCTCGATCGCCATCATCCTGCTGGTCGCGGCCGAGATGATCGGCGCCGAATACGGCGTGGGCGCCTATATCCTGCTGGCGGGCAACCTGATGGCGACCGATCAGCTGGTCGCCGGGGTGATGATCCTGTCGGCCATGGGGCTGACGGTCAGCTGGCTTCTGGGCATGGCCGAGCGCCGCCTGCTGCGCTGGCGCGCCTGAGCCGGATGCGCGGGCCGTGGCCCGGTTCAGCGGTTCAGCTGCCAGAAGGCGCCGTTCAGGACCGCGGCGAAGCTCACCCAACCAAGATAGGGCAGCAGCAGCAGCGCGGCGATGCGATCGACCCGCCAGGCGAGCGCCGCAAGCAGGGCGATCGAGACCAGCAGGCAAAGGATCACGGCGAACGCGCCGCGCAGATCATGTGCGCCGAAGAAGACGGGCGTCCACAGGGCGTTGAGCACCATCTGCAACGCCCACAGCCCGATGCAGGCGGCGACCGTCGCGCCGCCGCCCGACGCAAGCGCCAGGCGCGTTCCCGCCGCGGCGATCATCAGGTAAAGCACGGTCCACACGGGGCCGAACACCCAGGCCGGCGGGCGGAAGGACGGCGCGGCAAGGCCTTGATACCACGCTCCGCCCACGTCGAAGAACGCTCCCGAGGCCGCCGCCGCGAATGCGGCCGCGAAGAAGGGCAGGGCGACGAGCAGGGTCGTCATGTTCATGGAGCTTCTCCTTGCGCTTGCGCATCGCGCTCTTCGGCCGCCGCCCTGGCGCCAAGGGCGCGATGCGCGTCCAGCGCCCGCTGGCGCGAAGCGGCCAGATCGACCAGCGGGCGCGGGTAGTCCCGCCCCAGCCGCAGCCCCGCCTGCGCCAGGACTTCGGCGGGGGCGGACCATGGCGCGCCCAGCCAACGGTCGGGCAGGCGCGCAAGCTCGGGGACGAAGCGGCGGATGTAGTCGCCTTGCGGGTCGAACTTCGCCGCCTGGGCGGCGGGGTTGAAGACGCGGAAATAGGGCGCGGCGTCGGCGCCCGATCCGGCCACCCATTGCCAGCTTGCCAGGTTCGAGGCGGGGCTGTGATCGACGAGGCAGTCGGCGAACCAGCGCGCGCCCGCGCGCCAGTCGATCAGCAGGTTCTTGGTCAGGAACGAGGCGACCACCATGCGCACGCGGTTGTGCATGTATCCCGTTTGCCACAGCTCGCGCATGCCCGCGTCGACCAGCGGAACGCCCGTGCGCCCGCGCCGCCATGCCTCCAGCCCCTCGGGGTCGTCGCGCCAGGGCATGGCGGCGAATTCGGGCCGCAGCGGCGCGTGCGCCAGCTTCGGGAAGTGGAACAGCAGATGGGCGCTGAACTCGCGCCAGCCAAGCTCGGCGCGAAAGCTGGCCACGTCCTCGGGCGGGCCCGCCGCCTCGACCGCGTGCCAGACCTGGTTGGGCGAGAGCTGGCCATGCGCCAGATACGGCGACAGGCGCGAGGTCCGCCCCAGCGCCGGGAAATCGCGCCCCTTGGCGTAGCCGGCCAGGCGCTCCTGCACGAAGCCTTGCAGCGCGTCGTGCGCGGCGTCCTCGCCGATGCGCCAGAGGCGCCCCAGCCTGGCCTGCCATGGCGCCTCGTCGGGGGCGGCGAGGCCCGGCTCGTCGGGCGCGCGCGGCACAAGGTCGAGACGCGGCGCGGGCAGCGGCCGACGCGGCGGCGCCGCGCCCAGACAGCCGCGCCGGTAGAAGGGCGTGAAGACGCGATAGGGCGCGCCGTCGGGCTTGAGCGTTTCCCACGGTTCCCAAAGCAAGGCGCCGTTGGCGCTGCGCGCCTGCAGCCCGGCGCCGGCAAGCGCGGCCTTGACGGCCGTGTCGCGCGCGATCGTCCAGGGCTCGTAGGCGCGGGTCCAGGTGATCAGGCTTGCGCCATGGCGCGCGGCCAGGGCCCGCAGCGCCTCGGCTGGGTCGCCGCGCAGCGCCCGCAGCGTTCCGCCCAGCGCGCGGTCGAGCGCGGCCAGCGCGCGCCCGCGCCACCAGGCGAAGGCGGCGCCGGCGGGGTGCGCGGCCTCGAGCGCGGGATCTTCGATCGCCACCGGGATCACGCGCCCATGCGCCGCCGCCGCCGCAAGCGCGGGGTTGTCGGACAGGCGCAGATCGTTGCGGAACCAGTGGATCGCGACCGGGGCGGAAGAAGCGGCGCCCATGTCAGATGCGGAAGATCGGCTGCAGCGCCCGCGGGATCAGGCCGCGAAAGCGCAAGGGGGCGTCGGTGGCGGCGAGGCAGATGCAGGGCGCGCCCTCGTCGGCGACGGGCGTGTGCTCGAGGCTCTCGTCGGCATATTCGACGTCGCCGACGCCAAAGCGCCCCGTCTCGTCATGGAAGGCGCCTTGCAGGACCAGCGTCAGCTCGCGCCCCTTGTGGCCATGATCGGGCACGGCCCGGCCCGGCGGGATGTAGAGAAGCCGCAAAGAGCCGTCCGGCCCGGCATGCAGCATGGCCTGCCGGATGCCCGCGCCCATGCTGCGCCATCGCGGCGGGCGTCCTCCCAGCGCCGCCATCACCGGCCCGGGGTAGATGCCCGAGGGCCGCGGCGGCTCGGGCGGCGCGGCGGCCGGATCGTCGAGGCGGGCCATGACGCGGGCCATCAGCTCGTCCGACACGGGTTCGGGGGGCAGGGTCTCGAGCACGGCGCCGCCCGCCGCCTCGTGCGCGGCCAGCCGGGCGCGGCATTCGTCGCACAGCGAGACATGCGCCGCCGTCGCGACCGAAAACGCATGCCCCAGGCGGCCCGCGGCGTAGTCCGCCAGCATCGGCTCGGGGATATGGTGCGTGACGTCGTGGGTCATGGGCGGCGAAGGTCCTTGAGTTCGTGGCGCAGGCGCGTCAGCGCCAGGCGGATGCGCGACTTGATGGTGCCCAGCGGCAGGCCGGTGACGGCGGCGATCTCGCCATGGGACAGCTCGCCCAGATAGGCGCGCTCGATCATCTCGCGCTGGGCCGGCGGCAGCGCGCCAAGCGCGTCGCGCAGGCGCCGGGTCTCTTGATCCAGTGCCAGCGCGTCGGCCGCGTCGGGGTCGTGCGCGAGCTCTTCGGCCAGCTCGTCGGGAACGGGACGCCCCTCGCGGCGGAACATGTCGATCTGCCGGTTGCGGGCGATGCGATAGATCCAGGCCGAGGCGCTGGCGCGTGCGGGGTCGAACTGGGCGGCCTTGCGCCAGACGGCCAGCATCGCCTCCTGCACCACCTCTTCGGCCTGGGCGTTGGCCATGCCGCCGCGCCGCAGCATGGCCTTGAGCCGGGGCGCGTAATGCGCGAACAGCGCCGCGAAGGCCTGGCGGTCGCGCCGGTCGCGCACCGCGATCAGAAGCCGCGTCTGCTCGCTGAGCGCATCGCCCGTTTCGCTCATGGATCCTGCCTGCCTCTTGCCCGCAGCGCGCGCGCACGCCGTCTTGCGCCCGTCGCCTTTCGCGCGAGCGTAGCCGAGCGGGGGCGCGGGGCAAAGCGCCGCGCGCGGGGCCGGCCCGGCCTTTGGCGCGGCGGCGCGGCAGGTTTCCATGTCGATCGCGCTGGTCATGCATCCTTTACGCGGCGCCGGGCGGGGCGGATCACTTGCGGCGCCGAAAAAACGGCTCGCGTCCGCGCGAGTGATCCGACAGCGGTCTTCATGCGTATGTTCACAAAGACTTCACGCAGGAGAGCGACATGGCATTCGATTTGCGGCCCTCGGCCCCGCGGCGCATCGCGATCATCGGGGGCGGGGTGACGGGGCTTTACGCCGCGCGGCTTCTGGCGCCGGGGCGCCATGTCACGCTGTTCGAGGCCGCGCCCCGCCTTGGCGGACATGCGCGCACCGTCGCCGCGGGCCGACGCGGCGACAGGCCGGTGGATACGGGCTTCATCGTCTTCAACCACGCCAACTACCCGCATCTGGGCCGGCTGTTCGACGAGCTGGACGTGCCCCTGCTCAGGACCGACATGAGCTTCGGCGCCTCGCTCGAGGGCGGCGCGATCGAATACGGGCTGCGCAATCCCGGCGCCGTCTTCGCGCAGCCGTCCAATGCGCTGCGCCCGGCGTTCTGGGGCATGATCCGCGACGTCCTGCGCTTCAACCGCCTGGCGCCGGCCGCCGCCCGCGACGACATGACCCTGGCCGAGCTGTCGGCGCGCCTTGGCCTCGGGCGCTGGTTCGAGCGCCACTACCTGCGGCCCATGTGCGCCGCGATCTGGTCCACGCCCGCCGCGCAAATCGGCGCGTTTCCGGCGCGGCGGATGGTGCGCTTCTTTCTCAATCACGGGCTGATGTCGGTCTCGGGCCAGCACCAGTGGTGGACGGTCGCGGGCGGGTCGATCTCTTACGTCGAGCGCCTGGCCGCCGATCTGCGCCGCCGCGGGGTCGATCTGCGCATCGGCGCGCCGGTCGCGGCGGTCCTGCGCGGCGAGGGGGGCGTGCGCGTGCGCGCCGCGGGGGCCGAGCCCGAGCGCTTCGACGAGGTGGTCTTCGCCTGCCACGCCGACGTGGCGCTGCGCCTTCTGGCCGATGCCGCGCCCGAAGAGCGCGCGGCGCTGTCCGCCGTCCGTTTTCAGGACAACCGCGCCGTGCTGCACGCGGACGCCGCGCTGATGCCGCGGCGGCGCAAGGCATGGTCGGCGTGGAACTATGTGTCGGGCCGCGGCGGCGGCGACGCGGGCGTGGGGGTGACCTACTGGATGAATCGCCTCCAGAGCATCCCCGAGGACGATCCGCTGTTCGTCACGCTGAACCCGCCCGCCTCGCTGCGCGACGAGCTGATCCAGGACGAGACGACCTTTCGCCACCCGGTCTTCGACCACGGGGCCATCGCGGCGCAAGAGCGCATCGCCGCCATGCAGGGCGCGCGCGGCGCATGGTTCGCCGGCGCCTGGCTGCGCCACGGCTTTCACGAGGATGGCTGCGCGACCGCGGCCCGCGTCGCGCGCGCCATCGCGGCCAGGGCCGAGCGCGGCGCGGATGCGCGCACGGGGGCGACGGCATGATCGCGCGCGCCTCGGGAAACGCCCCGCCCAACGCCCCGCCCGCGCGCCTGCCCCTGCGCCTTGCGGGCGCGACGACCCATCTGCGGCGGGGTTCGGCTCGCCACAGGCTGACCCATCGGGCCGAGATGGTGCTGATCGATCCCGAGTCGCCCACGCCCCCGCCCTTTCCCCTGCGGCGCAACCGCTTCGGCCTGCTTTCGGTGTCCGATCGCGACCATGGCGGCCCGCCCGGGCGCGGGCGCGGCGCGGCATGGGCGCGCCAGACCCTCGAGGCGCGCGGCGTGACGGCCGACCGGCTGGCCCTTCTGACCACGCCGCGATTCCTGTGGTGGGGGTTCAACCCCGTCAGCTTCTGGCTGGCGTGGCGGGACGAGGCGCTGGTCGCGGTCATCGCCGAGGTGACCAACACCTGGGGTCAGCGCCACGCCTATGTCTGCCGCCATGAGGACGGCCGCCCGATAACCCCGGACGACAGGCTGACCGCGGCCAAGATCTTTCACGTCTCGCCCTTTCAGGACGTGGCGGGCGACTACGCCTTCCGCTTCGACTTTGACTTCGGCGCGCGCGCGCTCGACATCCGCATCGTGCACCGGAACGGGCCCGAGGGCGTGGCCGCCAGCCTGGCGGGGCCGCTCATGCCGCTGGGCCGCCGCGCGCTGGCGGGCATGATGCTGCGCCATCCCTTCGGGCCGCTGCGCACGCTGGCCCTGATCCACTGGCACGCGCTGCGCCTTGCCCTCAAGGGCGCGCGCTGGCGCGAGCGCCCCGCGCCCCCCGCTTCGGAGACCAGCCCATGACCGCCCCTCTCGTCCGCCTCGCGCCCGCGCCGCGCGCCCGCCGGCCTGGCCCAAACGCGCGCTCGGCCTTTCTCGACGCCTGCGCGGCGATCGCGCACGGCAGCCTGCGGCTGACCACCCCCGAGGGCGCCGTGCGCCATTTCGGCGATGGCGCGCCGCAGGCCGAGCTCATCCTGCACGACTGGGCCGCCCTGGCCACCGCGCGCGATCGCGGCGAGGCCGGTTGGGCCGCGGCCTATGCCGCGGGCCTGTGGGACAGCCCCGACATCGAGGCCGTCTGCGCGCTGGCGCTGCGCAACCCGCGCGCGCCGTTCGGCTTGGACGCGCCCCGGCCCGCGGCGCGGCTGGCGGCGACGGCGGCGCGCGCGCTTGGGGCCGAGCCCCGCGCCGATGGCGGGCCGCTGATGCTTGTCCGGCCCGAGCTGGGCGCCGAGTTCTACCGCCAGTGGCTGGACGAGGGCATGCATTGCTCCGCGGCGCTTTTCGCGCGCGAGGGCGATTCGCTCGAGCGCGCGCAGCTTGCCAAATGCGACCGGATCCTGGATCTGCTCGGCCCCGCGCCGGGCGCGTTGCTCGAGCTCGGCTGCGGCTGGGGCGGCTTTGCCGAGCGCGCCGCCGAGCGCGGCCACCGGGTCACGGGCATCGCCGCCACGCCCAACCACAAGGCCTATGCCGACGCGCGCCTCGACGGCCGCGCCGAGATCCGCCTGCAGGGCGACCGCGAGGACCGGGTGCAATACGACGCCATCGTCGCGATCGAGTCCATCGGCGCCGTCGGCGCGCGCCGGCGGCCCGCCTGGTTCAAGAGCCTTGCCGCGCGCCTCAAGCCCGGTGGGCGGGCGGTGGTGCAGGCCGTCGTCACGCCCGACGAGGCGGCCGAAGCCGGGCCGGGCGCATTTCCCGGCGCCCTCGCCCCGCGCGAGGCGGCGATCGCGGCCGAGGCGCGGCGGGCCGGATTGACCGTGGCCGGGCGCCTGGCCTTCGGCGAGCACCATGCGCGCACCCTGCGCGCCTGGGATGAACGGATGCAGGCCCGTGCCGGGCGGCTGGCGCAATACGGCTTTGACGCCGCGACGCTGCGGCGCTGGCGCTATCGTCTGAACGCCGGCGCCGCGGCCTTCGCCGCCGGGCGGGTCGATGTGGTTCAGCTGGCGCTCGAACATGGCTGAGTCCGCGCCCCTTGCCGGCGCGCCGGAGGGCGCGCGTTGGCGCATGGCGCTGACGGCGGGTCTGCTGGCCTCGGCGGGGCTGCCGCTCTATGTGCATCTGCCGCGCTTCGTCGCCGCGCTGGATCTGCCGCTGGCCGCGGCGGGCGGGCTGCTGCTGGCGCTGCGCGCGCTTGATTTCGCGCAGGACCCGCTGCTTGGCCGCCTTGTGGACCGGATGCGCGCGCGCGCCGGGTTGCTGGCGGCGCTGGCGCTGGGCGGCCTTGGCGCCGGCTTCGCCGTCGTGTTCGCCGCGCAGCCCGGGATATGGGCGCTGACGGGCGGGCTTGCGCTTTTGTTCACCGCCTACAGCCTGGGCATGATCCTGCTTTACGCGGCGTCGGTCGATCTGGCGGCCAGTTCCGAGGCCGGACCGCATCTGAACCTTGCCGCCTGGCGCGAAAGCGGCGCGCTGGCGGGCGTGCTGCTGGCCGCGGTCCTGCCGGCGGCGCTGACGGCGGCGGTGGGGCCGCGCGCGGGCTACGCCGCCTTCGGACTGCTCATGGCCGGGGCGGCGCTGGCGGTGTGGCTGGCGAGCCGTCCGCTCTGGCGCGCGCTGGCCCCGCGCCGCGCCCCGGCCTTCGCGCTGCGCCCGCTTTTCGCCGCGGGCGGGGGCTGGCTGCTGGCGCTGGCTCTGGCGAACGCGCTGCCGGTGGCGATCACGGCGACGCTGTTCCTGTTCTTCGTCGAGGATCACCTCAGGCTCGGCGCGCTGGCGGGGCCGTATCTGGCGGCCTTCTTTCTCGCCGCCGCAATGGCCGCGCCCGGCTGGGCGGCGCTGGCGCGGCGTCTTGGAACCCGGCCGGTGCTGGCGGCAGCCATGGCGCTGGCCGTCGCGGCCTTCGCCTGGGCCGCCCTGCTGCCGGCCGGGGCGGCCTGGGCCTTTGCGGCGATCACGGTGGGCTCGGGCGCGGCGGTGGGGGCCGAGCTGGTGCTGCTGCCGGCGCTGTTCGCGGCGCTTCTTGCGCGCCATGGCCTGCCGCAGGGCGTGGCCTTCGGCCTGTGGTCGCTGGCCGGAAAGCTGGCGCTGGCCATCGCCGCCGCCGTGGCGCTGCCGGCGCTGGCGCTGACGGGGTATGTCCCCGGCGCCCCGCCCGGGCCGGAGGCGGCGCGCGCCCTTGTGCTGGGCTACGCCGTCCTTCCCTGCATTCTGAAGCTGCTTGCGCTGGGCCTTCTGCTGGCGCTGCCACGAAAGGTGTTCTGATGCTCAAGCTCCTTGCCGCGCTGTTCGTCGTTCTTGCGCTGGCGCTGGCGATCCAGCGCCACTTCTTCAGCTTCGGGGCGCAGTCTCCGGCGCGCTACGCCGGCTCGGAGCCCGCCTTCGATCTGAGCCGGCATCTGGGCGGCGACATGATCTCGGAGGGCGTCATCTTCGGCCCCGCCGGCGCCGTGGTCAGCCGCTTCACCGCCCGGATGCGCGGCGTCTGGTCGGGCGCCGAGGGCCGGCTTTCGGAAAGCTTCCGCTATGCCTCGGGCGAGGAGCAGGAGCGCGAATGGACCATCGTCCGGGGCGAGAACGGCCGCTTCTCGGCGACGGCGCCCGACATCGTAGGCGTCGCGCGCGGTCAGGTTTCGGGCGCGGCCGCGCGCCTGACCTACAGGCTGCGCCTGCCGCAATCCTCGGGCGGGCATGTGCTGAGCGTGGTGGACTGGATGTATCTGACCCCGGACGGCGTCATCATCAACCGCTCCGAGATGCGCAAGTTCGGCGTCAAGGTGGCCGAGCTGATCGCCACCATCCGCCCGGCCGGGACGGATGCGCGATGAGCGCCGTCGCGGGGCTGCGCTGGTGGATCGTCGGGGCCAGCTCGGGCCTTGGGCGCGCGCTGGCGCTCGAGATGGCGCGCGCGGGCGCCGAGGTGATCGCCTCGGCCCGCAGCGCCGACGCGCTTGCGGCGCTGGCGGGCGAGGATGCGCGCATCGCGCCGCTGCCGCTTGACGTGACCGATCCGCGCTCGGTCGCCGAGGCGGCGGCGCGGATCGGCGCGCCCGACGGCGTGATCTACGCCGCCGGCGCCTATGAACCCATGCGCGCGCAGGACTGGCGTTTGGGCGTGGCCGAGGCGGTGGCCGAGGTCAACTTCATCGGCGCGCTGACCGTCCTGTCGCATGTCGTGCCGGGCATGGCCGAACGCGGGGCGGGGCGGGTGGTTCTGATCGGCTCGCTGGCGGGCTTTCGCGGTCTGCCCGGCGCGATCGGCTACGGCGCCTCGAAGGCCGCGCTGATGCATCTGGCCGAGAACCTGCGCGCCGATCTTGCCGGCTCGGGCGTGACGGTGCAGCAGGTCAATCCGGGCTTCATCCGCACCCGGCTGACCGCCAGGAACGATTTCCACATGCCGCAGATCATGACGCCCGAAGAGGCCGCGCGCCGCACGCTGGCGGCGATCCGCTCGGGGCGTTTCTCGACCAGCTTTCCCGCGCCCTTCGCCTGGCTGTTCACGCTGGGCCGCTTCGCGCCGCTGCCGCTGTTCCACGCCCTGTTCGGCGGCGGCGCGAAGGCGTCGGGGCGCGCCGACAGGAAGGAGAAGAAGGGATGATCCGCCGCCGAGACATCTTCCGCCTGGCCGCCGGCGCCGGCGCGCTGGCGCTTGCGCCGGGGGCCGCGCGCGCCGCCAGCGCCTGGGATTTCGTCTTCGAGGCCCTCGAGGGCGGGCCGATGCCCCTTGCGCAGTGGCGCGGCAAGGTGCTGCTCGTGGTCAACACCGCGTCCTTTTGCGGCTTCACGCCCCAGTATCGCGCGCTTGTCCGCATCTGGCGCGAATATCGCGACCGGGGCCTGGTCGTGATCGGCGCGCCCTCGACGGATTTCCGGCAGGAATACGCCGAGAAGGACAAGATCAAGGCGTTCTGCGAGCTCACCTATGGCGTCGATTTTCCCATGACGGCGCCGGTGCATGTGGTGGGGCCGGACGCGCACCCCTTCTTCGCCTGGGCCGCGGCCGAGACCGGCGAGCGCGTGCGCTGGAACTTCAACAAGTATCTGATCGGCCGCGACGGTCGCGTCATCGCCTGGATGCCCAGCACGCTCGACCCCGCCGCGCGCAAGGCCCGCGAGGCGATCGAGGCGGCGTTGGCCGCGCCCGAGGCATGAGCCCCGCGCGCGCGGCGGCGCTTCTTGGCGCGGCGGGGCTGGTTCCCTTCTGGGGATTCGCGCTGGCCGCGCATGTGGCCGCCGCAAGCCCGGCCGCGGGGACGGCGCTTCGGGCCGAGCTGGCCTGGGGCGCGACGATCCTGGCCTTCATGGCCGGCGCCCGCTGGGCCATGGCGCTGGCGGCCGGGGCCGGCGGCGCGCGGCTGGCGGCCTTTGCGCTGGCCAGCCTGCCGGCCTTCGGCGCGCCGTTCATGCCGGCGCCGGCCGGCCTTGGGCTGCTAGCCGCGGCCTTCGTCGCGCTGCTGGCGGTCGAGCTTGCCCCTGCAAGCCGGGCCGAGGCGCCGCCCTGGTATCCGGCGCTGCGCATCCGGCTGACATCGGGGGTTCTGGCGGCGCTGGGCGTCGCGGCGCTTGCCGCGTGAGGGCCGCGTCGGGGGCCGGCGGCGTGCCGGCTTGGGGCCGCCTTGCGGGCGGGGCCCAACGGCGCCGGGGCGCGATCGCGGCGCGTCAGGGCGCCCGGCGCATCTCGGCGAAGGCCCGCGCGAGGCGCAGGCGCGCCCCGGCCGGCCGGAAAAGGCGCGCGGCGCGGTCGGCGCGCCCGCCGCCTGACCCTGCCGGGCCGCCGGCGGGCGCGCCGCAGACGGCCTTACCAGGCGGCGCGCAGCAGCTCGAGCGCGGCCTGCTCGGTCAGCTCGACCGGGTTGCCGCCCGCGCTCGGGTCCTTGACGGACATGGCGGCGATCTGGGCGAAGCTGTCCTCGGTCACGCCCAGCTCGCGCAGCCGCGCGGGCACGCCCAGATCGGCGCGCAGCCGCTCGAAGAACCGCACGAAGCCGTCGAAGCCGCCCTCGACGCCCAGATAGGCGGCGGCCTGGACGATGCGCTCTTCGATCGCGGGGCGGTTGAAGGCCATCACCGCCGGGATCAGCACCGCGTTGGTCGCCCCGTGATGGGTGTTGAACATGGCGCCGATCGGGTGCGAGAGCGCATGGACCGCGCCCAGCCCCTTCTGGAAGGCGACCGCGCCCATGGCCGCGGCGCTCATCATGTGGGCGCGGGCCTCGAGATCGCCGGGGGTGGCGTAGGCGCGGGGCAGCCATTCCTTGACCAGGCGCATGCCCTCGAGCGCGATGCCCTGGCTCATGGGATGGTAGAAGGGCGAGGAGAACGCCTCGAGGCAGTGCGCGAAGGCGTCGAGCCCCGTGCCGGCGGTGATGGCCGGCGGCATCGAGACGGTCAGCTCGGGGTCGCAGATCACCTGCGCGGGCAGCATGCGCGGGTGGAAGATGATCTTCTTCTCATGCGTGGCCGAGTTGGTGAGCACGCCCGCGCGCCCCACCTCGGACCCCGTGCCCGCCGTGGTCGGCACGGCCACGATCGGGGCGATGGCGTCGGCGTCGGCGCGCGACCACCAGTCGCCGATGTCCTCGAAATCCCAGACGGGGCGGGTCTGACCGGCCATGAAGGCGATCAGCTTGCCCAGGTCCAGCGCCGAGCCGCCGCCGAAGGCGACGACGCCGTCATGGCCGCCCTCGCGGAAGGCGGCGACGCCGGCGGCCAGGTTGCCCTCGTTCGGGTTGGGGTCCACCTGGCTGAACAGCGCGCGGCCCAGCCCCGCCGCGTCGAGCGCGTCGAGCGCGCGCGCGACGATGGGCAGCGGCGCGAGGCCGCGATCTGTGACCAGCAACGGACGGCGCATGCCCGCCGCCGCGCAGGCCTCGGGCAGCTCGGCGATGCGGCCGGCGCCGAAGCGGATCGCGGTCGGGTAGCTCCAGTTGGCGACGAGCTTCATGGCTCAGACCTTCTTCTTGAGGTGGTAGGATTTCGGACGCGTGAGGTTGTGGAACCCGATCACCGACAGCGCCCCGCCGCGGCCGGTGTCCTTGCAGCCGGTCCAGCACAGCGCGGGGTCGAGATAGTCGCAGCGGTTCATGAACACCGTGCCGGTGCGCAGCCGCTCGCCCACCCGCGCGGCGCGCGCCGCGTCGCGGGTCCAGAGCGAGGCGGTCAGCCCGTAGTCGCTGTCGTTCATCAGCGCCACGGCCTCGTCGTCGTTCTCGACCTTCATGATGCCGACGACGGGGCCGAAGCTTTCCTCGCGCATCACGCGCATCTGGTGGTTGACGTCGGTCAGCACCTGCGGCGCCAGATAGGTTCCGCCGTCATCCTCGGGGAACAGGGCCGGGTCGATATGGGCCTTCGCGCCTTGGGCCAGGGCCTCGGCGATCTGCTCGCGCACGGTGCGGGCCACGCGCAGATTCGCCATCGGGCCAAGAGTGGTGGCCTTGTCCAGCGGGTTGCCCAGCCGGTATCCCTTCACGATCTCGACCGCCTTCTCGACGAAGGCGTCGTAAAGCGGCGCGGCGACGTAGATGCGCTCGATGCCGCAGCAGCACTGGCCCGAGTTGAACATCGCCCCGTCGATCAGCCCCGCGGCCGCGGCGTCAAGGTCGGCGTCGTCCATCACATAGCCCGGATCCTTGCCGCCCAGCTCGAGCCCGAGCGGGGTGAAGGTGCCGGCGGCGGCGCGCTCGATGGCGCGGCCGGCCTCGACCGAGCCGGTGAAGTTCACGAAGTCGAAGCTGCGCGCGGCGATCAGCCCCTCGGTGGTCTCGTGGTCGAGGAAGAGGTTGACGAAGACATCCTCGGGCACGCCGGCCTGGTGGAAGGCCTCGGCCAGGCGCTCGCCGGCCAGAAGGGTTTGCGTGGCGTGCTTGAGCACCACCGCGTTGCCGGCCATCAGCGCCGGGGCAAGGGTGTTGATGGCGGTCAGATAGGGGTAGTTCCACGGCGCGATGACGAAGACGACCCCGTGCGGCTCGCGGGCGATGCGGCGCTCGAAGGCGTCGGAGTTCTCGATCACGAGGGGGGCGAGCGCCTCGTCCGCGATCGAGGCCATGTAGGCCGCGCGCTCGCGCACGCCGCCGAACTCGCCGCCATAGCGCACGGGCCGGCCCATCATGTGGGCCAGCTCGACCACGAGGCGGTCGTTCATGCGGCCCAGATTCTCGACGCCCTTCATCACCAGCTCGACGCGCTCGGCCAGCGGGCGGGCGGCCCAGGCGGCCTGGGCGACGCGGGCCGCCTCGACGGCGTGCGCGGCCTGAACGGGGTCGGCGACGGGCCGCTCGGCATAGACCGAGCCGTCGATGGGCGAAATGCAGCGCAGGGTCTTGGTCATGGGTCAGGCTCTTTCGAATCCGCGGCGCAGCTCCCAGTCGGTCACCGCGCGGTCATGTTCCATCTGCTCCCAGCGGGCGGCGTGGACATAGTGGTCCACCACCGCGTCGCCGAAGGCTTCGCGCAGCAGCGCCGAGCGGTCCAGAAGCTCGGTCGCCTCGCGCAGCGTGCGGGGGATCTCGGCGACGTCCGCGCCGGCATAGGCGTCGCCGACATAGGGCGGCTCCAGTTCCATGTTCTTCTCGATCCCGTCAAGCCCCGCCGCGATCAGGGCCGCCATGGCCAGATGGGGGGTCAGATCGGCGCCGCCGATGCGGCACTCGACGCGCACGGCCTTGCTCGCCTCGCCGACCACGCGGAAGCCCGCGGTGCGGTTGTCCAGCGACCAGACGGTCTTGGTCGGCGCGAAGGTGCCGGGCGCGAAGCGCTTGTAGGAGTTGACGTGCGGCGCGAGGAAATAGGTGATCTCGCGAGCGTGGCGCAGCAGGCCGGCCAGCCAGGCGCGCATCAGCGCCGACATGCCGTGCGGCGCCTCGGGGTCGAAGAACAGCGGCTTGCCGTCCATGTCGACCAGCGACTGGTGGATGTGGCTGGAGTTGCCGGCGTGGCGGGCGCTCCACTTGGCCATGAAGGTGACGGCGTGACCCTTGGCCCAGGCGATCTCCTTGGCGCCGTTCTTGATGATGGCGTGCCGGTCGGCCATGGTCAGCGCGTCGGCGTAGCGGACGTTGATTTCCTCCTGCCCGGCGTCGGCCTCGCCCTTGGTGTTCTCGATCGGGATGTCGGCGCCGTAAAGCCCGTTGCGGATGGCGCGCATCACCGCCTCTTCCTTGGTGGTCTGGAAGATGTGGTAGTCCTCGTTGTAGGCGCTGATGGGCTCGAGCCCCATATGGCCGGCGGCCTGGGCCTGCTCGTAGCTCTGGCGGAACAGGAACAGCTCAAGCTCGGTGGCCATCATGGCGCGCATGCCCATGGCTTCGAGGCGCGCGACCTGCTTCTTGAGCATCGCGCGCGGCGAGTGGGGCACGGGCGCGTGGTCGTGGTGGTCGAGCACGTCGCAGATCACCAGCGCCGTGCCCTCGAGCCAGGGAACGCGGCGCAGCGTGTCGAGATCGGGCTTCATGACGTAGTCGCCATAGCCCGACTCCCACGAGGTGGCCTTGTAGCCCTCGACGGTGGACATCTCGAGGTCGGTGGCCAGCAGGTAGTTGCACGAATGCGTCTCCTCCCAGGCGGAGTCGACGAAATGGCGCGCGTGGAAGCGCTTGCCCATCAGGCGGCCCTGCATGTCCACCTGCGCGGCGAGAACGGTGTCGATCTCGCCCGTTTCGGTCAGCGCGCGAAGCTCGTCCAGTGTGAGTTTGCCAGGCATGGGCGTGTCGTCCTTCGTTCTCGTCGCGGCGCCGCCCCCGGCGCGCGGCGGCGGCGGGGGCGGCGGATGATCGGATTCGGCGGGCCGCTCAGTCGTAGCGGTAGGGGCGGCCGGCCTTGGCCATGACCTCGTTGTATTCCTTGAAGATCTGCACCACGCGGGCCGCGCGCGGCGAGGTCTGGGCGATCTCGTCCCAGAACTTGTGCGCCTCGGCCTCGACCTGGGCCCATTCCTCGTCCGGGATGGTGGTCAGCTGCATCTTCTTGCCATGCACGCGCAGCTTGGCCTCGCCGCCCCAATACCAGTGCTGGCGGTAGTAGTGCGAGCTGTCCATGCACACGCGGAACAGCGCCTTGAGGTGCTCGGGCAGCTCGTTCCAGCGTTCTTCGTTGGCGAAGTAGCTGCCGATCCACGCGCCCGAGATGTTGTTGGTCAGGAAGTAGTCGGTCACGTCGGCCCAGCCGACGGTGTAGTCCTCGGTGATGCCCGACCAGGCGATGCCGTCAAGCTCGCCGGTCTGCACGGCGACCTCGACGTCCTCCCAGGGCAGCGTCACGGGCACGACGCCGAAACGCGACAGGAAGCGGCCCGCGGTCGGGAAGGTGAACACGCGCAGCCCCTCCAGATCCTTGAGCGAGCGGATGGGCTTCTTGGTGGCGAAGTGGCACGGGTCCCAGGCGCCGGCCGACAGCCACTTGACGCCCTCGACCTCGTCATAGGCCTCTTCCCAGATCTCCTTGAGGCCGTATTGCTCGAACAGCACCGGCACGTCCAGCGAGTAGCGCGTGGCGAAGGGGAAGTAGCCGCCGAACACGCTCACATCCGTCGGCGCGGCGATCGAGTCGTCGTCCGACTGCACCGCGTCCACCAGCCCGCGCTGCATGGCGCGGAACAGCTCGCCCGTGGGCACCAGCTGGTCGGCGTAGTAGAGCTGGATCTCCATCTCGCCGTTGGCGATCTTGTTGAACATGTCGATCGACGGCTTGATGACGTGCTGCGCCAGCGCCGGGCCGGCATAGGTCTGAAGGCGCCACACGATCTTCGACTGCCCGTGAACGGCGGGGGCGGCCAGCGCGCCGGCGCCCGCGGCCGCGCCGACGGCGGTGGTGCGGAGGAAATCTCGTCTCGTCGTCATGGTCGTTTTCCCTGTCTGAGGGGCCCTCGGGCCCGGTTTGCGCCCGCCTTGTGCGCCGGCGGGTCTTGTGGTTGTCGCTCGCCCCATCCTTCGGCCTCAGCGCCCGTAATGCTGCTCGGGCAGCCAGAGGGCGATCTGCGGGAACATCATCACCAGCGCCAGCGCCAGGATCATCACCCCCACGAAGGGAATGATCGAGGCGTAGATGTCCCGCAGCCGCACCTCGGGCGGCGCCATGGCGCGCATCAGGAACAGGTTGTAGCCGAAGGGCGGGGTCATGTAGGCGATCTGGCAGGTGATGGTGTAGAGCACGCCATACCACACCAGATCGAAGCCCAGCGCCTTGACCAGCGGCACATAGAGCGGCGCGACGATGACCAGCATGGCCGTGTCGTCCAGGAACGTGCCCATGAGCAGGAAGCTCAGCTGCATCAGGATCAGCACTTCCCACGGGCCAAGGCCCAGATCCTGCAGGAAGAAGCCCTCTATGGCCCGCACCGCGCCCAGCCCGTCGAACACCGCGCCGAAGCACAGCGCCGCCAGGATGATCCACATGAACATGCAGGTCACGCCAAGGCTCTTTTGCAGGATCACGCCCATGACCTGCCGGTTGAGCCGGCCCTTGGCCAGCGCCGCCAGCGTCGCCGCCAGCGCGCCCACGGCCGAGCTTTCGACCAGGCTGGTGTAGCCCATCAGGAACAGCCCGGTCATCGAGAAGAAGATCGCCAGCGGCGTGATGCCCGCGCGCAGCAGGCGCAGCTTGTCGGCCAGCGGCATGGCGCGCTCTTCGGGCGGCAGGGCCGGCCCCAGCGCCGGGTTCAGCCTGCAGCGCACGACGATGTAAAGGATGAACAGCCCCGCCATCATCAGGCCGGGGAACACCCCCGCCAGCCACAGCTGCCCCACCGGCTGGCGCGCGATCATGCCGTAAAGCACCAGAACCACCGAGGGCGGCACCAGGATGCCAAGGCTGGATCCCGCCTGAATCACCCCCGTGACCATGCGCTTGTCATAGCCGCGGCGCAAAAGCTCGGGCAGGGCGATGGTCGCGCCGATGGCCATGCCCGCCACCGACAGCCCGTTCATGGCCGAAATGGCCACCATCAGCACGATGGTCCCGATCGCCAGCCCGCCCGACAGGCCGCCGAACCAGACGTGGAAGGCCTCGTAAAGGTCGTCGGCGATGCGGCTTTCGGACAGGACGTAGCCCATGTAGATGAAAAGCGGCAGCGTCAGCAGCGGATACCACTTCATCAGCTTCATCGCCGCCGAGAAGGCGAACTCGGCCCCGCCGTCGCCGTAAAGGAACAGCGCCGACAGCGCGCCCACCGCTCCGATGGCCGCGAACACGCGCTGCCCGGTCAGCAGCATGACCATCATCGAGGCGAACATGGTCGTGGCGATCAGCTCGTAGGACATGTCAGAGCTCCTCGCCGCGCAGCTTGGCGACGTCCTTGAACAGCAACGCGAAGGCCTGGAGCAGCATCAGGAAGATGCCGATGCAGGCCACGATCTTGATCGGCGCCATGTAGGGCGCCCAGGACGAGTAGCTGCGCTCGCCATATTTCAGCGCATAGGCGGTCGAGGACAGGCCGCCATAGAACAGCAGCGCCAGATAGGCGATCAGGAACAGCACGGTGAAGCTGTCCATCCACGCCTTCGCACGGTCCGACAGCGCGCCGTAGAGCAGGTCCATGCGCACATGCTCGCCCGCCTGCAGCGACCACGGGCCGCCCAGGATGTAGTAGGCGACCATGGTGAACTGCGCCATTTCCAGCGTCCAGTTCGCCGGCACGAAGAAGGCCTTCGAGATCGAGGACCACAGCAGGATGCCCATCAGCGCAAAGATCAGCAGCATCGCGAAGCGGCCGATCGCGGCGTTGACCGCATCGACGGCGCGGACGTAGCGGCGGATCATGTCGGGCATGGCGCGGCTCCTGCTTCGGTCATCGGTCGTCATCGGTCGTCATCGGTTGCGCTTGGCGCCAGGCGCGCAAGCGCGTCGCGCAGCGCGTCCGAGAGGAGCTCGGCCATGGCGCGCTGGGATTGGGCGTCGGCGATCAGGTCGTTGCGGATCTCGATCATCACATTCGCCAGGCCGCGGGGCAGGGCGTGGGCGCGCAAGGTGTGGGTCACGCCGTCCTGCGGGCCGTAGGGCCGGTTGCGCGCCGCCGGGGCGCCGGCCGCGTCCAGCGCGGCCAGAAGGGCGTCGGCCAGGCGCGCATCCTCGTCATGCAGCACGCCCAGACGCACGTCGCGCGGCCGGCCCATCCAGACGGGCGTGAAGCTGTGCACCGTGACCAGCGCGGCGGGCGCGCGCGCGTCAAGCATCGCGCCCAGCGCGTCGCGGAACGGCTCGTAGATGCGGCGCGTGCGGTCGGCGCGCGCCTCGGGGGTCAGGTTCTCGTTGCCGGGAATGCGGAATCGCTCGACCTGCGCGGGCATGGCGCCGGGCGCCTCGGGCGGGCGGTTGCAGTCGTAGATCAGTCGCGACACCTGGCCCGCCACCAGCGGCGCGTCCAGGATGCGCGACATCTCCTCGGCCACGGCCAGCGCGCCGGGGTCCCACGCGGCGTGGCTGAGCCGCGCCTCGGGCGCAAGGCCCATGTCGCCGAACTCGGGCGGGATCCGCGGCGAGGCATGCTCGCACGCCAGGACGACGGGTCCGAGGCCGTCCGCGTTGCGGACAAGGGGCGCGTAGACGGGCTTGGACTGGGGCGCGGCGGCGTGCATCGTCTGTCTCCTCGGGTTCGAGCATTCCAGAACCGCCGCGCCAGTCAACCAATTTTTGTAAGAAATGTTTCGCGCCGCTTCATTCTGGCGCATACTTTACACCAAGGGGGCGCAAGGGGCCGCGCCCCGAACAAGCGGAGGCGCCCATGGCGGCCGACGACAGGACCGTGGCCGAAAGGCTGCGCGCCCGTTTCGAGGATCTGACCCGCGCCGAGCGCCAGCTGGCCGACGCCATGCTGCGCGACTATCCGATGCTGGGCCTGGGCAGCATCACCGCGCTGGCCGAGGCGGCGCATGTGTCCTCGCCCACGGTGGTGCGGCTGGCGCGCAAGCTGGGCTATGGCGGCTTTTCCGATCTTCAGGCGGCGCTGCGCGACGAGCTGCAGGCCACCATCTCGAACCCCATCGCCCGCCACGACCGCTGGGCCGAGGACGCGCCCGCGGCCCATGCGCTGAACCGTTTCGCGGATGTGGCGCTGAGCAACATGCGCCAGACGATCAGCAGCATCGACCCGGCCGATTTCGACGCCGCCGCGGCGCTGCTCGCGGACCGCAAGCGCGCGGTGTTCGTCACCGGGGGGCGCATCTCGCACGCGCTGGCCGACTACCTTTACACCCATCTGCAGGTGATCCGCGCGCGCGTGACGCTTGCGCCCGGCCATGGCGCGACCTGGCCGCACCACGCGCTCGAGATCCGCGCGGGCGACGTGCTGATGATGTTCGACATGCGCCGCTACGAGCGCGACCTGCTGCGCTTCGCCGAGGCGGCGTCCGAGGCCGGGGCGCAGATCGTGCTCATCACCGATCAGTGGGGCTCGCCCATCGCCAAGCTGGCCGCGCACAGCTTCCACGCCCGCATCGAGGCCCCCTCGGCGTGGGATTCGAACGTGGCGCCCATGGTGCTGGTCGAGGCGCTTCTGGCCGCGGTCGAGGCGCGCGACTGGGACGACACGCGCGAGCGCATGCGCCGGCTCGAGGCGCTGTTCGACCGCAGCCGCACCTTCCGCAAGTTCACCTGAGGGCTCAGAGCCGCACGGCCTGGCTTGCGGTGCGTTCGGCCGCGCTCCAGCCCATGGCGTGCAGGGCGCGGTCCGCGGCGATGGCGATGACGATCATGGCCGCCAGGGCGGCGAGAAAGGCGCGCATGGTCATGCTCCTTGCGATCGCGTCGGTCAGCCTTGCCCGGCCGGGGCCGAAGGCGCGGGCGCCTTGCCCTGCGCCTCGAGTTCGGCCAGCCACAGATTGTGATGCTCGGCCGCCCAGTTGCGGTCCACCTCGCCCGAGCCCATGGCCTCGAACCCGCCCTCCATGCCGATCGTGCCGATGTAGATGTGCGCCAGGATGATGGTCGTCAGCCCCAGCGCCACGATGGCGTGCCAGATGCTGGCCAGCTGCATTTCCTCATGCGGGGCCAGCTGCGTGGGCAGGCCGGCGTCGAACCCCGCCAGCGCGGCCAGGTCGTTGATGTGCGCGAAGGTGGCGGCGAAAAGCGGCAGCTCGAAGGGGAACAGCAGCGACAGGCCCGAGACCGCCAGCGAGGCGCCCAGCACCACCACCGACCAGAAGATCAGCTTCTGCCCGGCGTTGAACTTGCGCGAGGGCGGATGGCCGCCCCCGAAGAACCCGCCGCCCATGGCCAGCCATTTCAGATCGTGCCGGTTGGGCAGGTTCTGCCCGACCCACATGACGAACACCATGACCAGGCCCGCCATGAAGGCCCAGGCGACGTTGTTGTGCGCCCATTTGCCCGCGGCCGCCAGGGCGGCGAAGGCCTCCTTGCCCATCAGCGGGATGAGCGCCGGGCGGCCGTAGGTGACCATCAGTCCGGTCAGCGCCAGGACGATGAAGCTGCTGGCCAGCAGCCAGTGGGCGAAACGCTCGACGCCGGCGAAGCGGCGCACCTTGACGCCCGAGCGGCCGCCCTCGATGCGGATCGGGCCGCGCAGCAGGTAGAAGACCGCCAGCAGCGCCAGCATGCCGCCCATCGCCCACAGCCCGTATTCGCGCAGCGGCCCGTTGCGCGCCGCCAGCCAGCGCATGCCGCCGTCCTGCACCAGCACCCGATCGACCGGGCGCCGGGTCGAGACCGTGACCTCGGCCGTGCCGAAGCGCAGGGCGCGCCATACATCCGCATCCGACGCCCCGCCCAGCGTGCCGAGCGGCGCGCGCATGCCCATGGGCGGCGGCAGATCGAGGGGCGGGTTGGCGGCGCGCCGCCGCTCGACCGCCGCGCGGTCGCCCGCCTGTCGGCGCAGGATGTCCTCGAGCGTCTGGGACGTGGGCGCGGGCGGCGCCGGCGCGACGACGGCGTCGGCGCGCGCCGCCCCGTTCGGCGTCGGCGCGGCGGCCAAGAGCAGCGCCGCGCCAAGCGCAAGCGTCAGCCGCGCGACGGCGCGGCGGATCTGGCTGCAAGAGATCATGCGCAGGTCTCCGGGTCCTGGCCGCTGGGGCCGGTGCAGAATTCCACGCCGCGGGGGCGGGCGCGCCGCCCCCGCGGATCGGCCGCGGCGGCGCTCAGCCGCCCTTGAGCCCGTAGGCCGTTCCCCAGCCCCAGGCGCCCGAGCCGAAGCCGCGGGCGACGACGCGCTCGCGGTAGATGGCGGACACCTCGTCGCCGTCGCCGGCGAGCAGGGCCTTGGTCGAGCACATCTCGGCGCAGATGGGCAGCTTGCCCTCGGCGATGCGGTTGCGCCCGTATTTCTGGAACTCGGCCTGCGAGTTGTCCTCTTCGGGGCCGCCGGCGCAGAAGGTGCACTTGTCCATCTTGCCGCGCGAGCCGAAGTTGCCCGCCTGCGGAAATTGCGGCGCGCCGAAGGGGCACGCGTAGAAGCAATAGCCGCAGCCGATGCACAGATCCTTCGAGTGCAGCACCACCCCGTCCTCGGTCTGGTAGAAGCAGTCGACGGGGCAGACCGCCATGCACGGCGCGTCCGAGCAGTGCATGCAGGCGACCGAGATCGAGCGCTCGCCCGGCTTGCCGTCGTTGATGGTGACCACGCGCCGGCGGTTGATGCCCCAGGGCACCTCATGCTCGTTCTTGCAGGCGGTCACGCAGGCGTTGCATTCGATGCACCGCTCGGCGTCGCACAGGAACTTGGCCCGCGCCTTTCCTCCGAGTGCCATGTCTGACGTCCTCCCTTATGCCGCCCAGATCTTGCACAGCGTCGCCTTGGTCTCCTGCATCTGGGTGACCGAGTCGTAGCCGTAGGTCTGCGCCGTGTTGGTGGATTCGCCGAGCACATAGGGGTCGGCGCCCTTGGGGTATTTCGATCTGCGGTCCTCGCCCTGGAACCAGCCGCCGAAGTGGAACGGCATGAAGGCGACGCCGGCGCCCACGCGCTCGGTGACCATGGCCTTGACCTTGACCTTGCCGCCCTCGGGGCCCTCGACCCACACCATCTGACCGTCGCGGATGCCCAGGTCGTTGGCGTCGCGGGTGTTGACCTCGACGAACATGTCCTGCTGCAGCTCGGCCAGCCAGGGGTTCGAGCGGGTCTCGTCGCCGCCGCCCTCGTATTCCACCAGGCGCCCCGAGGTGAGGATGATCGGGTAGTCCTTCGAGAAGTCCTTCTTCTGGATCGACGCGTAGAGCGTCGGCAGACGGTAGAACTTGCGGTCCTCGTAGGTCGGATAGTCGGCCACGAGGTCGCGCCGGTTGGTGTAGAGCGGCTCGCGATGCAGCGGCACCGGGTCGGGGAAGGTCCAGACCACGGCGCGGGCCTTGGCGTTGCCGAAGGGCGCGCACTCGTGCTTGATCGCCACGCGCTGGATGCCGCCCGACAGGTCGGTCTTCCAGTTGGTCTTGTCGCCGGCGATGCCTTCGATGACCGCGCGCTCCTGATCCGTCAGGTCCTTGTCCCAGCCCAGCTCCTTGAGCATGGCCATGGTGAACTCGGGATAGCCGTCGCGGATCTCGGACCCGGCCGAGTAGACGCCCTCGGCCAGCAGGCTCTGGCCGTCGCGCTCGACCCCGAAGCGGGCGCGGAAGGTCAGGCCGCCCTTGCTGACGGGCTTGGACATGTCATACAGGATCGGCGTGCCCGGATGGCCCATCTCGGGCGTGCCCCAGCACGGCCAGGGCAGGCCGTAATACTCGCCGTCATTGGGCCCGCCCACCGCCTGAAGCGTGGTCCGGTCGAAGGTGTGCTGGTTCTGCATGTGCGAGCGCAGGCGCTCGGGCGACTGGCCGGTGTAGCCGATGGTCCACATGCCGCGGTTGAACTCGCGGGTGATGTCCTCGACCTTGGGCTCGGGGCCGCGGTCGGTCTCCTGCACCTCGATGTTGCGGAACAGCCGGTCGGCGAAGCCGAACTTGCGCGCGAACATCGCCATGATGGTGTGGTCGGGCCGGCTCTCGAACAGCGGATCGACGACCTTCTCGCGCCACTGGATCGAGCGGTTCGACGCGGTGACCGAGCCGTAGGTCTCGAACTGGGTGCAGGCGGGCAGCAGGTAGACGCCGTCCTTGCGGTCGTGCAGCACGGCCGAGACGGTGGGATAGGGATCGACCACCACCATCAGGTCCAGCTTCTCCATCGCCTTCTTCATCTCGGGAAGGCGGGTCTGCGAGTTGGGGGCGTGGCCCCACAGGACCATGGCGCGGACGTTGTCGGGCTGGTCGATGTTCTCCTTGGCCTCGAGCACGCCGTCGATCCAGCGCGAAACCGGGATGCCGGTTTCGTTCATCAGCGGCTTGTCCTTGCCGTCCTTGCCCTTGAGCGTGGCGAAGCGCGACTTGAGCCAGTCCAGATCCTCGCCCCACACGCGCGCCCAGTGCGCCCAGGCGCCGGCCGACAGGCCGTAATAGCCCGGCAGGGTGTGGCTGAGCACGCCAAGGTCCGTCGCGCCCTGCACGTTGTCATGGCCGCGGAAGATGTTCGTGCCGCCGCCGGCCGTGCCCATGTTGCCCAGCGCCAGCTGCAGGATGCAGTAGGCGCGGGTGTTGTTGTTGCCGTTGGTGTGCTGCGTGCCGCCCATGCACCAGATGACGGTGCCGGGCCGGTTGTTGACCAGCGTGCGCGCCACGCGCTCGAGCTGCGCGCCGGGCACGCCGGTGACGCGCTCGGTCTCGGCCGGGTTCCACTTGGCCACCTCGGCGCGGATCTGGTCCATGCCCCACACGCGGGTGCGGATGAACTCCTTGTCCTCCCAGCCGTTCTCGAAGATGTGCCAGAGGATGCCCCAGACCAGCGCCACGTCCGAGCCCGGGCGGAAGCGGACGTATTCGTCGGCATGCGCGGCGGTGCGGGTGAAGCGCGGATCGCACACGATCAGCGGCGCGTTGTTGCGCTCCTTCGCGCGCAGGATGTGCAGCAGCGAGACCGGGTGCGCCTCGGCCGGGTTGCCGCCGATGACGAAGATGGCCTTCGAGTTGTGGATGTCGTTGTAGGAGTTGGTCATCGCGCCATACCCCCACGTGTTCGCGACGCCCGCGACCGTGGTGGAGTGGCAGATGCGCGCCTGGTGATCGACGTTGTTCGTGCCCCAGTAGGCGGCGAACTTGCGGAACAGGTAGGCCTGCTCGTTCGAGTGCTTGGCCGAACCCAGCCAGTAGACGCTGTCGGGGCCGCTCTTCTCGCGGATCTCCAGCATCTTGTCGCCGATCTCGTTGATGGCCTCGTCCCAGCTGATGCGGACCCACTCGCCGTTCACCAGCTTGGTGGGATATTTCAGCCGGCGCTCGCCATGGGCGTGCTCGCGCACCGAGGCGCCCTTGGCGCAATGGGCGCCCATGTTGAAGGGGCTGTCCCAGCCGGGCTCCTGCCCGACCCAGACGCCGCTCTGCACCTCGGCGACCACCGTGCAGCCGACCGAGCAGTGGGTGCAGACGGACTTGATGATCTCGACGTTGTCGGCCGCGGACTGCGCGCGCGCGCGCGTCACGCCGGCGCCCGTGGCGCCCAGCGCCGCCAGGCCGCCGACCGCCAGACCCGAGCCGCGCAGGAAGCTGCGGCGGTCGATGGATTTCGATGCGATGCGCGACAGGACCGATGCGGCGCGGGGGCCTTGCGCAACCCCGTCGCTCTTTTTCCTGAGCATGGTTCTCTCCCTTGGCTTGACCTTCCTGCGGAAGGCTTGGCTTGCCGGCGCGCGCCCCGCGTCGCCGGAGCGCCCGGCCCGCGGGCGTCGGGGCCTTTCGCAACCCTTCGCCGCGTCAGCGGGCCGGACGGATGAGCGCTGGCGCGCTCAGAAACGCGCCGAGCGCAGGTATTTCTCGACGTGTTCGGTCCGGCGCAGCCCGGCCGGCGCCTTGGCGGGCGCGGCGGCCTTTGCTGCGGCGGGGGCGACCACGGCCGCCGCGGCGGCCGGCGCGGCCGCCCCCGCCAGCTTCAGGAAGTCGCGCCTGGTCGCGGCGGCGTCTTTCTTGCTCATCCTTTCCTCCCATCATGAACCGCGACGAGCGGTCCGGTTTCGCGCGCTCAGCCCTCGAGGCGGAAGGCCTCGCGCTCGATCTGCATGAAGGTGCGGCCCAGAAGGCCCACCGGCGCATAGAGCGCCGACGACTCGGCGCCCTCGAGATCGGTGAAGAAGTGTTCGGCCCAGGGGGCCAGATGCGCGTTGAAGAAGTCGCGCTGCGTGCGCAGATCGGCCGGCGCGCCATAGGCGCCGCGGATCAGGCCCGCCATCATCTCGCACAGCGAGGCGATGTTGTCCTCGGGCTCGAACACGCCCTCGGCGCGGGCGATGCCCAGACGGGTCATGTCCGCGCGCAGCCGCGCCAGCGGCTTTTCGTTCAGGAACCCCGTCATGTAATACGAGCCATAGGGCAGCAGCTCGCCCCGGCCGACGCCGATGAACAGGGCGTCGAACTCGCGCCGGGCCGAGGTTTCGGTCGCCGCGCGCGCAAGACGGGCCAGCGCCGTCACGGCGCGGCCCACGGGGGTGTCGTCGCCCTCGAGCCCGGCGGCGCGGTCCAGAAGATCGCGCGAGGGGGGACGCGCCAGCAGCGCGGCGAGAAAGCCGTAGAGGTCCGCGCGCAGCAAATCCTCGGGCGCGGGGGCGTGCGGCGTCTGCGCGGTTTGGCCGGATGTCGACATGTCCTCCCCAGGCGTCGGTTTCAGGCAGCATCCAGTAAGCGCCAGGCGCGCCGCAATGTCGATCCGTTCGATGGTCGGATGAGGGACGTTTTCATCAGGCGGCGCCCCGCCTCGCGCGGCGGACTCGCGTGGCGGACTTGCGTGGCGGACTGGCGTGGCGGACTCGGGCGGCGGGGCGGGTCAGCCGCGGGGGTCGGCGCCGCCCGGCTCGTCGTCGAAGACGAAGCGCATGCGCGGGCGCGGCCGGGCCGGCGTCGCGTCGCGGGCGGCGTCGAAGCGCGCGGGGGCGCCGCCGGCGGCGGCGGCGTCGGCTGCAGCGTCGTCGGCCGAGGCGCCATGGGCGGGGGCGGTTCTTGCGGCGTCGGATCGGGCCAGGCCCGCCGCCGGGCCCGAGTCCGGCGCGGGCCGGGGCGCGAGGGCCGCATCCTCGGGCTGCCGCGCGGCCCGAGAGGGCGCGTCATCGCGCGCGTCGTCGGGCGCGTCGTCATGTGCATGGCGGGGCGAGACGGCGCGCCCGGCGGCGTCGCCTGAAGCGGGCGCGGTCTCGGGCTCCGACCCGGTGGCGGCCGCGCCCGCCTCGGCGGCCGGGCGCGGGTCTGGCCGCGGCGCCTCGGGCGAGTCGCTCTCCCACGCCGCGGCAAGCCCCCTGCCGACCTGGTAGATCGTGGACACCGCGCCGGCGCCCACGGCCCGGTCGGTGAAATCCTCGGCGTAGTCGAGCAGTCCGTCCGGGGCGCCCAGGCCCGGCTTGGCCCGCCACAGCGCGCGCAGCGCGCGCCTGCGCAGCGATTCGGGCGCGTCGGCGCGCAGGAAGGCCGAGAAATCGCCCTCGGGGCCCAGCGTTTCCGGGGCGGGCAGGTTCAGGCGGGCCAGGGCCTCTTCGTCGCTTTCCTCGCGCCCGGGCGCGCCGGCCTCGCCGCCTTCGGGGGCGGGCCTGGCGCCGGGCGAGCGGGCCTGAGGCGTTGGCGCGGCCTCGGGCGGCGCGGGGTGTGCGGGGCCCTCGGCGCGTTCGGCGGGGGGCGCGGGCGGCTTGGCCTCGCGCGGGGCGGCGGCGCGGCGTTTGCGCGCCGACCAGCGGGCCAGGAACCCGTCGGGGCGGTCGCTGTCGGGCGGGGTCATTCGCTTTCGTCTCCGGGGGTCAGGCGGGGCTTGACCTGCGCGGGCGCGCGGTAGACGTCGGCGGGCTGGCGGATGCGCGGATCGCCCACGCCCTGCGCGGCGCCGGCCGGGCGCGCCTTGTCGCGGCGGCGCTTGACGAAGGGCGTCTCGCGGTGATGCGCGGCGCAGAAGGCGCGCACGAACTCGGCCAGCGCCGGGGGCATGGGCGCCGGCTCGACCAGCTCGTCGCCGCCGTCCTGGTGGTCCTGCGCCTCGTAGGCCGAGGCGGTGACCGCATGCACGCGCCACTCATGCGGGGCGTCGGGGTCCTCTTCGGGGCGCAGGATCACGAAAGCCGTCGGCTGGGCCATGTTCAGCGAGACCATGTAGGCCTCGGCGTCGGCGCGGTGCAGCTCCATGTCCACCGTGGCCGCATGGTATTCGACCGCCTCGCCCTCGCGCCGCAGCTCGCGCCAATCGGCCGGGCCGGCGCCGGGCAGGAGCGCCGCGACGCGCCAGTTCCAGCGCGCCCAGCGGGTGGCGCCGGGGGTGCGGCGCAGGACGACGCCGACGGGAATGGTGGCGGCGGGCGTGGTCAATTTTCCATCCTCCGGCGGGCGCGGGGCGTTTGCGCCCTTGCCGCGGCGGGCTGCGCGGCTAGGCTGCGGGTCGAGGATAGCCGGTTCGGCGCGCCTGTCCATGGGGCGCCGCAGCGAAAGGGAGAGGACCGCATGCCCCAGTTCGACGCCTTGCTTGTGTGCGACTGCGCGGGCAGCATGAGGCTGAACCCCGACGCGCTGGCCGATGCGGCCGGCGTGCCGCGCGAGCGCACGCGGGCATGCTCGCGCCTGTGCACGGCCGAGCTGGACGCGGCGCGCGAGGCGCTCGGGAGCGGCGCGACGCTGATCGCCTGCGGCCAGATGGCGGGCCTGTTCCACGATCTGGCGGCCGAGCTGGGCGCGGAGGAGCGGCTGACCTGCGTCGACATCCGCGATCGCGCCGGCTGGACCGATGCGGGCGATCCCACGCCCAAGCAGGCCGCCTTGCTGGCCGAGGCCGCCCTGGACGCGCCGCCCATGCCGGCGATGGACGTGCGCTCGGACGGCGTGTGCCTGGTGCTGGCCGGCGCCCGCCCCGAACCCGCGCTCGAGGCCGCGCGGCTTCTGGCGCCGAGCCTGTCGGTGACCGTGATCGCCGAGGCCGCGCCCGATCTTGCCGCCCCGCCCGAGGGGTTCGAGCTGGCGCTGGGGCGGCTGCGCGCGGCGCGCGGCGCGCTGGGCGGGTTCGAGGTGACGATCGACGGGTTCGCGCCGCTCGATCCCGCCGGGCGCGGCGCGCCGCGTTTCGGCCAGCCGCGCGACGGCGCCCGCTCGGGCTGCGACGTGATCGTGGACCTGCGCGGCGGCGCGCCGGCCTTTCCCGCGCCCGACAAGCGCGACGGCTATGTGCGCGTCGATCCGGCCGAGCCGGGCGCCGCGGCGCGCGCGGCCCTGGAGGCGGGGCAGCTGCGCGGCGAGTTCGAGAAGACCCTGCACATCCGCTTCGACCCGATGCTCTGCGCCCACTCGCGCGCGCGCAAGCCGGGCTGCTCGCGCTGTCTCGAGGTCTGCCCGACCGGCGCCATCCAGCCCGCCGGCGACGCGGTCTCGATCGATCCGATGGTCTGCGCGGGCTGCGGCGCATGCGCGGCGGTCTGTCCCTCGGGGGCGGCCAGCTACGACGCGCCCCCCGTCGCCCATCTTTTCGCGCGGCTGCGCACGCTGGCCTCGGCCTGGCGCGCCGCGGCGGGGCCGGGGGGCGGCGCGCCGCGGGTCCTGTTTCACGACGCCTGGGGCGCCGAGATGATCGCCCTGTCGGCCCGCTTCGGCCGCGGCCTGCCGGCCGACGTGATCCCGGTCGAGGTTCCCGAGGTCGAAGGCGTGGGACATGCCGAGCTGATGGCGGCGCTGGGCTCGGGCTTCGCGCAGGCGCTGATCCTGGCCGGCCCGCGGACCGAGCGCGCGGCGCTTGCGCCGCAGCTGGCGCTGACCCGCGCCCTGCTGCGCGGCGCGCGAAGCGACGAGGAGCGCGCGGGGCTGATCGAACCGGCCGACCCCGACGCGCTCGAGGCCGCGCTGCGCGCCCCCGCGCCGCCGCCGCATGGCGCGGCGCCGATCATGGCGCTGGGCGGCCGGCGCGAGGTCGCGCGCCTTGCCGTCGCCGCCCTTGCGGGCGATCCGCCGCCCGAGCCTTTCGCCCTGCCCGCGGGCGCGCCCTATGGCGCGGTCGAGGTGAACGCCGACGCCTGCACGCTGTGCCTCGCATGCGTGTCGCTGTGCCCGGTCGGCGCGCTGGGCGACAATCCCGACCGCCCGCAGCTGCGCTTTCAGGAGGCCGCGTGCCTGCAATGCGGCATCTGCGCCGCGACCTGTCCCGAATCGGCCATCACGCTGGTTCCGCGCTTCGACCCGCGCCCGCAGGCCCTGTCGGCAAGGGTGCTGCACGAGGAGGAACCCTTCGAATGCGTCGAGTGCGGCAAGCCCTTCGGCGTGCGCTCGACCATCGAGCGGATCGCCGCGAAGCTCGAGGGCAAGCACTGGCTCTACGCCAACCCCGAGGCCGGGCGGATGATCCGCATGTGCGACGATTGCCGCGTGCGCGCGCAGTTCCACGCCAGGGACAACCCCTTTGCGCTGGGCGCGCCGCGCCGCCCGCGCACCACCGACGACTATCTGTCCGCCGATGACGAGGACTGAGCGCCCGCCATCCCGACCCCCCAGCAAGGAGGCTCCATGACCGAAGACAGCTTCGACACGTCCCTGCGCAAGTTTCTCAAGACCGTCGGCGTCACCTCGCAGCAGCGCATCGAGCAGGCCGTGCGCGAGGCCCGCGCGCGCGGCCAGCTGCCGCCGGCGCTGCGCGCGCGCATGACGCTGCGCGTCGAGGAGCTGGGCCTTGAGCACGTCGTCGAGGGCGAGATTCGTCTGGACGAGGCATGAGCATGTCCGCCGACCGACCCGACTCCCGCCCCGACGATGCGGCCTTGCGCGAGGCGGCGCTGCAGGCGCTGTCGCGCGTGGCCGACCCGGCTGACGGAACCGACCTCGTATCCGCCGGGCGCGTGCAGGGGCTGAGCGTGCGCGACGCCGTCGCCCGCTTCGCCATCGAGGCCGATCCCGCCCGCGCCGCCGCGCTCGAGCCGCTGCGCCGCGCCGCCGAAGAGGCCGTGCGCGCCGTTCCGGGAATGGCGGGCGCGCTGGCCGTGCTGACCGCGCATGCCGAACCCGGCGCCGCCCGCCCGGCGCGCTCCGCGGCCGCGCCCCGTCCCGCCGCGCCCGATCCCGCCGCGCCCGATCCCGCCGCGTCTCGACCAGCCGCCGCGTCCGCCTCGGCCCCGCCGCCCGACCTGCGCGGCGCGCGTCCCGATGCGCGCGCCCCGGCGCAGGCGCCCGGACCCGCGCCCATGCCCGGCGTCGGCGCGGTGGTGGCGGTGGCCTCGGGCAAGGGCGGCGTCGGCAAGTCCACCGTCGCGGCCAACCTCGCCGTCGCGCTGGCGGCGCGCGGGCTGCGCGTGGGGCTGCTGGACGCCGACGTCTACGGCCCCAGCCAGCCGCGCATGCTGGGCGTGTCGGGCCGGCCCTCGAGCCCGGACGGCAAGACGATCCTGCCGCTGCGCAATCATGGCGTGACGATGATGTCCATCGGCCTGATGACCCCCGAGGACCAGGCCGTGATCTGGCGCGGCCCCATGCTGATGGGCGCGTTGCAGCAGATGCTGGGGCAGGTGGCCTGGGGGCGGCTCGACGTTCTGCTGGTGGACCTGCCGCCGGGCACGGGCGACGTGCAGATGACCCTGTGCCAGAAGGTGCGCGTGGCCGGCGCGGTGATCGTCTCGACCCCCCAGGACATCGCGCTGATCGACGCGCGCAAGGGCATCGACATGTTCCGCCGCATGCAGGTCCCCATCCTTGGCGTGATCGAGAACATGGCCGCCTTCGTGTGCGACGGCTGCGGCAAGGTGCACCACCCCTTCGGCCATGGCGGCGCGCGCGCCGAGGCCGAGAAGCTGGGCGCGCCCTTCCTGGGCGAGATCCCGCTCGACCTGGCGATCCGCACGGCCGCCGACGGCGGCGCGCCGATCGTCGTCCAGGCCCCCGAAAGCCCGCAGGCGCGCGCCTTCGCCGATGTCGCCGCGGCGCTGGCCGATGCGTTGCGCGATCCGGCCGGCGCGCCGGAGGGCGCATGAGCGCGCCGCTCTTCCCGCCGCTTTTGCGCGGCGAGGCGGTGCGCGCCGGCATCGACCCGCTGGGCAAGGCGATGGCGGCGGGCATGCTGGGCGCGGATCCGGGGCTTGTGGTCTGGTCCGAGGACCCGGACGCGCTGGATGCGGCGGTGCTGCTGGCGCCCGAGGTGCCGCTGCGCCAGGCGGCGGGGGCGGCCTTCGCCGTCATGCTGGGCTTCGCCGACGCGCTGGGCGCGCTGGCCCCGCCCGAGGTGGCGGTGCATTTCGACTGGCCCTTCGGGCTGCGCGTCAACGGCGCCGCCTGCGGGCGGGTGCGCGTGGCGGCGGGCGGGGCCGATCCCGACCGGGCGCCCGACTGGCTGGCGCTGGCGCTGCGCGCGCCGCTGCGGCTGCGCGGGCGGGAGCCGGGCGAGGATCCCGCCGTCACCGCCCTGGCCGAGGAGGGCTGCGCCGAGCTGACCGCGCCGCAGCTGCTCGAAAGCTGGTCGCGGCACTTCCTGGTCTGGCTGAACCGCTTCGTCGATGACGGCATGCCCCCTCTTCACGCCGCCTGGCGCGGGCGCTGCGAGGCCATCGGCGGCGCGGTCGAGAGCCCGGCGCGGGGGCTGTTCCTGGGGCTTGACGAGGATGGCGGCATGATCTTGCGCGAAGGCGCGGCGACGCGGATCATACCCCTGACCGACATGATGGAGCCCGAGCGATGAGCGCCGATCCGACCCTCAAGCTGGCGCGCACCCTGCGCCTTGACGACAGCGACGCGCTGGTGTTCGAGCGCCCGGCCGAGCCGTTCGAATGGGCGATCTCGGGGGCGTTCGAGTTCTCGAACTGGACCGAGGCCGATCTTGCGGGCAAGCGCCGCCAGGCCTTCGCCAATGGCTGGCTGGGGCTCGAGTCCTTCGGCCGCGCGACGCTGGTCGCGGTGACGGCGATCTCGCCGGCCGAGTATGACGCGCTGATCGAGCGGCTGAGCGCGCATTTCGTCGAGCGCTACGGCGCGCCCGACCTCGAGGCCGCGCGCGGCCCCGCGCGCGAAGAGCTCGAGCACATGCGCGCCATGTGCGAGGACCAGCCCGACAACGCCATCCTGACCGTCTCGCGCGAGCTGGTCCCGGCCGGCGTCAAGGAAAGCTTCCGCGTCATCCCCCCGCGCGAGGCGGGGCTTGAAAGCTTCGCCGTCCACGGCGGCTGACCGCGGCGAGCATCCCCGCCGCGGCCCCGCGCGGCATCGGCCCCCGCCGCGGCCCTGCGCGGCATCGGCTCCCGCCGCGGCCCCGCGCGGCATCAGCCGACGATGGTCGGCGCGCCCAGATGCGCCCCCTGCGCCGCCGCTTCCTCGCGCGCGGGCAGAAGGTGGCGCATGTAGCGCCGCTCGATCAGGCGGAACAGCCCGACCAGCGCGAAGGTGATGGCCATGTAGAGCAGCGCCGCGGTCACGAAGCCCTCATAGGCCACGTAATACTTGGCGTTGAGCGTGCGCCCCGCGCCCAGGATGTCCTGGATGGTGATGACCGAGGCGACCACCGATCCGTGCAGCATGAACACGATCTCGTTCATGTATTGCGGCGCGGCGCGGCGCAGCGCCGAGGGCAGCAGGATCAGCCAGGTGATCTGGCGCGGCGTGAAGCCCAGCGCCGCGGCGGCCTCGAGCTCGCCGCGCGGGGTCGTCTGGAAGGCGCCGCGCAGGATCTCGGTCGCATAGGCGCCCGAATTGAGCGAGAAGGCGATCAGCGCGCACCACCACGCCTCGCGCAGAATGCTCCAGGCCCAGCTTTCGCGCACGAAGTCGAACTGCGCCAGGCCGTAATAGATCAGATAGGTCTGCACCAGCAGCGGCGTGCCCCGAAAGACATAGGCGTAGCCCGCCGCCAGCCGCCAGCCCGGCGACTTGCGCCAGATCGCCAGCGCGCAGGGCAGGGCGATGAAGAAGCCCGCGCCGACGGACAGAAACGTCAGGACCAGCGTCGTCCACACCCCGGTGGCGAACAGGTCCCAGTGCTTGAGCGGCAGCCAGATGTCCATCTCAGCGCCCCTGCCCAAGGTTCAGCCGCGCCTCGGCGCGCGCCAGCAGCGCGTTCGAGACCGAGGTGATGGCCAGATAGACCAGGATCACCGCCAGGAAGAAGGTGAAGGGCTCGCGCGTCGATTTCGCCGCCTTGTCCGCAAGGCCGACCAGATCGTCCAGCCCGATCACCGACACCACCGCCGTGGATTTCACCAGCACCTGCCAGACATTGCCGTAGCCGGGCAGGGCGAAGCGCGCCATCTGCGGCCCGGTCACCGTCCAGAGCGTGGCCAGCGGACGCATGCCCAGCGCCTTGGCGGCCTCGGCCTGGCCGCGCGGGACGGTCAGGTAGGCGCCGCGGAAGGTCTCGGTCAGATAGCCGCCATAGATGACCCCGATCGACAGGACGCCGGCCCAGAATTTCGAGATCTCGACATAGTCCCAGCCCAGCGCGCCGCCGATGTCGTTCGCCAGCCGCTGGCCGCCGAAATAGACCAGCAGGATCAGAACCAGGTCGGGCACGCCGCGGATCAGCGTCGTGTAGGCGGCCGCCAGCGCGCGCGCGACGGCGCCGCCGGCCAGCTTGGCCGCGGCGCCCAGCGCGCCCAGCGTCGTGGCCAGGGCCATCGAGGCCAGCGCAAGCGCGATGGTGACGAGCGCGCCGCGTCCAAGCAGCGGCGCGTAGGCGATGAGCGCGTCCATGTCGGGCTTCTCGCTGAAGGGAAGGCGCCGGGCCGCGGCCCGGCGCCTTCGAGCGCGGCGTCAGCCGCCGTAGATGTCGTAGTCGAAATACTTGTGCATGATCTCGTCATACTTGCCCGACTCGCGCAGGCGCTTGATGGCCTTGGACCACTCGTCCTTCATCGGGTCGCCCTTGCGCACGCCGATGCCGGCGCCCTCGCCGTGATACTTGGGCACCGAGTAGGCCGGGCCGACGAACTCGAAGTCCTTGCCCGCCTCGGTCTTGAGGAAGCCGTCGTCGATGGCCACGCTGTCGGCCATGAGCGCGTCGACGCGCCCGGCGGCCAGGTCAAGATAGGCCTCGTCCTGCGTGCCGTAGAGCTTGAGCTCGACGCCGGGGAACTCGCCTTCCATGAAATCCTGGTGGATGGTGCCGCGCTGCACGCCCACCACCTTGCCCTTCAGGCCCTCGGGGGTGAACTCGATGTTCGCGCCCTTGCGCGCCACGAAGCGGGCGGGGGTGTTGTAATACTTGTCCGAGAAGTCGATGACCTTCTGGCGCTCGGGCGTGATCGACATCGAGGCGATGATGGCGTCGCACTTGCGCTCGAGCAGGGCGGGGATGATGCCGTCCCACTCGGTCTTGACCAGTTCGCAGGTCTTGCCCATCTCGTCGCACAGGGCCTTGGCGATGTCGATGTCGAAGCCCTTGAGCTCGCCCGAGGGGGTGGTTTCGGAGAAGGGCGGGTAGGCGCCCTCGACGCAGATGCGCAGATCCGCGGCGCCGGCGGCGCCGGTCAGAAGGCCGAACGCGGCCAGGGCCGCGGCGATGGTGTTCTTCATTGGGGAAGCTCCCTGTTAATTGTCTGTCGGCCATCCTTATCGCCGCCCGCGCCGGGGTCAAGCGCCGCGCGGCGGCCCGCCCCGGCGCGCGCGCGCCGGAACGGGCCCCTCGCGGCGTCAGCGGCCTCAGCCGATCTGCGAGCCCTTGCCGAACTCGGGATAGGCCTCGAGCCCCAGCTCGACCTTGTCGAGGCCGGCCAGCTCTTCCTCCGCGCTCACGCGCAGGCCCATCGTGCGGTCAAGCAGCAGCCACAGCGCGCCCGAGACGGCGAAGGTCGCCGCGCCGACGATGGCGATCGAGGCCAGCTGTCCGAACAGCGTCGCGTCGGGGTTGGTCAGCACGACGGCGATCGTGCCCCAGACGCCGCACATCAGGTGGACCGGAATGGCGCCCACCACGTCGTCGATGCGCAGCCGGTCGAGCAGCGGCACCGCGAAGACCACGATCGCGCCGCCCGCCGCGCCGATCAGCGTGGCCTGGCCCAGCGTCGGGGTAAGCGGCTCGGCGGTGATCGAGACCAGCCCCGCCAGCGCGCCGTTGAGCGCCATGGTCAGGTCGACCTTGCGGTAGATGGCCTGCGTCAGCGCGATGGCGGCCAGCGCGCCGCCCGCGGCCGCGGCGTTGGTGTTGGCGAAGATGCGCGAGACGTCCGCCGCGTCGCCCACCGAGCCCAGCGCCAGCTGCGAGCCGCCGTTGAACCCGAACCAGCCCAGCCACAGGATGAACGTGCCCAGCGCCGCCAGCGGCAGGTTCGAGCCGGGCATCGGGTGCACGCGCCCGTCCTTGTACTTGCCCATGCGCGGGCCCAGGATCAGCGCGCCGGCCAGCGCGGCCCAGCCGCCCACCGAATGCACGACCGTCGAGCCGGCGAAGTCCAGAAAGCCCAGCTGCGCGTCCAGGAACCCGCCGCCCCATTTCCACGACGCCTGGATCGGGTAGATGAGCGCCGTCAGGATGGCGGTGAAGACCAGGAACGGCCACAGCTTGATGCGCTCGGCCAGCGTGCCCGACACGATCGAGGCGGTGGTGGCGCAGAACATCAGCTGGAAGAAGAAGTCCGACGCCGTCGCGGCGTAGTCCAGCGCGTCGGCCTGCTCGGGCGCGACGCCGACCGGCTCGAGCGTCGCCGGGCCGAAGGCGCCCAGCACGCCGGCGATGGTCCACCCGTCGCCCGGATACATCAGCCGGTAGCCGATCAGGTGATAGGCGACCGCGGCGATGGCGAACAGCGCCAGGTTCTTGGTCAGCTGCATGGTCACGTTCTTGGAGCGCACCAGGCCGGCCTCGAGCATGGCGAAGCCGGCGGCCATCCACATGACCAGAAAGCCGCCGATCAGGAACAGCAGCGTGTTGAAGATGAAGACGGTCTGCGCCGCCGGCGCGCCGGCGGCCGCGGCGTCCTGCGCGGCGGCGGGCAGGGCGGCCAGCAGGGCCGGCGCCGCCAGGGCGGCGGCAAGGGCGGTGCGGGTCTTGGATCGCATGGCGGTGACCTTCTTGGACATGGCGGAAAGGGGTTCGATGCGGGCGGGGATCACAGCGCGTCCTCGCCCTGTTCGCCGGTGCGCACGCGCACGGCCTGCTCGAGGTCGAGGACGAAGATCTTGCCGTCCCCGATGCGGCCGGTGCGGGCGGCGCCGGCGATCGCCTCGACCGTGCGCTCGACCGCCGCGTCGGGCACGGCGACCTCAAGCTTGATCTTGGGCACGAAGTTCACGACGTATTCCGCGCCGCGGTAGATCTCGGTGTGGCCCGCTTGGCGTCCGTATCCCTTGATCTCGGACACCATGAGGCCCTGAGCCCCGCTCGAGGCCAGCGCCTCGCGCACCTCCTCGAGCTTGAAGGGCTTGATGACGGCGATGACGAGCTTCATTCGCTTTCTCCGCATGGTTTCTCGGCCCGCCGGGGCGGGCGCGGATATTGCGATGCACAAAGCGTGCCAAGTCACGCCGGGCCGGAAACATGCGCTCATGATCGAAAAATGTGCAGATGCGGCGCCCGCTTGCGGGGCGAAAAACGATCAAATGCCTAAAATTTGTGCAGAGTGGTGCGCGCGATTTCGCCCCATCCTCTCCACATTCCCGCCGCGGCGCGGTAGTGTGAAGCCCGAGGCGGGCGCGCCGCTTCCGAGAGCCGGGCAACGGCTCCGGGCGGCCGACGGATCATGCCGGCGAAGAGGACGAGCGTGAGCAGACGCAGCAAGCCAAAGGCGCGGGTCGAGCCCGCCCTGTCGGCCGCGCGCCCGGCGGCGGGGACGCGGCCGGGGGACGGGCGGGCGCGCGCGCGCCGGCGCGGCGCGCTCGATCGCGCGCTGGGCGCCGCGGTGCGCTTCATGCTGCGCTGGATCTGGCTGCTGGGCAGCCGCTTCGCGCTGGGGGTGGCGCTGATCCTGGGCGCGGCGACGTTGTTCTTCTACGCGCAGCTTCCTCCGGCCGAGGCGCTGCTGGACGGGCGCGCGCGCGGCTCGGTGACGCTGCTTGACCGCGACGGGCAGGTCTTCGCCTGGCGCGGGCAGCAATATGGCGGCGCGATCCGCGCGGGCGAGCTGTCGCCGCATCTGGTCAACGCCGTCATCGCCACCGAGGACCGCCGCTTCTGGCGCCATTGGGGCGTCGATCCGCTTGGCCTTGCGCGCGCCATGGCCGCCAACCTGCGCGCCGGGCGGCTGGTGCAGGGCGGCTCGACGCTGACGCAGCAGACGGCCAAGAACGTGTTCCTGACGAATGAGCGCTCGCTCGAGCGCAAGCTCAAGGAACTGCCCATGGCCCTGGCCATGGAGATGAAATACACCAAGGAGGAGATCCTCTCGATCTACCTCAACCGCGTCTATCTGGGCGCCGGCGCCTATGGCTTCGAGGCCGCCGCGCAGCGCTATTTCGGCAAGTCGGCGCGCGTCGTGACCCCGGCCGAGGCGGCGATGCTGGCCGGGCTGCTCAAGGCGCCGTCGCGCTATGCGCCGACCTCGGATCTGAGCCAGGCGCAGAACCGCGCACAGCTCATCATCGGCCTGATGGAGGAGCAGGGCTACCTGACCCCCGCCCAGGCGGCCGAGGCGCGTGCGCACCCCGCCACGCTGTCGCGCGCGGCGGCGGCGCGCGCGGGCGGCGCCTTCGCCGATTGGGTGATGGAGGAGGGCCCCGCCTATCTGACCGAGGACACGCGCGAGGATGTGCGCATCGCCACCACCTTCGACCCTCGCATCCAGCGCGCCGCCGAAGAGGCGCTGGCCCATGTGTTCGAGACGCGCGTGCGCCCCGGCTCGCGCGCGCAGGCGGCGATCGTGGTCATGTCGCCCGACGGGGCGGTGCGCGCCATCGTCGGCGGGCGCGAGCCCTCGGACGGCGCGGGCCGCTTCAACCGGGCCACCCAGGCCAAGCGGCAGACCGGCTCGGCCTTCAAGCCCGTGGTCTACGCCGCCGCGCTCGAGGCCGGGCGCACGCCGTGGGACGTGGTCGCGGACCGCCCCCTCGAGATCGGCGGCTGGAGCCCGCGCAACTATGGCGGCGGGTATGCGGGGCCGGTCACGCTGACCGAGGCGCTGGCGCGCTCGATCAACACGGTGGCGGTGCGCCTGGCGCAAGAGGTCGGCATGGCCCGCGTCGCCCAGACGGCGCGGCGGCTGGGGATCGAGTCGCCGCTTGCGCCGGGGCTGGCCTCGGCGCTGGGAACCTCCGAGGCGACGCTGCTCGAGATGACCGGCGCCTATGCCGCGATCGCCGCCGAGGGGCGGCGCACCATTCCCTACGGCATCCGCGAGATCCGCCTGATGGGCGACCCGGCGCCGCTCATGCGCCGCGAGCCGCCCGCGCCGGAGCAGGCCGTCTCGGCGATGACGGCGCGGCGGCTGACCGGGATGCTCGAAGAGGTGATCCGCTCGGGCACGGGCCGGCGCGCCGCGCTGCCCGACCGGCCCGCCGCCGGCAAGACCGGCACCACCCAGGCGGCGCGCGACGCCTGGTTCATCGGCTTCACCGCCGATTACGTCGCCGGCGTGTGGATGGGCTATGACGACAACACCCCGCTCAGCGGCGTGACCGGCGGCGGGCTGCCGGCCGAAATCTGGCGCGAGACGATGATGCGCATTCACGACGGCCTGCCGCCGCGCCCGCTCGATTCCGAGCGCGCGCCCCCCGCCGGCGGGCCGCAGGTTCCGGGCGCGATCGCCGACGCGCTTGCCGAGTCGCTTGCCGGGCGCATCCTTTCGGACGTGGTGGGCTTTTTCACGCGCGAGGCGGGCGGCGCGGCGCCGGCCCGCCCGGCGCCCGCGGGCGCGCGGCCCGAGCGGCCCGAGCGGATCGAGCGCTGAGGCGCGGCGCGCTCAGCCCGCCGGATCGAAGCGGAAGCGGTGCAGCGCGGCGCCGTTGGCCCGCAGCCAGGCGCGCTGTTCGCGCCAATCGGGGCGCAGCCGCTCGACCAGCGCCCAGAAGCGCGGGCCGTGGTTCATCTCGACCAGATGCGCGGCCTCATGCGCGGCGACATAGTCCTGCACCGCGGGCGGGGCCATGGCCAGCCGCCAGCTGAAGGACAGCGCCCCCTCGGCGGTGCAGGAACCCCAGCGCGAGCGCGTGTCGCGCAGCGTCACCCGCGCCGGCGCCTTGCCCAGCGCGGCGGCGTGGCGGCGCGCGGCCGGGGTCAGCGCATCGCGCGAGCGCGCGATCAGAAAGGTCTTGACGGCCGGGCCGGGCCCCGCGGCCGAGGGCGGGATCAGCAGGGCGTCGCCGCTCAGCGCCGGCGCGCCGCGCCGGCGGGCGGGATCGGCGCGCAGCACGACCGGCCGGCCGCCGATGGGCAGCGTCATGCCCTCGGTCACCGGCAGGGCGCCCGGCGCGCGGTCCAGCGCCCCGCTCAACCATTCGGCATGGCGTTCGAGAAAGCCGCGCGCCTCGTCCAGGCTGGCGGCCTCGGGGATCGTCAGCAGGGGCCGCCCGTCGATCCGGCTGACCGACAGCGAGAACCGCCGCGAGCGCGCCGAGCGCCGCACCGTCACGCTGACGGAGGGCCGCTCGAGCCGGATCGACACGCCCATGCGCGCGGTCAGTCCGCCTTCGCGCCGACGGCGGCGGGGAAGGGCGTGACGTTGCCTTCCTCGGCGGACGGCGCGGCCTTCGCGGCGGCGCCGACGCGCGCCGGGGCGTCCTCGTCCTCGACCATGGCGCGGTGGGCGCGGATGAAGTCGCGCACGCGCGGCTGGATGAACCGGCGCCAGCGCGAGCCGTTGAACACGCCGTAATGGCCCACGGTCTCCTGCACGTAATGGGCGCGCATCTCGTCGGGCAGGTTGACGCAAAGATCGTGCGCGGCCTCGGTCTGGCCCAGGCCGGTGATGTCGTCCTTCTCGCCCTCGACGGTCATGAGCGCGATGTCGACAATGGCCTCGGGGCGCACGAGGCGCTCGTCGCGATACATGAACTCGCCCACGGCCAGGAGGCGCTTCTGGAACACGCGCTCGATGGTCTGGAGATAGAACTCGGCGGTCAGGTCCATGACCGCCATGTATTCGTCGTAGAAGGCGCGATGGGCCGCCGCCGAATCGCCGTCGCCGCGAATCAGGTGGCGGAACTGCTTGAGATGGGCGTCCACATGCCGGTCGAGATTCATCGACATGAAGCCCGACAGCTGCAGAAAGCCCGGATAGACGCGCCGCATGAAGCCCAGATTGGGGAACGGGACGGTGGTGATGACGTTCTGCTCGAACCAGCTGAGCGGGCGAGTCGTGGCCAGCTCGTTGGGCTGCTTGGGGTTGCGGGCCGTGTCGATGGGCGAGCCCATCAGCGTGATCGACGAGGGCCGGCAGGGGTCTTCGTCCTCGGCCATCATGGCGGCGGCGGCCAGAACCGGCACGCCCGGCTGGCACACGGCCAGCACGGCGGGGCGCTCGCCGCCCGCGCCCAGCACCTGGCAGAACTCGATGACGTAGTCGATGTAATCGTCCAGATCGAAGGGGCCGGCGGCCAGCGGCACGTTGCGCGCGTCTTCCCAGTCGGTGATGTAGACGTCGTGCTCGGGCAGCATCTTCTCGACCGTGCCGCGCAGCAGCGTGGCGAAATGCCCCGACATGGGCGCGACGATCAGCACCTTGGGATCGTCGCGCCCCTCGGCGCCCTCGCGGCGGAAGTGCAGCAGCCTGGCGAAGGGCAGGCTGTGGACCACCTCTTCGACGACCGGCAGCTCGCGCCCGTCGACGACGACGCTGTCGATGCCGAACTCGGGCTTGCCGTAACGGCGCGTCGCGTTCACGAACATCTCGAGCGCGGCCGCCGTGGCGCGCGCCGGAAAGGTCGCCGCGGCCGGGTTGAGCGGGTTGCTGAGCGCCTGCTGCCCGATCTTCGCCGCCGCGCGCCACGGGGCGATGGCCGCGTGGGTCAGTTCATAGGCCTGGTAAAGCATGGCTGTCCTCCGAAGATCGCCGGACCCATGGCCCGGCGCTTTGCTTCACGCTAGCGTCATGCCGCGCTGCAAACAAGCCGTTTCGCGGGTGCAACCATCAAGCGGGTTTGACAGCGGGGCGATCTTGTGGCAACCGGCCCGTTCGCTGCAGCAGCGACGCGCGGGCGGTCCGTGCGCCGACACAGACATCCCTGGGGGTTTAGATGGCCAAAGCTGAATGGGGCGCCAAGCGCATCTGCCCGAGCTGCGCCGCCCGTTTCTACGACTTGATGAAGGATCCCGCGATCTGCCCCGCCTGCGGCGCGGAAACGCCGCAATCGGCGTTCGTCGAGCGGCGCGGCGGCGCGGCGGCCCCGGTCAAGGCCAAGGCGGCGCCGGCGACGGCCGCCGTGGTGGACGACGACGATCTGGTGGTCGACGACGCGGACGACGCGGAGGATCTGGTGGTGGACGACGCCCTTCTCGAGGACGAGGAGGACGACGATCTGGGCATCGAGGTCGTCGAGAAGCCCGACGACGAAGAGTGACATCGGCGCCCGCGGCCGGCGGGCGGAGAATTTCGCGGCGGATGCATTTTTCGCTTGATACTCCCGCCGGCGCAAAATAAAGAGCGGTCAGCCGCGGCGAGGGGGCTCCCAACGCCCCGAAGCGACGGCGCGGCGACCCGGATGGGGCCATAGCTCAGTTGGGAGAGCGCTTGCATGGCATGCAAGAGGTCAGGGGTTCGACTCCCCTTGGCTCCACCAAATTTCCCAGAATTTCCAAACGCATAGCGCCGCGCTTGAGCGCCCCGCGCCGTGGCGCGCGTCGTGCGGCCCGGCGATGCGGGCGGCGAGTCGGCCGTGGCCGCGGCCGGGCCTTTGCGACGGCGCCCGCCACGGCGCGTCGCCGCCCAGGGCGGATGGATGCGGCCGATCCCGATCCGATTCCCCAACCCTGATTCCCCGACCCTGACCGCGTGCGATTCGCGGGCCGAGCCTGCGAAACCTCTGGCCTTCGCGGCCCGATGGACGGCACAATCGACCCATATCGAACGGAGCGGAAAGTCACATGACACCATTCGCAATCGCCGGCATCCAGATGCATGTCGCGGCGCTGCATTCCAACGTCGAGGGCATGCGCCACCGCCTCGACGTGCTGATGGCGCGGTTTCCCTGGACGCAGATGGTCGTGTTCAGCGAGCTGGCGCCCTTCGGCCCGCTCGAGCAGTTCGCCCAGCCCTTTCCGAACGACACGCTGGCGCTGTTTCAGGAGGATGCGCGCCGGCATGGCGTATGGCTTCTGCCCGGCTCTATGTTCGAGAAGCGCCCCGACGGGCGGATCTTCAACACCGCGGCGGTGATCAATCCCGATGGCGAGATCGTCGCCAAATACTCGAAGATGTTTCCCTTCCGGCCCTACGAGGCCAATGTCTCGGCGGGGACCGAGTTCTGCATCTTCGACGTGCCCGGCGCGGGGCGCTTCGGCGTCTCGATCTGCTACGACATCTGGTTTCCCGAGACCACGCGCCACCTGACCAGCCAGGGCGTCGAGGTTCTGCTCAACCCGGTGCTGACCGGCACCACCGACCGCGACGCCGAGATCGCCATCGCCCGCGCCACGGCCGCGCAGTTCCAGTGCTACGTCTTCGCGGTCAACGGCCTGGCGGCCGGCGGGGTGGGGCGCTCGGTGGTGGTGGATCCGGCGGCCATGGTCCTGCACCAGAGCCATGGTCAGGAAGACATGTTCCCGATCGAGATCGACTTCGACCTGGTGCGGCGCCAGCGCGAGACCGGCCTCAAGGGCCTTGGGCAGGTGCTCAAGAGCTTCCGCGACCGCGAGGTGGACTTTCCGGTCTACGACCGCGCCAGCGGCGCGGATGCGTGGCTGCACACGCTCGGCCCGCTCGAGATGCCGCGCAAGGGCTCGACGGCCGCCGCGCCGGCGCCCGATCCGCGCATCGCGCCGGGCTATCGCGAGGACCCGGCGCGTCCGGTGCGCAACGAGGCGCCTTTCGGCGCAAGAACCGGCGCCGACTGAGGGCGCCGCCAAGCAGGGGGGAAGGCATGAAGCTGCACGACCAGGGAGGGCGAGGGCACACGATAAGGGACTATTACAGCGCCTCGCAGCTGAGGATGGACCGGTGGAGCACGCTGCGCGAGACGATGGAATCGCTGCAGCGCGCGGGCCCCGCGGGCCGTTCGGCCGACAAGCTGGCGCGGCGGGCGGCCGAGCTGCTCGAGGCGCTGGCGCCCATCGAGCTCTATTTCGCCTTTCCGGGCGCCGCCGCCTTCGAGCACATGCGCCGGCTGCTCGAGGCGCGCAACATCGACGACCTGTCGCATGTCGTGCGGCGCGTGGCCCGGGCGCTGACCTCGGGCGCCTACCGCCGCCGCTCGATCCAGCTGGTGGGCGAGACCGGAGACAACGAGGATTTCGAGGACGAATCCACCCTTCCCGTCGATGCGCGCGCCCTGGGCCGGCCCTATTTCGAGGTGCTGGTGGTCGACGACGTCAACGAGCATCACGAGCGCTTCCTCAAGGCCAGCCTGCAGCGGATGCGCCGCGTCGAGGATCCCTTCATCTACGAGGCGGTCGTGGCGCCCAGCGTCGAGGACGCGCTGATCGCGGTGCTTTTCAACCCCAACATCCAGGCGGTGGTCGTCCGGCCGGGGCTGTCGCTCAAGTCGCGCAACAAGCTCGACATCCTCAAGCGCTATCTCGACCGCGTCGGCGACGACGAGACCGTCGACGCGATGGAGCCGTGGGACTACGGCCCCGAGCTGTGCCGCCTGATCGCCCGCATCCGGCCCGAGCTGGACGCCTATCTGATCACCGACCGCTCGGTCGAAGAGATCGCCGGCCTCGATCTGGGCCTGTGCCGGCGGGTGTTCTACAATCAGGAAGATTTCCTCGAACTGCACCTGAACATCCTGCGCGGCGTCAACCGGCGCTACAAGACGCCGTTCTTCTCGGCGCTGAAGGAATATTCCAAGCAGCCGACCGGCGTGTTCCACGCCATGCCGATCAGCCGCGGCAAGTCCATCTCGCGCTCGCACTGGATCCAGGACATGGGCGCCTTCTACGGCCCCAACATCTTCCTGGCCGAAACCTCGGCGACGTCGGGCGGGCTCGACTCGCTGCTCGAGCCGCGCGGCCCGATCAAGGAGGCGCAGCTGGCCGCGGCGCGGGCCTTCGGCTCGAAGCAGACCTTCTTCGCCACCAACGGCACCTCGACCTGCAACAAGATCGTGGTGCAGGCCCTGGTGCGCCCGGGCGACATCGTGCTGGTGGACCGCGACTGCCACAAGTCGCACCATTACGGCCTGGTGCTGGCGGGGGCGCAGGTGGTCTACCTGGAAAGCTACCCGCTGCACGAATATTCGATGTATGGCGCGGCGCCGCTGTCCGAGATCAAGGGCAAGCTGCTGGAGCTGCGCGCGGCGGGCAAGCTGGACCGCGTGCGCATGGTGCTGCTGACCAACTGCACCTTCGACGGCATCGTCTACAACGTGCAGCGCGTGATGCAGGAATGCCTCGCCATCAAGAAGGACCTGGTCTTTCTGTGGGACGAGGCCTGGTTCGCCTTCGCCCGCTTCGATCCGACCTATCGCGAGCGCACCGCGATGGAGGTCGCCAACCGCCTGCGCCAGACGCTGCGCACCCCCGAGCACGCCGCCGCATGGAAGGCCCAGCAAGAGGCGCTGCGCGACGCGGACGACCAGGCCTGGCTCGACGCGCGCCTGCTGGCGCCGCCCGACGCGCGGGTGCGCGTCTATGCCACCCAGTCCACCCACAAGACGCTGACGGCCCTGCGGCAGGGCTCGATGATCCATGTGAACGATCAGGACTTCAAGGGCGAGGTCGAAGAGGCCTTTCACGAAGCCTACATGACCCACACCTCGACCAGCCCGAACTACCAGATCATCGCCTCGCTGGACGTCGGGCGCCGGCAGGTCGAGCTGGAGGGCTTCGAGTTCGTCCAGCGCCAGATCGAAAGCGCCATGGCGATCCGGCGCGCCGTGGCCGACCATCCGCTGCTGAGCAAGTATTTCCGCGTTCTCTCGCCCGCCGACATGATCCCCGAACGCCACCGCGAAAGCGGCGTGACCCGCTACTACGACAAGGAGCGCGGCTGGACCGACATCTGGGAGTGCTGGGCCTCGGACGAGTTCGTGCTGGACCCCACGCGCATCACGCTTCTGGTCGGCGCCACGGGCTGGGACGGCGACACCTTCAAGACCAAGGTGCTGATGGATCGCTACGGGATCCAGATCAACAAGACCTCGCGCAACACCGTGCTGTTCATGACGAACATCGGCACCACGCGCTCGTCGGTGGCCTATCTGATCGAGGTGCTGGTCGAGATCGCCAAGGAGCTGGACGAGGTGCAGGACGACGCCTCGAAGATGGAGCGCCTCGCCTTCGAGAAGCGCGTCTCGAGCCTGATCGAGCACGTCCCGCCGCTGCCGGACTTCAGCCGCTTTCACGACGCCTTCCGCAGCCCCGGCGCCACGCCCGAGGGCGACCTGCGGGCGGCCTTCTTCCTCGCCTATGACGAGGAGATGTGCGACTACGTCGAGCTTGACGAAAAGCTGCTCGAGCGGCTCGAGGGCGGCGAAGAGCTGGTGTCGGCCGCGTTCATCATCCCCTATCCGCCGGGCTTTCCGATCCTGGTGCCGGGGCAGGTCATCAGCCCGCAGATCCTGCGCTTCATGATGGCGCTGGACGTGAGCGAGATCCACGGGTTCCGGCCCGATCTGGGCCTGCGGGTCTTCAACGAAAATGCGCTCAAGAGCGCCGAAAAAACCAAGTCCAACGGGAGATCCTGACCATGGTCAAGAAGGTCTTGAAGAACATATCCGAAATACGTCGGTATTTTCACACGAACGAAGATCCGATATATTTCGTTTCGGCCACGAACTTCAACCTTCTCGGCATCGACGAGTGGGTGAAGAATTTCAAGTATATCTGCTACATGGACTGCTTCGACGGCCGGCATCCCAACGTCTTCGTGCCCTCCGAGATGCCGCATGACGAGTTCCAGTCGATCGAGGACATCAACAACTATCTCCTCCAGCACAAGGAGGTCATCGACCTGATCAAGCGCCGGGGCGGCAAGCCGCGCTTCGTGTTCCTGATGTTCGACGAAAGGACCGAAGAGCTGGTCAAGGAGCTTGGCGGCGAGATCTGGTTCCCCAAGGCGAAGCTGCGCAAGAAGCTCGACAACAAGATCGAGACCGTGCGCGTCGGCAACAAGGCGGGCGTGCCGTCGGTTCCCAACGCTCTGTCCGAGGTCCACAGCTACGAACACCTGCGCCAGATCGCCGACAAGGCGGGCCTGGGCGACGACCTGGTGCTGCAATCGGCCTTCGGCGACAGCGGGCACACGACCTTCTTCATCCGCTCGGAGGCCGATTTCCGCAAGCACGAGCACGAGATCGTCGGCCAGGGCGAGATCAAGATCATGAAGCGGATCGACTGCCGCGGCTCGGCGATCGAGGCCTGCGCCACGCGCGAGGGCACCATCGTCGGCCCCCTGATGACCGAGCTGGTGGGCTTCAAGGAGCTGACCCCCTATCGCGGCGGCTGGTGCGGCAACGAGATCTTCGCCACCGCCTTTTCGCCCAAGGTCCGCCAGCAGGCGCGGGATCTGACCTTCAAGTTCGGCGAGCAGCTGCGCAAGGAGGGCTATCGCGGCTATTTCGAGCTGGATTTCCTGATCGACAAGAAGACCGGCGAGCTTTGGCTGGGCGAGCTGAACCCGCGCATCACCGGCGCCAGCTCGATGACGAACCACGCCGCCTTCGCCCATGCCGACGCGCCGCTGTTCCTCTTTCACCTGCTCGAATTCTCGCGCAAGCCGTTCAAGCTGGACGTCGACGAGATCAACGAGCGCTGGGCCGATCCCGACATGATCGACAGCTGGTGCCAGCTGGTGATCAAGCACACCGAGGACAGCGTCGACATCATCACCGACGCGCCCCAGTCGGGCATCTACAAGATGCTCGAGGACGGCCGCGTGGTCTACGACCGCTTCGACTACCACCGCCGCGCGGTCGGCGAGAACGAGGCCTTCTTCCTGCGCATCCTGCGTCAGGGCGACTACCGCTACGAGGGCGCAGATCTCGGGATCCTGGTCATGCGGGGCCGGGCGATGACCAACGCCTTCAAGCTGACCGAGAACGCCAAGCGTTGGATCCACGGCATCAAGTCGGCCTATTCGGCGCGTCCGCTGCCGGCCGCCGCAACCCTTGAAGAGCCGGCGTTCAAGATCATGTGACGGGGGATGACGCTGATCTTCCGCGCCCTTTGCGAAGCGCAGCCCGGTCCGCGCGTGGCCGGGCTGTTTCACGAGTTCTGGCCCGCCTATCGTCGCTGGTGGGCCTGCGAAGGCATGACCGCCCGCCCCACCTACATGGAGTGCCGCCGCGCGCTGGCGCGGCATATGCCCGAGATGCTGGGCCTTTACGACCAGCTGTGCGAGCTGGCGGGCGGCGGCGACAACGCGGCAAGGTTCCTCAGCTTCTACTGTCCGCCCAGATATCTGGCCGGCTGCAGCCAGGCGATCTGGCCGGGCGACGAGCCGCTTCTGGTGCGTAATTACGACTACAGCCCCGCGGCCTTCGACGCGGTCGTGCTGAAGACGGGCTGGCTTGGCCGGCGGGTCATGGGCATGTCCGACGGCGTCTGGGGTCTGCTGGACGGCGTCAACGACGCGGGGCTGGCGGTGTCGCTGACCTTCGGCGGGCGGCGCGAGGTGGGCGAGGGCTTCGGGGTGCCCTTGATCCTGCGCTACGTGCTGCAGACCTGCTCGACCGTCGCCGAGGCCTGCCGCACCCTTGCCCGCGTGCCCTGCCACATGAGCTACAACGTGACGGCGCTTGACGCCGCGCGCCGCTTCGCCACCGTTCATCTGGCGCCCGACCGCGACGCCGTCGTGACCAACGCGCCGGTGGCCACCAACCATCAGGAGCGGGTCGAGTGGGCCAGCCACGCCCGCTTCACCGCAACCGTCGAGCGCGAGCGATTCCTGCTCCACCGCCTGACCCTGCACCCCGAGACGCAAGAACGCTTCATCGAGGCGTTCCTGCGGCCGCCGCTTTACTCGACCGCCTTCTCGTCGGGCTTCGGCACGCTTTACACGGCCGCCTATCGCCCCCGGCTGGGCGAGCTCGACATCCATTGGCCCGGCGCGCGATGGCCCATGTCCTTCGACGCCTTTCCCGACGGCGAGCGGCGCCTTCTGGCGATTCCCGCCTGAATGGCCGTCCCGGGCCGGGGCGCGTTCCCCGGCCGCGCGGGCGGCGCGGCTTGACAATCGGCGCCCGGCCGTCCACATAGCTTGCACCAGTTGCCCCGCGATAGCGCGAAGCGTCCGTCAAGGACGTCACGTCCCGGGACCAATCCTCTGAATACATTCCGCCCCGGCCGCGCCCGGCAGGCGGGCGACGCCGGGACCGGCCGCGCACAGGCGCGCTCCGTCCCGAGCATGGGAATCATCTGTGACCAACGTCAAATTCGCCGAACTCGGCCTTGCCGAGCCCCTTCTCCGCGCGCTTGCCGCGCGGGGCCACGAAGAAGCCACGCCCATCCAGGCGCAGGCCATCCCCGCGCTGCTCGAGGGCCGCGACATGCTGGGCATCGCCCAGACCGGCACGGGCAAGACCGGCGCCTTCGCGCTGCCCATCCTTCACCGCCTGTCCGGCGCGCGGGGCGGCTCGCGCCGCGAGCCGCGCGCGCTGATCCTGGCGCCGACGCGCGAGCTGGCCATACAGATCGGCGAAGAGATGCAGGCCTATGGCAAGTTCGCCGGCCTGCGCCACACCGTCATCTTCGGCGGCGTCAAGCACGGCCCGCAGTTCCGTGCCCTGTCGCGCGGCGTGGACGTGGTCATCGCCACGCCGGGCCGGCTGCTCGACCATCTCGACCAGGGTTCGCTGTCGCTGCGCGCCGTCGAGGTGCTGGTGCTGGACGAGGCCGACCGCATGCTGGACATGGGCTTCGTGCGCGACGTGCGCCGCATTCTCAAGGCCCTGCCCGCGCAGCGCCAGTCGCTGCTGTTCTCGGCCACCATGCCGCGCGAGGTCGCCGGGCTGAGCGCCGAGATCCTGCACGACCCGATCCGCGTCGAGATCGCGCCCCAGTCCACCACCGTCGAGCGCATCGCCCAGTCGGTGCGTCATGTGAATCCGGGCATGAACAAGCGTCAGCTGCTGGAAGAGACGCTTGCCGATCCCGAGATGACCCGCGTCATCCTGTTCACCCGCACCAAGCATCGCGCGAACAAGGTGGCCGAGGATCTGGCCCGCGCCGGCATCGAGGCGGACGCCATCCATGGCGGCAAGTCGCAGAACGCGCGCCAGCGCGCGCTGGCGCGGTTCAAGTCGGGGCGCGCGCGCGTGCTGGTCGCCACCGACATCGCCGCGCGCGGCATCGACGTGGACGCCGTCTCGCATGTGGTGAACTACGAGCTGCCCAACGAGCCCGAAAGCTATGTCCACCGCATCGGCCGCACCGCGCGCGCCGGCGCGACGGGCTCGGCGATCTCGTTCTGCGATCCGTCCGAGCGCGGCTATCTGCGCGACATCGAGCGCGTGATCCAGATGCGCCTCGACGTGATCGGCGACGGACCCGAGGGCCGCGACGAAAAGCCCGCCCCGCGCGGCGGCCTTGGCCGCGGCCGGCCCGCGCAGGGGCCGCGCGGCGGCGCGCCCAAGAAGGCGGGCGGACGTCCCGCGGCCGGCAAGCCGGCCTTCGGCAAGCCCGCCTTCGCCAAGCCCGGCGGCCGCAGGCCCCGGCGCGGCGGCGCGGGGCGTCCGGCGCAGGCCACCGCCTGAGCCGCGCGCTTGCGGGGCGGCGCGGTTTCGCGCCCCCCGGAGCGGCGGAAAACGAAACGCCCCGGCGCCTTGCGCCGGGGCGTCGCCATGTCCGGGGCCGCGCGGCTCAGCGGTAGACGTGATCCTCGGCGGGAAAGGCGCGGCTCTTGACCTCGTCGGCATAGGCGCGCACCGCCTCTTCGATCGCGGGGCCAAGCGCGCCGTAGACCTTGACGAATTTCGGCGGCGTCGGGTTCAGACCCAGCATGTCCTCGAGCACCAGGATCTGGCCGTCGCAGGCCGCCGAGGCGCCGATCCCGATGGTGGGGATGGGGATCTGGGCGGTGATGCGCGCGGCCAGCGGCTCGACCATGCCTTCGAGGACCACGGCGAAGGCGCCCGCTTCGGCCACCGCCTGGGCGTCGGCCTCGTGGCGGGGCCAGCTGTCCTGATCGCGGCCCTGGGTCTTGAAGCCGCCCAGCGTGTTCGACGATTGCGGCGTCAGGCCGATATGGGCCATGACGGGAATGCCGCGCTCGACCAGAAAGCGGATGGTGTCGGCCATGCGCGCGCCGCCCTCGAGCTTGACGGCGCCGCAGCCGGTCTCCTTCATCACGCGCACGGCGCTGCGGAAGGCGGCCTGGGGGCTTTCCTCGTAGGCGCCGAAGGGCAGGTCCACCACCACCAGCGCGCGGCGCGAGCCGCGCATCACCGCGCGGCCGTGCATGATCATCAGGTCGAGCGGAACGGGCACCGTGCTGTCCATGCCGTGCATCACCATGCCCAGCGAATCGCCCACGAGGATCACGTCGGCGTGGCGGTCCACGATCTGGGCGGTGTGCGCGTGATACGAGGTCAGCGCGACGATCGGCTCGCCTCCCTTGCGCGCCGCGATCTGGGGCGCGGTGATGCGTCGGACGGGTTTCTGAGCGCTCATGGGGCGTTCTCCTGGTCAGCGGGGCGGATGACGCGCTGGTCGATCAGCAGCACGTCGCCGAAGCGCATCGAGATCAGCGCCACGGCCGGGCGGCGGAGCGCGCCGCGCAGGGGCGAAAGGTCGTCCGCGGCGCGGACGTCCACCCGCGGGTCGCGCCCGCGGGGGCTGGCCTCGAGCGTCTCGCGGATCAGGCGGCGCAGCGCCTCGACCGAAACGGGGCCGCGCGCGGCGCGCGCCTCGGCCGCGTCCAGCGCGCGGCACAGGACCGGCGCGGCGGCGCGGTCCTCGGGCGACAGGCGCACATTGCGCGAGGACATGGCCAGCCCGTCGGGCTCGCGCACCGTGGGCACGCCGACGATGCGCACGGGAACGTCCAGATCGGCGACCATGCGCCGGATCACCGTCAGCTGCTGGTAGTCCTTCTCGCCGAAATAGGCGGCGTCCGGGCCGACGATGTTGAACAGCTTGGTCACGACCGTGGCCACGCCGCGGAAATGCCCGGGGCGCAGGCGTCCGATGAGGATGCGCGAAAGGCGCTCGGCCTCGACGAAGGTCTGCGCGTGCGGGGCATACATCTCGGCCGCGTCGGGCAGGAACACGGCATCCGCCCCCTCGGCGCGCAGAAGGCGCAGGTCGCGTTCGGGATCGCGGGGGTAGCTGTCGAAATCCTCGTTCGGGCCGAACTGGGTCGGATTGACGAAGATCGAGACCACGACCGCGTCGTTCTCGGCGCGCGCGCGGCGCACCAGCGCCAGGTGCCCCTCGTGCAGATAGCCCATGGTGGGCGCGAAGCCGATCGAGCGCCCCTCGGCGCGCCAGCGGCGCGTCAGCGCGCGAATCTCCTGCTTGGTGCGGCAAATCTGCATCGCATGGACCTCCGACCCGCGGCGCGGCGGTTTCGCCCGGAAACCGCTTTTCGCACCTGCAATGCATATGCTGCGGCGCAGCTTTGCGCAATGATGTTGCGCGCGCGCGCCGCGCTTGCGGGCGGCGGCGTTCGGCGCCACATTCGCCGCGCCGGAGAACGGCGTATCCCGAACCTTGGCCAGAGGGCTTGCCCCATGGATCTGCACACCTGGATCGCATTCGCCGTCGCGGCGGGCGTCATCGTGGCCATTCCCGGCCCGACGGTGATGATCGTGGTGAGCTTCGCGCTGGGGCAGGGGCGGCGCGCGGTGCTGGCCAGCGCGCCGGGCGTGCTGCTGGGCGACCTGGCGGCGATGAGCGCCTCGATGCTGGGCGTGGGCGCGGCGCTGGCGGCGTCGGCGGCGCTGTTCTCGGCGGTCAAGCTTGCCGGCGCGGCGTATCTGCTGTGGCTGGGCCTGCGCATGTGGCGCGCGGCGCCGCAGATGGCGCTCGGGCTGACGACGGCAAGCCAGAAGGCGCCGCGGCGCATGTTCCGAGACGCCTTCCTGGTGACGCTGTTCAATCCCAAGGCGCTGGTGTTCTTCGTGGCCTTCGTGCCGCAGTTCATCGACCCCACGCGCCCCTTCGCGCCGCAATGCGCGATCCTGATCGCCACCTTCGCCACGCTGGGCTTCGTCAACGTGGTCATCTGGGGCCTTGCGGCGGGCGCGCTGCGCGAGCGCATCACGCGCCCCGGCGCGATGCGGGCGCTGGGGCGGACCGGCGGCGGCCTTCTGGCCGGCGCGGGCGCCCTGGCGGCGCTGAGCGCGCGCGGCTGAGCGGGCTCAGTCCTTCTCGTAGGCGTAGATGTCGGTCGGCGCCCACAGCAGGCGCCCGCCCGGCTTTTGCATCTTCAGCAACAGGCACGAGGTGCTCAGCCGCTGGAAGAACACCGCCTTGAGCGCATACCAGCCCGGCTGCGGCACGTTCACGCGCACCGGGCCGGCGGTGTCGCAGGGGCGTCGCTCGTCGAAGCGGTAGATGCGCGCGCCGCCCAGGAACACCTCGAGTCCGTCATTGGACCAGAATTCGAGCGCATGCTCGCCGGCTTCGTCGAAGCGCATGTAGCCTTCGATCAGCGCCACCACGCGCGTGGCCCGGCGCGAGGTCAGCGCCGGTTCGCCCGGCAGGGTGTTGGGGTAGTCGAACCCGATCAGCGGCGGCCCCGGCTCGAGCCCCGAGTCGATGGCCCGCCAGGCGTCGGTCAGGAACTTGACGTCGCCCGGATAGGCGTAGCCCACCTTCAGCCCCGGCGCCAGATGCGCGGGGTCGGGCTGCGGATCGGCCGGGCGCAGCGTCGTCGGCGCCTGCGTCTCGCTCATGGCGGGCAGGGCGGCGAGCAGCGCGGCGGCAAGGCCGACAAGGCCGGTCGCAAGGGCTTTCATGGCGTCTCCCGCATGGATGCGCCCCGGGCGGGGCGGCTTGCGTTCAGCCTAGGCGCGCGGGCGGCGGCGGGCAAGCGCGCACGCTTGCCTCGGCCGCGCCAAGGGCGGAAACTGCGCCCGCCCGCGGCCGCCCTGGCCGGCGGAGGGCCCAACGAAGAACGAAGGAGCACGACATGACCGCCCCAGCGCCCTGGCAGCAATCGGTCCAACGCCTGGTCGACGTCGCCGCGGGGCGCGCCCCGGCCGATCTGGTGGTGCGCGGCGGCCGCTGGGTGAACGTGCATTCGGCCGAGATCCTGCCCCGCACGGACATCGCCATCGCCGCGGGGCGCTTCGCCTATTGCGGCCCGGATGCGGGCCATTGCATCGGCCCGGACACCCGCGTCATCGAGGCCGAGGGGCGCTACATGGTTCCGGGCCTGTGCGATGCGCACATGCATGTCGAATCGGGCATGCTGACGGTCGGCCAGTTCGTGCGCGCGGTGCTGCCCCACGGCACCACCTCGATGTTCATCGACCCGCACGAGATCGCCAATGTTCTGGGCCTTGCGGGCGTGCGGCTGATGCATGACGAGGCGCTGGTCCAGCCCGCGAACGTGTTCGTGCAGGCGCCCTCCTGCGTGCCCTCGGCGCCGGGGCTCGAGCGCGCGGGCGCCGAGTTCGGCCCGGACGAGATCGCGCAGATGATGGCCTGGCCGGGCATCGTCGGGCTGGGCGAGGTGATGAACTTTCCCGGCGTCGCCGCGGGCGATCCGCGCATGATGGGCGAGATCGCCGCCGCCGCCGCCGCGGGCAAGACCATCGGGGGGCACTATGCCTCGCCCGATCTGGGGCTGCCCTTCCACGCCTATGTCGCCGGCGGCGCCGCGGACGATCACGAGGGCACCCGCAAGGAGGACGCCGTGTCGCGCGTGCGCCAGGGCATGCGGGCGATGCTGCGGCTGGGCTCGGCCTGGCACGACGTGGCCGAGCAGATCCGCGCCGTGACCGAGGATCGGCTCGACCCGCGCAACTTCATTCTGTGCACCGACGACTGCCATTCCGGCACGCTGGTGCGCGAGGGGCACATGAACCGCGTGGTCCGCCACGCCATCGCGCAGGGTCTGGCGCCCGTGACCGCGATCCAGATGGCCACCATCAACGCCGCCGCCCATTTCGGGCTTGAGCGCGAGCTGGGCTCGATCGCGCCGGGGCGGCGGGCCGACATGATCCTGACCTCGTCGCTGGTCGAGCTGCCGGTCGAGACCGTCATCGCCCAGGGCAGGGTGGCGGCCGAGAACGGGCGCCTGCTGGTCGAGCCGCCGCGCTTCGACTACCCGCCCGAGGCGCGCGCGACGGTGCGCATCGCCCGTCCGCTGACCGAGGCCGATTTCGACATCCCCGCCCCCGCCGGCGCGGATGAGGCGACGGCGCGCGTCATCGGCGTGATCGAGAACCAGGCCCCGACCCGCGCGCTGACCGCGCGCGTGCCCGTGCGCGGGGGCGTGGCGCAGATGGACCGCGCGCGCGACCTGTGCCAGATCGCGCTGGTCGAGCGCCACCGCGGCGAGGGGCGCGTGGTCAACGGCTTCGTCACGGGCTTCGGCTACGAGGCCGACTGCGCCGTGGCCTCGACGGTGGCGCATGACTGCCACCACATGATCGTGGTCGGGACCAGCAAGCGCGACATGGCGCTGGCGGCCAATCGCCTGGCCGAGGTCGGGGGCGGCGTCGCGGTGTTCCGCGACGGGCGCGAGGCGGCGCTGGTTCCGCTGCCCATCGCCGGGCTGATGTCCGACGCCCCGGCCGAGCAGGTCGCCGCCCAGGCCGACGGCGTGATCGAGGCCATGCGCGCCTGCGGCTGCCGGCTGAACAACGCCTACATGCAGCACTCGCTGCTGGCGCTGGCGGTGATCCCCGAGCTGCGCATCTCGGATCAGGGTCTGATCGACGTGACCCGATTCCGCCACGTGCCCGTCCTGTTCGAAGAGGGCGCCGAGCCGTGATCGCGCGGCCCGGCCGGCGCGGCGGATGAGGCGCGCGCGGCCGCGGGGCGTGGCGCGCCGCGCTCGGACGCCGATGGAAGCGGCCCGGGACGCCGCCGCCGGACGGGCGCGACGCAGCCACGCGGCCGGGTTTGCGCGGCGCGCCATCGCGGCGGCCCGGCCGCGCCGCCGCGGTCTGCGCGGGCCCCTCGTCCGGCGCGCGCGGCGCGCGGCCGTAACCTGCGCGCACCGGCGCGGAACACGGGTTCACAACCGCTCGGCGGCTGATAATCTGCGCCGCGAAGAACCATTCGGGAGGAGACGGTTCATGTTCGGGGAAATGCAGGACTGGCCGCTGCGTGTGACGTCGATCATCGACCACGCGGCGAAATTTCATGGCGACCGGCCGGTGATCGGACGCTCGATCGAGGGGCCGATCGTGCGTTCGAACTGGCGCGAGATCCACGCCAAGGCCCGCAAATGCGCCCAGGCGCTCAATCGCTGGGGCATCGGGCGCGGCGACGCGGTGGGCGTCATGGCGTGGAACACGCCCCGTCACCTCGAGGTGTGGTGGGGCGTGGCCGGCGCCGGCGCGATCATGCACACGCTCAACCCGCGCCTGTTCGCCGACCAGCTCGAATACATCATCAACCATGCCGAGGACCGCGTCCTGTTCGTGGATCTCGACCTTGTCGGGGTGCTCGAGCCGCTGGTCCCGCGCCTGCGCACGGTCGAGCGCTACGTCATCATGACCGATCGCGCCCACATGCCGCAGACCACCCTGCCCGATCCGATCTGCTACGAGGATCTGATGGCCGAGCAGGACGGCGACTTCGCCTGGGTCATGGGCGACGAGACCGACCCCTGCGGGCTGTGCTACACCTCGGGCACGACGGGCAATCCCAAGGGGGTGCTCTACTCGCACCGCTCGAACGTGCTGCACGCCATGGTGTCGGTCAGTCCCGACGTGGTCGGGCTCAGCTCGACCGAGGTGGTGATGCCCGTGGTGCCGCTGTTCCACGCCAATGGCTGGGGGCTGGCCTACACCACGCCCATGGTCGGCGCCTCGGTGGTGATGCCCGGGCGCGACATGACGCCGCCCGCGCTTTACGAGCTGCTCGAGATGGACGTGACGCTGACCGCCGCCGTGCCGACGGTGTGGCTGGGCCTGCTGCAGCACATGCGCGCCAAGGGCCTGAAGCTGAGCACGCTCAAGCGCGTGGTCATCGGCGGCTCTTCCTGCCCGCGCGCGGTGATCGAGACCTTCCAGAAGGATTACGGCGTGCAGGTCATCCACGCCTGGGGCATGACCGAGACCTCGCCCCTGGGGACCGTGTGCACCTTCAAGCCCGAGGTCGCCGCCCTGGACGACGAGGCGCGGCTGGACGTGCAGACCTCGGTCGGGCATCCGCCCTTCACCGTGGACATCAAGATCACCGACGACGCCGGCGCCGAGCTGCCGTGGGACGGCCGCACCCAGGGCAAGCTGTTCGTGCGCGGCCCCGGCGTGGTCAAGCGCTACCACAAGGCCGACAAGCTGGCGGTGGACGAAGAGGGCTGGTTCGACACCGGCGACATGGCCACCATCGACCCGCACGGCTATGTGCGCATCACCGACCGCTCGAAGGACGTGATCAAGTCGGGGGGCGAGTGGATCTCTTCGATCGAGCTCGAAAACGCCGCCGTCGCCCATCCCGAGGTGGCCGAGGCCGCGGCCATCGGCGTCAAGCATCCGCGCTGGGACGAGCGTCCGATCCTGGTCATCGTGCCCGTGGCGGGCAAGGCGCCCAGCAAGGAAAGCATCCTCGAGCTGGTCGCGCGCAGCTTCGCCAAGTGGCAGGTGCCCGACGACGTGGTCTTCGTGGACGAGATCCCGCACACCGCGACGGGCAAGATCTCGAAGCTGCAGCTGCGCCGCCAGCTTGAAGAGATGGGCTACGCCCACCCCGACCTGCGCGCGGCCGCGGGCTGAGGCCCGCCGCGCCCTGTCCTCGCCCCGCGCCCGGCCGCCGCGGCGGCCGGGCCGGCCGGGTCAGTCCCCGGGCGTCTGGGCGGGCGACGCCTCGCGGATCACGCCCTTGTCGCGCAAGGCGTCGATCTGCGCGTCGCTCATGCCCAGCGCCTCGGTCAGCACCTGCCGGCTGTGCTGGCCAAGCAGCGGCGCGGCGTGGTCGTAGCGCATGCGCGCGTCCGAGAACCTGATCGGATTCGCGACGCCCGGAACCGTCCCGCCCAGCGCGTGGGGCGTCTCGATCTTCATGCCGCGCGCCTGGACCTGCGGCTCTTCGAAAGCCTGCTTGATGTCGTTCAGCCCCGAGCAGGGCACCCCCTGGCGCGGAAGGTTCTCGATCCACCAGGCGCGCGGGCGCTGGGCGATCTTCTCGGCGATCAGGGGGATCATGCGCGGGCGATTGGCGTTGCGCGCGGGGTTGGTCGCGTAGTCGGGGTGGTCGGCCATCCAGCTCAGCCCGATGAAGTCGCACAGCGCGCGGAACTGCCGGTCGTTGCCGACGGCGATGATCACCTTGCCGTCGGCGGCGTCGAAGGGCTGGTAGGGGCTCAGATTGGGGTGCCAGACGCCGGTGCGCGTCGGAACCTTGCCGCCGATGAACCAGTTCATCGCCTGATTGGCCAGCCAGCCCACCTGCGTGTCCAGAAGCGCCATGTCGATATGCTGGCCAAGGCCCGTCGCCTCGCGCTGGCGCAGGGCGGCCAGGATGCCGATGGCCGCGTAAAGCCCGGTGGTGATGTCGGCGATGGCCACGCCCACGCGCATGGGCCCGCCGCCGGGCTGGTCGTCGGGCTGGCCGGTGATCGACATCAGCCCGCCCAGGCCCTGGATCAGATAGTCGTAGCCCGGCTGCGCGGCCATGGGTCCGGTCTGCCCGAAGCCGGTGATCGAGACGTAGATCAGACCGGGGTTCAGCGCCCGCAGGCTTTCATGGTCGAGACCGTATTTCTTCAGCCCGCCGACCTTGAAGTTCTCGACGAACACGTCGGCGCCGGCGGCCAGGCGGCGGACGATCTCGCGCCCCTCTTCGCTGCGCAGGTCCAGGGCCAGCGACTTCTTGTTGCGGTTGGCCGACAGGAAATAGGCGGCCTCGCGCGTTTCCTCGCCGGTCTGCGGATCGCGCAGCCAGGGCGGCCCCCAGGAGCGGGTGTCGTCGCCGCCCTCGGGGTTCTCGATCTTGATGACCTCGGCGCCCATGTCGGCCAGGATCTGGGTGCACCAGGGGCCGGCGAGCACGCGCGTCAGGTCCACCACCCGCAGCCCCGCCAGCGGCAGGGGGCGCGGATCGGCCTGTTCGGGCGCCGGAGCGGCGGGTTGTCGGTCGGGCGCGGTCGGGTCTTGGGTGGTCATGCAAGCGGTCCGTTCTGATTGGCGCGTCGGCGCGCGCGGGCGATGGGGGCGGCGGGCTTCAGGCGGCGGGGGGGCCGCCGAAGCGCGCGGCAAGCGCCGGCGAGGCGGGGGGCAGGGGGCCGTCGGGGCGCCCCTCGCAACCGTCGAGCCAGCGTTCCGAGGCCGGAAGCAGGCGCCAGTAGAGCCGCCGCACCGCCGCGCGCGCCTCTTCGCCGCGCCAGCGCGCCGGGCGCAGCGCCAGCGGCAGGTCGGGGCCGCGCAGCGCCGCGCGCCGCCAATGGTGCAGCAGCAGGCAGCGCGCGGCCATGGCGTCGAGCGGATCGGACGGCGGCGCGGCGTCCAGCGCCGAGGCCAGCGCCGCGCACAGCGTCAGGGCCGCCTCCATGCGGCGTTCGGCCTCGGGGTCGCTCCAGGCTTCGGACAGCGCCTCGAGATCGGGTCGCGCGTCCTCGCCCGGCGCATCGAACCACGACACCCCCGGCTCGGCGACCAGCGGCGCCGCGTTCTCACGGCGCGGGCGCAGCCAGGCCTCGCCCACGCGGCCGAAGCCCCGCGCCGCAAGGCGGGCGGCGATGGCGGCGCGCGCATCAGCTTCGGGCGCATGGATCAGCGCCACGCGCCAGCCGCCGTCCCATTCGGGCGGGCCGGGCGCGTAGATGCGCCGCGCGGCGGCGTCGGTTTCGGCCTGCTTGGCGGGGGTGAGGGCGTAGAAGCTGGCGCGGCCGCGCCGCTCGCGCGTCAGCCAGCCGTCGCGCGCAAGGCGCGACATGGCGGTGCGCAGCGCCCCGGGCTCGACGCCAAGCCGCTCGGTGACCTGCTGCAACGCCCCCAGCCGGATGACCCCGCCGCGCGGCGCCACCGCGTCGCCGAAGAAGGTCACCACCAGCGACCACACCCGCAAGCGGTCGGGGCCGGCGGCGGCGCGGGCGCTCAGCGCGTCAAGGGCGCGGGCAAGGGGCGGGCGCGCGCCGCCGCGTTCGCCCGGCGCGATGGTGTCGAAGGCGCTCATGGCGGGGAATGTGTCAGCTTGCCCGCCGCCGCGCAAGCCGCCGCCCCATCACCCTTTCGCGCGCGGCAGGGTGATGCGGACGGCCAGCCCGCCCAGATCTTCGCTGCGGTCAAGGACCAGGTCGCCGCCATAGGCCTCGAGAATGTCCGAGGCGATGGCCAGCCCCAGCCCGGTGCCCGGGGTCGACTGATCGAGCCGCCCGCCCGCGCGCAGCGCCGCCTCGCGCTGCTCGGGCGGGATTCCGGGGCCGTCATCCTCGACCGTCAGCGCGATCACGCGCTCGCGCGGGCTTGCGCGCACCCGCACGCGCCCGTCGGCCCATTTGAAGGCGTTGTCCAGAAGGTTGCCCAGCAGCTCCTCGACATCCTCCTTCTCGGCGCGCACGCGAAGGCCCCTGGGGATCTCGATGCTCAGCGCCACCTCCTTGTCGGCGTGAACGCGCGCCATGACGCGGCCCAGGCCCTGGGCCAGCGGCGCCAGCTCGGCCGAGGCGCCGGGGGCGTTCGCGCCCGCAAGGCGCGCGCGGGCGGTGTAGCGGGCCATGAGCGACTCGATGCGGTCGAGCGCGTCGCGCATGACCGGCGAGGGCGGGTCCATGGCGTCGATCTCGTTGCGCAGGATGGCCGCGGGGGTCTTGAGCGCATGGGCCAGATCGGCCGCCTGGCGGCGCGCGCGGCTGATGATCTGCGCGTTGCGCTCGAGCAGCTCGTTCAGGTCCTCGACCAGGGGCTCGATGTCGGCCGGATAGTTGCCGACGATGCGGTCGGCCTCGCCCTGCCGATAGTCCCAGAAGGCGGCGCGCAGCGTCGCCAGCGGCCGCAGCGCCAGACCCGTCTGCGCCGCGCCCGCCAGGATCAGCGAGGCGCCCAGGCCGATCAGCGCGCCGAACAGGCTGCGCCGGAACTCGAGCTGATCGCGCGAAAGGGTGGCCAGCGCCTCGCCGGCCAGGATGCGCCACGATCCGGCGCCGCCGCGCGCGGCCCCCGCATCGACGGCCACGTCGCGGGCCATGATCTTGATGACCAGACCGCTGGGCGCGCGCGCGAAATAGGCGTTGCGCGCGCCGTCCGGGTCGGGCAGGCGCTCTTCGCCCAGATTGGGCGAGCGGAACACGCGCCCGTCGGGCGCCTCGATCTGCCAGAAATCCGTGGGCCGCGAGGGCCCCAGCGCGCCGGTGCGCCCGTCGGCGGGCGCGCGCTCGGGGTCCAGCGCGCCCGAGCGGATCAGCGTCTCCATCTGGTCAAGGCGCGCCGACAGCTTGTTGTCGAAGGCGCGCCGCGCGATCTCGTCGAAGGCCGAGAGCAGGACATAGCCGCTCAGCCCCACCGCGAACATGATCCAGACGAAGCCGCCGAGAACGGCGCGCGCCCTCAGCGACAGGTTCATCGCGCGTCAGGAGCCGTTGAACTGATAGCCCCGCCCCCGGATGGTGACGATGATGTTGTGCCCCAGCTTGCGGCGCAGGCGGCCGATGAACACCTCGATGGTGTTGCTGTCGCGCTCGGTGTCGTAGCCATAGACATGCTCGGACAGCTCGGTGCGCGAGACGACCTTGTCGCGATGGGCGATCAGGTAGCCCAGCACGTTGGTCTCCTGCGCCGTCAGCTGCACCGAGACGCCGTGCATGCTCACGCGCCCCGAGCGGGTGTCGAATTCGAGCCCGCCCTGGCGGAACACCGGATTCGCCTGGCCGGACGAGCGGCGGATCAGCGCGCGCAGGCGCGCCAGCAGCTCGTCCATCTGGAACGGCTTGGTCAGGTAGTCGTCGGCGCCGCTGTCCAGCCCCTCGACCTTGTCGCGCCAGCTGTTGCGGGCGGTCAGGATCAGGACGGGCGCCTTGACGCCGCTTTCGCGCCAGTCGCGGAGAATCGAGTGGCCGTCCTTCTTGGGCAGGCCCAGGTCGAGCACGATCGCGTCATACGGTTCGGTCGAGCCAAGAAAGCCGCCTTCCTCGCCGTCGGTGGCCACGTCCACGACGCGGCCCTCGCGCTCGAGCGCCTTTTGCATCTGCGAAGCAAGGACCGTTTCATCTTCGACTACCAGAACGCGCATCGAATCCTCCAGAATTCCCGCCGGCGCAAAAAAACGCCGCGCCAGCCTGCGTATGCGACGGAATCTTAACCTCAATGGGGCGCGCGGTTCAACCGAAAGGAATGCCCAAGAAACGACGAAAGCATAAGTAGCGCAAATTGGAAAGATACATGAAGCATTGTTCATCTTGCGGCGGGTTCGACGGCGCGAGGGGGCGAGACATCGTCGCGGCCTGCCCAGCGCATTGATTATGAACGATTTATGAATGGAATTGCCGTTGATTTTCGCGCGAATTTGGGCGACAACAAGGCCGTGAAAGCTTCCGCGCCGCGCTGCGTTCCGTGCGGCGACCATGCACACTCAGGTAGCGTAGCTTTCCGCGCGCGTAGCAAAGCGCATGAAGGACGTTCGGCACCCTGGGCCGGCCGCGTGGCCGCGAGCAGGGCGGACGAAATCGTCAAGGCCCCCCACCTTGGCGAGAGAGGCTCCGGGGCGGCGCGCCCCCACGCTCGCCGGGCCCTTCCCCCAAGGGTCAGGATCAACGCAGCACCCCACCTCAGCGCCGCGCCGGAGCCTCGCACCCCTTGGCCTGGGTCAGCGCTCGTCCTCGGGCGGCTCGCGCCCCACCCCCAGAAAGACCCGGCGGAAGGGCAATGCCCACAGGATCCCCAGCACGACGTAGATCGCCACCTCGAGCGCGATGTGCGGACGCTCGAACATGCCGGCGAGGGTGACCGCCGCCACGACGTAGAGCGGCAGCCACACCAGCAGCAGAAACAGCGACAGGCGCCGGCGGGTCTTGTGGCTCAGCGCCATGACCTCAATCCGCGAAGGGGTCGGTGACGAGGATCGTGTCCTCGCGCTCGGGGCTGGTCGACAGCAGCGCCACCGGGCAGCCGATCAGCTCTTCGACGCGGCGCACATACTTGACCGCCGCCGCCGGCAGGTCGGCCCAGGAGCGCGCGCCCTCGGTGCTTTCGGACCAGCCTTCGAGCGTCTCGTAGATGGGCTTGACGCGGGCCTGCTGCTCGGCCGCGGCGGGCAGATGGTCAAGCCGGCGGCCGTCCAGCTCATACCCGACGCAGATCTTCAGCTCGTCGAAGCCGTCCAGCACGTCGAGCTTGGTCAGCGCGATGCCCGTCACGCCGCCGATGGCGCAGGTCTGGCGCACCAGCACCGCGTCGAACCAGCCGCAGCGGCGCTGACGGCCGGTGACGGTGCCGAATTCGTGGCCGCGCTCGCCAAGGCGCTTGCCGACCTCGTCATGCAGTTCGGTCGGGAAGGGGCCTTCGCCGACGCGGGTGGTGTAGGCCTTGACGATGCCCAGCACGAAGTCGATCGCGTTCGGCCCCAGCCCCGAGCCCGTCGCCGCCATGCCCGCCGTGGTGTTCGACGAGGTGACGTAGGGATAGGTTCCGAAGTCGATGTCGAGCAGCGCCCCCTGCGCGCCCTCGAACAGGATGCGGTCGCCCGCGCGGCGGCGCTCGCCCAGCACCTGCCAGACCGGGCGGGCGTAGGGCAGCAGGCGCGGCGCGACCTCGAGCAGCTGCGCCTTGAGCGCGGCGCGGTCGATGGGCTCGGCCCCCAGCCCCTTGCGCAGCGCGTCGTGATGCGCCAGCAGGCGGTCCAGGCGGCTGTCCAGCGTGGCCTCGTCCGCCAGGTCGGCCACGCGCACCGAACGCCGGCCCACCTTGTCCTCGTAGGCCGGGCCGATGCCGCGCCCGGTGGTGCCGATCTTGCCCTTGCCGGCGGCGGCCTCGCGCATCACGTCAAGGTCGCGGTGAACGGGCAGAATCAGCGGCGCGTTCTCGGCCACGGCGAAGTTCTCGGGCGTGATCTCGACGCCCTTGGCGCGCAGGCGCTCCATCTCGTCCAGCAGCGCCCAGGGGTCCAGCACCACGCCGTTGCCGATCACCGACAGCTTGCCCTTGCGCACGATGCCCGAGGGCAGAAGCGAAAGCTTGTAGACCTCGCCGTCGATCACCAGCGTGTGGCCCGCGTTGTGGCCGCCCTGAAAGCGCACGATCACGTCCGCGCGCTCGCTCAGCCAGTCCACGAGCTTGCCCTTGCCTTCGTCGCCCCACTGGGCGCCGACCACGACAACGTTGGCCATCCGCCGATCCTTTCCTGTTCGGGAATTACGCGGCCTTTTAGCAGCGCGCGCGGGCGGGCGAAACGGGAAATGCGCATGGGGCGACGCGCGGTCGCCCCATGCCCGTCGGCGCGGCGCCGGTCAGAAATGCAGCGCCTTGGCCTGGCGCACCTGCGGCAGCTGCGCGATGTCGGCCAGCATGGCCTCGGTCACCGGCTCGTCCACGCCCAGCAGCGCGATGGCCTCGCCGCCCTTTTCCGCGCGGCCGAGCGCGAAGGTGGCGATGTTGACGCCCAGCTCGCCCAGCTTGGCGCCCAGCGCGCCGATATAGCCCGGCGTGTCGGTGTTGGTGGTGTAGAGCATGTGCGGCTGGGGCTCGGCCTCGAGGTCGATGCCCTTGATCTGGATGATGCGCGGCTTGCCGTCCGAGAACACCGTGCCGGCGACCGAGCGGGTCTGCTTCTCGGTCGTCACCACGAGGCGGATGTAGGAGCCGTAGGCGCCCTGCGCGTCCTTGCGGGTTTCGGCGATCTGGATGCCGCGCTCGCGCGCTACGAGCGGCGCCGAGACCATGTTCACCGCGCCCTCGCCGACAAGCGGGCGCAGCATGGCCGCGGTCAGCGCGGCGGTCAGGGGCTTGAGGTTCAGCTCGCCGACGCGGCCGACATACTCGATCTCGATCTCCTTGATCGCATGCTCGGTCACCTGGCCGGCGAAGCCGCCAAGGGTCTCGGCCAGGGCGATCCAGGGCTTGAGCAGCGGCGCCTCTTCGGCCGTGACCGAGGGCGCGTTGAGCGCGTTCGAGATGGCGCCCTTCATCAGGTAGTCGGACATCTGCTCGGCGATCTGCAGGGCCACGTTCTCCTGCGCCTCGGTCGTCGAGGCCCCCAGATGCGGGGTGCAGACCGTGTTCGGCGCGTCGAAGAGCGGGTTCTGCCGGGCGGGCTCTTCGGCGAACACGTCGAAGGCGGCGCCGGCCAGATGGCCCGCGCGCAGCGCCTCGGCCACGGCGGCCTCGTCCACCAGCCCGCCGCGGGCGCAGTTGATCAGCCGCGCGCCCTTCTTCATCTTCGCGATGCGCTCGGCCGACAGGATGTTGGCGGTCTTTTCGGTGCGCGGCAGGTGCAGGCTGACGAAATCGGCGCGCGCCAGCAGGTCGTCGAGGTCGGCGACCTTTTCGACGCCCAGGTTCTGCGCGCGCTCGGCCGACAGGAAGGGGTCGTAGGCGATGACCTTCATGCGCAGCCCCAGCGCCCGCGAGGCGACGACCGAGCCGATGTTCCCGCAGCCGATCAGGCCCAGCGTCTTGCCGGTGATCTCGACGCCCATGAATTTCGACTTCTCCCACTTGCCGGCGCGGGTCGAGGCGTCGGCCGCGGGGATCTGGCGCGCGACGGCGAACATCAGGGCGATGGCGTGCTCGGCGGTGGTGATCGAGTTGCCGAAGGGCGTGTTCATCACCACGATGCCGCGCGCCGAGGCGGCGGGGATGTCGACGTTGTCCACGCCGATGCCGGCGCGGCCGATGACCTTGAGCCTGTCGGCGCGGGCGATGATGTCGGCCGTGACCTTGGTCGCCGAGCGGATGGCGAGGCCGTCATACTGGCCGATCACCTCGGCCAGACGCGCGGGGTCCTTGCCCAGATCGGGCTGGAAATCGACCTCGACGCCGTTGTCGCGGAAGATCTGGACGGCGGCTTCGCTGAGCTTGTCGGAAATGAGAACCTTGGGCATGGGGCGTGTCTTTCGGATGGAATGATGCTGAGGGGGCGCCGGCCGTCGCGGTCGCGCCCGTGGCGGGCCGGCCGCGCGGCCGGCGTTGGCGGCGGGGCGCCGCGCGGCGGGCCGGGCATGCGGCGCCGGCCCGCTGCGGCGGCGCCGGTCAGGCGGCTTGGGCCTCGGCCAGGGCCTGGGCGAAGGCCCAGTCGAGCCACGGGGTCAGGGCCTTGACGTCGTCGGTCTCGACCGTGGCGCCGCACCAGATGCGCAGCCCGGCGGGCGCGTCGCGGTAGCCGTTGACGTCGAAGGCGGCGCCTTCGTCCTCGAGCAGCTTGACCATGCGCTTGACGAAGGCCTTCTGCTCGGCGTCGGGCAGGGCGGCGACGCCGGGATCGACGATGCGCAGGCACACCGAGGTGTTCGAGCGCGCCGCCGGATCGGCGACCAGGTTCTCGACCCAGGGCGTGGCGTCCACCCAGGCCTGAAGGGCGGCGAAGTTGGCGTCGGCGCGCGCGCGCAGCGCCGGCGCGCCGCCGATCGATTCGGCCCAGTCCAGCGCGTCTATGTAGTCGGCCACGCACAGCATCGAGGGGGTGTTGATCGTCTCGCCGCGGAAGATGCCCTCGATGAGCTTGCCGTTCTTGGTCAGGCGGAAGATCTTGGGCAGCGGCCGGTCGGGGGCGAAGGTTTCAAGCCGCTCGACCGCGCGGGGCGAGAGCATGAGCATCCCATGCGCGCCCTCGCCGCCCATGACCTTCTGCCAGGAGAAGGTGACGACGTCGAGCTTGCTCCAGTCCAGCTCCTGCGCGAAGACGGCCGAGGTGGCGTCGCAGATCGCAAGCCCCTCGCGCGCGGCGGGGAGCCAGTCGGCGTTGGGCACGCGCGCGCCCGAGGTGGTGCCGTTCCAGGTGAAGACGATGTCGGCCTCGGGGCGCACGGCGGTCAGGTCGGGCAGCTGGCCGTAATCGGCCTTGAGCACGTTGACGTCGGGCAGCTTGAGCTGCTTGACCACGTCGGTGGCCCAGCCGGCGCCGAAGCTTTCCCACGCCAGCACGTCCGTCGGGCGCGGACCGAGCAGCGACCAGAGCGCCATCTCGACCGCGCCGGTGTCCGAGGCGGGCACGATGCCCACGCGCCAGTCGGCCGGCAGGCCCAGCATGGCGGCGGTGCGGTCGATGGCCTGCTTGAGCTGCGCCTTGGGGCCGGCGGCGCGGTGCGAGCGGCCCAGCCACGCCTTCGCGGCGACGGCTTCGGCCGACCAGCCGGGGCGTTTGGGGCAGGGACCGGAAGAGAATTCGGGACGCGCAGGGCGAACCTGCGGCTTGGCGGGGAACGTCATCGACGCGCTCCATCGTCAGGGCGAGGTTCCTGAGTCCGCCGCCGCTCGCCCTTGTTCCGGCGACGGGCCCGCAGCCGCAATACGCTTCGGCCCCGGCGCGGTCAACGCACAAAACGTCGCGTTCCCGCAGAAAAGCGTCGCGTTTCGCCGCGATGGGAAACCATGTTTCCGATCCGAAACCGCGCGCGCCGATGCGCGACGCGACGGGCCGGCCTGCGGGCCCCGCGGCCGCGATCATGCGCGGCGCGGCCCGCGCGCGCGTCGGTTTCGTGGGGGTTCATGGGGCGCGATTCGCGGGTGGGCGGCCTGCCTCGAATGCCCGTCCCCTGCGATCGGCGGGCGGGCGGCGCCTTGCGCCGCCGCGCGGCCGCGCGGGGGGGGCGGCCGCGGCGCGCGCCTCAGGCGGCGGCGTCCTCGACCGCGGCGCAGATCTCGGCCACCACGGCCTCGACCAGCGCCGGGTCCTCGCCCTCGGCCATGACGCGGATCAGCGGCTCGGTGCCGGACTTGCGGATCAGCACGCGCCCCGCGCCGGCCAGGCGCGCCTCGGCGGCGGCGATGGCGCGGCGCACCTCGGCCGCGTCCAGCGGCGCCGCGCCGGGTGCGTAGCGCACGTTGCGCAGCACCTGCGGCAACGGCGAGAAGCGCGCGCACACCTCCGAGGCCGGGCGCCCCTCTTCGGCCACGGCGGCCAGCACCTGCAGCGCCGCCAGAAGGCCGTCGCCCGTGCTGGCATGGTCGGTCATGACGATGTGGCCCGATTGCTCGCCGCCCAGGTTGAAGCCGCCCTCGCGCATGGCCTCGACCACGTAGCGGTCGCCCACGCGGGTGCGCAGAAGGCGCACGCCGCGCGCGGCCAGGTGGCGCTCGAGCCCCAGATTCGACATCACCGTGGCCACCAGCGTGCCGCCCGCCAGGCGCCGGCTCTGCAGCCAGCGCTCGGCGATCAGCGCCATGATCTGGTCGCCGTCCACGATCTCGCCCTTCTCGTCGATGATGTGGACGCGGTCCGCGTCGCCGTCCAGCGCCACGCCCAGATGCGCGCCGGTCTCGACGACCGTGCGCCGGCACAGATCGGGCGCGGTCGAGCCGACGCCGGCGTTGATGTTCAGCCCGTTCGGCTCGACCCCGATCTTGATGACCTCGGCGCCCAGCTCCCACAGCACGGCGGGGGCGGTCTTGTAGGCGGCGCCGTTGGCGCAGTCGAGCACCACGCGCAGCCCGTCCAGCCGCAGATGGCGCGGGAAGGTGGCCTTGGCCGCCTCGATGTAGCGGCCCAGCGCGTCGTCGATGCGCTTGGCGCGGCCCAGATCGGCGGCGTCCGCCAGGGCGATGGGGCGCTCCATCATCGCCTCGATCTCGGCCTCGACCTTGTCCGACAGCTTGAACCCGTCGGGGCCGAACAGCTTGATGCCGTTGTCGTGGAACGGGTTGTGCGAGGCCGAGATCATCACCCCCGCATCCGCGCGCAGCGACTTGGTCAGCATGCCGACGGCCGGGGTCGGGGCCGGGCCCAGCAGGAACACGTCCATGCCGACCGAGACGAAGCCCGCCGTCAGCGCCGATTCGATCATGTAGCCCGAAAGCCGCGTGTCCTTGCCGATCACCACCCGGTGACGATGGCGCCCGCGCAGGAAACGCCGCCCCGCCGCCTGGCCCAGCTTCATGGCGATCTCGGCGGTCATGGGATGCTCGTTGGCGCGCCCGCGCACGCCGTCGGTGCCGAAAAGCTTGCGGGTCATGGGTTTTCTCCGTGACGGATGGCGCGCCAGACGGCGACGGCCTGGGCGGTCTGGGCGACGTCGTGCACGCGCAGGATCTGCACGCCCTGCGCAAGCCCCGCGAGCCCGGCGGCGATCGAGCCGGGGGCGCGGCGGGCGGGGTCGGCCTCGCCCGACAGGGCGCCGATGAAGCTCTTGCGCGAAACGCCGAGCAGGATCGCGCAGCCCAGCCCGTGAAACAGCGACAGCCCGCGCAGCAGCGCCAGGTTGTGCGCCAGGGTCTTGCCGAAGCCGATGCCCGGATCGACTAGAATGCGCGCGCGCGCGATCCCGGCGGCCTCGCAGGCGGCCACGCGCGCGGCCAGCCAGTCGTAGACGTCCAGCAGAACGTCGTCGTAGCGCGGGTTGCGCTGCATGGTCTGCGGATCGCCCTGCGCATGCATCAGGCACACCGGGCCGCCCAGCTCGGCGGCGGCGGCCAGGCTGTCGGGGGCGAAGGTCAGGGCGCTGACGTCGTTGTAGAGCGCGGCGCCCGCGGCGAAGGCGGCGCGGGCGACCTCGGGCTTGCGCGTGTCGATCGACAGCGGCGCCGCGCCGCGCAGCGCCGTGATGACGGGCAGGACGCGGGCGGCCTCTTCCTCGGCGGGGATCTCGGCGGCGCCGGGGCGGGTCGATTCTCCGCCGATGTCCAGAATGTCGGCGCCTTCGGCCAGCATCCGCCGCCCGGCCTCGGCCGCGGCCTCGGCCGCCAGGTGCCGCCCGCCGTCCGAGAAGCTGTCGGGCGTGACGTTGATGACTCCCATGATCCGCGGACGGTCCAGCGTCAGCCCGCAGATCGGCGCGCGCGGGGCGGTCAGGCGCTCGAGCAGGTCGTCGGGCAGCGCGCGCGCGGGCACGACGCGCGGGGGCGCCGAGCGCGACAGGATCTGCGCGAAGGCGAAGCGCACCGGCCCGCCGGCCAGCGGCAGCGTCTGGTCGTCGCCAAGTGCCGGGTCGGCGGGGATGGGGCGGGCGTAGAGGGCGCGCTCGGTCATCTGGCCTCCTGTGTCAGGCAAAGCGGTTAGCGCCGCGCGGGGCGGGGGTCCAGCCCCAAAGCCCCCGGCGCGGAATAAAACGTTGCGTTGATGTGAAATAAATGTTGAGCGCAAAGACGTGTGTGAAATATTGAGAACCACATCGAACAGGCATAGTTTCCTGCCTGCGGCCCCCCGCGCCGCGGCGCGACCGGGGGCAGGAAAGCGAAGGAAGACCAAGCCATGGCGAAACGCTTCAATCCCGTCGTCCTGACCGCCAACGCGCTCGAATCGGGCGCGCCGCTCTGGTGGACCGGCGCCGGCTGGTCCGAGAGCTTCGCCGATGCGCGCGTCGCGACGACGCCCGAGCAGGCGGCCACGCTCCAGGCGCTGGCGGACACGCCGCTCATGCAGGCCGCGACGGTCGGCCCCTGTCTGGTCGAGGTGGTCGAAGAGGACGGCGCCTGGCGGCCCGCCTCGCGCCGCGAAGCCATCCGCGCCTCGCGCAGTCCGACCTTCGCCTACGGTCCCGAAGCCGCATCCCGGCGCGGCCCCGGCGCCCGCGCCGCCTGAGCGCCCCCAAGCCCGCCGCGCCACACCGACGGAGACGCCGCATGTATCGCTATGACGAATTCGACGCCGCCTTCGTGGCCCAGCGCGCCGCCCAGTTCCGCGAGCAGGTGCGCCGGCGCCTGTCGGGCGCGCTGACCGAGGACGAGTTCCGCCCCCTGCGCCTGATGAACGGCGTCTATCTGCAGCTGCACGCCTACATGCTGCGCGTGGCGATCCCCTACGGGACGCTCGACGCCGAGCAGATGCGCATGCTTGCCCATGTGGCCGAGAAATACGACCGCGGCTACGGCCACTTCACCACGCGCCAGAACATCCAGTTCAACTGGCCGCAGCTCAAGGACATTCCCGACATCCTCGACGATCTGGCCGGCGTGCGGATGCACGCGATCCAGACCTCGGGCAACTGCATCCGCAACGTGACCTCGGACCCGCTGGCCGGCGTCGCCGCCGACGAGATCGAGGACCCCCGCCCCACGGCCGAGCTGATCCGCCAGTGGTCCAGCCTGCACCCCGAGTTCACCTTCCTGGGGCGCAAGTTCAAGATCGCCGTCACCGGCGCCGAGAACGACCGCGCCGCGGTGGCGGTGCATGACGTGGGCCTGCGCATCGTGCGCGGCCCGGACGGCGAGATCGGCTATCGCGTGCTGGTCGGCGGCGGTCTGGGGCGCACGCCCATGATCGCCAAGACGCTGCGCGAGTTCCTGCCCCGCGCGCATCTGCTGCCCTATCTGGAGGCGACGCTGCGCGTCTACAACCTGCTGGGCCGGCGCGACAACAAATACAAGGCGCGCATCAAGATCCTGGTGCACGAGATGGGAATCGACGCCTTCCGCGCCGCGGTCGAGGACGAGTTCGCGCGCCTCGACCCCGAGGCGAGCGCGCCCGATCCGGCCGAGGTCGCGCGCATCGCGGCCTATTTCGCGCCCCCCGCCTATCCCGAGCTGCCCGACGCGTGCCCCGCGCTCGAGCGCGCGCGCCGCGCGCATCCCGAGTTCGACGCCTGGGTGCGGCGCAACGTTCACCCGCACAAGGTTCCCGGCCATGCGGCGGCGACCATCTCGCTCAAGCCCATCGGCGGCGCGCCGGGCGACGCGACCGCCGAGCAGATGCGCCTGATGGCCGACGTGGCCGAGCGCCACTCGATGGGCGAGCTGCGCATCACGCACGAGCAGAACGTCGTGCTGCCCCATCTGCGCAAGGACGAGCTGTTCCAGGTCTGGCGGATGCTGGCCTCGCAGGGGCTGGATGCGCCCAATCGGGGGCTGGTGACCGACATCATCGCCTGCCCGGGGCTGGATTACTGCGCGCTGGCGACCGCGCGCTCGATCCCCGTGGCGCAGGCGATCTCGCGGCGCTTCGCCGATCCGGCGCTGCAAGAGCGCATCGGCCCGCTGGCGATCAAGATCTCGGGCTGCATCAACGCCTGCGGCCACCATCATGTCGGGCATATCGGCATTCTGGGGCTCGATAAGGCCGGGGTCGAAAGCTACCAGATCACGCTCGGGGGCGATCCGACCGACGACGCCGCGCTGGGCGAGCGCACGGGGCCGGGCTTCGCCTTCGACCAGGTGCCCGACGTGGTCGAGACCCTCGTGCGCCGGTATCTCGAGCTGCGCCAGCCCGGCGAGACCTTCCTGCAAACCTATCGCCGTCTGGGCATGACCCCGTTCAAGGAGGCCCTCTATGCCGCTGCTTGACGATACGGGCTTCGTTCCCGACCCGTGGACCCGGCTCGCCGACGACCGTCCCGCCCCCGAGGGCGCGCGCGTGATCGTGTCGCTTGCGCGCCTGCGCGAGCAGGGGCCGCCCGCCGGCGCGGCCGCGCTGGGCGTGCATGTCGCGCCCGAGGACGACCCCGAGGCCGTCGCCGAAGCCGCCGCGCGCGCGGCGCTGATCTCGGTGGGCTTTTCCAGCTTCGCCGACGGGCGCGGGTTCTCGGTGGCCCGGCGCCTGCGCGCCGCGGGCTTCGCCGGCGAGCTGCGCGCCTTCGGGCCGCTGATCGCCGATCAGTTCGCCGCCCTGCGCGCCTGCGGCTTCGACGCCGTCGAGATCCCCGAGGCGCTGGCCGCCCGCCAGGACGAGGCGCAGTGGCTGGCCGCGGCGCGCAGCATGACGCTGGGCTACCAGCGCGGCTACGCGCTGCCCGGGCGCAACATTCTGGAGGCGCGCCGCGCCGCGCGCGAGGAGGCCGCAAGATGACCGCACCCGCCAGCATCGACCAGGCCGGCGCCGCGCCGGCCGCGCCCAGCCTGCTGCACCGCCATGCCGAGCGGCGCGCGGCCGCGCTCAACCGCCTCAACGCCGGCAAGTCGGCGCAGGAGCTGCTGGCCGACGCGATTCTCGAAGAGTTCCGCGGCCGCATCGCGCTGGTGTCCTCGTTCGGGGCCGAAAGCGCGGCGCTGCTGCATCTCGTGGCCGAGGTCGATCCCTCGACGCCGGTCCTGTTCCTCGAGACCGGGATGCTGTTCCCGGCCACCCTGGCCTACCAGAAGGATCTGGCCGAGCGGCTGGGCCTGACCGACGTGCGGCTGATCCGCCCCGATCCGGCGGATCTGCGCGCCGAGGATCCCGACGGCGCGCTGCACCAGACGGACCCGGACGCGTGCTGCGATCTGCGCAAGACGCGCCCGCTCGAGCGCGCGCTGGCGCCGTTCGACGCCTGGATCACCGGGCGCAAGCGCTTCCAGTCGGCCGAGCGCGCGCGGCTCGAGTTCTACGAGACCGACGCCGCCGGGCGCATCAAGCTCAATCCGCTGGCCGACTGGGATGCGCGGCGCATCCGCGCGCATATGGAGGCGCACGACCTGCCGCTGCACCCGCTGGCCACCGAGCGCTTCCCCTCGCTGGGCTGCGCGCCGTGCACCACCCCGGTCGCCGAGGGCGAGGACCCGCGCGCGGGCCGTTGGCGCGGGCGCGACAAGACCGAGTGCGGCATCCACATCGTCAACGGCAAGGTGGTGCGCCGCTCGGCCGCCTGAGACGGCGCCCGCCGCGCGGCGGGGAAGGGATGACGGCCGGCCCGCGCGGGCCGGCCGTTCGCGTTCGGGCCGAACGGTCGCGGCGGACGCGCCGAAGGCCCGCCCGACGCCGCCCGCCGGGCCTCAGCGCCGGTCGCGGATCGAGCCGATGATCAGCAGCGTGATCGCCCAGACCAGCAGAGACACGAAGGCCACGGCGATGGTCCACATGAGCCGGTCGGGGTATTCGGCCTCTTGCGCGCGGGTGGGGGCGATGTGGGTGGCCAGGTAGCGCTGGGCGCGGCGGGCGTCGGCGCGCGCCGCCTCGACCGCCGCCAGCGCCGAGGTATACATGTTCTCGGCGAAATTCAGCTCGACGGTCAGCTGTTCCTGCGCGCCGGCGGCCGAGGTCAGCGAGCCGCCGCCGTCGCGCTCGCGCGCGGCGGCCTCGGGGTCGGCCGAGGCGATGCGCTCCTGCTCGCGGCGGATCTGCTCGTCCAGGCTGGCCATCTGCCGGCGCAGCGCCGCAAGGGCGGGGCTTTCGGCGCCCAGAAGGTCCTTGCGGCTGTCATAGTCGGCCTGCAGCGCCGCGCGCTGGGCGCGCAGCTGCGAGATCAGCGCCATGGCCTGCGCGATGTCCTGCGTCACGTCCACCGAGCGTTCCGACAGCCGGAACTCCTGCAGCTTGCGCCGCGCCTCGCGCACGCGCGCCTCGGCGTCGGCCAGATCGGCCAGGGCGTAGCGCACCGCGTCGGCGCGGGCCTTGACCGACAGCTCGTTGATGAGCCGCGCGCTCTCGTCCAGCACCGCCTGCGCCACGCGCTGGGCGTCGTCGGGGTCGAAGGCGCGGGTCTGGACGTAGATGATCCCGCTTGCGTTGTCGTAGCTGACCGTGACCGCCAGGTTCCAGTAGAACACCTTCTCTTCGATCGAGCGGCCGCGCCCGAGGCGGAAAAGCGGATCGGCGTCGGGGTGGTTGTAGATCTTTTCGAGGTCCAGCTTGCGGTCGATGATCTCGACCAGCGGCTGGCTTTGCAGATACTCGAACAGCATCTGGCTGTCGGCCGCGGTGGAATCGGCCGCGCCGCCCAGCAGTTCGGTCATCGGGCTGGGCAGGGTCTGGTCCAGGCTGCGCACGGCGAAGCTGGTCTCGGAGGCGTATTGATCGGCCGCCTGCGTCCACAGATACCAGCCCGCCAGCCCCAAGGGCAGCAGCACCATCACGACGAAGCTGAGCCAGAACAGGGCCGCGCGCAGCCGCCGGCGCAGCCCCGCCCGGCGGCCCGTTTCGGGCGCGCCGGCCTCGATGATGACCGTCGGGCGCAGCGGCCGGGGGCCGTCGACGTTTCCGCCGCGAAGGCGCCCGCGCGCCGCCTCGGCCGGCGCGCCGGATCCGGCGCCGGCGGCCAGCCCGCCGCCCTCGCCGCCATCCTGGCGCCGGGGGCGAGCCGGGTTTCCTCGGGCCGCGAGGGGGCCGCCCTTTCCGGCGCCGGGGCCCCTTGCGCCCCCGCGCCCCGGACCCTTGGCGCCCTGGCCGGCCTTGCCCCCGCCCGAGCCCGCGCCCGAGCCCCCGCCCTGGCCTGCGGTTTCGTCCGCGCCCTGGCCCCCGGGCGCGCCGCCCTTGCGGCCGGGGCCGCCCTGGCCGCCGCGGCCCAGGCGCGCCAGGCGGCGGGCGCGGCGCGCGGCGCGGCGCTCGGCCTGATCGGGCGCCGCGTCGTCGGCGGCGGGCGGGCGCGTGTCGTCCGTCATGCTCAACTCAGCTCCTCATGCGCTTCGCGAAGGGCCGCGCCCGCGTGGCCGGCGCTCAGATTCGCGACGTGACGCGCGATGGCGTCCTCGACGTCGTCGTAATATTCGAGCCGCCCGTTCTCGAGCACCAGCCCGCAGTCGCAGTAGCTGCGCAGCGGCCCCGGCGCGTGCGAGACCATGATGACGTCGCTCGCCGACAGGCGGTCCTCGAACACGGCGCGGCACTTGCGCTTGAAGTCGGCGTCGCCCACGGCGATGGTCTCGTCCACCAGATACACGTCGAAGCGGATGCCCATCGACACGCCGAAGGCGAGCCGCGCCTTCATCCCCGCCGAATAGACCGCCACCGGCTGGTGCAGATAGTCGCCCAGCTCGGAGAACTCGCGCACGAAGGCGATCAGCTCGTCCGCGTCCACGCCGTAGATGCGCGCCACGAAGCGCACGTTCTGAATGCCGCTCATCGCCCGGTGGAAGCTGCCCGAAAAGCCCAGCGGCCACGAGACCCGGCAGCCATGGATCACCCGGCCCGAATCGGGTCGCAGCGTGCCCGCGATCAGCCGCAGCAACGAGGATTTCCCCGCCCCGTTGCGCCCCAGCAGCGCCAGCGAGCGCCCGCGCGGGATCGTCATGGTCAGATCGCGCACGACGGTCTTGCGCAGCCCGCCGGGCAGGCGGAAGGTTTTCGAGACGTTCTCGAGACGGATCACAGCTCGTCCAGCCTTTCCGCATGGCGCCGGGCCAGGAGCTGCCCCAGAAGGCACAGCGTCAGCCCCAGGATGATCGGATACTCCAGCCGATCCAGCGTCGCGTGATAGACGGGATAGACCCCCTCGCGAAAGGCGGCCACGATGTGCACCACCGGGTTCAGCGCCAGCAGCTCGCGCAGCTGGGAGGGCAGGGCCTCGGGCAGGAAGAAGATCCCCGAGATGATGAAAAGCGGGCGCATCAGGATCTTGTAGATGCGCTCGTAGATCGGGTGCACCACGAACATCACCGCGTTGACCGACCCCACGCCGAAGGCCAGGATCGCCGCCGCCGCCAGCGCGCCCAGAAGCCATTCGGGCGCGATCAGCACCGGCTCGCCCGTCGCGACGATCAGCGCCGGCAGGATCAGCGCCGCGATCATGCATTCGGTCAGCAGCTGCAGCGTGCCGGCTGCCACGATGGCGTCCCATGGGTTGACGTTCGGATAACGCAGCAGCGCCTTGTTGGCCCGGATCGCGGTCGAGATCTGGTCCGCCGTGTTGCGGTAAAGGCTGTAGGCGATGTAGCCCGTGGCGAAGAAGACCGGAAAGCTGCGCCCCAGCGAGGGCGTGCGCGCCAGGGTCGAAAACACCAGCGACAGCAGCGCGATGACGGCGATGGGCTCGGCGATGGCCCAGAAATACCCGCCCGCCGAGCGCCCGTAGCGCGTGGTCATCTCGCGCCGCATCAGCGCCCCGACCACGCGCAGGTGCACCCGGAATGGGTTCTCGGCCTGTCCCGCCCTGGCTTCCATGGTCGCTTCCGTCTTTCGCTTGCGCGCCGCGCCGGGCGCGGGGCCGGCGCTGGCGAACGCTTCGTCACTAGCACGCGGCATCGGCGATTGCGAGGGGGCCGGGCGCCCGCGACGGTCGATCCGAGGCGGTTGCGCATCCGCGCGCAAGTCTGCACAAAGAAGGCCGACCGGGGCGCCGCCGCCCCTCGCGCGACGAGGTTCCAATGCGCTTCAATCCGACGCTCCGCGCCGTCCTCATCCTGACCTCGCTGCTTGGCGGCTGCGCGCGCATGCCCGAGGCCGGACCCAAGGGGGATGTGGTGCGCGAGACCGCTCAGGTCAAGGATGCGCCCTATCTGCTGGTGCCGCTCGACCCGGCGGCGCTTGACGCGCTCGAGGGCGCGTCGGGCGGCGAAGCGGGCGCGCTGCGCGCCGACGCGCCCGCCGCAGGCCCCGCCGCGGGCGACGCGCTGCGGGTGGGCGATCTGGTGACGGTGACGGTGTGGGAGGCCGTCAATGGCGGCCTGTTCAGCGCGCCGCAGGCGAACGGGCCGCGCATGGCGCCCTTCCCGGCCCAGCGCGTGGCCGAGGACGGCGCCATTCTGGTGCCCTATGCCGGGCGCATCCGCGCCGCCGGGCGCACCCCGCGACAGGTCGAGCGCGCCATCGAGGCGGCGCTGGCGGGCAAGGCGATCGAGCCCCAGGCGCTGGTCACGCGCCAGGAATCGCCCGTCTCGGCCGTCACGGTGCTGGGCGACGCGGCCAATGGCGGCGGCCGCGTGGCGCTGGCCGGGGTGGGCGAGCGGGTCCTGGACGTGATCGCGGCCGCCGGCGGCCTGCGCGCCGCCCCGCACCGCACGCTGGTGCGCCTGACGCGGGGCCGGATCTCGGCCGAGGCGCATCTGTCCGAGGTGCTGCGCGACCCGGCGCAGAACGTCCCCGTCCGCCCGGGCGACGTCGTCAACCTGGTCGAGGCGCCGCGCAGCCTGACCGTGTTCGGCGCCGCCGCCCGCCCCAGCAAGATCGAGTTCCCCGCCGAGCGCCTGACCCTGGACGAGGCCCTGGCCCTGGCCGGCGGGCTGTCGGACGACCGGGCCGACCCCTCGGCGGTGTTCGTCATGCGCCGCGAGAGCGCCGAAACCGCCCGCGCGCTGACAGGCGGGCGCGTCGCGCGGGACGTGCCGGTGGTCTACAACCTGGATCTGAGCCGGCCCGAGTCCTTCTTCCTGGCCCGCCGCTTCGAGATGCGCGACAAGGACATCATCTACGCCGCCAACGCCCCGATCGCGAATTTCGAGAAGGTCATGCGCGTCATCGCCCTGGCGCTGCAGCCGGTTTCGACCGGCGTCGGGCTGGCGCGGCTTGCGCGGTGAGCGCGCGCTCAGCGCCCGCCCGGCGCCGGGCGCAGGCGCGGGGGAAAGGGCATGAAGGCGCCCGGCTCGTTGACGCGCCCGCCGGCCACGCGCGCCACGATCTCGGCCTGCGCGCGCGCCCGTCCCGCCGGCTGGTAGAACGAGCCCTTGACCTGGATCGTCGCCGCCAGCGCCAGGACGAAGTCGCGCGTCAGGGCGCGGTCCGGCGCGGCGGCCTCGCGCCAGAAGGCGTCGAGCGGCCCCTGATGCGTCAGCCCCTTGACGTCGAACACCGCCGCGCCCAGCGCCGCCGTCGGCCGTCCCGCGCGGATGGCGTGCAGCCCGACGGTCGAGTTGACGACGATCACCCCATGCGCCGCCTCGATCAGCGCGTTCAGATCGCCGCCGTCGATCGTGGTCACCCGCTCGGCCACGCCGTGCGCCGCGGCGGCGCGCGCCACGCGGGCGGGCCAGTTCTCGAGCCCGTTGTCCAGCGGGTGCTGCTTGACCACCAGCCGCCGCGCGGGCGGCGCGTGGCGCGCGAACGAGGCCACGACCTCTTCGATCGCGTCCTCGAGTCCCGCATAGCCGCAATTGTCGCGGATCTGGTAGTCGCTTTGAAGCTGAAGGGCGAACAGGTCGTATTCGAAGGCGCGGGCGGCGCAGGCGCGGGTCACCTCGCGCGCATGGGCCTCGGCGCGGCGGCGTCGCGCCAGCCGCGGCAGCCACGAGATGAAGTCGAGCAGGGGATGATACAGCCTGTCCATCCGGTAGAACGGATAGGGCCAGAAGAACAGGCTGTTGAGCAGGTTGAACGAGACCTCGTTGAAGGCTTCCTGAACGAAGGGATGGGGGTGGCGGGTTTTCATGTCGGGCGCGAAGCCCTCGGCGCGCACGCGCTCGGCGATGGCGCGGATGGCGTCCGGATCGTCCGGAAAGCGCGAATAGGCGCCCATGCCCACGCGCTCGAGCGTCAGCCAGTCCGGGCGCAGATAGCCGAACTCGAGCGCATGGGCGCGCAGGCCGCGTTCCTCGGCCAGCTCGGCGGCGACGACGTGGTAGGGGTTGCGGTCGGCGTAATACAGGATGTCGGTGACGCCGCGGCGCGCGACGAAATCCTCCAGCCAGCGCCGCCAGCCGGCGAAGCGGCCGCGATACGAGGCCGTCGGCCGCCGGCCCCAATAGACCCGATCGGCCGTGCAGACGGCGACGTGAAGCGCCTCGTGCCCGGCGGCCTCGAAGGCGCCGGCCAGCTCGCGCCAGAAGGGCGAGGGCGGGCCCTGCAGCAGCAGCACGCGCCGGCGCGCGGGCGCGGCGGGGGCGGCTTCGGCGCGGGTTGCGTCGTCTGGCGTCATTTCGTGTCCGGCGTGCAGGGATGGCCCCGCAGCGCTAGGCGCGGGCGGGCGGCTTGTCAATGGCGGCGGGGGCGGCGGGCATGAGCGGCGAGGCGCGCGCGCGCACGGCGCTGCTGCTGCAGGGGCCGTCATCGTTCTTCTTCTCGTATCTGGGCGACGCGCTCGAGGCGCGGGGCGCGCGGGTCTTGCGGGTGCATCTGTGCCCCGGCGACATGCTGTTCTGGCGCCGGGGCGGCGGGCGGGTCTATCGCGGCGGCCTGGCGCGCTGGCCCGCCTGGATCGAGGCGTTCATGGCGCGCGAGGGGGTGAGCGACCTTGTCCTTCTGGGCGCGCACCGGCCCTTTCACGCGCCCGCCATCGCCGCCGCGCGCAGGCTGGGCGTGTTGGCGCATCATGTCGAGCTGGGCTATTTCCGCCCCGACTGGATCACGGTCGAGCTGGACGGGGCGGGCCCCGACTCGCGCTTCGCGCGCGAGGCCGAACGCTTCATGGCGCAGGCCGCCGCCGCCGCGGACTCCGCCGCGCCGCCCCAGCCGGCGCGGCGCTTCGCCGCCAGCTTCGCGGCCTATGCGGCCATGGACATGGCGTGGAACCTGTCGAACCTGGCGCTGTCATGGGCGCTGACGCCGGGCTATCGGCGCCATCAGCTGTGGCATCCGCTGGCCGAATATGGCGGCTTCGGGCTGAAGCTGGCGGCCGGGCCGCTGCGGCGGCGGGCGGCGGGGCGGGCGCTGGCGGCGTTGGCAGGGGCGCGCGGGCCGATGTTCCTGTTCCCGCTGCAGCTGCGGACCGATCACCAGATCCGCGTCAACGGCCCGGACCCGGACCTGCGCGCGACCGCGCGGCGCGTGGTGCGCTCATTCGCGGCGCATGCGCCGGCGGACGCGGTGCTGGCGGTCAAGGAGCACCCCATGGACAACGGGCTGACCCCTTGGCGGCGGCTGCTCGAGCGCGAGGCCGCCGCCCGCGGCGCCGCCGGGCGCGTGCGCGTGTTCGACGGCGGCGATCTGGACGCGCTGATCGCGCGCAGCGCCGGGGTCGTCACGGTCAATTCGACCGTCGGCCTGGCGGCGCTGGCGGCGGGGCGCCCGGTCAAGGCGCTGGGACGCGCGCTGTTCGACCGGCCGGGGCTGACCGACCAGGCGCCGCTCGACGCGTTCTGGCGCGCGCCGGCCGCCCCGGATCCGGCTTTGGCCCGCGCCTTCCTGGCGGCGCTGCGGTGGGCGACGCAGCTGCGCGGCGCCTTCGACGGCGAAGGAGCGCCGCCGGGCTCCGAGGCGGCGGCCGAACGCATTCTGCATCCGCGCCTGTAGCGGCCCTGCCGCCGCTGCGGGCGCGCCCCCTTGGCCGGCCTTGCGATCGCTCCGCGGCCGTGTGACCGGGGGCCTTGCCCGGCGTCCGGCCGGGGCGCGCGCGGCTCAGCCGGTCATGCCCTCCCAGAAGGACTTGACCTTCGAGAAGAAGTTCGAGCTGTGGGGCGAGTTGTCCTTGCCCGCGGCCTCGAACTCGCGCAGCAGCTCTTTCTGGCGCGGGGTCAGGTTGACGGGCGTCTCGACCTGCAGCTCGAGATACAGGTCGCCATGGCGGCCGCCGCGCAGGTTGGGCATGCCCTTTTCGCGCAGGCGCAGCTGCTTGCCCGACTGCACGCCCGCGGGCACCTTGACCCGGGTGCGGCCGCCGTCCAGCAGCGGCACCTCGATCTCGCCGCCCAGCGCGGCGGTGGTCATGGGCACGGGGACGCGGCAGTGCAGGTCGGGGCCTTCGCGCTCGAAGATCGGGTGCGGCGCGACCTCGATGAAGATGTAGAGATCGCCCGGCGGCCCGCCGTTCACGCCCGCCTCGCCCTCGCCGGCCAGGCGGATGCGGGTGCCCGTCTCGACGCCCGGCGGGATGTTGACGTTGAGCGTGCGCTCGCGATGCACGCGGCCCGAGCCGCCGCAGGCCCGGCACGGGTTCTTGACCACCTGGCCGCGGCCCGAGCAGGTGGGGCAGGTGCGCTCGATGGTGAAGAAGCCCTGCTGCGCGCGCACCTTGCCCATGCCCGAGCAGGTGGGGCAGGTGACGGGCGCCGAGCCGTCCTCGGCGCCGGTTCCGTCGCAGGACTCGCACTTGGCCGAGCCGGGCACCGTGATGGTCTGCCGCTTGCCTGCGTAGGCCTCTTCGAGCGTGACGCGCAGATTGTAGCGCAGGTCCGATCCGCGCCGCGCCGCCGTCCGCCGACGCCCGCCGCGATGGCCCATGAAGTCGCCGAACAGATCGTCGAACACGTCCGAGAAGGCCGAGGCGAAATCCGCGTCGCCCTGCGGCCCCCCATGGCGGAACCCGCCGGCGCCGGGGCCGCCGGCCTCGAAGGCGGCGTGGCCGAACTGGTCGTAGGCGGCCTTCTTCTGCGGATCCTTGAGAACGTCGTAGGCCTCGTTCACCTCCTTGAACAAGGCCTCGGCCTCGGGGCGGTCGGCGTTGCGGTCGGGGTGCAGCTCCTTGGCCTTGGCCCGGTAGGCCTTCTTGATCTCGGCCTCCGTCGCGTTGCGGGAGACGCCGAGGACTTCGTAATAGTCGCGTTTCGCCATGTCGATCTCCTAACGCGGGAGCCGTTTCACGCAGCGGCCCCGCCCCCGCTGCCGGGGGCGGGGCCAGGCCGCGCCGCGGGGCCGAGCGGCCCCGGACGTCACTTCTTCGCGTCGTCGTCCTTCACCTCGGTGAAGTCGGCGTCCACCACGTCGTCGTCCTGGCCCGACGCCTTCTGCTCGGCGCCGCCCTCGGCGGCCTGGCCTTCGGCCTCGGCGGCCTGGGCCTTGTAGATCGCCTCGCCCAGCTTCATGGCCGCCTCGGTCAGGGCCTGCGACTTGGCCTTGATCTCGGCCGCGTCCTCGGATTCGAGCGTGCCCTTGAGCGCGGCGACGGCGTCCTCGATGGCCTTGCGGGTGGCCTCGTCAACCTTGTCGCCATGCTCCTTGAGCGACTTCTCGGTCGAGTGGATCAGGCTTTCGGCCTGGTTGCGGGCCTCGACCAGCTCGCGGCGCTTGCGGTCGGCTTCGGCGTTGGCCTCGGCCTCCTTGATCATGCGCTCGATGTCCTCGTCGGACAGGCCGCCCGAGGCCTGGATGGTGATCTTCTGCTCCTTGCCGGTGGCCTTGTCCTTGGCCGAGACCGAGACGATGCCGTTGGCGTCGATGTCGAAGGTCACCTCGATCTGCGGCACGCCGCGCGGCGCGGGCGGGATGTTCTCGAGGTTGAACTGGCCCAGCAGCTTGTTGTCCGCGGCCATCTCGCGCTCGCCCTGGAAGACGCGGATGGTGACGGCCGTCTGGTTGTCCTCGGCGGTCGAGAACACCTGGCTCTTGCGGGTCGGGATGGTGGTGTTGCGGTCGATCAGACGGGTGAACACGCCGCCCAGCGTCTCGATCCCGAGGCTGAGCGGGGTGACGTCCAGCAGCACCACGTCCTTCACGTCGCCCTGCAGCACGCCGCCCTGGATCGCGGCGCCCAGCGCCACCACCTCGTCGGGGTTGACGCCCTTGTGCGGGGCCTTGCCGAAGAACTTGGTCACCTCCTCGACGACCTTGGGCATGCGGGTCATGCCGCCGACCAGGATCACCTCGTCGATGTCGGTCTTGGAGATGCCCGCGTCCTTGAGCGCGGCCTTGCAGGGCTCGAGCGTGCGGGCGATCAGGTCCTCGACCAGGCTTTCCAGCTTGGCGCGGGTCAGCTTGATCACCAGGTGCAGCGGCGTGCCCGACTTGGGATCCATCGAGATGAAGGGCTGGTTGATCTCGGTCTGCTGGCTGGAGGACAGCTCGATCTTGGCCTTCTCGGCCGCTTCCTTCAGGCGCTGCAGCGCCAGCTTGTCCTTGCGCAGATCGACGCCGTGCTCCTTCTGGAACTCGGAGGCGAGGTAATCGACGATGCGCATGTCGAAGTCCTCGCCGCCCAGGAAGGTGTCGCCGTTGGTCGACTTCACCTCGAACAGGCCGTCCGAGATCTCGAGGATCGAGACGTCGAAGGTGCCGCCGCCCAGGTCATAGACCGCGACGGTCTTGTCGCCTTCCTTGTCCAGGCCATAGGCCAGCGCCGCCGCGGTGGGCTCGTTGATGATGCGCAGCACCTCGAGCCCGGCGATCTTGCCGGCGTCCTTGGTGGCCTGGCGCTGGGCGTCGTTGAAGTAGGCGGGAACGGTGATGACCGCCTTCTCGACCTTCTCGCCCAGATAGGCCTCGGCGGTTTCCTTCATCTTCTGCAGGATGAAGGCCGAGATCTGGCTGGGCGAATACTTCTGGCCGCGCGCCTCGACCCAGGCGTCGCCGTTGGGGCCCTCGACGATCTTGTAGGGCACCATCTTCATGTCCTTCTGGACGACCGGGTCGTCCATGCGGCGGCCGATCAGGCGCTTGACGGCGAAGAGGGTGTTCTCGGGGTTGGTCACCGCCTGGCGCTTGGCCGGCTGGCCGACGAGGCGCTCATCCTCGGTGAAGGCGACCATCGAGGGCGTGGTGCGCGCGCCCTCGGAGTTCTCGATCACCTTCGGCTGCGACCCTTCCATGACGGCGACGCAGGAGTTCGTGGTCCCGAGGTCGATACCGATGACTTTCGACATTTTGCGATCCTTCTTTCGGCGATCTTCAAGGGCGGGTCCGGCGCGGCCCCCGTCCTTCATCCCATGCGGGCCTTGCCGAAACGACAACGCCCGCGGTTCGCCTCGCATATAGGGGCCGCTCGTGCGGGCCGCAAGCGCGGGGGGCGCGGCCCGCGGCCGGAATCGGCGCCCTGCGGCTTGCCGGCCGCGCCCCGCGCGCTAGGCTGGGTGGGCGAGTGCGGCGGCGGAGGCAAACGCATGACGGCGCTGGAGCTGAACGGGGTCAGGATCTTCAAGGGGTTTCTGGGGCGCGAGGCGCAGCGCGCGCTGCTCGATCAGGTGCGCGAGGCGGTTCGCGCGGCGCCCTTCATGCGCCCCGTCACGCCCTGGGGCAAGCCGATGAGCGTGCGCATGACCTCGGCCGGCCGCGTGGGCTGGGTGTCCTCGCGCCAGGGCTATCGCTACGCCGCGCGCCATCCGGCCGGCACGCCCTGGCCGCCCATCCCGCCCGGCGCCCTGGCGGTGTGGGAGGCGCTTTCGGACTGGCCCGAGCCGCCGGATTGCTGCCTCATCAACCATTACGGCGAGAAGGCCCGCATGGGCCTGCATCAGGACCGCGACGAGGGCGAGTTCGCCGCGCCGGTGGTGTCGATCTCGCTGGGCGACGCGGCGGTGTTCCGCGTGGGCGGGACGCGGCGCGGCGATCCGACGCGCTCGGCGGTGCTGGAAAGCGGCGACGTCGCCATTCTGGGCGGACCGGCGCGGCTGGCCTATCACGGCGTGGACCGGGTGCGCTTCGGCAGCTCGACCCTGCTGCCCCAGGGCGGCCGCATCAACCTGACGCTGCGCGTCGTGCGCGTCGCGCCGCAGGCGTGACGCCGCGGCGGCGGGCCGGATGGGCCGATCGTCCGGATCGATCGGCCGGGCTGGCCGAGGCCCCGCGCCGCCGCATGCGCCCCGCGCCCAACGCGTAGCGGGCGGATGGGCGCGCACGGGCCGCCGGGGCGGCGCCGCCCTTGGGCGCAGCCATGGACGGCGCGGGGACGGGTGCGCGCAAGATGGCGCCCGGCCGATCGCAGGGGCGGCGCGCCATGCGGATGGCGCCCGCGCGCCGGCGCCGCGGCGGGGCGAAGGGCTGGCGACCTTCGCGGGGCGGGCCGGTTCCGAGGGGCGCCTTCAGACGGGCGCCCGGGCCGGATCGTAGCCGTAGATCCAGTCGTTGAGCGCCGCCGCCCGGCCGGGCGCAAGGCGGGCGAACAGCTCGAGCGCCGCGAATTTCGCCAGCCCGTCCAGCGCCGTGCGCGCGTGAAAGCGCCGCCCCGTGCGCCGCGCCGCCTGCTGAAGGCGCGTGGCGCGGGGCTTGCGCGCGGCCTCGTAGGCGACAAGCCCGTCGGCGACGCCATGCGCCGCGACCGCGCGCGACAGCACCACCGCGTCCTCGAAGGCCATGGCCGCGCCCTGCGCAAGAAAGGGCGTGGTCGGATGCGCCGCGTCGCCCAGCAGCGCAAGGCGCCCGCGCCGCCAGCTGGGCAGGGGGTCGTGCCCGAACAGGCCCCATTCGAAGGTTTCGTCCGCCGCATCCAGGATCGCGCGCGCCTGCGGGTGCCAGTCGGCGAACTCGGCCCGCAGCGCCTCGGGGTCGCCCGGGCGGCTCCATCCCTCTTCGGTCCAGGCGGCGCGCTCGATCACGGCGACGAAGTTGACGATCTCGCCGCCGCGCAGCGGATAATGCACCAGGTGCCGCCGCGGCCCCATCCACACGGTCGCGCAGGGCGGCGCGGCGCCTCCGGGCAGGCGGTCGGCGCGGACCAGCCCGCGGAACGCCACATTGCCCGAAAAGCGCGGCGACGAGGCGCCCGCCGCCGCCGCCCGCAAGCGCGAGCGCACCCCGTCCGCGCCCACGATCAGATCGGCGCGCAACGGGCCGCGGTCGGTTTGCAGCGCGTCCTCGCTCACCCCCAGCGCCTCGCAGCCCAGGCGCAGCTCGACCCCCGCCGCCAGCGCCGCGCGCGCCAGGATGTCCAGCATGTCGGCCCGGTGGATCTGGCGATAGGGCGCGCCGTGGCGGCGCTCGATCTGCGGGTTGAGCGCCAGCCGCCAGGCGAGGCGGCCGCTGCGCCAGGCGCGCAGCTCGACCGCCTGCGGCGCGAAGCCCGCGGCGCGCGCCTCGTCGCCCACGCCCAGATGGTCGAGCGCCTTGATCGCGTTCGGCGACAGCTGGATCCCCGCGCCCACCTCGCGCAGGGCCTCGGCGCGTTCGACCACCGTCGCGCGCCAGCCCATGCGCGCAAAGGCCAGCGCGGCGGCCAGGCCCCCCAGCCCTCCTCCGGCGACGGCGACGCTGCGCTGGGCGCGGTCGGACATGGGGCGCTCCGCAAGCTGGCGCTCAGGCGCCGGTGAAGACGGGCTTTTCCTTGCGGAAGAAGGCGGCGACTGCGTTGCGCGTGTCCTCGCTGCCGGCGCACAGGGCCTGGAGCTCGGCCTCGAGGCGGAAGGTGGTCTCGAAATCGCCGCCCTCGGCCGCGCGCAGGATCTGCTTGGCGTAGCGCAGCGTGCGCGGCGCGCCCTGGGCCAGCCGGGCCGCCCATTCGAGCGCCGCCGCGCGCGCCTGGCCTGCGGGAACCACCTTGTTGACCATGCCCGCACGCAGGCATTCCTCGGCCGTGATGCGCGGCGCCTCGACGATCGCCTGATAGGCGCGCTTGTATCCCAGCGCCCGCACCAGATGCCAGTGGTTGCCCCCGTCGGGAACCAGCCCGATGGCCGCGAAGGCCTGGTAGATGTAGGCGTCCTCCTCCATCACCGCCAGGTCGCAGGCCAGCGCGTAGGCCGCGCCGATGCCCGCGCAGGCGCCGTGGATCGCGGCGACGAAGGGCTTGGCCGAGCGCATGATCGCGTCGATCGAGGGCTTGAACTCTTCGTTGAGCACGCGCGTGACGTCCTCGCCCGGCACGCCCGCGCGCAGATCGGCGCCGGCGCTGAAGGCGCGCCCCTCGCCGGCCAGCACCACGACGCGCACGGCCTCGTCCTGCTCGGCGCGGCGCAAGGCGTCCAGCAGGTCGCGCCGCAGCGCCGCGTCGAAGGCGTTGAGGCTGTCGGGCCGGTTGAGCGCGATCAGCGCCACGGGGCCCGACACGGCGTAGCGGACGGTTTCGAGTTCGGTCTCTTGCGGCTCGGCGCTCATGCCTCGGGCTCCTTCGCTCGTTCTCGCCCGCGCGGGGCCTTGGTCGGGCGCGCGGGGCGCCCTTCGATCGGGCCGACTGTTTCGCCGCCGCGCGGCCTCGTCAAGCCCGGCGCTTGCCTTGTCGCGCGCCGGGCCGCAAGATCCGGCGGTCAGCTTGAAGGGGGCGCGATGAAGAAGCGGGCGGGCGAAGCGCCCTTCGCCGCCGCGATGCGGCGCGAGGCCGAGCGCCGCCGGCGCATCGGCGCCCTTGCGCGCGCGGGGGCGCTGGCCGCGCTGGCGCCGGTGGTGGCGCTGGTCTCGGACTGGCCGGACGCGCTCTGGAACCTCGGCTTCATGGCGGTTCTGGCGGCGCTGGGCGGGCTGCATGTCGCGGCCGCGCGGATCTGGTCCGAGCGCGCCTGGCCCGATTTCGCCTTCGCCGCGCTCGACATCGGCGCGCTGGCGCTGTTCCTGGCCACGCCCGATCCGCTGGGCGGCGGCCCGGCGCCGGCGGCGCTGGGCGGCGGGGTGGGGCTGTTCCACCTGGCGCTGTCCTGGCTGGCGCTCAGCCTTCGTCCGGCCCTGCTGCTGTGGGGCGGGGCATGGGCGGCGGCGCTGTGGCCGGCGGCGGCGCTGGCGGCCGGGTCGGGGGCGCCGTTGCGACTTCTGGCGTTGCAGGCGGCGGCGCTGGCGGCGGCGGCGGGCGTGCTGGCGGCGGCGGCGGGGGCCTCGCGGCGGATGGCGCGCCGGCAGGCCGAGCTCGAGCGGCGCGCGGCCGATCTGGCGCGCTATGTCCCGCCCGAGCTGGCGGCCCGCCTGGCCGAGCGCGACTGGCCTTACGCGCAGGGGATCGAGCGTCACGCGGCGGTGCTGTTCGCCGACCTCGTGGGCTTCACCGGCTGGGCCGAAACGCAAAGCCCGCAAGAGGTGCTGCGCCTGCTGCGCGAGGTGCAGTCCGCCACCGCCGAGGCGGTGTTCGAGGCCGGTGGCGTGCTCGACAAGTTCATCGGCGACGGGGCCATGGCCACCTTCGGCGCGGCGGCCGATCCGCCCGGCGCAGCCCGCGCGCCCGAAGCCGAGCGCCGCCGCATGGCCGCGCGCGCCGCGCTGGCCTGCGCCGAGCGGATCGTGGACCGGCACGCGGCTATGCGCCAGGGGCCGGGCGCGGTCGGGCGCGCGCCGCTGGCCATATCGGTGGGCGTGCATTTCGGGCCGGTGATCGTGGGCGACGTCGGCGCGCGCCAGCGCCTCGAGCTGGCGGTGCTGGGCGACTCGGTCAACGTCGCGGCCCGGCTCGAGGGTCTGACGCGCGCGCTGGGCTGCGCGGCCTGCGCCTCGCAAGAGCTCATGGACGCGGCGGGCGGCGCGCCGCCGCGCTGGCGGCTGGTGGGGCCGGCGCGCCTTGCCGGGCGGCGCGGCGAAGAGATCGTCTGGGCGCTGGACCCGCCCGGGGCCGCCGCGGCCCGGGGCGCGCGCTGAACGCGGCGCGGCCCCGCACGACGATCACGACCGCGGCGGCGCGCCGCGCGCCGGTCCGTTTGCGCCGGCGCCGAGCGACGCGCGGGCGAACCCTTCGGCGCCGAGCCCGCGCGCGCGGCGTCGAATGATCTGATCCGCGCCTCGCGGCGTTCGATCGGCGCCTGCGCCGCCTTGGGCAAGGCGGGCGGTCCCCGGTGCCCCGGCGGATTTCGAGCTGTTCCGCCCCGCCCGCCGCGCGGACCGGGCCGGGCGCGGCTGCGGCAAGGCCGATCCCGAGCCGCCTCGCCGGCTGGGCGAGGGCCCGAGGCGGATCAGGGCGCGATCGAAGCCTTGCGCCGCGCCGTCCATCCCAACAGGACCAATCCCGTCGCGAGAAGCGGCAATCCGGCCGGAACCGGAATGGCCGAGACGGCGACCACCCGTCCGGTCGCCTCGCCGCCGCGCCAGTTGGTGATGGACGAACCGACCCCTTGGGCGCATTCGGAACGCGAAGGGCAGCGGAACTCGGCGAACGCCCGCTCCGAAATCGGTTTCGAGCCGGGCGCGCCCAGATCGGCAAGCCAAAGGCCCGCCAGCATGAAAGCCGTCTGCTCGGCGCTCGGGTCCGCGCCGCTTTGCCCGAACGTCAGCCCGCCGAAGCTGGTATAGAAGGACTCGCCCAGATGCGCATCGAAGATCAGGCCGCCCGAGGGCGACCCCGGCGGCGTGGCGATGCGGACGTCATGGATCTGGCCGGTGTCGGTGTCATAGCGGAAGACGCCGCTCGCCGTGCCTGCGTCGGGACCCGATGCGCTTCCGGCCGAGATCGTTCCCGAGAAAGACCACTCCAGCACGGCGGCATGGGCCGAAGCCGCGGTCAGCGCCAGCGCGGCCGAAGCGGCGGCCAGCATGGCGCGCAAGGAAGATGGCAAATATTTCAATGTCTGCATGGCGAATACCCGTCAGAAAAAAAGCAATGTTGATCAAGAACGCCATATTTTGCGGCGACCGGCGGTCAAGTTGGGAGGATTCCTCAGACTCGGCGCGGTCCGTCATGCTCTTGCCAAGGGCGGCAGATCTCGCGCGGTCTCTTCCCGCGGGCCTCTCTTCGGCGCGACGCGGGGCGGAACAACCGCCTCATGGGCGAGCAGCGACGGCGAAAAGGCGGCCGTCCGCCGGCGGGGGCCTGGTCCTTGCCCGCGCTCGCGCGCTTCGCCAAGCCGTCCCGCGCGCCGGCGGAACGATCGCCTCGGCCGCTCGAACGCCCCGAGCGACCTTGCCCGATCCTCCGCGGGCTGTCATGGATCGGTCGGGCGGTCTTGACCGGGCCATCCGTGCGCCTGCGCCCTCGATCGCTCCTGCGGATCGCCGCGACGGGGCAAGGGCGAAGCCGGACGTGACGCGAGGAAGCCGATGGAAGACGTGCAAGACCCGGGCGCGGCAGGCAGAGCCGGCCCGCAAGGCGAAACGCCTTCGAACGGGGCGCCGCGGGCCCCCGGCGGCGTTCCCTTTCATGCCCTGTCATGCGAAGAGGCGCTGGCCGCGCTGGCTTCGTCGCGTCAGGGGTTGAGCCAGGCCGAGGCCGCGGCGCGGCTGCGTCGGCACGGGCCGAACGTGCTTCCCGAGCGCCGACGCGCGGGGCCGGTGCGGCGCTTCTTGCGGCAATTCAACAATCTGCTGATCTACGTCTTGCTTGTCGCGGCGGCCATCACCGCCGGGCTTGACCACTGGATCGATACCGGGGTGATCCTCGCCGTCGTGCTGGTCAACGCGCTTGTCGGCTTCATGCAGGAAGGCCGCGCCGAAGCCGCCATCTCTGCGCTGCAGCGGATGCTTGCGCCGCAGGCGACGGTCCTGCGCGAGGGCAAGCGGCTGCGCATTCCCGCGGCCGAGCTGGTCCCCGGCGACGTGATCCTGGTCGAAGCCGGCGACCGGGCGCCGGCCGACGCCCGGCTGATCGAGGCCGTCCGGCTGAAGGCGCAGGAAGCGATCCTCACGGGCGAATCCGTGCCGGTGGACAAGTCGACCGAACCCGCGGCGGCGGACGCGCCGCTTGGCGAGCGGCGCTCGATGCTGTTCTCGGGCACGCTGGTCGTCGCGGGGCAGGGCCGCGCCGTCGTCGCCGCCACGGGCGCGGCGACCGAGATCGGCCGGATCAGCGGCATGCTCTCGAACGTCGAGGAGCTGACCACGCCGCTGCTTCGCAAGATGGACGCCTTCGCCCGCTGGATCACCGCCCTGATCCTGCTCGGCGCAGCCATTCTGCTGGTCTACGGGCATTTCGTCCGGCGCCACCCGTTCGAGGAGCTGTTCCTCACCGTCGTCGGCCTTTCGGTGGCGGCGATCCCCGAAGGTCTGCCGGCGGTGCTGACCATCACGCTTGCCGTGGGCGTGCGCAAGATGGCCGAGCGTCACGCCATCGTCCGCCGACTGCCCGCCATCGAGACCCTGGGCGCGCTGACGGTGATCTGCACCGACAAGACCGGCACGCTGACCCGCAACGAGATGATGGTCGCCGAGGCGGCGACCTCGGGCGAGCGCTACGAGGTGACGGGCGAGGGCTATCTGCCGGGCGGCGAAATTCGCCCCCTGGGCGAGACGAACGGCGAGGATGCCGCGATCTCCGCGCTTGTCGAAGCCGCGATGGCCTGCAACGACGGCGCGCTTGTCGATCGCCCCGAGGGCCGAACCATCGCGGGCGATCCGATGGAGGCGGCGCTTCTGGTGCTGGCCGAGCGGGCCGGGCGGCTGCAGGAGCGCTCGGGCATCGCCCGGCTGGCGCTGATTCCCTTCGACGCCGCGCATCGCTACATGGCCACGCTCGATCGGATGCCCGACGGCGCCGTCCGCCTGCATGCGAAAGGCGCGCCGGAGGCGATCCTGGCGCTTTGCGACGGCGAGATGGCGCCCGACGGCCGCCCGCGCCCGCTGCGCGCCGAGTTCTGGCAGGCCGAGACCGAGCGCATGGCCGCGCAGGGCATGCGGGTGATCGCCATCGCGCGCCGCGAGGCGAGCGCGGACGAACGGCCGACCCCCGAAACCCTGACGGGCGGCTTGACGCTGCTTGGCCTGGCGGGCCTGATCGACCCCCCGCGCGCCGAGGCGATCGCCGCCGTGGCCGAGTGCCGGCAGGCCGGCATCAGGGTGAAGATGATCACCGGCGACCATCCCGCAACCGCGTCGGCCATCGCCGCGATGATCGGGATCGAGGCGCCTGAACGGGTGCTGACGGGGCGCGACCTCGACCGCCTCGACGACGCGATGCTGGTCGAGGAGGCGCGGCTGACCAACGTCTTCGCCCGCACCACGCCCGAGCACAAGCTGCGCTTGGTGATCGCGCTGCAGCAGGCGGGCGAGATCGTGGCCATGACGGGCGACGGCGTGAACGACGCTCCGGCGCTCAAGCGCGCCGACGCCGGCATCGCCATGGGCGTCGCCGGCTCGGACGCCGCCAAGGAGGTGGCCGACCTGGTGCTGACCGATGACAACTTCGCCTCGATCGCGGCGGCGGTGCGCGAGGGCCGCACCGTGTTCGAGAACATCCGCAAGGTCATAAGCTGGACCCTGCCCACCAACGCCGGCGAGGCCGCGGTGGTCGTGGTGGCGCTTCTGGCAGGGCTGGCGGCGCCGCTTTCGGCCTTGCAGATCCTGTGGGTCAATCTTGCAACCGCCGCCACGCTGGGCATCGCCCTGGCGTTCGAACGGACCGAACCGGGGATCATGCGGCGCCCGCCCCGAGCGGCGGACGCGCCGGTGCTCGACCGCACCCTGGTCTGGCATGTGATCTTCGTCTCGGTCCTGTTCGTCGCCGGCGCCTACGGAATGTTCAACTACGCCACGGGTCGCGGCCATTCGGTCGAGCTGGCCCGGACGCTGTGCGTCAACACATTGATCGTGCTCGAGGTGTTCCACCTTTTCTTCATCCGCAACTTCCATCTCACGTCGCTGACATGGGAGGCGGTGCGCGGCACGAAGGCGGTCTGGATCGCGGTCATCGTGGTGGTGGGCGCGCAGATGCTCTTCACCTATGCGCCCTTCATGCAGGCGGTCTTCGCCACCCGGCCGGTGTCGTTGACCGACGGCGCGGTCGTGATCGGCGTCGGCCTGGCCTTCTTCGCCGTCGTCGAGGTCGAAAAGCAGCTGCGGCTGCGGCTGAGCAACGGCGCCGGGCCCGCCGCGCGCCGGGGGCGCGGATATCGCTGAAATGGGCCGGACCGAGGCTCTTGCCGACGGTCGCCGCGCGCGCGTTGGGGGCGCCGCCTCGGCGCCGCGCCGTCGGCCTTGCGCGTCGGGACGGGCGCCCCTATCGCGAGGCGGGGGATGATGCGGCGGTTTCGTCCGGAGCGAGCGTCAGGCCGCCCGCGTCGCCGAGGAAACCCACGATCTCTTCAAGCCCCCGTCCCGCGCGCAGCTCGGCCATCACATGGGGACGGCCCTCGCGCATGGCCTCGACGTCCTGCCGGTATGTCTCGAGCGACACCCCGACATGGGGCGCCAGATCGCACTTGTTCGCCACCAGCAGGTCCGAGCGGGTCAGCGCCGCGCCGCCCTTGCGGGGAATGTCCTGACCTGCGGCGACGTCGATGACGTAGATCGTCAGATCCACCAGTTCCGGGCTGAATGTGGCCGCAAGATTGTCGCCGCCCGACTCGATCAGCACCAGATCGAGGTCGGGAAACCTTTCGCGCAGCTCGGCCAATGCGGCAAGATTGATCGAGGCGTCCTCGCGGATCGCGGTATGCGGGCAGCCCCCGGTCTCGACGCCGCGGATGCGATCCAGCGGCAGCACCTGGGCGCGCATCAGGAATTCGGCGTCTTCGCGGGTGTAGATGTCGTTGGTGATGACCGCCATCGACAGGCGCGGAGCAAGCGCGCGCGCGAGCGCGGCGGTCAGCGTGGTCTTGCCGGCGCCGACGGGGCCGCCGATGCCGACGCGCAGCGGGCCGTTTGGTGAGGTCATGAGCGGAAGATCCTTGTCGTCATGGTTTCGTGTTCGAGGCTGGCCATGTCCGAAGCCAGGGCGCAGCCGCCAAGATCGTCCAGGCAGGATCGCAGGGCCTCGGCCGCGACGCGCGCGATCAGGGGCGCAAGGCCGGCCAGGATCCCCTGTCCCGCGCTTTGGCCCAGCGGGACGTGGCGCACCGCGATGGTGGCGAGATTGGCGGCGAAGTTCTGCAGATAGGCCAGCAGGACGGCCTCGAGAGGAAGGCCGGCCCCCCGCGCGGCCGCGCCGACCGCCACCGGCAAGGGCCAAGGGGGCAGATCCGCCTCGCCCGTGCGTTCGAGCGTGGCGGCGAAAGCCGCGCCCTGGGCGGCGCTTTCGCGCGCGCGCTCGGCGCCGGGAGCCAGCGCCAGCGCCAGATCGGCGAGTTCCTCGCGCTCCTGGGCGTTCGCCGCCCGCCAGCTTGCCGCAAGCAGGATCGCATCGTTGCGTCCGGCGCCGTGCTCCAGCACCGCCGCCAACCAGTCCCGCGCCGTTTCGGCGTCGCGCACCCGCCCCGCCGCCGCCTCGGCCTCGAGGCCGTGGCTGAAGGCGAAGCCTCCGGTCGGGAAGGCGGGCGAGAGCCAGCGCGCAAGGGTCAGAAAGATCTGCGCGTCCATCGGCTGTTCAATGCGAATGGCCATGCGTGCGTCCGTGGCCATAGGCGCCGCCTTCCGGGGCGAAGGGTTCGACGACCTCGCGAATGCGCCCGCCCAGCCGCCGGATCATCTCGCCCAGCACGTGATCGCGCGCGATGAGCAGCCGTCCCTCTTCGATCTGACAGGGCGTATGTCGGTTGCCCAGATGCCAGGCGAGGCGAGCAAGGTCGCCGGCGATCTCGTAAAGCGGCTCGGGGGCGGCGACCACCTCGACCAGGCGGCCGTCGTCGAGCACGAAGGCGTCGCCATGGTCGAGCGCGGCGGTTTCGGGCAGGTCCGCCAGAAACGCCTCGCCGGCGTCGGTGGTCAGCACCTTTCGGCGCAGGAAGCGCTGTTCATGGGTGAGCGTCACCCGGGCGTCGCCGCGGTGCGCATGGATGGTGGCGCGAGCGATGGGAAGAGTCATGCCTTGCGCTCAGAACAGGAAATAGCGTTGGGCCATGGGCAACGCCTCGGCCGGCTCGCAGGTCAGCAATTCGCCGTCGGCGCGGACCTCGTAGGTCTCGGGATCGACCTCGATCTTCGGCAGCGCGGCGTTGAGCGCCATGTCCCTCTTGCCGATGCCGCGCACGCCCCCGACCGCCGCAGTCCGCTTGCGCAGGCCAAGCCGCGCGCCGATTCCGGCCGCCTCGGCCGCCGCGCTGACGAAGGTCACGGCGCTTGCCTCGACCGCGCGTCCGAGCGCGCCGAACATGGTGCGCGAATACACGGGCTGCGGCGTCGGGATCGAGGCGTTCGGATCGCCCATCTGGCTCATGGCGATGGCGCCGCCGATCAGCACCATCTCGGGCTTGACCCCGAAGAAGGCCGGGTCCCACAGCGCCAGATCCGCCCGCTTGCCTTCCTCGACCGAGCCGGTCTCGTGCGCGATCCCGTGGGCGATGGCGGGATTGATCGTGTATTTGGCGATGTAGCGGCGGACGCGGAAATTGTCGTTGTCGCCGGTTTCCTCGGGCAGGCGCCCGCGCTGCTTCTTCATCTTGTCGGCGGTCTGCCATGTGCGGATGATCACCTCGCCCACCCGGCCCATCGCCTGGCTGTCCGAGGCGATGATCGAGAAGGCCCCGATGTCGTGCAATATGTCCTCGGCGGCGATGGTCTCGCGCCTGATCCGGCTTTCGGCGAAGGCGACGTCCTCGGGGATGCTCGGGTCGAGGTGATGGCAGACCATGAGCATGTCGAGATGCTCTTCGAGCGTGTTCACCGTATAGGGCCGGGTCGGGTTGGTCGATGCCGGCAGCACATTGGGCTCGCCGGCCAGGCGGATGATGTCGGGGGCGTGGCCGCCGCCCGCGCCCTCGGTGTGAAAGGCGTGAATCGTGCGGCCCCTGAAGGCGCCGATGGTCGCTTCGACGAAGCCGCTTTCGTTGAGCGTGTCGGTATGGATCATCACCTGCACGTCCATGTCGTCGGCAACCGTCAGGCAGTTGTCGATGGCGGCCGGCGTCGTGCCCCAATCCTCGTGCAGCTTGAGGCAGCAGGCCCCCGCTTCCACCTGCTCGACAAGCGCGGCGGGAAGCGAGGCGTTTCCCTTGCCCGCAAAGCCGAAGTTCATCGGCAGACCGTCGACCGCCTGCAGCATCCGCCCGATATGCCACGGTCCCGGCGTGCATGTGGTGGCGAGCGTGCCATGGGCGGGCCCAGTTCCGCCGCCCAGCATGGTGGTGATGCCCGAATGCAGCGCATCCTCGACCTGCTGGGGGCAGATGAAATGGATGTGGCTGTCGATGCCCCCGGCCGTCAGGATCCTGCCCTCGCCGGCGATCACCTCGGTTCCCGGGCCGATGACGATGTCGACGCCGGGTTGCGTATCGGGGTTGCCGGCCTTGCCGATCTTCGCGATCCGCCCGTCCTTGAGGCCGACATCGGCCTTGTAGATGCCGGTGTGATCGACGATCAGCGCATTGGTGACGACAGTATCCATCGCCCCCTCGGCGCGGCTGCGCTGAGACTGCCCCATTCCGTCGCGGATCACCTTGCCGCCGCCGAACTTCACCTCTTCGCCGTAGGCGGCGAGGTCGCGCTCGACCTCGATGATCAATTCGGTGTCGGCAAGGCGCACGCGGTCGCCGACGGTGGGGCCATACATGTGGGCGTAATCGGCGCGCGAGATCCTGAAGGGCATCACAACTCTCCCATCACCTGTTGCCGGAAGCCGTAGATCCGCCTGGCCCCGGCGATCGGCACAAGCCGCACCTCGCGCCGCTGGCCGGGCTCGAAGCGCACCGCGGCGCCGGCGGGTATGTCGAGACGCATGCCGCGCGCCCGCGCCCGGTCGAAGTCGAGCGCCGCGTTGGTCTCGGCGAAGTGGTAGTGCGAGCCCACCTGCACCGGCCGGTCGCCGGTGTTGGCGACCTCCAGCGTCAGCGCTTCGCGGCCCGCGTTCAGCTCGATTTCGCCCTCGAGGGGGAAGAGTTCGCCCGGAATCATCGCCTTGTCCTCGTCATCCTGGTCCGAATGCCTCGCCCGAGGCGGATCAACGGATCGGCCGGTGCACCGTCACCAGCTTGGTTCCGTCGGGGAAGGTCGCCTCGACCTGGATCTCGTCGATCATCTCGGGCACGCCCTCCATGCAGTCCTCGCGCCGGATCACATGCGCCGCGGCCTCCATCAGATCGGCCACCCGCCGCCCGTCCCGCGCGCCCTCGACGACGAAATCGGCGATGAGGGCGACCGCCTCGGGGTGGTTGAGCTTCACCCCCCGCGCCTTTCGCGCCCGGGCCACCATCGCCGCGACGCTGACCATGAGCTTGTCTCTTTCCCTGGGCGTGAGCTTCATCCTGATCCTGCCTCCTCATATCTGCCAGACGGTCGGAACCTGCGCGCCCAGCACCCCGACAAGCCGCGCCGCCAGCGCCTTGAGCGGGGCGAGATCGGGCGCCAGCATGCGTACCACGATACGCCCCTCCCAGGCCGAGGCGGCGGCGCGCAGATCGTCGCGCGCGAGCGCCTGGCGCACCTGCGGCAGAAGCGCTTCGGCCCCGGGCGCAAGGCAGCTCATCAACCCGATCGCCCGCGCCCCGTCGAGCAGCGCCGGCGCGCGCGCAAGCGCCGCCATGTCGCCCCCGAGCCGCAGCGCCTCGGCCTGCGCAAGCCGCCCGCCGCGGCGGATGCGCCAGCGGTCCGCAAGCTGCGCGGCCGCAAGCGTCTCGCCCATGGCGCGGCGGCCCAGGACCAGCATCTCGAGGCCGATGAAGCACGCATCCTCGGCCATCTCGACCTCGAGCCTTCGCGCGAGCGCGCTGCGCTCGAAAAGAATCGTTTCCTGCGGCAGCCACCACAGCGTGCAGCCCCGGCCGATCCGCAGCCGGCTCTCCACCCGCGCCGCCCCGCCGATCGAGCGGTATGCGCGCTCGGCCGCCTGCGTGGTCATCGCAAGCCGCGCGCCCTCGCTCAGCTCCGCCTCGACCGCGAAGCGATCGCCGCCCGTGAGGCCGCCGGCGGTGTTGAGCACCACCGCAAGCGGCGGGCCGCCGGCGTTCCTCGGCATCATGATCCGCCCGCAGCCCGCCTGCGCGAGCCGCCCGAGCCGCTCGCCGGCAAAGCTGACGGCCACATGCCCGCGGGCGCGCTGGTGCGTCATGCCGCGCTCAGACGGTGAGCAGGCGTCGAACATCGGCCTCGACCATTTCCCGCCGCCGTCCCGACATGACCACCTCGCCCCGGTCCATCACCACGAAGCTGTCGGCAAGGTCGCGTGCGAACTCGAAATACTGCTCGACCAGAACGATCGCCATCTGCCCCTGGTCGCGCAGCCAGGCGATGGCGCGGCCGATATCCTTGATGATCGAGGGCTGGATGCCCTCGGTCGGCTCGTCCAGCACCAGAAGCCTCGGGCGGGTCACCATCGCCCGCGCGATGGCAAGCTGCTGCTGCTGCCCGCCCGAAAGATCGCCGCCGCGACGGCCCAGCATCTCCGCGAGCACCGGGAACAGCTCGAACACCTCCTCGGGCAGGCGCCGCTCGCCGCGCGGCAGGCAGGCAAAGCCGGTCTCGAGGTTTTCCCGCACGGTGAGGAGGGGAAAGATCTCGCGCCCCTGCGGCACGCTGCCGAAGCCGAGGCGCGCGCGCCGGTGGGCGGGCAGGGCCGCGACGTCCGCGCCGTTCCACACAATGGCGCCGCGGGCGATGCGCCGGCGGCCGGTGATGGCGCGGATCAGCGAGGTCTTGCCCACCCCGTTGCGCCCCATCACCGCCGTCACCTCGCCCGGCCGCGCCGCGAGCGAGACCGACTTGAGCGCCCGGCTCGCGCCGTAGAAAAGGTCGATGTCCTTCACTTCAAGCATCGTTCAGCGCCCCAGATAGACTTCGATGACTTCGGCGTTGGCGGAGACATGCGCGAGCGAGCCCTCGGCCAGCACCCGTCCCTGATGCAGCACCGTCACCTTGCAGCCGAGCGCGCGAACGAACTCCATGTCGTGCTCGACCACCACCACCGCATGCCTGCCGGCGATCTCGCGCAGAAGCTCGGCGGTGCGCATCGTCTCGGCATCGGTCATGCCGGCGGCCGGCTCGTCGACCAGCAGAAGCTCGGGATCCTGCGCCAGAAGCATGCCGATCTCGAGCCACTGCTTCTGCCCGTGCGACATGCTGCCGGCGAGCGCATCGCGCGCCTCTTCGAGCCGGACCAGCGCAAGAAGCCGCTCGATTTCCCGCGCCTCCTCGCGCGTGCGCCGCCCGAACAGGGTCGCGCCCACCCCGCGCGGCCCCTTCAGCGCCAGCTCCAGGTTTTCCGCCACGGTCAGGCTTTCGATCACCGAGGGCTTCTGGAACTTGCGGCCGATGCCGAGCCGGGCGGTTTCGACCTCGTCGGCGCGGGTCAGATCCACGGTCTCCTTCCACAACACCTCGCCTTCGTCGGGGCGGGTCTTGCCGGTGACGATGTCCATCATCGTGGTCTTGCCGGCGCCGTTCGGCCCGATGACCGCGCGCAGTTCGCCCGGAAGGACCACGAGCGAGAGATTGTCGATGGCGCGGAAGCCCTCGAAGCTCTTGCTCACGCCGGAGAGATAGAGAAGCGAGCCGCTCATGCCCTTGCCTCCTCGGGGGCGGCCGCGCGCGCCGGGCGAAGCCGACCGAGCCCGTCCTCGAGCGCGCCCAGAACGCCGCGCGGCAGCCACAGCGTGACCAGCACGAACAGCCCGCCCAGCGCGAACAGCCACAGCTCGGGCAGCCACGCGGTCAACAGCGTCTTCGCCAGAGCGACGAGCATCGCGCCGAGCGCGGCGCCGACCAGCGTGCCCCGCCCGCCGAGCGCGACCCAGATGACGATCTCGATGGAATTCGCCGGCGAGAACTCGCCGGGGTTGATGATGCCGACCTGCGGCACGTAAAGCGCGCCCGCCACGCCCGCCATCACCGCCGAGACGGCGAAGACGAAAAGCTTGTAGTGCTCGACCCGGTAGCCGAGAAAGCGCGCGCGCTCTTCCGCATCGCGGATCGCCACCAGCACCCGGCCGAGCTTCGATGCGGCGATCCAGCGCGCGATCAGCAGGCCCCCCGCCAGCGCGAGCGCCGAGGCCGCGAACAGCCCCGTGCGGGTGGAGGCGGCGGTCAGGTCGAGGCCCAGGATCTCCTTGAAGTCGGTCAGCCCGTTGTTGCCGCCGAAGCCCATCTCGTTGCGGAAGAAGGCGAGCATCAGCGCATAGGTCATCGCCTGGGTGATGATCGACAGGTAGACGCCGCTGACCCGGCTGCGGAAGGCGAACCAGCCGAAGACGAAGGCCAGCAGCCCCGGCGCCGCCATCGCCATCAGCGCGGCGAACCAGAAGCTGTCGAAGCCGAGCCAGAACCAGGGCAGCTCCTGCCAGTTCAGGAACACCATGAAGTCGGGCAGCACCGGATCGCCATAGACGCCGCGCGGCCCGATCTGGCGCATCAGATGCATCCCCATCGCATAGCCGCCCAGCGCGAAGAAGGCGCCATGGCCAAGGCTGAGGATGCCGCACAAGCCCCAGACAAGATCGAGCGCGACGGCAAGCAGCGCGTAGCACAGATACTTGCCGACGAGCGAGACGAGGTAGGCCGGCGCCAGCTCGCCGGCCGCGGCCGAGCTGGCGACGGGCAGGCCCACCGTCAGGATGAACAGGCCGGCAAGGAAGATCGCCATGCGGCGGTCGATGATGCGGGCCATGCTCAGGCCTCCGCTGCGCGGCCGCGCAGGGCGAAAAGCCCGCGGGGCCGTTTCTGGATGAACAGGATGATGAACGCCAGCACGAGGATCTTGCCCAGCACCGCCCCGGTCCACGGTTCGAGAAACTTGTTCACGACGCCAAGCCCGAAGCCCCCCGCGAGGGCGCCCCACAGATTGCCCGCGCCGCCGAAGACGACGACCATGAAGCTGTCGACGATGTAGCTCTGGCCGAGATTGGGGCTGACGTTGTCGATCTGGCTCAGCGCCACCCCGGCAAGCCCGGCGATGCCCGCGCCAAGCCCGAAGGTGAGCGCGTCGACGCGGCCGGTGTCGATGCCCATCTCGGCGGCCATCGGGCGGTCCTGCGTCACCGCGCGCATCTGCAGCCCGAAGAAGCTGCGCCGGAGCACGAGCAGCAGGGCGAAGAAGACGGCGAGCGCGAAGATCAGGATCCACAGCCGGCTCCAGGTGACCGTCATCTGCCCGATCTCGAAGGCCCCGGACATCCACGATGGATTTCCGACCTCGCGGTTGTTCGGCCCGAAGATCGTGCGCACCGCCTGCTGAAGGATCAGGCTCACCCCCCATGTGGCCAGCAGCGTCTCGAGCGGGCGGCCGTAGAGATGGCGCACGATCCCGCGCTCGATGGCGATTCCGACGCCGCCGGCGACCAGCATCGCCAGAGGCGCGGCGATGAGCAGCGAGAAGTCGAAAAGCCACGGCGCAGACCCGCGGATCGCTTCCTGCACGGCGAAGGTCGTGTAGGCGCCCAGCATGACCAGCTCGCCATGGGCCATGTTGATCACGCCCATCACCCCGAAGGTGATGGCGAGCCCGATCGCGGCAAGCATCAGCACCGAGCCCAGCGACAGGCCATACCAGACGTTCTGCGCGACGCCCCACATCCGCTGCGTGCGCTCGATCCGGGCCAGCGCGGCGGCGACCTCGGCTACGATCGCCGGATCGGACGCATGGGGCGCGAGCGCCGCCTGCGCCGCCGCATCCCCGCGCGCCGCCAGGATGGCGACCGCGGCGCGTCTTTCCGCGACGGGGGCCTTTGCGTTCAGGATCGCCGCCGCGCGGGCTTCGGCCAGCGCGGCGGCGACCTCCCTGTCGGACTCGGCCGACAAGGCGGCGTCCAGGGCTTCGATATCGGCCGGATCGCCGCTTTTGAGGACCGACTGTGCGGCCCTCAGCCGCGTTTCGCGGTCGGGGCTCGTCAGCGACAGCGCCCCGATCGCGCTGCGCAGCATCCCGCGCAGCCGGTTGTTGACCTTGATCCTTTCGGTGGAGCGGGCCGGCGCTTCGCCAAGGCTTTCGCCGCTGAGCGCATCGATGGCCGTCGCGCCGGCCGCGCCCTCGACAAGGATGACGACGCGCCCGTCCGCCTTGCGCGCATGCAGCCGCCCCTCGAGCAGGGCCTCGAACAGCTGCGCGGCGCGCGGGTCGCCCGTCCGGGCGATCGCGTCGATGGTTTGCGCGCGGTCCGAATAGCCGCCCTCGGGCAGGCGCGCCACAAGCTCCTCGAAGCCGGCGGCGCGGCTGGCGGAAGGCATCATCAGCGCAAGCGCCGTCAGCAAGGCCGCAAGATACGGGCGAAGGGGCAAGGCGAGCACGTTTTTCATCTTTTCCGACAAGCGATGAGACTGGTTTCGGGAAGGGCCGCCATGCGGCGGGCGCAGGGCGGCGGGCCGGGCCCGCCGCCGGTCCGGCCGCCGGGCCGCGCGCGTCAGCCGGCGCCGCCGCAGCGGCCCAGCTCGACGTTGAAGTTCCCGCAGGACATCGGCGCGCGCCAGTCCGAGATCAGCTTGGCGCTGTCGGGCAGATAGTCCGACCATGCGTCGCCGACGACGAGGCCGGGCGTCTCCCACACCACGTCGAACTGCCCGTTCTCCTGAATCTCGCCCACCAGCACGGGCTTGGTGACGTGGTGGTTGGGCATCATCGTGGAACAGCCGCCGGTCAGGTTCGGGGCCGAGACGCCGACGATGGCGTCGATCACCGCGTCCGGGTCGGTCGTGCCGGCCTTCTCGACCGCCTTCACCCACATGTTGAAGCCGATGTAGTGGGCTTCCATCGGGTCGTTGGTCACGCGGTTCGGGTCGCCGGTGAAGGCGTGCCACTTGGCGATGAAGTCGGCGTTCTCGGGCGTGTCCACCGACATGAAGTAGTTCCAGGCGGCAAGGTGGCCGACCAGCGGCGCGGCGTCGAGCCCGGCAAGCTCCTCCTCGCCGACCGAGAAGGCGACGACGGGAATGTCCTCGGCCGAGATGCCCTGGTTGGCCAGCTCCTTGTAGAAGGGCACGTTGGCGTCGCCGTTGATGGTCGAGACCACGGCCGTCTTCTTGCCCGCCGAGCCGAAGGCCTTGATGTCCGAGACGATCGTCTGCCAGTCGGAGTGGCCGAAGGGCGTGTAGTTGACCATGATGTCCTCGGGCGCCACGCCCTTGGACTTCAGATAGGCCTCGAGGATCTTGTTCGTGGTGCGCGGATAGACGTAGTCGGTGCCCGCCAGCACCCAGCGCTCGACGCCGCCGCCATCCTCGCTCATCAGATAATCGACCGCCGGAATGGCCTGCTGGTTGGGCGCGGCGCCGGTGTAGAAGACGTTGCGCTCGCTCTCTTCGCCCTCATATTGCACGGGGTAGAACAGCAGGTTGTTCAGCTCCTTGAACACGGGCAGCACGGACTTGCGGCTCACGGACGTCCAGCAGCCGAAGACGGCGGCGACCCGATCCTTCTCGATCAGCTCGCGGGCCTTCTCGGCGAACAACGGCCAGTCCGAGGCGGGGTCGACGACCACCGGCTGCAGTTCGCGCCCCAGCAGCCCGCCCTTCTTGTTCTGCTCTTCGACGAGCATGAGCATGACGTCCTTCAGCGTCGTCTCCGAAATCGCCATCGTGCCCGAAAGCGAGTGCAGCACGCCGACCTTGATCGGGCCGTCCGTGGCCGCGCGCAGGATCGACGGCGCCGAGAGCAGCGCCGTTCCGGCGGCGCCCATCTTCAGGAATTCTCTGCGACCGAGCATGTTTCCCCACATCTCCTCGAGGGTGCGGAGACCTGCCGGTCGCGCCTGCGCCGCGGCCCCCGGAAGAAGGGCGCATTGCGTCAAGGCGACCGTTATGGCAGGCATGTCCCCGCAACATCCGTTGCAAACCGTGCGGCGGCAGGAACCCGGCCAGGCGATCGCCGCCGCACACCTCTTTCCTTCTTCATGCGGCGCCGAGCCTTGTGACCACGAGCCGCACAGGCATGCTGTCGGACCCTCGTCGAGGGAATCAAGCTTTCCGCCCCGCCGATGCTGCACTGCGGCGCCAGAATGCCCACGATTTGTGCAGGAATGCAGGGATTGCGCGTTTTCGCATCTTTGTGTGATCCGAGGATGCGTCTTTTTTGGGCGAATCGATTCGCCCGCCGTAGCCGCAGGCCCGCGCCCAGGCCGCAGCCGGAGCGTGAATTCAGATCTCACGAAGAGCTCCCCTCGCCCCGGGTCCGCCGGCCCTTGCGCGTGGACGGCGCATCCGCGCTCCGCCCGAGTTGGGCGCCGCGCCGCTCACAGGCCCGTGCAGGCTGAGTCGACCAAGGCGCCCAAAGGGGCGCGTCGGCGATTCTCGGGCGGGTGTCGAGGGCGAACGAAAGGGCGTCGCGGCCAGCCCGTTGCGCGGGTTGGCGACGACGCCCTCAAGATCCTCGGGAGCCGAGGAGAATTGGAAATTTGGCATCCCCTAGGGGAATCGAACCCCTGTTTCCACCGTGAGAGGGTGGCGTCCTAACCGCTAGACGAAGGGGACGCAGGCCCGACGTGCGGTGTGGCGCGCTATTTAGAGGGGGCTTGCGCGCTTGTCAAGCGGCTGTTGCGCGTGGCCGCGGCGGCTTTCGGCCAGGCGCCCCCGCGCCCGGCCGCAGGCCGTCAGTCGCCGGCGCGCGCATCCTGCGGCGGCGCGCGGCGCACCGGCACGCGATAGAGCTCGCGGCCGTCCTCGCGCGACAGGCCCAGCAGCCATTCGGCGCCGTCGGGCATGCGCGTCAACACCATGATCGCGGCGGCGTCTCCGCCCAGCGCCAGGGGCTCTGCGCCCTCGGGCAGAACCAGCGATTCGGCCCGCACCGGCGCCGGCGCGCCGGCGGGCGCGGCGCGCGTCAGCCGCCAGGCGATCGTCGCCGCGATCAGCGCCATGCCCAGCGCCAGCACCAGCATCAGCCCCATCACCGCGCGGCGCAGCGCCTTGATGCGGGGCGGTTCGGGGAATTCCTGCTCCTCCTCGAGCGGGTCTCGCGCTAGGTTCCGGGTCATGACGCATCCTTCCACGAACGACGACGGGGCGGTGACCCTCGTCATACCCGAATCCATGGCCGGCGAAAGGCTGGACAAGGCGCTGGCCGCCCTGGCGCCGGCGGGGGCGGGGCTGTCGCGCTCGCGCATCCAGGCGCTGATCGAGGCGGGCGCCGTGCGCGGCCCCGACGGCGCGGCCGCGGCGCCGCGCGCGCGCGCGCAGGCGGGACAGACCTGGCGCGTTTCGCCGCCGCCGCCGGCGCCCGCCGCGCCCGCGCCCGAGGCCATTCCCCTGCGGGTGCTTTACGAGGACGACGCGCTGATCGTGATCGACAAGCCGCCGGGCATGGTCGTGCACCCCGCGCCGGGGGCCGAATCGGGCACGCTGGTCAATGCGCTCATCGCCCATTGCGGCGAATCGCTTTCGGGCGTCGGGGGCGAGCGGCGGCCGGGCATCGTGCACCGGATCGACAAGGACACCTCGGGCGTGCTGGTGGCGGCCAAGACGGACGCCGCCCATCAGGGCCTGGCCGCGCAGTTCGCCGCCCATGATCTCGAGCGCAGCTACCTTGCGGTGTGCTGGGGCGCGCCGCATCCGGGCGATCCGCGGCTGCGCGGCCTGCCGGGGCTGAGCGTCGAGCCCGGCGGGTGGATGCGCCTCGAGACGCAGATCGACCGTCACCGCGCCGACCGCAAGCGGATGGCGGTGTGCGCCTCGGGCGGGCGGCGGGCGGTGACGCGATTCCGCGCGACGGAAATCTTCGGCCCGCGCGTTCAAGAGGGTGTCGGCGGCGCGGCGGCGCTGATCGAGTGCCGGCTCGAGACCGGGCGCACGCACCAGATCCGGGTGCATCTGAGCCATTGCGGCCATCCGCTGGTGGGCGATCCGGTCTATGGGCGCGCCCGCCCCGTGCGCCGCGGCGCGCTGGAGCAGGCGGCGGCCGAGGCCCTGGCCGCGTTCCCGCGCCAGGCGCTGCACGCGGCGACGCTGGGCTTTCGACACCCGATCACCGGGCGCGAGCTGCGCTTCTCGGCGCCGCCGCCGCCGGACATGGCCGCGCTGATCGCGGCGCTGCGCGGCGGCGCGCCGGGGCCGGAGGCGGAAGATTGATCGCCCCCAAGGGCTTGCGCCCGCGCCGCGCGCCAACCATATGACCACGCCGGCCGCGCGTCGGCGACAAGGAGGGACATGATGAGCTACGCGAAACTTCCCGCCCCCTCTCCGGAGCAGGGCCTGAGCCGGTATCTGCAGGAGATCCGGAAGTTCCCGATGCTCGAACCCGAAGAGGAATACATGCTCGCCAAGGCATGGGCGGACCATGGCGACACCGAGGCGGCGCACAAGCTGGTGACCTCGCATCTGCGCCTGGCGGCCAAGATCGCCATGGGCTACCGCGGCTACGGCCTGCCGGTGGCCGAGGTGATCTCGGAGGCCAATGTGGGGCTGATGCAGGCGGTCAAACGCTTCGATCCCGACAAGGGCTTTCGCCTGGCCACCTACGCCATGTGGTGGATCCGCGCCGCGATCCAGGAATACATCCTGCGCTCGTGGTCGCTGGTGAAGATGGGCACCACCGCCGCGCAGAAGAAGCTGTTCTTCAACCTGCGCAAGGCCAAGGGCCGCATCGGCGCGCTCGAGGATGGCGACCTGCGGCCCGAGAACGTCAAGGAGATCGCGCAGAAGCTGGGCGTGACCGAGGACGAGGTGATCTCGATGAACCGGCGCATGGCCGGCGGCGACGCCTCGCTCAACGCGCCGATCAAGTCCGACGGCGACGGCGCGGCCGAGTGGCAGGACTGGCTGGCCGACGAGGACGCCGACCAGGCCGAGGCCTATGCCGAGCGCGACGAGCTGGAGGCGCGCCGCGCCCTGCTGCTCGAGGCCATGCAGGACCTGAACGAGCGCGAGCGCCACATCCTGACCGAGCGCCGCCTCAAGGACGACCCCGTCACGCTCGAGGATCTGGCCAAGGTCTACGGCGTCAGCCGCGAGCGCGTGCGCCAGATCGAGGTCCGCGCCTTCGAGAAGCTGCAAAAGCGCATGCGCGAGCTGGCGGCCGAAAAGGGCCTGGTGCCCGAGGTCGCCTGACCCGGCCCCCGCATCGGATCTCGCGCCGGCCCCCACGTCGGCTCCCGCATCGGGCCGCGCCGCGCGCGCCGAATGCGGCGCGATCGCGGCGCCTTTGCGGCGCGGCCGCGGCGGCGCGCGCCCTTCGCGCTTGCGAAAACGGCCGATTGGCAGTATGCCCCGGGCTCGAAATCCACCAATTGCGGAGAGTGACAAGATGTCCAGAGCCAAGATCGCGCTGATCGGCGCCGGCCAGATCGGGGGCACGCTGGCCCATCTCATCGGCCTCAAGGAGCTGGGCGACGTCGTGCTGTTCGACATCGCCGAGGGCGTGCCGCGGGGCAAGGCGCTCGACATCGCCGAAAGCTCGCCCGTCGACGGCTTCGACGCCGCCTTCAAGGGCGCGAACGACTATGCCGCCATCGCCGGCGCGGATGTGTGCATCGTCACCGCCGGCGTGCCGCGCAAGCCGGGCATGAGCCGCGACGACCTGCTGGGCATCAACCTCAAGGTCATGAAGGCGGTGGGCGAGGGCATCAAAGCCCACGCGCCGAACGCCTTCGTCATCTGCATCACCAACCCGCTCGACGCCATGGTGTGGGCGCTGCGCGAGTTCTCGGGCCTGCCGCACGAGAAGGTTTGCGGCATGGCCGGCGTGCTCGACTCGGCGCGCTTCCGCTACTTCCTGGCCGAGGAGTTCGGCGTCTCGGTCAAGGACGTCACCGCCTTCGTGCTGGGCGGCCATGGCGACACCATGGTGCCGCTGACGCGCTACTCGACCGTGGCCGGCATTCCGCTGCCCGACCTGGTCGAAATGGGCTGGACCACGCGCGAGAAGCTCGACGCCATCGTCCAGCGCACCCGCGACGGCGGCGCCGAGATCGTCGGCCTGCTCAAGACCGGCTCGGCCTTCTACGCGCCGGCCGCCTCGGCGGTGGCCATGGCCGAGGCCTATCTGAAGGATCAGAAGCGCGTGCTGCCCTGCGCGGCCCATGTGGACGGCCCCTACGGCCTCGACGGCATCTATGTGGGCGTGCCCACGGTGATCGGCGCCGGCGGCATCGAGAAGATCGTCGAGATCAAGCTCAACAAGGAAGAGCAGGCCATGCTGGACAAGTCCGTCGAGGCCGTCCGCGGCCTGGTCGCGGCCTGCAAGTCGATCGAGCCCTCGCTGGCCTGAGACGCGCCCTCAAGACCGCGTCGCAAGGCCCCGCGCGTTGCGCGGGGCCTTCGGCATGTCGGCCCCGCGCCTTGCGTCGCGCATGGCCGCGTGGTTTACCAGAAGTTGAAATCCAACGGAGCCGCCCATGGAAAAGTTCGTCAAGCTGACCGGCGTCGCAGCGCCGCTGCCGCTGATCAATGTCGACACCGACATGATCATCCCCAAGCAGTTCCTCAAGACCATCAAGCGCACGGGGCTGGGCAAGCACCTGTTCGACGAGATGCGTTATGACGAGAACGGCCGCGAGATCCCCGATTTCGTCCTGAACCAGCCCGCCTATCGCGAGGCGAAGATCCTGGTGACGGGCGAGAATTTCGGCTGCGGCTCGTCGCGCGAGCATGCGCCCTGGGCGATCGCCGATTTCGGCATCCGCTGCATCATCGCCCCCAGCTTCGCCGACATCTTCTACAACAACTGCTTCAAGAACGGCATCCTGCCCGTCGTCCTGCCGCAGGAGGACGTGGACAAGCTGATGGACGACGCCCGCCGCGGCGCCAACGCCGTGGTCACCGTGGATCTCGAGTCGCAGACCATCACCGGCCCCGACGGCGGCGAGATCCGCTTCGACATCGATCCGTTCCGCAAGCACTGCCTGCTCAACGGTCTGGACGACATCGGCCTGACCATGGCCAAGGTGGACCGCATCGACGCCTACGAGGCGCGCATGGCCGCCGAGCGCCCCTGGCTGCGCGCGGCGAGCTGATCATGCCTGTGGGCGCCGCAACTCCGGGATGAGGAGGGCGCGATGAGAAGGCTGCCCGGAGCCTTGATCCGTGCGCTTCTCGTCGCGCTCGTCATCGCGGCGCCCTCTCTTCTGATTCCCGGCGCATCGGCCAGCGCCCGCGAGGTCAGCGCCATCATCGGCCTCATCGCGGGCGCCTTCGTCATGTTCGAATATGGCGCGCCGAATCCGGGGCTGGTCGATTTCCGCTTCGCGCCGCCCTACAACCGCGCGCGCTTCGCGGTGTTCTCGGCCGCGCTGCTGCTGCTGACCTTCTATGCGCGCGCGCTGGCGGGGGTGGACTCGTTCTCGCCCGAGCTGGCGCGGCTGGCGCTGCGGCTGGGCGCCTTGCTGGACTTTCCGCTCAGCCCGGTGCGCCTGGCGGTCGAGCTGCTGGCCGATCCCGCCGCGCCGCGGCAGGCCGAAGCGCTGCGCGGCGCGGCGGCGCTGGGCTTCTTGACCGGGGTCATCGGCGCGGCGTTCTTCGGCGCGCTGCTGTGGATCTTTCCCTGGCCAATGGAGCGCGAGACCTTCAATCTGTGGTTCAACATGCCCACGCTTGAAACCGCCTATGGGCGCGATCTCGAGCGCCGCCTGCTGCGGCTGAGCGTCCTCGTGACGCTGGCCGGGCTGGCCGCGCCCTATCTGATGCTGATCGTGGCCTCCAAGGCGGGCGGCCTGCTGGACCCGGCCGCGCTGCGCGAGCCGCTGGCGTTGGTCTGGGCCGCGGCGCTGTGGGGCGCGGCGCCGCCGCTGACGGTGCTGCGCGGCGCGATCATCCTGAAGATCGCGCTTCTGGTCCGCAGGGCGCGCGAATGATCGGGCGGCGCGCCTTCGTCGCCGGGGCCGCCCTGGCCGCGGCGTGCCGACTTGCCGCCTTGCCCGCGGCCGCGGCGGCCGAGCAGGCGGGCGCGTGGCCGCCGCCGCCCGCCGCGGGGGCCATCCGCGTGGCGACGTTCAACGCCTCGCTCTCGCGGCGCGGGCCGGGGCTGGCGTGGAAGGCGATCGCCCAGGGGCGCGATCCCCAGCCGCGCGCCGTGGCCGAGATCATCCGCCGCGTGCGCCCCGACATCCTGCTCATCAACGAGCTGGATCACGACCCCGAGGGCCTGGCCCTGCGCGCGCTGGCCGATGTCTTGCGCAGGCCGGCCGACGGGCTGCCGGGCGTGGACTATCCGCACCTGTTCTCGGCCCCCGTCAATGCGGGCGAGCCCTCGGGCCTTGACCTTGACGGCGACGGCGTCGCGACGGGGCCGGGCGACGCCTTCGGCTGGGGCGCCTTCCCCGGCCAGTATGGCATGGCGCTGCTCAGCCGTTTTCCCATCGACGCGGCGCGCGCGCGCAGCTTCCGGCTGCTGAAATGGGCGCAGATGCCCGACTCGCTCTTGCCGGTCGCGCATTACGGTCCGGCGGCGCCGGCGCTGCGGCTGTCCTCGAAGTCGCATTGGGACGTGCCGGCGATGCTGCCCGGCGGCGTCGAGCTGCGGATCCTGGCCAGCCACCCCACGCCGCCGGTCTTCGACGGGCCCGAGGACCGCAACGGCCGCCGCAATCACGACGAGATCCGCTTCTGGCTCGACTACCTGGCCGGCGCCGACTGGATCGTCGACGATGCGGGCGTCGCGGGGGGGCTGCCGGCGGGCGCGGCCTTCGTCATCATGGGCGATCTCAACGCCGATCCCCAGGACGGCGAGGCGCGGCGCGATCCCATACGGGCGCTCCTGGCCTCGCCGCTGGTGCAGGACCCGCGCCCCGCCAGCCCCGGCGCGGCCGCCGCCGCCGCGGCGCAGGGGGGCGAGAACGCGCGCCACCGGGGCGATCCGGCCTTCGACACCGCCGATTGGCGCGACAAGGGCGGGCCGGGCAACCTGCGCGTGGACTATGTGCTGCCGGCGGCGGGGCTGCGGGTTGCGGGGGCGGGGGTGTTCTGGCCCGCGCCGCACGATCCGCTGGCGCGGCTGGTCAAGGGCGGACGGCGCCCGGCCAGCTCGGACCACCGCCTTGTGTGGGTCGATCTGCTCGCGCCCGGCGCCGGCGCGTCGCCGCGGCCCTGAGCGGGCGCCTTGACCGCGGGCCGCTTGGGGGCTACGCGCTGGGCGGAACGCAATTTCAGGGAGCGCGACATGTCCAACCCCTCACTTCTGATCCTGCCCGGCGACGGCATCGGCCCCGAGGTCATGGCCGAGGTGCGCAAGGTCATCGACTGGTTCGGCGCCAAGCGGGGCATCGTCTTCGACGTCGAGGAGGATCTGGTGGGCGGCGCGGCCTATGACGCCCACGGCACGCCCCTGACGGACGAGACCATGGCCAAGGCGCAGTCCGTGGACGCGGTGCTGCTGGGCGCGGTGGGCGGCCCGAAATACGATTCGCTGGACTTCTCGGTGAAGCCCGAGCGCGGCCTGCTGCGCCTGCGCAAGGAGATGGACCTTTACGCCAACCTGCGCCCGGCGCAGTGCTTCGACGCGCTGGCCGATTTCTCGTCCCTCAAGCCCGAGATCGTCGCGGGGCTCGACATCATGATCGTGCGCGAGCTGACCTCGGGCATCTATTTCGGCGAGCCGCGCGGGATCCAGACGCTGCCCGACGGCTCGCGCGTCGGCATCAACACCCAGCGCTACACCACCGAAGAGATCCGGCGCGTGGCGCGCTCGGCCTTCGAGCTGGCGCGCCGGCGCAACAACCGGGTCTGCTCGATGGAGAAGGCCAACGTCATGGAGTCGGGCATTCTCTGGCGCGAAGAGGTCCAGTGGGTGCACGACAACGAATACCCGGACGTCGAGCTGAGCCACATGTATGCCGACGCCGGCGCCATGCAGCTGGTGCGCTGGCCCAAGCAGTTCGACGTGATCGTGACCGACAACCTGTTCGGCGACATCCTGTCCGACTGCGCCGCCATGCTGACCGGCTCGCTGGGGATGCTGCCCTCGGCCAGCCTGGGGGCGCCCATGGCCAACGGCCGGCCCAAGGCGCTGTATGAGCCGGTGCATGGCTCGGCGCCCGACATCGCCGGCCAGGGCAAGGCCAATCCCTGCGCCTGCATCCTCAGCTTCGCCATGGCGCTGCGCTACTCGTTCGATCTGGGCGAGGAGGCCACGCGGCTGGAAAAGGCGGTCGAGAAGGTTCTGGACGACGGCGTGCGCACCGCCGACCTGATGCAGAAAGAGGGCGGAACGCCCGCCAGCACCTCGCAGATGGGCGACGCCATCGTGGCGGCGCTGGACGCCTCGCTCTGACCCCCCGCCAGCCCCGCCCTGACGCGCCCGCCGGCCCCGCGCCGGCGGGCGTTTCGCATGGCGGCAGGGGCGACAGAGGCGGGGGCCCGGCGCCCGTGCGATGATCGCGCGCCCGCCGAAGATCCGGGGGCGGCGGCCTCGCTTCATGCCTGCGCGCCGGGCGGCGCCGCTTTCGCCGCCGCTCGCGGCCCGTATCGGCAACGGCCGACGGGTCTGGCCAGGGCCATCGGCGATGGGCCCGCCTCGCCTGAAAACGGCCGGCGCGTCGCGCGCCGCGCCCTGGCGGCGATCGGGGTTTTCGGGCCAGGCGCCCGGCCGAGCTTCCGGCGCGTCGGCCGGCCCGTGCGGGGGGCTGCCGAGCCCGCGCGCCTTCGGGGGCCGCGCGGGTCGGGGCGGTCGTCGCGTGCCCGTGCGCGGGCGATCCCGAGGCCGGGTTCCGTCCCCCTCGGCGCGGCAAGGCCGCAACGACATCGCCCGCCGGCGCGGGACCGGCGGGCGATGGGGCGTCGGCCGCGGCGCGCTCAGGCGTGGATCGCGCCGTCGCCGCAGGCGAGCGCGGCCTCGCGCACCGCTTCCGAGAAGGTCGGGTGCGCGTGGCAGGTGCGGGCCACGTCCTCGGCCGCCGCGCCGAACTCCATCGCGACGCAGATCTCGTGGATCAGGTCGCCCGCCGCCGGGCCGATGATGTGCGCGCCCAGAATGCGGTCGGTCTCGGCGTCGGCCAGAAGCTTGACGAAACCGTCGGTGGCGAAGTTGGCCTTGGCGCGGCCGTTGCCCATGAAGGGGAACTTGCCGACCTTGTAGGCGCGGCCCTCTTCCTTGAGCTGCTCTTCGGTCTTGCCGACGGCGGCGACTTCGGGCGCGGTGTAGATCACCGAGGGGATCACGCCGTAATTCACATGCCCCGCCTTGCCGGCGATGATCTCGGCCACGGCGTAGCCCTCGTCCTCGGCCTTGTGGGCCAGCATCGGCCCGGCGATGACGTCGCCGATCGCATAGCAGCCCTCGAGCGAGGTGCGGAAATGCGAATCCACCGCCACGCGGCCGCGCTCGTCCAGCGCCACGCCCGCTTCCTCAAGCCCCAGCCCGGCGGTGTAGGGCTTGCGCCCCGTGGCCACCAGAACGGCGTCGCAGGCCAGCTCATGCGCGCTGTCGTCCTTGCGCAGCTTGTAGGCGACCTTGACCTCCTTGCCGCTGGCGTCCACCGACTGCACCGCCGCGCCGAGGATGAAGTTCAGACCCTGCTTCTTGAGGATCTTCTGCAGCTGCTTGCAGACCTCGCCGTCCATGCCGGGGGTGATCTGGTCAAGATACTCGACCACCGTCACCTCGGCGCCCAGGCGCTTCCAGACCGAGCCGAGCTCGAGCCCGATCACGCCGGCGCCGATCACGACCAGGCGCTTGGGAACCTTGGTCAGCTCCAGCGCGCCGGTCGAGGACAGCACGCGCTTCTCGTCGATCTTGGCGAAGGGCGGGACGGCGACCTCGGAGCCCGTGGCGATGACGATGTTGCGGGCGGACAGCGTCGCGGGCTTGTCGCCGTCGACCGCGACCTGACCCTTGCCGACGATGCGGCCCCAGCCGCGGACGTAGTCGACCTTGTTCTTCTTGAACAGGAACTCGATGCCCTGGGTGTTCGAGGCGACGACGCCGTTCTTGTAGTCCATCATCTTCTTCAGATCGACCGAGACGTCCTTGGCCGCGATGCCCATCCTGGCGAACGAGCTCTGGGCCTCGTGCACCATCTCGGAGGCGTGCAGCAGCGCCTTGGAGGGGATGCACCCGACATTGAGGCAGGTGCCCCCGAGCGCGCCGCGCCCTTCGACGCAGGCGGTCTTGAGGCCCAGCTGCGCCGCGCGGATCGCGCAGACATAGCCGCCCGGGCCGCCGCCGATCACGATGACGTCGTATTCCGACATGAGTTCTCTCCGTTGTGGGCCGGCGGACCGGCCGTCAGGCGAAGGCGGGGCCGCGGCGGGCGGCCCCCCGGGACCTCAAAGATCCATCAGCAGGCGGCGCGGATCCTCGAGCGCCTCCTTCACGCGCACGAGGAAGGTGACCGCCCCCTTGCCGTCGACGATGCGGTGATCGTAGCTGAGCGCCAGATACATCATCGGGCGGATGACCACCTGGCCGTTCACGGCCACGGGGCGGTCCTGGATCTTGTGCATGCCCAGAATGCCCGACTGCGGCGGGTTGAGGATGGGCGAGGACATGAGCGAGCCGTAGACCCCGCCGTTCGAGATGGTGAAGGTGCCGCCCTGCATCTCGGCCATCGACAGCTTGCCGTCGCGCGCGCGCCGGCCCAGCTCGGCGATCTTCTTCTCGATCTGCGCGAAGCTCAGCTGGTCGGCGTCGCGCACCACCGGCACCACAAGGCCGGTGGGCGTGCCCACCGCGACGCCCATGTGGTAGTAGTTCTTGTAGACGATGTCCTGGCCGTCGATCTCGGCATTGACCTCGGGCACTTCCTTGAGCGCGTGCACGCACGCCTTCACGAAGAAGGACATGAAGCCCAGCTTGACGCCGTGCTTCTTCTCGAACTGGTCCTTGTAGGCGTTGCGCAGCTCCATGATCGCCGACATGTCCGCCTCGTTGTAGGTGGTCAGCATGGCGGCGGTGTTCTGGGCGTCCTTGAGGCGGCGCGCGATGGTCTGGCGCAGGCGCGTCATGCGCACGCGCTCTTCGCGCGCGGCGTCCGAGGCCGCCACGGGCGGGCGCGGCGCGGCCGAGGGCGCGGGGGCCTGGGCCGGCGCGGCGGCCGCGGCGGCGATGGCGCGCTGCACGTCCTCCTTCATCACGCGGCCGTCGCGGCCGGAGCCCTGAACCTGATCGCGGGTCAGGCCGGCCTCGGCCATCAGCTTCCTGGCCGAGGGCGCGTCCTCGACATCCTTCGCGCCCGACGCGGCGGCCTGCGCGGCGGACGCCTCGGCCTGCGCGGCGGGCGCCGGGGCCGCGGCGGCGCCCTCGCCGGCGGCGATCACGGCCAGTTTGCCGCCCGCGGCGACGGTCGCGCCTTCGGGGGCCAGGATCTCGGCCAGAACGCCCGAGGCGGGGGCCGGAACCTCGACCGACACCTTGTCGGTCTCGAGCTCGCACAGGATCTCGTCGGCGCTCACGGCCTCGCCCTGCTTCTTGAACCAGGTCGCGACGGTGGCCTCGGTCACGCTTTCGCCCAGCGCGGGAACCATCACGTCAACCATGCGCGCATCCTCCTTGGCGGCGGGCTCGGGGGCGGATTTCGCTGCGGCCGCGGGGGCCGGCGCCGCAGGCTTGGCGGCCGCGCCCGCGGCCTCGTCGACGACGGCGAGCAGGGCGTCCACGCCCACGGTGTCGCCTTCCTTCGCCACGATCTCGGCGAGCACGCCCGAGGCGGGCGAGGGCACCTCGACCGTCACCTTGTCGGTTTCCAGCTCGCACAGCATCTCGTCGGCCTCGACGCGGTCGCCCGGCTTCTTGAACCAGGTCGCGACGGTGGCCTCGGTGACGGATTCGCCCAGAGTGGGAACCCTGACCTCTACGCTCATTTGTCCAGCTCCTCTCAGGCCAGCGCGTCGTTGACGAGCGCTTCCTGCTCTTGCTTGTGTTTCGTGGCGAGGCCCGTCGCCGGCGAGGCCGACGCCGCGCGGCCCGCATAGCTCGGGCGGGCGTGACGGGCCTCGATGCGGCCCAGCACCCATTCGATGTTCGGCTCGACGAAGAACCAGCCGCCCTGGTTCTTGGGCTCTTCCTGGCACCACACGATCTCGGCGTTCTTGAAGCGCGACAGCTCCTTGGTCATCGAGATGGCGGGGAAGGGATAGAACTGCTCGAGCCGCAGCAGATACACGTCCTCGAGCCCGCGCTCGTCGCGCGCCTCGAGCAGGTCGTAATAGACCTTGCCCGAGCAGATCACGACCTTGCGGATCTTCTCGTCGGGCGCGAGCTTGAGCTCCGAGCGGCCCAGCTCGGCGTCGTCGGGCAGGACGCGGTGGAAGGACGAGCCCTCGGCCATGTCGGCCAGCGACGAGACGCAGCGGCGGTGACGCAGCAGCGACTTGGGCGTCATCAGCACCAGCGGCTTGCGGAAGGTGCGGTGCAGCTGACGGCGCAGGATGTGGAAGTAGTTCGCCGGCGTGGTGCAGTTGGCGACGATCCAGTTGTCTTCGGCCGACAGCTGCAGGAAGCGCTCGAGCCGGGCCGAGGAATGCTCGGGGCCCTGACCCTCGTAGCCGTGGGGCAGCAGCATGACCAGGCCCGACATGCGCAGCCACTTGCGCTCGCCCGAGCTGATGAACTGGTCGATCATGATCTGCGCGCCGTTGGCGAAGTCGCCGAACTGCGCCTCCCAGGCCACCAGCGCGCGCGGCTCGGCCAGCGAGTAGCCGTATTCGTAGCCCAGCACCGCGTATTCGGACAGCATCGAGTCCACGACCTCGAACTGCGCCTGGTCGGGGCGGATGTGGTTGAGCGGATACCAGCGCTCTTCCGTTTCCTGGTCGATGATGGCCGAGTGGCGCTGCGAGAAGGTGCCGCGGGTGCTGTCCTGACCGGACAGGCGCACGGGGAAGCCCTCGAGCAGAAGCGTGCCGAAGGCCAGCGCCTCGGCGGTGGCCCAGTCCACGCCCTCGCCCGTCTCGATCATCTCGCGCTTGCTTTCGAGCAGGCGCACGATGGTTCGGTGCGGGTGGAAGTTCTCGGGCAGGCGGGTCAGCGCCATGCCCACTTCCTTGAGCGTCTCGAGCGGCACGGCCGTCTCGCCGCGCTGATACTCGCCCGCGCCGGGGCCCATGCCGCTCCAGCGGCCGTCAAGCCAGTCGGCCTTGTTGGGCTTGTAGGATTTCGCGGCTTCGAACTCGTCGTTCAGAAGGGCCTGGAAACGCGCCTTCTCGTCCTCGATCTCGCCCTCGGGGATCAGGCCGTCGCGCACCAGGCGCTCGGTGTAGAGCTGCAGCGTGGTCTTGTGCTGCTTGATGCGCTTGTACATCAGCGGCTGGGTGAACATGGGCTCGTCGCCCTCGTTGTGCCCGAAGCGCCGGTAGCACCACATGTCGATGACCACGTCCTTGCCGAATTTCTGGCGGAACTCGGTCGCGACCTTGGCGGCATGGACCACGGCCTCGGGGTCGTCGCCGTTGACGTGGAAGATCGGCGCCTCGACCATCAGCGCGATGTCGGTCGGGTAGGGCGACGAGCGCGAGTTGTGCGGCGCCGTGGTGAAGCCGATCTGGTTGTTGACCACGATGTGGATGGTGCCGCCCGTGCGGTGCCCCCTGAGCCCCGACAGGCCGAAGCACTCGGCCACCACGCCCTGCCCGGCGAAGGCCGCGTCGCCATGCAGCAGCACCGGCAGCACCTGCTTGCGCTCGACGTCGCCCAGCTGCGCCTGCTTGGCGCGCACCTTGCCCAGAACGACGGGGTTCACCGCCTCGAGATGCGAGGGGTTGGCGGTCAGCGACAGGTGCACCTTGTTGCCGTCGAACTCGCGGTCCGACGAGGCGCCGAGATGGTATTTCACGTCGCCCGAGCCGTCGACGTCGTCGGGCTTGAAGCTGCCGCCCTGGAATTCGTGGAAGATGGCGCGGTAGGGCTTGCCCATCACGTTGGCCAGCACCGACAGGCGGCCGCGATGGGGCATGCCGATGACGATTTCCTTCACGCCCAGCGCGCCGCCGCGCTTGATGATCTGCTCCATCGCGGGGACCAGCGACTCGCCGCCGTCAAGGCCGAAGCGCTTGGTGCCGGTGTATTTGACGTGCAGGAACTTCTCGAAGCCCTCGGCCTCGACCAGCTTCTGGAGGATGGCCTTGCGCCCCTCCTTGGTGAAGACGATCTCCTTGCCCAGCCCCTCGATCCGCTCCTTGAGCCAGGCGGCCTCTTCGGGGTTCGAGATGTGCATGAACTGCAGCGCGAAGGTGCCGCAATAGGTGCGCTGGACGATGGCCAGGATCTCGCGCAGCGTGGCGGTTTCCAGCCCCAGCACGTTGTCGATGAAGATCGGCCGGTCCATGTCGGCTTCGTCGAAGCCGTAGGTGCGCGGGTCCAGCTCGGGATGCGGTTCGACGCGGCGCAGGCCCAGCGGGTCCAGATCGGCGATCAGATGGCCGCGGATGCGGTAGGCGCGGATCAGCATCAGCGCGCGGATCGAATCGAGCACCGCCTGGCGCGTCTGCGCGTCGGTCAGGCTGGCGCCCTTTTCCTGCGCCTTGGCCTGGAGCTTCTCGGTCAGCTTCGCGGGGGTCTTCTCCTCGCCCCACTCGCCGGTCAGGGCGGCGGTCACCTCGTCATGCGGGACGGGCGGCCAGTCGGCGCGCTGCCACGAGGGGCCGCGGGCTTCGCGCGTCACCTGATCGGGGGCGTCGCCGAGCGCCTTGAAGAAGCTGCGCCAGCTTTCGTCCACCGCGTTGGGATCCTGCGCGTAGCGGGCGTAGAGCTGCTCGACGAAAGCGGCGTTGTGGCCCTGCAGGAATGAAGTCGAATGGAAGACCTTGTTGGGGCTCTGGTCGGTCATGTTCCGCTGCGCGAAGACGCCTTGAGCGTTCGCTCCCTGGCTGATGCCCGGCGGGCCGTCCCGCCCGGCGCTGTCCGGATCACCCCTTGCCGGGGGCGCTCCGGCCGATTGCGAAGCGCGGCCCCTTTGTGGGGCCGCGCCGGTTTCTGCAAGGTTAGCGGCCCATCGCCTTGAGGACCGCCTCGCCCAGCCCGGCGGGGCTGTCGGCGACGACGAAGCCGGCCGACTTCATCGCCTCGATCTTGTCCTCGGCGCCGCCCTTGCCGCCGGCGATGATGGCGCCGGCATGGCCCATGCGCCGGCCCGGAGGGGCCGTGCGCCCGGCGATGAAGCCGGCGATGGGCTTGGCGCGGCCGCGCTTGCGCTCGTCGGCAATGAACTGGGCCGCCTGCTCTTCGGCCGAGCCGCCAATCTCGCCGATCATGATGATGGCCTCGGTCTCGTCGTCGGCCAGGAACCACTCGAGCACGTCGATATGTTCGGTCCCCTTGATCGGGTCGCCGCCGATGCCCACGCAGGTGGACTGGCCAAGGCCGACGTCGGTGGTCTGCTTGACCGCCTCGTAGGTCAGCGTGCCCGAGCGCGACACCACGCCCACCTTGCCGCGCTTGTGGATATGGCCGGGCATGATGCCGATCTTGCACGCGTCTGGGGTGATGACGCCTGGGCAGTTCGGGCCGATCAGCGTCGATTTCGAGCCCTGCAGCGCCCGCTTGACCTTCATCATGTCCAGCACCGGGATGCCCTCGGTGATGCACACGATCAGCCGCATCTCGGCGTCGATCGCCTCGAGGATCGCGTCGGCCGCGAAGGGCGGCGGAACGTAGATGGCGGTGGCGTCGGCGCCGGTGGCGGCCACGGCCTCGGCCACCGTGTCGAAGACCGGCAGGCCGATATGGGTGCTGCCGCCCTTGCCCGGCGTCACGCCGCCGACCATCTTCGTGCCGTAGGCGATCGCCTGCTCGGTGTGGAAGGTGCCCTGCGCGCCGGTCAGGCCCTGGCAGATCACCTTGGTGTTCTCATCGACGAGGACGGCCATCAGTTCGTCTCCTTCGCGGCTTTCACCGCCTTCACGATCTTCTCGGCCGCGTCGGACAGGTTGTCCGCCGCGATCACGTCCAGACCGCTTTCGTTGATGATCTTCTTGCCAAGCTCGACGTTCGTGCCCTCGAGCCGGACGACCAGCGGCACCGACAGCCCGACCTCCTTGACCGCGGCGACGATGCCCTCGGCGATGACGTCGCAGCGCATGATGCCGCCGAAGATGTTCACCAGGATGCCCTTCACGTTCGGGTCCGAGGTGATGATCTTGAAGGCCTCGGCGACCTTCTCCTTGGTGGCGCCGCCGCCCACGTCGAGGAAGTTGGCCGGCTCGCCGCCATAGAGCTTGATGATGTCCATCGTCGCCATGGCCAGGCCGGCGCCGTTGACCATGCAGCCGATCTCGCCGTCGAGCGCGATGTAGTTGAGGTCGTATTTCGACGCCTCGAGCTCCTTGGGGTCCTCTTCGCTCTCGTCGCGCAGGGCCATGATCTCGGGATGGCGGTAGAGCGCGTTCGAGTCGAAGTTCATCTTGCAGTCGAGGCAGCGCAGCCGGCCGTCGGTCATGACGATCAGCGGGTTGATCTCGAGCAGGTTGACGTCCTTCTCGACGAACAGCTTGTAAAGCTGGCCGGCCAGCTTGACGCAGTCCTTGTAGGCCTGGCCCTTGAGGCCCAGCGCGAAGGCGACCTTGCGGCCGTGGAAGCCCGACACGCCCGTCGCCGGATCGACCGAGAAGGTGACGATCTTCTCGGGGGTGGCGGCGGCGACCTCCTCGATGTCCATGCCGCCCTCGGTCGAGGCGATGAAGCTGATGCGCGAGGTCTCGCGGTCCACCAGCAGAGCCAGATACAGCTCGCGCTCGATGTCGGCGCCTTCCTCGATGTAGATGCGGTTGACCTGCTTGCCCGCCGGGCCGGTCTGGTGGGTCACCAGCGTGCGGCCGAGCATGCGGCGCGCCTCTTCGGCGGCCTCCTCGACCGAACGCGCAAGGCGCACGCCGCCCTTGTCGCCGGCGTCCGGCTCCTTGAAGCGGCCCTTGCCGCGTCCGCCGGCGTGGATCTGGGCCTTGACCACCCAGAGCGGCCCGTCAAGCTCGCCGGCGGCGGTCTTGGCTTCTTCGGCGCGCGTGACGACGCGGCCGTCGGCCACCGGCGCCCCGTATTCCCTGAGGAGCTGCTTGGCCTGGTATTCGTGAATGTTCATGTCCTGGACGTCCTCCGAGGCGTTCCGACAGGCCGGCCGAGTTGCCGCCGCCTGCGACCCGGAGGGGCGCGCGCGGCGTCGGCGCCGGGTGCGCGCGGGCGCGGCCGACCGACGCCTTGTATCCAGTTTCCGCCCCGCGACGCAACGACGCCTTGGCGCGAAGGCCGGAAAAGCGGCTTTTGTGATCACGCGAAAAAGCGGCGTGATCACAAAACGGCGCGCATCGGCGCGGCAAGCGCCCGCGGCGCGAATCAGGGCTGGCGCGCCGGTGCGGGAATGATACACAGCGGACATGAGCAGCGCGCCCTCCACCCCAACCCCCGCCGCCTCCGCCGCACGCCGCTTCGACGCCGTGGCGCTGGCCATGGGGCTGGCCTTCGCGCTGATGTGGTCCAGCGCCTTCACCTCGGCCAAGTTCGTGGTCGCCGACGCGCCGCCCTTCATGGCGCTGTCGGCGCGCTTCCTCATCTCGGGGGCGCTGGCCTGCGCGCTTGCGGCGCTGATGGGGCAGCGCATGGACCTGACGCGCCGGCAATGGCTGCTGGTGGGCGTGTTCGGCGTTTGCCAGAACAGCCTTTACCTGGGGCTGAACTTCTACGCCATGACATGGGTGGATGCGGGGCTGGCGGCGGTGATCGCCAGCCTGATGCCGCTGATGGTGGCGCTGGCCGGCTGGCTGTTCCTGGGCGAGAGGCTGCGCCCGGCGGGGGCGCTGGGGCTGGCGCTGGGCGTGGCGGGGGTGGCGCTGGTCATGGGCGCGCGCGCCTCGGGCGCGGCCGACCTGGCGGGCGCGGCGCTGTGCCTGGCGGCCGCGGCGGCGCTGGCGGCGGCGACGCTGCTGGTGCGGGGCGTGTCGCCGGGCAACCGGGTGCTGATGATCGTCGGCCTGCAGATGCTGGCGGGCGCGGCGACGCTGGCGCCGGTCGCGCTGGCGTTCGAAAGCGCGGCGGATCTGCGCCTGACCGCGCCGATGCTGGCGGCCTTCGCCTACACGACGCTGGTCCCGGGCGTTCTGGCGACGGTGGTCTGGTTCCTGCTGGTCAAGCGCATCGGTCCGGTCGGGGCGGCGAGCTTTCACTTCCTGAACCCGGGCCTGGGCGTGCTCATCGCCGCGGTCATGCTGGCCGAGCCGCTGAGCTGGCGCGACGCGCTGGGCGTGGCGGTGGCGGGGGCGGGCATCTTGCTGACGCAGACGGCGCGGCGCGCGCCGCGGGCGGCGGCATGAGCGCGCATCGCCGCCACGATCCGGGCGGCAAGGTGCGGCTGCGCCTTGCGGGCGACGTGACGGGCGAGGCGGTGTTCTCGCCCTGCGGGCGCTATCGCCCCCTGCTGACGCGCGAGTATCCCGACGGCGCGGGCACGGCGCTGTGGATCGGCATGAACCCCTCGACCGCCGAGGCCGACGTCGACGACCCCACCGTGCGGCGCGAGTCGGACTACTCGCGCGCATGGGGCTTTCGCCGCTTCGTGAAGACGAACGTGATGGACTGGCGCGCCACGCGGCCGGCCGATCTGCTGGCCGAGGGCGTGGCGCCGCGCAGCCCCGTCAATCTGGACGTGATCCGCGAGCAGGCGGCGCAGGCCGATCTGATCATGCTGGCCTTCGGCGCGCTGCACCCGCGCCTGCGCCATTACGGGCGCGAGACCGTCGAGGCGCTGCGCGCCGACGGGCGCGCGCTGTTCTGCCTGGGCCTGACCAGGGACGGCGCGCCGCGCCACCCGCTTTACATGCGCAAGGACCTGCGGCCGATCCCCTTCCCCGGCTGAGGCCGCGGCGCGCATGCGCGGGAGCGGGCGGCGCGGGGCGGGCGCTCAGCCCACCTCGCAGGCCGCCATCACCGCCATGTTGAGCACGTCCGACACCGTCGCCGTGGTCGAGCACAGCTTCACCTGGCGGTCGATCCCCGTCAGGAGCGGGCCGATCACCGTGGCGCCGCCAAGCTCCTGCAGCATCTTGACCGTGATCGACGCCGAATGGCGCGCGGGCATGACCAGGATGTTGGCCGGGCCGCTCAGCCGGCAGAAGGGGTATTGCGCCATGACCTGCGCGTTGAGCGCCACGTCGGCGGTCATCTCGCCGTCATGCTCGAAATCCACGCCGCGCGCGTCAAGAACCTTGGGCGCCTCGGCCATCTTGGTCGCGCGTTCCGACACCGGATAGCCGAAGGTCGAGAAGCTGAGGAACGCCACGCGCGGCTCCAGCCCCAGATGGCGGGCCGTGCGCGCGGCCGCCTCGGCGATGTCGGCAAGATCCTCGGCGTCGGGCCATTCATGCACCAGCGTGTCGGCGATCAGGACCATGCGGCCCTTGATGATCGCGGCGGTGACGCCGACCACGCCCGATTTGGGCTGCACGTCGAAGACGTGGCCGATCAGGTCCAGCGCATGGGCCGATTTGCGCGTCGCGCCGGTGACCATGCCGTCGACCTGCCCGTGCGCGGTCATCAGCGCCGCGAAGACGTGCCGGTCGCGCGAGGCCAGGCGGTGGCAGTCGCGCGCGTCGAAGCCCTTGCGCTGAAGCCGGCGGTAGAGGAAGTCCTCGTAGCGGGCGAGATGGGGCGTGTTGGCGGCGTTGGCGATCTCGAGCTCGTCGAACGCCTCGGGCATGCCGGCGGATTCGAGAATGGCGCGCACCTGCTCTTCGCGGCCGACGACGACAGGCTTGCCCAGCCCGGCGCGGCCGAAGGCGACGGCGGCGCGCACCACGCGCTCGTCGTCGCCCTCGGCGAAGCAGATGCGGGCCTGGCGCGCGCGCGCGCGGGCGAACAGCGCCTGCAGGATCGAGGCGGTGGGGTCCATGCGCGCCTTGAGCGACAGCTCGTAGGCGTCCCAGTCCTCGATCGGGCGGCGGGCGGCGCCGCTTTCCATGCCCGCGCGCGCCACGGCCATGGGCACGACATGGATCAGCCGCGGATCGAACGGGGTGGGGATGATGTAGTCGGGCCCGAAGCTGAGCTTCTGCCCGTAGGCCAGGGCGACCTCGTCGGGCACGTCGTGGCGCGCCAGATCGGCCAGGGCGTGCGCGGCGGCCAGCTTCATCTCTTCGTTGATCGAGCGGGCGTGGATGTCGAGCGCCCCGCGGAACAGATAGGGAAAGCCGAGGACGTTGTTGATCTGGTTCGGATAGTCCGAGCGCCCCGTGGCGACGATGGCGTCGGCGCGCACGGCGCGGGCCTCTTCGGGGGTGATCTCGGGGTCGGGATTGGCCATGGCGAAGATGACCGGGTTCGGCGCCATGGCGCGCAGCATCTCGGCGGTCACGGCTCCCTTGGCGGACACGCCCAGGAACACGTCCGCGCCGCGCATGGCGTCCTCGAGCGTGCGGTCGGCGGTGTCGGCCGCATGGGCGGCCTTCCACTGGTTCATGCCCTGCTCGCGGCCGCGATATATGACCCCGCGCGTGTCGCACAGGATGCAGTTGTCGTGCCGGGCGCCCAGCGCCTTGACCAGCTCGATGCAGGCGATGCCGGCCGCCCCGGCGCCGTTGACCACGATCTTGCAGTCCTCGATGCGCTTGCCCGTCAGGTGCAGGGCGTTGATCAGGCCGGCGACGCAGATCACCGCCGTGCCGTGCTGGTCGTCGTGAAAGACGGGGATGTCGAGCTCGTCCTTCAGGCGCTGCTCGATGATGAAGCACTCGGGCGCCTTGATGTCCTCGAGGTTGATGCCCCCGAAGCTGGGCGCCAGCAGCCGCACCGCGTCGCAGAAGGCGTCGGGGTCTTCGGTGGCCAGTTCGAGGTCGATGGCGTCGACGTCCGCGAAGCGCTTGAACAGCGCGGCCTTGCCCTCCATCACCGGCTTGGCGGCCAGCGCGCCCAGATTGCCCATGCCCAGGATGGCCGTGCCGTTGGTGATGACGGCGACCATGTTCCCGCGCGAGGTGTATTCGTAGCTGGCCATCGGGTCGGCCGCGATGGCGCGCACCGGCGCCGCGACTCCGGGCGAGTAGGCCAGCGACAGGTCGCGCTGCGTGGCCATGGGAACGGACGCCGACACCTGCAGCTTGCCGGGGCGGGGAAGGCGGTGGAAGGCCAGGGCTTCCTTGTCGAGCTGCGCGTTGCGGTCGGTCATCTGGGCTCCGTTGGTAATTTTATTGCGCGACGGTCGCGGTTTTTGTTCGTTTATCGCGCCGCGCAGGCGGCCGCAAGCGCAGTTTTCGCGCCGGTTCCGTCGCGCCGCGCGCCATGCTATCCGCCCTTGGGGATCCGACGGACGGACAGGACATGACCCGGAGCAACACCAAGCCGGCGCAGGGCGGCGTCGACGTCGCCGGCGCCACGCCGATGATGGCGCAGTATCTGGAGATCAAGTCGCGCTATCCCGACGCGCTGCTGTTCTACCGGATGGGCGATTTCTACGAGCTGTTCTTCGAGGACGCGGTGCAGGCGGCCGCGGCGCTGGACATCGCGCTGACGCGGCGGGGCAAGCATCTGGGCCGCGACATCGAGATGTGCGGCGTGCCGCATCACTCGGCCGAAAGCTATCTGCAGACCCTGATCCGCAAGGGTTTCCGCGTTGCGGTGTGCGAGCAGCTCGAGGATCCGGCCGAGGCGAAGAAGCGCGGCCACAAGGCCGTGGTCAAGCGCGACGTGGTGCGCCTGGTCACCCCCGGCACGCTGACCGAGGACAGCCTGCTGGACGCGCGCTCGCACAACTACCTGGCCGCATGGGCCGAGATCCGCGGCGAGGGAGCGGTGGCGTGGCTCGACGTCTCGACGGGCGATTTCCACGTCGCCGCCTGCCCGCGCCCGGCGCTGGGGCCGATGCTGGCGCGGCTGGCGCCGTCCGAGCTGCTGGCCTCGGAGGCCGCGGCGGGCGACGAGGCGCTGGGCTCGCTTGCGCGCGAGGCGGGGGCGGTGCTGACCCCGCTGCCCCGGTCCAGCTTCGACAGCGCCGGCGCCGAGGCGCGGCTCAAGGCCCTGTTCGGGGTCGAGGCGCTGGACGCCTACGGCGCCTTCGCCCGCCCGCAGCTGGCGGCGATGGGCGCGGTGGTGGCCTATGTCGAGCTGACCCAGCGCGGCAAGCTGCCCATGATCCGCCCGCCCGCGGTCGAGGGGCCGGGCGGGGCCATGCGGCTGGATGCGGCGACGCGCCGCAATCTCGAGCTGACGCGCACCCTGTCGGGCCGGCGCGAGGGCTCTTTGCTGGCGGCCATCGACCGCACGGTGACGGGGGCGGGGGCGCGGCTGCTCGAGACGCGGCTGGCGGCGCCTTCGACCGACCGCGACGAGATCGCCGCGCGCCACGACGCCGTGGACTGGTTCCTGGACCGGCGCGACCTTGCCGGCGCCGCCCGCGAGGCGCTGCGCAAGACGCCCGAGATCGAGCGCGCGCTGGGGCGCCTTGCGCTCGAGCGCGGGGGGCCGCGCGACCTGGCCGCGATCCGCGATGCGCTGGCCCGCGCCCAGGATCTGGCGGCGGCGCTGTCGGGGGCCGAGGCGCCCGCGCGCATCGCCCGCGCGCTCGAGGCGCTGTGCGGGCATGATGCGCTGGTGGGCCTTCTGGACGCCGCGCTGATCGCCGAGCCGCCGCTCATGGCGCGCGACGGCGGCTTCATAGCGCCCGGCTTCGACCCCGAGCTGGACGAGGCGCGCAGCCTGCGCGACGAGGGCCGCGGCGTGATCGCCCGCCTGCAGGGAAGCTATGTCGAGCGCACCGGGATCAACGCGCTCAAGATCAAGCACAACAACGTGCTCGGCTATTTCGTCGAAACCCCGGCCACGCACGCGTCGCGGATGATGTCCGAGCCGCTGTCGCAGACCTTCATCCACCGCCAGACGCTGGCCAACGCGGTGCGCTTCACCACCGTCGAGCTGTCCGAGCTGGAGACGCGCATCCACAACGCCGGCGCCCGCGCGCTCGAGATCGAGCAGCGCCGCTTTCAGGAGCTGCGCGCCGCCGTGCTCGAGCGCGCCCCCGCCATCGCCGCCGCCGCGCGCGCGCTGGCCGAGATCGACCTGTCGGCGGCGCTGGCCGAGCTTGCCGCGCAAGAGGACTGGACCCGCCCGCAGATCCTGCCGGGGCGCGAGTTCGAGATCGAGGGCGGCCGCCACCCGGTCGTCGAGCAGGCCCTGCGGCGCGCGGGCGAAAGCTTCGTGCCCAACGACTGCGACCTGAGCGCCGAGGGCGACGACGCCCGCCCCGTCTGGCTTCTGACCGGCCCGAACATGGCGGGCAAGTCCACCTTCCTGCGGCAGAACGCGCTCATCGCCGTGCTGGCGCAGATGGGCGCCTTCGTGCCGGCGGCGCGCGCGCGCATCGGCGTCGTCGATCAGCTGTTCAGCCGCGTCGGCGCGGCCGACGATCTGGCGCGCGGGCGCTCGACCTTCATGGTCGAGATGGTCGAGACCGCCGCCATCCTCAACCAGGCGGGCCCGCGCGCGCTGGTCATCCTCGACGAGATCGGGCGCGGCACCTCGACCTATGACGGGCTGTCCATCGCCTGGGCGACGCTCGAGCATCTGCACGACGTCAACCGCTGCCGCACGCTTTTCGCCACCCATTATCACGAGCTCACCGCCCTGGCGGCCCGCCTGCCCGGCCTGCGCAACGCCTCGGTCGCGGTGCGCGAGTGGGAGGGCGAGGTGATCTTCCTGCACGAGGTGCGCCCGGGCGCCGCCGACCGGTCCTACGGCGTGCAGGTGGCGCGGCTGGCCGGCCTGCCCGAGGCGGTGATCGCCCGCGCGCGCGAGGTGCTCGAGGCGCTCGAGCGCGGCGACCGCCGCGAGGGGGGCGAGCGCGTGCGGGCGCTGGCGGACGATCTGCCGCTGTTCTCGGCGGCCCGCCCGGCGCCCGCCCCGGCGCCGGCGCGCGCGCCCTCGCAGGTTGAGCGGCGCCTGCGCGAGCTTTCGCCCGACGACATGACGCCGCGCCAGGCGCTCGAGCTGCTCTACGAGCTGCGCGATCTGCTCGACGACGCAGGGTAAGCGCGCCCCCGCGGGCGGCGCGAAGCCTGTCCACGCTTGACTTTGCCCGCGATTACGGTGTTGTGGGGCGGCGATCGAACGACGCATTGTCCGAGAACGGAGGGACCACCCGTGAAGAAAGATGAACTCGTCACCGCGCTTGCCGAGGCCAGCGGCGAGACCAAGTCCAGCGTCGCCGCCGTGCTGGCCGCGCTTCCGCGCGTCGCCGAGGCCGCGCTGAAGCAGGGCAAGACCGTGACGATCAACGGTCTGGGCAAGATCGACGCGGCCGAGCGCGCCGCGCGCGAAGTGCGCAACCCGCAGACCGGCGAGAAGAAGATGGCCGAGGCCCACATGGCCCCGCGCTTCAAGTTCGCCGCGCCGTTCAAGGCCGCCATCCGCGGCTGAGGCCGGATCCGGGCGGGCCGCCGCGGTCCGCCCGGCCCGCGCCTTGCGGCCTCGGGGCCGCGCGGCGCGGTCAGACGCCGCCATCGCCGGGCGGCCGCGGGCTCTGGTCGGCGGGGGGGCGTTCGCCCTCGGGACGCGTCCAGATGAAGATCCCGACGCACAGCAGCGCCGGCGCCTGCGCCGCCAGCACCCAAAGCGGCGCGCCCAGGGCCACCGACATCCCGAACACGAAGCACAGCGACGCCAGCGCCCACAGCTTGAGCGGGCGGCGGATGGCGCCGTTCCTGCGCCAGTCGAGAATGGGCTTGCCCAGCACGGGATGCGAGATCAGCCAGTCGTGAAACGCCGGCGAGGACCGCGCGAAGGCGTAGGCCGCCAGCAGCAGGAACGGCACCGTCGGCATCAGCGGCAGCACGATGCCGATGACCGCCAGAAGCAGGCTGAGCGCGCCGACCAGGAACCAGAACACCTTCATGGGGCCTGTCTAGCGCCTGCGGGCGCGCAGGGCGAGGGCGTTCAGGCCACAAGCTCGCGCAGCGCCGCATCCAGCAGCGCGCGCCCCTTGCGCGTGGCGGCGAGGCGCTCGGCGCGCCAGGTCAGGACTCCTTGCTCGACCAGCCGCGCCACCCGCTCGGGGTCAAACGGACGCCCGCCCAGCCGGGCATGGCGCGCGGGGTCGGTTCCTTCGGCGAGGCGCAGCGACATGAGCAGGTATTCGGCGGCCTGATCCTCGGGGGCGATCTCTTCGAAGGACGCGGCCGGACGGCCCGCGCGCATCGCCTCGAGCCAGGCGCCGGGCGCGCGCAGGTTCTCGGTCGCCAGGCGGCGGCCCTCGACCGTCAGGCGGCCATGGGCGCCGGGACCCGCGCCGACATAGTCGCCATAGCGCCAGTAGATCAGGTTGTGGCGGCTCTCGTCGCCCGGGCGGGCGTGGTTCGAGATCTCGTAGGCGGGCATGCCGGCGGCCTCGCACAGCTCCTGCGTCAGCTCGTACATGCGCGCGGCGTCGTCGTCGGCGGGCAGGCCGCGCAGGCGGCCGCGCGCGTGCAGCTGGGCGAAGCGGGTGCCCGGCTCGATGGTCAGCTGGTAGAGCGACAAATGGTCCGCCGCCAGGTCCAGCGCGCGGCGCAGCTCTGCCTCCCACGCCTGCGGGGTCTGGTTCTGGCGCGCATAGATCAGATCGAAGCTGACCCGTCGGAAGACGGCGCGCGCCACGTCGAAGGCGGCCATGGCCTCGGCCGCGCCATGCGTGCGCCCCAGCGCGCGCAGGTCGGCGTCGTTCAGCGCCTGCACCCCCATCGAGACGCGGTTGACCCCCGCGGCCGCGTAGCCGCGAAAGGCGGCCGCCTCGACCGAGGTGGGGTTGGCCTCGAGGGTGATCTCGGCGCCGGGCTCGAAGCCCCACAGCCGCTCGACGGCGTCGATCAGCGCGGCGACGGTGGCCGGCGGCATGAGGCTGGGCGTGCCGCCGCCGAAGAACATCGTGCGCGCCCGCCGCCCCGGGGTCAGGCGCGCGGCGGCCTCTAGATCGGCGATCAGCGCCTGGCGCCAGGCGTCATGGTCGACATGGGCCGAGACGTGCGAGTTGAAGTCGCAATAGGGGCATTTCGACTTGCAGAACGGCCAGTGGACGTAGATCCCGAAGCCGCCCGCGCGCCAGTCCTCGGTTGCGCCGGGGTCGGGTGCGGGGGCGGTGGCGCGGTTGCGGTCGGGGTCGGGTGCGCCTTCCGGCGCCGAGGGGCGGGGCGCCGGCCGGGCGGCGGGCGGCGCGTCGCCGGGGCGGATGGCGAAGGGTTCGGGCGGCATGGGGCGTCCTTTCCGGGCGCGGGCGGCGCTCAGACGTCGCGCAGCGCCGTCGCCTCGATCTCGATCTTCATCTCGGGGCGCAGCAGCCCGGCCACGATCAGCGTCGCGGCGGGCGGCGCGTCGCCCAGCCAGCGGCGCACGACGGGCGCCGCCGCCTGCCAGTGGGCGGGATCGCTGACGTGATACTGCACGCGCACGATGTCGCGCATCGAGAAGCCCGCCTCGCGCAGGGTGCGGGCGATGGTGGCGAAGGCGTTCTCGGCCTGCTCGGCGGCGCTCTCGGGCATGGTCATGTCGGCGTAGTCGTAGCCGGTGGTCCCCGAGACGAAGCACCACGGCCCGCGCACGACGGCGCGCGAATAGGCGTAGTCGCGCTCGAAGCTCGAGCCGGTCGAGATGCGCCGCACGCTCATGCGCCCTGCTCGAGCTTGCGGCGCAGCAGCGCGACGGCGCGGGCGCGGTGCGACATGGCGTTCTTCTCGGCTGGGTCCATCTGCGCGAAGGTCAGCGCGTGGCCCTCGGGCTGGAAGATCGGGTCGTAGCCATGCCCCAGCGCCCCGCGCATGGGCCAGACGAAGGTTCCCTCGACCTCGCCGCGGAACAGCTCGTCATGGCCGTCGGGCCAGGCCAGGCACAGCACGCACACGAAGCGCGCCCGCCAGGGCTGCGGCGCGCCCGAGCGCAGCAGCTCGTCATGGGCGCGGCGCATGGCCATGACGAAGTCGCGCCCCTGGGGCGTTTCGGCCCAGTCGGCGGTGCGCACGCCCGGCGCGCCGCCCAGCGCGTCGATGGCGATTCCGCTGTCGTCGGCGAGGGCGGGCATCTGCGCCGCCTTGGCGGCCGCGTGGGCCTTGATGCGGGCGTTGCCCTCGAACGTGTCCTCGGTCTCGGCCGGTTCGGGCAGGCCCAGCTCGGCGGCCGAGACGGGCGCAAGCCCATAGGGCGCCAGCAGCGCGCGGAATTCCTCGAGCTTGCCGGCGTTGTGGGTGGCGATCAGCAGCCGCGGGCCGGTCAGCTTGCGGCTCATGCGCCCTCCACCGCCGCCTTCTGCGCGGCGACCAGCTGGGCCACGCCCTTGTGCGCCAGCTCGAGCATCACGTCCAGTTCCTGGCGGCTGAAGGGCGCGCCCTCGGCCGACATCTGCACCTCGACCAGGCCGCCCGAGCCGGTCATGACGATGTTCGCGTCGGCGCCGGCCTCGCTGTCCTCGGCATAGTCCAGATCCAGCACCGGGCGTCCGCCATGGATGCCGCACGAAACCGCCGCCACGTGATCGACGATGGGGTTCTCGGACACCTCGCCCGCGCGCACCAGCTTCTCGGCGGCAAGGCGCAGCGCCACCCAGCCGCCGGTGATGGCCGCGCAGCGGGTGCCGCCGTCGGCCTGGATGACGTCGCAATCGACGGTGATCTGGCGCTCGCCCAGAACGACGCGGTCCACGCCCGCGCGCAGTGCGCGGCCGATCAGGCGCTGGATTTCCTGCGTGCGGCCCGACTGCTTGCCCAGCGCCGCCTCGCGCCGGTTGCGGGTATTGGTGGCGCGGGGCAGCATGCCGTATTCGGCCGTGACCCAGCCAAGGCCCGAATTGCGCATCCAGGGCGGGGTGCGATCCTCGATCGAGGCGGTGCACAGAACATGGGTGTCGCCCATGCGGATCAGGCACGAGCCTTCGGCGTGCTTGGCGACGCCGGTTTCGATGGAGACGGGGCGGAGCTGGTCCGCTTCGCGGCCGGATGGGCGCATGTGCAATGTCCTCGTGGCTTTCCTACGGCGCCTGTCATACTCTTGGCGCGCGCCGGGGTCCATGCCTTGCCCGGGGCGCGGGGGCCGATTGACCGAGCGGGCGGCGGCGCCTAGATTCCGGACATGACAAGGCAGTTTTCGAAAGGCGACGCGCACATGACCGGCCAGCCGGCCAGGCTCAGCGACCTGAACGACCGCAGCCGCGAGATCTTCAGGCGCCTTGTCGAGACGTATCTCGAGACGGGCGACCCCGTCGGCTCGCGCACGTTGTCGCGCAGCATGGACAACGCGCTTTCGCCGGCCACGGTGCGCAACGTGATGCAGGATCTGGAGCATCTGGGGCTGCTGGGCAGCCCCCATGTCTCGGCCGGCCGCGTGCCGACCGAGATGGGCCTGCGGCTGTTCGTGGACGGGCTGCTCGAGATCGGCGACATCTCGCCCGAAGAGCGTCAGCGCATCGAAAGCGGCCTGACCGCGGACGAGCGCGCCGCGGGCGATCTGACGGGCATGCTGGCGCGCGCGGGGGCGCTGTTGTCGGGGCTGACCCGCGGCGCAAGCCTGGTCTTCGCGCCCAAGACCGAAGAGCCCATCAAGCATATCGAGTTCGTTTCGCTGTCGCCCGAGGCGGCGCTGGTGGTGATCGTGACCGAGAGCGGCGCGGTCGAGAACCGCCTGTTCGCGCCGCCGCCGGGGCTGACGCCCTCGGCCATGCGCGAGGCGGCGAACTTTCTCAACGCGGCGCTGCGCGGGCGCACGCTGAGCGAGGCCAGCGCCGTCATCCACGAAGAGATCGCCGCCCGCCGCCGCGAGCTTGACGCGCTGGCCGCCCAGCTGGTCGAGCGCGGCGCCGAGATCTGGCAGGGCGACGGCGGCGCGCATCCCGAGCGGGTCATCGTGCGCGGCGCGGCCAACCTGCTGGACGACGTCGCCAGCGAGGAGGAGCTCGAGCGCATGCGCCGCCTGCTCGACGACATGGAGCGCAAGGAGGACCTGCTTCAGCTGCTCAACCTGGCCGAAGAGGGCGAGGGCGTGCGCATCTTCATCGGCTCCGAGAACAAGTTGTTCTCGCTTTCGGGTTCATCTCTGGTGATTTCGCCATATATGGATGCGGAACGTCGAATCATCGGCGCGATCGGGGTGATCGGCCCCACGCGCCTGAACTATGGCCGCGTCGTTCCCATCGTCGACTACACCGCCCGCCTGATGGGGCGGCTGATGTCGGACCGGCGGCGCGGCATGAAGGGATGACCATGTCGCAGAACCAGAATCACGAGAACGACCGCATCGAGCAGCCCGAAGCCCAGGCCGAAGCCGAGGCGGGCGCCTCGGCCGCGCCCGAGCCCGCGGACCCGGTCGAGGCCGAGCTCGAAGCCCTGCGCGCCGAGCGCGATTCGCTGCGCGACAAGCTGATGCGCGCGCTGGCCGAGGCCGAGAACATCCGCAAGCGCGCCGAGCGCGACCGCAAGGAGGCCGAGGCCTATGGCGGCACGAAGCTGGCGCGCGACGTGCTCGACGTCTACGACAATCTGGGCCGGGCGCTGGCCGCCGCCGACGAGGCCGCGCGCAAGCACGCCCGCGCCCTGATCGAGGGCATCGAGCTGACCCAGCGCGAGCTGCTGGCCGCCTTCGCCAAGAACAAGATCGAGCAGGTCACGCCCGAGATCGGCGAGAAGTTCGATCCCAAGCTGCACCAGGCGATGTTCGAGGCCCCGGTTCCGAACGCCGAGCCGGGCACGGTGATCCAGGTGATGCAGCACGGCTTCACCATCTCGGGGCGGCTGCTGCGCCCGGCCATGGTCGGCGTCGCCGCCGCGCGCCCGGCCGGCGCGGGCGAACAGGACGCGGCCGACGGCCAGGGCGCCGAGGCCGAGGCGCCCGCCGACGCCGGCGGTCCCGAAGCGCAGTGAGCGGCGCGCCCGAACAGGGCCGGCCCATCGGGCCGGTGACGCTGCAGACCATCGCCATGCCGGCGGACACGAACGCCAATGGCGACATCTTCGGCGGCTGGCTGATGGCGCAGATGGACCTGGGCGCTTCGGTGCCCGCGCGCACCCGCGCGCGCGGGCGCGTGGCCACGGTCTCGGTCGAGGCGATGACCTTTCACCGCCCGGTGCATGTGGGCGATCTGGTCTCGATCCACTCGCACATCATGCGCGAAGGGCGCAGCTCGATGACCATCGGCGTCGAGGTGTGGATCACTCGCCAGCCCAGCGGCGAGACCATGCGCGTGACCGACGCGGTGTTCCATTTCGTCGCCATCGACGAGAACGGCAAGCCGCGCCCCCTGCCGCCGCGCGAGTGACCGGGCCCGCCCCCGCGGCGGATCCGCGAGCGACCGGGCCCGCCGCCGCGCCGGATCGCGGCCGGGCCGGCCGGGGCGCCCGATCCGGTCCCGGATCGGGCCGGGGCCGCGGTCAGACCGCGTCGAAGTCCAGCACCAGCCTTTCGCTGCGCGGGCGGGTCTGGCAGGCCAGGGTGTAGCCGGCCTCGACCTCCCACGGCTCGAGCGAATAGTTCACCGCCATTTCGCTCTCGCCCTCGACCACCTTGCAGCGGCAGGTGCAGCACATGCCGCCCGCGCAGGAGTAGGGGATCTCGAGCCCCGAAGCCTGCGCGGCCTCGAGCACGGTCTGGCCGGGGCGCGTGACGCGGAAGCTCTTGCGCGCGCCGTCCAGCACCGCCTCGATCACCGCGCCCTGCTCGGCGGCGCGTGCGGCGGCGTCCGAGACCGGGCGCGGGGCGGCGTCCTCGGCCGGGGTGAAGCGCTCGAAATGGATGCGCTCTTCGGGCATGCCCATTTCGCGCAGGGCGCCGGCGGCGGTCTCGATCATCTCGCCCGGGCCGCAGATGAAGGCGGCGTCGTGCCGGGCCGGGTCGATCAGCCCCGCGCGGGCCATGCGGCGCAGGCGCTCGGCGTCGATGCGGCCGTGCAGCAGCTCGACATCCTGCGATTCGCGGCTGAGGACATGGATCAGCTCGAAGCGGTCGATGAAGCGGTCCTTCAGGTCCTCGAGCTCTTCGCGGAACATGATCGTCTCGGTCGCGCGGTTGCCGTAGATCATGGTCACGCGGCTTTCGGGCTCGTTCTCGAGCACGGCGCGGCAGATGGACAGGATCGGCGTCACGCCCGAGCCGGCGGCGAGCAGCAGGTAATCGTGCCGCCCGCCCGGATCGACGCCGAAGCGCCCGTCGGGGGGCATGACCTGGATGCGGTCGCCGGGGCGCAGGCGCTCGCACACGAAGGTCGAGAAGCGCCCGCCCTCGAGCTTGCGCACGCCCACGCGAAGCCCGCCCTCGGGGGTCGAGCAGATCGAGTAGGCGCGGCGCAGGTCCTGCCCGTCGATCGTGGCGCGCAGCGTCAGGTGCTGGCCCGGGCGGAAGGCGAAGGCCGGGCGCAGCGCCTCGGGCACGTCGAACAGCACCGAGACGGCATCGGGGGCCTCGGGGCGCACCTCGCGCACGGTCAGCTCGTGGAATCCATGGGCCATCGGGCGATCCTCGTCACAGGCACTTGAAATAGTCGAAGGGTTCCTTGCAGGCGCGGCAGCGATAGAGCGCCTTGCAGGGGGTCGATCCGAACTCGGACACGCGCTCGGTGTCGTCCGAGCCGCAGCGCGGGCAGGGGGCGGCGGTCTCGCCGAACAGGGCGCGGGTCGAGTTGCCGCCCTGGACGGGCGGGGCGATGCCGTAGGCGCGCAGCTTCTCGCGCCCCTCTTCGGTGATCCAGTCGGTGGTCCAGGGGGGCGACATGACGCGCTCGACCCGGGCCTCGAAACCCGCATCGCGCAGCGCCGCCTCGACCGCCAGCTCGATGGCCAGCGTCGCCGGGCAGCCGATATAGGTGGGCGTGACCTGCGCGACGGCGACGCCGTTCTCGATGCGCACGTCGCGCAGGATGCCCAGATCGGCCACCGTCACGACCGGGATCTCGGGGTCGGGCACGGCGGCGGCGACCTGCCATGCGCGGCGGCGGTCCAGCTCGCTCACCAGCGCGCCCCCGGATGCGCGCGAGCCACATATTGCAGCTCGGTCAGCAGGTGGCCCAGATCCTCGCCATGCAGGCCGGCGCGCCCGCCCGAGCGGGGAAAGAACCGCTGCGGACGCTCGAGCCGCGCCTCGCGGAACACCTCGTCCACCACGCGGTCCCATTCGGGCCGCAGCGATGCGGGGTCGGGCGCCAGGCCCGCCTCGGCCAGCGCGTCGGTGACCGCGTCGGTCTCGAACAGCTCGGGGGTGAAGCGGTGCAGCTCGTCCACCGCCTCGCGCATGCGGCGCGCGCTTTCCTCGGTGCCGTCGCCAAGGCGGATGACCCACTCGCCCGCATGGCGCACATGGTAGGCCATTTCCTTGACGGCCTTGGCCGCGATCGCCGCGAAGCCGTCATGAGCCGAGCCTTGGGCCGCGTGCCAGTAGGGCTGCATGAAGGCGGCGAAGTAGAGCTGGCGCAGCATGGTGTGCGCGAAGTCGCCGTTGGGGCGCTCGACCAGCAGGCAGTTCGTGAACTCGCGCTCCTCGCGCAGATAGGCGAAGTCGTCCTCGGCGCGGCCCTTGCCCTCGATCTCGCCGGCAAGGGTGTAGAGCGCGCGCGCCTGCCCGATCAGGTCCAGCGCCATGTTGGGCATGGCGAGGTCCTCTTCGAGCATGGGCGCATGGCCGCACCATTCGGACAGGCGATGCCCCAGGATCAGGCAGTCGTCGCCCAGCCGAACGAGCTGACGGAACAGCGCGTCCTTGAGCCTCTGCTCCATCACATGTGCCCCACTTCTTCGGGAATGTCGTAGAAGGTGGGGTGACGGTAGATCTTCGAGGCGGCGGGCTCGAAATTCTCGTCCTTGCGGGCGGGGTCCGAGGCGACGATTGCCCGGGACGGGACGACCCAGATCGACACGCCTTCGCCGCGGCGCGTGTAGACGTCGCGCGCGGCCTGCAGGGCCAGTTCGGCGTCGGCCGCATGGACCGAGCCGACATGCTTGTGGCTCAGACCGTTGCGGGGGCGGATGAACACCTCCCAGAGCGGGGTTTCTTCGGTCATGGCTTTTCTCCTGCGGGGGCGGGGCTCATTCGGCCGCGGCGCGGGCCGCCTGGCGCCGGGCCGCGCGCTTGCGCGCGTGGGCGAGGGCGGCCTCGCGCACCCAGGCGCCGTCTTCCCACGCCTTGCGGCGGGCGCGGATGCGCTCGCGGTTCATGGGGCCGCCGCCCTTGACGACGGTCCAGAACTCGTCCCAGTCGATGGGGCCGTGGTCGTAGCCGCCCTTGCCGCCGTTCTTGTCCGGGTTCCAGCGCAGCTCGGGGTCGGGAATGGTCAGGCCCAGATACTCGGCCTGCGGCACGGTGGCGTCGATGAAGCGCTGGCGCAGCTCGTCGTTCGAGAAGCGCTTGATCTTCCACTTCATGGACTGCTCGCCATGCACGCTGTCGGTGTCGTGCGGGCCGAACATCATCAGCGAGGGCCACCACCACCGGTTGAGGGCGTCCTGCGCCATGGCCTTCTGCTTCTCGGTGCCGCGGCACAGCGTCAGCATGATCTCGTAGCCCTGGCGCTGGTGGAAGCTTTCCTCCTTGCACACGCGGATCATGGCGCGCGAGTAGGGGCCGTAGGAGCAGCGGCACAGCGGGATCTGGTTCATGATCGCGGCGCCGTCTACCAGCCAGCCGATGGCGCCGATGTCGGCCCAGGTCAGGGTCGGATAGTTGAAGATCGAAGAGTATTTCGCCCGCCCGTCCAGAAGCTGCTCGGTCAGCTCCTCGCGGCTGACGCCCAGGGTTTCGGCGGCGGCGTAAAGGTAAAGGCCGTGGCCGCCTTCGTCCTGCACCTTGGCCAGCAGCGCGGCCTTGCGGCGCAGGCTGGGGGCGCGGGTGATCCAGTTGCCCTCGGGCAGCATGCCGACGATCTCCGAATGGGCGTGCTGCGCGATCTGGCGGATGAGCGTCTTGCGATAGCCCTCGGGCATTTCGTCGTTCGGCTCGATCTTCTCTTCGGCGTCGATTCGCGCCTGGAAGCGGGCCAGGAATTCCTCGTCCTCGTGCGTGGCGCCGTCGGCGCCGATCAACCCTTGGGAATACATGCGTTTCCTCCGCCAGCTGGGTCGGACCTGCGGCGCGGGTCCGGCCTGTCGGGATGGATGATATGTGACACTGTTTATGCAATCAACAATAATCTTGTAACATATCGCCTCAGGGGCCCGCGGCGCGGCGGCGTAAACCGGAACTTAACGCTTTGCTGGTAACCATTCGGGACGCAGCCGAAGCGCCCCCGCATCCGTTCGGGCGCGCGGCCGTTCTTCCCGAAAGAGGTGTGGCATGGACGATCTGAGGGCGTTTTCGCCCCGCTGGACGATTCCGCATGGGATTTTGCGCGCGCCCGACGGCGCGGGCGGCTTCGCGCCCGGCGCGGCGCCGGAGGGCTCGGTGCATGGGGCGGCGATCGCCGATGGCGGGGTCGGGCTGGCCAAGCTGGCCGACCTGCCCGCGGGCACGCTGCTGGGCCGCGCGCCGGGCGCCGACGGGCCGCCCCAGGCGCTGACCGCCGCGCAGGCGACGGCGATGCTGGCGACGCCCTTCGTCTATCCGACGCTGGCCGATCTGCAGGCGGCGGATCACCCGGAAACCGAGCCGGGAACGCTGGTGCGCGTGCTCGAGCGCGCCGAGGGCGCGGGCGGCGGCGCGCATTGGCGCGTGGTCGATCAGGCGCCCGCGCATCCGCTGTGGGTGACCTCGAACGGCGGCGCCGTGATCTGGGAAATCGCCGAAGAGGTCCTGACCCCGCAGATGGCCGGCGCCGTCGGCGACGGCGTGACCGACGACGGCTGGGCGCTGCAGGACATGATCGACTGCCTGGCCTCGCGCGGCGGCGGAGAGGCGCTGTTCACCCGCTTTCACGCCTGCGCCCAGCGCCTGGACGTGACCGGGCACGACATCAAGCTGCGCGGACTGGGGCCGATGACCAGCGGCGTGCTGTTCACCGCCAAGGACGCCCGCTTTCACTGCGGCGCCTCGGGGTGGCGCTTCATCGTCGAGGACATGCTGGTCTCGGGCGAATACGTCGCCGATTACTGCTTCTATCACGAGGGCAACAACGCCAACCCCGAGATCCGCGGCTGCCGCGTCGAGAAGGCCGAGAAGGCCTGCGTCTTCTACGACTGGGAGACGACGGCCTGGAAGATCGTGAACAGCAACATCGCGCTGGCCGGCGCGCGCGACGCCAGCGGCATTCTCACGCCCGGCGCCCATGCGGTGCACGCCCGTTGCATCGGCGAGATCACCGGCGGCTCGATCCTGGCCTCGGCGACGGGCCATCTGCTGTTCGTCGAGGGCTCGCAGTATCAGGAGGAGGTGCGCGTCAACGTCGTGGGCGGGCGTCTCAACTCGGGCTACGAGGGGCTGCTCAAGGTCGTGGCCACGCCCGACCCCGACCCCGCGCCGCCGGGAACGACGGCGATCGAGGGGCAGGTGATTCCCTGGCGCGGCATGGGCCACAACCGCGGCGTGACGGTCAATCTGCTGGGCACTTATCTCGAGAATCCCGGCGAGGTCTCGTTCTCGGGCGCCAGCGGCGAACCCGAAGCCTCGGTTCACGCCATCGGCGAGGGCGCGCGCGTCAACATCGAGGCGCCGCTCAAGCATCTGATCCGAAAGGCCAAGTGCGCCTATCTGGCCGAGGACGGCGCGCAGATCCATGTGCGCAGCCGCGGCTTCATGGCGCGCGCCCAGCTGCTGGGCGGATCGCCGCGGGCGGCCTTCGCGCGCGCACGCCGCTCGGGGTCCGACACGCCCGGGCGCATCGTGCTGGGCGATCTGCCGACATTCTGGGACGAAAACGGGCTCGAGAGCATGTCCGAGTGGCTGTCGCTCATCGAGTGCGAGGGCGCGCCCGCCGGTCTGGCCGTGAGCCCCGAGCGGCTGCGCAAGGTGGCGGTCGCGATGGATGGCGGCTCGACGGCCGGGATGACGGTCAGCGCGGGCACGGTTTCGGTGGACGCCGATCCGGCGAACCGGCTGACGGGCGCGGGGTCGATCCGGCTCGAAGGCGGCGGCCAGAGCGCGGCGACCAGCTTCCGGCTGGACTGGACCGTGCCCGCGCATCTCGAGGGGCACGCGCTGATGGCGCTTGCGATCGCGCGTTTCGGCCAGACGGGCGCCGACTGGGGCGGAGCGCTTGGGGCGCCGACGCCGCGCTTCCGCGTCGAGGATCCCGCGGGTCAGCAAAGCGGCGCGGGCATCTTCCCGTGGTGGGCGGCGACCCTGCCCGCGCCGGTTCCCGCGCCGGGCCAGGGCGCGCAAAGCGGCTGGTGGTGGTTCCCGGTCTTCTTCAAGGTGCAGACGGCGGGGACCGTGCGGCTGGTCTTCAACCTCGACACCCAGTCCCAGGCGCTGGACGACGTGGCGTGGGTGGACTCGGTGTCGGTGTTCGAGATCGAGGGGCGGCTGCCCGACCTGCTCTGATCTCGTCCGCTCAGCGCAGCTGCGTCGCCAGCCGGCGCAGCTGCGCGGCGGCAAGGGCGCACCATGCGGCCATGGTGGCCAGCGCGGCGCCCGTCGCCCCCCAGCCCGGAGCGAGCGCGGCCAGAAGCGCCGCGTTGATCCCGACCGCAAGCCACGCCGCGCCCGCGAACGCCCCTGCCGCGCCCAGAACCGGCAGCGCCAGCTCGGCCACGCCCGAGGCGGCCAGAACCAGCGCGCCCAGCGTCAGAATGACGAGCGCGGGCGCGGCGGCGGCGAAATCGGGACCGAACCAGCCCAGAAGCCAGCCCGGCGCCGCCAGCGCAAGCGCCGCGGGCGGCGCCGCGCCCAGCAGCGAGACGATGGCGGCCAGGCGAAGCTGCCGCCGCGCCTCGGCCTTGCGCCCGCCATGCCAGGCGGCCGAGATGCGCGCGGGAAACATCTTGCCCGCCGTCCGCGCGCCAAGCAGCGCCAGCTGCGACAGGCGCGACGCGGCTCCATAGGCGCCGACCACGGCGGGCGGCGCGACAAGACCCAGGATCAGCGTGTCGAGCCGCCCCAGAAGCCGCTTGCCCAGCATCCCCGCGGCCAGCGCGGCCAGCTCGCGCCCGGCGACCTCGGGATCGGCGGCGGGCGCGGCGCGGCGCGCCTCGTCCGGCAGGGCGGTCAGAAAGCGGCGCCAGCCCAGCCCCGCGCCCACCGCCAGCGCCGCTGCATAGACCGCCAGCGCCGCGCGCCAGTCGCCCGCCGCGCCTGCGGCCGTGGCCAGGAGCACGGCCGCGGGCGCGACGATCTGTTCGGGCAACAGCGACGCCGCCGGCCTGCCGACGGCCTGCAAGGCGCGTTCGCTCAGCCGCGTCAGCGTCAGCGCCGGAAGAAGGGCGGCCGTCCAGGCCACGGCGTCGGCCAGGGCGAATCCGGCGCGCCCCAGCGCCGCGCCCAAGCCGAGCAGCAGCGCCGCGCCCAGCGCCGCCGCGACCATGGGCTGGGCCAGCGCGCGGCGGGCCAGCGCCCGCAGCTGCGGCCAGCGGCCGGCGGCGGCGTGCGCGTGCACGTGGCGCAGCAGCGCCAGGGGCCAGCCCAGAGCGCAAGCCAGCGACAGGGTCGTCGCCAGGGCCAGCGCGTAGCTCAACCTTCCATAGTCGCTTGCGCCCAGTGCGGCGGCCAGCGCCGCGTGCATCAGGAATTGCGCCCCCGCCCCCGCCGCATTCAACGCCGCCAGCCCGCCGAAGGCGCGCGCAAGGCGGCTCATGGCGCCGCGCCCGGAGCGAAGCGCCGGCGCGCGCGCTCGAGATTGGCGTGCGCCAGGGCCACGCCGACGCCCACCCAGAAGACCCATTCGGTGATGCCGTCATGCAGGGTGTAGAGCGTCGTCACATAGACCGGCACCGGCAGATGGCGCGGCGCGTATCTTGCCACCTTCAGCAGCACGATCGCCAGGAACAGCGTCAGCAGCGCCCAGGCCGGCGGGCCCCACTCGCCGAAGGTCGAGATGTAGAGGTTGTGCGCCTGCTGCTCGCGCTCGAAGAAGGACAGGGTCGCGACGTGATAGCGGTCGTAAGCCTCGGGACCCGCGCCGTAGCCGACGCCCAGAAGCGGGTTCTTCAGCCCCATGTTGATGTAGGTCAGCCAGTGCTCGTAGCGCTTGGTGGTGGCCAGCGTCAGCCAGGCCCGCGCCTGGGGCGACAGCGCCTGGTCCAGCGCCCAGATCCACAGCGGCGTCGTCGCGGCGGCGCCGAGCAGCGCGGCGGCGCTTGCGAATTTCAGCCGCGCGCCGGGCGCCAGATGCACCGCCAGCGCCGCCAGCCCGGCCATGGCGAAGCCCCGGCTGCCCGTGGTCAGCGTGGCGAGCGCGAAGAACAGCGCCGGCCAGGGACGGCGATGGGCCAGAAACAGGATCGCCAGGAAGAAATAGAGCCCCGCGCTGTGGGTGTGATAGCCCGCCAGGCCCATGAAGCGCGGCAGCGTCAGCCCGCCCAGGCTGCGCACGCTTTCGGGCTCTCCGACCGCGATCTCGAGCGGGATCGCGATCAGCGCCACGGGCAGCAGGATCCGCGCGGCCATGTTGGTCAGCTCGTGCGGCGGGCGGGTCGAGACGAAATGCGCCAGCGCGACCATGAGGAAGATCTGCGCGATCTTGACCAGCGCCAGCGGGTCGGGATTGACGGCGAGCGTGCCGAGCACCCCAAGGCACAGCATCGCATAGATCGGCGCGGCAAGCGTCAGCAGCCGCCCCGTCGCCGCCAGGAATCCAAGCCCCGCGAGCGGCGCCAGCGCGCGCAGGTAAAGCGGCAGCTCGGCCGGGTTCTTGATCGCGCCGAGCGTTGCCATGGTCATCAGCAGCGCCGCCGTGCCCTCGGACAGCGCCCGCGCGCGCGTCTCGGGCGCGGGCCAGGTCGCGCGCGCGCCGCTCATGCGTCTGCATCCGCCGGCGGATAGCCGAGCGCGCGCAGCAGGTCTCCGGCCTCGCGGTCGATGATGCGCCGGTCCTCGGCCGACAGGCGCGCGCGGCTCGCGGCGTTGAGATCCGCGACGGGCCGTTCCTCGCCATGCACGCGCTTGACGCCGGCATGCGAGCGCGCGAAGGGCGCGATGCCGATGAACTCGGCCAGGCGGGCCAGCTCGGCGTCGATGTCGCGGGTCAGGTCCTCGTAACGGACCTCGATGAAGCGCTCGAGCCGGGGGCGGTCGCGCGCCGCAAGCTCGACGCTGGCGCGCCATTGGCGGATGCACAGCTCGATGGGATAGCGGATCAGGCCCTGGGGGTTGCCGCGCTCGGCCGGACGGGCCTTGCGGCGGATGCCCTCGGCCGCCGCCGCGCCGTCGCGCAGCACATGGATGAAGATCGCGCCCGGGAACAGCTGCTGCAGCAGCGGCATGCGGTAGGTGTTGGCGATGGACTTCTCGACCAGGACCGGCCGCGGCGGGCCGGACCAGAAGCCCCATTGGCGGCGGATGCGGCGCAGGTCGTCGGGCGAGAAGTCTTCGGGCCGCTGCTCGAGCCGATCAAGGCAGACATGCCACATGCGCGGCCAGCCCAGCGCCTCTGGATGCGACAGGCGGTCGGTCAGATAGACCCCCTCGGCGGGCGGGCCCATCACCTGCGGATGCGTGCGCAGCGCGTCGGCCAGCAGCGTGGTGCCCGAATTGTAGCAGCCGGTGACGAACACCCACCGTTCGGGCCGCGCCTCGGGGCCCAGGCGCGCGGCCAGTGCGTGGCCCGCCGGCGTGCGCCCGAAGCGCCGCCAGGCGCGGGCCGGAAGCTGGTCGAGCGGGCGCAGGCGCGCAAGGTCGAGCATCGGGGCGGTCCCTTCGCCGGGTCAGTCCTGGTAATAGCGGTTCGACCCCGCCGGGCCGTAGCCGTAGAACCCCTCGCGCGCCATGCGGCGCGGGTCGGCCTGCGTCAGCGCCAGCCCCGCCACGCGCGCCTTGACCTGACGCAGCAGCGTCAGGCTGGCGGCGATCATCTCGCGCCGGGTGACGTTCCAGCGCACCACGAACAGCACCGCGTCGGCATGGCGCGAGATCACGCGCGCGTCGGGCACGGCCAGCACCGGCGGCGTGTCGATGACGATCATGTCGTAGCGCTGGCGCAGCTGGTCGATCAGCTCGCCGAAGCGGGCCGAGCTGAAGGCGTCGGCGGCGTTGACGGCGCTGCGCTCGCCGCGCAGGACGTGCAGGCCCGAAGCCTCGTCCACATGCAGCGCCTCGTCCAGCGCGGCCTGGCCGGCCAGCACCTTCATCAGGCCGGGCCTGTCGCGCGCGGCGGGGAAGTATTCGGCGAAGACCGTGCGGCGCAGGTCGCACTCCATCGCCAGCACTTTGCGCCCCATCATGGCGCTGTTCTGCGCCAGCAGAAGGGCGGTGGTGCTCTTGCCCTCGCCGGGCATGGACGAGGTGGTCATGATCACCTGCGGCGGGTCGTCCAGATCCGACATCAGGATCGCCGTGCGCAGGTCGCGCACCGCCTCGGCCAGCCGCGAGGAAGGCTTGCGCGTCATGTATTCGGCCAGCGCGCGGCGCCGGCGCGTGGGGGCGACGGGGATGACGCCCAGCACCGCCTCGCCGGTCAGCGCCTCGAGCTCCTCGCGCGAGCGCACGACGCTGCGCAGCAGACCCGCCGTCAGCACGATCAGCGTGCTCAGCATCAGGCCGCCGACAAGGGCCAGCGCCAGCGTGCGCTTCCAGCGCGGCTCGCCGGGCGCGGCGGGCGGTATGGCCTCGGACAGGATGCGGGCGTCGGCCTGCTGGATGCCCTGCTGAACCGAGGTCTCCTTCATGCGCGAGAGGAAATGCTCGTAGATCAGCCGCGACGCCTCGGCCTCGCGCTGCAGCTGCATCAGCTGCACCAGGTCGCGCGACTGGGCGCGCACCTCGTCTTCGAGCTGCGCCAGGCTGTCGCGCACCAGCGCGACCTGGCGCGCCAACCGGTCCCGGTCGGCCTCGAGCGCGGCCAGCGCGGCGTCGATCCGCGCCTGCGGCGCGTCGGCGCCAAGGCCCAGCAGGCGCGCCCGCTCTGCGCCGTCGGCCGCGGCGCGGGCGCGGGCCAGGCGCGCCTCGACGTCGTCGAGCTGCGCGCTCATCTCGGCAAGGCGCGCGCGCAGATCCTTGATCTGCCGCTCCTTCGCCGCCAGGGCCTGCGGGCTGACCAGCGCCGCGCGGGCCGAGAAGTCCTTGACCGCGGCCTCGGCCCGCTCGAGCTGCTCCTTGAGCTCGGCCACGCGCGCGCTCAGCCATTCGGTCGCCTTGCGGGTGGCCTCGAACTTCACCTCGAGCTGGTCGAGGATGTATTGCTCGGCGATGGCGTTGGCGATGCGGGCGGATTTGACGGGGTCTTCGGTCCAGACCGAGATCTCGAACACATAGGAGCCGTCGATGTTGACCGCGCTCATCGCGCCCTGCAGCAGGTCGATGGCGGTCTGGCGGCGCATGAATTCGGGGCCGAACTCGTCCGCCGCGGCGGCGGGGGGCGCCTCTTCCTCGCGCAGCAGCCGCTTCAGGCCGCCCAGCGCCGCGCGCGCCGCGTCCAGGGCGGCGCTCAGCGGGCCGCTTTCGTCCGGGGCCAGGTCGGGGTTGAATTCGGGGTCGTTCTCGAGCCCCAGCTTGTCCACCACCCGGCCCAGAAGGGCGCGCGACTGCAGCACCTCGATCTGGGTGTTGATCATCTCGTAATCCGAGGACAGCCCCCCCGCCACGGCCTGCAGGTCGATCACCTGGTTTTCCGAGGTGTCGAGCATGACCTTGGCCACGGCCTCGTAATAGGGGGTGGCGGTCGTCAGATGCCACAGCGCCAGGCCCAGCTGCGCGGCCGTCAGCAGCGCGATGAGCCGCCGCTTGCGCCAGAGCGTGCGCAGCGTCTCGCGCAGGTCGAACGAGTCTTCCTCGGCGGCGGCGGCCATCGCGGCGGCGCGGCTTGCGTCGCGGATCGGCGCTTGTCTGGTCATCGGCTGTTCCCGCTTGGCGGCTGCAAGGGTCCGTGCCGCCGTGGATAAGCCATTTTCGGCCTTCGCTCGACCATAAAAAGCGCGGGTCAAGGAACCGTTGACGCGCTGCGCGCGGGATTGATGCGCGCGTAAAGCGCGAGGTATCCGCGCGCCATGGCCTCGGGCGAGAAGGCGGCCAGGGCGTGTTCGCGCAGCGCCCCGGCCAGCGCCGCGCGCCGCTCGGGCGCGTCGAGCAGCGCCGCCGCCAGCGCCGCCAGCGCCGCCGGGTCGCGCGCGGGGGCGACCAGCGGGGCGCGCAGCGCGGGGGGGATGGTCTCGGCGAACACGTCGAAGCCCACCGGCGCGGCGCCGTTGAGCGCGGCCTCGATCGCCACCGTGGGCAGCCCCTCCCAGCGCGAGGTCATGACCAGGAGGCGGGCGCGCCGCATGGCCTGCTGCACCTGGGCGTTGGGCAGGGCGGGCGAAAGGCGGACCTCGTCGAGCCCCAGCGCGGCGAGGCGCGCGCGCAGGACGCCTTCAAGCTCGCCGCCGCCGATGACCAGCGCGCGCGGGGCGCGTCCGCGCAGGCGCGTCAGATGGGCCAGCGTCCAGGCGAAGGCCTCGGGGTCCTTCTGCGCCGTCAGGCGGCCGACGAACAGAACGTCGAGGTCGCGCGCCTCGTCCGCCGGGGGCGGGCCGGGCGGCGCGGCGACGCCGTTCGGGATCACCGCCGCCAGGGGATGCGCGTCCAGGCCGTAGCGCTCGGCGTTCAGGCGCGCGTCGGCCTGGCTGACCAGCGCCACCGCGTCGGCCCCGCGCAGCGCCGCGCCTTGCAGGGCGCGGGCGAGGCGCTGGTTGCGCCAGCTGGCGACATGGGTGCCGCGCACGTTGTAGAGCAGGCCGAAGCGCCCCCCGCAGGCCGCGCGGGCCATGCGCGCGGCCAGGGCGGCGCGCAGGCCGTGGGCATGGACGATGTCGGCGCCGCGCCCCTCGCGCGCGATGTCCAGCGCCAGCCGCGCAAGGCCGCGGCGCCCCCGGTGGCGGCCGAACGCGCACGAGGCGCCGGCCTCGGCGAAGGCGCGGCGCAGCGTCGGCGACGCGTCTGCGGGCAGCAGGAAGCGCGCCTCGGCGGCGCCGGGCGCCAGCTCGGCCAGCGCGGCGGTCAGGCGCAGGGCGTTCACATGGCCGCCGCCCATCTCGGCGTCGGGCAGGACGTGGAGTATGCGCATGCGTTTCCTTTCGCGTCGCGGCGCAACGCTCATAGTCCGCCCCGCCCGCCCGGCGCAAGCGCCGCGCCGCCCGGCGAAGCTTCGCCACGGGGCGGAAAGGGCGGAGCGGCGCCAGGCCGTTCGGTCCGCCGGGGCGCGATCAGGCATGGCCCGGGTCCCCTAAGCGCCGCAGGCCGGGCCGGGCAGGTTGGGGCGCGTGCGGCGCTTGGGGGCGGGCGGGTCGAGAGGACTGCGCGCAGCGTGACGTTGGGCGGGCGAGTTGGGACCGGGCGGGCCGGCGGGCGGCGCGGCGTCAGGCCGGGTGGGACGTCAGGTCGGGCGCCTGAACGGGCGAGCTGGCGCCCGGCGGGGCTGGCGGGCCGGCGGGCCCGGAGGGTTGGCCGAATGGGGCGCCGGTCCGGGCGGGGCCGGGTGGGGCTGCGGGCCGCGCGGGGCGTCGGGGCTGGCGGGCCGACAGGTCGAGCGGGGCGTCGGGCAGGGCGGGGCCGGGCTTGCCGGCAGGTCGAGCGGGTCGTCAGGCGGGGTGGGACGTCCGGTCGGCGGGTGATCGGGCAAGTTGGGGCCCGGCGGGGCCGGGTGGAGCCGGGGGCCGAGCGGGGCGTCGGGCAGGGCGGGGCCGGGCTTGCCGGCAGGTCGAGCGGGTCGTCAGGCCGGGTGGGACGTCCGGTCGGCGGGTGATCGGGCAAGTTGGGGCCCGACGGGGCCGGGTGGAGCCGCGGGCCGAGCGGGGCCGGGCTTGCCGGCAGGACGAGCGGTGCGTCGGGCCGGGCGGTCGATCGGGCGAGCTGCGGCTGGGCGCGCGGCCGATCCGAGCAGCGGCTTGCGGGCCGTCGGGCGGCCGGGGGCGACGGATCGGCGCATCCGGCCGCGCGCCCCTTCGACGGGCTTGGCGCGGGTGGGCGTCGCCCGGCCTTGCGCGGCGCGCGCGCGCTCGCGTTCAGCGGGTCGCTGCGCGCGTCCCGACGGTCGCCGCGCGCCGATCGCGGCCGCCCGTCCCCGGCGCCGGGCGCGGCGGGGTTCGCCCCGCGCCCTTGGGGCGCTCAGCCCGGGGCGGGGGCGCGCGGGACCAGCGGCGCCTCGGCGCCGGCCTCGGCGGCCTCGCGCAGCGCCGCGTCCAGCGCCGCGCGGTCGGGCGAGCGCGAGCAGGTCGGGTCGGTCGCGCTTGCGCGGCCCGTCATGGCCTGCGCCTGACAGCGGCAGCCGCCGAAGTCGCGCGTCTTGCGCTCGCACGAGGCGCAGGGCTCTTCCATCCAGTCGAAGCCGCGAAAGGCGGCGAAGGCCTCGGAGCGCAGCCAGATCTCGGCCAGCGGGCGCCGGCGCAGATTGTCGAAGCTGAGCCCGGGAATGGTCTCGGCCGCATGGCAGGGCAAGACCCGCCCGTCGGGCGCGACGTTCAGCCCCGTCGAGCCCCAGCCGCCCATGCAGGCCTTGGGGAACTCGGCGTAATAGTCGGGCGGCACGAAGTCGATGACCATCACGCCGCGCAGCCGCTCGCGCGCCTCGGCCACCACGTCGCGCGCGCGCAGCGCCTGCTCGCGCGTGGGCAGCAGCGCCGCGCGCGAGCGCATCGCCCAGCCGTGGAACTGCACGCAGGCCACCTCGAGCCGGCGCGCGCCCAGGCGCAGGGCCAGCTCGATGGTCTCTTCCAGCCGGTCCAGGTTGCGCCGGTGCATCACCGCGTTGATGGTCAGCGGAAAGCCGATGCGCGCGATCTCGCGCGCGACCTCCATCTTGCGCGCGAAGCCGCCGCGATAGCCGCCGATCTGATCGGCGGGGCCGGCCTCGACGCCCTGCAGCGACAGCTGCACATGGTCGAGCCCGATCTCGTCCAGCGCCTCGAGGCGGCGCGGGGTCAGGCCCACGCCCGAGGTGATGAGATTGGTGTAGAGCTCGGCCTCGACCGCGGCGGCGACGATCTGTTCAAGGTCGCGGCGCGAGGCCGGCTCGCCCCCCGACAGGTGCAGCTGCAGCACCCCCAGCGCGGCCGCCTGGCGAAAGGCGTCGGCCCATTCCTCGGCCGACAGCTCGGCGCTGCGCGCGGTCAGCTCGAGCGGGTTCGAGCAATAGGGGCACGAGAGCGGGCAGCGATGCGTCAGCTCGGCCAGCATGGCGATGGGTGGCGGCGGCGCCTCGGGCGCCTGGCGGGGCGCGGTCTGGGGGTCGGGGGCGGTCATGGGCGCAGCTCGATCATGCGCCGCGCGGCCAGGGCGGACAGGAAGCGCCCCGCATCGGCGGCGATGCGCTCGGGCGGCGCGTCGTAGGCGGCGGCCAGATCGGCCACGATGTCGGCGAAGCTGCGCGCGCCGTCTGCGCGTTCCAGGATCGCCACCCCGATTTGGTCGAGGCGCAGCGCGCGCTCGGGCGCCAGCAGCACCCAGCCCTGGCGCACCGCGTCCCAGCGCACGCGCACGCCGCGCGGCAGCGCCGGGCGCGCCGCCGGGTCGATGGGCGCGGGCGGCGCGGGCGCGCGGTTGCGGGCCGGTCCGGGGGCGCTCATGCGGCGCGCTCCAGCAGGCCCTCGCCGGGGCGCCAGGCGCCGGGCGGGATGCGGGCCGGTTCGACATAGGCCGACCACAGCGCGTCGAGCTGGGCCCAGAGCACGTCGGTCTTGAACTCGAGCGCGGCGGCGGCGGCGTCCTGCTTTTCGCGCGTGTCGGCGTGGTCCAGCACCCAGGCCAGGCCGAAGGCGACGTCCTCGGGGGCCTCGGTCAGGCGCTTGCGGAAATAGGACAGCGCCGCGTCGTCGGCGAAGTCGTAATGGCGCAGCAGGCCCTCGATGCGCTCGGCGTGGATCTTCGGCGCGAACAGCTCGGTCAGCGACGAGGCCACCGCGTCGAGCAGCGGCATGTCGCGCACGAAGCGCACATAGGCGTCCACCGCGAAGCGGGTGGCGGGCAGCACGCCGCGCTCGGAGGCGACGTAGTCGGGGTCGAGCCCCACCGCCTGCGCCAGCCGCAGCCAGCGGGCGATGCCCCCTTCGCGCGCGTCGGTCCCGTCATGGTCCTCGATGCGCTTGCGCCATGCGCGGCGCAGCGCCGGATCGGAGACGCGCGACATGAAGGCGGCGTCCTTCATGGGGATGCGGCTCTGGTAATAGTAGCGGTTGATGACCCAGGCGCGCACCTCGTCGGGCGAGCAGCCGCCCGAATGCAGCCGCCGGTGGAAGGGGTGCTTGTCATGGTAGCGGGCGTCGCCGATGGCGCGCAGGCGGGCCTCGAAGGCGGCGCGGTCCTGCGGGGCGGTCTGGGTCATGGCGCAAGCTCCATTCCGTCATGGGCGATGGTCCAGCCCGCCGCCTCGGCCTCGGCCCGTTCGGGCGAGGCGGGGTCGAGGGCCGGGTTGGTGTTGTTGATGTGCACGAACACCTTGCGCGCGACGCCCAGCGGGGCGAAGGCGGCGATGGATTCGCGCATCGACATGTGCCCCATGCGCTTGCCGGTCTTGGCGCCGGCGCCGGCGCGGGGCATTTCGTCGTCCTCCCAGACGGTGCCGTCGAACAGCACCAGCGCCGCGCCGCGCAGCCGCTCGGCCAGGGCCGGGGTCATGCGCGCGCAGCCGGGAATGTAGAAGACCTCGGGGCCGCCCGCCTCGGCGCGCAGGGCCACGCCCACGGTCTGCTCGCCCTCGGCGTCGGTGACCAGGCGCTCCTCCTCGCCCTCGAGATAGAGCGGAACCTTGCCGGGCACGGCGAACAGGCGCGCGCTCAGCCCCGGCGCCGGCGAGAAGGGGCGCTCGAGCGCGACCGTGCGGCGCGCGACCAGCGCCGGGTCGAGCGCGCCGAAGATCGGGTTGTCGGCCAGCACGGCGTGGATCGCGGGCGTGGCGAACAGGTCGAAGGCCGTCTTCTCGCGCAGGATCAGGAGCCCGGCCACATGGTCGATGTCGCCGTTGGTGACCAGCACCGAGGCGATGGGCGAGTGGCGCAGCGCGCGCGGGTGCAGCTCGGGCGTGGCGGCGATCTGGGCGCGGATGTCGGGCGAGGCGTTGATGACGGCCCAGCTTTCGCCGTCGGCGCTGACGCAGATCGAGGATTGGGTCAGCGCGGGAATGCGCCCGGCGCGCGCGGCGTTGCAATTGGCGCAGCCGCAGTTCCACTGCGGCAAGCCGCCGCCCGCCGCGGCCCCCAGAACCTTAAGGCGCATGGCGTCGGCCTCTTGCGCGGATGCCAAGGGCGCCCGGCGCCGGCGCTCGGCCGGCGCCGTGGCGCGTCGGAACGGTCAGAACAGGTCGTCTTCGCCCTCGGCGGGGAAATACATGTTGATCTCCATGCCGCAGGAGACTTCTTCGATTTTCGGCGCGGTCCAGGCCATGCGTCTTCCTCCCATGTGGCGCCTTGCGCCGCGCGCGGCGGCCAAGGCGGGTTCCGGGGATTTCTCCCCGCGCATCCGAGCGTGTCAGCGCGGCCGCCCGCGATCAAGTGCCCAATAGTAGTAACGCAAGGGAACGTGACGGCTGTCGCGTGAGGGCGGCGCGTCGAAGCGGCGCGGGGCGCTCGCGCAAACGGCCGGCCTCGCCCATGGCGAGCCGACCGCCGTGTTCCAGGCCTCGGTCCCTTCGCGCCTCGCCCCAAACTTCCTTCGCGCGAAGGCGGCCTGACGCGCCTCGGGCTGCGTCGCGATGCGCGGTCGAGGCGTTGCCGCAGGCTCCGTTCCGTCGCGCCGGGCGACCGTGATCGCAGCGCGCAGAGCCTGCGTGCAGAATGCCGCGGGCGGGGTGATCGGCGGCTGAATTAAGAAAAGGTAAAACCGGCAATCCGCGCGAGAAGGCGCGTTTGCTTTCGCATTCGCGCGCGTGCGGCCCCGGCGGCCCTTGATCGCGCCCGATCGCGCGTCGGCCAGGCCGCGGACGCGGCGCGCGGCGCCCGCGGCGCGATGCGCGGGGCGGGTCGGAGGGCGAATCCGGGGGGCGAATTCGGGGGTGAATCGGGGGCGAATCGGGCGGGCCGATTCGCCCCGCGCGGTCAGCGGTCGCTCTCGCGCCAGCGCGGATTGATCCACGGGCGCAGGTTCTCGGGCGGCAGGGGCGTGCGGCCCAGGATGTGATCCGAGGCCTTCTCGCCGACCATGATCGAGGGCGCGTTCAGGTTGCCGTTCGTGATGCGCGGGAAGATCGAGCTGTCGGCCACGCGCAGCCGCTCGACGCCGATGACCCGGCATTCGGGGTCGACCACCGCCATCGGATCGTCCCGCGCGCCCATGCGGCAGGTCCCGCAGGGGTGATAGGCGCTTTCGGCGTGCTCGCGCACGAAGGCGTCCAGCTCGTCGTCCGAGCGCACATCCGCCCCCGGCGAGATCTCGGGGCCGCGGAAGGGGTCGAAGGGCTTTTGCGCGAAGATCTCGCGCGTGGCGCGGATGCAGCGGCGAAAGTCGATCCAGTCCTGCTCGTGGCTCATGTAGTTGAACAGGATCGAGGGCGCCTCGCGCGGGTCGGCCGAGCGCAGCTTCACGCGCCCGCGCGAGGGCGAGCGCATGGGGCCCACATGGGCCTGGAAGCCGTGCCCCTCGGCCGCCGCCTTGCCGTCGTAGCGCACCGCGAAGGGCAGGAAGTGGAACTGGATGTCGGGGTATTCCACCCCCGCGCGCGAGCGGATGAAGCCCGCGCTTTCGAACTGGTTCGACGCGCCCAGCCCCGACTTGAAGAACAGCCATTGCGCGCCGGCCAGCGCCTTGCCCAGCAGGTTCCAGTGCTTGTAGAGCGTGATGGGCTGCGTGCAGGCCTGCTGGATGTAAAGCTCGAGATGATCCTGCAGGTTGCGCCCCACGCCGGGGCGGTCGACCAGCGGGGCGATGCCCGCCTCGGCCAGCTCGGCCGCCGGGCCGATGCCGGACAGAAGCAGCAGCTTGGGCGAGTTGATGGCCGACGCCGCCAGGATGACCTCGCGGCGCGCGCGCACGGTGAAGGTGCGCCCCCCGCGCGAGACCTCGACCCCGACCGCGCGCCCCTCTTCGATCACGACGCGGCGCGCGAAGCAGCGCAGCAGGTCGCAGTTGGGCCGCCGCAGCGCCGGGCGCAGATAGGCGTTCGCCGCGGACCAGCGGCGGCCCTTCCAGACCGTCTGCTCCATGGGGCCGAAGCCTTCCTGCTTCTCGCCGTTGTAGTCGTCGGTGCGCTCGTAGCCGGCGGCCGCGCCCGCCTCGACGAAGGCGCGGTAAAGCGGGTTGCGCCGCGGGCCGCGCGTGACGTGCAGCGGGCCGCCCTTTCCGCGCCAGCGCGGATCGCCCGGCCCGGCGTCGGGGAAGGGGCCGCCGGGGTGCCAGTCTTCCATGCGCTTGAAATAGGGCAGCACCTCGGCGAAGGACCAGCCCGCCGCGCCCTGCTCGGCCCAGTGGTCGAAGTCGCGCGCATGCCCGCGCACATAGACCATGCCGTTGATCGAGGACGAGCCGCCGATCACCTTGCCGCGCGGGCAGGCCAGCCGCCGCCCGCCCAGATGCGGCTCGGGGTCGGTGCGGTAGCCCCAGTCGTAGAGGCTCATGTTCATCGGATAGCTCAGCGCCGCCGGCATCTGGATGAAGGGGCCGGCGTCGGTGCCGCCATGCTCCAGCACCAGCACCGAGCGGGTTCCGTCCTCGGACAGGCGGTAGGCCATGGCGCAGCCGGCCGAACCTGCGCCGACGATGACGTAATCGGCTTCCATGTCGTGGCTCATCGGCGGCTCCGGCGTCAGTAGGGGCTGTCGACCGGCTTCATGCCGACATAGACGCTCTTGATCTGCGAATAGTGATCGAGCGCCGCGCGCGAGTTCTCGCGCCCCACGCCCGACTTGCGCATGCCGCCGAAGGGGGCCTCGACCGGCGCCAGGTTGTAGGCGTTGATCCAGCACGCGCCGGCGCGGATGCGCGCGATGACCCGGTGCCCGCGCTTGAGGTCGCGGGTGAACACGCCGGCCGAGAGGCCGAACTCGGTGTCGTTGGCGCGGGCGATCACGTCCTCTTCGTCCTCGAAGTCGAGCACGCACATGACGGGTCCGAAGATCTCTTCGCGGGCGATGCGCATGTTGTCGGTCACGTCGGCGAAGACGGTGGGCTGCACCCACCAGCCGGGGCCGGGCAGGGCCTGGCCGCCGCAGACCAGGCGCGCGCCCTCGCGCTTGCCAAGCTCGATGTAGCTCATCACCTTGGCGTGCTGGGCGGCGCTGACCACGGGGCCCAGCTGCGTCGCCTCGTCCAGCGGGTCGCCGATGCGGATGGCGGCCGTGCGCTCGGCCAGGCGGGCCAGGAAGCGCTCCTTGATCGCGCGGTGCACATAGACGCGCGTGCCGTTCGAGCACACCTGCCCCGTCGAGTAGAAGTTGCCCAGCATGGCGCCCCCGACGGCGTCCTCGAGGTCGGCGTCGTCGAAGATGATGAGCGGCGACTTTCCGCCCAGCTCCATGGTCACGTGCTTGAGCTGCGCGGCGGCGGCCGAATAGACCTTGGCGCCGGTGGGAACCGAGCCGGTCAGCGACACCTTGTCCACCCGCGGATCGGTCGCCAGCGCCGCGCCCACGTCGCCCAGCCCCTGGACCACGTTGAACAGCCCCGGCGGCGCGCCCGCCTCGATCATGATGCGCGCGACCTCGAGCGCGCAAAGCGGCGTCGTCTCGGAGGGCTTGAACACCATGGCGTTGCCGCAGGCCAGCGCCGGCGCCGCCTTCCAGCAGGCGATCTGGGTCGGGTAGTTCCAGGCGCCGATGCCCACGCACACGCCCAGCGGTTCGCGGATGGTGTAGACGAAATCGTCGCCCGGCCCGCCGAGGGGGATGTATTCGCCCGTGATCGCGTCGGCCAGCCCGCCGAAATACTCGAGCGCGTCGGCGCCCGACGTGGCGTCGGCCACCAGCGTTTCCTGCAGCGGCTTGCCGGTGTCGAGCGTCTCGAGCTCGGACAGCTCGCGGTTGCGCGCGCGGATGATGTCGGCCGCGCGGCGCAGCACGCGCCCGCGCTCGGCCGGGGCGGTCGCGGCCCAGACGGCCTGGGCGGCGCGGGCGCTTTCCAGCGCGCGGTCGATCACCGCGGGCGTGGCGGAATGGACGCGGGCGATGACCTCGCCGGTGGCGGGGTGGAAGACGTCGATCGGGGCGCCGGCGGCGTCCTCGACGAAGGCGCCGTCGATGAAATGCGAAGCCTCGGGTTGCGCGCGCATCATTCTCCTCTCGGGAAACGCTGGGTTTCCTCCAGAACGTTCAGATCCATGTGGTTGCGCATGTAGCGCTCGGACGCCCTGAGCAGCGGCTGGTGGTCCCACGGGAAATAGGCGCCGTTGCGCAGGGCCTCGTAGACGATCAGCCGCCGCGCCTGGCTTTCGCGCACGGCGGCGTCGAAGGCGTCCAGGTCCCAGCGGCGGGCGATTTCGGCCGCCAGACGCGCCTCGACCTCGGCATGGGCGGGGTCGCCGGCAAGGTTGTCGAGTTCGTGCGGGTCGGATTCGAGGTCGAACAGCTGCGGCGGGTCCAGCTTGCAGACGACGTATTTCCACCGCCCGTCGCGCAGCGCGACCAGCGGCGCCTCGGACGCCTCGGCGGCGTATTCCATCGCCACCGGAGCCGTGCGCGCGCCGCCGGCGGCCAGCGGAACCAGGCTCTGGCCGTCGGTCCAGGGCATGACCTCGTCCAGCGACACGCCCGCCAGCTCGGCCAGCGTCGGGACCACGTCCATGGTCGAGACCGGCGCCGCCACGCGCCCCGGCGCCATCTGCGGGGCCGAGATCATCAGCGGCACGCGGGCCGAGCCCTCGTAGAAGCACATCTTGAACCACAGCCCGCGCTCGCCCAGCATGTCGCCGTGGTCGGACAGGAACAGGATGATCGCCTCCTGCCGCGTGGCCTCGAGCGCGTGCAGCACCTCGCCGATCTTCTCGTCCAGATACGAGATGTTGGCGAAATAGGCCCGGCGCGCGCGGCGGATGTGCTCGTCCGTGATGTCGTAGCTGCGCCAGTCGTTCGCGTCGAAGATGCGCCGCGCGTGGGGGTCGTGCCGCCCGTAGGGAATGGCGGGGACCTCGGGCAGCAGATGCGCGCAGTCCTCGTAAAGATCCCAGTGGCGGCGGCGCGCGACATAGGGGTCGTGCGGGTGCGTGAAGCTGACCGTCAGGCACCAGGGGCGGTCGTCCTTGCGCCGGCCAAGGTCATAGACCTTGCGCGTGGCGTGGTAGGCGACCTCGTCGTCGTATTCGAGCTGGTTGGTGATCTCGGCCACCCCGGCGCCGGTGACCGAGCCCATGTTGTGATACCACCAGTCGATGCGCTGGCCGGGCTTGCGGTAGTCGGGCGTCCAGCCGAAATCGGCCGGGTAGATGTCGGTGGTCAGGCGCTCTTCGAAGCCGTGCAGCTGGTCGGGGCCGACGAAATGCATCTTGCCCGACAGGCAGGTGTGCCAGCCCGCGCGCCGCAGATGGTGGGCGTAGGTGGGGATGTCGGACGCGAATTCGGCGGCGTTGTCGTAGACGCGGGTGCGGCTGGGCAGCTGGCCGGCCATGAAGCTGGCGCGGCCCGGCGCGCAGAGCGGGCTGGCGGTGTAGGCGTTGGCGAATCGGGTCGAGCGCGCCGCCAGCCACCTGAGATTGGGCGCGTGCAGCCACTCGGCCGGGCCGTCGGGAAACAGCGTGCCGGTCAGCTGATCGACCATGAAGATCAGGATGTTGGGCTTGTCGGCCATGGCGCGCTCCTCGGGTCAGCCGGCCAGCTCGCGCGCGGCCATGCGCACATAGTCGCGCACCCGCGCCCGGGCGGCGGCGCCGTCGGCCGGGGCCGGGCGCAGCGCGTGGCGGATGTAGAAGCCGTCGATCATGGCGGCGGCGCCTTCGGCCAGCTCGGCGGCGCGGGTGCGCGGGGCGCCTGGCAGCATCGCGCGGATGGCGTGGCGCAGGTTCGAATCGAGCCGCCGCGCATAGATGCGCAGCAGCCGCGCCGCCTCGGGCACATGATGCGCCTGAACGTAGAAGACCAGCCAGGCCGAGACGATCTCGTCCGAGAACTGCTCGGGGTCGAAGCTGGCGCCCAGAATCGCGTCCAGACGTTCGTCCGGGGTGCGCGCCGCCGCGAGGCGCGTGCGCACCGCGCGGCCGAACTCGTCCAGGATGCTGCGGAACGCGGCCAGGAAGATGCCGTCCTTGTTGCCGAAATAGTGATGCGCCAGCGCCGAGGACACGCCCGCCCGGTCGGCGATCTGGCGCACGGTCACGTCCAGCGAGCCGGCGCGGCCGATCTCGCGGATCGCGGCGTGGATGATTTCTGCGCGGCGGATAGGCTCCATCCCGATTTTCGGCATATGGTGGCCTCCGGGACCAGGGGGTTGCTTTCGGCGGACAGTATGGTTTTTAACTGACTCGTCAATCAAGAACAATGCATCGCCCGCCGCAGCCCGGTCCGCGATGCCGCAAAGGAGGAATGCATCGATGAAATCGCTCAAGACCGCCATCATGGGCGCGCTGGCCGCCGCGATGATGGCCGCGCCCGCCGCGCAGGCCGCGTGCGAGAAGGTCACCTTCGCCGATGTCGGCTGGACCGACATCACCGCCACCACCGCCGCGACGCAGGTCGTGCTCGAGGCGCTGGGCTACGACGTGGACGTCAAGGTCCTGTCCGTGCCCGTCACCTACGCCTCGATGAAGAAGGGCGACGTGGACGTGTTCCTGGGCAACTGGATGCCCACCATGGAAGGCGACATCGCCCCGTATCGCGAGGACGGCTCGGTCGAGGTCGTGCGCGCCAATCTCGAGGGCGCGAAATACACCCTGGCCACCAACGAGCACGGCGCCAAGCTGGGCATCCGCGACTTCAAGGACATCGCCGCGCACAAGGACGAGCTGGGCGGCAAGATCTACGGCATCGAGCCGGGCAATGACGGCAACCGCCTGATCATGGACATGATCGAGAAGGACGCCTTCGGCCTCAAGGGCTTCGAGATCGTCGAGAGCTCGGAGCAGGGCATGCTGGCGCAGGTCGATCGCGCCACGCGCCGCGGCGAGCCGATCGTGTTCCTGGCCTGGGAGCCGCACCCGATGAACGCCAACTACAAGCTCACCTATCTGAGCGGCGGCGACGACTGGTTCGGCCCCGACTACGGCGGCGCCACGGTCTACACCAACGTGCGCGCCGGCTTCGCCAAGGACTGCCCGAACGTCTACAAGCTGCTGCAGAACCTGGTCTTCTCGCTGCAGATGGAGAACGAGATCATGGGCGCCATCCTTGACGACGGGCAGGAGCCGAAAAAGGCCGCCGCCGCCTGGCTCAAGGCCCATCCCGAGGTGCTCGACGGCTGGCTCGAGGGCGTGACGACCCGCGACGGCGGCGACGCCAAGGCCGCGGTCAAGGCCGCGCTCGGCCTCTGACCCGCGCCGGGACGCAGGGGGGCGGGCCGCGGCCCGCCCCCTGATCATATCGGAGACCGGGCATGGACTGGCTGACCGAAAACAAGATCCCGATCGGGCGATGGGCCAAGGGGGCGTTCGACTGGCTCCAGACCCACGGCGCCTGGTTCTTCGACGGGCTGGCCGACGCGATGGACGCGCTGATCTCGGCGCTTCTGTCGGCGTTCCAGACGCCCCATCCGCTGGCGGTGGTGGCCGTCTTCGTGGCGCTGACCTGGGCGCTGCAGCGGTCGTGGAAGCTGTGCGCGCTGGTCGCGGCGGGGTTCCTGTTCATCCTCAACCAGGGCTATTGGGAGGAGACGACCGAAAGCCTGACGCTGGTGCTGTCCGCCTGCGTGGTCTGCATGGCGCTGGGCGTGCCCATCGGCATCGCCGCCGCGCACCGGCCGCGCATGTATGCCGCCATGCAGCCGGTCCTTGACCTGATGCAGACGCTGCCGACCTTCGTCTATCTGATCCCGGCCATCGTCTTCTTCGGCATCGGCATGACGCCCGGCCTCATCGCCACGGTGATCTTCGTGCTGCCCGCGCCCATCCGCCTGACGCATCTGGGCGTCAGCTCGACGCCCAAGGCGCTGCTCGAGGCCGCCGACGCCTTCGGCGCCACCCCGGCGCAAAAGCTGTGGAAGGTCGAGCTGCCCTGGGCGCTGCCGCAGATCATGACGGGGCTGAACCAGACCATCATGCTGTCGCTGTCCATGGTCGTCATCGCCGCGCTGGTCGGCGCCGACGGGCTGGGCGTGCCGGTGGTGCGCGCGCTCAACCAGGTCAACACCGCGCTCGGCTTCGAGAGCGGCTTCATCATCGTCGTCGTCGCCATCATCCTCGACCGGATGCTGCGGCTTGGACAGGGAAGGGGGCGCCGATGACCCGCAAGGCCGTGATCTTCGACAACGTCTCGATCGTGTTCGGCGATTCGCCCGACGAGGCGCTGCCGCTCATGGACCAGGGGCGCAGCCGCGCCGAGGTGCAGGAGGCGACGGGGCAGATCCTGGGCGTGCACGACTGCTCGCTCGAGGTCGCGCAGGGCGAGATCGTCGTGCTCATGGGGCTGTCGGGCTCGGGCAAGTCCACGCTTCTGCGCGCGGTCAACGGGCTGAACCCGGTCGCGCGCGGGCGCGTTCTGGTCGATGACGGCGAGGGCATGATCGACGTCACCGCCGCCGACGCCCGCACGCTGCGCCGCCTGCGCCTGAGCCGGGTCGCCATGGTCTTCCAGCAGTTCGGCCTTCTGCCCTGGCGCAACGTCATCGACAACGTCGCCTTCGGGCTGGAGCTGGCCGGCGTGCCCCGCGCCGAGCGCGAGGCCAAGGCGCGCGCGCAGCTTGACCTGGTGGGCCTGACCGACTGGGCCGAGCGCAAGGTGGCCGAGCTGTCGGGCGGCATGCAGCAGCGCGTGGGCCTGGCGCGCGCCTTCGCCACCGAGGCGCCGATCCTGCTGATGGACGAGCCCTTTTCCGCGCTCGACCCGCTCATCCGCGCCCGCCTGCAGGACGAGCTGCTGGACCTGCAGCGCAATCTGCGCCGCACCATCATCTTCGTCAGCCACGATCTGGACGAGGCGTTCAAGCTGGGCGACCGCATCGCCATCATGGAGGGCGGGCGCATCGTGCAGTGCGGATCGCCGCAAGAGATCGTGCGCAAGCCGGCCAACGGCTACGTCGCCGATTTCGTCGCGCACATGAACCCGATGGGCGTGCTGCGGGCCGAGGACGTCATGCGCCCCCTGGCCGGCGCCGCGCCCGACGGGCCGCGGGTCGAGCGCCGCGCCCCGGTGCGCGAGGTCATGGCCCTGCGCATGCGCACGGGCCAGCCGGTGATCGTCGTCGATCAGGGCGCGCCCGTCGGTCTGATCGGCGAGGCCGAGCTCTTGTCGGCCCTGCTCGGGCCGCAAGAGCAAGACGCCGCCTGACGCGCGCGGCGGCGGACGCGCCCCGCCGCCGCGTCAGTAGACGTAGTCGTATTCGTAGTAGTTTTCCGACTTCAGGTCGTAGCGGTTCAGGATCACGCCGCCCAGCGTGCCCATGTCGCTGATCAGGCGCTCGCTTTCGGCCAGCTCGTTCAGCTTGGTCTGCCCCGCCGAAGCGATCAGAAGCACCGCGTCCACATGCTGGGCGAAGGACAGGGCGTCGTCGCTGGCCAGCACCGGCGGCAGGTCGTAGATGACCACGTCGGGACGCAGCTCGTCCTTCATGGCCGCGATCGCCTCGGCGGCGACCGGGTCCTGGATCAGCTCGGCCGAGTTGCGGAAGGGCTGCCGGTTGACGCCGACGGCGAGCGAGTCGCCCACGCAGCGAAAGGTCTCCGTGACGCTTGCCTCGCCGCTGAGCCAGTCGCCGACGGATCTTTCGGTCCTCAGGCCCAGAACCTCGCCCAGCATGGGGCGCTTGAGGTCCATGTCGGCCAGCACCGTGCGGTGCGCCTTCTGCCGCGCAAAGCTCAGCGCCAGGTTGCAGGCGATCAGCGTCTTGCCGCAGGCCTTGGTCGGCGAGGTGATGGCGACCGAGGTCCAGCCGTTGCGCTCGAGCATCTTCATCAGCCGCGTGCGGAGGATGTCGAAGGGCACATGGGCCGGATCCTCCTTGGCGTGAGTGACGATGCGCGCGCGCTCGAGCCGCGCGGGGTCCGGGGTGAACTGTTCGAGCCGATCCCACGCCGCGGGGCGGCCTGAGCGCGGCCGCGCCACCTCGCGCGGGCGGCGCGCGGCGGCGGGGGCGTCCTCGCGGCTCATGCGCGCCTTGGCGATCGCTGCCTTGATCCGTTCCAATTCTGCGTCCTTTCGAAAATCGCGCGCCGTCTCGGCTCAGAGCTGCAGCCGTGCGCGGACCAGACCGACCAGCGAATCGAGCCGCGCCTTCTCGATCGCGCGCTCGGCCAGAAGGTCGAGGGGTAGGTAAAGGAAATGCAGCGCCGCCAGCCCTCCGGCCGTCGCCGCGATCACGCCGAGCGCGACCAGCGCGCGGCGGCGGCGTTGCGCGCGGATCTCGGCGGCGGTGCGCACCAGCGGGATGACCGCCAACGGTTCGATGTTCAGCGCCGCGACGATCTCGGACGGGCGGCGCACGCGGCGGTTCAGGAACTCGATCAGGAAGGCCAGCGCGACGCCGCCGCCAAGGCCGGCGCCAAGCCCGGCCAACAGGATCAGCGGGCGGTTGGGCGAGGCCGGGCGCTCGGGCACGCTGGGCTGCTCGATCACCTCGAAGCGCTCGGCCTGCTGCTTGAGCTCCAGCTGCTCGCCCGTCGCGGCGCTGGCCAGCTTGGCCTGCACGTCGCGATACTGGGCCTGCAGCCCCGCATAGCGCCGGTTGAGCCCGGCCAGCGCCATCTCGACCGAGGGCGTTTGCGAGATCGTGCGCTCCAGCTCGTGCTGTTCGCGGTCGAGCTGGGCGATCTCTTCCTCGATGTTGGCGATGCGCTTGTCGATGACCGCGATGTCCTGTTCGACCTTGCGGATGATGGCGTTGCGCCCGCTCGCGCCCGCGTCCTCGGCGGCCCCGTCGGCGGCGCCCAGCTCTTCGGCGACGATCTTGCGCAGGGCGGCGATGCGCGCATCCAGCGCGCGGATGCGCGGGTGGCTCTCGGCCAGGATGGCGCGCTGGCGCGCGCGCTCGCGCTCGAGCGCGCGCAGCTCCTTCTCGTTGTCGGTCAGCGGCCGGTCGAGCTGCTGCGCCAGAAGCTCGGGATCCTCGAGACCGGCGGCGAGGATGCGCTTTTCATCCAGCAGATTGGCGCGCTCGCGCTCGAGCAGCGAGATGCGCTGCTGCGTCAGCGCGAGGCGGTCGCGCCGGTAGTCGAGGCTTTCGGGAAGCGAGTCGCGATTGGCCTTCTTGAAGGCGACGATCTCGTTCTCAATCTTCTGCAGCTCGTCCGACAGGCGCGCGACCTCCTGCTCGAAGAACTCGTAGGTCTGGGCGGCGCGCCCGGTGCGCAGCTTGACGTTCTGCTCGAGGATCAGCGTCACCAGCTCGTTCGCGACGGCGGCGGCGACGCGCGGGTTGGAAGATTCGAAGGTCACGGTGAAGGCGATGGCGTTTCCGCCCCGCCGTCCTCCAAGGTTTACCAGCTCGAAGGTGGTGGCGTCGCGCATCGCGTCGAAGATCTGCGAGGGCGACATGTCGGGCCGGTCGGCGAAGACCCTGTGCTTGGCCGCGATGTCGAGCAGGGTCGCGCGCGTCAGCAGGCGCTGCTCGATGACGCGGATCCGCTCGGCCGCGTTCGAGGCCACGGTCGATTGCACGAGACTGGTGGGAATCTGCTGCGATTCGACCAGGATGGTCGCCGACGCCTTGTATCTGGGCGGCAGCAGATAGGCGACCGCCGCGAAGATGAGAAATGTCGCGATCGCAAAGCTCAGCACAAGGCCGAGGCGGCGCTTGATGATCGCCGTGATCAATCCGAAGTCGAATTCGCTGTTCATGTCGCCTTGACCTTGCGGGGCCGGCCGCGTTCAGCGGCGGGCTTCCCATATGCCGTTGAAAATGTTCTCTTCCGTTTCCGCCTCGGCCTGCTCGCGCGGGCGGGGCGGCGCGGCGCGGGCCTTGTCGGCGGGGGCGTCGGGGTCCGCGAAGACGCTGCTCGGGCCGCGGTCGGCCAGCACGTCGCGCACGATGCCTTCGTCGACGTTGGGCTTCTCGTCCGCGAAGGCGTAGACGAGGGCATAGTCGCACAGCTGGTTGATGAGCCGCGGAATGCCGCGCGACGCGCGGTGGATGACCGAGCAGGCCTGCGGCTCGAACACCTGGCGCTTGGCCCCGGCGACGCGCATGCGGTGGGCGATGTAGTCGGCCGTTTCGGCTTCGGTCAGACCGCGCAGATGGAATTCCGAAGCGACCCGCTGCGCGAACTGCACCAGATCCGGGCGCGCGATCAGGTCGCGCAGCTCGGGCTGTCCGACGAGGATCAGCTGCAGCAGCTCTTCCTTGTCCGCGTTGATGTTCGAGAACATGCGCAGCTCTTCCAGCGTCTCGGGCGTCAGGTTCTGCGCCTCGTCGAAGATCAGCGCGGTGCGCCGCCCGGCGGCGTATTCGGAGATCAGGAAATCCTGGAACTGCTTGAAGAGCTGGACGTAGCCGCGGCTCGGGTCGGCCTCCTGACCCAGCGCCATCAGCACCCAGTGCAGAAGCTCGCCGCGGCTGCCCTGGGCGTTCGAGATCAGTCCCACGCAGAAATCCTGCGGGATGTCGTTGAGGAGCTTGCGCACGAGGGTCGTCTTGCCCGATCCGATCTCGCCCGTGACGACGGTGATCGGCGCATGCGTGGCGATGCCGTATTCGAGCATCGTGTAGGCCTTGGCATGCGGCGGCGCCCAGTAGAGGAACTCGGGGTCCGGCAGCAGCGAGAACGGCCTTTCGCGCAAGCCGAAGAACGCGGTGTACATCTTGGACAGGTCACGCATGCGCTCGGTCCCTTGCGCCGATGCCGGGGACGCCGCGCGGACGATTGGCCGACTGCGTCATTCGCGCGTCTCCTGATCCGGTTGAGCGGGCTTTTGGCCCTCGGGGGCGGGCGCGTCAAGCTGGGCGAGCAGGGCGCGGGCCTCGTCCTCGCGCCCGAAGGGGGACTTCTTGCTCAGCTCCAGCGCCGCTTCGAGATGGGCGCGCGCCTCGTCCGCGCGGCCCAGCCGGGCCAGGACGACCCCGGCGTGGTAGCGCACCAGGGCGTTGTTCGGCAGCGCCGCGGCCGCGGCGCGCAGGGGCGCCTCGGCGGCCGCGTCGTCGCCGCGCAGATGCATGATCCAGCCGTAAGTGTCCTGCAGATGCGGCTGACGCGCGTTCTGGAACCGCTTGGCGATGGCATAGGCGCGGGCCAGCGCCTGGGGATCGTCGGCGCGGTGTTCGGCCAGCAGGCTGGCGTAGTTGTTGGCCACGATCGCCGCGTCGGGGTGGCGGGCGTAAAGCGCCTCGTATTGCGCGATCGCCTCGTCGGTGCGGCCGGTCGAATCAAGGCGCAGCGCCAGCGCCAGGCGCAGCGGAAGGTCGTTTTCCACGCCCGCTTCGATGCCGTCGCGAAGGACCTGCTCGGCGCCTTCCTCGTCGCCCGCCGCCAGACGCATCCGGGCCAGATTCGCGTAGCCGTCGGCCAGCTTGGGATCGGCCCTGACCGCGTCGCGGAAGGCCGCCTCGGCGGCGGCCGCGTCGCCGCGCGCCAGCTGCACCGAGCCCAGCAGGATCATGGCGCGCGCGTCGTTCGGGTTCTTTTGCAGGTGCTCGCGCAGATAGGCCTCGGCCTTTTCCGGCTCGCCCGCGGCCAGGTGTCCGCGCACCAGCGAGGCCATGGTCTCGATCGACGGATCGTCGGCGCGCGCGGCGGCGGCGAGCAGAGACATGGCCTCGTCCACCCGGCGCTGGCCGATCAGCGCCGCGGCGCGGATGCGCGCGGCGGCGTCGTCGCCGGGGGCGATCTGCTCGAGCCGCTCGGCCAGCTGAAGCGCGGCGCCGAAATCGCGCCGCTCGAGCCGAAGGCGCGCCAGCTCGACCATCAGGCCGCGATCCTGCGGGTGGCGCGACAGGGCGTCGACCAGCACCTTCTCGGCCACGTCGCGCTTGTCCTGCGCGATCAGGGCCTGCGCGTAGCGCAGCGCGATGGCGGGGTCGAAATTCGACGCCTGAACCGCCTGTCCCAACCGCTCCATCGCCAGCTCGCGGCTGCCGTTGCGCTCATGCGCCTGGGCCAGCTTGAGCAGAATGATCGGATTGCGCGGCGCGGCGTCCAGCGCCGCGCGCAGGTCGCGAATGGCTTCCTCGGGCTTGTCCTCGTCGATCAGGCGCGAGGCGCGAAGGGTCAGCGCGGCCTCGTTGCGCGGGTCGTTGGCCAGCACCTCTTCGACCAGCTTCTGCGCCTCGTCGTCGCGGCCCTGGCGCAGCATCAGCCGCGCCAGCTCGACGCGGGCCTTGTCGCCGTCGGCCGAGGCGCCCTCGCGCTCGGCCACCTCGCGCAGGCGCCTTTCGGCCTCTTCCGGCTTGCCCTGCGAGAGATCCAGCGAGGCCAGCGCCAGCTCGTATTCCACCTTGCGCTCGGGCGAGGCGATGAGGCGTTCGAGCTCGGCGCGGGCCGCTTCGGGGCCGCGCGCGGCGTTCAGATAGCGCACCACCTGCAGGCGCGGCTCGACCGCGCCGGGCGACATGTCGGCCAGCGCGCGCAGCTGAGCCTCGGCGCCCTGCACGTCGCCCTGCTCGTCCAGCCAGCGGGCGTAGGCGCGGCGAAAGCCGGCGTTGTCGGGAAACGTCTCGACCATGAAGCGCAGCCGCTCGCCCAGCTGCGCCGGATCGCCGCGCTTCTCGACCAGGCCCAGCTTGACGATGTTCAGGCTCAGATCGCGCGGCGCCCGGCTCAGCCCCTCATCGGCGAGCGATTCGGCCTCGTCCAGCTTCTCGGCGTCGAGCGCCGCCGCGATCAGCACAAGGCGCGCGGCCACGTTGTCGGGATGCGCCTCGAGCACCTTGCGCGCGCGCGCGACGCCCTCTTCCTTCTGGCCCAGGCGGTATTCCACCGTCGCCTTGAGCGCCTGCGCCTGCGGATCGTCGGGCGCGACGTTCAGCGCGGCGTCGACATGCTTTTCGGCCTCGATCGCGGCCTCGCGCCGCCCGGCGAGCAGGAAGATCTCGGCCAGCGCCAGGCGCGCGTCCACGCGGCGCGGGTCCAGCTCGACCACGCGCAGATACTGGCCGGCCGCGCCGTTGTAATCCTTCATGTCGTGCAGAAGGCGGGCGAAGCGATAGCGCGCCTCGACGTTGTTCTCCTGCAGCCGCAGGACGTTGCGCAGCTCGATCTGGGCTTTCTGGGGCTCGCCCTGCTCGATCAGCTCAAGCGCGCGCTCGTAATGCCGCTGCGCCCGCTCCTCGGCCGAATCGCACCCGGCGAGCGCGAAGGCGCAGCCCGCCAGCAGCGCGATCATGCGCCGCCTCAATCCATGGTTCATCAAGACTTTCCCCAATGCACGCCCGTCAATTCGCCCTTCGGACTGCCGCAAAAACCGATCGGCCGTCAAGCATCCGCGGTCCGGCCTCGCCATCCGCCCGCCGCAATCGAAACGTAACCAGATGCCGTTAACGTGCCTCATTAGCGCAATAATGCGGCGAAAGCACGAACGAGTCGTCAACGCCAAGCCCCTTGCGCGGCGGCGTTCATGAGAAGGTCGATTCCGGCGTGCCAATCTGCTATGCGCGCCGGCGTGGGTTTCAGAGCGTGGCTTTTCGAATGCGGAGACGGGCATGAGCGAATTTGACGGCCGGCTAAAGGGGCGGGGCGCCGCCGCTTCGCGAGGGCCTCTCGCCGGCCGGGGCGTGTTGATCCTGGTCGAGAATCTTCCCGTCCCCTTCGACCGCCGCGTCTGGCAAGAGGCGCAGGCGCTGCGCGACGCGGGCGCGCGCGTGTCGGTGATCTGCCCGGTCGGCAAGGGTTGCGAGGCCCTGCGCGAGACGATCGAGGGGATCGAGATCTACCGCCACCCGCTGCCCATCGAGGCGCGGCGCGCGCGCGACTACATCCGCGAATACTCGGCCGCGCTCTGGCGCCAGCTTCGGCTTTCGTTCAAGGTGCGGCGCGAGCAGGGTTTCGACGTCGTTCAGGCCTGCAACCCGCCCGATCTTCTGTTCCTGGTCGCGCTCGTGCACAAGCTGTTCGGCGGGCGGCGGTTCGTCTTCGACCACCACGACCTCAGCCCCGAGCTGTTCGAAAGCAAGTTCGAACGCCGCGGCCCCCTGCACGCCGCCATGCGTTTCTTCGAGTGCATGAGCTTTCGCTGCGCCGACGCCTCGATCGCCACGAACGAGACCTTCAAGCGCATCGCCGTCGAGCGCGGGGGCATGGACCCCGACCGCGTCTTCGTGGTCAAGAGCTATCCGCCCATCGAGCGTTTCCGCCGCGTCGCGCCCGATCCCGAGCTGCGCGCGTGGAAGCCGGTCCTGGCGGGCTATGTGGGCATCATGGCGCGGCAGGACGGGGTCGATCATCTGGTGCGGGCCATGGGGCGTCTGCGCGATCTGGGGCGCGACGACATCGGCTGCGTCATCATCGGCGAGGGGCCCGAGCTGGACGCGCTGCGGCGGCTGAGCGCCGAGATGGGGCTGGAGGACCGCATCCGCTTCACCGGCTATCTGCGCGGCGAGCGGCTGCTGTCGCATCTGTCGGCGCTGGACATCGGCGTGATTCCCGACCCCAAATCGGCGTTCAACGACAAGCTGTCGATGAACAAGGTCTTCGAATACATGATGCTCGGCCTGCCGATCGTGCAATACGACCTGACGCAGGCCGGCTTCGAGGCCGACGGCGCGGCGCTGGTGGCCCGGCCCTGCGCGCCCGAGGCCATGGCCGACGCCATCGCGGCCCTGGCCGACGATCCCGAAAGGCGCCGGCGCATGGGCGCGCTGGGCCGCGCCAAGGCCGAGGCCGAATTCCGCTGGGAGAACGAGGCCGCGCGCCTGGTCGAGGCCTATCAGGCGGCGCTCGACCTGCCGCGGGGCGGGGTCAGAAGCGCATCCGCCGGAAAACCCCTTCGGGAAGCAGCCGAATGACGCCCATGACCAGCCGCCATTTCCAGTGAACCGCCACATGCCGCCCCCGGCGCAGGGCGGCGAGCATCAGGCGCGCCTGCGCCTCGGGCGTCAGGGTCAGCGCGGCGGGCAAGTCCATGCCCTCGGTCATGCGCGTGGCGACGAAGCCCGGCTTGACGGTCATCACATGCAGGCGCGAGCGCGCGTATTTCTGCCGCAGCCCCGACAGGACCGCCTCGAACCCCGCCTTGGCGGCGCCATACCAGTAGTTGCGCGCGCGCCCGCGATCGCCCGCCACCGAACCCACGCCCACGATGGCGGTCGGCCCCTCGAGGGCGGCAAGGCGGCGCGCCGCCTCTTCCAGCGCCCAGGCCGGGCCCAGAAGGTTGCTCTCGATCACGGCGCGGGCCAGTTCGGGATCGCGCGCGGTCTCGTCCTGCGGCGGCATCCAGCCGACGAAGCTGACCACCAGCGAGGGCAGAAGCGGCAGCGAATCGAGCAGCGCCCCCGCCGAGGCCGGATCGCGCGCGTCGAAGGCGAGGGCGGTCGCCTTGACGCCGTGGCGCAGGGTCAGATCCTTGCACGCGGCGTCAAGCCGCGCCGGGTCGCGCGCGGCCAGGATCAGCTCGCGCCCCTCGGCGGCCAGAAGCCGCGCGAAGGCCAGCGCGATGTCCGATGTCGCGCCCAGGATCAGCGCGGGGCGGTCGGGCGAGGGCATGCTCATAGTCCGAGCCTTTCAGATTGGGCCGAGCGGAACAGCCGGTCCGCGCCGATGCGCGCGCGCAGCGCCCGGAAGGCGTCCGCGCGGGGTTCCGAGGCGGCGAATTCGCGCGCGGTCAGGCACGCGTCCTTGGCCAGGTAGAAGCGGCCGCCATGGTCGATCGCGGCCGCGTGCAGCAGGGGCATCAGGGCCAGCGCCTCGGCCGAGGCGGGAAAGTCCAGCGCCAGCGTCCAGCCGGGCCGGGGAAAGGACAGGAGCCCCCCCTCCTGCGGGCCGAACTTCTTGAGCACGGCCAGAAAGGCGCCCGGCCCCCGCCGCGCCGTCAGCTCGAGCAGCGCGCGCAGGCCGGCCCGGGCGCCGTCGGGCGGCAGCGCGCATTGGAACTGCACCAGGCCCCGCCGGCCATAGATCCGGTTCCAGCCGCCCAGCGCGTCGAGCGGATAGAAATAGCTTTCCCAGCTTTGCAGCCCTTCGCCGGCGCGGCGCGCGCCCAGCGCGTGATAGGCGGCGTTGAAGGCGCCGATGCTGCGCCGGCCCAGAAGCCAGCCCGGCGCGTCGAAAGGCACGGCCAGGCGCCGGCGCGGGGCGGGCAGGCGCGGGCGGGCGCCGATCTCGTCGGGGGCGGCGTGCGCGCCGAACATGACAAGCGACCGGCCCAGCGCCGCCCCCCGCGCCAGGCAGTCGATCCAGGCGACGGAATAGGGCGCATCCGCGTCGGCCTCGAAGGCCTCCATCGCCGCCTCCAGATCGGGCGCGGCGACGGTGCGCGTGCGAATCCAGCCCGTCGGGGCCGGGATCATGCGGAAGGCGGTGCGCAGGATCACGCCCGTCAGCCCCATGCCGCCGATGGTGGCGGCGAACAGCTCGGGGTTCCGGTCGGGCGCGCAGCGCGTCACCCCGTCCGGCCCGGCCAGGTCCAGCCATGCCACATGGCGCCCGAAGCTGCCCGCGACGTGGTGGTTCTTGCCGTGAACGTCGGCGGCGATCATCCCGCCCAGCGTCACGAAGCGCGTGCCCGGCGTCACCGCCGGAAACCAGCCGCGCGGCAGGAAGGCGTCGATCACGTCGGCCAGCAGCACGCCGGCCTCGGCGGTGAGGAGCCCGGTTTCGGGGTCGAACTCCAGCATCCGGTCGAGCCGCGAGGTCAGGATGACGCCCGTCGCGCTCAGCGCCGCATCGCCATAGGCGCGCCCCGCGCCGCGCGCCACGGCGGGGCCGCGCGCGATGCGGGCCAGCAGCTCGGCCTCGTCGCGCGGCGCGCTGACCGGGCATTCCATGACCGGCCGCCGCCCCCAGCCCGACAGGCGCGCGCGTCGCTCGCTCATGCCGATCCTCCGGTGAACACGAAGCGCCGATCCAGTCGGTATTTCACCGCATAGCCGATCGCCAGCCCCAGCGCGCCGCCCAGCTCGCGCATGGCCTCGGTGCGCCACAGCGCCCAGAACGCCAGCTCGGCGCCCCAGAAGATCAGCGTCGTGGCGACGCCCATCAGCGCATAGGTCCCGAAGCGCCGCGCATGGGCGCGCACGCCGCGGCTGGGATCGCGAAAGATCCAGCGCTTGTCGAGCGCATATTTCGTCGCCAGCCCCGCCGCCGTCCCCACCGCCAGCGCCGCGGCCAGTCCCTCTGGCGGCGGCGCGGCCGCCAGAACCAGCCGCTGGGCGCCCAGATTGACCGCGCCCGCGACGACCGCGAAGGCGACGTAAAGCGCGGCCAGCGCCGCCCCGCTCACAGCCACGCCCCCGCCGCGCCCGCCGCCAGCGTGGCGGCGCCGCAGGCCAGGCTGACCGGATCGCGGGTTGCGAAGACCAGCGGATCGTCGGTCATGCGGCCGCGATGGGCCAGCATCACCATGCGGCTGATCCAGTAGAGCAGCACCGGCAGCGCCCACCACAGCAGCTGCGGCGAGGAATAGAGCGCCCTTGTCGCGTCGGTCGAGATGTAGAGCGCCAGCACCAGCACCGACAGGTAGCCCGCCGCCACGGCCATCATGGCGACGATGGGCAGGTCCTCGACCTGATAGGCGCGCCCCGCGGCCCTGGCGCGCCCGCTGCGCAGCCCGTCCACCAGCTCGGTCTGGCGCTTCATCGCCGCCAGCGACAGGAACAGGAAGCCGAAAAAGGCCAGCGTCCAGGGCGAGATGGCCAATCCCGTCGCAGCCCCGCCGGCGAAGACGCGCAAGGTGTAGAGCCCCGCCAGGGTGCAGATGTCGATCACCAGCCGCCGCTTGAGCGTCAGCGAATAGGCCAGCGTCAGCGCGAAGTAGATCGCGAGCACCGCCGAGAAGCCCGCCGGCAGCGCCGCCAGCGCCAGCGCGAAGGCCCCGCCCAGCAGGACCGGCGCCATCGCCAAACCGTGCGTGATGGGCAACGCGCCGCTGGCCAGGGGCCGATGGCGCTTGCGCGGATGGGCGCGGTCGGCCGACAGGTCGAGCAGGTCGTTGACGATGTAGACGCAAGAGGCCGTCAGGCTGAAGCACGCGAAGCCGAGCGCCGCGGCGCCCAGCGTCGCGCCGTCGAAGCGGTGCGCGGCCAGCGGCGGCACGAAGATCAGCGCGTTCTTGAGCCACTGATGCGGGCGCAGCGCCCGAAGATGCGGGATCAGGCGACGCGAAAGCGGCGGCGGCGGCGCAAGGTGCTCGGCGCGGGGGGCGGCGCCCTCGGCCAGGCGACGCAGGCGCGGCCCGGCGCCGACGGTGATCGCGGTGCGGGCGTGGCGCCACACCGCCAGATCGGCCGCGCTGTCGCCGACATAGTCGAAGCCGCGCTCGCCACAAAGGGCGGTCAGGAGCGCCGCCTTGGCCTCGCCCTTGAGGTTGCGCTCGGGCGTCGAGCCGTGGACCTCGTCGAACAGGCCCAGCGCGTCGGCGATCTCGCGCGCCACGCGCTCGTCCGTGGCGGTGACCAGGGCCACCCGCTCGCCGGCCGCGCGGGCGGCCTCGATGCGCGCCTTGACCGCGGGCTCGATGGGAAGGGCGCGCGGGTCGGGGCGCGCGATGTCGGCCAGCGCGGCCTTGAAGGCGGCGCGGCCGCGGCGCAGGGCGCCCAGCGCGGCCAGGGTGCGCAGCGGCGCGCGCGCAAGCGCGGCGAAGAAGGTCTCGAGAAGCATGTCCGTCCGGATCAGCGTCCGGTCAAGATCGACGACAAGCACGCGGCGCTCCGCTTCATCCGCCTGCGCGCCGCCCGGACGGCGCACCGGCGGCACGCGCGGCGCCCGGCGCGCCGCGGGGCGCAGGATAGGGCGCCCGCGCGCGCACGGCCAGACGGGTGTTCGGCGCCATCCGCCGTCTGCATGGCCGCGGCGCCCGGGCGTGCCGGACGGGCGCGCGCCGCGCCGGCGGCCGCGGCGCCCACGCGCGGGGGCGGCCGGACCTTGCGCGCCCAAGGCCCCGAGGGCGCCGAGGCAGGGGGCCGCGCGTTTGCGGCCGCGCCGATCGGGAGCGATGCCGGGCCTGGCGACGCCGGCGGCCACGCCGGCGCTGGCGCGCGGCCGTCGGGCGCGGCGCGGGGCTTGCGGTCGGGGCGGGGCGTTGGGGGCGGGGCGTCGGGGGCGGGGCGTCAGGCGCGCGGGGGGGCGGCGCGGCCGCGGGCGCCGGCGACCAGATCCTCGATATAGCGCCCGTAGCCCGACTTGCGCAGCGGCGCCGCCAGGGCCAGCGCCGCCTCGTCGTCGATCCAGCCCTGGCGCCAGGCGATCTCTTCGGGACAGGCGATCTTGAACCCCTGGCGGTCCTCGATGGTCTGCACGAAGGCGCCCGCCTGGAGCAGGCTTTCATGCGTGCCCGTGTCGAGCCAGGCGTAGCCGCGGCCCATGATCTCGACGAACAGGTCGCCGCGCCGCAGATAGGCCTTGTTGACGTCGGTGATCTCGAGCTCGCCGCGCGCCGAGGGGCGGACCGCGGCGGCGATGTCGAGCACGTCGTTGTCGTAGAAATAAAGCCCCGTCACCGCGTAGTTCGACTTGGGCTCGGCGGGCTTCTCCTCGATGTCCAGCGCGCGGCCCTGATCGTCGAAATGCACGACGCCGTACCGCTGGGGATCGCGCACGTGATAGCCGAACACGGTCGCGCCCTTTTCGCGCGCGGCGGCGGCGGCCAGCAGCTCGACCAGGCCGTGGCCGTAGAAGATGTTGTCGCCCAGAACCAGCGCCACGCGGTCGGCGCCGACGAAGTCGCGCCCGATGACGAAGGCCTGCGCCAGCCCGTCGGGGCTGGGCTGGACGGCGTAGCTCAGCGACAGGCCCCATTGCGCGCCGTCGCCCAGAAGGCGGCGGAAGGCTTCGACGTCGTGCGGCGTGGTGATGACCAGGATCTCGCGGATGCCCGCCAGCATCAGCGTGCTGAGCGGGTGATAGATCATCGGCTTGTCATAGACCGGCAGCAGCTGCTTGGACACCGCGATCGTGACCGGGTGCAGCCGCGTGCCCGAGCCGCCGGCAAGAATGATGCCCTTCATGTCTGCAAACCCCTTGCGGCTGAAAATGCTTCGGGTTCTTCGGCCTGGATGATGCGCAGCACGCGCTCCAGCCCTTCCTCCCATGGCGCGGGCGGGGCGCCGAAGACCTGCGCGAAGCCCGTGCAGTCGAGCGTCAAGTTGGCCGGACGCCGCGCCGGGGTGGGGTATTCGTCGGCGCCGATGCGCTCGATGCGCGGCGCGCGCGCGATCATGCCCAGCGCCGCGGCGCGCGCGAAGATGCGCTCGGCGAAGCCCGCCCAGCTGACCGGCGCGCCCGAGCCGGCGTAGTGCTGCACCCCCCAGACCGGCGCGCCGGCGGGGGCGGTCAGGCGCGGCGCGATGGCCAGGATCGCCTCGGCCAGGTCCAGCGCCGAGGTCGGGCGGCCGATCTGATCGTCCACCACCCGCAGCGACTCGCGCGCCGCCAGTCCCAGCATGGTGCGCACGAAGTTCCTGCCCCAGGGCGAGAACACCCAGCTTGTGCGCAGGACCAGCGTGCGCGGATTGGCCGCCAGCGCGCGCCGCTCGCCCTCGAGCTTCGAGGCGCCGTAGACGCAAAGGGGCCCGGTCGGATCGTCGGGCCGCCACGCGCCCGCCCGCGCGCCGTCGAAGACGTAGTCGGTCGAGACATGCGCCAGCGCGCAGCCCGCCTCGGCCGCGGCGCGGGCCAGGGCGGCGACGCCCTCGGCGTTGACGGCGTGCGCCAGGGCGGGCTCCTGCTCGGCGCGGTCGACGGCGGTGTAGGCGGCGGCGTTCACCACCAGATCGGGCGACAACGCGGCCACGGCCCGCGCGGCCTGGTCGGGGCGGGTCAGGTCGGCCTGCTCGCGGCCCAGAAAGATCAGCTCATGGGGGCTGCTCGCCGCCGCCAGGGCGCGCGCAAGCTGTCCGCCGCGGCCGATGACGAGGATGCGCATCAGCCCGTTCCCAGCCTCTTGCCGTCATAGCGGCGGGCGCGGATCTCGCGCCACCAGGGCTCGTGGGCCATGAACCAGTCGAGCGTCGCGTCGAGCCCGCTCTCGAACGTCTCGCGCGGGGTCCAGCCCAGCTCGCGCTCGATCAGGCTGGCGTCGATGGCGTAGCGCAGATCGTGGCCGGGGCGGTCCTGAACGTGCTCGATCAGGCGCTCGTGCGGGGCGCGGTCGGGATAGCGCGCGTCCATCCAGGCGCAGATGGTGCGCACCACCTGCATGTTGGTCCGCTCGGCCCGGCCGCCTATGTTGTAGGTCGCGCCCACGCGCCCGCGCGTCAACACCAGCCACAGCGCGCGCGCGTGGTCGTCCACATGCAGCCAGTCGCGCACGTTCAGGCCCTGGCCGTAGACCGGCATGGGGCGCCCCTCGCGCGCGGCGATGGCCATGACGGGGATCAGCTTTTCGGGGAACTGCCAGGGGCCGTAATTGTTCGAGCAGTTCGAGGTCACCACCGGCAGGCCATAGGTTTCGCCCCAGGCGCGCACCAGGTGGTCGGACCCGGCCTTCGAGGCCGAATAGGGGCTGTTGGGCCGGTAGGGCGTGGTCTCGGTGAAGGGCGGATCGTCCGGGCCGAGGCTGCCGTAGACCTCGTCGGTCGAGACGTGATGGAAGCGGAACGCCTGCTTGCGCGCGCCGGGAAGGGCGGACCAGTATTCGCGCGCGGCCTCGAGCAGCGTGAAGGTGCCTACAAGATTGGTGCGGATGAACTCGGCCGGGCCGTCGATCGAGCGGTCCACATGGGATTCGGCCGCCAGGTGCATCACCGCGTCGGGCTGATGGCGCGCGAAGACGGCGCGCATGGCCTCGAGATCGGCGATGTCGGCGCGCTCGAGCGCGTAGTCCGGGCTGTCGGCGCATTCCTCCAGCGCCTCGGGGGTGGCGGCGTAGGTCAGCTTGTCGACGTTGACCACGCGCGCGCCCTCGTTGCGCATGGCGTTGCGGATGACGGCCGAGCCGATGAAGCCGGCGCCGCCGGTGACCAGAAGCTTGATGCTCATGCCTCGCCCTCCTGCGGCGAAGGATCGTAGACGAAGGGCGAGGCGAATTGCGCCATGCGCGGCGCGGCGGCGTCCTTGTCGGACAGGATCGGCGCCGTCACGCCGGCCTCGGCCAGCGGCCAGGCGATGGCCAGATCGGGGTCGTCCCAGGCCACGGCGCCGTCGCAGGCCGCGTCGTAATGAGCGTCGACCTTGTAGATGACCTCGGCCTTCGGGGTCAGCGTCAGAAAGCCGTGCAGAAAGCCGCGCGGCGCCAGCAGCTGCGCGCCGTTCTCGGCCGACAGCACCGCTGCGGCCCAGCGCCCGAAGGTGGGCGAGCCGCGGCGCACGTCCACCGCGACGTCCCAGATCGCCCCCGCCACGCAGCGCACCAGCTTGGTCTGGGCGGCGGGCGGCGCCTGGTAGTGCAGGCCGCGCAGCGTGCCCGCCGCGGCGCTGAACGAGTGGTTGTCCTGCACGAAGTCGTGCGCCAGCCCGGCCGCCGCCATCTCGCGGGCGTTCCAGGTTTCCGAGAACCACCCGCGCGCATCGGCGAAGCGGCGCGGGCGTATCAGCTTGAGGCCCGGCAGGCCCAGATCCTCGATCTCCATCGCGTCCTTCCGGGATGCGCGCGGCGGCGCGTTCAGGGCAGCAGGTCGAAACGTTTGCTCAGGGTCAGGTAGACGCGGTGGTTGTCGCCGCTCTCGCCTTCCGTGTCGCGCCAGAAATACGAATAGCCCGCCGTCAGGTCGACCGTTCGCGTCAGCGCGTGCGAGACGCTCATGCCGAAGCCGGTCGAGAGCTGGTCCTCGATCGTGTCCTCGTCGGTCGAGGACAGGGCCGTGCGGAAGGCGACGGTGGCGTTCGCGCCCAGGCTGGTGTCGGCGTTGACGGCGTGGCTCAGCCCCAGCCGCAGCGAGGCGACGTTGCTCAGCGCGCCTAGCGAGCTTGGCGTGACGTCGTTGCTCAGACCCAGCGAATAGACCGTGTCCGGCCCCTCGTATCTGAGCCCGAAGCCGGCGTCGGCGGACAGCTGCGTGTCGCTCTCGCGCCGGCCGGTGATGGTGCTGGTGCGCCTGGAAAAGGTCACCGCGGGGCCCAGGCGCCCGCTCAGCGACAGGCGCGGCGTGGCGTCGTGCGAGACGCTGGCGTTCGCGCTCCAGGTCCAGGATTCGCGGTCGCGCGCGTCGTCCGCCTCGAAGCGGCTGAGCGAGGTGTTGAGCCCCGCCCCGGTGCGCGGGGTCAGCGCCACGCTCCATCCGGCGCCGGCCGAGATCGTGCGGGTGGGCGTCAGCGTCGATCCGGCCGCGACGCTGGAATAGTCGGTGTCGCGGACGTTGAACGAGAGCGAGACGCTGTTGCGGGCGTTGATCTCGTGCGACAGGCTCAGCCCGGCGCGCCAGGTGATTTCGGTCGAGGTGTCCTCGAAGTCGCGGTCCTCGATGGCGACCTCTCCGCCCTCGTCGACGACCAGCACGCCCTCGGTGGCCAGGTAGTTGACCGGCCGCACCACCAGCCCGAACGTGCCGCGCAGCGTGGCGTCGTCGAAGGCGTAGGCGTAGGCGGCGGACAGGTCGGGGAACAGGCCCGTCAGGTCGTCCTCGGCGTCGCCCGTGGCCAGGGTCGCGTCCACGCCGGTGGCCAGCGACAGCGACGAGCGCGGCGTTTCGAGGGCGTAGGCCAGGTTCAGGCGCGTCGTCGAGCGCAGGCCGGAATCGCCGCCATCCGTCGCAAGGGTGGGGTTCGTCGCGGCCGCGAAGGTCTGGCTGAGCGTCGCCCGCAGCGACTGGTCGGCCGCGCCGGGCCCCGCCAGCGCCGCGGCCGCGGCGGCCGCCGTCGCCGCCAGCGCGCGGCGGCGGGCGGCGGGGGTCGTGCGCATGCGCGCCATGCCGCGCGCCTTCAGTCGAACAGGCCGCGTTCGGGAACGACGATCACGTCGCCGTCCTTGACAAGGACGTTCCCCAGCGCGGCCATGCCGTCTTCGATGCGCTCGTAATCGAAGGTCATGACCTCCGTCTCGGTCCCGTCTTCGTCGTGGCGGCGCAGCTGAATCCCGTCCAGCTTCGCGAAGCGCCCCGGGCCGCCGGCCAGCGCCAGGGCCTGCAGCAGGTTGGTCGGCCGGGTCAGCTCGAGCGCGCCCGGGCGCGCGACCTGGCCGATCACGAAGACGGTGGCGACGTCTTCGGCGTCCACGACCTCGTCGCGGGCGGCGATGTAGCGCAACGAGACGGTCACGGTCGGCGTGATCTCGAAGCCGCGGGCGAAGCGCTGGCGCAGCACTTCCTGCAGCTGTTCGGGGGAAAGCCCCTCGGCGCGGACCGAGCCGGCGATCGGCAGGGTGATGCGGCCGTCGGGGCGCACCAGAACGGTCTGGTTCAGATTCGGATCCTCAAGCACCGACACGGCCAGCTGGTCGCCCGGCTGGATCTTGTAAAGCTCTTCCTGCGCGCCGGCCTGGTCGGCGCTCCAGAGAATCGCGGCCAGAAGGCCCATCGCGGCGAACACCAGTTTCTTCAAGTTCCGTCCCCCCGGAAAGCGGCGCATGCGCATGGCGCAGCGCGATGGAAAATGCATTGGACGCATATCACTACAAACGCCGCCGCCGCGCAAGCGCCGCACGCCCCGCGGCACGCGGGGCGGGCCGGACGCGCCGGGATTTACCCAGATTCAGGTTGAATTTTATCAAACCTTGTGGGACTTTGACGCCTGTGAGGTGGTTGTGGTGCCGCGTCGTTTTTTGAGCGGCGGAGCGATTTTTACGGATCGGCGCAAGCCGAGCGGCGGATTTTCGCCGACGATGGGGGATGAGGCATTGTATCACGAAGCGACCGAGGGGCGTTCGGGCTTGGCCCATGGCATGGCCGAAGCCGAGGGCCGCGCGCGCGGGATCTATGCGCGCTGGGGCAAACGCGCGCTGGATCTTCTGCTTGTGATCGCCGCCGCGCCGATCGTGGCGCCGGTGGTGTTTCTGCTGGCGCTTCTGGTGCGGCGCGACGGCGGACCGGCCTTCTACTCGCAAGAACGCGTGGGCATGGGCGGCAAGCGCTTCCGCTGCTGGAAGCTGCGCACGATGGTGCCCGACGCCGAGGCGCGCCTGGCCGAGCTGCTGGCCAGCGATCCCGAGGCCGCCCGCGAGTGGCGCGAGCGTCAGAAGCTGCGCCGCGATCCGCGCGTGACGCGGATCGGCGCCTTCCTGCGCAAGTCCTCGCTCGACGAGCTGCCGCAGCTGTGGAACGTGCTGCGCGGCGAGATGAGCCTGGTCGGCCCGCGCCCCTTCCTGCCCGAGCAGGAAGAGCTCTATCCCGGCACGGCCTACTACGCGCTGCGCCCGGGGCTGACGGGCTACTGGCAGGTGGGCGACCGGAACGATTCGTCCTTCGCGGCCCGCGCCGTGCATGACGCGCGCTATGCGCGCGAGATCAGCCTGGCGGCCGATGTCGCGACGATCCTGCGCACGGTCGGGGTGGTGCTGCGGCAGACCGGCTGCTGAGCGGCCCCCGCGAGCCGGGAGATCGACGCAAGGAAACGAAGAAGGCCCGCGGGCGGCAGCGCCCGCGGGCCTTTCCTTTTGCCGTCCGGCCCTGTCCGCGGCGGATGCGCGGGGCCGGGCTTCGGCCGGCGGATCGCGTCGGGCGGGGCGCGCGGCCCCGCCCGGGCGGTTCAGCCGTGCAGGTCGAAGCGGTCGGCGTTCATCACCTTGTTCCAGGCGGCGACGAAGTCCTGCACGAAGCGCTCGTCGGCGTCGTCGGCGCCGTAGACCTCGGCGATGGCGCGCAGCTGCGAGTTCGCGCCGAACACCAGATCGACCCGGGTCGCGGTCCACAGCGTTTCGCCGCTTTCGCGGTCGCGGCCCTCGAACAGGTCGGCCTTCTCGGAGGTCGGACGCCACTCGACGCTCATGTCCAGAAGGTTGACGAACCAGTCGCGGGTCAGCTGGCCCTTGCGCCGGGTGAACACGCCATGCGGCGAGTCGCCGTGGTTCAGCCCCAGAACGCGCATTCCGCCGATCAGCGCCGTCATCTCGGGCGCGGTCAGGCCCAGAAGCTGCGCGCGGTCGAGCAGCAGCTCTTCGGCCGAAACGGCGAAGTCGCATTTGAGGTAGTTGCGGAAGCCGTCATAGACCGGCTCGAGCACCTCGAAGGACTCGGCGTCGGTGTGCTCTTCGCCCGCATCGACGCGGCCCGGAGCGAAGGGAACCTCGACCTCATGGCCGGCGTCGCGCGCCGCCTTCTCGATCGCGGCCGCGCCGCCCAGCACGATCAGATCGGCCAGCGACACCTTCTTGCCGCCGGGCGCGGCGGCGTCGAACTCGGCCTTGATCGCTTCGTAGATCGGCAGGGCGCGGGCCAGAAGCTCGGGCTCGTTGACCTCCCAGCCGCGCTGCGGCGCAAGGCGGATGCGCGCGCCATTGGCGCCGCCGCGCCGGTCCGAGCCGCGGAAGGTGGCCGCCGAGGCCCAGGCGACCTTGGCCAGCTCGGCCGTCGTCAGCCCCGAGTCCAGCAGCCGCGCCTTGAGCGCGCGGATGTCCTCGGCCTCGATCAGCGGGTGATCGACCGCCGGCAGGGGGTCCTGCCACAGGAAGTCCTCCTTGGGGACGTCCGGGCCCAGATAGCGGATCTTCGGCCCCATGTCGCGGTGGGTCAGCTTGAACCAGGCCTTGGCGAAGGCGTCCGCGAACTCGTCGGGGTTGGCGTGGAAGCGGCGCGAGATCTTCTCGAACTCGGGGTCCATGCGCATGGCCATGTCCGCGGTGGACATCATGATCGGCACGCGCTTCGAGGGATCCTCGGGATCGGGGGCCATGTCCTCGGGCTTGAGGCCGATGGGCGTCCACTGCCAGGCGCCGGCGGGCGACTTGGTCAGCTCCCACTCGTAGCCGAACAGCACGTCGAAATAGCCCGTGTCCCAGCGGGTGGGGTTCGGGGTCCACGCGCCCTCGAGGCCCGAGGTGATGGCGTCGCGGCCCTTGCCGCTGCCGTAGGTCGAGATCCAGCCGAGGCCCATCTGGTGAATCGGCGCGGCCTCGGGGTCGGGGCCGACATGCGCCGGGTCGCCCGCGCCATGGGTCTTGCCGAAGGTGTGCCCGCCGGCGGTCAGGGCGACGGTCTCGTAATCGTTCATGCCCATGCGCCCGAAGGTCTCGCGGATGTCGCGCGCCGAGGCCAGCGGATCGGGATTGCCGTTCGGCCCCTCGGGGTTGACGTAGATCAGGCCCATCTGAACGGCGGCCAGGGGGCTTTCGAGCTCGCCCTCCTTCATGTGGCGCGAGTCGCCCAGCCATTCGGATTCAGGGCCCCAGTAGATGTCCTCCTCGGGCTCGTAGATGTCCTCGCGGCCGCCGCCGAAGCCGATGATCTTGCCGCCCATCGACTCGATGGCCACGTTGCCCGCCAGGATCATCAGATCGGCCCAGGACAGTCGGGCGCCGTATTTCTTCTTGATCGGCCACAGCAGCCGGCGCGCCTTGTCGAGGTTGGCGTTGTCGGGCCACGAGTTCAGCGGCGCCAGCCGCTCGTTCCCGCGCGAGGCGCCGCCGCGGCCGTCGCCGGTGCGGTAGGAGCCGGCCGAGTGCCAGGCCATGCGGATGAACAGGCCGCCGTAATGGCCGTAATCGGCGGGCCACCAGCTTTGGCTGTCGGTCATCAGGGCGTGCAGGTCGCGCTTGACGGCCTCGAGGTCAAGCTTCTGGAACTCCTTGCGATAGTCCACCTTGCCGGCCAGCGGATCGCCCGCCGGGGGCTGCTGGTGCAGGATGCGGAGGTTGAGCTGGTTGGGCCACCAGTCGCGGATCGAGCGCGCCCCGAGGCGCGCCTGCGTGTGGATGACGGGGCATTTGCCCCCGCCGCTCGCGTGAACGTTCATGGTGCTCTCCTGTCATGGCCGCGGCGCGATGCGCGCGGCTGGTCGGCGACGCGCGCCCAGGGGGCGGCGCATCGCTTGGCAGGGGATTGGTAGCAGCTTTGCGCGATTTGGAAAAATTTGAAATTCTTCCGTCGACGATAGACAAAACTTATCGCCCAGGGCCCTCAGATGCGCGGCAGCACGTAATCGGGCCACAGATCGGCGCGCGCCATGTCGCGCCCGGCGCGGCCCTGGTGGATCGAGCCGGCATCCGTCACCAGCGCCGCCGACATGCCCGCCGCAAGCCCGCCCAGAACGTCGGTGTGCAGCGTGTCGCCGACCATCACCGCGCGCTCGGGGGCGGTTCCGGCGCGGGCCAGGACGCGCTCGAAGATCGCGCCGAAGGGCTTGCCGTAGAATTGCGGCGTCACGCCGGGGATCTCGGCCAGCATGTGCGCAAAGCGCCCCGGCTCCTGGCTGTGGCCGCGGTCGCGCGGGGCCGCAAGATCGGGGTTGCCGACCAGAACCGGCCGCGGATCGCGCGCCAGCGTCTCGGCCAGCATGGCCTGGCGCGCGGGCGTCCACGCGCCCGAGCCCAGCAGCAGAAAGCCCTCGGCGCGGGCGTAGTCGGCGGGATCGTCCAGCAGGAAACGCGCGTCCAGTCCCTCGAGCTCCTCCTCGCCCCAGGCGGGGTCGGCCATCACGCCCCAGCGGCGCGGGGGCTGGTCCTGCAGCGCGGCCAGCAGGGTCTCGCGGCTGGACACCACCTCGTCCGGCGCGAAGTCGAAACCCAGCGCCGCGTAGCGCGCCAGAAGGCGGCTCTTGGGATAACCCGCGGCGTTGGTGGCGACCATCACCTTCTTGCCCATGGCGCGCAGCCGGGCGATGCGCTCGGCCGCGCCGGGCACGGCGCGCTCGCCGATGTTCAAGACGCCGAACGCGTCGAGCACGAACAGGTCGAACGAGCCGGCCAGCGCGCCCAGATCGGGCGCCGGCCGCGCCGCGCCGCGGCGCGGCGCGCGCGGCAGCCGCGGCGCGGCGCGCAGATACAATGCGAAGATCGCCTCGGGGCCCGAGGCTTCGCGCTCTTGCAACGTCATCAGATGATCGCCCCGCGCACCTTGGCCGAAACCCACTCGCTCGCGCCGACGGCGGCAAGGATGATGAGCAGGATCAGCGACACCTGCCCCCAGGCCAGCGTGTTCAGCGACGAGGACAGCTCGAGCCCGATGCCTCCGGCGCCGACCAGCCCAAGCACGGTGGATTCGCGGATGTTGATGTCCCAGCGGAACACCGCGACGCCGGCGAAGGCGGGCATGACCTGCGGCACGATCCCGTAGGCCATCACCTGCCAGCGCGAGGCGCCCGTGGCCGCGATGGCCTCGACCTGGGTTTCGTCGATCTCCTCGATCGCTTCGTAAAGCAGCTTGGCGCAGAAGCCGATCGAGCGGATGGCGATGGCCACGATGCCCGCGAACACGCCCGGGCCGATGATCGCGATCAGAAGCAGCGCCCAGATCAGCGAGTTGATCGAGCGCGTGGCCACGATGATCAGCAGCGCCGGCGGGCGCAGCAGCCAGCGCGAGGGCGTCGTGTTGCGCGCCGCCAGGAACGCCACCGGCACGGCCATGACCAGCGCCCCCAGCGTGCCCAGCGTGGCGATGTTGATCGTGTCCCACAGCGGAACCCACAGCCGGTCGATGTAGGACCAGTCGGGCGGGGTGGCGCGGTCGAGGATGTCGCCGGCGATGCGCGGCGCGTCCCACACGAAGAACCACGTCGTCGATTCCGAGATGCGGTTCCAGCACCACACGAAGGCTGCGACGCCGATCAGCCACGCGCTCCAGCGCAAGAGCGACTGCGCGGGGGTGAAACGGCGCCAGATGCGGCGGCCCTGGGGGTCGATGCGCTCGGCCATCACTGCACCCTCGCGCGGACAATGCCGGACAGGTATTCGAGCCCCATCACGATGGCGATGATCATGATCAGGATCGCCGCGGCGGTGTCGAACTCGTAACGGTCGAAGGCGGTGTTCAGCGTCGCGCCGATGCCGCCGGCGCCGACCAGCCCCAGCACCGCGCTTTCGCGAAAGTTGATGTCGATGCGATACATGGACAGCCCGATCAGCCGCGGCATGAACTGCGGCTGGACGCCGTAATTGATCCATTGCAGCCAGCGCGCGCCGGTGGCGCGCACGGCCTCGGCCTGCACGCGGTCCATGGCCTCGATGTCCTCGGCCAGCAGCTTGGACAGAAAGCCGATGGTGGCGAAGGACAGGGTCAGGAACCCGGCCAGCGGCCCGAAGCCGAAGATCGCGACCAGCAGGATGGCGACGATCACCTCCTGAAACGCGCGGCTGACGGCGATCAGGCCGCGGCAGGCCAGATAGACCGGCAGCGGCGCGACGTTGCGCGCGGCGCCCAGCCCGATGGGGATCGACACGCCGATGCCCACCACCGAGGCCGCCACCGTCATCACGATGCTTTCCAGCATCCCGGCGTAGATGTCCGAGGCGCGGCTGGCGAAGTCGGGGCTCATGAAGGCGGCGATGAAGGCGGCGCCGCGGTCCAGCCCCTCATAGACGCGGGCCCAGTTGACCTCGACCGAGGCGACGGCCAGCGCCAGATAGACCAGCGCCCCGATCCCCAGCGCCCAGCGCAGCCAGGCGCGCCGGATCAGCGGCGGCTTGCGCCAGGGGCGGCCCAGCCGCGCCTCGAGCGCCATCTGCGCCTCGGCTTCGCTGACGGTCATGCGCCCCCCGCGCCGGCGGGAAGCGGCGCAGCCTCTGCTTCGTCCTCGTCCTCGGGCTTGCGGATGGTGGCCTCCCAGTCCTCTTCGCCGTAGATCTGGGTCAGCACCTCGGCGGTGAGCGCGTCGGGCGGGCCGTCGAAGACGACGCGGCCCTTCTGCAGGCCGATGACGCGGTTCACGAACATCTGCGCCAGCGCGACGTCGTGGATGTTGATGATGGCGGCAAGCCCGCGCTCGGCGCACAGCTCGACGATCAGGCGCATGATCTGGCGGCTGGTCTTGGGGTCGAGCGAGGCCGTCGGCTCGTCGACCAGCAGCAGCGCCGGGTCCTGGATCAGCGCCCGGCAGATGCCCACGCGCTGGCGCTGGCCGCCCGACAGCTCGTCGGCGCGCTTGTCGGCCATGTCCAGCAGGCCGACGCGGTCGAGCAGGCGATAGGCCTCGTCCACGTTCTTTTGCGGGAAGCGACGCGTGAAGCTGCGCCAGAAGCCCACATAGCCCAGGCGCCCGGACAGGACGTTCTCCATCACCGTCAGGCGCTCGACCAGCGCGTATTCCTGAAAGATCATGCCCATGCGCCGCCGCTGCCGGCGCAGCGCCGCCTGGCTCAGCCGCGTCAGGTTCACGTCGTCCAGCCAGGCCGCGCCCGAGCTGGGCTCGACCAGGCGGTTGATGCAGCGGATGAGGGTGGATTTGCCCGCGCCGGACGGGCCGATCAGGGCCACGATCTGCCCGGCGGGAATCTCCAGATCCACGGCCTGCAGGGCCATGTCGCCGGTCGGGTAGGTCTTGGTCAGCTTCTCGAGTCTGAGCATGCGCGCCTCATGATCGCGCGGCGCCCAGGGGCGGGCGCCGCGCGGTTCCTGTCACTGGCAGGTGTACTTGACGCCGTTGGCCGCGTCGATCTTGCGGATGACGGCCCAGAAGTCCTTGTAGTTCATGGGAATGAACTGCGACTCGCCCGACTTCGAGAACTCTTCCTGCAGGGTCGTGCCCTCCCAGTCGAAGGTGAAGAAGGCCTCCTTGATCTTCTCCTGCAGCTCGGGCTTGAGGTTGTAGACCACGCCGAAGCCCGTGGTGGGGAAGGTCTCGGACTTGTAGATCGAGACGACCTGATCGGGCGTGATGACGCCGCGCCGGATCATGCGGTGCATGACCGAGTTGGCGATGGCGGCGGCGTCGTAATCCTTGTTGGCCACGCCCAGGATCGAGTTGTCATGCTTGCCCGAGAAGACGGGCTCGAAATCGCGCTCGGGCAGCATGTCGAAATCGGCCTTGAGGATGGCCGAGGGCGCCTTGAAGCCCGAATTCGAGGTCGGCGAGGTGAAGGCCAGCTTGCGCCCGCGGATGTCCTCGACCTTCTCGATGCCCGAGCCGGGATAGGTGATGATCTCCATCTCGTAGCCGAAGCTGCCGTCGTCGGAGGCCATGATCGTGAACGGACGGAAGCCCGCGCAGTTCACCGCCAGCGGGTTCGAGCCGGTGTTGAAGCCCGAGATGTGCAGCCGGCCCGAGCGCATGGCCTCGATCTGGGCGGCGTTGGACTGGACCGGGAAGAACACGACCTTCTTGCCGGTCACCTTCTCGAGATGCGCCAGGAAGTCCGACCATGCGGTCTTGTAGACGGCCGGATCCTCGACCGGCGTGTAGGCGAAGATCAGCGTGTCGGGGTCGAGCCACTGCGACGGATCCTCGGGAATGTCGGCGACCAGGTCGCCGTCGCGGTCGCAGTAGCGCGCGTCGAGATCGCCTCGGGGGCAGTCCTCGGCGGCCGAGGCCGGGACGGCGAAGGCGGCGGCGCTCAGCAGCGCGGCCGCGCCGGCAAGGATGCGGGTGATCGAGGTCATGCGTCTTCTCTCCCTGTTTGGCGCGGCCCTGGACCGCGCCGCTTCGATCCGGCGCGTTCTGCCCCCTGCGCGCGACGGCATGGCGAAACTTCGGTGACGATTCGACGACAGGCGGGTCGCATGCAGGGGCGCGCTCTTCCTTTCGGTTTCGCTCGAAGCGTTGCGGTTTTTTGCGCGCCGCGCAAGGATGATTGTTGCGCGCGGCGCCGTTCGGTGCTGAATTGCCCGCTCGCCCGGCGCATCGGCGCCCGGCGGCATCTTTCACCCATTGCGCAGGAGGTTCGGCATAGTCGGGTTCGCGCTTCATCTGGCCGGCGCGGTTGCGCTTCTTCTTTGGGCGGTGCGGATGATCCGCACCGGCGTCGAACGCGGATTCATGCCCCAGCTGCGCGCGGCGTTGCGCTCGGCGAATGGCGGTTCGCTGCGCGCCGCCATCCTTGGCGTGCCCGCCGCGCTGGCGCTGCAAAGCTCGACCGCCGTCGCGATCCTGGCCGCCGGCTTCGTCTCGGCGGGCGCGCTGGCCGGGCGCGCGGGGCTGGCGATGACGCTGGGGGCGGACGTCGGCTCGGCGCTGACGGCGCGGCTCTATTCGCTGCCGGTGAGCGCGCTGACCGCGCCGCTGCTGCTGGTTGGCGTCGCGCTGTTCATGAACGCGCGCAACAGGCCCATGAAGCAGGCCGGGCGGATGCTGATCGGGTTGGGGCTGGCGTTCGTCGCCCTCGCCATGATCCGCGAGGCGACGGCCCCGCTGCGCGACAGCCCGATCGTGAACGTGATCATCGGCTATCTGTCGTCGGACCTTGTCGGCGCGTTCGTGTTGGGGGCGCTGCTGGCCTGGGCGATGCATTCGAGCCTTGCGGCGGTTCTGACCTTCGTCGCCTTCGCTTCTCATGACATGCTGCCCGCGCAGGCGGCCGGGGCCATGACTTTGGGCGCCAATCTGGGCGGCGCCGCCATTCCAGCCGTGCTGACGCTGGCGGCGCCGAGTGCGGCGCGGCAGATCATTCTGGCGAACCTGCTGTTTCGCGGCGGCGGCGCGATGATCGCGCTGGCGGCGCTGGCGTTTCTGGAACATGAGCTTGCGCGGCTGGGGCCGAGCGCCGCCGAGCAGGTGCTGAACCTGCACCTGGCGTTCAACCTGGCGGTCGCGCTTCTGGCGCTGCCGCTTGCCGGCGGCGCGCTGCGGCTGGCGGCGATCATGGCGCCCGATCGCGGAACGGCGCCGGGGCCGGCGCGCATCAGCAATCTGGACCCTTCGGTTCTCGACTCGCCCGATCTGGCGCTGGGCTGCGCGCGGCGCGAGCTCCTGCGCATGGGCGAAATGGTGCACGCCATGCTGGCGCCGGTGCTCGGGCTGTGCAGCAAGTGGGACGACGAGGTCGCCGGCTTCATCGCCGAGGCCGAGGATCAGGTCGATCGCATGCACTTCGACATCAAGCTCTATGTGGCGAAGCTGCAGCGCGAGCGGCTCACCGACGCCCAGTCGCGCCGCGCCATGGAGATCGCGGCCATGGCCAACAGCTTCGAGGACGCCGCCGACCAGATCTCGACCCAGATGCTGGCCATCGCAAGGCGCCTCAACAACGAGGGGCGGCGGTTTTCGGACGCCGGTCTGAAGGACCTGACCGCGCTGCACGACCGGGTTCTGGGCAACGTGCAGCTGGCGCTGAACCTGTTGCTGAGCGGCGATGTGGAAAGCGCCCGGCACCTGATCGAGGAGAAGGACGCGATCCGGGAGATGGAGAAGGAGCTGCAGGCCCGCCATCTGGCGCGTCTGCGCGACAGTTCGGCCAGCGTCGAGACCAGCAACCTGCATCAGGAGATGCTTCGCGCGCTCAAGCAGGTCCACAGCGCCGTGTGCATCGTCGCCTATTCCATCGTGGAGGATGCGGGCGAGCTGCTGCCCAGCCGCCTGGCCGGCGCGCGGGACGCCGGCGCCTGACGCGGATCAGGAGTTCAGGATGCTCTGAAACGAGCTTTGGCCGGCGGTGATGAGCGCGAGGGCCGGGTTGTAGGTCGTCGAGCCGTTTTCGATGCTTTGCTTGATGAAGAAGCGCTTGATGACGTTTTCCATGACCTCCGGGTCGGCGAGGCCGGATGGATCGTCGATCTTCAGGATCTCCGAGCTCTTGCGCTCGAGCATCTCGACCTGCTTGTCCACGTCGATCGAGCCGAAGCTGTTGGGCAGGCCAAGGGCGGCGGTGACGACCTCGCGCAGCGGCGTGTTGCCGAGTATGGCGAACCATTTGGTCGAGGCGCTCTTGTCGCCGGACACGACGTCGCCGATCTCGCGTCGGAAGTTCATCGCCAGCCGCATGTCGTTGTCGACATCGCCCACGGCGGCCTCGAACTGGCGTTCCTGATACCGCGAAATGACCTTTTCAACGAAGGTCGACAGACTGGTGCGGGCGGCGAAGTCTCCGTATCCGAAATCCCGGGCCAGGTCGCGGTAGCGCGAGTCGACCAGCCGATTGGCGAAGCTTTCAGGATCGAGCGTGCCTTCTTCGAGGACCTTGCGGATGAAGGCCTTCTTGTCGATGTCCTCGTCGAGGCCATATGCCCCGAGGGCCACCTTCAGAAGGCGGCGGTCGTTGACCAGGTCCTCGGCCGTTTTCGCTTCGGCGGCGTGAGCGCGGAAATACGCGATGTCGCGCTGAATCTGCGGGTCCGCGTTGAAGGCCTCGCGCTGGGCGGCCTCGGTGCGTTGGAGCAGGCGCCAACCGGCAAACCCGCTCAGGGGGATCGCCGGCTGGAAGGTCATTGCGCGGCCACCTCGAGCAGGCGCGCCTCGCGCGGGAGAAGGGCGCGGAGCGATTTGAGGGCCGGGTAGAAGCGTTGCTCGAGCACATGCCCGGTGGCTTCGTTCAGGCGCTTCTGGCTGTCCGGGTCGGTGAAGACCTGGCTGAGCTGTTCGATGCCCGTGAGCAGCTGCTTGCGGCCCAGGGCGGGGTCGGCCTCGCCGGCGAGGACGAGCTGGGCGATGTAGCACACCCGGCGGACGGGCGTGTTGGCCTGCTCGGGATGGATGGCGTCGCGCAGGCGCAGGACGTTGGCGTTGGGCGTCAGGATGTTGAGGCGCGAGCGGCGCAGGCCGTTCTCGATGACGACGCCGTTTATCATGACGCGTTCGTTGGGCGCGAGCTTCAGGATGAGGCCGGGCATCAGGCGTCTCCGGTGCAGCCGCGCAGACCACGCATGACGGCGGTGTTGATGTCCACCAGAACCGCGGGGTCGGCGTCGCCGGCGAGAACGCGGAGCGTGTGCTGGCGCGTGAACTCGGCGAGATTGAAGATGCGGGCGCGCAGATCGACCGGCAGGGGGTTGGAGTCGAGAAGCACATCCGCGGCGAGGGCCGCCCACAGGCGGTTGTTGTCGTAAAGGGCCCTTGCGAGGTCGGGGAAGGCCTCCTTGCCGCGTTCGGCGGCGTCGGAGATGCGGCTGGTGACCTGGGCGAACACGCGATACTCGTCCTGGCGCGGCGTGCGCAGACCGGTTTGCGCGTTCCCGTAGGCCGTATGCGCGTAGGCGGCGTTCTGCATGGCTTGTTCCTGGGATGGCGCTGTCGGGTGGCGGCGGGACCGCGCCGCGCCTTTCGAGCGCTGGGCGGCGGCCGGTCAGGTCCGGGGCCGGCCGGCGGCCGGCCCCGGCCGAGGCGTCAGCGGAACAGCGACAGGACGTTCTGCGGCGCCTGGTTGGCGATCGACAGAGCCTGGGTGCCCAGCTGCTGCTGCACCTGCAGGGCCTGGAGGCGTGCCGAGGCCTCTTCCAGATCGGCGTCGACCAGCGAGCCGATGCCCGAGGTGAGCGAGTCGGTCAGCTTGGACACGAAGTCGGCCTGGATCTCGATGCGCTTCTGGACCGAGCCGAAGGCGGCCGCGGCGTCGATGGCCGTGTCGAGCAGCCCTTCGATGCTGCCAAGCGCGGAGGCGGCGCCGGCCGCGGTGCTGACGTCGATGCCCTGGAGGGCGCCCAAGCCGCCGGCGCCGGCATTCGTGAACTGGCCGCTCACCGCCAGATCGACGGCGCCGTTGTTGGTGAAGTCGAGCACGCCCGGGCTGGAGCTGTCATAGTCGACCACCAGACCCGAGATGTCCAGGGCGTCGATGGCGTTCTTCAGGCCCACCGCCACGATGTCCGCCGGCGTGGTGGCGGCCGCGTCTTCGGCGGTCACGGTATAGGTCACCGTCTGTTCGCCGATGGTGATCGAGATGCTGTCGCCGGCCGCCCAGGCGGTGCTGCCGTCCTGGATCGTGATCGAGTCGTTGCCGCCGCCATTGTCGAGCGACATGACGAAGGTGTCGCCATCGCCGGAAACCGTCGCGGAGCCGCCGCCGGCCGCGAAGACGTCGTTGGCGCTGTAGTTCCCGATCGACAGGTCCTGCGCGGTCACGGTGATCTGGCTGGCGGTCACGTTGCCGGACGAGTCGCGGTCGAGCGAGGCGAGAACGGTCGCGCTGGAGACCGAGCCGTCAACCAGGTTCAGGCCGTTGAACTGGGCGGCGCTGACCACCGAGGAGATCTGGTCGCGCAGGGCGACGATGTCGGTCTGAAGCTTGGCGCGGTCGACGTTGTCTTCCTGCGCCGCGACGATCTTGCCCTTCATCTCGGTCAGAAGGTCGGTGACGGTTTCGGCCGCCTGGCGGGCCACCGAGACGGTGGAGGAGCCGAGCGCCAGCGATTCGGAGATGCCCTTGAAGCCCTTGACGTCGGACTGCATGACCGAGGCGATGGCCCAGACGGCGGCGTTGTCCTTGGCGTTGCCGACCTTCTTGCCGGTCGAGATCTGGCTCTGGACCTGGTCGAGGCCCTTGTTGATGCCCTTGAGGGTCTGGAGCGCGACCATCGCGCTGTTGTTGGTCAGGATGCTGCTCATGCTCTGTCTTCCCTTGGCGGGCGACGCTTTAGCGCCGCGGATTGTCGATGGCCGGGATTTGCCGGCCGCTTCCGCGCCTTCTTGACGTTTGCGGCGCCGGGTGTGGCCGTTCGCCGCGAGGGCCCCTTCTGGGCTGCTGAGACGAGCATCGGGGGAAAATCATAAGAGACGGTTACCCGCCGCGGAAAAATGCGGCGGGTGCATCGAATTGAAAAGATTAACTTTTTTGCAAGGGCTCAGCGCCCCTTGAAGACCGGCGCGCGCTTGTCGCGCATCGCCGCCAACCCCTCGCGCAGGTCCTCGGAGGCCCAGCAGCGCGCCACGCGGCGGGCGGCGGCCTGGGCGTCGAGCGCGCCGCGCGACAGCTCGCCCAGCGTGCGCTTCATGCCCTGCACCGCCAGGGGCGCCAGGTCGGCCAGGCGGCGGGCGCGGGCCATGGCGGCGGCGGGCAGGTCCTCGGGGGCGGTCAGGTCGTCAAGGAAGCCGATTCGGAGAAGGTCCTCGTCCGTGAACTCGTCGGCGGCCAGGAACATGCGGCGCGCGGCCTGAAGCCCGATCACGCGCATGGCGCGGGCCAGCCCGGCCGGTTCGTAGTGAACGCCGAGGCGCGCGGGGGGGACGAAGCAGCGCATCCCGCGCACGCCGATTCGAAAGTCGCAGGACAGCGCGATTTCGGCCCCGCCGCCATAGACCCCGCCGTTCAGCGCCGCGACGGTGGGGAAGGGCAGCGATTCGATCGCGTCGCACAGGGCGGTCAGGGGGTTTTCGCTCCAGGCCTCGCCGCCCACGTCGCCCAGCGAGACGCCGGCGCAGAAGCTGCGGCCCTTGCCGGTCAGGATCATGGCGCGCGGATTGGCGGCGGCGGCCTGGTCGAGGGCGCGGCGCAGGGCGGCGATGTCGTCCAGCTCGAGCGCGTTGTGGCGCTCGGGGCGGTCGAGGGTCAGGGTGGCGACGTCGTTTTCGGCGTGGAAGCGGATCATGGGGGCCTCAGATGTCGAATTCGGCAAGGACGGGGGCGTGGTCCGAGGGGCGCTCCCACCCGCGGGCCTCGCGCAGGATGCGGGCGGCGCGGGCGCGGGTTTCGGGGCCGCCGCGCGCCCAGATGTGGTCGAGCCGGCGCCCGCGGTCCGAGGCGGACCAGTCGCGCGCGCGGTAGGACCACCACGAGTAGAGCTTGCCCTGGGGGATGAGCTCGCGCACCACGTCGCGCCAGCCGCCGGCGCGCATGACGGCGGTCAGCTTCTCGACCTCGACGGGGGTGTGCGAGACCACGTTCAGAAGCTGGCGATGAGACCAGACGTCGTCCTCGCGCGGGGCGATGTTCAGATCGCCGGTCAGGATCTGCGGGCCCTCGGCGGCGGCGAAATGGGCGGCCATCTCGTCAAGGAAGGCCAGCTTGTGGGCGAATTTGGGGTTGGCGACGGGGTCGGGCTCGTCGCCGCCGGCGGGGATGTAGAAGTTGTGCAGCAGCGTGCCGTCGGGCAGGCGGGCGGCGACGTGGCGCGAATCGCCCCTGGCGCACCAGTCCTCGTGCCCCGCGTCGGCGAGCGGGATGCGCGAGAGGATGGCGACGCCGTTGTAGCCCTTCTCGCCGCGGGCGACCACGTGCCGCCAGCCCAGCTCGGCGAAGCCGGCGAGGGGGATCTTGTCGAGGGGGGATTTGATCTCCTGCAGGCAAAGGATGTCGGGGGCGTGTTCGCGCAACAGGCGCAGGACAAGCCCTTCGCGCAGGCGGATCGAGTTGATGTTCCAGGTGCATACGGTGAGGGGCATCGGGGTCTCCGGAGAAGCGACCCCGCCCTTGTAGCGCGCCGTGGCGACGGCGCACACCCCGTCCGCGGCGCTGAGGCGCCCGGCGGGAGGGGGCCGCCGGGCGCCGCCTTGGAGAAGGATCCGGCCGGGCGAGGGGGACCCGGCCTGCGCCGCCGTCGCGCGGCGTCGCTCCTCCTTGGGCGCAATACATCTAGGCGCCCGCGCGCGCGGGGCAAGGGGCGGCTACTGCACCAGGCGGTATCCTCCCGATTCCGTGACCAGGAGGCGCGCCTCCGAGGGGTTGGGCTCGATCTTCTGGCGCAGGCGGTAGATGTGCGTCTCGAGCGTGTGGGTGGTGACGCCCGCGTTGTAGCCCCAGACCTCGTGCAGCAGCACGTCGCGCGGCACCACGGCGTCGCCGGCGCGGTAGAGGAACTTGAGTATGCTGGCTTCCTTTTCGGTCAGCCGGATCTTGCGGTCGTTCTCGTCCACCAGCATCTTCGCCGCCGGCTTGAACACATAGGGGCCGATCGCGAAGACCGCGTCCTCGGACTGCTCGTGCTGGCGCAGCTGGGCGCGGATGCGCGCCAGCAGGACCGGAAAGCGGAACGGCTTGGCGACGTAGTCGTTCGCGCCGCTGTCCAGGCCGAGGATGGCGTCGGCGTCGGTGGCGTGTCCGGTCAGCATGATGATGGGCGACTTGACGCCCTGCTTGCGCATCAGGCGGCAGACCTCGCGCCCGTCCATGTCGGGCAGGCCCACGTCCAGGATCACCAGGTCGTGGATCTGCTCGCGCGCGCGCGTGAGGCCGGCGGCGCCGGTCTCGGCCTCGAACACGTCGAAATCCTCGGTCAGCACCAGCTGGTCGGCCAGCGCCTCGCGCAGGTCGGCGTCGTCGTCCACCAGCAGGATCTTCTTGAGCGCGGCCATGCTCTCTCCTCCGTCCGTCGTCATGCGGCCCCGGGCGGGGCCTTGCGATGCCACCCCTTCGATGTGGCGCAGCCGCGCGCGGCGCGCAAACCCCGGCGCTGCGCCTTCACGCAAGCGTCAGCGGCGGCGGGCGATTGTTTCAACGCCCGCCAGCGCCCTATATAACGCGCCATGACCCCGGAGGCGCCATGACCCTTGCCCTGACCATAGAGGAGCGCGCCGCGCGCGCGCGCGCCGAGCTGCGCATCGGCGCGGCGGCGGCCCTGACCAGCGGCGCGCGCGCCGCCCTGATCGGCGCGGCCGAGGCGCTGGCGCCCGAGCGGCTCGAGGACATGCGGCGCCTGGGCGCGTCGCTGGACCTGGCGATCACGGCGCGGCGGGCCGAAACGCTCAAGGCCCGGGCCTATGACGGCGACATCGCGCGCATCATCCTCGGCCCCGAGGACGGCGCCGCGCTGATCCGCAGCGCCGCCGATCCGGCCTCGGATCTGGACGCGCCGCTCAAGGGGCCGTTCCGCACCCGGCGCGAGGGCCCGGCCGACCTGCACCGCGCCGCGATCCGCCTGACCAAGCAGGCGCATCTGCTGCCCGCCGCGCTGGTGGCCGAGCTGCCCGGCGGGGCCGAGCAGGCGCGCGCCCTGGCGGCCGAGCACGGCCTGTCGGTGCTGGACGCGGCCGAGCTGGCGGCCGCCGAGGCAGAGGCGCTGGTCGTGGACCCGGTTGCGCGCGCCCGCGTGCCGCTGGCCGCCTCCGAGGCGGGGCGCGTGCATGTCTTTCGCCCGCGCGACGGCTCGGAAGAGCATTACGCGGTCGAGATCGGCGATCCGCCCCGCGACGCGCCGGTGCTGGCGCGGCTGCATTCGGCCTGCTTCACGGGCGACGTGATCGGCTCGCTCAAATGCGACTGCGGCCCGCAGCTGCGCGCGGCGCTGGCGCGCATGGCGCAGGAGGGGGCGGGCGTGCTGCTCTACCTCAACCAGGAGGGGCGGGGCATTGGCCTCGCGAACAAGATGCGCGCCTATTCGCTGCAGGATCAGGGCTTCGACACGGTCGAGGCCAATCACCGCATCGGCTTCGAGGATGACGAGCGCGATTTCCGCATCGGCGCCACGATCCTGCGGCGGCTGGGCTTTTCGGCGGTGCGGCTGCTGACCAACAACCCGCGCAAGGTCGGCATGATGGAGCAATCGGGCCTGACGGTGGCCGAGCGCGTTCCCCTGATCGTGGGCGAGAACCCGCTCAACGCCGCCTATCTGCGCACCAAGGCCGCCAAGAGCGGGCATCTGATGTGAGCCCGGACGATCTGCTCGTCACCCCCTGGGGCGCGCTGTTTCGCGGGCGCTTCATGCCCTGCGCGGTGGGGCGGGGCGGCATCGCGCGCGACAAGCGCGAGGGCGACGGCGTCACCCCCGCCGGGCGCTTCGCCCTGCTGGGGGTGTGGTGGCGGCCCGATCGCGGGCCGAGGCCGCGGGCGGATGCGCGCGCCATCGGGCCGGGGATGGGCTGGTCCGACGATCCGGCCGATCCGCTCTACAACCGGCCCGTGCGGCTGGGGCGGGGCTTCGGCGCCGAGCGCATGCGCCGCGCCGATCGCCTTTACGACCTGGTGGGCGACATCGACTGGAACCGCGCCGCGCCAAGGCCGGGGGCGGGCAGCGCCATATTCCTGCACGTCTGGCGCGGGCCGCGCCATCCGACCCAGGGCTGCGTCGCCTTCGCCGAGCGCGACCTGCGCCGCATCCTGGCCGGCTGGCGGCCCTGGAGCCGCATCGAGATCCGCCCCGGCCCGCTCGCGCCCCCGCGGCGTTGAGGGGGCGGGGCGGCGGGCGACGCGCCCGGGGCGCGGCGCGCGTCTTGGGGGCGCTGCGCGGCCCTGGCGGCCGGTCTTCGCCCTTCGACCTGCGCGCGACGGACGCCCGGCCGGGGCGGCCTCGTTCGGTCGGGGCGGTTGGGCGGCCCGGATCAGGGGCCGGGATTTGGGGGCCGGGATCGGGCGGCCAGGATTGGGGGCAGGATCATCGCGGTCGCCATCATGCCGGCCCGGATCGGCCCCCCGATCGGCGCGGCCCTGTTCCGCCGCCCGCGCCGGGCCGTCAGGCCGGCCGAGAGCCGCCGCCCGCCTCGCGCGGGCCGAACAGCGCCGAGCCCACGCGCACCGTCGTCGCGCCCAGCGAGATGGCCGATTCGAAATCGTCGCTCATGCCCATCGACAGGCCGGACAGGCCGTTGCGCTCGGCGATCTTGCGCAGCAGCGCGAAATGGGGCGCGGGCTCTTCGTTCACGGGCGGGATGCACATGAGCCCGACCAGCGGCAGGTCCATGGCCCGGCAATCGGCGATGAAGGCGTCGGCCTCGGCGGGGGCCACGCCGGCCTTTTGCGGCTCTTCGCCCGTGTTGACCTGAACGTAGAGCGGGGGGCACGCCCCGCGGGCCTGGGCCTCGTCGGCCAGCTTGCGCGCCAGCTTGGGCCGGTCGAGCGTCTGGATCACGTCGAACAGCTCCAGCGCCTGGCGAACCTTGTTCGTCTGCAACGGGCCGATGAGGTGCAGCTCGACGCCGGCGAAACGCTCGCGCAGGGCCGGCCACTTGCCGGCGGCCTCCTGCACGCGGTTCTCGCCGAACACGCGCTGGCCGGCCTCGAGCGTCTCGATCACGCGCTCGAGCGGCTGCATCTTCGATACGGCGACCAGCGTCACCGACCCTTCGGGCCGCCCGGCGCGCCGCTCGGCCTGGGCGATGCGGTTGCGGATCTCGGCAAGCGACATGGTCTGCTGGCTCCTGCGTTGGGTCGGGCGCGCCCGCGCGGGCGCCGCCCCGCCTGAGCTCCGAGCTGTGCCGGGCCAAGGCCGGGATTTCAAGCGCTTTCCGCCCCGCGCCGCCGGCCTCGGACGCGAAAGGGGGAGCGGACGCGCGGCCCGCTCCCCCGAAGAGACGTCGCCTGATCCGAGCGATCAGAAGTTCAGCGACAGGTAGGTCATGGCGACCACGCCGTCGTCGTTCGTGCCGGCGGGCACGGCGCCGCCGGTGGCGTAGGCGGCGGCGGCCGTGGCGCTGACGCCCGGCGCGAGCGCGTAGGTCACCCAGCCCGACACGGTGTCGACGTCGTCCTGGCCGGCGGTCTCGGTGCGCGCATAGCCGCCCGCGATGGTCCAGGGGCCGGTCTTGTAGCCGACGCCGCCGGTGTAGTCCCACGACTCGTCATAGTTCTGCTCGACATAGGCGGCCAGGCGCAGGCCCTGCCAGCCCAGCTGGGCGCCGAAGCCGTAGGTGTCGTCGTTGGTCGAACGATCGGTCTTCTCGTAGGCGGCCGACAGGGCCAGGTCCAGGCCGTCGAACTCGCGCGCATAGGAGGCGGCGATGGCGTAGACGTCGTCGCCGCCGGTCGAGAGCGCGTTGGTGTCCGAAGCGCCGTCGGCGGTGGCGTTGGGCTGCCACGAGGCGGCCAGCCGCAGGCCCGAGAAGTTCGGCGAGAAGTAGTGGATGCCGACCGAGTCCGAGGCGCCGTCGATGCCGCCCGACAGGCCCTGCATCACGTCGTCGTCATAGTAGCCGACCTTGGTGAGCGGCGCATAGAGCACGCCGACGGTCAGGTGGGTCTTGGCGCTGTCGTTGCCGCCGATCATCACCTCGCCGAACTTGCCGCCGACCTTGACGAAGTTCTCGTCGATCTGGTCGGTCGTGGTGAAGGCCTCGAGCTCGACCTGCGCCGAGAAGGTCAGGCCGTTGTCGGCCGCGCCCTTGACCTTGAAGTGGATCTCGCCGTCGCGCATCACGCCGAACGAGCCGTCCTCGGTCGAGCCGGCTTCCTTCAGATAGCCGAAGCCCGCGGCCATGTAGCCGCCGACCGAGGCCTTGAGCGGTTCGGCCGCGAAGGCCGGCGCGGCGGCGAAGGCGCACAGGGCGATCGCCGAGCTGGTTGCCTTGAAAAGGGTCATGTCGTTGCTCGCATCTGGTTACGAAAGAAAGGGGGGGAGTCCTGGCTGCCGGCTGGGCTCCGCAGCCTGATGGATGCCGCGCCATTGCGTGCGGCGCAACAGCGCCCTGGCGTCAGGGGCGCCGGCTTCGCTGCCATGTAGCCAAAATGCAACGGAAATTTCCGCTCAGCCGTTCATGCTGCGCTGCACGCGGACATCGAGCAGCGCCTGGCGCCGCTCGATGGTGGCGACGGCGATGGCGCGGTCCAGCGCGTCGTCCAGCTGGTCGGGGGTCTCGACGGTCTCGACATGCGCGCGGCTGGCGGCGGCGACCATGGCGAAGTCCGGGCTCGGGTCGAGCGAGGTCAGCGGCGCGGCGTTGGCGCGCGCCGCGTGGCCGTCTGGATAGAGGCCGAGCGCCGACTGGCGCACCGCGCCCCATTCGGCGTTGTTGAGCACGACGCCGATCACCGGCAGGCCCAGCGCCTCGGCCGCCTGGTGGCAGGCGACGGGGTTGGCGAACATGTAGCTGCCGTCGCCCATGGTGGCGAAGACCAGCCTTTCGGGCGCGGCCAGCTGGAAGCCGAGCGCCGCCGGCAGGCCAAAGCCCAACCCGCCCGAATGCGGCTCCTGTCGCCAGGCGTCGTGGCGGCGCAGCGTCAGCGGGTCGAGCGGGCAGCCCAGCTCCGAGAACACCGCCGCGTCCTCTTCGCGCCCGGCGCGGGCGATGGCCGCCGACAGGCGCCACGCGACGAAGGCCTTGCTCATGGGCGCGGCGCGTCCGCCCGCCCGCGCTTGCGCGATCGCCGCCTGGCGGTTGCGCGCGGCGGCCGCGGCGACCTTGCGCGCGCGCGCCTGCAGCGCCTGCGCGCGGCCCTTGCGCAGCGGCGCCAGGGCGGCCTCGAGCATGGTCAGGATCTCGGCCGTCTCGCCCGCCAGCGCCATGTCGGCGCGAAAGCCGCGCACGGGCGTGCGGATCTGCAGCGGGTCGGGTCCCAGATGGACCACCCGCGCATCGGGCGCGGGGCGGTGCAGGTCGGGCTGCCAGGGCGCGAGGCAGTCGAGCGCCACGATCAGGTCGGCCTCGGCGATCCATGGCCCCGGATCGGCGCCGACGTCCATGGGATGATCGGTCGGCAGGGCAAGCGCCGTGGCCCACCAGCGGCACACCGGCAGCCCCCAGCCGCGCGCAAGCCGGTCCATGGCGGCGAACCCTTCGGCCGATCCGGCGCCGCGCTGGGCGATGACCACAGGGTTGCGCGCCTCGGCGACCCAGCGGGCCAGGCGCGCGATGTCGTCGGGCGGGGGCGCGGCGCGGGCGGGCGCCATGGGCGGCGGCGCGGGCGACGAGGGGGGGATGGGCTCGCACAGAACCTCGCGCGGCAGGCTCAGATAGACCGGCCCCGCGGGGGTCGAGCGGGCGATCGCCGCGGCGCGGTCGAGCAGGGCGGGCAGTTGCTCGGGAAAGCGCAGCTCGTAGTCCCACTTGACCGATTCGCGCACCAGGGCGGCCTGGTCGCGCATCTCCTGCCCCCAGCCGATGGGCACGGTGCGCGCGCCGAAGCGGCCCTGCTCGACGACCGGGGTGCGGCCCGACATGAGGATGATGGGCGCGCGGTCATGCGCGGCGTTGATCGCGCCGATGGCGCCGTTGGCCAGGCCCACATTGGTGTGCAGCATGACCGCCTGAAGCCGCCCCGTCGCCAGCCAGGCGCCATGCGCCATGCCCATGGCGACGTGCTCATGCGCAAGCGCGACGGGACGCGGCAGGGCGCGCCCCTGGGCGGCGGCGCGGGCCAGCCCTTCGATGATCGGCGGAAAATCGGTGCCCGAGTTGCAAAAGACGTGCGTCACGCCCAGGGCCTGAAGGCGGGGAAAGATCTCGCCGCCCGATGGGACGGGCGCCTCGCCGGTCTCGCTCATGCCGCTTGCTCCGTTCGCCGGCGCGCCTTCCGGCCGCGCGATTGCGGGGATGGTGCGGCCGGGCGCGGACCCGATCAAGAGCGCGCCGCGGGCGAGGGGAGCGAATCCCGCGGCGTGGAAAGGGCCGGCGCGCCGCGCGAGATTCGGCGCAAGGGCCGGGACGGCGCGCGCCCCGGCCCCGCGCGCCTCAGGCGAAGGAGAGCCCCGCCCGCGTGATGGGCAGCTTCAGGGGGCGCACCCCCGTCGCCGCCGCGATGGCGTTGGCCAGCGCCGGCGCGGCGGGCGGCGTGCCCGGCTCGCCGATGCCCGAGGGCGGCGCCTCGGAGGGCGCGACATGCACCTCGATCGCGCCGATGTCGCCCATGCGCAGGGGCTCGTAGTCGGGGAAGTTGGTCTGCTCGACCGCCCCGTTGTCGAAGGTGATGCGGTTGCGCATCGCGTGGCCGATGCCGAAGCCGACCGCCCCCTCGACCTGGGCGCGCACGATGTCGGGATTGATCGCCGTGCCGCAATCGACGGCGCACACCACCCGGTCGATGCGCACCCGCCCGTCCCTGGCGGTGACCTCGACCACCGTCGCGACGTAGCTGCCGAAGGACTTGTGCGCCGCCAGCCCGCGCCCGCGTCCGGCCGCCAACGGCGCGCCCCAGCCGGCCTTCTCGGCCGCTAGGCGCAGCACGCCCGACAGGCGGCGATGGTCGTCGGACTCGCCCGACAAGAGCTCGAGCCGAAGCTCGAGCGGGTCGCGCCCCGCCGCCTCGGCGGCCATGTCCAGCGCCGTCTCCATGGCGAAGGCGGTGTGGCTGTGTCCGACCGAGCGCCACCACAGAACCGGGATCGGCGAGGTCCAGTCGCTCAGCCCCACCGACATGGCCGGAATGGCGTAGGGCGTGTCGGCCGCGCCCTCGACCGAGCTGTGGTCCACGCCGTCATGCACGGTCACGCTCTCGAAGGCGGTGCCCTTCATGATCGACTGCGCGGCGATGCGGTGATCCCAGCCGACGACGCGCCCGTCCGCGTCCAGCCCGACGCGCACGCGGTGCGCGGCCATGGGGCGGTAGTAGCCGCCGGCCAGGTCGTCCTCGCGCGTCCAGATCAGCTTGACGGGCGTCTTGCCGCCCAGCGCGGCGAAGGCCAGCGCGGCTTCGACGTGGTAGTCGCTGGTCGGGTTCGCGCGCCGCCCGAACGAGCCGCCGGCGAACACGGTCCGGATGCGCACCTGTTCGGGCCGAAGGCCCAGAACCGCGGCGACGATGGGCTGGGTCAGGCCGGGGAACTGGCAGCCGTCATGGATCAGCACGCCGTCCTCGAGCGGTTCGATGACGCAGTTGAGCGGCTCCATCGGCGCGTGCGCAAGATGGGGCAGCAGCATGTCGGCCTCGACCACCCGCGCGGCCCCCGACAGGGCGGCGGCCGCCTGGGCGGCCTCGCCGCGCGCCTGATAGGTCGGCGCGTCGAGCAGGGCCAGGTGCTCGGCCTCCATCCGGTCGGTCGAGCGCGTCTCGGCCTCGGCCTCGTCCCATCTGGCCTCGATCGCCTCGCGCGCCTTGATCGCGGCCCAGGTCGAGCGCGCATAGACGGCGACGCCGGCCCCGTTGGGCAGCGCGCGCGCGTCCACGAAGCCGCGCACGGCCTCCGCGCCCGCGGCGTCGAAGCCCGTCAGGCGCGCGCCGTGGCGCGGCGGGCGCAGGATCACGGCCCAGACCATGCCCGGAACCTTGACGTCCATGGCGAATTCGGCCGTTCCGTCGGTCTTGGAGGGTCCGTCGAGCCGGCGCAGATCCGGCGCGCCGATCAGCCGGAAGGCCGAGGCGGGCTTGAGCGCCGGTTCGGCCGGCGGCGTCAGCGCGGCGGCGTCGGCGGCGAATTCGCCCAGCCCGGCCGAGCGGCCCGCGCCGCGGACCTGGCCTTCGACGATGTCGAGCTCGGCTGGATCGACTCCCCAGCGGGCGGCGGCGGCGCGCCGGATCATCTCGCGCGCGGCGGCGCCGGCCTTGCGGTATTGCAGCCAGGAATTGGCCATCGCGGTCGAGCCGCCCGTGCCCTGCGTGCCGAACAGCAGATTCGCGTAGCGCGACGGATCGGCCGGCGCGAAGGCGACGCGCATCTGCGCCCAGTCGGCGCCCAGCTCTTCGGCGACAAGGGTGGCGAGGCCCGTCGAGGCGCCCTGGCCCATCTCGAAATGCTTGGCGATCACGGTCACCGCGCCGTCGGGCGCGATGCGCACGAAGGGGTTGAAGGCGGCGCCGGGCGCATCGGCGGCGCCGGCGGCCAGCGCGCCCTGCGCGTCGAAGCCGACGGCCAGCGCCGCGCCCGCGGCGGCGGCCAAGCCAAGAAAGCCGCGTCGGTCGGTGCGAACGGTCATGTCAGCCCTCCATCATGCGGGCGGCGCGATGGATCGCGGCGCGGATTCGCGGATAGGTTGCGCACCGGCACACATTGCCGCTCATGTGCGCGTCGATGGCGGCGTCGTCCGGCGCGGGGTTCGATTCGAGCAGCGCGACGGCCGACATGATCTGCCCCGACTGGCAGTAGCCGCACTGGGCCACGTCAAGCTCGCGCCAGGCGGCGCGCACGGCCTCGGCGGCCTTGCCCGAGACGCCCTCGATGGTGGCGATCTCGGCCCCGGCGGCGTCGGCCAGCGCGGTCTGGCAGGCGCGCACGGGCTCGCCGTCGAGATGCACGGTGCAGGCGCCGCAGGCGGCCACGCCGCAGCCGAATTTCGTTCCGGTCAGGTTCAGCTCGTCCCGCAGGACCCACAGAAGGGGGGCGTCGGGGTCGGCCTCGACGCTTCGGCGTCGGCCGTTGACGGTCAGTTCGATGGTCATGTCGCATTCCTTGTCGCCCGGCGCCGGCAGCGACGCGGCGGGACAGCTTGGGGGCAGGTAAACTGCACGGTGCAGTATACTTGCGGGCCGCAACGTGTAAACCCGCGCGTTTACCTTGCGCCCGCGCGGTGCTACGCAGCATGAACGGCGGCATCAGCGCGGCGCGCGGCGGCGCGCCGGCGACGGGAGGGCGGCCCATGGGCCCTGCGGCGGGCAAGCGCGAGCAGATTGTCGAGGCGGCGGTGGACGAGTTCCTCGAGCGCGGCTATCTGCGCGCCTCGATGGACCGCATCGCCGCGCGCGCGCAGGTGTCCAAACGCACCGTCTACAACCATTTCGACGGCAAGCTGGCGCTGTTCAACGCGATCGTGGACCGCATGTCGGCGCAGCTGTCGGTGGCGCTGGACCTGCGCTTCGACCCCGCCGCGCCGGTCGCGCCGCAGCTGCGCGCGCTGGCCTGGGCCGAGGGGCGGCTGATGATGTCGCCCGACTTCATGCGCCTTGCCCGGATGGTGATGGGCGAGACCATGCGCGACCCCGCCCTGGCCGCCGAGATGGCCGAGCGGCTGGACAAATGCGCCCCCATCGCCGCCTTCATGGCCGATGCGGCGCGGGCGGGCGCGCTGCGCATCGACGATCCCGAGCGCGCGGCGGCCGAGTTCCTGAGCCTGCTCAAGGGGCAGGGCTTCTGGCCGGTGATCCATGGCGGCGCTCCGCTGGACGAACGCGCCATGGAGGCGGTGGTCGACAGCGCCGTGCGCATGATCCTGGCGCGCTACGGGCAGGGCGCGGGGCAGGGCTCGGGGCAGGGCTCGGGGCAGGACTCGGAGCAGGGCTAGGGCCGTCGGCGCCGGCGCGGGGCCGGGCGGTCGGCGGAGGGGCTGGTCCCGTCCCCCGTCCCGTCCCCCGTTCCGTCCCCCGCGTCGGGGGCGTCGGCGCCCGTCGCGCGGGCGCGCGGGTGGGCCGCGTCGTAGACCGCCATCAGATGCGCCTCGTCCACCGCCGCGTAGATCTGCGTGGTGGACAGCGAGGCATGGCCCAGCAGCTCTTGAATCGCGCGCAGATCGCCGCCGGCCGCCAGCAGATGCGTGGCGAAGGCGTGGCGCAGGGCATGGGGCGTCGCGCTGGGCGGCAGGCCCAGCGCCTGGCGCGCCTGGGCCATGCGCCGCTGCAGCGCCCGCGGCCCCAGCGCCCCGCCGCGCGCGCCGATGAACAGCGGATCTTCGGGGCGCGCCGGTCCGGGCCGCAGCGCCATGTAGGCGCGCACCGCCTCGCGCGCGGCGGGCAGGACCGGAACCATGCGCTCGCGCCCGCCCTTGCCCCGTATGCGCAGCCAGTCGCCCGCAACGCCCCCCGGCGCGTCGGCGCAGCGCAGCGCCAGCGCCTCGGAAATGCGCAGCCCGCAGCCGTAAAGCAGCGTCAGCGCCGCCGCGTCGCGCGCCGCGATCCAGTCGGGCGCGTCGGCCTCGGCGGCATGGTCGATGAGCGCGGCCGCCGCCTCGGCCGAGACCGGGCGCGGCAGGCGCCGCGGCGCCCTGGGGCCGCGCATGGCCAGGGGCGCCGTGGCCTCGATCCCCTCGGCCTCGGCCAGCCAGCGGTGAAAGCTGCGCACCGCCGACAGCCGCCGCCGCAGCGAGCGCGCGCCAAGGCCGGCGGCGCGCTCGGCCGCCATCCACGCGCGCAGATCGGCCAGCGCGACGCGCCCCAGATCCGCCGCTCTCAGCGCCCCCCCGCGGCGCGCGGCCACGAAGCCCAGCCAGGACGAGACGTCGCGCCGGTAGGCGTCCAGCGTGTGCGGCGAGGCCGCGCGCACGCCGCGCTGATGGTCGAGGAAACGCTCCAGCAGCTCGGCCGGGGCGGGGGGCATGTTCAGCCCGCCCAGCGGCGCAGCAGGCGCTCGAGCACGCCGCCGAAGAAGTCGAGCAGGTCGCCGCCCTGGTCGGGCGTGAAGCGCCCGGGGTCGCGCGCGCCGAAGGCCAGCAGCGCGGGCGGCGCCTCGGGACCCAGGTCCAGCCGCACCAGCGCCTCCGAGCCCAGCCCGGACGCGGCCGGCCCGAACAGCGCGCCCGCCCCGCGCAGCCCGGCGGGAAAGCGGCGCAGGACGACGCGGCGATGCGCATCCTCGCGCCCGAGATTCATGTAGGCCTCGACCCCGCCCGGCGGCAGCGGCGCGACGGCGGGCGCGGCGGCGCGCGCCGGGCCGGCGGCCTCGAGCCCGAGGCGGATCGCCTCGACCCCCAGCATGGCCGGCACGCGCGCCTCCAGCGTCGTCAGCGCCTCGGTCAGGTCGGGCGCCTCGAGCATGGCCAGCGCCGCGCGATGGATCTGCGCGGCGCCGGCCAGGTTCTCGTAGGCGGCCGACAGCACCGAGCGGTGCAGCGCCTCGAGCGCGGCCAGCCGCGATTCGAGCCGCTGGACCAGCGCGCCGCGCAGATCGACCACGTTGCGCCCCGCCGCCGCTCCCTGCGCGGCGACGAGCGCGCGCATCACCTCCATGTCGTCCAGGACAAGGCCCGGATCGGCGGTCAGCAGCGCGCGCACGCGCGCCGTCAGCTCTGGGTCGCGCGGCGCGGCGGCGGGGGGCGAATCGGCGGCGTCGGTCATCTGGGCGCGCGTCCCCCGGGGTCAGATGATCTTCTGACCGGTCTTCTCCCAGTCGGCCAGGAAGGCGGCCAGACCCTTGTCGGTCAGCGGATGGTCGGCCAGCTTGCGCAGCACGCCCGGCGGAATGGTCGCCACGTCGGCCCCCACGCGCGCGGCCTCCTGCACGTGGTTGACCGTGCGGATCGAGGCGGCGAGGATCTCGGTCTTGAAGTCGTAATTGTCGTAGATCTGGCGGATGTCGGCGATCAGCTGCATCCCGTCCAGGCCGATGTCGTCCAGCCGGCCGATGAAGGGCGAGATGAAGGTCGCGCCCGCCTTGGCCGCCAGCAGCGCCTGGCTGGCCGAGAAGCAGAGCGTGACGTTGACCATCTTGCCCTCGTCCGACAGGACCTTGCACGCCTTGAGCCCGGCCCAGGTCAGCGGCACCTTGACGGCGATGTTGGGGGCGATCTCGGCCAGCTTGCGGCCCTCGGCGATCATGGCGTCGGCCTCGGTGGCCGTGACCTCGGCCGAAACCGGGCCGTCGATCAGCGCGCAGATCTCGCGCGTCACTTCCAGGATGTTCCGCCCGGATTTCATGATAAGCGAGGGGTTGGTGGTCACCCCGTCGACCATGCCGGTTTCGGCAAGGTCGCGGATTTCGTCGATCTCGGCAGTGTCAACGAAGAACTTCATGATGCGCGTTCCGATCCTTGTCGCCCATGCGCCGCGCCGCCCGTCCGGGCGCGGCCTGTTGATGGGCGCGCACAATAGACCAGCCGCGCCGGCGCGGCCACAGCCGTTTTGACGGGCGCGGCGCGGCCCGCGAAGGCGGGCGCCCGGGGCGAAGCCGCGCCGGACGAGGACGCCTTCTTCCCCGAGGGCGCCCCGCTGAGCGCGCTGCCGGCCCTGCCGGTGGACAAGCCGCTGGACTACCTCGCCCCGCCCGGGGGCGTGCGCGCGGGCGACTGGGTCGAGGCGCCGATCGGCCCGCGCCGGGCCCTGGCGCTGGTCTGGGGGCCGCCCTCGGCCGAGCTGCCGCCCGATCGGCTCAAGCCGCTGGCGCGGCGGCTGGACCTGCCGCCCATGACCCCCGAGACCCGGCGCTTTCTGGCCCGCGCGGCCGACTACACGCTGATCGAGCTGGGGCAGGTCCTGCGCCTGGCCTCGCGCGCGCCCGGGCTGCGCGAGGCGCCGCGCATGCGCCGCCTGCTGACCCTGGGGCCCGAGCGGCCCGAGCGCATGACCCCCGCGCGGCGGCGCGTCATCGCCTTTCTCGAGGCCCATGACGGCATGCCCTTCGAGCCGGCCGAGCTGGCCCGCCAGGCCGGCGTCGGCCCCGGCGTGGTCAAGGGGCTGGAGGCGGCGGGCGCCCTGAGCGCCCGCCTCGCCCCCCATGATCCGCCCTTCGCGCGGCTCGACCCCGCCTTCGCGCCGCCCGCCCTTTCGCCCGCGCAGGACGAGGCCGCCGAGGCCCTGCGCCAAAGCGTCGCCGCGCGCGGCTACGCGACCTTCCTGCTCAAGGGCGTCACCGGCTCGGGCAAGACCGAGGTCTACATGGAGGCGGTCGCCGAATGCCTGCGCCAGGGCCGCCAGGCGCTGGTTCTGCTGCCCGAGATCGCGCTGACGGCGGCCTTTCTGGACCGGTTCGAGCGCCGCTTCGGCGCGCGCCCGGCCGAGTGGCACTCGGCCGCCGGCGACGCGGGGCGGCGGCGCTGCTGGCGCGCGGCCGCCTCGGGTCAGGCGCAGGTGGTGGTGGGGGCGCGCTCGGCCGTGTTCCTGCCCTTCCGCGATCTTGGCCTGGTGGTGGTGGATGAAGAGCACGACGGCTCCTACAAGCAGGAGGACGGCCCGCGCTACAACGCGCGCGACATGGCGGTGCTGCGCGCGGCGCTGGGGCGGGCGACGGCGGTGCTGGCCTCGGCGACGCCGGCGCTCGAGACATGGGCGAATGCGCGCGCGGGCAAGTATCGGCGCCTGGACCTGCCCGAGCGCTTCGGCCCGGCGGTGATGCCGCGCATGCAGGCGGTGGACATGCGCCGCCACGCGCCGCCGCGCGGCGAGTGGATCTCGGAGCCGCTGGCGCGCGCGGTGAACGAGCGCCTTGCCCGCGGCGAGCAGTCGCTGCTGTTCATCAACCGCCGCGGCTATGCGCCGCTGACGCTGTGCCGGGGCTGCGGGGCGCATATGGGCTGCCCCCATTGCGACGCCTGGCTGGTCGAGCACCGCCTGCGCGGGCGGCTGGTGTGCCACCAGTGCGGGCACTCGCGCCCCGTGCCCAAGGCCTGCCCCGAATGCGGGCGCGCCGACGCGCTGGCGGCGCTGGGGCCGGGGGTCGAGCGCCTTGCCGAAGAGGCGCGCGCGCGCTTTCCCAAGGCGCGCACGGCGTTGCTCAGCTCGGACCTGGCGCAAAGCGCCGAGCAGCTCAAGGCGCGCATCGCCGCCATCGCGGCGGGCGAGGCGGACGTGATCATCGGCACGCAGCTGGTGGCCAAGGGGCACAACTTTCCGCTGCTGACGCTGGTGGGCGTGATCGACGCCGATCTGGGGCTGAAGGGCGGCGATCTGCGCGCGGCCGAGAAGACCTTTCAGCTGCTGCGCCAGGTGGCCGGACGCGCGGGCCGCGCCGATCGGCCGGGCGCGGCGCTGCTGCAGACCTATGCGCCCGATCACCCGGTGATCCGCGCCATCCTTTCGGGCGACGAGGAAACCTTCTGGGAGCGCGAGGCCGCCCAGCGCGAGGCCGCCGGCGCGCCGCCCTTCGGCCGCATGGCGGGCGTGATCGTCTCGGGGCCCGACGAGGCGCGCGTCTGGCGCACCGCCGAGGCGCTTGCGCGCGCGGGCGCGGCGCTCGAGCAGGCGGGCGCGCAGCTGTTCGGCCCCGCGCCCGCGCCCATCGCGCGCATCCGCGGCCGGTTTCGCGTGCGGCTTCTGGTCAAGGCTCCGCGCGGCGCGCCCCTTCAGGCGGCGCTGCGCGCCTGGCGGGCCGCGACGCGCCCCGAGCCGGGCGTGAGCGTGGTCATCGACATCGACCCGCAGAGCTTTCTGTGAGCGCGCCGCCGCTTTCGCACCCCGCGGCCGCGCGCTCGAGCGCCGGATAGCGCAGCGCCAGCGTCGCGCCGCGCGCGGCGAAGAAGACGGTCAGCGCCGCCCACAGCCCGTGCGCGCCCATCAGCGGGGTCAGCGCGGCCCAGGCCAGCGCGTAGACGGGCACGGATTGCATCATCGCCACGCGCATGTCGCGCGTGCGCGTGGCGCCGATGAACACGCCGTCCAGCATCCAGGCGGGCAGGCCGGCCAGGGGCAGGGCCACGACCCAGGGCAGGAACTCGCGGGCGGTCAGGCGCACCTCGGGCGCGGCCGCCATCAGGTCGATCGCCGCGCCGCCGCCCAGCGCGAAGGCGCCCGACAGCGCCGTCGCGCAGCCCAGCCCCCATCGCGCGCTCAGCATCGCGGCGCGGCGCAGGGCGGCCGGGTCGCGCGCGCCGAAGGCCTGGCCGACCAGCGCCTCGGCGGCGAAGGCGAAGCCGTCCAGCGCATAGGCGCAGATCATCAGGAACTGCAGCAGCACCTGGTTGGCCGCCAGCGCCGCATCCCCGGCCGCGGCGGATCGAAAGACGAAAAAGGCCAGCCCCGCCTCGAGCAGCACCGAGCGCACCAGGATGTCGGCGTTCACCCCCGCCATGCGCCGCAGCCGCGCGCGGTCCAGCACCAGCGCCAGCGCCCGCCGTCCGGCGCGCGCGCCCGCGCCCGCCCGCGCCGCCGCGCCGCGCCAGAGCGCAGCGAAGGCCGAGCGGCACAGCCACAGCCCCAGCGCGGCGCCCGACAGCTCGGCCGCCAGCGTCGCCGCGGCCACGCCGCTCACGCCCCAGCCCAGCCCCAGCACGAACCAGGCGTCGAGCGCCGCGTTCAGCCCGTTCATCCACAGCTGCAGCGCCAGCACGGCGCGGGTGCGCTCGGCCGCGATCAGCCAGCCCGTGAGCGCATAGACCGAGATCGCCGCCGGCGCGCCCCAAAGGCGCAGCGACAGGTAGTCGGCGGTCATGGCCTCGACCTTGGCCGAGGCGGGCGACAGCGCCAGCGTCACCGCCACGATCGCGCCGCCCAGAAGGACGATGGCCGCGCCCGCGCACAAGGCGATCAGCAGCCCGCGCGCCAGGACCGCGCCCGATTCGGCCTCGTCCCCCGCGCCGCGCGCCTGCGCCGCAAGCCCGGTCGTGCCCATGCGCAGAAAGCCGAACGCCCAGTAGGCCAGCCCGATCGCGGCTGCGCCCAGCCCGACGGCGCCGATGGGTGCGGCGGCGCCCATCTGGCCCACGGCGGCCGTGTCCACCGCGCCCAGCAGCGGCACGGTGGCGTTCGACAGCATGATGGGCGTGGCGATGCGCAGGATGCGCCGATGCCCGATCGGCGCGCCCGCGACGCCGCACGCCGCGCTCATGCGCCGCGCGCGGGGCGCGGCGCCCGGGCTCGGATGGCATCCCGGATCGCATCCCGAATCGCGCCCCGAGGCGCTCCTCGGCTCGCGCCCAGGACTGCGCCCCGGGGCGCTCCACGGCACGCGCTCAAGACTGCGCCTAAGATCGCGTCCCGAGCCGCGCCCCGGCCCGCGCTCCGAATGCGGCCCCGAACGCCGCCCCGAACGCCGGCCCGAACGCCGCCCCTGACGCCGCCCCTGACGCCGCCCCGCATGCGGCGCCGAATCGCGTCCCGAAGCGGATCGCGAAGCCGACCTCGCATCCGCCCCCGCATCCGCCCCCGCATCTGGCCGCGCATCTGGCCCGAGGCGCCGGCGCCGCGCGCCGGCGCGCTCATCCCGCTTCGTCCAGCCGGGGCATCACGAAATGCCCCGTGGCGGCGGCGAAGGGCTTGTCGCGATTGTCCTGCCAAGCCTCGACATGCACCGAGGCGTAGCGCCGCCCGGCCCGGTTCACGCGCGCGCGCGCGTAGGCGTCGCGCGGCAGGCCCGAGCGCAGATAGTCCACGGTGAAATCCACCGTCTTGGGCATCGGCGGAAACTCGCCGCGCTCGATGGCGGCGGCGGCCTCGCCGCCCGATTCCATGCGCCGCCAGACGATGGACCAGGCCAGCTCGACCTGCGCGGTCAGCTCCAGAAACGCGCCCGTCACGCCGCCATGCAGCGCCGGCAGCATCGGGTTGCCGATCAGCTTGGGGTCGAAGCTGAGCTGCGCGGTGATCTCGTCGCCCAGACGCTGGAAGCTGACGCCCAGAAAGCGGGCGTAGGGAATGCCGCCCGTCAGCCGCGCAAGCGCCGCGTCGCGGCGGGCCTTGACCACCTGGACGGGCTCGATGGGGGGGCGCGCGCTCATGCCTTGCCTCCGCCCGACTTGCCCGCCCTGGCGGGGCGCTCGACGGTGAAGGCGCCGTGGGCGGCGGCGACCGGGTCGTCGGGGTCGTCCTCGAAGGCCAGCGCGCGCACGAAGGCGACCGAGCGCGTCAGCCGGTAGCAGGTGGCGTGCGCGGTCACCGCCCGGCCCGGGCGCGCGGCGCGCATGTAGTCGATGCGCAGGTCGATGGTCGCCGTGCCCGCGGGGCCGCCGGGGTGGCTCATCACCGCCGCGCCGCAGCAGCTGTCGAGCAGCGCGGTCAGCACGCCGCCATGGATGACCCCCGTCTTCGGATCGCCCACGAATCGCTCGTCATAGGGCACGCGCATCCTGGCCTCGCCCCCGCCGATGGCCAGAAGCTCGATGCCCAGCTCGCGCATGTGGGGCACGGCCTGGATGAACTGTTGTCCGATCTTCGCCTGTCTGTCGGGCTCCGCCGCGGTCATCTTCGCCGTCCTTTCATCGTCTTGCGCGCAATCCTGTATACCGTGGCGCGCGGGTGCGTCCATCCCGCGCGGCGCTCGGCGCTTGCATCTTACGTCAACGTCAACGATAGTCCGCGCAGAGATTCGCCGACGGACCGGGAGGCCCGCATGACCGAGAAATACAGCACCATCTCCGAGATGTGCGCCGAGTTCGGCGTCACGCCGCGCACGCTGCGCTTCTACGAATACAAGGAGCTGCTCAAGCCCCTGCGCGACGGGCAGAAGCGCCTGTTCACCCATCGCGACCGCGCGCGGCTGAAGCTGATCCTGCGCGGCAAGCGGTTCGGCTTCTCGCTGGACGAGATCCGCCAGTGGCTCGAGCTTTACGACGTCGACGAGCTGACCCAGATGACCGTCTGGATCGAGAGCGCCAACCGCCAGATCGGCAAGCTCGAAGCCCAGAAGACCGAGCTCGAGGAGGCGATCCAGGAGCTGCGCGACCTGATGGAGGTCGCCCGCCAGGAGATCGCCCGCCGCGCCCGCGCCGACGCGGCCGAGTGACGCCCGACCCGAATCAACCGACCTCCGCCGGCCCGCATGCCTGGCCCGGCGACCGCACGCAAGCCTTTCCGCCGGCCGCGCCCGCCGCGGCGCGCCGCAGCACATGACCACGCAGGGAGCGCGACATGCCCACCTACACCCCCCCCATCCGCGACATGCTGTTCGCGATGCACGAGACGCTGAAGATCCAGGAGGCCGCCGGCGTCGCCGGCTACGAGGACATGACCGAGGACTTCACCTCGGCCATCCTCGAAGAGGCCGGCAAGATCGCGCGCGACGTGCTGGCGCCGCTCAACCGCGTCGGCGACGTCGAGGGCTGCGCCTTCGAGAACGGCGTCGTGCGCGCCCCCAAGGGCTTCAAGGAGGCCTTCGACACCCTGCGCGAAGGCGGCTGGACCGGGCTTGACTGCGACCCCGAATATGGCGGGCAGGGCATGCCCTACATCCTGGCCACCGCGGTGGGCGAGATGCACTCGGCCGCCAACATGGCCTTCTCCATGTATCCGGGCCTGACCCACGGCGCCTATTCGGCCATCCGCGCCCATGGCTCGGAAGAGCAGAAGCGCACCTATCTGCCCAAGATGGTGACCTGCGAGTGGACGGGCACCATGAACCTGACCGAGCCCCATTGCGGCACCGATCTGGGCCTGTTGCGCACCAAGGCCGAGCCGCAGGAGGACGGAACCTACCGCATCACCGGCCAGAAGATCTTCATCTCGGCCGGCGAGCACGACATGTCCGAGAACATCATCCACCTTGTGCTGGCCAAGATCCCCGGCGGCCCCGAGGGGGTGAAGGGCATCTCGCTGTTCATCGTGCCCAAGTTCCTGGTCAACGAGGACGGCAGCCTTGGCGCGCGCAACGCCGTCTCGTGCGGCAAGATCGAAGAGAAGATGGGCATCCACGGCAACGCGACCTGCGTCATGAACTATGACGGCGCCGTGGGCTATCTGGTGGGCGAGAAGCACAAGGGCCTGCGCGCCATGTTCACGATGATGAACGAGGCCCGCATCGGCGTCGGCATGCAGGGCCTGGCGCAGGCCGCCGTCGCCTACGAGAACGCCGTCGCCTACGCCAGGGACCGCCTGCAGGGCCGCGCGGTGACCGGCGCCGCGGCGCCCGACAAGCCGGCCGATCCGCTGATCGTGCATCCCGACGTGCGCCGCATGCTGATGGACCAGAAGGCCTTCGTCGAGGGCGCGCGCATGTTCGTGCTGTGGGGCGCCTCGCTGATCGACCGCGAGCTGCGCGGCGGCGACAAGGACGCGGCCGGCCTGATCGCGCTGATGACGCCGGTCATCAAGGGCTTCCTGACCGACAAGGCGTTCGAGTCCACGGTCCAGGCGCAGCAGATCTTCGGCGGCCACGGCTACATCGAGGAATGGGGCATGTCGCAGTTCGTGCGCGACGCCCGCATCACCATGATCTACGAGGGCGCCAACGGCATCCAGGCCCTGGACCTGGTCGGGCGCAAGCTGGGCCTCGACGGCGGCAAGCACGTCATGGCCTTCTTCGAGATGGTCAAGACCTTCATCAAGCAGAACGAGGGCGACCCCGAGCTGGCGAAGGACTTCCTCGAGCCGCTGAAGAAGGCCTCGAAGGACCTGCAGGCCGCGGCCATGTTCTTCATGCAGCAGGGCATGAAGAACCCCAACGAGGCGCTGGCCGGCTCGACCGACTTCATGCACCTGTTCGGCCATGTCTGCCTTGGCTACGCCTGGTCGATGATGGCCAAGGCCGCGCGCGAGGCCATCGCCGCCGGCAAGGACGACCCGTTCTACGCCGCCAAGCTGGCCACGGGGCGCTACTACATGGCCCGTCACCTGCCCGAGACGGCGCTGCGCCTGGCGCGCATCCAGACCGGCGCCGCCCCGGTCATGGCGCTGGACGCCGAGGCGTTCTGAGCAAACGGCGCGGGGGCGGCCCGTCCGCGCCCCGCGCCGCCCGCGCGCGCCGGGAGGGGCGCGCGCCGCACATGGGCGCGGCCCGCCGCGCCGCAGGGAGAGATCCGCATGACCTACAAGCTTCATTGCTTCGCCCAGTCGGGCAACGCCTACAAGGCGGCGCTGTATCTGGAGCTGGCCGGCGCCGACTGGCAGCCCGTCTTCGTCAACTTCTTCGAGGGGCAGCACCGCTCGGCCGATTACCTCGAGAAGAACGACATGGGCCAGGTGCCGCTGCTCGAGCATGAGGGGCGCAGCATCAGCCAGTCGGCCGTGATCCTGGACTACGTTTCCGAGCGCGAGGGCAAGTTCCGCTGGGCGAACGAGGACGAGCGCCTCGAGGTGTTCCGCTGGCTGTTCTGGGACAATTACAGCTTCACCTCCATCGTCGCCCCGCTGCGCTTCATCGGCCACTTCATGCCCGAGGACAAGCGCGACCCCGCGGTGCTCGGCTTTCTGCAGTCGCGCCTGAAGGGCGCGCTCAAGACCCTGGACCAGCGCCTGTCGGGCCGCGACTTCGTGGCCACGCCGGGCCTGTCCATCGCCGATCTGTCGATCTGCGGCTACCTCTACTATGGCGAGGAGCTGCCCTTCGACCTCGGCGCCTATCCCAACATCGTCGCCTGGCTTGACCGCATCAAGGCGATGCCGGGCTGGAAGGCCCCCTACGACCTGATGCCGAAATCCGCCTGAGCGATCGGCCTGCAAGGAAGGACTCGAACATGACCGAGGCATACATCTACGACGCCGTGCGCACCCCGCGCGGCAAGGGCCGCAAGGACGGCAGCCTGCACGAGGTCACCTCGGTGCGGCTGTCGGCCGAGGTGCTCAACGAGCTCAAGCGCCGCAACGAGGGGCTCGACACCTCGAAGATCGAGGACGTGATCTGGGGCAACGTCACCCAGGTCGGCGAGCAGGGCGCGTGCCTGGCGCGCTCGGCGGTGCTCTACTCGGACTACGACCAGAAGGCGCCGGGGCTGTCCATCAACCGCTTCTGCGCCTCGGGCATGGAGGCGGTGAACATCGCCGCCAACCAGGCCAAGGGCGCGGGCGGCATGTATGTGGCCGGCGGCGTCGAGATGATGTCGCGCGTGCCCATGGGCTCGGACGGCGCCGCGATCGCCGTGGACCCGACGCTGGCGTGGAAAAGCTACTTCGTGCCGCAGGGCATCTCGGCCGACATCATCGCCACGAAATACGGCTTCAGCCGCGACGACTGCGACGCCTACGCGGTGGAATCGCAAAAGCGCGCCGCCCGCGCCTGGGCCGAGGGCCGCTTCGCGCGCTCGGTGATGACCGTGCGCGACCAGAACGGCCTGCCGATCCTCGAGCGCGACGAATACATCCGCCCCGACACCGACATGCAGAGCCTGGGCGCGCTCAAGCCCGCCTTCAAGGACATGGGCGAGACCATGCCCGGCTTCGACAAGGTGGCGATCCTGAAATACCCCGAGCTCGAGCGCATCGAGCACGTCCACCACGCGGGCAACTCGTCGGGCATCGTCGACGGCGCGGCGGGCGTGCTGGTCGGCTCGAAAGAGGCGGGCGAGGCCATGGGCCTGAAGCCGCGCGCGCGCATCCGCGCCGTGGCGCGGGTGGGCACCGACCCGACCATCATGCTGACCGGGCCGGTTCCGGCCACCCAGCGCGTGCTCGAGAACGCGGGCATGTCCATCAAGGACATCGACCTGTTCGAGGTGAACGAGGCCTTCGCCTCGGTGGTGCTGCTGTTCATGCAGGCCTTCGACGTGGACCATGACAAGGTCAACGTGAACGGGGGCGCCATCGCCATGGGCCATCCGCTGGGCGCGACCGGCGCCATGATCATCAACACCGCGCTCGACGAGCTCGAGCGCACGGGCAAGGGCACCGCGCTGTGCACCCTGTGCGTCGCCTCGGGCATGGGCGCCGCCACCATCATCGAGCGCGTGTGAGGACCGACATGACCGACATCTTCAAATACGACGTTGACGCCGACGGCGTCGCCACCCTGACCTGGGACCTGCCGGGCAAGTCCATGAACGTCATGACGCTCGAGGGGCTGGAAAGCCTGAACGCGGGCGTGGACAAGGCGCTGGGCGATCCGGCGGTCAAGGGCCTGATCATCACCTCGGCCAAGCCCGACTTCGCCGGCGGCATGGACCTGAACATCCTGGCCGGCATGAAGCGCCAGGCCGGCGACGACCCCGCGCGCGGGCTGTTCGAGGGCACGATGCGCATGCACGAGCTCTTGCGCAAGATCGAGCTGGGCGGCGCCGACCGCAAGACCATGAAGGGCGGCAAGCCCGTGGTCTGGGCCTGCCCCGGCACGGCCGCGGGCATCGGGCTCGAGATCGGCCTGGCCTGCCACCGGCGCATCGCCGCCGACAACCCCAAGGCCAAGATCGGCCTGCCCGAGATCCTGGTCGGCATCTTCCCCGGCGGCGGCGGCACGACGCGCCTTGCGTGGATGCTGGGCGCCATGGCCGCGGCCCCGCTGCTGCTCGAGGGCAAGATGCTGGCGCCGGCCAAGGCCAAGGCCGCCGGCGTCGTCGACGAGGTCGTTCCCGCCGACCAGCTGCTGGCCCGCGCGAAGGAGTGGGTGCTGAACGCCGGCCCCGACGACGTCGTCAAGCCCTGGGACAAGAAGGGCTACAAGATCCCGGGCGGCGCGCCCTATCACCCGGCGGGCTTCCAGACCTTCGTCGGCGCCTCGGCGATGATCCACGCGCGCACGCAGGGCGTCTATCCCGCGGCGCAGGCGCTGCTGGCGGCGGTCTACGAGGGCATGCTGGTGCCCTTCGACACCGCGCTCAAGATCGAGGCGCGCTGGTTCACCAAGGTGCTGATGAACCCGTCCTCCGAGGCGATGATCCGCTCGCTGTTCATCAACAAGGAGGCGCTCGAGAAGGGCGCCGTGCGGCCGGCCGGCGTGCCCGACATGCGCGTGCGTAAGCTGGGCGTTCTGGGCGCGGGCATGATGGGCGCGGGCATCGCCTTCGTCGCCGCGCGCGCCGGCATCGAGGTGGTGCTCATGGACCGCGACCAGGAGGCCGCCGACCGGGGCCTGGCCACCATCGCCGGCCTGCTGGACGAGGGGGTCAAGAAGCGCAAGGTGACCGAGGCCCAGAAGGCCGAGGTGCTGGGCCGCGTCGTGGCCACGCCGGACTACGCCCGGCTCGAGGGCTGCGACCTGGTGATCGAGGCGGTGTTCGAGGACATGGGCGTGAAGGCCGACGTCACCGCCAAGGCCGAGGCCGTCATTCCCGAGGACGCGATCTTCGCCTCGAACACCTCGACCCTGCCGATCACCGAGCTGGCGAAGGCCTCGAAGCGGCCCGAGCGTTTCATCGGCATCCACTTCTTCTCGCCGGTGCACAAGATGGCGCTGGTCGAGATCATCAAGGGCAAGCAGACCGGCGACGAGGCCGTGGCCAAGGCGCTGGACTTCGTGCGCCAGATCCGCAAGACGCCGATCGTGGTCAACGATGCGCGCTTCTTCTACGCCAACCGCTGCATCATCCCCTACGGCGCCGAGGCCAACCGCATGGTGGCCGAGGGCGTCGAGCCGGCGCTGATCGAGAACTCGGCGCGCCAGATGGGCATGCCGCTGGGGCCGCTGCAGCTGGGCGACGAGACCTCGATCGACCTGGCGGTGAAGATCATGAACGCCACCAAGGCGGCGCTGGGCGACGCCTATCCCGACAACCCCGGCGACGCCGTCATCCAGAAGCTCTACGAGCTGGGCCGTCTGGGGCGCAAGGCCAAGGCCGGCTTCTACGAGTATGACGAGAAGGGCAAGCGCCTGCGCATCTGGCCCGGCCTGCGCGAGCTGTTCCCCGTGCGCAAGGATCAGCCCTCGAAGACCGAGGTGCAGAACCGCCTCATGCTGGCCCAGGTGCTCGAGGCCGTGCGCGCCTTCGAGGAAGGGGTGCTCATGGACATCCGCGAGGGCGACGTGGGCGCCATCCTGGGCTGGGGCTTCGCGCCCTGGTCGGGCGGCCCGTTCAGCTGGATCGACATGACCGGCCCGGCGAAGGTGGTCGAGATCTGCGAGGACCTCGCCGCCCGCCACGGCCCGCGCTTCGCGCCGCCGGCGCTGCTCAAGGAGCTGGCCGCGAAGGGCGAGACCTTCTACGGCCGCTTCGACGCGGCGAAGAAGGCGGCCTGAGCGCCGCGGGGGCCGGCGCGCGCCGCCGGCCCGCCTCGCCGAACGCCGCAACGAGAACGCCCGCCGGAAGGACTCCGGCGGGCGTTTCGCATGTCGGGCGCCGGGGGGCGCGGGGGCGGGCGTCAGAGGGCGGCGACCAGCTCGCGCGCCTCGGGGCCCACCGATTCCTCCATGCGCTGGCGCATCTTGCGCAGCGCCTGCGCCTCGAGCTGGCGCACCCGCTCCTTCGACAGGTTCAGCTCGGCGCCCAGGCTTTCCAGCGTGCGGGCCGGATCGCGCAGCTTGCGCGCCGCGATGATCAGCTGCTCGCGCTCGGTCAACGCGCCCATCGCGTCGCGGATCCAGGCGCGCGCGGCGGCCAGGTCGCGCCGGCGGCCGACGATCTCGTCGGCCTGGGGGCCTTCGTCCTCAAGCGTCTCGACCCATTCGCGTCCCTCTTCGCCCGACTGCAGGGCGTTGAGCGAGAAGTCCGAGCCCGCAAGCCGGCCCTCCATCATCTCGACGTCGCGCAGCGACAGGCCCAGATCCTGCGCGATGCGCTCGCGGATCTGGTCGCCGGCCAGGGGCTCGTCGCCCTGCCAGGCCTCGCGCTCGACCTGGGCGCGCACGCGGCGCATGTTGAAGAAGAGCGACTTCTGCGCCGAGGTCGAGCCCGTGCGCACCAGCGACCAGTTGCGCATCACATAGTCCTGGATCGAGGCCTTGACCCACCACGCGGCGTAGGTCGAGAAGCGCACGCCGCGGTCGGGGTCGAACTTCTCGGCCGCCTTCATCAGCCCCACGGCCGCCTCTTGCGTCAGATCGTTGAGCGAGGCGCCGTAGCGCCGATACTTGGCCGCCATCGACACCGCCAGCCGCATGTAGGCGGTGACCAGCCGGTGCAGCGCGCGCTCGTCGCGCTTGTCGCGCCAGCGGCGGGCCAGCTCCTGCTCGGTCTCGGCGTCGAGGAGCTCGGCCGACATGGCGGCGCGGCCGATGCCGGCGCCTTCGGGGATGCTCGTGGCCATGATGTGCTCCTTCCCGTCTTTGCCGGACGGATTTCCGGCGTGTGATGGCGATACGCCCCTACATGGCGATCGGATCACCCTGGCCGCAAGCTTATCGACAAAAAAACTCGGAAATGTGACGGGGCGCGGGGCGCTCCTCGCGCAATCGTGATCGCGCGCGATCAGAGCCCGTCCGGGTAGCGCACCTGCACCAGATAGAGCCCGTCGGGCGGCGCCACCGGACCGCATTGCGCGCGGTCGCGCGCGGCCAGCGCCCGGGCCACGCGCTCGGGCGGCCACTTGCCCGCGCCCACGCGCTCGAGCGTGCCGACGAAGCTGCGCACCTGGTTGTGCAGGAACGAGCGCGCGCGCACATGAAAGCGGATCTCGTCGCCCAGCTGCTCGATCTCGAGCGCGTCCAGCGTGCGCACGGGCGATTTCGCCTGGCAGATGGACGAGCGGAAGGTGGTGAAGTCGTGCCGGCCCACCAGATGGGCGGCGGCGCGGCGCATGGCCTCGACGTCCAGCGCCGCGGGCACGCGCCAGGCCAGCCCGCGCTCGATGGTCAGCGGCGCGCGGCGGCAGATCACGCGGTAAAGATAGCGCCGCTCGATCGCGTCGAAGCGCGCGTGGAAATCGTCGGGCGCGGGCGCGGCGGCGGTCACCGCCACGGGCGCGGGCTTGAGATGCCAGTTGAGGGCCTCGGCCAGGCGGAACGGGTCCCATTCGCGCGACAGGTCGCAATGGGCGACCTGCCCGGTGGCGTGCACCCCCGCATCGGTGCGCCCGGCCCCCGTCGCCGTCGGCGCGGCCGGATCGATGCGCGCCAGCGCGGCCTCGAGCGCGCCCTGCACCGAGGGCCGGTCCTCCTGCCGCTGCCAGCCCGAGAAGGGGCCGCCGTGATACTCTATGGTCAGCTTGTAGCGAGGCATGGCGCCTCGTGCCGCGATCGGCGACAAAAGGCAAGGCCTCGCGCCCGCGCGGCGGGGCGCCTATATCGACGGACGAGGAACAAGGCGGGAGCGGGCGTGGGCATCGCGGACATTGCGGACGAGGTCGCGCGGCTGGTCGAGACGGCGCAGGACGGCGCGGCGGCGCTGTTCGAGCCGACGGTGCGGCTGGGCGTGACGGGGCTGTCGCGCGCGGGGAAGACGGTGTTCATCACCTCGCTGGTGGCGAACCTGCTGGACCGGGGCCGGATGCCGCGCCTGCGCGCCGCCGCCCAGGGGCGCATCGAGGCGGCCCAGCTGCGCCCGCAGCCCGACCGCGCGGCGCCGCGCTTCGATTTCGAAACCCATCTGGGCGCGCTGCTGGCGCCCGAGCCGCGCTGGCCCGAATCGACCCGCGCGGTCAGCCAGCTGCGCCTGTCGCTGCGCCTGCGCCCCGAGGGGTGGCTGGCCGGTCTGGCCGGGCCGCGCGTGGTGCATCTGGACATCGTGGATTACCCCGGCGAGTGGCTGCTGGACCTTGCGCTGCTGGATCTGAGCTACGACGACTGGTCCGAGCGCGCCCTGGCCGAGGCCCGCGCCCCCGCCCGCGCCCTGCACGCCGCGCCCTGGCTGGCGCGTCTGGGCGCGGTCGATCCCGCCGGCCCGTGGGACGAGGGTCCGGCGCGCGCGCTGGCCGAGGCCTTCGCCGCCTATCTCGAGGCGTGCCGCCGGGCGGGGCTGTCGGGGCTGACGCCGGGGCGTTTCCTGATGCCCGGCGATCTGGCCGGCTCGCCGGCGCTGACCTTCTCGCCGCTGCCGCGCGCCGAGCGCCGCGGCGGGTTGCGCGCCGAGATGGCCAAGCGCTTCGAGGCCTACAAGCGCGCCGTGGTGCGCCCCTTCTTCCGCGATCATTTCGCGCGCATCGACCGGCAGGTGGTGCTGGTGGACGTGCTGTCGGCGCTCGGCGCCGGGCCGCAGGCGGTGGCCGATCTGCGCGCGTCCATGACCGCGGTGCTCGACGCCTTCCGCCCGGGCGAGAATTCGTGGCTGGCGCCGATCATCGGCCGGCGCGTCGACCGCATCCTGTTCGCCGCCGCCAAGGCCGACCATGTCCACCACACCCAGCATGACCGCCTGGCGGCGCTGACGGCCGAGCTGCTGCGCCGCTCGCGCGAGCGCGCGGCGTTCAAGGGCGCGCGGGTCGAGGCCATGGCGCTTGCCAGCCTGCGCGCCACGGTCGAGCAGGACGTGCGCCGCGACGGCCGCGTCCTGCATTGCGTGCGCGGCAGGCTTGCGGCCACCGGGCGCGAGGCGGCGCTGCATCCGGGCGATCTGCCCGAGGATCCGCGCCGCTTTCTCGACGCGCTGGGCGCCGAGCGTTGGCCCGAGGGCGACTTCCGCGCCATGGATTTCGCCCCGCCGCGCCTGCGGCTGGCGCCGGGCGACGGTCCGCCGCATCTGCGCCTTGATGCGGCCGCCGAGTTCCTTTTGGGAGACAAGCTGTCATGAGCCGCCCCGACGCGCCCGATGCGCCCCCCGCCCCCCGCCAGGGTCCGATCCTGATCGAGGAGGGCGACCCGGCCCTGGCCGCGCCCGCCCCCTCGCCGGCCGAGGCGCCCTCGCCCGACGCCGCCGAAGCCGGCGCGGCGGGCCCCGGGGCCGGCGGCGAGGGCGCCGGCGCGCGCGCGGCCCGCTTCGCCGCGCGGCGCGGCGGGTGGCTCGGGCGCATGTTCTGGGCGGGCGCCGGCGGCTTTGCGGCGCTGGCGCTGGGCGCCTGGGCGTGGGAGCTGGCCGGGCGGCTCATGCAGCTGCACCCGGCGCTGGGCTGGGCGGCCGACGCGCTGCTGGCGCTGGCGGCGCTGGCGCTGGCGGGGATCGCCGCGCGCGAGCTGGCGGCGCTGGCGCGTCTGCGCCGGGTCGAGCGCCTGCGCGCGACGGCGGCCGAGGCGCTGGCGCGGCGCGAGCTGTCGGCGGCGCGCGCCGCGGCGGCGGGGCTCGAGCGCCTTTACGCCGGGCGCGCCGATCTTGACTGGGCGCGCGCCCGCATGGCCGAGCGCCAGCACGACGAGCTTGACGCCGAGGGGCTTCTGGCCCTGGCCGAGCGCGAATACATGGCGCGGCTCGACGCCGAGGCGCGCGCCGCCGTCGAGGCCGCGGCCCGCCAGGTCGCCGCCGCAACCGCGCTGGCCCCCGCGCCGCTGATCGACGTGCTGGCGGCGCTGGCGCTGAACCTGCGCATGATCCGGCGCGTGGCCTTCATCTATGGCGGGCGCGCGGGCGCGGTCGGCTCGTGGCGGTTGCTGCGGGCGGTGGCGGGCCACCTGATCGCCACCGGGGCGGTGGCCGTGGGCGACGATCTGCTCGGGCCGGTGCTGGGCGGCGGCGCGCTGGCGCGCCTGTCGCGCCGCTTCGGCGAGGGGCTGGTGAACGGGGCGCTGACCGCGCGCGTGGGCGCCGCGGCGATCGAGGTCTGCCGCCCGCTGCCCTTCGCCGCCCTTCCCCCGCCGCGCGCGCGGGCGCTGGTGGCGCGGGCGCTGCGCGGCTTCGCCGGCGGGGGGTGAGCGCCGGGCGGCCGCCGGGGCCGGGCGATCGGCGTTGCGGGCGGCCCGGATGCGGGCGCGGCGGGCGCAGCATCGCGGCCCAGACCATGCCCGGAACCTTGGCGTCCATGGCGAATTCGGCCGGTCCGTCGGCCTTGGACGGTCCGTCGAGCCGGCGCAGATCCGGCGCGCCGATCAGCCGCAAGGCCGAGGCGGGCTCGAGCGCCGGTCCGGCCGGCGGCGTCGGCGCGGCGGCGTCGGGGGGCGGCCTTGGCGGGCCTGGCTCGGGGCGGGCTCGGGCCTGGCTCGGGGCGGCGGCGTTCAGCCCAGGCCGAAGCGGTCGAAGAGCTGGCGCAGGTCGGTCTGCGGCCGCGCGCCGATATGCGAGATCACCTCGCCCGCGCACACGCAGCCCATCGTCCCGCAGGTCAGCAGGTCGCGCCCGCGCGTCAGGCCATAGAGGAACCCCGCCGCGAACAGGTCGCCCGCGCCGGTGGCGTCCACGCGCTCCATCGGCGCGGCGGGGGCGTGAACCGTGCGCGCGCCGGCCACGACATAGGCGCCGGCGGGGCCGATGGTGACGGCGGTCATGGGGATCTCGGCGCGCGCCGCCTCGATGGCGTCGTCCAGCGTCGCGGACTGGTAGAGCGAGATCAGCTCGTGCTCGTTGGCGAACAGCAGGTCCACCTCTTCGCGCGCCATGCGGCGGAAGGCGTCGCGGTGGCGCTCGACGCAAAAGGGGTCGGACAGCGTCAGCGCCACCTTGCCGCCCGCCGCCTTGGCCGCTGCGATCGCCTTGGCGAAGGCGGCCTGCCCGTCGGGACCGTCGAAGCGGTAGCCCTCGAGATAGATCCAGCGCGCATCGGCCATGAGCGCGGGGTCGATGTCCTCGGGCGAGAGCGTGGCCGAGACCCCCAGATAGGTGTTCATCGTGCGCTCGCCGTCGGGGGTGATCAGCACCATGCAGCGGCCCGTCTCGTCGCCCTCGAGCGTGCGCGGCGCGCGCGGCGTGTCGAAATCCACCCCCAGCGCGCGGATGTCATGCGCGAAGATCGCGCCCAGCTGGTCGTCCTTGACCTTGCCCACATAGGCCGTGCGCGCGCCCAGCATCCCCAGCCCGGCGATGGTGTTGGCCGCCGAGCCGCCCGACACCTCCTGCGCGGGCCCCATGCGGTCGTAAAGCTCGAGCGCGCGCGCCGCGTCCACCAGCTGCATCACGCCCTTGCGCACGCCGTTCTCGGCCAGGAAGGCGTCGGTGACGCGGGCCAGCACGTCGACCATCGCGTTGCCGACGCCGACCACGTCATAGGTCTTGGCCGTCATGCGGTCTTCTCCTCGAACAGGCACAGATCGCGGATCAGGCAGGCGCCGCAATCGGGCTTGCGGGCCTTGCACACATAGCGGCCGTGCAGAATGAGCCAATGATGGGCGTGCAGCGCGTATTCGGCCGGCACCACGTCCTCGAGCGCGCGCTCGACCGCCAGCACGTCCTTGCCCGGCGCCATGCCGGTGCGGTTGGCGACGCGGAACACATGCGTGTCCACCGCCATGGCGGGCACGCGGAACCACATGTTCAGCACCACGTTCGCCGTCTTGCGTCCCACGCCCGGCAGGCTGGCCAGCGCCGCGCGCGAGGAAGGCACCTCGCCGTCGAACTCCTCGATCAGGCGGCGCGACAGGGCGATGACGTTGCGGGCCTTGCTGCGGAACAGGCCGATGGTCTTGATGTGCTCGATCAGCCCCTCTTCGCCCAGCTCCAGCATCTTGCGCGGGGTGTCGGCGATCTCGAACAGGCGGCGCGTGGCCTTGTTCACGCCCTTGTCGGTCGCCTGCGCCGACAGCGCCACGGCGACCAGAAGGGTGAAGGCGTTGACGTGCTCGAGCTCGCCCTTGGGCTCGGGGCGGTGAAGCTTGAAGCGGCGGAACGCTTCCTTGATGGATCTGTAGTCGAGCTGGCCGGTCATGACGCGGCGGACAATGCACCGAGCCGCCCCCCGGCGCAAGGCGCGCGCGGGCAAGATTCGGGTGGCGCGGCGGGCGCGCCGGCTGGCATATCCGCAGGCAGGAGGATCCAGCCATGACCGCATCGCCCATCGCGACCGATTCCCCGCCCGAACCCGCGCATGAGGCCGACTGGCCCGCCTCCGAGCGCGACCGCTTCCGCCACCGGCTGGCCGCGCAGGCGCTGCGCCTGATCGAGGAGACGCGCGCCGAGCAGCCCTCGCTGGACGAGCTTGCGCGGCGCATGGGGCTGAGCCCGGCCCATTTCCACCGCCTGTTCACGCGCCATGTGGGCGTCAGCCCCAAGCGCTACATGCAGTTCCTGACGCTCGAGCACGCGCGCCGGCTGCTGCGCGAGCGCCGCTCGGTGCTGGATGCGGCGCTGGAGAGCGGGCTGTCGGGGCCGGGGCGGCTGCACGACCTGTTCGTGCGGTGGGAGGCGATGACCCCCGGCGAATACGCCGCCGGGGGCGAAGGTCTGACCATTCGCTGGGGCTGGTTCGACGGCCCCTTCGGGCCGACGCTGGCCATGGCGACCGAACGCGGCCTGTGCGGCATGGCCTTCGCCGCCGAGCTGGGCCGCGACGAGGCCGTGCGCGACATGCGCGCGCGCTGGCCCGCGGCGCGCTTCGTGCATGACCCCGCGCCCTTGCGCCATTGGGTCGAAGCGGCCTTCGGCATGCGCGGCGAGGCGCGCGTGCACCTGATCGGGGCGCCGTTCCAGATCAAGGTGTGGGAGGCGCTGCTGGCCGTGCCGGCGGGGCATGTGACCACCTATTCCGATATCGCGCGCGCGGTGGGGCGGCCGGGCGCGGCGCGCGCCGTGGGCAACGCGGTCGGGCGCAATCCGGTCAGCTGGCTGGTGCCGTGCCATCGCGCGCTGCGCAAGTCGGGCGAGCTGGGCGGCTATCGCTGGGGCCTGTCGGTCAAGCGCGCCATGCTGGCCTTCGAGAGCGCCGAGCTGGAAAGCAGAACGGCGCCTGCGGAGCTTGCCGCAGGCGCCGTCGCCGTCGCGCAGGAGACCGGGGAGGAGGACGGCCCCCGCGCGGCTGATCGCGCTGCGCCCCGGGGAGGAGGACAGGGCGCGCGCTAAACCCGTTTCGCCGGAGGGAGGGGCCGGCGACGCGGGAATGGCGTTCAGTTGTCGTAGACCGCGTGCCAGGCCACCGAGCGCAGCGAGGCGCGGCTCAGGCCCAGATCGGCCAGGTCGCGGTTGTCGAGCGCCGACAGCTCGCGCAGCGTGCGGCGATACAGGCGCCACTTGGCGTAGCGGGCGGCCAGCTCCTCGGCCTTGGCGCGGACGAGCGAGGCGAGCGAGGCCCCGACGGCGGGGGCGTTGTTGGCGACGTGAGCCATGACCGTGTTCCTTTCTGCTTGCTCGCCGGTCTCCGCTGCGGAGGCCGGCGTTCGGGCGGGGCGTCCGGTTGCGGGCGCGGCGTCCTTGTTGCGCTGCAATATGCTTACGTTCGCGGAAGGTCGCAATCGCCGTTGCGGCAAACCCGTTTTGCGGCTTGCGCATACGTGACGTTGGGTCAGAGCCCTTGCCGTTTCGCGGGGCGGATCGTGCTGCGGCGCAATGCAATCAGAAGAAGAACATGCTGCATCGCCGATAAATCAGGACATGCGCCCTGCCGCCGCCGCCCTCAGCGCAGGGCGGCGGCGTGGTGGCGCAGATGGTCCTCGATGAAGGTGGCGATGAAGAAATAGCTGTGGTCGTAGCCCGCCTGCATGCGAATCCGCGCCCTCTGCCCGGCCTCGGCGCAGGCCTGCTCGAACAGCGCGGTCTTGAGCTGGTCCTCGAGGAAGGGGTCGGCCGTGCCCTGGTCGACCAGGATCTCGCCCTTCCAGCCAAGCTCGCGCACCAGCGCGCAGGCGTCGTGCCGCGCCCACAGTGCGCGGTCCTCGCCCAGATAGGCCGAGAAGGCCTTTCGCCCCCAGGGGCAGTTCATGGGCGAGACGATGGGCGCAAAGGCGGAAAGCGACTCGAAGGTCTCGGGCCGGCGCATGGCGATGGTCAGCGCGCCGTGGCCGCCCATCGAGTGGCCCGTCAGCCCCAGCGCCCCAAGGCCGAACGAATCGCGCAGCAGGGCGGGCAGCTCTTCGGCGACGTAGGTGAACATGCGAAAGTTCCGATCCCAGGGCGGCTGCGTCGCGTCCACGTAAAAGCCCGCGCCCTGGCCCAGGTCATAGGCGGGGGAATCGGGCGCGTCCTCGCCGCGCGGAGAGGTGTCGGGGCAGACCACGGCCAGCCCCAGCTCGGCGGCGACGCGCTGGAAGCCGGCCTTGACGGTGGCGTTCTCGTGCGTGCAGGTCAGCCCCGCCAGGAAGATCACGCACGGGGTCGGGCCCGCCCCGGCGCGCGGCGGCGTGTAGAGCGAGAAGGTCATGTCCGTGCCCGTGGCGGCGCTGGCGTGACGCAGAACGCGCTGCACGCCGCCGAAGCACAGGCTTTCGCTCAGGGTCTCCATGTCGGCCTCCGTCATGTGGGCGTCATGTGGGCGTCATGCGGGCGCGTCGCGGGCCTGGCGCGCGGCCGCGGTCAGCTCGCGGTCCAGCGCGTCCAGAAAGCGCGAGCGGTCGGCTTTCGAAAAGGGTCTGGGGCCGCGCCCGGCGCGCAGCGGGTCGGCGGCGCGCAGGTCGGCGGCAAGGTCGCGCATGGCCAGCTGCGCGCCGATGTTGGCGGGGGTGAAGGCCGCGCCGTCCGGGCGCAGGGCGCGCGCGCCGGCCTCGAGGCAGCGCGCCGCCAGCGGAATGTCCGAGGTCACGCACACATCGCCCGGGCCGATGCGCTCGGCGATCCAGCGATCGGCGGCGTCGGCCTCGGGCGCGACGATCACCGTGCGCACGCGCGGGTCGGGGTCGGGGCGGATGCCGCCGTTCGAGACGACGAAGACCTCGACGCCCCGGCGCGCCGCCACGCGCAGCGCCTCGGCCCGCACGGGGCAGGCGTCGGCGTCGATGAAGAGCCGCGCGCTCATGCCGCCCCGGCGCCCGGGGCCAGCCCCGCCGCCGCGCGCGCCAGCGCGGGCAGCGCGTCGTGATGGGCGAAGACGGCGGCGGGGCGCATGGCCTCGGCCGGGCCGTGGCGATAGCCGCCGAGAAACAGCAGGAAGGGCATGTCGCCGGCGCGGGCGGTCTCGGCGTCGGTCTCGCTGTCGCCGACATAGACGGCCGGCCCGTCGCCCAGCGGCGCCGCCGCTGCGGCCAGCATGCGCGGATCGGGCTTGAGCGCGCCGGGAACCGAATCGCCGCCGGCGAGGGATTCGATCATGTCGAAGCCCAGCGCCCGCAGCACGCGCCAGGCCGGGGCCTGCGGCTTCTGGGTGCAAACCCCGATCCGCCAGCCCTCGGCCGCCAGCCGGCGCAGCGCCGCGACCGCGCCCGGATAGGCGCGGCTGTGCGCGGTGGGGTCGTAAAGCTCGCGAAAGCGGCGCCGGCAGGCCTCGAGCCCGGCCTCGGGCGCGCCGCCCGAATGGGCCAGAAGCCGCTCGACCTGAACGTCCATGCCCTTGCCGATGAAGGTCTTGTAGGTCTCGACCGTCACCGGCGGGCGGCCCAGCTCGGCCAGAAGGGCGTTGCCCGCCGCGCACAGGCTGGCGGCGCTGTCGATCAGCGTGCCGTCCAGGTCGCAGATCAGGCGCGGCGCGCTCACGCCGCGCGCCACTTGATCGAGCAGCCGATCGAGGGCGTCTGCTCGGCCGGTCCGCGGCCCGTCAGGGCGACCTGCTTCATGGCCTCGTAAAGCTCGCGCGGCAGGTCGTCGCGCCGCTCGCGGCCGGCGGCGTCGAGGCGCCCGCGATACTGCAGCTCGAGATCCGCGTTGTAGCCGAAGAAGTCGGGCGTGCAGACGGCGCCGTAGGCGCGCGCCACCTCCTGCGTCGCGTCGTGCAGATAGGGGAAGGGGAAGCCGTGGGCGCGGGCGAACTCGCCCATCTTCTCGAAGCTGTCCTCGGGGTAGGTCTCGGCGTCGTTCGAGCAGATGGCGACCGTGCTCACGCCCAGCTCGGCCAGATCGCGCGCATCGCGCACCAGCTTGTGCGCGATCGACTTCACATAGGGGCAGTGGTTGCAGATGAACATGACCAGCGTGCCGCGCGGGCCGCGGATGTCGGCCAGCGAGACGATGCGCCCCTCGGTGTCGGGCAGGCTGAAGTCGGGGGCGGGGCGTCCGAAGTCGCAGACGGGGGTGTTGAGCGCGACCATCTCGATCTCCGTTCCTTGCGTTTGCAAATGGGGGCCGCCGGCCCGCGCGGGGCTAGCGGATGATGATCTCGGGGCCCATCAGGGCGTTGGGCAGCGCCGTGGACAGCCACGGAACATAGGTCACCAAGATCAGGAAGACGAACAGGATTCCCAGCCAGGGCAGGGCGGCGCGCACGACGCGCATCACCGGCATGCCCGCCACGCCCGAGGTGACGAACAGGTTCAGCCCGACGGGCGGCGTGATCATGCCGATCTCCATGTTCACCACCATGATGATGCCCAGATGGATCGGGTCGATGCCCAGCGAAACCGCGATGGGAAAGACCAGCGGCGCGACGATGACGATCAGCCCCGAGGGCTCCATGAACTGGCCGCCGATCAGCAGGATCACGTTCACCATGACCAGGAACATCACCGGCCCGAAGCCCGCGTCCAGCATGGCGGCGGCGATGGACTGGGGCACCTGCTCGTCGGTCAGGACGTGCTTGAGCAGCAGCGCGTTGGCGATGATGAACATCAGCGTCACGGTCAGCTTGCCCGCCTCGAACAGCGCGTCGCGCGCGTCGCGGTGGACCCAGCAGGTCAGCAGCGCCCAGGGGCGCGCCGTCAGCGGCAGGGGCGGGCCGTCGGGCCGGGCCAGCGGTCCCATGTCGCGATAGACGAAGTTGGCGATGAGAAAGGCGTAGACCGCCGCCACCGCCGCCGCCTCGGTCGGGGTGAAGATGCCGCCGTAGATGCCGCCCAGGATGATGACCATCAGGAACAGCCCCCAGCCCGCGTCGCGGGCGCTGTCGCGGATCTCGGCCCAGCCGGCCCAGGGCTCGGCGGGCAGCTTCTTGATCTTGGCGGCGACGTAGATGCCGACCATCAGCATCAGCCCGGCCACGATGCCCGGGATGACGCCCGCCAGGAACATGCGCCCCACCGACACGTCGGTGGCCGCGGCGTAGACCACCATCACGATCGAGGGCGGGATCAGGATGCCCAGCGTGCCCGCGTTGCAGATCACGCCCGCGGCGAAGTCGCGCGAGTAGCCCACCTGGCGCATCCCGGCGATGACGATCGAGCCGATCGCCACCACCGTCGCCGGCGACGAGCCCGACAGCGCGGCGAACATCATGCAGGCGAACACGCCCGCGATGGCCAGCCCGCCGGGAAAATGCCCCACGCAGGCGATGGCGAAGCGGATGATGCGCCGCGCCACCCCGCCGGTGGACATGAAGGCCGAGGCGAGGATGAAGAACGGAATGGCCAGCAGCGTGTAATGCCCGGCCATGGCCTCGAACAGGGTCTGGGCGACGGCGGCCAGCGAGGTGTTCGACTGCGTGAGCAGAAACAGCACCGAGCTCAGCCCCAGCGCCACGGCGATGGGCGCGCCGATCAGCAGAAGGACGATCACCAGCGCGAAAAGGGCGGCGGCTTCCATGGCTCAGTCCTCCGCGGCGGGGCGCGCGGGGCGCGCGGCGTCGATCATGTCCTCGGCCTCGTGGCTGGCGATCAGCCGGTCCTGCGCGCCGCGGGCGATGGCGAGAGCGGCCTGGACGAAGCGCAGCAGCAGCAGCGTCATGGACAGCGGCATGACGAAATAGGGGATCAGCCGCGGGATCTTCTCGTAGGGCTCGCCCTCGTTGAACCAGTTCGCGAAGAAGGGGTTGAGAAAGGCCGGCATGTCGATGTCGTTGACCTCGTACCAGCCCTTTTCGCGCACGCGCTCCTCCAGCCCCAGCGGGAACCAGCGCCCTTCGGTGGCCGGCAGGTTGGCGAAGTTGGCCCAGTAGTCCCAGCCGCCCTTGAGCAGCAGCGCCGCATAGACGATGCAGGCCGCCGCCGCCGCCAGCCCCAGGATGCGCCGCGGGCCGGGGGGCAGCATGTCCACCGCCACGTCGACGCCCAGATGGGCGCGCTTCTTGACCGCGTAGCTGGCGCCCAGCAGCACCAGCCATGCGAACAGGAAGCTGGTGGCCTCGAGCGCCCAGAGGATGTTCGATCCCATGTAGCGCGCGGCCACGTTGGCGAAGGTCAGCAAGGTCATCGCGCCGAGGATGACGGCGATGAGCGTCTCCTCGATCGAGTCGGTCCACGAGCGGGGGGATTTGCCGGCCATGGCGGTCGCTCCGTCGTCAGCTGGATGCGGCTGCGCCCCGCGCGCGGCTTGCGGCGCGGGGCGCAGATGGGGGGCGGACCGCGCCGCCCCCGGCAGGGTCAGAAGCGCGCGTTGATCTCTTGCGCGGCGGCGATGTTCTCGGCGCCGACGTCGTCGCGGAACTTCTCCCAGACGGGCTTCATGGCGTCCACCCACTCCTGCCGCAGCTCGGGGGTCAGGGTGCGCACCACGCCGCCGGCGGCGATGATGGCCTGCTTGGCCTCTTCATTGACGCGGGTCGACTCGGCGTTGCGGGTCTCGGTCACCTCGTCGAGGATCTTCTCGAGCTGGGCGCGCACGTCGTCGGGCAGCCCCTCCCAGAAATCGACCGAGGTCACGACCAGATAGTCGAGAATGCCGTGATTGGTCTCGGTCACGCCGTCCTGCACCTCGAAGAACTTCTGGCCGTAGATGTTGGACCAGGTGTTCTCCTGCCCGTCCACGACGCCGGTCTGAAGCGCGCCGTAGACCTCCGAGAAGGCCATCTTCTGCGGAATGGCGCCCAGCGCCTCCATCTGCGCCACCAGCACGTCCGAGGACTGGACGCGGAACTTCAGCCCCTTGGCGTCCGAGGGGTGCAGCAGCGGGCGGTTGGCCGACATCTGCTTCATGCCGTTGTGCCAGAAGGCCAGGCCGATCAGGCCGCGCCGCTCCATGCTGCGCTTGAGCGCCTGCCCCGCCTCGGACTGCTGGAAGGCGTCCACGGCCTGGATGTTCTTGAACATGAAGGGCAGGTCGAAGATGCGGAACTTCTTGGTGAACTTCTCGAACTTCGACAGCGAGGGCGCGGCCATCTGCACGTCGCCGTTGAGCAGCGCCTCGAGCACCTTGTCGTCGTTGTAGAGCGACGAGTTCGGATAGACCTCCATGCAGGCCTTGCCGTTCATCTCGTCGTTCACCCGCTGCGCCAGAAGCGCGGCGGCGATGCCCTTGGGGTGCTTGTCGGTGTTGGTGACGTGGCTGAACTTGATGACGATCTCGCCCGGATCGCAATTGGCGAGCGCGGCGTTGGCGCCGAGCGCCATGGCGGCCGCGGCCGCGATGGTCAGAAGACGCATTGGGAACCTCCCGTTGGTTTTCGTTGGCGTTTGCGCGCCGATCCTAGCGCATGGCGGCGGGCTTGTCCCATGCGCCGCCAAGCCTCGGCGCGCGCGCAGGCGCGGTCCGCGGGCGGCGCCGCGCCTGCGCGGCGGTGGGCATGGCGCGGCGGCGGGGGCGGCGCCATGCGGCGAGGCGGCGCGGGCATGATTCGCAAAGACGGGCGGCGCGAATCGTTGCGATTCTTTCGCGCTGGCGGCGCATCTCTTGGCGTTTCGATCCGGCTCGCGCGCAGATGCGGCTAAATGTCGCACCGGCGCGGCCTTGCGGCGCCGCGGCGCCCGCAGCCCCCTTTCGTTGTGCGTCGCAACCAGTGCGCAGCCGCGTCAAGCGCCCCGTCCCGACGGCGCCCCGACGGCGCCCCGACGCCGCCGGCGGCGCGCGAAGTTCTTGCCCCGCGTGCGCAAATGGGCTGTGACGAGCGGCGAAGACGGCTTTAGGATGGCTGGCGTTTGCGCCCCTTCGGGCGGCGCGAAGGCAACGGACGCAAGCGCGGGCGCCGCGGCATGAGGCCGACGCCCCGCGAACGGGAACGAGGGAGAACGCTGATGAAGATCGGCGCGCCAAGGGAGCTGCATCCGGGCGAGAAGCGCGTCGCGCTGACGCCCGACAGCGCCCGGCAGCTTCAGAAGCTGGGATATGAGTGTCTGGTCGAGAGCGGGGCCGGCGAGGCCGCGATGTTCTCGGACGAGGCCTATCGCGAGGCGGGGGTCAAGGTCGTGCCCGACGCCGCCGCGCTGTGGGCCGAGGCCGACATCGTGGTCAAGGTGCGCGAGCCGAAGATCGAGGAGATCGACGCCGCGCCCGAGGGCAAGACGGTGATCTCGTTCCTGTGGCCGGCGCAGAACGAGGATCTGCTGCGCCGCATGAACGAGAAGCGCATGACCGCGCTGGCCATGGACATGGTCCCGCGCATCAGCCGCGCGCAGAAGATGGACGCGCTGTCCTCGATGGCCAACATCGCCGGCTACCGCGCCGTGATCGAGGCGGGCGCCAATTTCGGCCGCTTCTTCACCGGCCAGGTGACGGCGGCGGGCAAGGTGCCGCCGGCCAAGGTGCTGGTGATCGGCGCGGGCGTGGCCGGGCTTGCGGCCATCGGCACGGCGGTCAGCCTGGGCGCGATCGTGCGCGCCTTCGACGTGCGCCCCGAGGTGGCCGAGCAGATCGAGTCCATGGGCGCCGAGTTCCTGATGCTCGACTTCTCGGACGACCTGTCGGGCGAGGGCGGCTACGCCAAGCCCGCCAGCCCCGAATTCATCGAGAAGGAGATGGAGCTGTTCCGCCAGCAGGCGCCCGAGGTGGACATCGTCATCACCACGGCGCTGATCCCCGGCCGGCCGGCGCCCAAGCTCTGGCCCGAGGAGATGGTCAAGCTGATGAAGCCCGGCTCGGTCATCATCGACCTGGCGGCCGAGCGCGGCGGCAACTGCGACCTGACCGTTCCCGATCAGAAGATCGTCACCGACAACCACGTCGCCATCATCGGCTACACCGACTTCCCCAGCCGCATGGCGACGCAGGCCTCGACGCTTTACGCGACGAACATCCGCCACATGCTGACGGATCTGACGCCCGGCAAGGACGGCGTGTGCGTGGTGAACATGGAGGACGACGTCATCCGCTCGTGCACCGTGTGCAAGGATGGCGAGATCACCTTCCCGCCGCCGCCGCTCAAGGTCCAGGCGATCGCCAAGCCCAAGCCCAAGCCCAAGGAGCCGACCCCCGAGGAAAAGGCCGCGCGCGAGGCCGAGGAGCTGCGCCGCTCGCTCAACCACACCGCCTGGATGCTGGGCGTCGGCGGCGCGCTGTGCCTTCTGGTGGGGCTGGTGGCGCCGGCAAGCTTCATGCAGCACTTCATCGTCTTCGTGCTGTCGGTGTTCGTGGGCTATCACGTGATCTGGGGGGTGGCGCACGCGCTGCACACGCCGCTCATGGCGATCACGAACGCCATCTCGTCGATCATCATCGTGGGCGCGCTCTTGCAGGTCGGTTCGTCGTCGACGACGGTCGTGATCCTGGCGGCGCTGGCGATTCTCATGGCGTCGGTGAACATCTTCGGCGGGTTCCTGGTGACCCGTCGGATGCTCGCAATGTTCCAGCGCAGCTAAGGGGGCTGAGATGAGCATCGGTTTCGTGACGGCCGCTTACGTGGTGGCGGCCATCCTCTTCATCCTTGCGCTGGGCGGCCTCTCGAACATGGAGAAGGCCAAGCGCGCCATCTGGTACGGCATCGTCGGCATGGCGCTGGCGGTGGGCGCGACCGTGGTCACGCCCGGCGTGGGCAACCACGCGGCGATCGCGCTGATGATCGCGCTCGGCGGCATCGGCGGCTGGGTCGTCGCCACCCGCGTGCAGATGACCCAGATGCCCGAGCTGGTGGCGGGCTTCCACAGCCTCGTCGGCCTCGCCGCGGTCTTCATCGGCATCAACGCCGATCTCGAGATGAAGGCGGCGCTGGCGGCGAAGGAGGCGGGCACGGTCGAGCAGCTTGCCGGCTTTGCGGCCACCATCGCCAAGAAGTCGTCGGTCGAGCTTTCGATGCTGAAGGTCGAGCTCTTCCTCGGCATCCTCATCGGCGCCATCACCTTCACCGGCTCGGTGGTCGCCTATGGCAAGCTGGCGGGCAAGATCAGCTCGGCGGCGCTGACCCTGCCCTTCCGCCACCAGCTCAACCTGGCGGGCTTCGTCCTGTGCTTCCTGCTGGGCTGGATGTATCTGGATGGCGCGGGGCTGTGGACCATGATCGTGGTGGCGATCCTGGCCGGGGCCATCGGCTGGCACCTGATCATGGCCATCGGCGGGGCCGACATGCCGGTGGTGGTCTCGATGCTCAACTCCTACTCGGGCTGGGCCGCGGCGGCGATCGGCTTCACGCTGGGCAACGACCTGCTGATCGTGGTCGGCGCGCTGGTGGGCTCGTCGGGCGCCATCCTCAGCTACATCATGTGCCGGGGCATGAACCGCAGCTTCGTCTCGGTGATCCTCGGCGGCTGGGGCGGCACGGGCGCGCCGGCGGCCGAGGTCTCGGGCGAGATGATCGCCATCGACGCCGACGGCGTGGCCAGCGCGCTGGAAGAGGCCGACAGCATCATCATCGTGCCCGGCTACGGCATGGCGGTGGCGCAGGCGCAGCAGTCGGTGTCCGAGCTGACGCGCCGCCTGCGCGCGCAGGGCAAGCAGGTGCGCTTCGCCATCCACCCCGTCGCCGGGCGCCTGCCGGGGCACATGAACGTGCTCCTGGCCGAGGCCAAGGTGCCCTACGACATCGTGCTCGAGATGGACGAGATCAACGACGACTTCCCCAACACGGACGTGGTCATCGTCATCGGCGCGAACGACATCGTGAACCCCGCCGCGCAGGAGGATCCCAATTCGCCCATCGCCGGGATGCCGGTGCTCGAGGTGTGGAAGGCCAAGCAGGTCATCGTCCTCAAGCGCGGCCAGGGCACGGGCTATTCGGGCATCGAGAACCCGCTGTTCTTCAAGGAGAACACGCGCATGTTCTACGGCGACGCCAAGGCCTCGATCGACGCGCTTCTGTCGAAGCTGTCCTGACGGAAGCGGCCTTGCGGCCATCGCGGCCGGCGCCTTGCGCGCCGGCCGCATCCGTTTTGCGCCCCGCGCATGGCCCGCGCGCGCCGCGCCGCTTGGAAGCTGACGCCGCGGCGGCTATGTTCGCGCCCAGGAGGGCCCCCGCATGAGCGACATGAACCCAGCCGATTCCGTCCGTCAGGGCGCGCCGACCGCCGAGCCCGAGGCCGGACCGGGCCGCGCCGGCGCCAAGGCGCGCGATCTGCGCGACCGCGCCCAGCGCCACCCGGAAAAGGCGCGCCGGCCCGACGCCCCCGTGCTGCGCAAGCCCGAATGGATCCGCGTCAAGGCGCCCGGCGGCAAGGGCTACAACCAGACCCGCCGCACCTTGCAGGAGCACGGCCTGGTCACCGTGTGCTCCGAGGCCGGCTGTCCCAATGTCGGCGAGTGCTGGTCGCAGGGCCACGCCACCATGATGATCATGGGCGAGATCTGCACCCGCGGCTGCACCTTCTGCAACGTCGCCACGGGCCGGCCCGACGCGCTCGACCCCTTCGAGCCCGCCCGCGTCGCCGACGCCGTGGCCAAGCTGGGGCTGAACCATGTGGTGGTCACCTCGGTCGATCGCGACGATCTCGAGGATGGCGGCGCCGAGCATTTCGCCCGCACCATCCGCGCCATCCGCCGCAAGAGCCCCGGCGCGACCATCGAGGTGCTGACCCCCGATTTCCTCAAATGCGGCCCCGAGGCGCTGGAAACCGTGGTGGCCGCGCGCCCCGACGTGTTCAACCACAATCTCGAGACCGTCCCCGGCCTTTATCCCGAGGTGCGCCCGGGCGCGCGCTACTTCCACTCGCTGCGGCTGCTGCAGCGGGTCAAGGAGCTGGACCCGACCATCTTCACCAAGTCGGGCATCATGGTCGGGCTGGGCGAGGACCGTCAGGCGGTGCTGCAGGTGATGGACGACATGCGCGCCGCGGACGTGGATTTCCTGACCATCGGCCAATACCTGCAGCCCACGCCCAAGCATCACCCCGTGCGCCGCTTCGTCACGCCGGACGAGTTCGCCGCCTATGAGCGCGCCGCCTGGGGCAAGGGGTTCCTGATGGTCAGCGCCTCGCCGCTGACCCGTTCGAGCTACCATGCGGGCGAGGATTTCGCCCGCCTTCGCGCCGCGCGCCTGGCCGGCCGCGGGGCCTGAGCCTGGCCGCCGTGACGTCCGGGCGGGGCGCGCAGCGAAACGACGGGCCGGCGCAAGGGGCCGCCGCGCGGCCGGTCGCGCCCCGGTCCGCCGTCGGCCCAGTCCGCGGCCGAGGCGCTGCGGGGCGCCGGGGGCGGGCCTGCGACCCCCTTCGCCGCCTTCGACGATCCCGCCGCAAGCGCGCGAGGCGGCCCGGCGCGGCGCCCGGCACAGCCGGGGCGCCTGACGTCGGGCTGGCGGCGCCTCAGTCGCGCGCGATCAGGCGGCCCCACAGATCGTATTCGGAAGCCTCGTCGATCTCGACCGTCACGATGTCGCCCGGGGACAGGGCCTCGAACCCCTCGTCGATGAACAGCTCGCCGTCGATCTCGGGCGCATCGGAAATGGTGCGGCAGACGGCGCCCTGCTCGTCGACCGAATCGACGATCGCCTTGCGCCGCGCGCCCACGCGCGCGGCCAGCTTCTCGGCCGAGATGCGCTGCGCGACCTCCATGAAGCGCGCGTAGCGCTCTTCCTTCACCTCTTCGGGCACATGGTCGGGCAGGTCGTTGGCGCGGGCGCCGGCGACGTTCTCGTATTTGAAGCAGCCGACGCGATCCAGCCGGGCCTCTTCCAGCCAGTCGAGCAGGGTCTGGAACTCGGCCTCGGTCTCGCCCGGAAAGCCGACGATGAAGGTCGAGCGGATGGTCAGGTCGGGGTTGATCTCGCGCCAGGCGCGGATGCGCTCGAGCGTCCTGGCCGCCGCGGCGGGGCGGGCCATGCGGCGCAGCGTGTCGGGATGGGCGTGCTGGAAGGGAATGTCCAGATAGGGCAGCAGCCCGCCCGGATCGGCCTCGGTCCCCATCAGCGGGATCAGCTGATCGACATGCGGATAGGGGTAGATGTAGTGCAGCCGCGTCCACAGCCCCAGCTCGCGCAGGCCGCGGGCCAGGTCCGTGACATGGGTGCGCCAGCTGCGCCCGCGCCACTCATGCGCGTCATGGCGCCGGTCCACGCCATAGGCCGAGGTGTCCTGCGAGATGACCAGCAGCTCGCGCACGCCCGCCTCGGCCAGGCGCTCGGCCTCGCGCAGCACGGCGTGCACGGGGCGCGAGACCAGCTTGCCGCGCATGTCGGGAATGATGCAGAAGCGGCAGGCGTGGTTGCAGCCCTCGGAGATCTTCAGATACGCGTAGTGGCGCGGCGTCAGCTTGACGCCCGAGGCCGGCAGCAGGTCGACGAAGGGGTTCGGCGCCGGCGGCACGGCGGCGTGCACCGCGTCAAGCACCTGCTCGTATTGATGCGGGCCGGTCACCGCCAGCACCTTGGGATGCGCGCCGGTGATGAACTCGGGATCCGCGCCGAGGCAGCCGGTGACGATGACCTTGCCGTTGGCGGCCAGCGCCTCGCCGATGGCTTCGAGCGATTCGGCCTTGGCGCTGTCGAGAAAGCCGCAGGTGTTGACGATGACCGCGTCCGCGCCCTCGTAATCGGGCGAGACGGCGTAGCCCTCGGCGCGCAGGCGCGTGAGGATGCGCTCGCTGTCGACCAGCGCCTTCGGACAGCCCAGCGAGACCATGCCGATGGCCGGCTGGCCCGGGCGGCGGGCGGCGTCGAAGCGCGGCGCGGGGGCGATGTCGGGGCGCAGCTGCGGCGGGTTCTGTGGCGTGCGGGTGCTCATGCCCCGCCACATACGCGATTCCGCGCCGCTATGGAAACGCCCTTGCGGCCCCGCGCGCGGTTTCGGGCGCCGCGTCGGGCCGGTCGGCCAGGCGGCGCGTCGCCACGGCGCCGATCCACATGCAGGTCAGCGCAAGCCACGAGGTCAGCGCCAGCGCCGAGGTCCCGGTGACGCCGGCACCGATCGCGCAGCCGCCCGCCAGCATCGCGCCCATGCCCATCAGCGCCGCGCCGATCAGGCGACGGCGCAGGCCGGCCACGTCCTCGAAGCCCTCCCAGCGCCATTCGCGCGCCCACACGGCCGCCGCCATCGCCCCCAGCGCGACGCCGGGAATGAGGCCGATGTCGAAATCCGCCCGCGCGCCCGGCGTCAGGACGAACATCAGCGCGTCGGCCGAGGGGCCGGCGAAGGTCAGGCTCTTGACCGGCGCCGGATCGAAGGACTGCGCCGCGATGGCCGAGGTCGCCGCCCATCCTAGCGCCACCGCGAATCCCACGCCCGAGCCGGCCAGCAGCGTCGTGGCCGAAACCCGGTTGCGCGCGGCGATGACCAGCGCCGCCAGCGCAAACGCCGCGCCCAGCGCGGGGCCGAAATCGGGGCCGAGCCCGAGCCACGCCGACAGCTCGACATTGGTCGGTCCGGTGGTCCACAGCTCGGCCAGGCTCTGGCGCAGCGGCGCGAGGATGCCGTGCAGGCTCATCTGCGCCACCACCGCGAAGACCAGCCCGGACAGGAGGGCGCGCAAATTGCCGCCGGCCGCCAGCACCAGAAGCCGCCCCGAGCAGCCGCGCGCCAGGATCATGCCCGCGCCGAACATCAGCCCGCCCAGCGCCGCGCCCGAGATCGAGCCCGGCGCGGCCAGAACGCGCGCCTCGGCCAGGTCGAGCATGCCCGCCCGGGCCATGAGCTGCGTCCAGAACAGCGCGGTCGAGAAGGTCAGCAGCCAGACCGCCATGCGCGGACCAAGGCGCCCGTCGGCGAACTCGACGCTGGCGGCGCGCAGGCAGAACCGGCTGCGCTGGGCCGCGGCGCCGAAGACCGCCCCGATCAGCGCGCCGGCGGCGACCTGCGCGCCGCTTTCGCCCAGCAGCTCGAAGGCCGGTTCCAGGTCCAGGGAAATGTCCATGGCGTCCCGCTCCGCGACGTTTCATGCCGCCCATGGCATGGCGCGATTCGGGGCGCGGGGCCTTGATCCATCTCATGCGCAGATTGGAATATCCCGGGGCGGGCGAAATCGCGCTCGAAAGGTCGCGGGAAAAGGAGTAAGGACGCCTTATGAAGAACGCGCCCGTCCCCATCGCGCAGGCCGCAAGCCTGCCCGCCTGGCGGCGGCCCATCGGCCTTCTGACGCTGATGGCCGCCGGCATGCCGCTGGCCTTCGCCACCTGGAACGCCCTGCTCAACAACTTCGTCATCGAGGCCGCGGGCTTCGACGGCTCGGACATCGGCTGGCTCCAGACCGTGCGCGAGATCCCCGGCTTCGCCGCCATCGGCGTCATCGCCGTTATCCTGTTCGTGCGCGAGCAGACGCTGGCCGTCATCTCGCTGGCGCTGCTGGGGCTGGCGACGGCGGCGACGGGGTTCTTTCCCAGCTTCGGCGGGCTGCTCATCACCACCTTCGTCGGCTCGCTGGGCTTTCACTATTACGAGACGGTCAACCAGTCGCTTCAGCTGCAATGGCTGAGCAAGGAAGAGGCGCCCAAGGCGCTGGGCTGGCTGCTGGCGGCGGGGTCGGCCTCGTCGCTGGCGGCCTATGCGCTGATCGTGGGCGCGTGGAAGACCTTCGATCTGAGCTATCAGAGCGTCTACATGGCCGGCGGGCTGGCGACGGCGGCGGTCGCGCTGGCGGCATGGGCGCTTTATCCGCGCTTCGAGGCGCCCCACCCGCAGGAGAAGCGCATGGTCCTGCGGCGGCGCTACTGGCTGTATTACCTGCTGCAATTCATGGCCGGGGCGCGGCGGCAGATCTTCGTGGTCTTCGCCGCCTTCATGATGGTCGAGCGCTTCGGCTTCGAGGTGCACGAGGTCACGGCGCTGTTCCTGATCAACTACGCCGCGAACATGGCCTTTGCGCCGGCGGTGGGGCGGCTGATCGCGCGCTTCGGCGAGCGGCGGGCGCTGGTTCTGGAATATGTCGGCCTTGCCGCGGTGTTCGGCGCCTATGCCGGGGTCTATTTCAACGACTGGCCGGCATGGGTCGCGGCCGCGCTTTACGTGCTCGACCATCTGCTGTTCGCCATGGCCTTCGCGCAAAAGACGTATTTCCAGAAGATCGCGGCGCCGGGCGACATCGCGCCGACGGCGGCGGTGGCCTTCACCATCAACCATGTCGCCGCGGTCGCGCTGCCGGCCTCGCTGGGCTATCTGTGGCTGGTCTCGCCGGCGGCGGTGTTCGTGCTGGCGGCGGCGATGGCCTGCGTGTCGCTGGGGCTGGCGCTGCTGATCCCGCGCCATCCCGAGCCGGGGCGCGAGACCGTCCTGTCGCCGCGCCTGGCCGGGGCGCCTTCGTGAGAGGGCGGCGGGCATGAGCGCGCGCGGGCCGCAGGGCCGCTTCGTCACCGGCTCGACCATGCGGCATGTGGCGGTGATGACCATGGCGGGCTCGCTGGGCCTGACCTTCATGTTCCTGGTCGATTTCGTCACGCTGTTCTACGTCTCGCTGCTGGGAGACGAGCGGCTGACCTCGGCGGTCGGATACGCCTGGACGATCCAGTTCTTCACCGTCTCGGTCGGCATCGGCTTCGCCATCGCCGCCACGGCCACGGTCAGCCGGGCGCTGGGCGCGCGCCGGCGCGAGGATGCGCGGCGCCTGGCGACCTCGTCGTTGAGCATCGCGGTGGCGGGCATGGCGCTGACGGCCGGCGCGGCGCTGGCCTTCCGGCGCGAGCTGCTGGCGCTGCTGGGGGCCGAGGGCATGGCCGCGCAGGCGGCGGCCGATTTCCTCTCGGTCACGCTGCCCTCGCTGCCCTTGATGGCGGCGGGCATGGCCGGAGGCTCGATCCTGCGCGCGCAGGGCGACGCGCGGCGCTCGATGATGGTGACGTTGGGCGCGGGGCTGGCGGCCATGGTGCTGGACCCGCTGTTCATTTTCGGCTTCGACATGGGCGTTCAGGGCGCCGCCTGGGCCATGGCGCTGTCGCGCGCGGTCACCACGGTGCTGGCGTTGCGGTTCCTGGCCCGCGTGCACGACCTGCTGGCGCCGTTCGATCTGCGGGCTGCGCTGGGCGATCTGCGGCCGGTGCTGGCGGTGGCGCTGCCGGCCAGCCTGACGCAGCTGTCCACGCCCTTCGGCAATTTCCTGTTCACCGGCGCCATCGCCCAGTTCGGCGACAGCGCCGTGGCCGGCTGGTCGGTGGTCAGCCGCATGACCGTGCTGGCCTTCGGGGGGATCTTCGCGCTGAGCGGCGCGATCGGGGGCATCATCGGCCAGAACTACGGCGCCGGGCGGCTGGACCGGGTGCGCAGCACGCTGCGCGACGCGCTGATCTTCAACGCGGGCTACGTCGCGGCGGTGTGGGCCGTTCTGGCGCTGAGTGCGCCGCACCTTGCGGCCGCCTTCAGCCTGTCCGAGGACGGGGCGCGGGTGGTGGCGGCCTTCGGGCGCATCGCGGCGGGGGGCTTTCTGTTCGCGGGGGCGCTGTTCGTGGCGAACTCGGCCTTCAACAATCTGGGGCGGCCCATGTGGTCGGCGCTGTTCAACTGGTCGCGCGACGCGATCGCGGCGCCGGTCATGCTGGCGCTGTTCGTCGGGCCCTTCATGGCGCCCGGCGTGGTCTATGCGCAGGCCGCGGCGGGGGTGCTGGCCGGGATCGCGGCGGCGGCGGCGGCCTGGGGGCTGGTCGGGCGGCTCGAGGCCGGCGCCCGGCCCGCCGCCGGCTGGGGCGCCGCGCCGCCGACGCCCTCGGGGCGGGCGGGGGCCTCGATGCCCGTGGCCGAGGCGGCGGGCGTGCATCCCTCGGCGGGCGACGAGCCAGACGGGGCCGGCGGGGCCGACTGCGCCGATGGGGCCGACGGCCCCGATGGGGCCGATGGGGGCGCCCCGCGCCGCTGAGCGCGCCGCGCATTGCGTCTGGCGCCGTGGCGCGCGCCGGACTAAGTATGCCGGGCACAGCGAAGGAGGCTTCCCCAGCATGGTCAAGATCACCTATGTCGAACACAACGGGACCGAGCATGTGGTGGACGTTCCCGTCGGTCTGACGGTCATGGAGGGTGCGCGCGACAACGGCATTCCCGGCATCGAGGCCGATTGCGGCGGCGCCTGCGCGTGTTCGACCTGCCATGTCTACGTCGATCCGGCCTGGACGGACCGCCTGCCGCCCAAGGACCCGATGGAAGAGGACATGCTGGATTTCGCCTACGAGCCGAAGGAGAACTCGCGCCTGACCTGCCAGATCAAGGTCACGCCCGAGCTCGAGGGGCTTGTCGTGCGGATGCCCGAGAAGCAGATCTGATCCGCCGCGCCGCGCCAGGCGTCAGCCGTCCTTCTCGGGCGCGCGCGCATCGCGCAGCGCGCGCTCGAGCTCGGCCTGCAGCCGCGCCAGCACCTCGAGCCTTCGCCGCGGGTCGGGGATGGCCTCGAGCGCGCGGTCCATCCGGTGGCACAGCGCCACCTTGGCGTTCATCCAGTCCTGCGTCAGCTGCTCGGGAGCGGCGCGGCGGCTTGCGGGCTGGCGCAGCGGCGCGCGCCCGGCGCTGAGCGCGAAACGCTCGTCCAGACCGGGCAGCAGGATCTTCTTCTCGGGCACGCCCTGGGCGGCCAGCAGCGCCGCCAGGGCGCGGCGCGCGTCGTCCTCGCCATGGTTCAGGAACACGGCCGCGCGCACGGGCAGGCGCGCGCGCAGCCAGGCCAGAAGCTCTTTCTGGTCGGCATGGGCGGAATAGCCCTCGATGGAGCGGATGCGCGCCTTGACCTTCACGTCATGGCCGTGGATGCGCACGATGTCGGCGCCGTCCAGGATCAGCCGACCCAGCGTGCCCGGCGCCTGGTAGCCCACGAACAGCACGGTGCAGTCGTCGCGCCACAGATTGTTGCGCAGGTGGTGCTTGATGCGCCCGGCCTCGCACATGCCCGAAGCCGAGATGATGATGGCCCCGCCGCGCAGGCGGTTGATGGCCATGCTGTCCTCGACCGATTCGACGATGCGGAAATTCGGGTTGCGGAACAGCTGCGAGGGGTCCAGGTCGATGTCTTCCAGCTCGCGCGCGTGCTTCATGAACACCTTGGTAACGCGGCTGGCCAGGGGGCTGTCGAGGAACACCGGCACGCGGCGGATCTGCCCTTGCGAGAGCAGAACGCCGATGTCGTGCAGCAGCTCCTGACTGCGCTCGACGGCGAAGCTGGGGATGATCAGGTTCCCGCCGCGCGCCAGCGCCGCGTTGATCTCGTCGCGCAGCTGCTCGCGCCGCTGCTCGGTGGTCACGTCCTCGCGCTCGCGGTCGCCATAGGTCGATTCGCACACGACGTAGTCGTAGCCCTCGGGGGCTTCGGGCGGCTCGTGGAAGATCTTCTCGTCCGGTCCCAGATCGCCCGAGAAGATCATGCGCAGGGGGCGCGGGCCCCCGACCTCGATCGCCAGCTCGATCGAGGCCGAGCCCAGGATGTGCCCCGCGTTCCACAGCCGCGCGCGCACGCCCGGCGCGGGTTCGAACCATGTCTCGAGCGGCTGCGGCGCGCCATGGCGCAGGCATTCTTCGGCGTCGGCGGCGGTGTAGGCGGGGGCGACGGGCGGCTCGCCATGGCGGCGGCGGCGGCGGTTCAGGCGCTCGACGTCGCCCTCCTGGATCTTGCCGCTGTCGGGCAGCAGGAATTCGAGCAGGTCCAGCGTCGGCTGCGTGGCGTGGATCGGCCCCTTGAAGCCCATCCGCGTGAGCTTGGGCAAAAGGCCGCTGTGGTCGATATGGGCGTGGGTGAGCAGCACGAAGTCGATGGCGCGCGGATCGAAGGGAAACTCCTGGAAGTTCAGCTCGCGCACCGTGCGGTTGCCCTGGAACATGCCGCAATCGATCAGGAAGCGCACGTCGCCGGCGCGGATCAGGGTGCACGAGCCGGTCACGGTTCCGGCTCCGCCGTGAAACGTCGCCTCGATCTTCATGCCTGCGCCTCCCTGCGGTCCGCCTCGGGCCGATCATGGACCCCGGCGCGCCGATGCGCCAGCGCCGAGGCGTTCAGGCCAGCTCTTCGGCCTCGGCCAGGCGGGCCAGGAAGACGGCGCGCGCGGCCTGCCATTCCTCGCCGTCCGGGAAGCGCGCAAGGGCCGGGGTCAGCTGGGCCGAGAAGTCGAGCGACGATTCGCGCGGGATCAGCGAGGGCAGGTTGTCGATGGCGGTCAGCTCGACCGGCTCGCCGGCGCCGTTGGTCCCGACGTTGATGAAGGGCGCGTCCCAGCCGGTGGGCGCAAGGTAGAGCGGCAGCGGGTTGAAGTCGCTGAACGGATCGCACGAGACGTCGCTGATGACGCGCAGCCGGCACTCGGGGCGGGGCAGCATCTCGGGGGTGGCCAGCGTCAGGCCCGGCCCGGTCATGAGCACGCAGTTGACCAGAAGCTCGTGCCCCAGCAGCGCGGCGCGCGCGGCCGGGTCGGCGTCGAGCGCGGCGGTCTCGGCGATGTCCCAGCGGGAGATCTGCGCGCCGCCCTCGGCCAGCGCGTCGGCCGCGCCGCGGCCCGAGCGCCCGAGCGCCCCGATCACGATGGCCTTCGGCGCGCGGCCGAGGCGCGCGCGCAGCGCCCGCAGCCGCTCGGCCAGCTCGGCGCGCGATTCGAAGGCGGCCACGCCGGCCTCGGGGCCCGGCTCGCCCAGCTCGCGCGCCATCAGCCGCCACAGCCCCAGCGCCGCGCCCGTCCAGCCGGCCCAGTAGCCGAAGGCGGCCACGCGCCGGCCGTCGGGGCCGGTCAGGTATTCGAGGTCATAGAGCGCCCCGCCCCCGCGGCGAAAGCGCGCCAGCTCGTCCGCCCAGCCCGACTGGCGCTTGAAGACATGGGCGAAGTGGATCATGCGCCAGGGCAGGTCGCGCGGCTCGGGCGGCAGTTCCTTCAGCCCCAGTATCGCCACGTCGCGCGGCGCCGTCGTCCAGCTGCCCGGCTCGGCCAGCGCGCAGCCTGCGCGGGCGTAGTCCTCGTCGGGGAAGACGCGCTTGTCCGAGCGCTCGACGGCGATGCTGGCGCCCTGCGCGATCAGCGCGGCGGCGTCGTCGGGGGCAAGGGGGGCGCGGCGCTCGGTGGCGCGGGCCTCGTCGCGCAGATGCAGCTTCATGGCGTCCTCTTCCGAGTTCTGTCCGCGCACAGATAGTGGCTTGCGCGCGATGGCGAAACCCTTTCGCCCGCCCGGCGGGGCGGGCGGGGCGGGCGGGACGGACCGGGAGCGGGCATGGCGGCCCGTCGGCGGGCATGGCGGCCCGTCGGCGGGCATCGGCCGATCGGGCGGTCGGGGATATGGGCGGACATGCGGGCGGGTGGGCGGACCGGCATGCGGATGGACGGGCCGAAGGCGACGCGGGCGCCGGTCGGGCCCGGGCGGAATGCGGCGGGGCGCCTTGCGCGCGCGTTGGAGCGGCGCGGGGCGCAGGCGCGAACATGTGCGCGGCGTGCGCAGGTCGGCCCGCGCGCGGGCGGTTGGGCGGCCCGGCTGCGGCGGGGCATGCGGCCGGACGCGGCGACGCAGGCGCAAGGCGAGGCAGGCGACGCAGCGGCGCAGGCGGCCGGGCCGGGCCGGGCGGCCGCCTTCGGGCGGCGGCGGCTGGCCGGCGCGGTTTCGGCGCCGGGGCGGGGGCGCCGCCCGGGGCCGCGGGGCGCGGCGCGGGCGGCGCGCATCGGATCGGGCGGCCCGATCGGCGAACCTGATCGGGCGGCGGGATCAGCGGGCGATCATGCCCGCGAGCCGGCGCGAGATGATCTCTTCGGCCTCGGCCATGATGCGGTCCATCAGCTCGGCCACCGAGGGCACGTCGTGGATCAGACCGGCCACCATGCCGCAGGACCAGGCGCCGGCCTCGACGTCGCCTTCGCGCATGACCTTGGGATAGACGCCGGCGACCAGCTCCATGATGTCGCCGATCTGCAGGGCGTCGCCCTTCTCGCGCTCGATCTCGAGGATCTTCTCGACCGCCGGGTTGGCCAGCACGCGCTCGGTGTTGCGCAGGCCGCGCATGACCAGGCGCGTGTCCAGCTCGGTGGCCGCGACGATGGCCTGCTTGACCTTCTCGTGCACCGGCGCCTCGCGCGTGGCCAGAAAGCGCGTGCCCATGTTCATGCCCTCGGCCCCCAGCGCCAGCGCCGCCACCAGCGAGCGCCCGTCCGCCATGCCGCCCGAGGCGACGAAGGGGATGCTCAGCTCTTCGGCCGCGCGGGGCAGCAGGATGAAGTTCGGCACGTCGTCCTCGCCGGGGTGGCCGCCGCACTCGAAGCCGTCGACGCTGACCGCGTCGCAGCCGATGCGCTCGGCCTTGAGGGCGTGGCGCACCGAGGTGCATTTGTGGATCACCTTGATCCCCGCCTGCTTGAGCGCGGGCATGTATTGCTCGGGCGAGCGGCCGGCCGTCTCGACGATCTTCACCCCGCCCTCGACGATGGCCTGGATGTATTCGGGATAGGGCGGCGCGGTGAAGGCGGGCAGGAAGGTCAGGTTCACGCCGAAGGGCTTGTCGGTCATCTCGCGGCAGCGGGCGATCTCGGCGGCCAGCTTCTCGGGCGAGCCCTGGGTGAGCGCGGTGATGATGCCCAGCCCGCCGGCGTTCGAGACGGCGGACGCCAGCTCGGCGAAGCCGACATAGTGCATGCCGCCCTGGATGATGGGGCGCTCGATGCCGAAAAGCTCGGTGATGCGGGTTTTCATGCGATGGCCTCTTGGCGAAATGAAAGCGGTTGCGGGCACAGTCAATGCCGCGCGGCGCGGGGCGCGCAAGCGTGTCGTGGCGTCATTGGGCCCGCGGTTCGGGCCCGGCGGCCGCGGCCAGGCCGGCGGCGAAGGCGGGGTAGGGGTCGGCGATGCGGCGCAGCACCTCGCCGCGGATCAGCGCCAGCGTCTCGGGATCCGGCGGCGCGGTGACCGGCGGGCGGGCCGGGGCGTCGAAGTCGAAGCCCGTGTTGTCGCGCACCTCTTCCAGCGTGACGCCCGGATGAAGCGACTCGAGCGCGAAGCGCGCCCGCCCGCGGTCGAAGCGCATCACGCACAGCCCCGTCACCAGCGCGTGGGGGCCGCCGGGGCGCAGCACGCCCTCGGGGCCGACGCCGGGGGCGGTGACGAAGTCGACCCGCTCGGGAAAGACGCGGCGCGTGTGCTCCTGCCGGAACAGGATCACGCGCGGGACCATGTAGTAGAGAAAGGCCGAGCCGAAAGCCCCCGACCAGCGCACCTTCATGCGCGGATGCGCGCCGATGCCGGTCAGGTTCACATTCGCGCGCCCGTCGATCTGCCCGCCCGACAGGAAGAAGGCGTCGATGCGCCCCTGCGCGGCCAGGTCGAACAGCTCGACCCCGCCATCCGAGCGGTGCTGCGGCAGCTCCGAGCCGATGATCGTCACCCGCGCGCCCTCGCGCAGCCCGGTCAGGATCGCGGCCGCGCCGGGAATGGGCGACAGCACCCCGACGGCGATGTGCCCGCAGCCCGACAGAAGGCGCGCGGTCGCGGCGATGAGCAGCTCCTCGAGCCGCGCGGGCGGCTGGTCGGCGGGGGGCGCGGCGCTCATGCGGCCTGCTCGCGCGGCAGCACGAAGCGGCGCAGATAGTCGGCGAACGAGTCCGCCCTGCGCGCGGCGGCGGCGTAAAGGCGGTGATGGGCGTCGTCGCGCGCATAGGCGCCGGGCATGGCCGTGGGCCAGGCGCCGCGCGGCGCCTCGGCCAGGGCGGCGACGTAGATCCCGCCGATCAGGTTGGGCGCCAGCGCCGGGTCGGCCGCCAGGTCGCCCTCGACGATGCGCTCGGCCGTGGCCAGCGTCGCATGGGCCGCATGCGCCATGGTCTTGAGCTCGTGCCGTCCGCCGACCCACAGATTGCCCCGCCGGTCGGCCAGCGCCACGTGCATCAGCGCCAGGTCGGGCCGCAGCGGCGGCAGCGCCACAACCCTGTCGCCCGGCGCGAAGGGGTTGTCGATCACCTTCCAGTCGGGCCGCGCGCGCATCAGGTCCGAACCGATGATGCCGCGGATGGTCGCGAAGGGCTGTCCCTTCTCGCCCGCCTGAAGGGCGGCGTAGACGGCGGGGCATGTCGCGTCGCGGATCTCGACCGCGCCGGCGCGCACGGCGTCGGCGAAGCGCGCGGCGGGGCCGAACTCGCCGAGCGAGACGCCGGCGGTCTCGATCCGGGCCACGCATCCGGCGCCGATCAGCATGTCGGCCGCCATGGCGCCGGTCGGCACGGTGACCAGGCGCAGCCCGCGCGCGCCGCGCCGGATCAGGGCGCGGGTCAGCGCCATGGGCGCGCCGGGGTCCTTGGCGATGGCGACGCTCGCGCCGTCGGGGGCAAGGCGCGCCAGCGCGTCGGCGTCGGGCTCGAGGCGGGGCGGCTGGCTGGGCATGGCATCCTCCTTGCCGGGCGTCGGGCCCGTTCCTTGCAGGCTAGCGCCCCGACGCGCCCGCGAAAGGGGCGCGCGGTCAGGGCTCTGCGCCGACCGGCCCCTTGCGGCGCGAGACGCGCAGCACCCACAGCGTGCAGACCAGCGCCATGGCGCTGGCGCCCAGCATCATCAGGAGCAGCGGATAGGGTCCGGTCTCGGGGCCGAGCAGCGCGCCCGTCGTCGCCGCCAGCGCCGCGCCGCCGCCGATCATCAGCGCGCCGCCCAATCCCGAGGCTGCGCCCGCCAGATGCGGGCGCACCGACAGAAAGCCGGCCATGGCGTTGGGCATGGTCAGGCCGTTGCCCAGCCCCACCGCCAGCAGCGGGCCGAAGATGGCCATGGGGTGGCGCAGCCCCGCCGCGTAAAGGATCGGCGGCAGCGACACCGCCGCCAGCGTCAGCGTCGTGCCCCAGATCAGCATCCGGTCGATGCCCGCGCGCCGCGCCACGCGCCCGGTGACGAAGTTGCCCGCCAGGTAGCCCAGCGCGATGAAGCCGAAATAGAAGCCCAGCCGCGCCGGCTCCATGCCCAGCATGACGCTGGCCACGAAGGGCGCGCCGCCCAGAAAGGCGAAGAACGCCCCCGAGGTGAAGGCCGTCACCAGCGCATAGCCCCAGAAGCGCTGAGAGCGCACCAGCTCGGGATAGCCGCGCGCCTGCGCCAGCAGGCTGGGCGAGGGCGCCCGGTTCGTCTCGCCCAGATCGGCCCATGCCAGCGCCAGCGTCGCCGCGCCAAGGGCCGCCATGACAAGGAAGTTGGCCTGCCAGCCGAACAGCTCTTCCAGCAGTCCGCCCAGCATGGGCGAGGCCATGGGCGCCAGCGACATGCCCATGGTCACATAGCCGATCATGCTGGCGGCGGCGGCGGGCTCGTGCAGGTCGCGCACGATGGCGCGCGACAGCACCATGCCCGCCGCCACCGCGCCCTGAAGGCCGCGAAAGGCCAGAAAGGTCTCGACATTGGGCGCCAGCACGCAGCCGATGCTGGCCAGGGTGAAGATGGCGAAGGCCGTCAGCGCCACCGGCCGGCGGCCGTAGCGGTCCGACAGCGGGCCGATGACCAGCTGCAGCACGCCCGTCACCGCCAGATAGCCCGACACCGCCAGCTGGATCAGCGCGTAATCGGCGCCGAACCAGCGCGCGATTCCGGGCATCGAGGGCAGGAACATGTTCATCGCCAGCGCCGACAGCGCCGCCATGGCCACCAGCGTGGCGATGTGCGGCGGCGTCGCGCGGTCCAGGAAGCGGACCGGCGGGTGGGCTGGCGGCGCGTCTTGCGGCGCGTTCGGGGGCGCGCCCGCGGGCGCGGCGGCGTGCTCGGCGAAGGACATAAGGGCTTCTTATTATGTCGCCGCGCCGCCGTCCATCCTCGGCTCGCGCGCGCCGCGGCGCTTGACGGGCGTCGGCGAATGCGGAATTCTGAATTCCGTATTCTGTTTTGTTCGGCGCAAGCCGCCCCGAAGGACGCCGCCGCGATGCAGCCGCTCAGCCCCGACGCCGCCCTGACCGACCGCGTCTGCGACGCGATCGTGGACGCGATCCTGGACGGCGACCTGGTCCCCGGCCAGCGCCTGGCGCAAGAGCGCCTGGCCGCCGCGCTGGGCGTCTCGCGCCAGCCGGTCAGCCAGGCGCTGCGCCTGCTCGGCGCGCAGGGCATCCTGGTTCCGCTCGGGCGCAAGGGGCTGACCGTCGCGCCGATGGAGCCCGCGCTTGTCGCCCAGCTCTACGAGCTGCGCGGCGCGCTCGACGCGCTGGCCGCGCGGCTGTGCGCCGAGCGGGTCGGCCGCGGCGCGCTGACCGAGGCCGAGCTGGCCCCGCTCGGGGCGCTGACCGAGCGCTTCGCCGGCCCCGAGGGCGCGCGCGCCGGGCTGGCCGAGCGGATCAACGCCGACATGCGCTTTCACACCGCGCTCTACGAGCTGTCGGGCAATCCGCAGATCGAGCGCGTGACGCGCCCGCACTGGGTGCATTTCCGCCGCTCGATGCGCGCGGTGCTGACGCACCCGCAGGCGCCGCCGCCGGCCTGGGACGAGCACCGCGCGATCCTCGAGGCCGTGCGCGCCGCCGACGCCGACCGCGCCGAGGCGCTGGCCCTGCGCCATTGCCGCGCGGCCGCGGCCAAGGCCGGCGCCTGCCTTGGCCGGGGCGCCGGGCGGGCCGAGGGAACGCCGCCCGCGGCCGAGGGACCCGGCGCGGCGCTTGCGGGCAAGGGACAAGGGGAGGACCACGCGCAATGACCTTTGACCATCTCGAGCTCGGCCCCGCCGAGCGCCTGCGCTTTCGCCACGAGCGGCCCGCCCGTGCGGGCGCGCCGACCTTCGTGTTCGTCAACGCGCTGACCGGCAGCGCCGCCGCCTGGGAGGCCGAGGTCGCGCCCGCGCTGCGCGCCCGGGGCTTCGGCACGCTCAGCTGGAACTTCCGCGGGCAGGAGGGCTCGGACTTCGCGCCGGGAACCGAGCTGACGCCGGATCTGATCGTGGACGACCTGGTGCGCTTGCTCGAGGCCGAGGCCCCCGACGATCCGATCCTGACCGGCCTGTCCATCGGCGGGCTTTTCGCCGCTCACGCGGTTCTGCGCGGCGCGCGGGCGCGGGGGCTGGTCCTTCTGAACACGCTGCGCCGGATCGGGCCGCGGATCGCCTGGGTGAACGAGGCCATGCCGCGCATCGTCGGCGCCGGGGGCGTGGCGCTGTTCCTGGACGCGCTGCTGCCGCTGCTGGTCAACGAAGAGCACGCCGCCCGCGTGCGCCCCGATTTCCTGCGCGCGGACTACGCCCCGCTCGACCCCGCGCATGGACACATGAACCTGATGCGCAACGCGGGCGCCGCCGACTGGGATCTGCCGTGGGAGCGGCTGACCCTGCCCGTGCTCAACGTCACCGGCCTGCAGGACCGCGTGTTCCTCGACCGCGAGGTGGTGGACGAGCTGTTCGCCCGTCTGCCCGACGCCCGCCGCGAGGACTGGCCCGACGCCGGCCACCTTCTGCCCGCCGAGCGGCCCGAGCGCCTGGCGCGCAGCCTTGCCCGCTTCGGCGCCGAGATCGAGGGCGCGGCGAAAGGGGGGGCGGGCGCATGAACATTCCTCCGCGCCTGGCGCTGGCGGCGGTGTTCGTCGGCGTGCTGGGCCATGCCTCTTCGGAATTCGTGGCCAAGGCCTCGGGCGTGTCGGGGCCCGAGCTGTCGGTCTGGCGCTATCTGCTGGGCGGCGCGGGGCTGGTGCTGCTGGCGCTGCCGGCGGCGGGGCCGCGGGCGCTGCTGGCGCCGCTGCGCGAAAGCCCCTGGGAGCTGACCTGGCTGTCGCTTGCGGGCGTGTCGGGCGCGTATCTGGCCTTTCACTGGGCGCTGGATTTCGCCTCGCCCATCCAGGTCGCCACGCTGGTGACCACGATCCCGATCTTCGTGGGGCTGGCCAACCTGATCCTGAACGGCCAGCGGCTGACGGCGGTCAAGATCGTGACCGGCCTTGCGGCGGTGGCCGGGCTGGCGCTGCTGATCACCGACGGGCTGCTGGACAAGCTGCTGGCCGGGCGCGACTCGATCTGGGGCGTTCTGCTGGCGCTGGCCTGCGCGGTGCTGGCCGCCTTCTACGCCGTGCGGGTCAAGCCGCTGATCGCGCGCCACGGGGCGCTGCCGGTGACGGCGGTCTCGCTGATGATCGGCGGCGTCGGGCTGTGGCTGGGCGTGGCGCTGGCCTTCGGCGTGGCGGTCGATCCGCGCACGCTGTTCGACCGCCCGCCCGCCGAGGCCGCCTGGATCGCGACGCTGGCGCTGTGGAACACCACCATCACGCAGTTCCTGTGGATCGGGGGCCTGGCGGCGGCGGCGGACATCACCCGCGCCAGCTATCTGTTCTTCCTCAAGCCGGTGATCGCGGCGGCGCTGGCCATGGCGTTTCTGGGCACCCCGCTTTCGGCGCTGCAGGCGCTGGCCATCGCGGCGGTGACGGGCTCGGTGCTGGTCGAGCTGTTCTGGCCGCGGCTCGCGGGCCGGGCGCGGGGCTGAGCGCGTGCCGCAAGCCTGGCTGCGCATCGACCAGCTGCCGCTGGGCGCCGGGCGGCTGGGCCTTTGCGCCTGCCCCGGCGCCGAGGGGCGCGATCTGGCGCAGGATGCGGACGCGCTGGCGCGCTGGGGCGCGGACGCGGTGCTGAGCCTGCTGCCCGAGCCCGAGCTGGCTGCGCTGGGCGCATCGGGGCTGGGCGCGGCCGTGCAGGAGCGCGGCATGGCATGGCTGCGCTTTCCCATCGCCGATTTCGGCGTTCCCGCCCCCGAGGCGATGGCGCGCTGGCCCGGAATCTCGGCTTGCGCGCGGCGCCTGACGCGGGGCGGCGGGCGGCTGGCGATCCATTGCCGCGCCGGGCTGGGGCGGACGGGGACGATCGCCGCGCTCTTGCTCATCGAGGCCGGCGCGCCCCCGCGCCGGGCCGTCGCGCAGGTGCGCGCCGCGCGGCCCGGCGCGATCGAGACCCCGGCGCAGCTGCGCTGGCTGTTCCGGCAGGCCGCCGCCCTGCGGGCGCCGGGCGGCGGCGCGTGAAGGGCGTCAGCGCAGCGACGCCACCGCTTCGGGGCGCGCGCGCCAGATGGCGTTGACGACAAGGCCCGTGCAGATGGCCTTGATGAGGTCGCCGGGAATGAAGGGCAGGGCCAGCAGCGCCGCCTCGGGCAGGGGCTTGTCCAGCATCGCCGCCATGCCGATGATGCCGGGCACGTAGATGGCGACGATCCCGCCCAGAACGGCCGCCAGAGTGGCGGTGACGAACACGCCGCCGACGCGCAGGCGCTCCATGACCAGGCCGGTGACATAGGCGCCCAGCGGCCAGCCCAGCAGGAAGCCCACGCTCGGCCCCATGAACACGCCAAGCCCGCCGCGCCCGCCGGCCAGCAGCGGCAGGCCCAGCGCGGTCAGCGCCAGGAACAGCAGCACCGACAGCGCGCCCAGCCGCGCGCCCAGCACGGCGCCGGCCAGCATGACGCCCAGCGTCTGGGCGGTGATGGGCACGCCCGAGGCGAGCGAGAGCTTGGGCAGCAGGCCCAGCGCCGCGGTCAGCGCCGCGAACAGCGCGGTCATTGCGATCTTGCGTTCCATGGTCATGGTCTCCGGTGAGGGGAGGTTGCGGATCCGCCCTCTTGGGGGAAGGGCGAGGGGGAAGAAGAGCGCCCCGGCGGCGCCGCGCCGCCGCGCGCGCGCAGGGCTTCGGCCACGCGCTCGGCGTCGTCAAGCGCGCTCAGGCACAGCGGGGCGGCCAGGCGCCAGCCGGGGCGGCGGCGCGCACGCGCGCGCCAGGCCTCGGACAGCTGGGCGCCGCGCAGCGTCAACACCGGCGTGAAGCGCACCGCCAGCGCCGCCGCCAGCGCCAGGGCGCGCGGCTGCACGCCAAGCGGCCGCAGCGGGGCGGCCAGGCGCTCGGCCACCGAGGTCAGATCGTCGAGCCGCGTCGTCATGGTGACCAGGTTGGCCAGGCTGACCGCGGTCACGAGGCGCAGGCACACGCGCGCGCCCTCGGCCGTCTGTCCGGTCGCCAGGTGCCAGCCCATCACCAGCGCCAGCACCCAGACGAAGGGCCGCAGCATGCGCAGCGCCTCGCGCGCCGCGCCCAGCCGCCGGTCGGGGCCGAGCGAGACGTGCAGCGCCGCGCTGGCGGCGGCGGCCGCGCTCAGCGCCGCCAGGTCGTCGATCGGAAACAGCGCGGCCGTCGCCGCGGCCAGCGCCGCCAGCTTGGGCGCGGCGGGCACGTCATGCGCCCATGTGCGAAAGGGCAGGGCCAGCGTCAGCATGGCGTTCCCCTTGCACGGCTCCGGGCCTCGGCTTCGCCGTCCTCCGCGCCGCCCGGCGCGCCCGTCCCCGCCCCCTCGGTCTGCGAGGCCCCTTCGCCCCCCGCCCCCGCCGCTGCGGACCCGGCGCTTGCGTCGGCGCGCCATGGCGCGGCATCGGCGGATGCGGGGGTCGGGGCGGCTTGCGGGGCGGGCGCCTGGGCGGCCTCTTCCGCCGGCGGGTCGGCGTCAAGCGCGCCCAGGCGCTCCATCTCCTGCGCGAAGGCGGCCAGAACGGGGCCGGCGGGGCCGTCGGCGCGCACGCGGCCCTGCTCGAGCCAGATCACCCGGTCGTAGCGCGCCAGCGCGGCGGGGTCGTGGGTGACCAGCACCACCCGTTGCTCGAGCGCGTCCAGAACCCGGTGCAGGCGGCGCGAGGTGGGAATGTCGAGCCCGGCATAGGGCTCGTCCAGCACGATGGTGCGCGGCGCCATGGCCAGAACGGCGATCAGGCACACCAGGTGCTTCTCGCCCTCGGACAGCGCGGCGCAGGGGCGCTCGGCCCAATGGGCGCGGCCATGGGCGGCCAGCGCGGCGCGGGCGGCGGCGCGGGCCTGGGCGCGCGGGCGGCCCTGCTGCTCGAGCCCGAAGGCGATCTCTTCCTCGACCGTGGGGAAGATGATCTGGTGGTCGGGGTTCTGAAAGATGATCCCCACGCGTTCGAGCGCCGCGGCCCGGTCGCGCGCCGGGTCGGCGCCGCCCAGCAGCACCCGGCCGGCGTCGGGCTCGGCCAGGCCGCAGATGGCGCGCGCCAGCGTCGACTTGCCCGAGCCGTTGCGCCCGACCACGCCGATGCGCCGCTCGGTCAGGCGCAGCGTAACGCCGTCAAGGGCAGGGCGCCCGCCGCGCAGCACGCGCAGCCCGGTCAGTTCGATGGCGTCCTCGTCCATGCGGCTTCGGCCCGGCCCTGGATTGTTGCGCTGCAAAACGAGTGCGAAGTTAAGAATTGCGCGCCGCAGGTCAACGAAAATCCCGCCCCCTCAGGCCTCGAGCGCCAGCGCCGTGCCCACGCCCCCCGCGGCCGCGATGGCGGCGACGCCGGTCCCGCCGCCCGAGCGGCGCAGCTCGTGCGTCAGCCGCACCGCCAGCACGGCCCCCGAGGCGCCGATCGGATGGCCGCGCGCCAGCGCGCCGCCGCCGCGGTTGACGATGCTCGGGTCGATGCGCGCGCCGCGCTGGCAGGCGATGGCCTGCGCCGCATAGGCTTCCATGATCTCGGCCGCGGCCAGGTCGGCGGGGCGGGCGCCGATCTCGGCCAGCACGGCCTCGATGGCGGCGACGGGCGCAAGGCCGGGCAGTTCCGGCGGGCCGCCGCGGCTGGCGCCGGCCAGAACGCGCACGGGCCGCGCGACGCGCAGCCGCGTCAGCAGCCGCTCGGCCGTCACCAGCACGAAGGCGGCCCCGTCGGCCGCGGGGGCCGCGTTGGCGGCGGTGACGGTTCCGTCGGGGCCCGAGAGCGGACGCGCGCGCGCCAGCAGCCGCGGCGTCAGGCGGCGCGCGTAGGGGTCGGCCTCGAGCGGCGCCTCGGGGATCGAGACGATCTCGTCGCGCAGGCGCGCGCGCTCGGCCAGGGCGGCATGATGGCTGCGGCGCGTCCAGGCGTCCTGCTCGGCGCGCGTCAGGCCCAGGCGCCGGGCCAGCGCCTCGGCGGCCTCGTGCATGGGCGGATCGCGCTCGGGCCAGGGGGCGAAGGGCGGCTGTTCATACGGCGTCGGGGGGCCGCCGTCGGGATCGACGCGCAGGCGGATGGGGCGGCGCGACCAGCTTTCCGCGCCGCCGGCCAGCACGGCTTGCGCGGCGCCCGATTCGATCAGCCGCGCGGCCAGGATCACCGCGTCCAGCCCGCCGCAGCATTGCCGGTCGATGGTCAGGCCGGGGATGCGTTCGGGCAGTTCGGCGCGCAGCAGGGCGAGGCGGGCCGGATTGCCGCCGCCGCCCAGCGCGTTCGACAGCACGACCTCGTCCAGCGCCTCGTCGGGCAGGCCCGCCTCGTCGAGGCAGCGGCGCATGACCGGCGCCGCCAGCTCGCTTGCGTCCAGCCGCGCCAGCGCGCCCCCGCGCGGCGCGACGGCCGTGCGGAAGGCCGTCGCGATGAAGGCGCGGGCGGGGGTGCGCGCCGCTCTCATGGAGCGCGCGGGCGATGGAGGCGCGCGGGGCTCATGCGCGTCCGGCGGCCGGCCTTGCGCGGCGTCGGGGCGGGCGGGCGGGCGGCCTGCTCTCGGCGCCCAGAAGCTGCGCGATCCGCTCAAGGTCGGTCTTGCCCGCCGGCAGCATGGGCCAGCTGGTCAGCACCGCGACGCGGCGGGGGCTGAGCTCGGGTCCCAGAGCCGCGCGGCATAGCGCCTCGAGCCGGGCGGCGCGCGCGGCATCGTCCGCCTGCGGCGCGTGCACCGCCACCGCAAGGCGCGCGCCGCGCAGCGGGTCGGGCAGCGCAAGGGCGGCGGCCGCGGTCACGCCCGGCAGGGCGGCGAGGGCGGCTTCGACCTCTTCCAGATGCACGTTGCGCCCCGCGATCACGGTCATGCGCGCGGCCCGCCCCAGCAGGATGAGCCGCCCCGCCCCGTCGATCCGCCCGATTTCGGGCAGGCGCACGAAGCCGTCGGGCGTGCGCTCGGGGGCGGGGGCGCCCAAGGCCGGGCCTTCGCAAAGATAGGGGCTGCGGACCTCGACGCGGCCCGGCCGGCCCGGCGCGGCAAGCGCGCCGTCCTCGGCGCGCAGGCGCAGCTCGACGCCGGCGAAGGGGCGCCCGGCCGCTTCGGGCGGGTCGTCGGGGCCGGCGATGGCGACGAAGCTGGTCTCGACGGCGCCGTAGAAGCTCATCAGCCGCGCGTTCGGAAAGGCGCGCGCGGTCTCGGCCCGTGCGGCCGCGTCAAGCGCCGCGCCGCCGCTCAGCGCCAGGCGCGGGCGCGCGGCGGGCGGGCCGGCGGCGGCCATCAGGCGCAGCTGCGTCGGGGTCGCCCACAGGATGTCGGCCTCCTGGGCGGCGCGCATCTGGGCGCGCGGCGCCAGGCCGGTCAGGAACAGCGCCGTCGCGCCGAGGTGCAGCGCCTCGGCTGCGGCGTACAGGGGCAGCGAATGGGCGGGCGTTCCCACGATGGCCACGGTCTCGCCCGCCTGCGGGGCGCCGTCCGGCGCCTGGGCGCCGAAGCTGGCGATCCACGAGGCCTGGCTGCGCAGCACCGCCTTGGGCGCGCCGGTGACGCCGGACGAGAAGCAGATCAGCCGCCCGGGCGCGGGGTTGGCCTTCGGGCCGCGATCGGCGCCGGCCGCGCGCGACAGCGCATCGGCGAAGGGTTCGAGGCATGCGGCATCCCCGCCCCGGGCCAGGCGCTCGATCTGGCGCGCCTCGGCCACGCAGGCGTCGCGCCCGGCGGCCAGGGCGGCGAACAGCGCCAGCATCGCTTCGGCGGGGTCCTCGGCGGGTATCGCCAGGGCGGGTCCGGCGGGCGCCAGCCGCACGGCCAGCTCGCGGATGCGCGCCTGCGCCTCCTCGGGGTCGATGCGCCGCGCGCCGAAAGCCGCGACGCCGCGCCATTCAAGGCGCGGAGCCGGCGGGTGCGTGGCGGAGGCGGCGCGCGGCGTGTTCATGTTTCATCGCCTAGCGGGCCGCGCCGCCATTGTCGAGGCGGCCGCGCCGCGACAGGCGGCCTGGCGTCGCCGCAATCCGAAATGCGAATCCGAAATGCGAAGCCACGCGCGCCCTCGCCGCGCCGCCCGGCCGGGTCGCGATGGGCCGCCGGGCGAATCGCCGCGGCAAGTCCGTCGCAGGGCCTCGCGGCGCGGCGGCGCGTGCGCGTGCCGGCGGCCTGTCGCGGGGCGCTCCGCCTTGCGCCGCCGGCCGGGGCTTGGGGCCGCGCCGGGCGGGGCGGGCCCTCGTGGCTCCGGATCTTCCGAAACTCCGTTCCGCAGGCTGGACAAGCCGCCGCGCCTGTGCTGCGCTGGCGCAAGGCGCTTGCTGCAGGAGGAAGCCATGCCCGACGACGCATCCCCCCTTTGGGCGCTGCCGGCCTTTCGCATCGCGGCGCTGGTGCGCTCGGGGCAGATTTCGGCGCGCGAGGCGGCGCAGGCCGCGCTGGCGCGCATCGAGGCCGCGAACCCGGCCATCAACGCGGTGGTTCGCCTGACGGCCGAGGACGCCTTGCGCGACGCCCGCGCGGTGGACGAGGCCGTGGCCCGCGGCGAGGACCCCGGCCCGCTGGCGGGCGTTCCCGTCACCGTCAAGGAGAACGTCGATCAGAAGGGGCATCCCACCACCAACGGGCTGCGCATCCAGGCCGGACTGATCGCGGCCGAGGACAACCCGGTCGTCGCCAGCCTGCGCGCGGCGGGGGCGCTGATCGTGGGGCGGACGAACACGCCCGCCTTCTCGTTGCGCTGGTTCACGCGCAACAGCCTGCACGGCGCCACGCGCAATCCCCGCAACCCGGCGCTGACGCCGGGGGGCTCGTCGGGCGGGGCGGGCGCGGCGCTGGCCGCGGGCATCGGCGCGGTGGCGCATGGAACCGACATCGGCGGCTCGATCCGCTATCCCGCCTATGCGTGCGGCGTGCATGGCCTTCGCCCCTCGCTGGGGCGGGTGGCGGCGGCCAATCTCAGCGCCGGGGATCGGCACATCGGCGCGCAGCTGATGGCGGTTTCGGGGCCCTTGGCGCGCAGCGTGCAGGATCTGGGCCTGGCGCTGGCGGCCATGGCGCGGCCCGATCCGCGCGATCCGTGGCACGCGCCGGTTCCGTTGACGGGTCCCGACCTGCCGCGCCGCGCGGCGCTGTGCCCGGCGCCCGAGGGGCTTGCGCCCGATCCCGCGGTCGAGGCCGCCTTGCGCGGCGCGGCCGAGAAGCTGGCCGACGCCGGCTGGGAGGTCGAAGAGACCGACGCGCCCCCGATGCGCGAGGCCGCCGAGCTGCAGCTGATCCTGTGGCTGTCGGAGATGCGGCGCATGGGGCCCGAGGCGCTCGAGCGCGAGGGGGACCCGGACGCGCTGTTCGTCGTCTCGCAGCTCGAGCGCATGTGCCCGCGCAGCGGCTTCGAGGCGCTGATGGACGCGCTGCAGCGGCGCGTGACCCTGGCGCGGGCGTGGAACCTGTTTCTCGAGCGGTTTCCCGTGCTGTTGTGCCCCGTCTCGGCCGAGCCGCCCTTTCCCGATCATCTGGACGTGTCGGGCCCCGAGGGCTTCGCCCGCGTCTGGCGCGCGCAGCTGACCCAGCTGGCGACGCCGCTGGTGGGGCTGCCCGGCCTGGTCGTGACCACGGGCGCGGCGCAAACGCCGCTCGGCCCGGCGCCGATCGGCGTGCAGCTGATCGGCCCGCGCTTTCGCGAGGATGTGCTTCTGGCCGCCGGCGCCGAGATCGAGCAGCGCTCGCCGCCCGTCCTGCCCGTCGATCCCGCGCCCGCCGATCCCGCGCCCGCCGATCCCGCATCGGGCGGGGCGCGCTGACCTCGCCGCGGAACGCGCAAAGTCAAGGAAAGCCAATGACCGAACAGCCGATGAACGGCGCCGAAAGCCTGGTCCGCGCCCTGCATGGCGCGGGCGTCGAGATGTGCTTCGCCAATCCCGGCACTTCCGAGATGCAGTTCGTCGACGCGCTGGGCCGCACGGGCCTGATCCGCTGCGTGCTGGGCCTGGCCGAAACCGTGGTCGCGGGGGCGGCGGACGGCTATGCGCGCATGACGCGCAAGCCGGCGGTCACGCTGCTGCACCTGGCGCCGGGTTTCGCCAATGCGGCGGCGAACATCCACAACGCCCGCAAGGCGCGCACGCCCATGGTCAACCTCGTGGGCGATCACGCCTCGCGCCACCTGGCCTACGACGCGCCGCTGACGGCGGATCTGGACGCGGCCGTGGCGCCGTTCTCGGACTGGGTGCGGCGCGCGCGCTCGGCCGCCGAGATCGCCCATGACGGCGTCGCCGCCGTGGCCGCCGCCGCGGGCCGGCCGGGGCGCATCGCCACGCTGATCGCCCCGGGCGAGGCGGGATGGGACCCCGTGCCCGCCGATTACCGCCCGCCCGCGCCCGTCGCCCCGGCCGGCCCGCGCGCGGTCGAGGACGCGGCCGTCGCCCGCGCCGCGCAGATGCTGGACGCGCGCGCCCCGGCGGCGATCATCGCCGGCGGCGCGGTGCTCGAGGACCACGAGGCGATGGCCGTGCTGCGCGCGGCGGCCGACAAGGCGGGGGCGCTGTTCCTTGCGCCCGGCGCCAACCGCCGCATCGAGCACGGCGCCGGCCGCTGCGCGCCGCGCCGCATCCCCTATCCGGTCGATCAGGCGCTGGCGCTGCTGCGCGACGTGCGCCGCGCGGTGCTGATCGAGGCGGCGCCGCCCGTGGCCTTCTTCGCCTATCCGGGCAAGCCCTCGCTGATCCTGCCGCCCGAATGCGAGGTCCTGACCCTGGCCGATTTCGACCAGGACGGCCCCGCCGCGGCGCGGATGCTGGCCGAGCGCATGGGCGTGCGCCCCGCCGCGCCGCCGCGCCGCCGGACGCCGGACGCGCCGGCCGGCGGGGTCATCTCGCCCGACACCCTGCCCGCCGCCATCGCCGCCGCCCTGCCCGAGAACGCCGTCGTCGTGGATGAAAGCATCACCTCGGGCCGCAAGATCTTCGAGGGCTGCGCCCATGCGGCGCCGTGCTCGTGGCTGGCGATCACCGGCGGCGCCATCGGCATCGGTCCGCCCCTGGCGACGGGGGCGGCGCTGGGCGCGCCCGACCGGCCGGTGGTGGCGCTGCAGGCCGACGGCTCGGCGATGTATTCCATCCAGGCCCTGTGGACCCAGGCGCGCGAGGGGCTGAACGTGACCACCGTCATCTTCGCCAACCGCGCCTACCGCATCCTGAAGGGCGAGCTGATGAACGTCGGCGCCAATCCGGGCCCTCAGGCGCTGAACATGCTCGAGCTGGACCGTCCCGAGCTGGACTTCGTCGAGATCGCCCGCGGCATGGGCGTGCCCGGCCGCCGCGTCGAGGATTGCGCCGCCCTGACCCGCGCCATCGCCGACGCGACGCGCGAGCCGGGGCCCTTCGTCATCGAGGCGTTCATGCCTTAGCGGCGCCGTTGACCATGCGGTAAAACATCGCGCAGTATCCCTGTTGCGCCGGCGCTCGGGCATGGCGCCGCCAGCAAGGAGGACCTTCATGCGATTTTCTCTCACGCGAATGACCCGGCGGGGGCTGATGGCGCTGGCCGCCGCCGGCGCGGCGGCCGCGGCCGCGCCCGGCTGGGCGGCCGAGAAGCTGTCCGTCGCGGCCATCTACACCGTTCCGGTCGAGCAGCAGTGGGTCAGCCGCATCCACAAGGCGCTGGTCGCGGCGCAGGAGCGCGGCGACATCGACTACGTCTATTCCGAGAACGTCGCCAACACCGATTACGAGCGCGTCATGCGCGAATACGCCGAGGCCGGCAAGCAGCTGATCGTGGGCGAGGTGTTCGCGGTCGAGCGCGCGGCGCGCAAGGTGGCGGCGGACTATCCCGACACGGCCTTCCTGATGGGCTCGAGCTTCGGCCCCGCCCAGCCCAACTTCTCGGTCTTCGACAACTGGATTCACGAGCCCAGCTACCTGACCGGCATGGTCGCGGGCAAGGCGACCAGGTCGAACCTGATCGGCCTTGTGGGCGGCTACGCGATTCCCGAGGTCAACCGCCTGATGAACGCCTTCATGGACGGCGCCCGCGCGGTGAACCCGGACGTGCGCTTCATGGTCAGCTTCATCAACTCCTGGTATGACCCGCCCAAGGCCAAGGAGGCCGCCTTCGCCATGATCGACGCCGGCGCCGACGTGCTTTACGCCGAGCGTTTCGGCGTCGCCGACGCCGCGGTCGAGCGCGGCGTGAAGGCCATCGGCAACGTGATCGACACCTCGGCCGACTATCCGGGCACGATCCTGGCCTCGGCCCTGTGGCACATGGAGCCGACCATCGACCGCGCCATCGAGGCGGTGCGCGAAGGCAAGTTCGAGGCCGCCGATTACGGCGTCTACAGCTACATGCAGTATGGCGGCGGCTCGGTGGTCATGGACCCCGCGCTGGTTCCCGAGGACGTGCGCGCCATGGTCAAGGCCAAGGAGGAAGAGATCCTCTCTGGCATGTTCCGCGTCAAGGTCAACGACGAGGCCCCGCGTTCGGACAACTGAACCGGCCCGCGCCCGCCTCGCGCGGGCGCGGCGCTCGCGGCGCGCCCGGGTCCGGGCGCGCCCGTCTTCGCTCGTGAAACGGATCTCACCATGCCGCCAACCGATGCGCCGCATGTGCTGCGGCTGCGCGGGCTGACCAAGCGCTTCGGCCCCGTCCTGGCCAATGATTCGATCGATCTCGACCTGCGCAGGGGCGAGATCCTGGCCCTTCTGGGCGAGAACGGCGCCGGCAAGACGACGCTGATGAACATGCTGTTCGGCCACTACCTGCCCGATTCGGGCGCGATCGAGGTGGCCGACGGGGCCGACGGCGCGCTGCGTGCGCTGCCGTTGGGGCGCCCGCAGGCGGCGTTGCGGGCCGGGGTGGGCATGGTGCACCAGCACTTCACGCTGGCGCTGAACCTGTCGGCGCTCGACAACATCCTTCTGGGGGCCGAGCCGCTGTTCGCGCTGCGCCGGCGCACCGGCGCGGCGCGGCGCAAGATCGACGCGATCATGGCCCGCACCGGGCTGAACGTGGATCTTGACGCGCCCGTGGGCCGGCTGACGGTGGGCGAGCGCCAGAGGGTCGAGATCCTCAAGGCCCTCTATCGCGACGCCCGCATCCTGGTGCTGGACGAGCCGACGGCGGTTCTGACCCCGCAAGAGGCCGACGGCCTGTTCCAGACGCTCGGCGCCATGGCGCGCGAGGGGCTGTCGGTCATCTTCATCAGCCACAAGCTGCGCGAGGTGCTGGCCTTTTCCCACCGCATCGCGGTGCTGCGCCACGGCCGCAAGGTCGGCGAGATGCGCACCGACGAGGCCGACCTGCCCGCCATCGCGCGCATGATGGTGGGGCAGGACGTGGAATCGCCGCCCCGCCCGCCCATGACCCCCGGCGAGCCGGTGCTCGAGCTGCGCGAGGTGACGCTGGCGGGCGCGGGCGGGCGCGCGGGGCTGCGCGGCGCCTCGCTGCGCGTGCATGCGCGCGAGATCGTCGGCGTGGCCGGCGTCTCGGGCAACGGGCAGGCGGCGCTGGCGGCGCTGGTTTCGGGACTGGCCGCGCCCGAGAAGGGCGAGCTGCTCTTGCGCGGCGCCGCGCCCGCGCGCTTCGATCCCGCCGCGATGATCGCAGCGGGCGTCGGCCGCATCCCCGAGGACCGTCACCATGACGGCGTCGTCGGCTCGATGACGCTGGCCGAGAACCTGATCATCGAGCGGCTCGACGATCCGGCCGTCTCGCGCGCCGGCTTCCTGCGCCGCGGCCGCATCCGCGCCGAGGCCGAACGCGCCTGCGCGGCCTATGACGTGCGCGGCCAGGGGCCGGACGGCGCCGCGCGTCTGCTTTCGGGGGGGAACATGCAGAAGCTGATCCTGGCGCGGGTGTTCGAGCGCGCGCCCGACCTGATCCTGGCCAACCAGCCGACGCGCGGCCTTGATCTGGGCGCGGCGAACGAGGTCGCGCGCCGCCTGCTCGAGGCGCGCGCGCGCGGCGCCGGCGTGCTGCTGATCTCGGAGGACCTGGACGAGATCCTGGCCCTGTCCGACCGCGTCGTGGTCATGCATGAGGGCCGGCTGACCGAGGCGCCCGCGCGCGACCGCGCGCAGATCGGGCTGATGATGGCCGGCCGCGGCGCCGAGGAGGCCGCATGATCCGCGTCGAGCCAAGAACGCCGAGCCGCGCGCTTGCCGCGGCCGTTCCCGTCCTTTCGGCCGCGGCCGCGCTGGCGCTGGCGGCGATACCGCTGGCGCTGGCCGGGGCCGATCTGGCCGAGGCCTATGCGCTGATGGCCAAGGGGGTTTTCGGCTCGCGCTTTGCGCTGTCCGAGACGCTGACGCGCGCGACGCCGCTGATCCTGACCGGGCTGGCGGCGGCGCTGGCCTTTCGCGCGCGGCTCTGGAACATCGGCGGCGAGGGGCAGCTTTACCTTGGGGCGCTGGCCGCGGCGGCGGTCGGCTCGGGCGCGGTGTCGGGGCCGTCCTGGCTGCTGATCCCGCTGGTTCTGGCGGCGGGCGCGGCGGCGGGGGCGGCCGGGATGGCCGGGCCGGCCTGGCTCAAGATCCGCTTCGGCGCGGACGAGGTGGTGACGACGCTCCTGATGAACTTCGTGGTCATCCTGTTCGTGCAGATGATGCTCGAAGGCCCGATGCAGGACCCGATGGGCATGGGCTGGCCGCAATCGGCGCCGGTGCTGGACGAGGCGACGCTGCCGCGCCTGGCCGAGCGCACGCGCCTGCATGCGGGGCTGCCGATCGCGCTGGCGCTGGTCGTGGCGGCGCATGTGGCGCTGTCGCGCACGGTCTGGGGGCTCAAGATCCGCGCCGTGGGCGAGAACGCCGCCGCCGCGCGCCATGCCGGCATACCCGTGGGCCGCACGCTGATGAGCGCGGCGCTGGTTTCGGGCGCGCTGGCGGGACTGGCCGGGGCGGGCGAGGTCGCGGGGCTCAAGGGCTATCTGACCGCCGATCTGTCGCCCGGCTACGGCTATGCGGGCATCGTGGCGGCGATGCTGGCGGGGCTGTCGCCGCTGGGGGTGGCGGCCTCGGCGGCATATATCGCGGCGGTGTTCGTGGGCGCCGACTCGATGAGCCGCGCGCTGGGCGTGTCGAACTACCTGGCCGATCTGGTGGTGGCGCTGTCGCTGCTGTCGGTGCTGGTGGGCGGCTTCTTCGCGCGCAACCGCCTGGTGGCGGTGCGCGCGGGCAAGGCCGGGGAGGGCGCGTGATGGAGCTGCTCGACATCCTGACCAACGCCAATTTCTGGGCCGCGGCGGTGCGCATCGCCACGCCGTTGATCTTCGGCGTCCTGGGCGCGCTGATCTGCGAGCGGGCGGGGGTGCTCAATCTGGGCATCGAGGGCATCTTCACCGCCGGCGCCATGGCCGGCTGGATGGCGGTGTGGCTGGGCGCAAGCCTGTGGGGCGGCGTGCTGGCCGCGGCGCTGACCGGGGCGGCCTTCGGGCTGATCCACGCCACGCTGACGGTGCCGATGGGGCTGTCGCAGCACGTCTCGGGGCTGGGCGTGACCATGCTGGCGACGTCGGCGGCCTATTTCGCCTATCGCACGGCGTTGCCCGACGTATCCTCGCCGCCGCGCATCACGCCGTTCCAGCCGATGGACGTGCCGCTTCTGTCGGACATTCCGCTTCTGGGGCCGGCGCTGTTCCAGCAGACCGCGCTGACGTGGCTGGCCTTCGCCATGACGGCGCTGGTGTGGTGGGCGCTGGCGCGCACGCCGCTGGGCGTGGCGCTGCGCGCGGCGGGCGACAACCCCGACGCGGTCGATGCGCAGGGCCTTTCGGTCTATGGGCTGCGCATGGGGGCGGTCACGGCGGGTTCGGCGCTGATGGGCGTGGGCGGCGCCTTCCTGACCATGTCGGCCTTCGACGCCTTCTTCTTCGGCATGGTCAACGGGCGCGGCTGGATCTGCATCGCGCTGGTGATCTTCGCCTCGTGGCGGCCGGGCAAGGCGCTGTTGGGCGCGCTGCTGTTCGGCGCGTTCGACGCCTTTCAGGTGCGCCTGCAGACGGCCTATGGCGGCCAGGTTCCGGGGCAGCTTTTCCTGATGGCGCCCTATCTTCTGTCCATTCTGGCGCTGGTGCTGGCGGCGCGGCGGGCCGAATACCCGCGCGCGCTGCTGGTTCCGTGGTTCAAGGGCCAGCGCTGACCATGCCGGAGGGTTCGATGCTTGACCTCATCGTGCGCAACGCCGCGCTGCCCGACGGGCGCGCGGGGGTGGACATCGCCTGCGCGGGCGGGCGCATCGCGCAGATCGCGCCGCGCATCGACGCCCGCGCGCGCGAAGAGATCGACGCCGCCGGGCGGCTGGTCTCGCCGCCCTTCGTGGACGCGCATTTCCACATGGACGCGACCCTGTCGCTGGGTCGGCCGCGTCTGAACGCGTCGGGCACGCTGCTCGAGGGCATCGCGCTGTGGGGCGAGCTCAAGCCCCTTCAGACGCCCGAGGAGATCGTCGAGCGCGCGCTGCGCTACTGCGACCTGGCCGTGTCGCAGGGGCTGCTGGCGATCCGCAGCCATGTGGATGTGTGCGACGACCGGCTGGCCGGGGTCGAGGCGCTGCTCGAGGTCAAGCGCCGCGTGGCGCCATGGATCGACCTGCAGCTGGTCGCCTTCCCGCAGGACGGGCTGTTCCGCGACCCCACGGCCGAGGCCAACCTGCTGCGCGCGCTGGACATGGGCGTCGAGGTCGTCGGCGGCATTCCCCATTTCGAGCGCACCATGGAGGAGGGCGCGCGCTCGGTCCGGCGCCTGTGCGAGATCGCGGCCGAGCGCGGCCTGCGCGTGGACATGCATTGCGACGAGACGGACGATCCGCTTTCGCGCCATGTCGAGACGCTGGCCTTCGAGACGACGCGCCTTGGCCTGCAGGGGCGGGTGGCGGGCTCGCACCTGACCTCGATGCATTCGATGGACAACTACTACGTCTCGAAGCTGATCCCGCTGATGGCCGAAGCCGGGCTGGCCGCGATTCCCAATCCGCTCATCAACATCATGCTGCAGGGCCGGCACGACGCCTTCCCGCGCCGCCGCGGCCTGACCCGCGTGCGCGAGCTGCGCGACGCGGGGCTGGACGTGGCCTTCGGCGCCGATTGCGTGATGGATCCGTGGTATTCGCTGGGCCAGGCCGACATGCTCGAGGTCGCGTCGATGGGGCTGCATGTGGCGCAGCTTTCCTCGCGCGAGGACATGCGCTGGTGCTTCGAGGCGGTCACCACGATCCCCGCGCGCATTCTCGGGCTGGAGGATTACGGGCTCGAGCCGGGGCGGCGGGCGGACATGGTGCTGCTGCAGGCGGCCGACCCGATCGAGGCCATTCGCCTCAAGGCGACGCGGCTGGCGGTGATCCGCGGCGGCAAGGTGATCGCGCGCACGCCCGCGCGGGTGACCGCGCTGGCGCTGGACGGGCGCCCGCAAACGGTCGATCCGGCCGACTACGCGCCGCGCGCCTGAGCGCGGCGCGGCTCAGCCCGCCGCGCCCAGCGCCGCGTCCAGCGCCCGCCCCAGCTTGTCGACGATCTCGTCCACATGGCGCTCTTCCATCACGAAGGGCGGCGCCAGAAGGATGTGATCGCCGCGCCGCCCGTCGATCGTGCCGCCCATGGGGTAGCAGATTAGCCCGGCCTCGAAGGCGGCGGCCTTGATCGCCTTGTGAACCGCGCGCGCTGGGTCGAGGGGCTCCTTGCTCGCGCGGTCGGCGACCAGCTCGAGGCCCAGGAACAGCCCGCGCCCGCGGATGTCGCCCACATTGGGATGCTGGCCGAAGCGTTCGTGCAGCGCGTCCTTCAGCGCCGCGCCCAGCGCGTTGACGCGCGCCACGAGGCCCCGGTTCAAGATCGCCGAGACCACCGCCAGCCCCGCCGCGCAGGCCGTCGGATGCCCGACATAGGTGTGCCCGTGCTGGAAGAAGCCCGAGCCGTTTTCGATGCTGTCGTAGATCGACCTGGTGCAGAGCATGGCGCCGATGGGCTGGTAGCCCGCCCCCAGCCCCTTGGCGATGCACAGGATGTCGGGCGCGACGCCGTCCTTCTCGCAGGCGAAGAGGGCGCCGGTGCGGCCCATGCCGCACATCACCTCGTCCAGGATCAGCAGCACGCCGTGGCGGTCGCAGATCTCGCGGATGCGCTTGAAATAGCCCTCGACGGCGGGGACCGCGCCGGCGGTGGCGCCGACGACCGGCTCGGCGATGAAGGCCATGACCGATTCGGGCCCCAGGCGCTCGATCTCGGCCTCGAGCTCGTCGGCGGCGCGGCGGCCGTATTCCTCGGCGCTCTCGTCCTCGCGGCGCAGGCGGTATTCGTAGCAGGGCGAGATGTGCGTGGTCTCGATCATCAGCGGCGCGAAGGGGGCGCGGCGCCACTCGTTGCCGCCGGCGGCCAGCGCGCCCAGGGTGTTGCCGTGATAGCTCTGGCGCCGCGCGATCACGCGCCGCCGCTCGGGCTGGCCGATTTCCAGGAAATGCTGGCGCGCCAGCTTGATCGCCGCCTCGACCGCCTCGGAGCCGCCCGAGACGAAATAGACCCGGTCGAGCGCGCCGGGCGCATGGGCGATGAGCAGGTCGGCCAGCGCCTCGGCCGGCTCGGAGGTGAAGAAGCCCGTATGGGCGAAGGCGACCTTGTCGAGCTGCGCCTTGATCGCGGCCGTCACCTCGGGGTCGCCATGGCCAAGGCACGACACCGCCGCGCCGCCCGAGCCGTCGAAATATCGCTTGCCGTCGGCGTCGATCAGATAGCAGCCCTCGCCGCGCGCGACGAGCGGCAGGCGAGCCTTCGTGTGGCGGGGAAAGACGTGGGACATGGGGCGCTCCTGGCCGTTGCGCCGCGGCGGCCCGTTGCGTGCATGCGGGCGGCGGCTCGGGGCGCAAGGATTCCCCGCGGCCGGGGCGGGCGCAAGCGCTTTCGGCGCGCTCAGGCCTCGAGCATGCGGCGCAGCAGCTCGATATCCTCGGCGATGGCGCTGTCGGTGTCCTTGAGCTTCTCGATGGTCTTGACGGCGTGGATGACCGTGGTGTGGTCGCGCCCGCCGAAGCGGCGGCCGATCTCGGGCAGGGATTTCGAGGTCAGCGTCTTGGCCAGATACATGGCGATCTGGCGCGGGCGGGCGATGGCGCGCGCGCGCCGCGGCGACAGCAGGTCGGACATGCGCAGGTTGTAGTGCGCGGCGACCTTGCGCTGGATCTCCTCGACGGTGACCTTCTTGTCGTTGGCGCGCAGGATGTCGGCCAGACACTCTTGCGTCATGTCCAGGTCCACCGGCCGCCCGACGAGCGAGGCGAAGGCCAGAAGCCGCGTCAGCGCGCCCTCGAGCACGCGCACGTTGGACGAGATGCGATGGGCCAGGAATTCGAGCACCTTGGGGTGGATCTCGACGTCGGGATGCGCGGCGCGCATGCTTTCGAGCTTGGATTGCAGGATGCCCAGGCGCAGCTCGTAATCGGTGGGGTGCAGGTCGACGACCAGCCCCCATTGCAGGCGCGACTTGATGCGTTCCTCGAGCCCGTCGATCTCGCCGGGGGCGCGGTCGGCCGAGATGACGATCTGCTTGCCCTGATCGACCAGCGCGTTGAAGGTGTGGAAGAATTCCTCCTGCGTGCTGTCCTTGCCGGCGATGAACTGCACGTCGTCCACCATCAGCACGTCCACCGAGCGGAACAGCTGCTTGAAGCTGATCGTGTCCTTGAAGCGCAGCGCCTGCACGAAGCGATACATGAACTGCTCGGCCGACAGGTAAAGCACGCGGCGCTCGGACCCGTCCTCGGTCAGCTTCCAGGCGATGGCGTGCATCAGATGCGTCTTGCCCAGGCCGACGCCGCCATAGAGGAACAGCGGGTTGAAGGTGACCTCGGGCGCCTCGGCGACGCGGCGCGCGGCGGCGTGGGCCAGCTCGTTGGGCTTGCCGACCACGAAGCGGTCGAAGGTGAAGCGCGGGTCGAGCGGCGAGGAGGGCAGGTCCTCCTGCGCCGTCTCGTCGGGCTCGGCGCGGCGCTGGGCCTGAGGCCGGGGGGCGGGTTCGGCGCGCGTCTCGGCCATGCGCGGGGCCGCCTCGGGCTGGGCGCGCGGGGTTTCGGGCGCGGCCGGGCGGGCGGCGGGGCGGCGCGCGGGGCGGACGACGAATTTCAGCCGCGTGACGCCGTCGAACTCGGCGGCGATGTTGCGCACCAGCACGTCGCCATAATGGCGCTCGACCCAGTCGCCGATGAAGTTGGTCGGCGCGGTCAGCACCGCCGCGCCGTCGCGCGCGTCGATGAGGGTGAGCGGGTTGATCCAGCTTTCGAACGCCGCCGAGCCGATCTCGGAGCGCGTCATCTCGCGGATGCGGGTCCAGGCGGGGGTCAGATGCGCAGCGTCGCCGTCCAGCATGTCAGCCATGTTCTCTCTCACCTGTCGGCCGGGCGTCTGCCGCGCCCTGTCCCGCGAATCTCGAAAAGGCGCCCATGCCGCCCGGCGGGGCGGCGGCGGCGCGGGGTCGGGCGCCGTCAGCTCTGGCGCCAGGGAAGGCCGCGCGCCTTCCACCCGTTGAGCGTTCCGCGATGCCCTTCGGCGTCAAGATCGCCCTCGAAACCTTCGGCCACGTTGACGCAGCGCACCTTCATCCCCGCCTCGGCATAGGCCGCGGCGGCATGCCGCGCCGCTTCGAGCGAGCGCGCGCCCGACCGGCACAGGAAGAACAGCGTCGAGGGCGGCTGGTCGCCATGCGCGCGGCGCAGCTCGTCCATGAAGGCCGGATTGACCGACATGCCGGGGAAGAAGCGCCATTCGACGGGCCAGACCTGCTTGCCCAGGGCGCTGAGATCGGGCAGCCCGACGAAGGTCCACTCGGCGCGGGTGCGCACGTCGACGAGCGCGGCGCCCGCGTCGTTCTGCAGCGTCGCGAAGGCTTCGGTCGGGTCGGCTTCGCCCACGGCGATCTCGGCATGTTCGGTCATGAACGCGGCACGCTTTCGGTTGTGGTCGAGGATGGGAATCGCCGGCCGATCCTAGGCCCTGAGCGGCGTGACTCGCAAGCCGACTCGCGACCGGTCTTGGTTGATATTTCGTAAACCCGTTCCGTGAAACGGAAAAGCCGCAGTATTCGGCGGGATTCGGTCGGTGCGCGCAAAGTTTCCGCGCGAAATCTACTTCGCGCGGGGCGACTTGTTCTTGTCGTGTGCTTGCAGATTCGAGCGCATCATCGCGATAGCGTGCGCCGCAAGATCATACTTCGCGGGCGGGCGATTCATCAAGCGGGCGAAAATGCGAACATTCCCCGCCGGCGGGCGCGCGCAAAAGCGTCGCCGCCCCGGCGGTGCGGGGCGGCGGCGTCAAGCGGCCATGGCCGCGCTTCGGGCGCCGGGCTCAGGCCTGGGCGTCGGCGGCGCCGGCGGCCATCATCTTCACGCGGCGGGCCAGGCGCGAGATCTTGCGGGCGGCGGTGTTCTTGTGGAACACGCCCTTGGTCACGCCGCGCATGATCTCGGGCTGCGCGGCGCGCAGCGCCTCGAGAGCGGCGGACTGGTCGCCCCCGGCGATCGCCTCCTCGACCTTGCGGATGAAGGTGCGGATGCGGCTGCGGCGGGCCTTGTTCACTGCGGTGCGGCGCTCGGTCTGGCGAATGCGCTTGCGAGCGGATGGCGAGTTGGCCATGCGTGTGATCCGTTTCCTATCTGTCGATGGATGAGGGGCGTCTATACACGCGCGCCCCCCATGCGTCAATGCCCGCCCCCGGGGGCGGGCGGCTGGGGCTCAGCGGCCGCGGAACTGGGGCGCGCGCTTCTCGAGGAAGGCGGCCATGCCCTCGGCCTGGTCTTCGGTGGCGAAAAGGGCGTGGAACAGCCGCCGCTCGTGGCGCACCCCCTCGGCCAGGGTGGTTTCGTAGGCGCGGTTGACGGCCTCCTTGGCCGCGATGGCGGCCAGCAGGGGCTTTTCCGCGATCTTGGCGGCGACCGACAGCGCCTCGTCCAGCAGCTTGTCGGCGGGCACGACGCGGCTGACCAGCCCCGAGCGCTCGGCCTCGGCCGCGTCCATGAAGCGGCCGGTCAGGTTCATGTCCATGGCCTTCGACTTGCCCACGAAGCGCGTCAGGCGCTGCGTGCCGCCGATGCCGGGAATCACGCCCAGATTGATCTCGGGCTGGCCGAACCTGGCGTTGTCGCCGGCGATGATGAAGTCGCACATCATGGCCAGCTCGCACCCGCCGCCCAGCGCATAGCCCGCCACCGCGGCGACGATGGGCTTGCGGATGCGCAGGAAATCGTCGTGGAAGGCCGTGAACAGGTCTTCGCGGAACACTTCGACGTAGCTTTTCTCGGACATCTCCTTGATGTCCGCGCCGGCGGCGAAGGCCTTTTCCGAACCGGTCAGGACGATGCAGCGGATGGCGTCGTCCTCGTCGAACTTGCGCAGGGCGCAGATCAGCTCGCCGAGCAGCTTCTGGTTCAGGGCGTTCAGCGCCTCGGGGCGGTTGAGCTTCACCAGCCCGACATGGTCGCGCGTTTCCACGATCAGCGTTTCATATGCCATCGGAGGCTTCCCTTGCCGTCGTTTCGTTTCGCCGCCCCCGTCGGGCGGCGCTGCGGGGGGCGTGGTAGGGCGCCCGGCCCGCGCGTTCAAGCTTCGTGGCACGCTATCGCTGGCAGGCGGGGCAATGGAAGCTTGATCTTCCGCCCTGAACGGTGCGGCGAATCGTTCCCGCGCAACCGGGGCGCAGGCAGGGCAGGCCCTCGCGCCCGTAAACGGCGAAAGCGTGCTGGAAATATCCCAGCTCGCCATTGGCCTGCCGGTGATCGCGCAGCGAGGATCCCCCCGCCGCGATCGCCTCGCGCAGGGTGTCGCGAATCGCCTGCGTCAGCCGCTCGAGACGCGCCGCGCCGATTCGGCCCGCCGGGCGCGAGGGGGCGATTCCCGCGCGCCACAGCGCCTCGGACGCATAGATGTTGCCCAGCCCCGCCACCACGCGCTGATCCATCAGCGCCGTCTTGATCGGCGTGCGCCGCCCCGCGAGGCGCGCGCGCAGGGCGGCGGCGTCGAAGGAATCGTCCAGCGGCTCGGGGCCGAGGCCGGCCAGCGGCGGCAGCGATTCGGCCCGATCGGTGGGAAGCAGGTCCATCGCGCCGAAGCGCCGGGCGTCGTTGAAGGCGATGCGCGCGCCGTGCTCCATCTCGAACACGACATGGTCGTGGCGGCGCGGCGCGGCGCGCTGGTGATGGAAGGCGCCGGGGGCGGCGTCCTCGATCAGCATGCGCCCGCTCATGCCAAGGTGGATCAGCAGCGTCTGGCCCGAATCGAGGTCCAGCAGGAGGCATTTTCCCCGCCGCCGCAGGCGCAGCACGCGCGTTCCGCTCACGCGCAGCTCGAAATCGGGCGGAAAGGGGCGGCGCAGGTCCGGCCGCATCTGGCGCGCGCGCGCGATGCGCCGCCCCTCCATCGCCGGCGCAAGGCCGCGTCTTACTGTCTCGACCTCTGGCAGCTCTGGCATGTTTTGCTCCGGCGCGGCGCGGGGTATATCCACCCCCATGACCCATGATCCCGATAGCGGGCCCAGCCCCGACGCCACAACCCATTTCGGCTTTCGCGACGTGCCCGAGCGCGAAAAGGCCCGCCTCGTGCACGGGGTGTTCACCTCGGTCGCCAGCAAATACGACGTCATGAACGACGTCATGTCGGCCGGCGTCCACCGCCTGTGGAAGGATGCGATGATGGACTGGCTGGCGCCGCGTCCGGGCATGCGCCTTCTGGACGTGGCGGGCGGCACGGGCGACATCGCCTTCCGCTTCCTGCGCCGGGTGCGCGGGCGCGGGCATGCGGTGGTGTGCGACATGACCGAATCGATGCTGGTCGAGGGGCGCAAGCGCGCCGACGCCGCCGAGATGGGCGACAGCCTGGACTGGGTGTGCGGCGACGCCATGTCGCTGCCCTTTCCCGACCGCAGCTTCGACGCCTACACCATCGCCTTCGGCATCCGCAACGTGACGCGGATCGAGGCGGCGCTGGCCGAGGCGCGGCGCGTGCTGCGCCCGGGCGGGCGGTTCCTGTGCCTCGAGTTCAGCCGCATTCCCGTGGGCGGGCTGCAGAAGCTGTATGACCTGTATTCCTTCCACGTCATCCCGCGCATGGGGCAGGTGATCGCGGGCGATCGCGACAGCTACCAGTATCTGGTCGAATCCATCCGCCGCTTCCCGGATCAGGAGAGCTTCGCGCAGATGATCCGCGACGCGGGCTTCGGGCGCGTGGCCTACCGCAACCTGACCATGGGCGTTGCGGCGCTGCATTCGGGCTGGCGCATCTGATGGGCGTTCTGGCGAATCTGTGGCGGCTGGCGCGCACCGGCGCCACCTTCCAGCGCACCGGCGCGATGGACGAGGTGCTCGAGGCGCTCGAGGCGCCGCCGGCGCTGCGGGCGGCGGCGCGCATCCTGGGCTGGCCGCTGGCCCCGCTGGGGCTGGCGGGCGATCCGGCGCTGCCGCCGCTGCCGCGCGCGCTGACCGCGCTGGGACCGGCCTACGTCAAGTTCGGCCAGACCCTGTCCACCCGCCCCGACGTGGTCGGCGCGCGGCTCGCCGCCGAGCTGAGCGTGCTGCAGGACCGGCTCGCCCCCTTCCCCGAGGCCGAGGCCCGCGCCGAGATCGCGCGCGAGCTCGGCGCGCCCGCCGACGAGCTGTTCGCCGAGTTCGGTCCCGCCGTCGCCGCCGCCTCGATCGCGCAGGTCCACCCGGCGGTCGATCGCGCCACCGGGCGCAAGGTCGCCGTCAAGGTGCTGCGCCCGGGCGTCGAGCGCGCCTTTCGCAAGGATGTGGACGCCTTCTTCTTCATCGCCGAGGTCATTGAGCTGATGCTGCCCGCCTCGCGCCGGCTGCGGCCGCGCGCGGTGTGCCGGCACTTCGCGCAGGTGGTGGCGACCGAGCTCGACCTGCGGCTCGAGGCCTCGGCCGCCGCCGAGTTCCGCGCCAATTCGCGCGACGATCCCGGCTTCGCCGTGCCCGAGGTGGTGTGGAACCTGTCCGCGCGCCGGGTTCTGACCCTGGAATGGGTGGACGGCCTGCCCATGAGCGACGTGCCCGCCATCGCTGCGGCGGGCGTGGATCTGCGCGATCTGAGCCGCAGGGTGATCCAGACCTTCCTGCGCCACGCGCTGCGCGACGGCTTCTTCCACGGCGACATGCATCAGGGCAATCTGAAGGTGGCGCCCGACGGCACGCTGATCGCGCTGGATTTCGGCATCATGGGGCGGATCGACCCCTATACGCGGCGCGTCTATGCCGAGATCCTCTACGGCTTCCTCCAGCAGGACTACCGCCGCGTCGCCGAGGTGCATTTCGAGGCCGGCTACGTTCCCGAGGGGCAGGATCTCGAAACCTTCGCGCAGGCGCTGCGCTCGATCGGCGAGCCGATCTTCGGCCAGGACGCCAGCCGCATCTCGATGGCGCGGCTGCTGTCGCATCTGTTCGAGGTGACCGAGCGTTTCGGCATGCAGACCCGCACCGAGCTGATCCTGCTTCAGCGCACCATGGTGGTGGTCGAGGGCGTGGCGCGCACGCTCGATCCGCAGGTCAACATGTGGCGCACCGCCCAGCCCGTGGTCGAAGAGTTCATGCACGCCAATCTGGGCCCCGCGGCGGCGCTGCGCGACCTGCGGCGCACGGCGACGGTGCTGGCGCGCTTCGGCCCGCGCCTGCCCGACGTGGTCGAGCGCGCGCTGCGCCGCGCCGCCGTCGCCGGGCCCGAGCCCGACGACGCGCCGGCGCGGCTGGGCCCCGCGCTGGCGGGCGCGCTGGCGGGCGCCGCGGCGGCCGCGGCGGTGGCGCTGCTGCTCTGAGCGGCGGCGCCGGGCGTCGGTTGCCTTGGGCATTCATGCAAATTACAGTCGCGTTTCGGACAAGGCCGGATTTCCCGCCGCGCCGTTCCAGGCCCTTTTCCGGGGAGATGAGCCCATGAGGCGACCGTCATGAGCGCCGCCGATCTGGCCGGCCGGCGCGTGCTGCTGATCATCGGCGGCGGCGTCGCGGCCTACAAGACGCTGGAGCTGATCCGCCTTCTGCGCGCGCGCGGCGCGGCGGTGACGCCGGTCATGACGCGCGCCGCGGCGCAGTTCGTCACGCCCATGTCGGTCTCGGCCCTGGCGGGCGAGGCGGTGCGCGACGACCTGTTCGACCTGGGCGACGAGGCGCAGATGGGCCACATCCAGCTCTCGCGCGCGGCCGATCTGGTGGCGGTGGCGCCGGCCACGGCCGACCTGATGGCCAGGATGGCGGGCGGCCATGCCGACGATCTGGCCTCGACGCTGCTTCTGGCCACGGACAAGCCCGTGCTCGTCGCCCCGGCCATGAACGTGCGCATGTGGCTGCATCCGGCCACGCAGCGCAACCTGGCGCAGCTGACCGCCGACGGCGTGCGCACCGTCGGCCCGGACGAGGGCGAGATGGCCTGCGGCGAGCATGGCCCGGGCCGCATGGCCGAGCCCGCCCGCATTCTCGAGGCCATCGCCGCCATGCTGCGCGACGGCCCCCTGCGCGGGCGGCGCGTGATCGTCACCTCGGGCCCGACGCACGAGCCCATCGACCCCGTGCGCTACATCGCCAACCGCTCCTCGGGCGCGCAGGGCGCCGCCATCGCCGAGGCGCTGCGCGACCTGGGCGCCGAGGTGGTCTTCGTCACCGGCCCGGCCAGCGCCCCGCGTCCCGCTGGGGTGCAGGTGATCGAGGTCGAGACCGCGCACCAGATGCTGGACGCGGTCATGGCCGCGCTGCCCGCCGACGCGGCCGTGTTCGCCGCCGCCGTCGCCGACTGGCGCGTCGAGGCGCTCAGCGGCTCGAAGATCAAGAAGGACCCCGGCGGCCGCCCGCCCGCCCTTGCGCTGACCGAGAACCCCGACATCCTGCGCACCGTCTCGCGCCTTGAGGCCGGGCGCCCGCGCCTGGTGGTCGGCTTCGCCGCCGAGACGGACGACGTGCTTGCGAACGCCCTCGCCAAGCGCCTGCGCAAGGGCTGCGACTGGATCGTGGCCAACGACGTCTCGCCCGGGACGGGGGTGATGGGCGGCGCCGAGAACGCCGTCACGCTGATCACCGCCGAGGGCGCCGAAGACTGGCCCCGCGCCAGCAAGGCCGAGGTGGCCCGCCGCCTGGCCGCCCGCATCGCCGAACGCCTGAAGCAGGACGAGGCCGCCCCATGAGCCGCATCTCCGCCGCCCCGCCCGAGATCGAGATCGCGCTGCGCCTGCTGCCCGGCCGCGACCCCGACCTGCCGCCGCCCGCCTACGCCACCGCCGGCGCCGCGGGCATGGACCTGTGCGCCAATCTGCCCGAGCGCGGCGAGATGGCCCTGGCGCCCATGGCCCGCGCGGTCGTGCCCACGGGGCTGGCGGTCGAGCTGCCGGCGGGGCTCGAGGCCCAGATCCGGCCGCGCTCGGGCCTGGCGCTGCGCCATGGCGTGACGGTGGCCAACGCGCCCGGCACCATCGACAGCGACTATCGCGGCGAGGTGGGCGTGCTGCTGATCAATCTGAGCGACGCGCCCTTCGTCATCCGCCATGGCGACCGGATCGCGCAGATGGTCGTGGCGCCCGTCGCGCGCGTGCGATGGACGCTCTCGACCCGGCTTGGCGACACGCGCCGCGGGGCGGGGGGCTTCGGCTCGACCGGCCTCGGCGGTGACGAGCGATGAGCGAAAGGACGGCGACGCGATCATGCTGAAGCTTTCCCGCAAGACCGTGCTGGCCATCGAGGCGGTTCTGGACGTGGCCTACAACGCCCGCCCCGACCCGGTGCAGGCGCGCGACATCACCGAACGCCAAGGCATCCCGCAGCGCTATCTCGAACAGGTGATGCAGCGCCTGGTGCGCGCGGGCGTGCTCAAGGGCGTGCGCGGCCCGCGCGGCGGCTACGCCCTTGCGCGCGAGCGGCGCAAGGTCACGGTCGGCGACGTGGTGCGGGTGGTTTCGGCCATCGATCAGGAGGCCGAGGAGCCGCCCTCGCGCGGGGCGCTGGGCCGGGCGGTCGTCGTGCCGCTGTGGGACGAGCTGGAGGAAGAGTTCCTGGCCCGCCTCGACCGGATCACCATGGAGGATCTTTGCCGCCGCGCCGCCCAGCTGGGCGTGCCGCGCGCGGGCAAGGACGTGCCCGACTTCACCATCTGACCCGCCTCGTGACCCGCCGCCGGGCCGAAGGGCCCGCGCCCGAACCGGAGAAAGCGCATGCATGTGAACCCGCCCCGCGGACGCATCTATGACGACGTCACCCAGACCGTGGGCGCGACGCCGCTTGTGCGCCTGTCGCGTCTTGCCGCCGAGCTCGGGCTGAAGGCCGAGCTTCTGGGCAAGCTGGAATTCTTCAACCCCATGAGCTCGGTCAAGGACCGCATCGGCGTCGCCATGATCGAGGCGCTCGAGCGCGAGGGCCGCATCGGTCCCGACGCCACGATCATCGAGCCGACCTCGGGCAACACCGGCATCGCGCTGGCCTTCGTGTGCGCGGCGCGCGGCTATCGGCTGATCCTGTGCATGCCCGAAAGCATGTCGCTCGAGCGGCGCAAGATGGTCGCGCTTCTGGGCGCGCGGCTCGAGCTGACCGACCCGGCCAGGGGCATGGCCGGCGCCATCGCCCGCGCCGAAGAGCTGGCCGCCGAGATCCCCGGCGCGGTCATTCCCCAGCAGTTCGACAACCCCGCCAACCCCGCCGTGCACGAGCTGACCACCGCCGAAGAGATCTGGACCGATGCGGGCGGGCGCGTGGACGTTCTGGTGGCGGGCGTGGGCACGGGCGGCACCGTGACGGGGGTGGGCCGCGCGCTCAAGGCCCGCAACCCGGCGCTGCGCGTGGTCGCGGTCGAGCCCGAAGACAGCCCGGTCCTGTCCGGCGGCCAGGCCGGACCGCACAAGATCCAGGGCATCGGGGCGGGCTTCGTGCCCTCGATCCTGGATCGCGAGGTGATCGACGAGGTGCTGACCATCGGCAACGAGAACGCGTTCGACACGGCGCGCCTTCTGGCCCGCGCCGAGGGCATCGCGGGGGGCATCTCGTCCGGGGCGGCGATCGCGGCGGCGGCCGAGGTGGCCGAACGCCCCGGCATGGAGGGCAAGCGCATCGTCGTCGTCCTGCCCAGCTTCGCCGAGCGCTACCTCTCGACGCCGCTGTTCGACGGGGTCTGACCCCATGGCCCTGAGCGACGAAGAGCTCGAGCGCTATGCGCGCCACATCGTCCTGCCCGAGATCGGCGGCCCCGGCCAGGCGCGCCTGCGCGCGTCGCGGGTGCTGGCGGTGGGCGCGGGGGGGCTGGGATCGCCCGCGCTGGCCTATCTGGCGGCGGCGGGGGTGGGCGTTCTGGGCGTGGCCGACGACGACGCGGTGTCGCTCTCGAACCTGCAGCGGCAGATCCTGCACGGCGTCGCCGATCTGGGCCGGCCCAAGACCGACAGCGCCCACGACGCGCTGGCGCGCATCAACCCCCATGTCGATGTGCGCCTTCATCCCGTGCGGCTGGACGAGGACAACGCCGAGGCGCTGATCGGGCGATACGATCTGGTGGTCGACGGGTCGGACAACTTCGCCACCCGCCACCTGGTCAACGCCGTGTGCGCGCGCCTGCGCAAGCCGCTGGTGGCCGCCGCCATCGGCCGCTGGGAGGGGCAGATCTCGACCTACAAGCCGTGGGAGGGCGGGCCGTGCTACGCCTGCGTCTTTCCGCGCGCGCCCTCGGCCGAGCAGGTTCCCGCCTGCGCCGAGGCGGGGGTTCTGGGGGCGCTGGCCGGCGTGATGGGGGCGATGCAGGCGGTCGAGGCGGTCAAGGAGATCGTCGGCGCCGGGCGCGGGCTGTCGGGCCGGCTGCTGATCTACGACGCGCTCGAGGCGCGGGTGCGGGTCATGGGCGTGGCGCGCGATCCGGCCTGCGCGGTGTGCGCCGGGCTCGCGCGGACGGGGGACGCGCCGGCGGCCCCCTGAGGCCCCTGGCGGATTCGGCGGTGCGCAGGCGTCAGGGGCCACGGCCCGCGTGCCGCGCCTGCCCGGGTCCGGGATTTGCGCACGCCGATGACGCCGCGCCCGTGCGGGGCGGCGTCATGGCGGCGAAACCAGGAAATCGTGCAAGGATCGCGCACAGGCCGCGCTTCGGCGGCTGGCCCTCGCTCTTCAGTAGCGGCTGCCGCTGAAGACCCGGGCGCACACCGTGCTGACGATCATGGCCACCACAATCAACTCGACGACATGGCCGGTAAGCAACCAACTCAACGCGTCGCTCAGGGACTCGTCAAGGAGGCCCGGAGCGTGAACGAACTTGCCGGTCATGGCAGCCCCCTGTTCAGCTCCGTCAATGAACATGACATATCACTGAACGCGGGATTCCTCCAGCGTTCTAATCGTAAACGCATAAAATTTGCATCAATTCGGCCCGCCGCCGCGGCCTGCGCTGCGCGCCGTCAGGCGGCGTCCATCTTGCGCAGTTCGGCCGCTTTCTGCTGGCGCCGGCGGCGCAGCTCGGCCAGGTCTTCGCTCAGCCTGTCCTTCTCGGGCTGGGCGTGCTGCGGCGCCCGCCGCGCGCGCCAGCGCAGCACGGCGATGACCGCATACATGGCCAGCAGCAGGCTCAGGATGACGATGACGGTCATGAAGCCGTCATTGCGCAGCAGCTTCTGGAAAACGTCGAGATAGCGATCCCAGAAGCCCGGCGCCGCGCCGGGGGCGTAGTCATGCGCGACGGGGATCTGCTCGAGCCGCGTGGCCATGGGAACCTCATGCGACGAAATGGACCAAATTCATTTAGAATTCAGTCCAATTTCGGCGATCCCCGCGCGCCCGTCAATCCTTCCGGTCGATCCTCAGAGCATCGAGGGCACAACCAGGTCCGGCGGGCGGTGGCCGTCGGCGAAGGTCTTGATGTTGATGATGACCTTCTCGCCCATCTCGATGCGGCCCTCGATGGTGTTCGAGCCCATGTGCGGCAGCAGGATCACGTTGTCGAGGCCCTTGAGCTCGGGGTTCACCTCGGGCTCGCGCTCGAACACGTCCAGTCCCGCGCCGGCCAGCTCGCCCGCGCGCAGCATCCGCGCCAGCGCCGCCTCGTCGATGACCTCGCCGCGCGAGGTGTTGACGATGTAGGCCGTCGGCTTGAGCAGCTTGAGCCGGCGCGCGCTGAGCAGGTGGTAGGTCGCCGGCGTGTGCGGGCAGTTGACCGAGATGACGTCCATGCGCGCCAGCATCTGGTCGAGGCTTTCCCACCAGGTCGCTTCGAGCGATTCCTCGATCGAGCGGTGCAGGCGCCGGCGGTTGTGGTAGTGGATCTGCATGCCGAAGGCGCGCGCGCGCCGCGCCACCGCCTGGCCGATGCGCCCCATGCCCAGAATGCCCAGCCGCTTGCCGGTGATGCGCCGCCCGGTCAGCCCGGTGGGCGACCAGCCGGCCCATTCGTCGTTCTCGATCAGCCGCAGGCCTTCCTTCAGGCGGCGCGGAACGGCCAGGATCAGCGCCATGGTCATGTCGGCGGTGTCCTCGGTCAGCACGCCGGGGGTGTTCGAGACGAGGATGCCGCGCTGGCGGGCGGTCTCGACGTCGATGTGGTCGACCCCCGCGCCGTAATTGGCGATCAGCTTCAGATCCGGTCCGGCCTGCGCCAGCAGCCGCTGGTCGATGCGGTCGGTGACCGTGGGCACCAGGACGTCGGCGCGGCGCATGGCGTCGGCCAGCTGCTCGCGGCTCATGGGCGCGTCGTCCAGATTCAGGTCCACGTCGAACAGCTCGCGCAGCCGGGTTTCGACCGGCTCGGGCAGGCGACGCGTGACGACGACCCTGAGCTTGCCTGATGTCATGGGCTTCTCCTCCGCAGCGAAATCTGAAATAGACTTAACCGCAAAGGCGGGCGGGGTCCATGCGGCCCGTTCGCCGGCGCGCGCATGACGGACGGGCTGAGGCGATGCGGATGAGGCGGACGATCTCGCGACGCGCGATGATGCTGGGGGCCGGGCTGGCGCTGGCGGCGCGACGCGGCGCGGCCGCGGCGGCGGGGCGCGGGCCGGTCACGGGGCTGCCGCTGCCGCGCTATGTCAGCCTCAAGGCGGGGCGGGCCAACGCCCGCCGCGGGCCGGGGCTGAACCACCGGGTGGACTGGGTGTTCGTGCGCCGCGGCATGCCGCTGCAGGTCATCGCCGAGCACGAGCACTGGCGGCGCGTGCGCGACATGGACGGCGCGGTGGGCTGGGTGCATTACTCGCTGCTGCGCGGCGACCGCACGGCGGCGGTGACGGTTCCGCGCGCGGCGCTGCGCGCGCGCCCCGCGCCCGACGCGCCCGTGGTCGCCTGGCTGGAAGAGCGGGTGATCGTGGCGCTCGACTCGTGCCGCGAGCGCTGGTGCAAGGCGCGGGTCGAGGGGCGTTCGGGCTGGATCGCGAAGCCCGAGCTGTGGGGCGTGGACCCGGACGAGACCTTCGACTGAGGCGCCCTCAGCGCGCGCGCCGGCGCAGCCGAATCACGACGTCGACGCGCGCCACCTCGGCGCCTTCTGGGGCTTCGGGCAGGGCCTTGAGCGCGACCGCGCCGCGGGGCGCGTCGGTCAGGCGGCCCTCATCCTCCCAGTAATAGTGGGCGTGATCCTCGACGCAGGTGTCGAAGCAGGCGCGCCCGCCATCGACGGTGATCTCGTTGAGAAGGCCCGCCTGGGTGAAGGCGCGCAGCGTGTTGTAGACCGTGGCCAGCGACACGCCCTCGCCGGCCGCGCGCGCGGCTTCGAACAGCCCTTCGGCCGTGACGTGGCGATTGCGCCCGTCGCCCACCAGCAGCCGCGCCAGAAGCCGGCGCTGGCGCGTGGGGCGCAGGCCGCCGCGCGCCAGCCATGCGGCGGCGCGGCGCTCGGCCTCGGGCGCGCGGATGTCGGCAAGCGGCTCCATGCCCGACTGATACCCCGCGCGCGCGGCTCGCATCAAGACCGTTCCGCGCGCAACGGTTGCAGGCGCATCCTTTCGCGCGCCGACCCGCGCGCTTGCGCATCCGCGCGGCGCGGTGCTAGGGAAGCGCGAAAGAGGCGCGGCGCAGGCGAAACCCACGCGCCGGGGCGCTTTGTCGGTCGTTCGGAGGATTCATGACCAACCGCAAGAACAGCTATGGTTACGAGGATCTGATGGCCTGCGCGCGCGGCGAGCTGTTCGGCCCCGGCAACGCGCAGCTGCCCGCGCCGCCCATGCTGATGATGGACCGCATCACCTCGATCACCGAGGATGGCGGCGAGCATGGCAAGGGTCAGGTCACGGCCGAATTCGACATCAAGCCCGACCTCTGGTTCTTCCAGTGCCATTTCCTCGGCGATCCGGTCATGCCCGGCTGCCTGGGCGTGGACGCGCTGTGGCAGCTGACGGGCTTCTTCCTCGGCTGGAAGGGCATGCCGGGGCGCGGGCGCGCGCTGGGCGTGGGCGAGGTCAAGTTCACCGCCATGGTGACGCCCAAGACGCGGCTCGTGCGCTACGAGGTGGACTTCAAGCGCATCATCGACCGCAAGCTCAAGCTGGGCATCGCCGACGGCCGCATGTTCGCCGACGACGAGCTGATCTACACCACCAGGGACATGCGGGTGGGGCTTTTTCAGGACGAGGCGTGACGGCCTGTCGGCAGGCGGCGCAAACGCACGGAGGCGCGGATGAGACGCGTTGTGATCACGGGGCTCGGCATCGTTTCGTCGATCGGCGCGAACGCCGACGAGGTGCTGACCAGCCTGCGCGAGGGGCGCTCGGGCATCTCCTTCGCCCCCGAATACAAGGAGCACGGCTTCCGCAGCCAGGTCCACGGCAAGCCGGAGGTGGACATCCCCGCGCTGGTGGACAAGCGCGTGCTGCGCTTCATGGGCGACGGCGCGGCCTACAACTACATCGCCATGCAGCAGGCCATCGCCGACGCGGGGCTTGAGGAGAACGAGGTCTCGAACCCGCGCACCGGCCTGATCATGGGCTCGGGCGGGCCGTCGACCAAGAACCTGTTCCAGGCGCACAAGACCGTCATCGAGAAGGGCTCGCCCAAGCGCATGGGGCCGTTCATGGTCACGCGCGGCATGTCCTCGACCAACTCGGCCTGCCTGGCGACGCCGTTCAAGATCAAGGGGATCAACTACTCGATCACCTCGGCCTGCTCGACCTCGGCCCATTGCATCGGCGCGGGCGCCGAGCAGATCCAGTGGGGCAAGCAGGACATCGTCTTCGCCGGCGGCGGCGAAGAGCTGGACTGGACGCTGTCGTGCCTGTTCGACGCCATGGGCGCCATGTCCTCGAAATACAACGACACGCCGCAGAAGGCCTCGCGCCCCTACGACAAGAACCGCGACGGCTTCGTCATCGCCGGCGGCGCGGGCGTGGTGGTGCTGGAGGAGCTCGAGCACGCCAAGGCGCGCGGCGCCAAGATCTATGCCGAGATCACCGGATACGCGGCCAACTCGGACGGCTACGACATGGTCGCCCCCTCGGGCGAGGGCGGCGAGCGCTGCATGCGCCTGGCCATCGAGGGGCTGGGCGACCGCAAGGTGAACTACATCAACACGCACGGCACCTCGACGCCGGTGGGCGACGTGGGCGAGATCGAGGCCATCCGCCGCGTCTTCGGCGACGACCAGCCCGTGGCCTCGTCCACCAAGTCGCTGACCGGCCACAGCCTGGGCGCGACCGGCGTGCAGGAGGCGATCTACTGCCTGCTCATGCTGCAGCACGACTTCATCGCCGCCTCGGCCAACATCGAGGAGCTGGACCCCGCCATCCACCCCGACGAGATCGCCATGAAGCGCATCGACGACGCGGGGCTGGACACGGTCCTGTCCAACAGTTTCGGCTTCGGCGGCACGAACGCCTCGCTTGTGCTGAGCCGCTATCATGGTTGACGGGAACGCGATGACCGGATTGATGCAGGGCAAGCGCGGGCTTGTCATGGGCGTGGCGAACGATCACTCGATCGCCTGGGGCATCGCGCGCGTGCTGCACGAGCATGGCGCCGAGCTGGCCTTCACCTATCAGGGCGCGAATTTCGAGCGCCGCGTGCGGCCGCTGGCGGAATCGGTCGGCGCGAAGATCATCCTGCCCGCCGACGTGCAGGACGACGCCTCGCTCGACGCCGTCTTCGCCGCCATCGAGGCCGAGTGGGGCGAGATGGATTTCCTCATCCACGCCATCGCCTATTCGGACAAGAAGGAGCTGACGGGCCGCTTCGCCGAGACCACGCGCGCGAACTTCCTCAACTCGCTCGACATCTCGTGCTTCTCGCTGGTCGATCTGTCGCGCCGGGCCATGCCGCTGATGAAGAAGGGCGGCTCGATCGTCACGCTCAGCTTCCTGGGCGCGCATCGCGTCATGCCCAACTACAACGTGATGGGCGTGGCCAAGGCGGCGCTCGAGGCGTCGGTGCGCTATCTGGCGAACGATCTGGGGCCGCAGGGCGTGCGCGTCAACGCCATCAGCCCCGGCCCCATGCGCACCCTGGCCGGTTCGGCCGTGGGCAGCGCGCGCCGCGTCTACAAGCAGGTCGAGGCGAACGCGCCCATGCGCGCGAACGCCGCGCTCGAGCATGTCGGCGGCGCGGCGCTGTTCCTGTGCTCGGATTACGGCGCCTCGACCACCGGCGACGTGATCTATGTGGACGGCGGCTATCACGTGCTGGGCATGGCGCAGCCCGAAAACATCTGAGCGGCCCGCATCCGGGCATGCAATGATCGCGCGGATGTGTTAACAATGCGCCAAGCGTAACCGAAAGCGTGACCGGGGGCCGGTCGGGCGTGGCATGATTGCAGACCGAGGTGAGAAAATGATTGTCGACCGCATCAAGGGCGTTGTGGCCGCAGCGGGTTTCATGGCGGGGTTGGCCGCGGCGCCGGCCATGGCCGCGACGGTCACGCCGGTGTTCACGGCGACCGGGACCTTCGCCGCCGATGACGGCGTGGCGCTGTTCCAGCTGACGCTGGACGCGTCGGGCTCGGTCGATCTGCGCACCTTCGGCTATGCGGGCGGCACGATGGAGGACGGCACGTCGGTCCCCGCGGGCGGGTTCGATCCCGCGCTGTGGCTGTTCGCCGCCGACGGCTCCTTCCTCGCCGGGAACGATGACGGCGCCGGCGTCGGGTCCGACCCCGTCACCGGGCAGCCCTATGACGCGCGGATCTCGGGGCCGCTGGGCGCCGGCACGTATTTTCTGGCGCTGACCCAGTATCAGAACACGCCCCTGGCCGCGACCGACCCGGGCAAGACCCTGGCCGACGGGTTCACCTATGACGGCCAGCCGCATTACACCGCGACCCTTCAGTCGGGGTTCTGCGATCCGACCTCGTTCTTCTGCGATTCCTGGGTGGTGGATGGAAAGAGCGTGCTGCGCACCGGCGACTACGCCGTGCAGGCCAAGGGCGTGAGCAGCTTCACCCCGCTCTCCGACCCCTCGCCCAGCCCCGTGCCGCTGCCGGCCGGGCTGCCGCTGCTGCTCGGCGCCTTCGCCGGGCTTGCGGCGCTGGGGCGGCGGCGCAGCTGACCGCAAGCGCGAACCCTGCCTTGCTCACGGCGCCCCTTCGGGCGCCGTTTGCGTTTCGGCCCCGGGCAGGTCGATGACCACCGCCGCATGGTCGCTGGCATGGGGGCGGTGCGGGCCGACCTGGGCAAAGCGCGGCGGCCCCGAGCGTGCGGGCGGGCCCGCCAGGCGGTCGAGCCCGGCGCGGATGATCCGGGGCCGCGCCTGCGGCCAGCGCGCCGCCAGCGCCGGCGAGGCGAGCATGGCGTCGGGTCTGCCGGCCCCCCGCCCGTCGGGCGAGGCCCAGGTCCAGCGCTCGTCCTCGGGCAGGCGCTCGAGCAGGTCCACGCAGAAACCGTCCGCCAGCGGTGCCAGGGCGCCCGTTGCCGAAAGGCCGGCGGGTTCGTTCATGTCGCCCAGAGCCAGCCACAGGGCGCGCGCCGGTTCGGCGAAGCGCCGCTCGATCAGCCGCCGCAGCCCGGCCGCCTCGGCCCGGCGCAGGGCGGCCGCGCGCTCGGGATCTGGCCATGGCGCCTTGAAGTGGCACACGAACAGCGTCAGCGCCCCGATGCGGGCCTCGAGGCAATCGCGGCGAAAGAGGGGCGCGTCGGGGTCGATGCCGGGCGGGGGCGCCACGCCCAGGCTGCGCGGGGTCTCGGCCGCGTGGCTCTGGATCCGCAAGGGCGGCAGGCGGCTCATCAGCGCCACGTCCAGCCCGCGCCCGTCATTGCCCGGCAGGCAGTGGCGGAACGGGTAGGGCGCCGCTCCGGCCGGCGCAAGCCAGGCGTCGTGGAAATGGTCCAGCGTCGCCTGGTCGAAGACCTCCTGCAGCGCGACGACGTCGGCGTCGGCGGCGCGAAGCACCGCCGCGGTCAGGCGGCGGTCGATGGGGTCGAGCGCGTCGGCGCCGGCGTCCTCGTCCGCATCCCGGTCGCGCGCGCCGTCAAGCCGCGGCGCGCCGTCCCGCATGCGCAGGCGCATGTTCTGGACGTTGAAGGTGGCGATGCGCATGGGCGGCTCCGCAGGGGCGACGGCCCATGAGCCCCCGCTTTCGCGCCGCGGTCAAGCCGCGACGCGCCCCGCGCCGCGCCGCGCTTCGCGCCAGGCGGTGAACAGGCCCGCGCCGACGATGATCGCCGCGCCGAGGATGGTCAGCGCATCGGGCGACTCGCCGAAGAACCAGATGCCGATCATCGACGCCAGAACCAGCTGCAGGTAGGAAAAGGGCTGGACGACCACCGCGGGCAGCGCCTCGAAGGCGCGGATCAGGAAATAGTGCCCGGCGATGCCCGTCACGCACAGCGCGCCCATCAGCGGCCAGTGCTCGGGCGCGAGCGGCTGCCAGTAGAACGGGCCGACCAGGGTCAGCGCCGCCGCGCCCGCGACGCCGGTGTAGAAGAAGCTGACCTGCGACGGATCGGACCGGCTGGCCAGACGGGTGAGCACGCCGTAGAGCGCCATGGCGATCATCGCCGCGACGGCGATGAGGATGCGCGGGTCGAACACCTCGGCCCCCGGCTTGAGGATCAGCAGAACGCCGAACAAACCGACCAGGATCGCCGTCCAGCGCCGCCAGCCCACCTGCTCGCCCAGGAGCGGGACCGACAGCGCCGCGACCACCAACGGCGCCGAGGCGAAGATGGAATGCGTCGCCACCAGGCCCACCGTGGCGAAGGCGGTGATGGCCACCACAACCTCGGCGGCCAGCAGCGTGCTGCGCAGGATCTGCAGCACGGGCCGCGCGCTGCGCGCGGCGGCGCGCAGGCCGCCCGGCCGCCGCGCGGCCATCAGGACCACGAACAGCGCGAAGGCCCAGTAGCGGATCATGACGATGAGCAGCGGCGGATGCTCGGCCGCCAGGGCCTTGGACAGCCCGTCCTGGACGGCGAAGATGGTGATGGCGAGAGCGGCGAAGGCAAGGCCCCTGGCGGCGGGTGACATCGGTCGGAAATCCTGACGGCGCGGATTCGCGCGTGAACCATATGGCCGCCTTATAGTGCCGCGCCGGGCGGCGCGCCAGCCCGCCGGCGCAGCCAGGGCGCGAAAAAGCCGGCCGCGCATCGCGCGCGGCCGGCTTCCTTGGGGCGGGATCGGGCGATCAGGCGTCTTCGCGCTTGATCTCTTCGCCCGTCTCCTGGTCCACGACCTTCATCGACAGGCGCACCTTGCCGCGATCGTCGAAGCCCAGCAGCTTGACCTTCACCTCCTGGCCTTCCTTGACGATGTCGCGCGGGTTGGCGCCGCGGTCCCAGGTCATCTGGCTGACATGCACAAGGCCGTCGCGCTTGCCGAAGAAGTTCACGAAGGCGCCGAAATCCATGATCTTGACCACCTTGCCGGTGTAGATCTTGCCGACCTCGGGCTCGGCCACGATCGAGTTGATCAGCTCCTTCGCCTTCTCGATCGCCGCGCCGTCGGCCGAGGCGATCTTGATCACGCCGTCGTCGTTGATGTCGACCTTGGCGCCCGATTCCTCGACGATCGAGCGGATGACCTTGCCGCCGGCGCCGATGACCTCGCGGATCTTGTCGGGGTTGATCTGCATGGTCTCGATGCGCGGCGCATGGACCGAGAAGCCGCTGGCCGAGCTGATGGCGCGCGACATCTCGCGCAGGATGTGCAGCCGGCCGTCCTTGGCCTGCGCCAGCGCCTGCTTCATGATCTCGGGCGTGATGCCCGCCACCTTGATGTCCATCTGGAGCGAGGTGATGCCCTTCTCGGTGCCGGCCACCTTGAAGTCCATGTCGCCCAGGTGATCCTCGTCGCCGAGGATGTCGGTCAGCACCGCGAAGCGGCCGTCCTGCTCGAGGATCAGGCCCATGGCCACGCCCGCCACCGGCGCCTTGAGCGGCACGCCCGCATCCATCATCGACAGCGAGGCGCCGCAGACGGTCGCCATCGAGGACGAGCCGTTCGACTCGGTGATCTCGGACACGAGGCGGATGGTGTAGGGGAAGTCGGTCGCCGGCGGCAGCACCGCCTGCAGCGCGCGCCAGGCCAGCTTGCCGTGGCCGATCTCGCGCCGGCCGACGGGGCCGACGCGGCCCGCCTCGCCCACCGAGAAGGGCGGGAAGTTGTAGTGCAGCAGGAAGCGCTCGCGCCACTCGCCCTCGAGCGCGTCGATGATCTGCTCGTCATCGCCGGTGCCCAGCGTGGTCACGACCAGCGCCTGCGTCTCGCCGCGGGTGAACAGGGCCGAGCCATGGGTGCGCGGCAGAAGGCCGACTTCGCAATCGATCGGGCGCACGGTGGTCAGGTCGCGCCCGTCGATGCGCCGCCCGCCCGAGATGATGTCGCCGCGCAGCACCATCGATTCCAGCTTCTTGAGCGCCTCCATCGCGGCCGAGGGGTCGACCGGCTCTTCGGCGCCCTCGTTCAGCGCCTCGATCACCTCGGCGCGGGCGGCGGCGATGGCGGCCTGGCGCGCCTGCTTGTCGGTGATGGCGAAGGCGGCGCGCATCTTGTCCTCGCCCAGCTCCTTGACGCGGGCGATGAGGGCCGAGTTGTCCTCGGGCTGGAAGTCGAAGGGGTCCTTGGCGGCCTCTTCGGCCATCTCGATGATCAGGTCGATGACCGGCTGCATCTGCTCGTGGCCGAACTGGACGGCGCCCAGCATCTCGTCCTCGGACAGCTCGTAGGCCTCGGATTCGACCATCATCACCGCGTCGCGGGTGCCGGCGACCACGAGGTTGAGCTTCTGCTCGGGGTTCTCGTTCAGCCGCTGCATGTCCTCGACCTTGGGGTTGAGGATGTATTGGCCGTTGGCGTAGCCCACCCGCGCGCCGGCGATCGGGCCCAGGAAGGGCGCGCCCGACAGGGTCAGCGCGGCCGAGGCGGCGATCATGGCCAGGATGTCGGGGTCGTTCTCGAGATCATGGCTCAGAACGTTGATGATGATCTGGGTCTCGTTCTTGAAGCCGGGAACGAAGAGCGGGCGGATCGGCCGGTCGATCAGACGCGAGGTCAGCGTCTCTTTCTCGGTGGGGCGCGCCTCGCGCTTGAAGAAGCCGCCGGGGATCTTGCCCGCGGCGTAATACTTCTCCTGGTAGTGGACCGAGAGCGGGAAGAAGTCCAATCCGGGCTTGGGCTTCTTTTCATAGACCACGGTGGCCAGCACCGAGGTTTCGCCCAGCGTGGCGAACACGGCGCCGTCGGCCTGACGGGCCATGCGGCCGGTTTCGAGGGTCAGCGTCTCGCCGCCCCACTGGATGGATTTCCTGACGATGTCGAACATGCGTTTTTCCTTTTCGGACGGTCGGCGCCCGGTGGCGTCGGCCGCGTGTCGCCCCCATTCGGGGCGGGCCCCATTTTCCATATCCCATCGCTTCAACCCGGGGCCGGGGGAGGAAACGCGTCGGACGTCGGCGGCCCGCGGGGGCCGTGCCCCTTGCGGGGCGGCGGGCCCGGCCCAGGGGCCGGTCCCATCGGTTTGCGCAAGGCGCGCCCCGTGCGGAGCGCGCCTTGCCAGGGTCAGCGGCGGATGCCGAGGCGGGCGATGAGCGACTTGTAGCGCCCTTCGTCCTTCGACTTGAGGTAGTCGAGCAGCTTGCGCCGCTGCGACACCATCTTCAGAAGGCCACGCCGCGAGTGGTTGTCCTTCTTGTGGGTCTTGAAATGCTCGGTGAGCGCGTTGATGCGGTGGGTCAGGATGGCGACCTGGACCTCGGGCGAACCGGTGTCGCCTTCCTTGGTCGCGTATTCCTTGATCACGGCTTCCTTGACGTCGGGAGCGATCGACATCGTGGCCTCCTTGGGCTGTCATGGTTGTTGCGGTCGGCGTCATGCGCCGTTCTCCGCCGGCGCGCGCCGGGATGTCGTCCAGCGAGGTCGTCGGAGAAGACCGTCATATGCCCCGGATCTGCGGAAAATGGAAGCCCATTCTGCCGATCGCGCCGCGCCGAACGAAACGGGGCGACGCCGGCGCGCCGCCCCGCATCCGTTCGCACCCGTCGGGCTCAGCTTTTGCGCCGGCGCGCCGCGAAGCCCAGCGCTGCCAGCGCCGCGGCCATCAGCGGCAGCCCCGCGGGCAGGGGCGCCGGCGTCGGCTGAACCGAGACGGTCAGGTTGTCGAGCAGGATCATCTCGCCATTGGGGTCGTTCTGCGCGAACCCCAGCCGCGAGGTCAGCGTCGCGCGCACGATGCCCGCCGCCGAACTGGCGCCGTAATACTGCCCGGTGGAGCTGGAAAACTGCGGCGCGATCTCGAGGAAGTCGATGAGCGCGTCCGAGGCGTCGTAGGTCGCGAGCTCCCAGGTGTTGTCGAGCCCGCCCAGGTTCATGGCGAAGAAGGTGGCGGGGGCCGCGAACAGGAACTCGATCTGCGTGACGTAGGGCAGGGGGGCGCCGCCGTCGTCGTAGTTGATCGATTCCTCGCCGTTGCTCAGGCTCTGGCCCTGCGTGTTGTATTTGCCCGAAGTGTCGTAGCAGACGTAATCGCCGCAATGGCTGTAGGGGCCGAAGGGCGTCGGCAGCGCCGAGGCGTGGTCGATGGGAAACTTGCTGTCGACATGCAGCGGCGCGGCGGTCTTGCCGCCAAAGCGCAGGTCCCAGCCGCTGAGCTTCACCAGGCCCAGGTCAAGGACCGTGTAGGCGCCCGGAGCGACGCTTTCGAAGTCGAACTTGACCGCCCCCGCCGCGGCGGGATCGGAAAGGGGGTCGCCGTTGCCCGTGATGGGCGCGGCAAGCGCGCCGGTCGCCGTCAGGGCGGCCGCGGCCAGCCAGCTGAAAATGCCTTTCATCATGCGAATCCCACCGTGCCGTAAAAGATCATCAGCGTTCATGTTCGGTGCAAATTCGCTAAAAGTCAATGCGCCGGCGCCGGCGTCAATCGGCGGCGAAGACCCTGTTCGGATGCACCTGCCCGCCCTTGTAGACCCCGATCGCCACCGCCCGTCCGTCATGCGAGGCCCAGACGGCGTCGCCGTATTCGGCGTCGGCGCGCAGGGCCGGGGCGGGCTGGCCGGCGCGCAGGCGGCCGGCGCCCTCGGCGGTGACGGGAATTTCCTCAAGGCCGCTCAGCCCCGCTTCGACCGGCAGCAGGCGCGCGGCCGCGTCCGGGTCGTCGCGCATGGCCTCGAGCGCCTCGATCGAAACCGCGTCGGCCAGCTCGAAGGGGCCGGCCCAGATGCGGCGCAGCTGCGTGACATGGCCGCCGCAGCCCAGGACGCGGCCCAGATCCCGCGCGATCGCGCGCACATAGCCGCCCTTGCCGCACACCATCTCGAACACGGCGTGATCGGGGTCGGGAATGTCGGTCAGGGTCAGGCTCTCGACCCACAGGGGGCGGGGGGCGAGAGCCACCTGCTCGCCCGCGCGGGCCAGGTCGTAGGCGCGTTCGCCGTCCACCTTCACCGCCGAGAAGGCGGGGGGCGTCTGCATGATCTCGCCCTCGAAATCGGGCAGGGCGGCCTCGATGGCGGCGCGGTCCGGGCGCAGGTCCGAGCGGGCGATCACCTCGCCCTCGGCGTCGTCGGTCGTCGTGGAGGCGCCCCAGCGCACGGTGAACGCATAGGCCTTGAGCGCGTCGGTCACATAGGGAACGGTCTTGGTCGCCTCGCCGAAGGCCACGGCCAGAACCCCCGTCGCCAGGGGGTCGAGCGTGCCCGCATGGCCCGCCTTTTGCGCGCGCAGCGCCCAGCGCGCCTTCGACACCACCTGCGCCGAGGTCATGCCCTGCGGCTTGTCCACCACCAGCCAGCCGTCGATCGGCAGGCCCTTCTTGCGTCGCGCCATCTTCGCAGCTCCTTCATGCGGCCGAGCGGGGGCGGGGAACGGCCCGTCGCGCCCGGCCCGCCGCGCGGTCAGTCGCCCTGGGGGCCGCCCTTGCCCGCATCGCCGGGGCCGTCGGCCTCGGCGTCGTCATGCGCCACGTCGCGGCGCACGCGCTCCTCGGACAGAAGGCGGCGCGTCTCGTCCATGCGGTCGAAGCTTTCATCCAGGACGAAACGCAGATCGGGCAGGTATTTCATGGTCACATGCCGCGCCAGGGCGCGGCGCAGCGTGGCGCGGGCGCGCTTGAGCGCGTCCAGCGCCTGGTCGATCTCGCGCCCGCCCAGCGGCATGACGAACACGGTCGCATGGCGCAGATCGGGCGAGCAGCGCACCTCGGTCACGGTGATGGTGTGCCGGGCAAGCTCGGGGTCGTGATGTTCGCCGCGCATCAGCACGTCGGACATGGCGCGGCGGATCAGCTCGCCCGCGCGCAGCTGGCGCTGGCTGGGGCCGCGGCCGTCGTCGAAGCGTTTGGCGCTCATGCCTCATCCTTTCAAATGCGTCCGGCGCCGGGGCCGGGCGGGGCGAACGCGAACGGCGCGGCGAGCGGGTCGCCGCGCCGTTCCTTGCGGCGGCTTCGCCTCAGAGCGTGCGCTCGACCTTCTCGGAGGTGAAGATCTCGATCACGTCGCCGGGGCGGATGTCCTCGTAATTCTCGAAGGCCATGCCGCATTCCTGGCCCGCGCGGACCTCGGCCACCTCGTCCTTGAAGCGCTTGAGCGTCTTCAGGCGGCCTTCGTGGATCACCACGTTGTCGCGCAACAGACGCACGCCGGCGGCGCGGCGGGCGACGCCCTCGGTGACCACGCAGCCGGCCACCTTGCCCACGCCCGAGACCTTGAACACCTCCTTGATCTGGGCGTTGCCCAGGAAGGTTTCCTTGATCTCCGGCGAGAGCAGGCCCGAAGCGGCCGCCTTCACGTCGTCCACAAGGTCGTAGATCACCGAGTAGTAGCGGATCTCGACGCCCTTCTGGTTCGCCGCCTCGCGCGCGGGGGCGTTGGCGCGGACGTTGAAGCCGATGATCGGGGCCTTAGAGGCCTCGGCCAGCGTCACGTCCGATTCGGTGATCGCGCCCACGCCGGCATGCAGCACGCGCACGCGCACCTCGTCGTTGCCGATCTTCTCCATCGCCTGGACGATCGCCTCGAGCGAGCCCTGCACGTCGGCCTTGACCACGATCGGCAGCTCGGCCACGTCCTGATCCGCCTTGGCCTGGGCCAGGAGCTGGTCGAGCGTGGCGCGCGCGCCGCGGGCGGCCTGCATCTCGCGCGCCTTGCGCTGACGGTAGTCCGAGATCTCGCGCGCCTTGGCCTCGTCCTCGACCACGTTCAGCACGTCGCCGGCCTCGGGCGTGCCCTGAAGGCCCAGAACCTCGACCGGGACCGAGGGGCCGGCCTCTTCGACGCGCTCGCCGCGGTCGTTCATCAGGGCGCGCACGCGGCCCCACTGCTCGCCCACCACGAACACGTCGCCGCGGCGCAGCGTGCCGCGCTGCACCAGCACGGTGGCGACCGGGCCGCGGCCCACGTCCAGCTTGGCCTCGATCACCGCGCCTTCGGCGGGGCGGTCGGGGTTGGCCTTCAGGTCCAGGATCTCGGCCTGGAGCGCGATGGCCTCGAGCAGCTCGTCGAGGCCCTTGCCGGTCTTGGCCGACACCTCGACGTCCTGCACGTCGCCCGACAGCTTCTCGACCACCACCTCGTGCTGGAGCAGTTCGAGGCGCACCTTCTCGGGGTCGGCGTCGGGCTTGTCGCACTTGTTGATGGCCACGATCATCGGCACGCCGGCGGCCTTGGCGTGGTGGATCGCCTCGATGGTCTGGGGCATGACCGAATCGTCGGCCGCCACCACCAGGACCACGATGTCGGTCACCTGCGCGCCGCGCGCGCGCATCGAGGTGAAGGCGGCGTGGCCCGGCGTGTCGAGGAAGGTGATCTTCGCGCCGCCCTCGGTCGTCACCTGATAGGCGCCGATATGCTGGGTGATGCCGCCGGCCTCGCCCGAGACGACGTTGGTGTTGCGGATCGCGTCCAGCAGCGAGGTCTTGCCGTGGTCCACATGGCCCATGATCGTGACCACGGGCGCGCGCGGCTTGAGGTCCTCGGGGCGGTCCTCGGCGGTCTCGATCACGTTCTCGACGTCGGCTTCCGACACGCGCACCACGCGATGGCCGAACTCCTCGACCACCAGCTGGGCGGTGTCGGCGTCGAGCGTGTCGTTGATGGTGACCATCATGCCGCTCTTGAACAGGGTCTTGACCACGTCGGCGGCGCGTTCGGCCATGCGGTTGGCCAGCTCCTGCACCGTGATCGCGTCGGGCACCTGCACGTCGCGCACGACCTTCTCGCGGGTTTCCGAGCCGCGCATCTTGCGCTTCTCGCGCTCGGCGCGGCGGCGCATGGCGGCGACCGAGCGCTGGCGCCCGCCCTCGTCGTCGGACATCACGCGCGAGATGGTCAGCTTGCCCGAGCGGCGGCGTTCCTCGTCGCGGCCGCGGGGGCCGGGGCGGTCGGCGCCGTCCTTGCCGCGCTTGCCGGCCGGGCCGCGGGCGGGGCCGCGGTCGTCGGGGCGCGGGGCGGCGGCCTCTTCGGCCGGGCGGGCGCGGGTCTGCGCCTCGGCCTTGGCGCGCTCTTCGGCCTGCTTGCGGCGGGCCTCCTCGGCGGCGGCCTCGGCCTTGGCGGCCTCTTCGCGCTCGCGGCGGATCTGCTCTTCCTTCTCGCGGCGCTCGCGCTCTTCCTTCTCGGCCAGAAGGCGCAGGCGCTCTTCCTCGCGGGCCTTGGCCTCGGCCTCTTCGCGGGCGCGGCGGGCGCCTTCGTCGCGCTTGGCGGCCTCGAGCGCGCGCTTGCGGCGCTCGTATTCCTCGGGCGAGAGGCTTTGCAGCATGGCGCCGCGTCCCTTGGGCCCCTGCGCCGCGCGCGCCGCGCGGCCGGCGCCGCCGGCCTGCTGGGGCGCCTGGGGCGCGGGCGTCGCAGCCTGCGCCGCCGGCTTCTCGGCCGCCGCGGCCGAGCCCGCCTTCGCGCCGCCCGCGGCCTTGGCCGCCGCGCCGGGCGCCTTGGGCTTGATCACGCGCTTGCGCTTGGTCTCGACCACGACGGTTTTCGAGCGTCCCTGGCCGATGCCCGGCCGCACGCGCCCGGCCCCGCCGCCGCCGCCTCGCGTCCGGATGGTGCCGCCCGTCTTGTTGTCGCCGTCAGTATCGCTCATCAACCGTCCTTTTTCCCGCCCTGTGCGGGAGTCGTCATGTCCTGCGCGTCGTCGCAAGTTCGAAAGCCGGAAAGCCTCAGCGACTCGCGGAGCACGCTCTGGGCCAGTCCGCCCTCGTCAAGGGCGGCATGTATCACAAATTCCCGGCCAAAGGCCAAACCCAATTCGCGGCTGCTCAGGCAATCCACGATCGGGGCCTTGCCGGCCAGGGGGCGCAGCTTGGCCCGCCCCTGTTCGGAGCCGTCGCGCGCCTCGATCAGCGCCGCGACCGGCCCCTTCTTGAGCCGGGCCTTTACCTTCTCGAAACCGGTGACCGCAAGCCCCGCCTTTCGGCAAAGCGCGATCAGTTCGGTCAGCCGCGCCGCCAGAAGCGCCTCGACCCGCTCGGGCAGATCGGGCGCGGCGGCGGCCCGGGTCTTGAACGCGCGCGAGAAAAGCCCCCGCCGCACGGCCTTCTCGAGCGCGTCGCGCCGCGCCGTCACCCAGGCGCCGCGGCCGGGCAGGCGCTCGGCCAGATCCGGCGCGACCTGCCCGTCAGGCCCGAGGACGAAGCGGATCAGCCCCTCGCGCGGGGCGCTCTCGCCGGTGGCGATGCAGCGCCGCTCGGGCTGCTCGCGCGTCTTGAGCCGTCCGCCCCGGGTCATGGGCGCGCCGTGCGGGCCGGGGCGTCACGCCTCGGCCCGGACCTCCGCGGCGGGCGTCGCGGCATCCTCGCCTTCGCCCTCGGCCCCTTCCTCGTCCTCGGCGGGCTCGAGATCGGCCGGATCGACCATGCCCAGCTCGACTCGGGCGCGCATGATCAGCTCCTGCGCCTCTTCGAGCGAGACGTCGAAGGGTTCGAGAATGCCGTCATCCTTGACCCGCTTGCCGTCGATGGTCGAGTAGCCGCCCGCCAGCTCCCAGTCGGCGCATTCGGCGAAGTCGCGCAGGGTCTTGATGCCGTCCCTGGCCAGCGCCAGCACCATCTGCGGGGTCAGCCCCTCGAAGGCGATCAGGTCCTCGGCCGCGCCAAGCTCGCGCGCCTCGTCCAGCGCCTTCGCGTTGGCTTCCTCGAGCTTCTCCTGCGCGCGGGTCTGCAGCTCGGCGGCGGTGTCCTCGTCGAGGCCCTCGATCGAGAGCAGCTCGTCGCGATCGACATAGGCGATCTCCTCGAGCGAGGCGAAGCCCTCGGAGACCAGGATCTGGGCCAGGAACTCGTCAAGATCGAGCTGCTCCTGGAACAGCTTGGTGCGCTCGGCGAACTCGGCCTGGCGGCGCTGGCTTTCGGCCTCTTCGGTCAGGATGTCGATGTCCCAGCCGGTCAGCTGCGAGGCGAGGCGCACGTTCTGGCCGCGGCGGCCGATGGCCAGCGACAGCTGGTCGTCGGGCACGACGGCCTCGATGCGGCGCGCGTCCTCGTCCAGCACCACCTTGACCACGTCCGCGGGCTGCAGCGCGTTGACCACGAAGGCGGCCGGGTCCTCGGACCAGGGGATGATGTCGATCTTCTCGCCGCCCAGCTCCTGCACCACGGCCTGCACGCGCGAGCCGCGCATGCCCACGCACGCGCCCACCGGATCGACGCCGCTGTCATGCGAGACGACGCCGATCTTGGCGCGCGAGCCGGGGTCGCGCGCGACGGCCTTGATCTCGACCGTGCCCTCGTAGATCTCGGGCACCTCCATCTTGAACAGCTCGGCCATGAATTCGGGCGCCGTGCGGCTGAGGAAGATCTGCGGGCCGCGCACCTCGCGGCGCACGTCGCGGATGTAGGCGCGGATGCGGTCGCCGGTGCGGTGCATCTCGCGCGGGATCAGCTGGTCGCGGCGGATGATGCCCTCGCCCCGGCCCAGATCGACGATGACGTTGCCGTATTCCACGCGCTTGACGACGCCGTTGATGATCTGGCCGACGCGGTCCTTGAACTCTTCATACTGGCGCTCGCGCTCGGCCTCGCGCACCTTCTGCACGATGACCTGCTTGGCGGTCTGCGCGGCGACGCGGCCGAAATCCATCGGCGGCAGCGGCTCGGAGATGAAGTCGCCCACCTCGGCCTCGGGGTTCATGGCGCGCGCCTCTTCGAGCGAGATCTCGGTGAAGTGGTTCTCGACCTCTTCGACCACCTCGCGCGCGCGGGCCATGGTCAGCTCGCCCGTCTTGCGGTCGATATGGGCGCGGATGTCATACTCGGCCCCGTAGCGCGAGCGCGCCGCCTTGGCCAGGCTGTCCTCCATCGCCTCGATCACCAGCTCGGGATCGATCAGCTTCTCGCGCGCGACGGCGTCGGCGATCTGCAAAAGCTCAAGTCTGTTCGCGCTGACCATTCTCAGGCCTCCGTGTTCGCATCTTCGTCCGCGGCCCCGGCCGCGCGGGCGCCGCCCTTGCCGGCGGCGGAATCCTCGTCGTCGTCTTCTTCGGTCTCGATCTCGTCGAAGGCGTCGGGCGCGGGCTCGGGCGCCAGCCCGGCCGCCTTGCGCGCGCGCAGCGATTCGGCGATCAGCTCGTCCGTCAGCACCAGCTTGGCGTCGGCGATCAGATCGAAGGACAGGCCGATCACGCCCTCGGCGATCTCGATCAGGACCTCGCCGTCCTCGACCCCGTGCAGGACGCCGCGAAAGCGCTTGCGCCCGTCGATCATGACGTCGGTCTCGATCCTGGCCTCCCAGCCGGCGAATCGCTCGAAATCGGCGATGCGGGTCAGCGGGCGGTCGATGCCGGGCGACGAGACCTCGAGCGCGTAGCGCCCCTCGATCGGGTCCTCGACGTCCAGCGCCGCCGACAGCGCCCGCGAAAGCCGCGCGCAGTCGTCCACCTCCATCACGCCGTCGGGGCGCTCGGCCATCACCTGAAGCGTGGCCTTGCGCTCGGCGCCGGTGAAGCGCACGCGCACCAGTTCGAACCCCATCCCTTCGACGGTGGGGCGCAGGATGCGCGCAAGGCGCTGGTCCAGCGGTGTCTTGGCGACCAGGTCGGTCAAGTCGGGTCTCCTGAAAACGCGGAGGGCGGGCCTTAGCGGCCCGCCCTTCCCGGTCCGGTCGAGGCCCCCGTGGCGGGGACGTCGCCGCTATGTGTCACGCCATATACGCCCTTTGCCGCCGCGCCGCAAGGGCGCGCGCCGAAATATGCGCCGCGCCGCCTTCGGACCGCGGCGCGTCGCGCGGCGGCTTTCGTCGGCGGCGATTCGATGGCATAGCGTGCCGCCGGTCCCGCGCCGGCGCCCGCCCAGGGGCCGCCGGCCCAAGCCGCAAGGTCGCCGCATGCGCCGCTACGTTCTGTTCGACAACGGCCCCGAGGCCCCGCCGCTGCTGTTCGCCCGTCCGCGGCGGCTGCTGGCGGCGTGGGAGCCGGCCGAGGTCGCCGATTGCTTCGCGCGCATGGAGGCGGCGCGCGCGCAGGGCGCGTGGCTGGCGGGCTATGCTTCCTACGAGCTGGGCTATGCGCTCGAGCCCCGTCTCGGGCCGTTGACGCCGCGCGGGCGGCGCGCGCCGCTGATGCTGTTCGGCGTCTTCGACGCGCCGGCCCCGGCGGAAGAGGGCGCGGCGCTGCTCGCGCAGGCCGACCCCTCGCGCGCAGCGCTGTCCGCGCCCGCGCCGGACTGGAGCTTCGACGACTACGCGCCGCGCTTCGCCCGCGCCGCGGCGTGGATCCGGGCCGGCGAGTTCTACCAGGTGAACCTGACCTTCCCGATGCGCGCGCGCGCGCGCGGCGCGGCGGCGGATCTGTTCGCGCGCATGCGCGCGGTGCAGCCGGTGCGCCACGGGGCGCTGGTTTCGCTGGGCGTCGGGCCCGAGGTGCTGTCGCGCTCGCCCGAGCGCTTCTTCCGCCTGTTCCCCGACGGCCGCATCGAGGTGCGGCCGATGAAGGGCACCGCCCCGCGCGATCCCGACCCCGAGGCCGACCGCGCCATCGCCCGCTGGCTGGCCGAGGACGCCAAGAACCGCGCCGAGAACCTGATGATCGTGGACCTGATGCGCAACGATCTGGCGCGCGTGGCGCAGGTGGGTTCGGTGCGCGTGCCGCGGCTGTTCCATGTCGAGACCTACGCCACGGTCCACCAGATGGTCTCGAGCGTGACGGCGCGGCTGCGCCGGCGCCTGACGCTGGCCGAGCTGTTCGCGGGCCTGTTCCCCTGCGGCTCGATCACCGGCGCGCCAAAGGTGCGGGCCATGGAGGCGATCCGCGCGCTCGAGCACGCGCCGCGCGACGTCTATTGCGGCGCGGTGGGCTGGGTCTCGCCCGACGGGGGCGCCGATTTCAACGTCGCCATCCGCACGCTGTCTTTGCATCCGGGCGGCGAGGCGGTGTTCAATGTGGGCGGCGGGCTGGTTCAGGACTCGACCGCGCGCAAGGAGTATGAGGAATGCCTGCTCAAGGCCCGCTTCGCGACGGACGTGGCGCGGGGGCCGGCCTGAACGGCCGCGCCGCGCCGCAGGACGGGGCCCCGGCGCTGATCGAGACCATGCTGCGCCGCGACGGGGTCTATCCGCGCCGCGCGGGGCACATGGCGCGGCTGGCGCGCTCCTGCGCGGCGCTGGGGCGGCCGCTGGACATGGCCGCGGTCGAGGCGGCGCTGGACGCCGCGCCCGCCGGCGGGCTGTGGCGCGTGCGGCTGACGCTGGACGCGGACGGGCGCGTCGAAGTCGCCTGGACGCCCTTCGCGCCGCTTGCGCCCGGCGCGGTGTGGCGGGTGGCGATCTCGGCGGTGCGGCTCGACCCGGCCGATCCGTGGCTGGGGCACAAGACCACGCGCCGCGCCGCCTACGAGGCCGCGCGCGCCGCCGCGCCCCCCGGCGTGGACGAGGCGCTGTTGCTGAACCTGCGCGGCGAGCTGTGCGAGGGCGCGATCACCAACGTCTTCGTCGATCGCGGAGCGGGGCTCGAGACGCCGCCCCTGTCCTGCGGCCTCTTGCCCGGCGTGCTGCGGGCCGAGCTGCTGGCCGCCGGGCGCGCGCGCGAGGCCAAGCTGCGCCCCGAGGATCTGCGCGGCGCGCGGCTTTTCGTCGGCAATGCCCTGCGCGGGCTGATCCCGGCGCGGCTGGTCGGGTAGGGCGCTCAGCCTTCGGCGTCCAGCTCGTCGGCGAAGTGGCGCAGCGCCAGCCGGATGGGATTGGGCGCCGCCTGGCCCAGCCCGCAGATCGAGGCGTCGGCCATGGTCTGGCACAGCTCCTCGAGCAGCGGCGCGTCCCAGCGCGGGGCCTCCATCAGCTTGACGGCCTTCTCGCAGCCCACGCGGCAGGGGGTGCACTGGCCGCAGCTTTCCTCCTCGAAGAAGCGCAGCATGTTGAGCGCCGCGTCGCGGATGCGGTCCTTGTCCGACAGCACCACGATCGCCGCCGAGCCGATGAAGGTTCCGTGCGCGTCGAGCGCGTCGAAATCCAGCGGCGCGTCGTCGATGCTGGCGGGCAGGATCCCGGCCGAGGGGCCGCCCGGCTGATAGGCCTTGAAGACGTGGCCGTCCTGCATGCCGCCCGCGGCTTCGATCACGTCGCGGATCGTCGAGCCGGCCGGCAGCAGGTGCACCCCCGGCCGCTTCACCCGCCCCGAGACCGAAAAGGCGCGCAGGCCGCGGCGGCCGTTGCGCTCGACCCCGTTCAGAACCTGCGGCCCCTCGCGGCAGATGCGCGTCGTCCAGTGCAGCGTCTCGACGTTGTGAACCAGGGTGGGGCGGCCCCACAGCCCGCGCTGGGCCACATAGGGCGGGCGGTGACGCGGCAGGCCGCGCTTGCCCTCGATGCTTTCGAGCATCGCGCTTTCCTCGCCGCAGATATAGGCGCCGGCGCCGCGGCGCAGCTCGACATGGCCCGGCGCGATCAGCCCCGCCTCTTCCAGCGCGGCGATCTCGCGGCGCAGGATCTCGAGCGCGGCGGGGTATTCGTCGCGCAGGTAGAAGAAGCAGCGCTCGGCCTCGATCGCCCAGGCGGCGATCAGCATGCCCTCGAGCACCGTATGCGGCGTCGACTCGAGCAGCGCGCGGTCCTTGAAGGTGCCCGGCTCTCCCTCGTCGGCGTTCACCGCCATGTAGCGCGGCCCGGGCTCGGCGCGCACGAAGGACCATTTGCGCCCGCTCGGAAAGCCCGCCCCGCCCATGCCCCGCAGCCCGGCCTCGAGCAGCGCGTCCTGCACCTGCTCGGGCGTGCGCGCGCCCGCGCGCAGCGCCAGAAGCGTCTCGTAGCCGCCTTCGGCGCGATAGGCGGCCAGATCCTGCCAGCGGGGCAGCTCGGGCTCGGTCAGGCCGGCCTCGACGGCGGCCAGGACGGCCTCGGGGGTGGCGCGGTCGATGTGGCGCCGGCCCAGCTGCGCCGTGGGCGCAAGGTCGCAGCGGCCCATGCAGGGGGCGTGCAGCACGCGCACCTGCGCCGGGTCGGTCCCGCGGGCAAGCGCCTCGCGCAGGGCCTCGGCGCCCGCCATGGCGCAGGACAACGAGCTGCAAACCCGGATCGTCAGCGCCGGCGGCGGGGTCTCGCCCTCCTTCACCACGTCGAAATGCGCGTAGAAGGTGGCCACCTCGAACACCTCGGCCTGGGACAGGCCCATCTCCTCGGCCAGGGCGCGCAGCAGATCGGCGGGCAGGTGGCCGCGCGCGTCCTGGATCAGGTGCAGATGCTCGATCAGCAGGTCGCGCCGGCGCGGCCGGTCGCCCAGCAGCGCGCGCAGCTCGGCCAGCGCCGAGTCCGAGACCTGCCGTCCCTTGGGGGTCTTGCGGCCCTTGCCGCGCCCCGACTTCCATACGCCCTTGCCGTCGTCCAGCGCCATGCTTCGCCCCGTCATCCGTGCCCGTCACCGGTGATCGCGCCGCGCCGTGCCGGGCGGCCGCGGGCATGGTAGCGCGTGCGCGCCGGCGCGGGCAGGGCGAAAAGCGACGCAACGAGGCGCGCGGCGGACATGGCCCGCGCGTTCACCCTTTGGAAACCATCTTGCGCGCACCCTGACGCCGACCGATGGAACGAGGAGGCGCGATGTTCAGGGCATGGATCGCGGCCGCGCTTGCGGCGCTGGCGCTGGCGGCGTGCTCGTCGCCGGGAATGCGCTTCGTGGGCGCCGAGCCGACAAGGGTCGAGGTCGACGGCTGGAGCTTCGACGTCTATCGCGCGGGCGACGAGGCGCAGGCCATTCGGCTCAGCAGGGCATGGGGCGCCAGCGCCGAGCTCATGGCCCTGCGCGGCGCCGAGGCCATGCGCCGCGCCACGGGTTGCGAGCCGGTCGAGAAATCGATGCGGGCCGACCCTTCGGTGCTGACGGCGGTCTTGCGCTGCACGACCGGCTGATTGGCGGGCTGGCCGTCGCGCGTGCGGCTGCGCGGCGGCGACCGTTGGCGGTGGCCGAGAGGCCCGGCGCGCGCCGTTCCGGCGAGTTCGCGGCGCCGGCTCGTTCAAGCACGCCGCCGGGCGCGTCCGGGCGCGCGCCCCCGGGCCGGTCCGGCGCCAGGCGCGTTTGCCGAAGCGCCGCGTTCAGCGCGACAGCGCGCGCCAGCCGATGTCGCTGCGGCAAAAGCCGCCGGGCCAGTCGATGCGGGCGATGGCCTCGTAGGCCTTGGCGCGGGCCTCGGCCAGCGTCGCGCCGCGCGCGGTCACGTTCAGCACGCGCCCGCCATTCGACAGGATGCGGCCGTTTTCGGCGCGGGTGCCGGCGTGAAAGATCTCGACGTCCGGGTCGGCCGCCGCGGCTTCGAGGCCCCGGATCTCTTCGCCCTTGGCGTAGGCGCCCGGATAGCCCTTCGCAGCCATGACCACGGTCAGCGCCGGTTCGGGGCGCCAGTCCAGCCGCACGCCCTCGAGCCCGCCCTCGGCGCAGGCGCGCAGGGCGGGCAGGATGTCGCCCGCCAGGCGCATCATCAGAACCTGGCATTCGGGGTCGCCGAAGCGGGCGTTGTATTCGACCAGCCGCGGGCCCGACGGGCCGATCATCAGCCCCGCGTAGAGCACGCCGCGATAGGGAGCGCCGCGGCGGGCCATTTCCCGGATCGTTGGCAGGACGATCTCGTCGATGGCGCGGCGCTCGATCTCGGGGGTCAGCGCCGGCGCGGGCGAATAGGCGCCCATGCCGCCCGTGTTGGGGCCCTTGTCGCCGTCGAAGGCGCGCTTGTGGTCCTGCGCGCCGGGCAGGGGCAGGACGTGCTCGCCGTCGGTCAGGACGAACAGGCTGGCCTCCTCGCCGGGCATGAACTCTTCGATCACCACCGCCGCGCCCGCGGCGCCGAAGGCGCCGGCGAACATCTCGTCGATGGCGGCCAGGGCCTCGTCCTCGGTCGCGGCCACGACCACGCCCTTGCCCGCGGCCAGCCCGTCGGCCTTGATCACGATGGGGGCGCCCGACGCGCGGACATGGGCCTTGGCGGCCTCGGGGTCCTCGAAGCGGGCCCAGGCGGCGGTCGGCGCGCCGCAGGCGTCGCAGATCTGCTTGGCGAAGGTCTTGGACGCCTCGAGCTGCGCCGCCGCGCGCGAGGGGCCGAACGCCGCGATCCCCGCCTCGCGCAGCGCGTCGGACACGCCCGCGGCCAGCGGCGCCTCGGGGCCGATGACGACGAAGTCGATGTCTTCGGCCCGGCACAGGGCGATGACGGCGGCGGGGTTCTCGATGTCGGCCGGGACGCAGCGCGCGACGGCGGCGATGCCGGCGTTGCCCGGCGCGCAGATCAGCTTGCCGCAATCGGGGCTGCGGGCGATCGCCCAGGCCAGGGCGTGCTCGCGCCCGCCGCCGCCAAGGATCAGGATGTTCATCATGCGCCTCTTCGCTGTGGTCGGCCTCGCTTGTAGGGCGCCGGGGGCGGGCGCGTCCAGACGCGGCGCGGCGGGGCGGCGCGGCGCTGGATTCGGAACGGCGTTTCGCGTATTTCGACATCAGCAGCCGGCAACCGAGGAAGACCCCGATGGTGGACGAAGAGACCTTCGCGCAGCTGATCGACGCCGTGGACCGTTTCGTGGAAGAGCGCCTGATCCCGGCCGAGCCGCGCGTCGAGGCCGAGGACGAGATCCCCCCCGAGATCGTCTCCCAGATGCGCGAGATGGGCCTTTACGGCCTGACGATCCCCGAGGAATACGGCGGCCTTGGCCTGAGCATGTCGCAGGAGGTGCGGCTGGTGGAGCGGCTGTGCCGCGCCTCGCTGGCCTTTCGCTCGCTGATCGGCACCAATCTGGGCATCGGCTCGCAGGGCATCCTGATGGATGGAACCGAGGAGCAGAAGGCGCATTGGCTGCCGCGGCTGGCCTCGGGCGAGGTGACGGCCTCGTTCGCGCTGACCGAGCCCGATTACGGCTCGGACGCGGCGCATATCCGCACCTCGGCGCGGCGCGACGGGAACGATTTCGTCATCAACGGCGTCAAGCGCTACATCACCAACGCGCCGCGCGCGGGGGTGTTCACGCTGATGGCGCGCACCAATCCCGACGATCCGGGCGCGGGCGGGGTGACGGCCTTTCTGGTTCCGGCCGACGCGCCGGGGCTGGAGCTGGGCCCGCCCGACCGCAAGATGGGCCAGCGCGGCGCCAAGACCTGCGACGTGCGCCTGACCGACGTGCGCGTGCCGCAGGACGCGATCATCGGCGGCCCCCGGAACGAGGGCAAGGGCTTTCGCACGGCGATGAAGGTGCTGGACCGCGGGCGGATCCACATCTCGGCCGTGGCGGTGGGAACCGCGCAGCGCATGCTGGACGAGGCGCTGCGCTATGCCATGGAGCGCGTGCAGTTCGGCAAGCCGATCGTCGAGCACCAGCTGGTGCAGGCGCTGCTGGCCGACAGTCAGGCCGAGCTTCTGGCCGCGCGCGCCATGGTGCGCGAGACCGCGGCGCTTTACGACCGCGAGGGGCGCGCGCAGCTCGAGGCGTCGGCCTGCAAGCTGTTCTGCACCGAGATGGCCGGCCGCGTCGCCGACCGGGCGGTGCAGGTGCATGGCGGGGCGGGCTACATGGCCGAGTATCCCGTCGAGCGGCTTTACCGCGACGTGCGCCTTCTGCGCATCTACGAGGGCACGAGCCAGATCCAGCAGATGCTCGTCGCCCGCCAGATGGCCCGCCGCGCGGCGCGCTGAGCCCGGCCGCGCGCCGGCGGCGGGGGCGCCGGCCGTCGCCCGCGCGGCGGCGTCGCCCGCCCGCGCGGCCGGCGCGGGGAGCGTTTCGCATGCGTCGCCGGGCGCGCGCGTCGGCGGCGCGCTCCGGCCCGGGCGCGGATGCGGCGTGGCCGGTTGCGTCAGCGCAGGCCCAGCCTTGCGCCAAGCGACAGGGGCTGCGGCGCGCCGCTCAGGCGGGCGGCGTAGACATGGACGCTTTCCATCACGCGCATGACGTAGTTGCGGGTCTCGGGGTAGGGGATGGACTCGATCCAGTCGAGCATCTCGATCTGGCCGCGCCGCGGATCGCCCAGCCGCTCGAGCCATTCGCGCACGCGCGCGGGGCCGGCGTTGTAGGCGGCCGCGGCCAGGGGCTCGGCGCCGAATTCGCGCATGAGCTCGGCCAGATAGGCCTGCCCGAGCCGCGCATTGTAGCGGCCCTCGGAGGTCAGCGCGTCGCGCGAGTAGTCCACCCCCAGCGCCGAAGCCACCTTGCGCGCGGTGGCGGGCATCAGCTGCATGAGGCCGCGCGCGCCGGCGGGGCTGACGGCCTCGGGGGCCAGCTCGCTTTCCTGCCGCGCGACGGCCAGCGCCAGGGCGCGCGGCACGCCCGGCTCGGGCGGGCCAAGATCGACGATCGGGTAGAGCAGCGCCGCCGGGGCGTCGCCTTCGGCGGCCCGCGTCGTCTTGGCGATGGCGATGGCGATGTCGGGGCGCCCGAGGTCGAGCGCCAGCGCGCCCAGCGCCTCGCGGTCGCGCCGCGTCGGCGCCTGGCGCGCGGCCGCGGTCAGGAGCCTTCGGGCCAGATCCGGCGCGCCCGCCTCGGCCGCCAGCGCCCCGGCGCGCGCCAGCCCGCCGCGCAGCCAGGGCGCGCGTTCGGGGTCTGGCAGCGGCGTGGCGCCCGTCAGCGCGGGGTCGGGCGGGGCGCCGATCCGCTCGGCCGCCAGCTGGCCGTAGAAGGTGGTCTGGAAGGCGGCGGCGCGGGCATGGGCGGCGCGCGCCTCGTCCGCCTTGCCGGCGGCCTCGAGCGCGCGGCCCAGCCAGTAGCCCGCCCGCCCCTTGCTGACGGGGGTCGAGACGGCGGCGTCGAAGGCGCGCAGATGCGTCAGCGCGCGCGCCGGATCGTCGAGCCGTCGCAGGGCGATCCAGCCGGCGAGCCATTCCAGCTCGGCCATGCGCGCGCCATCGTCAAGCCCGTGCCCCGAGACGATGCGCAGGGCGTCGCGCGCGCGGCCCTGCTGCAACGCCTCGCGCGCCAGCAGGAGCCGACCGCGCGCCCAGGCGGCGGGGCGGCCGAGGCCCTGCTCGGAGGGCGGGCGGGACAGCAGCAGCGCCTCGGCCTCGTCCAGCCGGCCGCGCGCCAGCAGGAAGGCGAAGCGGTCATGGGCAAGGCCCGGATCCGCGGCCAACCGGGCGGGAACGGCGGCCAGCGCGGCCTCGGCGCCCGGGCGGCCTTCGCGCAGCGCGATGCGCGCGCGCATCAGCGCCATCAGATCCGCGTCCAGATGCGGCGCCATGCGCATGGCCTCGCCGCTCAGGCCGCGCCAGAGCAGCATGTCGAGACGCTCCGCATGGGCGCCGGCCAGCGCCGCGCCCCATTCGCGCTCGAAGGCGCGCTGCTCGGACGGGGTCAGGGACAGGCGGCGCCATGCGGCGCGCGCGGCCGCGCGGGCGGCGTCGATGCGGCCCTGGGCGCGCAGCGCCTGCGCCAGCATCAGCGCGCCGGCGCCCGTGGCGGGGGGCGTTCGGGCGAAGAAGGCGACGATCTCGGCCGGGGGCGGGGCCTGATCGAACGGCGCATCGGCGGCGGCGCGCTCGGCCGCGCGGCGCAGCCGGGCGGCGTCGGGCCAGCCGGGGTTGCGGGCGAGGAAGTCGGCATATTCGCGCCAGCGCCCTTCGCCCGCGCGCAGACGCAGCCAGCGCAGAAGGTCGGCGCCCGCCGGCTCTGCGGCCGCATCCAGCGCGCGTTCGGCCAGCAGGGCCGCGGGCCAGTCGCCGCGGCGCGCGGCGGCGAGGCCCTCGGCGACGATCCGCGCCGCGGGGCCGGAAGGAAGCGGCGCCGCGCCCGAGGCCCGCGCATCCGGGGCCGCGGCCCTGCCGGGCGGAGCGGGCGTCGCCCAGGGGGCCGCGCCGTCCGGCGTCGAAGCGGCCGCGCGGGCGGGCGCCTCGATTCGCGCTTCGGTCCGCGGGGCGGGAAGCGGCGCGCGCAAGGGCGCCGGGCCCTCGGCGCCCGCGGCGGCCTGGCCGAGCGCGGCCGCCGCCAGCGGCGCCGCGTGCAGAAGGAAGAGGGTCGCAGCCCCGCTCGGGAGCCGCCGGCGATGAATGCGCGCCATTCGGGTCTTTCCGCTCGATCCGCGCGGTTGGTCCGCGCCGTGACGCGCAGTCTAGCACGGCGGCGCGGCCGAGGCCCGATCACGCGCGCGCGATCGGGCCGCGGCGATCAGGCGTTGACGTCGACGACGACGCGGCCCTTGACCTGGCCTTTCAGGATGGCCTGCCCCAGCGCGGGCAGATCGGCCAGCGTCGCGGGCTGGACCATGGCCTCGAGCTTGTCCATGGGCAGGTCGCGGGCGATCCGGTTCCAGGCGCGCACGCGGTTCTCGTAGGGCTGCATCACGCTGTCGATGCCCAAGAGGTTCACCCCGCGCAGCAGGAACGGAATGACGGTGGTGTTGAGCTGCGCGCCCCCCGCAAGGCCCACCGCCGCCGCCGAGGCGCCGTATTTCAGCTGCCCCAGCACGCGCGCCAGCATGACGCCGCCCACCGCGTCGACGCAGCCCGCCCAGGTCTCGGATTCGAGCGGGCGCTTGACCGGCTCGGACAGCTCGGCGCGCGGCACGATCCGCGAGGCGCCCAGCCCGCGCAGATACGCCTCGGCCTCGGGGCGGCCGGTGACCGCCGCCACCTCGTGCCCCAGCGCCGCCAGCAGCGCCACCGCCACCGATCCCACGCCCCCGGCGGCCCCGGTGACCAGCACCGGGCCGGCGCCGGGCTTGAGCCCGTGATCCTCGAGCGCCATCACCGCCAGCATCGAGGTCAGCCCCGCCGTGCCCACGGCCATGGCCTGCCGCGTGGTCAGCCCCTCGGGCAGCGGCACGAGCCAGTCGCCCTTCACGCGCGCCTTCTGGGCATAGCCGCCCCACCAGATCTCGCCCACGCGCCAGCCGGTCAGCACCACCTTGTCGCCGGGCTTCCAGCGCGGATCGGACGAAGACTCGACCGTGCCGGCGAAGTCGATGCCCGGCACATGCGGATAGGTCTTGACCAGCCCGCCGCCCGTGGTCAGGCACAGACCGTCCTTGTAGTTGAGGGTCGAGTACTCGACCGCCACGGTCACGTCGCCCTCGGGCAGACGCGATTCGTCGATCTCCTGAACCGAGGCGTGGGTCTTGCCCTCGTCGTCCTTCTCCACGATGAGCGCCTTGAAGGTCATGCGCAGTCTCCTTTGTGCGTCGTTTCCATTGGCGCGGGGCGCGGGCCCCGCGGCGTGCGTCGTTCAGTTGAAGGGGCGTTCGCGAACCGTGGCGCGGCGCGCGCCTTCGGGCGTTTCGACCGTCACCTCGGTTCCATCGTCCCAATGGGTCATGCGGATCATGCCGATGGCCACGTTGGTCTCGAAATCGGGCGACCAGGCGCAGGACGTCACCTGCCCCACCCGCCGCCCGCCCGCAACGACGGGCCAGACGTCGGCGCAGGGCGCCAGCGGATCGCCCGAGATCGCGAGGCTGCGGATCTGGCGCACCGGCCCCTCGGAGGCCACGCGCAGCAGCGCGTCGCGCCCCACGCAGCCGATGGCCGTGGCCGTGTCGCAAAACCGGCCCAGGCCGCATTCATGCGGCGTGTTCTCGCGCGTCATGTCGTTGCCGTAGCTCAGCAGGCCCGACTCGATGCGCTCGATCAGGTTCGGGCAGCCCGCGCGCACGTCCAGATCCGCCCCCGCCGCGAACAGCGCGTCCCACAGCGCGGGGCCGATGTCGGCGCCGTCGACATAGATCTCGAACCCGCCCTGCTTGGAATAGCCCGAGCGGGCGATCACCAGCTCGCGCCCCCGGAAGTCGAACAGGTCGAAGCGGAAGAAGCGGATGTCGCGCACGCGGTCGCCGAACACCCGCGCCATCAGCGTTTCGGCCAGCGGGCCCTGCACCGCCAGCGGCGAGACGTCGGGCTCGGTCACGTCCACCTCGAGCCTGAAGCCGTAGGCCAGGCCCTTGACCCACAGCAAGAGGTCGCTGTCGGCGATCGAGATCCACCACCGGTCCTCGGCCAGCTTGAGCGTGACGGGGTCGTTGAGCATCCCGCCCGTCTCGTCCACCATCGGGGTGTAGAGGCATCGGCCCGGATGCACGCCGCGCAGATCGCGCGGGGTCAGCATCTGCACAAGGCGCGCGGCGTCGGGGCCGCGCACCTCGACCTGCCGCTCGCAGGCCACGTCCCAAACCTGCACCGCGGTCTTGAGGTGGCGGCACTCGGCGGCGACGTCGCCGAAATGGGTCGGCAGAAGCATGTGGTTGTAGACAGTCCAGCCCTTGACCCCGGCGGCGATCACGCGGTCGGTGAAGGGGGTGCGGCGCGTGCGGCGCGAAATCGAAAGCTCGGCCATGGCGGCTGCTCCTGGCGTGGTTCTGCGCGGGGCGCCCGCCGCCCCGCGCCGCGCTTGCGGCGGGCGGCGCCCGCCGCGGCCGGCCCTGTCAGGCCGAGCCCCAGCGGATCTGGCAGATCTCGGCCGAGCGGCCGTCGAAATCCCACACCCGGCCGCGGTCGCGCACGCGGCCCTGATCGGCCTTTGCGATGGTCACGTCCGGGCCCATCCAGTAGCCGGTGTTGACGACCTTGACCTCCTCGCCCGGCTCGGCACCCTCGATCGGCGTGACCGCGCCCTTGATCTTGCGGCCCACGGTCAGGCGGCGCGTCTTGCCCTCGGTCTCGTAGGTCACGGGCTGGCGCTCGGCGCCCAGGAACTCGCCCACCAGGACCGAGAACAGCCCCGTCGTGCCGCGCGCCTGCCCCGAGAAGATCCTGACCAGCGCGTCGAAGGCCTCGTCCGAGGCGCGCTCGTCGATATAGGCGGCGGCCTTCCAGTTGCCGCGCGCCATCAGGCCGGGGATGTCCAGAAGCATGCCGATGTTCAGCCCCGACAGGTCGACGCCGTTGAAATGGCCCTTGTCGATGCGCACGCCCATCCAGGCCTGGCAGTAGCCCTCGGTGGGCGGATGCTTGCCCAGGCTCACCACGCACGGGCAGAACACCGTGCAGTTGCAGTTGAGGATCAGCTCCCCCTCGATCTTCCAGTCGTCCATCGGGCCCCTCCCTAGGCAAGCGCGCCGGCGGCCGTCGCGGCCGCGGCGCCGATCAGCGCGAACCCCAGCGGGCGCGTCAGCGGACGTCCCAGCTCGGGCAGTTTCTCGAGCGTCATGAGGGCGGTCCCCGCCGCCATCCACGCGATGTTCATGGTTCCGCCGACGAAGGCCAGCAGCATCAGCGCCCAGCAGCAGCCGAGGCAGACCGCGCCCAGCTCGACGCCCATGCGCGCGGCCGCGAGCGGGCCGGGGCGCCAGCGCTCCATGAAGAAGGTCAGCGGCGCGCGGCACTTGCTCAGACACGCCTGCTTGAGCCGGCTGAACTGGTAAAGCCCCGCCAGCGCCAGAAGCGCCGCGTTCAGCCACAGCGCCGTCGCGCGGCCCTCGGCGTCGATCGCGCCCAGCGCCGACAGCCTTGCCTGCGCCAGCGCCGCCAGGGCCGAAAAGCCCAGCCAGACGGCAAGATACCCGCCCAGCAGCGCGAAGAAGTCGCGCTCGCCCCCCGCGCCGGCGCGCGTCAGGTCGCGAAAGGCGCGCAGGGCGGGCAGGGCGGTGGGCGCCATCATCGCCGCCGACATCGCCGCCCACATGGCGACAAGCGCCCAGGGCCGCGCGTCGCGCGCGCCCGCCGCGCAAAGGTCGCGCCACCAGTCGAGGCCAAGCGCCGCCGGCCCCTCGGGCGGGTTCAGCGCCGGGTCCATCAGCGCCGCCGCCGACCATGCCGCCAGCGTCAGCGCGTAGAAGCCGATCCAGCCGGGCGCCGCGCCCCAGCGCCGTTCGGCCCTTGCCGGATGTTCGCCCGCGCTCATGCCTCGCCCTCGTCCGCGCCTTGTCCTCGGCCGAAGGTTCCGCGCGGGGGCGGGCGCTGTCAACGGCAAATGTCTGACAAATGAAAAAATGGCGGATTTGACCGCGCCGGCGCCCGCTTCTATCCTGCCGCCAAACTGCGCGGAGCCCGGCATGAGCATCGAATATCAGCCCCTGACTCGCGAGGGGCTCGGCGTCCAGATCGCCGACGCGATCCGCGAGGCCATCGTCGAAGGCCGCCTGATGGTGGATGAGCGCCTGCCCGGCGAGACCGAGCTGGCCGAGCGTTTCGGCGTCTCGCGCGCGACGGTGCGCGAGGCGCTCAAGCGCCTGGCGGCGCAGAACCTGATCCGCACGCGCCGCGGCCCGGCGGGGGGCGCCTTCGTCAACCGGCTCAGCCGCGACGAGGCGCAGGAGACCATCGTCACCGTCTCGCGCCTGATGATCGGCATGAACGAGATCGACTTCGAATCGGCGGCCGAGGCGCGCTTCGCGCTCGAGGCCGCATGCCTGCCCCTGGCCGCCGAGCGGCGCGAGGACGCGCATCTGGCCGCCATGCGCGCCGAGGTCGCCGCCCAGCGCGACCCCGAGATCGACGACGAGGCGTTCTGCGCCTCGGACGTGCGCTTTCACTGCGCGGTGGCCGAGGCGGCGGGCAATCCGATGCTGGCGATGCAGATCTGCGGCGCGGTCGAGGCCATGCAGCCGCTGATGAACATGCTGACCTACCGGCTGCGCGACCGCAAGGCGGTGGCCGCGCTGCACGAGGGCATGGCCGACGCGCTTGAGGCGCGCGACGCGGCCGCCGCCCGCGGCCGGCTGGACGAGCTGGCCGCCTATGCCGCGACCCTGGCCGCCGCGCGGCGCGCGCGCGCGGGCTGAACCGCGCGGCGCCGGGTCCTGGCGCGCGGATCGGGGGCGACCCGGCGCTGGCGCAAGGTCGGCCCGCGGTCGGCGATTGCGCCCTTCGCCCGCCGCGCCGATCCGCCCCGCCGATCGTCCCGCCGATCGTCCCGGTCCGCCGCGACGGCCGGACGCCTGGCCCCGGTCGGGCGCGCCGGGCCGCGTTCACGATCTTCACGATCGCGCGCGCGTCGCCGCGGGCCCCTCGCCGCGCGCGCGCCCGCAAGCGAGGATGGCGGCGCTCGCGCGCATCCCGCGCCGCCGCATCGCAAGGAGCCGCCCGCCATGCCCGCATCGTCGCATCCGCCCAGCTGCGCCGACGTCATCGCCCGCCGCCTGCATGACGAGGGCGTGCGCCACGCCTTCGGCATTCCCGGCGGCGAGGTGCTGGCGTTGATCGAGGCGCTCGAGCGCGCGGGCATCCGCTTCCACCTGGCGCGGCACGAGAACGCCGCCGGCTTCATGGCCGAGGGCGTGCACCGCATGACCGGCGCGCCGGGGGTGCTGGTCGCGACGGTGGGGCCGGGCGTGGCGAATGCGGTCAACGTCGTGGCCAACGCCGCGCAGGATCGCGTGCCGCTGATCGTCGTGACCGGGCGCATTCCCGAGGACGAGGCCCTGACCTTCCCCCACCAGGTCTTCGACCACCAGGCGGTGCTGCGTCCGCTGGTCAAGGCCAGCTTCGAGGCCCGCCCCGGCGCCTGCGGCGCGATGATCGACAAGGCCGTTCGGCTGGCCGCCGATCCGCGCCCGGGCCCGGTGCATGTCGACGTGCCCACAAGCGTCGCCGCCGCGCCCGAGCGCGCCGCCCCGCCGCCGCCGCGCGCGCGCCTTGGCCCGGCGGCGCCCGCGCCCGGTCCCGCGCTGGACGAGGCGCGCGCCATGTTCCGCGCCGCGCGCCGCCCGGTGCTGATCGCGGGGCTGGACGTTCTGTCCGAGCCGGGCGCGCCCGAGGCGGTGCGCGCCTTCGCCGAGCGCTTCGGCGTGCCGGTCGCGACCACCTACAAGGCCAAGGGCGTTCTGCCCGAGGACCACCCGCTGAGCCTTGGCGGGCACGGGCTGTCGCCGCGCTCGGACGCGCTGGTTCTGCCCTTTCTGCGCAAGGCGGACATGGTCATCTGCGCGGGCTATGATCCGATCGAGATGCGCGCCGGCTGGCGCTATCCGTGGGATCCGGCGCGCGCGGTCGAGTTCGCCGCCGCGCCTCCCGTCCACCACATGCACCATGCCCGCCGCGCCTGGGTCTGCGGCGTCGCCGCCGGGCTGGCCGCGCTGGCCGAGGGGGCCGAGCCCGCCGCGCTCTGGCCCGAGGGCGAGCCGGCCGCGCTGCGCAAGGCGCTGGCGCGCGCCTTCGCGCCGCCCGAGGCCTGGGGACCGGGGCAGGCGATCGCCACTCTGGCGCGGCTCACGCCGCCCGACGCCGTGGTGACCGTGGACACCGGCGCGCACCGCATCCTGCTCAGCCAGATGTGGCGCTGCGCCGCGCCGGGGCGGCTGCTGCAATCGACGGGGCTTTGCACCATGGGCTGCGCGCTGCCGCTGGCGGCGGGGGCGGCGCTGGGCCGGGCGGGCGCGCGGGTCGTGGCGGTGCTGGGCGACGGATGCCTCGACATGACGCTGGGCGAGCTGGCCACCTGGCGCGATCTCGGCCTGCCGCTGACCGCGGTCGTGCTGGCCGATGACTCGCTGTCGCTGATCGAGCTCAAGCAACGCGCCGACGGCCGCCCCGAGGCCGGCGTCGCCTTCGGGCGCAGCGACTATGCCGCCGCCGCCCGCGCCCTGGGCGGACGCGGGGTCGAGGTCGGCGACGCCGATTCGCTGGCCGCGGCCTATGCCGGGGCGCTGGACGCCGATGCGGGCTTCTCCCTCATCGCCGCGCGCATTCCCCGCGGCGCCTATGAGGGGCTGATCTGACGGCCCGTCAGACCGCCATGGCCAGCTCCAGCGCGCGGGCGTAGTGGCTCTCGCACTGGCAGGCGCAGCCGGGGCGGCACTTGCCCTGGTTCTGCGGCTCGTCGAAGACCAGGGCGCGGCGCTCGAGCTTGCCGATGGCCGCGTCGAGCGCCTCGCGCTCGGCCGGCGCCAGCCCCTCCATCAGATAGGCGGCGCGTTCGCCCACGATGCGGCCGACCTCGCTCTGGATCGCGCGCCCCTCGGGCGTCAGGCGGATGAGCTTGATGCGCCGGTCATGCGGCGATTCGCGCCGGGTGATGAGGCCGCGATCCTCGAGCCGCGACGCCGCGCGGCTCATCGACACCTTGTCCATGGCGACGCGGCGCGCGACCTCGCGCGTCTCCATCTCGGGGGCCTCGGCGGCGGCGGCCAGAACGCGCCACTCGTCCCGCGTCAGCTGGAAGCGGCCGGCGTAGATCTGCGCCATGGCATGGCTGACCGCCTCGGCCATGCGGGCCAGCCGCCAGGGAAAGAATGTCTCGAACTGCATCCGCCCTCTCCTGATCGTTGCGGATGCAATCTGTCACATGCGAAAGCGTCGCGACTTGACTTGCGTCAATTCCGGCGCTCTGCGGACGGCAGCTCTGCCAGAAGCTGGCGGCTGCGCAGCTCGGCCAGCAGGGTGCGGTTGGCGGCCGCCATGTCGGCCAGCAGCCCGCCCACGGCCAGCGCGCCGCCCACCGCCATCAACCCCGAGCCGATCGCCAGCGACTGCACGTGGCCCGCGCCGTCGCCCGCCGCCCAGAACCAGGCGAAGCGCCCGAAGGCCCAGACCCCCGGCGCAAGGAACAGCGCCGCCAGCGCGCCGAAGAAGCGCAGCGGGTTGTAGAGCGCGAACACGCGCACGATCACCGCCGCCGAGCGCCACACATACCCGGCCACAGAACGGATGAGCCGCGAGGGGCGCGTGGGCGGGTTGGTGCGGATCGGAACCCAGGCGACGGGAATGCCCAGCCGCCCCGCCTGGATCAGCGTCTCGAGCGTGTAGGTGTGGCGGTTGAACACGTAAAGCCGCACCGCCGCGTCGCGGTGAATGGCGCGAAACCCCGAGGGGGCGTCGGGCGCCTCGATTCCGGCGGCGATCTGGACCGCCCAGCTGCCCAGCCGCTGAAGCAGCTTCTTGAGCGGCGAGAAATGCGCGATCTCGGCGATCGGGCGGCGGCCCACGACCATCTGCGCCTCGCCGCGCAGGATGGGCGCCGTCAGGTCGGGAATGCAGGCGGCGTCATACTGGTTGTCGGCGTCGGTGTTGACGATGACGTCGGCGCCGGCGCGCAGCGCCGCCTCGAGTCCCGCCATGAAGCCGGCCGCCAGGCCGCGGTTGCGCGGCAGCCGCACCACATGGTCCACGCCGCAGGCGCGCGCGACCTCGGCCGTGCCGTCCTCGGACCCGTCGTCGATCACCAGCCATTCCACGCACGAGAATCCCGGCACGTCGCGCGGAAGCTCGGCCAGCGTCGCGGGCAGCTGCTCGGCCTCGTTGTAGCATGGGATCTGAATGATCAGCTTCACCGCGCGCCCCTTCGCCTGCCCCTGACGGCTCCTCCGGCCCGCACAATGCCTTGCGGCGCGCGCGGGCGCAACGCGGCGCATGTTCGGCGCGCCATGGCGCGAAACCGCCCCGCCGCGTCGATTTCCGGTCGTCCGAGGGGCGCGCGCGGGTGCATACTCGGCCCCGGCGACAGGTGCGAAGCGGAGCGCGAAGCGGACGATGACCGAAACGATCAGGTTCATTCTCGACGGCGCCGAGGTCGAGGCGCGGCCCGGGCAGACGATCTGGGAAGCGGCCCATGGCCGCGGCCTGGTCATTCCTCATCTGTGCCACAAGCCCGCCCCCGGCTACCGCCCCGACGGCAATTGCCGCGCCTGCATGGTCGAGATCGAGGGCGAGCGCACCCTGGCCGCCTCGTGCATCCGCACGCCGACGCCGGGCATGGTGGTGCGCACCGACAGCGCCCGCGCGCGCGCCGCACGGCGCGCGGTGCTCGAGCTGCTCATGGCCGACCAGCCCGCCGAGGATCAGGCACCCGACCGCTCGTCGCATCTGCGCCGCGTGGCCGAGGGGCTGGGCGTGCGTCAAAGCCGCTTCCCGACCCGCGAGGCCGCTCACGCTCCGCGCCCGGACGCCAGCCACGTGGCCATGCGCGTCAACCTTCAGGCCTGCATCCACTGCAATCTGTGCGTGCGCGCCTGCCGCGAGGTGCAGGTCAACGACGTCATCGGCATGGCCGGCCGCGGCGCCGAGGCGAAGATCGCGTTCGATTTCGACGATCCCATGGGCGACAGCACCTGCGTCGCCTGCGGCGAGTGCGTGCAGGCCTGTCCGACCGGCGCGCTGGCCCCGGCCGCCGCGCTGGACGAGGCCGGGCGCGGCGATCTTGGCGCATGCGACCGCGAGGTGACCTCGGTCTGCCCCTATTGCGGCGTCGGCTGCCAGCTGACCTTCAAGGTGCGCGACGACCGCATCGTCTGGGTCGAGGGCGCCGACGGCCCCGCCAACCGCAACCGGCTGTGCGTGAAGGGGCGCTTCGGCTTCGACTACGTCGCGCATCCGCACCGCCTGACCCGCCCGCTGATCCGCCGCCCGGACGCGCCGCCCAAGGGGCTGAACGTGGACCCGGCCAATCCCTGGACCCATTTCCGCGAGGCCAGCTGGGACGAGGCGCTCGACGTCGCCGCCGCCGGCCTCGCGCGCCTGCGCGAGGCGCATGGCGGGCGCGCGGTGGCGGGCTTCGGCTCGGCCAAGTGCTCGAACGAAGAGGCGTATCTGTTCCAGAAGCTGATCCGGCAGGGCTTCGGCCACAACAACGTCGATCACTGCACGCGGCTGTGCCACGCCTCGTCCGTGGCCGCCCTGCTCGAGAACGTCGGCTCGGGCGCGGTCACCGCCACCTTCAACGAGATCGAGAACGCCGACGTCGCCATCGTCATCGGCGCCAACCCGGTCGAGAACCACCCCGTCGCCGCCACCTGGTTCAAGCGCTTCGCCAAGCGCGGCGGCAAGCTGATCGTGATGGACCCGCGCGGCGTCGGCCTGCGCCGCCATGCGTGGAAGATGCTCCAGTTCCGGCCCGGCTCGGACGTGGCCATGCTGAACGCCATCATGCACGTCATCGTGGAGGAAGAGCTTTACGACGCCGAGTTCATCGCCCGCTTCACCGAGAACTGGGACGAGATGAAGGCCCATCTGCGCGCCTTCCCGCCCGAGAAGATGGCCGATCTGTGCGGGATCGACGCGCAGACCCTGCGCGAGGTTGCGCGCGCCTTCGCCGGGGCGCGCGCGGGGATGATCTTCTGGGGCATGGGCGTCAGCCAGCATGTGCACGGCACCGACAACTCGCGCTGCCTGATCTCGCTGGCGCTGATGTGCGGGCATGTGGGCCGGCCCGGAACCGGGCTGCACCCGCTGCGCGGGCAGAACAACGTGCAGGGCGCCTCGGACGCCGGGCTGATCCCGATGTTCCTGCCCGACTATCAGAGCGTGACCGACGACGGCGTGCGCTCGGCCTTCGCCGAGATCTGGGGCTCGGGCGACTGGTCGGCGGAAAAGGGGCTGACCGTGGTCGAGATCATGGACGCCATTCACGACGGCGCGATCCGCGGCATGTACATCCTGGGCGAGAACCCGGCCATGTCCGACCCGGACCTGTCCCATGCGCGCGCCGCGCTGGCTAGGCTGGAGCATCTGGTGGTGCAGGACATCTTCCTGACCGAGACCGCCAACTACGCCGACGTCATCCTGCCCGCCGCCGCCTGGCCCGAAAAGACCGGCACCGTCACCAACACCAACCGCCAGGTGCAGATGGGCCTCCCCGCCGTGCCCCCGCCCGGCGAGGCGCGCGAGGACTGGCGGATCATCGTCGACCTGGCCAACCGGCTGGGTCTGGACTGGCGCTACGCGCATCCGCGCGACGTGTTCGCCGAGATGAAGCGCGGGATGAAGTCGCTGGACAACATCACCTGGGAGCGGCTCGAGCGCGAGGCCGTCACCTACCCCTCGCTCTCGCCCGACGATCCCGGACAGGCGATCGTCTTCGGCGACGGCTTCCCGCGCCCCGAGGGACGTGCGCGCTTCACCCCCGCGAAGGTCACGCCGCCGGCCGAGACGCCCGACGACGAATACCCGCTGATCCTGACCACGGGCCGCCAGCTCGAGCACTGGCACACCGGGTCGATGACCCGCCGCTCGCGGGCGCTCGACGCGATCGAGCCCGAGGCGAACGCCTCGCTGCATCCGCGCACGCTGGCGCGGCTGGGCGCGAAGCCGGGCGACATGCTGCGCATCGAGACGCGGCGCGGGGCGATCCGCATCATGGCCCGCGCCGATCGCGCGGTGGCCGAGGACATGGTCTTCGTGCCCTTCGCCTATGTCGAGGCGGCGGCCAACATCCTGACCAACCCCAAGCTCGACCCCTTCGGCAAGATCCCCGAGTTCAAGTTCGCCGCCTGCCGCGTCACGCCCGAGCCGGCCGCGGCCGTCGGCTGACCCTCAGACGGGCGGCGCCCCGGCGTCGTCCAGAAGCTCGGCCGCGCGCTGCTTGTCCAGCGCGCGGTGCCGCCAGACGTCGGCGGCGGGCATGACCCGCAAGGGCAGCGCGTTGGGCACGCGGCGCAGGGGCGGATCGACCTTCACGCGCGTCTGCGCCGCCAGCCAAAGCCCCCCATGCGCCACGATCAGCGTGTTGGGGCCGCGCGCGACGGCGCGCTTCATGGCCTCCCATGCGCGCGCGGCGAATTCGGCGAAGGTCTCGCCCCCCGGCGGGGCATAGGCGCCGCGCCAATACTCCATCAGCCACGGGCCATGCGGCTTGCCCTGATGCTCGCCCAGGTGACATTCCTTCAGCCCGTCGTCGAGGATCACCTTCAGGCCCTTGGCGTCGGCGACGATCTCGGCCGTCACGCGCGCGCGCGCCAGCGGGCTGGCCACGATGTGCGAGACCGGCTGATCGCGCATCAACTCGGCCGCCCGCATGGCCTGCGCATAGCCGACCGCGTCCAGCTTCACGTCCAGCTGGCCCTGAGTCACGCCCTTGGCGTTCCACTCGGTTCGGCCGTGGCGCAGGAAATAGAAGGGGTGTTCGAATGCCATGCGAGCGTGTCCCTTTCGCGCGGGAATGATCCAATGATGCCGCGCTTTGGTTAACGCAGTCTTCGGCGGCGCGAAAGCGCGCCTTGCGCACGCGAAAAAGCCCCGCCGTCGCCGGCGGGGCTTTCGCAAGTTCTCTCGGGCTGCGGGCTTGACGCCGCGCCGCCCGCCCGGTCAGGGGTAAGAGACGTTGCCGGCCGAGCTGCGCCCGTCGCGGCCGCGCTCGAGTTCATACTCGATCTTTTGGCCGTCGGCCGGGGCCGACAGACCCGCGCGCTCGAGCGCCGAGACGTGCAGGAACACGTCGTTGCCGCCCGCGTCGGGCTGAATGAAGCCGAAGCCTTTGGTGGAGTTGAACCATTTCACGGTGCCGGTGGCCATGTCGCCAATCCTTCGCATTGTCGCCGCGCGCGGAATGCCGCGGCTGTGGCTGGTCAGTCTCAAGACGCCAGCACCAGTCGAAGGACAGTCACCGTAGTCAGTCAGAGATAGATCGCAGCGCCCTTGTGCCCCGAATCGCAGGGCATGGCAAGGCATTTTTTCCCAACGGCGTAGCGTGCGAAACCTTTGGTGAACGGATTCGGCGCCAGGATGCCCGCATGAGCACGCCCTTCGCCATATGCCCCGACCCCGCGCCGCTTCCTGCGCACGCCGCCTGCACGCTGCGTCTGCTCGATCGCCGCTCGGACCTTCTGGTGCGAGAGGTCGCGGCCCTGCGCGCCGCCTGCGCCGCGGTCAAGCGCCGGCGTCCATTCCAGATTCTGGGCGCGGTCGTTCTTCCGGCCGAGCTGCGCCTGGTGATCCGCGCCCCCGATCACGACCTGCAGGCGCGGCTGAGCGCGATCAAGGCCGGCTTCATGCGCGCTCTGCCGCCGGAAGAGAAGCGGCGCTCGATCCTGCTGCGGCGCAAGGATGTCGGCGTCTGGATGCGCGGCGCCGTCATTCGCCCTCTTGCCGACGGACGGGCCTTGCGCGAAGAGATCGAGGCGTGCTGGCGCGCACCGGTTCGCGCGGGCCTGGCCGCCGACCCGTCGCAATGGCCGTTCTCGTCCTATCGGCGCGATGCCTCGGCCCGCGCGGCGTGACGGGCCTTGGCGCAAGCCGCAGCAACGGAGGGCCGCATGATCGTTCTTGTCGAAACCACCGCCTCGTCGCGCGACGAGGCCGAGCGGATCGCCCGTCTTTGCGTCGAGCGGGGGCTGGCCGCCTGCGCCAACATCGACGAGGTGCGCAGCATCTATCGATGGCAGGGCGAGATGCAGGAGGAGACCGAGTTCCGCATCCTGCTCAAGACCGCGCGGGAATCGCTCGATGCGCTGTCCGCGCTCATCCGCGCCAACCACAGCTATGAAGAGCCGGCGATCCTGGCGCTCGAGGTCCGCGGCGGCAGCCCCAGCTTCCTGGCCTGGGTGAAGGAGAATTCGCGGGGCGAAGGCGGCTGATCGCCGGCCCTCGCCCCGCCGCGGATCAGCCGCCGAGCTGCGCGGGCAGCCACAGGACGATGCCCGGGAAGGCGATCAGCACCGCCACGGTCAGAACGTCGGCGATGAAGAAGGGCGAGGCGCCGCGGAACACGTCCTGCACCGAAATGTCGGGGCGCACCCCCGCCACCACGAAGCAATTGAGCCCGATCGGCGGCGTGATCAGGCACAGCTCGGCCATCTTCACCACGATGATGCCGAACCACACCGCGCATTCGGGGCCCGTCATGCCCAGCGCCGAATCGGCCGCCGACACCCCCATCCCGCCGTTGAGCGCGATGACCGCCGGGAACGTCACCGGCAGCGTCAGGATCAGCATGCCGATCGCGTCCATGAACATGCCCAGCACGACATAGGCGCTGAGGATGAGCAGCAGGGTCAGCATCGGGGGCTGCTCCAGCCCCGCCACCCACGAGGCGAAGGCGCCCGGCAGGTCGGCGAAGCCCAGATAGCGCACATAGATCAGCACGCCCCAGATCATGGTGAAGATCATCACCGTCAGCTTGGCGCTTTCCATCAGCGCGCCGCGCAGCTGCGACCAGCGCATGCCGCGCCAGAGCGCCATCACCAGCACCACGAAGGCGCCCAGCGCGCCCGCCTCGGTGGGCGTGCCCCATCCGCCGTAGATGCAGAAGATGATGATCGCAACCACGAACATGATCGGGAAGGCGCCCGGCAGCGTCTGAAACCGCTCGGCCCAGGTGAAGCCCGTCACCGGCGGGCCCAGATGCTTGCGCGTCTTGGCCAGGGTGATCACCAGCCCGCCATAGATCACCGCCGACACCGCCCCCGGCAGGAAGCCCGCCAGCAGAAGCTGCCCGACCGAGCTTTCGGTGATGATCGCGTAGATCACCAGAATGGCCGAGGGCGGAATCAGCGAGGCCAGCGTGCCGCCCGCCGCCACCACGCCGGCCGCGAAGCGCTTGTCGTAGCCCAGCTTCAGCATTTCGGGGATCGCGATGCGCGCGAACACCGCCGAGGTCGCCACCGACGCCCCCGAAACCGCCGCGAAGCCCGCCGTGGCGAAGACGGTCGCCACCCCCAGCCCGCCCGGCAGCCAGCCGACCCACCGCTTGGCCGCTTCGAACAGCGCCTTGGTCAGCCCCGCATAATAGGCCAGGTAGCCGATGAGGATGAAGGTCGGGATCAGCCCCAGCACATGGGTCGAGGTCTTGGAATGCGGCACCTGGCCGGCGATGCGCACCGCCGTGGTCAGCCCGCGCTCCCACCCCTGGCCCTTGTCGAAGGCGAAGACCGTGAACAGGCCGATGAAGCCGATCAGCGCGGTCGCGAAGGCCACGCGAACGCCGATCACCACGAGAAGGATCAGAAGCCCCGCCAGAAGAAACGATGTCTCGATCGTCGTCATCGCGCCGCTCCTCCATCGCCGCTGGCCTCGTCCTCGAGCCCCGAAACCGTTTCGGCCTCGTGCCTGGCCTGGGCGGCGGCGTCCTCGATCAAGGGGACCGCCACGGGGGTCAGCTCGCCCGCGGCCAACGCGCGCCAGTAGGCCCACAGCTGAAGCGTCAGCCGCACCGCCAGCAGCGCGAACATGATCGGGAAGGCCAGCTTGGTCGGCCAGATCGGCAGGTTGATGTCCACCGTCGAGTCGCCCAGGCGGATCGCGCGTTCGGCATGATCCCAGGTTCCGTAGATCAGCGCCGCGGTGATGATCAGCATCAGCAGCGTGCTCAGCAGCTCGAACGCCCAGACGGCGCGGCCGTTGAGCTTGCCGATGACGAAATCCATGCGGATATGCCCGCCCAGCCGCTGGCAATAGCCGATGCCGAGCACCGCCATCAGCGGCACCGCCTGGATCATCCAGTCGATGTAGCCCGAGATCGGCGCGTCGAACAGCTTGCGCCCCAGGATGTTCGCCACCGAAAGCAGCATGACCGCCAGGATCAGCAGCCCGCCCGCAAGGTTCAGCGCGCTCTCGACCCTGAACAACGCGCGGTCGAGGCGGCTGAGCAGGGAGTCGTCCTCAAGGACCGAATGCGATGACATGTCTCGCCCTCTCGTCGCCCGGCGCCGTCGGCGCGGCGCCGGGCCTGCCCGCCGCGCTCAGCGCGTCTTGGCCAGGGTTTCCTGAACCAGGTCGTAGAGCTCTTGCGCGGGGATGCCCTGCGCGCTCATCTGGGCGATCCAGGCGTCGCGGATGGGCGCCGCGGCCTTGTCGCGGAAAGCCTGCAGTTCGGACTCGGGCAGGCGCACCTTCTGCACGCCCTTTTCCTTGAGCACGGCTTCCCAGCGGTCCAGCAGCTTGCCGTAATTGGCTAGATAGTGCTGGATCGCCGGTTCGATCGAGCTGTCGAGCGCGGCGCGATGCTCGGGCGACAGCGCCTCGTAGGCGTCGATGTTGACCACCACCGGGCAGTTGACGGTGCCGGGGTTCAGGTTCTCGGTCCACCACTTGGCGATGTCGATGGTGCCGTAGGACAGATGCGCGTGCTGCGCGAAGGCGACCGCGTCCACCACGCCCGATTCGAGCGCGCTGTAGGCCTCGGTCGCGGTCACCGAGGTGGGCACGGCGCCCACGGCGCGGAACGCCTCGCCGATGCCGCCGGTGGCGCGCACGCGCATGCCCTTGAAGCTGTCCAGCCCCGTCGGCGCATCGCCGACGCCGGCCAGGTTGTATTGCGGCATGGGCGAGGGCATCAGAAGCTTCGCGTTCCAGCGCGCCAGGTCCTTCTGCACGGCCGGATGGGCGTAGACCGCGTTGCTGACGGCCACCTCCTGCTCCAGCGTCGAAACGCCGAGGAAGGGCAGCTCCAGCACGGTGATGGTCGGGTTCTTGTCGCGGTGATAGCCGGCGCAGAACTGCGCCATCTCGAAGGCGCCGATCGAGATGCCGTCGAGATTCTCGCGGTTCTTGGACAGGCCGCCATAGGAGATGTTGAGCGTGAACTCGCCATTCGTCTTCTGCGCGACCAGCTCGGCCAGCTTCTCGACATGCTCGGTGAAGGCGCGGCGCTTGCCCCAGACCGAAACGTTCCATTCGACGGCATAAGCCTCGGCTGCGAAGGCGCAAAGCGCCGTGGCTGCAAGCGCGATGCGCGCGGTTTTTCTGATCATGCGAACCTCCCGATCGTTGCGCCGCGCAGGGCGCGGCCGTTTGCGGGCGGCGTCTTTGCGCCGCGCTCAAGGCCCACAAGCTAAACGCTTCTTCGGCGAAGCCAACGATTTTCTGAACGCAAGGGGCTCAGCCCTCGGGGGCGACGCGGCGCAGCGCCTCGAGCGCGGCCTGCAGATCCTCGCGCCGGAAGGGCTTGGGCACGTGGCGGTCGAAGCCGCGCTCGAGATATTCGGCGACCTGATGGGTCATGGCGTTCGCGGTGATCGCCGCGGCGGGCGTCGGGGGCAGGCCGCGTTCGGCCTCGTCGCGGCGTATGCGATCGAGCGCCTCCATCCCGTCCATTTCGGGCATCGAGATGTCGAGCAGCAGCGCATCGAAGCGTTCGCGGCGGGCGGCCTCGACGGCCTGAAGGCCGTTCTCGACCAGAACGGCCTCGACGCCCATGCCGCGCAGCATCGCCTCAATGATCATCCGGTTCGAGGGCGTGTCGTCCGCCGCCAGCACGCGCATGTTGCAGATCGGGGGCGCCTCGGCCTCGGCTTCGTCCGCGGCCGGCGGCGTCTCGGTCCGCGGCAGCGGCAGGGCCACCGTCACCCGCGTGCCCTTGCCCGGGGCGCTGCGCACATGGATGCGGCCCTGCATCATCTCGACCAGGCGGCGCACGATGGCCATGCCCAGCCCGGTTCCGCCGAAGCGGCGCGAGATGGTGCTGTCGGCCTGCGCGAAATCCTCGAACAGCTTCTTCTGCTGCGCGCGCGTCATGCCGATGCCGTCGTCGCGCACGTCGATCACCACTTCGTCGCGCCGGTTGACGCGCAGCTGCAGCTCGATCTCGCCCGATTCGGTGAACTTGACCGCATTGCTCAGCAGGTTGTGCAGGATCTGCTGGACCCGGTGCTGGTCGCCCAGGCGCGGCGCCTCGGCCAGGGAATCGATGCGGCTGCGCAGCGTCAGCCCCTTTTCCGCCGCCTTGAAGGCGTGCACGTCCGCGACGCGCCGCGCGGCCTCGGCGGGGGCGAAGGGCGCGGCCTCGAGCGTCAGCTTGCCCGCCTCGATCTTCGACATGTCGAGCAGGTCGTTGAGGATGTTGAGCAGCGTCTCGCCCGACTGGCGAATGGCGCCGATCATCCTGAGGCCTTCGGGATCCTCGATCCGTTCCTCGAGCAGCTCGGCCATGCCCAGGACGCCGTTGAGCGGGGTGCGGATCTCGTGGCTCATCGTCGCCAGGAACAGCGACTTGGCGCGGTTGGCCTCCTCGGCCCTTTCGGCGGCCTCGACGATTTCGGTCACGTCCGAGCCCAGCCCGCGATAGCCCTTGAAGGCGCCGTTCTCGTCGAAGACGGGCGTGCCGCCGATGCGGATCCAGCGCCTTTCGCCGCCCGGCCGGTGCGGCGCCATGTAGACGAAGTTGCGGAAGGGCTCGCGGCGCTCGAGCTTGCGCGCAAGCGCCTGCCAGTCGGCGCTGGCCAGAACCTCGGGCTTGTCGGCGAAGTATTCCTCGCGCGTCTTGCCCAGAACCTCGGCGGCGTCCTGGCTGACGACCTGGCGCGAGGCGTTGTCGGACAGGAAGGTGAAGCGCAGGTTCTCGTCCTGCTCCCACACCCAGTCGTCGCTGACCGAGATGATGTCGTAAAAGCGTTTCTCGGCCGCGTCGCGCTCGCGCATGGCGCGTTCCAGCTCGGCCTTGGCGGCCTCGAGCGCCTCTTCTCGCGCCTTCTGCTCCGAGATGTCGATATGCACGCCCGAGGTCACCAGGGGCTCGCCCGTCGGGGCGCGCAGCGTCACGCGGCCGCGGGTGAGGACCCAGACGTAATGTCCGTCGCGGTGGCGCAGGCGCACCTCGTTCTCGAACATGTCCTTGCCGGCCAGGATCTCGGCATGCTCCTTCTCGATCTTGGCGCGGTCGTCGGGGTGGAGCAGCGCCACGAAGTCGTCGGCGGTGATCGCGTCGGGATCGTCCAGCGAATAGCCCAGCATCTCGGCCCAGCGGCGGTTGACCGGGTTGCGGCCGCTGCGCATGTCGAGCTGCCAGGTGCCGACCTGCGCGCCCTCGATGATGTCGGCCAGGCGCTGCTCGGCTTCCTTGAGCGCGGTGACGTCGATGCGCATGCCCACCCAGCCGCCTTCGGCCGTGCGCTTTTCCAGCACGCGCACCCAGCGCCCGTCGGCCAGGCGCTGTTCGATCGGGCCCTCGCAACGCGCATGTTGAGCAAGGCGCTCGCGCAGCCATTCCTCCTCGCGCCCGAGGGCGGCGACGTATTCGCCCGCCGCAAGGCCCGCGCGCAGGATCTGCTCGAAGCTGGCGCCGGGAACCATGGCGTGGGCCGAGCGGGGGTAGTATTCCTTGTAGCGCTCGTTGCACAGCACCAGCCTGTCATCCGCGTCATACAGCGCGAAGGCGTCGGGCAGCGCCTCGATGGCCTCGAGCAGCTGGCGGCGGGCGGTGCTGGCGGCTTCGAGCGCGGCTTCGCGCTCGGCCTCGCGGATCTTGTCTTCGGTGATGTCCTGGACCACGCTCCAGATGCGCTTGCGGCCGAGATCGTCCTGAACGAGCACCCCGTTGACCAGAACGTTGCGCACCTGGCCGTCGCTGCGCCGCACGGTCAGCTCGAAGGGTCCGAAACGTTCGCCCACCGCCATCTGCGCGCGCGCCCTGGCCTCGGCCTCGGCCAGGCCGTCGGGCAGGAACACCTCGCGATAGCGGATGCCGGGCAGCTTTTCGCGCGGGATGCCCAGGGTTTCGGCCAGGGCGGGGTTCGCCTCTTCGATGCGGCCGGTGTGGTAGTCGTAAAGCATGATGCCGACGGTGGAGAGCTCGACCAGGCCCTCGAGCAGCTCTTCGCGGTAGCGCAGCGCCTCGAACGCCTCCTTGCGCGCGGTCACGTCCATGTGCACGCCCGACATCAGCCGCGGGCTGCCGTCGGCCTCGCGCTGCAGGACGCGGCCGCGGGCTTCGATCCAGATCCAGCGGCCATCCTTGTGGCGCATGCGGAACTGCGCCTCGAAGGCGTCGGTCTCGCCGCCGATGCACCGGCGCAGGCGCGCCATGGCGGCGTGCAGATCGTCGGGGTGGGTGAGGCGGCGCCAGGTCTCGAAGGTGACGGGGCGCAGCTCGTCGACCGTGTAGCCGAGCATGCCGGCCCAGCGATCGTTGATGATGTTTTCGCCGCTGCGGATGTCCCACAGCCATGTGCCGACCCGCGCGCCCTCGATCACCTGGGCCAGGCGGCGCTGGGCGCGGACGGTTTCGGTCACGTCCATGCGCAGGCTGACGCGGCCGCCGCCGGGGATGCGCCGCTCGAAGATGCGCAGGACGGTTCCGTTGGGCAGCTCGATTTCCGATCGGTATTCGTCCTGCGCGTTGCGCTCGCGCAGCTTGCGCACGAAGCGCTCGGGGTCCGAGTCGGGGCTGCCCAGCAGGCCGCGTTCGATGGCCGCGCGGACCAGCTCCTCTTGCGGGACGCCGGGGCGGATCAGGTCGGCCACGCCGCGGTTCATGCGGGCATAGGCCTTGTTCCACATCACCAGCCGATCCTCGGCGTCGGTGAGGAGGAATGCGTGCGGCAGCGTCTCGATCGCGTCGCGCAGAAGGTCGGCGGCGGCCTGCGCCTTCGCGCGGCTGCGCTCCAGCTCGGCCTCGCGAAGCTTGCGCTCGGTGATGTCGCTTTGGAGCGCCAGATAGCCGACGATCTCGCCGTTCCGGCTGCGCTGCGGCAGGATGTTCGTCTCGACCCAGTAGGTTTCGCCGTTCTTCGCGCGGTTCCGGATCTCTTCGCGCGCAGGGCGGCCGGCGGCCAGGGCGGCGCGGATGCGGGCCTTGACCGCCGGATCCGTGCCGTCGAAGTGAAGAAGCTCGGAGGGTCGCTTGCCGCGCGCCTCTTCCAGCGAATAGCCCGAGCGGCGCTCGAAGGCCGGGTTGACCCAGGTGATGCGCTGCGCGGCGTCGGTCATCACCACCAGGTGGTGGGATTCCTGCGCCGTCTGCTCCAGCCAGTCGAGGCGCTCGGCGCGCCGGCGCTCGGTCGTGACGTCGCGCACGCGCAGCCGCAGCTCGGTCTTGCCCGAGGGTGCGGCGACGGGCATCGCCGTGAGCTCGAACCAGGCCTCCGAGCCGCCCTCTTTCAGCCCCAGCGTGGCGCGCGGGGGCGGCGCGGCGGCGTCGAGCGCGGCGGCCGCGCGGGTCAGCTCGGCCAGGGCGGCGGCCGGTTCGGCGGGGTCGAGAGCGAGGGCCGCAAGCGCGTCGTCGATGCGCGCGCCCATCAGCGCGGCGGGCGGCAGCGGCCAGCGCGCGGGCGGGCGCCCGCGCCAGCCGGCGCAGCGGCCTTCGGCGTCCAGCTCCAGAACCAGGTCGGGGCAGGCGTCCAGCTCGGCGCGCAGCCGGGCGACCTCGTCCCGCAGGGCGGCGAGTTCGTCGGATTGGGGCGCATACGGCGCCGATGCCGGTTCGGGTCGGCGATTTTCCGCAAAGCCGGGCATCCGGGCGCGCTCCACTGTTTCCGGTCGGCCGGGCGGCGCCGACCCTTCATCCTTGGGTCGAACGTGCCGCAGCTTGCTTAAGAACCTGTTTCGCCGCTGGAGGGCCTTTCGTCAACTTGCGCGTGCGCCCTACCAGAGGATGCCAAGGCGCAGGGCCTCGTAGATGGCGGCGTGGATGTTGCGCGCCGCCACCGCGTCGCCGATGCGGAAAAGGCGCATCCGCGCCTCGGGCCGGCGCGCGGGAAAGGGGTCGCGCCCGGCCAGCAGGGCCTTGTGGTCGATCTCGCCCAGGTTGCGGCTCAGGTGCTTGAGCGCGAAGTAGAGTTCGTCGAGCGGGGCGGTGGCGTGCTCGACCACCACCTGGTCGACGCGCCGCTCTTCGCGCCAGCCCTCGGCGTAGTCCGAGCCGAAGGTCGCGACCAGCTCATTTCCCTCGCGGCGCACCCCCGTCAGGCGGGCGTTGATGGTCACGCGCACGCCCAGCTCGTGGAACGCCTTCATGTAGGGCGCATGGTTCAGGCCGCCGATCTCGGGCGCGAAGAATCGCTCGGGCGTGACCAGCTCGACCTCGGCGCCGGCGCGCGCCGCGACCTCGGCCGCGCTCATGCCCGGATGGGCGCCGTTGTCGTCATAGACCAGCACGCGCCCGGCCGGCTTGACCGCGCCCGAGAGGATGTCCCAGCTCGAGACGGTCAGCTCGGCGCCCGCGTCCATCGGCGGGGTCTGGGGCAGGCCGCCGGTGGCGATCACCGCCATGTCGGGGTCTTCGGCCAGCACGTCCTCGGCCTCGGCGTAGACGTTGAAGCGGATGCGCGCGCCAAGGCGCGCAAGCTCGTCCAGGCGCCAGTCGATGATGCCGATCACCTCGCGCCGGCGCGGGTTCTGGACCAGCAGGTTGACCTGCCCGCCGGCGCGGTCGGCCGCTTCGAGCACGGTCACGTCGTGGCCGCGCTCGGCCGCCACGCGCGCGGCCTCGAGCCCGGCGGGGCCGGCGCCGACGATCACCGCCTTGAGCGGCCTGGGCGCGGGCGGAATGACGTGGGGCATGCGCGCCTCGCGCCCGGTGGCGGCGTTGTGGATGCACAGCGCCTCGCCGCCCTCGTAGATCCGGTCGAGGCAGTAGGTGGCGCCCACGCAGGGGCGGATGCGGTGCTCTTCGCCGCGCATGACCTTGGCGGCGATGTGCGGGTCGGCGATGTGGGCGCGGGTCATGCCGACCATGTCCAGCTTGCCCGTCGCGATCGCATGGCGCGCGGTGGCCACGTCGGGGATGCGCGCGGCGTGGAAGACGGGGATGCCGACCTCGGCGCGGACCTCGCCGGCGAAGTCCAGATGCGGCGCCGAGGCCATGCCCTGCACCGGGATCACCCGCGCCAGCGGCGCGTCGTGGTCGATATGCCCGCGGATCAGGTTGATGAAGTCGAACTTGCCCGAGGCGGCGATGCGGCGCGCGATCTCGACCCCTTCCTCGCGGCTCAGCCCCTTGTCCCAGTCCTCGTCCGCGACCATGCGGATGCCGACGATGAAGTCGGGCCCGACGGCGGCGCGCACCGCGTCGATCACCGCCCATGTGAAGCGCAGCCGATTATCCAGCGAGCCGCCCCATTCGTCCTCGCGCCGGTTGGTGGCGGGGGACCAGAAGCTGTCCATCAGGTGGCCGTAGGCCTCGAACTCGATGCCGTCCAGCCCGGCCTCCTTCATGCGCTGGGCGGCGGCGGCGTAGTCCGCGACGATGCGGGCGATGTCCCAGTCCTCGGCCTCCTTGGGAAAGGCGCGGTGGGCCGCCTCGCGCACCGGCGAGGCCGACAGCACCGGCAGCCAGTCGCCCTTGTTCCAGCTGGTGCGCCGGCCCAGATGGGTCAGCTGGATCATCACCGCGGCGCCGTGCTCGCGGCACTCGTCGGCCAGGCGGCGCAGCCAGGGCACGATCTCGTCGCGATAGGCGTGCAGGTTGCCGAAGGCCTCGGGGCTGTCGGGCGAGACCACCGCCGAGCCCGCCGTCATGGTCAGCGCGATGCCGCCGCGGGCCTTCTCGACGTGGTAGAGCCGGTAGCGGTCCTTGGGCAGGCCGTCCTCGGAATAGGCCGGCTCGTGCGCGGTGGACATGATCCGGTTGCGCAGCGTCAGGTGCTTGAGCCGGAAGGGCTGGAGCAGGGGATCGTTCGTCATGCTCGGACCTCGGTCTGGGGGCGTAACCCGATTGGCGCGCGCCTTGGGCCGACGCGCAAGCCCGACGGCTCAGTGCCACATGTCGGGCCCCTGGGCCTTGCGGCGGGCGACGAAGTCGGCCAGGGCCTCGTCGATCGCGGGGTCGAGCGGCGGGGGCTCGAACTCGGCCAGGCGGCGCTTCCAGATGCGGTTGGCGCGCGTCGCCGCGTCCTCGGCGCCGGCTTCGAGCCAGGTCTCGTAGGGGTCGTCGTCGCCGGTCTCGGAGGGGCGGAAGGCGGTTTCGTAATGGGCCAGCGTGTGCGCGCAGCCGAAGAAGTGCCCGCCCGGCCCGACCTCGGCGAAGGCGTCGAGCGCCAGCGTCGCCTCGTCCACCCGCACGCCCTGCAGATAGGTGTGGAGCGCCCCGCACAGGTCGCAGTCAAGAACGAACTTCTCGTAGGACATGGACAGAAGCCCGTCCAGGAAGCCGGCCGCGTGCAGCACGAAATTGGCGCCGCAATGAATGGCCGACAGCATGGACATGGTTCCCTCGGCCATGGCCTGCGCGTCGGGCAGCTTCGAGGTGGTGAAGTTGCCCGCGCAGCGCAGCGGCAGCCCCAGCCGCCGCGCCAGCTGCCCCACCGCCAGCGAGCCGACCGCCGGCTCGGGCGTGCCGAAGGTGGGCGAGCCCGAGCGCAGGCTCATCGAGCTGAGGAAATTGCCGAAGATCACCGGCGCGCCGGGTCGCTCGAGCTGGGTCAGCGCGCAGCCGGCCATGGTCTCGGCCAGCGCCTGGGCGACGGCGCCGGCGGTGGTGACGGGCCCCATGGCGCCCCCCAGGATGAAGGGAACCACCACCGCCGCCTGGTTGGCGCGCGCATAGGCGCGCAGCGCCCGCGTCATGGTCCCGTCCCAGACGAGGGGCGAGTTGACGTTGACGTTGCCCAGGATCACGCAATTGGCGTCCACGAAGTCGGCGCCGAAGAGGATGCGCGCCATCTCGATCGAATCCTCGGCCCGGTCCTCGGCGGTGACCGAGCCCATGAAGGGCCGGTCCGACAGGCGGATATGCGCCAGGACCATGTCCAGATGGCGCTTGTTCACCGGGATGTCGGTCGGCTCGCAGATCGTGCCGCCCGAATGGTGCAGCCAGGGCGAGGACTGGGCCAGCTTCACGAAGTTCTGGAAATCCTCGAGCGTGCCGTAGCGCCGCCCGCGGTCCAGATCCATCACGAAGGGCGAGCCGTAGGCCGGCGCGAACACCACCTGATCGGCGCCGATGCGCACCGAGTTGGCCGGATTGCGCGCGTGCTGGACGAACTCGCGCGGGGCCGAGGAGAGGATCTCGCGCAGCATGCCCGGCTCGAAGCGCACAAGCGCGCCCTCGACGCGCGCGCCGGCCCGGCGCCACAGCGCCAGCGCCGCCGGGTCGTCGCGGAACTCGATCCCGACCTCGGCCAGGATGCGGTCGGCCGCGCGCTCGATGCGCAGCAGCGATTCCTCGTCCAGCAGCTCGATCGGCGGAACCGCGCGGCGGATGCCCGGCCGCCCCGCCGGCGCGCCCGCCTCGGCGCGCCTGGCCTGCCGCGCCTGCCTTCCGCCTTGTCCCTTGCGCCGCGCCGATGCTTCCATGATCGCCTCCCTTCGCCGCGCCGCGCGCGCCGGTCGCGCGGCGCCCCAGGGGAACGCTAGACCGGGCGCGGGCGTGCGTAACGCTGGAAAATTCTCATGCGGCGCATAAGCTGCGCTTATGACGAACCTGCGCCGCCTGCTGCCCTCGCCGGGGCATCTGATCGTGTTCGAGGCCGCCGGCCGGCTCGGCAGCTTCACCGCCGCCGGGCGCGAGCTGGGCATGAGCCAGGCGGCGGTCTCGCTTGCGGTGCGCGCGCTCGAGGACCAGCTGGGCGCGCAGCTGTTCGTGCGCACGCCGCGCCGGGCGCGGCTGACGGATGCGGGGGCGCGCTTCTTCGCCGAGGTCTCGCAGGCGCTGTCGCAGATCCGCGCCGGGGTCGAGGCGCTGCGCGCGCGCGAGGACGGGCCCGTGACGCTGGCCGTCTCGACGGCCTTCGCCGCCTTCTGGATGATGCCCCGCCTGCAGCAGCTGCGCGAGGCGCTGCCCGGCGTCGATCTGCGCCTGCAGACCGCCGACCGCGACCTTGACCTGGTCGCCGAGGGAGTGCCCCTCGGCGTGCGCGGCGGCGATCCGGCCGACTGGCCCGGCCACGGCGCCGAGCCGATCGCCGAAGAGGTGATCTTTCCCGTCGCCAGCCCCGCCTGGATCGCCCGCCACGGCCTGCCCGCCGACCCGGCCGAGCTGGCGCGCCGGCGGCTCATCCATCTCGAAGAGCCCACGCGCCCGGCCGCCGACTGGGGCGACTGGTTCCGCGCCGCGGGCCTCGAGGGCGCCGAGCCCGCGCGCGAGCTGGTCATCAACGACTACGTCCTGGTCATCCAGGCCGCGCTCGAGGGGCAGGGGGTGGCGCTGGGCTGGCGCCACCTGGTCGAGCGGCACCTGCGCGCGGGGCTTCTGCGCCGCCTGGGCGGGCCGGCGCTGCGCACGGGGCGCTCGTTTCACGTCGTCTGGCCGCAGGGCGTCGCGCTGACGCCCAAGGCGCGCGCCGTGCGCGACTGGCTGGCCGCCGCGGCGGCCGAGGGGCGCCGCGCCGGCGCGCCCCGGCTCAGACGAAGATCAGCGCCGCGGACGCCGCCATCAGCGCCGACAGCGCGGTCATGAAGCGGCGGTGGGCGCGCTCGGACGCCATCAGCCGGCGCAAGAGCCCGCCCGCCGAGGTCCAGAACACGCATACCAGCAGGTTCAGCCCCGAGAACACCAGCGCCAGGCGCGCCGCCTCGGCCGCCGGACCGCCCCCGCCGGCGAAGCCCGCCGCCGCCGCCAGCGCCACCGCCCAGACCTTGGGGTTGACCCATTGGAACAGCGCCGCCTCGGCCAGCGTCATCGGCCGTCCGGCGTCGGCGCCGCGCGGGCGGCGCGCGGCCGCGGCCATGGACCAGGCCAGCCGCAGGATCCACAGCGCCGCGATCGCCTTGAGGCCGGCCGCCAGCCACGGCGCCGCCGCCAGCGCCGCGCCCACGCCCAGCCCCGCCGCCGCCGCGATCGCCCCGACGCCCCCCGCCACGCCAAGAATGTGCGGGACCGTGGCCCGCACGCCAAAGCGCGCGCCCGAGGCGGCCAGCATCACCACGTTCGGCCCCGGCGAGAACAGCCCCGCGAAGACGAAGGCGGCCAGCGGGGCCAGCTGCGCGTCGGCGCTCATCCCAGATCGGCGACGGCCAGCATCGCCGCGCCCGCCGCGACCATGGCGCCCATGCAAAGGTTGAAGGCCCGCAGCCGCGCGCCGCCGCCCAGAACGCGCCCCATGCCGGCGCCGAACGCCGCCCATCCATGCGCCGAGGTCAGGCCCGACGCCACGAACACCAGCGCGCAGGACGCCGCCTCGCGCAGCGGCGCGGCGCCGGCGACGAATTGCGAGACCACCGCCACGCACATGGCCCAGGCCTTGGGATTGACCCACTGGAACGCCGCCGCCTGCAGGAAGGTGAAGGGGCGCGAGGGGCCGCCCGCCGCGCCGGGCGCGCGCGCCGTCGCGATCCGCCACGCGATCCACAGCAGCAGCGCCGTGCCGGCCCAGCGCAGCCCCTCGCGCAGAAGGGCGCTTTGCTTGAACAGCCCCGCCAGGCCCAGCGCCGTCAGGAACATCATCAGCGAAAAGCCCAGCGCCACCCCCATCGCGTGCGGCAGCGTGCGCCGAAAGCCGAAGGTCGCCCCCGAGGCGGCCAGCATCGCGTTGTTCGGCCCAGGCGTCCAGGTCGAGGCCACGGCCAGCGCGGCCAGCGCGGCGAAGGTTTCGAAGGTCCACATCGGGGGCTCCGCGTTTCGGGCGATTTGGTCAGCAGGGGTGACCAAAGAAGATATGACGCGCTCCGCCCCGGCGCGTCAAGCGTGGCCGCTCAGCCCTTGCCGACCCGCGCCAGCAGCGCCTCGGCGTCGAGCCGCATGTCCGAGTCGAGCCACGCCTTTTCAAGGCGCCGCAGCTCGGCGCCCATCTGCGGCCCGGGGGCGACGCCGCGCGCGGCCAGATCGCGCGCGCGCACGGGCATCCGCGCGCCGGCGCCGCGCGCCAGCTCGGCCTCCAGATCCGCGGGCGGCGGGGCGGCGCGGGCGGCGGCGTCGATCAGCGCCGCGTCGCGCGCGGCGTCGGGGCCATGGCGCCAGGCGGCGCGGGCCGGGGGCTCGGCGGCCTCGCGCGCCGCGGCCGCGGCGGCCAGGCGGCGACGCTCGGCGTTGGACAGGCGCAGGGCCCGGGCCAGCTCGTCGGCGTCGGCGCCGGGCGCAAGCGCGGCCAGGCGGCGCAGCCAGTCGGGCGCGGCGCCGGCCAGCGCCTCGACATGCGTCAGGGGCGCGATCAGCGCCGGGTCGGCGCCCGGCAGCACCCGCGCCAGCGCGCCGCAGGCGGCCATGGCGGCCAGGGCCGGGGCGGGGTCCGGGGCGGCCAGAAGGCGGCGCATCTCGTGGCCGATGCGCTCGCGCGACAGGCGGTCGAGGCCGTCGAGCCCCTCGGCGCAGGCGGCCAGGCCCTCGGGGTCGATGCCGTTCGCGCCATACCAGGCGTGGAAGCGGAAGAAACGCAGGATGCGCAGGTAGTCCTCGCGGATGCGCCGGCCCGCGTCGCCGATGAAGCGCACGCGCCGCGCGCGCAGGTCGGGCAGCCCGCCCACGGGGTCCAGCACCGCGCCGTCGGGGCGCGCGTAAAGCGCGTTCATGGTGAAGTCGCGGCGCGCGGCGTCCTGGGCCAGATCGGCGCCGAAGGCGACCTCGGCATGGCGGCCATGGCCGCGCAGATCGGCGCGGAAGGTGGTGATCTCGAAGGGGCGGCCGTCGGCGACCGCGGTCACGGTGCCGTGCGCGATGCCCGTGGGAACGGCGCGCAGCCCGGCGCGGGTCAGAAGCTCGACGGTGCGTTCGGGGCGCGCATCGGTCGCCAGGTCCACATCGGCCACGGGGGCCGGCGCTCCGAAGCGCGAGAGCAGCGCGTTGCGCACGCAGCCGCCCACGAACAGCGCCTGCGCGCCGCCCTCGAGCAGGGCGGCGGCGACGCGCTGCGCGGCCGGGTCGCGCAGCCACGCATCGTCCAGCGGCGCAAGGTCGGGAACGGGCGCGGCGGCGCTCATGCCGCGCCCCCGCCCGCGCCGTCAAGCGCGGCCAGGCGCGCGCTCAGCCCCACCAGCATGCGCGCCGTCGCGCCCCAGATGCGGCGTCCGCGCCATGGCATCTCGTAATACCAGCGCCGCTGGCCGTTCCACTCGCGCCAGCCGCGGGCGTGGTTGGCGGGGTCCATGAGCCAGTCGAGCGGAACCTCGAACACCTCGGCCACCTCCGAGGGGTCCGGGCGCGGCGAGAAGGCCGGGTCCACGAGCCCGAGCCAGGGCGTGACCAGAAAGCCGGTCACCGTCTCGTGCCCGTCGATGGCGCCCAGAAGCTCGACCATGGCGGGGTCGAGGCCGATTTCCTCCTGCGCCTCGCGCAGCGCGGCGGCGGCGGGCGAGGGGTCGTTCGGTTCGACCTTGCCGCCGGGAAAGGCCACCTGGCCGGGGTGGTGGCGCAGATGGTCCGCGCGCCGCGTCAGGATCACGTGCAGCCCCTGCGGGCGGCGCACCAGCGGGCACAGAACCGCGGCCGGGCGCAGCTTGCGGCGCGGGGGCAGCGCGTCGCGCAGCTCGGGGTTGAGGTCGTAGTCCGAGCTGCCCGCACGCCCGCCGCCGCGCGCCACGCGGCGCAGGTCGTCCTCGCTGACGGGCATCCGGGGCGGGCGCGGCGCGTCGAGCGGCTGCGGCCCGGCGCCGGGGTCGAGCGTGGGGTCGGCCTCGTCGTTCAGGGCCGCGGCGGGATCGTGCGGGGGCGTGTCGAAAGCGTCTTGCATGGGCAAGATGTGGCCCGCCGGGCGCGCGCTGGCAAGCGCCGCGTGCCCGCGCCGAGGCGCCCGGGGTGGCCGCCGCCGCCCCCCAAGGGTCGAGGCGGGCGGCGGGTCGGGGACTTCGAGACCTCGACCGACGCGGGGATCGGGGGCGGGCCGCGGCGGCGGGCGCGGCGTGCGCGCGGCGCTGCGGGGCGAGACGACCGGGGCGGCCACGCGCCATTCGACCGGGGCCGCGCTGCGGGGCGGTCGAGGCGACCATGCGCCGCTCGACCGGGGGCCGGGCGGGCGGGGCTGCGCCGCGAGAGGGCGGGCGCGGCGACGTCCCGTTCGGGCGAGGCGGCGGCGCCGGGCGGTCGAGACGGCGGCCGGCTGTTCTGCCGCGGGCTTGGCGCAGGGCGGCCGTGGCGGCCTTGCGCCTTTTGGCCAAGGGCCCCGCGGGGGCGAACGAGGCGGCGTTGCGCCGTTCGGTCAGGGCCGCGTCGCGGGGCGCGGAGCGGGCGCGCCTCAGCCGCGCCGGCGCGCGAAGCCGGCCCCGGCCAGCGCGCCCAGACCCGTCAGCAGCAGCGCGCCGGCCGCCGGGACCGGCACGGCGGTCGAGCGCACGTCCACCGGATCGAGGAAGGCGTTCGGATCATACAGGCTCAGATCGCCGTCGATGGCCGAGAAGACGGCGTTGCGCTCGGGCCCGGCGCTGTTGGCGACCGAACCGAACGAGAGGCGGATCTGGTCCGTGTCCACGAAGCGCAGCACCAGCGCGCCGCTTGCGTCGGTTTCGTCGAAGTTCGTGCCCGGCCCGGTGAACAGGTAGGTCTCGCCCTCATCCGTCGCGGTCAGCGCCTGCGGCGCGTCGCCCAGCTGGTATTGCGCCAGCCCGTCGGCGCGCCAGACGCGCAGGAATTCCGACTGCGAGGGCTCGCCGTCCACGTCATAGATCAGCAGCTCGACGGCGGCGGCCCTGAAGGGCGTCGAGAAGGTTCCCGACAGCGCGCCGGTGCCGTCGAACAGCGCGATGGTCAGATCGATGCCCGCAAAGCCGTAGTCGAGCGATTCGTAAAGAAAGCCCAGGTCGTCATTGGGCTCGGCCGCGCCGTTGGGGGCGTAGTAGTTCGGCGCGAAGCCGCGCCGGGCCTCGCCCGTGAGCTTCCTTCCGCGCGAGCCCCTCCTGCCGTCGTTGACGGTGGCGAAATGCGTGTTGGCCTCATCGACCACGGCGGTCACGCGGGCGTCGACGGTGGTCGCGCCGTCGGTCGCGACGGCGATGAAGTCGACGCTGAGGGCGTTGGTGATCGCCGGACCGGCGAAACCGTCCATGTTCGCCACGTCGGTCGGCGCGACGGCGTTGTTGAACTTGAGCGGCAGCGCGCCTGCGGGTGCGGCCCAAATCGCGGCGCCAAGCGCCGCGGCCAGGATCGAAACGTGCTTCATCGGTTGGGCTCCGTCGCGGAACGGCGGCGCTGGCGCGAGCGGCCGGCGTCGGCGTGATCATAATGGCGACGAATCATTCATTCAAGGTTCATTTACCGATCCGCCGATCTGCAAATCGTCAGTCGGGCAGCTCGTCGGCGGCGATCAGCGGAAAGAACATGCCGCCCGAGCGCACGCCGAACCATTCGCGCCCGTCCTGACGCGCGCGCTCGCCGATCTCGGCCAGGCGGTAGAAGCTCTTGCGGTCGATGAGCGCCTCGAGCCCGCGGCGCACATGCACATAGGGGCTGGGCTCGCCGGTGGCGGGGTCGTGAGCCACGCGGATCGGGTTCTCGGGGCCGGCGGCGGTCTCGTCGCCGACATTCGTCGCGAAGACGATCGTCTGATCGGGGCCGGGGTTCTCGACGCGGAAATCGACCGCCACGAAAGGCGCGTCCTCGACGACGATGCCGACCTTCTCGACCGGGGTGACAAGGTAGTAGCGGTCGCCGTCCTTGCGCAGGATCGAGGCGAACAGGCGCACCAGCGCCTCGCGCCCGATGGGCGTGCCCAGATACCACCAGCTGCCGTCGCGCGCGATCCGCATGTCCAGATCGCCGCAAAAGGGCGGATTCCACAGATGCACCGGCGGCGGCCCCTTCTTCGCCGCCGCGGCGGCGGCGCGCGCAAGGCTCTCCTGCGTCGGCTTGTCCGTCGGTCCGGCGCTCTCGCTCATGCCGCGCTCCTCGATTCGTTGCGTGTCGCTTCCGCCGCCGGCTGCATCGCCGACGCTGGACATGCTATGCCTGCGGTCTAGAGTTTCAACCCGCACCCCGCTTCGCGCAGGAGGATCCGCATGACCGAAGACCCCGCCGCACTGGCCGCCGAGATCGAGTCCCTGGGCGAGGCGCTGGCGCGCGTGCGCGCCGAGGTGTCGCGCAGCGTGATCGGCCAGCAGGGCGTGGTCGATCTGACGCTGGCGGCGCTGCTGTCGGGCGGGCATGCGCTGCTGGTCGGCGCGCCCGGCCTGGCCAAGACCCGCCTGGTCGAGACGCTGGGCGTCGTGCTGGGGCTGGATGCCGGGCGGGTGCAGTTCACCCCCGACCTGATGCCGGCCGACATCCTTGGCGCCGAGGTGCTGGAAGAGGCCGAGCATGGCGGCGGCCGCGCCTTCCGCTTCATCGAGGGGCCGGTGTTCTGCCAGCTGCTCATGGCCGACGAGATCAACCGCGCCTCGCCGCGCACGCAATCGGCGCTGCTTCAGGCGATGCAGGAGCGGCACGTCACCGTCGCCGGCCAGCGGCGCGACCTGCCGGCGCCCTTCCATGTGCTGGCCACGCAGAACCCCATCGAGCAGGAGGGCACCTATCCCCTGCCCGAGGCGCAGCTCGACCGCTTCCTGCTTCAGATCGACGTGGACTTCCCCTCGCGCGAGGACGAGCGGCGCATCCTTCTGGCCACCACCGGCGCCGACGAGGCCGGCCCCGCCCCGGTCCTCGACGCGCCGGCGCTGATCGCGGCGCAGCGGCTGGTGCGCCGCATGCCGGTGGGCGAGAGCGTGCTCGAGGCGATCCTGACGCTGGTGCGTTCCGCGCGCCCCGATCTGCCCGAGGCCGCCGAGCCCGTCGCCGCCCAGGTCGCCTGGGGGCCGGGGCCGCGCGCGGCGCAGGCGCTGATGCTGGCGACGCGCGCGCGGGCGCTGCTGGACGGGCGCCTTGCGCCCTCGGTCGAGGATGTGGCGGCGCTGGCGCGGCCGGCGCTGCGCCACCGCATGGCGCTGACCTTCGCCGCGCGCGCCGAGGGCGCCTCGCTGGATGCGCTGATCGACGATCTGGTGGCGCGCGCGCTGGGCGTCGAGGCCGCCGCATGAGCGCCCGCCCGCCCCAGGCACCGCCCGACGCGGCCTTCATGCGCGCGGCGCGGCTGCGGCGCGACGCCGAGCGCGCGGCGGGCGCGCTGCCGCCCTTGCTGGTCGAGGCGCGGCGCCTGGCGGCGGCGGTCTCGTCCGGCGCGCATGGGCGCCGGCGCGCGGGGGCGGGCGAGGCGTTCTGGCAATATCGCCGCGCCATGCCGGGCGATCCGGCCTCGGCCGTCGACTGGCGGCGCTCGGCGCGCTCGGATCAGCTCTTCGTGCGCGAGACCGAGTGGGAATCGCCGCAATCGGTCTGGTTATGGGCCGATGACGCGGCGTCCATGTCGTGCCGCTCGGCCGCCGCGCCGCGCGCCAAGCGCGACCGCGCGGCGCTTCTGGCGCTGGCGCTGGCGGCGCTGGTCATCCGCGGGGGCGAGCGCGCGGCCCTTCTGGGCGCGGGCCGCCCCGGCGCCGGCGAGGCGCAGCTGCGCCGCATGGCCGCCGCCCTGGCCGCGCCGCCGGTCGCCGAGGACGCCCGCCCGGCCTGGGGCGCGCCGCCCGCCGCCGCCTGGACGCGCGGCGGCACGGCGGTGTTCCTGTCCGACTTCCTCGGCCCCCTGGCCCCGGTCGAGGCGGCGCTGCGCGCGGCCGCCGCGGCGGGGGTGGGCGGGGTGTGCCTGCAGATCCTCGACCCGGCCGAAGAGGCGTTCCCCTTCGATGGGCGCGTCGATTTCCTGTCGCCGGACGGCGCCATGCGCCACGACGCCCACCGCGCCGAGTCGCTGCGCGAGGCCTACCGCCGCCGTCTGGCCGAGCGCCGCGCCCGCCTGCGCGACGCCGCCCGCCGCAGCGGCTGGCAATTCGGCGTGCATCGCACCGACCAGAGCGCGCGCGCGGCGCTGGTCTGGCTGCACGGCGCCGTCGCCGCGCGGCGCGAGCGGCCATGCTGAGCCTCGGCGCCATCGCTTTCCTGAACCCCTGGGCGCTGGTCGCGCTGGCGGCCCTGCCTGCGCTGTGGCTGCTGCTGCGCGCAACGCCTCCCGCCCCGCGCCGGGTCCGTTTCGCGGGGGTGGGGCTGCTGGCCGGCCTGCGCGAGACCGAGCGCACGCCTGACCGCACCCCGTGGTGGCTTCTGGCGCTGCGGATGCTGCTGGCGACGGCGCTGATCCTGGCCTTCGCCGAGCCCGTCTCGAACCCGCGCCGCGCCCTTGCGGGGGGCGGGACGCTGCTGATCGCGCTGGACGGCGGCTGGGCCTCGGCGCCGGACTGGGAGGCGCGGCGCGCCCGCGCGGCCGAGGCCCTGGACCAGGCGGCGCGGGCCGGGCGGCCGGCGATCCTGGTCTCGATCGCCGATCCGGGGCCCGAGGGCTGGCGCTTCGACCCGCGCCCGGCCGACGACTGGCGCGGCGCGCTGGCCGCGCTGGCGCCGCGCCCCTGGGCGCCGCCGCGCGCCGCCTTCGCCGCGGCGCTGGATGCGCGCGCGGCGATGGGCTTCGCCGCCGGAGGGCTCGAGATCCTGTGGCTCACCGACGGGCTGGCGCATGAACCCGGCGACGGGCTGGCCGAGACCTTCGCCGCGCTCGGGCCGACCACGATCGTTCCGCCCGCGACGCCCGCGCCGGGGCTGCGGCCGCCGGCGCTCGACAAGGACGGCGCGCTGGTCGTCGAGGTCGTGCGCGCCGGCGCGGACGGCGCCCGGGCCGTGACGGCGGCGGCCATCGGCCGCGGCCCGGACGGCGTCGAGCGCCGGTTGGGCGTCGCGCGCGCGGCGATCCCCGAGGGCGCGCAGCTCGCGCGGCTGCGCTTCGACCTGCCGCTCGAGCTGCGCAACCGGGTCGAGCGCGTGGTCCTTCTGGACGCGCCCTCGGCCGGCGGCGCGGCGCTGGCCGACGACGCGCTGCGCCGCCGCCGCGTGGGCCTTGCCGCGGGGCGCGACGATGCGGGCGCGGCGCCGCTGGTCTCGCCGCTGCATTACCTGCGCAAGGCGCTCGAGCCCACGGCCGAGCTGGTCGAGGGCGGCGTCTCGGCGCTGCTGGCGGCGCGCCCCGACGCCATCATCCTGGCCGATGTCGGCGCGATGGACGACGCCGAGCGCCAAGCCCTGACCGAATGGGTCCGCGCCGGCGGGCTGCTGGTGCGCTTCGCCGGCCCGCGCCTGGCGCGCGCCGCCGCCGAGCAGGCCAGCGGCCAGGCGCCGCCCGATCCGCTGCTGCCCGTGCGCCTGCGCGCGGGCGGGCGCGAGCTGGGCGGCGCCCTGAGCTGGAGCGCGCCGCAGCATCTGCGCCCCTTCCCGCCCGACGGTCCCTTCGCCGGGCTCGAGCCGCCATCGGACGTCGAGATCCGCCGCCAGGTCCTGGCCCAGCCCGGCCCCGACCTGGCGCGCCGCACGCTGGCCGCGCTCGAGGACGGCGCGCCGCTGGTCACGGCGGCCGATCTGGGCGCGGGGCGGGTGGTTCTGTTCCATGTGACGGCCGACGCCGAATGGTCGTCATTGCCGCTGTCCGGGCTCTTCGTGCGGATGCTCGAGCGCCTGGCGCTGGCCGCGCCGGCCGCCCGCCCGGCCGCCGAGCTGGCCGCCGACGATGCGCTGTGGAAGCCGCTTGCGGTGCTGGACGGGTTCGGCCGCCCCGCCGATCCGGGCGCCATGCCGGCCATTCCCGGCAAGGCGCTGGCCGCCGGCGTGGGGCCCGGCGCGCCGCCGGGGATCTATGCGGCGGGCGAGCGGCGCGCGGCGGTCAACGTTCTGGGCCCCGAGGCGCAGCTTGTCCCGGCGCCGCCGCCGCCCTTGGGCGTGCGCGTGGATCCGGGGCTGGGCGGCGCGCGCGAGGTCGGCTGGAAGGGGCCCCTGCTGGGCCTGGCCGCGGCGCTGCTGGCGCTGGACGCGCTGGCGGCGCTGCTGGCGACCGGCCGGCTGCGGCTGAGCCGGCGCGCCGGCGCGGCGGCGCTGGCGGCGGGCCTGGCGCTGGGCGCCGGCGCGGCCGGGCTTCCGCCCGCATCCGCCGCTCCGAAGCCCGCCGCGCCGCCCTCGGCGGCCGAGGGCGGCGCCGCGAACCCGGCCGCCTTGAACCTTGCCGCCGTCGGGGGCCCCGCGGGATCGTCGCCGGGCGCCGCGATGGTCGCCGCAGCGCAGTCCGGCTCCCCGCCGCCCCCCGCGGCGCTCCGGTCGATGCGCGGCGCCCTCTTTCGCTTCGCGGGTTCGTCGCCGGGCCTGCACGGCGCCTCGGGCGCGCGGCCCGCGCTTGCCGTCCGCGGCCGGGGCGCCGCCGCGCCCCTGCGGCTGGCGCAGGCCGCTTCGGCGCCCGGGGGCGAAGGGGCGGGCGGCCAGCCCCCGGCCCGCCGGCGCCCGCCGCCCGATCCCGAGCGCGACGCGCGCGCGTTGGCCGCCACGCGCGACACGACGCTGGCCTATGTGCGCACCGGCGATCCCCAGACCGACCGCATCAGCGAGGCCGGGCTGCGGGGGCTGTCGCGCGTGCTGGCCGCGCGCACGGCGGTCGAGCCGGGCGAGCCGATGGGGGTGGACCTCGAACGCGACGATCTCGCCTTCTTTCCGCTGCTCTACTGGCCGGTCGCCACGGCCCAGCCGCGCCCCTCGGACGGCGCCTATGCGCGGCTCAACGCCTATCTGCGCGCGGGCGGCATGATCGTGTTCGACCTGCGCGATCCGCGCCTTTCGCTGGGCGCGGACGGGGCCGGGCCCGGCGCACGGGCGCTGCGGCGGCTGGCCGGCCCGCTGGACCTGCCGCCGCTCGAGCCGGTTCCGCGCGACCACGTCCTGACCCGCACCTTCTACCTGCTCGACGACTTTCCCGGCCGCCGCGCGGGCGAGCGCGTGTGGATCGAGGCCGCCCCCGCCCCGCGCGAGGCCGACGGGCGGCCCTTCCGCATCCTGAACGACGGCGTCTCGCCGGTGGTGATCGGCGCCAATGACTGGGCCGGCGCCTGGGCGGTGTCCGAGGACGGCGCCTTCCTGCTGCCCGTCGGCCGCGCCGGCGAGCGGCGGCGCGAGATGGCCTTTCGCTTCGGCGTCAACCTGGTGATGTATGCCCTGACCGGAAGCTACAAGTCCGACCAGGTGCATGTGCCCGCCCTGCTCGAGAGGCTGGGGAACTGAGATGACCGCCGGCATCGACTTCGCGCCCCTTCTGCCGCCCGCCGCCGTCGCGGCGCTGGGCGCGCTGATGCTGCTGGGCGCGCTGCTGGCCGCGGCGCGCGGCGCGCCGGGCTGGCCGCTGCGCGCGGCGGCGGCGCTGGCGCTGACCGCGGCGCTGGCCAACCCCAGCCTCAAGCGCGAGCGGCGCGATCCGCTGCCCGACGTGGCGCTGGTGATCGTGGACGAAAGCGCCTCGAACCGCATAGAGGACCGCGCCGCGCAGACCCGCGCCGCCGAGCGCGCGCTGACCGAGGCGCTGGCGCGGCTGGGCGCCGACCCCGACCGCCCGCTGGAGACGCGCGTGACGCATGTGCGCGACGCCGGCGCCGATGGCACGCGCCTGGCCGAGGCCCTGCGCGCGGCCGCTGCGCCGGTGGCGCCGGACCGCATCGCCGGGGCGCTGATCGTGACCGACGGCCGCGCCCATGACGCCGACGCCGCGCCCGCGGATTTCCCGGCTCCCGTGCATGTCCTGCTGACCGGCCGCCCCGACGAGTGGGACCGGCGCCTGACCCTGACCGCCGCGCCGGCCTTCGGCATCGTCGGCGAAGAGGTCGAGGTCTCGTTCCGCGTCGAGGCGCTGGGCGCCGCCCCGCCCGAGGCGCGCGAGCCGGCCGAGGTCGAGCTGCGGATCGACGGCGCGCGCGCGGCCGCCCTGCGCGCGCCGGTGGGGCGCGAGGTGACGCTGCGCCTGCCCGTGCGCCATGGCGGCGCGAACGTGGCCGAGCTGACGCTCGCGCCTCTGGCGGGCGAGCTGACGGCGCGCAACAATGCGGCGCTGTTCTCGGTCAACGGGGTGCGCGACCGGCTGCGGGTGCTGCTGGTGTCGGGCGAGCCGCACCCGGGCGAGCGCACCTGGCGCAACCTGCTCAAGGCCGATCCCTCGGTGGATCTGGTGCACTTCACCATCCTGCGCCCGCCGGGCAAGCAAAGCGGCGCGCCGGTGTTCGAGCTGTCGCTGATCGCCTTCCCCACGCGCGAGCTGTTCATGGAGAAGATCGACGATTTCGATCTGATCGTGTTCGACCGCTACCGGCGCCAAGGCGTCCTGCCCGACGCCTATCTCGAGAACGTCGCGCGCTATGTGCGCGAGGGGGGCGCGGTGCTGATCGCCTCGGGGCCCGCCTTCGCCGGGGCGCAAAGCCTGTATCGCACGCCCCTGCGCGCGATCCTGCCGGGGCGCCCGACGGCGCGGGTGATCGAGGGCGGCTTCGTGCCGCGCGTCACGCCCCAGGGCGCGCGCCATCCGGTCACGGCCGGGCTGGCCCCGCCGCCGCCGGCCGATCCGGGCTGGGGTCGCTGGTTCCGTCAGATCGACCTCGAGCCCGTGTCGGGGCGCGCGCTGATGACCGGCGCCGCGGAACGGCCGCTGCTGCTGCTCGACCGGGTGGGCGAGGGGCGCGTGGCGCTGCTGGCCTCGGACCACGCCTGGCTGTGGGATCGCGGCTTCGAGGGAGGCGGCCCGCAGGCCGAGCTGCTGCGGCGCCTGGCGCATTGGCTGATGAAGGAGCCCGAGCTGGAGGAGGACGCGCTCTGGGCCAAGGTTTCGGGCGCGAATGTCGAGGTCTTCGTGCGCGCCGTCGACCGCGCGCCGACCGAGGCGACGGCGACCTCGCCCTCGGGCGCGACGCGGCGCCTGACGCTGCGCGAAGAGGCGCCGGGGCTGCATGTCGCCCGTTTCGAAGCCGGCGAGCAGGGGCTCTGGCGTCTGAGCGACGGCGTGCGCGAGGGGCTGGCGGCGGTGGGGCCGCCCTCGCCGCGCGAGTTCGCCGACGCCGTGTCCTCGGCCGCGCCGCTGGCGCCGCTGGCGCGCGCGACGCGGGGGGGCGTCGTGCGGCTGGCCGACGGCATGCCCGCGCTGCGCCGCGTGCGCGAGGGGCGCGACGCCGCCGGGCGCGGATGGCTTGGCCTGGCGATGCGCCAGGCGCACGCGGTGCGCGAGGTCTCGCTGATCTCGCTGGCGCCGGGCTGGCTGGCGCTCTTGCTCGTCGCGGGTCTGATCGCGGCGGCCTGGCGGCGCGAGACGCGCTGACCCGCCGCCCGTGGCCGGCCAAGGCGCCGCGGCCCGGCGCGCGCCCTTGCCATGGGGCGGGGCCTGGGCGACGCCGGCTCCCGGCTCCCGGCTCCCGGCTCCCGGCTCCCGGCTCCCGGCTCCCGGCTCCCGGCTCCCGGCTCCCGGCTCCCGGCTCCCGGCTCCTTGCGTCCGGCCCTCGGCCCGTGCGCGCCGCCGCCGGGCTTCGTCGCGCCGCGTTCGGCGAATGCGGGGCGGCGGGGCGCGCCGGACCCGGCCATGGCGGACCGCGCGCTTCGGGCCGCGGCCAGGTCAAAGACGGCGGCGACGGCCGAGATCCGCGGCGGCGTCCGCGGCGTCGGCGTCATGCGGGCGCGCGCGGGCGCCGCGCTCAGCTCCAGCGGCGGACGGGGCCGGCGACGCCGCGCATCGCGCCGGGGACAAGCTCCTTGGCCAGGATGCGATCGGGGTTGGTCGGCGGCGGGAATTCGACCTCGCGCGCCAGATCGCGCGAGAAGCCGAAGCGGCGGTAATAGGGCTCGTCGCCCACCAGCACGACCCGCGTCCAGCTCAGCGCGGCGGCGCGATCGAGGCTTTCGCGCATCAGCAGCGCGCCCAGCCCCTCGCCCTGGCGCGTCGGGTGCACCGCGACCGGCCCCAGCAGCAGCGCCGCGTCGCCGCGCGGGCCGATGCGCACGGGCCAGTAGCGGATCGCGCCGCCCACGGCGTCGAACTCGTCGCGCGCAAGCAGGCACAGCTCGGCCACCGGCTCGACGCCTTCGCGCAGCCGGTAGGAGCTCAGCGCCGTGCGGCCCGGCGCGAAGGCCAGATCGTAGAGCCACTCGACCTCGGGCCGGTCCTGCGGCCGCTCCTGCATCAGACGGAACATGCGCCCCCCGCTTCCGGCGCGCGGAAAGGCGCGCCGAAGCGGCGAGGTATCACGCGCTTCGCGCTTCCGTCCAGCGCCGGACTTGCTACAACCCCGGCAAGCCTTGCAGCCAAGGAGACCGCCCATGCGCTACAGACCCGCCGACGGCCACGGCCTGCCGCACGACCCGTTCAAGGCCATCGTCGCGCCCCGGCCGATCGGCTGGATATCGACCGTGGACGAGGAAGGTCGCGCGAATCTGGCGCCCTACAGCTTCTTCAACGCCGTGGCCGACCGCCCGCCGGTGGTGATGTATTCGACCACCGGCCGCAAGCTGGGCCTGGACGAGCGCAAGGACAGCCTGGCCAACATCCGCCGCACGGGCGAGTTCGTGGTCAACCTGACCTCGTGGGATCTGCGCGAGCAGATGAACGCCACCTCGGCCCATCTGCCCCATGGCGAGGACGAATTCCTCGCCGCCGGGCTGGAGAAGGCGCCAAGCGTCGAGGTCGCGCCCCCGCGCGTGGCGGCCGCGCCCGCCGCGCTCGAATGCCGCCTGCTGCAGGAGGTCGCGCTGCCCTGCTGGGACGAAACGGGCGAGAACGTGGTGGTTTTCGGCGAGGTGGTGCACATCCACATCCGCGACGACATGATCGTGGACGGGCGCTTCGACCTGACGCGCAGCCGCCCGCTGGCGCGCTGCGGCTATCAGGACTACGCGGTGATCGAGCGCCTGTTCCAGATGCGCCGCCCCGGCCAGGGCGGCGGGCGCTGAACCGGAGCCGCGCGGCGCCTTGCCGCGCGATCCTGCAAGACCGCCCGTCGCGCCGCCCTCGCGGGGCCGCGATCGGCCGAACGGGCGCGTTCCGCGTTCCGCCCGCCGGCGGGCCGTCGCCGCATGAGCCGCGGGCTCCGGGCCCCGAGGTCTCGCCCCGGGGCGCCGGGCGGGCCGCCCGTTCGCGCGGCGCCTTGGCGGCGCGGCGACGCGCATGGCCCGCGCGGGGCGCTTCGCTCCGCCGTCCGCCGGGCGCGGCGGCGGCGCGTCAGTCCGGCGCGGCGGGCGGCGGGTCGCCCGGCAGGGCGGCGCCGGGGTTCATGACGCCCGCCGGGTCCACCGCGCGCTTGATCGCCGCCATCATGCGCAGCGCCGCCGGATCGCCGTAGCGGCGCAGATCGGCGGTCTTGAGCCGGCCGACTCCGTGCTCGGCGCTGAACGAGCCGCCCAGCTCGGCGACCAGGTCGTGGACCGTGCGCTGGATGCGCCCGCGCAGGCGCTCGTAGTCGCCGCGCGAGGCGCCCTTGGGCGGGAACACGTTGTAGTGCAGGTTTCCGTCGCCCAGATGGCCGAAGCAGTTGATGCGCAGCGCCGGATCGATGCGCCCGATCGCCTCGCGTCCCAGGGCGATGAAGCGCGCGATGCGCGAGAGCGGCGCCGAGACGTCGTGCGACGAGATCGCCCCGACCTTGCGGTTCGCTTCGGGGATGGCCTCGCGCACGCGCCAGAGCTGCGCGCGCTGGGCTTCGGATTCGGCCAGAACGCCGTCCGCCGCCAGCCCGCGCTCGACCGCCTCGGCCAGCGCCGCCTCGAGCCGGGGGCGCTGGGCCGAGCCGGCCGGCCCCGACACCTCGGCCAGAACGGCCCATTCGGGCGGCGGGGTCATGGGCTGGCGCAGGTCGGGCAGGCGCTCGGCCAGAAAGTCCATGCCCGTGCGGTGCATCAGCTCGAAGGCGGTGAGCTGCTCGGCGAAGGCGCCGCGCAGCAGGTGCAGCAGCGCCAGCGCCGTCTCGGGCGAGGGCGTGCCCAGCCAGGCGGCGGCGCGTTCGGCCGGGCGCGGGAACAGGCGCAGCGCCGCGGCGGTGATGACGCCCAGCGTGCCCTCCGAGCCGATGAGCAGGTGCCGCAGGTCGTATCCGGCGTTGTCCTTGCGCAGCAGCTTGAGCCCGCGCAGCACCGAGCCGTCGGGCAGCGCCGCCTCGATCCCCAGCGTCAGGTCGCGCGCATTGCCATAGCGCAGCACGTTGACCCCGCCCGCATTCGTCGCCAGCAGCCCGCCGATCCGCGCCGAGCCCTCCGAGGCCAGCGACAGCGGAAACAGCCTGTCCGCCGCCTCGGCCGCCGCCTGGGCGTCGGCCAGGATCACGCCGGCCTCGACGATCATGGCGTCGTCCTCGGGCGAAACCTGGCGGATGCGGTTCATGCGATCGACCGACAGCACCACCGGGGCCGGCTCGGGCGCCATGCCCTGCGGCGCCAGCTGCCCGCCGACAAGCCCGGTGCCGCCGGCATGGGGCACCACGGGCACGCGCGCCTCGGCGCACAGGCGCAGGATGCGGGCGGTCTGTTCGGCATCGGCGGGGCGGGCGATCAGCGCGGCGCGGCCGGTCAGACGGTCGCGCGGCTCGCGCAGCCAGGGCGCGGCGTCGGGGCCTTCGCGCACGCCTTCGGGGCCAAGCAGGGCGCGCAGGGCGTTCAGCAAGGCCTCGTCGGCCTCGCGCAGGCGGGGCTCGCCCGGCGGGACCGGGGCGCGGTCGGGGGCCGGTGTGGATTGGGGCGTTGTTTCGGGCGTCAAGACGGCGTCTCCGTTGGCAATGCGGCGGCGGGGGCGATGCGGCGCCATGGGGCGGGGGCGTGGAAAGCGCTGGCTCGGGCGCCCTGCGCGGGCGCGGCGCCTTGGGGGCGGCGCGCTCGGCGGCTCGCCGTCCCGGCGGACGGGCAGGGCGGGCGAGGCGGCCCGCGCCGGCGCGATCGCCCCGCCTCGGTCCCCGTCGCGCCGCGCACCTGCCGGGCGAACCCGCAACGCTTGGCGCCCTTGCTGCGTCCCGTCGGGTTCTTCCGGTCCGTTTCGGCTGTCGCGAGGCAGCCGTGACGCGCGACCTCTGCCGGCGCCGCCTGCGCCCGTCCGGCGCGGGCGCCGAGCCGCTGTCGAGGCCACCCGCACCGCGCGCTTCCTGCGCGGCGGTCCGGCGGGTTCTTGCGCCCCGCGTCGGCGGCCGCGAGGCAGCCGTGACGCGCCGCCTCCGCCGGCGCCGCCCGCGCCGGTCGGGCGCCGCAGACGCCATTCCATCGCCGGGCGATCCCGCATCGTTCGGCGCCCTTGCGGCGGCCCGGCGCGTTCTTCCGGCCCGTTTCGGCCGGTGCGGCCCAGCCTTGCGGCGCCGCATCCGCCGGCGCCGCCTGCGCCCGCCCGGCGCGGGCGCCGCGCCCCTGTCGGGGCGGCGCCGCGCGCCTGCCCCGCCTTGGCGGCGGTCCGGGCCGTTCCGGCGCCGCGCGCGGGCCTTCGCGCGGGCGGGCGGGGCGGTCAACGGGCGGGTCATGGGGCAAGGCGGACGTCTCCTCGCGGGGCGGCGGCGCGGCGCAGGCGGTCGTTGATCGCCATGCCCAGCCCGCGCTCGGGCACCGGGGCGACGGCGATGGTTCCGCCGCCGGCCAGCTCGCGATCCAGGGCGCGCAGCATGGCGAAAAGGTTGGCGGCGGCCTCGTCCAGATCGCCCGCGGGCGAAAGGTTGCGCGCCGGGCCGCGCACGCCCTCGGGATCGGGGCCGAAGCCCAGCCACGCTTCGCCGGGCGCGGGGGCGGCGGCGTTCAGCCGCAGCGTTGCGCGCGGCGCGTAGTGCGAGGCCAGCTGACCCGGCGCGTCCGGGCGGCCGGCGCGGGCCTCGCCGGCGGTGCGCGCGCGCGCCAGCGGCCGGCCAAGCGCGGCCTCGAGCGCCTCGAGCGGCACGCCGCCCGGCCGCAGCAGCACCGGCGCGTCGTCCTCGAAGCCGACGATGGCGCTTTCAAGCCCCACGGGGCAGGGGTCGCCGTCGAGGATGGCGTCGATGCGCCCCTCCAGCTCCTGCGCCACATGCGCCGCGGCGGTCGGGCTGACCGCCCCCGAGCGGTTGGCCGAGGGCGCCGCCGTCGGCACGCCCGCCGCGCGCAGCAGCGCCTGCGCCGTCGGATGGGCGGGGCAGCGCAGCGCCACCGTGGGCAGACCGGCCGAGACGGCCGGCGCGATTCCCGCCTCGGGGCGCAGGGGCAGCACCAGCGACAGCGGCCCGGGCCAGAACGCCCGCGCCAGCGCCAGCGCCGCGGCGTTGGGCGCGGCCAGGCGCCAGGCGGCGTCGGGGTCGGCGACATGGACGATCAGCGGGTTGAAGCCCGGCCGCCCCTTGGCCGCGAAAATCGCCTGCGCCGCGCGCTGGTCGCGCGCGTCGGCGCCCAGGCCGTAGACGGTCTCGGTCGGGAAGGCCACCAGCGCGCCCGCGCGCAGCAGCTCGGCCGCGCGCGCGATGCCGGCGGGGTCGGCGGAAAGGATCTGCGTGCGGCGCCCGGTCATGCGTCCTCGCTTGGCGCGCGGGGCGCGCCCTCTTGTTCCTCTTGCGCTGCGGCGCGGCGCAACCTAACGTTCGCGTCAACCGCGGCCGGCCGCGCCGCCGCATCCGACAGATAACCTTTCCGCGCGCGCCGGGAAACCGCCGGCGCCGCCGCATGGGAGACCGAGCATGACCTACACCGCCCCCGTCCGCGAGATCGCCTTCTGCCTCGACCACGTGGTCGGGGCCGGCCGCCTTGCCCGCACCGACCGCTACGCCGACGCCACGGATGACGCGCGCGACGCCATCCTGACCGAGGCCGCGCGGCTGTGCGAGCAGGTGCTGGCGCCGCTCAACATCGTCTCGGACCGCCAGGGCGCGGTGCTGGAGAACGGCGTCGTGCGCACCACGCCCGGTTTTCGCGAGGCCTACAAGGCCATCGCCGAAGGCGGCTGGGTGGGCATCTCGGCCGATCCCGAGTTCGGCGGCATGGGGCTGCCCATGACCTTCACCACCGCGGTGAACGAGATGATGTCCTCGGCCTGCCTGTCGCTGGGGCTGTGCCCGCTGCTGAGCCAGGGGCAGATCGAGGCGCTCGAGAATCACGCCTCGGACGAGATCAAGGCGCTGTATCTGCCGCGGCTGATCTCGGGCGAGTGGACCGGCACCATGAACCTGACCGAGCCCTCGGCCGGCTCGGACGTGGGCGCGCTGCGCTCGCGCGCCGAGCCCGACGGCCAGGGGACCTGGCGCGTCACCGGGCAGAAGATCTTCATCTCGTGGGGCGATCACGACGTGGCCGAGAACGTGGTGCACCTGGTTCTTGCGCGACTGCCCGGCGCGCCGTCGGGGACCAAGGGCATCTCGCTCTTCCTCGTGCCCAAGTTCATCCCCGACGAGAACGGCGCCCCCGGCCAGGCCAATTCGCTGCGCGTCGTCAGCCTCGAGCACAAGATGGGCCTGCACGGCTCGCCCACCGCTGTGATGGAGTTCGACGGCGCGCGCGGCTGGATGATCGGTCCCGAGAACGGCGGCATGGCCTGCATGTTCACCATGATGAACAACGCCCGCCTCGGCGTGGGCGTTCAGGGGCTGGGCGTGGCCGAAGCCGCCTATCAGAAGGCGCTGGCCTATGCGCGCGAGCGGCGCCAGGGCCGCACGCCGATCGGCGACGGCAACGGCGCCATCGTCGACCACGCCGATGTGCGGCGGATGCTGCTGCGCATGAAGACGCTGACCGAGGCGGCGCGCGCCATCTGCCTCGACACCGCCTTCAGCACCGACATGGCGCGCGCGCTGAGCGGCGACGAGGCCGCGGCCTGGAAGGCCCGCGCCGCCTTCCTGACGCCCATCGCCAAGGCCTTTGGCACCGATGTCGGCAACGAGGTCGCCTACGAGGGCGTGCAGGTCCATGGCGGCATGGGCTACATCGAAGAGACCGGCGCCGCCCAGTTCAGCCGCGACGTGCGCGTGACGGCGATCTACGAGGGCACGAACGGCATCCAGGCCATGGACCTGACCGGGCGCAAGATGATGGACGGCGGCGCCGCCGCGCGCGCCCTGCTGGCCGAGCTGCGCGCCGTGGACGAGCCCTCGGGGCGCCTTGGCCGCGCCGTCGATGCGCTTGCGCGCGCGACGGACTGGATGCTGGACAACCAGCCCAACGACCGCTTCGCCGGCGCCGTGCCCTATCTGCGCATGTGGGGCCTGACCCTGGGCGCGGCGGCGCTGGTCAAGGGGGCGGCCGCCGCCTCGGGCGACGACGCGCGCCGCCGCGCCGCGCTGGCGGACTGGTTCCTGCGCGCCGAGCTGTCGGCGGTGCCCGGCCTGGCCGAGGCCGCCTGCACCGGGGCCGCGCCGCTTTATGCGCTGTCGGCCGACGATCTCGCGGCATGAGGGACGAAGAGAGCGCCGAACTGGCCGACGCCGGGCTCGAGCCCGAAACGGGCTCGGCCCCGGGCGTGCGCCATCCCTTCGAGACCCCGCCCGCGCCGGGCGAGGTCATCGAGGTCGCGCCGGGCGTGCTGTGGGCGCGCATGCCGCTGCCCATGCGGCTCGACCATGTCAACGTCTATGCGCTGGACGACGGCGACGGCTGGACGGTGGTCGACACCGGCTTTCGCGGCGCCGTCGCGCGCGAGGCGTGGAGCGCGCTGCTGGACGGCCCCCTGGCCGGGCGTCCGCTGCGGCGCGTGGTCGTCACCCATCACCACCCGGACCACATCGGCATGGCCGGCTGGCTGATGCGCCGCACGGGGGCCGAGCTGTGGACCACGCGCACCGCCTATCTTTACGCGCGGATGCTGCAGCTCGACCATCACGACCTGCCCCCGCCCGAAAACGTGCGCCACATGATCCGCTGCGGCGCGCCGGCCGAGGTGCTCGAGCGTTACCGCAGCGCGCCGCCCTTCAACTTCTCGCGCACGGTCGAGCCGCTGCCCATCGGCTTTCGCCGCATCCAGGACGGCGAGCGCGTGGTCATGGGCGGGCGGCGCTGGATCGTGCGCGTGGGCGCGGGCCATGCGCCCGAGCACGCCACCTTCTGGTCCGAGGACGACGCGCTGGTCCTGACCGGGGATCAGATCATTCCGGGCATTTCCTCGAACCTGTCGGTCTTCGCCATGGAGCCCGACGCCGACCCGGTCGGCGAATGGCTGGAAAGCTGCGAGCGGCTGCGCCGGCACGCGCGCGAAGAGCATTTCGGCCTGCCGGGGCACAAGCTGCCCTTCACCGGCCTGCCGGCGCGGCTGGGGCAGCTGATCGACAACCACCACGCCGCGCTCGAGCGGCTGCGGCCGCATCTGGCGCGCCCGCGCGCGGCGGCCGAATGCTTCATGCCGATCTTCCGGCGCGAGATCGAACCCGAGGTCTACGGCCTGGCGCTGTCCGAGGCGCTGGCCCACCTCAACCACCTCTGGCGCATCGGCGAGGCCGAGCGCGTCGAGGGGGCCGACGGCGTCTGGCGCTATCGGCTGAAAACCTGATCCGCCGCGGGCGGAGCGAAACGAAAGGATGCGACAATGGGCGCGCTGAGCGGAAGAACCGTCTTCATGTCGGGGGGCAGCCGCGGCATCGGTCTGGCCATCGCCAAGGCCTGCGCCGCGCAGGGGGCGAACGTGGCCATCGCCGCCAAGACGGCCGAGCCGAACCCCAAGCTGCCGGGCACGGTCTACACCGCGGCCGAAGAGATCGAGGCCGCCGGCGGCAAGGCGCTGCCGCTGATCTGCGACATCCGCGACGAGGCGCAGGTGCTGGACGCGGTCGAGAAGACCGCCAGCGCCTTCGGCGGCATCGACATCGTGGTCAACAACGCCTCGGCCATCCAGCTGACCAACACCGAGATGACCGAGGTCAAGCGCTATGACCTGATGACCGGCATCAACAGCCGCGGAACCTTCGTGGTCACGCGCAGCTGCCTGCCGCACCTGAAGAAATCGGATCACGCGCGCATCCTGACCCTGTCGCCGCCGCTGGACTTCAACCCGATCTGGTTCCGCGGCCATGCCGCCTACTCGCTGGCCAAATACGGCATGTCGATCCTGACCATGGCCTGGTCCGAAGAGTTCAAGGGCCGCATCGCCGCCAACTGCCTGTGGCCCCGCACCACCATCGACACCGCCGCGGTGCGCAACCTGCTGGGCGGAGAAAAGATGGCCAGCGAATCGCGCACGCCGCAGATCATGGGCGACGCGGCCGCGGCCATGCTGGCCAAGCCGGTGGACTTCACCGGCTGGTGCTGCCTCGACGATCTGGTGCTGGCCGCCGAGGGCGTGACCGATTTCGACAAATACGCCGTCACGCCGGGCGCCAGGCTGCAGCTGGACTTCTTCTTCCCCCACGATGCGCCCGCCCCGCACGAGGCGAACGGCATGGTCGGCTGGCGCTGGCCGCATCTGTGAGGTCAGAAAACCGTTGCAACCGCCCGCGCCCCGCGGCTAGGCAATGTCACGAGCCTCTGGCGGCCGCGAAATCGAAGAGGGATGAACGCAGATGAGCGAGCAAGACACCGGCATTGTGGACATTCGCGAGCGCGAAGAAACCTTCCAGGCCTTCGTGCGCATGAGCGCGCGGGTCGCGGGGCTGGCGATCCTGGTGCTGATCTTCATCGCGCTCGTCAACGCCTGAACGCCGGGCGAGGATGACGTTCCGACGCGCGCGGCCCCGGCCGCGCGCGTCTTGCGTTCAGCGCATCCGCCGCAGGTTGCGGCGCAGCTGCGCCGCCTCGCGGGCGCGGCCCTTGGCTTCGTAATAGCGCAGCACCTGGCGGCGCAGCTTGGCCGTGCGGCGCAGATACTCGGCCTCGGCCACCCGGCCGCCGGCCGCGCCCATGCGCCGGGCCGCGGCGATCAGCCTGGCTTCGCGCTCGGAGCTGCGCGGGTGCGAGGACAGGAAGAAATTCGCCAGGTCCGATTGCTCGCCATAGATGCGGCGCAGAACCTCGAACGAGCGCGCGCCCTCGACCACGTCATACCCCGCCGCGGCGGCGTAGCGCAGGCCGACCAGGTCGGCGTCCTCTTCCTGCGTGCGCGAGAAGGCGTTGTAGGCGACGCTCTGCACGCCGCCGGCGGCAAGGCGGGTCAGCTCGGCCGGCGCGCCCAGCGCGCCCGCCAGAATCGCGCCGCCCGCCGCGGCCAGCCCGATGGCGGCGCCCGCGCGCTGGCCCGCGATCACATGGCCGCGGTCGATATGGGCGGCCTCGTGCGCCAGAACCATGGCCAGCTGGGCTTCGTTCTCCATCGCCGCGATCATGCCGGCGTTCACGAACACATGCCCGCCGCCGGGGGTGAAGGCGTTCACATCCGCGTCCTTGACGATATGCACCGTCAGCGGAACCGCGCCGGGCGGGCGGACGGCGGCGATGCGCGCGGCGATGGCGCGCACATAGCGGTTCAGCGCCGGGTCCTCGACCAGCTTGCCCTCGCGGCGCAGCTCGGCGGCGAGGCGCTCGGAAACCTCGGCCTGCTGGGCCAGCGCGGCGCGGCTGTTGGGCGCCGTGGGCGCGCAGGCGGCGTTGAATGACATGGCCGCGACAAGCAGGGCGGCGAAAAGGCGGCGCATCGGGCGGCTCCTGCGGCTGATTCGGTTTCGGACGGGCCGTGCGCTCATCCGATCAGGCCCGCGCGGCGAAAAAAAGGGCGCGCGAAAATGAAAACCCCCGACGGCGGCGCCCTCGGGGGTTTGACGAGTCGTCAGATACGGTCGCCGCAATGCGGTCGGGCCGGATCGGGTCAGAGAAGACCTTCGCGCTGCGCCTTCTTGCGCGCGAGCTTGCGAGCGCGCCGAATCGCCTCGGCCTTTTCGCGCGCGCGCTTCACGGAGGGCTTCTCATAGTGCTGCCGGAGCTTCATCTCACGGAACACGCCCTCGCGCTGCAGCTTCTTCTTCAGGGCCCGAAGCGCCTGATCGACATTGTTGTCGCGAACCATCACCTGCACTGACTTCACCACCTTTCAAGCTGTTGGGATCGCAGGAGCGCGCTATATATCAATCTCTGCGCGGCCTGTCCACATGCCGCGCGCGCCCGCCGCGCGCGCTGGGCGGCGGGTCGGCAAGCGATCGATGGGAGGATGCGATGACCGTGCACGACATGCAAGCCGGAGCCGAAGCCGGGCCGAGCCGGGCGGACGAGCATGCCCAGGGCGCCGGTCACGCGCCGGCGGATGCGGCCGTGCAGACCGCCGACGAGGCGCTGCGCGAGCGGCTGGTCGACGCGATGCTGACCCATGTGCCCTTCGACGGCTGGAGCCGCGCGGCCATCGACGCCGCCGCGGCCGAGCTGGGCGTGGACCCCGCGCAGGCGCGGCGCCTGTTCCCGCGCGGCGGCGTCGATGCGGCGCTGGCCTTTCACCGGCGCGGCGACCGGCTGATGGCCGAGCGCCTGGCCCATGCGCCGCTGGGCTCGATGCGCGTGCGCGATCGCATCGCCTTCGCCATCCGCGCCCGCATCGAGGCCGTCGCCCCCCATCGCGAGGCCGTGCGCCGCGCCGCCGCCCTGCTGGCGCTGCCGATTCACGCCCCGGACGCGGCGCGCGCGCTGTGGGGCACGGCGGACGCCATATGGCGCGCGGTGGGCGACGATTCGCAGGATGTGAACTGGTATACCAAGCGCGCCACCCTGGCGGCGGTCTACTCGGCGGCGGTGCTCTACTGGCTGGCGGATGAAAGCCCGGGATGGGTCGAGACCTGGAACTTCATCGACCGGCGCATCGAGGATGTGATGCGCATCGAGCGCGCCAAGGCCGCCTTCCGCGCCAATCCGCTGGGGCGGGCGTTCCTGCGCGGGCCGGGACGGCTGCTCGAGGCGGTGCGCGCGCCCGGCGCCGGCGGGCCGCCGCATGGGGCGCCCGATCCCTCGGGCCCGGCGCCCGCCGGCGCCGATGCGGCCGGGGCCGCGCCCGCCGGCCCCGGACCGCGGCGGGGCTCGGGCGGCTGACCCGCGCGCAGGCCAGCCCGCCCGACCCCGACGGGCCGGGCTTTTACGCCGCGCTGCCCGCGGCCGACCGCTTCGATCGCCTGGCGGACCCGGCCGCCTACCGTCCGCTGCCCGAGGGCTGGGTCGTGGGCGTGGCCGACGTGGTCGGCTCGACCGAGCTGATCGCGCGCGGACGCTACAAGGCCGTCAACATGGTCGGCGCCGCCGTGATCGCGGCCATGAGCAACGCGCTTGGCCGCCGACCCTTTCCCTATGTCTTCGGCGGCGACGGCGCCGGCTTCGCCGTCTGGCCCGAGGCCGCCGACGCCGCGCGCCGCGCGCTGACCGGGGCGCGGCGCTGGGCGCGCGAGGAATTCGGGATCGAGCTGCGCGTGGCGCTCGTTCCCGCGGCGCAGATCCGCGCCGCCGGGCGCGATGTGCTGGTTGCGCGGCACAGGGCGTCCGAGGCGGTGGACTACGCCATGTTCTCGGGCGGCGGCCTGGCCTGGGCCGAGGCGCAGATGAAGGCGGGCCGCTTTCTCTTGCCCGAGCCGGCCCCGGAGGCGAGCCCCGACGCGCCGCCCGACCTGTCGGGGCTGTCCTGCCGCTGGGCGCATCTGCCCGCGCGCAACGGCGCGGTGGTCTCGCTGGTGCTGGTCCCGCGCCCCGGGGCCGACCCCGCCGCCGTGGCGCGCGTGATGCGCGCCGTGATCGCGCTGGCCCGGAGGCTTGAGAACGGCGGCAACCCGGCGCCGCCCGAGGGGCCGGCCCTGGCCTGGCCGCCTGCGGGGCTGGCGCTTGAGGTGCGGGCGCGCGGGCGGCGGGGCGCCCGGCTGGCCGCCTGGCTCGGCGCCTTGTCGGAGAGCCTGCTGGTGTGGCTGCTGCTGCGCACGGGGCTGACGCTGGGCCGGTTCGACGCCCGCCGCTACCGGCGCGAGATCACCCGCAACGCCGATTTCCGCAAGATCGACGACGGGTTGAAGATGACCATCGACTGCGATCCGCGCACCGAGGCGCGCCTGACGCGGCTGCTGGAGCGGGCCGAGCGCGCGGGGCTGATCCGCTACGGCCTGTCGCGCCAGAGCGAGGCGATGATCACCTGCATCGTGCCCTCGGCCATGACGGCGGACCATGTGCACTTCATCGACGGCGCCGGGGGCGGCTACGCCAGGGCGGCGTCGCGCATCAAGGCCGCGCGCGCGGGCTCAGACGGGTGACGTGCCCCATCTTGCGCCCCGGCCGCGCCGCGCCCTTGCCGTAAAGGTGCAGCCCGTTGCGCGGATCGGCGGCGATCTCGCGCCATTCGTCGGCTTCCGCGCCGATGAGGTTGCGCATCTCGGCGTCGGAATGGCGCGCGCCGTCGCCGATGGGCCAGCCGCAGATCGCGCGGATGTGCTGCTGGAACTGGTCGATGACGCAGGCCTCGATGGTCCAGTGGCCGGTGTTGTGCACGCGCGGGGCGAATTCGTTGACCACCAGGCCCTGATCGGTCTCGAACAGCTCGACCCCGATCACGCCGACATAGTCCAGCGCGTTCAGCAGCCGCCCCGTCGCCAGCACGGCCTCGGCGCGGGCGGCCGGCGGAATGTCGCCGGGCACGCGGGTGCGGCGCAGGATGCCGTCGCGGTGCTCGTTCTCGCCGGGATCGAAGCAGGCCACCGCCCCGTCCAGCCCGCGCGCGCCGATCACGCTCAGCTCGCGGCGGAAGGGCGCCACGGCCTCGAGGATGGCCGGCGCGCCCTCGAGCGCGGCCAGCGCCGCCTCGGCCTCGGCGGGGTCCGAGATGCGCGCTTGTCCCTTGCCGTCATAGCCGAATCGCCGGGTCTTGAGGATGGCGGGCGCGCCGATGCGCGCCAGCGCCTCGTGCAGCTCGGCGGCCGAGGAGACGGGCGCGAAGGGCACGGTGCGCAGGCCGATCTGGTTGAGGAAGCGCTTTTCCTCGAGCCGGTCCTGCGAGACCTCGAGCGCGCGCCCCCCCGGGCGCACCGGCGCGTGCGGCGCGATGGCGCGCAGGGCGGCGGCGGGCACGTTCTCGAACTCGTAGGTGACCACGTCGACCGCGCGCGCGAAGGCGGCCAGGGCCTCGGCGTCGTCATAGGCGGCGCGGGTGCGCTCGGCGGCGACTTCGGCGGCGGGGGCGTGCTCTTCGGGGGCGAAGATGTGCACGCGCATCCCCAGCCGGGCGGCGGCTATGGCCAGCATGCGGCCCAGCTGGCCGCCGCCCAGGATGCCGATGCGCGATCCGGGGGGCAGGGGCGCGGCGGGCTCAGTCATCGGCGGGGTCCTCGGGCACGTCGGCGGCCATGCGCGCGCGCATGGCGTCCAGCCGCGCGGCCAGCTCGGGATCGGTCCCGGCCAGGATGGCCGCGGCCAGCAGCCCCGCATTGCGCGCCCCCGCCTCGCCGATGGCCAGCGTGCCGACGGGGATGCCGGCGGGCATCTGCACGATCGACAACAGGCTGTCCATGCCCGACAGCGCCTGGCTGCGCACGGGCACGCCCAGCACCGGCACGCGGGTCTTGGCCGCCAGCATGCCGGGCAGATGCGCCGCCCCGCCGGCGCCGGCGATGATGACGCGAAGGCCGCGCGCGGCGGCCTCTTCGGCGTAGCGGAACAGGCGGTCGGGGGTGCGATGAGCCGAGACCACGCGCGCCTCGTGCGCAACGCCCAGCTCTTCAAGCGCCTCGACGGCGCGCTTCATGGTGGGCCAGTCGCTTCGGCTGCCCATGACGACGCCCACAAGCGGCTGCGTCATTGCGTCTCCTCCGGCTGTGGGCGGGGCGCGGGGCCCGCCCGAGGCGCGGGGCCGGCGGCTCCGGTCCCGGTCGGCGCGCACTATACCGGCGCGGCGCGCGCCGTAAAGGCGCCGCGCGGGCGCTCAGGCGATGATGTCGGGGGTGAGCAGGTCTTCGATGCGGGCGATCTCGTCGCGCAGGGCCAGCTTGCGCTTCTTGAGCCGCCGGATCGCCAGCATGTCGGGCGCGGGGCGCGCATGCATGGCCTCGATGGCGGCGTCCAGGTCGCGATGCTCGGCGCGCAGATGCGCCAGCTTGAGACGCAGGGTCTCTTCGGGGGTCATCACATGCACGCTTGCGGACCTGCCTTCATGTGGAGCGCGGCCCGCGCGGGACCGCCGTAATCGAACGGTCCGGGGGCCAGGCCCCGTTCCGCCCCCGATCCTATCCGATCCCGCGCGCCCCGCAACCCCGTCCCTGAACCCCGCCTCTGAACCTCGCCCGCGGTCCCGCCGCGCGGGGCGGCGAATGGCGGGCAGGGCCGGCGCCCCGCGGCGTCCGCCTTGCGCGCGCCCCGAACGCCGCGCCCCGAACGCCGCGCCCGTCCGCGCGGGCATTCCGACGGCCTCGTCCTGCGCGCGGGGGGGCATGATGACGCGCCCCGACTCTCGGCATGTCGTGCAGCCCCCATTCCCGCGCGCGGGGGCATGATGCGGGCCACGCCGCGACCATCGCGCCCCAATGGCCCGTGCCGCGCGCGCGGGGGGATGGCGAGACTGCAGACGCCCTGCGCGCGGAGCGGCTCGCCCGTGCCGCGCGCGCGGGGGGATGGCGGGGGGATGATCGCCTCGTTCGCGCCCAGCGCCTCATGCGCAGTTGCCGCCGCTTGCGCGCGGGCGATCGTCCAGCGCCGTCACGCTGTCGATGACAAGCGTCCCCGCCCCCTTGCGCGCGCGGGCGATCGGATGCGGCGCGCGGTCCGGCGGGGGTGCAGGCGCCCGCCCCCTTGCGCGGGCGATCGCCAGCCCGGCGACCATCGCGCGGATCGCATCCCCGCCGCCTCGCGCGCGGCGAAGGCCGCGTCGGCGCGCGCCGCCCGTTTGGGTCCGAGGCCGAACGCGCCCGCGCTCATGCGCCGGGCGGCCGCCCAGCCGTGCAGGCGATCGGCCGCCGGCATGGCCGCCGCGCGCGCCGCCGCCGCGCAGCGCGCGCGCGCAACACCTGGCGGTCTTCTGCGCCGCAAGCGCGGCCGGCGGTTGCCCCCCGGCCCGGCGGCCACTATGTGAGCGCCATGAAACAGGCCCTGACCGACCTTCGCCGCAAGCTGCGCCGCCGCCCGTTGGCGGCGGTTGTGCGTCTGAGCGGGCCCATCGGCCCCTCGGGGCGCCTGGGGCGCGCGCTCAGCGACCAGAGCGTCGCGCCGGCCATCGAGGCCGCCTTCGCCGCCCGTCCCGACGCGGTGGCGCTGGCGATCAACTCGCCCGGCGGCGCGGCGGCGCAGTCGGCCATGATCGCGGCGCGCATCCGCCGGCTCGCCGACCGGCACGAGGTTCCCGTCCTTGCGTTCTGCGAGGACGTCGCCGCCTCGGGCGGATACTGGATCGCCTGCGCCGCCGACGAGATCTACGCCGACGCCGCGTCGATCGTGGGCTCGATCGGCGTCATCTGGGCCGGCTTCGGCCTGCACGAGCTGATCGCCCGCCATGGCGTCGAGCGCCGCGTTCATGCGGCGGGCGAGCGCAAGGCGATGCTGGACATGTTCCGCCCCGAGGATCCCGAGGACGTCGCCCGTCTGCGCCGCATGCAGGACGCCATCCACGCCGCCTTCATCGAGCATGTGCGCGCGCGCCGCGGCGCGCGGCTGACCGAGCGCGCGCGCTTCGACGGTTCGGTCTGGGTGGGCGCCGAGGCGATCGGAACCGGTCTGATCGACGGTCTCGGCCATCTTGAACCGGTGCTGCGCGCGCGCCTGGGCGACAGGGTGCGCTTCGTCGAGTTCGGCGCGCGCAAGGGGCTGGCCGCGCGCCTCATGGGCGCCGGCGCGGGGGCGGCGCTGGGGTCGGATCTGGCGCAGGGCGTGGCCGAGGGCGCCGAGGCGCGCGCGCTCTGGGCGCAATGGGGGATCTAGGCGATGTTGCCCAAGCTGGCGGTTCTTTTCCTGGTGGGCATGGCGATCGCCGCCCTGTTCCTGGCCTCGCCGCGGCGCGGTCGGGGCAAGAAGGGCGGCGGGGACCGGATCAAGGCCGCCGCGCGCTGCCCCGAATGCGGGGCGTGGATCGTCGAGGGCGCCCGCTGCCCCTGCGGCGGCGGGAGCAAGGGTTGAGCGCCGGCGCCGCGCGCCGCGCAGGAGGAATTCGATGATCGACCTCGTTCTGGTGTTCGCCGGCTTGGCGCTGCTGATGGGCGCGGGCGACGCGCTGGTGCGCGGGGCGGTGGCGCTGTCGCTGCGGCTGGGGGTGCCGGCGCTGCTGATCGGACTGACGGTGATCGCCTTCGGCACCTCGGCGCCCGAGCTGCTGGTCTCGATCGAGGCGGCGCTGGCCGGGGCGTCGGGCATCGCGCTGGGCAACGTGGTGGGCTCGAACATCGCCAACGTGCTGCTGGTGCTGGGCGCGCCGGCGTTGATCTCGACGGTGGACGGGCGCGACTGCAAGGGCGGCCGCAGCTACTGGCAGATGATCGCGGCGTCGGTGCTCTTCATCGCGCTGTGCCTGATCGGGCCGCTGGGCTGGGCGCATGGCGCGGCGCTGCTGGCGCTGCTGGGCTACGTGCTGTTCGACGGCTACCGCGCGGCGCGCGCGGCGCGCGCGGGCGACGGGTGCGACCCGTTGCTCGAGGAGCTGGAAGAGCTCGAGGACGTGGACCCCTCGATGGCGGGGTGGAAGATCGCCGCGCTTCTGGCCGTGGGGCTGATCGGGCTGCCCGTGGGCGCGCATCTGCTGATCGACGGCGCGCGCGCGCTGGCGCGCGAGGCGGGCGTGTCCGAGGCGGCCATCGGGCTGACGCTGGTGGCGGCGGGCACCTCGCTGCCCGAACTGGCGACCACCGTCGCCGCCGCGCTGCGCCGGCAGGCGGACGTGGCCATCGGGAACGTGGTCGGCTCGAACATCTTCAACCTGGCGGCCATCATGGGCATCGCCAGCTTCTTCGGGCCGCTCGACGTGCCGGGGCAGATGCTGCGCGTGGATCTGTGGATCATGCTGGGCTGCGCGGCGGCGCTGGCGCCCTTCGTGCTGGGGCCGTTCCGCATGACGCGGCCCGTTGGCGCGGCGCTGCTGGCGGCCTATGTCGCCTATGCGTGGCTGGTCCTGAAGGTGTGAGGGGGCGAAGCATGGGCGTTGGCGCGGGAGCGGCGCTGGTCACCGGCGCGGCGCGCAGGCTGGGCCGGGCGATGGCGATGGACCTGGCGCGTCAGGGCTGGTCGGTGGCGATCCACTACGCCACGGCCGAGGACGAGGCCCGCGACGCCGTGAACGAGGCGCTGCGCCTGGGCGCCCCGCGCGCCGCCGCGCTGCAGGCCGATCTGTGCGACGAGGCCCAGACCGCCGGTCTTGTCGCCCGCGCCGCGCAGGCGCTGGGCGCGCCGCTGTCGCTGCTGGTCAACAACGCCTCGATCTTCGAATATGACCGCCTCGAGACCGCCGACCGCCGCAGCTGGGATCGGCACATGGAATCGAACCTGCGCGCGCCTTTCCGGCTGACGCAGGACTTCGCCGCCCAGGCCCCGGAACCGGAGCGCGACGAGGAAGGGCGCCCCCTCGCCGCCGCCTGCGTGGTCAACATGATCGACCAGCGGGTGTGGAAGCCGACGCCCGAGTTCATCACCTACTCGATCGCCAAGCACGGGCTGTGGGCGGCCACGCGGATGCTGGCGCAGGCGCTGGCGCCGCGGATCCGCGTCAACGCCATAGGACCGGGCCCCACCCTGCGCGGCGCGCGCCAGTCGCAAGAGCATTTCGACCGCCAGCGCGACGCCGTGCCGCTGGGGCGCGGCGCCTCGCCGGACGAGATCTGCGCCGCCCTGCGCTACATCCTGTCGGCCGACGCGATGACGGGGCAGATGATCGCCCTGGACGGCGGTCAGCACCTGGCCTGGCGCACGCCCGACGTGCTCGGAATCGAGTGACCCGGGATTCGCCCCGCCAACCGCCGATCCGACGCGTTCGTCAAGGGGGGCGCGGCGCCCTGGCGGCAAGGTTTTCCACTTGACTGCGCGTGGCCGCCGATCTGTCACGATTCTGCCAAGGAAACCATTTCTTTACCAACGTGAATAGGAAATAGCTTTGAAAACAATGACTTGACCCGTTGCACAATTTTTGTGCAAGGTGATGAAACCCCTTCCAGACAAGGGGGAAATCGCGTTCCTCAGATTTTCTCTACAGACTTATCCACAGGAATCGTGGACAGCTTGAGAAACCCCGCTCCGCAGCTTTCGGCACGCTCTTCGAGGACCCCATGACCCCCCCGCAGGACAAGGGCCGCGACGCCCCCGAAACGACGCCCGAGACGATCCCCGAGACGATCCCCGGGATGATCCCCGAGACGGCGCCCGAAGCGCGCGAAACCTGCGGCGACGCGCCCCCCGACGCGCCCCCCGACGCATCCCCCGGGGCGCCCCCCGAAGCGCCCCCCGAAGCGCCCGCGGACGCCTTGCCCGAGGCCTTCGAGGAAGAGGGCGCCGCCGCCCCGGCCCCCGCGCGCGGCGCCGAGGTCATCCGCGGCTATCTGAGCCGCCTGCCGCGCCGGCCCGGCGTCTACCGGATGCTCGACGCCAAGGGGCAGGTGCTTTACGTCGGCAAGGCGCGCGATCTGCGCCGGCGCGTGTCGAGCTATGCGCGCGCCTCGGGGCATACGGCGCGCATCGGGCGCATGGTGGCGGCCACCGCCTCGATGATGTTCCTGACCACCGAGACCGAGGCCGAGGCGCTGCTGCTGGAGCAGAACCTCATCAAGCAGCTCAAGCCGCGCTACAACGTGCTGCTGCGCGACGACAAGAGCTTTCCGCACATCCTCGTCACCGATCATCCCTTCGCGCAGATCCGCAAGCATCGCGGCGCGCGGCGCGCCGGCGGGCGCTATTTCGGCCCCTTCGCGGCGGCCTCGGCGGTGGACCGCACGCTCAAGCAGCTGCAGCGCGTGTTCCAGCTGCGCACCTGCGAGGATTCGGTGTTCGAGAACCGCACCCGCCCGTGCCTGCTGCACCAGATCAAGCGCTGCTCGGCGCCGTGCGTGGGGCGCATCTCGGAACGCGACTACGCCGCCTCGGTCGAGGATGCGGTGCGCTTCCTGTCGGGCCGCAGCACCCAGGTGCAGGAGGAGCTGGCCGCGCAGATGGCCCAGGCCTCGGCGGCGCTCGAGTTCGAGCGCGCCGCCGCGCTGCGCGACCGCATCCTGGCGCTGACCCAGGTCCAGGCGACGCAGGGGGTGAACCCCGAGACGGTCGAGGAAGCCGACGTCGTCGCCCTGCATGAAGAGGCCGGGCAGGCCTGCGTGCAGGTGTTCTTCTTTCGCGCGCATCAGAACTGGGGCAACCGCGCCTATTTTCCGCGCACGGGGGCGGGCGCCTCGGCCGAAGAGATCATGGAGGCCTTCCTGGCCCAGTTCTACGCCGACAAGACGCCCGCGCGGCTGGTGCTGACCTCGCACGCGCCGGCCAACGCCGACCTTCTGCGCGAGGCCCTGCGCGCGCGCCGCGGCGGGGCGGTCGAGCTGTCGGTTCCGCGCCGGGGCGAGAAGCGCGCGCTGGTCGATCAGGCGCTGCGCAACGCGCGCGAAAGCCTGGCCCGCCGGCTGGCCGAGGGGGCGGCGCAGGAGCGCCTGCTCGAAGCCCTGGCCGAGGCGTTCGGCCTGCCCCGGCCGCCGCGCCGCATCGAGGTCTACGACAACTCGCACATCCAGGGATCGGACGCGATCGGGGCGATGATCGTGGCCGGTCCCGAGGGGTTCGAGAAGTCGCGCTACCGCAAGTTCAACATCAAGCCCGGCGAGCTGACCCCCGGCGACGATTTCGCGATGATGCGCCAGGTGCTCGAGCGGCGCTTCGCCCGCCTGGTCCGCGAGGATCCCGCGCGCGGCAAGGACATGTGGCCCGACCTGGTGCTGATCGACGGCGGGGCGGGGCAGGTCTCGGCCGCGGCCGAGACGCTGGCGGCGCTGGGCGCGGGCGATCTGCCCGTCTTCGGCGTCGCCAAGGGCGAGGACCGCGACGCCGGCAAGGAGGTGTTCCACGCGCCGGGCCGGCGGCCCTTCGCGCTGCCGCACCGCTCGCCGGTGCTCTACTTCGTCCAGCGCCTGCGCGACGAGGCGCACCGCTTCGCCATCGGCACGCACCGCGCGCGGCGCGCGAAGTCGGCCATGGCCAACCCGCTCGACCAGATTCCCGGCGTGGGGCCCGCGCGCAAGCGCGCGCTGCTGGCGCATTTCGGCTCGGCCAAGGCGGTGACGCGCGCGGGGCTCAAGGATCTGAAGGCGGTCAAGGGCGTGTCCGAGGCGCTGGCCGAGACGATCTACGCCCATTTCCACCCCGAAGGCTGAGCGCGCCTGTTCCCCGGCCCCCTGCCGCGCTATCGTGGGCGGGCGCCGCGCCCGGCGCTCGGACGGCGGAGGGGCCATGACCACGAAGATTCACCCGGTGATCCTGTGCGGCGGTTCGGGCACGCGCCTCTGGCCGCTGTCGCGCAAGAGCTATCCCAAGCAGTTCGGCCGCGTCTTCGGCGAGCTGAGCCTGTTTCAGCGCACCGCCGCGCGGCTGTCGGGGCCGGACTTCGCGCCGCCCATGCTGCTGACCACCTCGGATTTCCGCTTCATCGTCGGCCAGCAGCTGACCGAAATGGGCATGGAGCCCGGCCGCATCCTGATCGAGCCGGCGGGCCGCAACACCGGCCCGGCCATACTGGCGGCGGCGCTGGCGCTGCGCGACACGCCGCAGGCGCTGATGCTGGTCGCGCCCTCGGATCACCTCATCGCCGACGAAGAGGCCTTCCGCGCCGCGGTGCGCGCGGGCGCGGCGGCGGCGGCCGAGGGGCGGCTGGTGACCTTCGGCGTCGCGCCCGACCGCCCGGAAACCGGCTATGGCTATCTGGAGCTGGACGAGGCGGACGCCGACGGCCCCGTGCGCCCGCTGCGCCGCTTCGTCGAGAAGCCCGACGCCGAGACCGCCGCGCAGATGCTGGCCTCGGGGCGCTTCCTGTGGAACGCGGGCATCTTCCTGTTCTCGGTCGGCGCGGCGCTCGAGGCCTATCGCGCCCATGCGCCCGACCTGATCGCGCCGGTGCGCCGCGCGCTGGAGGAGGGGCGCGAGGATCTGGACTTCTTCCGCCTGGCCGAAGAGCCCTGGCTGGCCGCGCGCGACGTGTCGGTGGACTACGCCATCATGGAAAAGGCGGGCAACCTGGCGGTGGCGCCGCTGGGCGGCGGGTGGAACGATCTGGGCAGCTGGACCACCGTCTGGCGCGAGACCGGCCCCGACGCCGACGGCGTCGCGCTGAGCGGCGAGGCGACGGCCATCGACTGCCGCGACACGCTGCTGCGCTCGGAGAACGAGGGGGTGCGGCTGGTCGGCATCGGGCTTGAGAACATCGTCGCCGTCGCCACGCGCGACGCCGTTCTGGTGGCCGACATGGCCCAGTCCCAGCGCGTGCGCGAGGCGGTGGCCGCGCTCAAGGCCCAGGGCGCCGCGCAGGCCGAGGAGTTCCCCCGCTTTCACCGCCCCTGGGGCTGGTACGAGACCCTGGCCATGGGCGAGCGCTTCCAGGTCAAGGTGATCCAGGTGCGCCCGGGCGGCAAGCTGTCGCTGCAGTCGCACATGCACCGCTCCGAGCACTGGGTGGTGGTCGAGGGCACGGCGCGCGTGACCGTCGGCGCCGAAGAGCGCCTGCTGACCGAGAACGAGTCGGTCTACATCCCGCTCGGCGCCACGCATCGGCTCGAGAATCCGGGCAAGGTGCCGCTGCGTCTGATCGAGGTGCAATCGGGCCCCTATCTGGGCGAAGATGACATCATCCGTTACGAGGACATCTACGCCCGCGGCTGATTCGTTCCGGCGTTCGAAGAAAACCAAGCGCTTTCAGCGCGTTGAGGTGTCATCAAAGGGTCATGGAAATGTGATCCAAGCGTCGCCGCCGGCAGTCAGGTTGCGCCTGCGCGGCGGAATCGGCCCAGGGGCCGCTCGCGCCGCCGGCAACCTTGGAAAGATGGAGCGATCCAGTGAAAGCCAACAGCACCCGCATCCTCGCCATGGCCGCGCTCGTCGCGGCGACGGCCGGCGCCGCCCAGGCCCGCGACCAGATCCGCGTCGTCGGCTCCTCGACGGTGTTCCCCTACAGCCAGGCCGTGGCCGAGGAATTCGCCAACGCCACCGGCGCCACGCCGCCCGTGGTGGAATCGACCGGCACCGGCGGCGGCTTCAAGATCTTCTGCCAGGGCGTGGGCGACGCCCATCCCGACGTGACCGGCGCCTCGCGCGCCATGAAGGCGTCGGAATACAAGCTGTGCCAGGAGCATGGCGTCACCGACGTCACCGAGGCGATGATCGGCTATGACGGACTGTCCATCGCCGTCTCGCGCGCCAACAAGGCCGACTGGGACCTGACCGAGACGCAGATCTTCCTGGCGCTGGCCGCGCAGGTTCCGGTGAACGGCGCCTGGGCCGACAACCCCTATCGCCGCTGGTCCGAGATCGACCCCTCGCTGCCGGACGTCGAGATCCTGGTCTACGGCCCGCCGCCGACCTCGGGCACGCGCGACGCCTTCGTCGAGCTGGCCATGCATGACGGCTGCAAGGCGCTGCCCTATGTGCAGGACCTCAAGGCCAAGATGGACGGCAAGGCGTTCAAGTCGTGGGTGAAGGAGAACTGCTCGCGCATGCGTCAGGACGGCCCCTTCATCGAGGCGGGCGAGAACGACAACCTCATCGTCCAGCGGCTCGAGGCCGATCCCGATGCGCTGGGCATCTTCGGCTACTCGTTCCTTTACGAGAACAACGATCGCCTCAAGGCCGTGAAGGTGGACGGCATCGAGCCGAACGAGCAGACCATCGCCGATTTCTCCTACGACATCGCGCGGCCGCTGTTCATCTACGTCAAGAACGCCCATCGCGGCGTGATCCCCGGCCTTGACGAGTTCCTGGCCGAATATGTCTCGGACAACGCCCTGGCCCCCGGCGGCTATCTGGAGGAGCGCGGCCTGACCCCGCTGCCCGACGATCTGCGCGCCAAGGTGCAGGAGGACGTGCTCAACGCCGTTCCCATGCCCGAGCCGCGCTCGTAACGCGCGCCGCAGGATCGGGCGCGGCGGCCCTGCGCCGCCGCGCCCCGCATGTTCAAGAGGCGCCCGCGGGCCGGGCGCGAAACGGGTGAATGTCGCATGGCCGGCTTGCTGCTGCTTCTGATCGTGATCGCCGCGACGGCGGGTTTCGTCGTCAACCGCCGCGCCGCGCGGCGGCTGCGCGCGCAGGCCGGGCGGCTGCACTCGCTCGAGGGTTTTCACGGCGGCTGGGCGGCGGCGCTGATCGCGCTGCCGGCGCTGGCGGCGATGCTGGCGGTCGTGGTTCTGCGCGAGCCGGTGATCGACGAGCTGACCCTGCGCGCCATGCCCGCCGAGGCCGTCGAGGGGCTGGACGCGGGCGAGCGCGCGCTGCTGCTGACCGAGCTGCGCTCGCTGGCCGATGGGCGGGCGTTCGGCCAGCCCTCGGCCGAAAAGCTGGCCGCCGCGCGCCGCATGGCCGAGCTGCGCCGGGGCGCCGACCTGCTGATGCTGGTTCTGGCCGCGACGGCGGGCGCGCTGGGCTTTCTGGCGGCGCGGCGCAGCCTGTCGCCGGGCTTTCGCGCGCGCCAGGCGGTCGAGCGCGTGCTGACCGGGCTGATGCTGGGCTGCGCGGCGCTGGCGGTGCTGACGACGGCGGGCATCTTCGCGTCGCTGGTGGTCGAGGCGGCGCGGTTCTTCGCGCGCGTGCCGATCCACGAGTTCCTGTTCGGCCTGAACTGGGAGCCGCAGATCCCCTTGCGCGCCGATCAGGTCGCCGCCGAGGGCGCCTTCGGCTGGATCCCGGTGCTTGTGGGCACGCTGGTCATCACCGTGATCGCCTGCGCGGTGGCCATTCCGGTGGGCATCTTCACGGCGATCTATCTGCACGAATTCGCCGCGCCCCGGGTGCGCGCGGTCGCCAAGCCCGCGCTCGAGATCCTGGCGGGCGTGCCGACGGTGGTCTACGGCTTTTTCGCCGTGCTGACGGTGGCGCCGGCGCTGCGCGCGGCCGGGGCCTGGGCGGGGCTTGACGTGTCGCCCAACACGGCGCTGGCGGCGGGCGGCGTGATGGGGGTGATGCTGATCCCGTTCATCTCGTCCTTCGCCGACGACGCGCTGTCGGCCGTGCCGCGCAGCCTGCGCGACGGCTCGCTGGCGCTGGGCGCGACCCAGGGCGAGACGGTGATGAAGGTGCTGTTCCCCGCCGCCATTCCGGGCATCGTCGGCGGCGTTCTGCTGGCCGTCAGCCGCGCCATCGGCGAGACGATGATCGTCGTCATGGCCGCGGGTCTGATGGCGAAGCTGACGATCAACCCGCTCGACAGCGTGACCACGGTCACGGTCCAGATCGTGACGCTGCTGATCGGCGACACCTCGTTCGACAACCCCAAGACGCTGGCCGCCTTCGCGCTGGGGCTGATGCTGTTCCTGCTGACGCTCGGGCTCAACGTCATCGCCCTGCGGGTGGTGCGCAAATACAGGGAAATCTATGACTGACGCCGCCGCCGCCGACCGACCCGCCCGCGACGCGGCCGCCGCCGCCGCCCGGCTGCGCCGCCGCCGCCGGCTGGACGCGCGCCTGCGCGCCGCGGGCATCGCCAGCCTGCTTTTCGCCGCGGGGATGCTGGCGATCCTCGTCGGCTCGCTGATCTCGACGGGCGCGCCGGCCTTCACCCAGACCCATGTGACGCTCGAGTTCGACGTCTCGGCCAAGCGGGTCAAGCCCGAGGACCCGGCGCGCGGCGCCTATCGCGCCATCGTGGCCGACGCCATCGGCGCGCTGTTCCCCGAGGTGACCGACCGGCGCGAGAAGCGCGAGCTGGTCAAGATCGTCAGCAACGGCGCGCAATACATGCTGCGCGACGCGGTGGTGGCGGATCCGTCGCTGATCGGAAGCCGGGTGCGCATGGCCGTGCCCGTTTCCGATCCCTACGACCAGCTGGCCAAGGGCCTTGTGCGGCGCGACGATCCCGAGGACCGGCGCCGGCTCAGCGACGCCGAGATCGCCCGCTTCGACAAGCTGGTCGAGCTGGGGCTGATCTCGCGCCCGTTCAACAAGGCGCTGTTCCTGAACGCCGACAGCCGCTTTCCCGAGCTGGCGGGTCTGAACGGGGCGCTGTGGGGCTCGTTCTACGCGCTGCTGGTCTGCTTTCTGGTCAGCTTTCCGGCCGGCATCGCCGCCGGCGTGTATCTGGAAGAGTTCGCGCCGCGCAACCGCCTGACCGACCTGATCGAGGTGAACATCAACAACCTGGCGGCGGTGCCCTCGGTGGTGTTCGGCCTGCTGGCGCTGGCGGTGTTCCTGGGCTGGTTCGGCATGCCGCGCTCGGCGCCCTATGTGGGCGGCCTGACGCTGGCGCTGATGACGCTGCCGACCATCATCATCGCCACGCGCGCCGCGCTCAAGGCGGTGCCGCCCTCGATCCGCGAGGCGGCGCTGGGCATCGGCGCCTCGCGCCATCAGGTGGTGTTCGATCATGTGCTGCCGCTGGCCATGCCGGGCATCCTGACGGGCACGATCATCGGCCTGGCGCAGGCGCTGGGCGAGACGGCGCCGCTGCTGCTGATCGGCATGAACGCCTTCATCACGGCCGCGCCGGACGGAATTTCGGACCCGGCCACCGCGCTGCCCACGCAGATCTTCATCTGGGCCGACAGCCCCGAGCGCGGCTTCGTCTCGCGCACCTCGGCGGCGATCCTGGTGCTGCTGGGCTTTCTGCTGACGATGAACGCCGCCGCGATCTATCTTCGCAAGCGGTTCGAGAGAAAATGGTGACCCCCGCCCGCGCCCGCCCGGCGCGCGCCGCATGGAAAAGGAGCGTCAGCGCATGATCCTTCCGCGCCTTCAGGACGCCGCAGACAACGCCGAGGTCAAGGTCAGCGCCCGGAACGTCAACGTGTTCTACGGCCAGACCCACGCCATCAAGGACGTGTCGCTCGACATCGCCGACAAGTCCGTGACCGCCTTCATCGGGCCGTCGGGCTGCGGCAAGTCGACCTTCCTGCGCTGCATCAACCGCATGAACGACACGATCGAGGGCTGCCGCGTGACCGGCACGCTGCTGCTCGACGGCGAGGACATCTACGCCCCCGCGGTCGATCCGGTGCAGCTGCGCGCGCGGGTGGGGATGGTGTTCCAGAAGCCCAACCCGTTTCCCAAGTCGATCTACGACAACGTCGCCTACGGCCCCCGCATCCACGGGCTGGCGGCGGGCAAGGCCGAGCTGGACGCCATCGTCGAGGAGGCGCTGCGCAAGGCGGCGCTGTGGAACGAGGTCAAGGACCGCCTCGACGCCCCCGGCACGGGCCTGTCGGGCGGCCAGCAGCAGCGCCTGTGCATCGCCCGCGCCATCGCCACGCAGCCCGAGGTGCTGCTGATGGACGAGCCGTGCTCGGCGCTCGACCCCATCGCCACCGCCCAGATCGAGGAGCTGATCGAAGAGCTGCGCGAGGGCTTCTCGGTGGTGATCGTCACCCACTCGATGCAGCAGGCCGCGCGCGTCAGCCAGAAGACCGCCTTCTTCCACATGGGAACCATGGTGGAATACGACGACACCACGCGCATCTTCACCAACCCGTCCGACCAGCGCACGCAGGACTACATCACCGGGCGGTTCGGCTGAGCCCCCGCGCAAGGAGCGCAAGACATGACCGGTTCCGATCCCAAGAGCGCGCACATCGTCTCCTCCTACGACGAGGACCTGGCCGCCCTTCAGGCCCGCGTCGCCGAGATGGGCGGCCTGGCCGAGGCCATGCTGGCCGACGCGATCGAGGCCCTGCGCAAGCGCGACGTCGAGCGGTGCCGCGAGGTGGTGGCGCGCGACAAGCGGCTTGACGAGCTCGAGGCCGAGATCGAGGCGCGCGCCATCCGCATCATCGCCCTGCGCGCCCCCGTGGCCTTCGACCTGCGGCTGGTGGTGGCGTGCATGCGCATGTCCTCGACGCTCGAGCGGGTGGGCGATCTGGCCAAGAACGTGGCCAAGCGCGGTATCGACCTGGCGGCGGCGGGGCCGCTGCCGATGATGGGCTCGATCGCGCGCATGGGCGAGGCGGCGCGCCGCCAGCTGTCCGAGGCGCTCGACGCGTTCGTCTCGCGCGATTCCGAGCTGGCGCTGAGCGTGTGGCGCCGCGACGTCGAGATCGACGAGCTTTACGAGTCGCTCTTTCGCGAGGTGGTCACCTACATGATGGAGGACCCGCGCACCATCACGCTTGGCTCGCACTGCATGTTCATCGCCAAGAACCTCGAGCGCGTGGGCGATCACGCCACCCATGTCGCCGAGCTGGCCTATTACGTCGTCGAGGGCGAGCCGCTGGACGGCGAGCGTCCGCGCGGCACGGCCTCGGACGCGCCGACCGGCTGACCGCCCCGCGCCTTGCAATACAGGAGCCGCCATGTCCGCCCGGATCATGCTGGTCGAGGATGAAGAGGCGCTTTGCGCCCTGCTCGAATACAACCTGCGCAAGGAGGGGTTCGCGGTCTCGGTCGTCTCGGACGGCGACGAGGCCCTGCCCGCCATCGAGGACGAGCGCCCCGATCTGGTCCTGCTCGACTGGATGCTGCCCAACGTCTCGGGCGTCGAGATCTGCCGCGCCATCCGCGCCCGGGCGCAGCTGCGCGACATGCCCGTGATCATGCTGACCGCCCGCGGCGAGGAAGAGGACCGCGTGCGCGGGCTCGAGCTGGGGGCGGACGACTACATGACCAAGCCCTTCTCGACGACCGAGCTGATCGCGCGCATCCGCGCCGTGCTGCGGCGCGCGCGCCCGGCGGTGGCCGGATCGGCGGCGCGCTTCGGCGACATCGAGCTGGACCGCGACACGCGCCGCGTGCGCCGCGCCGGGCGCGAGGTGCGGCTTGGGCCGACCGAGTTCCGTCTGCTGGACGTGCTGTTGCAGCGCCCGGGGCGTGTCTTCTCGCGCGAGCAGCTTCTGGACCTGGTGTGGGGGCGCGACGTGTATGTCGAGCCGCGCACCGTGGACGTGCATGTGGGCCGCCTGCGCAAGGCGCTGAACCGGCGGGGCGAGCGCGACCCGATCCGCACGGTGCGCTCGGCCGGCTACGCGCTGGACGAAACCTACGCCCCCTGACGCGGCGAGGGGGCGAAGCGGGCGGGGTTCCGCGGCGCCGCCCGGCGACGCCCGCAGGCCGTCGAGGGCATGGCCCCAGTCGATCCGCCGGCCATGGCGGCCCCCGTCATCGGCGCGAATGCTCCGAAGCGCGCCGCCGTTCTCCGCTCGCACCCATCGCCGCCTTGGCCCCGCGTCCGCTTGGCCCGGCGTCCGTTCGGTCCGTGTCCGCTTGGCGCGGCGTCCGTTTGGCCGGGCGCCCCCTTGACCCGGCGTCTTGGCCCCCGTGTCCGCTTCTCCCCATGCCCGCTTGACCCCGTGGCCCTTTGCCTTGGCGGCCGCTTCGGCCCGACTCGGTTTCGCCCGTCTCGGTTTCGCCCGTGTCCGCTTCACCCCGCGTCCGTTTGGCCCCTTGTCCGCTTCGCGCTGCACGCGCGGTGGAGGGCTGGCAGGGCCGCGGCGCCCGCCCATCTCGCCGCCCGCGGAACGGCGCCCCGACGGCCCATGGCGCGGCGCAGGCGCATCGGGCGCGCGCGCCGGTCGATCGGGTCCGCTAGCGCAGGTTGACCCGGATGGCGGCGGCGGCGGCGAAGGGCGAGATCGCCAGCGCCAGCAGCGTCACCGCGCCCAGGAACAGCAGGGACGGACCCGCCGGCAGGCCGTGCGCCGCCTGATCGGCCGCCCGCGCGCCAAAGATCAGCGTGGGAACGTAAAGCGGCAGCACCAGCACCGACAGCAGCAGGCCGCCGCGCCGCACCCCCACCGTCAGCGCCGCGCCCACCGCCCCGATCAGGCTGAGCGCGGGCGTGCCGATGACCAGCCCCGCGATCAGCGCGCCATAGGCCGGCGCGGGCAGGTTCAGCGTCAGCGCAAGCGCCGGCGCGACCGCGATCAGCGGCGTCGCGGTAGTCAGCCAATGCGCCGTCGCCTTGGCCAGAACGGCCGCCTCCAACGGCAGCGGCGCCAGCGCCAACTGATCGAGCGATCCGTCCTCGTGATCGGCTTGCAGCAGTCGGTCGAGCGACAGCAGGCAGGCCAGCAGCGCCGCCGCCCACAGCACCCCCGGCGCGATTCGCGCCAGCCCCGCCGGGTCGGGGCCGACGCCCAGCGGCATCAGAAGCACCACGATCAGGAAGAAGGTCGCCCCCAGCAGCCCGCCGCCGCCGATGCGCAGCGCCAGGGTCACGTCGCGCCGGATCAGCGCCAGAAAAACGCTCATTCCCATGCTCCGGTCAGAAACGGATCGTCGCCCGCCGCGCTCGCGTCGGGCCCCTCGCCGCCGCCGGGGGCATGCGGGGCGATCACCGCCACGGGGCCGTCGGGCAGCCCCATCTCGACATGCGTGGCGGCCACGGCCAGCCCGCCGGCGGCGCAATGCTCGGCCACGGCGCGGGCGAATTCTGCGGCGTTTCGCGCATCGAGCGAGACCGTCGGCTCGTCCAGCAGCCAGAGCGGGCGGCGCGCCACCAGAAGCCGCGCCAGCCCCAGCCGCCGCTTCTGCCCGGCCGAGCAGTAATGCGCCGGCTCGTCGGCCAGCCGCGCCAGGTCGAAACGCTCGAGCGCGCCGTCGGCCGCCGCGCGCGCCGCCGCTCCGCGCAGGCCGAACAGGCGCGCCCAGGTCAGCAGGTTCTGGCGCACGCTCAGCGCCGGCTTGACCGCGTCCAGATGCCCCGCCAGCGCCACGCGCGCGCGCCAGCCCTCGGGGTCGGCGCGCAGCGACAGCGCGCCCATGCGCGCATCGCCCGCCGCCGGCGGCAGCAGCCCCGCCAGGATGCGGATGAGCGAGGACTTGCCCGCCCCGTTCGGCCCGCGCAGCACCGCCGCCTGACCCGGCGCGACGCGCAGGCTGACGTCTTTGAACACCAGCCGCCCGGCGCGGCGGCAGGCCAGGCCGTGCAGCTCGAGCGGAGCGTCGACGGGGGGAAAGGGAGGCGGGACGGGCATGGCGAACTCCTTGTTCCCCGGTCATAGCCGCCCGCCGCCGCCGAGCAAAGGGCGCGGCGCGTCGCGGGCGCTGGGGGCCGTCGCCGTCGGAGCGTCGCAGGCGCGCCGGGTGCGCGCTGGGGGCGGCGGCCCGCGGGGGGCGGCGCTGGGCCGCGCGAGCGATTGCGCCGCCGCGGGCGACGGGTGCGGGACAACGGCGCCCCGTGCGCGTGGCGGCCCGGCGCTGGCCCGGGGATGCGGCCGGGGCGGTGCGGGGGCGAGGCGGGGGTGGCGCCGGACGGTGCGGGCGATCGCGCCGCCGGGGGCGGGTGCGCGACAAGGGAGCCCCGGGCGCTTTGGGCGGGGGGTGCGGGCGATCGCGCCGCCGGGCGGCGGGTGCGCGACCAAGGGAGCTTCCGGGCGCGTTGGGCGGGCTGCGCCTGGCGGGGACGCGGCCGTGAGCGATGCGGGGGGCGGCGCCGGGACCGAGCGGGCGCCGCGCCGCCGGGCGCGTTGGGGGAGCGAGGGCGCGCGGCGGGTGCGCATACGTTTGCATACACTTGCACACATCGCCGCGCGCGCGTATTGAGGCGCCAGGGGATTGCCTGTAGAACAGGCCCCGACCTTCCGCCCGCGGCAAGGGCCTTGCGCCCCGCCCCGAGCCCCCGCAGCCGGCGCGCCGCGCCATGACGTCAAGGGGAGACTGACGTGACGATTCAAGTCGGACAAGACACCGCCCGGACCCGCCGCGAGATCGCCTCCGGCGGCAAGACCCTGGCCTACTACTCGATCCCGGCCGCGCAGGAGGCGGGGCTGGGCGACTTCTCCAGGCTGCCGGCCTCGCTCAAGGTCGTGCTCGAGAACATGCTGCGCTTCGAGGATGGCGGGCGCACCGTCTCGGTGGACGACATCAAGGCCTTCGCCGAGTGGGCGGCCAATGGCGGCCGCAACCCGCGCGAAATCGCCTACCGCCCCGCGCGCGTGCTGATGCAGGACTTCACCGGCGTTCCGGCCGTGGTCGACCTTGCGGCCATGCGCGACGGCATCGTGGCGCTCGGGGGCGATCCCAAGAAGATCAACCCGCTCAACCCGGTCGATCTGGTCATCGACCACTCGGTCATGATCGACGAGTTCGGCAACCCCCGCGCCTTCCGCGTGAACGTCGAGCGCGAATACGAGCGCAACATCGAGCGCTACACCTTCCTCAAATGGGGCCAGAAGGCGTTCGACAACTTCCGCGTCGTGCCGCCGGGCACCGGCATCTGCCACCAGGTGAACCTCGAATACCTGGCCCAGACCGTGTGGACCGACACCGACCAGAACGGCGTCGAGGTGGCCTATCCCGACACGCTGGTCGGCACCGACAGCCACACCACCATGATCAACGGCCTTGCCGTTCTGGGCTGGGGCGTGGGCGGCATCGAGGCCGAGGCGGCCATGCTGGGCCAGCCCATCTCGATGCTCATCCCCGAGGTCGTCGGCTTCGAGCTGACCGGCGAGATGGTCGAGGGCGCCACCGCCACCGACCTGGTGCTCAAGGTCGTCAAGATGCTGCGCGACAAGGGCGTGGTGGGCAAGTTCGTCGAGTTCTTCGGCGACGGGCTCGATCGCCTGCCGCTGGCCGACCGCGCCACCATCGCCAACATGGCCCCCGAATACGGCGCCACCTGCGGCTTCTTCCCCATCGACGACGAGACGCTGCGCTATCTGCGCGTGACCGGCCGTTCGGAGGAGCGCATCGCCCTGGTCGAGGCCTACGCCAAGGAGAACGGCCTGTGGCGCGGCCCGGACTACCGCCCGGTCTACACCGACACGCTGCACCTCGACATGTCCGAGATCGTGCCCGCCATCTCGGGGCCCAAGCGCCCGCAGGATTACGTCACGCTCGACCGCGCGGCCGAAGAGTTCCTGCAGGTGGTCGCCGACTACCGCGGCGTGGACATGTCGCTGCCGGCCAAGGACATGGCCGCCGAGGGGCCGGCCGGCGACGCCCCCGCCGTGATCGATCCGCGCAAGTCCCAGCCGGTCAAGGGGCAGGATTACGCGCTGCGCGACGGCTCGATCGTGATCGCCTCGATCACCTCGTGCACCAACACCTCGAACCCCTATGTGATGATCGGCGCCGGCCTGGTCGCGCGCAAGGCGCGCGCGCTGGGGCTGACGCGCAAGCCGTGGGTCAAGACCTCGCTCGCGCCGGGCAGCCAGGTGGTGTCCGAGTATCTCGAGGCCGCCGGCCTGCAGGAGGATCTGGACGCGCTGGGCTTCAACCTGGTCGGCTATGGCTGCACCACCTGCATCGGCAACTCGGGCCCCATCGCGCCCGAGCTGAGCGAGGCCATCGCCGAGGGCGAGCTAATGGCGGTGTCGGTGCTGTCGGGCAACCGCAACTTCGAGGGCCGCATCAGCCCCGACGTGCGCGCCAACTACCTGGCCTCGCCGCCGCTGGTGGTGGCCTACGCCATCGCCGGCGACATGAACGTGGACCTGACCCGCGATCCCATCGGCCATGATCCCGAGGGCAAGCCCGTCTACCTCAAGGACATCTGGCCCAGCACGCAGGAGATCGCCGAGCTGGTCGAGAAGACCGTCACCCGCGAGGCGTTCCAGAAGAAATACGCCGACGTCTTCAAGGGCGACGAGAAGTGGCAGAGCGTTCAGACCACCGACAGCCTGACCTATGACTGGCCGCCCGAGTCGACCTACATCCGCAATCCCCCCTACTTCCAGGGCATGAGCCCCGAGCCGGGCGTGATCTCGGACGTCGAGGGCGCGCGCATCCTGGCGATCCTGGGCGACATGGTCACCACCGACCACATCTCGCCCGCCGGCTCGTTCAAGCCCGACACCCCCGCCGGCAAGTATCTGCTCGAGCGGGGCGTGCAGCCGCGCGACTTCAACTCCTACGGCTCGCGCCGCGGCAATCACGAGGTGATGATGCGCGGCACCTTCGCCAACATCCGCATCCGCAACGAGATGCTGACGGGCGTCGAGGGCGGCTTCACCAAGGGGCCGGACGGGCAGGTCGTGCCGATCTTCGACGCCGCCATGGCGTGGAAGGAGCGCGGCGTGCCGCTGGTCGTGATCGCCGGCGAGCAGTATGGCGCGGGGTCGTCGCGCGACTGGGCTGCCAAGGGCACGGCGCTTCTGGGCGTCAAGGCGGTCATCGCCGAAAGCTTCGAGCGCATCCACCGTTCGAACCTGGTGGGGATGGGCGTCATTCCCTTCGAGTTCATGAACGGCCAAAACCGCAAGTCGCTGGGCCTGACGGGCGACGAGACCATCTCGATCCGCGGCCTGGCGGGCGATCTGCGCCCGCAGCAGACGGTCAAGGGCGTGATCGGCCGGCCCGACGGCTCGACCGAGGAGTTCGACCTGCGCTGCCGCATCGACACCGAAGTCGAGATCGACTACGTGCGCAACGGCGGCGTGCTGCACTATGTGCTGCGCGGGCTGGCGAAGGCCTCCTGACCTGCGCAGACGCATGGCGCTGCGCCGTGGCGGCCGCCCCTTCGGGGGCGGCCGTTTGCGTTCCTGGGCGTGGCCGGGCGATCACATCCTCAGGAACGGCCCAAAAAGGGTATGGATTGGTTAACCAAGTCGTGGCTCAATGAACCTACCGCCGCGGCGCGGGCCCGTGCCGGAACGCACGCCGCGCCGCCGCGCAAACGAGCAGGAGAATCGACCACGGAACACAGCCATGACCCGAATCGACGCGGACTTCCGCAAGCAGCTTGAGGGATACTCCCTGGCCACGGCGGAGATCACCTATCACCTTCCCGACGCGCACGGAATTCTGCAGACCTATCTCTGGCAGGACTATGACGAGGCGCCGCGCTTCCCGCGCCTGCGCAAGTTCCTGGAATTCTGGCAGCGCGAGCTCGAAGGTCCGCTTCATTCGGTGCGCGTGTGCCATTGCCGCCTGCTTGGCGCGCGCGAGGTGCGGCTGGTGGGGACCGAGCTGACGCTCCACTGAACGCCGCCGGGCCGGGCGGCGCGCCGCCGCCCGGCGCATCCGCGGGGCGCAGGACAGGGCGGGCTTTCGCACCCCCGAGCCGCGCCGTTTCGCAGGGCCGCGCCGCGGCTCCTCGCCCCGCGCGCCCTTGCCCGCCCTTCGTTTCGGCTCCGTCCTGACGCTTGCGCGCAGGGGTCCGCCCACGCCCGTCCGATCACCGGCCGCGCTTTCGCCCGCGCAAGGCCGTCCTCGCGCAAGGGTGACTCGCCCGCGCCGCGCCGCCGCGCTAGGCTTTGGGCCAAAGCATGCAACCGGCCCGGCGCGCGGGCCTCGCAGGACGCCCCATGACCGGACCTTTTCTTCGCCGCCTTCTTCTGCTGGCCCTTTCCTTCGCCGCGGCGCCGGGCGCGGCGCCGCTGCGCGCCCAGACGCCGGTGGTGGTCGAGCTGTTCACCAGCCAGGGCTGCGCCTCGTGTCCGCCGGCCGACGCGCTTCTGGCCGAGCTGGCCGAGCGGCCGGACGTGATCGCGCTCTCGCTGCATGTCGATTACTGGGACTATCTGGGCTGGCGCGACCAGTTCGCCCGCCCCGAGCATACGCTCCGTCAGAAGGCCTATCGCGACGTCGCCGGCGCGCGCTCGCTGTTCACGCCGCAGATGGTGGTGCAGGGCCGCGCGCAGCTGGTCGGCAGCCGGCGCGACAAGGTTCTGGCCGCCATCGAGGCCGAAAGCGCCCGCCCGCCCGCCGCGCAGGTGACGCTGCGCGCGACCGATGGCGCGCTCGAGATCGTCGTGGCGCCGGGGGTCGGGGGCGTCGAGCGCGCCTGCGTGATCTGGGCTGCGGCCTATGACACCCCGCCGCCCGTGGCCATCGCCGCGGGCGAGAACGCCGGGCGCGTCGCGCTCTACCGCAACGTGGTGCGCAGCTGGATGCGCGTGGGCGCGTGGGACGGCGCGGGGCCGCGCGTTTTCCGCGCTCCGATGCCCATGGGCGCCCAGGGCGTCGCCGTCCTGGTGCAGGAGGGTGAGGCGGGGCCTATTCTGGGCGCGGCCAAGATCGACTTCTGAACGCTCAGCCGCCCGCGCCGCCGCCCCGGCGCGCCGCGGCGCGCAGCGCCTCGCCGCGCGGGCGCAGCTTCCAGCGCCGGTGAAGCCAGAACCATTGCCCCGGATCGCGCAGGATCCAGTCCGAGATGCGGGCGTTGACCTCGGCCATCATCGCCTCGGGGGCGCCATGGGGGACGGGCTCTTCGAAGGCGACGTCGAAGCCGAGCCCGTCGGCGCGCCGGCGCCCGCGCGCGGGGATCAGCGCGGCGCCGAAGCGGCGCGCCAGCTCGGCGGCGGCCAGCGCGGTTTCCGCCTCGCGCCCCAGAAAGGGCAGAAGCGGCGCGCCCGTCTGGCGCTGGTCCACCAGGATCAGCGCCGCCCCGCCTTGCGCCACATGGCGCAGAAGCGCGCGCGAGCCCGCCCGCCCCTTGTGCAGGACCGGCTCGCCGGCCTCGCGGACCATGCCTTGCACGATCCTGTCCACCGAGGGATTGTTGAACGCCCGGTAGATCAGCGCCGAGGGCGCGCCAAGGCGGCGGGCCGCGAGGCGGATCGCCTCCCAATTGCCGAAATGCGCGCTGACCAGGACGACGCCGCGCCCCGCCCGGGCGGCGCGCGTCAGATGCTCGGCGCCCGAGACCTCGAACAGCTCGGGGCGGGCGGCCAGCTCGGCCATGCGCAGGTGCTCGACGCTCAGCCGCGCCAGGTTGTCGCCCATGGCGCGCAGCACCTCGCGCCGGCGGGCCTCGTCCCAATCGGGCCGGACAAGGGCCATGTTGGCATAGGCGCGCTTGCGCGCCGGCGCCAGCAGCGGGATCAGCGCCGCGCCCGCGCGCCCGGCCGCGTTGCGCGTGGCGTCGAGCGGCCCCGGCCGCGTCAACGCCTGCAAGAGCCGCACGCCGGCGGTCTCGAGCGCGAATGCCGCGCGTCGCGCAGGCGGAATGTCGCGGGTCTGGGCGGGCACGGCCTGCTCTCCGGGTCGGGCCGAGCGGGTCAGGCGCCGGCGCGCCGCCGCTCGCGCCACCACACATAGAGGCCGGCGCCGACGATCACAAGCGCGCCGACCACGGTCCACAGGTCGGGGATCTCGGCGTAGAAGGCGAAGCCCCACAGCGTGTTGAACACCAGCCCGCAATAGCTGAGCGGCGCGATGACCGAGGCTTCGGCCCGCCGCAGCGCGTGGATGATGGCCAGGTGCCCCGCGCCGCCCAGCAGTCCGAAGGTGGACATGATGAGCGCATCCGCCAGGCTTGGCGTCGTCCACGCGAACGGCATGGCCAGCGACGAGACCAGCGCGCCGAACAGGCCGGTGTAAAGGAACGCGGTCCACGGGCTTTCGTCGTCGCTCAGCCAGCGCGTGGCGATCGAGTAGCCCGCAAAGCACAGCGCCGCCGCCATGGGCAGAAGCGCCGCGGGCGAGAACACCTCGAGCCCCGGGCGGATGATGATGAGCGCGCCGCAGAACCCCGCCGCCACGCCCGCCCAGCGCCGCGGGCCGACATGCTCGCGCAGGATGAAGAAGGCCAACGCGGTGATGAGCAGCGGCGCGATCTCGAAGATCGCCGTCGCCTCGGCCAGCTGCATGTGCGCAAAGGCGGCGAAGAAGCAGGCCGTGGCGCCGAACAGCAGCACCGAGCGCAGCGCATGCAGCATGGGCCGGCGCGTGGGCAGAAGCTGCGGCAGCCGCGGGGCCAGCAGGACGAAGGCCCATACGGTCTGGCTGGCGTAGCGCGCCCAGACCACCTGAAGCGGGTCGTAGCGCTGCGCCAGCCCCTTGGCCACCGCGTCCATGCAGCTGAACGCGAACACCGCAGCGACCATCAGCAGCATGCCCAGCGCCTCGGGGCGCATGGCGGGGCGCGGGTGGGTCATTTCGGCGCCTGGGGGACGGCGACGCCGATCATGCAGTCGCGCGTGACCAGGGCGGCCAGGCGCTCTTCGTCCCAGCCCTCGGTTCCGGCGGGGCGGGCGGGCAGCACGAAATAGCGCATGTCGGCGGTCGAATCGTGGACGCGGATGCGGACATGCGCCGGCAGCTCGAGGCCGAACTCGGCCAGCACCTTGCGCGGTTCGGCCACCACGCGCGAGCGGTAGGCGCGCTGCTTGTACCAGTCGGGCGGCAGGCCGAGCAGGTTGCGCGGATAGCACGAGCACAGCGTGCAGACGACGACGTTGTGGGTGGTCTCGTCGTTCTCGACCGCGATCAGGCGCAGCGCGTCGATGTCGCAGCCCATCTCGCGCGCAGCGGCCGAGGCGTCGGCCAGAAGCCGCGCCTTGAAGGCCGGATCGGTCCAGGCGCGCGCCACCACGCGCGCTCCCGCCGCGGGCGAGCGCGCGTCCATGCGGGCGATGGCGTCGGCGATCTCGCGCGCGGTCAGCACGCCCTTTTCGATCAGCAGCTCGCGCACCGCGATCTCGAGCGCCTGCGCCGCCGTCAGCGGGCCGTCCTGGTCGGGGCGATAGGGGTGCCCCGAGGGGCTCAGATGCTCGTGCGGGTGGTCATGAGGCATCGTCAAGCGGCTCCAGCCAGTGTTCGAAGATCTCGGCCTCGAGCACGTCGTCGGGGCGTTCGGCGCGCGGCCCCCACAGCTCGGCCATGGTGAAGCGCACGCGATAAAGGCGCAGCCTGCGCGCCGGCAGGCCGTAGGCCAGCTGCTCGGGATTGGCGAACAGGCCCAGCTCGCGCTCGATCTCGCCCACGCGGCCGCGCAGATACCAGGGCGTGCGCACATGCAGGCCCGGCGGCGCCCAGGCGCGCACCCGCACCCGCTCAGCCATCGCCGCGATCCAGCGAGCAGGCGCCGTAGTCCTCGCCGCGCGCGCGCACCTCGGCAAGCTTGCGCGCAAGCTCTTCGGTCGTGTAGGCGCCGGCTTCGATCAGGTTGCGGTTCACCGCGTGGATCCAGCGCTCGTAATAGGTCATGGCCGCGAAGGATTCCTCGCCCATGTCCTCGAGCACGCGGCGCAGGCCGTCGACGGTGAACAGCCCCTTGCCGGTGGTCAGGACCATGAGCGCGTCCACGCGCTTTTCCCAAAGGGCGTAGTCATGCTCGGCCGGGTCCACGGGGCCGGCGGGCAGGCCGCCCATGTCGTGCCATTGGCGCAGGACGGGATCGAGGGAAGATTCGGGCGCGTCGGTCATGGCGCCGAGCATAGGCCGCGCGCGCGGCGCTTGCCAAGCCGCGGCGGCCGCGCGGCGCAAAAGGCGACGCCCCGTCCGGCGGGACGGGGCGCGCGGGTCAGTGCTTGAGCGGTCCGATGACCATGATCATCTGACGCCCTTCCATCTTGGGCATCGATTCGACCTTGCCCAGCTCCTCCACATCCTTGGCGATGCGTTCGAGCAGGGCGCGGCCAAGCTCCTGATGCGCCATCTCGCGTCCGCGGAAGCGCAGGGTGACCTTCACCTTGTCGCCTTCCTCGAGAAAACGGCGCACGTTCCGCATCTTCACGTCATAGTCATGCGTGTCGATGTTCGGGCGGAACTTGACCTCCTTGATCTCGATGATCTTCTGCTTCTTGCGGGCTTCGGCGGCCTTTTTCTGCTGTTCATACTTGAACTTGCCGAAGTCCATGATCTTGCACACGGGCGGCGAGGCGTTCGGGGAGATCTCGACCAGGTCGAGCCCCACCTCCTGCGCCATGCGGATCGCCTCTTCGGGCGTCACGACGCCGCGGTTCTCGCCTTCGTGGTCGATGAGGCGAATCTCGGGGACCCGGATCTTGTGATTCACGCGGGGTCCCGTCTCGCGGGTCGGAGGGGCGTTGTGCGGTCTGCGCGCTATGGCTTTCGCGTCCTCTGCTGTTCATGCAAAAAAGCGCCGCCGCCCCAGCGCGGGGCCGCGACCTTGGCGCGCAGAATACATTCCCGCGCGCGAAGATCAAGATGCAAGGCGCCGGTCGCATCCCGCGCGCGGGCGCGTTAACAGGGGCGCATGAACAAGGCGTTTCTTTCCGTCGAATCCTCGATCACGGGGCGGCGCTGGGTCGGGCCCGGTCCCGAGGTCGAGCGCATGAGCGAAGCCATCTCGCAGCGCGCGGGGCTGCCCGACGCGGTGGCGCGCGTGCTGGCCGCGCGCGGCGTGCCGCCCGAAGAGGCCGCCGCATGGCTCGAGCCGCGGCTGCGCGACCTGACGCCCGATCCCTCGACGCTGCGCGACATGGACCTGGCGGCCGAGCGCCTGGCCGATGCGGTCGAACGGCGCGAGCGCGTGGCCCTGTTCGGCGATTACGACGTGGACGGGGCGGCCTCTTCGGCCATGGTGGCGCGCTGGCTGCGGGCGCTGGGGGTCGAGCCGACCGTCTACATTCCCGACCGCATCGACGAGGGATACGGCCCCAACGTTCCGGCCATGACGCAGTTGGCCGAGCGCCATTCGCTGATCGTCTGCCTCGATTGCGGCACCCTTTCGCACGAGCCCATCGCCGCCGCCGTCGCGAAGGGCGCGCAGGTGATGGTGGTCGATCACCACCTGGCCGCCGAGACGCTGCCCCCCGCGCTGGCCGTGGTCAATCCCAACCGCCAGGACGAGGACGGGGCGCTGGGACATCTGTGCGCGGCGGGGGTGGCCTTTTTGCTGCTGATCGCGGCCAACCGGGCGCTGCGCGGGCGCGGGGCGAAGAAGCTGCCCGATCTGATGCAGCTTGTGGACCTGGCGGCGCTGGCCACGGTGGCCGACGTGGCGCCGCTGATCGGCTGGAACCGCGCGCTGGTGCGCCAGGGGCTGGCGGTGATGGCCCGGCGCGGCAAGCCGGGCCTGGCGGCGCTGGCCGATGCGGCGCGGCTGAACGCGCCGCCCGGCGCCTATCATCTGGGCTATGTGCTGGGGCCGCGCATCAATGCGGGCGGGCGCATCGGGGCCTCGGATCTGGGCGCGCGGCTGCTGAGCACCGACGATCCGCACGAGGCCGAGGCGCTGGCCGCCCGGCTCGAGGCGCTGAACGCCGAGCGGCGCGCGATCGAGGCGCAGGTGCTCGAAGCCGCGGCCGAGCAGGCCGAGGCGCGCGGGGTCGACGGGCCGCTTGCCTGGGCGGCCGGGCAGGGCTGGCATCCGGGCGTTCTGGGCATCGTCGCCGCCCGGCTCAAGGAGCGCTACAACCGCCCCGCCGTGGTGATCGGCCTGGCCGAGGGCGTCGGCGCCGGGTCGGGGCGCTCGGTCGCCGGCGTGGATCTGGGCTCGGCGGTGGCGGCGCTGGCGCGCGAGGGGCTGCTGGTCAAGGGCGGCGGGCACCGCATGGCCGCGGGCCTGACGGTGCGCGAAGAGCGGCTGGACGAGGCGATGGCGCGCCTGTCCGAAAAGCTGGCCCGCCAGGGCGCGGGCGCGCAGGGGCCGCGCGATCTGCGGCTGGACGGCGCCCTGACGCCCGGCGGCGCGACGGTCGAGCTGATCGAGACGCTCGAGCGCGCCGGGCCCTTTGGTCAGGGCGCGCCGGCGCCGCGCTTCGCCTTTCCGGCGGTCGAGGCGGCGTTCGTCAAGACGGTGGGCGAGGGGCATTTGCGCGTGACGCTGCGCGGGCCGGGCGGCGCCCGGCTGGACGCCATCGCCTTCCGCGCCTTCGACGGGCCCTTGGGGCCGTTCCTTTCGGGGCTGTCGGGGGCGCCGGCGCATGTGGCGGGCCGGCTCGAGATCGACGACTGGGGCGGCCGCCGCAAGCCCAAGCTGCGCATCGAGGACGCCGCGCCGGTGGGTTGACGCGGCGCGGGCGGGGGGTGGCGCGGCGCGTTCCGGGCATCCGGGCGCGTCGGGTGGCTGACGATGCCGGCAAGATCGCCATCGGGCGCGGATTTCGCCCGGGCGCGGGCCGCGGGAACCGGCCGGGGCCGCATGAGGGGTCGGCGCGCGAAAAGGGGCCGGGCGCAGCGCCCGGCCCCCGTTGAGGCCCCGTCATTGCGCGCCATGACGGCGCGCCCTCACTCGGCCTTGTCGTCGCCCTTGTCTGCGTCCGGGCGCCCCTCGTCCCGCGCCGCGCCCAGAAGGCGGTCGCGCAGGGCGGCGAACTTGTCGGCCATGGCCTTGAACAGCCCGCCGGCATCCTTATGCGCGGCGACCTTTTCCTCGAGCTCGTCGAGCGCTTCGTGCAGCTCCTTGTAGTCGCTCTTGCGCCCGTAGCCGAAAGCCTGCGCCAGCTTCAGCTCGCGCCGCGCCGCGGCCAGATATTCGGCCGCCGTGGGCGCCTTGGCGGCCGCGTCCCGATCGCCCTGCGCCGCCTTGCCCTCGCCCTCCTCGAGCAGCTTCTGGGCCTGGCGGATCATCAGCTCGGCGCGCAGGGGCGGCAGCGGGATGGCCTGGTCGACGATCACCTGCGCGCTCAGCGCGCTTTCCAGCGCGGCCAGGGCCTCCTTGTCCTTGCCCTCATGGATCAGGCGCGCGGCTTCGAGCAGCGCGTCGGGATAGGTCGCCAGCGGCAGGTTGACCGTGCGCACCACCAGCTCGGAGCCGAAATCGCGGATCAGGGCGCGGGCCTCCTGATAGCGGCCCTCGTCGGTCAGGTCGTCGATCTGCTCGCCATAGGCTTCGACGGTTTCGGCGTCGCCGGGGAACTCGATGCGCAGAAGCTGCACGTCCACCGGCGCCAGCGCCAGCTTGGGATCGCGGGCGATGACGGTCTCGAGCTTGCCGGTCGCCGCGGCCAGCGCGTCGAGCGCGGCCTGGCGCTCGCCCTTCTCGAGCGCGTCGAGCGCGGCCTGCGTGCGCTCGAGCGCATCGACCGCTTCCTGGATCAGGGTTTCGGAGGCGGCGTCGACGCGCCCCTGCGCGGCGTCGTTCACGCCCTGCCGGACCGCGCCGGCGCGCGGGTCGGCGGCGGGCGCCTCATCGGCCATGGCGGCCAGGCCGAAGCCCAGCGCCAGCGCCGCCACGCCGCCGGCAAGGGCGCGGCGCAGGCGCGCCGCGGGGCGATTCGCGTTGTCGGTCATGGTCTGCTCTCCTTTCGCGCCCTGTGGGCTCAGCCTTCCTTGACCTCGATGCGGCGGGCCTTGCTGCGCGCCTCGGCGTCGACGGGAATGCGGATGGTCAGAACGCCGTTGCGGAAGGTCGCCTCGGCCTTGTCGCCCTGCACGCCCGGAGGCAGCGGGATGGTGCGGTAGATGGCGCCGTAGCTGCGCTCGGACAGGAAGTAGCCCTTCTTCTCTTCCTGGCGCTCGATGCGCTTCTCGCCCTTGACGGTCAGCACGTCGTCCGAGATGGAGACCTCGACGTCCTTCATCTCCATGCCCGGCAGCTCGATCGAGACCTCGATGGCGTTCTCGACCTCGACCATGTCCGAGCGCGGGCCGCCCCAGGGCAGGTGGATTCCGTCGGTCATGGATTCGAGCCGCGACCAGAAGTTCTGGAAGGCCTTCTCGACCTCGTGCTGAAGCTTGGCGACGGGGTGTTCGGCGCGCGCGTCGCCGGCGTCTTCGGGGGCGCCGTCCTTGCGCGCCCAGGGGATGATGTCCTTGATCTGCATGGCGCTCCTCCTTTGGGTTGGTCGGTTGGTCGGTTGGTCGGTCGGGGCCGCGCCCCGGGGCGGGGCGCGGGCGGTTCAGGCGCGCGTCACTCGGGCTTGACCTCGATGCGGCGCGGCAGGGCCGCCTTGGCGCGCGGGATGGTCAGCGTCAGCACGCCGGCGCGCATGCGGGCCTCGATGCCGTCGGGATCGAGGTCTTCGGAGAGCGAGAAGGCGCGCTCGTAGTCGCCTTCGGCGTATTCGGACCAGGCCAGCGCAAAGTTCTCGGGCTGGGCCGGGCGGTTGCGTCCGCGCACCACCAGCACGCCGCGATCGACCGAGATCTCGACATCCTCGGGCGCGACGCCGGGCATCTCCATCATCAGGGTCAGCCCGCCCTCGGCCTCGACGATGTCGGTCAGCGGGCGGTAGACGATGGCGCCGCGGGCGGTCTGGCCGCTTTCGACGGGCGCGACGTTGGCGTTGATCTCGTTGGTCATGGCGCGTCCTCCTCGCTCAGGAAGCCTTGATCTCGATGCGGCGGGGCTTGTCGGCCTCGGGGCGCTGGATCGCGATGCGCAGCACGCCGTCCTTGAAGCGCGCCTCGACCTTGTCGGGATCGGCGCGGAAGGGCAGGCGGATCGCGCGCGCGAACTGGCCGAAGCCGCGCTCGCGCAGGCGCCAGACGGCGCCTTCGGCGGCTTCGGGCGCCTTGCGCTCGCCGCGCAGGGTCAGAACGTTGTCCTTGACGGTGATCTCGATGTCGCCGGGTTCGACGCCCGGAAGCTCGGCCGTCACCACCGCGGCGTCGGCGTTCTGCCAGACGTTCACCGGCGGGAAGGCGGCGGGGGCGACGCGGCGCATGACGTCGTCCATGTCGCGTGCGACGCGGCGCATCAGGGCGAAGGGATCGATCGTCATCAAGCCGGATGCGGGATGCAGCATGGTCATCTCCTCCTTGTTCCCATACGCTCGTCCGAGGGCGGAGAGCCTGGCGGCCCGAGGGGAGACGTCGGCTGCGTCCGACGGCGCGGCGCGCCGTTGCGCCGGCGCAACGCGCGGCGCGTGGAAACGACCGTTCGGGCGGCCTCCATTGCCTGGCCGGCCGCCGCCGATCCGCGCCCTGCGCCGGATCAGCCGTCTGCTGTCGAACCCCGTTCGGGCGTTCTGAGGCAGATAAAGGAACGCTTCGCGCCCCGTTCAAGGGGCGCCGCGTGCCAGAGGCGAACGCTGCGCCGGCCCTCGGCGCCGCGCGATTTCGGGACGGGCGTCTGCGTGGCGAAAAAATCGCTCGGAGGGGCTTGCGAATGTTGCGGTGCGGCAACAGATAGGTGGGGCCGCGCGAGGGGCGCGTACAGGAGGGGTTCGCTGATGGACAGGAAGACGGCGCTCAACATCTGGTATTTCGCCTTCGCCTTCCTGGCGGTGGCGTTCATCCAGGACTTCATCGCCGGCGCGCGCGAGGTCGCGCCCATTCCCTACAGCAAGTTCGAGGAATACGTCGACCAGGGGCTGATCAAGCGCGCGGTCATCGGCTCGCAGACCATCACGGGCGAGTTCGCGCACCCCGTCGAGGGGCGCTCGCGCTTCGTGACGACGCTGGTCGATCCGGCCATCGTCGCGCGTCTCGAGGGCAAGGGCGTCGAGTTCACCGGCCGGCCCGAGAACACCTTCCTGACCACGCTGCTGTCATGGGTCGTGCCGGCGCTGGTCTTCTTCGGCCTGTGGATGGTCTTCTTCCGCAAGATCGCCGAGAAGCAGGGCCTGGGCGGCTTCATGTCGGTCGGGCGTTCGCGCGCGAAGGTCTATGTCGAGAAACAGACCGGCGTCACCTTCGACGACGTCGCCGGCGTGGACGAGGCCAAGCAGGAGCTGCAGGAGGTCGTCGAATTCCTGCGCAATCCCGCCGAATACGGCCGCCTTGGCGCGCGCATCCCCAAGGGGGTGCTGCTGGTCGGCCCGCCCGGCACCGGCAAGACGCTGCTGGCGCGCGCCGTCGCCGGCGAGGCGGGGGTGACGTTCTTCTCGATCTCGGGCTCGGAGTTCGTCGAGATGTTCGTCGGCGTGGGCGCGGCGCGCGTGCGCGACCTGTTCGAGCAGGCGCGCAAGAACGCCCCGGCCATCATCTTCATCGACGAGCTGGACGCGCTGGGCCGCGCGCGCAACGCGCCCGGTCTGCCCGGCGGCAATGACGAGCGCGAGCAGACGCTCAACCAGCTGCTGACCGAGATGGACGGCTTCGACCCCTCTGCGGGCATCGTGCTGCTGGCCGCGACCAACCGCCCCGAGATCCTCGACCCCGCGCTGCTGCGCGCGGGCCGGTTCGACCGCCAGGTTCTGGTCGACAAGCCCGACAAGACCGGCCGCGTGGCGATCCTGAAGGTGCACATGAAGAAGGTGCGCCTGGCGCCCGACGCCGACCCCGAGAAGATCGCCGCGCTGACGCCCGGCTTCTCGGGCGCCGATCTGGCGAACCTGGTGAACGAGGCCGCGCTGCTGGCCACGCGCCGCAAGGCCGAGGCCGTGACGATGGAGGATTTCACCAACGCGGTCGAGCGCATCGTCGCCGGGCTTGAAAAGCGCAACCGCCTGCTCAACGAGACCGAGCGCCGCGTCGTCGCCCATCACGAGATGGGCCACGCCCTGGTCGCCATGGCCACGCCCGGCGCCGATCCGGTGCACAAGGTCTCGATCATTCCGCGCGGCGTGGGCGCGCTGGGCTACACCATCCAGCGCCCGACCGAGGACCGCTTCCTGATGACCCGCGAAGAGCTCGAGGGCAAGATCGCCGTTCTTCTGGGCGGGCGCGCGGCCGAGGCGATCGTGTTCGGGCACCTGTCCACCGGCGCGGCCGACGATCTGGCCAAGGCCACCGACGTGGCTCGCGCCATGGCCGCGCGCTACGGCATGATCCCCGAGCTGGGCCATGTCAGCTACGACAGCGAGCGGCAGGGCTTTCTCGGCCCCTCCGGCGAGGGCTGGATGACCCGCCGCTATTCCGAGGAGACCGCGCGGCGCATCGACCAGGCCGTGCGCGAGGTGATCGACGCGGCCTATGCGCGCGCGCGCGCCGTGCTCGAGGCCAACCGCGATCTGCTCCTGCGCTCGGCCGCCGAGCTGCTCGAGCGCGAGACGCTGGCGGGCGAAGCCCTTGAGCGGATCGCACGCCAGGTGCGCCAGCCGGCCCAGTCGGCCCAGTCGACGCAGCCGGCGCAGGCCGACGGGGGTTGACGCAGGTCATGGGCGCGCCCGGCGCATGCTGTCATGCATGGGGCGCGCCGCACAGGAACGCTCCCGCGCGGCGGGGGCGACGCGATCCCCGCGCGGGCGGGGAATGAAACGCCGGTTCGGGCCGATGCCGCGAACCGGGAAGGAAAACGAAAGAGAAGGAAGAGGAGTAGAAGATGGCGAAAGGCATTTGCGACGTTTGCGGCGTCAGACCGGCGACGGTCCGCGCCCGCATCACCACCAACGGACAGACCCAGGTCATGGAGCTGTGCGACGAGGATTACCGCCGGCTTGCGCGCCGGCAGGGCCGCAGCAGCTCGCCGCTCGAGTCGCTGTTCGGGCGCCATGGCAGCCTGTTCGACGAATTCTTCGGCGACAGCCTGTTCTCGGATGACCTGCTGGGCGGCGCGCTGGGCCGCGGCGCCGGTCTTGGCGGCGGCCTGCCGGGCGCCGATGAGGGTGAGGCCGAGGCGCCCCGCGCCGCGCCGCGCGCCGGCCGCGCCCCGCGCCGCGGCGGCGGCATCGCCGACCGGCTCAGCTCGCAGGGCGAGAAGCTGCTGCAGGAAGCCGCGCGCACGGCGCAGGAATTCGGCCGCTCCGAGGTCGACACCGAGCACCTTCTGCACGCGCTGACGAATTCGGACGTGGTCCGCACGATCTTCGACCAGTTCAAGATCTCGGCCGACGACCTGCGCCGCCAGATCGAAAGCGAAGCGCCCAAGGGCGAGGGCGCCAAGGGCGCCGAGGGCGAGATCGGCGTGTCGCCGCGCCTGAAGGACGCGCTTTCGCGCGCGCTCAACGCCTCGACCGAGCTTGGCCACAGCTATGTCGGCCCCGAGCACCTGCTCATCGGCCTGGCCGAAGAGGGCGAGGGCCTGGCGGCGACCATGCTCAAGCGCTACGGCCTGACGCCGCAGGCTCTGCGCCAGAAGATCACCAAGGTCGTGGGCCGCGGCGCCGAGGAAGGCCGCGTCGAGCCGCCCTCGAACACGCCCGAGCTGGACAAGTTCTCGCGCGATCTGACCAAGATGGCGCGCGAGGGCAAGCTTGACCCCGTCATCGGCCGCGCCCGCGAGATCGAGACCACGATCGAGGTCCTGGCCCGCCGCAAGAAGAACAACCCCGTTCTGATCGGCGAGCCCGGCGTGGGCAAGACGGCCATCGTCGAGGGCCTGGCGCAGCGCATCGTCGCCGGCGAGGTGCCCGAGTCGCTGCTGAACAAGCGGCTGGTCGAGCTGAACATCAACTCGATGGTGGCCGGCTCGAAATACCGCGGCGAGTTCGAGGAGCGCGTGCAGAGCATCCTCAAGGAGATCACCGAGAACCAGGACGACATGATCCTGTTCATCGACGAGATCCACACCATCGTCGGCGCCGGCCAGGGCGGCGGCGAGGGCGGCCTCGACATCGCCAACACCTTCAAGCCGGCGCTGGCGCGCGGCGAGCTGAACCTGATCGGCGCGACGACGCTCAACGAGTATCAGAAATACATCGAGAAGGACGCCGCGCTCGAACGCCGCTTCCAGCCGGTCTTCGTGCCCGAGCCGACGGTGGCGCAGACCATCATGATCCTGCGCGGCCTGCGCGACTCGCTCGAGGCGCACCACAAGGTGACGATCACCGACGAGGCGATCATCGCCGCGGCCGAGCTGTCGGACCGCTACATCACCGCGCGCTTCCTGCCCGACAAGGCGATCGACCTGATCGACCAGGCGGCGGCGCGGGTGAAGATCAGCGCCACCGCGCGCCCGGTCGAGGTGCAGGAGCTGGAGGCCGAGGTCGAGCAGCTCAAGCGCGAGCAGGACTACGCCGCCTCGCGCAAGCAGTTCGACAAGGCCGCCGAGCTCAAGAAGCAGCTCGAAGAGCGTCAGGCCGAGCTTGAAGAGCTGACCGAAAGCTGGAAGCGCGACCGCGCGTCGGGCGCCGTCGAGGTGCGCGCCGAGCATGTGGCGCAGGTGGTCTCGAAGCTGACGGGCATTCCCGTGGCCGAGCTGACCGCCGAAGAGCGCGAGAAGCTGCTCAAGATGGAAGAGCGCCTGCACCAGCGCGTCATCGGCCAGGAGGAGGCCATCCGCGCCGTCTCCGACGCCGTGCGCCTGTCGCGCGCCGGCCTGCGCGAGGGCAACCGCCCCGTGGCCACCTTCCTGTTCCTGGGTCCGACCGGCGTCGGCAAGACCGAGCTGGCCAAGGCCCTGGCCGAGGTGGTCTATGGCGACGAGGACGCGCTGCTGCGCATCGACATGTCCGAGTATGGCGAGCGCCACGCCGTCGCGCGGCTGGTGGGCGCGCCTCCGGGCTATGTCGGCTACGAGGAGGGCGGCCAGCTGACCGAGAAGGTCCGCCGCCGGCCCTATTCGGTGGTCCTCTTGGACGAGATCGAGAAGGCCCACCCGGACGTCTACAACATCCTTCTGCAGGTGTTCGACGACGGCCGGCTGACCGACGGCAAGGGGCGCGTGGTGGACTTCACCAACACCATCATCATCGCGACCTCGAACCTGGGCTCGGACATCATCCAGCGGAACCTGAAGGCCCGCGGCACCAAGGACGAGGACCCGGCCAAGCTCAAGGCCGACCTGATGCAGGTGCTGCGCGGCCACTTCCGGCCCGAGTTCATCAACCGGATCGACGAGATCATCGTCTTCCAGTCGCTGAGCAAGGCCGAGATCCGCGCCATCGTCGAGCTGCAGCTCGAGCGGGTGCGGCGCACCGCGCATGGGCAGGGGGTGGATCTGCACTTCGATCCCTCGGTGCTCGAGCACTTCGCCGCCGTGGGCTACCGGCCCGAGTTCGGCGCGCGCGAGCTGCGGCGCCTGATCCGCACCGAGCTGGAAACGGCGCTGGCACGCGAGATGCTCGGCGGCGCGATCGGAGAGGGCGACGCGGTGAACGTGCGCTGGGACGGCGAGGCGCAGAAGATCGTCTTCGAGAAGCGCCCCGCCGAGGCGGCCGAGCCCAAGGCCGACGACGCCGGCAAGGGCGACGCGGCCGAGCCGGCGGCCGAGTGAGCCACGCGCCGGCCGCCCTGGCGCGGCCGGCGTTCCGCATGCCTTGCGCCCCGATGGGGCGCCGATCCCGCGCCCGCCGGCCCCGCGCCGGCGGGCGCTTGCGTTCAAGGAAAGTCGGCCAAGGGAAACTCGGCCAAGGGAGAACGCCATGACCGCATCACGCAACGAAACGCCGCCGCGGGGCGGCGGCCGCGGCCCCGGTCCGGGCGCCGGCCGGGCCGCGCAGGGCCCTGCGCGCAAGGGGGCGATCGGGAGCGCCGAAGCGGGCGCGAAAGGCGGCGCGCAATGGGTTCGCGACCCGGCCTTCGAATCGCCCGCAAGCTCGCCCGCCGCGCCCGTCTTCGCGCCCTCGCCCTCTCCCGGCGGCGGCCGGACGCAGGCGACAAGGTCCGCCCCGCCCGACAGCCTCTCCGCCAGCTCGCCGGCGCGCCCGGCCGCCAATCCTCGCGCCAACCCGGTCGGCGATCGCGGCGCCAACAGCGGCCGCGCGCCCCGGGCGCTGATGCCGGGCGCGAACCTGCCGCTGGCCGGCCCGCCGCCGCGGGTTCTGATCGGCCGCGCGCCCTTGCGCGCCGATTCCGTCGGGCGCGCCGCGGCCCGGCGGGCGGGTTGGCGCATGGTCTTCGAACCGACCCGCGCGCCGCGGCGCGAGCCCTTGATGGGCTGGCTGAGCTCGGACGACCCGCTGGCGGGGCTCGAGCTGCGCTTCGACGACCTCGACGCGGCCATCGACTTCGCCGAGCGCCGGGGCTGGGAATGGACCGTGCTCGAGCCGCCGCCGCGCGCGCCGCGGCGCTGACGCATGCCGGGGGCGCATCGCCGGGCGCGCCGCGCCGCGAGCGATGCGCGCCGGGCGCTCGGCCGCGCCGACGCGCGCCGCCGCCGCGCCGGTTGGCCGCGGTCCCTCGCGTCGCCCGGGGCGGCGCGCCCCGGACCAGGCGCGCGGCGTCGATCCCCGGGGCCGATGCGCAGCGCCGGCGCGCCGCGGCGGACCAATGGGGCAAGGCGCGCCGCCGCGCCGGACGGCCGCGCTCCGTCGCATCGCCCGGGGCGGCGCGGCCCGGACCAGGCGCGCGGCGTCGATCCCCTGGACCGACGCGCAGCGCCGATGCGCGGCGGCAGGCGCAGGGCGCGCCGCGGCGCTTCAAAATCCGGCCGCGCTGGCGCACAGTGCGGCCATGAGCGACGCGCCACCCCCCGAATCCCCACCCCCCGAGTCCCCGCCGCCCGACGCCTCGGGGCCGGCCGCGCCCCCGCCCGGGGCCGCGAAGCCCGTCCGCGCCCGCGGTCGGCCCGAGATCCTGTTCCCGCTCTTCTCCGAGGTCACGCGGCTCGACGGCGTCGGACCCAAGACCGCCAAGGCCCTGGCGCGGGCGGGAATCACGCGTCCGCGCGACATGCTCTTCACCCTGCCGCACGGCGTCGTCGACCGCCGCCGGCGCCCCGAGCTGGGCGCCCCGGACGAAGGCGAGGTCGTCACGCTCGAGGCGACGGTCGAGGCGCACCTGCCGCCGGCCTCGCGCGGGCGCCCGCACCGCGTGCGCATGCGCGACGCGGCGGGGCGCGGCTTCGAGCTGGTCTATTTCCACGCGCGCCGCGACTGGCTGGAAAAGCTGCTGCCCGAAGGGGCGCGACGGCTGGTCTCGGGCCGCGTCGAGCGCTTCGGCGAGCGCATCCAGATGCCCCATCCCGACCACGTCCTGCCCCCGGACGAGGCGGACGCGCTGCCGACCTTCGAGCCGGTCTATCCGCTGACCGAGGGCGTGGGGCAAAAGCTGATGCGCCGCGCGGCGCAGGCGGCGCTGGCGCTGGCGCCCGAGCTGCCCGAATGGCTCGACCCGGCGGCGATGCGCGCGCGCGGCTGGCCCGCATGGCGCCAGGCCCTGGCCGACGCTCATGCCCCCGGGCCGCCCGGAACCGACCGCGCCCGCGCCGCCGCCCGCGCGCGCGAGCGCCTGGCCTATGACGAGCTGCTCTCGCACCAGCTGACCCTGGCGCTGGCCCGCGCCGCGCGCCGCAAGCGCAAGGGCAGGCCGACCCGCGGCGATGGGCGGCTGCGCGCCAAGGCGCTTGCGGCGCTGCCCTTCGCCCTGACCGGCGCGCAGCGGCGCGCGATCGACGAGATCGCCGCCGACATGGCCTCGGACCGGCGCATGAACCGCCTCTTGCAGGGCGACGTGGGGGCGGGCAAGACGCTGGTCGCGCTCATGGCCATGCTGATCGCGGCCGAGGCGGGGGGGCAGGCCGCGCTCATGGCGCCGACCGAGATCCTGGCCCGCCAGCACCTGGCCAGCATCGCGCCCCTGGCGCGCGCGGCTGGGATCGAGCCGGTTCTGCTGACCGGCCGCGACGGCGCCGCCGAGCGCCGGCGCAAGCTGGCCGCCATCGCACAGGGCGCGCCGATCGTTCTGGGCACGCATGCGCTGTTCCAGAAGGACGTGGCCTTCGCCGATCTGCGCCTTGCGATCGTGGACGAGCAGCACCGCTTCGGCGTGCGCCAGCGCATGGAGCTGGGCGAGAAGGGCCGCCGCGCCGACGTGCTGGTCATGACCGCAACGCCCATTCCGCGCTCGCTGGCGCTGGTCGGCTATGGCGACATGGACGTCTCGATGCTGGACGAGAAGCCGCCCGGGCGCAAGCCCGTGCGCACCGCGCTGGTCAGCGCCGCCCGGCTGGACGAGGTGGTCGCGCATCTGCGCCAGGCCGTCGCGGGCGGGCGGCGCGCCTACTGGGTCTGTCCGCTGGTCGAGGAAAGCGACGCGGTCGCGCTGACCGCCGCCGAAAGCCGCTGGCGCGCCCTGCGCGAGGAGATCGGCCCGGGCGTGGCGCTGGTCCACGGCCAGATGCCGCCCGAAGAGCGCGACGCCGCCATGGCCGATTTCGCCGCCGGCCGCGCCCAGGTGCTGGTCGCGACCACGGTGATCGAGGTGGGGGTGGACGTGCCCGAGGCCTCGATCATGATCATCGAGCAGGCCGAGCGCTTCGGCCTTGCGCAGCTGCACCAGCTGCGCGGGCGGGTGGGGCGCGGGGCCGAGGAATCGACCTGCGTGCTGCTTTACGATCCGCCGCTGAGCGGGGCGGCGCGCGCGCGGCTCGAGATCATGCGCCAGACCGAGGACGGCTTTCGCATCGCCGAAGAGGATCTGCGCCTGCGCGGCGCGGGCGACGTGCTGGGCGTGCAGCAGTCGGGTCTGCCCAGGTTCCGCATCGCCGACCTTGAAACGCATGCCGACCTGCTCAAGGCCGCGCAGGACGAGGCGCGGCTGGCGGTGCATGTCGATCCCGCGCTCGAAAGCCCCCGCGGCGAGGCGCTGCGCACGCTGCTCTATCTGATGGAGCGGGACGAGGCGATCCGCCTTCTGTCGGTGGGCTGACCGGGCGCGATCGGGCGGGCGGATTTACGTTCCCTTAATGTTCTTGACCGCGCACGAACGTTGCGCGAACATCGAGGCGGGAACAAACAGGGAATCGGAGAAACCGCCATGGCCGCCATCATCCGCATCGTCTCGGCCGCCGAGCGCGCGCCGCAGGGCGCCGTGCAGGACGCCGCCGCGCTGGCGCTCCTGTGCCTGTTCGCGCTGGCGGGATTCACGCTGAGCGGCCTTGCGTGAAACGCGCCCGGCGCCCTTGACTTCGCCTTGCGGCCGCGCAGGGATGGAGGAAAGGAAACCGGCAGGGCGGCTCAGATGGACGCAACGCACGATCCCCATGGGCTCGAACGCTTTCTCGAGGCGCAGGAGGGCGTGATCGAGCAGGCGATGGACGAGCTCGCGCGCGGGGCCAAGACCGGGTGCTGGATGTGGTTCGTCTTTCCCCAGCTTTCGGGGCTGGGCCGTTCCGAGACGGCGCGCCTCTATGCCATCCGCTCGCGCGACGAGGCGCGCGCCTATCTCGAACATCCGGTGCTGGGGCCGCGCCTGCGCCGCTGCGTCGCGCTGGCCATGTCGCACCCGCGCCTGACGGCGCATGACATCTTCGGCTCGCCCGACGACATCAAGCTGCGCTCGTGCCTGACCCTGTTCGCCGAGGTCGCCGCCCCCGAGGACGACATCTTTCGGCGCGCGCTCGACCGGCTGTTCGCCGGGCGGCCCGATCCGCGCACGCTCACCCTTTTGTGACGTGGGGCGCTCAGCCCTGCGCGCCGGCGCCCGCGGCGATCTGGTCGAGCGCGGCCAGCGTGGCCTCGACGCACAGCATGATCGAGGCGTGGCGGTTCTTGAAGTCGCGCGCGGGCAGCAGGGCCTCGTAATCCTCGAACGGGGCCGAGGGGACGGGGCCGCCTTCCTTGAGCATGGCGCGCAGCTCGTCGCGCAGGCGCGCGATCTCGTCCCGGCTGCGGCCCAGCGCATGCGCCCCCAGGATGGCGGCCGAGGCCTGACCCAGCGCGCACGCCTTCACATCCTGCCCGAAGCGCGCGATGCGCCCATCCTCGGCGTCGAGGTCCACCGTCACCGTCGATCCGCACAGCGGCGAGCGCTTCATCACGCTGGCCTGCGGCGAGTCGAGCCGGCCCAGATGCGGAATGTCGGCCGCAAGCGCCAGGATGCGCCGCGAATACAGGCTGATCAGGTCCTCGCCCGCGTCGGTGGTCTGGTCGGTCATGGCGTCCTCCGCTCGTCTCTTCCCTAGATAGACCGGCGCGCGCAGGTGTAAAAGGCGCAGGTCGCCGCAACGGAGCAAGCCGCATGTCGCAAACCTTCGACCCCGCCAGCCTGAAATTCGACTCGCGCGGGCTGATACCCGCCATCGCGCAGGACCACGAGACCGGCGAGGTGCTGATGATGGCCTGGATGAACGCCGAGGCCGTGGCGCGCACCCTGCGCGAGGGGCGCGTGACCTACTGGTCGCGCTCGCGCCAGGCCTTCTGGCGCAAGGGCGACGAATCGGGCCATGTCCAGCGCCTGGTCGAGATGCGCATCGACTGCGACCGCGACTGCCTGCTGCTGCGGGTCGCGCAGACCGGCCCGGCCTGTCACACCAACCGGCGCAGCTGCTTCTTCACCGTGCTGCGCGACGGCGTCGAGGTGATCGACTCGGCGCCGCTCGACGCGTGAGCGCGCCGCCGCCATCCGCAGGGCGCGGCGCGCAATGGGCCGAGCGCCTTGCCCCGCCCGCCCTCGGGCGCCTTGCGCTGGGGCTGGCCGTGGGCGCGGCGGGCGGCGCGGCGGCGCATGCGGCGGGCGCGCCGCTGGCCTGGATGCTGGGGGCGCTGTTCGCCTGCATGTTCGCCAGCCTGGCGGGCGCGCCGGTCATGGTGCCGATCTGGTTCCGCACCCTGTTTCTGGGCGTGGTGGGGCTGTTCCTTGGCGAAAGCTTCGCCGATCTGCGCGTCGAGGATCTGGCGCGCTGGCCCGTCAGCCTGGCGGCGGCGGCGCTTTATCCGGCGGCGGGGGGCGCGGCGTGCTATGCGCTGTTCCGCGCCGCGGCGCGGATGCCGCGGGCGACGGCGCTGCTTTGCGCGGTTCCGGGCGGGTTGACGGCGGTGTCGCTTTTCGCGGCCGAGGTCGGCGGCGACGAGCGGCGCGTGGCGCTGGCGCAGTCGCTGCGGGTGGCGCTGGTGGTGCTGGCCGCGCCGGTGGTCGCCTTCGGCTGGCTGGGGCTGCCGCGCCCGGCCGCCGCGGGCGCGCATCCGGCGGCGCTGATGTCGGCCCCCGACGCGGCGCTGCTGACGGGCGCGGCGCTGGCGGCGACGTTGCTTGCGGGGCGTTTGCGCGTGCCCTTGCCCTATCTGGTCGGACCGCTGGCGGTCAGCGCCGCGCTGCGGCCCGCGGGGGTCGTCTCGGGCGCCTTGCCCGGCTGGCTGGTCGAGGCGGCGCTGACGGTGTGCGGCGCCTCGATCGGCACGCGCTTCGCGGGGTTCGGGCTGCGGCAGCTTGCGGTCGGCGCGGCGTGGACCCTGGCCGGCACGATCGTGCTTATGGCGGTCAGCTGGGGGTTCGCGGCGGCGGTGGCGGCCCTGACGGGCATCGGGCTGTTCGCCGCGCTGTTGGCCTATGCGCCGGGGGGCGTGGCCGAGATGAGCCTGATCGCGCTGGCCATCGGCGCCGATCCGGCCTTCGTCGCCACGCACCACATGGCCCGCATCCTGACCATCCTGATCGCGCTGCCGGCGCTGGGCGGTCCGCTGCGGCGGTTCCTGGCGGCCGAGGCGGCGCCTAGCGGGGCGAGGCCTGGCGGGCCGGGGGCAGATCCAGCATCCGGCGGATCTGCCCGGGGGTGACGCCCGCGGCGCGCAGCTCGCGCAAGCCCGCGTCGCGGTCGCGCTTGGCCAGCCTGCGCCCGGCCGCGTCGCGGATCAGCCGGTGATGCCGCCAGACGGGAACCGGCAGGCCGAACAGCGCCTGCAGCAGCCGGTGCAGCGGCGCGGCGGCGAACAGGTCCTGCCCGCGCGTCACGTGAGTCACCCCTTGCGCGGCGTCGTCCAGCACCACCGCCAGGTGATAGCTGGCGGCGACGTCCTTGCGCGCCAGCACCACGTCGCCGCAGCGGGCGATCAGCCAGTCGGGGTCAAGGCGCAAGAGCCCCGTTTCGCCGCCGGGGCCGGCGCCCAGCTCGCGCATGCTCAGCCGGCCGACGGCCGACGCGCCCCCCAGCGCCGCGATGGCCGCGCGCATGTCAAGCCGCCAGGCGACCGGCGCGCCCGGCGCCGGGGGCGTGCGGCGGCAGGTTCCCGGATAGGGCGGGCCGTCGGGGCCGCGCCCGTCGGGCAGGGCGGGCATGGCGCCGCCGACCTCCTGCGGGGCGGCCAGGGCCTGGGCGATGTCCTTGCGCGTGCAGGCGCAGGGGTAAAGCAGCCCGCGCGCGCGCAGATCGTCCAGCGCGCGGGCGTAGACCGCCATGCGCTGCGACTGGCGCATGGGCGGCGCGTCCCAGCGCAGGCCGAGCCAGCGCAGATCCTCGATGATCGCCTGCTCGTATTCGGGACGCGCGCGGCCCTGGTCGATGTCCTCGATCCGCAGCAGGAACCGCCCCCCCGCCGCCCGCGCCGCGTCATGGGCCAGGATCGCCGAAAATGCGTGCCCAAGGTGCAGGAACCCGTTGGGCGAGGGGGCGAAGCGTTCGACATGCTCGGCGGGGCGGCTCATGGCCGGGATCTAGGCCCGACCGGCCGGCGGCGCAAGCGCGCCGGCGCGTCCTCATGCGCCGAGGGCCGAGACGCCGGCGCGCGCGGGCGGGGCATCGCGCTCTTGACCCCGGCTGCGCGCGCGTATCGGATGCAGGCATGAGCGTGCGCGTCATCAAGGGCGAGGATTGCATCCGCGAGGGGGCCGAGTGGCTGGCCGCGCGCGAGCCGCGCTTTGCGCATGCGCTCGAGGTCGCCGGCCTGCCGCCGACCCGCCTGCGACCCGACGGCTTTCCCGCGCTGGTCTCGGCCATCGTCTCGCAACAGCTTTCGGTGGCGGCGGCGAACGGCATTCTGGGGCGGCTGCGGGCCATCGGCGCCGACACGCCCGAGGGGCTGATGGCGCTGGACGACGAGGCGTTGCGCGCCTGCGGGCTTTCGCGCCCCAAGATCCGCTATCTGCGCGGCGCGGCCGAGGCGGGGCTGGACTTCGCCGCCTTGCGCGCCATGCCCGACGAAGAGGCCGCCGCCGCGCTCGTCGCGCTCAAGGGCGTGGGGCGCTGGACGGCCGAGATCTACCTGATGTTCAGCCTTGGCCGCGCCGACGTCTTCGCCCCGGCCGATCTGGCGCTGCAGGAGGCGTCGCGCGCGCTGTTCGATCTGCCCGCCCGTCCGGCGCCGCCCCAGCTGGCCGCGATGGCCGAAGCCTGGTCGCCCTGGCGGGCGGTGGCGGCGCGGCTGCTTTGGGCGTATTACCGGGCCGTCAGGAACAGGGAAGGGATCACCTGAAATGTCTTACCTAGCAGGGCCTTCGCGCCAGCCGCGCTCGGGCGTGACCGAGTCGGTCGTCATCTTGCTTCACGGCTACGGCGCCGATGGCGAGGATCTGATCGGCATCGGCGACGCGCTGGCCGACCACATGCCCAACACGCTGTTCATGGCGCCCGACGCGCCCGAGCCCTGCTCGATCAATCCCATGGGGCGGCAGTGGTTCCCGATCCCGTGGATGGACGGCTCGACCGAGGCGCAGATGGCCGAATCGTTCGACCGTTCGGTGCGGCTGTTGCACGCCTATCTCGACTCGGTGGCCGAGGAGACGGGCGTGCCTGCGGCGCAGACGGCGCTGATCGGCTTCAGCCAGGGCACGATGATGGCGCTGCATGTGGGCCTGCGCCGGCCCGAGCAGCTGGCCGGGATCGTCGGCTTCTCGGGGCGGCTTCTGGCGCCCGAGCGCCTGCCCGCCGAGCTGGCCTCGCGCCCGCCGGTGCTGCTGGTCCATGGCGACATGGACGAGGTGGTGCCGCCCTCGAGCCTTGACGAGGCCCGCGAGGCGCTGGCCGACGCCGGCGTTCCGGTGGCCACGCATGTCTCGCGCGGGATGGGGCATGGCATCGCGCCCGACGGGCTGGGGCTTGCGCTGCGCTTCCTGCAAGAGCGGCTGGGCTGAGCCGCCCCCCCAACGCACGCACCGCCGATCCCCTCCGGCACGCGCAGGCGCCGCGCGCGGAACCGGACTCCGGCCGCGCGCCGGGCCCCTGTCGCCGGACCGTCATCATTTCGACGCTTGTCCGTCGCCGATGCGCATATATAGTTTTCCTGCATCGGGACGGGCGGGTCCCGTCTCGAACGTGGCCAGGGGCGCTTCGGGATGGGAGGGAATTCGCGTGCGGCACGATCCATATCTTGAGGGCTTCGTCCGAAGTCCCGCGCGGCTCCGGGATCATCCGGCGCTCGTGCTCAACGCCGATTACAGGCCGCTTTCATACTTCCCGCTGTCGCTCTGGCCATGGCAGGAAGCCGTGAAGGCGGCCTTTCTCGATCGCGTGACCGTGGTGGCCGAGTATGACGAGGTCGCGCGCAGCCCCTCGACCGAGTTCCGCCTGCCCTCGGTGGTGGTGCTGCGCGAATACGTCAAGCCCGGCCGCATGGCGGCCTTCACGCGCTTCAACGTCTTTCTGCGCGACGAGTTCCGCTGCCAGTATTGCGGCGCGACGGGCGATCTGACCTTCGATCACGTGATCCCGCGCGCGCGCGGCGGGCGCACGACCTGGGAGAACGTGGTCGCCTCGTGCGCGCCGTGCAATCTGCGCAAGGGCGCGCGCTCGGTGCGCGAGGCGGGGATGCGCCTGCGCCGCAAGCCCTTCCGCCCCAGCCAGGCGCAGCTGAACGCGGCGGGGCGCAAGTTTCCGCCGAACTACCTGCACGAAAGCTGGATGGATTACCTGTATTGGGACGCGCCGCTCGAGCCGTAGGCCCGCAGCGCCGCCCAGCCCCACAGCAGCGCCAGCCCCGCCGAGGCGAGCCCGTTCCAGCTGGCCATGGACAGGCCGAGGAACTCCCACGCCACCTCGTTGCAGCGCACCACCGGCGCGGCCATGATCTGGCGCAGCAGCTCGTCGGTGTTCAGCGCGCCGTCCGGCCCGCCCGAGCAGGTCTGCGGCCCCTGCCACCAGCCGCGCTCGACGCCGGTGTGATAGAAGGCGATCGCCGCGCCGGCCGCCATGCTCAGCGCCCCCGCCGCGCACAGCCATGCGCGCGCGCCCAGCGCCAGCGCCGCCGCGCCCAGCGCGATCGCCGCCGCATGGGGCCAGCGTTGCCAGATGCACAGCTCGCACGGGGCCAGCCCGCCAAGATGCTGAAATCCGAACGCGCCGGCCAGCAGCGCCGCCGAGCCGAGCGACGCGATAAGCGCCAGGCGCCGGGGGGATGGATGCAGGGTCATAGAACGCGCCTCGCCACGATGAAGCCTCCGATCAGCAGCACGACCGAGACCGTGAAGACCAGCCCGAGCCGGCGCTCGATGAAGCCGCGGATGGGCGGGCCGAAGCGACGCAGCAACGCCGCCAGCACGAAGAATCGCAGGCCGCGCGCGACGGCCGAAGCGATCATGAACAGCCCGAAATTCAGCCCCGTCGCCCCCGAGAAGATGGTGATGACCTTGTAGGGAAAGGGGGTGACGCCGGCGATCAGCACCGCCCAGAAGCCCTGCTCGTTATAGGCCTGGCTGATGCGCATGAAGTCGTCGGCCTTGCCGTAGAATTCCAGGACCGGGCGCCCGATCGTCTCGAACATCGCCGCGCCGATCAGCCATCCCATCGCCCCGCCCGCCACCGAGGCCGCCGTGCACACCCCCGCGATCAGCCAGGCGCGGTGCGGCGCGGCCAGGATCATCGGAATCAGCAAGACGTCGGGCGGGATCGGAAAGACCGAGCTCTCCACGAAGCTGACCAGCGCCAGCGACCAGAGGGCGTAGGGTTTTCCGGCCTGGCGCAGAACCCAGTCGTAGAGCGATCTCAACATGCGCTCCGCATAGCAACGCCCCTCGCCCTTGTCCATCGCCGGGCGCAGGATGCGGTTGACCGCCGCCGGCGCGCGCCTATAGTCGCCTCGGTCGCCCGGATGGCGGAACTGGTAGACGCAGCGGATTCAAAATCCGCCGAGCTGACACTCGTGTGGGTTCGAGTCCCACTCCGGGCACCAGCGGACACCCGAAATCGACGCGCATGCGAAACGGCGCCGGGCTGTCGGCCCGGCGCCGTTCGCGAGGCGGCGGCGATCAGGACGCGCGATCAGGACGCGCGGCGGCGGCGGCGGTTCTCGCGCCCGCCGCGGGCGCCGACCGGGGCCTCGCCCTCGGGCGTGGCGGGCTTGTTGTGGCGGATCCACTCGGCGCCGTGGGGGTCGTTGTTCATCAGCAGGTTGGCCGCGCGCACGGCCTCCATCTCCTGCGGGCGGACCGGGTTCATGATGGCCGAGGTCATGCCCGAGGCGATGGCCATGGGCAGGAAGGCGGCGTTGATGCCGTGCCGGTTCGGCAGTCCGAACGAGATGTTCGACGCGCCGCAGGTGGTGTTCACCCCCAGCTCCTCGCGCAGGCGGCGCACCAGCGCGAACACCTGGAGCCCCGCCGTGGCCATGGCGCCGATGGGCATGACCAGCGGATCGACCACGATGTCATGCGCCGGGATGCCGTAATCGGCGGCGCGCTGGACGATCTTCTTGGCCACGTTGAAGCGCACGTCGGGATCTTCCGAGATGCCGGTGTCGTCGTTCGAGATCGCCACCACCGGCACGTTGTATTTCTTGACCAGCGGCAGGATCGCCTCGAGCCGCTCCTCCTCGCCGGTGACCGAGTTGAGCAGCGGGCGTCCATGCGCCGCCTCGAGCCCGGCCTCGAGCGCGGCGGGCACCGAGCTGTCGATGCACAGCGGCACGTCCACCAGCGACTGGACCAGCTCGATCAGCTTGCGCATGAGCGGCGGCTCGGTCTCGTTGGGGTTGGGGTTCGAGTTGTAGACCACCCCCGCATTCACATCGAGCATGGTCGCACCGCAGGCGACCTGCTCGAGCGCGTCCTTCTCGACGGTCGAAAAGTCGCCCGCCTCGAGCTCGGCGGCCAGCTTCTTGCGGCCGGTCGGGTTGATCCGCTCGCCGATCACGCAAAAGGGCTGGTCGAAGCCGATGATGGCGGTTTTCGTCCGGGATTCGACGATGGTGCGGGTCATGTGGGCCTTTTTCCTCGAAGCTTGGGCGCGGGGCCGCGCCCCGCGCAGGTCTGGATGCGAGCGCCTCAGCCGGCCACCGCGGCCGCGCGCGCGCCGCGCCGGTGGGCGTTGATGTATTCGGCGGTCTTGTCGATGCCGCCGAGCGGGAAGAAGTGCACCGCCTCGACCGCGAAGTCGGGATGCGCGGCCTTGTGCGCGGCCAGATCGCGCAGGATCTCGTCGGGCGCGAAGGGCAGCATCAGCTTGGTCACGTCCGCCGCCCGGCGCTGCAGCACGCGCAGCGAGGGGCCGACGCCGCAGGCGAGCGAGAACTTGATCAGCGTCTGCAGCTTGGCCGGTCCGGCGACGCCGATATGGATGGGCAGGCCGACGCCCTCGGCCTTGAGCCGCTCGGCCCAGGCGATGACCGGGGCGGCCTCGAAGCAGAACTGGGTGACGATGGCCATGGCCGCGTCGGTGCGCTCGGCGAAGGCCTGCTTCCAGCGCAGGGCCTCCATCACGTTCTTCTCCGAGCCGTCGGGGTCGATGTCGCGGTTGCCCTCGGGGTGGCCGGCGACATGCAGGCGCTCGAAGCCCTCGAACAGGCCGGTCTCGAGCAGCTGCATGGACGAGTGGAATTCGCCGCGCGGCTTGTCCAGCCCGCCGCCCAGCAGCAGCGCCTGCGTCACGCCGGCCTCGCCCTTGTAGCGGGCGATCCAGTCGGCCAGCGTCGCCTTGTCGGCGATGATGCGGGCCGGAAAGTGCGGCATGACGGGAAAGCCTTCGCGCGCAAGCCGCGCGGCGGTGGCGACCATGTCCTCGATCGGCGTGCCGTCGATATGGGCCACATACACCCGCGTGCCGGCCGGCAGGATGGCGGCGAAGCTTTCGACCTTGGCCGCGGTGCGGGGCATGACCTCGATCGAGCAGCCTTCGAGGAAGGCCGCCAGATCGGGGCCGGGGGCGGCCGCGGCGTCGCGCTTGCGGCCCAGGAAGTTCAGCACCTTGCTCATCAGCTCGTCTCCGAACCAGGCGGCCAGACCCGCCGCATGCCGTCCGGCGGGCGCCCCGCCGGCCTTACCGTGACGCATCGGCCGCCTGGGCGGCCCAACCGTCGTTTGCGATCAGGGCCTTGAGGCGGTCCTGATCGTATTCCGCCTCGATCCGGGCGGCCTCTGCGGCCGCGGCCTCGGCGTCGTCGCCGGGAACCTCGTAGGGCGCGGCGCGGCGCCACTCGGCCAGATAGGCGTCCGAGTCGCGCGCCCCGATCTTCATCGCGCAGCGGTCGATGGCCTGCTCGAAGCGCTCGCTCAGCTGCGCCTTGGCGCCCCGCCGACCCTTGCCGGCGATCACCTGCGCGGGAATGTCCCGCCAATAGACGATCGTGATCTGGGCCAAGCCGTGCTCCTTCCCTGGCGTCTCGCCGCCCATTACGGCGCAAAAGCGCGCGCGCGGGCGCTTTCGAGCGACTTCATGCGCTGCGGATGCGACATGCCGTCGTCTTTCGCGCGCCGCCGCGCGGGGGCGCCGCGCGCCTGCGTCGTATTTAGCAGTTGAACAGTCGCAAACCACCCCCTAATTTTGCAGTCGCGAAGATTTGCGCAGCGGCGGGGGCCGCGCGCCCGCACCAGCGGAGGACTGCACATGCCCGCCGATTCGGCGCCCGCCATCTCGTTCGAATTCTTCCCGCCGGCGACGCCCGAGGCGACGCTGCGGCTGTGGCGCTCGGTCGAGCGCCTGGCGCCGCTGGGGCCCGAGTTCGTCTCGGTCACCTACGGCGCCGGCGGCGCGACGCGCGACCGCACCATGGCGGCGATCCTGACCATCCGCGACCGCGCGCGGCTGAACGTGGCCGGGCACCTGACCTGCGTCGGCGCCTCGCGCGAGCAGACGCTGGCCGTGGCGCGCGCCTACGCCAAGCTGGGCGTGCGCCGCATCGTCGCGCTGCGCGGCGACCCGCCCAAGGGCGCGGCGCGCTTCGAGCCGCACCCCGACGGCTTCCGCAGCGCGGCCGAGCTGGTGGCGGCCTTGCGCGCGGCGGGCGACTGGAAGATCTCGGTCGCCGCCTATCCCGAGGTGCATCCCGAAAGCCCCAGCCTGGCGGCCGATCTGGACAACCTCAAGCGCAAGATCGACGCCGGCGCGGACGAGGCGATCACCCAGTTCTTCTTCGACAACGAGGACTATTTCCGCTTCGTCGACGCCGCGCGCAAGGCCGGCATCGAGGCGCCGATCGTGCCGGGGGTGCTGCCCATCGAGAACTTCAAGCGCATGAGCAACTTCGCCGCGCGCTGCAAGGCGCGGGTGCCCGACTGGATGGCCAAGGCGTATGAGAACGCCGACGAGCTTGGCGTGACCGAGCTTCTGTCCGCCGCCATCTGCGCCGAGCAGTGCGAAGAGCTGCTGGCCCAGGGCGCGCCGCGGCTGCATTTCTACACGCTCAACAATCCCGATCTGACCTTTTCGGTCTGCCGCGCCCTCGGAGTGCAGCCGACGCCCATGCAGATCGCCGCGCAGGGCTGCGGCTGAGCCTTTTCGCGAAAACGCAACCGGCGCGGACCGTTCGGGATCCGCGCCGGCCTTGTCGCCGAAGCCTCGGGCGCTTCGGCATCGTCGCCCCCCGCCTATTCGGCGGCCAGCGGCCGTTCGCCCTCGAGCAGACGATCCGCGTCGCGCCCTCGCGCGTCGCCCGGATCCCCAAACGTCCAGTCAAAGGCAAGCAGCCGCGCATGAGGCGACAATCCTGACAGGCTCTCGCCGAAAGCCAGCTTGAGCCTTGCGACGAGGTCGAGCGCGATCTCGCGCCGGAACCCGACCAGCGGGCGACCGGCAAGCGAGCGGTCGAACTCGGCGATCTCGGTTTCCGCGCGGCGGCGGAACTCGTCCACCGCATGGCGGCGCGCGCAGGCCACCGCGTCTCGCGCGCGGCGAAGATGGGCCGCGACGGCCGGGTCCTCGCGGATCGCGAGGTCCAGCGCCGCCAATGGCGCGCGCGCCGGCGCCAGGCCCCGCGCCGCGGGAAAGACGATCATGCCCTGCGTGAAATCCGCTTCGAATAGCGCGGGCTCTGCCGGGTCGGGGGCGTGCGCGACGATCGCGCGGAAGTCTCCGCTCAGACGGCACAGACCGGGGTCGCCGAAGGCATCCAGCGCGCTGCGCGCCTGGCGCATGGCCTCGAGCGCATCGGGGCCGGTCTCGACATCGCGCCGCACGCCGCCGCCGTCCTCTACGACAAGCGCCGCCCTGCCGCGCTCGGCCCCGGCGCCCGCGGCGATGGCGATGAGCGCGTCAAGAAGGGTCGGCGGCGCGCTGTGCGCCGGGGGGGCCTTGGCCGCGTTCTCGATGCGCGAGACCACGGCGACCGCCGGCGTCAGCCGCCCCGAGGCCGCGCGCAGGTGACGCGCAAGCGCCGCGTCGAACTCCGAGCGAATGAGCTCGTGAACCTCGTGCGTGAGCGCAAGGCGGCGGCTCCCGGCGGCGGCTTCATGGGCCACCCGAAACGCCAGCGCGCGCGCTGCGATCCCCGAAGCGCCGATCTCGTCGTCGAAAGAGTCGGCGAAATCCTGCGCGTGCGCGTCCGTCATGACGAAGCCTTCCGATCCTTGCGGCGCATCCCGTGCGGCGGGCATGCGGCCTTGATTTTGATGGATGTCGTCGGCGACGCGAACGCGACTACGGAATTGAAAAGCGACTTCGGTGGCAATTATCGGGCAAAACGCCCACTTTCACTCAAATTACGTTCATTATTGGCATGCGCGACGATTCGGTCAAGCGACGCGGGTTACCAAACGTTATCCGCACCCATGGCACGATGTCGGCGCAATCGGAAGGAGACGCGCAATGTCCTGCCCAGCCGCCGCACGGAATGCCTCGGATTTCTCGTCGATGCGCCAGCGACGGCGCGCCGCCGGGAAAACGGCCGGGCGACTGGGCCGCGCGGCCGAAGATGCCGCCTTGCGGCGCTATTGTCGCGCCGGCGCGCGGCCAAGGGCGCGCAACTGGCGCGCGCCGCGCGCCTTCGGCGGCGGCGAGCTGGACCTGGTGATCGATGAGGGTGGAGTGGTCGTCTTCGTCGAGGTCAAGGCGCGGCGCACGCATGACGATGCGCTGTCCTGTCTGACCGCGGCGCAAAGGCGACGCATCCTTGCGGCCGCCGAAGCCTATCTTTGGACCGAAGGGGCCGCGGGCCGCGAGGTGCGCTTCGACCTTGCCCTTTACGACGGGGCCGGAAGGCTTGAGGTGATGAAGAACGTCGCTCTCGACTGAGAGCGACGTTCCTTTGGAGGCTTCAGCCGACGAAGGCCCTTTCGACGACGAATTCGGCGGGCTTGTTGTTGGCGCCTTCGGTCAGGCCCGCCTCTTCGAGAATCGCCTTCGTATCGCGCAGCATCTCCATCGAGCCGCAGATCATGCCCCGGTCGGTTTCCGGCGAAAGGGGCGGCACGTCGAGCATCCTGAAAAGCTCGCCGCTGCGCATAAGGTCGGTGATCCGGCCCTGTCTCGGGTAGGGCTCGCGCGTGACCGATGTGAAATGCGTCAGCTGGTTGCGCGCGAATTCTCCGACCAGGGGGTCATCCTTCGTCGCGGCCACCAGCTCTTCGCCATAGCGCAGTTCGGCAACCTGGCGGCAGGTGTGGGTCAGGATGACCTGGTCGAATTTCTCGTAGGTTTCGGGATCGCGCACGAGCGAGGCGAAGGGCGCGATTCCCGTGCCGGTCGAGAACATCCACAAGCGCTTGCCCGGCAAAAGCGCGTCGAGCACCAGCGTTCCGGTCGCCTTCTTGCGCATCCAGACGGTGTCGCCAGGCTGTATCTTCTGAAGCTGCGAGGTCAGGGGGCCGTCGGGAACCTTGATCGAGAAGAACTCGAGCTGGTCGTCCCAGCTGGGCGAGGCGATGGAGTAGGCGCGCCAGACCGGCTTGGGTCCGGGCAGGCCGATCATGACGAACTCGCCCGAGCGGAAGCGGAAGCTGGCGGGGCGCGTCATGCGGAAACGGAACAGCCGGTCGGTGTAGTGCTGCACCTCCACCACGGTCTGGGCGTAAACCCCGGCGGGGGGCGCGACCTCGGCGGCATTGGCGGCGTCGTGAGCCATGATGTTCATCCGTTTGTCTCCCGCGGCTGGCGCTTCATAGCAGAGCTGCGCGCCGCGGGCCATGCGGCCGGGGCGCGCGCCGCATACACATGGCGCGTTGCGGCGCGAAAGGAAAGAGAAATCACATCAAAAAATGTATCAGGCGATTTAATAACTAAAAAACAATGTGGAAATATTGCGCGGCCGAGCGCTTCCCGCTCCGGCCTGGCATGGGTGGGGGTGGGGAAGCTCCAGGCTGGAAAATACGCTCCGGGAAGCACTCGACCTACGCCGCGCCATCGGCGAGCCGCGATCACGGTGCGGGCCGATGCTCCCCGGAGCGCCAGTCCGAAACAGGGAGTGCCCTACAGTGACACAACCCGAGCGCGCGCGGTATCACCCGATTCGGCGAGGCAAAACCGCCCAAGCGCCCCGAATCACCTGCATTGTCACGAGCATTGATTCGAGCCCGGCGCCACGGTGCAGCGGCAGATGTTCACGCCGTCATGCTGAATGAAATGCGCTTTGGCGTCCTGAACCGTGGCGTCGCTGCATTTGCCCTCATAGGTCCAGTGCTGCGCCTCTCCGCCGACGAAATACTGGTAGGTCACCGACATCTCGCGATTGCCGCCCGTGATCTGCGGCGTCAGGATCATGTAGCTTTCCCAGCCGGTCTCGTTCGGTCCGACCGAGGCGGGCCAGAGCTGCGGCGCGTCGCTGGCCAGCCCCAGATCGGCCTTGCGCACGCTCATGGCCGAGGCCGCGGGGCGGTCCAGGGACGCGGTGTTCTCGAAGCCCAGAAGGTGTTCGAGCTCGGGCGCTCCGTTCGGCGGGGCGTAGTAGCTGAGCGTGACGATGGTCTCGCGCGCCAGCTCCAGCTCGTCGGCCTTGGCGTAGACGAAGACGATTCGCGTCCGCCGGATCGCGCTTGAGGCCGACGGGTCCTGGAACAGCGCCTGCGCGACGCTGCGGTGCATCTTGCGCAGCCGCTTCGTGCGGGTCAGCCGCGGCGGCGGCGTGAAGGCGCGCAGGTTCGGGCTGTCGGGCTGGTTGCAGCGCGCCGGCGTGCGCCCCTTTTCGCGCAGCCTGGTCCCCGCGGCAGGGCAGTTCGGCGGCGGCGCGCATTCGGGCGCGGCCGCGCCCAGCTTGCGAATCGGCTCGAGCCTGAAGCGCGTCTCCTGCGGGTCGGTGTAGGCGCCGGCGAAATTCTCGGCCTGCAGGCGGATCTCGACGCATTGCGTACCGTTCTTGGCCAGCGTTTCGGCATAGAAGCGCACGTCGAAGGGCTTGTAGCGATCGGAGCCGAACAGCGCGTTGACCGCGGCCGCGGCCATCTCGACGTCGGCCTTGCTCTCGTCGGGCGTCGGCGGCGCGGCGGGTTCGGCAAGCGCGGCGCCGGCCGCGGCGCCCATCAGAGCGGCGAGGGCGCCCGCGTGAATGAGTTGTCGCATCTGGTCTTCTCCCCAATGGCGCGGCGGCTGCGCCGCATTCTGCGCTGAAAATCAGAACGCGTTCACAATGGTTAACGCTCGGACCAGCTTAGAAGCGGAACGCGGCGCGCGCCACCACCGAGAAGTCCCGATCGAAGCGGCGCGGTTTCTCGTCCTCGGTGCGCACGAAGGCGTCCTGATAGACGAAGTCGGCGTCGAGCAGGTTGCGCAGCTCGAGGCTGAGCGTCCCGCGCTGATCGGGCAGGCGCCAGCCCACGGCCGCATCCACGATCACATCGGTCGAATCGCCGCGTCCCACGCCTTGGCGCGCGCGCTGGTGGAAGGGCGTGACGTCAAGCGCCGCGAACAGCCCCGAGGCGCCGTTCCAGCGCAGCCGCATCGGCGCGGCGTAGGTCGTCAGCGAGGACGGCCCGGTCGCAAGGCCGCGGAACCCGGTGCGCTCGACCTCGGCGCCAAGGCTGGCGGACCAGTCGTCGTCGATCAGCCAGGCGGCGTAGGCGCGCAGGCCGCGCACGTCGTAGCGCACGGTCTCGTAACGCCCCACGCCCCCGGTTTCGCGCGGGTCCGGGCGCGCGGCCCAGCGTCCGGTTCCCTCGACGCCCAGCCACAGGTCGTTGCGCGCGCGCCAGTCCAGCGCCAGGCCGGCCAGGTCCGAGACCGTTCCGTTGAGGTCGGCGAACACCTGGTTGAAGCCGGCGATCTGCGTCGGCTCGAGCGTTTCGTCGAACAGGAGCGGGCGCTTGACCATGCGCCCCGCCGCGGCGCGCAGCGTCACGCCGCCGCCCAGATCCGCTTCGGCGCCCAGCTTGGGCGCCAGGCGCAGCCAGTCGCGCTCGGCGCCGTTGTCGCGCGAATCCGAGGACAGGTAGAGCGCCATGCCGGCGGTCGTCTCGAGCCAGGGCATGGGCTTCCAGATGCCATAGGCCCAGACCTCGCCGTGATTGGATTCCGTGCGGCTGACGTCGGTCACGGTGATCGGCGGCAGCGGGAAGGGCAGCGGCAGCGTGAAGGTCAGCGCCGCGTCGCCCGTCTGCCGCGCCCAGCCGGCGCCCATGCTCAGCTGCAGCGGGCCGATGCGCCGATCATGGCGCAGCTGCGCGTCCAGGCCCTTGATGGAGGTGTCCGCCGGCCCGATCTGGAGCTGCTGCAGGCCGTCGATCTTGCGCCATGCGGCAAGGGCGACGTAGTCGGACTCGGCCGAGGGCTCGAAGCGCAGGCCGATCCGCGCGCGGTTGTCGGTGGTCGAGAAGCGGTTGCCCGTGCGCGGCGAGATCAGCGAGAAATAGCGCTCGCCCTCGTCCGTCTCGCGGTTGCGGAACTCGGCGAACAGGGTCAGGCCGGGCGCGGCCTGCACATGGGTCTGCGCCGCAAGGATGCGGTGGCGCGCGTCGTCATTGGCCTCGTCCCCTTCGGTGTCGAAGGCGAAGGCGCCGAAGCTGACCGAGATCGGCCCGGACAGGGCGGTGGCGGCGAACTGGGTCGAGGCCAGGTTGTGATCGCCGACCGTGCCCGACACGTCCAGGCGCAGCCCGTCGCGGTCGAACAGGGGCGCGAGCTCTTCGAAGCTGACGCGCGCCGCGCCCACCGCGTCGGTCAGCGACAGGTTCGATTCGCCCAGCGCCGGCTGGATCGGCGCCTTCGAGGGGCGGGCGAACAGCTGCGACTGCAACAGCTCGGAGGTGCGCGCGGGTCCGTAGTCGGGCCGGTTGCGGTAGGCCTCGGCCAGGAAGCGGTGCGCGGCGGCGCTTTCGGGCGCGCGGCGCGCCGCGCGCGCGCCGGCGATCGCGGACAGCTCTTCGAAGCCCAGCGCGTCATAGACGCGCCCCTGGGCCGCGCCGGCGCGCGCGTCGTCCTCGGCCAGGCCCCGGGCGCCGCGCACGGGCGCGCGCCGGGCGGCCAGCGCGGCGGCGCGCTCGAGCGCGCGCAGCGCGTCGGCGGGCCGGTTGGCGGCGTAGCGCTCGCGCGCGCTCAGCAGATGGGGCGCGGGGTCGTCGGGGTCGAACTCGGCCGCGCGGGCGAACTGGGCGCGGGCCTTGTCCGCGCGCCCCTCTTCGAAATAGGCGCGGCCCAGAAGGCTGCGCAGCCGCGCCGAGCGCGGGTCGAGCACGGCCAGCGTCTCGAGCTGCGCGCGCCCCTTGGCCAGATCGCCGCGCACGATGTCGATGAACGCCATCCCCAGCCGCGCATCGGCCGCGCCGGGGTCCAGCGCCAGCGCCTTCTCGAAGGCCGCCCGCGCCGCGTCGTCGCGATAGGCGGCCAGCTCGGCGAAGCCCTCCATGGCCAGCGCATAGGGGCTGGGGCCGAGCGCCTGGGCTCGCGCCGCCTCGGCGCGGGCCAGCGCCAGATCGCCGCGCAGCAGCGCCAGCTCGGCCACGCGCGCGCGCAGGTCGGGGTCGGCGGGGCGCGTGTCGGCGGCCCTGCGCGCATCGGCCAGCGCGCCGTCGAGCGCCCCGCGCGCCTGGCGCAGATAGCCGCGCGCCGTCAGCGCGGCGGGATCGTCCGGGGCCAGGTCCAGGGCGCGGCGGATGCGCGCCTCGGCCTCGTCCAGGCGGCCGCGGGCGATCAGCGCCATGGCCCCCAGCGCCAGGCGCGGCGCGTCGGCCGGCCTCTGCGCCCCTTCGGCGGGCGGCGCGAGCAGGGCCAGCGCCGCATCCAGGCGTCCGTCGGCCAGCGCGCGGGCGGCTTCGTCCAGCGTCGGATCGGCGGCGGCGAGCGCGGCGGGCGGCACGCGCACGGCCCAGTCGATCGAGCCCTCGGGCGTCAGGTAGCGGCGAAAGGCGGGCGGCACGTCGGCGGCGCGGGCCATGGCCGGCGCGCGGCCGGGCGCGGCGAACACCGCCTGGCCGGCCTCGGCGCGCAGCCGCGCGCCGGCGGCGGCGATGGTCACGTCGCCTTCCTCGACGACCGACAGCGCGCCCTCGCCGGGGCGCACCATCATGAACACCTCGGTGCCGTCGATATTGAGCGAATAGAGCGCCGTGCGCACGGTGAACACGCGCTTGACCGAGCTGAGGAAGCGCATCATCCCCTCGACCAGCGACACGTCGCCCTGCGCGCCGCCGCCCTCGACGATCAGCGTCGTGTCCACGTTCAGCTGCAGCGCCGTGTCGAGCGCGTCGAAGCGCACGGTGGCGCGCCCGTCGGGGCCCGTCTCGATCCGGTCGCCGGGGCACAGCCGCATGCCCGCCCGGGGCGCGGGGGCCGCGCCGTTCGCCAGAATGACGCGCACCGCCCCGCGGAACGTTTCGAGCGTGGCGATGGTCGCGCAGCGCGGCGCGGGCGCCGCCGCCTCGGGGCCGGCGGCCCGCGGCGTGGCGGCGACGGCCATGGGCTGCGCCGAAGCCGGCGCGGCGGCGGCGGCCAGGGCGAGCGCTCCGAGGGCGGGAATGGCGGCGCGGCGGCGATGCATTGGCGGCTCCTTCTGTGCGGCGCGCGGCGGCGCGGGCGAACGCCCCTCCGACGATAAAGGCACGTCCGCCTCGTGCAAATGTCTTTCGCCTTCGGCGTTCATCCGGGCGTCGGCATGCGCTCGAGGCGAAAGACCTCGATCGGCGCCGCGCGTCCGTCCAGCCGGTGGCGCCCGCAAGGCGTGAAGCGCAGGCCCAGAACCCGGTCGGCGCCCAGCTCCAGCGCCTGATCGCGGATGGCGCGGGTGCAAAGGACGACCGTCTCGGCCCCCGGCGCGATGCTCTTGCCCAGCGCCTGCAGCTTTGCGGCGGTGTTCACCGGATCGCCGACCACGTCGAAGCTCAGCCGATCGCCGCCGCCGATTTGCCCCATGGCCACGGGGCCGGCGTCAAGCGCGATGCGCATGCGGCTGGCCTCGGCGCCCAGCGCGCGCTGGGCGCCGTTGTGCCGCTCGACACGCTCGGCGATCGCGGCGGCGGCGGCGCAGGCGCGCAGCGCGGGCGGGCGCTCGTCGGGCGCGCGCCGGCGCCCGGGCGCGTCGGCGCGTCGGCCCATGAACACCGCCAGCGCGCCGTCGCCGGTGAACTTGTCCACGAAGCCGCCCTGCAGCTCGACGCAGGCGTTCTCGATCTCGTGATAGGCGCGCAGGAAGCCTTCATAGGCGGCCGAGCCGATGCGCTCGGCCACAAGGGTCGAGCCTTCCAGATCCGTGACCAGGATCGCGGCCTCGGCGATCTCGCTGAAGGGGCGGCCGCGGCTTTCGCCCGCCAGCATGATGTCGGTCCATTCGGGCGGCGCCATGCGGTCGATCAGCCGGCGCGCAAGGCCGAAGCGCAGCGACAGCCACAGATAGAGGCTGAGCGGCAGCGCCGCCATCAGCGGCAGGGCGACGGGAATCCAGATGCGGGCATGGGCGAAGAGCGTGTGGGCGAACATCAGATAGGCCGCCGACAGACCGAAGAGCGCGATCAGCCCCGCGCGCCCCGGCAGCGTCAGCGCCGCCGTCAGCAGCGTCAGCGCCGCCGCGCCCACGATCAGCCCGCGCGAAAGCGGCCCGGGCCGGTGCAGCGGCTTGCCCTCGAGCAGGTTGAGAAACGCCGTCGCCGTCAGCTCGACCCCCGGCATGCGCGAGTCGCCCGCGAACAGGAAGGGGCTTTCGAAGTGATCGGTCGCCCCGGGGGCCTGCTGGTCGGCGTAGCCGATGAACACGCTCACCCCCTCGAGCGTGGGCGGCGGGGCGCGGCGCAGCCCCGTTTCGCGGTCGCCCAGCAGGTCGATCAGCGTATAGGTCGGGATCGTTCCCGGCGGGCCGTAGAGCCAGAAGCGCCGGATGCACGGCGCGGCGGGGCAATCCGGCGCGGCGATGCCGGCGGCGATGCGATAGGCCGCATCCGGCAGCGACGCCGCGTTCGGAAAGGCGGCCGCCCGCGCCACATAGCCCGAAATGACGCCGCCATGATCGGGCGTCTCGAAATGCCCGATGGCGCGCGCGGCCTCGGCCAGAAGGGCGGTGGGGCGCTCTTCGCGATGGCCGATGACGGCGCCGGTCTCGTCGCTCAGCACGTCCAGCCGCCGCAGCAGCACCGTGCGCCCCGAGCGCGCGATGGCGTCGGCCAGGCGCCGGTCGCTGACCCCGCCATCGAGGCGGTTGGCGCGGTGGAACAGCACGTCCAGCGCGATCAGCCGCGCGCCGCGCGCGCTCAGCCAGTCGACGAGGCAGGCGTAGATCGCGCGCAGCCGCACGTCGCCCACGCGCGCGTTCAGCGCCGCTTCGGCCGCGCCGGGGCATTGGGCGAGGACGCTCGAGACGGCGGCCAGATCCTCGGCGTTGTTGGCCAGCCAGTCGGCCGAGGCGCGGTCGATGGTGACGATCGCCGCGTCGGGCGGCGCGGGCTGGGCGCCGCGCAGCGTGTAGAGGATCGGCAGGTCGATGCTGCGCGCCGCCCGATCGCCCAGCGCCGACAGCTCGAGCGCCACGCACGCCGCCAGCATCAGCAGCGCGAGCCCCGCCCGCGCCGCCCATCCGCTTGCGGCGCTCTTGCGCTTGTGGCGCATCAGGGGGGCGCTCCTCGGTCGGCGCGCCGCCCCCGGCGGGGCGGCGGCGCGGGTTGGCGCGCGCCCGCTGCGGGGCGCGCAGGTCGGCCCGATCCCCTCGGGCCGGGGGGCGTCATTGGTCGAAACGCTTCTTGACGTAGGATCCGGGCGCGTCCTCGATGACGCCGTTCACGGCGCCGGGCTGGCGCGCGGCGACCAGGCGGCCCGAGCGCTTGCGCAGCCACTCGGCCCAGTCGGGCCACCACGAGCCGGGGCGCTCTTCGGCCGCCGCCAGCCATTCCTCGAGCGTCTCGGGGCTCAGATCCTCGTTCACCCAGTGCTGGTATTTCTTCAGCTCGGGCGGGTTGACCACCCCGGCGATGTGCCCCGACCCGGCCAGGACGAAGCGCGGCTGGGCGTTGGTCATGGCCCGCGCGCCGCGATAGACGGATGCGGCGGGGGCGATGTGGTCCTCCTTGGTCGCCACGTGATAGACCGGGCCGCGGATGTCGGCGGGCGAGACGGTTTCGCCCAGCACCGTCAGCTCGCCCTCGGCGAAGGCGTTCCGGTTGTAGAACTGGTCCAGGTAGAAGTGATGCACCCGGGCCGGCATGGCCGTCGAGTCCGCGTTCCAGTAGAGCAGGTCGAAGGGGAAGGGCTCCTTGCCCAGGTAGTAGTTGTTGATGACGTAGCTCCAGATCAGGTCCGACGAGCGCAGCATGTTGAAGGCCATGGCCATGTCCTGCGCGGGCAGGTAGCCCTTGTCCATCTGCTCGTTCACGACCTGGACGGTCTTTTCGTCGACGAAGACCTGCAGCTCGCCCGCGTCCTGGAAGTCGAGCTGGGCGGTGAAGAAGGTGGCAGACTTCACGCGCTTGTCGCCGCGCTTGCCCATCCACGCCATCAGCGTGCCGGTCAGCGTGCCGCCGATGCAGTAGGAGGCGAGGTTGAGCGACTTCTGCCCCGTCTCGCGCAGCGCCACGTCGATGGCCTCGAGCGCGCCCTTCTGCATGTAGCTGTCCCAGGTCTCGTCCTTCTGGCGCTCGTCCGGGTTCACCCACGAGATCATGAACACCGTGAAGCCCTGGTCGACCAGCCAGCGGACCATGGACTTCTTCTCGTTCAGGTCGAGGATGTAATACTTGTTGATCCAGGGCGGGATGAACAGCAGCGGCGTCGCGTGCACCTTCTCGGTGCGCGGCGCATACTGGATCAGCTGCATGATCTCGTTCTGGTGGATGACCTTGCCGGGCGTGGTCGCCATGTCGCGGCCGACCTCGAAGGCCTTCATGTCGGTCTGGCGCACCAGAAGGCGGCCCTTTCCGCGCTCCAGGTCCTCGGCCATCATCTGCAGCCCGCGCACCAGGTTCTCGCCGCGCTCGCGCAAGGTGGCCTCGATCACCTCGGGGTTCATGGCGGCGAAATTGGCGGGGCTGAGCGCCTCGACGAAGTTGCGGGTGTAGAAGGCGATCTTCTTGCGGTCGCGCTCGTCCAGCTCGCCCACCTCCTTCGCCGCGCCCAGGATGTGACGCGAGGCCAGCAGGTAGCTTTGTTTGATGTAGTCGAAGATCAGGTTGCGCGACCACTCTTCGTGCGAGAAGCGCTTGTCGCCCTTTTCGGGGGCGGCGACGGGCTCGGTCTCTTCGCCGGCCAGCCATCTGAGCGTCATGCGCCGCCACAGCTCGGCCTGCTGGGTCCACAGCTCGAGCGTGCGCTCGGCCACCTCCTGCGGGTTCTGCATCAACGCCTGCTGGAACTCGGCGAAGGCGGGCAGGGTGTTGAGCGGGTCGAAATGCATGGGGCGGTCGTCGGCAAGGCTGCTTTGCAGCAGCTTGAGCCAGATTTCCTGGCTGCGTTCGGCCACCTTGGCCATGTTGGCGGCGAATTCGGCGACCGCCTTTGCGTTCTCGGCCGCGGCTTCGGCGGTTTCGGGCAGGCCGGCTTGCGCCTCGGGGCCCTGGCTTTGCGTCATCGGGGGTCTCCTCGCGATCGCGGCCTCGGGGCGCGCTTGGCGCTGGCGCGGGCCGCTTGTCATGGCTAATGTCCTGCCCAGTATGGCAGAGGCGCGGATGGGATACAAAGCATGCGATGCGCCGCGGGCGCGCAAGATGGCCGCCGGCGCGCGCGTTCTGGCGTGGGCGGCGGCCCTGTCGGCCCTGACCGCGGCCGGCGGCTGCGGGCTGGGCGGCGCGGCGCTGGGCGGCTACGACCTGCCGCCCGAGGCGGCGCAGGACGCCGAGGGCGACTGGCCGCGGCTTGTCGACGCGCCCGCGCCGGGCGAGGCGGGCGCGGGCCCCGACGCGGCCGCCGACCCGGTTGCCGCCGCGCGCATGGCCCAGGAGCTGCGCGCCCAGGCCGCCGAAGCGGCCGCGCGGGCGCGGGCGCTGTCGGCGCCGGTGATTCCGCCCGAGGATCTTCGCCGCCTGACCGCGCGGCGCTGAGCGCGGCGGCGGCGCCCGCGGCCCGATCGCGCGGTCCCGTCGCGCCGGCCCGATTCCGCCTTGCCCCGTGCCGCCGGCCCGATCACGGCGCCTTGCGCGGCCCGCGCCGGACGGGCGCCTTTCGCGGCGCGCGCGCATGGCCCCTGCACTTGTCGGCGCGGCGGGTTATAAAGCCCCGCCCGGCGCGCCGCGCCGGGTCCGACTCGCAGCTCCCGCATGAAGGCCACGCGCGCATGTCCGAAGAATTCTACCGCATCAAGCGCCTGCCCCCCTATGTCTTCGCCGAGGTCAACCGCCTGAAGGCCGCGTGCCGCGCCGAGGGGATGGACATCATCGACTTCGGCATGGGCAACCCGGACATGGACACCCCGGCCCACATCGTCGACAAGCTGATCGAGACGGTGCGCAAGCCGCGCACGCACCGTTACTCGGCCTCGAAGGGCATTCCGGGGCTGCGCCGCGCCCAGGCCGCCTATTACGAGCGCCGATTCGGCGTCAAGCTGGACCCCGAGACGCAGGTCGTCGCCACGCTGGGCTCGAAGGAGGGGCTGGCGAACCTGGCCATGGCGATCACCGCGCCGGGCGACGTGATCCTGACGCCGAACCCGTCCTATCCCATCCACCCCTACGGCTTCATGATCGCGGGGGGCGCGCTGCGCCACATTCCGGCGCTGCACGAAGGGCGCTTCGACCCCGAGGCCTATCTGCGCGCGGCCGAGCATGCGGTGCGCCACTCGGTGCCCAAGCCCTCGGCGCTGGTGGTAAACTTTCCCTCGAACCCGACGGCGCAGCTGTGCGACCTGGACTTCTACGCCGAGCTGGTCGCCCTTGCGCGTCGGCATGGCGTGTGGGTTCTGTCGGACCTGGCCTATGCCGAGATCTATTTCGACGGCCCGCCGCCGCCCTCGATCCTGCAGGTTCCCGGCGCGATGGAGTGCGCGGTCGAGTTCACCTCGCTGTCCAAGACCTATTCGATGCCCGGCTGGCGCATGGGCTTCGCCGTGGGCAACGAGCGGCTGATCGCGGCCCTGACGCGGATCAAGAGCTATCTCGACTACGGCGCCTTCACGCCGGTGCAGGTGGCGGCGGCCGCCGCGCTCAACGGCCCGCAGGACTGCGTCGAGCAGATCCGCGGCGTCTATCGCGCGCGCCGCGACGCGCTGGTGCAGGCCATGGGCCGCGCGGGCTGGGACATTCCGCCGCCGCCGGCCACCATGTTCGCCTGGGCGCCCGTGCCCGAGCCCTTCCGCGCGCTGGGCTCGATGGAATTCTCCAAGATCCTGCTGCGCGAGGCGGGCGTGGCCGTGGCGCCGGGCGTGGGCTTTGGCGAGTATGGCGAGGGCTATGTGCGCCTCGGCCTCGTCGAGAACGAGCAGCGCATCCGCCAGGCGGCGCGCGGCGTGCGCCGGCTGCTGCAGAACGCGGACGCGGCGCTCGAACGCCATGCCGAGGCGCGCGCGCGCGAGGAGGCGGGCGCATGAGCGCCGAGGGCTGGGATTTCAAGGCGCAGCGCGCGGACACCGAATGGGTGTTCCGCCAGCTGCTGGCGCAGGGCGTGGCGGCGCGCGGGCGGCGCGTGGCGCTGGACGTGCTGCTTGTCCCGGCCGAAGAGCAAGAGGGCGCGCGGCCCGACCCCGAAGGCCTTGTCCGCGCCCTGCGCCGCGAGGGCTTCGAGGCCCATCTTGCGCGCGACGAAGGCCGCACCGTCGTCGAGGCCACCGCCCCCGACACGCCCTTCGACCTCGAGGAGATCTGGCTTCGCGAGAAGCGCGCGACCCGGATCGCCCTGCGCCATGGCTACGAGCCCGACGGCTGGGGCTTTCCGGAAGAGGATTGAGGCGCGCGCCCCGCCGACAAGGCGCCGCGCGCAACCCGCGATGCCGACGCGCCGCGCGCCGCCCAGACCGGCCTTGCCCTGCGGCGCCCGTCGCGCGCCGTTTCGACCGGCCCCGCGCGGCGCCCTTCGCGCCTGCGGGCGCCCCTTGCGGCGCCCCCGCCCTGTCTGGCCCGCCGGCGCGCGCGGTTCGCGCCGCCCTCGCCTGCCCGGCCCACTGGCGCGCGGCGGCGCGGCGCGTTAGAAGGGCGCGGCCCGCGGCAATCGCGCTGATGAAGGACAATCGCCCATGAGCAACACCCCCCTGCGTCTTGGTCTTGCCGGCCTCGGAACCGTCGGCGTCGGCGTGGTGAAGATCCTCCAGCGTCACGGCGCCATGCTCGAGGCGCGCTGCGGGCGCCCGGTGCGCATCTCCGCCGTCAGCGCCCGCAGCCGCGCGCGCGACCGCGGCGTGGACCTGTCGGCCTATGCGTGGGAGGACGACCCCGTCGCCCTGGCCCGGCGCGAGGATGTGGACGTTCTGGTCGAGATGATCGGCGGCGAGGACGGCCCCGCCAAGGCCGCCGCCGTCGCGGCGCTGAGCGCGGGCAAGCATGTGGTCACCGCCAACAAGGCCATGCTGGCCCGCCACGGGCAGGAGCTGGCCGAGCTGGCCGAGGCCGCGGGCGCGGCGCTGCGCTTCGAGGCCGCGGTGGCCGGCGGCATCCCGGTGGTCAAGGCCCTGACCGAGGGGCTTGCCGCCAACCGCGTCGAGCGCGTCATGGGCGTGATGAACGGCACCTGCAACTACATCCTCACGCAGATGGAGCGCACCGGCGCCGACTATGCCGAGGTGCTGGCCGAGGCGCAGCGCCTTGGCTACGCCGAGGCCGACCCCGCCTTCGACGTGGGCGGCGTGGACGCGGCGCACAAGCTGGCGCTGCTGGCCGCGGCCGCCTTCGGAACGCGCGTCGATTTCGAGGGCGTCGCCATCGAGGGCATCGAGCGCATCAGCCTGGCCGACATCCGCGCCGCGCGCGACATGGGCTACCGCATCAAGCTGCTGGGCGTGGCGCGCATGACCGAGGACGGCCTCGAGCAGCGCATGACCCCGTGCCTCGTGCCCGCCGCCTCGGCGCTGGGGCAGCTCGACGGCGTGACCAACGCCGTGGTGCTCGAGGGCGACTTCGTCGGCCAGACCGTGTTCGAGGGCCCCGGCGCGGGCGAGGGGCCGACCGCCTCGGCGATCATGGCCGACGTGATGGATATCGCCGCGGGGGTGCGCCGCCCGGTCTTCGGCGCGCCCGCCGCGCGCCTGACCGCCGCGCCGCGCGCCATGGACGCGACCCCCGCCGCCTTCTACCTGCGCCTGACGCTGGCCGACGCGCCGGGCGTGCTGGCCAAGATCGCCTTCGCGCTGGGCGAGGAGGGCGTCTCGATCCACCGCATGCGCCAGTATGACCACGAGGGCGCGGCCGCGCCGGTGCTGATCGTCACCCATCCCGCGCGGCGCGTGGACATCGACGCCGCCATGGGGCGCATCGGCGCCATGGACGAAAGCCTGGCCACGCCCGTCGCCTTGCGCATCGAGAAGGTCTGAGCCGCCTTGCCCGCGCGCGCCGCGCGCCGTAGAAGCCGAAAAGCGCCTTCCCTTGCGGCCGCCCCGCGCGGCGCGCCAACCGATTGATCGATGGAGACCCAGATGTCCGATCCGCGCGAGATGATCTTCAAGGATCGCATGCTTTCCCTCGGCCTCGCCCGCGTGTCCGAGGCGGCGGCGATCGCGGCCGCCAGGCTGATCGGCCGCGGCGACGAGAAGGCCGCCGACCAGGCCGCCGTGGACGCCATGCGCAAGCAGCTCGACCTGCTGGACATCAAGGGCACCGTCGTCATCGGCGAGGGCGAGCGCGACGAGGCCCCCATGCTCTACATCGGCGAAGAGGTCGGGACCGGCGACGGCCCCGAGGTGGACATCGCGCTCGACCCGCTCGAGGGCACGACACTGACCGCCAAGGCCATGCCCAACGCGCTTGCGGTGATCGCCATGGGGCCGCGCGGGTCCATGCTGCACGCGCCGGACGTCTACATGGACAAGCTGGCCATCGGCCCCGGCTATCCCGAAGGGGTGGTAAGGCTGGACATGTCGCCCGCCGAGCGCGTCGAGGCGCTGGCCCGCGCCAAGGGCGTGCGCCCCTCGGACATCACCTGCTGCGTGCTCGAGCGGCCCCGCCACGAAGAGATGATCCGCGAGCTGCGCTCGACCGGCTGCGCCATCCGCCTGATCACCGACGGCGACGTGGCCGGCGTGATGCACTGCGCCGAGCCCGGGCAGACCGGCATCGACATGTATATGGGCCAGGGCGGCGCGCCCGAGGGCGTGCTGGCGGCCGCGGCGCTCAAATGCATGGGCGGGCAGATCATGGGCCGGCTGGTCTTCCGCAACGATGACGAGCGCGCCCGCGCCGCCAAGGCCGGGATCACCGATCTGGACCGCGTCTACACGCGCGACGACATGGTGCGCGCGGACGTCATCTTCGCCGCCACGGGCGTCACCGACGGCTCGATCCTGCGCGGCGCCCGCCGCGACGGCGACTATCTGGAAACCGAGACGCTGCTCATGCGCTCGAAGACCGGGTCGGTGCGCCGCCTGTTCTACCGCCAGCGCAACAACTGAGCCCTTTCAGCGCGCCGCGCCGGCCGCGGCGCGCGCGCGCAGCCAGGCGGGCAGGGCCTCGATGCCGGGCAGAACGGCGTCCGCATGCGGGGCCAGCTCGTCGCGGCCGGCGGGGCCGGTCAGAACCGCCAGCGCCGCGCCCGCGCCCGCCGCGCGCGCGGCGCCAAGGTCGTGCAGGCTGTCGCCCACCATCGCCGTCGCGCGCGGCGGCACGCCGGTCGCCTCGCAAAAGGCCAGCACCATGCCCGGCCCGGGCTTGAGCCCGTGCCCGCTGTCATAGCCGGCCACGAAGTCGAACAGATCGAGCGCGTCCACAGCCGCCAGCTGGCGGCGCGCGGCGTTCTCCGAATCATGCGTGGCGACGCCCAGCGCGCAGCCCATGGCGCGCAGCTCGCGCAGCAGGGCGGGCAGGTCGGCCGCCGCCGGCGCCAGCCCGCCGCGCCCGACCCGCGCGGCCAGGTCGTTGGCGGCGCGCTCGATGGAAGCGGCGTCCCAGCCCGGGATCATGGGCGCCCAGATGCGCGCCACCTCGTCGACCGATCCCGCCACGATGGGCGAGCCGGGCGCGAAGGCGCCGCTGGCCGCGTCATAGCCCGCCGCCGCGCCCAGCCGCGCCTGCAGCGCCGCGTCGCCCGGCGCCAGCAGCGCCAGCGCATCGCGCACGAAGCCGCGCCAGGTGGCGTTGAAGTCGAACAGCGTGCCGTCCTTGTCGAACAGGATCGCGCGGATCATCGCGGCCTCTTTGCTTGGCGCGGCCCAAGGCGGGCGGCGGCGCGCACCGTTATCGCAGGGGGCGCGGGCGCGCTCAACCCGGACGCGGCGTCGCGCCCGCGAAAAGGGCGCCCGGCCGAGGCGCGGGGGCGGCTGGGCGGGGCGCAGAGGCGCGGGGCGAAGAGATGGAGGATGACGCGACGCCGCGCGCGACGCTGCGCGATGGGGCGCTGCGGGACGGGGCGATGTCGGTGTGGCGGCCATCGCGGCGCGACGCATGGGCGACGGCGGGCCGACGGCGGGCCGACGGGGGTCGACGGGGGGCACGGCGGCGCGACGGCTGGGCGAAGGCGGGCCGACGGCGGCGCGACGGAGGGGCGAAGGCGGGGCGACGGAGGGGCGAAGGCGGGGCAGGCGACGGGGGCGACCGCGGGGCAGGGCGGTGCGATGGCGCGGCGGCGATGATCCGGGGCGCGCGGCGCTTCGGACCGGCGGTCGGGGCTCATGGACGCGCGGCGCGCCCTTGGCGCGGCCGGGGCCCGGCGCTAGGATGCGCGCCGGCGAAACGCCGTTCCGCCGCAGCCGGTTTCCGCCGCAGCCAGTTCAAGCGCAAGGAGCCCCCATGCCCGCACCGCGTCCGCGCCGCGACCAGTTCCCCCATCTGCGCCCGATGACCACCCGGTGGCGCGACAACGACGTTTACGGCCACATGAACAACGTCGTCTATTACGAGTATTTCGACACCGCGGTGAACCACTGGATGATCGAGCGCGGCGCGCTCGAGATCCCCCATGGCCCGTTCATCGCGCTGGTGGCCGAGACGCGCTGCGCCTTCATGGCCAGCCTGGGCTTTCCCGACATGGTGACGGCGGGGCTGCGGGCGGCGCGCATCGGGCGCAGCTCGGTGACCTACGACATCGCCCTTTTCCGCAATGACGAGGACGAGGCCTGCGCCGCGGGCGCCTTCGTGCATGTGGTGGTGGACGCCGCCTCGCGCCGACCTTCTCCTTTGCCCGACACGCTGCGCGCCGCGCTGGACGAGCTGGTCACGCCGCAGACGGTCCTTGCCGTCTGAGGCGTCTCAGAGCGGCCAGAGCGCGGGCTCGGCGAACTCGACAGAGTTGCCCGCCGGATCGCGCGCATAGATCGAGCGCGCCCCGCCCGGCCAGGAAATCCGCGCCTCGATCGCCGCGCCGGCGCGCGCAAGGCGGCGCTCCCAGGCCTCGATCCCGTCGGGCGCGGCGGAAAAGCACACATGCCCCGGCCCGTGCGCCCCATGGGGCGGCGGCGCGTCGGCCGAGGCGGCGGGGCGCGCGGTTTGCGCGGGGTCGAAGATCAGCAGCATGCCGCCGTCGGCGCGGAAGAAGACATGCCGCCCCTCGACGCGGGCGATGCGTTCAAGCCCCACCACGCCGCCGTAAAAGGCTTCGGCCGCGTCGAGGTCATCGCAGTAGAGGCACGTCTCCAGTATCCGCGGCGGGCGGCTCATCGGTCTTGCTCCGGCGCTCGAGCGCGGCGAAGTCGAACAGGGACGGATCCAGCAGGTGGCTCGGGCGCGCGTTCATCAGCGCGCGGAACATCACCTGCCGCCGACCCGGCGCGTTGCGCTCCCATCCGTCGAGGATGGCCTTGACCTGCATGCGCTGCAACCCTTCCTGCGAGCCGCACAGATCGCACGGGATGATCGGATAGTTCATCGCCCGGGCGAAGCGGGCGCAATCCTCCTCGGCGACGAAGGCCAGCGGGCGCAGGACGTGCAGGTCGCCTTCCTCGTTCAGCAGCTTGGGCGGCATGGTCGCCAGCCGGCCGCCGTGGAACAGGTTCATGAAGAAGGTTTCGAGGATGTCGTCGCGGTGGTGGCCAAGAACCACGGCCGAGCAGCCCTCCTCGCGGGCGATGCGGTAAAGATGCCCCCGCCGCAGGCGCGAGCACAGCGCGCAATAGGTGCGCCCGGCGGGGATCTTGTCGGTGACGATCGAGTAGGTGTCCTGATGCTCGATCCGGTGCGGCACGCCCATGCGGGCCAGGAATTCGGGCAGCACAGTCGCCGGAAAGCCCGGCTGGCCCTGGTCCAGGTTGCAGGCCAGGATGTCCACGGGCAAAAGGCCGCGCCATTGCAGCTCGGTCAGCACGGCCAGCAGGGTGTAGCTGTCCTTGCCGCCGGACAGGCAGACCAGCCAGCGCGCGCCGGGCTCGACCATGGCGTAGGTCTCGATCGCCTCGCGCGTCAGGCGGACGAGGCGCTTGCGCAGCTTGCGGAACTCGGTGCTGTCGGGCGCGCCGTGGAACAGCGGATGGATGTCGTCATGGTCGAGCATGGCGCCCGATATGCAGCGCGCGAGCCCTTGTGACAAGCGATTCCGCCCGCGCCCGTCAGCGCCGGGGCGGCGGCACCGGGTCGTGCCCCGAGCCGCCCAGCGGATGGCAGCGCAGCACCCGGCGCAGCGCCAGCCAGCCGCCGCGCAGCGCGCCATGGGTTTCGAGCGCCTCGAGCGCATAGGCCGAGCAGCTGGGCGAGAAGCGGCAATGCGTCCCCAGCCAGGGCGAGATGACCAGGCGATAGAAGCGCACGGGCAGCGACAGGATGTAGGCGCCGGGGCTCATGCGTCCGCCTCGCGCGGCTGGGGCGCCGCGCCCTTGCGCGCATCATTCCCCGCGCCGTTCCACGGGCCTTCGGGCGCGTCTTTCGCCCCACCTTTAGCCAAGCCTTTCGCCGGGGTTTTGCTCGCGCCGCTGACCGAGACCCTTGCCCCGCCGGCCGCCGCGCCCTTCCCGGCGCCCGAAGCCGGGGCCGTCTTCGCGCCGCGGCGCGGGCCGCCGGGCGCGCCCTTGCCCGCGTGCAGCTTGTCGAGCGCGGTTTCAAGGTCGCGCGTCAGCTGCGCGAAAGGCCGCGCGGCGGTGGCCTCGGCGCGCCCGATCAGCACATAGTCCCACCCCACCCGCGCCTGTCCGGGCAGGACCAGCGCGGCGGCCGCGCGCAGGCGGCGCTTGGCGCGGTTGCGCGCCACCGCGTTGCCGACTTTTTTCGAGCAAGTGTAGCCCACGCGAGCGACTCCCGCGGGGCCCTCGTCCCCGGCGCGCTCGCGCGCCTGCACGACCATGCCCGGCGCGTTCCAGCGGCGGGCGCGCGCGGCGGCCAGGAAATCGGCGCGGCGCTTCATGATGCGGATTTCGACCGGCGCGGCGGCGGGCGCCGGCTCGGGCGGCGAGGGGGCGTCGCACGCGAACGCGCCCGCGCGCCCCGGTTCGGGGGCGTCGGGCGCGTCGTCGGGCGTCGTCGCGGTCATCGCTCCGCCTCCGCGCGGGCGGGCCGCGCCGGTCGGGGCGGGCCCGGGCGGCGTCGGATCAGGCCGACAGCCGCTTGCGGCCGCGGGCGCGGCGCGCGTTCAGGATCTTGCGGCCATTCTTGGTCGCCATCCGGGCGCGGAAGCCGTGGCGGCGCTTGCGGACGAGCCGGCTGGGCTGGTAGGTGCGCTTCATCGCTCTTCTCCTGGTCGGGCGGTCGTGCCGCCCCGCTTCCCGCCGCCTTGGGCGCGGGCGCTCGGGCACTCGATTTCGGAAGCGGGCGTATAGCCCGCCGGGGCGGCCGAGTCAATCGGGCCGGCGGGGCTTGTCGCCGGACCGGGGCGCCGCATCACCCGCGATCAAGGCCGCGTGAGGCGCCTTCCGCGGCGCGGCGCTTCCTGCGCATATCGGGGCATGAGTTTTCCGCATCTATCCCTTCCGCGCCGCCCCCTTTCGCATCGCTTACGGAGCCGCCCCATGGCCAGCCCAGCCGATCCGCCCCCGACCCGCGCCGCCGATCCCTTGCGAGGGGCGGCGCATGGGGCGCTCGCCCCGAAAGCCGCGCCCGATCAGTCCGCGCCCGATCGCGAACCCGCCGCCGGGAGCCTTGTCGAAGGCGCGGCATCCGGCGCGCGCGGGCGCTGGCGGCGGCTTGCGCCGCTGGCCGGGCTGCTGGCCGGCGGCGCGGCGGCGTGGTGGTTCGCGGGCGATCTGCTCAGCTTCGAGGCGCTGCGCGACAATCGCGAGGCGCTGGTCGCCTGGCGCGACGCCAACTACGCCCTGGCCGCCGGCGTCTACATGCTGATCTATGTTCTGGCGGTGGCCTTCTCGGCGCCCGGCGGTCTGGCGCTGACGCTGGCGGGCGGCTTTCTGTTCGGCATGGCGGCGGCGCCCATGATCGTCGTCGCCGCCACGGCCGGGGCGACGCTCATATTCCTGGCCGCGCGGCACGGGCTGGGCGGCGCGCTCGAGGCGCGGGCGCGCGGCTCGGGCGGCGCCATGGCGCGGCTGCGGGCGGGCATCGCGCGCAACGAGATCAGCTTTCTGCTGCTGATGCGGCTCGTGCCCGTGGTGCCGTTCTTCGTGGCCAACCTGGCGCCGGCCTTTCTGGGCGTGTCGCTGCGCAACTACGTGCTCACGACGCTGTTCGGGATCATTCCGGGCACGGTGGTCTACACCTGGGTCGGCGCCGGTCTGGCCGAGGTCTTCGCCCGCGACGAGGCGCCCGATCTGGGCGTGATCTTCGAGCCGCATGTGCTGGGCCCGCTTCTGGCGCTGTGCGCGCTGGCGGCGGCGCCGATGCTCCTGCGCGGCCGCCTGGGAAAGGATGCACGATGAAGGACGCCGGTTCCGGCCCCGCGCCGCTGCGCCCCGATCTGTGCGTGATCGGCGCGGGCGCGGCGGGGCTGTCGGTCGCGGCGGGGGCGGCGCAGATGGGCGCCTCGGTCGTGCTGGTCGAGGGCGCCGAGATGGGGGGCGACTGCCTCAATCACGGCTGCGTGCCCTCGAAGGCGCTGCTGGCGGCGGCGCGCCGCGCCCACGCCCATGCCGGGGCCGCGCGCTTCGGCCTGCGCATGGACCCGCCCCGCGTCGATCACGCCGCGGTGCTGGCCCATGTGCGCGAGGTGATCGCGGCCATCGCGCCCCATGATTCGCAAGAGCGCTTCGAGGGGCTGGGCGTGACGGTCATCCGCGACTGGGCGCGCTTCGTCTCGCCGCGCGCGGTCGAGGCGGGCGGGCGGCGCATCGAGGCGCGGCGCTTCGTCATCGCCACGGGCTCGTCGCCCGCCGTTCCGCCGATTCCCGGGCTGGACGAGACGCCCTTCGAGACCAACGAGACCATCTTCGCGCTCGACCGCGCGCCAGAGCGGCTGATCGTGATCGGCGCGGGGCCGATCGGGCTCGAGATGGCGCAGGCGCATCGGCGGCTGGGGGCCGAGGTGACGGTGCTCGAGGCCGGCCGCGCGCTGGCGCGCGACGATCCCGAGGCGGCGGCGGTCGTGCTGGCGGCGCTGCGCGCCGAGGGCGTCGTCATCGAGGAAGGAGTCGCCGCCGCCCGCGTGCGGCGCGAGGGCGCGGGGGTGGCGGTCGAGACCTCGGACGGGCGCGCGATCGGCGGCACGCATCTTCTGGTCGCGGCGGGGCGCGCGCCCAATGTGGGGCGGCTGAACCTGGCGGCGGCGGGCGTCGCGCATGACGCGCGGGGCGTCAAGGTCGATCGGGGCCTGCGCACCAGCAACCGGCGCGTCTATGCGCTGGGCGACGTCAATGGCGGGCCCCAGTTCACGCACGAGGCCGGGCGCCAGGCCGGGCTGGCGCTGCGCTCGGCGCTGTTCCGCCTGCCGGTGCGGGCCGACCGGGCGGCGATTCCATGGGTGACCTACACCGAGCCCGAACTGGCCCAGATCGGCCCGACCGAGGCCGAGGCCCGCGCCGCGCATGGCGCGCGGCTGTCGGTGCTGCGGGCCGATTTCGCCGCCAACGACCGCGCCCGGGCCGAGCGCGCGGCCGAGGGCTTCGTCAAGGTCATGGCCGTGCGCGGGCGCCCGATCGGCGTCACCATCGTCGGCCCTCATGCGGGCGAGCTGATCGGGCTTTGGGCTCTGGCGATCTCGGCGCGGCTCAAGCTGTCGGCGGTGGCGGGGCTGACGCTGCCCTATCCCACGCTCAACGACGCCTCGCGCCAGGCGGCGGCCGCGCACTATGCGGCGCGGCTGTTCGGCAATCCGTGGATCGGACGCGCGGTGCGGCTGCTGGCGCGGCTGGGCTAGGCGCTCGGCGCCCCGGCCTGGCTCTGCGGGTCGGGCGGGGGGCTTGCGCGCCTTGCGCGCGGGCGCGCTGGCGCGGGGCGCGCGGGCGGCTTAGGATCGGGGCGGCGGCGTGCGGCCGCGCGCGGTGGAACGGCGAGGGGCGATGCTGATCCGTAGCCTGTCCGGTCGGCTTTTGCTGCTGACCATCGTGTTCGTGATGGTGGTCGAGGTGCTGATCTTCGTGCCCTCGGTCGCCCGCTTCCGGCGCGACTATCTGAACGAGCGCATCGTGCGCGCGCACATCGCCGCCGAGGCGCTTCTGGCCGCGCCCGAGGGCGCCGCCGCCCCGCCCGAGCGGCGCGCGCGCGTGCTGGAGCTGGCGGGGGTCGAGGGCATCGTCTATCGCGGCCCCGACATGCGCGAGCTGATCCTGGCGGGCGACATGCCGCCGCCCATCGACGCCACCTACGACTTGCGCGACGCCGGCCCGGTCGAGCTGATCGCCGATGCGCTCGGCTGCGCGCTGGCGCGGCCGGGGCGGGTCATCCGCGTCATCGGCCGCCCCGAGGACGACATGGCGCCCGGCGAGGGCGCGGCGGTCGAGGCGGTGCTCGAAGAGGGGCCGCTGCGCGCCGCCATGCTCGATTACGGCGCGCGGGTGATGGGGCTGTCGCTGATCATCTCTCTGGTGACGGCGGCGTTCATCGTTCTGTCGGTGCGCCGCTTCGTGGTGCGGCCGATGCTGCGCGTGATCGACAACATGCGCGCCTTCCGCCGCGATCCCGAGGATGCGCGCCGCGTCATCACCCCCGACAGCCGCATCGCCGAGATCGCCGCCGCCCAGACCGCCCTGGCCGAGATGGAGACCGAGCTGCGCGCCGCCCTGCGCCAGCGCGCGCGCCTTGCCGCGCAGGGCGAGGCGGTGGCCAAGATCGGCCATGACCTGCGCAACATCCTGACCACGGCGCGCCTCTTGGCCGACCGGCTCGAGGGCAGCGACGATCCGACCGTGCGCCGGGTGGCGCCCAAGCTGCTGCGCGCGCTCGACCGCGCCGCGTCGCTGTGCCGCTCGACGCTCGAATACGGCAAGGCCGAAGAGCCCGAGCCCGAGATCCGCGCCGTGCGTCTGCGCCAGCTGGTCGAAGAGGTGCGCGACGCCGTGTTTCCCGACGGCGAGGGCGGGCCGGGGCGTCCGCGCCTTGTCAACGCGGCGCCCGAGGGGCTGACCGTGGCCGCGGATCCCGAGCAGCTGCACCGCATCCTGACCAATCTGGCGCGCAACGCGCGCCAGGCGCTTGAAGGCGCCGGCCGCGACGGCCAGATCCGCATCGAGGCCGCGTCCGGCGGCGGCGTGGTGCGCATCGACGTGGTCGATGACGGCCCCGGCCTGCCCGCGCGCGCGATCGAGAACCTGTTCAAGCCCTTCAAGGGCGGCGCGCGCAGCGGCGGCTCGGGTCTGGGGCTGGCCATTGCGGCCGAGCTGGCGCGCGCCCATGGCGGCGCGCTCGAACTGGTGGCGACGGGCCCCGAGGGCGCGCGCTTTCGCCTGACGCTGCCCGAGCGCGCGGACCTGGCGCTGCTCGCCCGGCCGGCGCCCGAGAAGGACGCGGCCCCCGGCGCAGCGGTCGAAGCGGGGGGCGAGGGCGCGGCCCCCGGCGGCGCGGCGCGGGCGGGGGGCGACGGCGCGGCCCCCGGCGGCGCGGCGCGGGCGGGGGGCGACGGCGCGGCCCGGGGCGGCGCGGCGCGGGCGCGGGGCGAGGGCGCGGCCCCCGGAGGTGCGGCCCGGGCGGGGGGCGAGAGCGTGGCTCCCGGCGGCGCGGATGGCGCCAGGACCGCAGGCGCGGCCGCCCCGGCCGCGCCCCCGCTTGGGTCCGGAAGCGCGCGGCCCGCGGCGTCCGCCCCCGCGCGCGGCGACGTTTCCGGCCCCGCGCGGGGCGCGAACGATGCGGGCGCGGAAAGGACGGGCGCGAAGGATTCGGGCGCGAAAGATCGGGGCGCAAATGATCCGCGTGGCGCGGCTTCGGCGCCCGGGCGCCCCCCGACCGAGGCAGAGGGAGAGAACACATGACCGCCATTCGACCGGACGGCGCCGCTTCGTGGCGCCCGCGCCCCGGCCCGCTCAACGGCCTGACCGACGTGCCTGGCCTGCTGGTGGGCAACGCCCATTGCGACGCGGCGCGCACGGGCGTGACGGTGATCCTGTGCGAAAGCCCCGCCGTCGCGGGGGCCGATGTGCGCGGCGGCGGCCCCGGCACGCGCGAGATCGAGGCGCTGGCGCCCGAGAACCTGGTCGGCGCCGCCGACGCGGTGGTCCTGTCCGGCGGCTCGGCGTTGGGGCTGGGCGCGGCCGACGCCGTGGCGGCGGCGCTGTCCGCGCGGGGCAGGGGGCTGGAGGTGGCGCCGGGGCATCCGCGCGTGCCCATCGTGCCGGCGGCGATCCTGTATGATCTGGGCCCCCACAGCGCCGCCGCCTTCGGGGCCGACGGGCCGCCCCATCCGGCCCTGGCGCGCGCCGCGCTCGAGGCCGCCGACCGCGGCGTGGCGCTGGGCTCGGTCGGCGCCGGGCGCGGGGCGGTGGCCGGCGCGCTCAAGGGCGGGCTGGGGGCGGCGTCGCTCGAGATCGCGCCCGGCGTGATGGTGGCGGCCCTTGTGGCGGCCAATCCGGTGGGCTCGGTCTGCATGCCGGGCGGCCCGTGGTTCTGGGCCTGGCCGTTCGAGATCGGCGACGAGTTCGGCGGCCTTGCGCCGCCCGATCTGCGTTGCCCGCCGGCGCCGATCCCCGAGGACGGCAAGCTGCGCGGGGACTGGGCCTTCGACGCGCCCGACGGGCCGGTCGATCCGGGATCGGCGCCGGGCGCGAACACGGCGGTGGGGGTGGTGGCCACGAACGCGGCGCTGACCGCGGCCGAGTGCCGGCGCCTGGCGATGATGGCGCAGGACGGGCTGGCGCGGGCGATTCGCCCCGCGCACACGCCCTTCGACGGCGACACGCTGTTCGCCCTCTCCACCGGCGCGGCGACCGGCGGCCCCGATCTGGGTTCGGGCCACGCGCGCGCCGCGCGACTGGCGGCGCTGGGCTCGGCGGCGGCCGATTGCGTGGCGCGCGCGGTGGCGCGCGGAGTGCACGCGGCCGCGGCCGATCCGGGCGGTCCGCCCGCCTGGCGGGAGGTTGCGAAAAATCATCTCGGCCGAGCGAAACAGGGGCTTGCATCCCCCCGCGACGCAAGCTAAAAGCCGCGCACATCGACGGCGGCGACGCCGACGCGGCCTGCACCGGTAGCTCAGTTGGATAGAGCACCAGACTACGAATCTGGGGGTCGGGGGTTCGAATCCTCCCCGGTGCGCCACTGACCTTCTCCCCCACCTGCCAAGACGAAGCCGCGCGGGGGGTTCGCGTGGGCGAATCCCTGGCGAAGGCGCGACCGGGCGCGCCGCCGCGCCATGCGCGGCGCCCTCCGCTTGCGCCGGGGGGCTCAGTCGAGACGCAGCGACAGCAGAAACTCGCGCGCTTCGGGCGTGCTTGTCCGCCGGGCCGCGGCGGCGCGCACGGCGTCGAGCGCGGCGCGCGCCGCCTCGGCCTCGGGGATGGGGCGCGTGCGCGCGATGGCCTCGGCGTCGTCGAAGAACGCCTCGCGGCCGGCCAGCGCGCCCAGCCAGGCGTTGATGGGGGCGAATTCGCGCGCCATCCGCGTGCGCGCCTCGGGGCCGAACATCTCGACCTCGCGCGAGGGCGGCACCCCGCGATGGTCGCGCACCGCCAGCAGCGCCGCGCGCAGATCGGCGGCCGCCTCGGGCGCAAGCGCATGGTTGCCGCGCCGCGCCACCTCGGCCAGCGCCGCCGGGATGCTGGGGTTGATGTCCCCTGGCCGGAACAGGCCGGGCGGGAAGTCGAGCCCCGACTGGGCGACGAAGTCGTCGATCGAACCGCCCGCCGCCATCACCTGCCGGTGGTCGCGCAGCGCGAATTCCGCCTCGGCGAAGACCCGCGTCCATCCCTCGAGCATCAGCCGGTAGTCGAAATGGATCGAGCTCAGATAGGGCTCGAGCCCGCCCGCCCCGAGCGGCGCAAGCTTGTGCCCGAACTTGAGCCGTTGCGCGTGCCACGAGACCAGGTAATCGTCCGGTCGGCGCAGCGTGCACAGGATGCGCGCGCGCGCGCCGGGAAAGGCGTCGCGCATGGTCTCGATCAGCCTGGGGTCGGCGGCGGCGAAGTTGGCCATGACTTCCGAGCACAGCACCGTCGCGCGCGGCGCCAGAGCGGCGATCTGGTTGGCGATGGCCGCGAACATCTGGCGCGAATGCGGCAGCATGGGGTGCCATGACGGCGCGGGGCCCTTGCCGCATTCGGCCAGCATCTTGAAGGCGAGGGCGTTGTGGGCCTCGCGCACGTTGAAGGATTGCGGCTGTCCCGGCGCGTCGTCGGCCCCGCGCAGCGCCGCCGCCAGACGGGCGGCGTGGCCCTCGGTCTCGACCGAGGGGTAGAGGATTCCGGCCCGCGCCAGCGCCAGCCAGTTGCGCGACAGGAAGTTCTGCAGGCTGCTGGATCCGGCCTTGTGATGGCCGATGAACAGCGCAAGGCGCATGGCGTTCAGCCCTCGCCCGCCTTCGGGGCGCCCTGGGCCGGCCGGCCGCCCGGCGCCGCCGCGGCGCCTTGCGCGGCGCCGGCGGGGCCCTTGGGCTTGCGCGGGGCGGCGGGGCCCTTGCGGGGCTTGCCGGCCGCCGCGCGGGCTTTGGCCTGCGCGGGCTTGCGCGGCCTGGGCGCGCCGCCGGGCGCCTGCGCCAGCGTTTCAAGCGCCCATTGGCGCATGCGGGCAAGTTCGTCCGGCGCGTAGTGGTCGCGCGCGCGCAGGCTCATGGGCTCCGACGCGGCCTTTTCATGCGCCCGGGCGAGCGCCTCGCTCAGCACGGGCGCGCCGAAGAATTCGCGGTCGGTTTCGGCGGCGTCCTGCGCATAATCGGCCTGTATGCGCCGGATCAGCTTGATCGGCAGGCGCAGCGGCGCGCCCTCGGGGTCGGGGCCCATGGCGCGGGACAGGCGCCTGGCCTGGTGCGGGCGGAGGACGAAGTTGCGGTGCATCAGGGTCATGAAGGCCAGCTGCCGCAGGCTGAGCGAGCGGTTGGCCTCGGGTTCTTCGCGCAGCGTCACGGGCGCCCCGTCCAGCGCGTAGCCGAGGAAATCGCGCACGACGCAGTTCTCGCGCAGGCGGGCGCGGATCATCGCCCGCGCCTCGAAGCGATCGCCGAAGACCGCCCGCCAGCGGCGCAGGCGCGGCGCGTAGCGAAAGGTGCCCGCGCGCAGCTGGCGCTCGTGGAAGCCGGCCGGGCCGGCCATGAAGGCGCCCAGCTTGCGGTTTTCCTGAAAGGCCGAGAGCACGCGCTCGGCATGGGGGCGGACATAGCTGATCAGCCGCGCCCCCGGCGCCAGGGCCGGCAGATGCGCCGCCAGCGCGTCGCGCAGCCTTTCGGGGGCGACGAACTCGAACCATTCGGCCGACAGGATGACGACGTCGGCGTCCGCGCCCTCGTCCGCGACCATGGCGGCGATCCGCGACAGCAGCCTTTGGGCGCGCGCCTCGTCGCCGTCGCGCAGGGCGACCGCGACGGCGTTGTGGTTCAGCGCCAGATGCGCAAGGACCTGCGCGCCTTCGTCCTCGGCCTCGCGCAGGGCCGGGTAGAACACCCGCACGCCCCCCGCGTCGAAGGTCCGGTTGCGCAGAATCGTCTGGATCGAGGTGCTGCCGGTCTTGACGTCGCCAAGGTGGACGATGAGCTGTTGCGGCATGGGGCGCCCCCTGCGTCTGGTCGTTTCAACCCACGGACGATCGCGCAAGCCGCATCTGCGGCGTTTGCGCTTGCATCGGTAGCCGCTCGCACGCAAATTCGCCATACTCAAATTGATTGCTCCAACCGCGCCGGCGCGCGGCAGCGCGGCGCGCCGAACCGATCCGAACCGATCATCGACCGGAGAGCCGATGCTGCACCGCCCCGTGCCAAGCGCCCCAGACCCGGAAGCCATGCCGCAGCTGGTCGCGCACCGGCTGATCGCCCCCGATCCGCTGGTCAACACCGAGCCCGAGCTGTTCTGCCGCCATGACGGCGGCGGCGGCTACGACACCCAGCGCGGCGTGTTTTTCGTCGGCGCCGGCGGGCGGCTGAGCTTCGACGCCTATTTCAACGTCTTCGACGCGGCGGCGCACGATCTGGGACCCGAGGACGCCGTCGAGACCCGCGTCGAGGGCGCCGGGCGCTGCGTGGCGACGCTGGTCATGGCCCGCCCGGGCCGCAGCTGGGAGACCCTGGCGCGCACGCGGCTCGACCTTGCGCCGGACAGGCCGGCGACGGTGGCGCTGCCGCCGCTGCGCGACCCGGGGCTGGTGTTCTGGCGCTTCGAGGCCATCGACGATCTGAGCATCTCGCAGATCGCGTTCGCGGTCCGCAGCCCGCGGCTGCGCGACGTGCGCGTGCAGGCGGTCATCACCACCTTCAAGCGCGACGAGGCGGTGCAGGCGACCTGCCGGCGCCTTGGCGCCTACATGGCGCGCAACCCGGACGTGGCCGAGCGCTTTCGCCTCATGGTCGTCGACAATGGCGGCGACACCCACGCCCTGCCCATGGCCGGCGCGCGCCTTGTGCGCAACCGCAATCTGGGCGGGGCGGGGGGCTTCGCGCGCGGTCTGCTCGAGGCGCGCGCCGAGGGGTGGGCGACCCATGTCCTGTTCATGGACGACGACGCCGAGTTCTTTCCCGAAAGCCTGCGCCGCACCATCGCCGTGCTGAGCCTTGCGCGCAGCCCCGACACGGCCGTGAGCGGCGCCATGATTCCGGCCAATCATCGCTGGAAGATGTGGGAGAACGGCGCGGTGTTCGACCGGCTGTGCCGGCCGCTCGATCATGGGCTGGACCTGCGGCGCTTCGACCAGGTGCTGACGGCCAGCCGGCCGCGTCCGGCGCTGGTCAACCGCTATGGCGCGTGGTGGTATTTCTGCTTCCCCATCGACCATGTGCGCACGATGCCCTTTCCCTTCTTCGTGCGCGGCGACGACATCCATTTCTCGCTGGCCAACCGCTTTCGCATCCGCTCGGTCTCGGGGATCGCCTCGCATCAGGAGGACTTCACCACCAAGCGCTCGCCGCTGACGCTTTATCTCGATACCCGCAACCACGTGGTGCAGCACCTGACGCACCCCACGCTGTCGGATTCGCTGATCGCGATTCTCGAGCCCGTCTGGCACTTCTTCCGCCGCGCCAACGACAGCTATCACTACGCCACGGCGCGGGCGGTGGTGATGGCGGTCGAGGATCTGCTGCGCGGTCCGGCCATGTGGGACGAGGACCCCGACATGGCCCGCACCCGCGCGCGCATCGGCGCGCTGGGCGAGGACGAGAAGGTGCGCCCCGATTTTCCCTACGACCCGGCGCGCATGACCCCCATCCGGCGCGGACGCTATGGCGGGCCTCTCTGGAGCGCGGCGCGCTTTCTGACGGGCAACGGGCACCTGCTGCCGCGGTTCCTGTTCCACCGGCTGTCGGCGGTGTTCCCGCTCGAGGATCGCGGCGGGCCGGCGGACGCCTTCGTGCGCCCCTCGATGGTCATGATCGACCCGGCCACGGGCGCGGGCTACGAGGTGCGCTTCGACCGCCGCAGATGGCTGGCCAACGAGCTGCGCTTCGCGCGCGCGCTGGCGCGGCTGGTCATGGCGGCGCCGCAGCTGCGGCGGGCCTACGCGCAAGACGGCGCGGGGCTGACCTCGGAGCAGGCATGGCGGCGCCGGCTGGGGCTGGAGGCGCCCGCCTCGGCCGATCGTCCCGCGCAGCCGGCCCAGGGCGACGCGGCGCCCGCTCAGTCCTCGGCCTGAGAGCGAAGCGGCGGGCATTTCAGCGCCGCCTGCGTCCGGTTCCTGACGCCGAGCTTGCGGAAGAGCCCGCGCAGGTGAACCTTCACCGTGGACTGGGAAATGCCCAGCTCCGCGGCGATCTCCTTGTTCGGCCGGCCCGCCGCCAGACGCCGCAGGATCTGCCCCTCGCGCGGGGAAAGGTTCGCGGGCAGGTCCGCCCCGGCCGGGCCGTCGGCGCGGGGGGCCACGGTGTCGCCGGCGCGCACGATCCATACCGCGCCGAGAATCGCCTTGAGCGGGCGGCGCGCATCCAGCACGGCCTCGGCCGCGCCGTCCAGGGCGCGGGCGAACGCCGCCGCTTCGCCGCAGGGAGCCAGCACGATCACCTTCGCCTGCGCCGCGTCCGCGCCGGCGCGCAGGCGCGCGACGACCCGCGCCGCCGCGGCCGGGCCGCCCGCCGCGCGGCTTCGGTCCACGATCGCCACCGCCCAGGGCGCGGCGTCGTCGAACGAGACCTGCATCCCCTCGGCGTCGAGCGCCCGGCGCAGCGTCTCGCGCAGCGTGGGCTGGTCGCTCTGGATCAGGACCGGAGTCATGGCTTCCTCGAAAGGATGGGCGCCGATCTTGCGGCGGGTCATGCGGATGAAAAGGCAATTCAACTATCTGCTCTTGATGATCGCAGCATGTTCGTGAACTGTTTCTGATAATGGAATCGGTTTTTTATACGTCATTTATTCAGTAATTGTTTGCCGTATTTGGCCGGCTTTCATCGGCCGCAATTCATCCCGCCATCAGCCGGGCCGCTCTCGGCAGTCGGGCGCGAGGCGGCAAGAGGCTGAACAAGAACGGTTTTCGTCCCCGTTTCGGCGCGTGCCCGCCGCGCTGGCGAAATCGGTCAACCCGAACGGGCGAAGCGACGAGGACCGCCCCGCTTGCTACCATTTCACGGCCAGACGCCTGTAGGCGCGAGGTCAATTTCAAACTCCGTGCGTTTCAGGAAACGGCTTTTCTCAGGGGGGACCGGCATGAGTCTCGATACGGGGCGGGCGGCTTTCGCCGCCGGAATTCACCGCATGAACATCGAAACGGGATGGCTGGCCAAGGTGGCCACCGAGGCGGCGCTGCGCGCAGACCTGCCCGGCGGGCGCCCGGGCGGGGCGGGCGCGGCGAGGGCCGAGGTGATCGAGGTCCGCGCGCTTGCGCGGGGCGATGCGCGGCGCGCGGCGCTGGATGCGCATCTGGCGGCGCGGGGCGCGCGGAACATGCGGGTGTTCCTGTGCCGTTTCGCCGACGGCGCTTGGGATGTGGTCGCCTTGCGGCTGCGCGCGGGCGTGTCCGACGCCCATGCGGCCGAGGCCTTGCGGCGCTTCTGGCCCCGCCTGCGCGCGCGCAACGCGGCGGGCGACGCTCCGCGGCAGGACCCGCGCCGGGCGGCCGAGGCGGCGATTCGCGCCCATGTGCGCGACGACATGCGCTGCGCCTTGGCGGCCATGGACGGTGGGCGGCGGCTTTTGCAGGCCAATGCGGCGGCGCGCGATCTGCTGGCCCGCGGCGGCGGGCTGCGCCTTGCCGGCGGACGCCTTCAGGCCGCGCGGCCGGGCCTTGATCGCGACCTTGCCCGCGCCGTGCGCCGTCTGGCGGCGGGCGAAGAAGATGCGGCGTTCCTCGCGATCCCGGACGAGGCCGAGGGGCGCGGCGACGGCGGGGCGGCGCCGGCCATGCTGCCCGTGTCGCTGACCGTCGCGGGCCCCCGGGTCGGTGGGCGGCGGGTGGTCCTTGCCGCGGTCGCGCTGGCGCCGCGCGCCGAGCAGCTGCGGCGCGCGGCGCTGGCGCGCGGCCTGACGCCGACCGAGGCGCGGGTGGCGGCGCGCCTGGCCGCCGGCCTCAGCAACCGCGAGGCCGCCGCCGCGTTGGGTCTCAAGGAGCAGACGCTTCAGACCTACGCCAAGCGGATCTTCGCCAAGATGGGCGTAAGCTGCCGCGCCCGCCTGGCGCACGAGCTGACCTGGCAGGCGATGGGGGCGGGGCTATGAACATTTTCGCGGCCGATCCCGCTCTTGACCGGTCCCCTGCGCAAGGGGGCGAGGCGCGCCGGGCGACCCCCGCCCCGAACCCGCCGGGCCGCGCCAAGGCCCCACGCGCGCGCCCCGCGCCCGAGACCGCCGACGCGCTGGCCGCCCGGATCGCGCGCCTCTTGTCCGAGGGCCCCGCCGCCGTGGCGCGCAGGCGCGACCTGGTGGATCTGCACCGGCATCTGACGGCGCAGCTCGAGGGCCTGCGCCCGCCGCCCCCGTCGGAGGATGGCGATGCGCTTGCGCAGGCGGCGGCGCGGATCGAGGCGGCGCTCGATCGCCTGGAAGGCCTTGTCGATGTCGCGCTGCCCGCGCTGGCCGAGCAGGCGGCGCGCGACGCGGCGCGCAGGCGGCGCGGGCTGGGGCCGGTTCTGGCCGCCGCAGCCGTTGCGGCCCTGGCCGCCGGGGCGGGCTGGGCCGCGGGCGCGCTGTTGTTCTGACGGGCGTCGGCGCTTTGACGAGCGAAAATTGATCCCGTTTTGGGGGCAGTCCTCGGCCTCGGAATCAAGCACTCTGGTTTTCGTGAATAGACGTTTTCGAGTGGGCGCACCGTATTCGCGCCGAAACCATATCTTCAAAAGAAAGGCGAATAGTCATGGCGACGCGATTCCAACCCTGGGAAGAATGCGATCCGGAATGCTATGTGGACCTCTCGCGCCCGTTCAACAATCAGGTGACCGGGACGGGCTCGCATGGCGACGAGGCCGTGGACATGAACCTCGAGGGCATGCCCGACAACTATGACCTGGGCGCCGGCGACGACAAGGCGCTTGGCAACGAGAACAACAACCGCATCGACGGCGAAGAGGGCTGCGACGAGCTGATCGGCAACGGCGGCGACGACAAGCTTCTGGGCGGCGAGGACAAGGACCTGCTGATCGGCGGCAATGGCGGCGCGACGCCCTATGGCGTGATCGGGCCGATCCTGTTCGACGACGACGACTACCTCAACGGCGAATCGGGCAATGACGAGCTCTGGGGCGAGTATGGCGACGACACCATGCTTGGCGGCTCGGAGGACGACTTCCTCGACGGCGGCGCCGGCAACGACCAGATGTTCGGCGACTCGGGCGGCGAAGGCGGCGCGGACGGCGACGACGAGATGTTCGGCCGCGACGGCGACGACTGCATGGCCGGCGAAGGCGGCGACGACTGCATGGATGGCGGCCGCGGCGACGACACCATGTATGGCAATGACGGCCAGGACGTCATGTATGGCCGCGACGGCGACGACCGCATGGCCGGCGGGGCGGGCGACGACTACATGGAAGGCGGCGCCGGCGAAGACGAGATGTATGGCGACCACCGCCAGGGCAAGCTGACCGATCTCGACATCGGCTCGGACACCTGGATCGGCCGGCCCAAGAGCTTCCCGGGCGGCGATGACTGCATGTTCGGCGGCGACGGCGGCGACCACATGGACGGCGGCGCCGGCTTCGACCACATGTTCGGCGAGGCGGGGCTGGATCTGATGTTCGGCGGCCGTCATGCCGACGTGATGGACGGCGGCTCGTCCGACGACTCGATGCAGGGCGACGGCGGCCGCGACCAGATGCGCGGCGGCTCGGGCGACGACTGGATGCTGGGCGGCGGCGGCGCCGACGGGATCTGGGGCGACTTCGCCGGCGACGGCGCCTACATCTCGGTCTCGGGGCCCTTCATCCGCGAGGGCGCGACGCCGATGGGCAAGTTCGGCTTCAAGCCGGTCATCACCGTCGATTTCGCGATCGATCGAGGCTTCGTCGATCCTCCCGCCTGGGTCTGCGATCCGGCCCGCTGCGGCGACGGCGACGGCATTCCCGATCCTGACTTCGGCGACGGAACGCCCACCGATTCCGAAGTGAGCGTGGCGCTGGTCGAGCAGGACTTCACCGCCGACGACATCATCCGCGGCAGCTCGGGCGAGGACATGATCTGGGGCGAGCACGGCAACGACCGGCTCTTCGGCGGCCGCGACGACGACTACATCAGCGGCGGCGACGGCGACGACCGGATCTGGGGCCAGCTCGGCGACGACACCATGCAGGGCGGCGCGGGCAACGACATGATCCGCGGCAATGACGGCAACGACTATGCCGAGGGCAATGACGGCGATGACCGCATCGAGGGCGACGCCGGCGCCGACCTGCTGCGCGGCAACGACGGCGACGACGTCATCTACGGCGGCGCCGACGACGACGTGATCCTCGGCGACGCGGGCGACGACGACCTGTTCGGCAACACCGGCAACGACGTCATGTATGGCGGCGAGGGCCGCGACGACATGTATGGCGGCTTCGGCGACGACTACATGGAGGGCGACGGCGGCGACGACAACATGTTCGGCGACGACGGCAACGACGTTCTGTGCGGCGAAGAGGGCGACGACAGCCTGGACGGCGGCGGCGGCGACGACAAGCTGGCCGGCGGCGTCGGGAACGATCGGCTCTTCGGCGCGGACGGCGACGACTGCCTGTGGGGCGAAGAGGGCGACGACGTTCTGGTCGGCGGCTTCGGGCACGATCAGCTCGAGGGCGGCGCGGGCGCCGACAGCCTGGACGGCGGCCGCGGCGAGGACATCCTGATCGGCGGCGAGGGCGACGACGTCCTGACCGGCGGCGGCGGGAAGGACATCTTCGTGGTCAACCTGGTCTGGGATGGCGAAGAGTTCTCCTCGAACGATGGCTCGGACGTGATCACCGACTTCGACTTCGAGGAAGGCGACGTCCTGACCTACTGCATCGAGGATCTGAGCGAGGGCGTGGACGACACCGCCGCCTTCGAGCAGCTCAACGCCCTGACGGGGGTCTTCGACGACGGGACCAACACCACCGTCAGCATCGGCGGCTCGGTCGTGCTGCTGACGGCGGTGACCACCGGCGCGGGCGGCATCCCGTTCCTGTCCTTCGACCATCTGGGCCAGGACAACAGCGACTTCACCGGCATCGGCATCAACAGCTACTCGCAGGGCAACTTCCTCTACGAGGCCGTGGACATCGTGCTGGTCTGACCGCATGGGGCGGCCCCCCGGCGCCAGCCGGCGGGCCGTTCCGTCTCAAGGGGCGGGGCCGGCTCGCGTGAGTCCGGTTCCGTCCCCCAGTCCTGGTTCGGCCGTGATCGCTGGCCCCCCGCATGCAGGATCGACGGACCAGGACGCCTCGCGCCGAAGCGCGGGGCGTTCGCCGCGCCGCAAGGCGCGCATCGCAGGACAGGGGGGCGCGCCGGGGGGCGCGCGGCCGCGCAAGGCGGCCCGAACGGGGGGAGAGACATGCGCGAAGCGACGGTTTTCCAGGGCCAGCGCGGCCTGATCGCGGCGATCGCGGGGGTGAGCGTGGGGGTCAACCTGCTCATCCTGACGGCGCCGCTTTACATGATTCAGCTGTTCGAGCGGGTGATGACCTCGGGCAGCCATGCGACGCTGGCGGCGCTGACCATCGGCGCGCTGCTGGCGCTGGGCTTCTTCTTCGTCTTCGACCTGTTGCGCCAGCGCATGGCGGCGCGGCTGGGCGCGCGGCTGGACGCGCGGCTTGGCCCGGCGCTGTTCGAGGGCCTCTTGCGCGGGTCGGACCAGGACCAGCCCGAGGGCGTCTCGCCCGCCCAGCCCCTCATCGACCTGACCGAGCTGCGCGGCTTCGTCACCGGGCCGGCCTTCATCGCGCTCCTGGACGCGCCATGGGCGGCGTTGTTCGTGGGCGTGATCTGGCTGTTCCATCCGGTGCTGGGCATGATCGCGCTGGGCGGGGTGCTGACGCTGCTGCTTCTGGGCGTGGCGGGCGAGCTGTTCAGCCGCGGCCATGCGCGCTTCGCCGCCGACGCCGCGCGCCGCGCGCAGGCGGCGGCCGAGGATTTCCTGCGCAACGTCGAGGTCACGCGCGCCATGGGCCGCGCCCCGGCGCTGGCCGGGCGCTGGGCGGATGCGGCGGCCATGGCGCAGGCCGGCGGGGCGCTGGCCACGGACCGCATCGCGCTCATGACGTCGCTGGCCAAATTCGTGCGCATGGCGCTGCAGATCGCCATGATGGGGGCGGGGGTGTCGCTGGTGCTGGCGGGCCAGATGGCGCCGGGTCTGATGATCGCCGCCGCGATCCTGCTGGGGCGCGCGGCCGCGCCGGTCGAGCAGTCGATCGCGGGCTGGCGGGCGCTGATGAGCGCGCGCCAGGCGCTGGACCGGCTGAACGGCGCGCTGGCGCGCCTGCGCGCGCCGCGCGACGGGCTCGAGCTGCCGCCGCCGCAGGGGCGGGTCGAGGTCGAGCACGCCACCGTCATTCGCCCCGAAAGGCAGGAGCCGCTTCTGTTCGACGTCTCGTTCGCGCTCGCTCCCGGCGATGCGCTGGGGCTGATCGGCCCCTCGGGGGCGGGGAAGACGACGCTGGCGCGGGCGCTGGCGGGGCTTCAGCCCCTGTCGCGGGGGCATGTGCGCATCGACGGCGCCGCGCTCGAGGACTGGCCCGAGGATCAGATCGGGCGCCATGTGGGCTTCATGCCCCAGCGCATCGAGCTGATGGAGGGCACGGTGGCCGAGAACATCGCCGGCATGGACCCCGAGGTCGCGCCCGCCCAGGTGGTCGAGGCCGCCCGCCGCGCCGGCGTGCACGAGATGATCCTGGCCCTGCCGGGCGGCTACAACGCCCGCGTCGGCCCGCGGGGCGAGCGCCTTTCCGCCGGTCAGCGTCAGCGCATCGGCCTCGCGCGCGCCTTGCTGGGCGAAAGGCGGTTGATCGTGCTGGACGAGCCGAACTCGAATCTCGATCCCGAGGGCGAGGCGGCGCTGGCGCGCGCCGTGCGCGGCGCGGGCGAGCGCGGCGCGACCGTGGTCGTCGTCACGCATCGGCTCAACATTCTGGCGCAGCTGAGCCATGCGGCGGTGCTTGAGGCGGGGCGGCTGATCCGCTTCGGCCCCGCGCGCGAGGTGCTGCGCCAGATCGGCCGACCCGCCGTCGTTCCCGCGGCGGGCGCGCGGCCCAGGGCCCTGGCCGGGCGCGGAGCGCGGTCATGAGCGCCCCGCGACAGGCGCCGCCCGTGCACGCCGCCGCCGTCGCCCCGCCCGCCGGCGGGGCGCAAGGCACCGCGGCCGATGGCATGGGCCGCGACGCGGCGCTTCGGGGCCCTGCGGCGTCGGACAGCGCGGCCGGCGAGGGCGCGCCGCCGGATCGTCCGGCGTCGGGCCGGCCGGGCGCGCGCGCCCATGAGGAGCGCGCGCCGCTTGACGGCCTTGCGCCCGGCCCGGAAGCCCTCAAGGGCCATGAGGGCCATGAGGGCCATGAGGGCCATGAGGGCCATGAGGGCCATGAGGGCCATGCGGGCCATGCGGGCCATGCGGGCCCTGAGGGCCATGCGGGCGATGCGGGCGACGCCGGCGCCGGTGGGCGCAAGGGCGCGTCGCCGGCGCCCGATCGCGCCCCGTCGGGGGCGGAGCGCGCGACCGGTGCGGACGGCGCCGCCCCGCCCGCCGCGCGGCGCGGCCTGCGCCTTGCCGCGGCGCCCGGCGGCGCCGGGGCGCCGCCGCCGGGGCGCGCGCTTCGTCTTGGGGGGCTGTCGGGCGCGGGCGGGCCGCGCGTGGCGGCGCCGACGCGCGTGCGCGGCCTGATCCTGTGGGCGGCGCTGGCGGCGATCGCCTTCTTCGGGGTGCTGGGCGGATGGGCCATGACCGCCACGCTCGACAGCGCCGCCGTCGCGCCCGGCGTGATCCAGGCCGACGGCGCGCGCCGTCCGGTCGAGCATCTCGAAGGCGGCATCGTGCGCGAGGTGCTGGTGCGCGAGGGCGCGCGCGTGCGCAAGGGCGATCTGCTGGTCCGCCTGGACGAGACGCGCCCCCTTGCCCAGCGCAACATCCTGCGCGCGCAGCTGGCGGGCGCGCTGGCGACGCTGGCGCGCCTCGACGCCGAGGATCGCGACGCGGCCGAAGTCGCGCCCGGGGCCGAGCTGGCGGCGCTGATGACGGCCGATCCGGCCCTGCGCGCCCTGTTCGCCGCCGAGGCGCGCGCCTACGCCGCCAACCGGGCGGCCCGCGCGGGGCAGCTGGCGATCCTCGACCAGCGCATCGCCCAGCTGCGCGAGGAGATCGGCGGGCTGGAGCTGGGCCTGCGTTCGGCGCGCACCCAGCTTGCCCTGGTGCGCGAAGAGCTGTCCGACGCCCGCGCGCTGCTGGCCAAGGGGCTGATGTCGCGCCCGCGCGTTCTGGCGCTGCGCCGCGCCGAGGCCGAGACCGAGGGCCGCATCGGCCAGATCTCGGGCGCCATCGCCCGCGCGCGCCAGTCCATCGGCGAAACGCAGGAACGCAAGCTCCAGATCGGCCGCGACCGGCTCGAGACCGCCGCGCGCGAGCGTCAGGGCGCGCTCGATCGCGTCAACGATCTGCGTCAGCGCCTGATCGCGGTCGAGGATGCGCTCGGCCGCCTCGAGGTGCGCGCGCCCTGGTCCGGCACGGTGGTCGATCCTGGCGTGAACGCGCCCGGCGCGGTGATCGAACCGGGGCAGCGGCTGCTCGACATTTTGCCCGACGGGGCCGAACTGGTGGTCGAGGCGCGCCTGCGGCCCTCGGACATCGACGTCGCCGCGCCGGGGCAGCCGGTGCGCGTGCGGCTGACCGCCTACAGCTTCCGCCGCACGCCGCCCCTGCCCGGAACGGTGACGCGGATCTCGGCCGACTCCATTCTCGATCCGGCGGGGGGGCCGCCCTATTACGCGGTGCAGATCCGCCTCGACCCCAAGGCGCTGCCGGCCGGGGGCGAGGTGCGCGCGCTGCCGGGCATGCAGGTCGAGGCGCTGATCGGCACCGGCTCGCAGACCGTGGCGCAGTATCTGACGGCGCCCATTCTCGGGGCGATGAGCACGGCGCTTCTGGAGAAGTGACGCGCCGCTCTGGCGTCGGCGCGCGCGGGCGGGCATGTTCGGGGCATGAGCGTCAATCTCCTGGTCCTCGGGGCGGCGCTGGCGGTCGCGGCGGCGCTTGTCCATCCGCGCGTCGCGCGCGCGCGGCTGTGGCGCGCGGCGCTGACGCCGCTCGCCTCGATCATCGGCAGCGGCTTTCTGGTTCTGGGGCCGGTGCTCGACGCCTCTTACGGCGTCGCCGCGCCGCTGGTCATGGCGGGGCTGTGCGCGCTGGCCTGGGCGTTCGGCGCCGCGATCCGGCTGAACATCGCCGCCATCGAGGCCGCCGGCGCGCAGGGCGGACCGCCCGCCGCGCGCAGGCTCGAGACGCTGGCCTCGTGGGCGCTGGCCTTCGCCTATGTGGTGTCGGTGGCGTATTACCTGAACCTGTTCGGCGCATTCGCCGTGCGGCTGACCGAGGTTGACGACCGCCATCATGCGCGCCTGGTCGCCAGCGCCGCCTTTGCGGTCATCCTGGCGGTGGGCTGGCTGCGGGGGTTCGGCGCGCTCGAGCGCATGGAGCAGATCGCCGTCGGTCTGAAGCTGGCGGTGATCGCGGGGCTGTTGGCGGGGCTGTGCGCGTGGCTGTGGCGCCAGGCCGAGGCGGGCGCGCTGTCGGCCGACCCGCCGCGGATCGACCCGCTTCACGGCGCGGCGGTTGCGCTGGGGCTGATCGTGACGGTGCAGGGGTTCGAGACCTCGCGCTATCTTGGCCATGCCTACGACGCGCGCACGCGCATTCGCTCGATGCGCCTGGCGCAGGGGCTGGCGACGGCGATCTATGTCGCCTACGCGGCGCTCTACGCGCTGGGCTTCGCGCCGCCCGAGGGCCCCTTGCGCGAGACGGCGGTGATCGACGCGGTGCGCGCCGCCGCGCCGATCCTGCCGGCGCTGCTGGTGGCGGCGGCCCTGAGCGCGCAGTTCAGCGCCGCGATCGCCGACGCGGCGGGCTCGGGCGGGCTGATGCACGAGCTGACCCGCGGGCGCATCGCGCCGCGCCATGGCTATGCCCTGCTGACCGCGATCGGGCTGGCGCTGACCTGGCGCGCGAACGTGTTCGAGATCATCGCCTACGCCTCGCGGGCATTCGCCCTCTACTACGCCATCCAGGCGCTGATCGCGGCCGAACATGCGCGCGCGGCGGGCGTGGGGCGGGCGCGCATCGCCGGCCTCTGGGCGCTGGCGGCGATCGGGGCCGCGGCGGCATTGTTCGGCGCGCCGGTCGAGGGCGGCTGACCCCCGAGCGGCGGCGCGGGTCGCCGACGGATCCACAAGGACGCGCGGCCGGGTTTCGCCCGGCGGCGAGGGGCGGCGCGCGCCCCTGTTGATGTCTCCTTGCGCATATGCGCCGAGGCGCATAAATGGCATGGCATACGCTGCGACGCCGAAGGAGCGATTCGATGTACCTTGCCGAATTTCTGGCCGCGCTGGCCGATCCCGTGCGCCTCGGCGCGCTGCGGATCGTGTGGAGCGACGGCGAGCATTGCGTATGCGAGCTGATGGAGCGCCTCGGCGCCAGCCAGAGCCGCATGTCGCGCCACATGAAGGTGCTCAGGCAGGCCGGAGTGGTGCTGGACAGGCGCGATCGCCAATGGGTGCGCTACCGCCGCAATCCCGATCTGTCCCCCGAGCTGACCGCCATCGTCGAGGCCGTGCTGCGCGCCGGCCCCGCGGCGGAGGATGCCCGCGCCCTCGCGCAGGCGAAAGGCGCCCGCGCGGGCGCGCAAACCGGCGTCGAAGGAGGCGCGGCAAGATGACCCAGGCCAACACGTCCATTTCCGCGTCCCCCCGTGGCGCGCGTTCCGACTGGCTGTGGCATGCGGGCGTGGCGGGCTTCGTCGCGCTGTGGTTCGCCATTTACCGCCAGCTGCCCGCCTTTTCCGAGTGGCTGACCGCGCAGCTGCCCGTGGCGCGCGAAAGCCATGCGGGCGAGGCGCTGGCCTTCTTCTTCTACGACACGCCCAAGGTCATCATGCTGCTGACCCTCATCGTCTTCGCGATGGGCGTGGTGCGCACCTGGTTCAGCCCCGAGAAGACGCGCGCCCTGCTGTCGGGGCGGCGCGAGGGGGCGGGGAACGTCCTGGCCGCGACGCTGGGCATCTTCACGCCCTTCTGCTCATGCTCGGCGGCGCCGCTGTTCATCGGCTTCGTCTCGGCGGGCGTGCCGCTGGGGGTGACCTTCTCGTTCCTCATCGCCGCGCCCATGGTCAACGAGGTGGCGCTGGTGCTGCTCTGGGGGCTGGTCGGCTGGAAGGTGGCGGTCACCTATCTGGTCTTCGGGCTGGGCGTGGCGGTGGTTTCGGGCTGGATCATCGGCAAGCTGCGCCTCGAGGGATGGCTGCAGGACTGGGTGCGCGACATCCACGCCGGCGCCGCCGCGCCCGCGCCCGAGCGCCGGCTGACCATGGTCGACCGCTACCGCGAGGGCGTCGAGGCGGTGAAGGAGATCGTCGGCAAGGTCTGGATGTGGATCGTCGCCGGCATCACCATCGGCGCCCTCATCCACGGCTACGTGCCCGAGGCCGCCATGGCGCGCATCATGGGCGCGGACGCCTGGTGGTCGGCGCCCGCCGCGGTCGTCATGGGCATTCCCATGTATGCCAACGCGGCCGGCGTCATCCCGATCGTCGAGGCGCTGCTGGACAAGGGCGCGGCGCTGGGCACGGTGCTGGCCTTCATGATGAGCGTCATCGCCCTGTCGCTGCCCGAGATGCTGATCCTGCGCAAGGTGCTGACGCTGCGGCTCATCGCGGTCTTCGTCGGCGTCGTCGGCGGCGGCATCCTGGCCGTGGGCTTCCTGTTCAACCTGATCTTCTGAGCCCGGCGTCGTGCCGGTCATGCAGCGAAGGAAAACGCCATGAAGAACGTCATCGTCTACGGACCCGGCTGCAAGCGCTGCGAGGCGGTCAGGGAGATGGTCGAAGCCGCCGCGCGCAAGCTGGGCGTCGAGGTGCAGGTCTCCAAGGAGACCGACTACGCCAGGATCGCCATGGCGGGAGCCGCCTCGACCCCGGGCATCGCGATCGACGGCCGCCTGGTCCATGCGGGCGGCCTGCCGAAGGAGGCCGATGTCGAGGCCTGGCTGTCGGCCTGAAGCCCGGGCCGCCAGGCGCGCGCGGCCTTGCGCCGCGCGCCCGGCGCAAGGAGAGCATGCATGTCCATTTTCGAGCGATACCTGACCCTTTGGGTGGCGTTGTGCATCGTGGCCGGAATCGCGCTGGGGCGCGCCTTTCCCGGCGTCTTCGAGCTGATCGGGGCGATGGAGGTCGCCAAGGTCAACCTGCCCGTCGCGGTGCTGATCTGGCTCATGATCATTCCCATGCTGCTCAAGATCGACTTCGCCGCGCTGCGCGGGGTGGGCCGGCATTGGCGCGGCATCGGGGTGACGCTGTTCGTGAACTGGGCGGTCAAGCCCTTTTCCATGGCGCTTCTGGGCTGGCTGTTCCTGGGCTGGCTGTTCCGCCCCTGGCTGCCGGCCGACCAGATCCCCGGCTACATCGCGGGCCTGATCCTGCTGGCCGCGGCGCCCTGCACGGCGATGGTGTTCGTCTGGAGCAACCTGACCCGGGGCGAGCCGCACTTCACCCTGACGCAGGTCGCGTTGAACGACGCGATCATGGTCGTGGCCTATGCGCCGATCGTGGGGCTGCTGCTGGGCATCTCGGCCATCACCGTGCCGTGGGAGACGCTGCTGCTGTCGGTGGCGCTCTATATCGTCGTGCCGATCGTCATCGCGCAGGCGCTGCGCGCGCGCACGCTGGCGCGCGGGGGGACGGCGGCGCTCGAGGCGCTGCTGCGGCGGATCAATCCCGTTTCCCTTGGCGCGCTGCTGGCGACGCTGGTGCTGCTGTTCGGCTTTCAGGGACGGCAGATCCTGGAGCAGCCGCTGATCATCGCCATGCTGGCCGCCCCGATCCTGGTGCAGGTCTATTTCAACTCGGCGCTGGCCTATCTGCTCAACCGCCTGAGCGGCGAGGCGCATTGCGTGGCCGGGCCTTCGGCGCTGATCGGGGCCAGCAACTTCTTCGAGCTGGCGGTGGCGGCCGCGATCAGCCTGTTCGGCCTGTTCTCGGGGGCGGCGCTGGCGACGGTGGTCGGCGTGCTGATCGAGGTGCCCGTGATGCTGTCGGTGGTCAGGATCGTGAACGCCAGCCGAGGCTGGTATGAGCGCGGCGCGGCCGTGCGCCGCGTGCAGGGCGCCGCGGCGGCCGCCGAGGGGCGGGGCGGCGGCGCCTCCTGAGCGGGGCGCCCGGCGGCTTGGCGCGGCGTTGCGGCGGGCGGTTCGGCGCCGTTCCGGGGCGGCCGGCCAGCCGCGCCTTGACGGGGCGCCGCCCGGCATGGCGCCGCGTCGCCGGGCGGCGCGCTCAGTCGCCCGTCGGCTTGTCGGGGCCGGGGGGCGCGCCTTTCCCGCCGCCCAGCCAGCCATGGCGGCGGAACAACCAGATCATCGCCGCCGCGGACGCGCCCATCAGCCCCAGCGCGAACGGATAGCCGTAGCGCCAGCCCAGCTCGGGCATGTTCCAGGGCGAGGCGCGGTCGAAGTTCATGCCGTAGACCCCGGCGATGAACGTCATGGGAATGAACAGCGTGGCGATGATGGTCAGCACCTTCATCACCTCGTTCATCCGGTTCGAGAGCGCCGACATGTGCAGATCGATCAGGCCCTGCGACACCTCGCGATAGAGCTCGACCATGTCCAGCGCCTGGAAGGCGTGGTCGGACAGGTCGCGCATGTAGGGGCGCATCCATGGCGGGATCCGGTCCGAATCCTCCCGCGTCAGCGGCGCGAGGGCGTCGCGCAGGGGCCACAGGGCGCGGCGCATGTTCAGAAGGTCGCGGCGCAGCTGGTGGATGTCGCCGATCATGCCGTGATCGGGCGACCGCAGGATGGCTTCCTCGATCCGCTCCATCGCGTCGCCATAGCGCTCGAGCAAGGGAAACCACGCATCCAGCGTCGCGTCGATCAGGGCGTAGAACAGATAGGCCGGGTCCGACCGGATGCGCCCCGTCCCCGCCTCGAGCCGCCGCAGCACCGGCGCGAACAGCTCATGGCCGCTTTCGCTGACGCTGAGCGCGAAACCCGGCCCGAGAACGAGGCAAAGCTGCTCGCCGGCCAGCGGCGGCCCCCCGAGGGGCGCGCGGATGAAGGTCTGGACGAGCGCGCCGTCGATCTCGGTCTGGGGGCGCTGGTCGGTCTGGAAGATCTCGGCCACGGCCAGGTCGCTCAGCCCCAGGGCGCGGGCCGCCGCGGCGATCGCGTCCGCGTCGGCAAGGCCCGCGATCTCGACCCAGCGGAAGGCGCCCTCGACGGGCGGCGCGCAGCCCTCGCGGATCTCGTGATGCGCGCCGTCATAGACATGGGTGCGGATGCGGGTGGGCCGCGCATCGGGCGGGGTCAGAATGGCGACAGGCGAGGCGCCGATGCGGCGCGGGTCGATCCGCCGGCGCCGGCGGGCTTGGGTGTTCGGGGAGTGCGCGCGCGCCATGGGTCCTCCGGCATGGATCGACGGAATCGTGCGCCGGCGGGGCGTCGGGGTCAACCGCCCGCAGGCGCGTGGCCCGGAGCGCGGCGCGGGGCGGTGCGCGCGGCGCGGGACGGGCGCGCGGCGCGGGACGGGCGCGCGGCGCGGGGCGGGGCGCGCGGTGCGGGGCGGTGCGCGCGGCCCGGGGGCGCGAGGCGCGTGGTGCGGCGCGGGGCGCCGGGCGTCAGGCGCGGACGCGCGGCGCGGGGGCGCGAGACGCCAGATGGGAGCGCGGAGCGCGGGGCAGGGGCGCGGGACGCCAGATGGGAGCGCGGGGCAGTGGGCGCGGGACGCCAGATGGGAGCAGTGAGCGCGGGGCAGGGGGCGCGCGGCGCCGGACGGGGCGCGAAGCGTCAGGCGGGGGCGCGCGAGGCGGGGCGCCAAGCGCGGGACAGGGGGCGCCAGGCGCGACATGGGGGGCGCGGCGCGGGTCAGGGTGCGCGCGGCGCGGGATGGGGGCGGCGGCGTGCGGCCTCGGCGCGGCGGTCAGCGCGCGCCCATGCCCAGCCGCATCGCCAGCCGCCGCAAGGGCGCGGCCGCATGCAGCGCCGTCAGCCCCGCCGCGCGCAGGTCGCGCAGCGGCTGGGCCTGGGCCATGGCGGCGCGGTTGAGCAGGTCGATGCCCGCCACGCGCGCCGACATCTCGGGCCAGCGCGCGCGGTGATAACGCGCCAGCAGCGCGGGCGCGCCGATGTCCTCGCCGGCCGCCGCCGCCCTGGCTACGAGATCGGCCAGCGCCGCCGCGTCGGCCAGCGACATGTTCAGCCCCTGCGCGCCGATCGGCGGGACCACATGCGCCGCCTCGCCCATCAAGGCGCCGCGCGGGCCGTCAAGGCGCTCGGCCAGCTGGCTGACGATCGGCCACAGCGCGCGCCGCCCGATCGGGCGAAGGCGGCCCAGAACGCCGCAGCTGCGTTCGTTCACGGCCTCTTCGAACGCTTCGGGCGGCGCCTCGAACAGCGCCTGCGCGCGGGGCCCGCGCTCCATCCACACGACGGACGAGCAGGGCCGCCCCTCGTGATCGGGCAGGGGCACCAGGGTGAAGGGGCCGCCGGTGCGGTGGATCTCGGTCGAGACGCCCTCATGCGGGCGCTCATGCGCCACGGCGAAGACCAGCGCCTTCTGAGCATAGCCCCAGCGCCGCGCGCCAAGGCCCAGCATGCGGCGCGCGGCCGAGTCGCGCCCGTCGGCGGCCACCACCAGCCGCGCGCGCACCTGCGCGCCGTCGGACAGCTGCGCCACCGCGTCATTCAGCCGCGGGGTCAGGCGCGTCAGCGCGGCGGGCGCGCGCAGGCGCACGTTCGGCAGCTCTTCGATGCGCTCGAGCAGGGCGCGGCGGATCACCGTGTTGGGCAGGTTCCAGCCGAAGGGGTGATCCTGCACCTCGTCCGAGACGAAATCGGCCGTGCGGCGGGGCACGTTCCGCGCGCCGCCGGCGTCGATCAGCCGCATCACGCGCAAGGGCGCCGCATGGGGGGCGAGGCGCTCCCACGCGCCGGCGCGGCGCAGCGTCTCGACCGAGGGGGTCAGAAAGGCGGTCGTGCGCAGATCGGCGCCGGGATCGGCCGGGTCGAGGCGCGGCGTCTCGCGATCGACGCAGATGACCTCGAACCCGGCCGAGCCGAACAGCGCCGCGGCGGTCAGCCCGGCCGCGCCGCCGCCGGCGACCAGCACGTCGGCCTCGAGCCGCGCGGCCGCGCGGGGGGATCGGTGTTGCTCGCTCATGCGCCGGACTCTAGCCGCGGCGCGGCGCGAAGCAATGGCCCGAGCCGCGACACAAAGCCCGCAAGGTCGTCCGTGGCGAAATCCACATGCGGCAGGTCGGGGCGCGCCTCGGGGCCGACCAGCACGCAGGCGACGCCGAGGGCGTGGGGAACCTCGAGATTGCGCGGGTCGTCCTCGAACATGGCCGCGCGGCGCGGGTTCAGGCCGTCGGCGCCGAAGATGCGCTGATAGGCGGCGGGCAGGGGCTTGGGGGTGTAGAAGGCTTCGCGGATGCCGTAGACGGCCTCGAAGCAGCCGTCCAGCCCCAGCGCGGCGATGACGCGCCGCGCGTAATCGGACGTGCCGTTGGTGAAGACGATGCGCCGGCCCGGCAGCGCCAGCATGGCCGCGCGCAGCCTCGGATCGGGGCGCAGGACCGAGAAGTCGATGCGGTGCACCTCGTCGAGAAAGGCGTCGGGATCGGTGCGATGATTGCGCATCAGCCCCGCCAGCGTGGTGCCGTGGTCGCGCCAGTATTCGCGCCGCAGCCTTTGCGCGTCGCTCCGGCGCAGGCCGAAGACGCGCATCATGTAGGCGGCCATGCGCTCTTCGATCTGGGCGAAAAGCGCGTTCGAGGCGGGGTAGAGCGTGTTGTCGAGGTCGAAGATCCACTCGCGCACATGCCCGAGCCGCGCGACGAGCCGCGCGGGATCTGGGACGGGGGCGGACGGCGCGGGGCTGGACAAGGCGTCGCTCATGCGCTCGTGATAGCGCGGCGGAAACGGCGGGTCCATGATCGCCCGACCGGGCGCAGGAGGAAAGGCAGGGCGGCATGACCACGATCGAGGACTGGAAGGGGCGCGTGGGCGCCGAATGGGCCGACAAGGCCGACGCGCTCGACACCCTGCTTGGGCCGTCGGGCGAGGCGGCCATGCGCGCGCTGGGGCCGCTCGAGGGGCGGCGGGTTCTTGACCTGGGCTGCGGCGCGGGCGCGACCGCCTTCGCGCTGGCGCGGGCGGCCGGGCCGCGGGGCGAGGTCGCGGGGGTGGACGTCTCGCCGCCGCTGCTCGAGCGCGCGCGCAGGCGCCTGGCCGAGCGGCCGATGCCCGACGCCGCCCCGCTGCGCTTCGTCCTGGCCGACGCCGCGCGCTGGCGCCCCGACGACGGCGCCCCCTTCGACGCCCTTTACTCGCGCTGCGGCGCCATGTTCTTCGACGATCCGCCCGCCGCCTGGGCGCATCTGCGATCGCTGACGGCGCCGGGGGCGCCGCTGGCCATCGCCTGCTGGCGCGGGCCCGAGCTGAACCTTTGGGCCAGCCTGCCCTTGCGCGCCTGCGCAGATCTGCTCGCGCCCGCGCCGCCTCCGGCGCCCGGGGCGCCGGGGCCCTTCGCCTGGGCGGATCCGGCGCGGGTGGTTCCCGTTCTTGAAGGCGCGGGGTGGCGCGAGGTCGCCTTCACGCCCTTCGATCACGAGGTCGCGCCCGAGTTGGGCGACGACCCCGACCCGGCGGCGCGCGCGGCGGATTTCGCCATGCGCATCGGTCCGCTCGCCAGCCGCCTGGCCGGCGCGCCGGCCGATCTGCGCGCCGAGGCCGCCCGGCGCCTGCGCGCGGCGATGGCCGCCCATCTGCGCGAGGGCGCGGTGCGGCTGCCGGCCTCGGCCTGGATCGTGACGGCCCGCGCCTGAGCCGTCCTTGCCCGCGCCGGCTCGGGACGGGGCGGGCGATGGGCGCGCGACCTGAAGCGGGCGGCGGGCGCCGCCAGGGCAGGCGGGCAAGGGCGCGGCGCCGCGCCGACGGCGCGCGGGTCAAGCCGCTCTTGGCGCCGGCTCCCATCAAGACGCCGCCTGGCCTCGGGTGCGGCCGCGCATGATGGGGCGGCGGCGTCGGTCCACGCCTGATCGGGCGCGTGCGACCATCATGCTGGCAAGCGGTTGAGGCGGCCGCGGCAGGGCGCTGGCGCGCCGCGCGGGTCGGGGCCCATCGGGAAGGCCGCAGCGCGACCGCGCGCGGGGGCCGTCGCGGCGTCGATTCCATCGCGGCCGGGGGCGACACTTCGGGGCTGCTCCGGGTTGACGTCCGGGGCGCGCAAGCTGAGCGGGCCGCGCGAAGGGGGCGCTGCGCCGGAGCGGCGCGCGAGCGCGAAGAAAGGCTGGTCTAGGCCCTCGCGCGGGCGCGCCGCCCAGGAGCCGCAACGCGCGTTCCGACCGGCGCGCTCGGCTCCCCGCCCCGACATGCGCCGCACCCGCCAGACACGCGCGGGCGGGCGCCGCTCGGCCTGCGCCGGGGCGCGGCCTTGGGCCGGGGCCGAGCGATCCGGCGCGCCGCGCCTTGCGGCGGCCGGGCGCGGTTTCACTCCTGCGCCGGTTCGAACCGCAGCGCGGCGCCGTTCATGCAATAGCGCAGGCCCGTGGGCGGCGGGCCGTCCGGGAATACGTGGCCCAGATGCGCATCGCAGCGCGCGCAAACGATCTCGGTGCGGCGCATGAGCCACGAGCGATCGTCGCGCTCTTCGACCGCGGCGGGATCGACGGGGCGGGTGAAGCTGGGCCAGCCGGTGCCGCTGTCGAACTTGTCGGCGGCGTCGAACAGCGCCGCGCCGCAACAGGCGCAGCGGAACAGGCCCGGCGCCTTGGGAAAGTCGTCATGGGTGAAGGGGCGCTCGGTGCCCTTGCGGCGCGTGATGCGGTAGACTAGCGGGTCCAGCTCGGCGCGCCACTGGGCGTCGGTCTTGACGATCTTCTCGGTCATGGCGGCTCCTTGCTCGTCGCGCCGCCGGGGGGCGGGGCGCGTTCAGCTGCGCACGTCCGGGCCCTGGCGGCCGGTGCGCGCGCGCAGCCCGGTCAGCGCCTCGACCGCCGCGGCCACGTCGGCCAGCGCGGCCTGCGGATCGAGGCCGTGGCGCGCGGGGTCGGGCTCGTGCCGCTCCATATAGATCCGCAGCGTCGCGCCGACAGTCCCCGTGCCCGACAGCCGCAGCGTCGCGCGCGCGCCGTCGGCGAAGAAGATGCGCACGCCCTGCGCGGCGGCGCGCTCGCCGGTGACGGGATCGACATAGGCGAAGTCGTCGGCCGCCTCGATCCGAAGCCCGCCCGCGCTTCGGCCGGGCAGGTCGGGCAGGGCGGCGCGCAGATCCTCGATCAGCGCCCGGGCCGGGGCGGGGTCGAGCGCCTCGTAATCGTGGCGGGTGAAATAGTCGCGCCCGAAGCGGCGCCAGTGCTCGGCCATCAGCTGCGCCACCGGAACGCGCCGCCGCGCCAGGATGTTGAGCCACATCAGCGCCGCCCACAGCCCGTCCTTCTCGCGCACATGGTCCGAGCCGGCGCCGGCGCTTTCCTCGCCGCACAGCGTCACCTTGCCCGCGTCGAGCAGCGAGCCGAAGAACTTCCACCCCGTCGGCGTCTCGTGCAGCGGCACGCCCAGCGCCTGCGCCACGCGGTCGGCGGCGCGGCTGGTGGGCATCGAGCGCGCCACGCCCCTGATCCCGTCCGCATAGCCCGGCGCCAGGTCGGCGTTGGCCGCGATGACGGCCAGGCTGTCCGAGGGCGTGACGTAGATCCCGCGCCCCAGGATCATGATGCGGTCGCCGTCGCCGTCCGAGGCGGCGGCGAAGTCGGGCGCGTCGGGCCCCGACATCAGCGCCGTCAGCGCCGCGGCATGGGTCGGGTTCGGGTCGGGGTGCCCGCCGCCGAAATCGGGCAGCGGCGCGCCGTTGAGCACGGTGTCCTCGGGCGCGCCCAGCCGGTTGACCAGGATCTCGCGCGCATAGGGGCCGGTGACGGCGTGCATGGCGTCGAAGCGCATGCGAAAGCCGCTTGCGAACAGGTCCCGGATGGCGTCGAAGTCGAACAGGCGCTCGAGCAGCGCGGCGTGTTCGGCGACCGGGTCGATCACCTCGACCGTCATGGCGCCCAGCATGATCTCGCCGCAGCGGCTCAGATCGGGCGCGGGCGCGTCGAGAATGCGGTAGGCCGCGATCCGCTCGGAAACGGCATGGATGCGCGCGGTCAGCGATTCGGGGGCCGGGCCGCCATTGGCGCCGTTGAACTTGACGCCGAAATCGCCGTCCGGCCCGCCGGGGTTGTGGCTCGCCGACAGGATGATCCCGCCATCGGCCCCGCGCGCGCGGATCACCGCCGAGGCGGCGGGCGTGGACAGGAGCCCGTCGCGCCCGACGATGACCCGCGCCGCGCCCCCCGCCGCGGCCATGCGCAGGATGATGCCGGCGGCCTGCGCGCAGAAATGGCGCCCGTCGCCGCCCAGAACCAGCGTGCGCCCCGCGACGCCGCCGATGGCGTCGAAGATCGACTGGACGAAATTCTCGAGATACCCGGCCTGCATGAAGACCCGCGTGCGGGCCCGCAGCCCCGAGGTCCCGGGCTTTTGCCCGGGGATGGGCAAGGTGGGAACGGTGCGGATGTTCATCATGCCTCCCTGATCCGGCGCGCGGCGACAGTTCACGCCGCTCCGGGCCGCCGGTCAAGGGCCGGCGCTGCCGCGCGGGCGACTGGCGGGGGCGCCGCTTCGGGCCTTGTGCGCTCGGGGCGCGGGCCGGGGTGGCGGCGTCCCGCCGCGCGGCGGGCGCGCCGGGGCTCAGGCGCCCGGTCCTGGGCGCCCTGCGCGGCGTTTCGGCAGGCGGCGGGCGCGTCCCTTCGGCTTGCCGCCCCGGCGGGGCGCGCGCCGCGGGGGCGGCATCGGCGGGACGGCGCCGTCAGGACGGGGCGTTCGGGCGCCTGCCGGGTCGGCGCGGGGGCTTGCGTCCCGGCGGGGCCGCTTTCGCGCCGTCGCGGAACGCAAGCGCCGGTCCGCAGGAAGAGTCCCCTCCGCGCCAGTGCGCCCCGTCGGCGTCGGCTATTCCCAGCCTTCGGCGGGTTTGGCCTTGGCGCCCGCGCGGCTTCGGCGGGCGGGCTTGGCATCGGATGCGGGAGCTTCATCGGCGGGGGCCGGTCCCTCGGGCGCGTTCGCGGCGGCGCGCTTGCGCGTGGCGCGGCGGCGGGGTTTGGGGGCCTCGGCGGGCGCATCCGCGGCGGAAGCTTCGGCGGCGTCGGTCTTGGGCTCAGTGGGTTCGGCTGCGTGCGTCCCGGTCGCGCTTGCCTCGGGCGCCTTCGCCTCTGCCGCGCTGGCGTCGGTCGCGCTTGCGTCGGCCCCGTCGGGCTCCATCGCCTGGTCCTTGCGCGCGCGCCGCCTCGCGCGGGGCTTGGGCGCGGCCTCGGCCTCGGAGCCGTCGCCGCCGCCCGGCGCGCCGGCGGTTTCGGCCGCGGCGGTTCCGGTTTCGGCCGCTTCGGCCTTGGGGGCGTCGGCCTTGCGCGTGCGCCGCCTGGCGCGCGGCTTGGGCGCGGCCTCGGCGGCTTCGTCCGCCGGCGCGGGTTTGTCCTCGGCGGCGGCCTTGTCGGGCGTGCCCAGCGCCGCGTCGGACTGCGGCGCCGCATCCGCGGCGGCCTCGGGCGTGGACGCCGGGGCGTCGGGCTCGGCGCTCTTGCGCGCGCGGCGGCGCTTTGGCGCCTTGGGCGGCTGCTGCGCCATGGCCGGGGCGTCCGGCTCGGCCATGGCGGCGGGCGTGGCGGCGGCCTCGTCCGGCTGCATCTCGCCGCCGTCGCCTTCGGCCCGGGGGGGCGTCCGGGCCTCGGAGGGCCGGCGGGCCTCTTCGCGCTCGGCGCGCGCGGCGGCGCGCCGCCCGCCGCGCCGCCGCCCGGTCGCGCGGCCGCCGGCGGGCTTTTCGCGGATTCGCACGGCGCGGCCCTCTTGCCGCTCGATCTCGAAGGCGCCGGTCTTCTCGATGACCTCGATCAGCTTCGAGCAGCCATAGCTGCGCGCGTCGAAATCGGGGGCGATGTTGCCCAGCCGCTGACCGACCACCCCCAGCGCCACCCAGCCGTCGTCGTCGGTCATGTCCTCCATGGCCTTGCGCACCAGCGCGGCGGCGTCGGGCAGGGCCTGGGCGTCGCCCTCGGCGGCGAGCGGCTCGGCGCCGGCGGCCAGGTTCTCGGTGTAGAAGAACCGCTTGCACGCCTGGCGGAAGGCGACCGGGGTCTTGCGCCCCCCGAAGCCGTAGACGTCGACCCCCTGTTCGCGGATGCGGCTGGCCAGGCGCGTGAAGTCGCTGTCGGACGAGACCAGGCAGAAGCCGTCGAAGCGCCCGGTGTGCAAGAGGTCCATGGCGTCGATCACCAGCGCGATGTCCGACGAGTTCTTGCCCGTCGTGTAGGCGAACTGCTGATGCGGGATGATGGCGTGCTGGGCCAGGATCCGCGACCAGCCCTTGAGCTGATCGGACGAGAAGTCGCCATAGATGCGCCGCACCGAGGCTTCGCCCAGCTTGGCGATCTCGAGAAACAGCGCGCCCGCCACCTTCGGCGAGGTGTTGTCCGCGTCGATCAGAACCGCAAGGCGCGGGGCGTCCGAGCTCATGTCGCGTCTCCTCCTGTCAGGGTGCGCATGGGGCTGACCACGCCCCGGCGCGCGCGTCAAGGCCCCGCGCCGGGGCGCGGCTCAGAACACCACCACCGAGCGGATGGATTCCCCGCGCCGCATCAGCTCGAAGCCCTTGTTGATGTCCTCGAGCGGCATGGTGTGGGTGATCATCGGGTCGATCTCGATCTTGCCGTTCATGTACCAGTCGACGATGCGCGGCACGTCCGTGCGCCCGCGCGCGCCGCCGAAGGCGGTGCCGCGCCACACGCGCCCCGTGACCAGCTGGAACGGGCGGGTCGAGATCTCGGCCCCCGCCGGCGCGACGCCGATGATGATGCTTTCGCCCCAGCCCTTGTGCGCGCTTTCAAGCGCCGTGCGCATGACCTGCACGTTGCCGGTGGCGTCGAAGGTGTAGTCGGCGCCGCCGCCGGTCAGCTCGACCAGATGGGCGACCAGGTCGCCCTCGACCTCGGCGGGGTTGACGAAGTCGGTCATGCCGAAGCGCTCGGCCATGGCGCGCTTGGCCGGGTTCAGGTCCACGCCCACGATCTGGTCCGCGCCCGCCAGCCGCAGGCCCTGGATGACGTTCAGCCCGATGCCCCCAAGGCCGAAGACGATGGCGCGCGCGCCGATCTCGACCTTGGCGGTGTTGATGACCGCGCCGATGCCGGTGGTCACGCCGCAGCCGATGTAGCAGACCTTGTCGAAGGGCGCGTCGGGGCGGATCCTGGCGAGGGCGATCTCGGGCAGCACGGTGTGGTTGGCGAAGGTCGAGCAGCCCATGTAGTGGCGGATTTCGCGCCCCTTGTACGAGAAGCGCGACGTGCCGTCGGGCATCAGCCCCTGGCCCTGCGTGGCGCGGATGGCCTGGCACAGGTTGGTCTTGGGGTTGAGGCAGTATTCGCACTCGCGGCACTCGGGGGTGTAGAGCGGGATCACGTGGTCGCCCGGCTTGACCGAGGTCACGCCCGGCCCGACCTCGAGCACCACCCCCGCGCCCTCGTGGCCCAGAATGGCGGGAAAGACGCCTTCGGGATCGGCGCCCGACAGGGTGAACTCGTCGGTGTGGCAAAGTCCCGTGGCCTTGATCTCGACCAGCACCTCGCCGGCGCGGGGGCCCTCCAGATCGACTTCGACGATTTCTAGCGGCTTGCCGGCCTCGAAGGCGATGGCGGCGCGGGTTTTCATGGCGGCTCTCCCTCGGTTGCGTCTGGCGCGGCGCCGGGCGCCGGCGCGGCCCGGAACATGCGCGGCCGATGGTCGACCGCCCGCGCGCGCCTGTCCAGCCGGAAAGCGCGCGCGCGGGCGCGGGGGCGACGCGCGCCGCCGGCCGGGCGCGCGGGCGGTGGGGCCGAGCGAGCGGGCGGCGCGCGGTGGGGCGCGGGCGTGGGCGCAGCGGCGGCGCAAGATGAGCACGGGCGGCCCCGGGCGCAGCGGCGGCGAGTGGGCGCAGCGGCGGCGTTGGGCGGTGTGGGGCGGCGCCGGGCGCGGCGCGGCCCGGTCCAGGCATCCGCGGCGCGCGGGTCGGCGCATGGGGCGCGCGATTGCGGGCGGGCGGCTGCGCGGGGCGGCTGCGTGGGGCGCTGGGCATGGGTGCGGGGCATGGGTGCTGGGCATGGGTGCTGGGCAAGGGGGCGGGCGCGCGCGCTGCGCGCCTCGCGCGCGGCCGCAGCCCGCATGGCGCGCAGGTGCGGGACGGCTCCCGCCCGACCCCCCGCCCGGCCCCCCGCCCGACCCCCCGTCCGATTCCCCGTCCGGCCCCCGCTTGGCCGCCGCCCGGCCGTCGCCGGGCGGGCCTTGCCGCGCGCCGCGCCCGCGCGTAGGTTCGCCCTTGAACGCAAGGTCCATGGCGGGCCCCGAGGGGCGGCGCAGAAAGGCGGGAGTGATGGCGGCGAACGAGATCCGCACGGTAGGGGTGATCGGCGCGGGGCAGATGGGCAACGGCATCGCCCATGTCTTCGCCCAGCACGGCTACGAGGTTCTGCTCAACGACGTGGACGAGGCGCGCATCGACGACGCGATCGCGCGCATCTCGAAGAACATGGACCGGCAGGTGGCCAAGGGCCTGATGACCCCCGAGGACAAGGCCGCCGCCCTGGCGCGCATCCGCAAGTGCACCGACCTGGCCGAGCTGGGCAAGTGCGACCTCATCATCGAATCCGCGACCGAGAACGAGCGCATCAAGGCCGAGATCTTCGCCAGCCTCGCGCCGCATCTGGCGCCGCACACCATCCTGACGACCAACACCTCGTCCATCTCGATCACGCGTCTGGCCGCGGCCACCGACCGGCCCGAGCGCTTCATGGGGCTGCACTTCATGAACCCCGTGCCGGTGATGAAGCTGGTCGAGCTGATCCGCGGCATCGCCACCGACGACGAAACCTACCAGACCATGCGCAAGGTGGTGGACAGCATCGGCAAGACCGCCGCCTCGGCCGAGGACTTTCCCGCCTTCATCGTCAACCGCATCCTGCTGCCCATGATCAACGAGGCCGTCTACACCCTGTATGAGGGCGTCGGCACGGTCGAGAGCATCGACAAGGCGATGAAGCTGGGCGCGAACCATCCCATGGGGCCGCTCGAGTTGGCCGACTTCATCGGCCTCGACACCTGCCTTGCGATCATGAACGTGCTGCATGACGGCCTGGCCGACACCAAGTATCGCCCCTGTCCGCTGCTGGTGAAGTATGTCGAAGCCGGCTGGCTGGGGCGCAAGACGGGCCGCGGCTTCTACGACTATCGCGGCGAGACGCCGGTGCCGACCCGCTGAGAGTTTCCAAATCGGAAACGATGAATGGATGATGGGCGCCATTGTTTCGCCTCCGGCGCAGGTTACCTTGTGACGCACAGCAACCCGCAGTTCCGGAGGATCCGCATGCGCTTCGCATTCATTCCCGTCGCCGCCGCCATGGCCGTCGGCGCCGCCGCGCCCGTCCTGGCCGAGCCCTATGTGCTGGACAAGTCGCACACCCAGGTGATCTTCAGCGTCGATCATCTGGGCTTTTCGGTGGTGCATGGCTGGTTCCGCAACATGGACGCCGAGATCGACTTCGACCCCGAGGCGCTCGAGCAGACCCGCGTGACCTTCACGATCGACGCCGCCAGCGTGGACACCAACTGGCCCGCGCGCGACGAGCACATCCGCTCGGCCGATTTCCTGGACGTCGAGAACCACCCCACCATCACCTTCGTGTCGAAATCGGTCGAACTGACCAGCGCCGAGACCGCCCGCCTCACCGGCGAGGTGACGCTGCGCGGGGTCACGCATGAGGAAACCTTCGACGTGCGGCTCAACAAGTACGGGCCCTCGCCGATCGTGCCCGGCAAGACGGTGGCCGGCTTCACCGCCACGGGCGAGCTCGACCGCACCAGATACGGCATGAACTACGCCGCGCCGGCGGTGGGCGGGACGATCCCGATCCGCATCGAGCTCGAGATGAGCCCGGCCGGGCGATGACGGCGCTGCGGGCGGCGGCCCTGGCGGCGCTTTGCGCCGTCGCCGCGGCCGCCGCGCCGCGGGCCGGGCCGCCCTCGGCGCTTTGGCGGATCGACCCCGAAGCCTCGAGCATCGCGTTCGAATATGTCGCCAACGGCCGCCCCGGGGTCGGGCGGCTGCGCCGCTTCGAGGGCTCGGGCGTCTTCGATCCCGCCCGCCCGCAGGACACGACGCTGCGCATGAGCTTCGACATGCGCTCGCTCGATCTGGGCGATCCGCTGCGCACCATGTTCGCCGCCGGGCCCGATTGGTTCGACGTGCGCGCGCACCCGCGCGCGACGTTCGAGCTCGACCGGCTCGACCCGATCGATCCGGCGGCGCAGGGGCCGATCGCGCCGGGCATGTCGCGCGACTACATGGCGCGCGGGCGGCTGACGGTGAAGGGGCGCACGCGGGCGCTCGCGGCGCCGGCGACGCTTGAGCTTGACTCGGGCGGCGCGCGCGCCCGCGGCCGCGCGACCTTCGATCCGCGGATCTTCGGGGTGGGCGAGGGGCCGTCGGCCGCCTTCGTCTCGATCGGCCCCGAGGTCGCGGTCATCTACGACGTGCGCGCCGCGCCGGCGCCAACGCAGGAGCAGCCGCAATGACGCGACTGATCACCGACGCCGAGGGTTGGGGATTGCCGACCCGCCTTCTGCACTGGAGCATGGCGGGCGTGATCCTGTTCATGCTCGGGCTTGGCTTTTACATGTCCAACGCCCCGATCGACATCTACGCGCAGTTCGCCTGGGTTCAGCTGCACAAGAGCTGGGGCTTCGTCGCCTTCGCGCTGGCGGTTCTGCGCATCGCCTGGCGGCTGTTCGAGGGGCGCTCGCCCGCGCCGCCGCCGGGCATGTCGCGGGCCGAGCGCGCCCTGGCCCGCGCCGGGCATCTGTCGCTCTACGCGCTGATGATCGCCATGCCGGTCACCGGGTGGCTCATGGCCTCGGCCTCTCCGTTGCAGGACGCCTACGGCATCCGCAACATGGTCTTCGGCCTGTTCGAGCTGCCCGACCCCTTCCGCCCCGGCGATCAGGCGATGGCCGACGCGCTGCGCAGGGCGCATTTCCTGTGCGCGCTGGCGCTGAGCGCGGTCGTCGCCGGGCACGCGGCCGCGGCGTTGCGGCATCATTTCGTGCTGCGAGACAACGTGCTGCGCCGGATGCTGATCGGGCGCTGAGCGCGGCCGCCGGGCCGAGGCGCCGCGACGAAAAACGCCCCGCCGCGCCGGTGGCCGGCGAACGGCGGGGCGCCCCCCTTGTCAATCGCGTTGAGCCAAAACGAAGGTGGCTCGTCCCCCAATCGGTCCGCGCCTTTCGCCGAAGCCGTGACCCTCCGGCAGACGCCGCAACCGATGACTGAAGGGTAGGCGATTCGTTCCAAATCTGCATACCCAAGCTGTGGTATGGAAGTTGTCATTCGGTTCATCATTGCGGCGCGCGCGCATGGGCGCGCAGGTGGCGCAGCGTTTCGTGCGCCACGGGCATGGGGTGGGTCAGCGCCGCCAGCTGTCCGGCGCCCTCGATCGGGCGGACGCAGGCGTTCGGGGCCAGCGCGGCGGCGCGGCGCGCCAGCGCCAGGTCATAGGCCTGGGGCTGGTCGCCATGGATCAGCGCCACGGGAAGGGCGGTGCGCCGCCAAAGGGCGCTCCAGTCCTCGGCCGCCAGCTTGAAGTCCTGGGCGAAGCCGCGCAGATCCTGCGCCAGGACCATGTTGAAAGACACCTTCATCAGCGCCAGCGTCGCGCCCGATTCCACCGCCGCCCGGTCGGCGGGCGCCGACGAATAGGCATGCCGGTAGAAGTCGCGCGCGCCGATCTGGCGCAGCATCTGCGCTCCGGCGCGGCACAGCAGCTGCAGCAGGCGGGGCGTTCCGCGCGCCATGATCTGGACCAGCGCCTGCCAGGGCGGCGTGTCCGCGTCGGCGGCGTTCGGCCGGTCGGGCAGAAAGCCCGAGATGAGCGCCAGCGATTCGAGCCGCTCGGGCGCGGCCTGCGCCAGCGCCGCGCCCAGCGGCGCCGCCGCGCCATGGGCGATGACGGCGAAGCGCCCCAGCCCCGCATGGTCGGCATAGCGCAAGAGCGCCTGCGCCTCGTCGGCAAGGCCCGCATCGTCCGGCAGCGGGCTGGACGCGCCGAACCCCGGGCGCGCGGGGATCCACAGGCTGCGCCCGGCGGCGGTCAGCGTCTCGAAGAACGCGTCGGGCAGGGCGAAGCCGAACAGCGAGCCGTGCAGCATCAGCGTCGGTGCCCCGTTCGGCGGCCCGATGCGGCGGTGCTCGACCTGGCGGCCGTCGGGCAGCGTCGCCAGCTCGTGCCGGGCCGGAGGGCGATAGCTGCGCCGCATGCGCGCGGCGACGGTGGCCAGCTCGGCGCGGCGGGTCTCGTCCAGGGCGCACAGGCTGGCGGCCAGGCGCACCAGGTCGAGCTGGCTGCGCGCGCCGGTCTTCTCGCGGATCGAGCGGATCTGCGTGCGCACCGTGGCCACCGAAGTGCGCCGGGCGCGCGCGATGTCGGCCGCGTCGCGGCCGCCGAGCAGGTTCTGCATGACCTCGGTCTCGGCCTCGGTCAGGCGGAACCGGGCCGTCAGCACGGCGCGCGCCTCGGGCGACAGGGTCATCTCGAAGCTTCTGAGCAGCAGCGCGGGCGCCTGCCCGGCGCGCGCCGGCATCATGGCCAGATCCGCGGGGGCGGGTTCGCCCTCGGGAGTCATCAGGCGCACGGTCAGGCGCCGGCTTGGGTCGGCGGCGGGCGGGGCGCGCATGAAGGCGCGCGCCGCCTCCCAGTCGCCGGGCGCGAAATGCGCCTCGCCCAGCTGGTCGCCTTCGGACAGGCCCAGGCGCCGCTCGGCGGCCTCGTTGGCGGCGATCACCAGCCCCGAGGGGCTGACGGCGACCGCGGGGCGGAGCTGTTCGCTGACCGCGCGGCCGAGCACGTCGCCCTGAAGCTGCCGCTCGGCGTTGACCTCGAGCACCGGCAGGGCGCGTTCCAGATGCCGTTCCAGACGCGCGTTGAGCCGCGCCGCGCGCTCGGGGCCGAGCGCCAGCACATGGCCGCCCCAGACCTCGAGCAGCCGGGCGAATTCGTGCGGATTGAGAAATGCCTGATAGGCGTGCTCGAGCACCTCGAGCGCCGCGGCCAGGATCGCGGAGTCCTCGTCGGCTGGCCGCGACGACGCGTCCCGCCGCCCGGCCGATGAACCGGGCGGCCCGTCGCCGCCTTGCTCCGTGCGCATATTGCCCCCCCGGCGGCGCCGCGGGCCCTTCCCATCGGGCCCGACGGCGCACGCGCCGCTGTCGCGGCCGCCGCACGCCGCCGCGCCGACACGCAACTCATCCTCGCCTCAAAGGTTAGCCCGCGCGCGCCGAAAGGGCAATCGGCCTCCTGCGCGCCGCCGCGCCCCGCCCGCCGTCGTCCTGCTCGGGTCGCGGGTTGGGCGCGGGGTTCGGGCGCGAGGGCGCGCGCCGCCCCGGGGCCCGCGCCCCCGGTTGGGGCGCGCGCGCAGATGGCGCGCCGCCGGTCCGGCCGGGCTCGGTCAGGCGGACTGGGGCAGGCGGACTGGGGCAGGCGGGCTGGGGCAGGCGGCTCAGCCCGCGCCCGGGCGCGTCATCTGCGCCAGCTCGCGCAGCAGCGCGACGACCTCGGGCGCATCCCATCGCGCCTCTCCCTGAAGGCGGGCGATTTCGCGCCCCTCGCGGTCCAGGATCACCGTCACGGGAATGCCCAGAATGCCCATCTCGGGGGGCAGCGCGCCCGTTTCGTCCGCATAGGGCGCCAGCGAGTCGATCCCGTTCTGCGCGAAGAACTCGGCGGCCTTCTTGCGCCCGCGCCGCTCGACATTGACGGCGACGACCTCGACCTCGTCGCTCGCGGCCAGGGCGCGCAGGCGGTCGAGCGAGGGCATCTCCTTGCGGCAGGGCGGGCACCAGGTGGCCCAGAAATTCACCAGCGTGATCTTTCCGGCGAAGTCCGCGAAGGAGGCGCGCGCGCCGTCGGGCGCGGCGAACTCGGCCGTCACGGGCGGGCGCGGGCTGGCATGAAAGGCCAGGCGCGACAGCTCGCCCCCCAGGGCCCTGGCCGCGTCTGCCATGCGGGTCTGATCGGGGCCTTGCGCCGTCGCGGGGCTGGCGAAGAGGGCCGCCGCGCCGTATAGCAGGGCCCAGGCGAATGCTTTTGCGCGCATCTGCGTGCTCCTGATTCATCGCGCGCCCCGACGGGGCGCAATTCGAGACGAGGACCAAGTCCCCATGACCGACGACGCCGCCCGGCCCGAGACTGCCGATCGCGCCTCGAACCAGATGTGGGGAGGGCGGTTCGCCGCCGGCCCCGACGCCGTGATGGAGGCGATCAACGCCTCGATCGGCTTCGACAAGCGCCTTGCGCGGCAAGACATAGAGGGCTCGCGCGCCCACGCAAGGATGCTCGCCGATCAGGGGATTATCACGCTCGAGGATTTCCGCGCCATCGACGAGGGGCTTCTCACGATCTTGTCAGAGATCGAGAGCGGGCGCTTCGTCTTCTCGACCGCGCTCGAGGACATCCACATGAACGTCGAGGCGCGCCTGCGCGAGCTGATCGGCGCGCCGGCCGGGCGGCTGCACACCGCGCGCTCGCGCAACGACCAGGTGGCCACGGATTTCAAGCTGTGGGTGCGCGAGCAGATCGACGCCGCCATCGGCGGGCTCGAGGCGCTGATGCGCGCGCTGCTCGACCAGGCCGAGGCGGGCGCCGACATGGTCATGCCCGGCTTCACCCATCTGCAGACCGCCCAGCCCGTGACCTGGGGGCATCACATGATGGCCTATGTCGAGATGTTCGCCCGCGACCGCGGCCGCTTTCGCGACGCGCGCGCGCGCATGAACGAATGCCCGCTGGGGGCGGCGGCGCTGGCGGGCACCTCGTTTCCCATCGACCGTCACGCGACGGCGCGCGCGCTGGGCTTCGACCGGCCGGCGGCCAACTCGCTCGACGCCGTGTCGGACCGCGACTTCGCGCTCGAGTTCCTGGCCGCCGCGGCGATCTGCGCCACGCATCTGAGCCGCTTCGCCGAAGAGCTGGTCATCTGGTCCTCGGCGCAGTTCCGCTTCGTGACGCTGTCGGACCGCTTCTCGACCGGCTCGTCGATCATGCCGCAGAAGAAGAACCCCGACGCCGCCGAGCTGGTGCGCGCCAAGGTCGGGCGCATCAACGGCGCGCTGGTGGGCCTGCTGACGGTGATGAAGGGGCTGCCGCTGGCCTATTCCAAGGACATGCAGGAGGACAAGGAGCAGGTCTTCGACGCCGCCGACAGCCTGATGCTGGCGCTGGCGGCGATGACCGGGATGCTCGGCGACATGAAGCCCAACCCCGAGGCGCTGCGCGCGGCGGCGGCGTCGGGCTTCTCGACCGCCACCGACCTGGCCGACTGGCTGGTGCGCGAGCTGGGCCTGCCCTTCCGCGAGGCGCATCACGTCACCGGCGCCCTGGTCAGGCTGGCCGAGGAAGAGGGCGTGGACCTGCCCGAGCTGTCGCTGGCCGACATGCACCGCATCCACACCGGCATTCACGAGGGCGTCTACGACGTGCTCAGCGTCGAGAAGTCGGTCGCCAGCCGCACCAGCTACGGCGGCGCCGCGCCCGAGCGCGTGCGCGAGCAGATCGCGCGCTGGCGCGCCGAGCTGGACGGGCGGGGCGCGGGCGCATGAGGGCGCCCGCCTGCATGGGGCGCGCGGCGCGCGGCGCGGCGCTGGCGATCGGGCTGGCGGCGCTGGCGGCGGGGACGGGCTGCGGACGCAAGGGCGACCCTGCCGCGCCCGCCGCGCCCGCCGCGCCCGGCGCGGCGTCAGGGGCGGCGTCAGGGACGGCGTCGGGGGCGCAGGCCGCGCCCGGTGCGCCCGATGCGCCCGCCGCCGCGCCGCAGGGGCGCGCGCCGCTGGCCTCGGCCGGCGCCGTGTCGGCGGGCGATCTGCGCGCGCCGGCGCCGCTGACGCCGCGCGCCGCGGGCGCGGGCGACGGGATCGACCGCGCGCGTCTGCGCCAGGTTTTCGAAAGCGCCATATGAGCGCGCACGCGGCCCGTTCCCGCGCCCGCGCGGCCGTCGGCGCATGAGCGCGGCGACGCTCATGCGCTGGGTCTATCTGGCGCTGGCCGCGGCGGGCGGCTGGCCCGCGGCCCGCGCGCTGGCCGCGCGGGTCTGGGCCGATCCGGCCGCCGCGCTGCGCGCCGCAGGGCAGGTCGGCCTCGCAGACCTGGCGGCGGCGGTGGCGGGGGGCGGCGTCGCGCTGATCGCGCTTGCGCTGTTCGCCGCCGCCGAGGCCGCCGCCCGCCGCAGCGCCGCGCCGCTTCTGGCCATTCCGGCGGCGCTGCTTCTGGGGCTGGGCTGCGGGCTGCCGCTGTTGTTGCATCTGCGCCTGCGCGGCCGCTGAGGGCGGCGCGCGGCACGAGGGGGGACGCATGGACCATTTCAACTACCGCGAGGGCGTCCTGCACGCCGAGGACGTCTCGATCCCGACCATCGCCGAGCAGGTCGGCACGCCCTTCTACGTCTATTCCACGGCCACGCTGACCCGGCATTTCAATGTCTTCGACCAGGCCTTGGCCGACCTGCCGCACCTGATCTGCTACGCGGTCAAGGCCAACGGCAACCTGGCGGTGCTGCGCACGCTGGCGCGGCTGGGCGCGGGCATGGACGTGGTCTCGGAAGGCGAGTTCCGCCGCGCCCTGGCCGCCGGCGTTCCCGGCGACAAGGTGGTGTTCTCGGGCGTCGGCAAGACCGCGGCCGAGATGCGCTTCGCCCTGGCCAACGGGGTGCGCCAGTTCAACGTCGAAAGCGCCGAGGAGCTCGAGGCGCTGGACGCCGTCGCGCGCGAGATGGGCGTGCGCGCGCCGATCGCGCTGCGCGTCAACCCGGACGTGGACGCGCGCACCCATGCCAAGATCGCCACCGGCAAGGCCGAGAACAAGTTCGGCGTGCCCATCTCGGCCGCGCGCCAGGTCTATGCCCGCGCCGCCGCCATGGAGGGGATCGAGGTGGTGGGCGTGGACGTGCATATCGGCTCGCAGCTGACCGACCTCGCCCCCTTCGAGGCCGCCTTCCGCAAGGTGGCCGAGCTGACCGAGGCCCTGCGCGCCGACGGCCACGACATCCGCCGCCTGGACCTGGGCGGGGGGCTGGGCATTCCCTACCGCCAGGCCAACGAGGCCCCGCCGCTGCCCTTCGACTACGGCGCGCTGGTGCGCCGCACGGTCGGCCATCTGGGCTGCGAGATCGAGGTCGAGCCCGGCCGCCTGATCGCCGGCAACGCCGGGCTGCTGGTCGCCTCGGTCATCTACCGCAAGCAGGGCGAGGGGCGCGAGTTCCTGATCCTCGACGCGGCCATGAACGACCTGATCCGCCCGGCGATGTATGACGCCTGGCACGACATCGCCCCGGTTATCGAGCCGGCGCCGGGCGCCGAGCGCCGCCCCGTGGACGTGGTCGGCCCGGTCTGCGAGACCGGCGACACCTTCGCCCGCGACCGCGCGCTGCCCTTCATCGGCCCGGGCGAGCTGGTGGCCTTCCGCTCGGCCGGCGCCTATGGCGCGGCGATGGCGTCGGAATACAACTCGCGCCCGCTCGTGCCCGAGGTGCTGGTGGATGGCGATCAATTCGCCGTGGTGCGCCGGCGCCCGACGTTTGAAGAAATGCTGGCGCGCGATACTATTCCCTCCTGGTTGGCCTGACGCCCCCGCGTCGGGCCGGAAAGGAGCGCCCATGTCCGCCCCCGACCCGCGCGACGCGCAAGGCGGCCCCGACGGCCCGCAGGACGACGCCGCGCTGCGCGCCGCCCGCGCCGCGGCCCGGCGGCTGCGCCGCAGGGCGCGGCGGGCGCTGACGCTCGAGCGCGCGGCCCAGGCCTTCTGGCCGGTGTGGAGCGTGGCGGCCGCCTTTCTGGGCCTGGCGCTGAGCGGCGCGCTCGAGGCGGTTCCCATCTGGGCGCACGCCGCGGCGCTGGCGCTGTTCGCGGCGGGCTTCGTCGCGGCGCTGATCCTGTCGATCCGCCGCTTTCGCCCGCCCGACGAGGACGAGGTGCGCGCCGCGCTCGAGGCCGGCGCGCCGGGGCGCCCGCTGACCGCGCTCGAGGACGCGCAAGCGCTGGGCGCCGAGGATCCGGGCGCGCGCGCCCTGTGGGCCGAGCATCGCCGCCGCATGGCCGCCCGCGTCGCCGATCTGCGCCCGCCGCGCCCGGCGCCGCGCCTGGCTGCGCGCGACCCCTGGGCGTTGCGGCTGTCGGCGCTGATCCTGCTGGTTTTCGGCGCCTTCGCCGCGGCTCTGTCGGGCGGCGCGCGCATCGAGCAGGCGCTGGCCCCGCATCTTGCGCCGCAGGGCGACGGGCGCCCGGCGCCGGCGATCGAGGCCTGGGCCCTTCCGCCCGCCTATCTGGGCGGCGCGCCGATCTACCTGACCGACCTGACGGGGACCGAGGCGGCCTTGCCCGCGGGCTCGGCGCTGACGGTGCGGGTGTTCGACGCGCCCCGCACGCCTCAGGCGCGGCAGAGCGTCTCGCCGCTCGAGGCCGGCTTCGCCGCCGTCGCCGAGGGCGTGCACGAGATGCGGCTCGAAGTGGCGCGCTCGGGCCTGGTCGAGGTGCGGCTGGGCGGGCGGACGCTGGGCGCCTGGCGCTTCGTGGCCCAGCCCGACGCGCCGCCCCAGGTCGCCTTCGCCGCGCCGCCCGGGGTCGAGGACGGCCGCGCGCTGAAGCTGCCCTTTCGCGCAAGCGACGATCACGGCCTGGCCAAGGGCTGGGCGCGCATCGTCCTCGACCCCGCGCGCGCGCCCGCCGGCGCGCCGGCGCCGGGCGGGCTGATCGCGCCGATCGAGATCGAGCTGCCGCTGCCGTTGTCGGGCGATCTGCGCCAGGCGGCCGGCGCCGCGGTCGAGGATCTGACCGCCCATCCCTGGGCGGGGCTGCCCGCGCTGGCGACGCTGCATGTCGAGGACGGCGCCGGCCAGCAGGGCGCTTCGGCGCCCGCGGCCTTCACGCTGCCCGCGCGCCGCTTCTCCGATCCCATGGCCCGCGCCCTGATCGAAGAACGCCGCGCCCTGGCCTGGTCGCCCGCGGCGGCGCGCGACGTGGCGCGGCGGCTCAAGGCCGTCACGCTCTATCCCGAGGACTGGTTCGGCGGCGCGCTGCGCCCCTATCTGGCGGTGCGCACGGCCATCCGGCGGCTGGACCATGCGCTGGCGCTGGGGCGGGTCGAGGCGGCGGCGCCCTCGGTGCTCGAGCTGCTCTGGCGCGCGGCGCTGCTGATCGAGGACGGCGACATGGCCGACGCGGCCGAGCGCCTGCGCCGCGCGCGCGATCGGCTGTCCGAGGCGCTCGAGAACGGCGCGCCGCCCGACGAGATCGCCGCCCTGACCGAAGAGCTCCGCGCCGCGATGGAGGACTACCTGGCCGAAATGGCGCGTCAGGCGCTGCAGAACCTCGACCAGCTCGAAGAGGGCGGCGAGGGGCGCGAGATGGCGGCGCAGGATCTGCGCGACATGCTCGACCAGCTCGAAGAGATGGCGCGCGCCGGCCAGACCGACGCCGCGCGGCGGATGCTCGAGCAGCTGAGCCGCATGCTCGAGAACCTGCGCATGACCGCCCGCGAGGGCGCGCAGGGCCAGGGCGAGCCGGGCGCCGGCGCCATGGAGCGGCTGGGCGATCTTCTGGGCCGCCAGCAGGAGCTGGCCGACGAGACCTTTGGCCAGACCCGCAGCGGCGGCCAGGGCGGGCAAGGCGGCGCAGGGCAGGCGCCGGGCGGGGCCCGACAGGGCGACGCCGAGGGCGGCGCGGGGCGCGACGGCGCGGCCGGGCAGGGCCTGGGCCAGGGCGCCGAGCCGGGCCGGCGGGGGCAGGGCGGCGCGCAGGGGCTCGGGCCGCGCGGCGAGAGCGGGCGGGGCGACGGGGCCACGCTGGGCGACGGGAGCCGGCAGGGGGGCGGCGCGGCGGCGCTGGCCCGGCGGCAAGAGGCCCTGCGCCGCGCGCTCGAGGGGCTGCGGGGCGGTTTGCCGGGCGGCCTGTCGCCCGAGGCGGAAGAGGCCCTGCGCGAGGCCGAGCGCGCCATGGGCCGCGCGCGCGACTCGCTGGCCCAGGGCGCGCCCGATGCGGCGCTGGACGATCAGGCGCGCGCGCTAGAGGCGCTGCGCGAAGGCTCGCGCCGCCTGGGCGAGGCGCTGCGCCGCGCCGCGCGCGAGGGGCAGGGGCAGGCCGGCGCCGCATCGGGCGAGGGGCCGCAGGTCGACCCGCTGGGCCGCAGCGCCGCGCCCGACGGCGCGCTGGACGGGGGCGACACGCATGTGCCCGACGCGGCCGAGCTCAAGCGCGCGCGCGAACTGCTCGAAGAGATCCGCCGCCGGGCCGGAGACCGGCTGCGCCCCGAGGACGAGCTGGAATATCTGCGCCGCCTGCTCGATCGCTTCTGACGCGGCGGGGCGGGGCCCCGACCCAAAGCGCGCGCAGAGCGCTCGCCGATGCCCCGCGCTCGCCCATGCCCCGCCCCAGGGCGGCCGGCCGGCTCCGGCGCGGCGGAGCCCGATGGCCGCGCGACGACGCGCGGGGCGGCGCGTGGCGCGAGTTCGTCGGTTCTTCGCGCCCCCCTGTCGGCCGACCGGTTTCCATGCGGCGGGGCGGCTTCGGCCGAAGATGCGGGGGCGCCCGGGAGGCGCGCCCATCCGTCTCATGACCGGCCCCCGGTTGGCCGGCCGGTTTCCATGTGGCGGAGCCGGGGCTTCGGCCAATGACGCGAGGTGGCGCGCGGATGCGGGCTCATCCTTCTCATGACCGGTCCCCTGTCGGCCGACCGGTTCGCACATGGCGGAGCCGGGGCTTCTGCCAATGGCGCGCAGGGGCGGCGCGGGATGCGGGCTCATCCGTTCGGTGACCCGCCCCCCATCCGCCGACTGGTTTCCATGTGGCGGGGGCGGCCCGCGATGCGGGCTCATGCAGTCGATGACCCGTCGCCTGTCCGCCGGCCGCGGCTGCCGACGCGAAGCCGCGTGGCGGGCCGAAGGGGCGCGGGTTTCGGGCGCGGCCATTCTCTGACCCGTCGCCGGTCCGTCGGCCGGCGGCCATGTGGCGGGCGAGGTGGCTGGTTGCCGTCGCGCAGGGCGTCGCGGGTTGTGGGCGCGTGCGTTCCCCAACCCTGCCCTCCGTCGGCCGGTCGGGGCCTTCGCACGGGGGCGCCCGGCGCGGCGGATATGGGGCGCGGCGGGGGCCCGGGGCGCAGACCTGCCGCCGCGTGCGCGGGCTTCGGGCCGGGCGCGCCGCCGGCGCGGGGCGTCGGGCCGCGGCCGCGCAATCGGGCGGCCAGCGGATCATGCGCGCCGGCCCGGGCGGGGCGTCTGGCCTTGCGGGGGCCGGGGCCGCCCGGCGCGCAGGGGTCAGTATTCGACGCCGATCTGCGCCTTCACCCCGGCGCGGAAGGGATGCTTGACCAGCTCCATCTCGGTGACCAGGTCGGCGGCCTCGATCAGCTCGGGCTTGGCGTTGCGCCCCGTCAGCACGACATGGGTCATGGGCGGCTTTTCCTCGCGCAGGAAGCGCAGCACCTCGTCGATGTCGAGATAGTCGTAGCGCAGGGCGATGTTGATCTCGTCCAGCAGAACCATGCGGATCTCGGGGTCGCGGATCAGCTCCTTGGCCTTTTCCCAGGCGGCGCGGGCCATGGCCATGTCGCGCGCCTTGTCCTGGGTCTCCCAGGTGAAGCCTTCGCCCATGGTGTGGAACTGGCAGACGTCCGAGAAGCGCGACAGGATCAGGTCGCGCTCTCCGGTGGACATGCCGCCCTTGATGAACTGCACCACCGCGCAGGGCATGCCATGGGCGATGCAGCGGAAGATCATGCCGAAGGCGGCGGTCGTCTTGCCCTTGCCCTTGCCGGTGTGGACGATGATGAGCCCCTTCTCGCCGGTCTTGCCGGCCATGATCTTCTCGCGCGCGGCCTTCTTCTTGGCCATCTTCTGGGCGTGGCGCTCCAGATCCTCGGGCTTGGGGGCGTCGGTCATGGCTCTCTCCTGCGTTCGGTCGGGGCGGGTTCGCCGCCCTGCGCCTGCGGGTGGGCGGCGATGATGGCCTCGATGCGCGCGCGCGCCGAGTTCGAGCGCGGGCGCCAGAGGCCCCGGTCCTGGGCTTCGGCCAGGCGCTGGGCGATCTCGCGCAGCGCGGCGGGGTTGGCCTGCGCGATGAAGGCGCGGGTGTCGTCGTCGGCCAGGAAGGCCTGCTCGACCAGGTCGAAATGGTGCGAGCGCACCGCCCGCGTCGTGGCCGCGAAGGCGAACAGGTAATCGACCGTGGCGGCGATCTCGAAGGCGCCCTTGTAGCCGTGGCGCTTGACCCCCGCGATCCATTTGGGGTTGACCACGCGCGCGCGCACCACGCGGCCGATCTCTTCGTCCAGCGAGCGCACCACCGGCCGTTCGGGGCGCGAGTGGTCGTTGTGCCAGATGCGCGGCTCGCGCCCCGACAGATGCGCGACCGCGGCGGCGGCGCCGCCCTCGAACTGGTAGTAGTCGTCGCTGTCGAGCAGGTCATGCTCGCGGTTGTCCTGGTTCTGGACCACCGCGTCGGCGCGCGCCAGCCGCGCCTCGAACAGATCGCGCGCGCGCGCGCCCTCGGCCTGGCGGCCATAGGCGTAGCCGCCCCATTCAAGGTAGCTGTCGGCCAGATCCTCGCGCCGGTCCCACAGGCGCTCGTCGATCAGGGCCTGAAGGCCGGCCCCGTAGGCGCCGGGCTTGGAGCCGAACACGCGATAGCCCGCGCGCAGCTCGGCCTCGCCCTCGGAGGCGCCCTCGGCGCGCAGGCGCGCGCGCTCGGCCCGGAAGCGCGCGGCCAGGGGGTTGTCGTGCTCGGGTTCGTCCAGCGCCATGACGGCGCGCGCGGCGCTGTCGAACAGCTCGATCTGGGCGGGGAAGGCGTCGCGGAAGAACCCCGAGACGCGCAGCGTCACGTCCACGCGCGGGCGGCCCAGCGCCGAGAGGGGCAGGATCTCGAACCCCGTCACGCGGCGCGAGGCCGCGTCCCAGGTCGGGCGCGCGCCGATCAGCGCCATGGCCTGGGCCACGTCGTCGCCGCCGGTGCGCATGTTCGAGGTGCCCCAGGCCGTCAGCAGCAGGGCGCGCGGCCAGTCGCCCTCTTCCTGCGCGTGGCGCTCGACCAGCGCCTGCGCCGAGCGCCAGCCCAGCGTCCACGCCGCCGGGGTGGGCACGGCGCGGCTGTCGACCGAGTAGAAGTTGCGCCCCGTGGGCAGAACGTCTGGGCGCCCGCGCGTGGGCGCGCCCGAGGGGCCGGGCGGCACGAAGCGCCCCGCAAGCCCGTCGAGCAGCGCGCGCATCTCGGCCGGGCCGCTGGCGCGCAGCGCCGGACGCATGACGCCCTCGATCCAGTCGAGCACGGCGCGCGTGCGCTCCATGCCCTCGGGCAGGGGGGCGCCGTCGACCAGCGCGGCGGCCAGCGCCTCGATGCGCTCGACGGCGTCGCCATTGGTCCGCCAGGGGCCGGGCAGGATTCGCGCCAGCGGCTCGGGCCGCGGACCGCGCCAGGGGGCCGCCATGGCGCAGTCGAGCGGATCGAACTCGGCCGGGTCTAGGCCCAGATCCTGCGCGATGGCGCGGATCAGCGAGGCGTCGCCCGGCGCGGGGCGCGCGGCGGCGGCGCGCGGAACCCGCGCCAGCGCCACAAGAAGGTCGCGCTCCTGCACGCCCTCGGGCGCGGCGCCGAACACGTGCAGCCCGTCGCGGATCTGCGATTCCTTGATGTCGCACAGATACTCGTCCAGCCGCGCCAGCACCTCGTCCTCGGGCATGTCCGGCGCGATGCCGGCGTCGGCGTCCAGCCCGGCGGCGGCGGTCAGGGTCATGATCTCGCGCCGCAGATGCGCCGCGCGGCGCGCATCGACGCCCGAGGCCTCGTAATACTCGTCCACCAGCGCCTCGAGATCCTTCAGCGGCCCGTAGGTTTCGGCGCGGGTCATGGGCGGGGTCAGGTGGTCGATCACCACCGCCGCGGCGCGGCGCTTGGCCTGCGCGCCCTCGCCGGGGTCGTTGACGATGAAGGGGTAGAGATTGGGGGTCGGGCCCAGCGCCGCCTCGGGAAAGCACTGCCGCGACAGGGCCACGGACTTGCCCGGCAGCCATTCCAGATTGCCGTGCTTGCCCATGTGGACGAAGGCGTGGGCGCCGAACTCGTCGCGCAGCCAGAAGTGGAAGGCCAGGTAGTTGTGCGGCGGAACCAGGTCGGGCGCGTGGTAGGTCTGCTTGGGGTCGATGTTGTAGCCGCGCGCGGGCTGCACGCCCACCGCGACCGACCCGAAGCGGTGGATGGACAGGGCGAAGCGCCCCTCGAGCCCGTTCCCCTCGGGCAGGAAGAAGGGGTCGCCCTCGGGCGGGCCCCAGCGTTCCTCGACCTGCTGGCGAAGCTCGTAGGGCAGGGCCCGGTAGGCGCGCAGATAGGCGCTCAGCGTCAGCGTCTGCCCGCCCTGGCGCGCGGCGCGGTCGGGCAGCCAGTTGGTCGGCCCGGCCATGATGCGGGCCATGAGCTCGGCCGAATCGGCGGGCGCGTCGGCCACGTCGTAGCCCGCTTCGGCCAGCGCGCGCAGCGCCGCGACGGTCGAGGCGGGGGCGTCCAGCCCGACGCCGTTCGCCAGCCGCCCGTCGCGGTTGGGATAGTTGGCCAGGATCAGCGCGACGCGCTTGCGCCCGTTGGGCAGGGCGCGCAGCCGCGCCCAGGCGGCGGCCAGCCGGGCGACGAAATCGACCCGGTCGCCCTGGGCGCGATAGGCGGCGATGGGGGCCTGGGCCTGTTCGTCGAAATAGGCCTCGCCCTTGAAGCTGACGGCGCGCGTGACGATGCGCCCGTCCACCTCGGGCAGGGCGACGTTCATGGCGATGTCGCGCGCCGACAGGCCGTTGGCGCCCGCCTCCCAGGCCTGCTCGGTTCCGCCGGCGAAGATCGCCTGCAGCACCGGCGCGCCGGGCCGGTCGAGCGGCGTGCCCTCATGCGCGCCCGCTTGCGGCGACGAGACGGCGAAGCTGGTGGCGTTGACGACCACGTCGGGCGGCGCCTCGGCGAACAGGGTCTCGAGCGTGGCGGCCGAAACCGGGTCCTTGAGCGAGGCGACGAAGATCGGCAGCGGGTTGAGCCCCTGCGCGGCCAGCGCCTTGGTCAGCCGGTTGACCGGGTGCAGCCCCGCCCCCTGCACCAGCGCGCGATAGAAGACCAGCGCCGCGACCGGCGCGCCCGGCCGCCATGCGGCGCGCGCCGCGTCCAGATCCGCCACCCCCGCTCCGGGCCAGTAGACGCCCGCGCGCAAGAGCGGCGCCGGGGCGGGGGGCGCCTCGGCCTCGCCCAGCATGTGCGCGCAATGGCGCAGCAGGTTGGCCATGTTGCGCGGGCCGCCCTCGACGAAATAGGCCCACAGGCGGTCCCAGTCCTCGGGGGCGACGGTGGACAGGCGGCGCAGCTCCTCGTCGGGCTTGTCGTCTCCGGGCAGCGCGGCGAACAGCGCGCCCGCCTCGCGCAGCCGAAGGGCGTATTGCTCAAGCCCGTAGGACCAGTAGCCCTTGCCCCCCAGCGCGCGCACCACCACCAGGCGCGAGCGCGCGGCGGTCCGGTCCAGATGCAGGTCCGCCGACATGGGGTGCTGCAGGTGCAGCAGCGAGGCCAGGCGCAGCCGCAGCCCCGGAATGGCCTGCGCGCGCGCCTCGGACAGGGCCGCCAGCTCGGTGTCGGCGGCCGAGATGATGACGATGTCGCCGGGGTCCTGTCCCAGATCCACGGCCTCGGAGCCGTCCGAGACCTCGCCCGGCTGGGCCAGAAGCAGGTGCATGGCGTCTCCCTTGCGCGCGGGGCGCTGCGCTGGCGCGCTCGCGGCGGACCCGACGCGGCCCGAGCGCGGGCCGAAGCGGGCGCCGGAGCGCAGGGCCGGGGCGCGGGCTTGCGCCCCGGCGGCTCAGGCCATGGCGGGGGCGGGCTCGGCCAGCGCGGCCTCGATGGCGGCGCGGTCCATGCCCGCCAGCCCGATCACCACCAGCCGCGTGACGCGCGGCTCGTCGCCGAAGGGGCGGTCGAAATAGGTCTCGAGCCGCGGCCCCACCGCCTGCACCACCTGGCGCATGGGCTTGCCCGCGACGGCCGCGAAACCCTTCAGGCGCAGGATGTCGTGATCGCGGATCGCGGCCTCGACGCGGGCGCGGAAGGCGGCGGGGTCGCGGATCTCGGGCAGGGTCAGCGCGAAGCTTTCGAACTCGTCATGCCCATGCGCGTCCTCGTGATGGCGGTCGTGATCATGGTCGTGATCATGGTCATGATCGTCGTCATGGTGGCGGTGATGGATCTCGGCGCGCGAGTCGAGGTCGTTCTCGGCCCCCACGCCCATGCCCAGCAGCACGCGCGGCGACAGGCCGCCGGCGTCCGAGCGCACGATGCGCACGCCCTGGCGGGCCTTGGCGCAGACGACCTCGAACAGGGCGTTGGCCTGCTCTTCGTCCAGGAGGTCGGATTTCGACACCACGACCAGGTCGGCGCAGGCCAGCTGGTCGTCGAACAGCTCGGCCAGCGGGGTTTCGTGGTCGAGATTGTCGTCGGCGGCGCGCTGGGCGGCGACGGCGCCTTCGTCATGGGCGAAGCGGCCGGCGGCCACGGCGGGGCCGTCGACCACCGTCACCACGCCGTCCACGGTCACGCGGTTGCGGATCTGCGGCCAGTTGAAGGCGCGCACCAGCGGTTGCGGCAGCGCCAGGCCCGAGGTCTCGATGACGATGTGATCGGGCGGCGTCGGGCGCGAGAGGAGCATTTCCAGCGTGGGGATGAAGTCGTCGGCCACGGTGCAGCAGATGCAGCCGTTGCTCAGCTCGACCACGTCCTCGTCGGCGCAGGCGGCGTCGCCGCAGCCGCGCAGAAGCTCGCCGTCCACGCCCATGTCGCCGAACTCGTTGACGATGAGCGCGATGCGGCGCCCGTCCGCGCGCGCCAGCAGGTTGCGGATGAGCGTCGTCTTGCCCGCGCCCAGAAAGCCGGTGACGACGGTGGCGGGGATCTTGCGAAGGCTGGCGGTGGTCATCGTTCGATGGTCCTTGCGATGAGGGGCGCCGCCGGGGGCCGGCGGCGCCGGTTGTCTGCGGCGGCGCGCGCCGCGCCGCTCAGGCGGCCCTGCGCTCGTCCGACCAGAGCCAGCCCGCCGCGGCGCCGAGAACGGTCCATCCCACGGCGCCGATGAGCAGCGAGCGCGCGACGAACAGGCCGGCCAGCTCGGGCGGCGCGCCGCCCCAGAGCTCGTCGGGGTGGGGAGCGCCGATCGCGTGCGGCAGCGCCAGCAGCGCCAGCCCGAGCCAGCGCGCCGGGTTCGGCGCCCAGGCCAGGACCGCCAGCCCGGCGGCCGACAGCAGCGCCGCCAGCGTCCACCAGATCTGCCGCTCGAGCAGCGGCGCCGCGGCCGATCCGGGCAGTTCGGGCGGCAGCCCCGCGCCGGTGAGCAGCTGCGTGCAGGCGAAGCCCGCCGCGCCCCACATCAGCCCCTCGCGCAGGCCGACGCGGCCGGCGCCCAGGCGCTCTGCCAGCGCGAAGCCGGCGGTCAGCAGCAGGCCGAAGCCCGCCATGGCGACCAGGGTCATCATGAAGGTGTTCGCGGCGCGCTCGGTCAGGCCGACCTCGTCGCCATGGTCGTGATGGTGCGCATGGCCGCTCGCGGCCGCGCCGGCGGCGCCGTGGTCGTGCCCGCCCTCATGGGCATGGGCGCCGTCATGCGCATGCGCGGCGCCATGGACCATCTCGCCCGATTCATAGAGCTCGGCCTGAAGAATGAGCGGCGTCGTCATCCAGTGCTGCAGGGCCGCCGAGACGAGCCCCGCCAGCAGGCCCGCGAACAGCGCGCTGGCCAGCAGTCTTCTTCCCATCGTTTCGCGCCGGGTCAGTGGCAGGGGAAGGCGATGGCGTGGCGCGAATCATGCGCGACGTCATGGGTGACGTTCGCAAAGCCCGCGAAGAAGACCAGCGTCAGGCCCAGCGCGGCGGCGCCGACGATGGAAACGAGGCCGGCGTCGACGCGGGCCGCGTGGCGAAGGGTCGTGTTCTGCATGTCTCTCACTCCTGCCCGTCACACCCGACGGGATTGGGTTGCACGATGCATGGCAGGTCTCCTGGCTTGCGGAGCGGGGATCGTCCCCTGCGCCGTCCGCCTTCCCGGCCCGGGGCCAGTGGCGTGTGGACGGCGCGCTCCGCCTACAGTCGCGGGGGCGGCTGCGGCTTCGGGCCCCCGGTTTGGGTCGGCCCTGTCCGCATTCCCTATTAATCCCGGCGCGCCTTGGGCGCGACATGCGGAACCATGCACATCGCCCGTTTTCGGCGCTGGGGCCGCCTCTGTCAAGCCGAAGGCGCCGCCCGCTCGCGCCAGCGCGCCAGCGCCCAGGCGGCGGCCTCGGCGGCGTCGCGCGCGTGGGGGGGCGGGGGCGGCGGCGGGCGGTCGATCATCGCGATCTCGACGCCCAGCGCCCGCGCGGCCGCCAGCTTGGCGTCGGCCGGCCCGCCGGAATTGCGGGTCAGCAGGATGTCGATGCCGGCCTCGCGCATCAGCGCGCGCTCGTCCGACTCGCTCAGCGGCGGGCGGCGGGCGATGAGCTCGACATTCGGCGGCGGGGGCGGCGCGTCGGGGGCGGGCGCCTCGGCCACGCGGGCGAGGAAGCGCAGATCGGGCCGCGCGCCCAGCCGCGCCGTCGCGCCGGCGCCCAGCGCCGCCAGCACGCGCGCGCCCGCGGGCAGGGCCTCGAGCGCGGCCTCGAGCGTGGCGAAGCGCCGCCACGCGCCCGGCTCGGGTTCGCGCCAGGGCGGGCGCACCAGCGCGATGCGCGCAACGCCCAGCCGATCGCAGATTTCGGCCGTGCGCGCGCTGATGCGGCGGGCGAAGGGGTGGGTCGCATCGACGACGACGCGCACGCCCGCCTCGCGCAGGCGTCGGGCCATGGGCTCGGCGCCGCCGAAGCCGCCGCGCCAGGTCGGAACGCCCAGCGGCGCCGGGCGGCGGGTGACCCCGGCCAGCGAGGCGATGGTCGGCGCGCCCGCCTCGCGCAGCGCGGCGATGACGGCGCGCGCCTCGGCCGAGCCGGCCAGGACCAGGATCGTCATGGCGTGCGCGCGGCGCCGGGGCCCGCGAAGGGGGTGCGCGCCAGCACCGCGCCGTCGCGCCCGACCACGATCGCCTCGATCTCGACCGGCGCGCCGTTCAGGATCGCCAGCGCCGCCGCCGCCGCGTCGCGCGCCACCGCCTCGGCCAGGCGCGGCCCGGCGATGGTCAGCGCCTCGAGCGCGGTGTTCGCGGCGCGGATGCGCGCGCCGTCCGCGCCCAGCGCCTCGGCCAGCGCGGCCAGGCGCGCCATGTCCACCTGGCTGCGCGACGAATGCAGGTCGAGCGCCCCCTGCGCCAGCTTGGTCAGCTTGGCGAAGCCGCCGGCGATGGTCAGCCGCGGCAGCGGGTGGCGGCGCAGGTATTTCAGCAGGCCGCCCGCGAAGTCGCCCATGTCGAGAAAGGCGGCGGGCGGCAGCGCGGGATAGAGCCGCGCGGCGGCGCGCTCGGATGTCGCGCCGGTGGCGGCGACGGCGTGCGTCAGGCCCGTCGCGCGCGCCACGTCCACGCCGCGATGGATCGAGGCGATCCAGGCCGCGCAGGAGAAGGGGCGCACGATGCCCGTGGTGCCAAGGATCGACAGCCCGCCGACGATGCCAAGGCGCGGGTTCCATGTGCGGGCGGCCAGGGCCTCGCCGCCGGGGATCGAGATCTCGACCTCGAAATCCGCCGGCGCGCCAAGCTCCTGCGCCAGCTCGCGCAGCGCGCCCTTGATCATCGCGCGCGGGGTGGGGTTGATGGCCGGCTCGCCCGGCGGCAGGGGCAGGCCTGGCAGGGTGACGACGCCCACGCCCTCGCCGGCCGCAAAGCGCACGCCCGTTCCGGGCGCGGCCTGGCTGACGCGCGCGCGCACCAGCGCGCCATGCGTCACGTCGGGATCGTCGCCCGCATCCTTGACGACGCCCGCGCGCGCCCAGCCCTCGGCCAGCGTCAGCTCGGCCAGATCGAAGCGCGCCGTTCCCCCGCGTGGAAGCCGGATCTGCACCGGCCCCTCGTCGGCGCGGCCCGTCAGCAGCGCGCGCGCCGCCCCCAGCGCGGCGGCGCAGGCGCAGGCCCCGGTGGTCCAGCCGAAGCGCAGCGCGCGCGCCTGCCCCGGGCGCGGGGGCGCGCCCGCATCGGCGCCGCCTGCGCCGGGAGCCTGGGGATCGGACGTCTGGGTCATGCCGCCGGATGTCGTCGGGCGCCGCGCGCCGGTCAAGGCGCAAGCCCGCCTCGGGGCCGAGTATAGACCCGCGCGCCCCGCGCGCAAGCGCGCCCGCCCCCGCCCCGCGCGCAAGCGCGCCCGCCCCCGCGGCGCGCGAGCCCTTGCCCTGACGCGACGGGATCTTCTGATCGTCCGCGGCGGCGCGTCCGGGCCGCTTGGGGGCGCCGGCCGGCCCGCAGCGAGAATCCGCTTGCGCTCTGCGGCGGAGCGCCTTTGCGGGGGCGCGCGCCCGCCTGCGCGGTCCGGGCATCGCGCGGCGCGTCCATCGTGACCCGCCCGCGGCGCGGCCGGGCGCGGCTCGGGCGGGCCGGATGGGGGCGCGGCGCCTCGTGTGGCGCAAGGCCTCCCGCGCCGGCCGGCGCGCGGCCCCGGTCAGGCCGGATGGGGGCGCCGCAGGCGGTTGGCCGCCCATGGGCCCGCCTCGCCGCGCGGCCCCGGCGGATCGGGCGAGGCCGGTCGCGGGCGCGCCTGGCGGGCCCCCGCCCGAGGCCGGCGCGGCGCGGAAACCCCTTGACCTCGCCGCCCGGGGCCTATTCAACCCCCGTCAAATCCCGATAGTCCCCTCGGAGCCGTCATGGACGAACAGAAGAACATGCTCACGGCCGCGGTGCTCAGCTTCGCGGTCATCGCGCTCTGGTTCATCCTTTTCCCGCCCGAGCCGCCGCAGCCGGTCCCGGCCGAGCAGCCCGCCGTCTCGGCCGTCGGCGCCGGAACGGCCGGCGCGCCCGCGGCCGGCGACGCCGCCACGGCCGCCGGCGCGCCGGCGCTGATGACGCGCGAAGAGGCCCTGGCCCGCTCGCCGCGCGTGCCGGTGCGCACGCCGCGCCTCTCGGGCTCGATCGCGCTGCGCGGGGCGCGGCTCGACGATCTGCATCTGCTCGACTACCGCGAGACCATCGAGCCCGACAGCGACACGGTCACGCTGCTGTCGCCGGTGGGGACCGAGCATCCGTTCTTCATCGTCCATGGCTGGCTGCCGGTCGCCGACGCGCCCGGCGCCGCGCCGATCCCGACGCCGGGTCCGAACACCGAGTGGCGGGTCGAGTCGGGCGACGAGCTGGGCGTGGACAAGCCCGTGACGCTGGTCTGGGACAACGGCCAGGGGCTGACCTTCCGGCGCAAGATCTCGGTGGACGAGAACTACATGTTCACCGTCGAGCAGACCGTGACCAACGCCGGCGAGCGCCCGGTCGCCCTGGCGCCCTATGGCTACGTCGCCCGCCGCGGCCAGCCCGAGACGGTCAACTTCTACATCCTGCACGAAGGCGGCCTTGGCGTGTTCGACGGCACGCTGGTCGAGCTCGACTACGACGAGCTCAAGGAGCTTGAGGGCGACGGCGGCCCCGGCGTCGTGCAGCGCAAGATCCCGGTCGAGCGCAACGGCTGGCTGGGCTTCACCGACAAATACTGGATGGCCACGCTGGCCCCGCCCCATGACGAGGGCTTCGAGGCCGTGTTCCGCTATCGCCGCGGCGCGCGCGGCGAGATCGACCAGGAATACCGCGCCGAGTCGATCCTGCCCGTCGTCACCGTCGCGCCCGGCGCGACCGCCTCGGCCAGCACCCGCGCCTTCGCCGGCGCCAAGGAATACGCCACCATCCGCGAATACGAGCGCCAGGGCATCGAGCGCTTCACCGACGCCATCGACTGGGGCTGGTTCTTTTTCCTGACCAAGCCGATCCTTCAGCTGCTGCTGTTCATCAAGGGCCTGGTCGGCAACATGGGCGTGGCGATCATCCTGCTGACGCTGATCGTCAAGGCGGCGCTGTTCCCGCTGGCCTACAAGTCCTACGTGGCCATGTCGAAGATGAAGATGCTTCAGCCCGAGATCGAGAAGATCAAGGAGCGCTGCGGCGACGACAAGGTCAAGCTCCAGCAGGAGATCATGGCCCTTTACCGCAAGGAGAAGGCCAACCCCGCCGCGGGCTGCCTGCCGATCCTGCTGCAGATCCCGATCTTCTTCTCGCTCTACAAGGTGCTGTTCGTCACCATCGAGATGCGCCACGCGCCCTTCTTCGGCTGGATCCGCGACCTGTCGGCGCCCGACCCCAGCTCGATCCTGAACCTGTTCGGGCTGCTGCCGTGGGATGCGCCGGGGCATGACAGCCTGCTGGGCATCTTCTCGATCGGGGTGCTGCCGATCCTGCTGGGCATCTCGATGTGGCTGCAGCAGAAGCTCAACCCCGAGCCCGCCGACCCGACGCAGAAGATGATCTTCGCCTGGATGCCGTGGATCTTCATGTTCATGCTCGGGCAGTTCGCGTCGGGCCTGGTGCTTTACTGGATCGCGAACAACATGATCACCTTCATCCAGCAATACGTGATCATGCGCAGCCAGGGCGTCGAGGTGGACGTTCTGGGCAACGTCAAGCGCAGCTTCAAGCGCCGCAAGCGCGGCTGAGGGCGGGGGCCGGCCGCGCGCCGGCCCCTTGCCCGCGCGCAAGGAGACGCCCCGATGCAGATGCGCTTCGCCGTCGATCCCGCGCCCGATCCCGCCCTTGCCGAGCGCGGGCGCAAGCTGTTCCTGGGGCCGGTCGCCTTCGTCAAGGGCGTGGTGGCGATGGACGGCCTGCCGCCCGCCGACCGGCCGGAATTCTGCTTCGCCGGGCGCTCGAACGTGGGCAAGTCCTCGCTCATCAACGCGCTGACGCAGCGCAACTCGCTGGCGCGCACCTCGAACACGCCGGGCCGCACGCAGGAGCTGAACTTCTTCGACCTGGGCGGCGCCGCCTGGATGGTCGACGTGCCCGGCTATGGCTTCGCCGAGGCGCCGGTCAAGACGGTGGCGCGCTGGCAGCGGCTGCTGCGCGACTACCTGGCCGGGCGGCCGACGCTGCGGCGGGTCTTCGTGCTGATCGACTCGCGCCACGGGGTGAAGAAGGCGGATCACGAGATCCTCGACCTTCTCGACCGCGCGGCGGTCAGTTGCCAGATCGTCATGACCAAGGCCGACAAGGTCGGCGACGCGCATCTGCGCCGCACGCTCGACGCCGCCCAGGCCGAGCTGGCGCGGCATGTGACCGTGTTCCCCGAGATCCTCGTCACCTCCTCGGCCAAGGGGCGCGGGCTCGAGGGCGTGCGCGCGGCCGCGATGAGCCTGGTCGAGCAGGGCTGACCGCGGCGCCATCTGGCGTGCGCGCGCCGGCGGCGCTAAAGAGGGCGGGCGCATGTTTCGGGAGCCAGCCCCATGGAGAAGTCCGCCGCCATGAAACGCGATTGGATCGCCACCGCCCGCACCCTCAGCGAGGCGCTGCCCTACCTGCAACGCTATGACGGCGCGTGCGTGGTCGTGAAGTTCGGCGGCCATGCCATGGGCGACGACGAGGCCATGACCCGCTTCGCCCGCGACATCGTGCTGATGAAGCAGTGCAACGTGCATCCGGTGGTGGTGCATGGGGGCGGGCCGCAGATCCAGCAGATGCTCAAGCGCCTGGCCATCGAATCGACCTTCGTCGATGGTCTGCGCGTCACCGATCAGGCCACGGTCGAGGTGGTCGAGATGGTCCTGGCCGGGCGCATCAACAAGGCCATCGTCTCGGCCATCAACGCGCAGGGCGGCAAGGCGGTGGGCCTGTCGGGCAAGGACGCCAACCTGATGATCTGCGAGAAGGCGCTCAAGACCCGGCGCGACCCCGACAGCAACATCGAGCAGGCGCTGGACCTGGGCTTCGTCGGCCACCCGGTCAAGGTGAACCCCGACGTGCTGCGCACCTTCATCCAGAGCGACCTGATCCCCGTCATCGCCCCCGTCGGCGCCGGCCGCAACGGCGAGACCTTCAACGTCAACGGCGACACTGCCGCGGGCGCCATCGCCGGCGCGCTCAAGGCCGAGCGGCTGCTGCTGCTGACCGACGTCGCCGGCGTCAAGAACGCCGCCGGCGAGGTGCTGACCGACATGACCCCCGCCGATGTCGAGGAGCTGACCGAGGCGGGCGTCATCTCGGGCGGCATGATCCCCAAGACACGCACCGCCCTCGACGCCATCGCGCAGGGCGTGGGCGCGGTGGTGATCCTGGACGGGCGCGCGCCGCATGCCTGCCTGCTCGAGCTGTTCACGGCCCATGGCGCGGGCACGCTGATCCGCGCGGGATGAGCGCGGCCGCGCCGGCGCGCCTTGACCCGCGCCGCGCGCGGCGCATGTTGGGCGCATGAGCAACGAGCCCCTGATCCGCCTGGCCGTCTTCGCCGGCGTCTTCTGCCTGATGGCGGGCTGGGAGGCGCTGCGCCCCGCGCGCGCCCTGGCGCTGGGGCGCTGGCCGCGCTGGGGGGTGAACTGGGCCGTCGCGGCGCTGGACGCGGCGCTGGTGCGGCTGCTGTTTCCCGCCGCCGCGGCGGGCGCGGCCTGGGACGCGCAGGCCATGGGCTGGGGGCTGTTCAACGCGCTCGACTGGGCGCCGTGGCTCGAGGCGCTGATCTGCATCGCGGCGCTGGATTTCGCGATCTGGTTCCAGCACCTGCTCAGCCACAAGATCCCGATCCTTTGGCGCGTGCATCGCGTGCACCACGCCGACCGGGACGTGGACGTGACCACGGCCATCCGCTTTCACCCGATCGAGATCGCGCTGTCGATGCTGTTCAAGATCGGGCTTGTCTATGCGCTGGGCGCGCCGGCGCTGGCGGTGATCCTGTTCGAGATCCTCCTCAACGGCTGCGCCATGTTCAACCACGCCAACATCAGCCTGCCCGCGCGCATCGAGGCGGCGCTGCGCTGGGTGCTGGTGACGCCGGACATGCACCGCATCCATCACTCGGTCCGGCGCGAGGAAACCGACAGCAATTACGGCTTCAACCTGTCCTGGTGGGACCGGCTGTTCGGCACCTATCGCGCGCGGGCGCGCGGCGCGCTGCGGCTGGGCCTGCCCGACTGGCAGACGCGCGATCCGGCGCGGCTCGGCTGGACGTTGCTCTTTCCCTTCCTGCGGCGATGAACGCGGCCGGGCTGCTGGCGGCGCTGGGGCGCGCGGCGGGCGGGCATGGGCTGGCCGTCGCCGCCGCCGATCTGCCCGCCGCCGATCCGCCCGCCGCCGATCCGCCCGCCGACCAGCCTTGGCGCGGCGCGCGGGCGGTGGCCCTGCTGCGCGCGGACGGGCCGCGCATGTGGGAAGCCTTTCGCGCCGCGCCCGAATGGGCCGACGGCGCCCCCGATCCCCTCGACCGCTGGTCGGCGCGGATCGTCGCCGAACTGGCCGCGCGCTTTGGCGCGCGCGCGGCGGGGCCATCCGACGGGCCGCCCCATCCGCCCTTCCTGCGCTGGGCCCTGCTGGCCGAGCCGGCGTGGCCCTCGGCGCTGGGGATGCTGGTGCATGCGCAAGAGGGGCTCTGGGCCTCGTGGCGCGGCGCGCTGCTGTTCGGTGCGCCGCTTGGCGCGCCGCCCGCCCGGCGCGGCGCGCGCCCCTGCGACGACTGCGCCCGGCCCTGCCTGCGCGCCTGCCCGGTCGGCGCCTTCGGGGCGGGCGGCTACGACGCCGAGGCCTGCGCGCGCCACGTCGCCGGCCCCGAAGGCGGGGCCTGCCGCGCGGGGGGCTGTCTTGCGCGCCGCGCCTGTCCCGTGGGCCGCGCGCGCGCGCCGGGCGCCGAGCAGGCCGCCTTTCACATGGCCGCCTTCCTGCGCGCGCGCCCCCATGCGCTGAGCGCCGCGGCGCTTGGCTTGCCGGTCCGGCCGTGCTTGGCTGGTCGCCGGACCCATTCCTGATGCGGAGACGCGCATGAGACTGCTGATCCTGATGCGCCACGGAAAATCCGGCTGGGACGACCCGACGCTCGAGGACCACGCCCGCCCCCTGGCGCTGCGCGGCAGGCTGGCCTCGGCGCTGATGGGGGCGTGGCTGCGCGAGACGGGGCTGGCGCCCGAGGCGGCGCGCATCTCGGACGCCCGCCGCGTGCGCGAGACCTGGGAGGGGCTTGCGCGCGAGCTGCCCGCCCCGCCCGCGCCCGAGGTCATGCCCGAGCTTTATCACGCCGCCCCGCAGGCGCTGCTGAGCGCCGCGCAGGGGCTGCCCGACGCGGCGGGGCGCGCGCTACTTCTTGCGCATGAGCCGGGGCTGGGCGCCTTCTTGCGGCTGATGCTGGCGCAGCGGCCTGCGGGCGGCGCGGCGCGCGCGCTCGACAGTTTTCCCACCGCCGCCGTCGCGGCGCTGGAGCTGGAGGCCCCGCGCTGGCGCGATCTGCGCCTTGGCGGCGCGCGGCTGGCGCATTTCGCGCGGCCCAAGGATCTGGTCTGACGGGGGTCAGTCCTCGGCGTCGGGGCGGGTCCGCAGGGCCTTGACCTGGCCGCGCCGGGTCTTCGAGTCCAGCCGCCGCCGCTTCGAGCCCAGCGTGGGCCGGGTCGGGCGGCGGCGCTTGGGGCGCTCGGCCGCGGCGGCGATCAGCGCGATCAGGCGGGCCAGCGCCTCTTCGCGGTTGCGCGCCTGCGAGCGGTGCGTCTGGGCGCGGATGATCAGCGCGCCCTCCTTCGTCCAGCGGCTGCCGGCCAGGCGGCGCAGGCGGGCCTTGACGTCGGGCGGCAGATGGGGCGAGCGCTGGGCCTCGAAGCGCAGCTCGACCGCCGTCTCGACCTTGTTGACGTTCTGCCCGCCGGGGCCCGAACTGCGCGCGAAGCTTTCGGTCAGCTCCCACTCGGCGATCGAGATATGGTCGGTGACGCGGATCATGGCGCGGGCGCGCCGCCCTCGGCCGCCGGGGCGCGAGGGCGGCGGCGCGTGGTCAGGCGCGCGCGGCGCGCAGCAGCCCCAGCGCCAGGCGGAAGGGAACCAGCGCCACCAGCGCGAGCGCCAGCTTGACGCCGAAATCAGCCGCGGCCAGCGAGGCCCACAGCGGCGCCTCGGGGCCCGCTCCCAGAAGCGGCGTGGCCGCGTTGGCCCAGGACACGTTGTCGGCGGGGTCGAGGAACGCGAACGCGCTCGAGAAGGCGACCGAGAAGAAGATCAGCGTGTCCACCGCCGAGCCGAACAGCGACGAGACCAGCGGCGCGCGCCACCACGAGCCCGCCCGCAGCCGGTCGAAGACCGACACGTCGAGCAGCTGGGCGCTCAGGAACGCCAGCCCCGAGCCGAGCGCGATGCGGAAGGTGGTCGCGTCGAAGCCGGCCGCGACGAACGAGCACGCCACCCCCGCGACGAACCCCGCCAGCACCACGCGCCGGGCGGTGGCCGCGCCAAGGGTCTTGTTCGTCAGGTCGGTGACGAGGAAGGCGAAGGGATAGGTGAAGGCGCCCCAGGTCAGCCAGTCGTTGAACAGGTGCTGGACCAGGATGTTCGAGGCGACCACGATCAGCGTCATGGCCGCCGCGCCAAGGATCATGCCGCGCTGCATCTGCGTTCTCCATCTGCGCCGCCTGCGGGGCGGCCGCCGTTCCGGGATCGCGCCCCATATCGCGAATCAGCCCCGCGGGCAAGCGCGCCGCCGATTCGCGTCGCCGGGCGCCCCGGGTCCGCCCCGCGTGATCGGCCCTGCGTGATCGGGCTTGCGCGGTCGGGCTTGCGCGGCCCCTTGCGCCCGGCCGCGTTCACGGGGGTGGGGGCGGTCGGCGGCGCCCGTGGGCCGCGCGGCGGGATTTTCGGGGAATGTTCGGGCCGCGCGCCGGGCCGCCGGCGCTTGCGGCGCGCTTCACGCCGCGCCGATGCGCGCGTTCAGGCGCCGCCGGCTCGCGCCCCGATGCGCCGCCGCCGCCCTCAGCCCGGCAGCATGCCCAGCGCCGACAGGTAGAGGTCCAGCATCGCCTCTTCCTCCGAGCGCTCTTCGGGCCGCTTCTTGCGCAGCGACACTACCTTGCGCAGGGTCTTGGTGTCGAAGCCGTTGGCCTTGGCCTCGGCGTAGACCTCCTTGATCTGGGCGGCGACCTCCTTCTTCTCGTCCTCGAGGCGCTCGATGCGCTCGACGATCGCGCGCAGCTGGTCCGCGGCGACGGTGGTGCGCGAGAAGTTGTCGTCGTCGATGTTCTCGATCATGGCATGCTCCGATTGGGGCGTGGACGCGAAAATGGCGCGGACCATAGCGCCGCGCGGCGGGCGCGGCAACGGCGCGCGGGGGCGTCGCGGACCGGACGACCGGCCGGGGCGGGCGCCTCAGTGGTCGCGCGGGCGGTTGCGCTCGAAGGCGGCCAGCTTGTCGGCGCCGGCCTCGGTCTGATGGCGCGCGCGCCACTCTTCATAGGGCATGCCGTAGATGATCTCGCGCGCCTCGTCCTTGGTCATCGCCAGCCCGCGGGCCTCGGCGGCCTCCTGATACCAGCGGCTCAGGCAGTTGCGGCAAAAGCCCGCCAGGTTCATCAGGTCGATGTTCTGCACGTCCGAACGCTCGCGCAGGTGCTGCACGAGTCGGCGGAAGGCGGCGGCTTCAAGCTCGGTGCGCGTCTGGTTGTCCATCGGCGGTCTCCTTGGTTCGGGCGGCGCGGGGCCGGCGCGGGGCCGGCTCGGGGCCGGCTCGGGGCCGGCTCGGGGGGGCGGCGGGGCCGCGGCCGCAGGCTATGCCGGAGCGGCGGCGCGGTCCAGCGCGCGGCGCAGGATGGGCGCAAGGCGCCGCGCCCAGGCGCGCTCGCCCTCGGGGTCGGCGATCAGGTCGTTGCGGATCTCGATCAGCGCGTGGGGCAGGCCGCGGCGCGTGCCATGGGTCCACATGCAGTCGCCCTGAAGCTGGCCCGAATAGGGCTCGTTGTCGCCCACGCACAGGTCGGGCTCGGCGCGCAGCAGCTCGAGCAGCGGCGCCGCCAGCCGCGAATCGCGGTCCCACAGCACGCCCACATGCCACGGGCGCGGCGCCCGCCCGCGCAGCTGCGGCGTGAAGGAGTGGATCGAGATCAGCGCCGGCCGCGCGCCCGCCGCCTCGGCGCGGGCGATGCGCGCGCGGATCGCGTCGTGATAGGTGCGGTGCCAGTCGCTCAGGCGGCGGGCGGTCTCGGTTCCGTCCACATGCCGGTTCCCGGGAATGACCGAGCCGTCGTAAAGCTTCATGATCAGCGTCGGGTCGTCCTCGCCGCGATTGGGGTCGATGACCAGCCGCGAGAAGGTCGACAGCACCGCCGGCGCGTCCAGCAGCCGCGCCAGCTCCAGCGTCACGCCGCGCGCGCCCACGTCATAGGCGATGTGGCGGGCCATGTCCTCGGGCGGCAGGCCCAGATCGCCGCCGCACACTTCGGGCGGGACGCGGTTCGACGCGTGGTCGCACAGAAGCAGGACGTCCGGGCGTCCGTCGGGATTGGCGATTTCGAAGGCCGGGTCGGTGGGCATGGGGGCTCCGCTCGCGGCGCCGGCGGGGCGCGGGCCGTTCATAGCCGGGCGGGGGCGGGGTTTCAATGCGCCGCCCGCGGCGGGCCCGACGCAAGGGCAAGCATCTGAGCCGCCCGGCGTGCAGATCGCAACGAAATTGCTTTCGCAAGCCGAGACTTCCGCGGCGCCCTTGGTTAGATGTAGGTTCGCCGCCCACCCGCAGACATCAAGGAAAGAGCGTTCTCCATGCGCCGTCGCAGAAACGTCAAGATCGTCGCCACCCTCGGACCGGCCTCGTCGGACCGCGAGACCATACGCGAGCTGTTCCTGGCCGGCGCCGACGTGTTCCGGCTGAACATGAGCCACGGCGCCCACGAGGAAATCGCCCAGCGCCACCGCCTGATCCGCGAGATCGAGCACGAGCTGGACCGCCCCATCGCCATCCTGGCCGATCTCCAGGGGCCCAAGCTGCGCTGCGGAACCTTCGCCGACGGGCCCGTCACGCTCGAGGACGGCGCGCAATTCCGCTTCGACCTTGACGACCGGCCCGGCGACGCCGCGCGCGTGCGCCTGCCGCATCCCGAGATCTTCGCCGCGCTCAAGCCCGGCGCGACGCTTCTGGTCAATGACGGCGCCATCCGCCTGCGCGTCGAGCGCTGCGACGAAAGCTCGGCCGACATGATCGTCGAGCAGGGCGGCGTCATCTCGGACCGCAAGGGGGTCAACGTGCCCGACGTGGTGCTGCCGCTGGCGGCGCTGACGGACAAGGACCGCAAGGATCTGGAGTTCGCCTGCCGGCTGGGCGTCGACTGGGTGGCGATGAGCTTCGTCCAGCGCCCCGAGGACATCGTCGAGGGCAAGGCCCTGCTGGGCGGTCGCGCGGGCATCATCGCCAAGATCGAGAAGCCCGCCGCCGTCGAGGCCATCGACGGCATCATCGCCGAGGCCGACGGCATCATGGTCGCGCGCGGCGATCTGGGCGTCGAGCTGCCGCTGACCAAGGTGCCCGGCATCCAGAAGCGCCTGATCGAGACCGCGCGCCTTGCCGGCAAGCCGGTGATCGTCGCCACGCAGATGCTCGAAAGCATGATCCACTCGCCCGTGCCCACGCGCGCCGAGGTGACCGACGTCTCGAACGCCATCTACGAGGGCGCCGACGCGGTCATGCTTTCGGCCGAATCGGCGGCGGGCGAGTTCCCGGTCGAGGCCGTGGCGACCATGAACGCCATCGCCGAAGAGGTCGAGCGCGACCCCTATCACCGCAAGGCCATGGAGGCCGGCCGCCCCAAGGCGCGCACCCGCGTGGCCGACGCCATCACCGCCGCCGCGCGCGAGGTGGCCGAGACCGTCTCGGTCAAGGCCATCTGCTGCTTCACCCATTCGGGCACGACCGCGCTGCTGGCCGCGCGCGAGCGCCCGCGCGTGCCGATCATCGTGCTCACGCCCTTCTTCGCGACCGCGCGCCGGCTGAGCCTGGTGTGGGGGCTGCACTGCGTGCACACGCACGAGGTCGAGCGCTTCAAGCTGGCGGTGGTCTCGGCCGCGCGCGCGGCGCGGGCGGGCGGCTTCGCCTCGGACGACGACCGCATCGTGGTCATCGCCGGCATCCCGTTCAACACGCCCGGCTCGACCAACATCCTGCGCGTCGCCCCCGTGCGCGAGAAGCTGATCTACGAGGGCGAGCCCGAGTGACGGCGGCCGCCGTCCCCGCGGGAGGAAGGCGATGAGCGCATGGTCGGTCCTGGCGGTCGTGGGGCTTCTTCTGGTCGCGCTGGGCGCGGGGCGGCACCTGGCGATGGCGCGCGAGGGCGGGTTCTCGGCGGGCGGCGCGGCGCTGGCCCTGGCGGGCGCGGCGCTGTTGCTGTGGGCCGAGGCCCTCTCGCCCGCGGGCGTCGGGGCCGATCGGCTGGCCGCCGCGCTCGAGGCCGCCCTCCGCGCCCTGACGGCGCCGGCGGGCGGGGCGTGAGGCGCCCTTGCCTTCGCCGGCGATAGCGGATAAACACTGCGCTTCCGAACGGGGCGGCCGGCCGGAATGGGCTGCCGTGTCGCCTTTGGAATCACTCTGACGACGGAGAGCGAAATGCCCAAGCTGAAGACCAAGGCGAGCGCGAAGAAGCGCTTCAAGGTCACCGCCACCGGCAAGGTGGTCGCCGCCCAGGCCGGCAAGCGCCACGGCATGATCAAGCGCACCAACAAGTTCATCCGCAACGCCCGCGGCACCGCCGTGCTGAGCGAGCCGGACGCGAAGATCGTCAAGGGCTTCCTGCCCTACGCGCGCTGATCTGAGGAGGCGAGAACATGTCCCGAGTGAAACGCGGCGTCACCACCCACGCCCGCCACGCCAAGATCCGCAAGGCCGCCAAGGGTTACTCCGGCCGCCGCAAGAACGTCGTCCGCGTCGCCAAGCAGGCGGTGGACAAGGCGCTTCAGTATCAGACGCGCGACCGCAAGACGCGCAAGCGCAACTTCCGCTCCCTGTGGATCCAGCGCATCAACGCCGGCGTGCGCGCCGTCGATCCCGAGATGACCTACTCGCGCTTCATCGCCGGTCTGACCAAGTCGGGCATCGAGGTGGACCGCAAGGTGCTCTCCGATCTGGCGATTCACGAGCCCGAGGCCTTCGGCGCCGTCGTCGCCAAGGCCAAGGCGGCGCTGGCCTGAGCCGCGCGGCGGGGCGTCGCCCCGGCCCGATCCCGAACGGCCCCGCCGGCCCAGCCGGCGGGGCCTTTTCGCGCGCTTGGCCCGCATGCGGCCGCGCGCTAGGATCGCACGGGGCCGCGGCGCGCGGCGATGCAGGAGCAGCATGATCCGCCTCGCGACCTACAACATCCGCAAGGGCGTGGGCCTTGACTGGCGCCGGCGGCCCGAACGCATCGTCCAGGTGCTGGCCGAGCTGCGCCCCGACATCGTCGCCTTGCAGGAGGCCGACCGCCGCTTCGGCGAACGCGCGGCGGTGCTCGATCCCGACGCGCTGGCCGAACAGACGGGGCTGGCGCCGGTGCGCGTCGACGAAGGCGGCGCGGGGCTGGGCTGGCACGGCAACGTCGTGCTGCTGAGCGCGCGCGCGCAGGCGCTGAACGTCGCGCCGACGGCGCTGCCCTCGCTCGAGCCGCGCGGCGCGCTGATCGTCGACGCCCTGGTCGAGGGGCGACGGCTGCGCCTGGCCGCCGCGCATCTGGGCCTGCGCCCGGCCGATCGGCGCCGGCAGGCGGCGGCGCTTCTGGCGCAGCTCGAGTCCCGGGCCGACGGATCGGCCGAGGCGCTGATGGGCGACCTGAACGAATGGCGCGCCGCCGGCGGCTGCCTGACGGTGCTCGAGCGCCGCCTGCGCCCGGCGCCGCCGCTGCCCAGCTTTCACGCCTCGGCCCCCATCGCGCCGCTCGACCGCGTGCTGCTGGGGCGGGGGCTGCGGCTTGCCGCGCATGGGGTGCACCGCTCGGCCGCGGCGCTGCGCGCCTCGGACCATCTGCCGGTGTGGGCCGACGTCGCGTTCGAAGACGCCCCGGAGGACGACGACGAAAGCGCGCACGAGGCGGCCGCCGAAGGCGCGCGCCACGCCGCGTCGCCCGTGGCCGGGGGCGGGACATGAGCGAGACCGCTCTTGCGCTGCTGGGTCTGGCGCTATTGTGGTGCGCGGCGGGGCTGTGCGCGATCTCGGCCGTACGCACGGCCCGCACGCCGCAGGGGGCGGTGGGCTGGGTGCTGTTCCTGATCCTGGCGCCGGTGCCGGCGGTTCCGGCCTACATGGTGCTGGGCCGGCGGCGCATGAGCGGATATGCGCGCCTGCGCCGCGCCGCGCGCCGCCATGTGGACGAGGAAAGCGCCCGCCAGGCCGGCCCGCGCGCCGCGCTCTGGCGCGATCCGCGCCGCGCGGGCGATCACGCCGCCGCCTTCGAGCGCCTGGCCGGCATGCCCGTCACCTACGGCAACGCCTGGCGCATCCTGCGCGACGGCGAAGAGACCTTCGCCGCCATGTTCCGCGCCATCGAGGACGCGCGCGAGGTGGTTCTGGCGGCCTTCTACACCATCGAGGACGACGAGATCGGCCGCGCCTTCCGCGATCTTCTGGCGCGCAAGGCCCGCCAGGGCGTGCGCGTGCATCTGCTCTACGACGCCATCGGCAGCTCGGGGCTGGGCGCGGGCTACCTGGCCGAGCTGCGCGCGGCGGGGGTGCGCTTCGCCGATTTCAACGCGCTGCATCCGCTGCCCACGCGCTGGCAGATCAACTTCCGCAACCACCGCAAGATCGTCGTGACCGACGGGCGCGTCGGCTTTCTGGGCGGGCTGAACGTGAGCGACGCCTATCTGGGCCGCCGCCCGCCGCTCAGCCCCTGGCGCGACACGCATCTTGAACTGCGCGGGCCGGCGGCGGCGCAGCTGCAGCTGGTCTTCGCCGAGGACTGGGCATGGGCGACGGGCGAGACGCTCGAGCTCGACTGGCGCGCCGCCCCCGACCCCGACGGCGCCGATGCGCTGATCCTGCCCGCGGGGCCGGCCGACCCGCTCGACACCGGCAGCCTCTATTTCTGCAACGCCATCGAGGCGGCGCGCGAGCGCGTGTGGCTGGCCACGCCCTATTTCGTGCCGGACGAGGCGGTGCTGAGCGCGCTTCAGCTGGCGGCGCTGCGCGGGGTGGATGTGCGCGTCATCGCGCCGGCCAATCCCGATCACTGGCTGCCCTGGCTGGCGGCCTTCGCCTTCTTCGACGAGGCCCGCGCCGCGGGCGTGCGCATCCTGCGCTGGCGCGAGGGCTTCATGCATCAGAAGGTGGCGGTGGTGGACGAATCCTTCGCCTCGATCGGCTCGATCAACCTCGACAACCGCTCGTGCCGGTTGAATTTCGAGGTCACGGCGATCCTGTTCGACGCCGATGCGGCGCGCGCGGCGGCCCGCATGCTGGAACAGGACATGGCGCGCTGCATGCCCTTCGATCAGGGGCTGGCGTCGATGCCCGCCTGGGTGCGGGCCGGCGCGCCCCTGGCGCGGCTGCTGGCGCCCATGCTCTGACGGGTTTGCAGCGCCGCGCGCGCGTGCTAAGCGGCGCGCTGCCGCCCCGCCCGGCGTCGCCCCCCGGCAAGGATGGAGCCGCCCATGACCGCACCGCGCTTCGCCATGTTCTTCTACGGCTCGCTTCGCGACGCCGAGCTCTTGTCGGTCGTGCTCGGCCGAACCGTCGCCGAGGAAGAGCTGATCCCCGCCGCGCTCGCCGATCACGAGCTGCGCGCCGTCAAGGGCGAGGATTTCCCCATCGCCCTGCCGCGCGCGGGCGCGCGCGTGCCGGGCGTGTTCCTGGATGGGCTCGACGCGGACGAGATCGCGCGCATCCGCTTCTTCGAGGATGACGACGAGTTCGTGCTGCGCGAGGTCGAGGTCGAGCTGACCGCCGCTCCGGGCGGGACGCGCCCCGCGCTGACCTGCTTCCCGCGCGAGGCCCTGACCCCCGCCGGGACCTGGTCCTTCGAGGCCTGGCGCGACGGTCCGCGGCCCGCGCTGCTGGAATGCGCGCGCGAGATCATGCAGCTGCACGAGCGCGGCGCCGACTGGTCGGATCCCGCCCTTTGGCCCGGCATCCGCAACCGCGCGCTGGCGCGCGTGCGCGCGGCGCGCGAGAAGGGCGCCCCAAGGCCCGCCGGATTGGGCCGCGATCGCGTGCGGGTCCTGTCGCGGCGCATCCCCTACGCTTCCTACATCGCGGTCGAGGAGCTCGAGATCGCGCATCCCACCCATGGCGGCGGCATGTCGGCGCCGCTGCGCCGCGCGGCGGTCAGCTCGGGCGATGCGGTGACGGTCCTGCCCTATGACGCGCGGCGCGACCTGGTGCTGCTGGTCAGCCAGTGGCGCCCCGGCCCGCATCTGCGCGGCGACCGCGACCCCTGGCCGCTCGAGGTCGTGGCCGGCCGCGTGGATCGCGACGAGCGCGACGAGGACGTGGCGCGTCGCGAGGCGCGCGAGGAGGCGGGGCTGGAGCTGGGCGCGCTCGAGCGGGTCGGCGCCTATTACCCCTCGCCCGGCGTCTTGGCCGAGAAGGTGACTTCGTTCGTCGGTCAGGCGGATCTGGGCGGGGCCGGCGGCGTGCACGGTCTGGCCGAAGAGGGCGAGGACATCCGCGCCATGACGATGCCCTTCGACGAGGCCATGGCGCTGGTGCGCGCCGGCGGCGTCGACAGCGGCCCGGCGCTGGTTTCGCTGCTCTGGCTGGCCATGCGGCGCGAGGCGCTGCGCACGGCCTGGGGCGCCTGATCGGGGGGCGCGGAGCAGGGTCGGATCATTCGCGATCGCCCCGCGCAAGACAAGGCGCGCCGATGGCCGCCGCTCTTGCGCCGCTCCGCCCGGCCGGGGCGCGCGGGGCAGGGCCGTGCGCGATCGCCCCGCGCGGGACAAGACGCGCCTCGCCCGGCCACCAGGCGCGCCGATGGCTGCCGCCTTTGTGCGCGCCGAGGCGCCGCTCCTTCGCATTGTCGGCGGGTCGGGGCAGTTTGCGGCCCATGCGTGCGAAGCTCAGGGCGGACCAGCCTGCGGGGCGCGCCGGGCGTCCGGGCGCATCGGCGTTGATTCCGGGGCGCGTTTCTCCCGCGCGAGGTGTGCGCAACCGAGTCGCTCCGCGCTTCGCCGGCGCCGTTTCTTGGCTGTCGCCGGAGGGGGGCGGGCGTCAGGGCTGCTTGCGGCGCGCCGGCCCTCGGGCGGCGCATCCCGCGCGCCATCCGAAGGCGCCGCCCACGCGGCGAAGCGCGCTTTGGCGCAGGCGCCGCGGCCCAGCCCTCTTGCCCGCGCGGCGCCGATCGCGGCACACTGCGCGCGCCGGGGCGCCGCCTCGGCCGATCCGCTCGCCGCAAGGAGGTCCGATGTCCAGTCCGCGCCGCTCTCTCGTCCCGTTTTCCGCCGCGCTGGGCGGCCTTGCCGTTTCGGCGGCGCTTGCGCTTGCCGCGCCCGCCGCGGCCGAGCCCGCGATGCGCTCGGTCAGCGCCGAGGGCGTGGGCGTCGTGTCGCTTGCGCCTGACCGCGCCTCGATCATGATCGGCGTGGAGGAAATGCGCGACACCGCCGCCGAGGCGATGGAGGCCGTTTCGGCCGCCGCGGCCGGCGTGATCGCGGCGCTGCGGCATGTCGGCGTGCCCGCGGCCGACATCGCGACCATGGACATCTCGCTGGGACCGGTGATGCGGCGCGCGCCGGCCGCGGACGAGCCCGCGCGCGTGGTCGGCTATCGCGCGCGCAACATGCTGCGGGTCAACGTGACGGATCTGAGCCGCCTGGGCCAAGCGGTCGGGGCGGCGGCCGCGGCGGGCGGCAACGCGATCTCGAGCGTCGCCTTCGACAGTTCCGAGGCCGAAGACGCGCGGCGCCGAGCCTTGGCCCTGGCCGTCGAGGACGCCCGTCGCCGCGCCGAGATCATGGCCGCAAGCGCCGGCGCGCGGCTTGGCCCGGTGCAGGAGCTTTCCGAAAGCGGCGAGCCGCGTCCGATGATGCGCATGCAGGCGGCCATGGCCGACGGCGCCGCGCCCGTCATGCCCGGCGAGCGCACGCTGAGCGTGCGCGTGCACGGCCGCTGGGCGCTGGTCGATTGACGCGCAAGCCGGCAAGGCCTAAATCCTGCCGGCTCAGGAAGGGTGGCAGAGCGGTCGAATGCGGCGGTCTTGAAAACCGTTGATGCGCAAGCATCCGTGGGTTCGAATCCCACCCCTTCCGCCACAACTTTAAAAAATACGTCTTGAAATCAATAAATTAAACGGAATTCCCGAGAGCCCTTCCCGCAACCGTTCCCACAATTTGCGGCGCCTCGACCCAGCGCCGGCGAGGGGTCTCAGCCCATGTCGGCTTGGGGCGCTGCCATGGGTGGAAGGTCCGAGGCGCTTTGCGGGCGGGGGCAAGGAGCGGGCTTTGGCGGCCCGTTGCGCGTGGGAACCGAACAGGCGCGGCGCGTCCGCCCGGGGCTGGGCGGGTCGCAGGACGCGCAGCGCCAGCCGGGCCCCTGGGCCGGGCGCGCGGCGGGCTTCCATCATTCGCCGCCGCCGCAGGCCGAGCAGGCCGCGAAGGGCAGGCCCTCGGGGTCAAGCGCGGGCGTCTCGGGCATCGCCGCCGCGCGCAGCTGATCCACGGGCGGGCTTGGGGCGCGGGCGGCATCCTCCGCCGCCAGCGCCTCGGCATCTTCGCGGCTCAGACCGCCGTCGAATTCGCGCACCGCCGCTCGTTCGTCGAACGGATCGTGGACGATGTCAGGCGCGGCCCTATCAGCGGGCTCCCGTTTCCGCGCCTGCCACCCTGCTACATCTGCTACACCTGCTACAAAACGGGCCGGTGTAGCAGAAGTAGCAAGTGTAGCAGGGGGTCGGCCTGCGATTTCGGCAAGCGCGGCGGTCACGTCAAACCACATCGCCCCCAGCCCTCACGATGCGCCACGCTTGCTTGCGAGCGGCGCCGCGCACCACGGTTCCCGGCTTTGGCGGGACGAGCCAGCCGTGCCCGGCCAGCAGCGTGAGCGCCTTGCGCGCCTTCTGGCTTTCGCGCAGCTTGCCCGGCCCGAACTGCACCACGTCGCGCACCATCACTTCAGGCTCGGCCCAGCTTTCGAGAAGCCAGCGCCGCAGCGCCTCGGCATGGTCGATTTCCCGGGAAACCAGCGCAGCCTCCGACAGCCGCGTGGCCTCGCCGAGGTAGAATTTCGCCAGCGCAATGCCGTTGGCCATGTCGGCCAGCGTCACCGCCTCGGCATCGAGGTCGCGCCACAAGGTCAGCACGCCGGCAATCCGCGCCGCCTGTTCCGCCGCCTTGGAAGCGTAGCCCGTGACGTTCGCCAGATCGCCGCCGGGCGCCTGCGCCGCTTCTACGGCGTCCGAGAAGCGGATCAGCAGCGCCCGCGCCTCGGGCGTGAGCGCCAGGGTGCGCGGCTCAAGTTCCCGTGTTTCCGGGTCCATCGGCAAGGGCCGTTCGAGGATTTCCGCCAGCCGCCGGTTGAAGGCTTCGATCGCCGCCCGGTCATGGCGCGCGTTCGCGTGCATGCGCGCGCCGATGGTGGAAGGCGGCTCGCTGATCAGGAACCGCGGCAGGAAGCCCGATTCAGAAGTCAGCGGATCGGCCATGAAGCTGCGCGCCACGCGCGGCTGAACCATCAGGTGGATGGCCAGCCGCCTGCCATGGAGCGTTGCGTGATCATCACTGGCCCGCGTGCGCCGGATCGGCTCGCCCTGCCAGAGCGCGTTGAGCGCGGCTAGAGCGGAATCCTACCAGTCTGGATCGTAGCCACATGCGCTGAAGCAGTTGGCGCAATCGTCTGGTGTGAAGGCGTCGGCGATGCGGCAGATGGCGGTCCAGAGGTTCTTGACGTTGTGCTCGGCAGCCTTGCGCAAAAGCGCCTTGAGCTTGGCGAAGGCGTTCTCGATCGGGTTGAAATCCGGGCTGTAGGGCGGGAGGAAGCGCAGCTCGGCGCCGGCGGCCTCGATCAGGGCGCGGACCCGAGCTCCTTTGTGGCTGGAGAGGTTGTCCATGACGACGACGTCGCCGAGCCGCAGTTCGGGAACCAGCACGCGTGCGACGTAGGTTTCGAAGGCGTCGCGGTTGATCGGGCCGCCGATCACGAAGGGCGCAACCATGCCCCGGCGGGTCAGGCCGGCGACGATGGTGGTCGTCTTCCAGTGTCCGTGGGGGACTCTCATGCGCAGGCGCTCGCCGCGCCGGCAGCGGCCGTGTGTGCGGGCCATGTTCGTTCTTGGCCGCTCGCCATCGGGCTCGGACCGATGGCGTTCCGATGGCTTGCTCTCGTCGATGAAGACGAGGTGGTCGGGATCGCGGTCGAGCTGGCCGTCGAACCACGCCTGCCCGCGTTTCAGGACATCGGACCGCTCCTGCTCGGCGGCGTGCGCCGTCTTTTTTGCGCGTGATGCCGTGGCGGCGGAAGAACCGCTGCAGCGTGCTGCCGTAGCTGAAGGCGTGGCCGTGCTCGGCCAGCATGGCGCGCAGCTCCTCCACGGTGATGTCCGGCGGCGCGACCAGCAGCGTCTTGATCAGATGGGCTTGCGCCTCGACGCGGGCGGAACGGCGGGCGGCGCCCAGAGGGCCGGGGAGGGCGTCGCCCTGGCGGCGTTCGAGCGTCCGCCATCGGCTCACGCTAGCCGGGCTGACGCCGAACCGGGCGGCGGCTTCACGGTGGCTGGCGCCATCGGTCCCGGCGTTCAGGACGCGGATTCGCAAATCAAGAGAAAGGGCTTTTGACATGTCCGCCGGCCTCCTCGCCCGGCGGACATCTTGAATCAGACCCAGCCCCCGAGTTGAAACAGACCCATCTCCCGAAAGGAATCCCCTGCGATTCAATCAGGTCGGCTTCCGCTCTAGGGCGGGTCGCTCAGGACCGCGGTCGCCGTGAAGGCGGCGAAGCCGAGGCCGCCGGCGAGGATCCGCCAGTCGGCCTTGCCGGCGGCCGCGGCGGGGTTGACGCGCCGCTCCGCCTCGTCGGCAGGGACGCCCCGGGCGCGCAGCGCGGCGATCCGGCGGCGCGTCAGCGCCCAGCCCAGCACGACGCCCTTGACCGAAATGACCGGGATCGCCATCGCTTAGATGCGCGCATAGGCGGCGGTCTTCTGCGCGGCGCTCATCGTCTCGACCCCGTCGAACACGGCGATGTTGAGCAGCGCGACGACGGCCGGGCCGAAGATGATCGCGGCGCGCCCCAGCGTCTGCATCGTGCTGTGCTGGACCTTGATCTGCGCCTCGGGCAGGGGGCGGTCGCCGGCGTCCACGACGGGCGCCGCCGCCACGGTCATGGCGTCGGCGACGGTGTCCTGAATGACGTAGCCGATCGGCGAGAGCAGCGCGGCCAGCACGTACCATGCGCCGGCCGGGGCGATCGCCTCCATGGCGTCGATGTCGACGTTCAGCTGATGCATGGTCGCCAGCGCGGCGGCGATCAGCCCGGCGCCGAGGAACACGAGCGCCGCCAGAACACGTCCACCAGGTGGCCCAGCGGCATCTTCAGCGCCAAGGGCGGCCCGGCCCGGAACGCGATCTCGGCCAGGAAGGCGGCCGAAAGGTCGAGCTGCTCCTTGACGAAGAAGGCGCCGACGACCGCGGTCAGCCCCGAGACGCCGGCGGCGAAAAAGACCATGAGCGGCGGCAGGAACGACCAGCGCATCTGGCGGGCGAGGCCGACGGCGCGCCTCGCGCAGCCAGCCGCCCGCGGTCCCGGAGCCGGGTTCGGCGGCCGCGGCCGCGGATGCGGCCCCGGAATCGGCCCGGGAATCAGTCCCTGAATCGGGCCCGGTTCGGGCGTCATCGACCTTGTTCTCGTGCCGCGTCATGCGCCGCGCCCATTCCGTGCCGACGCGGCCGGAGCGTCGAGTCGGCCGCGCCCTCACACAAAGGGATCGGCGCGGCCCGGCGCAAGCCTCGCGTGACGTTCGCGCCGCCGCAGGGCGGCCCGGCCCCGGCGGCGCGCCGGGGAGGCGCCGCCGGGGCCGGGGACGGGGGCGAAAGGGGCGGCCCGGTCAGATCGCGTCAGATCGCGTCAGTTCGCGTCGGGCGGGGCTGTCGCCGGCTCCTCGATCCGGGCGACCGCGAAGGTCACCGGGGCCGCCTCGATGCCGTCGCCGGTCAGCTCCACGCGGTAGACGCCGCGATCCTCGAAGCCGGGCAGCGACAGGCGCAGCCGCGTCACCCTCGGCCCCTCGTAGCGCAGCGCCGCGATCTGTTCGGCGGGGCCCTTGGGCGCGCCCTCGTCGTCCAGCGGCGTTGCCGTGATGGCGCCGTTCAGCACGCGCAGCCCGCCCGGCGCGGAGACCACCAGGTCCACCGGCACGAAGGCGTTCTGCACCGGCATGTCCACCGACAGCGTGGCCGGCACGACGCCCGGAGCGGCCTCCAGCGCCGAGACCGGCGGACCGCCCAGCAGGCGCGAGAACACGTTGAGGAACGGCGTGCCGGTGAACACCGAGGCATGCTCCCCGACCACGGTCTGACGCTGCCCGGCGCGGGGCAGGGCGCTCCAGTCCGGGACGGTGCCGTCGCCGGCGTCCTCGGTGCGGGTCATGACGATGGACCCGTGCGGGATCGCGCCGTCGGGCTGGCTGCGCACGTTCACCCGCGTCGGCGTCCGGTGCCCGGTGCCGGCGAAGTAGAAGTAGCGCACATGGGCCGGCGGGGCGCCCGCGTTCAGGCTGTCATGGACGAACCGCGCCCGGCCCAGCAGCGCCGGATCCAGGTTCAGGCGCCGCGCGTTGCGCGGGTCGTAGATGTCGACGGGGCGCAGCTCGGGGTCCGACTGGTCCCAGCAGGCCGCCTCGCCCGGCGCCGGCAGAAGCTGGTAGCCCGACGGGTAGCGCCGGTCCGAGGCGATCCGGCGGAAATCGGCGGCCGAGATGCCCAGCGTGCTGTCGATGCCCAGCACCCGGGCGAGAGCCAGCGGCGCGCCCTGGTGCGGGGTCGCCAGGGCGGCGAACAGCGAGACGTCGCGGAACCAGGGCCGGCCGGCGTAGCGGCCCGTCTCCAACACCAGCCGGGCGATGAGGCCGCCCATGGAATGGGCGACGAGGAGGATCTCGCCCGCGCCGTCGGCATGGGCCCGGTCGAGCCGGTCGGCGAGCTGCTCGGCCAGGTCTTCGAGGTCCAGACGCCAGTCGTAGGGGAAGCGGATCAGCCGCTTGTCCGCGCCGTTCGCGGTGTAGCCGAGCCCCTCGATGAAGCTCAGGATCGAGCCGTAGAAATCGACGATGCAGACCTTGCGGATGATCTTTCCGTGGCGCACGGCCGGGTCGAGAAGCCTGTCCACGCGCTTGTAGCCGAACTGGGTTTCGAGAACCGTCGGGGGCCAGAGTTGTTCGGCCCCCAAGAACAGCTTGCTGCCCATGATGCCGGGGACGAAGACGACCGTTTTCATGTCAGGTACCTTTCGGAGGCGCCCTGCGTCGGGGCGGAGAGGGGATCGGAGGCCGGCCGGTCCGGCGGGCCGAAGGGCGCGCTCCACCGCTCGAGCGCGGCCAGCGTCTTGCGCAGCGCCGCGGCCGGGCCGCGCGCGCCGCGCGCGTCGGCCTGGCGCGCGGCCTCCTCCAGAAGCTGCGGCAGCATGTTCGACCGGTCCGCGTATTCGACCATCGCCGACAGGCCGCGCAGAGGCGCGCGCGCCGCGGCGGCCGCGAAGACCGAGGGCGCCAGATCGGCGGGCGCGACCGGCCAGCGCGGCGCCATCGCGTCGGCGAGCGCGGCGTAGGCGGCCCGGTCGGGCGTCGCCGCCGCCATCGCGTGGCGGGCCGGCGCGTGCAGTTCGGGCGAGGAGGCGCGCAGCAGCGCATGGGCCTGCCCCGGGTTGAGCGCCGCGGCGTCGATGACGATCGGCGCGCCGCGCGCGCGCCGCGCCCAGCGGCGGGCGATCGGCCCGAGCAGCTCTCCGGTCTCGGGGGCGGGGTCCTGCTTGAGCCGCTTCCAGTCCACCGGGCCGCCCATGGCGCCGACGCCCGAGATCCAGGCCGGGTCGGGAGAGAATTGCCCGGGCGCGAGCGCGGCGCGCAGCGCCGGCGGGCCGTCCGGCTCGGCATAGGCGCGGGCGTGGAGCGGATGCAGCAGGCCCTGCGCCCCGGCGGCGATCAGCAGCAGCAGCGTCTGGCCGGCCTCGACCACCGCCGCCGAGGAGGCGCCGTCCGAGCCCGGCCGCGCGAGGTTGGAGACGGCGAGCGCGGCGCTCACCAGCGCCTTCTCGGGGCCGTCGGTCGGGATCGGGGCGCCGCCGCGCGCCACCAGGGCGAGCCGCAGCGCGCCGGTCAGCCGCGCCCGCGCCGCCGGCGAGGCGAAGCGCGCCTCGGGCTGGTCGAGCAGACGGCGCAGCAGCTCCAGCGCGCGCTCGGGGGCCTCCGGCGCGCCGCCCAGGATCAGGCGGCGGACAAGCGGCGCGCCCTCGCGGAACAGCATCGGCGGCTCCGCCCCGCGCATGGCCGCCAGGTCCGCCTCGCGCACCTCGTCGGCGTCGGCGGCCGGGTCCCAGTCGCCCAGGTCGAGCCGCGCCTGCCCGATCCAGCCGCGCGCGATGGCCGGCGCCGCGCGCTCGCCGTCGGCGAGCAGCTCCAGCGCGTCGCCGGGACGGTCCTCGTTCACCAGCTCCCAGCCGCGCGCGTCGAGAAAGCGCGCGCGGTTGCGTCCAGTCAGCGCCCGCGCCAGCCGGTTGCTCATCGGCCGGCCGGCGGCGAGCAGCAGCGCCGCGCGCGCCGGGTCGGGCAGGTCGTCGGCGTCGCGGATCAGCCGGCCGCTGCCGCGCCGCAGCGCCGCGCGGGTCTCCGCGTCGAGCGGGCGGGCCATCAGCCGGTGGTAGAGGGCTTCGGCCTCGGCGTCCTCGGGGGCGATCTCCTCGGGGCCGGCCTCGTAGAGCGCCATCGCGCTTTCATGGATCATGCGCATCCGCTCGGCTCGGGCCGGGTCCGCCTCGAGCACCGGCAGCGCCAGCCGCCGCAGGTCGCGCCTGAGCGCCAGCCCGCCGCCGGGCGCCGGACCGGCGATCAGCCAGTCCTCGTCGGCCAGACGCGCGCACAGCTCCGCGGCGCGCGCGTCGTCGGGCATGCCCAGCCCGGCCGCGGGCGCCAGCGCGCTGCGCAGGACCCCCGGCCAGACCCGGCGCAGCGCCGGCGCCAGCGCGGCCAGCGCGCGCAGCTCGCGCCCCGGCAGGCTCACGATCTGCAGGTCATAGGCCGCGGCGGGCCCGTCGGGAACCTCCGGCGCGGCGGCGTCGGGGGCGCCGTCGGGGCCGGCGTTCTTCGCGCGGGCCGCGACCCCGGCCGCCAGCCGCGCGCCCAGCCTCAGCGCGTCGGCGCGGCCGGGAAGCTGGGCGACCAGCTCGCGCACCTTGGCCTCGGGCAGCTGCGCCTCCTCGCGGATCACCGCGGCGGCGTCCTCCGCGTCGAGCGGGGCGAGGCGCATCACCTCGGCGGCGAGGAGGGGCGGTTCGGCGGCATGGTCGAGCCCGGCGCCGAACATCACCACCCGCAGCCGCTCGAGGCCGGCGGCTTCGGTCAAATCGGTCAGCCAGCGGCGCAGCTCCCGCCCGGCGCGCAGGTCCTGCTCCGACGGGGCGGAGCCGCGCAGCGCGGCGTCGAGCGAGTCGAGCAGCAGCAGCACCGGCGGGCTGTTCGCCCCGGCCGCCCCGCAGGCGGTCAGCGCGTCGGACAGCGCCCGCATGAGGCGGCCGCACACGCGGTAGGCGGCGGCGCGGCCGAGGGTGCGCTGGGCCGCGTCGGCAAAAACGAAGGCGCCCAGCTCGGCCCGCGCGTCGCGGCGCAGCGCGGACAGGTCCGCCTCCAGCGCCGGGCGGGCATGGCCCAGCTGGCGGGTCAGCTCGAAGCTCATCGCCGAGATGTCGGCCGACTGGAGCGCGGGATCGTCGAGATCCATCCGGATGACGGCCCAGTCCTCGGCGCGCGGCCGCTCGGCGAGGTTGAGCGCGAATTTCGCCAGCAGGGCCGACTTGCCGCTCCCCGGCCCGCCGGTGACGGCCAGGATGGGCGGCGGCGGCGCGTTGACCGCGACGCGCCGGCGAAGGAAGCCGGCGAGCTTGAGCTGGTCGCTGCGGCGGCCGCGGAACCCTTCGGCCAGCGCCTCGAGCGAGGCGCGCTCGGCCCGCCGGGCGGCCTCGATGCGCAGCGCCTCGGACTCGGTGCTCATGCTGTCGGGCCAGCCGCCATCTGCCGTCTCGAACCACTCGGCGACCTCGAGCCGGCGCGCGAGCCGGTCGTCGTCGGCGGGGAACTCGGGCGCCGCGGCCTTGCGTGCGACCGGCGGGTGGCTGGAGAGAAAGGCGAGCAGCTCGCGCCCGAGCGGGTCGCGCTCCGGGTCCGCCTCGCGCCGCCTGCGCGCGGCGCGAACCGCCTGTGCGAGCGTTCCCGCGTCGCGCAGCGCGGCGAGCACGGCCATGCGCCGGTCGGGCGGCAGGATCAGCCGGATCTCTCCGCCCGCGCTGACCGCGGCGCAGGCGGAGCGCAGGGCGATCTCCTCTGCCGGATCGGCGCGCGCGCCGCCGAGCGGGCGCAGATCCTCGGGCAGAAACGCGCCGCTCAGCGCCGCCGCGCGCATCAGCGGGCCGGGCTCGGAGCCGGGCGCCGCGTCGGGCGGGGCGGCGGCCTTGCGCGCGCGGCCGTGTCTGGGTGGCGCGGCCTTGCGCCGGGCGCCGCCGTCGGCGAGCGGGGGCGCGGCGCGCGGCGCGGCGTCCTCGCGCCGCGTCTTGCGGGGGGCGGCCGCAGCCCCGGCCGGCACCTCGGATGACGCCCCGGCCTCGGGCTCGGCCCCGGCATCGGCCCCGGCATCGGGGGCGGCCGCGGCCAGCGAGGCGATGCGCGCGGCCACGGCGCCGGCGCCGATCTTGCCCTTGGCAAGCTCGGAAATCAGCGACTGAAACGCGCTCTGGAACGCCTTCACATTCGACACGCGATCATCCTCCCGTCCCGTCGATATCGGCGTAGCTGAGCACCGACACGCCTAGGAATTCGGCCACATGCGCGATCCGGCTCAACCCCGGCGGGATCGACCGGGCGAGCTGCATCATCATCCGGGCCAGCTTGTTGCGCCCGCTGCGGCGGGCCGCGTCGTCCTCATGGCCGAGCGCGAGGTCGAGCGTGCGCAGCCAGTGAACGATGTCCGGCTGGGCGACCTCGGTGACCTCCTCCCACTCGAGGCCCTGCGAGGGCAGCGCGCCGAAATCCCCGCGAAAGCCCAGCAGCGCCACGCGCAACCAGTCGTCGTCGCCCTGCGCCGCCTCGCGGTAGAGCGCGTAGAGGAAATCGCGCAGCCCGCCGGTCTCGGCGATGGTGGCCTTGTCCAGATCGTCGAGCACGAGCCACAGCGGCCGCCCGCCGGCGCTCGGCGGCCGGCCCAGCCGCGCGCGCATGGCGCGCGAGAACGCCTCCATCAGCGGGCCGCGCGCCCATTGCGAGACGGTCATCCCGCTGTCGGCATGGCGCGGCAGCGCGGCGGCGGCGGCCTCGTCGCGCAGCAGCAGGCCGGCCAGCGCGATCGGGTCCATGACGTGGAAGCGGTCGTTCTCGCGCAGCACCCGGATCTCGTGATCCTCGTCGGGCAGCATCGCCTCGAGGATGCGCGCCGTGAAGCTCTTGCCGACGCCTGTCTCGCCGGTCACCACCAGGATCCGCTTGCCCTCCGGGCGCAGCGCGTCGCCGATCCAGTCCTTGGTGACGGCCCGGCCGATCAGCGGGCGGCGGCCTTCGGGGGTCGCCACGAACAGCGCCTCGGAGGCGGCCACGGCGCCGCGCGGCAGCTCCCCGGCGTGATCGAGGATGGCGTGGATCGGGACCGCGACGTTGACGCTGTTGCCCAGCGCCGCGCTGAACGCCTGCTCGCCGCCGGGCGCGTCGTCGACGGCGCCCTGATGGATGGCGAATACGCGGAACTCGCGGTCCGTGCAGGCCCCGCCCGAGGCGCCCGGCAGCGAGTTGGCGTTGTGGCCGATGCGCGCCAGCTCGTCCACGACGCGCGAGGCCGAGCCGGCGGCGACCCGCAGCGGCGCGCCCTCGGGATGCTGGAACAGGTGGATGCGGGCGCGGTCCGCCTCCGTCCGGGGAAAGCCGCGCCGGGCGGTTTCGAAGCCGCGCGGGAAGGCCGGCGGCGCCTGTTCGAGCCGCAGGATCGCGTAGTCCAGGTGATCGGGGTCCATCCCGTCCGAGCCGCTGGCCGACACCAGCCAGTCCTCGGCCAGCGGAACCTTGCGGCCGTTGCGGATCGAGGGGGCGCCGTAGCGGAAGTCGCGCGAGTGGTTGAAGGTCGCCGTCACGTTGGCGCGCGCGCCCGGCGCCGCCTTCCAGCCGGGCGGGCCGCCGTCCGGGTTCGGCACGCTCATCAGGCAGCCCGAGCCGGCGAAGGTGTGGAAGGTCGTCAGCACCAGGTTCGGCGCGATCAGGATGCCGGTGCCGCGCTTCGCGCCGGCGTCGCCGCGGACCTCGATCAGGCAGGTGTTGGTGCGCCCCAGCTGCATCCCGCGGATGATCTGGTCGGGCTCGTCGAAGCCGACGAACACGTCCGAGAGCGCCTCGAGCCGCAAGCGGTCCTCGGGCCGGCCGGTATCGTTGAGCTGGCGGGCGATCTCGAAGAACGCGGGCGAGACGCTGACCCGCTGGCTGAGCTCGAACACGAAAGCGTTGAGAAAGCCCAGCGCGCGCGCCTGGTCCAGCGCGAAGCCGATCCGCGCGGCGACCGGCTCGTCGGTCGGGCGGCCCGCGCGCAGCACCGTCAGCGACAGGCTCGGCGCGCCGCCCTCGCGTTCGGTCTGGGCGTCGCGGAACAGCCGTTCAAGCGCGCCGGCCGGCTGGTCGGGGCTGACGCCCGCCACCAGACTGCCGCGCAGCGCCGGCCAGTCCGCGTCCGTCGGACCGACCGTCGTCGCGGCGCCGCCGTCGGGGCTCATCCGCCCGGCTCCCCGGCGTCGAAGCGCAGGCCGTGCGCGCGCAGGTGGTTCTGGGCGGCGGCGATCGAATGGGCGAAGTTGCCCGCCTGCGTGACGCCGCCGATATGCAGGCCGAGCGCCAGCCGCGGCGCGCGCTCCAGGTCCGCCACGCAGGACCCCGAATTGCCCGGCAGCGTCGAGGCGTCGTAGCCGAAGATCCATTCCTTGCGCCGGTCGGTGGGCATCGTGACGGGCATCGCGTCGATCAGCCCGGGCGCCCAGCACTTGCGGCCGAGCTTGCCGCGGAACAGCTTCAGGCTCTGCGCCTCGACCGAAAGATCGCGGATGGCGATCGGGAAGCCGACCGTGCACACCCGCGCGTCCATGGCCAGCGCCGGCGGCGCGCCGAAGGCCCCCGAGACGTCCAGCGTCGGCGGCGCCGGCGGCGGATCGGCCAGGCCGGCGGCCCGCGGCGCCAGGCGCAGCAGGGCCATGTCGAGGCGCGAGAAGTCGATGCCGATGCCGATCGGCTTCGGGCCGGCCATCTCCACCGCCGTCACCGCGCGCTGGTCCGCCGACGAGAACGCGGCCGTCGTTTCGCGCGCGAAGCGCCAGCCTCCGGCGGTTTCCTCGGCTGTGGCCTCCAGGACGTGGCGGTTGGTCATGATCAGCCCGTCGGCGACGAGAAATCCCGACCCCAGCGCCTCGTCCCCGGACGAGATCAGGCAGGCCGCCGCGGCGAGCCGGGCGATCTCGGCGCCGTGAATCACCGCCGCCCCCTGCCAGTCGCCGAGCGCGGGATCGTCGAGCGGGATCTCGTCGCCGTCCAGCGCGATGGCGGGGCGCGAGCCGTCGAACATCTGGATCGCCTCCAGCGCGCTGATGTCGGGCCCGGCGGGCGCGGCCCCCTCCACGGCGATGCGCCGGTAGGCGCGGCGCGCCGCGTCCAGCGCCGCGGCGCGGTCGGCCGGGTCGATGCCGTCGTCGGCCTGCATCGCCGCCTCGGCGACCTCGAGCGAGGCGCGGGCGAAATCCTCGTCCACGGGCGGGGGGCGCGGGCCGACCGCGGCCGACTCGAACATCGCTTCGGGCGCGGGCCCGCGCCCGAGCGGCGCGGCGCGAGCGCGTTTCAAAACTCGCCGGAGTTCGTTCTGTCGGCGACTTGAGGGTTTCATGCAATCCTTGCCTCGAAGAGCCTACTTATGAATATAAATTGAACGTTCTGCGAAATACAAGATACAGAAGATCATGTTATACTGTCATAGCATTTATTTCAATCGAGAGGCATGTTATGCGCTTCCCGGATCCTTCCGCATTGCGCCGTTATCTGGCCTGCATTGACCAGGGCGACGGTTTCGAAATCGTGCTCGCCGCCGCCGATTTCTTCGCCGGCGGCGGCCCCCAAGGCGAAGCCTCCGCGGCCGAGATGATGCGCGCCCGCCAAGGGTTGGAGGGCGTCCGCGCCGGGGCCGAGCCGGACCGCCACATACACAGTCCATGTATCTGATTGGTAACGAATTTTCGTTTTCAGTCCCCAACCCACCGCCGCAGCGCCGAAAATTTTTCACCAAATCAATAGCGTACGCGGAATCTTCGAGCACCGTTCCCACAAGCGTTTCCGCAATTTGCTGCGCCTCGAAGCAGCGCCGGCGAGGGGTCGCGGCCCAAATCGGCCTTGGGGCGCCGCCATGGATGGGAGGTCCGAGGCGCTTTGCGGGCGGGGCAAGGAGCGAGCGAAATATCGCCGTTCATGCGAAGGCGGCTTGGGGCGCTGGTTTCTCGGGCAAGGCTTGCAGGATTTCACCCCCCCCAGGCGCGATCGGGCGCGCGGCTGGCGGCGCCTTCCCCGATGTTCAAAACCCCCAAAAACCCCAAAAACCCCGTCGCCTTCCCCCGAGCGCCCAATCGCGCGCTCGGCCATGGCGCGCCAGCGGCTCACGCCGCTTCCTCCACGATCAGAGGGTTGACCGCCTGGCGGCGCGACGGCCGCCCCTGGGCCCCGTCGCTGTCCTGCGCGGCGCCGGGGCAAGGCGTCGATCCGGGGGGCTGGAGGTCGACGCCCCGTGACTCGCTCGCCCCCGAGCGAGGAAAACCCCCTTCTCGCACTCGCTCTCGATAGGCGTCCGTCCTGCTGCGGGTCGTTCAAAGCTCGATCTTCGAACGTCCTTCCCCTTCCGCTGGCGGCGCGGCGCCTTGCGGTTTTGCGCGGAGGGTCTTGAGATAGGCGTGGCCGTAGGTCTTCGGGTCCTGCAGGACGAAGATGATCTCGATTCCGACATCCTCGGGTCTTGAGGTCGGTCCTGAGGCGGGGCGGGTCCGCATCTCGACGGTGAGGCCGGGACCGCACGCGCCGCGCAGCTCCGACTCCAGCTGGCTTAACGCAGCTGCGCCGTTCGTGGCGGCCTGCTCGCCCAAACTCGAGAGCCGATACGATCCCGGACCCGGGAAATAGCGGTTCTCGACGAACGCCCCCCTTTGGGACGCGCCGCTTTCGAAGGCCCAGATCCCGGTCTGATGACTCATGGAAATGTCGAGACAGCCGCCCTCCGGCTTGAAGGCCGACCAGATGAACGATATGCGGCCGTGGCCGTTGGCCTTTGTCTCGACGGGCGCGCCGTATTTCCCCTCGAGCTGGGTCTTCAACGAAGCGGCGTCGATCGTTCCCGCCGGCAGGCGCAGCATCCGCCAGATCGCCATGACCCGGTCGGGGGCCGCGGGCGGCTCGTTGTAGATGGCGATCAACTCGGTCTCGTCGTCCGAGACGAAAAGCTTGCCCGAGGAATACGGCTCGGGCGCGCCGGCGATCGCCTTCGTCTGCATCGCGCGATCCGCCGTCAGAACCTCGCCCGAGGGCAACCTTTTCCGAATGGCCGCCTCGGCTTCGGAAAATGGCATCCCCAGCGTCAGCCCGACGACGTCCCAGGCATCGGCCCGGGGCGGCTCGGCCTCCTTCAGCGCGTCGAGGGGCAATGGCGGAGGCGGCGCCAGCGCAAGCTCCTCGACCAGCGCGCCGCTCCGGTCGATGATCCGCGCCGACAGGGCCTTCGCCTCCCAGCGCAGGGCTCCCGTCGGCGCGCGGGGGCGCTCGCCTTCGGCGAAGAGGCCGCGAAAGCCTCGGTCGATGCCGGCGTTCATGGCGAAGGGCCTTGCGGCGCGAATGGCGGCTTGCCATGCGGTGTCGGGCCAGGTCTCGAGCTGTTCGACGCCGGTGATCTCCAGCTCGATGGACAGCGAAGCGCCGGGCAGGGTCCCGTGGCGCTGCGGATCGATCCGCGGCGTCCGGTCAAGCCGGACGAGATCGGTCGGCATGATGACCTGTCCGTATGCGTCGGTTTCCACGAGGCCGGCGAACTTCATCGCGTCCGCCATGTTCCTGCAATAGAAATCGCCGCCGCACGCGCCGCGGGGGCCGCGCGGCCGAGACGGCGTCCGCGCGCCCGCGAAGGGGGCGTCGGCTTCGAGAAAGAGGTGATCGTCCGGAACGTTCCACGCCTTGCGCAGGTAATCGCACAGCATGGCGCCGGCCACGGCCTTGCGGGTTCCGGCCTGATGGCTCCGCGCCATGTTGCGGCACGCAGATTTCAGCTGCGCGCCGGAATCTCCACGCCGGATGAAGCTCGAAATCCCGGCATGCAGAGGCAGATTGACGGTCAGGCGGGTCGGAACGGCCTTGGCCCGCGCCATGGTCCATGCCTTGAAGGTCGGCAGTTGGGCCGCGACCGCATCGGCGTCGAGCCGGTCGTCGGCCGCGACGAAGAACCTGCCCCATTCCGGCTCCTGCCCGCGCTGGGACAGCCGGCGTTCATAGGAATGCCGCGACAGCATCATCCGTGTGTAGTGACGATCATCGAGACTCTCGGGCAGCATCCTGACGTGCAGAAGGTCGGTGATCTCGGCGGTCATCGGCGCGCCGGGCGGCGGTGGCGACAGCGGCAGCTCGGCCGCCGAACGAGGCGCGCTGGCGGCTTGCTCTTCGGCCTGGGTCGGCCGCGTCGAGAAATCGAAGTCGGCAAGGACCGCGCCGTCCGACTTCCAGCGGAGCACGACCCGCTTGAGATCGGCTTCGATGATGGCGACGCCGGCCTCCGCAAGCCGCACATCGGCGACGTCGAGGATGACCTCCGCCTCGATCTCGTCCCTGCGTGCGCCGCCTCCGAAGCCGCGGCGGACCGCCTCTTCCACGGGCAGGTCGAGGACGTCTTCGCGCAGCGTCTTGTCGAGAAGGAATGCGGTCTGGAACAGCCCGTCCGCGACGAACGCGCCGAAGAGGGGCGGCCGATCTTGGGCGGCGCGTCGGGCGCCGAAATCGAGCATCGCCGGAACGAAGATCCTGCCGTCCTTCGCGCCCGACTGCGATTGCCAGGCCGCCGGCGGTCCGTAGTGGACCTTCAGCTTGCCGTCATGCGCGGTGTAATGAGCCGAGGTCGTCGAGCGGAGCGAGACCTGCATGGGCAGGCGCAGGCTCGCCTTGCCGAGCGCCGCCAGCAGGGCGTCGCGATGCCGCGACACGACGACCGCAGGGGGGCGGTCGCGGATCTCGGAAAGCGGGAGCGGCAGGTCGGACGGCGGCCGCCCCGAGGCGATCAAGGATTGCGCCTGTCTTACGGCGTGTTCGAGCCTTTGATAGACGCGCGCCTCGTCATCGATCCGGGAGATCAGCGGCAGGACCATGCGTGTCGCAAGCTCCGGCGTCAGCGGTTGGACGCCGCCTTGCGCCGGGACGGCGGCATCCTCTTGCGGCGTGGAGTCAGGGCGCCGGACGACGCCAAGCGTCTCGCCGCTTTCGGCGCTGCGGAATTCGACCGACACGATCTTGCCGGGAAGGGGGCCGGGGCCCTGAGTCTCGCGCGGCCCGAACCTGACCCGCGCGACGACGGCGACGCTGCGCACGCCGGCGGCCAGGATCGCGCGCGCCTTGTCCTCGGCGATCGGCAGCGTCGCGGCCCAGGGCGCGCCGTCGTGGCGGACATGCAGCCCGTCCAGGTTCAGCCATTGCCCGCCCCCGCCGCCGCCGTTCAGCCGCGCCAGGTGGCGCGCCGCCAGCGTCGTGATGCCGAGCAGGTTCATCTTGCAGCCGGTGACGACGTCGCCCGCAAGCGCAAACGCGCCTGGCTCGACGACGCCCTGGATCCAGCTCGACCATTCGAACGTGAAGGCCTGCCGCGCGAAGTCGTATTGGCCGAGCGGCATTGGGCGTTCGATCGCGAACTCCCGTTCAAAGGGACCGTTCGCCGCTTCGATCTCGGGCAAGGCCGCCTCGAAACGCCTGGCCGCCTGCGCAAGGTGGTCGCGGATCGCGAACTGGTCGTTGGATCTGATGATGCCCCGCGTTCGCCGGCATGTCTCCTCGTCGTTGTCGGCGGCTTCGAGCACGAGGCCGTTCAACTCCGGCGCGCGACGGTATGCGTCGAGATCGGAGCGGAATGCGATCAACGCGTAATCGCGGATCGTGCCCTCCGCCACGCCGTCTTGCGGAGCGGGCGGCTCGGGGGACGCCTCGTGCAGCAGGGCGCCGGTCTGGCCGTCGTGGATCCGCACGGCCAGAACCCTGGCGGGCAAGGCGGCGAAGGGATTGACGGGTCCCGCAAGCTCGACCGCCAACGCGATGTTGACGAACGGCGCCGCCGAACTGGCCCGGTATCGTTCGACAAGGGCCTGCGCCTGCGCAGGCGCCATCGGAAGAAACGCTTTCGCGTCAAGCGGCTCGATGCTGGCTTCGAGGTAGGGAAGGCGGGTTCTGTTCAGCCTCGCGCCTGATTCTCCGAGAGATTGCAGGATCCGGCCGATCGCGTAACTGCCGGCCTTGGTGCAGGGCGGCGCCTCGGCGTCACGCTCGGCAAGGCGCATCCTGACGGCGCGCAACCTGGTGTCTGCGGCCCCCAGGAAGGGCGCATTGTTGATCGGAAATCCCGACGACGCGAAATCGTAGGGCCCGAGAGAACTTCTCACATGAAGGACATGCGTCGCCCTCTTCGGCTTGGCCGAAGCGGCGGCGAGCGCCGACCGGAACTCCGGCGTCCAGCGATCGAGCGTGGCGCGCGCAAGGAAGGCGTCGGCGGCCATGGCCTCGATCTCTCGGGCGAGCGAGGCGCAGGTCGCCGGGTCCGCGGTCGCCAGCTTGTGGTCGATGACCGCGGCGGGCCCGAGATCAAGGTAAGCCCGAGCGTGGTCCTGAAGAGCGAGCGCCACGGCGGCTGCGTAGTCGCTGGAGGCGGCGAAAGGTTGTTCGGCGTTCGCATCGGAGCCAACGGCCGACGCGCCGCGCGCGGTCAGGGCCGTCGATGATGCGCCGCCTGGCCGCGACGCCTGCGCGCCGACGCCGGCCGTCGCGGCCAGCGTCGCAATCCGCTCTTCCATCCGCATGCCGATGCACGAAGCGTCGGCGCCGCACCGGTCGCGTCGCGTCAGCCACGCCTGCTGCTCGGCGCGAAGGGCGCCCGCGCGGGCGGCCCCGGCGCCGGCGATCGCATCGCCGTAAAGGCGCGTCAGTTCAAGGTCGCGCGCGGCAAGGCGGGGATCGGCGCATATGGCGCGTTCGGACAGCGTGGCCGCGCGCGTGCAATCGAAGCTCGGGCCAAGCGCCGCAGCGCCCGCCGAAGGCTTGCCGGCGCGCGATGCGAGATTGTAAGCCGTCTGCACGGCCGCTGCGGTCGCCTTGTTCGCGGCGCCCGTCCGGGCAAGCCCATTGTCTCGCTGAAACGCGATGATGGCCCTGCGGGTCCTTGGACCCATCGCGCCGTCGACAGGACCGGGATCGTATCCCAGTTCGGCAAGCTGCGCCTGGATTCGCGCCACCGTGGCGCGATCCGCGCCGGAGCGCGCGGCGTCCGGCTGGCGCTGCTCTTGCGCCTTTCTGGCTCTGGGCGCCGGCTTCTCGGTCTGTTGTCGGCGATTGATCCTTTGCTGGCGATCGATCTCCTGAAGAATGATCCCGACGCCGCCTCGCAGCAGGTCGTTCAGCTCTTGCGCATTGGCCGCGCTCCTGGGGCCGAGCGCGCCGAAGGCGCCGGCCGCGAAGACCGCCGCCGCCAGGCCTGGCCGAAGCCAGCGACCCATGGCATTTCCGGCGGTCAAATTGCTGCGATAATTGCGCTTCTTGTTTCCCTTGAGCCCAAACATCCGACCGTCTCCCTGATTTCGATGCAGAAAGAAAGCCGGTGCATGGCAAGCAAAAAGAACTATAAAATATAATTTTAATTGATTACTTGTCTGTGCGTCAATTTTGGCGCCAGGCCGGTTCATCTCGGCCCGTCAGGCCCATCGGCGCAAGACGCCTCGCAGGAAAGCTGGTTCCGGCGACCGGGGCGCTGGGCGATGCCCGTCGCCGCGCAAGGCGATGCGGGGCAGCCGGCGCGGATTTCCTGCGGCGCATCTTGCGCGCGCTTGCGCAAGCGGCGGGGCGGCGCAAGGCGCGGGCGGGCTGGCCCATGTCGGGGCGGCGCTGGCCGTGGTCGCGCGACCGTTTCAGATGAGCCACGACACCAAAAGCGGCACGAGCAGGCTGGTCAGCAACGCGTTCAACGCCATGCCGACGCCGGCATAGGCCCCGGCCGTTTCGTTGACCTGGAACGCGCGCGCCGTGCCGATCCCGTGCGCAGCCACGCCGACGGCGAATCCGCGCGCCCGCCAGTCGCGTATGCGCAGCAGGTTCATCAGCGGCGTGACGATCACGGCCCCGATGACCCCCGTCAGGATGACCAGGACAGCCGTCAGGCCGGGAATGCCGCCCACCGCCTCGGATATGCCGATCGCAACCGGGGCGGTGGTGGATTTGGGGCTCAGCGACAGGATGACCGGCTCGGGCAGGCCGAACGCCTGCGCGAGCGCAACCGCGGAAAGGACGGCGACCGACGAACCCACGATCAGCGCCAGCAGGATCGGCGCCGCGAGGCGGCGGATCGTGCCGCGATTGTCGAAAAGCGGCGCCGCCAGCGAGACCGTGGCGGGGCCGAGCAGAAAGTGGATGAACTGCGCGCCCTCGAAATAGCTGTCGTAGTCGGTTCCGCCAAGCCACAGAACCGTGGCGATGATGCACACCGAGACGAGCACGGGGTTCGCCAGGGGCGAATGGCGCAGGGCGCGGGACAGGATCGAAGCGCCCAGAAAGGCAAGAAGCGTGACCGTGAGCCAGGTCAGCGGCGCCGCGGCCAGGTAGCTCCACAAGGCGGGCGAGCCGCTCATGCCTCGTCTCGCCGCAAAAGCCGCAGCGCGGCCAGGAATGCGCCGACCGCGGCCAGCATCGCAAGCACGGTCGAGAGCGCCAGAACCGCGAGGATCGCCGGCCAGTCCGCCGACAGAACGTCGAGATTGGCCACGACGCCGACGCCGGCCGGCACGAAGAACAGCGACAGGTTCGCAAGAGTGATCGCCGCCGTCGGCCGGATCGTTTCGATCAGCGAAGGCCTCGCGACCAGCAAGGCCAACAGCATGGCCAGGCCGACGACGGGCCCCGGCATCGGCAGACCGGCGCCGCGCGTGACCAGCTCTCCCGCCAATTGACAGGTCAGAAGCAGGCTCAGAGCTGACAGCATGCGCGGCGCCAAGACCAGGCCTTTCGACGGAAATTCCGATCCGGCGGCAGTATCGCGCCGGCCGCGGACGACTTCAACGGCGGCGTGCGCCGCGTCAGCCTTGACGCCGGCATGGGCGCCCGAGCGCGCGTCGGCGAGGCGGGAGCCGCATCCGGCTTTCGTTTTCTTCGGCGGCGCGGGCCGCTCAAGGCCGAAGGCCGTCGGAAGTTCGGCGCCGGCTGCGCGAGGGTGGGCGCGGTCGTGTCGGGCGCCTGCGCGGCGCCGGGTCAGGCCGTGCGTTCGCCGCGCGCCGCGGCCTTTCCCGCGGCGTTGCGCCAGGCGATGACCTCGGCAAGGATCGAGACGGCGATCTCGTGCGGATCGACCGCCCCGATGTCGAGGCCCGCGGGCGACTTGAGCCGCTCGAGGCGCGCGCGCTCCATGCCGGCGGCGGCAAGCTTGTCGCACAGCGCCCTGGCCTTTCGCCGGCTCGCCACCATCGAGACATGGGCCGCCGGGCTTTCCAGCGCGGCCCTGAGCGCGTCGCCGTCGCCCGCGCCCTGGGTCGCGACCACGACGAAATCGCCCGCCTCGGCCTCGCCGATCGCCTCGCCGCCCAGGGCGCGCAGGCCCGCAAGCGCCGCGTGCTCGCGCAGGGCGGCGGCGATCGGCCCGTCGCCGAACACGATGAGGCGCGGCGGCAGCCGCCAGGGCTCGATGAGAATGTCCACCGTCCCGCCCGAGGGGCAGCCGCTCTTGAAGGTCTGCACGCCGTCGGGATCGGCCAGGCCCACGACCTTGTCCGAGGGGTTGACGCGGATCACCCTGGGCGCGCCGCGCTCGAGCGCCTCGGCCGCGGCGGCGCGGACCGCGCGCTGCACGCAGGCCCCGCCGAGATGGCCGATGATCGCGCCCTCGGCGGTGACGGCGGCCTTGGCGCCGGCCTTGGCCGAAGTGGCGTCGGCGGTGCGCAGCACCGTCGCCACGCAAAACGGCGCGCCCTTGCGGCGCAGCGCCATGATCTCGTCGAAGATGTCCTGGCGGGGCATGGGGTCCTCCCTCTCACAGCCGCGAGAATTCGTCTTCCAGCGCGGCCAGCGCCTCGAGCGTGTTGGCGGGCAGCGCGGCATCGAGATGCGGGCGGGCGGCGGCCATGGCGCGCGCTGCGGGGGCGTGCTCGCGCCAGCCGCCCAGCGGGTTGAGCCAGACCACGCGGCGCGCCTTGCGCCTGAGCTGCGCCATCGCCGCGCCGAGGCGTTCGGGCGGCGAGGTGCAGTAGCCGTCCGAGACGATCATCACCAGCGTGCGGCGGCCCAGCGCCCGGGCGCCGTGGCCCTGCATGAAGCGCTCGAGACAGCCGGAAATGTCGGTGCCGCCGCCGAAGCCCTCGGCCATGAGCGAAAGCCGCGACGCCGCGCGCAGCGTGTCGTGATCGCGCAGGGCGTCGGTGACGCGCATCAGCCGCGTGTGGAAAAGATAGGCGTCGGCGTCGGCCGCGCCCACAAGCCCGCGCAGAAAGGCCAGAAAGACGCGGGCATGCACGCTCATCGAGCCGGAAACGTCGAGCAGCGCCACGATCCGCATGGGTCGGGGCGGGCGGGCGCGGCGGTGCAGCTCCAGCGGCTCGCCGCCGCGCGCGAGGCTCTTGCGCATGATCCGCCGCATGTCCAGCGCCTGACCCCGCGCGGCGGCCCTGCGGCGGCGCGACAGCCGGTCGCGGATCGCGCGGGCCAGGGCCAGGGCGGCGGCCTCGGCGCGGGCCAGGCTTTCCTCGTCCATCAGTTCGCGCAGGTCGCGGCGCAGAAGGTTCTGCGCGCGCGTGGCGACGAGGCGCCCCTCGGCGCCCTGCGCGTCGCCCGCGCCGCCGTCGGCCTCGTCCGGCTCGGCGCCGGCGCCGTCGTCCTGGCGCTGCTCGAAATGGGGCTGCCACAGCTTCGGCCGCGCGGCTTGCGCGCGCGGGCGCGGCGCGGGGGCGTTGCGCGTGCGGGCGCGCCCGTCGTTGAACCAGTAGGCGTCGAACAACTGGTCGAAGCGGCGCCATTCCTCGGCGTCGCCGGCCAGAAGCGCGGCCAGCGCCATGCGCGCCTGGGCCGCGTCGGTCGCCTCGACGGCCGCAAGCGCGGCCAGCGCGTCGATGGTCTCGCGCGGGCCGAGCGACAGCCCGTTCATGCGCAGATGGGCGATGAAGCCGGCCATGCGGTCGGCGATCCCCTCGGCGCGGGCGGGAAAGCGGGTGGCGCGCATCAGGCCACCTTTCCGATCAGGCGGTCCATCACCTCGGGCGGGGCGGCGGTCGCGTCGGCGGCGGTCTTGAGCAGGCAGACGAGGGTGGCCTGGACCTCTTCGCGCGCGCGGGCAAGGTCGTTGACGCCAAGCCCCGCAAGGGCCGCGGCCCAGTCGAGCATCTCGGCGACGCCGGGGGTCTTTTCCAGCTCTTCGCGCCGCAGCGCCTGCACCACGCCGACGATCTGGCGGGCCAGCCTGGCCTCGATGTCCGGCATGCGCGCGCGCAGGATGGCCAGCTCGGTCTCGCGGTCGGGGTAGTCGATGAAGGTGTAAAGGCAGCGCCGGCGCAGCGCGTCCGACAAATCGCGCGTGCCGTTGGCGGTCAGGATCGCCAGGGGCCGCGAGCGGGCGCGGATGGGGCCGATCTCGGGAATGGTGATCTGGAAGTCGGAGAGGATCTCGAGCAGATAGGCCTCGAATTCCTCGTCGGCGCGGTCGATCTCGTCGATGAGCAGAACGGGGGGCTTCTCGCGGCTGATGGCCTCGAGCAGGGGGCGGCGCATCAGATACGCCTCCGAGAACAGCGCCGCTTCGTCGAGGCCGCCGCGCGCCTCGGCGGCGCGGATGGCCAGAAGCTGGCGCTGGTAGTTCCATTCGTAGATGGCGTGGCTGGCGTCGAGCCCCTCGTAGCACTGAAGCCGGATCAGCTCGGTCTCCATCGCCCCGGCCATGGCGCGGGCGACCTCGGTCTTGCCCACCCCGGCGGGGCCTTCCAGAAGCAGCGGCCGGCCAAGGCTTTGCGCCAGGTGCAGCGCCATGGCCAGCCGGTCGTCGGCGACGTAGCCCTGGCGGGCCAGCGCCGTCTGAAGCGTCGCGATGCTCACTTGCGTCGTCCTCCATTGCCCTTGCGCGGCGCGCCGGGGCGGATCGGCCCGGCGCGCAGGCGCCGGGCCGGCGGGCCGGGATCAGCCGTGCAGCCCGAGGTTTTCGGCGATGCGCCAGATGCGCCAGTGGTCGTGCGGCATGTGCGCCTGGCGCAGCCCGAAGGCGCGGAAGGCGTCGTGCACCGCGTTCGAGAAGGCCGGAACCCCGCCGACATTGGGGCTTTCGCCCACGCCCTTGGCGCCGATCGGGTGATGGGGCGAGGGCGTGACCGTGTGATCGGTGACGTAGTTGGGCGTCTCCCACGCGGTGGGGATGAAGAAGTCCATCAAGGTGCCGGTCTTCACGTTGCCCATCTCATCATAGGCGATCTCCTGCCCCATGGCGATGGCCAGCGCCTCGGTCAGGCCGCCATGCACCTGCCCCTCGATGATCATGGGATTGATCCGCGTGCCGCAGTCGTCGAGCGCGTAGAACTGGCGCACCTTCCACTCGCCCGTGTCCACGTCGATCTCCATGACGCAGACATAGGCCCCGAAGGGGTAGGTCATGTTGGGCGGGTCGTAGTAGCTGACCGCCTCGAGCCCCGGCTCGAGCCCCGGAATGGCCTGGTTGTAGGCGGCGAAGGCGATCTCCTTCATGGTCTTGAAGCGCTCGGGCGCGCCCTTCACCACGAAGCGGTCCACGTCCCATTCGAGGTCGTCGTCATGCACCTCGAGCAGCCAGGCCGCGATCATCTGCGCCTTGGCGCGGATCTTGCGCGCGGCCATGGCCGTGGCCGCCCCCGCGACCGGCGTCGAGCGCGAGCCGTAGGTCCCCAGCCCGTAGGGGGCGGTGTCGGTGTCGCCTTCCTCGACCGTGATGTCCGAGGCGGGGATGCCAAGCTCGCTGGCCAGGATCTGCGCGAAGGTCGTGGCGTGCCCCTGTCCCTGGCTGATCGTCCCGAGCCGGGCGATGGCGCTGCCGGTGGGGTGGATGCGGATCTCGCAGCTGTCGAACATGCCAAGGCCGAGAATGTCGCAGTTCTTGACCGGTCCGGCGCCGACGATCTCGGTGAAATGCGACAGGCCGATGCCCAGCAGCTTGCGCGTCCGGCCGGCCTTGAAGTCCTCGATGCGCCGGGCCTGCTCGCGCCGGAGCCCCTCGTAGTCGACGGCCTTGAGCGCCTTGTCCCAGGCCGTGTGATAGTCGCCCGAGTCATACTCCCAGCCCAGCGCGGACGCATAGGGGAACTGTTCCTTGCGGATGAAGTTGATGCGCCTGAGCTCGGCGGCGTCCATGTTCAGCTCGATCGCCAGCAGCTCGACCATGCGCTCGATGAAATAGGCCGCCTCGGTGACGCGGAACGAGCAGCGATAGGCGACGCCCCCCGGCGCCTTGTTGGTGTAGACGCCGTCCACGCAAAGATAGGCCGTCGGGATGTCGTAGCTGCCGGTGCAGATGTTGAAGAAGCCGGCGGGGAATTTGGTCGGATCGGCGCAGGCGTCGAAGCCGCCGTGATCGGCCGTCACATGGCACCACAGCCCGGTGATGCGGCCGTCTTTCGTGGCCGCGATCCTGCCCTTCATCCAGTAGTCGCGGGCGAAGGCGGTGGACATGAGGTTTTCCATCCGGTTCTCGATCCACTTCACCGGCCGGCCGGTGACGATCGAGGCCACGACCGAGCACACATAGCCCGGATAGGCGCCCACCTTGTTGCCGAAGCCGCCGCCGATGTCGGGCGAGATGATGCGGATGTTGTGCTCGGCGATGCCCGAGATCAGCGACACCACCGTGCGGATCGCATGCGGCGCCTGGAAGGTGCCCCAGACGGTGAGCTTGCCCGTCGCCTTGTCCATCGAGGCGACGCAGCCGCAGGTCTCGAGCGGGCAGGGGTGCGTGCGGTGGTAGTGGATCATCTCCTCGACCGTCACGTCCGCCTCGGCCAGCACCTTCTCGGTCGCGTCGCGGTCGCCCTGCTCCCAGGTGAAGATGTGGTTGTGGTGCCTGCGCGGGCCGTGGGCGCCTTCCTTCTGGTCCTTGATGTCCTCGCGCAGCACGGGCGCGTCGGGCTCGAGCGCCTTGAACGGGTCGGTGACGACGGGAAGCTCCTCGTATTCGACCTCGACCAGCTCGACGGCGTCGGCGGCGAGGTAGCGGTCCTCGGCGACGACGAAGGCCACCTCCTGCCCCTGGAACAGCACCTTGCCGTCGGCCAGCACCATCTGCTTGTCGCCGGCCAGCGTGGGCATCCAGTGCAGCCCGAGCGGGGCCAGATCCGCGGCGGTCAGCACCGCGACCACGCCGGGCAGGGCCTTGGCCGCCTCGGCGTCGATGCTCTTGACGCGCGCATGGGCGTAGGGCGAGCGCACGAAGGCGCCGAACAGCATTCCGGGCAGCTTGACGTCGTCGACGTAATTGCCCTTGCCCTGGGTGAAGCGCACGTCCTCGACGCGCTTGCGCCGGCAGCCCATGCCTTCGAGGCTGGCGGCGCGTTCTTCGGGGGTCATGGTCTGGTCGGTCATTGCGCGGCCTCCTTCGCGGCGTTGAGCTCGGCCGCCGCCGCCATGATCGCCTTGACGATGTTCTGATATCCGGTGCAGCGGCACAGATTGCCGGCGATGCCGAAGCGGACCTCCTCTTCGGTCGGGTTCGGGTTCTCCTGCAAGAGCCTGTGCGCGCGCGTGATCATGCCCGGCGTGCAGAAGCCGCATTGCAGGCCGTGATGCTCGCGGAACTTCTCCTGGATGACGCCGAGCGAGCCGTCGGGGTTGGTCAGCCCCTCGACCGTGACGATCTCGGCGCCGTTGGCCTGGGCGACGAAGACGGTGCAGGACTTGACCGAGCGGCCGTCCATGTCGACCGTGCAGGCGCCGCAATGGCTGGTCTCGCAGCCGATATGAGGGCCGGTGATCCCGAGCTCTTCGCGCAGGAAGTGGACGAGCAGCATCCGCGGCTCGGCAAGGCCCTCGACCTGGCGGCCGTTGACCTTGAGCTTGACGTGCATCTTCGACATCTGGTCCTCCCTCAGGCGCGGCGCGCCTGCGCGCGCGCGATCGCCCGGCGCAGCGCCGCGGCGGCGGCATGTTTCTTGAACGCGACCGGGCCGCGGTTGTCCTCGGCGGGGTCGATGGCCTCGAGCATGGCGGCGACGCAGCCCTCGACGTCGCCGGCGGCCAGCGCCCGGCCCGCCGCTTCGCACCAGACGGGCGTGTCGGCGAGGTTGGTCATGGCGACCGAGGCGAAGCCCTCGCCCAGCATCACCGCGGCGGCGGCGGTGGCGTAGTCGCCGATCTTGCGCTTGATCTTCTCATAGGCCCAGCCCGCGCCGGCCGGCGGGCGCGGAACGATGACGCGGGTCAGGATCTCGTCGTCCTCGCGCGCGGTGAAGTAGGCCGACTCGTAGAACTCGCGCGCCGCGACCTCGCGCTCGCCGCCGGGGCCGACCAGCGCGAAGCGTGCGTCGAGGCACTGCATCAGCCCGGGCATGTCGTTGCCCGGATCGCCGTTGGCGAGGTTGCCGCCGATCGTGCCCATGCTGCGCACCTGCGGGTCGGCGATCTGCAGCGCCGCCTCGCGGATGATCGGCAGGGCCTGCGCCAGCCCCTCATGGGCGATCAGATCGTGCTGGGCGACCATGGCGCCGATGACGACGGCGTCGTCGCCGATCTCGATCCGCCCGAGCTCGGCGATGCCCCGCAGGTCGACGAGATGGGCGGGCGCGGCCATTCTGAGCTTCATCATCGGGATCAGGCTGTGCCCGCCGGCCAGCACGCGCGCCTCGTCGCCGTGCCGGCCGAGGATGGCGACCGCCGACGCCACATCCGTCGGCCGGTGATACTCGAACCCGGCTGGTATCATGTTCGTGTCCTCCCTGGATCGGCCGCCCCGTGCGGCGACTCGATGCCCGAGAGTCCAGCGCGCAGGCGGCGCCGCGCTCAACGGCGGCCGAACGGGCTGCGCGGATGGCTGCACGAGTTGCGCAATGCGCGCACGAGCTGCGGATCAGACCCCGAGCGCCTCGCGCACGATCGGCAGGCGCGAGCGGCTGACCGGCACGCGTTCGAGCCCCGGCGCGCCCCCCAGATGGCACAACCCCTTGTCGCGCGTCCGCTCGAAGCGGGTCACATGGGCGGGGTTGATGAGATAGCTGCGATGGGCGCGCAGAAAGCCCGAGGGCTTCAGGCGCGCCTCGGCCTCGGCGATGGACCAGGGGCAGAACAGCTTTTCGCCGTCCATGTAGAGGATGGTGTAGTGGCCCTCGGCGCGCACCGCGGCGATGCGCTCGCGCGGGGCGAACAGGGTCCGCCCCTCGCGCTCGTAGGGAACGCCGGGCAGGATCGGGGGCGGGTCCGCGGCGGGCGCCGGCGGCTCGTCCTCGGGCGCGGGGGGCGCGGCGGATGGGGCGGGGGGCGCGGCGATGGGGGCGGCTTGCCCGGCTTGCCCCGGCTGCGCGGCTGGGGCGGCGTTTTCGGCTGGGGCTGCGCTCTGCGTTCTGGGCTCGAAAAAGCTGACCCCGGTCAGCACGAAGCCGCCGCAGATCACGAAGACCGCCAGGGTCACGCCCATCGCCAGCGCCTCGTTCGACAGCGCCGGGCCGGCCGCGGCGGCCTTGCCCGTCGCCGCGAAATCGGTCAGCGACATCGCGGCGAAGTGCATCGCCGCCACCGCCGCCGCGAAGCACACGGCGCCGAGCAGGATGTTGCGCTGCGTGCGCGCGCCATAGGCGACCGCGATCGCCGCCGCCGACAGCGCGACCGAGACGGCCGAGGAAAGCGCCACGTCCCACGCATCGTAGACCGCGCGGCAGATGCGCATCGCCTCCATGCCGATGAAGTGCATCGCGACGATGCCAAGGCCGACCAGCGCCCCCGCGCCCAGGATCACCCGCGGCGTGCGCGGCAGGAAATGCAGCATCAGCAGCGCCACCCCGACGACCAGGATCGCCACCAGCGCCGAGATCAGCGTGACCAGCGCGTCGTAGTAGAACAGGATGGGCAGCTGCAGCCCCAGCATGGCGACGAAATGCATCGACCAGATGCCGCCGCCCAGAATCGCCGAGGCAAGCGCCACAACCAGCTTGCGCCGTCCCGGCGGCAGCGCCGAGGCGCCCCGGGTCAGCGAAAGGCCGGTGAATCCGGCCATGAGCGCCACGGCGAAGGCGGCGATGACGAGCCAACCGTTGTGGCTTACCTCCAGCATGGCCTGCATGCTACTGCGCCGCGCGCGCAGCGCAAGCCCGGCGCGGAGGAGGCCCCCGCCGCGGCGCGGACCGCGCGCGATCGCTCCGAACAGGCGGCCGTCAGGGCTCCGGCGCCCGGCGGCGGATGGCTGCCGCTGACGGGCGCAAGGCCGGCGCCCGTCGCGCGGCGCGAGGCGTGGCGGGGGCTGACGGGCGCACGGGCGGCGCCCTTCGCGCGGCGGCGCCGGGGCGGGGGCGGCGATTGCCGCGCGGCGGTGCCCGGCGGCGGGGGCGATCGCCGGGGCGGCGCCGGGGGCCGCGAGCCGCGCCGGGGTCCGCGAGGCGCGCCGGGGTCCGCGAGGCGCGTCGGCAAGCCCGCGCGATCCTCGACGCCGCCCGGACGCCGCCCGGCGATCGGCGCTCGACGTGCGGCCTTGCGGGGGCGCGCCATCGCGGGCGCCGCCCCGCGCTCAGCCGCGCCGCAGGTATTCGTCGCGCAGAAGGCGCTTGTAGAGCTTGCCCGTGGGCGTGCGCGGCAGGCGCTCGCGAAACTCGATGCTGCGCGGGCGCTTGATCCGCGACAGCCGGGCCCGGCACCAGTCCATCAGCTCCTCGGCCAGCTCCGGCGTCGGCGCGTGGCCCGGCGCGGGCTGCACCACCGCCTTGACCTCTTCGCCGAATTCCTCGTTCGGCACGCCGAAGACGGCGACGTCCATCACCGCCGGGTGGCCGACCAGCGCATCCTCGATCTCTTGCGGATAGATGTTCACCCCGCCCGAGATGATGACGAACGACTTGCGGTCGGTGAGGTACAGGTAGCCCTCCTCGTCCAGCCGCCCGATGTCGCCCAGCGTCGTCCAGCCCTGCGCGTTGCGGCTGGCGGCGGTCTTCTCGGGGTCGTTGTGATAGGAGAAGGGCTGGCCGCTTTCGAAATAGACCTCGCCCTCGGCGCCGACCGGCAGCTCGCGCCCGGTTTCGTCGCAGATGTGGATCACGCCCAGCCGCGCGCGCCCGACCGATCCGGGATGGGCGAGCCACTCGGCGCTGTCGATGGCGGTGAAGCCGTTGTTCTCGGTGCCCGAATAGTATTCGTGGATGATCGGGCCCCACCATTCGATCATGCGCCGCTTGACCTCGATCGGGCAGGGCGCCGCGGCATGCACCGCCATGCGCATCGAGGAAAGGTCGTATCGCGCCCGCGTTTCGGGCGGCAGCTTGAGCATCCGCACGAACATGGTCGGCACCCACTGGCTGTGGGTGATGCGGTGGGCCTCGATCAGGCGCAGCGCCTCTTCGGGGTCGAAGCGGTCCATCACGAAGACGCTGCCGCCGGCCTTGATGGCGACCATCGAATGGCGCAGCGGCGCGGCGTGATAGAGCGGCGCGGGGTTGAGGTAGCGCGTCTCGGGGCCATAGCCGAACAGTCCCGTCAGCAGGTCGATCAGCATGTCGCGCCGGCCGGGCGGCACGTCGGGCAACGGCCACTTGATGCCCTTGGGCCGCCCGGTGGTGCCCGAGGAATAGAGCATGTCGAGCCCCTGGCGCTCGTCGGCGATGGGCGTGTCGGGCATGGCGGCCAGCGCGGCGGCCAGGCTTTCGCCCTCGGCGCCCCCCTCGCCGGCGAGCAGAAGCGGCAGGCCCGCCATCTGGGGGCGCAGCGCCTCGATCAGCGGCGCAAGCGCGGTCGATCCGATCAGCAGCCGGGCGCCGCAGTCGCGCAGGATGTAGGCGATCTCGGCGGGCGTCAGGTGGGTGCTGATGGTGGTGTAGTAGACCCCGGCGCGGTCGGCGGCGAAGCAGGTTTCGAGAAACTCGCGCCGGTTCTCCATCAGGATGGCGATGTGATCGCCCACCCCGATTGCGCGCCGGCGCAGCAGATGCGCGCCCTGGTTGGCGCGCGCCTCGAGGGCGGCGAAGCTCACCTCCTCGCCGGTGGCGCAGATGCGGAACGCCGTCTTGTCCGGGGTCGCCTGCGCGTGGCGGCGAATGTGAAACGGGGCGGGAGCGGTGTCGGGCATGGCTCAGAAACGGATCAGCGTCTTGCCGAAGCGGTCCTTCTCGCGCAGATGCGCGAGCGCGGCGGGGAAATCCTCGAAGGCGAAGACCTCGCCCAGGACCGGGTGGATGTCGTGCTGCGCGACGGCGCGCAGCATCGCCTCGAACCCGTCGCGATGGCCCACCGTCACCCCCTGCAGGCGGATCTGCCGCGCCACGATCGGCCCGAGCGAGGTTTCGGCCGTCAGCCCCGACAGCACGCCGATCATGGCGATGGTTCCGCCCGGACGCACCGCGCGCAGCGACAGCGGCAGCGTCGCGGCGCCGCCCAGCTCGACGATCAGGTCGAAGCCGCCGCGGTCGGCGGCGATCTCGCGGCTGGCGCGGGCCCAGTCGGGCGCGTCGCGGTAATTGAGGACGGCGTCGGCGCCCATCTCGCGCACGCGGGCCAGCTTCTCGTCGCTGGACGAGATCACGGTGACATGCGCGCCCTGCGCCTTGGCGAAGGCCAGCGCGAACAGGGCCACCCCGCCCGTGCCCTGGATCAGCACCTTGCGCCCCGCCGCGACGCGGCCCAGGGTGACGATGGCGCTCCAGGCGGTCAGCCCGGCGCAGGGCAGCGTCGCGGCCTCGGCGTCGGACAGATTGTCGGGCGCGCGCACCACGCCCTCCTGCGACAGGCAGACGAGCTCGGCCATCACCCCGTCGAGCGGCCCGCCAAGCGCCGAGGCCAGGCGCTCGGGGGTCGGCTCGCCGGCGATCCAGTTCTGGAAATAGGTCGGGCAGACGCGGTCGCCCACGCGCACGCGCTCGACCCGCTCGCCCACCTCGACGACCTCGCCCACCCCGTCCGAGACCGGAATCAGCGGCAGCTCGCCCGTCGCCCGGCCATAGCCGCGTTCGGGCACGATCAGGTCGCGCGCGTTGAGCGCGGCCATGCGCATGCGGATCAGCACCTCGGTCGGCCCGGGCCGGGGGGCCGGCCGCTCGGCCAGGCGCAGATTGCCGATGCCCCAATCGCCCTCGATCTGGAAAACCTTCATGCCTCAGCCCTCGTCCTGTTCCGTTGCGGCGGCGCGCGCGGGCGCCTCGCGCAGTCTGAGCCGCGCCGCGCGCGCGCGCAGAAGCCATGTCGCGCCATCGGCCAGGCCCGCCATCTGCGCCGCGGCCAGGTGGCGCGAGAACGGCTGGTCGGCCTCGAGCCCCTTCGCCCCCATGGCGTGCAGCAGCTCGGGCAGCGCGCGCTGGCAGGTCTCGACCGCGACGACCTTGGCCTCGGCCGCGACAAGCTGCGCATCGCGCCCGGCCGCGACCGCCTCGACGGCGCGCGCGGTCAGCGCCCGCGCCGCCTCGAGCGCGGCGGCGGCGCGCGCAAGCTCGGCCGCCCAGGCCGGGTGCGCGCGCAGCGGCTTGCCGAAGACGCGGCGCGCGGCCCCGTGGGCGGCGGCGCGATCAAGCGCCTCGGCCAGCATCCCGCAGCACATCGCCGCCACATAGGCGCGCGCGCCGTTGATCTCGTTCATGATGGCGCCGAAGGCCGCGCCCGGCGGCAGCAGCAGGTGATCCTCGGGCACGCGCACGCCCGTCAGCGCGATGGCGCCGGCGCCGATGCTGGTCAGCGCGAAGGGCGCGTCGATGGCGCGGCGGCGCGCGCCCTCGGCCGCGAGATCGACGGCGAAGGCGCCGATCCCGGCCACGTCGCCGGGCGCGCCGCATTGCGCGAACACGATCGCCAGCCCCGCCCGGCGGGCGTTTACGATCCAGCTCTTCTCGCCGTCGAGCCGCCAATGCGCGCCCTCGCGCGTCGCCACCGTGCGCATCGCCGCCAGGTCCGAGCCCGCGCCCGGCTCGGTCAGCGCGGTGCAGGCGTGCAGCCGCCCGGCCAGAAGCTCGGGCAGCCAGCGCCGGCGCAGCGCCTCGGGCGCGCTCGCCGCCAGGCGCAGGCCGACATTGTGGGTGTTGATCACCGACATGGCGAAGCCGAAATCGACCCGCGCAAGGCGTTCGGCCAGCGCCGCCTTGACCTTGAAGGAAAGCCCGAGCCCGCCCTCGGCGCGCGGGATCTCGACCCCGAACAGACCCGCGCGCCCGGCCTCGGCGAACAGCGCCGGGTCGGGCTCGGCGCCCATGGACCAGCCGGGCGCCGCCGGCGCCAGGCGCTCGTCGGCCAGGCGCGCGGCGCGCGTCAGCAGCGCCTCGTCCGCCGCGGCGCTCATTCGCGCCCCCGCCGGCTGCGGGCCCACAGATCGCTCGCGACGCCTACGATGCCGCGCGGCATGAAGATCGTCGCCAGGATCAGCGCCAGCCCGTAGATGATCAGCCGGAAGGCGTCGGCGAAGCGCAGGTATTCGGGCAGGAAGACCACGAAGAAGGCGCCGATGAACGGTCCCGCGATGGCGCCCGAGCCGCCCACGATCACCGCCAGGATGGCGTCCAGCGACTGCGCAAGGCCGAAGACCTCGGGATTGATGAAGCTTTGGTAATGGGCGTAGACGGCTCCCGCCAGTCCGGCGAAGGCGGCGGCGGCGACGAAGGCGAAAAGCTTGTATTTCCAGGCCGGGATGCCGATCGCGCCGACCAGATCCTCGTTCTGGCGGATCGCCCGCAGCGTCTGCCCGATGCGCGAGCGCGCGATCAGCCACGCCAGGCCCGTCATCGCGCCGGCCAGGATCAGCGTCAGGCAATTGAAGGTCGCCCGGTCGCGGAAGTCGAACCATCCGTCGGGGCCGCCGGGCTTGGGGATGCCGGTGATGCCCGCCTCGCCATGGGTCAGGCTGGTCCAGTTCGTCAGCACGATGAAGATGACCAGGTTGTAGGCCAGCGTGACGATGGCGAAGCAGCGCCCCTTGACGCGCAGGCTGGGATAGCCCGCCGCCAGCGCGAACAGGGCGGTGACGAAGGGCGCCAGCAGCATGGTCAGCCACACAGGCAGCGCGAAATGCATGCCCAGAAGCGTCGTGCCGTAGGCGCCGATGCCCATGAAGCCCGCCTGCACGATCGAGACGTAGCCGGCATGACCCTGGATCAGGTTCTGCCCCTGCGCCGCGATCGTCCAGATCAGCGCCAGGATGGACAGGTGCAGGTAATACTTGGCGACGATGATCTGCGGCAGCAGCGCGAGCCCGACCGCCGCCGCGGCCAGCGCCAGATATGCGGGACGAAACTGCATCACGCCTTCCCCATCAGTCCCTGCGGGCGCATCAGCAGCACCGCGATCATCACCGCGAAGGCGATCAGGTCCTTGTAGGCCGACGAGACGAAGCCCGCCGCCAGCGCCTCGGTCACGCCCAGCACCATGCCCCCGATCACCGCTCCCGGGATCGAGCCCAGCCCGCCCAGGATCAGCACCGCGAAGCCCTTGACCACCAGCCATTCGCCGATGCCCGGCGCGATGGCGAAGAGCGAGCCGACCATGACCCCCGCGCACACGCCCAGCGTGGTCGAGATGCCGAACACGATCAGCGGAATGGCCTGAACGTTGACCCCCATCAGGATCGCCGCCTCGCGGTTCTCGGCCACCGCCCGGATCGCCTGCCCGGTCCTGGTGCGCTCGACGAACAGCGTCATCGACGCGATCAGCGCCGCCGCGGCCAGGATCACGTAAAGACGCAGCTCGGGAATGGTCACGCCGCCGATCTCGAAGACGCGGCTCAGCCCGGTGAGGATCACCACCTGTTCATGGCCGAAGAGCTGAAGGTTCAGCCCCTCGACCATCATCGTCAGCCCCAGCGCCACGATGAAGGCGTTGATGTGGCTGGCGCCGCGCACCGGCCGATAGGCCAGAAGCTCGATCGCCACGCCCAGGACGAAGCCGACCGCCATCGCCGCGGCGATCGCCGCAAGCAGCGGCAGGCCCGCCGAGACGGCCAGGAAGCAGGTCAGGCAGCCGCCGAACATCGACACCGAGCCATGCGCGAAATGCGCGATGCCGAGGATGCCGAAGACGGTGGTCAGTCCCAGCGCCACCAGCACATAGACGCCGCCGATGGCAAGACCGTTGAGGATCTGTTGCACAAGTTCGATCATGTTGGCGGAACCTTTCGCCGCGTCTTTCGCGGCGGGCGCCGGGGGCGCCGCGCCGGGGCGGCCGACGGTGGAGGGAAGGCCGGGGCGGGAAGGACGCGGCGCGCGCGCCGCGTCCGGCGGCCGTGTCAGCGAAGACTGGCGAGGAACTCGGAATAGGCCTTGGCGTCCGAGGGCAGCTCCTCGACATAGACCCACTTGCCGCCGCGCCACTGGAAGGCGCCGTTGGCGGTGTAGGCCTGGCCGTTGCGGTCGAACATCTTGCCGTCCACGGGCAGATACTGCATCACCGCTTCGGACGGCGGCGCCAGCTCGCGCAGGGCGCGGGCCACGGCGCGCGTGTCATCGACCGTGCCGGCCGCCTCGATCGCGTGCTTGAGCGCATGGACGTTGTCATGCGCATAGGGCGAGCTGGGCGAGGGGGGCATCCCGTACCGCTCGGTGTAGTTGCGGTGACAGGCCAGCCCCGTCTCGGTGGCCGATTGCAGCGTCAGCTCGGTCGGGCGCAGATCCCACACGCCCTCCATCTGCTCGGAGGTGGCGACGCGCAGGAACTGCTCCTCGCTGCCCGAGGTGAAGCCGTAGCGCGGGATGTCCATGCCCAGCTCGACCGACTGGCGGTAGATGAAGGCGGCCGGTTCCACATAGCCCACCACCAAAAGCGCGTCGGGGTTCATCTCGCGGATCTTGGTCAGCTGCGGGGTCATGTCGCGATCCTTCAGGCCGAAGGATTCTCGGGCGATGGTCTGGCCGCCGGCCTTGTTCAGCTCCTTCTCGAAGGCGTCGACGTAAAGCGCGTAGAAGCCGACGTCGAGCGCGCCCAGAACGGCGACCCGCTTGTGCCCGCGCTTGCCCACGAAGGCGCCCGCCGCGGCGCCGGTGTAGTCGGCCGGCGGACGGGTGCGCACAAGGTTCGGGATCCCGCGCGCGGTGATCGAGCGCTCGGCGGCGTTGCCCACCAGCATCACCGCGTCCTCGTCGGCGATGAACGAGGCCACGGCGCTGGCGGCGCCCGAGCAGCAGAAGCCGAGAATGTATTTCACCTCGTCGAAATCGATGAGCTTGCGCACCGCGTTGGTGGCCTCGGTCGGGTTGCCCTTGTCGTCATGGGCGATGACGTCCAGCATGTAGCTGTCGCCGCCGACCTTGACGCCGCCGGCGGCGTTGATCTCGTCGGCGGCCATCCTGATGGCGTTGGCCTGCGGCAGGCCGTAGACCGAGGCGCCGCCGGTCAGGGCGTCGCTCACGCCGATCCTGAGCGTTCTTTCCGCCGCCGCGGCCGACGAGCCGCCCAGCGGCCCGGCGATCGCGCCGGCCAGCGCGGCGGCGGCCAGCGTCAGTTTCCTCATCATCGTCTTTCCTCCCTTGACGTCTTTGTCGTTTTCAGTGCCCGAGATAGGCGCGCGCCACCTCGGGGTGGGCCTGGAGCTCCTCGCCGGAGCCCGACAGGACGATCTCGCCGGCTTCGAACAGGCAGGCGCGGTCGGCCAGCCGCAGCGCCATCGAAGAGTTCTGCTCGACCAGCAGGATGGTCTTGCCCATGGCCTTGATGCGGGCGATGGTCTCGCCCACCTCGGCCACGATCCTTGGCGCAAGCCCCAGCGAGGGCTCGTCGAAGATGCACAGCCTGGGCCGCGCCATCAGCGCCCGCGCGATGGCCAGCATCTCCTGCTCGCCGCCCGACAGCGTTCCCGCCGGCTGGTGCGCGCGCTCGCGCAGGATCGGGAACATGTCCATCATCGCCTAGAGGTCGCGCGCCTGCTCGTCGTCGCTGCGCGCACAGGCCCCCATGCGCAGGTTCTGCAGCGTGGTCATCTGCGGAAACACCTGCCGGCCCTCGGGGCACATGGTGATGCCGGCGCGCACGATCCGGTGGCCGGGGGCGTTGGCGATCTCTCGCCCGTCGAAGCGGATCGAGCCGGCGCGCGCCGGAACGAGCCCGCAGATCGCCCTGAGCGTCGAGGACTTGCCCGCGCCGTTGGCGCCGATCAGCGCCACGCATTCGCCCTCTCGCACCTCGAGGCTGACGCCATGCACCACCTCGACGCCGCCATAGGCGACGCGCAGGTCGCGGATGCTCAACAGCGCGTCCATCTCAGAGCCGAACCCGAAAAGAGTTGAGCGATCTCAGCAGGTTGTGATTCCGTCCGTTTGCGAGACGAGATGGAGTGCACGATGGCCTGGACAAAGACCGCTCGCCGGAATCATGCCCGGCGAAGGCGCGGTTATTCAAGCGATCTGACGGAACGCGAATGGGGGCTGGTCGCGCCGCTCCTGCCGGGGCCCCGCCGCCTGGGCCGACCGCGCACGACGGACCTGCGGGCGGTGGTCAACGCGATCCAGTACATCGCGTTCATAGGCTGCCAGTGGAGCCAGCTTCCGCGCG
>NZ_VNHJ01000003.1 GCF_008124525.1 Oceanicella actignis
CAGCCATAGGCCGGGTGCTCGAGCGCCAGCGCCTTGATCTTCTCCACCGTCTCCGGCGGGGTCGTCTGCGGGTGGCTCTTGTGGATCGGCGGCAGGTCCTTCAGCCCCTCGAAGCCGTGGGTCTGAAACCGCCGCCGCCATTCGTAGAAGCTGGTGCGGTCCATGCCCCGCCGCCGGCATGCCTCGGCGACGTTGCCAAGCTCTCTGGCCAGTTCAAGCACGCTCAGGCGCTGCTCGGCCACCTTCGTCGCCGCGTCACGCGACCCGCGCTTCTTTGCTGTCAATGATTGTCCCATGAGATGGTCCTCCTTTCCCTGTATCGCACGGAAAGAAGGTTAAGGGAACAGCTTATGACCGGTCGACCGCGCGAAAGCGCGACATCCTGTGTTCGATCCCCGGCCTTGGCCCGATCGTGGCGGCGGCGATCCTCGCCTTCCTGCCCGAAATCGGCTCGCTGGGACGGAAACAGGCCGGAAGCCTGGCCGGGCTGGTTCCTCACCGCCGCGAGTCCGGCCAGTGGAAGGGAAAGTCCTTCATCAGCGGCGGGAGAAAACCCCTGCGCGATGCGCTCTACATGCCGGCGCTCGTCGCCATGCGCTTCAACCCGGACCTGAAGGCCAAATACACCGCGCTTCGCGAAGCCGGAAAACCTGCAAAGGTTGCTCTCGTAGCCCTCATGCGCAAGCTGATCGAAACCGCAAATGCGCTGGTCAAGGCCGATCGACCCTGGGTCGAAAATCGCGCTTGCGCATGACGGATACTCAAAGCGTCTGCAACAGGGCCCGTGCGCGCGCGCCATGGGGGCCGTCGGGGTCCAGCTCGACGGCGCGGCGCAGGCGGCTGCGCGCCTCGTCGCGCGCGCCCAGCTGCGCCAGCAGCGCGCCCAGATCGGCCAGGATCTCGGGCTGGTCGGGCGCCGAGCGGGCCGCGGCCTCGAGCCGCGCGCGCGCCTCGTCGAGGCGCCCGGCGCGCATCAGCGCCACCCCCAGCGTGTGCGCGACCGCGGGATGGGCGGGGTTGATGCGCGCGGCCTCCTCGGCGGTCTCGAGCGCCTCTTGCGCGCGGCCCATGCGCAGCAGCACCAGCGCCAGATTGTTGAGCGCCGGCCAGTGCCCGCGCACCTGCGCGATCAGGGCGCGGTATTGGGCGGCGGCTTCGTCGTCGCGGCGCGCGGCGTCCAGCAAGGTCGCAAGGTAGAAGCGCGCGGCGGCGTTCTCGGGATCGACCTCGACCGCGCGGCTGGCCAGCGCGATGGCGTCGTCCGGATCGCCCGCGGCGGCGGCGGTCCGCGCCGCTTCGTGCAGCGCGACCGGGTCCGAGGGCCCGCGGCGCAGGGCCTCGTCGGCGGCGGCGCGCGCGGCGGCCAGATCGCCCAGATCGCGTTCGAGCCGCGCGCGCGCCGCGGGGCCAAGGGGCAGGGCGGGCCATTCGCGCGTCAGCCGCTCGAGCGTCGCGCGCGCCCCGGCCGCGTCGCCGGCCTCGGCGCGGATCTCGGCCAGAAGGCGCAGCGCCTCGGGCGTCGCCGCCTCGCCCTGCGTCGCCTCGGCCAGGATCGCCGCGCCTTCGGTCGGGCGCCCGGCGCGGCGCAGAACCGTGGCCATGCGCAGCGCGACCGCCAGCGGATCGGCCGCCAGCGGCCGGGCCTTGCGCAGGGTCTCGACGGCCTCGTCGGCGCGACCCTCGCGCGCCAGCTGGTCGGCGATGTGGATCAACGGCGCGGGGTCGGCGGGATCCAGCCGCGCGGCTTCGCGCAGCGCTTCCATGCCCTCGGCCGCGCGCCCTTCGGCGATCAGCGCCAGGCCGCGGCCCATCTGCGCGCGCGCGTCCTCGGGCGCCAGGGCGGCGGCCAGCTCGAATTGCTTGAGGGCCAGCGCCGGGCGGCCCGAGCCCAGATAGGCGTCGCCAAGGGCCTTGTGCGCCTCGGGAAAGCGGCTGCGGTCGTTCTCCCACGGCGCCAGAAGGCCGATGGCGCGCGAATGGGCGCGCTTGAGGTTGTAGAGCGCGGCCAGGTTCACGCGCGCGCCCGGCTCGGCGCCGGCGCTGGGGGGCAGGGCGGTTTCGTATTCGCGGATGGCGGCGTCGATCTGGCCGCGCGCCTGCAGCAGCGCCGCCAGGCGCAGCCGCGCCGCGGTCAGCGAGCGGTCGCGGCGCAGGGCCTCTTCCAGCGCCTGCTGCCCCTCGTCCTCGCGCCCGAGCGCCAGCAGCGCAAGCGCGCGGCGGTGGTGCAGGCCGGCCGAGGCGGGGTCGCGCTCGAGCGCCCCGTCGAAGACCTGCAGCGCCTCTTCGGCGCGGCCGTCGCGCAGCAGCGCCTCGCCCAGAAGCGACATGGCCCGGGCGTCGTCGGGGCTTTGTTCGAGATGCGCGCGCAGCAGGCCCGCGGCCTCGGCGGCGCGGCCCTCGGCCAGCAGCCGGGCGGCGCGTTCGAGCGTGCGGGTCTGCTCGCGCTCTTGCGCGCCGCCGAGCGGGTCGATCACTGCCGCCGCGGCGCACAGGGGCGCGGCGGTCAGGGCCAGAGCGGCGAGCGCCCCGAGGGCGGGGCGTCGGAAGAGGGGGTCGGTCATCGGGCGCCTTTCCTGCGGCTCCTGCGGCGCCGCCCGCCGGAGGGCGTGGGGCGCGCGCCTTCAGCCTAACCGCCGTTCGGCCTGCGTTCAACGCGGGCGCGCCGACGGTTTGATCGCCGGGGCCGATGGGTTATGTTGGCAGGCGGGCGCCCGGCGCCCCGGATTGCGTGACGAAGGAATTCCATGCCCATGACCAGTTCCGCCGATGCCGCCGCGCAGGGCGCGCGCCCCTCGTCCGCCGGGCCCGTCTGGCTTGGCCTTTGCCTGCTCGGCTCGGCGCCGATCTTCTGGCCGGGGATCGAGTCGCTGCTCAAGGCCTGGAGCACGCCCGAATACAGCCACGGGCCGGTGATTCCGCTGCTCTCGGGCTACTTGTATCTACGCGAGATGCGCGACGTGCCGCCCGCGCAGGGCCCCATCCGCGACCGCGGCAAGGGGCTGGCGGTGCTGGCGCTGGGGCTGTTCCTGGCGGTGGCGGGCAATCTGGTGCGCATTCCCGACATCGTCACCTACGGCATGATCGTCTGGATCTTCGGCATGATCCTGACGGCCTACGGATTCCGTCGCGGGCTGACCTTCTGGCCCTCGGTGCTGCACCTGGTGTTCATGCTGCCCTTGCCGCAATTCCTCTACTGGCAGGTGACGGTGGGGCTGCAGCTGATCTCGTCGCAGATCGGGGTCGAGCTGATCCGCCTGGCGGGGGTGCCGGTGTTCCTGGACGGGAACGTGATCGACCTGGGCGTCTACAAGCTTCAGGTCGCCGAGGCGTGCTCGGGGCTGCGCTACCTGTTCCCGATCATGTCCTTCTCCTACGTGTTCTGCGTGCTCTACCGCGGGCCCTGGTGGCACAAGGCGGCGCTGCTGCTGTCGGCCATGCCGCTGGCGGTGCTGATGAACTCGATCCGCATCGGCATCATCGGCGTGCTGGTGGACCGCTACGGCATCGGCATGGCCGAGGGCTTTCTGCACCTGTTCGAGGGGTGGGTGATCTTCGCCGCCTGCATCGGCCTTCTGTTCCTGCTGGCCTGGACGCTGCAGCGGCTTCAGCCGCGGCCCATGCCGCTGGCCGAGGCGCTGGACCTGGATTTCGACAACGTGCTGCCGCAGCTGCGCCGCGCCTTCGACATCGCCCCGGGGCGCGCGGCGCTGGCGGCGCTGGCGCTGACGGCGGGAACCTCGGCGGCCTGGGCGCTGGCCCCGGGCGCCGACCGCGCCGAGGTCCCGCGCGAGCCTTTCGCGCTGTTCCCGCGCCAGCTCGGCGAATGGCGCGGGGCAAGCGGCCTGCTCGACCGCGACATCGAGCGCGTGCTGGGCGCGGACGACTACTACACCGCCCTTTACGCGCGTCCGGGCGATGCGGACGGGGTGGATTTCTTCGTCGCCTATTACGACAAGCTGACCGAGGGCGGGGGCATTCACTCGCCCGAAGTGTGCATTCCCGTCGGCGGATGGGAGATGTCGCGCATCGCGCTGCAGGAGCTGACCTTCCCGCCCGAGACCGGCATCGCGCCCTTCGTCGCCAAGCGCGCCGTCATCCAGAAGGGCGAGAACCGCCAGCTGGTCTATTACTGGTTCGAGCAGCGCGGGCGGCGCATCACCAACGACTTCCTGGCCAAGGCGCTTGTGGTGTGGGATTCGCTGCGGCTGGGGCGGACCGACGGCGCGCTGGTGCGCGTGATCACCCCCATCGGCCGGGGCGAGAACGCCATGGCCGAGGCCGAGGCGCGCCTGCGCGACTTCCTGGCCGAGGCGCTGGTTCCGCTGCCGCGTTTCGTGCCGCCCCACCCGCCGCTGGCCGATCCGCGCGCGGGCTGAGGGGCGCGGTCCAAGGGGGCGGGGGGCCGGCCGCCGGGGCTGGCGGCGCCGAGGGCCGACGGGGGGCCGACGGGGGGCCGACGGGGAACCGACCGGCGACGGCCGTGGGACCGGGGGGAAGACCGGGCGAATCGGGCTGCGGCGCGCGGGCGGGGCGAGGGGGCAGGCCGCCCCGCGCACGTGCGCTGCGTCAGTCCAGCTTCTTGACCCGCAGGCGCGTGATGCGGTTGCGCTTGCGCTCGAGCACCTCGAAGCGGAAGCCGTGGAAGCTGAAGATCTGCCCCGGCGTCGGAATGGCCTGCGCCTCGTGGATCACCAGCCCGGCGACGGTGTTCGCCTCGTCGTCGGGCAGCGACCAGTCGCAGGCGCGGTTGAGGTCGCGGATGGTCATGGCGCCGTCCACGATGACCGAGCCGTCGGGCCGGCGCTCGAGCCCCTCGCGCGTGGGGTCGTGCTCGTCCGAGATGTCGCCCACGATCTCTTCCAGAATGTCCTCGAGGGTGATGAGCCCTTGCAGGTCGCCGTATTCGTCCACCACCAGCGCGAAATGGCTGCGGCGCTTGAGAAAGGCGCGCATCTGCTCGTCCAGCGAGGTGGTGTCGGGCACGAACCAGGGCTGCATGGCGATCGCCAGCGGGTCGAGCTTGCGCACCGCCGCGCTCCAGTCGCCGCCGTTCTCGCGCACCAGGCGGTTGACCTCGCGCAGCAGGTCCTTGGCGTGGATGACGCCGACGATGTTCTCGGGGTTGTCCTTCCAGATGGGCAGCCGCGTGTGGGTCGAGGCAAGGCACGCGTCGATCAGCTCTTCGGGCGGCAGCGAGGCGTCGATCATCTCGATGTTGCGCCGATGGGTCATCACCTCGGACACCTCGCGGTGACGCAGGTCCAGCGCCGCCAGAAGGCGGTCGCGGTCGTCCTTGGCCACGGCGCCCTCGTGATGGTGCATCACGATGGCCTCGGCGATCTCCTGATGCGCCAGCACCTTGGCCTCGGGGTCGGTGCGCACGCCCAAAAGCCCCAGAAACCCGCGCACGAAGCGCGACACCGCCGCCACCGCCGGCGCCAGCGCCCACACCAGCAGCGCGATGGGACGCGAGACGCGCTCGGCCGCCGCCTCGGGCTCGGTGATGGCGTAGGTCTTGGGCGCGACCTCGGCGAAGATCAGCACCAGCAGGGTCATGACCAGCGTCGCCAGCGCCACGCCGCTTTCGCCGAACAGCGCCGTGAACAGCGTGGTCGCCAGCGCCGCCGACAGGATGTTGACCAGGTTGTTGCCCAGCAGAATCGCGCCGATCAGCCGCTCGGGCTCGCCGCGCAGGCGCAGCGCAAGCGCCGCCCCGCGCGAGCCCTTTTCGGCCATGGCGTGCAGCTTGGCGCGGTTGGCGGCGGTCAGCGCGGTTTCCGAACCCGAGAAGAAGGCGGACATCAGCAGCAGCAGAAGGATCGCCGCGCCGTTCCACAAAATCGCGGGGTCGTCGAAAGCCATCAGTGCGGGGGCCGTTTCGGACATGGACATGCTTCCTTTCTTGCGCGCAACGCCGTTATGCGCCGATCGCCTCGGGCGCGGCAAGAGCGCGCGCGCCGCGCTGGACAGCGCGCGCGGAATGGGGCATCAGAGGGGCCATGACCGTCGCCGCCAGAACCGCCGTTCACATCGCCGCAATCCGCATCATCCGCTGACTTGCCCTCCGCGGCGGCGCGTCCTTTCGACCATCGGGAAGGCGGCCGGCGCCGCGGAAGGCGCCGCGCATCCGGGGCCTTGCCATGACCGAGCATCCGATCCGACTCCGCAACTCGCTGACCGGCCGCAAGGAGGCGTTCGTCCCCATCGACTGGACGCGCGACATGCCCGACGAGTCGCGCCGCGTGCGCATGTATGTCTGCGGCCCCACCGTCTATGACCGCGCCCATATCGGCAATGCGCGCCCGGTGGTCGTCTTCGACGTGCTGTTCCGCCTGCTGCGCCGCCTCTACGGCCCCGAGCGCGTGATCTACGCGCGCAACATCACCGACATCGACGACAAGATCATCGACCGCGCGCGTCTTGCCGGCCGCCCCATCGAGGACATCACCCGCGAGACCGCCGCCTGGTTCGCCGAGGACATGGCCGCGCTCGGCGCGCTTCCGCCCACGCTTCAGCCGCGGGCGACGGAATGGGTCGGGCGCATGATCGCCATGATCGAAACGCTGATCGCCAGGGGGCACGCCTACGAGGCCGAAGGCCATGTGCTGTTCTCGGTCGACAGCTGGCCGCAATACGGCGCGCTCTCGCGCCGCTCGGTCGAGGACATGATCGCCGGCGCCCGCGTCGAGGTCGCGCCCTACAAGAAGAACCCCATGGATTTCGTGCTGTGGAAGCCCTCGACGCCCGAGCAGCCCGGCTGGGACAGCCCCTGGGGGCGGGGGCGTCCGGGCTGGCACATCGAGTGCTCGGCCATGGCGCAAGAGCTGCTAGGCGCCGATTTCGACATCCATGGCGGCGGCGCGGACCTGATCTTTCCCCATCACGAGAACGAGATCGCGCAGTCGTGCTGCGCCGCGCCGGGCAGCGGCTTTGCGCATGTCTGGATGCATAACGGCATGATCCGCGTCGATGGGCGCAAGATGTCGAAGTCGCTTGGAAACTTCATCACTGTCAAGGATTTGCGAGATGAAATTCATCCGCAGGTGATCCGCCTGACGCTGCTTTCCGTCCATTACCGCAAGACGCTGGACTGGACCGCGCAGCGCGTGGCCGAGATGGCCGACTGGCTGGCCTCGGCCATCGCCGCCACGCCCCCCGACTGGAACGGCGAGGAGCTGGGCCCCGTGCCCGAGCAGGTGATGCGCCGGCTGTGCAACGATCTCGACACCCACGGCGCCTTCGTCGAGATCGGCCTGCTGCGCACTGCCGCGGGGCCGGGCGGGCGCGACGACGCCGAGGCCTCGCGCCAGGTGGCCAGCGCGCTGGCCTTCCTCGGCTTCGACCGCTCGTGGCTGATCGCGCGCGAGTCCGGCGCGGCCGACCTGCGCGCCAGCGCCGCGCCGCTCATCGAGAAGCTGCTCGAAGAGCGCCGCGCCGCCCGCGCCGCGCGCGACTTCGCCCGCGCCGACGCCATCCGCGATCTGTTCAAGGCCGCCGGCGTTCTGGTCAAGGACACCCCGCAGGGCCCCGAGTGGGAGCTGGGCCCCGATTTCGACCCCGCCAAGCTGGAGAACGCGCAATGACCGCCCGCGAGCGTCTTTTCCTTTACGACACCACGCTGCGCGACGGCCAGCAGACCGCCGGCGTCGATTTCTCGGCCGAGGAGAAGGCCCGCATCGCCCGCGCGCTGGACGCGCTGGGGGTGGATTACGTCGAGGGCGGCTGGCCCGGCGCCAACCCCACCGACAGCGATTTCTTCGACGCCGCCCCCAGCCTTTCGCGCGCGCGCCTGACCGCCTTCGGCATGACGCGCCGGGTCGGGCGCTCGGCGGCCAATGACGACGTGCTGGGCGCGGTGGTCAATGCGGGCACGCAGGCGGTCTGCCTGGTGGGCAAGACCCATGACTACCACGTCACCGCCGCGCTCGGCGTCTCGCTGGACGAGAACCGCCAGGCCATCGCCGACAGCCTGCGCCATCTGGCCGCGCTGGGGCGCGAGGCGCTGTTCGACGCCGAGCATTTCTTCGACGGCTACAAGGCAAACCCCGATTACGCGCTGTCCTGCGTCGAGGCCGCCATCGAGGCCGGGGCGCGCTGGGTGGTGCTGTGCGACACCAACGGCGGCGCCCTGCCGCACGAGATCTTCGAGATCACGCAGGAGGTCACGCGCCGCTTTCCCGGCGAGCGCATCGGCATCCATTGCCATGACGACGCGGGGCTTGCGGTGGCCAACTCGCTGGCGGCGGTGGATGCGGGCGCGCGGCAGATCCAGGGCACGCTCAACGGTCTGGGCGAGCGCTGCGGCAACGCCAATCTGATCACGCTGATCCCGACGCTGATGCTCAAGCCGCCCTATCGCGACCGCTTCGAGACCGGCGTCACCCCCGAGGCGCTGACCACCCTGACCTCGGTCAGCCGCATGGTGGACGACATCCTCAACCGCGTGCCCGACCGTCACGCGCCCTATGTCGGCGCGGCCGCCTTCACCCACAAGGCGGGGCTGCACGCCTCGGCCATCCTCAAGGATCCCTCGACCTACGAGCACATTGCCCCCGAGCTGGTCGGCAACGAGCGCGTCGTGCCCATGTCGAACCAGGCCGGCCAGTCGAACCTGATCCGCCGCCTGTCCGAGATGGGGATCGCGGTCGAAAAGGGCGACCCGCGCCTGGCGCGCATCCTCGACCTGGTCAAGCGGCGCGAGGACGAGGGCTATGCCTATGACGGCGCGCAGGCCAGCTTCGAGCTGCTGGCCCGGCGCGAGCTGGGCCTTCTGCCGCGCTTCTTCGAGGTCGAGCGCTACCGCGTCACGGTCGAGCGGCGGCGCAACGCCCTGCAGCGCGAGATCACCGTGTCCGAAGCCGTGGTGGTCGTGCGCATCGACGGCGAGCGGGTGATGAGCGTGTCCGAGTCGCACGATCCCGTCTCGGACGCCGACCGCGGGCCGGTCAACGCGCTGAGCCGCGCGCTGGCCAAGGATCTGGGCCGGTATCAGAGCTACATCGACGACATGCATCTGGTAGATTTCAAGGTGCGCATCACCGGCGCGGGCACCGAGGCGGTGACCCGGGTGCTCATCGACAGCGCCGACGGGCAGGGGCGGCGCTGGTCCACGGTCGGGGTTTCGGCCAACATCGTCGACGCCAGCTTCCAGGCGCTGCATGACGCGCTGGTGTGGAAGCTGGTGCGCGACGGCGCGCCCGCCGCCGCATGAGCGCCCCCGCCCGCGTCCCCGCCCACGACGCCGACGCCGAGGCCTGCGCCGAGCTGCTGCGCCGCGGCGATCCCGACCGGCTGCGCACGGCGCTGGCGGCGGGGGACAAGGCGCCGCGGCTGCTGGGGCTTTACGCCTTCAACCTCGAGGTGGCGCGCATCGCCTCGGCCGCGCGCGAGCCCATCCTGGCGCAGATGCGGCTGCAATGGTGGCGCGACGCGCTCGAGCGGCTGCACGCCGGCGGCGCGGCGGCCGACCATCCGGCGCTGGCGCCGCTGGCCGAGGCGATGGCCGCGGCGCGGCTCGATCGCGCCTTGTTCGACCGCTATCTGGATGCGCGCGCGCTTGATCCCGAGGGGCCCAGCTTCGCCGAGGAGGGGGCGCTGCACGCCTATCTGGCCGATACGGGCGGCGCGCTGATGCGGCTGGCGGCGCGGGCGCTGCTGGACGGGGCCGACGCCGACGCCCTGGCCGTCGCGGACGAGGCCGCTGCGCATATGGGCTGGGCCTCGGCCGCGGCCAATCTGACGCGCGCGCTGCCCGCCCTTTACGCGCGCGGGGCCGAGCCCTTGCCGCTGGACGCGCCCGCCGATCGCGCGGCCATGGCCGAGGGGCGCACCCCGCCGGCGCTGCGCCCGGCGCTGGCGGCGCTGGCGCGCGCGGGGCTGGGGCGGCTGGCCCGGGCGCGGGCGCTGCGCCGGCGCGTGCCGCGCGCCGCGGCCCCCGCCTTTCTGGCCGGCTGGGAGGCCGAGCGCATTCTTCGCGCCGCCGCGCGGCCCGATTACGACATGTTTTCAGGGCATCAGGCGTCCGAGTTCAGACGCCGCGGCAGCCTGGCGCTGCGCGCGCTGACGGGGCTTTGGTGAGCGCGGCTCAGAGCTTGCGCATGACGTAGAGCGTCGCCTCGCGCCCGTCCGGGGCCCGATGCAGACCGCGCTCCTTGACCTCGAGCAGCGCCGCGCCCGAGTCGAGCAGCTCGGTCAGCCGCGCCAGGCGCTCGCGCTCGGTCTCTTCGTCGATGGCGGTCGCGACCAGCCCTTGCGGCGCGGCCAGCGCCAGCGCGCCGTCCAGCAGCTCGGGCGGGGCGTCTTCGGGCGGGGTCAGCAGCACGACCCCCGCATAGCCCCCCGGCGCCGCGGCCGCGGCCGCATCGGCCGGGTCCGCCTCGATCAGCCGGCGATAGGCGCCCACGGCCTGCGCCTGCGCCAGAAGCGGCTTGCGCGGGTCCAGCCCGTCGATGGCGCGAAAGCCCAGATCGCTCAGCGCCGCGCCGGTCAGGCCGGCGCCGCAGAAAAGGTCGAGGATCGGCGCGCCGCGATCGGCGATCAGCTCGGCCAGCGCCGCGGCGGCGCGCAGATGCGCGTCCGCGCGCGCGGCGTCGGTCGATGGTGCAGCGTTCATGTTCATGGCATCCTCCCGCAAAGTCATTCTCCGACCTTGGGGGGCGCAAGTCAAACCGGCGCCGCCGCGGGGGCGAGCCGCGCCCATTCGCGCCACAGCGGCTTGGCGCGCTCGGTGTAGGCGCGCGCGCGCTCGCGCTTGCCGCGCCGCCCGCCGCGCGCCCCGTCCAGCGGCGGGAACAGGCCGAAATTCACGTTCATGGGCTGGAAGGTCTCGGCCTCGGCCCCGCCGGTGATATGCGCGTGCAGCGCGCCGATGGCGGTTTCGCGCGGGGGCGGGGGCAGGGGGCGGCCCAGCCGCTCGGCCGCGGCCAGACGTCCGGCCAGCAGCCCCATGGCGGCGCTTTCCACATAGCCCTCGACGCCGGTGATCTGGCCCGCCAGGCGCAGCCGCGGATCGGCGCGCAGGCGCAGCTCGGCGTCCAAAAGCCGGGGGGCGTTGATGAAGGTGTTGCGGTGAATGCCGCCAAGGCGCGCGAAGCGGGCGTTCTCGAGCCCCGGAATCATCCGAAAGACAGACACTTGCGCGCCGTGCTTCATCTTGGTCTGGAAGCCGACCATGTTGTAGAGCGTGCCCAGCGCGTTGTCGCGGCGCAGCTGCACCACCGCATGGGGCTTGACGTCGGGCTGGTGCGGATTGGTCAGCCCCACGGGCTTGAGCGGACCGTAGCGCAGGGTCTCGCGGCCGCGCTCGGCCATGACCTCGATGGGCAGGCAGCCCTCGAAATAGGGGGTGTCGCGCTCCCAGTCCTTGAACTCCGTCTTCTCGGCCGCCAGCAGCGCGTCGACGAAGGCCTCGTATTGCGCGCGGTCCATGGGGCAGTTGAGATAGGCGGTGCGCTCGGCCTCGGTCTCGCCCTTGTCGTAGCGCGACTGGAACCAGGCCTTGGACATGTCGATGCTGTCGGCATGCACGATGGGCGCGATGGCGTCGAAGAAGGCCAGCCCGTCCTCGCCGGTCAGGGCGCGCAGGCGCTCGGCCAGCGCGGCCGAGGTCAGCGGACCCGTGGCGATGATGACGCTGCGCCAGCTTTCGGGGGGCCAGTCGATTTCCTCGCGGCGGATCTCGATCAGCGGGTGCGACTCGAGCGCGGCGGTCACGGCGGCCGAGAATGGCTCGCGATCGACGGCCAGGGCGCCGCCGGCGGGCACGCTGTGCCGGTCGGCCATGCGCATGATCAGGCCGTCGGCCTCGCGCATCTCCCAATGCAGCAGGCCCACGGCGTTCGTCTCGTCGTCGTCCGAGCGGAACGAGTTCGAGCAGACCAGCTCGGCCAGCCCGTCGGTGCGATGGGCGTCGGTGGCGCGCACGGGGCGCATCTCGTGCAGGATGACGGGCACGCCCATGCGCGCAGCCTGCCATGCGGCTTCGGAGCCGGCCATGCCGCCGCCGATGATGTGAACGGGTTCGATCATGGCGCCCATGTAGGGCTTTTCGCGGGGATTTGCAAAGTCATCCGCGCTGCGCTTCGGCCAGGCCCGCGGCGACCGGAACCGAGGCCGCGCTCATCAGCGCAAGCGCGGCCAGCGCCGCGGCGGGTCCGGCCAGCTGCGCCAGCAGCCCGACGCCGCCCCCCAGCAGCAAGAGCGCGCCGATCGCCGTGTTCGCCAGGGCCACAAGGCGCGCGCGCTGTTTCTCGTCGGTCATGTCGGTCAGATGCACCTTGCGCGAGACGCGCGCGCCCGCATGCGCCAGCTGAAGGGCGAACAGCGCCCCCGCCGCGGCCCATGGCCCCGCCCCCGCGCCCTGAAGGGCGGTGATGAGCGCGCCCGCGCCCAGCGCCGCCGCGCCCAGCGCCCCCGCGGCCATCATCGCCCGCCGGCTCGAGCGGTCGGCCGCGCGGCCCCACACATAAGAGGACAGCGCCGCCGCCAGCGCCGAGGCCAGCACCAGCGGGCCGAGAGCCCCCTCCGCGCCGCCGCCCTTCAGCGCGGCGGCGCCCATGACCAGAAAGGGCGGCCCCAGCGCCGTCGCCGCCAACAGGCCCCGCGCGGCGACGAAGCGGCGAAAATCGCCCGGGCGAAGCAGCGGCGCCAAGGACGGCCAGGCGTCGCCGCGCCCGGCGTCCTCCGGCCCCGCGGGCGCGCCAGGCTCTTCCTCGAGACGCAGAAAGACCGCCGCCGCCGCCAGCCATGCCAGGCCCGCCAACGCCGCGGCGCCCGCCAGCGCCGATTGCGTCTGCGGCACGATCCCGAGCCAGAGCAGCGCGCCGAAGGCCAGCGCTCCGGCCGAACCCGGCGTCGCCGCCACCCCCGTGACCGCGCCGCGCCGCGTCTTTCCGACGGTGCGGGCCAGCGCGTCCTTGTGGCTGACCGAACAGGCGGCCCGCGCCACGGCCAGCGCCGCCAGGCACAGCGTCGCCGCAATGCCCGCCGGCCAGCCCGACAGCGTCGCGCCCGCCGCCGCGATCCCCAGCGCCGCCGCGCCCTGGCCCGCCGCGCCCAGGGCCCAGACGCGCTTGCGCAGCGGCGCGCGGCGCACCCGCTCGGCCAGGGCGATCTGGGGCAGCAGCGCGCCGGCCTCGCGCACGGGCGCCAGCGCGCCGATGAAGGCGGCGGGCGCCCCGGCGGCGCTCAGCAGCCAGGGCAGGACCAGCTTGGGGTCGATGAGCGCGTCGGCCAGCCGCGTCAGCGTCAAGGCCGCGACGTGGCGCAGGAAATCGCGCGGCTCGGCCGCCCGCGGCGCAGGAGCGCTCGGCCCCGAGGGCGCCAGCGCGCGGAAGATGACCTCGCTCATCGCCATGCGCGCAGGATAGGCCGCGCCGCGCGGCGGCGGCAAGAGCGCGCCACGGGCGCGTCGGACGCGGCGCGGGCGCGTCTGGGGAACGGGGCGGGGGCGCTGGGGCGCGGGCATATGGCGCAGGGCGCGGCGCGGGGCCGCGCCCTTGATGCCGGGCGCCTCAGCCCTCGGCCGGGTCCGCGCCCGGCTCGTCGCCCGGCTTCGACGCCGCCGCCTCGGACGATGCGGGGGCGGCCGCAGGGGCATCCCCGGAATCGGCCGCGGGCGCCGCGCGCTCGTCCTCGCCATGCTCGGCGATGCGGGCGGCCGAGACCACGCGCTCGCCCTCGGCGATGTCGAGAATCTTGACCCCGCCCGCCGCGCGCGAGCGGAACGAGATGCCCGCCACCGGGCAGCGGATCGACTTGCCCGCATCGGTGGCCAGCATGATCTGGTCGTCCGGCTCGACGGGGAAGGCGGCGACCAGAAGCCCGCCGCGCATGGCCCGGTCGATGGCCGCCACGCCCTGGCCGCCGCGCCCGCGCACGGGGTAGTCGTGGCTGGAGCTGAGCTTGCCCTGGCCGCGCTCGGTGATCGTCAGGATCAGCTCCTCGGCGGCGGACATCTGCGCGTAGCGCTCGGGCGAGAGGGGCGCGTCGGCCGCGGCCTCGTCCTCGTCGGCCTCGATCTCGTCCTCTTCGGCGGCGCCGGCCATCATGCGGCGCATCTTCAGATAGGCCGCGCGTTCTTCGGGCGTGGCCTCGAAATGGCGCAGGATCGACATGGCCACCACGCGGTCGCCCTCGGCCAGGCGGATGCCGCGCACGCCCGTCGAGTCGCGCCCCTTGAACACGCGCACCTCGGTCACCGGGAAGCGGATCGCCTTGCCCTGCGCGGTGACGAGCATCACGTCGTCATCCGGCGCGCAGATGCGCGCGTTGACCAGGCTGACCCCCTCGGGCAGCTTCATGGCGATCTTGCCGTTGGACTTGACGTTGGTGAAGTCGGACAGCGCGTTGCGCCGCACCTGCCCGTCCGAGGTGGCGAAGAAGATCTGCAGCTTGTCCCAATCCTCTTCGGGCGCGTCCACGGGCATGATCGCGGCCACCGACACGCCCTGCGCGATGGGCAGGATGTTGACGATGGCCTTGCCGCGCGCGTTGCGCCCGCCCGGCGGCAGGCGCCAGGTCTTGAGCTTGTAGACCATGCCGTCGGTGGTGAAGAACAGCAGCTGCGTGTGCGTGTCGGCCACGAACAGGCGGGTGACGAAGTCTTCGTCCTTGGTGGCCATGCCCGCCAGCCCCTTGCCGCCGCGCGCCTGGGCGCGGTAGTCGACCAGCGGCGTGCGCTTGATGTAGCCCTGATTGGTGACGGTGACGACCATGTCCTCGCGCTCGATCAGGTCCTCGTCGTCGAGATCGCCCGCATAGTCCACGATCTGGGTGCGGCGGGGCGTGCCGAACTCCTCCTTCACGGCGCGCAGCTCGTCGGCGATGATGGCCATGATCCGCTCGCGCGAGCGCAGGATGTCGAGATAGTCGGTGATGCGCGCGGCCAGATCGCGCAGCTCGTCGGTCACCTCCTGCACGCCGAGCGCCGTCAGGCGCTGCAGCCGCAGGTCGAGGATGGCGCGCGCCTGCGTCTCGGACAGGCGGTAGGTCCCGTCCTCGGCGACCATGTGGCTCGGATCGTCGATCAGGCGGATGTAGGGCGCGATGCCGGCGGCGGGCCAGTCGCGGGCCATCAGCCGCTCGCGCGCGGTCTGCGGATCGGGCGAGGAGCGGATCAGCGCCACCACCTCGTCCACGTTCTCGACCGCGACGGCGAGGCCGCACAGCACATGGGCGCGCTCGCGCGCCTTGCGCAGGTCGAAGGCGGTGCGGCGGGCGACGACCTCTTCGCGGAAGGCGAGGAAGGCGGTCAGAATGCTGCGCAGGTCCAGCTGCTCGGGCCGGCCGCCGTTCAGCGCCAGCATGTTGCAGCCGAAATGCGTCTGCATCGGCGTGTAGCGGAACAGCTGGTTGAGCACGACTTCGGGGGTCGCGTCGCGCTTGAGCTCGATGACCACGCGCACGCCGAAGCGGTCGGATTCGTCCTGAACGTGGGCGATGCCCTCGATCTTCTTCTCGCGCGCTAGCTCGGCGATCTTCTCGATCATCGTCGCCTTGTTCACCTGGTAGGGAATTTCCTCGACGATGATGGCGTAGCGGTCCTTGCGGATCTCTTCGACGCGGGTCTTGGCGCGCATGATGACGCTGCCGCGGCCCTCGTGATAGGCCTTGCGCGCGCCGGCGCGGCCCAGGATCAGCCCGCCGGTGGGGAAGTCGGGGCCGGGGATGCGCTCCATCAGCTCCGAAACCGTCAGGTCGGGGTTCTCGATCAGCGCCAGCGTCGCGTCCACCACCTCGCCCAGATTGTGGGGCGGGATGTTGGTGGCCATGCCCACGGCGATGCCGCCGCCGCCGTTGACCAGAAGGTTCGGAAAGCGCGCGGGCAGGACGACGGGCTCGCGGTCCTTGCCGTCGTAGTTGTCCTGGAAATCGACCGTGTCCTTCTCGATGTCGGCCAGAAGCGCCTGCGCGGCCTTGGCCATGCGCACCTCGGTGTAGCGCATGGCCGCGGGGGCGTCGCCGTCCATCGAGCCGAAATTGCCCTGGCCGTCAAGGAGCGGCAGGCGCATCGAGAAGTCCTGCGCCATGCGCACCAGCGCGTCGTAGATCGCGCTGTCGCCGTGCGGGTGGTATTTGCCCATCACGTCGCCCACGGGGCGGGCCGACTTGCGATAGGGCTTGTCGTGCGTGTTGCCGGTCTCGTGCATCGCGTAGAGGATGCGCCGGTGCACGGGCTTGAGGCCGTCGCGCAGATCCGGGATGGCGCGGCTGACGATCACGCTCATGGCGTAATCGAGATAGCTGCGCTTCATCTCCTCCTCGACCGAGATGGTGGGGCCGTCGTAGACGGGTTTCTCGGGCGCGGCTTCGGGCGTGTCGGAGGCGTCGGTCAAGGGCTCGTCCTGTTCGGGATCGTCGTTGAATCGCGGGCTTGTCGCGCGGCCCGCGCGCGGGCGCTCCCTTATAGGACGCGGGGCCGGCGGGGGCAATCGCCGCGGGGCTTTCGCGGGGTCTTGCGGGTTGGCCCGGGCGGGCGGGCGCGGCGGCCCCGCGGGCGGCGCGCGCGGGGTCAGAGCGCGCGCAGATCGCGCGCGGGGTCGGCCAGCGCCTCGGGGTCGGGCGAATGGCCGGCCTCGAGCCAGCGCTTGCCGGTCATGTAGGCGCGCGGATCGTTCATCGCCTCGACGGCGACGAGGCGCGCGCCGCGGAACAGCCAGACCGACAGCGCCCCTTCGCGCGGGCCGGGGCGCGCGACGGCGCGGTCATGGCCCGCGCCCAGCCCGGCGATCTGCAGCTTGACGTCGTATTGATCCGACCAGAACCAGGGAACGGGCGCGTAGGGGCGCGCGCGCCCCAGCATGTTGGCCGCCGCCGCCTGCGCCTGGTCGATGGCGTTCTGCACGCTTTCGAGCCGCACCCGCGCGCCCTCGAGCGGAAACGAGGCGCAGTCGCCCGCCGCGAAGATGTCGGGGTCCGAGCTGCGGCAGAATTCGTCGACCGCCACGCCGTTCTCGCAGGCCAGGCCCGCCGCCTCGGCCAGCGCGACGTCTGGCGCGGCGCCTATGCCGATGACGGCGAAATCGGCCTCGATGCGCGCGCCGTCGGTCAACTCGGCGCCGACGAGCGCGCCGTCGCGCCCGATCAGCCGCGCCACGCCCACGCCCTCGCGCAGATCGACGCCATGGGCGCGGTGCAGGTCGCGAAAGAACGCCGCCGTGCGCGTCGCGGCGACGCGGCCGAGGATGCGTTCGGCCGCCTCGACCAGCGTCACGCGCAGCCCGCGCGCCGCGCACACCGCCGCGACCTCGAGCCCCACATAGCCGCCGCCGACGATCAGCGTCCGGCGCCCGGCGCGCAGCTGCGGCGCCAAGGCGTCGGAATCGGCCAGCGTGCGCAGCGTGAACACCCCCGCCAGATCGCCGCCGATGGCCGCGGGCAGGCGGCGCGCGCGCGCGCCGGTGGTCAGCGCCAGGCGGTCATAGGGCAGGGCGCGCCCGTCCTCCAGATGCACCAGCCGCGCGGCGCGGTCGATGCGTGCGGCCCGCGCGCCGCGGATCAGCTCGACGCCATGCTCGGCGTAATGGCTTTCGGGACGCAGGAACAGGCGCTCGCGCGGGATCTCGCCCAGAAGGTATTTCTTGGACAGGGGCGGGCGCTGATAGGGCGGGGCGGGCTCTTCGCCGACAAGGGCGATGGGGCCCGCATGCCCCTCGGCGCGCAGCGCCTCGCACAGCGCCGCGCCGGCCTGCCCGGCTCCGATGACGACGATCCGCTCGGCCATGCAAGGCGCCCCGCGCGGCGATCAGAAGGGGATCTCGTCGTCGTCGATGCCCGACCCGCCCGAGGGGCCGGCGCCGAAATCGTCGGCGCGCCCGCCTCCGCCCGAGCCCCCGCCCGAGCCCCCGCCCGAGCCGCCGCCCGAAGGCCCGCCATAGCCGCCGCCGAAGTCGCCGCCGCCCTCGCCGCGGCTGTCGAGCAGGGTCAGCTCGCCGCGATAGGGGCGCAGGACGATTTCGGTGGTGTAACGGTCCTGCCCGCTCTGATCCTGCCATTTGCGGGTCTCGAGCTGGCCTTCGATATACACCTTCGACCCCTTGCGCAGGTAGCGCTCGGCGATGTTGGCCAGGGGTTCGGAAAAGATCGCCACCGAGTGCCACTCGGTGCGCTCGCGCCGCTCGCCGGTGTTGCGGTCCTTCCAGGTCTCCGACGTCGCAATGCGCAGGTTGCAGACCTTTCCGCCGTTCTGGAAGGTGCGAACCTCGGGATCGCGCCCGAGATTGCCGATGAGGATGACCTTGTTGACGCTGCCCGCCATGCGCTTCTCCAGTGCCGCGATTCCGTGGTTGCGCGCAGCCTATCGAAGGCCGCGGCGGGTTTCCAACGGTGATTGAGCGCCGCGGGGACTCGCATCCGCGCGCGGATGGTTTATGTAGCGGCGGTGACCTGAGCGGAGCCGAGCATGACGACCGAGCCCAAGACCATCGCGATCCGCGGCGCGCGCGAGCACAACCTCAAATCCATCGACGTCGACATCCCCCGCGACCGGCTGGTGGTGATCACGGGGCTGAGCGGGTCGGGCAAGTCCTCGCTGGCCTTCGACACCATCTACGCCGAGGGCCAGCGGCGCTACGTCGAAAGCCTGTCGGCCTATGCGCGCCAGTTCCTCGACATGATGCGCAAGCCCGACGTGGACCGCATCTCGGGGCTCAGCCCCGCCATCTCGATCGAGCAGAAGACGACCTCGCGCAATCCGCGCTCGACCGTGGGCACGGTGACCGAGATCCACGACTACCTGCGCCTTCTGTTCGCGCGCGCCGGAACGCCGCACAGCCCGGCCACCGGGCTGCCGATCGAGGCGCAGCAGGTCTCGGACATGGTCGACCGCGTCATGGCGCTGCCCGAGGGGACGCGCGCCTATCTGCTGGCCCCCATCGTGCGCGACCGCAAGGGCGAGTATCGCAAGGAATTCGCCGAGCTGCGAAAGCAGGGCTTCCAGCGCGTCAAGGTGGACGGCGCCTTTCACGAGCTCGACGAGCCGCCGACGCTGGACAAGAAGCTGCGCCACGACATCGACGTGGTGGTGGACCGCATCGTCGTGCGCCCGGGGCTCGAGCAGCGCCTGGCCGACAGCTTCCAGACCGCGCTGGCCCTGGCCGACGGCATCGCCGTGATCGAAACCGCCCCGGCCGAGGGCGAGCCCGAGCGCATCGTGTTCTCGCAGAAATTCGCCTGCCCGGTGTCGGGCTTCACCATCCCCGAGATCGAGCCGCGGCTGTTCTCGTTCAACGCGCCCTACGGCGCCTGCCCGGCCTGCGACGGGCTGGGGGTCGAGCTGTTCATCGACGAGCGGCTCGTCGTGCCCGACGAAAGCCTGAGCCTTTGGCAAGGCGCGATAGCGCCCTGGGCCAAGACGCGCACGCCTTACTTCAGACAGACCATAGAAGCGCTGGGAAAACATTACGGTTTCGACATTCACGCCCCCTGGCGCGACCTGCCCGAGAAGGCGCGCCAGGTCCTGCTGCGCGGCTCGGGGGGCGAAGAGATCCGCTTCCGCTATGACGAGGGCGGGCGCGTCTACCAGATCTCGCGCCCCTTCGAGGGCGTGATCCCCAATCTCGAGCGCCGCTGGCGCGAGACCGACAGCGCCTTCATGCGCGAGGAGTTCGAGCGCTACCAGAACAACCGCCCCTGCGGCGCGTGCGGGGGCTACCGCCTCAAGCCCGAGGCGCTGGCGGTCAAGATCGGCGGGCTGCATGTGGGGCAGGTGTCCGAGATGTCGATCCGCGAGGCGCTGGAGTGGTCGCGCGGCGTCGAGGCGCAGCTGAGCGCGCAAAAGGCCGAGATCGCCCGGCCCATTCTCAAGGAAATCCGCGAACGCCTTGGTTTTCTTGTGAATGTCGGGCTCGACTACCTGACCCTGGCGCGCGGCTCGGGCACGCTCTCGGGCGGCGAAAGCCAGCGCATCCGCCTGGCCAGCCAGATCGGATCGGGGCTGACGGGGGTGCTTTACGTGCTGGACGAACCCTCGATCGGCCTGCACCAGCGCGACAACGGACGCCTGCTTCAGACCCTGCGCAACCTGCGCGACCAGGGCAACACGGTGATCGTGGTCGAGCATGACGAGGAGGCCATCCGCGAGGCCGACCACGTCATCGACATCGGCCCCGGCGCGGGGGTGCATGGCGGGCGCGTGATCGCGCAGGGGCCGCCCGCGGCCATCGCCGCCGATCCGGCCTCGCTGACCGGGCAATACCTGTCGGGCAAGCGCGCCATCCCCGTGCCCGAGCGCCGGCGCCCCGGCTCGGGGCGCGCGCTGCGCGTGCTGGGCGCCAGCGGCAACAACCTGCGCGACGTGGACGTCGAGTTCCCGCTGGGCACGCTGACCTGCGTCACCGGCGTGTCGGGGGGCGGCAAGTCGACGCTGGTGATCGAGACGCTGTTCAAGACCGCCTCGATGCGCCTGAACGGCGCGCGCCAGACCCCGGCGCCGTGCCGCGCCATCGAGGGGCTCGAGCATCTGGACAAGGTCATCGACATCGACCAGTCGCCCATCGGGCGCACGCCGCGCTCGAACCCGGCGACCTATACCGGCGCCTTCGGCCCCATCCGCGACTGGTTCGCCGGCCTGCCCGAGGCCCGCACCCGCGGCTACAAGCCCGGCCGCTTCAGCTTCAACGTCAAGGGCGGGCGCTGCGAGGCCTGCCAGGGCGACGGCGTCATCAAGATCGAGATGCACTTCCTGCCCGACGTCTATGTCGAATGCGAGACCTGCAAGGGCAAGCGCTACAACCGCGAGACGCTCGAAATCAAGTTCAAGGACAAAAGCATAGCCGACGTTCTTGACATGACGGTCGAAGAGGCCGCCGACTTCTTCTCGGCCGTGCCCGCGATCCGCGACAAGATGGAGACGCTCAAGCGCGTGGGGCTTGGCTACGTCAAGGTCGGCCAGCCCGCCACCACCCTGTCGGGCGGCGAGGCCCAGCGCGTCAAGCTGTCCAGGGAGCTGGCGCGCCGGGCCACGGGCCGCACGCTCTACATCCTCGACGAGCCCACCACCGGCCTGCATTTCGAGGATGTGCGCAAGCTGCTCGAAGTGCTGCACGAGCTGGTCGAGCAGGGCAACACGGTGATCGTGATCGAGCACAACCTCGACGTCATCAAGACCGCCGACTGGATCGTCGACATCGGCCCCGAGGGCGGCGACGGCGGCGGGCGCGTCGTGGCCGCCGGCACGCCCGAGGACGTCGCGCGCGTCGAGGCCAGCCACACCGGCCGTTACCTGCGCCCGATCCTGGCCGCGACGGGGCGCAGGGCGGGGGCGGCCTGAGAGCGCGGGCCAACGCGCGCCTTGACGGGCGCGCGCGCCCCGGTCACGCTTGAGCAAAGCGATGCAGCCGGGAGGAAGACGCGCATGATCGTCCTGCAGATTCTCAAGAGCAAGGGCTCGTCCAAGGTCGAGACCATCCGCCCCGACGCGCCGTTGTCCGAGGCCGCGGCGCGGCTGTCGGCGCGGCGCATCGGCGCGCTGATCGTGTCGCGCGACGGCCAGACGGTGGACGGCGTGATTTCGGAACGCGACATCGTCCGCGTGCTGGGAACCGAGGGCGCCGCCTGCCTCGACCGCCCGGTCGAGGCGGTCATGACCCGCAAGGTCAGCAGCTGCGCGCCGTCGGACAAGGCCGTCTCGGTGCTGGCGCGCATGACCGAAGGGCGCTTTCGCCACATGCCCGTGCTCGAGGACGGCAAGCTGGCCGGGGTGATCTCGATCGGCGACGTGGTCAAGGCGCGCATCGAGGAGGTCGAGCGCGAAAACGCCGCCATGGCCGACATGATCAGCGGCGCCTGAGCCCGGGGCGCTTTGGGCTTGACCCGGGCGGCGCAATATTGTTGCGTCGCAGCGCGAGCGACGAAGCAAGCGAGGGGAGCACGCCCGAATGCGCACTGGACTTTACCCGGGCACCTTCGATCCCGTCACCTACGGGCATCTCGACATCATCCGCCGCGCCGCCAAGCTGGTCGACCGGCTTGTGATCGGCGTGGCGATCAACCGCGACAAGGGGCCGCTCTTCTCGCTCGAGGAGCGCACCCGCATGCTCGAGGCCGAGGTCGCCCCCATCGCGCGCGAGGCGGGCATCGAGATCGTCGCCGAGCCCTTCGAGAACCTGCTCATCCACTTCGCCGAGCAGGTGGGCGCGCAGGTCATCGTGCGCGGGCTGCGGGCGGTGTCCGACTTCGAATACGAGTTCCAGATGGTCGGCATGAACCGCGCCATGAACGACCGCATCGAGACGCTGTTCCTCATGGCCGACGCGCATCACCAGGCCATCGCCTCGAAGCTGGTCAAGGAGATCGCGCGCCTTGGCGGGGACGTGTCGCGCTTCGTCCCGCACGAGGTCGAGCGCGCGCTGTTCTCGCGCCTCAAGAGCTGAGCGCAGGGAAAGGAAGCCGATGCCCCTGAACATCCTCCGCCGCCTCGCCGCCGGCCTGTGCGCCGCCGCGCTGGCGCTGACGGCCGCCACCGGCCCGGCCGCCGCCGCCGATCCCGAGAACACGCTGGTCATCGAGCTGGAATCGGGGCCGGTGCTGATCGAGATGCTGCCCGACCTCGCGCCGCGCCATGTCGAGCGCATCAAGACCCTGGCGCGCGCCGGCGCCTATGACGGCGTGATCTTCCACCGCGTGATCGAGGGCTTCATGGCCCAGACCGGCGACGTGCGCTACGGCCGCGCCGACCGGCTGGACCTGCGCCGCGCGGGGATGGGCGGATCGGATCTGCCGAACCTGCCGGCCGAGTTCTCGAACATCGCCGCCTTCGAGCGCGGCGCCGTGGGCATGGCCCGCGGCCGCGATCCCGACAGCGCCAACTCGCAATTCTTCATCATGTTCCGCGCCGCGCCGCATCTGAACGGGCAATACACGCTCTGGGGGCGGGTGATCTCGGGCATGGAGCATGTCGACCGCATCGCCCGCGGCGAGCCGCCGCGCAACCCGGACCGCATGCTGCGCGTTTACGTCCAGGCCGATCGCTGAGGCCGACCCCGCAAGGGGCCAGACAGGAAAGACAAATGGAAATCAAAGACCCCGAGAACACTCTTGTCATCACGCTCGAACATGGCGAGGTGGCGATCGAGATGCGCCCCGACCTGGCCCCGCAGCATGTGGCGCGCATCAAGGAGCTGGCGCGCGAGGGTTTTTACGACGGCATCCCCTTTCACCGCGTGATCGAGGGCTTCATGGCCCAGACCGGCTGCCCGCACGGGCGCGGCACGGGCGGCTCGTCCAAGCCGAACCTGCCGGCCGAGTTCTCGGACGAGCCGTTCGAGCGCGGCACGGTGGGCATGGCGCGCACGCCCGATCCGAACTCGGCCAATTCGCAGTTCTTCATCATGTTCGCGCCCGCGCCGCATCTGAACGGGCAATACACCGTCTGGGGCAAGGTGATCTCGGGCATGGAGCATGTCGACGCCATCGCCCGCGGCGAGCCGCCGCGCAACCCGGACCGCATGCTCAAGGTCCGCGTGGCCGCCGACGCCCCCGCCGCCGAGGGCTGAGCGACGGCCCCGCGCCGCGCCTTTCTGGACGCCTGCGTCCTCTACCCGCCGCTGGTGCGCCGGCTGCTGCTGGCGGCGGCGGGGCGGGGGCTGCTGCGGCCGCTGTGGTCGGCGCGGGTGCTCGAGGAATGGGCGCGCGCGGCCGAACGCCGCCATGGGCTGGACGAGGGCCGCGCCGTGCGCGCCGAGGGCGCGCTGCTTGACGCGCTGTGGCCCGAGGCCTCGATCCCGCCCGCCGCGGGGCCCGCGCCGACGCTGCCCGACCCGGACGATGCGCATGTGCTCGCGGCGGCGCTGGCCGGGCGGGCCGAGATCCTCGTCACCTTCAACCTGCGCGACTTTCCCGCCCCCAAGCTGCGGCGGCTGGGGCTGGCGCCGCTGCATCCCGACGCCGCCTTGTGGGAGCTGTGGGGCGCCGCGCCCGAGCTGATGCGCGCCGCGACCGCCGAGGCGCTGGCCGCCCATGTTCCGCCCGGCGCGCCGCCCCTTGCGGCGCACGAGGGGCCGCAGGCGATCAAGCGCGCGGGCCTGCCGCGTCTGGCGCGGCTGATGCGTCGCGAGATGGGCTGAGGCGCGCGGGCCTCAGCCGCCGGGCTCGGCGCAGCCGTTCTTGCGCGCCCCCTCGTCCCAGCGCGCGTGCAGGGCGCGGATGCGGGCGATGCGCTCTTCGATCTTCGGGTGGCTGGCCAGCCAGGCGGGGCCGCCGGCGGGGCCGGCGATGTCGGCCAGCTTGCGGAACATGGAGATCTGCGCCGCGGCGGGCAGGCCGGCCGCGCGCATCAGCGCGGCGGCGTAGGCGTCGGCCTCGAACTCGTCCCGGCGCGAAAGCCGCGCGGCCAGAAGGCCGGTCAGCAGCGTCGCGATCCATGCGCCGATCCCGGGCAGGAGCCGCCCCAGCACCATGGCCAGCGCCGCGCGCGCCGCGTTCTGCCCGGTCCAGTCGATCATGCGCCGGCGCGCGTGGCCCAGCGCCACATGGCCCAGCTCATGCGCGATGATCGAGCCGATCTCCTCGGCCGAGAGCCGCCCCAACCGATACTGGTCGATCACGCCCTGGGTGACGAAGATGCGCCCGTCGGGCGCGGCAAGCCCGTTGAAGACCGGAATGCGATAGACATGCGCGCGCAGGTTCTCGGCCCCGGCGGCGCGGCCCAGGCGGCGCACCACGGCTTCGAGCGGCGGATCGTCCAGCGGCGCCGAGCGCGCGTCGAGCTCGCGTCGCAGCCGCCAGGCCGAGAAGCGCCACATCGCCAGCGCCCAGGCGATCATCAGAAGGATCGGCGTCAGCTTCAACATGCCTTGGATATAGGGCGCAAAGGCGCGCGCGTCACCCGCATTGACGCGGCGTCGCCGCAAGCGGCGCTTGCGCGCCAGGGGGGCGTGCGGCAAGCTTTGGTTAACCAATATTGCGATCCAGGGAGGGATTCATGAAACATCCATTCGCCGCGGCGGCGCTGGCGGCGCTGCTGGCCGGGCCGGCGGGGGCCGTCACCGTCGCCGAGCGCTATTCGAGCTTCATCGTCTTCGGCGACAGCCTGTCCGATCCGGGCAATCTCTATGCCGCCACCGGCGGCGCGGTTCCGCAAAGCCCGCCCTATTACGCCGGCCGCTTCTCGGACGGTCCGGTCTGGGCCGAGACGCTGGGCGCGAAATTCGCGGCCGAGGGCAAGCCCGTGGCGAATTACGCCTTCGGCGGCGCCAAGGCGGTGCAGGCGACCGATTCTCCGTTCGACATTCCAGATCTGGCGGACGAGCTGGGCCTTTTCGCCTTTTCGGGCATGCCCGCCGCGCTTGGTCCCGAGCCCCTGGCGGCGCTGTGGTTCGGGGGCAACGATCTGTTCAAGGCCCAGGGCGACGGCGGCGCGGCGCTGATCGCGGCGGCCGAGGCGGCGGCCGATGCCGTGGCGGATGCGGCGCAGAGCCTGTTCCTGTCCTACGGCATCGAGGACATCCTGCTGGTCAATCTGGGCGATGTGGGCGCGACGCCCGCCTATGCGGGCGGGCCGCTCGAAGCGGACATGACCGCGGCGACCCTGGCCTACAACGCGCGGCTTGGGGCGAACGCCGACCTTCTGCGCCTTTCGGGGCTGAAGGTGACCCTGTTCGACAGCTATGCGCTGGGCAAGCGCATCGCCGACGATCCCGCGGCCTATGGCATCACGAACGCGACGGACGCGTGCTTCGACGGCGCGACGGTCTGCGCCGATCCGACCGCCTACGCCTTCTTCGACGGCGTGCATCCGTCCTCGACCGCCCACAACATCCTGGCGGCGCGCATCGAGGCGGCGCTGCCCGTGCCGGTTCCGGCGGCCGGCGGGATGCTGTTGCTGGGGCTTGGCGCGCTGGCGGCGGCGGGCGCGCGGCGCAAGGCCGCCTGAGCGGCGCGCGCCCCGTCCGAGCGGGCGGGGCGCGTCAGCGGCTGAGCTCCTTCATCGCGCCTTCGAGGCCCTGAAGGGTCATCGGATACATGCGGTCGGCGAAGATCTCGCGGATCATCTGGATCGAATGGGTGTAGCCCCACCGGTCCTCGGGCACGGGGTTGATCCAGACGTTCGAGGGCCACTGGTCGATGGCGCGGCGCAGCCAGACCTCGCCGGCCTCTTCGTTCCAGTGCTCGTTGGCGCCGCCGGGATAGGCGATCTCGTAGGGGCTCATGGACGCGTCGCCGATGAACACGCACTTGTAGTCGCGCCCATAGGTGCGCAGCACCTCCCAGGTGGGGATCTGCTCGGTCCAGCGGCGGCGGTTGTCCTTCCACACGCCTTCGTAAAGGCAGTTGTGGAAATAGAAGTATTCAAGGTGCTTGAACTCGGACCGCGCGGCCGAGAACATCTCTTCCATCACCTTGACGTGGTCGTCCATCGAGCCGCCCACATCCATGAACAGCAGCACCTTGACCGCGTTGCGCCGCTCGGGGCGGGTCTTGACGTCAAGATAGCCATGCTCGGCGGTCGAGCGGATGGTGCCGTCGAGGTCCAGCTCCTCGGCCGCGCCCTCGCGCGCCCAGCGGCGCAGGCGCTTGAGCGCGACCTTGATGTTGCGCGTGCCCAGCTCGACCGAGTCGTCGAAGTTGCGGAACTCGCGCCGGTCCCAGACCTTGACCGCGCGGCGGTGGCGCGAGCGGTCCTGCCCGATGCGCACGCCCTCGGGGTTGTAGCCATAGGCGCCGAAGGGCGAGGTTCCGGCCGTGCCGATCCACTTGTTGCCGCCCTGGTGGCGGCCCTTCTGCTCTTCGAGCCGCTTGCGCAGCGTCTCCATAAGCTTGTCGAAGCCGCCGAGCGCCTCGATCTGGGCCATTTCCTCGGGGGTGAGGTGCTTTTCGGCCAGCTTGCGCAGCCATTCCTCGGGCAGGGCGACGGGCGAGCCGCCCTCGGGCGCGCCCGAGACGGCCTCGAGCCCCTTGAACACCTGGGCGAAGACGCGGTCGAACTTGTCGATGTTGCGCTCGTCCTTCACCAGCGCCGCGCGGGCCAGGTAGTAGAAGCCCTCGACGTCATACATGACGACCTGCTTCTCCATCGCCTCGAGCAGCGTCAGGTATTCGCGCAGCGACACGGGCACCTTGGCCTCGCGCAGCGCAAGAAAGAAGTTCACGAACATGGCGCCGGCCTCCGAAGGAATTGGCGGGTCAGTTGGTCAGTCCCTGCCAGTCGCCGATGGTGACGACGGCGTAAAGCGCCAGCGCCGCCGCCAGGCCGTGGACGATGCCGTAGCGGATGCGGTCGGCCAGGCCGCCGCCGGCGCGGCGCGCGCGCAGCCATCCCAGGGCGAAGAAGGCGATGAAGACGGCAAGCAGGATCATGGGCGCTCCGCTCGGGCATACTTGATGAAGGGCGTGCGTTCGGCGACGCGGTCATACAGGGCGCGTGCCGCGTGGTTGAACTCTTGCGTCAGCCAGTAGACCGTCGGCCGTCCGGCCTGGTCGGCGGCGGCGTAGACGGCCTCGATCAGCGCGCGGCCAAGGCCGGCGCCGCGCGCGGACGGGTCCACATAGAGATCCTGCAGATAGGTGACCCCCTCGGGGCGCCAGCAGTGATCGTGGAAGATGAAGTGGACCAGCCCCGCCGGCGCGCCGTCGCGCTCGGCGATCAGCGCGCGCATGTTCGCCGAGCCGCCCGGCAGGAGGCGCGCGAAGGTTTGCGCATAGGTCTCTCCGGGCAGCGCGGCGCCGTAGAAGTCGAGATAGCCGCGCCAGAGCGCGCGCCAGCGCGGCGCGTCCTCGGGCGCGAGGGGGCGGATGACGCTCACGCGCGCGGCCGCCGGGCCATGAAGGCCAGGCGCTCGAACAGGTGCACGTCCTGCTCGTTCTTGAGCAGCGCCCCATGCAGGCGCGGCAGCGCGGCGCCCGGTTCGGCGCGCAGATCCTCGGCGTCCAGATCGTCGGCCATCAGCAGCTTGAGCCAGTCGAGCGCCTCGGAGGTCGAGGGCTTCTTCTTCAGCCCCGGCGTCTCGCGCAGCTCGTAAAAGCGCGTGAGCGCGGCGCGCAGCAAGGTGGGCTTGATGTCGGGGAAGTGGACGCGCACGATCCGCTCCATGGTCTGCGCGTCGGGGAAGGCGATGTAGTGGAAGAAGCAGCGGCGCAGGAAGGCGTCGGGCAACTCCTTCTCGTTGTTCGAGGTGATGATGACGATGGGCCGATGCCTGGCGCGGATGGTCTCGCCGGTCTCGTAGACGAAGAACTCCATCCGGTCGAGCTCCTGCAGCAGGTCGTTGGGGAACTCGATGTCGGCCTTGTCGATCTCGTCGATCAGGAGCACGACCTTCTCGTCGGCCTCGAAGGCCTCCCACAGCTTGCCCTTCTTGATGTAGTTGCGCACGTCGCGCACGCGCTCGTCGCCCAGCTGGCTGTCGCGCAGGCGGCTGACGGCGTCGTATTCGTAAAGGCCCTGCTGCGCCTTGGTGGTCGATTTCACGTTCCACTCGATCATGCGCAGCCCCAGGGCCGAGGCCACCTGGCGCGCCAGCTCGGTCTTGCCGGTGCCCGGCTCGCCCTTGACCAGAAGCGGCCGCTCGAGGGCGATGGCCGCGTTCACCGCGATGGTCAGATCCTCGGTGGCGACGTAGTCGGAGGTGCCTGTGAATTGCATCGAATCCTGCCTGAATTTCGCGTGACGATGGTCGCTTGACGGCGCAAATTGCCCTGATAGCGGCGCGGAGGCAAGCTTTGCCTCGATTTGCGGAACGGCGTGCCGCATCGCCTCGCGCCCGCAAGGTTGAACGGAAAAGCGCAAGCTTTCGCGTGACATGCGCCGGGTCTGGCGCTATCAGTTCGACCCAAGGCGGGCGGCCGCGGCAGGGGAGGGCCGGGCGCGACAGGCGCCGAAAAGGCGACGCGCCGCCTTAGGGGAAGCCAATGCGAGGTGTTGGGAGATGAAGTCCGAAATCGTGCTTGAGCCCGGCTATGTTCCGGCTGAGGACGAGCCGTTCATGAACCCGCGGCAGAAGGAATATTTCCGCCGCAAGCTGCTTGCCTGGAAGGAAAGCATCCTGAACGAGAGCCGGAGCACGCTGGAGGGCCTTCAGGAAGGGCCGATCTACGCCCCGGACATCGCCGACCGCGCCGCCGCCGAGACCGACCGGGCGATCGAGCTGCGCACGCGCGACCGCCAGCGCAAGCTGATCGCCAAGATCGACGCGGCGCTGCGCCGGATCGAGGACGGCACCTACGGCTATTGCGAGGTCACGGGCGACCCGATCAGCCTCAAGCGGCTGGACGCGCGCCCGATCGCCACGCTGAGCCTGGCCGCGCAGGAGATGCACGAGCGCCGCGAGAAGGTCTATCGCGACGACTGAGGCGCGGGCCTCGCCCGGCCGAATCGCAAGGCGAAGAAAACGGGCCGCGCCGGCAGATCCGGCGCGGCCCCTTTCGTTTCGCGCGGCGTCCCTGCCGCGGGCGGGGGCTCAGGCCCCCTTGGCCATGGCGTCCGGGGCGCGCTTTTCCCGCCGCACCATCAGGCGGTTGAGCGCGTGCACATAGGCCCGCGTCGAGGCCAGGATGGTGTCGGTGTCGGCCGACTGGCCCGAGGCGATGCGCCCGTCCTCCTCGATGCGGACCGAGACGGTGGCCTGCGCGTCGGTCCCCTCGGTCACGGCGTGAACCTGGTAGAGCTGCAGCCGCGCCTGGTTCGGCACCAGCTGGTTGACCGCCTTGAAGCAGCTGTCCACGGGGCCGTCGCCGGTCGCGGTGGTGGTCTTCTCTTCGCCGTCGATCTCGAGCGTCAGCACCGCCGAGGGACGCAGCGTGCCGCAGGTGACGGTCAGCGACTTGACCTTCACGCGGTCCGAGCCAGCGTCCGAGTGCATCTCGGTCATCAGCGCCAGCAGGTCCTCGTCATAGACCTCCTTCTTCTGGTCGGCCAGGGCCTTGAAGCGCACGAACACGTCGTTGAGCTGGTTGTCGCCCAGCTCGAAGCCCAGCTCGCGCAGCTTGGCGCGCAGGGCGTTGCGGCCCGAATGCTTGCCCATCACCAGGTTCGAGGCGGTCAGGCCCACATCCTCGGGGCGCATGATCTCGTAGGTGCCGGCGTGCTTGAGCATCCCGTCCTGGTGGATGCCCGATTCATGCGCGAAGGCGTTCTTGCCGACGATGGCCTTGTTGTATTGCACCGGAAAGCCGGTGATGCGGCTGACCAGGCGCGAGGCCTGCATGATCTTGGTCGTGTCCACGCCCGTGCGCCAGGGCATGATGTCGTTGCGCACGCGCATGGCCATCACCACCTCTTCGAGCGCGGCGTTGCCCGCGCGCTCGCCCAGGCCGTTGATGGTGCATTCCACCTGCCGCGCGCCCGCCTCGACCGCCGCCAGCGCGTTGGCCACGGCCATGCCCAGATCGTTGTGGCAATGGGTCGAGATGACGACCTTGTCGATGTCGGGCACGCGCTCCTTGAGCATGCGGATCAGCGCCGCGCTTTCGCCCGGCGCGGTGTAGCCGACCGTGTCGGGGATGTTGATCGTGGTCGCGCCGGCCTTGATCGCGGTCTCGACGGCGCGGCACAGGAAATCGTGCTCGGTGCGGGTGCCGTCCTCGGGGCTCCACTGCACGTCGTCGGTCAGCGAGCGCGCATGCGAGACCGAGCGCGCGATGGCCTCGAGCACCTCTTCGGGCTCCATCTGCAGCTTGTATTTCATGTGCAGCGGCGAGGTGGAGATGAAGGTGTGGATGCGCGCGCGCCGCGCGCCCTGCAGCGCCTCCCAGGCGCGGTCGATGTCCTTCGCGCCGGCGCGGGCGAGCCCGCACACCACCGCGTTCTTCACCACCTTGGAAATCTCGCGCACCGCTTCGAAATCGCCTTCGGAGGCGATGGGAAAGCCGGCCTCGATGATGTCGACGCCCATCTCGTCCAGCAGCGTCGCGACCTCGAGCTTCTCGGTCAGCGTCATGGTCGCGCCGGGCGACTGCTCGCCGTCGCGCAGCGTGGTGTCGAAGATCAGCACGCGCTCCTGCTCGGGGGCGCCGTTTGCGGTCTGTTCGGTCATCTCATTGATTCCCTGTCCGGGTCCGGCATCGCCGGGTTGCTTCCTGCGGCGCGAAGCGGCGTCCCCTGAGCGCGCGCGCCGACGACCCCGGCACGCTCAGGGGCGGCTAAGGAGAAGAAGCGCGGCGCGCACGCCGCCGGTCCCGCGGCGGGCGCGGGGCAGGGGCAGGGGGCGTATGGGCGCGCGGTGCGTCATGCGGCCGAATATACGCGCCGCGGCGCGAAAGAAAAGCGCATCTTGCGCGCCGCGCGCGTCACTGCGCCTGGCTGGGGGCGGGCGCCGAGGCGCGGCGGCCATCGATCCACTCGCCCTCGTAGACGGCGCCCGAGGCGTATTCCATCTTGCCCTCGCCATGGCGCTGACCGTTGCGGAAGGCGCCGGTGTAGACGTCGCCGTTGCGGTAGACCGCCACGCCCTGGCCGTGGATCTCGCCGCCTTTCCACGAGCCGGCGTATTCGAAGCCGTCGGGCATGGTGATGCGGCCCTGACCCTCGCGCAGCCCCTCGACGAAGTCGCCCTCGTAGACCGAGCCGTCGGGGAAGGTGGTGCGGCCCTTGCCGTGCTGCAGGCCGGCCTTCCATTCGCCCTCGTAGACGTAGCCGTCGGGGTAGGTGATCTTGCCCACGCCGTCCTGCTTGCCGTCCTTGAAGGCGCCCTCGTAGACGGCGCCGTTGGCGTAGCGCGCCACGCCCTGGCCCTCGATGCGGCCCTCGACCCAGTCGCCTTCATACGAGCCGCCGTCGGCATAGGTGATCTTGCCCTTGCCGTGCTGCTTGCCGTCCTTGAACTGGCCCTCGTAGACGGCGCCGTCGGGATAGACCGCGCGGCCCTGGCCGTCGATCTTGCCGCGCGACCACGTCCCCTCGTAGCGGAAGCCGTCGGCGGCGACGAAGGTTCCCTGGCCGTGGCGCTCGTCGGCGTCGAACTCGCCCTCATAGACGTCGCCGTTGGCGTAGCGCGCGACGCCCCGGCCATGGCGGTTGCCCTGGACGAACTCGCCCTCGTAGACGTCGCCATTGGCCTGCACGGCGACGCCGACGCCGTCGATCTCGCCGGCCTTCCACGAGCCCTTGTAGACGAAGCCGTCGGGCAGGCGGATCTCGCCCTGGCCCTCGCGCTTGCCGGCCACCAGGCGGCCGGCATAGACAGAGCCGTCGGGATAGGTCACCACGCCTTCGCCGTCGGGCAGGCCGTCCTTGAATTCGCCCTCGTAGCGGTAGCCGTTGGGGCGGGTCATGACGCCCTTGCCGTTCTGGCGCGAGTCGCGGAACGCGCCCTCGTAGACGATGCCGTTGGCATAGCGCGCCACGCCCTGGCCCTCGATGCGGCCCTCGACCCAGTCGCCTTCATACGAGCCGCCGTCGGCATAGGTGATCTTGCCCTTGCCGTGGGGGCGGCCGTCCTTGAACTGGCCCTCGTAGACCGAGCCGTTGGGATACTCGGCGCGGCCCTGACCCTCGATGCGGCCCTCGACCCACTCGCCGACATAGCGGAAGCCGTCGGGGCGCGTGAAGGCGCCCTTGCCGTGCTGCTTGCCGTCCTTGAACTCGCCTTCATAGACGTCGCCGGTGTCGTAGGTCTTCTTCACCACCTCGGCGCGCGCCGAGAGCGGCCCCGCGGCCAGGGCCGCGGCCAGCGCCGCGAAAGCGAATCCGGGCTTGCTGCGCATCGATCTTCCATCCCCTGCCGGCGCATGGCGCCTTGTTGTTCCTTGCGTTGCGCGCAGCGGGCCGGTCCGCGCGCGTCGCCGGGCGGCGACACGATACGGGCGGCGCTTTCGCCGCGCAACGATGCTGCGCATGGTGCATTCAAATTTCGTTCATTTCAATCCGTCCGCGCCGCCGCACGCCCGCCATGCGCCCCTCCGGGGCGCGCGCTCGGGCCGCGGCGGGCAACGCGCCCTTGTCTCGGCGCCCGCGCTGGGGCTATCTGCCAAGCGCGAAAGCCGCGACCCGCGGCGCGCGTCGCCGAGGCCAACAGACGGGATCATACGCCGCCATGGACACCGCTGCCGCCAGACCCGACCCGCGCCGGCTGCGCATCGCCCTGGGCCAGCTGGGCCCGCGGGTGGGAGACTTGGCCGCAAACGCCGACAAGGCGATCGCCGCCCATGCCCGCGCGCGCGAGGCCGGCGCCGACCTTCTGGCGCTGCCCGAGATGTTCCTGGCCGGCTACCAGCCGCAGGATCTGGTGCTCAAACCCGCCTTCCTGCGCGCCGCCCGCCGCCAGATCGACCGGCTGGCCGCCGCCTGCGCCGAGGGCCCCGCGCTGGGAATCGGGGCGCCGGAATTCGCCGAGGGGCGCGTGTGGAACGCGTGGTTCGTGCTCGAGGGCGGCGCCGTCAAGGCGGTGATCCGCAAGCACGAGCTGCCCAATTACGGCGTCTTCGACGAAAAGCGCCTCTACGCCCCGGCCGAGCCGCAGGGGCCCGTCTCGATCCGCGGCGTGCGCGTGGGCGTGCCGATCTGCGAGGACGCCTGGACGCCCGAAGTGTGCGAGACGCTGGCCGAGACGGGGGCCGAGATCCTGCTGGCGCCCAACGGCTCGCCCTACGAGCGCGGCAAGCTCGAACAGCGCCACGCGCTGATGGTCGCGCGGGTGATCGAGACGGGGCTGCCGCTGATCTACCTCAACATGACGGGCGGGCAGGACGACCAGGTCTTCGACGGCGGCTCCTTCGCGCTGGCGCGCGGCGGGCGGCTGGCGCTGCAGATGCCGCTCTTCGACGAGGCGCTCGAGATCGTCGAGCTGGAGGAGGGCGACGAGGGCTGGCGCTTCGTCGCCCCGGCGGGGCGCGCGGCGCTGGCGCCCGTGCCCGGCCCGCTCGAGACCGACTACCGCGCCATGGTCGAGGGCACGCGCGACTACGCCGCCAAGACCGGCTTCTCGCGCGCGGTGCTGGGCCTTTCGGGCGGGGTGGACAGCGCGCTGGTCGCGGCGGTGGCGGCCGACGCGCTGGGGCCCGGGAACGTGCGCTGCGTCATGCTGCCCTCGCGCTACACCTCGGCGCAGTCGCTCAAGGACGCGGCGGCGGTGGCGCGCGCCCTGGGCTGCGCGCTGCACGAGCTGCCCATCGAGGGGGCGGTCGAGGCGGTGGGGCGGGGGCTGGCGCCCTTCTTCGCCGGCCTCGCCCCCGACGTGACCGAGGAGAACATCCAGTCGCGCCTGCGCGGGCTCTACCTCATGGCCTTGTCGAACAAGTTCGGCGAACTGCTTCTGAGCACGGGAAACAAGTCCGAGCTGGCCGTGGGCTACGCGACCCTTTACGGCGACATGAACGGGGGCTGGAACCCGCTCAAGGACGTCTACAAGTCGCGCGTCTTCGCGCTGTGCCGCTGGCGCAACGCCCATCACCGGCCCTGGATGCTGGGGCCGGCGGGCGAGGTCATCGCGCCGCGGATCATCGACAAGCCCCCCAGCGCCGAGCTGCGCGAGGGCCAGCGCGACGAGGACAGCCTGCCGCCCTACGAGCGGCTCGACGCCATGCTCGAGATGCTGATCGAGCAGGACGCCGCCATCGAGGACCTTGTCGCCGCGGGCCATGACCGCGCCGAGGCCGAGCGCGTCGAGGGGCTGCTGCTGCGGGCCGAATACAAGCGCTTCCAGTCCGCGCCGGGGCCCAAGCTGGGGCCGAAGGCGTTCTGGCTGGACCGGCGCTATCCGATCGCGAACGCATGGCGGGACAGGGAATGAGCGAGCTTGAGCGCGCGCTGCGCATGGGCGACGGCGAAAACCACGTCGAGACAAGGTTTTACCTCAACCCCTTCAAGTTGTGGTCGCTGGTGGCGCTGCTGCTGGGCGGGGCCTTCTTCTTCGCCTGGCACGCCGTGCGCGCGGGCTGGCGGCCCGACACGCCCGAGGCGCCCGGCACGCTGGCGCTGGGCGCGCTGGCGGTGGTTCTGTTCGCGCTGGCGCTGGTCTTCCGCCGCGAGGCCAGGGACCCGGCGCCGGCGCTCGAGGTCACGCCCGAGGGGCTGCGCGACCGGCGCCTTGGCTTCGTCCCCTGGTCGGATGTGGACAATTACCGCCTGCGGGGCGGCATGTTCACGCCCTGCTTCGGCTACGATCTGCGCCGCGGCGTCCGGCCCGAGCGCGGCGCGCTGTTCTACCGCGTGACCGGCACGCTGGCCTGGATGGGCGGGCTGCCGCGCCGCAACTTCCGCAAGGCGATGATCGTCGGCGGACTTGAACCGATGCTTGAAGCTTGCCGGGCCATGCGCCCGGATCTGGAGCGAAAATGACCGTCGTCACCCGTTTCGCGCCGTCGCCGACGGGGCTCTTGCATGTGGGCAATCTGCGCACGGCGCTGTTCAACTGGCTGTTCGCGCGCAAGGCCGACGGGCGCTTCGTGCTGCGGCTCGACGACACCGACGCCGAACGCTCGCGCCCCGAATTCGCCGACGCCATCCGCCGCGATCTGGAATGGATGGGGCTCGACTGGGACCAGGAGCTGCGCCAGTCCGAGCGCATGGATCTTTACCGCGCGCGTGCCGACGAATTGCGGGGGCAGGGGCGCCTTTACCCGTGCTGGGAGACCCCCGACGAGCTTGAGCGCAAGCGCAAGCTTCGGCGCATGCAGGGCCGCCCCCCGATCTACGACCGCGCGGCGCTGGCGCTGGACGAGGACGAGCGCGCGCGCCTTGGCGCCCAGCGTCCGCCGCACTGGCGCTTTCTGCTCGAACATCGCCGCGAGGGATGGGACGATCTCTTCCTCGGCCCGCGCGAGGTGGACGCCGCCTCGATGTCCGATCCGGTGCTGATCCGCGAGGACGGGCAGTTCCTGTATACGCTGTGCTCGGTGGCCGATGACGCGGATCTGGGCGTGACGCATGTGCTGCGCGGCGCCGATCATGTGTCGAACACGGCGGTGCAGATGCAGATCTTCCGCGCGCTGGGGGCCGAGGCGCCGGTCTTCGGCCATCACGCGCTGCTGACGGGGCCGGGCGGCGCGCCCTTGTCCAAGCGCCTTGGCGGCCTGTCGCTGGCCGATCTGCGCGCGCAGGGGGTCGAGCCGATGGCCCTGGCGTCGATCCTGGCCCGGCTGGGCGGCGCCGCGGCCCCCGAGCCGCGGCTGAGCCTGCGCGAGCTGATCGCCGAATTCGACCCCGCCGCCTTCGGCGCCGCGCCGGCCGCCTTCGATCCGGCCGATGCGCGCGCCATGACGGCGCGCATTCTGCGCCAGACGCCTTACGAGGCGGCGGCCCCGGCGCTGGCGGCGCGCAACGCCGATCTCGGGCCGCGCTTTTGGGAGACGGTGCGCGAGAACGTCGACTCATGGGACGAGGCCGCCGCCTGGGCGCGCATTCTGCGCGAGGGCGCGCGACCCGACGTTGCGCCCGAGGACCGCGCCTTCGTGGCCGAGGCGCTGGCGCTTCTGCCGCCGCGGCCTTGGGACGAGACCGCGTGGAAGCGTTGGACCGACGCGGTCAAGGCGGCGTCGGGGCGCAAGGGGCGGGCGCTTTTCCTGCCGCTGCGCAAGGCGCTTACGGGCAAAGGCTCGGGCCCGGACATGTCGCGCCTCATGCCGCTGATGCAGGGCCCGGCGCCGCGTCCCGAGGACGTTTCCGCCGATTGAGGGCGGGGCGCGGGTTTGCGGCGCGCGCGGATCTGGTCATATCCGAAGTGCGCATAATCAATATTATGTAAAATAATGGCCGCTCATGGGGGTGCAGCCGATGCCGCCGCCGCAGGTTCTCGGCCATGGCGTCGATCAAGGCCTGCGTGCTGCATGGTCCGGCTGCCGGTCTCCGGCGCGAAGGCCTCATTCCAATTGACATGAACCCCCGCCTTCAGCATGTTCAGATTTGGTTAACATTGATGAGCGAGGGGTATGCGCAATGTCGCACCTGCCAAGGCATTCAAGATCATTCGCGCTGGGCGCGATCGCAAGCGTCATGTTCGCCGGCGCCGCTTCGGCCGCCGCGATCATCAGCAATGGCACGGTCGCGCTGGGCGTCGATGATTTCGGGCAGCTCAACGTCGCCGGGGGGCCGCCGTCTGCGCACGAAGGCACGACCTATGTCGGCCTGCGCCATGTGCCGACGAAACTGGAGGCGACCTCGCATGGCTGCCTGTGCGAGGGCTGGGGCGTGGGCATCGCCGATGCCGACAAGAACCGGATCGCCTCGGGCAGCGCGAACAACGCTGTTGGTGGGGTGGTCAACCTCTCCGCGGTGAGCTTCGCCTCCACGGCCTCGACGGCGACGTCGGTCGTCGAGCTGAGGGACGACGCCGACACCACGTCGCTTTTGCGCATCACCCACGCCTTCGGGCCGGCGGCCGAGACGTCGGACCTCTACCGGGTAAACGTGACCATCGAGAACATCTCGGGGGCGGCGATCGACGACCTGCGCTACACGCGCACCTTCGACTGGGACATCGAGCCCGACCCCTTCAACGAGGTCGTCACCCATGCCGGCGTCGCCTCCACGACGACGGTGCTGCTGGCGGTGGACAATGGCTTCGTCAATTCCGATCCGTTCGCCGGCGGCCGCACCGAGCAGGTGGCGGACGGCACGGGCGACTTCGTCGATCTCGGCCCGAGCGATCACGGCTCGAACTTCGACTTCGGCTTCGGTTCGCTGGACGCGGGCGACAGCTTCTCCTTCGACATCTTCTACGGCGCGACCCGCACCGAGGCCGCGGCGCTGGCGGCGCTGGGCGAGGTCGGGGCCGAGCTCTACTCGCTCGGCCAGCCGGGCTGCGATCCGACGGGCGCCGGAACCGGAACCGGCTGCACCTACGGCGACAACCTGGCTACGGCGACGTTCATCTTCGGCTTCGCCGGCGTGGGCGGCTCGATCATCATCCCCGACCCGACGCCGGGCGGCGTGGTGCCGCTGCCGGCCGCGGCGTGGCTGCTGTTGACCGGCATCGGCGCTCTGGGCGCCGGCGGGGCGATCCGCCGCCGCAAGGCGTGATCGCATGACGACAGGCCCCGCCGCGCCGGATCCGGCGCGGCGGGGTTCTTCTTGACCTCGGACCGGGGGGAACGCATGGCCGGGATGCGCGGCGCGGGCAGGACAGGACTTCGGGCGACGCTGGTCGCGTTGGCGCTGGCGTGGGCCGCCGCCCCGCCGGCCGCGGCGCAGGCGCGGGCTCCGAACTGGCTGAAAAGCTGCGAGAACGGCCGCTGCACGGTTGCGGCGCGGCTGGTGGCCGACGGCGCGGACCGCATTTTCGCCACCATCGTCATCGGCTTCGACGAGCGAGGGGGCGCGCCGACGCTGACGCTGGTCGCCCCGCTGGGCATCGCCGTGCCGCCCGGGGTTCGGCTGGTGGTGGACGGGGAACGCGCCATCGACGCGCCGGTGACGGTGTGCCTGCCCGATGGCTGCCGGGCGGCGCGGGCGCTGAGCGAGGACGAGCTGGCGGCGCTGGCGCGGGCCCAGACGCTGGAAGTGCGCTATTTCGAGGCCGCCGGCGGACGGCAGCTGGCGGCGCCGGTCTCGACCGCGGGGCTCTCCGCCCTGCTGGCCGACGCGCGCTGAGCGCGGGCGCCCGATCAGCCCGGCGCGCCGCCCTGCCCTGCGGCGGCTTCGCCCCAGCTTCCCGACCTGCGGAACGGCGTTCGGGCTGCCCCCCTCCACCGCCGTGAACAGGACTCGGCGCAAGCGGGAGATCCGGCCTCGCCGCCGGACCGCTCGCACCTCCGCGGCGCGGGTCCGCGGCCGTCTCGGGGCGGCGAAGTCGGCCTAGCCGCTCTCGGGCGTCGCCAGGGTCGCGAAGCGTTTCTCGAATCGCGCCAGCACCTCGGGATCGGCGGCCACGGTCATGCGCGCCTCGTTCTCGGCGTGGTCCTCGGCGATCACGCGCGCATGTTCGTGCAGCCAGGCGCGCGCCGCGCCCTCGGCGGCGGGAATGCGGTAGACTCGCGTCTGCTCGGCCGCGCCGAGCCGCGCGGCGATCATCTCGCGCAGGCGCTCGATCCCCTCGCCCGTGACCGCCGAGACCGCCGCCGCGCCGGGCAGCCGCGCGGCCTCGTTCAGCGCCGCGGCCCGCGCTTCGGGCGCCAGAAGGTCGATCTTGTTGCGCACCTCGATCATGGCGTCGCGGCGCGCCTCGTCCACGCCCAGCTCTTCGAGCACGTCCAGCACGTCGGCCTTCTGCGCCTCGGCGTCCGGGTGGCTGACGTCGCGCACATGCACGATCAGATCGGCTTCGAGCACCTCTTCGAGCGTGGCGCGGAACGCGGCCACCAGCTGCGTGGGCAGGTCCGATATGAATCCCACCGTGTCCGAGATGATCGCCTTGCGCCCGCCCGGCAGCGTGACGCCGCGCATCGTCGGGTCGAGGGTGGCGAACAGCATGTCGCGCGCAAGCACGCCCGATTCCGTCAACCTGTTGAAGAGCGTTGATTTTCCCGCGTTGGTGTAGCCCACCAGCGCCACGACGGGGAACGGAACCTTGCGCCGCGAGGCGCGATGCAGATGGCGCGTGCGCACCACGCGCTCGAGCTTGCGGTTGATGCGCGCGATCTTCTCGGCGATGGCGCGCCGGTCGGCCTCGATCTGCGTCTCGCCCGGGCCGCCGACGAAGCCCAGCCCGCCGCGCTGACGCTCGAGATGGGTCCAGGAGCGCACGAGGCGCGACTTGGCGTAGTTCAGATGCGCCAGCTCGACCTGCAGCACGCCCTCGCGCGTGCGGGCGCGCTCGCCGAAGATCTCGAGGATCAGGCCCGTGCGGTCCAGAAGCTTGACGTTCCAGGCCTTTTCAAGGTTGCGCTGCTGGATCGGCGTGACCGGCCCGTCCACCACCACGAGATCGGCGCGCGCCTCGGCCAGGCGCCCGGCCAGCTCGGCGACCTTGCCCGAGCCGAACAGCGTGCCCGCCTGGGGCGCGGCCAGGGGCACGACCTCGGCGCCGGCCAGCTCCAGATCCAGCGCCGCGGTCAGCCCGACGGCCTCTTCGAGCGAGCGCGCGGGATCGCGGCGCGCGCGTCCCTCGTCGGCCCGGGCGCGGGCGCGGATGTCGGGGTGCAGGACGTAGACGCGCGTCATGCGCGCCGCTCAGCTCTGGTCTTCGCCGTCATGCAGATTGATCGGCTGCGACGGCATCACCGTCGAGATCGCGTGCTTGTAGACCAGCTGCCCCTGCCCGTCGCGGCGCAGCAGCACGCAGAAATTGTCGAACCAGGTGATGATTCCCTGCAGCTTGACCCCGTTCACCAGAAAGATCGTCACGGGAACCTTGTTCTTGCGAATGTGATTGAGAAAAGCGTCCTGAAGGCTTTGCTTGTCGGCGGCCATGGTTGATGCAACCCCTTAGCTGGTGCGTTGTTGTTGGCGCTGATGCGCGCGCCGCGGGGCGCGTCCGCGGCGTCATGTTCCGAGAGAAACAGCCTGTCGCCCCGTCTTGCAACCGCGAAATGCGCAAGACGGGCGCTTTCAGCCGCCGCGGCCGCCCAGCGCGCCGGGATTGAGCAGCGCGACGAAGGCCAGGATCTCGATCCGGCCCAGGATCATCGCGCCGCACAGCGCTAGGCGCGCCTCGGGGGCCAGCGCCTTGTAGGCGGCCGGATCGCCCGTGACCATGACCAGCGCCGGCCCGGTGTTGGAAAGCGCGGCGATCGTCGCCTCGAGCGACAGCGCGAAGGGCGCCTCGGTCAGCGTCAGCAGCGCCGTGCCCGTGGCCATCGCCGCCAGGAACAGCGCCATGTAGACCCAGGCGTTCATCACGTCGGCGCGCGTCAGGCGCCCGGCGGGGGTGCGGGCGGTCTCGATCATGTGCGGATGGACCATGCGCGCAAGCTCGGCCGATCCGTGCCGGAACAGCGCGTAGGCGCGAAACAGCTTCAGCCCGCCCGCCGTCGAGGCCACGCCCCCGCCCATGGCCGCAAGGCCCAGCAGCATCAGCGTCGGCGTATCCAGCCCCGACCAGTAGCGCGCCGCCGCCCAATCGGCCGAGACGTAGCCCGTCGTGGTCAGGAAGCTGATGCAGGTCATCGCCGCGCCCCACAGCGCCACGAAGCCGCCCGCGATGGTGTCGCGCAGCTCGGGCGCGGCTTCGGTCAGCGTCAGCGCCCCGATCCAGTGCCGCACGAACAGCCATCCCGCGCAGATCGCCGCCGTCAGCGCCAGAAGCCGCATTTCGGGGTCGGCGGTCCAGGCGCGCCAACCCTCGCGCGCGATCTGGCGGCGATAGATCAGCCTGCTGGCCGCCAGGATCATGCCCGCCAGCGCCGCCGCCTCGGCCCAGCGGTTGTCGAGCGCCGCGAACCCGCCGTCGAGCGGCGAGATCCCGCTGGTCGAGACCACCCCCATCGCATGCGCCGCCGCCGCCAGCCCGTCGCCCGCGCCCGAGGCCAGGAAGGCCAGCGCCAGCGCCGCCGTCAGCGCCCCGTAGATCGGCGCGATGCGCCTCAGCGCGCGCAAGGTCCGCCCGCCCGAATCGACCAGCGCCACCACCCTGCCCGCGCGCGCCGATTCCGGCATGACCTGCGAGGCGCCCGGCGCCTGCGTCAGCCCCCGCGGCAGCAGCACCGCCGCCGCCGCCGTCAGCGTCGCCAGCCCGCCCGCCCAGCCCAGCATGGCGCGCCACAGCTGCACCGCGCGATGGCTTTCCTGCGGGCGGTCGAACAGCGTCGCGCCCGTGGTGGTCATGGCCGAGACTGCCTCGAAATACGCCCCCTCGGCGCCCAGCGCCGGATGCAGCAGCCAGATGGGAATGGCGGCGAAGACCGGCAGCCAGGTGAAGAAGCCCAGAATGGCCATGAGCTCGGTCTGCGCGCCGGCGCGCTCGGGGCGCGGATCATGCGCCGCCGCGCCCCAGATGGCCGCGAAGAAGCCGACGAAGATGGCCGAATACAGAAAGAAGCGCGCCGCGCGCCAGTCCTGCTCGACCGCGGCGAACAGCGCCGGAACCAGCATCAGCCCGCCCAGCGCCGCCAGGGCCATCGCCAGCAGCGGAACCCCGCGCACGCGCATGGTTCAGAAATACTCGGCCGAGACGCGGAACAGCTGCTCGACCTCGCGCAGCCGCTCGCTGAGGGCGAAGACCAGCACCCGGTCGCCTTCCTCGATCACCAGGTCGCCGCGCGGCATCCGCAGCCCGTCGCGCCCCATCACCGCGCACACGATCGCCCCCGAGGGGATGCCCGCCGCGCGCAGCGGCTTGCCCGCGATGGGCGAGGTGCCCAGCACCACCGCCTCGATGGCCTCGGCCTCCTGATCGCCGACCGAATACACCTGCCGCACCCTGCCCCGGCGCACATGGCGCAGGATCGAAGAGACCGTCGTCGCGCGCGGCACGATCATGGCGTCGATGCCCAGCGGCTCGGCCAGCTCGGAATAGCTGGCGTCGTTCGACAGCGCGATGGCCGTGGCGCAGCCCGCCCGCTTGCCGCGCGCGGCGGCCAGAAGGTTGGTCTTGTCGTCGTCCGTCAGCGCCAGAACCGCCGCGCCCTCGCCCACCCCGGCCTCGGCCTGAAGCTCGGGGTCCAGACCGTCGCCCATCAGCACGATCGTGCGCTCGAGCGTCTCGGCCGCGCGCTCGGCCCGGGCGCGGTCGCGCTCGATCATCTTCACGCGCAGATGGCTCGGGTCGTTCTCGATCATGCGCGCCACCGAAAGCCCCACGCTGCCGGCGCCGATCACCGTCACGCGCCCCGCGCGCGGCGCCTCGCGGCCGAACAGGCCGATGGCGCGGCGCACATCCTCGGCCGCGGCGACGAAATAGATCTCGTCGCCCGCGTAAAGCTGGTCCTCGGGCTCGGCCACATGCAGCCGTCCGTCGCGCCGATAGGCCGCCACGATGGCGCGCAGCGTCGAGAACAGCTCGGTCAGCTGGCGCAGCGGCGTGTTGAGCAGCGGGCAGTTCTCGTCCAGCCGCAAGCCCACCAGGCGCGCGTGGCCGTCGAGGAAATCGGCGCTGTCGAAGGCTTCGGGCTCGAGCAGGCGGCGCATGGCCACGCGCGCCACCTCGAGCTCGGGCGAGATCACCACGTCGATGGGCATGTGGTCGCGCCGGAACAGGTCCGACCATTCGGGCGCCAGATAGGACTGGGCGCGGATGCGCGCGATCTTCTGCGAGACCGAGAACACCGAATGCGCGATCTGGCACGCGACCATGTTCACCTCGTCCGAGAAGGTGGCCGCGATCAGCATCTCGGCGTCTGCCGCGCCCGCGCGCTCGAGCACGTCGGGATGCGAGGCGAAGCCCGTCACGCCGCTCACGTCATAGGCCTCGGTCACGCGCCGCACCAGGCCCGGGTCCTGATCGACGATGGTGACGTCGTTGCGCTCGCCCGCCAGATGCCGCGCGATCTGCGAGCCCACCTGGCCCGCGCCGCAGATGATGATCTTCATGCCGTCTCGCTCACGAATGCGGCTCCCTACGCGGTCTGCGGAGCCCAGCGCGCGCGACTATGCGCCCGCCCGCGCCTCAGGTCAAACCGGCGTCCGCCGCGCCCGCTTCGCCCTCGTCGCCATCCTCGCGCGCGGGCGATGGCGCATCGTCCTGGGCCACGGCCACGCGCGCGCCCCCGCGCACGGTGGTCACCACGCCCAGCGACTTGAGCTTGCGGTGCAGCGCCGAGCGCTCCATGCCCACGAACTCGGCCGTGCGCGAGATGTTGCCGCCGAAGCGGTTGATCTGCGCGATCAGGTAGTCGCGCTCGAACAGGTCGCGCGCCTCGCGCAGCGGCAGCGAGATGATCAGCGCCGACAGCCCCGCCCCCGAATCCGCCGAGGGCGCGCCCAGGGGCAGCTCTTCGGGCGCGATCTCGGCCGCGCCGGCGCCCAGGATCAGCACCTGCTCCATCATGTTGCGCAGCTGGCGCACATTGCCCGGCCAGTCCTGCGTCTGCAGCAGCGCCGCAGCCTCGGGGCTCAGCGTGCGGCGCGGCAGCCCCTCGGCCCGGCTCAGCCGCTCGAGAAAGTGATCGGCCAGAAGCGGGATGTCCTCGCGCCGGGCGGCCAGGGGCGGCACCTCGATCGGCACCACCGAAAGGCGGTGATAGAGGTCCTCGCGGAAGGCGCCCTGCGCGATCAGCGCCTCGAGGTCGCGGTTGGTGGCCGAGATCACCCGCACGTCCACCCGCACCGTCTCGGACCCGCCGCGGCGCTGGAAGGTCTGGTCGACCAGCGCGCGCAGGATCTTGGATTGCGCGCCCATGGGCATGTCGGCCACCTCGTCGATGAAGAGCGTGCCGCCATGGGCCTTCTCGAACAGGCCCGGCTCGTGGCCGCCATCCTCGCGCATGCGGCCGAACAGGGTTTCCTCCATCCGGTCGGGGTCGATGGTGGCGGCGTTGACCACCACGAACGGGCCGTCGGCGCGCGCCGAGCGGGCGTGGATGTAGCGCGCGGCCACCTCCTTGCCCGCGCCCGGCGGCCCCGACAGCAGCACCCGGCTGCCGGTGCGCGCCACCTTGTCGAGCTTGGCGCGCAGCGCGCTCATGGCCGCCGAGGCGCCGATCAGCTCGGCCGCCTGCTGGTCCTGGCGGCGCAGGCGCGCATTCTCGCGCCGCAGCCGCGAGGCCTCGAGCGCGCGGCCCACCACCACCATCAGCTGGTCGATGGTGAAGGGCTTCTCGATGAAGTCGTAGGCGCCCTTCTTGACCGCCGCCACGGCGATCTCGATGTTGCCGTGGCCCGAGATGATGACTACCGGAATGTCGGGCATGTTGCGCTTGACGGTCGTGAGCACCTCGATCCCGTCCATGCGGCTGCCCTGAAGCCAGATGTCGAGGATGATCAGGTCCGGCGGCGACGCCTCGATCGCGGCCATGGCCTGGTCCGCGTCGGCGGCCATGCGCGCCTCGTGGCCCTCGTCCTCGAGGATGTCGGCGATCAGGGCGCGGATGTCGGCCTCGTCGTCCACGACAAGAATGTCAGCCATTTTCGGTTTCCTCTTGCGTTGCGCCCGGCGGCGGGCCCGCCTGCGCCGCGGGCAGCACGATCAGCGCCATGGCCCCCGGCCCGTCGGGGGAATCGGTCAGCGCGAAGGTTCCGCCGTGCTCCTCGACGATCTTCTTGACGATGGCGAGGCCAAGGCCCGCGCCCTTTTCGCGCGTCGTCACATAGGGCTCCATCAGCCGCGCGCGGTTTTCCGCCGGCAGGCCGGCGCCGTTGTCGATGATGCGGATTTCCACCCGGTCGGGGGCGTAGAGGATGCGCGCGCGCACAAGGCCCGGCGGCTCGGGCGCGCGGGCCAGCCGGGCCTCGACCGCCTCGGCCGCGTTCTTGAGCAGATTGGCCAGCGCCTGCCCCATCAGCCCACGGTCGCAGGGCACCGGGCGCGGGGCGCCCTCGGTCTCGACCTCGAAGGCGACGCCGGCGGCCGCCTCGCCGCGCAACAGCGCCGCTTCGTCGAGGATCTGGCGCAGATCGTTCGGCGCCGGCTCGGGCGCGGGCATGCGCGCAAAGCGGTTGAACTCGTCGACCATGCGGCGGATGTCGCCGGCCTGGCGCACGATCATGTCGGCATACTGGTCGAAGCGCGCGCGCGCCTCGCCAGACAGCCCGGCGCCGAACTTGCGCTTGAGCCGCTCGGCCGAGAGCTGGATGGGGGTGAGGGGGTTCTTGATCTCGTGCGCGATGCGCCGCGCGACGTCGCCCCAGGCGGCCATGCGCTGGGCCGAGACCAGCTCGGTCAGGTCGTCGAAGGTCAGCACCAGGCCGCCCTGCCCCGCGCCCTCCTGCCCGGCGGCGTCGGCGGCGTCGCCGGTCGGCTCGCCCCCGGCGCCCTCGGCCGCGCCCGTGCGCGCGACGCGGGCCAGGAAATCGCGCTCGCGCCCGCCGACATGGCCATGCACCCGCGCCTCGGCCTCGCCGGCGCGGCGGGCGCGGGCGGTTTCGACCAGCTCGGCGAAAAGCGGCGCGACCTCGGCCAGCGGGCGGCCCGCCGCCTGCGCCGCGTCCACGCCCAGAAGGCGCGCGGCGGCGTCGTTCATCAGCTCGATCCGACCCTCGGCGTCAAGGCGCACCACCCCCGCCGTCACGCCCGCCAGCACCGCCTCGATGAAGCGGCGGCGGCGCTCGGCCTCGCGGTTGGCGGCCATGAGCGCGTCGCGCTGGGCGGCGACCTGCTCGATCATGCGGTTGAACACGCGCGAGAGCACGGCGACCTCGTCGTCGCCCTGATCGACGGGCACGCGCACGCCCAGATCGCCCGCGCCCACCCGCTGCGCCGCGCCCGCCAGGCGCCCGATCGGGCGGGCCAGCTTCTCGGCGAACCACAGGCCCAGCCAGACAGCCGCCAGGATGACCAGGAGCGCAAAGCCGAGGTAAAGCGCGGCGAATTCCAGCAGCACCCCGTCGCGGCTGGCCTCGAGCGTTTCGTAAAGGCGCACGGTCTCGCGCGTCTCGTCCAGCAGCGACAGGATGTTGCCGTTCACCGGCCGGGCGACGAGCAGGTAGTAGTCGAACAGGTCGCGCAGCCAGACCAGCGCGCCGATCTCGCCCGCCTCCTTGTCCTCGAGGATCACCACCTCGCCGGCGCGCGCGCGCGCCATCTGCTCGGGCGTGGGCGGGCGGAACCAGAACAGATACGAGAACTCGCCGCGCGCGCGCAGGTCCATCGCGCTGTCGAAGACATAGGCCTGCGGCACCTCGCGCAGCCGCGCCTGGGCGCGCAGCACCTCGCCCAGCTGCGCGTCGCCCGCGCCCAGCGCGCCCGCGCGCCCCAGCTCGGCCGCGATGGCCACCGCGTCGCCGCGGATGCGCCCGCGATGCTCGCGCTCATAGGCCTGCGCCGTCGCCAGCGAGTTGCGCACCACCGAGCGGATCTGGTCCGAGAACCAGCCCTCGAGCCCGTAGCTGACCGTGAGCGTGGCGAACACCGCCACCAGCACCGTCGGCGCCAGCGCCACCAGCGTGAACACCGCCGTCAGGCGCAGATGCAGCCGCGAGCCGGCCGAGCGCGCGCGCCGCGCCGAGATCAGCGTGGCGATGCGCCACACCACCAGCGCCGCCACCACGATCACATAGACCAGATCCAGAAGGTAGACCCCGCGTACCAGCTCGGGCGAGGCCAGCTCCTGCCCCTCGCGCGTGGCGGTGGCCACGGTCAGCACCGCCAAGAGTGGCCCCAGCGCGACCAGCGCAGCCGCCGCCCAGCCGCGCAGGCCGCGCAGCTTGGCGCCGAGGGGCCGCGCCGCGCCCGCGCGCGCGAACGGGTTCGGCGCCCGCGCCTCGGGCGCGCCCGCCGGCGCCGGCGGGGCGGCTGGCCCGTCGGTCTGCGCGATGTTGTGACCGCTGCGCTCGATGCGTTCGACCTCCGCCTGGGGCGCGCCGGCCGGCGGCGCCCGATGCGTCCACGCCATGAATTCGGCGCCGACTGTTGCGTCGTTACATCAGTTTCTTGCCGCGCGCGACCTCGATGTCAAGCTCGCGGATCTTCTTGCGCAGCGTGTTGCGGTTGATTCCCAGCACCTGCGCGGCCTTGATCTGGTTGCCGCGCGTCGCCGCAAGGGTCAGCGCGATCAGCGGCAGCTCGACCTCGCGCATGACCATGTCGTAAAGCCCCTGCGGCGGCAGCGCGTCGCCATGGCGGCGGAAATAGGCGCGCAGATGCTGCTCGACGGCCGCGCCCAGCGACGCCCCCGCCCCGGCCAGGGCGCCCCCCGCGCCGCCCGCCGCGCCGCCCGCCGCCGCGGGCGGGCGCGCGGCCAGCTCGCGGCGCACGGTCTCGGCGTCGATGACGTCGTCGGCGCTGAGCGCGGCGAGGCGCTTCATCAGGTTCTCGAGCTCGCGCACATTGCCCGGCCAGGGCTGGCGCTTGAGCAGATCCAGCGCCTCGGCCGAGATGCTCTTGCGCGGCAGCCCCTCCTCCTCGGCCCGGCGCAGGAAGGCGCGCGCCAGATCGGGCACGTCGTCGAGGCGCTCGCGCAGCGGCGGCAGGCGCACGGGCACGACGTTGAGCCGGTAGAACAGGTCCTCGCGGAAGGCGCCCTGGGCGATGAGCGCCCGCAGGTCCTGATGGGTGGCGGCGATGATGCGCGCATCGGCGCGGATCGGCGCGCGCCCGCCGACGCGCATGAACTCGCCCTCCTGCAGCACGCGCAGAAGGCGGGTCTGGGCCTCGGGGGGCATGTCGCCGATCTCGTCGAGGAACAGCGTGCCGCCCGCCGCCTGCTCGAAGCGGCCCTCGCGGCGCTCATGCGCGCCGGTGAAGGCGCCGCGCTCGTGGCCGAACAGCTCGCTCTCGATCAGCTCGCGGGGGATGGCGGCCATGTTCACCGCCACGAAGGGCCCGCGCCGGCGGCGGCCGAAATCGTGCAGCACGCGCGCGACCAGCTCCTTGCCCACGCCCGATTCGCCCTCGATCATCACCGTCAGGTCGGTGTTCATCAGCCGCGCCAGCACGCGATACACCTCCTGCATCGCGGGCGAGCGGCCGATGATGGGCAGGCGCTCGTCCTCGGCGGCGGGGGCGGCGGCCTCGGGGCGGGCGGGGCGCGCCGCGCCCTCGAGCGCGCGCCGCACCAGCGCGATCATCTCGCGCAGATCGAAGGGCTTGGGCAGGTAGTCATACGCCCCCGCCTCGGCGGCGCGGATGGCGGTCATGATGGTGTTGTGCGCGCTCATGACGATCACGGGCAGATCGGCGCGGCGCTTGCGGATCGCGGGCAGCATGTCCAGCGCGTCGCCGTCGGGCATCGAGACGTCCGAGATGACGACGTCGCCCTCGCCCTCTTCGATCCAGCGCCAGAGCGTGCCCGCCGAGGCCGTCGCGCGCACCCGGAACCCGGCCCGCGTCAGCGCCTGGCCGACCACCGTGCGGATCGAGCGGTCGTCGTCGGCGACGAGCACCACCGCGCTCATGCGTCGTCCTCCTGCGGGGCCTCGTCCCGCCCCGAGTCGCGCCAGATGGGCAGCAGCACGCGAAAGACCGTGCGGCCGGGCTCGGATTCGCACTCGACCGCGCCGCCAAGATCGGCCACGATCTTGGCCACCAGCGCCAGCCCCAGCCCCGCCCCCGCGCTCTTGGTGGTGACGAAGGGCTCGAAGATGTCGGCGCGGATGCTTTCGGGCACGCCGGGGCCGTTGTCGATGACCGCGATCTCGAGGGGCAGGCTCTCGCGCCGGCCCGAGGGCAGCGACAGGCGCAGGCCCGGCCGGTAGCTGGTGCGCACCGCCACCGCGCCGCCGACCCTGGGCGCCGCCTCGGCCGCGTTCTTGAGCAGGTTCAGAAACACCTGCATCAGCTGGTCGGGATCGGCCGCCGCCGGCGGCAGCGAGGGGTCGTATTCGGCGCTCAAGCGCAGATGCGACGCGAAGCCCGCCTGCGCGGACAGGCGCGCGCGGTCGAGCACGTCGTGGATGTTGACGGGCCGGCGCTCGACCGGGCGGCTGTCGCCGAAGCGATCCACGCGGCCGATCAGCTTGACGATGCGCTCGGCCTCGTCGCGGATCAGGCGCGTGAGCTCGCGCTCTTCCTCGCCAAGGTTCATTTCCAGCAGCTGCGCCGCGCCCGAGATGCCCGCGAGGGGGTTCTTGATCTCGTGCGCCAGCATCGCCGCCATGCCCGAGATCGTGCGCGCCGCCGAGCGGTGCGACATGCTGCGGTCCATCTTGCGCGCCAGCGACTGCGGCTGGATCAGAAGCAGCGCGTCGCCCGCGCCCTCGGCCACCGGGGCGGCGTGAATGTCGGCGCGGCAGGGCGGGCGCTCGGGCATGAGCAGCTCCATGTCGTATTCCGCCACCGTGGCCGCGCCGCGCCTGAGCTGCGCCAGCAGATCCAGCACGCGGCTGGCGGGGCCGAACAGGTCGGCCAGCGCGCGCCCGCGCAGCGAACGCGCGCTCAGCCCCAGAAAGGCCTCGGCGGCGCCGTTGACCTCGAGCACCCTGTCCTGCGCATCCAGCGCAAGGGCCGGCGCGGGCAGCGCGTTCCACAGCGCCGCGTGATCGGGTCGGCGGGAAGGGGCGTTCATGCCGCGGCTCCTTCGACGGTCGGGGCGGCGGCGCACAGCGCCGGCAGCTCGGTTTCGATGGCGCGGCGGATGGCCGCGGGATCGGTCATGCGCATCAGCCGCGCGCGCAGCGCCTCGGCGCCGGGGACGTGCTCGAGATGCCACGAGATGTGCTTGCGCGCGCAGCGCACGCCCAGCTCGCGCCCGTAGAAGGACAGCATCTCTTCATGCTGGCGCGCCAGAAGCTCGGCGCGCGCGGCGCCGTCGGGCTCGGGCGGAACCGGGCGCCCGGCCAGCGCCGCGGCGATCTGCGCCGACAGCCAGGGGCGGCCGCGCGCCGCGCGTCCGATCATCACCCCGTCCGCGCCCGAGGCCGCGAGCGCCGAGCGCGCCGTCGCGGCGTCGCGGATGTCGCCGTTGACGATCAGCGGGATCGAGATGGCGCGCCGCACCTCGGCCACGGCGGCCCAGTCGGCGCGCCCCTCGTAGAACTGCTGGCGCGTGCGCCCATGCACCGTGACCATCGCGGCGCCGGCCTCCTGCGCGCCGCGGGCGATGCGCGGCGCGGTGATCGCGCTTTGGTCCCAGCCCAGGCGCATCTTCACCGTCACGGGAACCGAGACCGCGCGCGCCGTCGCCTCGATCAGCCGCAGCGCGTGGTCCGGGTCGCGCATCAGCGCCGAGCCCGACAGCCCCTTCGTCACCTTCTTGGCCGGGCAGCCCAGATTGATGTCGATGATCGGCGCGCCCAGGTCCTCGAGCATGCGGGCGCATTCGGCCATCGCCCCGGCCTCGCGCCCGGCGATCTGCACGGCCGCCGGGCCGATCGCGCCGTCCAGCTCGGCGCGCGCCAACGCCGCGGCGCGGCCGGTCAGCGCCTCGCCGCTGGCGACCATCTCGGACACGGTCAGCCCGACGCCGAAGCGCGCCGCCGCGCGGCGGAACGGCAGGTCGGTGATGCCGGCCATCGGGGCCAGCAGGACCGGATCGCTCAATTCATGGGCGCCTATGCGCAGGCTCATGTGCTTGTTCCTTGTGCAGGCGCTTCTGATTACCCTTGCCGCTTGTGCGCGGCAAGGGCTCGGGCTAACTGCCGGGGTCCGCGCAACTGCAGCCCAGAGGATCCGCCATGACCGTTCACGCCGTCATCCTGGCCGCCGGGCGCGGCACGCGCGCCGGGCCCGGCGCTCCGAAGCAATACCGAGACCTGGGCGGCGCCACGGTGCTGCGCCGCGCCGTCGAGGCGCTGCGCGCCGCGCCGGGGGTGGACGGCGTGCGCGTCGTCATCCATCCCGAGGACCGCGCCGCCTACGAGGCGGCCGTCGCCGGGCTTGACCTGCCGCCGCCCATCCTGGGCGGGGCGACGCGCGCGGCCTCGGCGCTGGCCGCGCTCGAGACCCTGGCCGCAGAGGGCGCCGCGCCCGACGACCTGGTGCTGCTGCACGACGCGGCCCGCCCCTTCCCGTCGCCGCGGCTGATCGCGCAGGTCATCGCGGCGCTGGCGCGTCATCCGGCCGCCTGCCCCGCCCTGCCCATGACCGACACCGTGCGGCGCGCGGCCGAGGGCGGGCTGGCCGGCGCCACGCTGGACCGCGCGGGCCTTGTGCGCGCGCAGACGCCGCAGGGCTTTCGCCTGGGGCCGATCCTGCGCGCGCACCGCGCCGCGCGCGACGCCGGCCGGCATGACGCGGCGACCGACGACGTGGCCCTGGCGCAGGCGGCGGGGCTTGACGTGGCGCTCACGCCCGGCGACGAAGACAACGCCAAGATCACCACCGCGCAGGATCTGCGCCGCGCGCGCGCCCTGGCCGCCGCGCGCCGCGCCGCGCAAGGAGGACGCATGGACATCCGCATCGGCTCGGGCTTCGACGTGCACGCCTTCGGCCCCGGCGACCATGTCACGCTGTGCGGCGTGCGCATACCGCACGAGCGCGGGCTGACGGGCCATTCCGACGCCGATGTGGGCCTGCACGCCATCGCCGACGCCATCTTCGGCGCCCTGGCCGAGGGGGACATCGGCCGCTGGTTCCCGCCATCTGACCCGCAATGGCGCGGCGCGCGCTCCGAGATCTTCCTGGCCAAGGCGGCCGAGCGGGTGCGCGCGCGCGGCGGGCGCGTCGGCAACGTCGACTGCACCCTGATCTGCGAGCGCCCGCGCATCGGCCCGCACGCCGAGGCGATGCGCGCCGAGATCGCCCGCATCCTGGACATCCCGGCCGAGCGCGTCTCGGTCAAGGCGACCACGACCGAAAGGCTGGGCTTCGCCGGCCGCGAGGAAGGCATCGCCGCCCAGGCCAGCGCGCTGATCGTGCTGGAGGGCGAAGCATGAGCGCCCCGGCGCCGAGCGGCGGGCTGGCGACGCTGTGGGGGCTGGGCGCGCGCGTGCCGGCGCCCGGCAGCTGGGGAGCGGCGGCCGCCTTGCCGCTGGGCTGGCTGGCGCATTGGGCGGGGGGCTTCGGCCTGTTCGCCGCGACGCTGGCGGCGGTGACGGCGCTGGGCTGGCGCGCGACGGCGCGGCATCTGGCGCGCACCGGCCGCAAGGACCCGTCCGAGGTCATCGTCGACGAGGTCGCCGGCCAGCTGGTCGCGCTGGCGCCGCTGTCGCTGGGGCTGTGGCTGGCGGGCGCGGCGCCGCATGTCTTTCCCTGGCCCGGCTGGGTCGGCGCCTTCGTGACCTTCCGCTTCTTCGACATCCTCAAGCCCCCGCCCGTCAGCTGGGCCGAGCGCCTGCCCGGCGCGGCGGGCGTGATGGCCGACGATCTGGTCGCGGGGGTTCTGGCCGCGCTTTGCGTGACGCTGGCCGCGGCGCTGGCGCATGGGTGGCTGGCATGAGCGCGCCCGATCTCGGCGCGCTCGCCGCGCGGGCGCTCGCGGCCGCGCAGGCGGCGGGGCTGAGCGTGGCCGCGGCCGAGAGCTGCACCGGCGGCATGGTCTGCGCCGCGCTGACCGAGATCCCCGGCGCCTCGCGCACGCTCGACCGCGGCTTCGTCACCTACTCCAACGCCGCCAAGACCGAGATGCTGGGCGTTCCCGCGGCGCTGATCGCCGCCCATGGCGCGGTCTCCGAGCAGGTCGCCGCGGCGATGGCCGAAGGGGCGCTGACGCATTCGCGCGCCGATCTGGCGGTCGCGATCACGGGCATCGCCGGGCCGGGCGGGTCCGAGTTCAAGCCCGAGGGCCGGGTCTGCTTCGCCCTGGCGCGGCGTGGGGCCCCCACGCGCACCCTGACCGAAGAGTTCGGCCCGCTTGGGCGCGCGCGCGTGCGCGCGGCGGCCGCGGCGCGCGCGCTCGAGCTGCTGGAGGCCGGCGCGCGGGGCTAGTTCGCGCATACATCAGGCGCCCGGATATTGGGCGCCGCGGCGGGCGCATGCCCAAATCATGGGCAATCGCGCGTCAAACCGCCCGCGGCACGCGCGTTGTTCGTTGCATTTCCCCCTGGGCGCCCTTCAGAACGGCCGCCGACGCGCAGTCGCGCGCGCAAAGGAGGGAATGCCACGATGAATGGAGCGGACGCCGCCTGGGTCGCCGTCGCCTCGGCGCTTGTGCTTTTCATGACGCTGCCGGGGCTGGCGCTGTTCTATGGCGGGCTCGTGCGGGCGCGCAACTTCCTGTCCGTGCTGGCGCAGTGCCTGGCCATCGCATGCCTCATGTCGCTGCTCTGGCTGGCGGCGGGCTATTCCATCGCCTTCGGCGACGAAGGCGGGGCGCTGTGGGGCGGGCTGGGCAAGGCCTTCATGCTGGGCGTCGGGCCCGATGCGCTGCGCGGCACGATCCCCGAGATCCTGTTCTTCCTGTTCCAGATGACCTTCGCCATCATCACCCCGGCTCTGATCGTCGGCGCCTGGGTCGAGCGGGCGCGCTTCGGCTTCGTGCTGCTGTTCTCGAGCGCATGGATGCTCCTGTGCTACGCCCCGGTGGCGCACTGGATCTGGGGCGGCGGCTGGCTGGCGCGGATGGGAACGGTCGATTTCGCCGGCGGCATCGTGGTGCATGAGACGGCGGGCCTTGCGGCGCTGGTCCTGGCGGCGATGCTGGGTCCGCGGCGCGACGGCGCGCGCCCGCCCCATGCGCCGGCGATGACCATGATCGGCGGCGCGATGCTGTGGGTGGGCTGGTTCGGCTTCAACGGCGGCTCGCAGCTGGCGGCCGACGGCGGCGCGGCCATGGCGATGACGGTCACGCATCTGTCGGCCTCGGCCGGGGCGCTGAGCTGGGCGGCGTATGAGCGGGTGCGCTACGGCAAGGCCTCGCTCATCGGGCTTGCCACGGGCGCCATTGCGGGGCTGGCCACGATCACGCCGGCGGCGGGCGAGGCCGGGCCGCTCGAGGCCGTGCTGCTGGGCGCCGTCGCGGGCGTTCTGTGCCAGCTTTGCGTGGTGTGGGTGCGCACGGGGCTGCGCATCGACGACTCGCTCGACGTCTTCGCCGTGCACGGGGTGGGCGGCGTCTTCGGCACGATCATGCTGGCGGCGCTCGGCCATGCCGACCCGGCGGCGCAGCTGACGGCGCTGGCCGCGGTGGGCGCCTTCGTGGTCGCGGTCACCTGGGCGCTGGCGCGGCTGTGCGCGCTGATCGTTCCCATGCGCGTGAGCGCCGAGGACGAGACCGAGGGCCTCGACTACGCCTCGCATGGCGAGCGCGCCTACGACATCGTCTCCTGAGCGCGGGGACCGGGCGGTCAGTCGAGAAGCCCCATCTCGTGAAAGCTGGCCACCCGGTCCTTGCCCACGATGACGTGGTCGTGCACGCGCAGCCCCATGGACTCGCAGGCCAGCACGATGCGGTGGGTCATGTCGATGTCCGACTGGCTGGGCGTGGGGTCGCCCGAGGGGTGGTTGTGCACCAGGATCAGCGCCGACGCCTCGAGCGCAAGCGCGCGCTTGACCACCTCGCGCGGGTAGACGGGAACATGATCGACCGTGCCGCGCTGCTGGGCCTCGTCGGCGATGAGCACGTTCTTGCGATCCAGATAGAGCACGCGGAACTGCTCGGTGCGCTCATGCGCCAGGCGCTGGCGCAGATAGGCCACCAGCGCGTCCCATGACGAGATCGCCTCGCGCCCCAGCACCCGCGCCTGGGCCAGGCGGTGGGCGGCGGCCTCGACGATCTTGAGCTCGCGAATCACGGCCTTGCCGGCGCCGCGCACCTCGGCCAGGCGTTCGGGCGGGGCCGAGATGGCGTGGTTGAAGTCGCCGAAGGCGCGGATCAGCCGCTTGGCCAGGGGCTTGACGTCCTGGCGCGGGATGGCGCGGAACAGGATCAGCTCGAGCAGCTCGTAATCGTCCAGCGCATCGGCGCCGCGGCGCATGAAGCGCTCGCGCAGGCGCTCGCGATGGTCGGCATACCAGGGCTCGTCCGGGGCCTTGGCCGCGGCCGGATCGGGGATCGCGGCCGGCGCCGGCGCGGCGCTCGGCGCCCGCGGACCGTCCGCCCCCGCCGTCCGGGCGCGCCGCGCCTCGCCCGGCTGCGCCGCCCCGGCGGCGTCGAACAGGCCTGGCTGCGGCGCCTCGGCGAAGGCGTCAGCGGTCGGGAAGCGGCGGTGCTGCGTCGGCATGGGCGGCGTGCTCCTTGCGGGTCGCGCCGATCTTGGCCGCCGGATGGTTGCCGAAGCGTTAAGCCCGTCGCGGCCTCAGGCCTGCCGCGCCCAGGTCGGGTGGAAGCGGCCGGCGGGCGAGAGGGTGAAGATCTCGCACCCATCCTCGGTCACGCCGATCGAGTGCTCGAACTGCGCCGAAAGCGACTTGTCGCGCGTGACGGCGGTCCACCCGTCGGCCAGGATCTTGGTGTCGGGGCGGCCCAGATTGACCATCGGCTCGATGGTGAAGAACATGCCCGGCTCAAGCCGCGGACCCGCGCCGGGGCGGCCGAAATGCAGAACGTTGGGCGGCTCGTGAAAGGCGCGGCCCAGACCGTGGCCGCAGAAGTCGCGCACCACCGAGCAGCGCTGGGCCTCGACATAGGTCTGGATGGCGTGGCCGATGTCGCCGAAGGTCGCGCCCGGCCGCACGGCGGCGATGCCGCGCATGAGGGCCTCGTGGGTGACGTCGATCAGGCGCTCGGCCTTGCGGCTGGGCGCGCCGGCCACATACATGCGCGAGGTGTCGCCATACCAGCCGTCCACGACCACCGTGACGTCGATGTTCAGGATGTCGCCCTCGCGCAGCTTCTTGGGGCCGGGGATGCCATGGCAGACCACGTGATTGACCGAGATGCACGAGGCGTGCCGGTAGCCGCGATAGCCGATGGTGGCCGAAACGGCGCCGGCCTCGGCGACCATGGCCTCGATGCGCGCGTCCAGCTCTTCGGTCGCGACGCCGGGGGCGACATGCTCGGCGATGCGGTCGAGGATCTCGGCCGCCACGCGGCCGGCGCGGCGCATGCCCTCGAAATCCTCGGGGCGGTAGAGCTTGATCCCTTCGGGGGTGATCGCGGGGCTGGGGGTGTCCATGGCGGCGTCCTCGTCAAGTCGGTCGGTCGGGATCATAGCGCATCGCCCGCGGCGGCGCGATCCGCCCGTTCGGGCGGGGCCTCGGCCAAAGGCAGGGCGGGGCCGAGCGCGACGCCCGCGCGCGAGAGGGCCGCGCGCCGGACCAGGACGCGCACCCCGGCCGCGCGGGCGCGGTCGAAGGCCTCGGCATAGGCCGGATCGATGTCGCGCGCAACGGCGGCGCGCGCGGCGTCGTCGCGCTGCACGAAGAACAGCAGCGCCGCCTCGTCGCCCGCGCGGGCGGCGGCGGCCAGCTCGTCCAGGTGGCGGGCGCCGCGGGCGGTGCGCGCGTCGGGAAACTCGGCCAGATCGCCCCGGCGGCGCAGGCTGACGGTCTTGACCTCGAGCCACAGCGTCGGGCGCCCGGGCGCGGTCAGCGCGAAATCCACGCGCGAGCGCGCGCCCAGCCGGGCCTCGGGGCGAACCTCGCGGCCGGCCAGCTCGGGGATGGCGCCGGCGGCCAGGGCCTCGGCGACCACGCGGTTGGCGATAGAGGTGTCGACGCCCGCAAGGCCCCCGCCGGGCGTCTCGACCAGCTTCCAGCTCCAGCGCAGCTTGCGGCGCGGATCGTCGTTCGGCTCGATCCAGCAGCGCAGGCCGGGGTCGGCCAGCCCCGTCATCGCGCCCGGATTGGCGCAGTGGACGGTGACCTCGCGCCCGTCATCGAGGCGCATGTCGGCCAGAAAGCGCTTGTAGCGGCGCAAGAGGCGCGCGGGCTGCAGGGGGCGATCGAAGTCCATGCGCGCGACCTAGCGCGGCGGGCCGGCGAAGGCAACTTGCGCGCGCGCGGCCCGCGGCCTAAGTGCAACCCGTCGGGCGCCCGTGGCGGACAGGCCCGGCCCCGCGTCAGGAGAAGCCGCATGACCGCAGACCACGCCCCAGAGCATGTCCCCGACCCGGCCGCCGGGGACGGCGCCCCTTCGCCCGCGCGCGTTCCCACGGCCGCCATGATCGTCATCGGCGACGAGATCCTGTCCGGGCGCACGCGCGACAGCAACATGCACCACCTTGCGCGCGAGCTGACGGCCATGGGCGTGGCGCTGCGCGAGGCGCGCGTGGTGCCGGACGAGCGCGCGGCGATCGTCGCGGCGGTCAACGCGCTGCGCGCGGCGCATGACCATGTGTTCACCTCGGGCGGCATCGGCCCGACCCATGACGACGTCACCGCCGACGCCGTGGCCGAGGCCTTCGGCGTGCCGATCGACGTGCGCGAGGACGCGCGCGCGATTCTCGAGGCCTATTACGGCGACTCGGGCGCGCTGAACGCCGCGCGGCTGCGCATGGCGCGCATTCCCGAGGGCGCGGTCCTGATCCCGAACCCGATCAGCCAGGCGCCGGGCTTTCAGATCGGCAACGTCTATGTCATGGCGGGCGTGCCCGACATCTTCGCCGCGATGCTCGAAGAGGTGAAGCCGCGCATCGTCGGCGGCCCGCCCGTCCTGTCCCATGCGCTGCGCGTGCCCCTGGCCGAGGGCGACATCGCCGACGCCCTGGCCGAGGCGGCGCGCGCCCATCCGCAGGTGTCGATCGGCTCGTATCCCTTCTATCGCGGCGGCCTGGGCACGACGCTTGTCGCGCGGGCGCGCGATCGCGCGGCGCTCGAGGCGGCGGTGCGCGACCTGCGCGAGATGTGCGCGCGTCTGGGCGCGGCGCGCATCGAAGAGACGCCGCCGCCCGAAGGGGCCTGACCCGCGCGCCCGAGGGGCCTGACCCGCGCGCCCGAACGCGTTCCCGCCCGCCTGCCCCCGCCCGCCTTCCCCCGCCCGGCCGCGCGGCGCGGCTTGCCGGTGCGGCGGGCGCGGCCTATACCCGCCTCGGGGCCGCTTGCTGGAACCGGTAGACAGACCCGACTTAAAATCGGGCGCCTTCGGGCGTGGGGGTTCGAGTCCCCCAGCGGCCACCAGCCGCTTTTCCCGCTCAGGTTGTATGGAAGCGCACGGATTCGCCCCTCAACGAATCGGGTGACGTTCCGTAAAGCCTCTTGAATGGATAATGAACCTTTTCTTTCAATGACTTGCGCGCGCCTTCCCCGCAATTTTCGGGGGGTGGACGAGCGGCGCGAAAATGTGCAACTTTACTCCCCGTAGCGTAGCGTGAAGCGTTGCAGGAAGCGCATCGTCGATGCACAGCATGGCGAGTGGCAAGCGTTCTGCGTAGTGAACGGCTTCCTGAAGACAGGCCCGGCGTTATTGGGCAGCGTGACCAAGCTAGCGGCCGGCGGGGGTCCCCAAACCCCGCCGGTTCTTGCTTTTGGGCCTATCCGATTCGCCGTGATCGAAACGTGACGCGCCCGCCGCTCAGCCGCCGCGCGCGCGCAACGCCTCGGGCAGCCACAGCGCCAGCTCGGGAAAGGCGGTCAGGATCGCCACCATCGCCACCATGATCGCGAACATCGGCGCCGCGGCGCGGGCGATGTAGCCGATGGGCTTGCCGGTCATGCCTTGCAGCACGAACAGGTTGAAGCCGATGGGCGGCGTGATCTGCGCCATCTCGACCACCACGACGATGAAGATGCCGAACCAGATCAGGTCGATTCCCGCCTGGCGGATCATGGGCTCGACCACGGCCATGGTCAGCACCACCGACGAGATCCCGTCCAGGAACATGCCGATGACGATGTAGAACAGGGTCAGCGCCACGATCAGCTCGACCGGCGTCAGCCCCAGCGAGGCGATCCACTCGGCCAGCCGCCGCGGCAGCCCGGTGAAGCCCATCGACAGGCTCAGAAACGCCGCGCCCATCAGGATCAGCGCGATCATGGCCGAGGTGCGCGCCGCCCCCATCAGGCTTTGCGCGAAGGACTCGCGGCTCAGCGACCCCTGCCCCGCCGCCAGCGCCAGCGCGCCCAGCACGCCGAAGGCCGCGGCCTCGGTGGCGGTGGCGTAGCCCAGATACATCGACCCGATCACCAGCAGCACCAGGCCGATCACCGGCGCCAGATGGCGCGAGTTGCGCAGCTTCTCGGCCAGCGGCATGGGCGGCTCGGGCGCCGGGCGCTGGTCGGGATGCAGAAGGTCCCACGCCGCGACATAGCCCATGAACAGCGCCGCCAGCGTCAGGCCGGGTAGCACGCCGGCCATGAACAGCTGGGTGATGCTCTCGTTCACCGTCACGCCGTAGACGATCAGCGTCAGCGAGGGCGGGATCATCAGCCCCAGCGTCGCCGCTCCGGCGAGCGTGCCCAGCGTCATGCGCTCGGGATAGCCGCGGCGCAGAAGCTCGGGGATCGACATGCGCCCGACGGTGCTGAGCGTGGCCGCCGACGAGCCCGACACCGCGGCGAAGATCGTGCAGCCGACCACGTTGGTGTGCAGAAGCCCGCCCGGCAGCCGCGCCATCCAGGGGCTGAGCCCGCGGAACATGTCCTCGGACAGGCGCGTGCGGTAAAGGATCTCGCCCATCCAGATGAACAGCGGCAGCGCCGTCAGCGTCCAGCTCGATGCGCCGGTCCACACGGTGGTGATCATCGCGTCGCCCGCCGGGCGCGTGGTGAACAGCGCCATGCCCGCCCAGGCCGCGCCCATCAGCGCCAGCCCCACCCACACCCCCGCGCCCAGCAGCCCGAAGAGGGCGAAGAGGAACACCGCCGTCAGCGCCAGATCGCCGCTCATGGCTCAAGCCCCTCGGGCGCGTCGGCGGCGGGGTCGCCCCCGGCCGCGATCCAGATCAGCCGGTCCCACAGCGCCAGCGCCAGCAGGATCGTTCCCGCCGACATGGCCAGCTGCGGGATCCACAGCGGCGTCGCGTCCTGCCCCTGGCTGACGTCGCCCAGCTTCGCGCTCCAGATCGTGGCCTTGACCGCGTAGCGCGCGAAGAAGGTCGCCACGATGGCGCCGATCAGCGTGCAGGCCAGCTCGCCCCAGCGCCGGCGCGGCCCCAGCGCCCCCAGCAGGATCGAGACGCGCACATGCGCCCCGCGCCGCAGCGCATAGGCCAGCGTCAGAAAGGACGAGGCCGCCATGCAATAGCCCGCATAGTCGGTCGCGCCCGGAAAGGTCTGGCCCGTCCAGCGCGCCAGCATCTGCAGCACGATCAGACACAGAATGGCCAGCAGGAACATCGCCCCCAGCGCGCCCGCGGCCAGATAGAGGCCGTCCAGCGCCTTGCGCAGCGCCTTCATCGCATCGCTCCCGATCATTGCCCGGCGGATCGTTCGGGGGCGGCGCCGCCGCGCCCCGCAAGGTGGCGCGCCCGCCGCCGAGGGCGGGCGCGGCGGCCGTCACCTGGCCGCGGCGAAGGCCTCGAGGATCGCCTTGCCGTCGGCGCCGGCGTCCTCGGCCCACTCGGCGGCCATGGTCTTGCCGATCTTCTCGAGATCCGCGGCCAGCTGCGGGCCGGGCGCCTGCACCTTCATGCCGTTCGCGGCCAGCTGCTGCAGATACCAGCCCGACAGCTCGCGCGCGCGGGTGGTGCCGGCGACGCGCGCCATCATCGCCGCCGAGCGCAGGCAGTTGCGGTTGTGCTCGGACAGCCCGTCCCAGGCGTCCTTGTTCACGAAGACCGTGTTGCGCGGCAGCCAGGCCTGGGCGTCGTAGAAGTGGCTCAGATGCTCCCACACCTTGCGGTCATAGCCCGTCGATCCCGACGAGATGAACGCCTCGGCCACGCCCGTGGCCAGCGCCTGGCTCAGCTCGGCCGCCTCGATCTGCACCGGCACCATGCCGGCCAGCTCGGCCAGCCGCGCCGTCGCGGCGTTGTAGGCGCGGAACTTCAGGCCCTTGAGGTCGGCCAGCGACTCGACGGGCTTGTTGACGTAAAGCCCCTGCGGCGGCCACGGCACCGAGTAGAGATAGACCAGGTTCTGCGCCTCGAGCGCGGCCTCGATCCTGGGCAGCGCCACGTCCCACAGCTTGTCCGACGCCTCGAAGCTGGTGGCCAGGAAGGGCACGCTGTCGACGCCGAAGAGGGGGTTCTCGTTCTGATGGGCCGAGAGCAGCCGCTCGCCGATCTGCGCCTGTCCGGTCTGCACGGCGCGCTTGATCTCGTTGCCCTTGAACAGCGAGCCGCCGCCATGGACGGTGATCTTCAGATCGCCCCCCGTGCACAGCCCCACCGCCTGGGCGAAGAGCTTGCCGTTCTGGGTGTGATAGTTGCCGTCGGCATAGGCCATGGGCATGTCCCAGGTCTCGGCCGCGGCCGCCGAGGCCAGAAGCATCGCGCCTCCGGCGGCGAGAAGAATGCGCTTCATCGTCGTCTCCCTGTCGTTGTTCCGGCCTTTTCGGCCCTTGTCGCGAACCGCGCGCCCGCTGGCGGCGCGGCGGGCGCCTCAACGCTCATGGGCGCAGGCGCGCTTGTCAAGACGCGGGGCCGAAGCGCTCGGGCGCCAGCGCGCGCAGATCGGCGTTCGGCGCCCGCCCGGCGGCAAGGTCGGCCGCCATGCGCCCCAGCCGCGGGCCGATGGTCAGCCCCACATGCTGGCCGCCGAAGGCGCAGATGACGCGGGGCGCGCCCGGAACGGGGCCGAGCGCGGGCAGGCTGTCGGCGGTCGAGGGGCGGCGCCCCATCCAGCTGCGCGCCTCGTCCCAGCGCAGCTGCGGATACAGCCGCGCCGCCCCGCGCCGCAGCAGCCGCACGGGCGCGGCCGAGGGGGGCGCGTCGGCGTCGGCCAGCTCGACCACGCCCGCGCAGCGCAGGCCGCCCTCCATGGGCGTGGCGACGAACTTGGCGTCGGCGATCATGTAGGGGATCGGCGGCGCCGGGCGCGCGCCGCGCAGCTCCAGATGGTAGCCGCGCTCGGCGATCATGTTGATCTCGAGCCCCAGCCCGCGCGCCAGCTCGCGCGAGCGCACGCCCGCCGCCAGGATCACCCGGTCGGCGCGCAGCGTGCGCCCGTCTTCCAGCGTCATCGTCCCGTCGCGGGCGATGGCGCGCGCGCGCGCCTTCACATGCGCGCCGCCCTGGCGCAGGAAATGGCGCGCCAGCGCGGCGACGTAGCCGCCGGGCGACGCGATCCAGCCGTGATCCTCGAAGATCGCCGCGAAATCGTAGCGCGGGTTCAGCGCCGGATCGGCCGCGCGCAGCGCCGCGCCGTCGGCCTCGCGCCAGGCGAAGCCCAGCTCGCGGCGCAGGGCGAAGCCCCAGGCGTCCTTCTCGAAGGCGGTGCGCGAGGCGTAGAGATAGGCGTATTCCCCCGTGCGGATGAAGGGCGCGGCGGGCGTGCCCGCGGCCAGCTCCTGGTGCTGGCGCACGCTGTCCTCGGTCAGCATGGCCAGCGCGGCGGCGATGCGGCGGGCCTCGGCCTCGCGCCCGGCGCGCAGGAAGGGACCCAGCCAGGGCATGAGCCGCGGCAGGTCGCGCCAGCGCAGGAAGAGCGGGCTGCCCGGGTCGAGCAGCATGCGCGGCGCGCGCAGCGCCAGCCCCGGCGTCGAGACGGGCACGACCGCGCAGCGCGCCAGGATGCCGCCATTGCCGAACGAGGCCTGCTCGGGATCGCCGGGCTCGACCGGATCGACCAGCGTCGCCCGCCAGCCCTCGCGGCGCAGCCGCTCGGCCGCCGCCACGCCGGTGATGCCCGCCCCGATCACCAGCGCCGAGGGCGCTTCGCCGCCCCCCTTCGCCACTTCGCGCATGTCTTCGCCCTCCTTCGCGCGGCCTTGCGCGCGCCGCGCGCCGCCGGCAGACTGCGGGCAGGTTTCCGCCGCGCGCGCGGCTTGTCAACGCGCCCGCCCGGGCGCCCCTGCACGATCGGGCCGAACATGCCGTCGATCCCGCCTCCCGAGGCCGTCCGGCCGCCCGGCCCCCTTCCAGACGCGGCCGAAGGCGCGCCGGCGTTGGGGATCATCGTTCTCGACACCCGTTTTCCGCGCATTCCCGGCGATGTGGGCGCGCGCGCAAGCTGGCCCTTTCCGGTGCGCTTCGCCGTGGCGCGCGGCGCGACGCCCGAGGCGGCGGTGCTGCGCGGGGCGCGGCGCGCGCCGCCGGCCCTGCTCGAGGCCGTGATCGAGGCCGGGCGCGCGCTGACGGCGGCGGGCTGCGCGGGGGTGGCGACCACCTGCGGCTTTCTGTCGGTGTTCCAGGACGCGCTGGCGGCGGCGCTGGAGGTTCCGGTGGCCAGCTCGTCGCTCATGCAGGCGCGGCTCGTGGCGGCGACGCTGCCGCCGGGGCGCGTTCCGGGCATATTGACCGTCAGCGCGCGAAGCCTGACGGCGGCGCATCTGCGCGCCGCCGACGTGCCGCCCGGCGCGCCGGTGGGCGGGCTCGATCCGCGCTCGGCCTTCGCGCGCACGCTGCTCGAGGACCTGCCCGAGCTGGACCGCGAGGCCGCGCGGGCCGAGATGATCCGCGCCGCGCGCGCGCTGGTCGCGGCGCATCCGCGCGTCGGGGCGCTGGTGCTGGAATGCGCGAACATGTGCCCCTATGCCGCCGACGTGGCCGAGGCGACGGGCCTGCCGACCCATTCGGCGCATGATTTCCTGACCTGGTTCCATGCCGGGCTGCGCCCGCCGCGCTTTCGCGCGCCCTGAGGCGCGGCCCTCTTTTGCGCTGCGGCAAGCCGTGCTATGGCCCGCCCGGACGGCGCCGCGACCGGCTCGGGGCGCCCGCCCTCATCACCGCCTCGACAAGCCCCGCAGCGGGCCCGGACAAGCAGGAGCGAGCATGAACATCGACAAGATCCCCGCCGGCAAGAACCCCCCCTCGGACATCAACGTGGTGATCGAGATCACCGGCGGCGCGGGCGGCGGCGCGCCGGTGAAATACGAGATCGACAAGGACTCGGGCGCGGTCTTCGTCGACCGCATCGTCAACACGCCCATGTTCTACCCCTGCAACTACGGCTTCGTGCCCAACACGCTGCACGCCGACGGCGATCCGACCGACGTGCTGGTGCTGTGCGACTTCGACCTGGCGCCGGGCGTGGTCATCCGCTGCCGCCCGGTCGGCGTGCTGAAGATGGAGGATGACGGCGGCATGGACGACAAGCTGATCGCCGTCCCGGTCGAGAAGGTCGATCCCTTCCAGGCGGGCATCCGCGACCTCGAGGACATTCCGCTCAAGACCCGCGAGCGCATCAAGCACTTCTTCGAGCACTACAAGGATCTTGAAGAGGGCAAGTGGGTCAAGGTCATCGGCTGGGGCGACAAGGCCGAGGCCGAGGCGATCCTGCAGGCCTCGGTCGAGGCCGCGCGCAAGTGACGCCCCGCGGGGCGCCCGGCCCGGCGCCCCGCGCGACCGCTGCAACGGCAAGGCCCCGCCGGAGCGCTCCGGCGGGGCCTTTTCGCATGCGCCTTGCGCCGATGGCGCGGCTTACGAGCCCTGCAGCTTGACCAGCCGCAGATAGGGCAGCTTGGCGTCGAAGCCGCCGAACTTCTGGCGCGCCTCGTCGTCCGACAGCGACAGGGCGGCGATCACCTCCTCGCCCGGGCGCCAGTTGGCGGGGGTGGCGACGGGAACGCCCTCGGACAGCTGCAGCGCATCGACGGCGCGCAGGATCTCGTCGAAGTTGCGGCCCACGGACATGGGATAGATCATCATCAGCTTGATCTTCTTGTCCGGCCCGATGACGTAGACCGCGCGCACCGTGGCGGTGTCGGCGGGGGTCTCGGCCTTGTAGGCCTCGGCGGGCAGCATGTCATAGGCCTTGGCGATCTTCAGATCGGGGTCGGCGATGATGGGAAAGTCCACCTTCGCGCCCGAGAAGGATTCGATGTCGGCCGCCCATTTGCGGTGCTCCTCGACCGGGTCCACCGACAGGCCGATCACCTTCACGCCGCGCGTCGCCCACTGCTGCGACAGGCGCGCGACGGCGCCGAACTCGGTGGTGCAGACCGGGGTGAAATCCTTGGGGTGCGAGAACATGATGGCCCAGCTGTCGCCGATCCACTCGTGAAAGCGGATGCGGCCCTGGGTGGTGTCCGCCTCGAAATCGGGGGCGATGTCGTTGATGCGAAGGCTCATGACTCTCTCCTTGTCTGCGGGGCTTGTCTGCCGCCCGGCTTCGCAGGCCTCGCCTGCGTCGTCCGGCAGAAGATGGGCCGCGGCGCGCCCGGTTGCAACCGCCCGCGCGCGCCACATCGCCGCACGACCGCCGCGCGGCCGGCGCGGCGGCGCCATGCGCTTGAAGGGCGGACGCGCCCCCTCGCCCTTGGCGGCGCGCGAGGGTAGGATCGCGGCCCGACTCGGAGCACGCCATGCACGACGACATTCCGCCCCCCGCCGCCGATCCCATGGCCGGCGCCTATCCCGATCCCGCCGGCGCCGGCGACGCGGGCGCGCGGCCCCACGACGATGCGGCCCCCGATCCGGGCCCCGATCCGGCGGCGGTTCCGGCGCCCCCGGGCGCCGCGGCCGCGCAGGGCCTGCCCGCCCCGTGCAACATCGAGGCCGAGCAGGCCGTTCTGGGCGCCCTGCTGGTCAACAACGAGGTGTTCGACCGCATCGCCTCGATCATCGAGCCGCACCATTTCTACGACCCCGTCCACCAGCGCATCTACGAGCTGATCGCCAGCCGCGTGAACAAGGGCATGCTGGCCACGCCGGTCACGCTCAAGGCCTTCATCGAGCAGGACGAAGGCATCCGCGAGATCGGCGGCGCCGAGTATCTGCTGCGCCTGGCGGGGGCGGCGGTGTCGGTCTCGGCCGCGCCCGATTACGCGCGCACGATCCACGACCTGGCGGTGCGGCGCGACCTGATCCGCATCGGCGAGGAGATCCGCTGGAAGGCGGCGCGCATGGATCTGGAGACCGAGCCGCGCGAGCAGATCGTCGAGGCCGAGCAGGCCCTCTACTCTCTGGCCGAGAAGGGCAAATACGAGGGCGGCTTCAAGAGCTTCCTGTCCGCTTCGATCGAGGCGATCCACGTCGCCAACCAGGCCTATCAGCGCGACGGGGGGCTGGCGGGCATTCCCACCGGGCTGATCGACCTGGACCGCAAGCTGGGCGGTCTGCACCCGTCGGACCTGCTGATCCTGGCCGGGCGCCCCTCGATGGGCAAGACGACGCTGGCCACCAACATCGCCTTCAACGTCGCCCGCGCCTATCGCGAGGGCGAGCGCCCCGACGGCACCTTCGGCACGATCGACGGCGGCAAGGTGGGGTTCTTCTCGCTCGAGATGTCGGCCGAGCAGCTGGCCACGCGCATCCTTTCCGAGGCCGCGCGCGTGCCCTCCGAGAAGATCCGCCGCGGCGACATGGAGGAGGAGGAGTTCCAGCGCCTGGTGGACGCCAGCCGCGAGCTGGAGCGCATGCCGCTTTACATCGACGACACGCCGGCGCTGCCCATCTCGACCCTGGCCGCGCGCGCGCGCCGGCTCAAGCGCCAGCACGGGCTGGACCTTCTGGTGATCGACTATCTGCAGCTGGTGCGTCCGGCCAGCGCCAAGGACAGCCGCGTGAACGAGGTGTCCGAGATCACCCAGGGCCTGAAGGCCATCGCCAAGGAGCTGAACATCCCGGTCATCGCGCTCTCGCAGCTCTCGCGCCAGGTCGAGGCGCGCGAGGACAAGCGCCCGCAGCTGTCGGACCTGCGCGAGTCGGGCTCGATCGAGCAGGACGCGGACGTGGTGATGTTCGTCTTCCGCGAGGAATACTACAAGGAGCGCGAAAAGCCCTCGGAGCACGACGTGGAGGCGATGATGAAGTGGCAGGAGGTGATGGAGCGCGTCGCGGGCAAGGCCGAGGTCATCATCGGCAAGCAGCGCCACGGCCCCATCGGCACGGTCGAGCTGGCCTTCGAGGGCCGCTTCACCCGCTTCGGCAACCTGGCCCGTCCCGAGCAGGCGCCCGATGGCGGATTCTGATCCCGAGGCCCCCTGGTCGCAGACGGCGCGGCTGACGGTCGATCTGGACGCGATCGCGCGCAACTGGCGCGCCCTGGCCGCGCGCGCGCCCGGCGCCGAAACGGGCGCGGTGGTCAAGGCAGACGCCTACGGGCTGGGCATGGCGCGGGTGGCGCCGGCGCTGGCGCGGGCGGGGGCGCGCAGCTTCTTCGTCGCCAATGCGCGCGAGGGCGCGGCGCTGCGGCGCATCCTGGGGCCGGGGCCCGACATCTGGATCTTCAACGGCTTCACCCCGGCCGAGCGCGAACTCTTCGCCAAGGCGCGCCTCTTCCCGGTGCTGTGTTCGCTGCGCCAGCTGCGCGAGTTCCGCGCCGCCCTGCCCGATCTGCCCGAGGGGCTCGAGGTCGGGCTGCACATCGAGACCGGCATCAACCGCCAGGGCTTCGGCATGCACGAGCTGGACGCGCTGCGCGCCGAGGGGCTGGGCGAGGCGCGCGCGACGCTGCTGCTCTCGCACCTGGCCTGCGCGGACGAGCCCGAGCACGGCATGAACCTGCGCCAGCGCGGCGCCTTCGCGGGGCGCTCGGCGCTGCTGGCGGCGGCGGCGCCGGGGGCGCGCATGTCGCTTGCGGCCACGGGCGGCATCCTGCTGGGCGAGAAGTTCCACTTCGACCTCACGCGCCCGGGGATCGGGCTTTACGGCGGCCTGCCCTTCGCCCAGGCCGACCCGGTGGTGCGGCTCGAGGCGCCCATCCTTCAGGTGCGGCGCATCCTGCGCGGCGAATCCGTGGGCTACGGCGCTAGCTGGACCGCGCCGCGCGACAGCATGATCGGGGTGCTGCCGGCGGGCTACGCCGACGGCCTGCCGCGCGCGCTGCGCGGGGCGAAGGTGTGGCTCGACGGGCGCCCCGCCCCGCTGGTCGGCCGGGTGAGCATGGACATGCTCACCGTCGATCTGACCGACCATCCGCGCGCCGCCCCCGGCCGCATGGTCGAGATCCTCGGCCCCAATCAGAGCGTCGACCAGCTGGCCGCCGCCGCGGGCACGATCGGCTACGAGATCCTCACCTCTCTTGGCGCGCGCTACGAACGCCGCTACACAGAGGCCGATCCGCACGAGGCGGCGGGCTGAGCCCCGCCCCAGGCAAGAAAGGACGCGGCGCGCGCATGACCGTGATGACCTCGATCCAGGGCTTTCTGGCCGCCATCGGCGCGGCGACGCTCGAGCTGTGCCGCGCCATCGGCGCGCTGGCGCTCTTCGCCGTCTCGGCCGTCGCCCATGCCGCGCGCCCGCCCTGGTATCCGGCCGAGCTGGGCCGCCAGATCCTGCGCATCGGCTATTTCAGCCTGCCTGTCGTGGGGCTGACGGCGCTGTTTACCGGCGGCGCGCTGGCGCTGCAGATCTATCTGGGCGGCTCGCGCTTCAACGCCGAGTCGGTCGTGCCCTCGATCGTCGCCATCGGCATGGTGCGCGAGCTGGGCCCGGTGCTGGGGGCGCTGATGGTGGCCGGGCGCGTCTCGGCCTCGATCGCGGCCGAGCTGGGCACCATGCGCGTGACCGAGCAGATCGACGCGCTCACCACCCTGTCCACCGACCCGATGAAATACCTGGTCGCGCCGCGCATCCTGGCGGCCGTCATCGCCATGCCCATGCTGGCGGCGGTCTCGGACGTGATCGGGGTGATGGGCGGCTACCTGGTCGGGGTCGAGCGGCTGGGCTTCAACCCCGGCGCCTATCTGCGCAACACCGCCGACTACCTGCTGCTTCAGGACGTGACCTCGGGCCTGATCAAGGCCGCGGCCTTCGGCTTCATCGTCGCGCTGATGGGCTGCTATCACGGCTACAATTCGGGCCGCGGCGCGCAGGGCGTCGGGCGCGCGACGACCAACGCGGTCGTTTCGGCCTGCATCCTGATCTTCGCGGCGAACTACATCCTGACCGAGGCGCTGTTCTCCTCATGAGCGACGCAGGCACCCCCATGATCGAGCTGCGCGGCGTCTCGAAGAGCTTCGGCGCCAAGCATGTGCTGCGCGGCGTGGACCTGGCGGTGGCGCGGGGCGAAAGCCTGGTCGTCATCGGCGGATCGGGCACGGGCAAGTCGGTCACGCTCAAATGCATCCTCGGCCTGATCCCGCACGATTCGGGGCAGATCCTGCTCGAAGGCCAGCCCCTGACGCCCGAGCGGCGCGCGCGCATGCTCGAACGCTTCGGCATGCTGTTCCAGGGCGGCGCGCTGTTCGACAGCCTGAGCGTGTGGGAGAACGTGGCCTTCCGGCTGCTGCGCGGCCCCGCGCGGCGCCCGCGCGCCGAGGCGCGCGCGCTGGCGGTCGACAAGCTGCGCCGCGTGGGGCTGGGGCCGGACGTGGCCGACCTTTACCCGGCCGAGCTGTCGGGCGGCATGCAAAAGCGCGTCGGCCTGGCGCGCGCCATCGCCGCCGATCCGCAGATCATCTTCTTCGACGAGCCCACCACCGGCCTCGATCCCATCATGGCCGGCGTCATCAACGACCTGATCCGCGAGCTCGTGACCGAGATGGGGGCCACGGCCATCACCATCACCCACGACATGAGCTCGGTGCGCGCCATCGCCGACACGGTGGCCATGCTGCACGAGGGGCGGATCCGCTGGCGCGGCCCGGTTTCGCGGCTGGACGACAGCGGCGATCCCTATGTGGACCAGTTCATCCACGGCCGCGCCGAGGGTCCGATCGAGGCGGTCAGATGAGCCCGCGCGCCGCCGCGCCGCGCGCGCGCCCGCAGGGCTGAGGGCGATGGCCAAGGCCCGGACCCCCGCCGCCTTCGTCTGCCGCGAATGCGGCGCGGCGCACCGCAAATGGGCCGGGCGCTGCGACGCCTGCGGCGCGTGGAACGCGATCGAGGAAGAAACCGCCCTTTCCGCCGCCGGGCCGGCCTCGCGCTCGCTGGGCGGGGCGCGCGGGCGGGTGCTCGAGCTGTCGGCGCTGAGCGGGACCGAGCCCGACCCGCCGCGCCTCGCCGTCGGCGTCGAGGAGCTGGACCGCGTGCTGGGCGGCGGGCTGGTGCCGGCCTCGGCGATCCTGGTCGGGGGCGATCCGGGCATCGGCAAGTCCACCCTTCTGCTGCAGGCCGCCGCCGCCTTCGCCCGGCGCGGGGCCAAGACGATCTACGTCACGGGCGAAGAGGCCTCGGCGCAGGTGCGCATGCGCGCCGCGCGTCTGGGCCTGGCCGAGGCGCCGGTGCTGCTGGCGGCCGAGACCAATCTGCGCGACGTGCTGACCACGCTCGAGGCCGAGCGGCCGGCGGTGGCCATCGTCGACTCGATCCAGACCATGTGGGCCGACAACGTCGACAGCGCCCCCGGCTCGGTCAGCCAGGTGCGCGCCGCGGCGCACGAGCTGACCAGCTTCGCCAAGCGCCGCGGCGTGTCGGTGATCATGGTCGGGCATGTGACCAAGGACGGCCAGATCGCCGGCCCGCGCGTGGTCGAGCACATGGTCGACACGGTGCTCTATTTCGAGGGCGAGCGCGGCCATCAGTTCCGCATCCTGCGCGCGGTCAAGAACCGCTTCGGCCCGGCCTCCGAGATCGGCGTCTTCGAGATGACCGGCAAGGGGCTCAAGCAGGTGCTCAACCCCTCGGCGCTGTTCCTGTCGGACCGCGAGACGACCGCGCCGGGCTCGGCGGTGTTCGCCGGGCTCGAGGGCACGCGCCCGGTGCTGGTCGAGTTCCAGGCCCTGGTCGCGCCGGCGCAGCCCGGTTCGGCGCGGCGCGCGGTGGTGGGCTGGGATTCGAGCCGCCTGGCCATGCTGCTGGCGGTGCTCGAGGCGCGCTGCGGGGTCTCGCTGGCGCAGCACGACGTCTATCTGAACGTGGCCGGCGGCCTGCGCGTCAGCGAGCCGGCGGCCGACCTGGCCGTGGCGGCGGCGCTGCTGGGCGCGGTGCGCGGCGCGGCGGCGCCGGCCGATGCGGTGGTGTTCGGCGAGATCAGCCTGTCGGGCGCTCTGCGTCCGGCGCCGCAGCCCGACCTGAGGCTGCGCGAGGCCGAGAAGCTGGGATTTCGCGCCGCGCTGACGCCTTCGCAGGTGAAGCTGGCGGCGAAATCTGGCATGACGGTCCGGCGATTCGACGACCTGGCCCAATTCGTCGGCCAGGTCTTCGCCGAGGGCTGAGGCGCGGCGCGCGAGTGGCGTTGAAAGGCATGGGGGCGACCTGATGGAGTATACGATCGCGGACGGGGCGGTTCTTGTGGTGACGCTGGTCTCGGGGCTGCTGGCCTTCACCCGCGGCTTCACGCGCGAGGCGCTGGCCATCGGCGGCTGGATCCTGGCCGCGATCCTGGCCCTTTACGGCGCGCCGCTGGTCGAGCCCATCCTCAAGGAGACCCCCACCATCGGCGACATCCTGCAGCGCAACTGCAACCTGTCCAAGCTGGTGGCCTTCGCGGTCGTCTTCGCCATCGCGCTGATCTTCCTGTCGATCTTCACGCCGCTCTTTTCCTCGGCGGTGCGCGAATCGCCCCTCGGCGCGGTGGACAAGGCGCTGGGCTTCCTGTTCGGCCTAGCGCGCGGCGTGGCGCTGGTGGCCGTGGCCTGGCTGATCTACGCGCAGATCATGCCGCCCTCCGAACGCCTGCCCGCCATCGAGAAGGCGCGCTCGGTCGCCCTCATCAAGGAGGCCGCCAACATCATCGAAAACAACGCCCCGCGCACCGTGCCCGACTGGATCCGCCGGCCCGTCAACCAGCTGACCGCCGAGTGCGGCGGCTTCTTCGAGCTGGACGCCCCCGGCGCCGGCGCCGGCGCGCTGACCCCGAACGGCCGCGCCGCGCCCGCCGAGCGCTGAGCCGGCGCCCGCGGCGGGTGACAGCGCCGCGGGCGGCCGATATAAGGCCACCGAACCTTCCCCGCGCCCGCGCCGCGGGCCGCCCGCCAACGCCGACCGAGGGCGCATCGACCATGACCGACGCCGACATCGCCTCCCGCTTCCCGCGTCACCCCTTCGACAGCGACGACCCGGACAAGCTGCGCGAGGAATGCGGCCTGTTCGGCGCCTTCAACGTGACCGACGCCGCCAGCTTCGTGGCGCTGGGCCTGCATGCGCTGCAGCATCGCGGACAGGAGGCGGCGGGCATCGTCACCTACGACCCCGAGATCGGCTTCAGCTCGGTGCGCCGGCTGGGCTATGTGCGCGACAACTTCACCCAGCGCGAGACGATAGAGGCCCTGCCCGGCCGCAGCGGCATCGGCCATGTGCGCTACTCGACCTCGGGCGCCAAGGGGCAGACCGCCATCCGCGACGTGCAGCCGCTTTACGCGGACCTGGCCATGGGCGGCTGCGCCGTCGCGCACAACGGCAACCTGACCAACGCCCGCGCCATCAAGAAGGAGCTGATCGAGCGCGGCTCGATCTTCCAGTCCTCGTCCGACACCGAGGTCATCATCCATCTGATGGCCCGCAGCTTCCAGAAGAACATCCCCGAGCGCATGAAAGAGGCGCTGCGCCGCGTCGAGGGCGCGTTCTCGATCATCGCGCTGACGCGCTCGAAGATGATCGGCGTGCGCGACCCGCTGGGCGTGCGCCCGCTGTCGCTGGCGCGTCTGGGCGAGGGCTGGGCGCTGGCTTCCGAGACCTGCGCCTTCGACATCTGCGGCGCCGAGTTCGTGCGCGAGATCGAGCCGGGCGAGATGGTCATCATCTCGGAGAAGGGCGTCGAAAGCTTCCGCCCCTTCGAGCCGGCGCGCCCGCGCTTTTGCATCTTCGAGCATGTGTATTTCTCGCGCCCCGACAGCGTGATCGGCGGCCGCTCGGTCTATGAGAGCCGCCGCGCCATCGGCGTCGAGCTGGCGCGCGAGGCGCCGGTCGAGGCCGATCTGGTCTGCCCAATCCCCGACAGCGGCACCCCGGCGGCCATCGGCTACAGCCAGGAAAGCGGCATTCCGTACGCCATGGGGATCATCCGCAACCAGTACATGGGCCGCACCTTCATCGAGCCCTCCGAGCAGATCCGCAACATGGGCGTGCGGCTCAAGCTCAACGTCAACCGCGCGCTGATCCGCGGCAAGCGCGTGGTGCTGGTGGACGATTCGGTGGTGCGCGGCACCACCTCGCGCAAGATCCGCGAGATGATCGTGGACGCCGGCGCGGCCGAGGTGCATTTCCGCATCGCCTCGCCGCCCACCGCCTGGCCCTGCTTCTACGGCGTGGACACGCCCGAGCGCGACAAGCTTCTGGCCGCGCGCATGACCGAGGAAGAGATGCGCGCCTATCTGGGCGTGGACAGCCTGCGCTTCATCTCGCTCGACGGGCTTTACCGCGCCGTGGGCGAGGAGAACGGCCGCGACCCCTCGGCGCCGCGCTATTGCGACGCGTGCTTCTCGGGGCAGTATCCGATCCCGCCCTCGGACGCGCTGAGCGAGGGCGCGCTCGAGCTGGAGGACGCGCGATGAGCGCGCCGCTGGCCGGCAAGATCGCCCTGGTCACGGGCGCAAGCCGCGGGCTTGGCCGCGCTCTGGCCGAGGAGCTGGGCGCGCGCGGCGCGCATGTGATCGCGCTGGCGCGCACCGTCGGCGGGCTCGAGGAGCTGGACGACGCCATCCGCGCCCGCGGCGGCGAGGCGACGCTGGTTCCGGCCGACGTGTCGGACGACGACGCCCTGCCCCGCCTCGGCGCCGCGATCCATCAGCGTTGGGGCAAGCTCGACCTGTGGGTGAACTGCGCCGTCCATGCGCCGCCGCTCACCCCCGCGTCGCATCTGAACGTCAAGGACTGGGACCGAGCCATGGCGGTCAATGCGCGCGCGCAGGCGCAGCTGGTGCGCATGCTCGAGCCGCTCTTGCGCGCGGCGCCGTCGGGCGTGGCCGCGCTGATGGACGATCCGCGCAATGACGGGGCGTTCCACGGCGCCTACGCCGCCTCGAAGGCGGCGGCGCGCGCGGCGGCGCTGTGCTGGGCCGAAGAGTGCCGCCGCCTCGGGCCGAAGGTGCTGCTTCTGACGCCGCCGCTCATGGCGACGGCGGTGCGCGCGCGCTTTCGCCCCGGCGAGGACCGCGCCGCGCTGGCGACGCCGCCGGCGGCGGCGGCCCGGCTGCTGCCGGAAATTCTCGACGCGCTGGGCTGAAGGCGGGCGCGCGGCCGAAGGCGGCGCGGGGCCGGCATCCCGGCCCCGCGCCCCGGCCCCCGAGGTTCAATCCTGCGGCGGCGTCAGGTAGTCGTCCTGCGAGACCTGCTCGAGCCAGTGCGCGGTCACGCCGTCGACGGCCTCCTGCATCGCCAGATGCGTCATCGGCTGATCGGGCGCGGCGCCGTGCCAGTGCTCTTCGCCCGGGGCGAAGCGCACCACGTCGCCCGGCCCCAGCTCGCGCACCGGACCGCCGCGGCTTTGCACCCGGCAGCGCCCCGACAGGATCAGCAGCGTCTGCCCCGCCGGGTGCGTGTGCCAGGCCGTGCGCGCGCCCGGCGCGAAGGACACCGTCAGCGCCGACAGGCGCGAGGGCGCCTCGGGCGCGGCGACGGTCTGCATCCAGACCTCGCCGACGAAATAGTCCTCCGGCGCCCGGCGGGCGGCGCGTTCGCGCAGGGTCTCGATCTTCATGGCGTCCTCCTTCTGGCCGGCCGGCGGGCCGGCGGTCAGCCGCGCGGTTTGCCGCGCGCGCGCGCCTTGCCCTCGAAGGGGTTCTCGCCCTTGCGGTAGGTCAGGCGGATCGGCGTGCCCTCAAGCCCGAAATCGCGCCGCAAGCCGTTGACGAGAAAGCGCGTGTAGCTTTCGGGCATCTCGTCGGCGCGCTGGCAGAAGGCCAGGAAGCTGGGCGGGCGGCTCTTGATCTGCGTCATGTAGCGCAGCTTGATCCGCCGTCCGCCGGGCGCGGGCGGGGGGTGGGCCTCGGTCTGCTCGCGCAGCCACTGGTTCAGCTGCGAGGTCGAGATGCGCGCGTTCCAGACCTCGTGCGCGTCCAGCACCGCCTGGCGCAGCTTGTCCAGCCCCTTGCCCTGGATGGCCGAGACCGCCACCAGCGGCGCGCCCTTGAGCTGGGGCAGAAGGCGGGCGAACTGCTCGCGCAGCTCGCGCAGGCGCCGATTCTTGTCCTCGACCAGGTCCCACTTGTTCACCGCCACCACCACCGCGCGCCCCTCGCGCTCGGCCAGGTCCGCGATGCGCAGATCCTGCGTCTCGAAGGGGTTCTGGGCGTCGACCAGCAGCACCACCACCTCGGCGAAGCGCACCGCGCGCAGACCGTCCGAGACGCTGAGCTTCTCGAGCTTCGAGACCACGCGCGCCTTCTTGCGCATGCCCGCGGTGTCGAAGATGCGAAAATCGGTCCCGCCCCACGACACATTCACCGAAATGGCGTCGCGGGTGATGCCGGCCTCGGGGCCGGTCAGCAGCCGGTCCTCGCCCAGTATGGCGTTGACCAGCGTCGACTTGCCGGCATTGGGCCGACCGACCACGGCCAGCTGGATGGGGCGGTCGGGGCGCGGCGCGTCCAGCTCGCGCGCCTCGTGCTCGGCCACCAGCGGCTCGAGCGCCGCGTAAAGATCGCCCATGCCCTCGCCATGCTCGGCCGACAGGCCGATGGGCTCGCCCAGCCCCAGGCGCCAGGCCTCGAGCACGCCGGCCTCGCCCTGCGCGCCTTCGGCCTTGTTGACGCCCAGGATCACGCGCCCGTTCCTGCGCCGCAGGATGTCGGCGAAGACCTCGTCCTGCGGGGTCACGCCGGCGCGCGCGTCCAGAAGGAACAGGCAGGCGTCGGCCATGTCCACGGCGCGCTCGGTCAGCGCGCGCATGCGCCCGGGCAGGCTTTCGGGGTCGGCCTCCTCGAGGCCGGCGGTGTCGATGACCGTGAAGGTCAGATCGCCCAGCCGCGCTTCGCCCTCGCGCAGGTCGCGGGTGACGCCCGGCTGGTCGTCCACCAGCGCCAGGCGCTTGCCCACGAGGCGGTTGAAGAGGGTCGATTTTCCAACGTTCGGTCTTCCGACGATCGCCAGCTTGAATGACATGTCATGCTCCATCCGCGCTGCGCGCGGAACCAGTTCGCGGCCCGCGCCCGGCGGGCGGGGCCCAATGCGGCGACGGGCCGCGCCGCCCGCGCGTTGCGCGGCGGGGCGGCCCGCGGCGTGTCTTGCGCGCGCTTCAGCGCAGCGCGGTCAGGCGGCCGTCGGCGGTGTGCACATAGATCGCGCCGCCCGCCGCCAGCGGCTCGGAATACGCGCCGCCGCTCAGCCGCGTCTCGGCCAGCTGGGCGCCGGTGACAGGATCATGCGCCAGCATGCGCCCGTCGGACGAGACGGTCAGCAGCCGCCCGCCGGCCAGGATGGGGCCGCGCCAGGCGATGGGCCCCTCGCGGTCGTCGGGGTCGGCGTAGCCCGGCAGCTCGACGCGCCACAGCGTGCGGCCCGTCTGCGCGTCGAGGCGCATGAGCGCGGGTTCGGTCGAGGCGACGAAGACGCTGTCGCCCGCCGGCCAGACCGGCGAGAGCGCGCCGAAGGCGCGCGTCCACTTGCGCCGGCCCGTGCGTCCGTCGATGGCGGTCAGCTGCGCGCCCGCCCCGCCGGCATAGATGTCCGTGCCCACGATCACCGGCGCCGAGGTCACGTCGGGAAACGCCGCCAGCCCCGAGGCGCCGAGCCCCCCCGCCGCCAGGTTCGCCGTCCACAGCTGCAGCCCGCCCGAGGCGCGCGCCAGCGTCAGCTCGCCCGAGCCGAAGGGAAGAACCACCACCGAGCGCAGCGTCGCCGGCGGCGCGCCCGCCAGCGCGCCGGCGCGGGCGCTGGCCGCGTCCATGCGCCACAGCTCGGCGCCGTCCTCGCCGTTCAGCGCGTGGGCCGTGTTGGCGCGCGTGACGACGAAGACGCGCCCGTTCGCCGCCGCGGGCGCCACTCGCACCGGCCCGTCCACCCGCCGGCGCCAGATGATGCGCCCGTCCCGGGGGTCGAGCGCCAGCGCCTCGCCAAAGCCGGTCGTGGCGTAGACGCGCCCGTCGGCCGCGACGACGCCGCCGCCGAAGCCGGCCTCGGGGTCCTCGCCCTCGGGGGTCAGGTCCACGCGCCAGAGCTGCGCGCCCGAGGCGGCGTCGAAGGCCAAGAGGGCCGCCTCGCCGTCGCGCACGAAGACGCGCCCGCCCGCCACGGCCGGCTGGCCGGGGGCGGGCATGTCCTCGAAGGCGGCGCCGGCGTCGACGCTCCAGACCGCGCGCGGCGCGGCGGGCGCGGCGACGTGACCGGCCCCGTCGAAGGCCGAATGGGCCGCGTCGCCGTTCACATGCGTCCAGTCGGCGACCGAGATGGCGGGCGGGATCGGGCGCGTCTCGGGGCTTGCGGGCGCCTGCTCGGCGGCGCCGGCGGGCAAGACGGGCAGCCGCTCGCCGGCAAGGCGCGCCTCGTCGTCGGACGCGCACGCGCCCAGCGCCGCAAGCGCGCAGGCCGCCCCCCCGATGCGCAGCGCGCGGCGAGCGAGATCAAGGCGACGGGTCATGCGTATCCTCCTGACTGCAAGGCGCGGCGCGCGGCGCGCTCAGGCGCCGTCCTCGCCCGAGGCGGGCAGCGCCTCGGCCAGAGCGCCCAGCCGCTCGCGCAGCTCGGCGGTGGCGCGCGGGTCGGACATCGCGGCGGCCATGTCCTCGCGCGCGCCCTTGGCGTCGCCCGCGCGCAGCCGCGCGACGGCGCGCGCCTCGAGCGCCAGCGGGCGCAGCGTCGCCCCCTCGGCGGCGAAGGGCGCGATCGCCTCGGCCAGCGCCTCGGGCTTCATGTCGGGGGCGCGCAGCATCAGCGCCTTCCAGCCCGCGAGATCGCGCCAGAGGGGATCGGCGCCCGCATCGGCGGCGATCGCGTCGAGCAGCCGCGCCGCCTCTTCGGGCTTGCCCGCATCGGCCAGCGCGCCCGCCTCGCTCATGCGCGCCAGCAGCGCGGCGCCCGGGGCGGCCGCTTCGGCGACGGCGGCGAAGGCTTCGGCGCGCCGGGCGGGGTCGTCGATGCGCGCGGCGGCGATCAGCCGGCCGCCGGTCTCGCGCGCGGCCTCCTCGCGCCGGTGCTCGCGCCAGCTGAACACGGCCGCGGCCAGGACGATCAGCGTCAGCCCCGCGATCACCGCCGGGCCGAAGCGCCGCCACAGCCGCAAGAGCCGGTCGCGGCGCAGCTCTTCGGTGACCTCCTGGATGAAGCTGTCGGTGTCGCTCAACTGCCTGCACTCCCGTCTCGCGCCGCGCGCGGGCGGCGGCGCGGAAAAATTCCGTCCGTCCTGCGACCGAAAGGCGCTGATCGGGCGTATATTGTCAAGGCCGCCCGCGCGCAACCTTGCCGCCCCGCGCATGCAGGCCATATTGTGCCCCCGCATGCGCCGCCGCGGCCGCATGCGTCGAACGGAGCTGGTCATGCGCCTTGCACATCTTCTGACCGCCGCGCTGGTCGCGGCCGGGCTTTACTGGTGGGTCGTCGCCACGCCCCCCCGCGGGCAGGAGCCGCCGCCCCCCGCCGGCGCCGCCCAGGCCGCCCCCCACGCCGAGGAGAAGCCGATGCGCGTGGCCGGCTTCCTGTCGCGCGCGCGCCCGGTGGAAAGCGAGATCGCGCTGCGCGGACGCACCGAGGCGCAGCGCCGCGTCGAGGTGCGGGCCGAGACCTCGGGGCTGGTGATCTCGGACCCGCTGCGCGCCGGCGCCGAGGTGCGCAAGGGCGACGTGCTGTGCCGCATCGAGATGGGCGCGCGCGCCGCCCAGCTGGCCGAGGCCGAAGCCGCGCTGGCCAGCGCCGAGGCCGACGACCGCGCCGCGCAGACCCTGTCGCGCAAGGGCTACGCCTCGGACATCGTGGCCGCCGCGCGCCGCGCCCAGCTCGAGGCCGCGCGCGCGCGCCTGGCCGCGATTCGGCGCGACATCGAGAAGCTGGTGATGACCGCGCCCTTCGACGGCTTTCTGGAAACGGACGCGGCCGAGACCGGCGCGCTCCTGCGCAACGGCGACGTGTGCGCGACGGTCATCGCCCTCGATCCCATCAAGCTGGTCGGCTTCGTGCCCGAGGTGGACGTCGACCGCCTGGCCCCCGGCATGGAGGCGCGTGGGCGCCTGGCCTCGGGGCGGCCGCTGGCGGGGCGGATCAGCTTCGTCTCGCGCTCGGCCGATCCGGCCACGCGCACCTTCCGCGTCGAGGTCCAGGCCCCCAATCCCGACGCCGCCATCCGCGACGGCATGACCGCCGAGATCGCCGTGCCGCTGACGGGCGAGCGCGCGCACATGCTGCCGCAGGCGGCGCTGACGCTGGACGATTCGGGCCGGCTGGGCGTGCGCGTGGCCGAAGGCGGGCGCGCGCGCTTCGTCCCCGTCGAGATCCTGCGCGACGAACCGGTGGGCGTGTGGGTGCGCGGGCTGCCCGACGAGGCCATGGTCATCGTCGTCGGCCAGGAATATGTCGGCGAGGGCAGGCCCGTCCTGGTCACCGAGGTGAGCTGGACGCCCGAGGACGGGGGCGTGGTCTCGCCGCCCGCGCACGCGCTGGCCGGCGACGCCGCGGGCGACGCCGCGCGCGGCGGCGCGGGCGCCGAGGCGGGCGACGCGCGATGACGGGCATGGTCGACTGGGCCGTCGCGCGGGCCCGCATGATCCTGGCCTTCATCGCCCTCTCGCTCGGCGCGGGCTGGATCGCCTATGTCTCGCTGCCCAAGGAGGGCGAGCCGGACATCGACATCCCGATGATCTTCGTCTCGGCGCCCTTCCCCGGCATCTCGGCCGAAGACAGCGAGCGGCTTCTGGTCAAGCCGCTCGAGCAGGAGCTGCGCGGGGTCACGGGTCTTGACAAGATGACCTCCTTCGCGGCCGAGAACTACGCCGGCGTGCTGCTGCAATTCGAATTCGGCTGGGACAAGAGCGCCACCATCGCCGCCGTGCGCGAGGCGGTGGACAAGGCCCGGACCGAGTTCCCCGCCGGCGCCGAAGAGCCCAGCGTCGACGAGTTCAACTTCTCGGAATTCCCGATCCTCGTGGTGGCGCTCTCGGGCGACGCGCCCGAACGCACCATGCTGCGCCTGGCCAAGGACCTGCAGCGCGACATCGAAAGCCTGCCGCATGTGCTCGAGGCGGGCCTTGCGGGCCAGCGCGACGAGATGCTCGAGGTGGTGATCGACCCGCTCAAGCTCGAGGCCTACGACATCACCGCCCAGGAGCTGACGCGCGTGGTCACCGCCAACAACCGCCTGGTGGCCGCCGGCGCGCTCGAGTCGGGCTCGGGGCAGTTCTCGATCAAGCTGCCCGGCAGCTTCGAGACCCCGCGCGACGTCTACGCCCTGCCGGTCAAGACCAACGGCGACCGTGTGGTGACGCTGGGCGACGTGGCCGCCATCCGCCTGACCTTCGAGGACGCCAAGGGCACCGCCCGCTACAACGGCAAGCCCACCGTCGCGCTGCAGATCGTCAAGCGCAAGGGCCAGCCGGTGATCGACACCGTCGCGGCCGTGCGCGCGCGCGTCGAGCAGGCCGTCGCCGCCTGGCCCGAGCCGTTGCGCCAGGCGGTCAAGGTCAGCTACGCGATGAACGAATCGACCAAGGTGGCCGGCATGGTCAGCCAGCTCGAAGGCTCGGTGCTGACGGCGATCGCGCTGGTGATGGTGGTGGTTCTGGGGGCGCTGGGGCTGCGCTCGGCGCTGCTGGTGGGCTTCGCCATCCCGACCTCGTTCCTCTTGACCTTCGCCTTCATGGCCATCTTCGGCATGTCCATCACCAACATCGTGATGTTCGGCCTGATCCTGGCGGTGGGCATGCTGGTGGACGGCGCCATCGTGGTCGTCGAATACGCCGACCAGCGCATCAGGGAGGGGACCGGCCCCATGCGCGCCTACGCCGAGGCGGCGCGGCGCATGTTCTGGCCCATCGTCTCGTCCACCGCGACGACGCTGTGCGCCTTCCTGCCCATGCTGTTCTGGCCGGGCATTCCGGGTCAGTTCATGGGCAACCTGCCGGTGACGCTGATCTTCGTCCTGTCGGCCTCGCTGGTGGTGGCGCTGATCTACCTGCCCGTGCTTGGCGGCGTCGCCGGACGCATGAGCCGCGCGGTCGAGCGCGCGGGCGCGGGCCTCGGGGCGATGCTGGGGCGCGCGCCGCGCCGCGCGCCGCGGCCCGTTCCGCAGGCGGGCGTGCGCCGCACGCCCTTCGGGCGCTTCACCGCCTTCATCGTCGGCAACCCGGTCATGCCCTTCGTCGCCATCGCGCTGACCTGCGCGGCGGTGTTCTCGGCCTTCACCTGGTATGGCGCGAACAACAAGGGCGTCGAGTTCTTCGTCAAGACCGAGCCCGAGCGCGCCAACGCCTATGTGCGCGCGCGCGGGAACCTGTCGCTGGCCGAGCGCGACCGCCTGGTCAAGGCGGTCGAGGACCTGATCATCGGGGTCGACGGCGTGGCGTCGGTCTTCTCCTTCGCCGGAGAGGGCGGGCTGAACCAGCGCGGCGGCAACAAGCCGCTGGACGCGGTCGGGCAGATCCAGATCGAGCTGGCCCCCTGGGGAACGCGGCGCCCGGGCGACGAGATCCTGGCCGAGATCAACGAGCGCATCTCGATCTATCCCGGCGTCTTCGCCGAGATCGAGCAGCAGCGCCAGGGCCCGCAGCAGGGCAAGCCCGTGCAGCTGCGCCTGACCGGGCAGGACTGGGACGCGCTGCTCGAGGCGGCGCGCATCGCCCGCGCCCGCTTCGACGCCACCCCCGGCCTTGTCGAGATCGAGGACACGCGCCCCCTGCCCGGCATCGACTGGAAGCTGGACGTGGACGTGGCCACCGCCGGCCGCTTCGGCGCCGACGTCAGCACCATCGGCGCCATGGTCAGCCTGGTCACGCGCGGCGTCCTGCTCGACACCATGCGCCCCGACGGCTCGGATGACGAGATCGAGATCCGCGTGCGCTATCCCGAGGATCAGCGCACCCTGGCCACGCTGGACGGCATGCGCGTGCGCACGCCCCAGGGGCTGGTGCCGCTGAGCAACTTCGTCTCGCGCGCGCCCGAGCCCAAGCTGGGCCAGATCCAGCGCTACAACGGCGAGCGCTTCTTCTTCGTAAAGGCCGACGTGGCGCCCGGCGTGAACGCCAACCAGAAAATCGCCGAGCTGAACGAGTGGCTGAAGACCAACCCGCTGCCCGCGGGCGTCTCGGCCGCCTTCGCCGGCGATCAGGAAGAGCAGGCCGAAAGCCAGCAGTTCCTGATGAAGGCCTTCGTCGGCGCGTTGGGACTGATGTTCGTGATCCTGCTGGCGCAGTTCAACTCGTTCTACAACTCGGCGCTGGTGCTGACGGCGGTGGTGATGTCGGTGGCCGGCGTGCTGGTGGGCATGATCGTGATGGAGCAGCCCTTCTCGATCATCATGACGGGAACGGGCATCGTCGCGCTGGCGGGAATCGTCGTGAACAACAACATCGTGCTGATCGACACCTACCAGGAGTTCGCGCGCATCATGCCGCCGATCGAGGCCATCGTGCGCACCGCCGAGCAGCGCATCCGCCCGGTGCTGCTGACCACCATCACCACCATGGCGGGCCTGACGCCGATGATGTTCGGCGTGTCGGTCGATTTCCTCAACGGCGGCTACACCATCGACGCGCCGACGGCGCTGTGGTGGAAGCAGCTGGCCACGGCGGTGGTGTTCGGCCTGGGGCTGGCGACGGCGCTGACGCTGATCTTCACCCCCGCCGCCCTGGCCGCGCGGGTGTGGGTCGGGCGCGGGCGCGAGGCGGCGGCGCTGCGGTTGCGGGCCCTGTTCTCGGCGCGCGCGCGGGACGATCTGCGCCTGGCGCGCGCGGCCCGGCGCGCCGGCGCCGGCGATCTGATCTGGAGCGCCGCGGCCCCCCTGGGCGCGGCCGCCATCCGGGCCGACGCGCCCCCCGCCCCCGCCAGGGCGCCGCGCCGCCCGACCCCCGAAGCGACCCCGGAACAGGGGCGCAACAAGGACGGCGGCCCACCGGCCGAGGCCGCCGAGTAGGCCCGCCAGGACGCGGCCGGGGCGATTGCCGCGTCGCCGGGCGGCCTCGGCGTCGCAAGCGGCCCGATGCGCCGCCCATCCGCGACGCGACGGCTTGACCCCGGGCGCGCGAAGGAACCCGAGGGCGATCCCGGCAGGCGGGTCCGGCATGGCGCCCTAGGCATCGGACGGATCGCCAACCAGGCTGACATTCCGGCGGGCGCCCAAGGGCGCCAAGTGCGCCGGGCGCGCAGTCCAAAGGCGGTGCGAAGGGTTGAGCCGGCGCGCAAGGGCGCCGGGCGGGCGGATCCTGCATGGCTTGGGCGGCGCGTCGTCGCCGACGCGCCGCGCTCAGCGCGCCTCGTCCGCCGGGGCGGCTTCGGCGTCGCCCTCGCCCTCGCCCTCGCCGCTTTCCTGACGCTTCCACAGCTGCGCGTAGCGGCCGCCGCGGGCCAGCAGCTCGGCATGGGTTCCGCTTTCGACCACCTCGCCGTTCTCGAGCACCACGATCCGGTCCGCATCGACCACGGTCGAAAGCCGGTGCGCCACCACCAGCACCGTGCGCCCCCGGCTCAGCCGCCGCAGGCTGTCCTGGATCTGGCGTTCGGTCTCGGTGTCGAGCGCCGAGGTCGCCTCGTCCAGGATCAGGATCGGCGGATTCTTGAGGATGGCGCGCGCGATCGCCACGCGCTGCTTCTCGCCGCCCGACAGCTTGAGCCCCCGCTCGCCCACCATGGTTTCGTAGCCCTGGGGCAGCGAGGCGATGAAATCGTGGATCTGCGCGGCGCGCGCGGCCTCTTCGATCTCGGCCTGGGTCGCGCCCTCCTTGCCGTAGCCGATGTTGTAGCCGATCGTGTCGTTGAACAGCACCGTGTCCTGCGGCACCACGCCGATGGCGCGGCGCAGGCTGTCCTGCGCGACCTCTCGCACATCCTGCCCGTCGATGGTCACGCGCCCGCCCTGCACGTCGTAGAAGCGATACAGAAGCCGCCCCAGCGTCGACTTGCCCGAGCCCGTCGGCCCGACCACCGCCAGCGTGCGCCCGCCCTCGGCGCGCAGGCTCACGCCCTTGAGGATCGGCCGGTCGGGCTCGTAGCCGAAGCGCACGTCCTCGAAGGCGACCTCGCCGCGGGTGACCTTCAGATCGGGCGCGCCGGGGCGGTCGACGATCTCGGGCGGCTGGTCGAGCAGCTCGAACATATCGGACATGTCGGTCAGCGCCTGGCGGATCTCGCGATACACCGTGCCCAGAAAGTTCAGCGGCATGGTGATCTGGATGATGAAGGCGTTGACCATCACGAAGTCGCCCACCGTCAGCCGCCCCTCCATCACCCCCTGCGCGGCCATCGCCATCACGACGCCAAGCCCGGCGGTGATGATCAGGCTTTGCCCCAGGTTCAGGAAGGCCAGCGAGACGCCCGTGCGCACGGCCGCGCCCTCATACGCCGCCATCGATCGGTCGTAGCGCGCGGCCTCGCGCCGCTCGGCGTTGAAATACTTGACCGTCTCGTAGTTGAGCAGGCTGTCCAGCGCCTTCTGGCTGGCGCTGGCGTCCTGGCGGTTCATCTCGGCGCGGATCTTCACGCGCCATTCGGTCACGGCGAAGGTGAACCAGACGTAAAGCGCGATGGTCGCGGCCACCACCAGGAAATAGCGCAGGTCCAGCTCGACCGCGAACACCGCCGCGACCATGGCCAGCTCGAGCGCCAGCGGGCCGATCGAGAAGACGAGAAAGCGCAGCAGGAACTCGACGCCCTTGACGCCGCGCTCGATGATGCGGCTGAGCCCGCCCGTGCGCCGCGAGACGTGGTAGCGCAGGCTGAGCGCGTGAATGTGCGAGAAGGTCTCGAGCGCCATGCGCCGCAGCGCCCGTTGCGCCACCCGCGCGAACAGCGCGTCGCGCAGCTGGGCGAAGCCCACCCCCATGAGCCGCGCCATCGCATAGGCCGCCACCAGCCCGATCGGGCCGACCGCCAGCGCAAAGCCCACGGCCTGGGGCGCGTCCGGCGCCGGCGCCAGCGCATCGACCGCCGCCTTGTAGAAGAACGGCGTCGCCACCGTCGCCACCTTGGCCAGCGCCAGCAGGATCAGCGCCGCGACCACGCGCCGCCGCACCCATGGCGCATCCGCCGGCCACAGATAGGGCGCGACGCGCGCGATGATGCGCAGGCTGGCGCGCCGACGCGCCTTGCCCGAGGCGGGATCTTCGGCCGGGGGCCGGGCGCGCGCAGAGCGGCGGAATGCGGACATGAGGGCGGCTCCTGCCAGAATGCGGGGTTGCGGGCGGCCCGGGGCCGATGGCGCAAAGGAAGGACGGCGCGCTCAGCGCGGCGCGCCGGGCAGGTCGAACACCTGCCCCGGATAGATCAGGTCGGGGTCGCGGATGCGCGCGCGGTTGGCCTCGTAGATGACCACATAGCGCGCGCCCGCGCCGTAATGCGCGCGGGCGATGCGCCAGAGGCTGGCGCCCGGCTGCACGACCACCTGGCCGGGGGTCAGCGCCCGGGCGGGCTCGCGGCGGAAGGGGGTCTCGAGGCGGCTGCGCACCTTGCCCGCGCGGTCCACCTCATCGACGCGCAAGGTGTAGTCGCCCGGCGCGTCCAGCGCATCGAGCTGCGCGCTCCACGCGCCGGCGCCGTCCACCGCCGCGTCGCCCAGATGCGCGCCGTCGGCGTAGACGCGCGCGACAGCGCCCGGGCTGCCCCTGCCCGAGACGGTGACCGCGCCCTTCTCGTCATAGCTGACGAGGTCGAGCGTCACCGCACCGTCGGCCGGCGCCTGCGGCTGCACAAGTCGCGCGCCCTCGGGGCCGAGCGCGACCACCGCGGGCGCAGCCTCGGCCTTCGCGGGGGGCGGCGTCGGGGCGCCGCCCGCGACCGCCGCCGGCTCGGCGCCGGGCGCGCCCGCGCGTGGCGCGTCCTCGCGGCCGGGGGCGGCGGGGGCCGAGGGAGCCAGAACGATCACCTCCTGCGCGCCGGTCGCGGCCGTCCCGTCCGGGCCGAAGGCGCGCAGGCCCAGCCGCAGCGCTCCGCCGGGCGCGCGGACGGGCAGCTCGGCCATCAGCACGAAGGCGCCGTCGGCGCCGGCGCGCGCGCGGGCCACGGGCGCGCCGTCGGCCGTCAGCTCGACCTCGGCGCCCGGCGCGGCGCGGCCGGCGATCAGCGCCGCGCCGTCGGGCTCGACGCGCGCGATGTCGAAGCTGGGCGCGGCGGCGGCTTCGCGCCCTTCGGCCGGCACGGCCTCGGACCCCGTGCCCAAGGTCGAAGCCGGGGCCGATTCAGCGGCGGACTGATCGGGGACGGGAGCGCTGGCCGAAGCCGGCGCCGGCGCGGCGGGCGATGCCGCGCCCGGTTCGCGGCCCGGTCCGGGACCGGGTTCGGCGGCGGGCGCGGCGGCTATTTCGGGCGCCGCCGCGCGCTCGGGCGCGGACGCGGTCTCGACGGCCGAAGCCGCGCCCCCGGCCGGCCTGTCCGGCGCGGCCAGGCGCAGCTCGGGCGGCGCGCAGCCGCGCAGCCCCGCCGCGCCCAGCGCCGCAAGCGCCGCCAGGGCGACCGTCGCCCTCAGCGCGCCCCGTCTCATCGCGCCCTCATCGTCTGGAAAACCTTCATGACACCGATATATAGTCGCCGCCGCGCGCCGGCAATCGGCGCCCTTCGCGGAGCCTTCCGATGACCGACAGCCCTGCCCTTTCCATCTGCGTCTATTGCGGCTCGCGCATGGGCGACGACCCCACCTATGCCGAGGCCGCGCGCGCCTTCGGCGCCGCCCTGGCGCGGCGCGGGCACCGTCTGGTCTATGGCGCGGGAGATGTGGGCCTGATGGGCGAGGTCGCCCGCGCCGCGCAGCAGGCGGGCGGCTGGACGCTGGGCGTGATCCCCGAGCATCTGCGCGCGCGCGAGGTGGGCAAGGCCGATCTTTCGGCGCTCATCGTCACCGAGACCATGCACGAGCGCAAGAAGGTGATGTTCATGAACGCCGACGCCGTCGTCGCCCTGCCCGGCGGCGCCGGAACGCTGGACGAGCTGTTCGAGGCGCTGACCTGGCGCCAGCTGGGCCTGCACCGCAAGCCGATCGTGGCGCTGAACGTGGCGGGGTTCTGGGATCCGCTGCTGGCGCTGATCGCGCATTTTCACGCGCGCGGGTTCTGCGGCGCGGACGTGCCGGCCTCGCTGGCCGCCGCGCCCGACGCCGAGGCCGCGCTCGACCTGGTCGAGGCGCAGGCGCGCTGAAGCTCGGCCGCCGCGCGGCGCGCGCGCCGCTCCTGCGCCAGCCCGTCGCGGGTGTAGATCGCCAGGCCAAGCCAGATCAACGCCAGCGCCGGACCATGCCAGGGGCTGAGCGGCTCGGCGAAAAGCAGCGTTGCGCAAAGGAATTGCAGCGTCGGGTTGAGGTAGCTTATCAATCCCACCGTCGCATAGCGCAGCCGCCGCGCCGCCAGCGAGAACAGGATCAGCGGCGCGCCCGTCAGCACCCCCGAAAAGGCCAGCATGGCGCTGTCGCGCCAACCCTCTCCGAACAGGCCGCCCGGCTTGCCCGTGAAGTCGCTCCACCCCCACAGATGCGCCCCCGCCAGCCACAGCGCCGCGATCGGCGCCAGCAGCGCGACCTCGGCCGCCACGCCCGCGATCGGTCCGACGGAAAGCCCCTTTTTCGCAATGCCGTAGAGGCCAAAGCTGAAAGCCAGCGCGAGGGCGATCCAGGGCGGGCGCCCGATCCCCCAGGTCAGCAACCCCGTCGCCGCCAGCGCCAGCGCCAGCGCCGCCGCCTGGGCGCGGTTGAAGCGCTCGCCCAGCCACGCCGCGCCAAGCCCCGCCGCCACGAGCGGAAAGATGTAATAGCCGAGGCTGGCCTCGACCGCGCGCCCCGACTGCACCGACCAGATGAACAGCAGCCAGTTGACCGAGATCATCGCCGCCGCGAAGGCCAGCGCCCGCGCCGAGGCGCGCTCGGCCAGCGCGCGCAGCGCCTCGGGGCCGCGCCCGCTCAGCGCCGCGAAGCCGCCGATGAAGAACAGGCTCCAGAGCGTGCGATGCGCCAGGATCTCGATCGGCGGCACATGCGAGAGCGCCTTGTAGTAGATCGGCGACAGCCCCCAAACCGTGGCCGCCGCCACGATCGCCGCCGCCGCCGCGCCGGGGCGCGGAGGCTGGGCGTCGCGTCGCCGACTCGTGCCCGCGCTCATGGCCGTCCTCGCAAGAAAGGCCCCCGCGATGGGCGGGGGCCTTGCGCCTCGGCGCCGTCCGCGTCAGCCGCCGGCGGCGGCCAGACGCTCGGCGACGTTCTCCCAGTTCACCAGGTTCTCGAGGAAGTTCTGCAGATAGGCCGGACGCCGGTTGCGGTAGTCGATGTAGTAGGAGTGCTCCCACACGTCGCAGCCCAGCAGCGCGGTCTGGCCGAAGCAGAGCGGGTTCACGCCGTTCTCGGTCTTGGTGACCTTGAGCGCGTCGCCCTCCTTGACCAGCCAGCACCAGCCCGAGCCGAACTGCGCGGCGCCGGCGGCGGCGAACTCTTCCTTGAACTTCTCGACCGAGCCGAAGGCGTCCTTGAGCCGGGCTTCGAGCTCGGACGGCATCGCGCGGCCCTTCGGCCCCATCATCTGCCAGAACTGGGTGTGGTTCCAGTGCTGGGCGACGTTGTTGAAGATGCCGTTCTGGGCGACCGCGCCGGGCTGGTAGTTGCCGCGGATGATCTCCTCGATCGGCTTGCCTTCCCACTCGGTGCCGGCGACCAGCTTGTTGCCGTTGTCGACATAGGCCTTGTGGTGGATGTCGTGGTGGTATTCGAGCGTCTCGCGCGACATGCCAAGATCGGCCAGCGCGTCGTGCGAGTAGGGAAGATCGGGAAGTTCGAAAGCCATCTTGGTCCTCCTCTGAGCGAAGTCGCATGAGCGGCGCGGCGGAATCATGCCGCGCCCTCGCCGCTCATCTAGTCCGACAAAAAGCGGATGGAAGCAAAAGGTTTCAACCCTTTCCCATCCGGCGGATCAAACGGGCAGCAGCGCCGCGGCCACCCGGCGCCCCTCGGCCAGCAGCACGTTGTAGGTGCGGCAGGCGGCGCCGGTGCCCATGATCTCGACGCCGATGCCGGCCTGCTCGAGCGCGGCGCGCGCCTCGTCCGGCAGGGGCGCGACGTCGGCGCCCATGCCGACCAGAAGAACGTCGATCTCGGCCGCCTCGGCCAGGACGGGCGCGAAGACCTCGCAGCTCAGCTGCGCGGCCGCGGCCGGCGCCTCGGGCCAGGGGCGCGGGCCCGAGGGCAGCAGCGCCAGCGCCCCCTCGTAGCGCGCGCCGCCGACGCGAAAGCCGCCGGCGCCATAGGCGTCGATGGGCTGGCGGTCCTCGAAGTCGATCTCGGTGATGCGCATCGCGCCCTCCGCTGCGCTCAGACCTGCGCGCCGTTGAAGTTCACCCCCGTCGGCCCCTTGGCCGCGCCGCCGGCGCCGCCCGACCAGTCGCGCTTGACGTCAAGGCGCAGCACCGCCGCCGCGGCGATGAAGATCGACGAGTAGGTGCCCACCACGATGCCCCAGATCATGGCGAAGGTGAAGCCGCGCATGGTCTCGCCGCCAAGGAAATACAGCGCCAGCAGCGCCAGCAGCGTGGTGCCCGAGGTCATCAGCGTGCGGCTCAGCGTCTCGCCGATGGACAGGTCCAGCAGCTTGTCGAGGGGCATCTCCTTGTATTTGCGCAGGTTCTCGCGCACGCGGTCGAACACGATCACCGTGTCGTTCAGCGAGTAGCCGACGATGGTCAGCAGCGCCGCGATGGTCGACAGGTTGAACTGCAGCTGCAGCGCCGAGAACACGCCCATGGTCAGCACCACGTCGTGGACCAGCGCGATGACCGCGCCCAGCGAGAACTGCCACTCGAAGCGCAGCCAGATATAGACCAGCACCGACAGCACCGACAGCGCCACCGCCAGCGCCCCCTGCACGATCAGCTCGCCCGAGACCTTGGGGCCGACCACCTCGACGCGGCGGATCTCGACGCCGGGGATCTCGGCCTCGAGCGCCTCGCGCACGCGCTTGACGGTCTGCATCTGGTCGCCCTCGGCGTCCGAGGGCTGGGCCTCGACGCGCACGAGGATGTCGCGCGGGTCGCCGAACTCCTGCACCTGCACGTCGCCCAGCCCCAGCGCGCCGACCGCCGCGCGCACGCGCGCGATCTCGGCCGGCTGCGGGGTGCGGGCCTCGATCATCGTGCCGCCGCGAAAGTCGATGCCGAAATTCAGCCCCGCCGTGAAGAGCAGCACGATCGAGGCCAGCACCGCCGCCGCCGACAGCGTCACGGCAAGGCGCGTCCAGCGCATGAAGGGAAAGCGGACCTCGTCGGGAACCAGCTTGAGTCTCATTGCGCGCTCCTCAGACGGTCAGCGTTCGGGGACGCCGGGCGGCGAACCAGATCGAGATGATGAGCCGCGTCACCAGCACCGCGGTGAAGACCGAGGTCAGGATGCCGATGCCCAGCGTGACGGCGAAGCCCTTGACCGGGCCCGAGCCCATGGCAAACAGGATCACCGCCGCGATCAGCGTGGTGACGTTGGCGTCCACGATGGCCGAGAAGGCGCGCTCATAGCCCAGCTCGATGGCGCGGGCGGGGCCCTTGCCGGCGCGCAGCTCCTCGCGGATGCGCTCGAAGATCAGCACGTTGGCGTCCACCGCCATGCCCACCGTCAGCACGATGCCGGCGATGCCGGGCAGCGTCAGCGTGGCCCCCAGCGCGCTGAGCGCGCCGATCAGCATGGCCAGGTTGAACATCAGCGCGATGTCGGCGAAGACGCCGAACAGGCCGTAGGCCAGCACCATGAAGACCAGCACGGCGACGAAGGCGACGACCACCGCTCGCTCGCCCGCGGCGATCGAGTCCGCGCCCAGATCGGGCCCGACGGTGCGTTGCTCGAGCACCTTGATGCGCGCGGGCAGCGCGCCGGCGCGCAGCAGGATCGCGAGGCGCGTGGCGCTTTCGACCGTGAACGAGCCCGAGATCTGCCCGGCGCCGCCGGTGATCGGCTCGCGGATCACGGGGGCGGTGATGACCTTGCCGTCCAGCACGATGGCGAAGGGCCGCCCGACATTGGCCGCCGTCACCTGGCCGAAGCGGCGCGCGCCGGCGGTGTCGAAGCGGAAATTGACCACCGGCTGGCCGGTCTGCTGGTCGAAGCCGGGCTGCGCGTCGGTCAGCCGGTCGCCGGTGATGAGCGCCTCGCGCTCGAGAATGTAGAAGCGCTGGGGATCGTCCGCGTCGGGAACCTTGATCTTTCCCGGGCCCGGGCGCGTGTTGGCGTCGGCCGAGGCGCTGTCGACCAGGTGGAAGGTCAGCTTGGCCGTGGTGCCGATCAGCGCCAGCACCTCTTCGGCCGAGCCGACGCCGGGCACCTGCACCAGGATGCGGTCGCGGCCCTGACGCTGGATGGTGGGCTCGCGCGTGCCAGCGGCGTCGATGCGCCGGCGGATGATCTCGAGCGACTGCGCCATGGTCGACTCGTCGATCTGGCGGCGCGCGGCCTCGGTCAGGCGCACCACCACCTCGTCGCCCTGGGCCTCGACCTCGATGTCGGGCCCGCCCGCGCCCAGAAGGCCGCCGCCCACCGGCGTCGCCAGCGCCTCGAGCGCCTTGATCGCGTGCGGCATGCCCGCCGGATCGTTCAGGCGGATGCGCAGCTCGGGGCCGCCCTGATCGACGCGGCGAAAGCCGCCGATCAGGTCGCGGATCTCGCGCAGCGTCTTGCGCGCCTCGGGCCAGAGCGCGTCCATGCGCTCGGCATAGACGTCGGCCAGCTCGACCTCGACCAGCAGATGGGCGCCGCCGCGCAGGTCCAGCCCCAGATTGACCAGCCCCGAGGGCAGCCAGGCGGGCCACAGCGCCGCCTGTTCGGCCAGCCCCGGATCGGTCCGGCCCGCCTCGAGCGCCTTGCGCGCGTCATTGGCGCGCTCGACCCGGTCGTAGAACAGGTTCGGCAGCGAGAACAGCACGCCCGCAAGGCATGCCAGGATCACGACCGCCTTCTTCCAGGCAGGGAAATAAAGCATGGGCGCCTTTCCTGAACGACGCGCGGCCCAACGCGCGGGCGCCGGGCCGCCAGAGCGAGGCGCGGCCTCAGGCTTCCTTCGCCGGCTCGGTGCGCGACACCACCGTGGCGATGGTGTTCTTGACCACGCGCACGCGCACGCCGTCGGCGATCTCGGCCTCGACCTCGTCGTCCTTGACCTTGACCACCTTGGCGATGATGCCGCCCTGGGTGATGATCTGGTCGCCGCGGCGCAGCGCGGCCAGCATCTCGCGGTGCTCCTTGGCGCGCTTCTGCTGCGGACGGATCAGGAAGAAGTAGAAGATCACGAAGATCAGGATCAGCGGGATGAAGGAGCCGAAGCCCCCCATCGGCGCGCCGCCCGCCGCCTGGGCGTAGGCCGGGGTCACGAACATGGTCTCTCCATATGCCGGGGGCGCTCGGGCCCCGCTTGCTTGAACTCGGCCGGACTATAGCCCCGGGCGCGGCCGATGCAAGGCGCGCCGCGTTAGCGCGCCCTTAAGGAAAGCGCGCTTAGCTGGGCGCGCAACCCGCCCACGCCCCTGTGCCGGAGCCCGCCATGCGCGCAAGCCTGATCGCCGCCGCGTCCGTCGCCATCGCCCTCGCCGCGCCGCTGGGCGCGCTGGTGGCGGCGCCGACGCCCGGCTCCGGCCCCTACGTCGCCGTCGTGCCGCCCTGGCGCGACGCGGACGCGGTCATCGACAGGGCCGGCGGGGCGCCGCTGCTCCCCTTCCGGGCGCCCTTCGGGGCCTTGGTCGAAGGCGGCCCGGACCTGCCTCGCCGCCTTGTGGCGGCGGGCGCCTGGACGGTCCTCGACGGCGCGACGCTCGCCATGATCTGTGGAGTTTCCCAATGACGCACCCATCCGATTCCTCCTTCGCCGCCGGTCAGGAGCGGGCGGCGCGCAAGCTGGCCGCCGCCAACTGGGCGCATGCGGCGCTGCTGCCCGCGATCGCCTGGATGGCCGGCGGGCCCGCGCTGTGGGTCGGCGCGGCGGCCGTCGCGCTCTGCCTCATGGCCGAGGGCGCCGCGCGCGTGGGCGGGCCGGCCGGCCGCGCGGCGCTGGCGCTGGCGATCATGGGCCAGGCCTGCGCGCTGGTCGCGGCCTTCACGGGCCATCCGTGGCAGATCGACGCGCACATGTATTTCTTTGCGCTCCTCGCCGCGCTCTCGGCCATGGCCGACGCGCGCGCCCTGCTGGCGGGCGCCGGTCTGGCCGCGGTCCATCACGTGGTCTTCGCGCTTGCCGCGCCTCAGCTCGTCTTCCCGGGATCGGCCGATCTTGCGTCCACTCTTGCCCGCGTGGGCGTGCACGCGGCGATTCTGGTCATCGAGACGATCGTCCTCGTCCTTGCCGCGATCGACCGCAAGGCGCTGCATGAAAGCGCGCAGCGGGCGCAGGCCGAAGCGGCCGAGCAGGCGCGCGCCGCCCAGACCGCGCATGAAGAGGCTCGCGCCGCCGAAGCCCGCGACGCCGCCCGCCGCGCCCAGATGCTCGAAACGCTCGAGAAGGAATTCTCGGCCGCGGTCGCGCGCGGCCTCGAGGGCGACCTTGGGGCAAGGATCAAGGCGCGCTTCGACGAAGAGACGCTGAACAAGCTGGCCGAGGGCCTCAACCAGCTCTACGCCGAGATCGACGGCGTGTTCGAGGACATCGAGACCCAGGCCGAGGCGATGGCCGCCGGCAACCTGAACGCGCGCATGGAGCGCCCGCGCCGCGGCCGTTTCGAAACCCTGCGCAACACCCTGAACCGCACCGCCGAGCGGCAGCGGGCCATGATCGCCGAGATCGTCCAAACCGTCGCCGCCGTCCGCGACGCCTCGCAGGAGATCGAGCAGTCGGCCACGGGCACCGCCCGCCGCGCCGAGGAGAACGCCGCCTCGCTCGAGGAGATCGCCGCCGCGATGGAAGAGATGGCCGCCTCGGTCGCCTCGAACGGCGCGCGCCTCGACGAGGCCGAGGGCATGGTGCGCGACGCCGCCTCGGCCGCCGAAACCGGCGAGCGGCGCATCGCCGACGCCATCGGCGCCGTGCGCCGCATCGAGGACGGCTCGGCGCGCATCGCCTCGATCATCGACGTCATCGAGGCGATCGCCTTCCAGACCAACCTGCTGGCCCTGAACGCGGCGGTCGAGGCTGCGCGCGCCGGCGAGGCGGGCAAGGGCTTCGCCGTCGTCGCCACCGAGGTGCGCGCCCTGGCCCGCCAGTCGTCCGACGCCGCGCGCGACATCTCGGCGCTGATCTCGGAAAGCTCGGCCAGCGTCGCCGACGGCGTGCGTCTGGTTGGCGAAACCGGCGACACCCTCAAGCTGATCGCCGAGCGCGTGCGAGGCCTCGCCTCCACCGTCAGCGCCATCGCCGAAGCCGGCCGCGAGCAGACCGCCAGCGTCGCCGCCACCTCGGCCTCGGTCTCGCGTCTCGATCAGGCCACGCAGGCCGACGCCGCCGAAGCGGAAAAGGCCGCCCGCGCCGCGCGCCATGTGCGCACCGAGGCGACGTCGCTGTCCGAGCTGGTCTCGGCCTTCGATCTGGGGGCCGGCGGCCGCGCGGCGGCCGCCTGACCGGCCCGCCCCCGCCGCGCGCCGGCGCGGCGGGGCTCTTTTACATTCGCGTCGGTTCGGGCATAACCGCGGCTCTCAGGAAACCACCGGAAACGCGAGCCATGCACGACATCCGCCAGATCCGCGAAAACCCGTCCGCCTTCGACGCCGCCCTGGCGCGCCGGGGGCTCGCGCCGGTCGCGGCGCGCATCCTCGAGCTGGACGCCGCGCGGCGCGAGAAGATCGCCGCCGCCGAAGCCGCCCAGGCCGAACGAAACGCCGCATCCAGACGCGTCGGCGCCGCCAAGGCCGCCGGCGACGAGGCCGAGTTCGCCCGGCTGCGCGAACTGGTGGCGCAGAAGAAGGACGAGATCGCGCGCCTGGAGGACGAGGCGCGCGCCTTCGACGAGCGCCTGCGCGCCATGCTGATGGAAATCCCCAACCTTCCCTACGACGACGTCCCGGACGGGACGGACGAGAACGACAATGTCGAGATCCGCCGCTGGGGAACGCCGCGCGCCTTCGACTTCGCGCCGCTCGAGCACTACCAGATCCCGGCGGCCGCGGCGGGCCTCGACTTCGAGACCGCCGCGCGGCTGTCGGGCAGCCGCTTCGTGATGCTGCGCGGCGCCATGGCGCGCCTGCACCGGGCGCTGGCGCAGTTCATGCTTGATCTTCACACGCGCGCGCATGGGCTCGAGGAAACCTGGACCCCGGTTCTGGTCAAGGACGAGGCCATGCTGGGCACGGGTCAGCTTCCGAAATTCGCCGAGGACAGCTACCGCACCGAGAACGGCTGGTGGCTCATCCCCACCGCCGAGGTGACGCTGACCAACACGGTCGCCGGGCAGATTCTGGAACCCGGCGCCCTGCCCCGGCGGCTGTGCGCGCACACCCAGTGCTTCCGCTCGGAAGCCGGAAGCGCCGGCCGCGACACCGCCGGAATGCTGCGCCAGCATCAGTTCGAGAAGGTCGAGATGGTCTCGATCGTCCGCCCCGAAGACAGCCGCGACGAGCTCGAGCGCATGACGCGCTGCGCCGAGGCCGTGCTCGAGGCGCTCGAGATCCCCTACCGCACCGTCGTTCTGTGCGCCGGCGACATGGGCTTCGGCGCCCGCCGCACGCATGACGTCGAGGCCTGGCTGCCCGGCCAGGGCAAGTATCGCGAAATCAGCTCCTGCTCGGACTGCGGCGACTTCCAGGCGCGGCGCATGAACGCCCGTTTCCGCCGCGAGGACGGCGCCAAGCCCGAGTTCGTCCACACCCTCAACGGCTCGGGCCTGGCGGTCGGGCGCACGCTCATCGCGGTGGCCGAGAACGGCCAGCAGGCCGACGGCTCGATCCGCCTGCCCGAGGCCCTGCGCCCCTACATGGGCGGCGCCGCCGTCATCCGCCCCGACGGCGCGCTGGCCTGATCCGGCCGCCCGCGCGCGGATCGGAGCCGAGATCGCCGCGGATCATCCTCGCCGCCCGATGCGGCCGCCCGCGCGCGGACCCGACATCCGCGCGCGGGCGCTGGACGCGCCCCGATCAAGCCGCTAAGTCTTCGCCGACAAGCGGAAAGAGGGCGCATGCGTATTCTCATCACCAATGACGACGGAATCACGGCCGAGGGGCTTGCCGCGGCCGAGGACATCGCGCGCGAGGTCGCCGGACCGAACGGCGAAGTCTGGGTCGTCGCGCCGGAAATGGAGCAGTCCGGCGTCGCGCACTGCATCTCCTACACCAAGCCCATGCGCCTCGTGCCGCTGGGCGCGCGCCGCTGGGCGGTCGACGGCTCGCCCGCCGATTGCGTGATCGTGGCGCTGCGCCGCCTGATGGCCGAGGCGCCGCCCGATCTGGTCATTTCCGGCGTCAACCGCGGCCACAACGTGGCCGAGGACGTGGTCTATTCGGGCACGGTCGGCGGCGCGATCGAGGCGGCGCTGCAGCGCGTGCGCGCCATCGCGCTCAGCCAGTATTACGGACCCGAGAACATCGACGCCGCCGATCCGTTCGAGGCCGCCCGGCGCCTTGGCCCGCGCGTGGTGCGCCGGATCCTCGAGCTGCCCTGGGACGAGAAGGCCGATTACGGCCTGTTCTACAACGTGAATTTCCCGCCCCTGCCCGCCGACAAGGTGCGCGGCGTGCGCGCCGCCCGCCAGGGCCGGCGCCCCGGCGGCGCCTTCGAGGTGCGCGAGCACATCGCCCCCAACGGGCGCACCTATTACTGGCTGGCCCATGGCCGCGGCAACCGCGAGGCCGCCGCCGGCGTCGACGCGCGCGAGGCTTCGGAGGGCTGGATCACCGTCACGCCCATGCGCGCCGATCTCACCGCCGCCGACCGGCTGGACGAGATCGCCGCCGCGCTCGGCTGAGGAGAGGGGTCCATGAGCGCGGCGCCCGAGCATGACGACGCCCCCGACGCCCTGCGCGAGGGGCGCATGAAGCTGGTCTTCGCCCTGCGCTCGCGCGGGGTGACGGATGCGCGCGTGCTCGACGCCATCGAACGCACCCCGCGCGAGCTGTTCCTGGACCGGGCCTTTCGCGATCGCGCGCTCGAGGATGTGGCGCTGCCGATCGCCTGCGGGCAGACCATCTCGCAGCCCTCGATCGTGGGGCTGATGACGCAGGCGCTCGAGGTCACGCCGCGCTGCAAGGTGCTCGAGGTCGGCTGCGGCTCGGGCTATCAGGCCGCGGTTCTGGCGCGACTGGCGCGGCGCGTCTACACGATCGAGCGCCACCGCCCGCTGGCGCGGCGCGCGCGCGCCCTGCTCGAGCGCGAGCTCGACCTGCACAACGTCACCGTCATCGCCGGCGACGGCGCCTCGGGCCTGCCCGAGCAGGCGCCCTTCGACCGCATCATCCTGACCTGCGCGGCCGAGGACACGCCCTCCGAGCTGCTGGCGCAGCTCAGGGTGGGCGGCGTCATGGTGCTGCCCGTCGGGCAGAGCGACGAGATCCAGCAGCTGATCCGCATCCGCCGCACGCCCGAGGGGCTGGACTATCAGGACCTTGCGCCCGTGCGTTTCGTGCCCTTGCTCGAGGGCATGGCCGAAGACCCGGACGAGGGCTAGACCGCGGCCGCGGCCCGCACCCAACCGAACGAGGACGCCATGACCAAGCCCAACGCCTTTTCGCTGCGCGCCGGCCCCGTGGCGCTGAGCCTGCTGGCGCTGACCGCCTGCGGCTGGGACGAGCCGCGCGCGCCCGTTCCCGGCGCGCCGACCGCCGTCGCGCCAAGGCCCGTCGCGCGCCCCGAGGCGCCTCGCCCCCAGCCCTTGTCCGAGGCGCCCGCCAGCGATTCGCGCGGGGTGATCGACTATGGCGACTACGCCGTGGTCCAGGCCCGGCCCGGCGACACGCTCGAGGCGATGGCCGCTCGCGTTGGCCTGCGCCCGTCCGAGCTTGCCGCCTATAACGGCCTGCCGACGGGCTATCGCCCCCGCCCGGGCGACGAGCTGGTCTTGCCGCCCCGCGCCGAGGGCTATGGCGCCGCCGCGCCCGCGCCCGAACCGGCGCCGGCGCCCGCCGCGGCGGCGCCCGCGCCCGAACCCGCCCAGGGCTGGAACCCCGCCGCCATCGGCGCGGCCATCGAACGCGCGCCGGGCCCCGACGCCTCGGGCCAGAGCGCCCCGGCCGCGAATGCGCCCGGCGCGGCGCCCGCCGCCGACGTCCCGGATGGCGGCACGCGCATCGTCTACCGCACGGTCAAGCCGGGCGAGACCGTCTATTCCATCGCACGCGAGACCGGCGTGCCCGCCGATGCGATCATCTCCTGGAACGGGCTGCGCGCGCCCAGTTACGCGGTCATGCCCGGGCAGGTGCTGGCCCTGCCCGCCGACGCGCCGCAAAAGCCCAGCGACGAGGCGCCGGCGCGCGTTGCGGCGCCCGGCGCCGGCGCGGGCGCGCCGCCGCCCGCCGTCGCGGGCGCGCCGCTGCCGGCCGACACGGTTCCGCCGCCCAGGCTGAAGTCGCCGCAGCTCAGCCGCTACCAGACCCCGGCCGAGCGCGCCGCCGAGGCGGACGCCCGGCCCGAGCCGGCGCCGGCGCCGCGGCCGGCGGCCGAGACGCCCCCCGAAGCGCCGGGCGCGACGCCGCCCAAGACGGCGAGCGAAACCGCCGCGCCGGGCGCCTCGCAGACCGCCAAGGCCGCCGAGGGCAAGCTGATGCGCCCCATCGACGGTCCGATCGTGCTGCGCTTTGGGCAAGGCGGCCCGGCCGGGCGCAATGACGGGATCGAGATCGCCGCCAAGCCGGGCGATCCGGTGCGCGCCGCGGCCGATGGCGAGGTGGCGCTGGTGTCCAAGTCGCTGGGCGATTGGGGCACCATCGTGCTGGTGCGCCATCCCGACCGGCTGATGACCGTCTATGGCCGCCTGGCCGATGCGCGCGTGTCGAAAGGTCAGCGGGTGACGCGCGGCCAGACCATCGGCACGGTGGCCGAGGGCGATCCGACGACGCTGCATTTCGAGGTGCGGCGCGGCGCCTTCTCGGAAGATCCCGAGAACCACTTCTGACGCCGCGCCGCGCCGGGCCCTCAGGCGGCATTGCGCGCGGCGCGCGCGGCGGCGATCCGCTCGGCGGCCATGCGCTCGGCCACCTCCTCGGTGGTCAGGCCCTCGGCCTCGGCGCGGGCGAAGATCGCGTCCAGCGTCTGACCGATCCCCTCGATCCGCCGCATGGCCGCGGCGCGGTCGGGGCCGCCCCAGATCGGCGCCGAGGCGCCGATCACCCCGCCCGCATTGGCGATGAAGTCCGGGGCGTAGAGCACTCCGCGCGCGCGCAGGGCCTCGGCGTGGCGCGGGGCCTCGAGCTGGTTGTTGGCCAGACCGCAGACGGCGCGCGCGCCCAGCTCGGGGATGGTGCGGTCGTTCAGCACCCCGCCAAGCGCGCAAGGCGCGAACACATCGGCCGGCGCCGCGTGGATGCGCGCGGGATCGACGGCCTCGGCCCCCAGACCCTCGACCACCGGGCGCAGCGCGGGCTCGTTCACATCGGCCACGGCCAGCTCGGCCCCCGCCTCGCGCAGCAGGCGGCACAGCTCGCGCCCCACGCCGCCAAGCCCCTGAACGGCGATGCGCCGCCCGGCGGGGCTCTCGTCGCCGAACAGGCGCCGAAGCGTCGCCTTGATGGCGACGAAGCCGCCCCAAGCGGTGAATTTCGACGGGTCGAACCCGTCGGGATACTCGGACGCCTTGCAGAAGACGTAGTCGCAGGCGCGCGCGATCACGTCCGCGTCGCGCGGGCTCACGCCCACGTCGATCGCGGTCCAGTAGCGCCCGCCAAGCGACTGCACATGCCGGCCCATGGCTTCGAGCAGGCGCTCCTTGTCCGGGCGGGCCGGGTCGGCGACGATCACGCATTTGCCGCCGCCCAGCGGCAGGCCCGCCGCCGCGTTCTTGAGCGTCATGCCCCGGCTCAGCCGCAGCACGTCGCGCAGGGCCTCTTCATGCGTCGCGTAGGGGTGCATGCGGCAGCCCCCCGCCGCCGGGCCAAGCGTCGTGTCATGCAGCGCGATGATGCCGAACAGGCCGGCCTCGGCGTCGCGCACGAAGACGACCTGTTCGTGATCGTCGAATTCGGGATGGTCGAAGGGCGTCATGGCGTTCCTCCCTCTTTCGCCTTTACCTAGCGTAAAGAGTAGCGCCGAAGCCCGAGGCCGGTTTTGCGGATGCGGGGCCGTTCGGGGACCGTTTGAGGATGCGCGCCCCTTGGAAGGCGGTGAGGCGCAATCCTGTCCCAATCTTGCGGCCAAGCAGGAAATGCGCCGCGACTCGCCCGTCAGCCGCGCAGGCGCACGCCCTTGCGCCCCGCCAGATCGGTGATGAACTGCCAGGCCACGCGCCCCGAGACCGCGCCGCGGGTCTGGCGCCACTCGATGGCCTCGGCGCGCAGCGCGTCGTCGTCGATCTCGATGCCCAGCGCGTCGCGATAGCCGCGCACCATCTCGAGGAACTCGTCCTGCGAGCAGGGATGAAAGCCCAGCCAAAGGCCGAAGCGATCGGACAGCGAGACCTTCTCCTCGGTCGCCTCGGAGGGGTTGATGGCCGAGGCGCGCTCGTTCTCGATCATGTCGCGGGGCATCAGGTGGCGGCGGTTCGAGGTGGCGTAGAAGATCACGTTCTCGGGCCGCCCCTCGACGCCGCCGTCCAGCACCGCCTTGAGCGACTTGTAATGGGCGTCATCGTGATCGAAGCTCAGATCGTCGCAGAACAGGATGAAGCGGCGGTCCTCGGCGCGGCGCAGCAGCTGCATCAGGCGGCCGATCGAGGGGATGTCCTCGCGCTGGATCTCGACCAGGATCAGCCGCGGCGGCGTCGCGCCGGCATTGACCGCGGCATGCGCAGCCTTGACCAGCGAGGACTTGCCCATGCCCCGCGCGCCCCACAACAGCGCGTTGTTCGCCGGCAGACCCTGCGCGAAGCGGCGCGTGTTCTCGAGCAGCGTGTCGCGCGCGCGGTCGATCCCGCGCAGCAGCGCCAGATCCACCCGCGCCACCCGGCGCACGGGTTCGAGCCGGTCGGGCGCGACGTGCCAGACATAGGCCTCGGCGCTCCAGTCGGGCATGGCGGCGGGCGGCGGGCTGATGCGCTCGAGCGCCTCGGCGATGCGCGTCAGCGCGTCGGCGTTGGCGAAGGCGGGCTCGCTCATGCCTCGTCCTCGTCGTCAGGGTCGATCAGCCCGTCGGCGATGTCCTGCTCGCGGCGTTTGCGCTCGGCCGCGCGGACCAGGAAGATCGAGATCTCGTAAAGCAGGTAGATCGGGATGCCCAGGCCCAGCTGGCTGATCGGATCGGGCGGCGTCAGCACCGCCGCCGCGGCCGCGATGCCGACGATGGCGTAGCGGCGCATGTTGGCCAGCCCGTCGGCCGTCACCAGCCCCGCCCGCCCCAGCAGCGTCAGCAGCACCGGCAGCTGGAAGCAGATGCCGAAGGCCAGGATGAAGGTCATGACGAGGCTCAGATACTCGTTGACCTTGCCCAGGAACTCGATGCCCGTATCCCCGTCCGACCCCGGCGCCTGGAAGTCCAGGAAGAAGTCGATCGCCATGGGCATGACCAGGAAATACACCAGCGAGGCGCCCATCAGGAACAGCACCGGCGTGGCGATCAGGAAGGGCAGGAAGGCGCGCTTTTCGTTGGCGTAAAGCCCCGGGGCGACGAAGCGCCAGACCTGCATGGCGATGACCGGGAAGGCCAGGAAGAACCCGCCCCAGACGGCGATCTTCAGATGGACGAAGAACTTTTCGTAAAGCTGGGTGTAGATCAGCTTGGCGTCCTGCCCGCGCGCGATCAGCTCGTGGCGCAGCGGCGCGGTGAGGAAATCGTAGATCTCGCGCGCGAAGATGCCGCAGATCACGGCCGCCACCGCCAGCGCGATCAGCGAGTAGATCAGCCGCTGGCGCAGCTCGGCCAGGTGCTCGATCAGGGGCGCGGTCGAGGCGTCGATGTCGTCGTCGGTCATGTCTTGCGTGGCCTTCAGGGCGAGCGGCGGGCGAAGGGCCGCGCCCGGCCGGCCGCCGGGGCGACGGCGCGGGCCTGGCGGGCGGTCAGGCGTCGGGCGCGGCGGGCGGAACGGCGGGGCGCGCGCCGGACGGGTTGTCGGCCGGGGCCCGCGGGGCGGCGTCGGGCGCGGGCGCGGGGGGCGTTTCGCCCCTGGCCTCGGCCTCGAGCGCGGCGGCGTCCGCCTCGATCTGCGCCAGCTTCTCGGCGCGGGCCTTGCGCGCGGCCTGCTCGGCCTGCCAGGCGGCGTTCTCGGCCTCGTCGGCGGCGTCGAGCGAGCCTGGGGCCGGCTTGGCGGGCTTCCTGTCCTCGCCCAGCCGGTCGGCATAGGCGCGCGCGCTCGAGCCGATGTCGCGCGAAAGGCCCGAGACCTGCCGCTGCACGTCGCGCAGCTCGGGCAGGTCCGCCTCGCGCGCGGCGTCCTCGAGCGTGCGCTGGAACTCGCGCGCCATGCCCCGCGCCTTGCCCACGTAGCGGCCCAGCGTGCGCAGCATGACCGGCAGGTCCTTGGGACCGACCACGATCAGCGCCAGCGCGCCGATGACCAGCAGCTCGGACCAGCCGATGTCGAACATGCGCGGACCTCCGTGGCGGCGGCTGGGGCGGCGGCCCGATCAGCCTTCCTTCTTCTGCGCCTCGGCGCTGGGGGTGACGTCGATCACCTTGCCGTCCTCGGCGCGGCGCTCGTCGGCCACCTTCTGCGGCTCGTCATCCTCGGCCAGGCCTTTCTTGAAGCTCTTGATGCCCTTGGCCACGTCGCCCATCAGGCCGGAGATCTTGCCCCGACCGAAAAGGACCACGACCAGAAGGACGACGATGAGAATCTGCCAGATGCTCGGGCTCATGCCGGATACTCCCAATTCCGCGGGCGCCTCGCGCCCGGCTCCGCTTCACACATATTGAATGCCGCGCCCGGGCGAAAGGGCCAAAACGGCGCGCGGGCGCGACCAGGCGTCCCGACGCGCCCCCCGCGCGCCCTCACGCGCCCGCCCTGGGGCGCGCGGGGAACAGAAAGCAGCGGTCGCGGCGCATCGACAGCCACAGCCCCGTTCCGCGCTCGGGCAGGAAGGCGCCGGGCGTGGTGGCGCGCAGGATCGCGCCGTCATGCTCCATCCGCGCCTCGATCAGGCTTTCCGAACCCATGAAGCGCGCGCGCTCGACGCGGCCATAGGCGGGCACGCCATGCTCGGCGCTTTCGCGCGGGGCGGGCTGGCCGCGGTCGAGCTCGATGCGCAGGTGCTGCGGGCGGATGACGATCTCGACCTCGGCCCCGTCGGGCAGGTCGGGCGTCAGGAACAGGCCGAAGGGCGTGTCCGTCTGGCGCGAGCGCACCACCGCGCGGATCACGTTGACGTCCGAGAAGAAGGCCGCCGCCTCGAGATCGGCCGGGTGGTTGTAGATGTGATAGGGCGCGCCCACCTGCACGATGCGCCCCCCGCGCATCAGCGCGATGCGGTCGGCCATGCGCATGGCCTCTTCGGGCTCGTGGGTGACGAGCAGCACGCCCGTCCCCTCCTCCTTGAGCACCGACAGCGTGTCGTCGCGGATCTCGTCGCGCAGGCGCTGGTCGAGGCCCGAGAAGGGCTCGTCCATCAGCATCACCCGCGGCCGCGGCGCCAGCGCGCGCGCCAGAGCCACGCGCTGCTGCTCGCCGCCCGAAAGCATGTGCGGGAACTTGTCGCCATACCCGCCCAGGCCCACGCGGCGCAGATAGGTCTCGGCCTCGGCGGCGCGCGCGCGCGGCAGGCCGAAGGCCACGTTCTGCGCCACCGTCAGATGCGGAAACAGCGCGAAATCCTGGAACATGAGCCCGATCGAGCGCGCCTCGGGCGGCGCGTGCCGGACGCCGTCGGAAACGACGCGCCCGTCCAGCGCGACCGTGCCCGCGTCCTGCCGCTCGACGCCGGCGGCGATGCGCAGCGTGGTGGACTTGCCGCAGCCCGAGGGGCCGAGCAGGCAGACGAGCTCGCCCGGCTCGACCTCGAGCGAGACGTCGTCGACCACGCGCCGCCCGTCGTAATCCTTGCGCAGGCCCGCCAGCGCCAGGCGCGGCGGCGCCAGAAGGGGCGGCGCCGCGGGGCGGGCGGGCCGCCGGGGGGCGAGCTCGTGCGCCGGCTCGCGCGCGGGGAGCTCGGGGCGCGGATGCGCGCGCGTCTGCGGCCCCGCTTCGGAGCGCGCGCGGGCGGCGGACGCCTCGTCCGCCCGCCCGTCCTGCGCCTCGCGCTCGACCGCGCGGGCCGCCGCGCCCGAGGCGCCGCCGGTGTTCTCGATGTCGTGCGTCACGGCCGCTCCCGCCTCGTCGCTCGGCGACGATATTGCCGATGATTTCGCTCAGGTTGACATGGCAGATAGCAATCCGAGGGCCCCGGGGCAAGGCGCGAGCGCGCAAGCGGCGTCATCGCGCCTCCAGATCGCGCCGCATCGCGATGCGCGACGAGGCGTCCAGCCCCGCGCGGCGCAGCGCGGCGACGTCGGCGCGGCATTCGGGGGTCCACTCCTCGGGCGGGATCGGCGCGAAGCCCAGGCGCGCATAGACCGGCGCGTTCCAGGGAACGTCGGCATAGGTGGTCAGCGTCAGCGCGGCGCGGTCCATGGCGCGCGCGCGCCGGGCCAGCGCCGAGATCAGCGCGCGCGCCACGCCGCGGCGCTGGAAGGCGGGGTCCACGTCCAGCTCGCACACATGCAGGCTGTCGCGCTCGACCTCCCAGACCAGAAACCCCGCGACGCGGCCGCCGATGCGCGCCACCAGAAGCCGCCCGGCCTCGGCGCAGTCGGCGAAGGCGGCGGCCGGGGCGGGCCCGTCGGCCGCGACCTCGGGATGGGGGCTGGCGAGGAACATGCGCGCGCAAGCGTGTTCGATGCGCGCGCAATCGGCGCCGTCGGCGCGCCGGCCCGCCTCGACGCGCGGCGCGCCTCGGCCGGGGCCGGGGCCGCTCATCGGGCGCTCACATCGTCAGATTGGCCGCGCCGCCGTCCAGAAGGATGTTCTGGCCGACGATGAAGCCCGCATGCTCGGAGCACAGGAAGGCGCACATGGCGCCGAACTCGCGCGGCGTGCCATAGCGGCGGGCGGGGATGGTCGCGGCGCGGCGCGCGCGCGCCTCCTCGATGGTGATGTTCTCGGCCGCCGCCACGGCCGCGTCCAGCGCGTCGGCGCGGTCGGTGGCGTGGATGCCCGGCAGCAGGTTGTTGACGATGACCCCATGCGGCGCGACCTGGCGCGCCGTGCCGGCGACGAAGCCCGTCAGGCCCGTGCGCGCTCCGTTCGACAGGCCCAGCTGCGGGATCGGCGCGCGCACCGACTGCGAGGTGATGTTGACCACCCGCCCCCAGCCGCGCGCGATCATGCCCGGCATGAGCGCCTTCATCAGCATGATGGGCGTCAGCATGTTCGCCTCGATGGCGGCCAGCCAGTCCTCGCGCTCCCAGTCCGACCACAGGCCCGGCGGCGGCCCGCCGGCGTTGGTGACGAGGATGTCCACGCCCTCGGCCGCCGCGATCAGCTGCGCGCGCCCCTCTTCGGTCGTGACGTCGCAGGCGACCTCTTCGACCTTCACGCCATGGGCGGCGCGGATCTCTTCGGCCGCGCGCGCCAGCGGCCCCGGGCTGCGCGCGTTCATGATCAGATCGACTCCCGCCTCGGCCAGCGCCTCGGCGCAGCCGCGCCCCAGCCCCTTCGACGAGGCGCACACCAGCGCCCGCCTGCCCCTGATGCCCAGATCCATGACTCGCTCCCTGCCTGGCGATGCTTCGGGCGCCGAGCCTAGGCCGCGGCGCGCGCCTTCGCAACGCCCGGCGCGCTTGCCCCTTTCCAGCGGCGCGGCGCGGCGCTACATAGCCGCCATGCTGGACCAAGGACACATATCGCCCCATCTGCCGCCCGAGATCGCCCGGCGCCGGACCTTCGCCATCATCTCGCACCCCGATGCGGGCAAGACGACGCTAACCGAGAAGCTGCTGCTTTACGGCGGCGCGATCCAGATGGCCGGCCAGGTGCGCGCCAAGGGCGAGGCGCGGCGCACGCGCTCGGACTTCATGAAGATGGAGCAGGAGCGCGGGATCTCGGTCTCGGCCTCGGCCATGTCCTTCGAGCATGAGGGCCACTGGTTCAACCTGGTCGACACCCCCGGGCACGAGGATTTCTCCGAGGACACCTACCGCACGCTGACCGCGGTGGACGCGGCGGTGATGGTCATCGACGGCGCCAAGGGCGTGGAAAGCCAGACGCGCAAGCTGTTCGAGGTCTGCCGCCTGCGCGACATGCCCATCCTGACCTTCTGCAACAAGATGGATCGGGAAAGCCGCGACACCTTCGAGATCATCGACGAGATCCAGGAAAGCCTGGCCATCGACGTCGCCCCCGCCAGCTGGCCCATCGGCAAGGGGCGCGACTTCATCGGCTGCTACGACCTGATCCACGACCGCCTGGTGCTGATGGACCGCGCCGAGCGCAACGTGCGCGCCCAGGCGGTGCAGCTCGACGGGCTGGACGATCCGCGCGCGGCCGAGCATGTGCCCGCCGACCTGCTGGCCGAGCTGCGCGAAGAGGTCGAGATGGCCCGCGGCCTGCTGCCCGCCTTCGACCGCAAGGCGTTTCTCGAGGGCACGCTGACGCCGATCTGGTTCGGCTCGGCCATCAATTCCTTCGGCGTGCAGGAGCTGATGCGCGGCCTTGCGCAATACGCCCCGCCCCCGCGCCCCTGCCCCGCCGCCTCGCGCGAGGTGCGCCCCGAAGAGCCCGCCGTCACCGGCTTCGTGTTCAAGGTGCAGGCCAACATGGACCCCAAGCACCGCGACCGCGTGGCCTTCCTGCGCCTGTGCTCGGGCCATTTCCGGCGCGGGATGAAGCTGCGGCACGTGCGCTCGGGCAAGACCATGACCATCGCCAACCCGGTGCTGTTCATGGCGGCCGAGCGCGAACTGGCCGACGACGCATGGGCCGGCGACATCATCGGCGTGCCCAATCACGGCCAACTGCGCATCGGCGACGCGCTGACCGAGGGCGAGGAGCTGCGCTTCACCGGCATTCCCGCCTTCGCGCCCGAGCTGCTGCAAAGCGTGCGCGCGGGCGATCCGATGAAGGCCAAGCATCTGGAAAAGGCCCTGACCCAGTTCGCCGAGGAGGGCGCGGCCAAGCTCTTCAAGCCGGCGGTGGGCTCGGGCTTCATCGTCGGCGTGGTCGGCGCGCTTCAGTTCGAGGTGCTGGCCAGCCGGATCGAGCAGGAGTACGGCCTTCCCGTGCGCCTCGAGCCGACCCAGTTCAACGGCGCGCGCTGGATCTCGGGCCCGCGCGAGGCGGTCGAGGCCTTCATCAAGGCGAACCGGGGGCACATGGCCTATGATCACGACGGCGACCCGGTCTACATGACGCGCATGCAATGGGATCTGGACCGGGCCGCGCGCGACCATCCCGAGGTGCGCCTGTCGGCCGTCAAGGAAACCCATGCCTGACCCGCGCGCCCTCCGCCGGGCGACGCGCACGAGCGACCAAAGGAGCAAGAGATGATCCGAGCAGCAGCGATCCTGACCGCCGCGCTGGCCCTTGCCGCGTGCAACACCGTCGAAGGCGCCGGCAAGGACATCCAGGCCGGCGGCAAGGCGATCGAGAAGGCCGCCGAGAAGACCAGCAAGGCCATCTCGCAGTGACCCGCCGCCCCGCTCCGGACGGGGCGGGGCGCTTGCCGGGGCGGCGCGATTCGCAAGGATTCTTGACTTGCGCCGCCATCGGCGTATGGTGCGCCGCAGCGCCGCGCCGATCCGGGCGCGCAGGACGCGGCCGCCTGAGAGTTAGCGGCCGACATGGACCGCAGATCCGCATGGATCCTCTCACGCAAGGACCTACATGAAGTTTTCCGACCTCGACCTTGATCCCAAGGTCCTTCAGGCCATCCAGGAGGCCGGCTACGAAACGCCGACCCCCATCCAGCAAAAGGCCATCCCCGAGGCGCTCAAGGGCCGCGACGTTCTGGGAATCGCCCAGACCGGCACCGGCAAGACGGCCGCCTTCACCCTGCCGATGATCTCGATCCTGGCGCAGGGCCGCGCGCGCGCGCGCATGCCGCGCAGCCTGGTGCTGTGCCCCACGCGCGAGCTGGCCGCCCAGGTGGCCGAGAATTTCGAGATCTACGGCAAATACCACAAGCTGAGCATGGCGCTGCTGATCGGCGGCGTCAGCTTCAAGGATCAGGACCGCCTGATCGACCGCGGCGTGGACGTGCTGATCGCCACGCCCGGCCGGCTTCTGGACCATTTCGAGCGCGGCAAGCTGATGCTGACCGGCGTGCAGATCATGGTCGTGGACGAGGCCGACCGCATGCTCGACATGGGCTTCATCCCGGACATCGAGCGCATCTTCTCGCTGACCCCGTTCACCCGCCAGACGCTGTTCTTCTCGGCCACCATGCCGCCCGAGATCACGCGCCTGACCGAGCAGTTCCTGCACGCGCCCGTGCGCGTCGAGGTGGCGCGCCAGTCCACGACCGGCGAGAACATCGAGCAGCGCGTGTGCGAGCTGACCCCCTCGCGCAAGGACCGCGCCGATTCGGAAAAGCGCGCCGCGCTGCGCGCGCTGATGCGCGCCGAGGGCGAGGCGCTCAAGAACGCCATCATCTTCTGCAACCGCAAGCGCGACGTGTCCGTGCTGCACAAGTCGCTGGTCAAGCACGGCTTCAACGCCGGCGCGCTGCATGGCGACCTGGACCAGTCGATCCGCACGCGCGTGCTCAACGGCTTCCGCGACGGCGAGATCCAGATCCTCGTCGCCTCGGACGTGGCCGCGCGCGGGTTGGACATTCCCTCGGTCAGCCACGTCTTCAACTTCGACGTGCCCATCCATTCCGAGGATTACGTCCACCGAATCGGCCGCACCGGCCGCGCCGGGCGCAAGGGCGTGGCGGTGACGCTGTGCCTGCCGCACGAGCAAAAGCACCTCGACAAGATCGAAGAGTTGGTCAAGGCCAGGATCCCGCGCGTGCCCTCGCCCCTTGCCGCGCCGGCGCCCGCGCCCGAGGGCGAAGCGCCCGAGGCCGAGGCGCGCCCGCGCCGCCGCGGCCGCCGCAAGAGCGCCGCCGAGGCCGCGGCCGAAGCCGCGCCCGCGCAGCCCCCCGCGGCCGAACGCGCGCCCGAGCCCGATGCCGCGCCCAAGGCGGCCGCGCCCGACGCGCCCGCCCCCGACGCGCCCACGCCGCGCCCCGTCCGCGCCCGCCGCGGCGAGGGCAAGCGCGCCGAGCCTTCGGCGCAGCAGGACGAGGCTCCCGCCCCCCGCGCCCGCCCCGAGCGCCGCCGCGGCGGGCAGGTGGTGGGGCTGGGCGATCATGTGCCGGCCTTCCTGCTGCAGCCGATCAACGTGGACGAGCTGATCGCCGCCAGCGCCCGCGACGCAGACCCCGAGGAGGAAGAGGCCGACGCCCCCTCCCCCGCCGAAGACAGCCCGTCGGGCGAAGGCGCGGCGGTCTGAGCGGGGTCGACGCGCCCGCGCCGCCGGCCTATCATCGCGTCATGAAGCCGCTGCGCGCATTGCTGGCCCTCGCCGCCCTCGCTGCGGCGACGGCGCCCCGACCGCCCCTCGCCGATCTTGCGCAGCGCGCGGACGACGCGGCCCTGGCGCAGCGCCTGACGCAATCGGGCGGCTGTCCGGGCTGCGACCTGCGCGCGGCAGGCCTGCGCGCGATCGTCCTGCGCGGCTGCGATTTGTCCAGGGCGATCCTGCGCGAGGCCGATCTGAAGGAGGCGCGGCTCGACGGCTGCATCCTTGCCGGCGCAGATCTGCGCCGCGCCGAGCTCGAGCGCGCCAGCCTGCGCGACGCCGATCTGCGCGGCGCGCGCATGCGGGGGGCCGACATCGAGAAGGCCGAGCTGAGCGGCGCGGATCTGCGCGGCGCCGATCTGCGCGAGGCGGACGCGGCGTCCAGCGTGCTGACCGGCGCGGATCTGCGCGACGCCGACCTGCGCGGCGCCGAGTTCAGGCGCGCCGACCTCACCGGCGCGCAGCTGGCCGGCGCGCTGGCCGACGAGGCCATGCTCGAGCGCGCCGAGGCGGCGGGCGCGGACCTGTCGCAAACCCGCCTGCGCGGGGCCGACATGGACCGCATCCACGCCGCCGGCGCGATCCTGCGCGGCGCCGACCTGACCGACGCGCGCCTGTCCAGCGCCGACCTGCGCGGGGCGGATCTGCGCGGCGCGCAGCTCGAGGGAGCGCTCTTGCGCCGCACCCGCCTGACGGGCGCCGACCTGCGCGGCGCGCGCGGCCTGACCAAGGAGCGGCTGCGCATGGCCTGCGGCGACGAAACGACCCGCCTGCCCGAGGGATTCTCGATCGACCCCTGCGACTGACGGGCGCAAGCCTTGCCAAGCGCGGTGCCGGCGGGGATGATGACCGCATGAACGCCCCGCAGCCGACCGGGCCGATCGCGCGATGAGCAAGCCGCCGCCCTCGCCCCCCGACGACCGCCTCGCGCGCCTTGCGCATGAGGCGCGCGCGGGGCTGCTCGACCGTCGCAGCTTCATGGCTCTGGCCACCATCTTCGGCGCGGCGCCGGGGCTGGCGCGCGCGCTGGCTGGGCTGCCGGCCGTCGCGCAGCAGCCGCCCGCGCCGCCCGGCGGCGTGCTGCGCTGCCAGATGCCGGTGCGCGCCGCCGGCGATCCGCGCCTGTTCGACACGCCCGAGCAGGCCAACCTTGCGCGCGGAACCTGCGAGACGCTGGTGCGATACACGGCCGACTACGCCTTCGAGCCATGGCTGGCCGAAAGCTGGAGCGTCTCGCGCGATGCGCGGCGCACCGTTCTGCGCCTGCGCAAGGGCGTGCGCTGGTCGAACGGCGACCCGTTCGATGCGCGCGACGTGCTGTTCAACCTCGAACGCTGGTGCGACCGCGCCACGCCGGGCAACTCGATGGCCGCGCGCATGGCCTCGCTGATCGATCCGGCCGAGGGGCGCCTGGCGGCCGGCGCCGCGCGCGCGATCGACGCCCACACCGTCGAGCTGCGCCCGCTGGTTCCCGACGCCACCCTCGTCGCCGGCATGGCCGACTATCCGGCCCTGCTGGTTCATCGCGACTTCGACCGCGCGGGGGGCGATCTGATGGCCCATCCGGTCGGAACCGGCCCCTTCGCGCTGGCCGCGCTCGAGCCGGGGCGGCGCGCGACGCTGATCCGCCGCGAGGGCTGGTGGGGCGGGCGCGTCGCGCTCGACCGGATCGAGTATCTGGACCTGGGCGCCGATCCCTCGGACTGGGCCGAGGCCTTCGCCCGCGACGAGATCGACATGACTCACGAGACGGGCGCCTCGTTCGTGGTCCGCTTCGACGAGATGGGGCTCAACCGCTCGGACGTGATCTCGGGCGCGACGGCGGTGGCGCGGATGCGGGTGGACGCGCGCCTGGGCGCGCTGCGGCCCTATGCCGACCCGCGCCTGCGCCGCGCCTTCCAGCTGGCGGTGGACAACACGGTGGTGCTCGAGCTGGGCCACGCCAATCGCGGCTGGATCGCCGAGAACCACCATGTCGGCCCGATGCATCCCGACTATTTCCCCCTGCCGCGGCGCGCCCCCGACCCGGCCGAGGCGCGGCGCCTGATCGCGCAGACCGGGCTGGCCGATTTCGAACACGAGCTGATCTCGCTGGACGACGACTGGCGCCGCGACACCGGCGACGCGGTGGCCGCGCAGCTGCTGGATGCTGGGATCCGGGTGCGCCGGCGGCTGCTGCGCGCCGACGCGTTCTGGCGCGACTGGACGCGCCATCCCTTCTCGATCACCGACTGGACCATGCGCCCGCTGGGCGTGCAGATCCTGGCGCTGGCCTATCGCAGCGGCGAGGCGTGGAACGAGACCGGCTTCTCGGACCCCGAATTCGACGCCCTGCTGGCCGAGGCGCTGGGCATGCCCGACGCCGAGCGGCGGCGGCTGATCATGGCCCGTCTCGAGCGCATCCTGCAGGACAGCGGGGTCATCATCCAGCCCTACTGGCGCACGCTTCAGCGCCACTTCACCGCCCGCGTGCGCGGCGCATGGATGCACCCCATGCTCGAGCATCACCACGATCTGTGGGGGCTGGTGCCGGCGCCCTGAGCGCCGGGGTCAGATGGTGCGCCCGCCATCCACCTCGAGCACCACGCCGGTGATGAACTCGGCCTCGTCCGAGCACAGCCACAGCGCCGCGTTGGCCACGTCGCGCGGGGTCGAGAAACGGCCGAGCGGCACCGTCGCCAGGAAGGCGGCGCGGCGCTCGGGCGTGTCCTCGCCCATGAAGCTGGCCAGAAGCGGGGTCTCGCCCGCCACCGGCGCCAGGGCGTTGACGCGCACCTTGTCCGGCGCCAGCTCGAGCGCAAGCGAGCGCGTGGCCAGGTTCGCCGCCGCCTTTGTGGCGTTGTACCAGGTCAGACCGGGGCGCGGGCGGATGCCCGCGGTCGAGCCGATGTTGAGCATCACCCCGCCCCCCTGCGCGCGCCAGATCGGCGCGACGGCGCGGGTGAAGTGATAGATCGACTTGACGTTGACCGCGAACAGGCGGTCGAACTCGTCCTCGGTCACCTCCAGCACGGGCTTGTTGCGGTGGGTCCAGCCGGCGTTGTTGACCAGAACGTCGATCCCGCCGAAGGCCGCCTCGACGGACGCCGTCGCGGCCTCGACCGCGGCGCGGTCCGACACGTCGCACCAGAGCGGCAGCGCCGCCTCGCCCATCTGCTCGGCCGCCTCGCGGGCGGCGTCCTCGCGAATGTCCAGAATCGCCACCCGCGCGCCCTCCTCGACGAAGCGGCGGGCGATGCCCAGCCCGAAACCCGACGCGCCGCCGGTGACGATGCAGCGCTTGTCCTTCAGCCTCATGTTCTCCTCCCCTGTCCCGCGCGCGGCGCGCGAAGCCGACGATGGCGCAGGCGAGGGCGGCGCTCAACCCCCCGCGGGGGCGCCGGTCAGCGCGTCCTTCACGGCCTTGCTGAGTTCGTTGAGCGTGAAGGGCTTGGGCAGGTAGCTGAAGTCGGTCAGATCGTCGAGGCTGCGGCGGAAGGCGTCCTCGGCATAGCCCGAGACGAAGATCACCCGCAGATCGGGCCGCGTCCTGCGCGCGATGCGGATCCAGCTGGGCCCGTCCATGCCCGGCATGACCACGTCCGAGACCACCAGGTCGATGCGCCGCCCCGGCTCGCGCACGATCTCGAGCGCGGCCTCGGCGCTGTCGGCCTCGATCACCTCGTAGCCGCGCAGCCGCAGCGCCCGCGCGGCGAAGGAGCGCACCGGCGCCTCGTCCTCGGCCAGCAGCACCACCCCCTCGCCCCCGAGATCGGGCGCGGGGCTGGCGGCGGCCGGCTGGTCGGGCTCTTCGGCCTCTTCGTCGAGGCGCGGCAGATAGATCGAGAAGGTCGCCCCCTGCCCCGGCGCGCTGTCGGCGAAGATGAACCCGCCCGTCTGCTTGACGATGCCATAGGCGGTCGACAGGCCCAGCCCCGTGCCCTCGCCCGGCTTCTTGGTGGTGAAGAAGGGCTCGAAGATCTTGCCGATCTTGTCGGGCGGAATGCCCTGCCCGGTGTCCGAGACCTCGATCAGCACATACTCGCCGGCGGGCACGGCGGCGCGGTCGCGGCGGAACTCTTCGCTCACGGTCACGTTGCGCGTGCGGATGCGCACGTCGCCGCCCTCGGGCATGGCGTCGCGCGCGTTGACGACCAGGTTCATGATGACCTGCTCGAACTGGCGCTCGTCCACGCGCACGCGGCCGATCTCGCCCTCGTGCTCGAGATGCAGGCGCACGCGCTCGCCCAGCAGGCGGTTGAGCATGTGCGACAGCTCGGTCAGCGTGTCGACCAGCGAGATCACCCGCGGCCGCAGCGTCTGCTTGCGCGAGAAGGCCAGCATCTGCCGCACCAGCGCCGCCGCGCGATTGGCGTTCTGGCGGATCTGCATCAGGTCCGCATGATCGGGATCGTTGGTGTCGCGGCGCATCAGCAAGAGGTCGCAATGGCCGTTGATCGCCGTGAGCAGGTTGTTGAAGTCGTGCGCCACTCCGCCGGCCAGCTGACCCACCGCCTGCATCTTCTGGCTCTGGACGAACTGCGCCTCGAGGGTCTTGAGCTCGGTCGCGTCGGACAGCACCGCGATCAGGGCCGGCTCGCCCTCGAACGTCACGCGCGTGAGCGACAGCTGCAGGAACACCTCGCGGTCCGGGTCGCGGCCGCGCGCCATCTCGGCCCGGCCCGACGAGCGCCCCGCCGCCGCCTCGCGGATGCGCGCCGAGACCGGCCGACCCAACCCTTCGACCAGCGCGTCGAGACGCGCGCCGGGCGTCGCGCCGGGGCCCAGCAGCCGCCGCGCGGGCGCGTTGGCCGAGACCAGCGTGCCGTCGGGCCTGAGCCGCGCCAGCGCGACGGGCAGATGTTCGAGCAGATCCTCGCCGCCATCCGCCTCGGGCTCGTCCTCGCAGACGGGCTGAACCAGCCACACGCGCGGCGCGTCGGCCCCGCGGCGCGCCGCGTCGAAAAAGACCCGCACCCGCGCGCCGGGTTTTCGGGGCCGCGCCAGGCGCACCGTCTGGCCCGGGCGCTCGGGGAAGGTTTCGAACAGGTCCTCGAGCCGCTGCACGGGGCCCTCGACCATCTCGGCAAGGCAGCGGTTGACGATGACGCGCCCGTTCGATTCGCGCGCCACGCCGAAGCCCCCGGCGATGGCCAGATCGCCCGCCCCGCCCTCGGACGCCGGGCGCAGGCGCCACAGCGCGCCGCCGGCGGCGGGGGCGGCCTCGGCCTCCCACACCGCGCCGCCATGGGGAAGGGTGTCGGTCGCGGCGCGCCGTTCGCGCAGCGCGGCGCGCAGCAGGCGGTAGACGACGCGGCGCGCCAGCGTCTGGGCGGCCGGATCGGCGGCGGCCAGACGCTCGTCCAGCATGCCCGCGCCGGGGCCGAAGGCGGCTTCGAAGGCGCCGTTCGCGGCCAGGATGGCGCCGTCGTCGTCGGTCAGCGCGGCGGGCTGGGGGTTGTCGGCGAAAAGGGCGTCGAAGGCGGCGCGGGTGCGATCGGCGCGGCGCGCGGGCAGCGTCGCCGCCGCGACCGTCGCAAGCAGACCTCGGCGCGGCGCGCCTTCGCCGTCTTCGGGGGTGAACATGCCTGCCCGTTCCTTCCTCACGCCTCGCGCGCCGCCGCCATCGCGCCCGATCAGAGCCCAGAAAGGCTAACAGATCGTAAACCCGCGCTCACCCCTCCTGCGCGACGCGGCGCAGCAGCGCGGCGTAGAAGCCGTCGCCGCCGTCGCGCGGGGTGAAGACGCGCTCATCCTCGAGCGCGAAGCCCCCCTCGGCGAGGAACGCTTCGACGACGTCGCGATTCTCGGCCCGCAGCAGCGAACAGGTGGCGTAGAGCAGCCTTCCGCCGCCGGCCACGTTGCGCGCCGCCGCCCGCAGCACGCGCGCCTGCAGGGCGCGCAGGGCCGCCAGCTCGGCCGGCGTCAGCGCCCATTTGGCGTCAGGGTTGCGCCGCCACGCGCCCGAGCCCGAACAGGGCGCGTCCACGAAGACCAGATCGTAGCGCCCGCGCGGCGCCGCATGCAGCGTCCGCACCCGCGTGCCGGCGCGGCGCGCCCGGGCGGGCAGGTCGGCCATGCGGCTGGGATCGGCGTCATGCGCGTCGATGGGACCGCCGGTCATGGCCGCCAGGGCCAGCGCCTTGCCGCCGCCGCCGGCGCAGAAGTCGAGCACGCGCTCGCCCGGGCGCGCGCGCGACATCAACGCCGCCGCCTGGCTGGCGGCGTCCTGGATCTCGACCAGCCCGTCGCGATAGGCGGCCGCGGCCCGCAGACGCCGCGCGCCCTCTCCCACGCGCAGGCACCAGGGCGAGAGCGGGCCGGGGGCGGCCTCGACTCCGTCCGTGCGCAGCGCCTCGATCGCCTGTTCGGGGGTCGCGCGCAGCGCGTTCACGCGCAGGTCCAGCGGCGCGCGCGCGCGCATCGTCGCCATGGTCTCTTCCAGGCGCGGGCCGAAGGTGCGGCGCAGTTCCGGCTCGAGCCAGTCGGGAAAGTCCAGCCGCACCGGCGCCGGCGCGGGCGGCGGCGGCGCCGCCAGGCGCGCGCGCTCTTCGTCCGAAAGCGGGGCCGGCGCAAAGCGCCCGCCGTCGCACAGGGCCGCGATCTGCGCGACGCTCAGCCCCTGCTCGGCCAGCAGCGCCAGAACCAGCGCCCGCCCGCCCGCCGCGCCGGGCCCCATCCGCCAGGCCAGCGAGCGGCGCCGGCGCAGCGCGTCATAGACCAGATCCGCCACCGCCGCCCGGTCGCGCGCGCCGGCGTAGCGGTTCTCGCGACCCCAGCGGGCCAGCAGCCGGTCGACGCCGCGCGCCAGGCGCGGATCGGACGGCCCCGCTTCGGGCCCCGCCCCCGGCGCCGGCGCCAGCGCCGCCTCGATCGCGTCAAGAAGCGCCATGGCGGCGGAGAGGCGGGCGGCGGGGGTCATGTCAGGCTCATGCTTTTGCGCTAGGGTCGGGCCCTGGATCAGGGCGGGCTTACCCGCCGCGACGGAAAAGGACAAGCGCATGACCTTTCGCACCGCCCGCCCCGCCGCGCTGGCCGCCGCGCTGGCCGCCGCGCCGGTCCTTGCCGCGCTCGGGCAGCTCGGCCCCGCCCCCTTGCGCGCGCAAGAGGCCGTCCAGCCCGAGGACACCCACGCACGCGCCGTCATCGCCGCCCCCGCGCGCGCGCGCAGCTTCATGGTTGCGGCCGCCCATCCGCTGGCCGCCGAGGCCGGGCGCGCGGCGCTGGCGCGGGGCGGATCGGCCGCCGACGCGGCGCTGGCCATGCAGATGGCGCTGAACGTGGTCGAGCCGCAAAGCTCGGGGCTGGGCGGGGGCGCGTTCATCGTCTACTGGGACGCCTCGGCGCGGCGTCTGCTTACCATCGACGGGCGCGAGAGCGCCCCCGCCGCCGCGGGCCCCGACTACTGGCTGGGCCCGGACGGCAAGCCGGTCGCATGGTGGGAGGCCGTGGTGGGCGGGCGCTCGGTGGGCGTGCCGGGCGTGCTGCGCGCGCTCGAGACGCTGCATCGCGCCCATGGCCGCCTGCCCTGGGCCGAGGGCTTCGCCCCCGCCGTCAGGCTGGCCGAGGAGGGGTTCGCCGTCTCGCCCCGCCTGGCCGCCTCGATCGCGCAGGCGGCCGGGCGCGGGCTGGACCGCTTTCCCGCCGCGCGCGCGCTGTTCTTCGGCCCCGACGGCGCCCCGCTCCGGGCGGGCGCGCGCATGACCAACCCCGACCTTGCGCGCGCCATGCGGCTGATCGCGGCCGAGGGCGCGGACCCCTTCTATGAGGGCGCGCTGGCCGGCGACATCGTGGCGGCGGTGCGCACGCCCATCAACCCCGGCATCCTGAGCCCGCAGGACCTGGCGGGCTACCGCGCCGTGCTGCGCGACCCGGTCTGCGCGCCCTATCGGGGATACGAGGTGTGCGGGATGGGTCCGCCCTCGTCCGGGGGGCTGACGGTCGGGCAGATCCTGGGGATGCTGTCGCATTTCGACCTGCCCGCGATGGGGCCCTCGGCCCGGGCCTGGCATCTGTTCGCCGAAGCGTCGAAGCTGGCCTATGCCGACCGGGCGCTATACATGGCCGACGCCGATTTCGTGAAGATGCCGGTGCGCGGGCTGCTGGACGCCCGGTATCTGGCCGCGCGCGCGCGCCTGATCGACCCCGCCCGCGCGATGGCAAGAGCCGCGCCGGGCGCGCCGCCCTGGGACGACGCCGCCCTGCGCGCCCCCCAGATCCAGATCGAGCGCCCCGGCACGAGCCACCTCGTCGCCGTCGATCGCCATGGCGACATGGCGTCGATGACGACGACCATCGAGACCGGCTTCGGCAGCCGCGTGGTCACCAACGGCTTTCTGCTCAACAACGAGCTGACCGATTTCTCGCGCGCGCCCGAGCGCGACGGCCGCCCGGTGGCCAATCGCGTCGAGGGGGGCAAGCGGCCGCGCTCGTCCATGGCGCCGACCGTCGTGCTGCGCGAGGGGCGGCCCGTGCTGCTGATCGGCTCGCCGGGGGGCTCGCGCATCATCGGCTACGTCGCCGGCGCGCTGGTGCGCATCCTCGACTGGGGCATGGACCCGCAGGCGGCCGTTTCGGCGGGGCATGTGATCAGCCGCGGCGGACCGGTCGAGCTCGAGCGCGGAACCGAGGCCGAGGCGCTGGCGGACGGGCTGCGGGCGCTGGGGCACGAGGTGACGATCCGCGACCTCAATTCGGGCCTGCATGCCATCGCGCTGACGCCCGAAGGGCTGCTTGGCGCGGCCGACCCGCGGCGCGAGGGCGTCGCGCTGGGCGACTGAGCGCCGCCCGCGCCTTGCGCGCAGCCGCGCCGGGGGGCGGGCGCCCGATCCTCGCGGCCGGCGCGCGCCGCGCCGGGGGGCGCGCATGCCCCCGCCGCGTGCGCCCGCCGCCGGAGCGGGCGATCAGCCGCCCAGCCGCGCGCGAATGAAGGCGTCCTCGGCCGCCTGATAGTCGCGCGCGATCTTCAGATCGAACATGTTGAAGGCATGCACCCCGCCCGGATAGACGCGCAGATCCGCCTCGGCGCCCGCCGCGACCCAGCGCGCGGCCATCATCAGCGTGTCGTCCAGCAGCGGGTCCCAGGTTCCGACCTGGAACAGCGCGGGGGGCATGCCCTCGAGCGCGGCCAGAAGCGGCGACACGCGCGGATCGGCGCGCAGCGCCCGGTCGGGAACGAAGTTGCCCACGAACCAGGCGATGGTCGGGGTGGACAGGATCAGCTGCCGCGCGCCCCAGTTCGCCGCCGAGGGCGTCATGCGCAGATCATGCATGCCATAGTTCAGGATCGCGCCGCGCACGCGCTCCATCCGTCCCGCATCGCGCAGCGCCAGAAGGGTCAGCGCCGCCAGATGCGCGCCCGCCGACTCGCCGCCCACGATCATGGGCGCGTCGTCCCCCGCCCCGAGCGCCCGCGCGCCCTCGTCCAGCGTCCATAGCGCCGCCGCAAGGCACGCCTCGGGCGCCGCCGGCCAGGGATGCTCGGGCGCCAGCGGATAGGCCACCGAAACCACCGCCGCGCCCGTGCGCCGCGCGATGCGCTGGTTGTGCAGGTCGTAATGCGCCGGGCTGCCCAGGGTCCAGCCGCCGCCATGGATGTGCAGATAGACCCCCCGCGGCGCGCCCTCGGGCGCCGAGACTCGCACCCGCCCGCCGCCGGGCAGCTCGAGCCAGCGCGACCCCTCGAGCGGGCCGGCGGGCGGGAACAGGCCGCGCCCCTCCTCGCGCGCGCGGCGGGTCTCTTCGACCGGCACGGCATGCGTGGGGGGAACAGCGCGCAGCGCCTCCTCGAGACGGGCGTTGAAGGCGAGGGTTTCCTCGTCGGCGGCGGCGGGCGCGAACAATGCGGTGTCCAGCGTGAGCATGCCCGCATGCTAGCAAATCGCCGGCGCGCGAAAAGCCCCCGCGACCCTCGGCCGCGCGCAAGACAGGCCCCGGCGACGCGCGAGACGGAACGACGTCCCGCGCGGGGAAACGCCAGGCGCGCGAGGCGGAACGGCGGTTTGACGAGCGACCACCCCTCGCAGGCGAGGGAACGGCAAAGCCAGATCGCGCGCGGCGCCCGGCGGACGTCCCCTCGCGCGCGTGGAGACGCCGCAATCTCGGCCGGAGCGCCGACGTCCCTGCGCGCGGAAAACGCGGCACGATCGGCGCGACTTTGGCGCGGATGACGCCGACGCTCCGGCCGGCGCGGAAGACGCGCTGGCGCGGCGCGATGACATGCGTGCCGTCCCGACGCCCGTGCGAGCGCCGGAAGACGCCAGCCATGCCACGCCATGACGGGCCGCCAAGGCGCCGGCGGCGCCGCGCCCCGCGCACAAGCGCGTGACCCGCGCGCGCGCGCATTGACAGCCCCCGCGCGGGCGGAAAACCTGCCGCAAGCGCCCAGACGGGCGCGCGGTTCCAGCAGAAGAAGGAAAGCCGATGAAGGACCACGCCGCCGGCCCCGCCCCCGGCAAGTTCGTCGATCCCGAGCTGGCCCTTTCGGGGCGTCCGCGCGCGCGCGTCGCGCCGGTCGGGCTCAAGACGCTGTGGTTCAACACGGGCACGCTGTGCAACATCGAGTGCCTGCGCTGCTACATCGAGTCCAGCCCCACCAACGACGCGCTGGTCTATCTGACCGAGGCCGAGGTGCGCGCCTATCTGGACGAGGCCGAGGCGCTGGGGCTCGAGCTGCGCGAGGTCGGCTTCACGGGCGGCGAGCCCTTCATGGCGCCCGAGATCATCGGCATGATCGGCGCCGCGCTCGAGCGCGGGCGCGAGGCGCTGGTGCTGACCAACGCCATGCGCCCGATGATGCGGCCGCGCGTGCAGGCGGGCATCCGGCGCCTGGCGGCCGCGCATGGCGGGCGGCTGACTCTGCGCGTCTCGCTCGATCACCACGAGGCGCGCCATCACGACGAGGAGCGCGGCGCGGGCGCGTTCGAGATCGCGCTGGCCGGTCTGCGCTGGCTGCGCGAGGCGGGCGTGCGCACGGCGATCGCCGGCCGCACCCTGTGGGGCGAGGACGAGCGCGACGCGCGCGCCGGCTACGCCGCCCTGTTCGCGCGCGAGGGGCTCGACATCGACGCCTGGGACCCCGCCCGCCTGGTGCTGTTCCCCGAGATGGACGAAAGCGGCGATCCGCCCGAGATCACCGTCGATTGCTGGCAGATCCTGAACAAGCGCCCCGAAGAGGTGATGTGCGCCAGCTCGCGCATGGTGGTGCGGCGCAAGGGCGCCGACGGCCCGAGCGTGGTCGCCTGCACGCTGCTGCCCTACGATGCGCGATTCGAGCTCGGGCGCACCCTGGCCGAAGCCCTGCGCCCGGTGCCGCTCAACCACCCGCATTGCGCGACCTTCTGCGTCCTGGGCGGGGGCAGCTGCTCGGCCTGAGCCGGGGCTGGCCGGCGACGACCGCCCCCTGCGCCATGACCGGGCCTCGCGGCGGGCGGCGCTCGGGCATCCGCATCGCCGCAGCCTGGCGCGCGGCCGCCCGGACATCCCCGGCCATGACCAGGCGCCGCGCGGCGCGATGGACGGCAGGCCCGACGGTCGTCGGCCCCCGCCGGGGGGTCGAGGCGCGGGCCGGGCGAGGCTCCGGCATCAGGCGCCGCCGGCCCCGCGACCCCGATCCGCGCAAGGCGCAGGCCGGGGGCGGCGACGCGCGGCGGCCTCAACCCGGCGCCGAGCCCTCGGCCGCCTGCGCCCAGGCGCGCAGGGCCGGGCCGGCCTTGGCGGCGCGCTCCTCTTCGCCCAGCGCCGCCAGCGCGCGCCCAAGGCCGCGGCGCTGCGCGGGGGTCAGCGCCTCGATGGGGGAAAGAAAGGTTCGGATCGCGAAAACCACCGCCCCGCTGCGCGCAAGGCGCAGGATCGTCTGCCGCTCGACCCGCAGCCAGCGCTCGGGCGCGCGCGGCGCGCAAGGCGCGGACGCGGCGGCCATCTTCTCGGCCTCGGAAACCGGCGTCCACAGGGCGCGTTCGCTCTGGAAATTCCAGTTGGCGCGCACCAGCGGCCGCCCCGCCCGCACGCCGTCGAACAGACGCTGCACGCGCCGCGCCAGCTCGCCCTCGTATCCCGGGACCGGGCGGTGGATGCGCACCAGCGGACGGCGGAACTTCTCGGCCAGCGTCCAGTGCGCCGGAAAGCACACCGCCGCCGACAGCAGCACATGCTCGGCCGCGCCCGCCGGCCGGTCGAGGATGACGAAATCCTCCTGCGCAAGGCGCGCCGCCACGGCGATGGGCGGCCCCTGCTCGAGTGGCACGCGCACCCCGTCCGCGCGCAGCGCCGCGCCGCCCGGCGCCCGCAGCCGCCCGCGCGCGCTCTGATGGGCGATCACCAGCTCCAGCAGCTCTTGCGCCGCCGCGTCGGCCGCAGGATCATGGGCCAGCACCCGGTCGGGCATCGCGGCGATCAGCGCATCGCGCGCGGCCATCTGCGCGTCATGATCGGCCGCGGCGACCAGCCAATCCGCGGGATCGAGGGGCGCCACGCCCGGCGCGCCGGCCGTGCGCGGATCCATGAAAGGCGTCAGCGGCGCGTGCTCCAGCGCCACCCCCGGCGCCGCCGCCAGCGCGATCGCGGCGCGCGCGGCGGCCTCGGGCGCCGTCTCGAACCAGCCCTCGGCGCTCATTTCAACCCGCGCGACAGACGCAGAAGGTTCGCCGAGGTCAGCGCCCGGTGCAGCGGCGCGTAGCGCTGGCCGAAGGCCAGCCAGTCCAGCCCCAGCGCCTGCGCCACGCGCCCCAGCGTCAGCCGCCCGTCAAGCCGCGCGGCGATGGGCGCGGCCTCGCGCGCGATGGGCAGATCGAAGCGCACCCCCGAGAAGTTCACGCGCAGCCGCCCGCGCTTGTGGATCTCGCGCGCCAGGGCGTCGGCGCGCAGGGCGTTGAGATGGGGCGTCATGTCGGGCGCGGGCCGGGCCACGCGCGCCTCGGCGCGCTCGCGCGGCGCGACGTAGAGCACATGCGCGCGCATGTTCCCGGCCAGCCGCTCGGCCAGCGCCCAGCGTTCGGGCTCGGACAGGCGCGCGACGCGGGCGGCGAATTCCTCGCCCTCGGGCAGGTAATGGCGCGGATCGTAGCGCGCCGGCTCGACGAACGAGACCGGGGCAAGGCCCGCCGCCTCGAGCAGCGCGAGCAGCGCGGGCACGTCATAGGGGCGGTCGCGCCCGTGCAGCAGCAGATCGTAGAACCCGGCATCTCCCGATTCGTGATCGCGCAGATGCTCGTTGCGCAAGAACCAGTTGGTCGGCGGCAGCGCGCCCAGCGCCGCGCGCGCAAGGCGCAGCTTCTCGGCCGGCGGATCCTGGCCCAGAAGCTGGGCGAAGGCCTCTTGCAGCGGATAGACGCCCGTGCGCCCATAGGGGGCGTAGAGCATCAGCCCCATGCCCCCCTCGGGCGCAAGCGCGCGCGCCAGCGCGGTCAGCCCCGCCTCGGGATCGGGCAGATGGTGCAGAACCCCGCAGCAATCGACATAGTCGAAGGCCCCGCCCTCTTCGGCCGCCAGCTCGGGGGCGCGCGCGATGTCGCCGGTCTCGAAGCGGATCATGTCGCTCAGCCCCCGCCGCGCGGCGCGCGCCTCGGCGACCTTGCGCGCGGCGCGCGACAGGTCCAGATAGACGATCCGCGCCGGGCAGCCGGCGTCGCGCAGGCGCTGCGCCAGCAGGATCAGCCCGTCGCCCGTGCCGCCCCCCGCCACCAGCGCGCGAAAGGGCTGAGACCAGTCGCGCCCGCCGCGGAACAGGAAGTGGTCGACCTCGACCAGCTCCGAGGGCGAGCCGACGATCAGGCGGCGATCCTCGTCGGCGGGGTCGCGCGCGGGATAGGGAAGGAGCTCGTATTGCTCCTGGACGGGGTCCATGACGCGGCCTCCTGAATGCGCGCCCCATATGGGCGCGGCGGCCCGCTCGCCCCGGGCGGGCGGGACGGAACAATGATGATAACATGCCCGCGCCCCCGGCGCACGGAATCGGCCCGGACGGAGCATCTGTCGGGCGCCGCGCGGGCCGATGCAAGCCCCGCGCCGCCGCAAGCATCGAAAGGAGGCGCGCATGCGCACGCAGACCATCCGCATCGACGCGGCCGAGGCCGCGCTGGACCTGCCCATGGAGGCGCCCCGCGGCGCGGCGCTGCTGGCGCATCAATTCGCCGGCTCGCGCGCCGATCGCCGCATCGCCGGCGCGCTGGCCGCGCGCGGGCTGGCGACGCTGCGCCTTGACCTGAGCGCGCCGCCGACGGGCGGCGGCGCCGATCCCGCCGCGCTGGTGGCGCGCGCCGCGCAGGAAATGGCGGCGCGGGGTCTCGCGCCGGGGCTGATCGCGGGGCATGGGCTGGGCGGAACGGCCGCGGCCGCCGCGGCGCATCGGATCGGATCGGCGCGCGCGCTGGCGCTGATCAACGCTTTTCACGACGGCGCAGCGGTCATGGGGCCGGGGGCCCCGGCGGGTCTGGACGGGCCGTCGGTGGACCAGGCGCTGCGCGCGCTGCGCCGGCCGCTGCTGATCCTGCACGCGCCGCGCGACGCGACCGCCGCCATCGACAACGCCACCGCGCTGTTCCTTGCCGCGCGCCATCCCAAGAGCTTCCTCTCGCTCGACGACGCCGACCATGTCCTGTCCGATCCGCGCCATGCGGACGACGCGGCCGAGATGATCGCCGCCTGGGCGGGGCGGCGCCTGCCCCCGCCCCCGGCCCGCCCCGACGAGCCGCCCGCCGCCGAGGGTCCGGTCCTGGTCGCCGAAGCCGCGCCCGACGGCTTCGCGCAGCATGTCTTCGCCGCCCCCGACGCCGCCTTCATGGCCGACGAGCCGCCCTCGCTTGGCGGCGGCGGGCGCGGGGCGACGCCCTATCAGCTGGTGGCGGCGGGGCTGGGGGCGTGCACCTCGATGACCATCCGCATGTATGCGCGGCGCAAGGGCTGGCCGCTGACCCATGTCGAGGTCGAGCTGCGCCACGACCGCATCCATGCCGGCGACTGCGCCGACTGCCCCGAGGGCGCCGGCAAGCTCGACCGCTTCCGCCGGCGCATCGCGCTGCACGGCCCGCTGGACGCGGCGCAGCGCGCGCGGCTGATGGAGATCGCCGACCGCTGCCCCGTCCACCGCACGCTGACGGGCCGGATCGTGATCGAGACCGAGGAGGCGCCGCCCCCGAGCGCGGCCGATGGCTGACGCCGCCCCCTAGCGCGGCCCATGGCTGACGGCGCGCCCGAGCGCGGCCGGGGGCTGACGCCGCGGCCCCCTTGACGGCGCGGCCCGCCTCGTGCCCCGATCGCCCCCGACCCGGCGCCGTGCCGGAATCCGCAGGAGCACGCCATGTCCGACGCGCAGTTGCGCCACGAATTCGTCCGCGTCCGCGATCTGATCTTCCGCTGCCTGACGGCGGGTCCGCGCGACGCGCCCATGATCCTGATGCTGCACGGCTTTCCCGAGTATTCGGGCGCATGGGAAGAGATGATCGCGCGCCTGTCCGATTCCTTCTTCTGCGTCGCGCCCGACCAGCGCGGCTATGCCGGCTCGTCCAAGCCCGAGGCGGTCGAGGCCTATGCCGGCGGCAAGCTGGCGGGCGACGCGCTGGCGATCCTCGAGCACTTCCGCCCCGGCGGCCGCGCCGCGGCGGTCTTCGGCCATGACTGGGGCGCCTCGGTGGCCTACGCGTTGTCCTTCCGCGCCCCCGAGCGCATGGAGCGGCTCATCATCGCCAACGGCGTGCACCCGATCCCCTTCCAGCGCGAGCTGGCGCGCGGGGGCGCGCAGTCCGAAGCCTCGCAATACATCGAATGGCTGCGCGCCGAGGGATCGGAGAAGCGCCTGGCCGAGGACGACTTCAACGGCATGCTGCGCCTGTTCTCGGCCAAGATGGACCTGAGCTGGCTCTCGGGCGCGCGGCTGCAGCGCTACAAGACCGCATGGGCGGCGCCGGGGGCGTTGCGCGGCATGGTCAACTGGTATCGGGCGACGCCCCTGCGCGTCGCCCGCCCCGGCAGCCCCATCCCGCCCGAAGAGCTGCCCGCCCTGCCCCCCGAGGCGCTGCGCGTGCGCGTGCCGCATCTGCTGCTGTGGGGGCTGAAGGACACGGCGCTGCTGCCCGAAACGCGCCAGGGGCTGGACGCGCTGTGCGACGATCTGACGGTGCGCGAGTTCGCGAAGGCCGATCACTGGATCCTGCACCAGACGCCCGACGAGGTGGCCGAAGAGGTCCGCGCTTTCCTGTCCCGCCCGGCCCCGGCCGCGGGCTGACGGCGCCGCGCGCGCAAGGGCCGGCCGCCGCGGCGCGTCGCGGCGGCGCCCGCGGGCATCCGAAGACCCGATCAAGGCCCGCGACGCGCCGCGCCCGCGCTCGGGCCCCGGAGCGCACCCGGCCCCGCGGCGACGGGTCAGATCAACGGGGCGTTGATCCCGCCCCCCAACCCCTGCGATAGTGCGCCCTCGCCGAGCAGAACCGGAATCGGGAGAACGCAGCCGCATGGCCACCCCCAACGCCAACCCCGCAGCGCGGGCCGACGAGGACGAGGATCTTTTCCAGGCGCGCGAGGATGCGGCCAGCGGCGCCTACGACGCCTCGGCCATCGAGGTGCTCGAGGGGCTCGAGCCCGTGCGCAAGCGGCCGGGCATGTATATCGGCGGCACGGACGAGCGCGCCCTGCACCACCTGGTCGCCGAGGTGCTGGACAACGCCATGGACGAGGCCGTGGCCGGCCACGCCACCCGCATCGAGATCGAGCTCGACGCCGAGGGCTTCGCAACCGTGCGCGACAACGGCCGCGGCATCCCGGTCGATCCGCATCCGCGCTTTCCGGACAAGTCCGCCCTCGAGGTGATCCTGTGCACGCTGCATGCGGGCGGCAAGTTCGGCGGCAAGGCGTATCAGACCTCGGGCGGCCTGCACGGCGTGGGCGTGTCGGTGGTCAACGCGCTGTCGGAATCGCTGGTCGTCGAGGTGGCGCGCGGGCGCACGCTCTACCGCCAGCGCTTCGCGCGCGGGGTTCCGCTGGGCCCGCTCGAAACGGTCGGGCCGGCGCCCAACCGCCGCGGCACGACGGTCTCGTTCCGCCCCGACCCGCAGATCTTCGGCGAACGCGCGCGCTTCAAGCCCGCGCGCCTGCTCAAGATGGCGCGCTCGAAGGCGTATCTGTTCTCGGGCGTCGAGATCCGCTGGAAATGCGCTCCCGAGCTGCTGCGCGAGGGCGACGAGACCCCGGCCGAGGCCGTGTTCCATTTCCCGGGCGGGCTTGCGGACTACCTGAACTTCACCCTGCAAGGCGCTGCGACGTTCAGCGAAAATCCCTTCGCCGGCAAGGTCGTCTTCGCCGAGAAGTTCGGCCCCGACACCGTCGGCTCGGTCGAATGGGCCGCCAACTGGACGCCGGCGCGCGACGGCTTCGCGGCCTCGTATTGCAACACCGTCCCCACTCCCGAGGGCGGCACGCACGAGGCGGGATTTTGGGCCGCTCTGACCAAGGGGCTGCGCGCCTATGGCGAGCTGACGGGCCAGAAGAAGGCCGCCCAGATCACGCGCGAGGACGTGATGGCGGGCGGCTGCGCCATGATCTCGGTCTTCATCCGCGAGCCCGAATTCGTCGGCCAGACCAAGGACCGCCTGGCCACCGCCGAGGCGCAGCGCCTGGTCGAGGGCGCGGTGCGCGACCATTTCGACAACTGGCTGGCGGCGGATCCGGCGGCGGGGGGCGCGCTGCTCGATTTCGTCATCCAGCGCGCCGAAGAGCGCCTGCGCCGCCGCGCCGAGAAGGAGACCCAGCGCAAGACCGCGACGCGCAAGCTGCGCCTGCCGGGCAAGCTGGCCGACTGCTCCGACGCCTCGCGCGCGGGGTCCGAGATCTTCCTGGTCGAGGGCGACTCCGCCGGCGGCTCGGCCAAGCAGGCGCGCGACCGGCGCACCCAGGCGGTGCTGCCGCTGCGCGGCAAGATCCTGAACGTGGCCAACGCCTCGATCGAGAAGCTGACCCAGAACCAGGAGCTGCAGGATCTGTGCCAGGCGCTCGGCGTGCAGCCGGGCGCGCGCTTCCGCCTCGAGGATCTGCGCTACGAGCGCGTCATCATCATGACCGACGCGGATGTGGACGGCGCGCACATCGCCTCGCTGCTGATGACCTTCTTCTACCGCCAGATGCGCCCGCTGATCGACGCGGGGCGGCTGTTCCTGGCGCAGCCGCCGCTCTATCGCATCACGCAGGGGGCGACGTCGGTCTATGCGCGCGACGACGCCCACAAGGACGAGCTGCTGGCCACGCGCTTCAAGGGCCGCGGCAAGGTCGAGATCGGCCGCTTCAAGGGCCTGGGCGAGATGATGCCGCGCCAGCTCAAGGAAACGACCATGGACCCGGCCACGCGCACCCTCGTGCGCGTGATGATCGACGAGGACGAGCCCGGCGAGACCGACGATCTGGTCGAGCGGCTGATGGGCCGCAAGGCCGAGACGCGCTTCCGCTTCATTCAGGAGAACGCCCGCTTCGCCGAGGCGCTGGACGTCTGAGCCCGCCGGAAAGGGAAAGCTCATGCGCGCCCGCCGCCGCGCCGCCATCGCCGCCCTGGCTTCGCTCGCCGCCGCCGGCTGCGTCGGGGGCGGCGTCGGGGGCGGCGTGGGCGACGGGCCGGCGCAATGGCTGGCGGGCGATCGCGGCTTTGCGATTCACACCGTCCGGCACGACCTGATCTATGACCCGGCCCTGATCCGGACGCTGCCCGGCCCGGTCCCGCTCTCGGTCTTCGGCGCCGCGCCGGGCGGCGCGGGGGCCGAGGCGCTGGCGGCGCAGCTGCGCCTGCCGGCGCGGCTGGGGGCGAAGGGGCTGCGACCCGCCCCCGCCGCCATCGCCGGCCCGCGTCTTGCGCTGGCCTTCGCCCCGCTGGCCCCGATCTTCGAGGACCGTCTGTGCGCGCTGGGCCGGGACGGCGGCGCGGATGGGCGCGGCAACGGCCCCGACCCGGCCGCCGTCGCTCGCGCGCAGGCCCCGCGACCGAACCCCGAGGGCCGCCCAGACGCCGCCCTGGACGCCGGGAACGGCGCCGGCAAGACCGTCGGGGCCGGCGTGGCGGCCGAGCCCCCGGCCGGCCGCGGCGCCGCGAAGGCCTCGCCCGCGCGGGTCCGCGTCACGGCCGCGCTGTGCATCGGCGCGCGGCCGATCGCTTCGGCGCAGATGATCGGCCCGCGCGAAGCCGCGCCCGACGATCCCGCCCTGCGGCGCGCCATGAGCGCGCTGCTGTCGGTCATGCTGCCCGAGCGCAACCCCGAGGCGCCGCGCCCGCCGCGCCTTTTGCCGCCCTTCCCGGCCGAGGATTGAGCCTTGCCCCGCCCCTTGCCCCGCCCCTTCCGCCGCCCCTTGCGCCGCCCCTTGCGCCGCCGCCGTCGCGCCGCCTTGCCGCCGCCGCTTTTCTCGCCCAGCATGGCCGCCGCCTCGCGCCCGCAGCCAGGAGACTCCGCATGACGTCACCGCGAATTGCGCGCCCGCCCGCGCCGGCATGGGCGCTCCTGGCGCCGGTCATGGCCGCGGCGGCCTGCGCGCCGCTCGCCGACCGGATGGGGGCCAGCCTGGTGCATGATCTGCGCATCGGCGCCGCGTATGATCCGGCCATGCTTCGCGCGGGCGCGCCCTTGCGCGTGATCGGAACGCCTCCCGACGGCGCCGCCCCCGAAGAGACGGCGCGCGCGGCAAGGCTGCCGGCGCGGCTGGGCGGCCGGGCCCCGGCCCTGCTGGCGCCCGGAGCGCCGGCGCCCGCGGTCTTCATGGCGCTGTCCTTCGCGCCCGGCGTCGGCGCCGAGGCCGCCTGCGCCAAGACGCCGCCCACGCCCCAGCCGTCAACGGCGCCGCAGTCAACCGCCCTGCAATCAACGGCCGCGCGGCCCGGCCCGCTGCGCGCGCTGTTCGCGCTGTGCGTGGGCGGGCGCCCGGCGGTCGAGGCGCGGCTGCGCAGCGCCGCCACGCGCGGGCCGCGCGACGCGGGCTTTTCGCGCGCCATGACGCAGCTCTTCCTCGCCGCCCTGCCCGAGCGCAACCCCGCGCTGACGCGGCCCCCGCGATGAGCGCCCCCACGATCCGCGCACTGTGGCGCGCCGCGCTGGCCGCGGCGGCGGTGGCGCTGGGCGGGTGCGATCCCCATGGCGACGAGGTCGTCATCACGCACCAGCAGCGCGACGCGGCCTATGCGCCGTCGATCTTCACGGCCTCGGGCGTCATCGGGGTCGAGCTGCATGGCGCGCCGCTGGCGGGCATGCGTCCCGAAGAGACGCTGCCCCTTCTGGCCGCCCCGCAGCGATTTCCGGCGGGCATGCGTTTTCGCGCGCTGCCGCCGGGCGGCTTCGATCCGCGCAACCCGGCCGATGGCGCGCGCCACCGCCTCGTGCTGGTCTTCAACGCCGCGCCGCCCGCGGACCCGCAGGCCATCTGCCGCACCGCGCGGCCGCTGGGCGGGCCGCCGGCCGGGGCGCGCGGCTTCGCCGTCGACATGGCCGTGTGCCGCGACATGGAGCCGATCGTCTTCGCGCGCATGCGCGCCGTCGCCCGCGAGCGGGCCGACCGCGATTTCGCCGCGCGCGCCCTGCGGCAGCTTCTGACGCAGATGCTCTGAGCGCGCCGCCCCCCTTGAACGCGGGACGAAGGCGGCGCGCGCCGGAACGGCCGCGGGGCGGCGCCGGCCTTCGGACCGCTCAGCCCCCCTCGAGGCTTTCGCGCAGGGCTTCGAGCTCGAGCCACTCTTCCTCGGCCGCGGACAGCGCCGCGCGGCGCGCCTCGAGCGCCGCCGCCGCCTTGTTGAAGCGCGCGGGGTCGCGGGCGAACAGCTCGGGATCGGCCAGCAGGGCCTCGAGCCGAGCGATCTCGTCGCCCAGGCGCTCGATCTCGGCGGGCAGCCGCTCGAGGCGCAGGGCCTGCTTGTAGGACAGGCGCGCGGCGGGCCTGCGCGGCTCGGGCCGCGCGGCGTCCTCGGGCGCGGGCTTGCGCGCGGGCGCCGACGCGGCGGGGGCGGCGGGCGCGGCGTCGGGGGCCAGCGCCTTTTGCGCCTGCATGTCGCTCCAGCCGCCGGCATAGACGCCGGCCGAGCCGTCGCCGGGCAGCTCGACGCAGACCGTCGCGGTGCGGTCGAGAAAGTCGCGGTCGTGGCTGACCAGCAGCACCGTGCCGTCGTAGTCGGCGATCAGCTCCTGCAACAGGTCCAGCGTCTCGATGTCCAGATCGTTGGTCGGCTCGTCCAGGATCAGCAGGTTCGACTCGCGCGCCATCAGCCGCGCCAGAAGCAGCCGCGCGCGCTCGCCCCCCGACAGGGCCTTGACCGGGCCGCGGGCCTGTCGCTCGTCGAACAGGAAGTCCTTCAGATAGCCGACCACGTGACGCGGGCGCCCACGCACCAGGATCTGGTCGTTCTTGCCCGACACGCCCAGATCCGCGTCGCCGGTCAGGGTCTCCCACAACGACTTCTCGGGGTCGAGCTGGGCGCGGTTCTGGTCGAAATAGGCCTCGACCAGGTTCGCGCCCAGGCGCACATGCCCCGAATCGGGCGCCTCGCGGCCGGTGAGGATGCGCAGCAGCGTCGTCTTGCCCGCGCCGTTCGGCCCGACCAGCGCCACGCGGTCGCCGCGCATGATGCGCAGCGAGAAATCCCTGAGGATGCTGCGCCCCGCATAGGATTTCGAGACGCGCTCGGCCTCGATCACCAGGCGCCCGGACTGCGGCGCGCCCTCGAACGCCATCGCGGCCGCGCCGATGCGCGCGCGCTGGGCGGCGCGGGTCTGGCGCAGCTCCTGCAGGCGGCGCACGCGGCCCATGTTGCGCTTGCGCCGGGCCGAGATGCCCTCGACCGCCCAGCGCGACTCGGCCTTGATCAGGCGGTCGAGCTTGCGCCGCTGGGCCTCTTCCTCTTCCAGCAGCTTGTCGCGCCAGTCCTCGAAGCCGTCGAAGCCGCGCGAGACGCGCCGCACCTGCCCGCGGTCGAGCCAGAAGGTCTGGCGCGTGAGCTTGCGCAGGAAGGCGCGGTCGTGCGAGATCAGCATGTAGGCCGCGCGCGTGCGCCCCAGCTCGTCCTCGAGCCAGGCGATGGTCTCGATGTCGAGATGGTTGGTGGGCTCGTCCAGCAGCAGCAGATCGGGCGCCCCGGCCAGCGCGCGCGCCAGCGCCGCGCGCCGCCGCTCGCCGCCCGAGGCGGTGGCGGGGTCGGCCTCGGCGCGCACCTTCAGCCCCTCCATGGCGATCTCGGCGCGATAGCGCTCGGCCGGGTCCAGCCCGGCGGCGGCGTAGTCGCCCAGCGTCGCGTGGCCCGAAAGGTCGGGGTCCTGCGGCAGATGGCCGATGCGCGCGCCCGGACGCACGAAGCGCTCGCCCGCATCGGGTTCGATCAGCCCCGCGCAAAGCCGCATGAGCGTGGACTTGCCCGCGCCGTTGCGGCCGACGAGGCAGATGCGCTCGCCCGGATGGATGGCGAGCGAGAGGTCCGAGAAAACCGGCTCGCCGCCGAAGCCGAGCGAGACGTCCGAAAGGGTGAGAATGGGTGGTTCGGCCATGGCAGAGCGGGTAGAGCGCCCGGCGCGCCGCGTCAAGGCGCGGCGGCGGCGCGTGCAGGGCCGGGGCGAACCCCGGGACAGGGCGAGACGGCCGGCGCGAACGGCGGCGGGGGCGCCGGCGCGCGCGAGACCGGCGCGCCCCGGGCCGGGACGCCTGCGGCTGTCCGGCCTGGCGCGTTGCGCGGCGCAGGGCGCGCGCCGACGCGAGGTCGGCCGTGACGCCAAGGCCGTTTCCGCCAGGGGGGGCGCGAGCGGGCGCGCCGGCGCGACGTGGCGTCGGGCAGGATAGGGCGCATGGCGGGCGGGGCGCCCGCGTGCGCGCCGGCGCCTGAGCCTGAGCGAAGGCGTCCGCATCACGCCCCATGCCCCCCGCGCCGCCCCGCGCGCAGAGCCGCCGATTGCGCTGGCGGTGGTGCGGGTGTCGCCGGCTCCGATCCCCGCGCACGGGGAGTCGCGGCGCAGCCGCGCGCGCGACGGCGTATGCGCTTCCCCCACTCCCCGCGCGCGGGTCGTCGCGGCGATCAGGTCGCGGACGGCGGCACGCCTCTCGCCCCGCTCCCCGCGCGCGGAGAGCTGCTGCTACGCCGCCGATTGGCCGGAGTGTTTCGGCCCCACTCCCCGCGCGCGGGAAGTCGCTGCACGATCGACGAAGGGCCGCCGCAACCGCCATCGCGCCCCGCGCGGGCGGGACGCGCCGGGGCGCGACGGGCGTGCGGGGCGCGAAGCCGGGCGCCGCGGGCAGCTGCACGGCCGGCGAAGGCGGGGCTTTCATGCGCGCGCGCGCGCCGCTATCGTCGCGCCATGACGCAGCCCGCTTCGCCCTCCGCCCCCGTCCGCGCCCCGGCCCCCGGCGCCTCTCTCAACCCGCTTCTCGCGGCGGTCGCCCCCAGCCCCGTCGTCGAGGCGCGGCGCTGGATCGCCGGGCGCGTCTTCGCGCCCGAGCGCCCGCTTCTGAACCTGAGCCAGGCCGCCCCCGCCGATCCGCCCCCGCCCGAGCTGCGCGCGGCCATCGCCGAGGCGCTCGATCAGCCGCGCGCCCATGTCTACGGCCCCGTCCTTGGCCTGCCCGAGCTGCGCGAGGCGGTGGCCGAGCGCTGGTCCGAGGACTATGCCGCAAGGATCTCGGCCGACGAGGTCGCCATCGCCGCCGGCTGCAACCAGGCCTTCTGCGCCGCCATGGCCACGCTGGCCGGCCCCGGCGACGCCGCGATTCTGCCCACGCCCTGGTATTTCAACCACCGCATGTGGCTCGAGATGAGCGGCGTGCGCGTCCTGCCCCTGCCCTGCGGCCCCGACATGCTGCCCGACCCCGAGGCCGCCGCGCGCCTGCTCGAGGCCGAGCCGCGCGTGCGCGCCATCGTGCTGGTCACGCCCAACAACCCCACCGGGGCCGAATGCCCGCCCGAGCTGGTCGCGCGCTTCTTCGACGTCGCCCGCGCGCGCGGCGCGGCGCTGGTGCTGGACGAGACCTATCGCGACTTCCGCGCCGCCGAGGGGCCCGCCCACGGCCTGTTCGCGCGCCCGGACTGGCGCGAGGGGCTGATCCATCTCTACAGCTTCTCGAAGGTCTTCCGCCTGACCGGGCACCGGGTCGGGGCGATGATCGCCGCGCCCGAGCGGCTGCGCGAGGCCGAGAAGTTCCTCGACACCGTGGCCATCTGCCCGCCCGCCATCGGGCAGATCGCCGCGCTCGAGGGGCTGCGACGCCTGCGCGCCTGGACGCGGGGCGAGCGCGCGGCGACGCTGGCCCGGCGCGCCGCGCTCGAAGAGGCCGCGCCGCGCCTTGCGCCGGGCTGGCAGGTGCTCAGCGCCGGGGCCTATTTCGCCTGGCTGCGGCATCCCTTCGCCGAAAGCTCGGCCGATCTGGCGCGCCGCATGGTCGAAGAGGCGGCGGTGCTGATGCTGCCTGGCACGATGTTCCACCCCGAGGGCGACCCGGCCGGGCGCGCGACGCTGCGCATGGCCTTCGCCAACGCCGACGAGGACGGCGTGCGCGAGGCGCTGGCGCGGCTGGGGCGCATGGGCCCGCCCCGAGAGGGAGGCTGAGCGCATGGCCCGCCGCGCCTTCTACGAGTTCTTCGCCGGCGGAGGCATGGCGCGCATCGGCCTGGGCGCGGGCTGGCGCTGCCTGATGGCCAACGACAACGACCCGGTCAAATGCGCCGCCTACCGCGAGAATTTCGGCGACGCGCATCTGATCGAGCGCCCGGTGGCCGAGCTGTGCGCGGCCGATCTGCCCGGGCGCGCGGATCTGGCCTGGGCCTCGTTTCCCTGCCAGGACCTCTCGCTTGCGGGCCTGCGCCGCGGGATGAGCGCGGCGCGCTCGGGCGCGTTCTGGGGCTTCTGGTTCCTGATCGAGCAGCTTCTGCGCGAGGGGCGCGCGCCGCGCGCGCTGATGATCGAGAACGTGGTGGGGCTGGCCTCGTCGAACGACGCGGCGGATCTGGCGGCGCTGACCGGCGCGCTGGCGCAGGCGGGCTACAGCTATGACGCGCATGTGGTCGATGCGGCCGGCTTCGTGCCGCAGTCGCGCCCGCGGCTGTTCATCTTCGCCTGGCTCGGGCCGACGCCCGCCCACATGATCGACCCCGCCCCCGTGCGCCCCATGCCGCTGTTCCGCGGGCTGATCCGCATCGGCCCCGACAGCGACCGCGCCTTCGTGCCGCTGCGCCTGGCGCCGCCGCCCGGGCGCAGGGCCGATCTGGGCGACCTGCTCGAAGAGCGCCCCGCCGATCAGCGCTGGCGCAGCGCCGCCCAGACGCGCGCGCTGCTGGCGCTCATGACCCCCCGCCACCGCGCCCGCGTCGAAGAGGCGCGCGCGCGCGCCCGCGCCGAGGGGCGGCGCGTGGCCGGGGGCGTCTATCGGCGCACGCGCCCGGACGGCAAGGGCGGCACGGTCCAGCGCGCCGAGGTGCGCTTCGACGTGGCCGGCTGCCTGCGCACGCCGGCGGGCGGCTCGTCGCGGCAGACGGTGCTGGCGTGCGAACCCGACGGGCGGCTGCGCTCGCGCCTTCTGAGCGCGCGCGAGGCGGCGCGGCTGATGGGCCTGCCCGACGATTACCGCCTGCCGCCGACCTACACCAACGCCTACAAGCTGGCCGGCGACGGCGTGGTTCCGCCCGTGGTGCGCCATCTGGCGGCGCATCTGATCGAGCCGCTGCTCGACGCGCAGGACGCCGCCGGCGCCGCCCCGCAGGGCCGCCCGCGCGCCGCGACGGTTGTCACCGGCGCCGGCGCGCCGTAATAGGCGAAGGCCGGACCGACACGGCGCGCCGCGCGCGCCCGCTTCACGCTCGCATCGAGGGAGCCAGATGCTCAATTTTCTCCGCAATGCCGCCCGCACCTGGGTCTTCAAGGCGCTGTTCGCCCTGCTCGTCGTCAGCTTCGCCATCTGGGGCATCGGCGACGTGACGCTGAACACCGCCGGCAGCCGCGTGGCGAAGGTGGGCGACCGGGTCATCGAGACCGACGACTTCGCCCTGGCGCTGCAGCGCGAGATCCAGTCCCTGTCGCGCCAGATGGGCCGCCGCATCACCGTCGAGGAGGCCGAGGCCGCCGGCGTGCACCGCGCGCTTCTGGCGCGGCTGGCGCGCGACGCGGCGCTGGATGAGGAGGCGCGGCGCCTGGGCGTGTCGGCCCCCGACGAGGCCGTGCGCGACGCGATCGTGGAATCGCCCTCGTTCAAGGGGCTGGACGGGCGCTTCGACAAGCAGCAATACGAGTTCATCCTGAGCCAGCTGGGCTTCAAGCCCGCCCGCTTCGAAGAGGACATGCGCCGCTCGCTGGCGCGCGACGTGCTGCTGGGCGCGGCCTCGGCCGGCGCGCGGGCCCCGGCGGGCTATGCCGAGCTGCAGCTCGCCCCCCGGCTCGAGAAGCGCGAGCTGGCGCTGGTCATCCTCGACCCGGCCGCGCTTCCCGCCCCCGCGGCGCCCGACGAGGCCGCCCTGCGCGCCTGGTTCGACGAGCGCAAGGACGCCTATGTCGCTCCCCGTGCACGCGACCTGACCTATGCGTTGATCGACCCGGCGAAGCTGGCCGCGCAGGTCGAGATCCCCGAGGACGAGCTGCGCGCCGACTACAAAGCCGACGCCGAGCGCTTCAACATCCCCGAGCGCCGCGTCATCGACCGCCTGCCCTTCCCCGACGAGAACGCCGCGCGCGCCGCGCTGGCGAGGATCAAGGCGGGCGAGGCGACCTTCGAGGACCTGGCGCGCGAGCGCGGGCTGACGCTTGAGGACGTGACGCTGGGCGCGCTGTCGCGCGAGGCGGCCCCGCCCGAGCTGGCTGACCTCGCCTTCTCGGACGGGACCGGCGTCAAGGGCCCGGCGTCGACCCCGCTCGGCCCGGCGCTGATCAATGTGCGCGCCATCCTGCCCGCCAGCGTCACCCCCTTCGAAGAGGCGCGCGAGACGCTGCGCGCCGAACGCGCGGGCGCGCGCGCCCAGGCGCTGGCCTCCGAAAAGGCCGAGCAGCTGGCGGACCTGATCGCGGCGGGCGCGCGGCTCGAGGACGCCGCGGCCGAGCTCGGCCTCGAGCTGCGCACGGCCAAGGGCGTGACGCTGAGCGGCGAGGGGGTCGAGGGGCCGGCGGCCTCGTCCGAGTTCCTCGCCGCCGCCTTCGCCGCCGAAGAGGGGCTCGAAAGCGACCCGTTCTCGCTGCCCGGCGGCGCCTGGGCGGCGCTGCGGGTGGACGGCGAGCGCCCCGAGCGGCCGCTGTCCTTCGAAGAGGCGCGCGAGCGCGTCCTGCGCGACTGGACCGCCGAGGCGCGGCGCAAGGCGCTGGCCGACAAGGCGGCGGCGATCGCCGATGCGCTGGCCGCCGGCGCCGACGCGGACGAGCTGGCGCGCATCTACGCCGCCAAGGCCGTGCGCACCGGCCCCGTGACCCGCGACGCCGCGGTCGAGGGCGCGCCCGACGGGCTGATCGCCGCGCTCTTCCGCGCCGCCAAGGGGCAGGCCCGCTCGACCGTGGCCGAGGATGGCTCGGCCGCGGCGGCGGGCGTGGTGCTGAACGTCATTCCCGCCGATCTGGCCGATCCGACCTACGCGCAGATCCTCGCCCGCTGGCGCGAGGCGCTGGACCGCTCGACCGGGCGCGATCTGCAGGCGCTTTACGCGCAGGCGCTGTTCTCGCGCGCCGAGGTGACGGTCAACGAGGCGGCGCTGCGGCGCGTGCTCAACGGGCTGCGCTGAGCCGCGCCCCCGGGCCTGCGCGCCGCCGCGCGCGCAGGCCGCCCCGGGCCGCGGCCCGGACGAACAGCAGGATGCCGAGCGATGCGGATTGAACCCGATTTCGACGCCTTCGCCCGCCGTTTCGAGGCCGGCGAGAACCAGGTGCTGTGGACCACGCTGCCCGCCGACCTGGACACGCCGGTGTCGCTGATGCTCAAGCTGGCGCAGGCGCGGCGCGACAGCTTCATGCTTGAAAGCGTCACCGGCGGCGACACGCGCGGGCGCTACTCTTTCATCGGCTTCAAGCCCGACCTTGTGTGGCGCTGCCGCGACGGGCGCGCCGAGATCAACCGCGCCGCGCGCTACGACCCGCACGCCTTCGAGGCCGACCCGCGCGACGCCCTGACCAGCCTGCGCGCCGTGCTCGAGGAAAGCCAGATCGACCTGCCCCGCGCGCTGCCGCCGGGCGTTTCGGGGCTGTTCGGCTATCTGGGCTATGACATGGTCCGCCTGGTCGAGCGGCTGCCGAACGTCAACCCCGATCCGCTGGGCCTGCCCGACGCGGTGATGATGCGCCCGACCATCGTCGCCGCCGTCGACGCGGTGAAGGACGAGGTGACCATCGTCACCCCCGTCTGGGCCGGCTCGGGCGAGAATGCGCGCGCCGCCTATGCGCGCGCGGCCGAACGTCTGTCGGACGTGGTCATGGATCTGGACCGCGCCGTGGCGCACGAGGTCGCCGCCCCCGGCGCGGCGCCGGGCGAGCCGGTCTCGAACACCGGGCGCGAGCGTTACCTGCAGATGGTCGAGAAGGCGCGCGAATACATCCGCGCCGGCGACATCTTCCAGGTCGTGCCCTCGCAGCGCTGGACGCTGGACTTTCCGCTGCCGCCCTTCGCGCTCTACCGCGCGCTCAGGCGCACCAATCCCAGCCCCTACATGTTCTTCTTCAACTTCGGCGACTTCCAGATCGTCGGCGCCTCGCCCGAGATCCTGGTGCGCGTGCGCGAGGGCAAGGTCACGATCCGCCCCATCGCCGGCACCCGCCCGCGCGGCGCCACTCCGGAAGAGGACGAGGCCCTGCGCAAGGACCTGCTCTCCGATCCCAAGGAGCTGGCCGAGCATCTGATGCTGCTGGATCTGGGGCGCAACGATGTGGGGCGCGTGGCGCGCATCGGCACGGTGAACCCGAACCAGCAGTTCACGGTCGAGCTTTACTCGCATGTGATGCACATCGTCTCGAACGTCGAGGGCGCGCTGCGCGAGGACGTCGACGCGCTGGGCGCGCTGCTGGCCGGTCTGCCGGCGGGGACGGTGTCGGGCGCGCCCAAGGTGCGCGCCATGGAGATCATCGACGAGCTCGAGGTGCACAAGCGCGGCGTCTATGCCGGCGCGGTCGGCTACATCTCTTCGGCGCAGGAGATGGACACCTGCATCGCCCTGCGCACCGCCGTCATCAAGGACGGCAAGATGCATGTCCAGGCCGGCGGCGGCGTCGTTCACGACAGCGACCCCGAGGCCGAACATCAGGAAACCGTCAACAAGGCCAAGGCCCTGATGCGCGCCGCGCAAGAGGCCGCGCGCTTCGCCGGACGCGGCGGCAACTGAGCGCGCCCTCGCCCCCGCTCCCGACGCCGCTCCCGACCCGGGCCGCCAGGGGCCGGGGCGGAAGGCCCTGGCGCGAAAGGCCGGCGCGGCAGGCGGGCGGGCCGGCGCAAGCGCGTCCCTCGGCGCGGGCGGCGGGCCGATCTCCACGCGGCAAGGGGCGGCCACGGTCCCGCCCGGCGGCGGGCGCGGACAGGCGCAGACGGGCCAAGCCGGGTCGGCGCGCAGGCGCGGCCGCCCCGGTCAGCCGCCTGCCCCGATCCAAATTTCCATCATGTTGCGCGGCAGGTTGCGAAAGCGTTTGGCCAGCGAGGCCACGGCCGGCGCGGGGCGCGGCGCGCCGCGCGCGGCGCTGGCCTCGGCCTGCAGCGCGCGCGCCAGCTCGGCGGCGGCGGCCGCGTCTTCGTCGCGGTAGTAGCGGATCTCGTCGCCCGGCTGGTCGAAAGGCACCACCTTGACCAGACGCACGCGGTAGCCGCGCGCCTCGAGCCCGGCGATGGCGCGATCGATCCAGCTTCGATCGGCGCCGCGGGCGATGTGCACAAGCAGCTCGGGCAGCGCGCCCGGGGCGGCGACGCGCCGCGGCGCGAACCCGCCCTCCTGCCCGGCGGAACGCTGGCGCAAGGCGGCAAGCGGGCTGGCTGCGTCGGCCTGCGCCCGGGTCTGGCCGGGCGCAAGCGCCGTGCCGGGCGCGGCATCCTCCGCACCGCCTGCGCCGCTCGCGGAGACGGGGGCAACCGCGCCTGCCGCCGCGCGCGCGGGCGGCTGGGCCGCCGCGCGCAGCGCCGCCGCCGCTTCGGCCAGGTCCAGCGCCCGCCCGGCCGGCGCCGCGGGAGCGGATCGCGCGACCGGGGCCGCCGCGCCCGCCTCGGGCGAACCTGCCGGCATGGACGCGGGCGCCGGCGCGGCATCGGCCGGCGGCGCGGCCGGCGCGGGGTCCGCGCCCGTCCCCGGCGCAAGGGCGGCGGCGCCCAGCGCGCCAGGCTGCGCGTCATCCGCCGCCTTGGGCGCTTGCGCCGGGGCGGCCGCCGGACCCTGGGGCGCGCGCGCCGCGGCATTTGACGCGGCCTCGCCCTTGGGCGCCGCCGCCCCCGCTCCCGTTCCGGCGGCCGACCGCAACACGGCGGCGGCTTGGGCCAGATCCAGAACCGGCGCCACGTCGGGCGCGGCGGGCGTCGCGGGCGTTGCGGGCGCGAGGGGCGGCGCCGCCGCTGCGTCGGGTGCCGGGGGCGAGGCGGCGGCGCCGAGAGTCGGCGCGGATGCGGCCGAAAGCCCGGCGGGCGCGGCGGCCTCGGGGGGCGTCGGGGACGCCGGCGCTTCGACCACGGACGCCGCCGCGGCTTCCGCCGCCGAGGGGGACGCGGCCGCGATGCCCGCCGCCTTCTCGCCGCCGGGGACAGGCCGCGCGCCCGACGAATCTTCGGCCTTCGGCGCGGGCGGCGTTTCGGCCGCCGCCACGTCCTCGGGGGCCGGCGCGCGGCCCGCGCCGGCTGCGCCGTCGGCGGCGTGAATGGCGGCGGCCTGCTCGGGCGCGGGGATCGGGCGCGAGGGCGCGGGCGGCGGCGCGCCCGGCGCCTCGGCCGCGGGCGGGTTCGCCGCCGGCGCCATGGCGAGCGCCGCCGGAGCGCGGTCGAGGATGGGCGCCGCGCCCACTGCCTCGGCCGCCGAAGGGGCGTCGGCGACGGCGCCGGGAAGGGCCGCGGGGCGCGCCTTGTCGGCGGCGATGGGCGCCTCGGGGCCCGCCTCGGGACCGGCCGCGGGGGCGGCTGGCGTAGCGGCGGGCGGCGCGATGGGGGGCGCCATGGCAGGCGCCTCGGGAGGCGGCGCGATCAGGGCCGCCAGCGCGGCCGCCGTTCCCACCGCCAGCGCGCCGGCGACGAAGCCCCTTGCGAAACCTGCAACGCCATAGGCCATACGCCATCCTCCGTGATGCAACGCGGCGCAGGGCGCGCTTGACGCCGCCCCGCCCTTCCTCGCATGTATTAGCCCCGATCGCGCCGCGGAACCAGCCCGCGCGCCCCGCCGACGCCCGCGCCCCGGCCACCGCCGCCCGGAGGCCCGCCGACAAGGACATGCCGACATGCTGCTGCTGATCGACAATTACGACAGCTTCACCTACAACCTCGTCCACTATTTCGGCGAGCTGGGCGCGCGGGTCGAGGTGCGCCGCAACGACCAGATCTCGGTCGCCGAGGCGCTGGAGATGGGCCCCGAGGCGGTGGTGCTCTCGCCCGGGCCGTGCGATCCGGACCAGGCCGGGATCTGCCTCGACCTCGTCGCCGCCGCCGCCGAGCGACGCCTGCCGCTTCTGGGGGTGTGCCTGGGGCACCAGACCATCGGCCAGGCCTTCGGCGGCAAGGTCGTGCGCTGCCACGAGGTGCTGCACGGCAAGACCTCGACCATCCGCCACACCGGCAAGGGCGTGTTCGCCGGCCTGGCGCAGGACTTCACCGCCACGCGCTACCACTCGCTGTGCGTCGAGCGCGAAAGCCTGCCCGACGCGCTCGAGATCACGGCCGAGACCGGCCAGGGCGACGAGGCCGTCATCATGGGGCTTCAGCATCGCGAGCTGCCCATCCACGGCGTGCAGTTCCACCCCGAGTCGATCCGCTCCGAGCACGGGCACGACATGCTGGCCAACTTCCTGCGCATCGCCGGCATCCCCGTGCGGCCGCTGACGAGGGCCGCCTGATGTCCGAAGCGCTCAAGCCCCTGATCGGCAAGGCCGCCGAGGGCCCCCTGACCCGCAACGAGGCCGCGCGCGCCTTCGAGGCCATCATGTCGGGCGAGGCCACGCCGGCCCAGATCGGCGGCTTCCTGATGGCGCTGCGCACGCGCGGCGAGACGGTGGACGAATACGCCGCCGCCGCCTCGGTGATGCGCGCGAAGATGGCCCGCGTGCGCGCCCCCGAGGGCGCGATCGACATCGTCGGAACCGGCGGCGACGGCAAGGGCACGCTGAACATCTCGACCGCGGCCGCCTTCGTCGTCGCCGGGGCGGGCGTGCCGGTGGCCAAGCACGGCAACCGCAATCTGAGCTCGAAATCGGGCGCCGCCGACGCGCTGACCGAGCTGGGCGTCAACGTCATGGTCGGCCCCGCCGTGGTCGAGGCGGCGCTGGCCGAGGCGGGCATCGCCTTCATGATGGCGCCCATGCACCATCCGGCGATGCGCTATGTCGGCCCCGCGCGCGCCGAGCTGGGCACGCGCACGATCTTCAACATCCTCGGCCCGATGACCAACCCCGCGGGGGTCCGCCGGCAGCTGACGGGCGCGTTCTCGGCCGATCTGCTGCGCCCCATGGCCCAGACGCTGGCGACGCTGGGCGCCGAGCGCGCCTGGCTGGTGCATGGCGGCGACGGCACGGACGAGCTGTCGATCTCGGCCCCGAGCAAGGTGGTCGAGACCCATGACGGCGCGCTGCGCGAATTCGAGCTGGCCCCCGAGGACGCCGGCCTGCCCGTGCACCCGTTCGAGCAGATCCTCGGCGGCACGCCGGCGCAGAACGCCGCGGCGCTGCGCGCGCTGCTCGAGGGCGCGCGCTCGGCCTATCGCGACGCGGTGCTGCTGAACGCGGCGGCGGCGCTGGTGGTGGCGGGCGCGGCGGCCGATCTGCGCGAGGGCGTCGAGCGCGCGCGCGAAAGCATCGACTCGGGCGCGGCCAAGGCGCGCGTCGCGGCGCTGGCGCGCGTCACATCCGCGGCCGGCTGAGCGCCGCCCCGGCAAACGGAGACATCCGCGTGACCCAAACCGTTCTGGACCGCATCAAGGCCTACAAGCTTGAGGAAATCGCCGCGCGCAAGGCCCGCACGCCGCTGCGCGCGCTCGAGGACGCCGCGCGCGCCGCCCCCGCCCCGCGCGGCTTCGTCGCCGCGCTGCGCCGCGCGCTGGCCGAGGGCCGCTACGGCCTCATCGCCGAGGTCAAGAAGGCCAGCCCCTCGAAGGGCCTGATCCGCGCCGATTTCGACCCGCCGGCCCTGGCGCGCGCCTATGAGCGCGGCGGCGCCGCGTGCCTGTCGGTGCTGACCGACGAACCCTCGTTCCAGGGCGCGGACGCGTATCTTCGCGCCGCGCGCGCGGCCGTCTCGCTGCCCGCGCTGCGCAAGGATTTCCTCTACGATCCCTGGCAGGTGGCCGAATCGCGGGCGCTGGGCGCGGACTGCATCCTCATCATCATGGCCAGCGTCTCGGACGCCCAGGCGCGCGAGCTCGAAGACGCCGCGCTGGCCTGGGGCATGGACGCGCTGATCGAGGTGCATGACGAGGCCGAGCTCGAACGCGCGCTGGCGCTGCGCTCGCCGCTGATCGGGGTCAACAACCGCGACCTGCGCAGCTTCGTCACCACGCTCGAGACCACCGAGCGCCTCGCCCCGCGCATCCCGGCCGAGCGCATCGCGGTGGCCGAGTCGGGCCTGTCCTCGCCCGCCGATCTGGCGCGGCTGGCGCGGGCGGGGACGCGCTGCTTCCTGATCGGCGAAAGCCTGATGCGCCAGCCCGACGTCGAGGCCGCCACGCGCGCGATCCTCGCCGATCCCCTGCCCGCCCAGGACCCGCAAGGAGCCGCCCGATGAGCGACGCCGAACCCCGCCTGACCCATTTCGACGCCAAGGGCGCGGCGCAGATGGTCGACGTCTCGGCCAAGCCCGCCACCGTGCGCACCGCCGTCGCCCGCGGCGCGGTCGAGATGGCGCCCGCCACGCTGGCCATGATCGTCGAGGGGCGCGCCGGCAAGGGCGACGTTCTGGGCGTGGCGCGGCTGGCGGGCATCATGGCCGCCAAGCGCACCTCCGAGCTGATTCCGCTGTGCCACCCCTTGCCGCTGTCCAAGGTGGCGGTCGAGCTGACGCCCGATCCCGCCCGCAACCGCGTCGAGATCGAGGCCACCGTGCGCACGACCGGCCCGACCGGCGTCGAGATGGAGGCGCTGACCGCCGTCGCCGTCGCGCAGCTGACCGTCTATGACATGGTCAAGGCGGTGGACAAGGCCATGCGCCTGACCGACACGCGCCTTGTCTTCAAGGAAGGCGGCAAGTCGGGGCGCTATCAGGCCGATTGACGCCGGGGCGGGCGCTCGGACGCTTGACGCGGATCAAGTCGCCAGACGGCGCGGCGCGCGATAGTGTGTGGCGAAAGGCGCCGCAGGGGGCGCCGCAAACCGGAGTCCGCCATGACCTACAAGACCATCCTCACCTGCACCGACGGCGAAACCGACGGGCGCGGGCGCATGTCCGCGGCCATCGCGCTCAGCCGCCGCTTCGACGCGCATCTGTCGGTGGTCGCGCTGGGCTACGAGCCCGACCTGCCCGCCTACGCCTATGGCGAGGCGCCGTCCCTGGCGATGACGCAGTGGTATGAGGAATCGCGCAAGCGCGCCGAGACGCTGGCCGAGGCCGCCGCCGAGCGGCTCGAGCGCGAGGGCGCGCGCGGCGACGCCGCGCCCCTGGTCGCCACCTATGCCGGCGCCGGCCCGGCCTTCGGGGCCCGCGCCCGCTTTTCCGAGCTGGTCGTGCTGGCCGGCGGCGACGGCCAGGGCGGAGACGGCGCCGAGCTGTCCGAGGCGCTGCTCGAGGGCGCGCTCTTCGACGGCGACGCCGCGGTGCTTCTGGCCCCGCGCGAGCTGCCCGAGAAGGTCGGCTCGACGACGCTCATCGCCTGGAACGACAGCCGCGAGGCGCTGCGCGCCGTGCGCCATGCCATGGGCTTCCTGTCCGAGGCCGAGAAGATCGAGATCGTCATGATCGACCCGGACGAGGACATGGCCGCCTCGGGCGAGGCGCTGGCGCTGATGCTGTCGCGCCACGACCTGCCGGTCGAGCTGGCGCCCCTGCCCGACGAGGGTTTGGGCGCAAGCGGGGCGCTGCGCCGGCGCGCGATCGAGATCGGGGCGGACCTGATGGTCATGGGCGCCTATGGCCGCTCGCGCTTTCGCGAACTGATCCTCGGCGGCGTGACCCGCGACATCATCCGCGACACGCCCCTGCCCGTGCTGATGGCGCACTGAACGCGGCGGGCGCGGCAGGGGCGCCCGGCAAGCGCCGGGCGCGCGCGGCCGCGGCGCCCGGGCGCCGATGCCCCGCGCCGGCGGGCGGCGCGCCCGAAGGCGGCGAACCGAACAACGCGCCCGCCCCGCCGGGCCGCGCCTTGCCGCCCCCGCCGCATGACCGCGCCAGAGGCGTCATGCGAGCTTTCGCTCGGGCCAAACCGCCCGTCGTGGCGGCGGCGGCCCCGAACGCTCCGCGCCGACCGCCCCCGTCCGCCACGCGTCGCACGCCGGCGGGTGGGCGCAGGCGCAGCGCGAGCCGCCTCGCGCCCGGCGGCGGGGTCGCGCTCAGCCGCCCCCCTCGGCCGCCGGCGCAGGCAGCTCGACCTGCCGGCCCGAGATCCTGAGCGCGCCCGCCTCGCAAAGCCGGCGCAGGCGCCGCGTCACGGTCTCGGGCGCCAGGCCCAGCGCCGCGGCCATGTCCGCCCGCGACAAGGGCAAGCGAAAGCGCACGACCCCGTCCGCGTCGGGCGCCTGATCGGCCGACAGATCGCGGATCAGCCGCAGCAGGCGGCCGCCGGCGTCGCCGCGGCGCGAATGGGCCCGCAAGTCGCGGCTGCGCCGCAGCTCGATTGCGCAGCGCAGCGCCAGCCCCCCGAGCACCTGCGGCGAGCCCTCGACCACCTCCCTCGCCTCGCGCGCGGCCACGACGCACACCCGCGCCGCCGTCAGCGCGCGCGCCTCCGTGTCGTGCGGCTGCCTTGCCAGGAACGAGCGGAAGCCGAAGATCTCGCCCGGCCGGACGAGGCGGACGAAGCTGTAATGGCCGTCCTCGCGCGTCGTGCGCAAGGCCACGAGCCCGCGCGACAGGCAATAGACCGTGTTGGCCGGCGCGCCTTGCGCATAGATCGCCTCGTCGCGGGCCAGCTGGCGGCGGCGAAACCCCTGCGCCAGCCGCGCCCGCAGCTCGGGCGCGACCGGACGCCAGACGCTGGCCTCGCCGAAGGCGCAGGCGCCGCAGGGATGGCGCGGTGGGTCGGAATCATCGCTCGGGCTTGTCATGGTCGCGATGATCGCCCCTTCGCCGCGCCGTGCCAAGGCGATGCGACCGCCGATGTCCGGCGCGCGACGAAGTGCGGCGGATCTTGACCATCGTCAGTTTTTCGCCGCCCGCGCGCTGCTACAGAGCCCCGGAATCGCGCAAGAGCCCGCCGAAGCCCCAAGCGCCCAGACCGGCCGCGGCCCGAGGAGAACGCACATGTCCAGACCGACGACGGACGCCGAAGACGAACTTCCCGCCATCGCCGCCCTTCCCATATCGGGCGACGGCCGCACCGACGCCTTGCTCGAGCGGCTGCACGCGGCCCTGATCGCGCGCGGCTTCCGCGTGGCCGGCGCGCTGCGCAGCCCCGCCGCCGCGCCCGCGCATTGCGAAGCGGTGCTGCGCGTGCTGCCCGACGGGCCCGAAGTGCGGATCACGCAGGATCTGGGCGCGTGCTCGACCGCGTGCCGCCTCGACGCCGGAGCGATCGAGCACGCCGCCGGCCTGGCCATGGCCGCCTTCGAACGCGGGGCGGACATCGTCCTGCTCAACAGGTTCGGCGTCAGCGAGGCCGAGGGCCGCGGCTTTCGCGCGCTGATCGGCGCGGCGGTCAGCCGGGGCGTTCCGGTCATGATCGGGGTCTCGGAGATTCGCCGCGCCGCCTTCGACGCCTTCTGCGGCGGCTTGGCCGAGCAGGTTGCGCCCCGCGAGGAAGCCGCGCTCGGCTGGTGTCTGGCCGCGCTCGGAACAGGCCGCCCGGCGCTTGCCGGCGCCGGCGCGGCGCGTTGACGATGGAGCACGCGAAGATGTCCGAAATCGCGACCCGAATCGAAGCGGGACCGCCGACGCCGGGCGGGGCGCTCTCGCGCGTCGCCTGCCTGGTGGCGCAGCCCTTCCTGACGCGGATCGTGCGCCGCATCGCGCAGCGCCATCCCGCGCTGTTCGCGCGGCTGGGCGCGCACTGCAGGACCGACTACGTGATCGATCCCGTCGAGCTGCCCTTCGCGCTGCATCTGCGCCCCGATCCCGAACGGCTGATCCTGAGGGCGACGCCGCGCGACCGGCTGCCGCCGGCGGGCGCAAGCATTCGGGGGCGTTTCCTGCTGCTGCTCGAACTGATCGACGCCGAACAGGACGGCGACGCCGCCTTCTTCTCGCGCGATCTGGAGATCGGCGGCGACACCGAGGCGGTCGTTCGCCTGCGCAATGCGCTCGACGACGTGGACGGCTCGATCGCCGAGGAGGCGGCCGACATGTTCGGCCCGCCCGGCCGCGCCATCCTTGCGCAGCTTCGCCGGCGCTATCGGCATGTCGAACCCCAAGGAGACGGGCGATGAGCGTGGCCGAGTTGATCTGCCCGGCCGGAACGCCCTCGGCCCTGCGCACGGCCGTCGACGCGGGGGCCGACGCCGTCTATTGCGGCTTTCAGAACGCCACCAACGCGCGGAACTTTCCGGGGCTGAACTTCACGCCGCAAGAGCTGGAAGAGGCCGTCGCCTACGCGCATGGCCGCGGCGCCAAGGTGCTGCTGGCGCTGAACACATACCCGCCGGCCGGCCGGACGGCTCTGTGGCGCGAGGCCGCCGAGATCGGCGCGCGGGTCGGGGTCGACGCCGTCATCGTCGCAGACATGGGCGTAGCCGACCACATCGCGCGCGCCCATCCCGGGATCCGGCTGCACCTGTCCGTGCAGGCCGCCGCATCCTCGCCCGAGGCGATCCGCTATTATTGCGCGCATTTCGGCGTGAAGCGGGTGGTGCTGCCGCGCATCCTGACGATCGCCGAGATCCGGCAAATCCGCAAGGAGATCCCCTGCGAGATCGAGACCTTCATCTTCGGCAATCACGGCCTGATGGTCGAGGGGCGATGCAGCCTCACCAGCTACCTGACCGGCCAGTCCACCAACATGGACGGCGTCTGCTCGCCGGCGTCCCATGTCGAATACGTGCGTCACGAAGACGGCGCGATGACGTCGCGGCTGGCCGGGTTCGCCATCGACCGCTTCGGGCCCGACGAGAAGGCCGGCTATCCCACCATCTGCAAGGGCCGCTACAACGCGCCCCATCGCCCCGAGGGATACTACGCCTTCGAAGAGCCGATCAGCCTCAACCTCGCGCCCATGCTTCACCAGCTGATCGAGGCGGGCGTTCACGCGTTCAAGATCGAGGGGCGGCAACGGTCGAAAAGCTATGTGCGCACCGTCGTCTCGGCCTTCCGCAAGGCGGTGGACGAGATCCGCGCGGGGCGGCGCGCCGACCTTGACGGCCTTGTCGCGCTGACCGAGGGCCGCAAGCAGACCCAGGGCGCCTTTGCCACGAAGAAATGGCGGTGAGAGCATGACGAAGCTGACGCTGGGACCGATCGCCTATCACTGGCCGCCCGAGAGGCGGCGCGACTTCTACGCGCGCATCGCCGACGAGGCGGCGGTGGACGAGGTCTATCTGGGCGAGGTCATCTGCTCCAAGCGCGCGCCCTTCCACGAGCCCGATCTTCCCGAGACGATCGAGCGTCTGCGCCGCGCGGGCAAGACCGTGATCCTCTCGACATTGGCCGAGGTGATGCTCGTGCGCGAGCGCAAGGCGACCGCCGAGCTGGCGTCGCTGGAGGCGCCCGAGATCGAGATCAACAACGCCGCCGGGTTGTTCGCCCGCGGGCGGCGGCCCCATCGCATCGGCCCGTTCATGAACGCCTACAACGAGGCGACGATCGCCTGGATGGCGTCCCAGGGGGCGACGCATGTCTGCCTGCCCGTCGAGCTGCCCGGCCCGGCCGTCGCCGTCGCCGCCGGCGCGGCGCGGGCGCTGGGGATGGGGGTCGAGGCGCAGGTGTTCGGGCGCGCCTCGCTGGCGGTGTCGGCGCGCTGCTACCACGCGCGCGCCCATGGCCGGACCAAGGACAATTGCCGCCATGTGTGCGAGGAGGATCCCGACGGAATGCCCCTGCGCACCACGGACGACCGACCGATCCTTCGCGTCAACGGCATCCAGACCCAATCGGAATCCTATCTGGCGTTGATCGACGAGATCCCCGAGCTCGTCGCCGCCGGAGTCACGCATCTGCGCCTGATGCCGCAGGCGGTCGACATGGCGGCGGCGGCGAACCTGTTCCGCGCGCTTCTTGACGCAAGGCTGAGCGCGGCCGAGGCCGAGGCGCGCCTGCGCGAAATCTGCGGCGACGCGCCTCTGAGCAACGGCTTCTACCACGGCAAGGCCGGCTACCGCCGCATCGCCCGCGCCCCGGCCGCATGAACGCGACGCCGACGCGGCGGGGTCCCGCTCCCGTCGGCGGGGGGATTCGGCGCTCGCCGCTTCGCTGCGAAGAAGGCAAGGGCCGGAACCGGACAAGGCGCCCGCGCCTCCCGGCCTGCGGCCGCCGCGAAGGCCCTGCGCGCAGCTCGGCGCACATCGCCCGGGCGCTCGCCGAAATCTCCTTGGCAGAGCAGGTCGCACGCGCAGACGGAAGCGATGGACGGCACGCCCCTGACGCGCGTCGCGATCGCCTCTTCCAGCAACGGATTTTCGAGGAAGATCTGGTAGCGGAGGAGGGACTCGAACCCCCGACACGCGGATTATGATTCCGCTGCTCTAACCAACTGAGCTACTCCGCCGCTCGCGAGGGGGCTTTTATCCATGCGGCCGGGGGGCGTCAAGCGCGAAATCGCGCGAAAATCCGGCCGGCCGTCCCCCCGCATTCCCCCGCGCCCGAACCGCCTTGCGCCGCGCCCTTCAGGCCGCGCCGCGCTCGGCCAGGGCCTCGTTCAGAACGGCCCTCACGGCCTCGGGATCGACGTCGCGCGCGACGAAGGCGCGGCCGATTCCGCGCGCCAGGATGAAGGTCGGACGTCCGGCCCTGACCTTCTTGTCCTGCGCCATCAGGGCCATCAGCCCCTCGGCGTCGGGCAGCGGGCCGGGAATGTCGGCAAGGCGCGTGGGCAGGCCCATTCGCGACAGATGCGCCGCCACGCGCGAGGGCTCTTCCTGCGCGCACAGCCCCAGCCGCGCCGACAGCGCGAAGGCCAGCACGCAGCCGATCGCCACGCCCTCGCCGTGCAGCAGGCGCTCGCCATAGCCGGTCGCAGCCTCGAGCGCATGGCCGAATGTGTGTCCCAGATTGAGCAGCGCGCGTTCGCCCCGCTCGGTCTCGTCGCGCGCGACGATGCGCACCTTGGCCTCGACCGAGCGGCGCACCGCCTCGATCCGCGCGGCGTCGTCGCCGTCGCGCAGCGCCGGGCCGTGCGTCTCGAGCCAGGCGAAGAAGTCCGCGTCGCCCAGAAGCCCGTATTTCGCCACCTCGGCATAGCCGGCCAGCAGCTCGCGCCGCGGCAGCGTGCGCAGCGCGTCGGTGTCGGCCAGCACCAGGCGCGGCTGGTGGAAGGCGCCGATCAGGTTCTTGCCCTGGGGCGCGTTGACCCCGGTCTTGCCGCCGACCGAGCTGTCCACCTGCGCAAGCAGCGAGGTCGGGATCTGCACGAATCCCACCCCCCGGCGCAGGATCGCGGCGGCGAATCCGACCAGATCGCCGATCACGCCGCCGCCCAGCGCGATGATCAGATCGTCGCGCTCGATGCGCCGATCGAGCAGCCACTCGACCACGCGCGTCAGCTCGGCCATGGACTTGCTGCCCTCGCCCGCCGGCACGATCAGCTCGTCGGCCTCGATGCCGGCGGCGGCCAGACCCGCGCGCAGGGCGGGAAGCTGGGCGCGGGCGACGTTCTCGTCGGTGATGACGGCGGTGCGCGGGCGCGGCAGCAGCGGCGCCGCATGCGCGCCCGCCTCGGCCAGCAGGCCGGGGCCGATCTCGATGCGGTAGCTGCGCGCGCCGAAGGGCGCCTCGACGGTGCTGCGCTGGGGGCTCATGCGGGCGTCTCCTGGCTCTGGGGGGCGTCGGGCCCCTCTTCGATCACGTCGCCGAGCGCGCGCAGACCGTCGAGGATTCGGGCGGCGACGGCTTCGTGCTTCTCGCCACGGCGGCTGTCGACGACGACCGCGGCCTCGGCGTAGACGGGGTGGCGGCGGGCCATCAGCTCGGCCAGGATCCGGCGCGGATCGCCGCCGGCCAGCAGGGGGCGGGTGTTCTTGCGCCCCACGCGCTCGACCAGCGTGTCGAGCTCGGCGCGAATCCACACGGTCGCGGCGCGGCTCAGCAGCAGCGCGCGGGTGTCGTCGTTCATGAACGCGCCGCCGCCGGTTGCGATCACCGCCGGGCGCGGCTGGCGCACAAGGCGCGCGATGACGCGGCGTTCGCCCTGGCGAAAGGCGTCCTCGCCCATCGAGGCGAAGATCTCGGCCACGCTCATGCGCGCGGCGGCCTCGATCTCTTCGTCGCTGTCGACGAAGGGTGCGTCCAGCATGGCGGCGAGCCGCCGGCCGACGGTGGTCTTGCCCGCGCCCATCAGCCCGACCAGCGCGACCGGGCGCAGCAGCCGGGGCCGCGCGGCGGGAGCCCGGGGGCCGTCCGGCAAGGCGGCCGGCGCGTCGTCTGGGCTGGGCGGCGTGTCGGGCGTGCTCACGATCGCGCGGCGTCCTTCGGCTGGCCGCGGCTCCGAAGGCCGGCGGCATGGGGCTTCGCCCGGCCCCGCGCCATTGCGGCGCGGCGCGGCCGGCGCTAGGGTCGCGGCGCGCGACGCGCCGACGCTCGGGGCTGGGCGGGTCCCTCGTTACACCAGCCGCGGGCGCGGCGCCAAGTCCGCATCGCTCGGGCCGCGGGACAAGGAGGAAGACGTCATGCGCACCGCGCTCAAATACCTTCTATACCTTGCCGTTCTGGGCGCGCTGGCGCTGGCGGGCTATGCGCTGGTGGCCGATCTGCCCGCCCCGCGCGCCACGGTGACGATCGATGCGCCCGCGCCCGGCGACTGAGCCCCCGCGCCGCGCCGCGGCGCACCCGGGGGCGGCATGAGCGCGCGCGCGCCCGCCGATCCCGTCGCGCGCTTTCTCGAGGCGCTGCGCGCCGAGCGCGGAGCGGCCGACAACACGATCTCGGCCTATGCGCGCGATCTGTCCGACCTGGCCGAGCATGGGGGCGGCGATCTGCTGGCGCTGGAGCGCGCGGACATCGCCGCGTGGATGGCGGCGATGGAGGCGCGCGGGCTGAGCCGGGCCACGCGCGCGCGGCGCCTGTCGGCGGCGCGCCAGTTCTACCGCTTCGCCTGCGAGGAGGGCTGGCGCGAGGACGACCCCGCCGCGCGTCTTCGCGGCCCCGGCGCGCGCCGCCCGCTGCCGCGCACGCTGTCGCCCGAGCAGGTCGAGGCGCTGCTCGAGGCCGCGCGCCGGCCCGCGGGCCCCGGCCCGGCGGCGCAGGCGGCGGCGCTGCGGCTGAGCTGCATGCTCGAGCTGCTCTACGCCACGGGCATGCGCGCGAGCGAGCTTCTGGACCTGCCCGCCGCCGCCGCGCGGGGCGATCCGCGCATGTTGCTGGTGCGCGGCAAGGGCGGGCGCGAGCGCATGGTTCCGCTGTCCGAGCCCGCGCGCGCGGCGCTCGCCGCCTGGCTGGCCCATCGCGACGCGGACCCGCGCCTGCGCGGCGCGGCGGCGCTGTTTCCCTCGCGCGGGCGCGCGGGGCGGCTGACGCGGGCGCGCTTCTTCCAGCTGGTGCGCGAGACGGCGGCGCGGGCCGGGATCGACCCGGCCAGCGTCTCGCCGCACACGCTGCGCCACGCCTTCGCCACGCATCTTCTGGCGGGGGGCGCGGATCTGCGGGCGATCCAGACCCTGCTGGGCCATGCCGACATCTCGACCACCGAGATCTACGCCCATGTCATGCAGGCGCGGCTGCGGGCGCTGGTGCTGTCGGGTCATCCTCTGGCGGCCGGCGGGGGCGGCGGCCCGCGCCCCGCGGACGAACGCGCGGCCCTCGCCGCCGCGGAGGACGGCGGCGGCCCGGCCGACCCCGACGGCCCCGGCGCCGATCGCGCCGCGCCCCGTCTCGACAAGCGCCCGCCGAGGCGGTAGAAACCGCCGCCAGACCCGCCGCCCGGCTTGGGCGCATTCAGGAAGGCCGACCCGATGGAAAACGTTCTGCTCATCGTCCACCTCATTCTTGCGGTGTTCCTGATCGGGCTGGTGCTGCTGCAGCGCTCGGAGGGCGGCGCGCTGGGCATCGGCGGCGGCGGCGGCGGCCTCGTCACCGGCCGCGGCGCGGCGACGGCGCTGAGCAAGGCGACCTGGATGATCGCCGCCGGCTTCGTCGCCACCAGCCTGGCGCTGACCATCCTGGCCGCGCAGAACGCCGCCTCGCGCTCGGTGCTCGAGAAGGTTCCCGCCGCCGAGGCCCCGGCCCCCGACGCCGCGCCGCTGGCCGACGATCTCAAGGGCCTGCTGGTCCCGCCGCCGGCCGAGGACCCCTCCGCGCCGCCCGCGGCCGACTGACGCCCGCATGACCCCCGACCCCGAGCGCGGGCGCCTGCGCCGCGCGCCGGCGGCGCTGGACGGGCGCGCGCGCGCGGCCGCGGCCTGGCTCGACCGCGCCGCCTGGCGGCAGGTCGCGGCGCTGGCGCTCTTGTGCCTGGCCATGTTCGCGCCGGGGCTGGACGCGCTGCCCGTCACCGATCGCGACGAGGCGCGCTTCGTGCAGGCCTCGCGCCAGATGCTGCAGAGCGGCGACTACGTCGACATCCGCTTTCAGGACGCGCCGCGCTGGAAGAAGCCCGCCGGCATCTACTGGCTTCAGGCGGCGTCCGCGGCGGCGGCGGCCAAGGCGCTGGACGTGCCGGTCGAACGGGTGGGGATGTGGGCCTGGAGGCTGCCCTCGGCGCTGGGCGCGACGCTGGCGACGCTGGGGCTGTTCTGGGCGCTGACGCCGCTTGCGGGCCGGGCGGCCGCCTTTCGCGCGGCGGCGATGACGGCCACGGCGCTGGTGGTCGTGGCCGAGGCGCATATCGCCAAGACGGACGCCGCCCTTCTGGCCGCGATCGTGCTGACCATGGGCGCCTATGCGCGCGCGCTGGCGGGCGGGCGCGGCGCGGCGCTGGGCATGTGGGCGGCGCTGGCGGCGGGGGTCGCGCTCAAGGGCCCCATCGTGTTCATCCCGCTCGTCGGCTGCATGGCGTGGCTGGCGGTCGCGCAGCGCAGCCTTGCGCCGCTGCGCGCGCCCGACTGGCGGCGCGGGCCGCTCCTGTTCCTTGCGCTGGCCGCGCCATGGTATGCACTGATCGCGCTGCGCACCGAGGGCGCCTTCTTCCGCGAGGCGCTGCTGGACGATCTGCTGGGCAAGGTCGCGCAGGGGCGGGAATCGCACGGCGCGCCGCCGGGGACGTATCTGGCGGCGTTCTGGGCGATCTTCTGGCCCTGGGCGGCGCTGGCGCCGGCGGCGGCCGCCGCCGTCTGGCGCATGCGCGCGCGGCCCGAGGCGCGCTTTCTGCTCGGATGGGCCGTTCCGACCTGGCTGGTCTTCGAGCTCACCCCGACCAAGCTGCCGCATTACGTCATGCCCGCCCTGCCCGCCCTGGCCGGACTGCTGGCCCTGTGGCTGACCGAAGAGGCGCGCCGCAACGCCGCCCCCGCGCGCGCGCCGGGGCTGCCGCATGACCTCGTCCCCTCGGCGCGGCTGGCCGCGGACCCGCTTCGCCCGCCGCGCCGCTGGACGCTGCGCGCGGGCGCGGCGCTGTTCGCGCTGGTCGGCGGCGCGTTGGCGCTGGCCAACATTGCCGGGCTGCTCTGGCTGGGGCAGGCGCCCGCGCCCTGGGGCGCGGCGCTGGCGCTGGCGGGGCTGGCGGCGACGGCGCTGGGGGCGGCGGCGCTGGGGGGCGGGCGGCTGGCGGCCTTCGGCGCGCTTGGCGCGGCGGCCAGCGCGCTGCTGTCGGCGGCCACGCTGTCGCACACGCTGCCGGCGGCGCGCACGCTGTTTCCCAGCGCGCTGATGACCCAGGCCGCCGCGCCGCTGGCGCGCTGCGCGGCGCCGCCGCCGGCCTCGGTCACCTATCGCGAGCCGAGCCTCGTCTTTCTGACCGACGGCGCGGTCGCGTTCCTGAGCCACGAGGACGCCGCGCGGCGGCTGATCGCCCTGCCCGGCGCCTCGGTCTGGGTCGAGGACCGCGCGCGCGCGCGCTTCGATCGCGCCCTGGCCGAGGCGGCGGGCGGCGCTCCGCCGGCGCTGCGCGAGCTGGCGCGGGTCGATGCCTTCAACCCGAACCGGGGCAAGGCGACCACGCTGCGCCTGCTGGCCCGCGCCGACGACGCGCTCTGGAGCGCCTGCCTGGGCCCGGCGGCGCCGGCGTCCGCCGATTCGCCCGCGAATCCCGACCCGTCGCGAGCGGGTTAATCGCAGGTTCAGCCCGGCCCGCGCCATGCGGCGCCGGCTTCCGCCAGATGAAACAGGCGCGGCGAATCGCCGCGTCGCCGCCCCCCTTTTCCGTCACGGCGCCTTACGATGCCCTGGCCGCGCGAAGCGGCGCCGCGGGCGCGCGCCCGCGCGACAAGGGTCAAGGGAGGGAAGAATGCGCACGATCATCGCCATGAGCGCCGCGCTGGGACTGGCCGCGCAGGCGCAGGCGGCCGACAATCTCGAGAAGCTGAGTCAGTTCAAGGTCACAGGCGGCGCCGGCTTCACCTATGTCGAACAGGGCGGCGCCAAGGCCGAGGCGATCCGCCGCACGCTGGAACGCATCCGCCTGCCCGAGGGCTTCCGCATCGGGCTTTACGCCATCGTGCCCGACGCGCGCCACATCGCCGTCGGCCCGCAGGGCATCGTCACCTTCGTCGGCACGCGCAAGACCAAGGTCTGGTCCGTGACCGACCGCGACAAGGACCGCGTCGCCGACGAGGTCAAGGACTTCGCGCCCTCGATCGACATGAAGATCCCCAACGGGCCGTGCTTCTCGCCCGACGGGTTCCTCTACATCGCCGAGCAGAACCGGGTGCTGGTCTATCCGGCGGCCGAGTTCTTCTACGAAAGCCCGGACGTGGCGGCCTTCAACGTCGTGCCCGAGGGCGAGCTGATCCCGCCCGACGAGGTCAGCTACAACCACACCGCGCGCGTGTGCGACGTGGGGCCGGACGGCAAGCTCTACATCTCGCTCGGCCAGCCCTTCAACGTGCCGCCCAAGTCCAAGCGCGAGCTTTACGCCAAGTGGGGCATCGGCGGCATCATCCGCATGAACGCCGACGGATCGGAGCGCGAGGTCTTCGCCTCGGGCATCCGCAACTCGGTCGGCATGGATTTCCAGCCCTCGACCGGGCATCTGTGGTTCACCGACAACCAGGTCGACGGCATGGGCGACGACATCCCGCCGGGCGAGCTGAACCGCGCCACCGAGGCGGGCCAGAACTTCGGCTTTCCCTGGTATGGCGGCGGTTCGGTGCGCACCAACGAATACAAGGACGAGGAGCCGCCCGCCGACGTCGTCTTCCCGGTGGTCGAGACCGTGGCGCATGCGGCCGATCTGGGCATGGTCTTCTACACCGGCAAGCAGTTCCCCGCGCGCTATCGCGGCGCGATCTTCTCGGCGCAGCACGGCTCGTGGAACCGCACCGAGCCGGTGGGCGCGCGGGTGATGGTCACCTTCGTCGACGAGGAGGGCGGCGCGCGCATGGAGCCGTTCGCCGAGGGTTGGCTGGACGAGGAGACGGGCGAGTATCTTGGCCGCCCGGTGGACGTGGCGCAGCTGCGCGACGGCTCGCTGCTGGTGTCCGACGACCTCGCGGGCGCGCTCTACCGCATCTGGTATGAGGGCGCGCAATGACGGCGCGGCTTCTTCGCGGGGCGGGCGGGGCTGCGGCCCCGGTCCGCGCCGCGGCCGCGCTGCTGGCGCTGGCGCTGGCGGCGTCGGCGCCCGCTTCGGCGGCCGATCTGGCGGCCGGGCGCGAGAAGGCGCGCAAATGCAAGGTCTGCCACGGCATCGACGGCATCGCGCGCATTCCCATCGCGCCAAATCTTGCCGGCGAAAGCGCGATCTACCTTGAAACGCAGCTCAAGGCGTTTCGCTCGGGCAAGCGCGAGCACGAGATGATGAGCGTGGTCGCGCGTGGCCTCAGCGACGAGGACATCGCCGATCTGGCCGCCTGGTACAGCGCGATTCGAATCGAGGCGCATCCGCCAGATCTTGCTCAGAAGTGACCGCGCGGCCCGGCGCGACGTTGCGGCAACCTGTCAAGGGGTTGAACGAACGGGCGCTGGCGCGCATTGTTGATCCGTGGATCAACAAAAAGCCGCCCCCTCGGGCGGCGGACAGGGAGAATCAACGCAAATGAGCCGCGAACTCGAGGATCTGGCGCGCCGCGCCGCGCTCAACCTGGTCAACCGACGCGACTTTCTGGGCCGAGCGGCCGCGCTTGGCGTGACGGCCGCGGGGGCGAACGCGCTGCTGGCTTCGGCCGTGCGCGCCGCCGGACCGGTCAAGGGCGGGCATCTGAAGGCCGGCCTTCAGGGCGGCGAAAGCACCAACTCGCTCGATCCGGCGCTGTCGGCCTCGAACGTGCCCTTCGTGGTGCTGCGCCATTTCGGCGAGACGCTGGTCGAGGTCGGCCCCGACAACCGCCTCATGCCGCGCCTGGCCGAGGAATTCTCCTCCACCCCGGACGCCGCGACCTGGAGCTTCAAGATCCGCAAGGGCGTCGAGTTCCACAACGGCAAGACGCTGACGGCCGAGGACGTGCTCGAGACCATGCGCCGCCACTCGGACGAGAACTCGAAATCCGGCGCGCTGGGCATCATGCGCGGCATCAAGGAGATGAAGGCCTCGGGCGACACCTTCACCGTCACGCTCGAAACCCCCAACGCCGACCTGCCCTATCTGATGGCCGACTACCATCTGGTCATCCAGCCGGGCGGCGGGCGCGACGATCCGGCCGCGGGCGTGGGCACCGGCCCCTATGTGGTCGAGGTGAACGAGCCCGGCGTGCGCCATGGCTTCCGCCGCTTCGCCAACTATTGGGATGATTCGCGCGGCCATGCCGAGACGACCGAGATCCTGGTCATCAACGACGCCACCGCCCGCACCTCGGCGCTGCAGTCGGGCCAGGTGCACATGATCAACCGCCTCGAGCCCAAGATCGTCAGCCTGGTCAAGCGCGTGCCCGGCGTGCAGGTGCGCAACGTGTCCGGGCGCGGGCACTACGTGTTCATCATGCACTGCGACACGCCGCCCTTCGCGAACAACGACCTGCGGCTGGCGCTGAAATACGCCATCAACCGCGAGGAGATGGTCGACAAGATCCTGCGCGGCTATGGCGGGCTGGGCAACGACATGCCCATCAACGCGGCCTATCCGCTGTTCGACGACACGATCCCGCAGCGCCGCTACGACCCGGACAAGGCGCGCTTCCACTACAAGAAGTCGGGGCATGACGGCTCGCCCATCGTGCTGCGCACCTCGGACGTGGCCTTCCCCGGCGCGGTGGACGCGGCGCAGCTGTTCCAGCAGAGCGCGGCCGCCTGCGGCATCCCGCTCGAGATCAAGCGCGAGCCGGGCGACGGCTACTGGTCCGAGGTCTGGAACAAGCAGCCCTTCTGCGCCTCGTATTGGGGCGGGCGTCCGACGCAGGACCAGATGTATTCGACGGCCTATCTGTCGACCGCGGACTGGAACGACACCCGCTTCAAGAACGAGGAGTTCGACCGCCTGCTGCTCGAGGCCCGCGCCGAGCTGAACGAGGCGCGCCGCAAGGAGCTTTACAGTCGCATGGGCCGCATCGTGCGCGACGAGGGCGGTCTGATCTGCCCGATGTTCAACGACTTCATCGACGCCACCGACGCCCGCGTGCAGGGTTGGGAGAAGGATCCCAACGGCGAGATGATGAACGGCTTCGCCATGGTGAAGTGCTGGCTGGCCTGAGGCGGCCATGCTGCATCCCATCGTCAAGCTCCTGGTCCAGCGCATCGCGCTGGGCCTCCTCCTTCTTTTCGCCGCGTCGGCGCTGATCTTCGCGGGCACGCAGCTGCTGCCCGGCGACGTGGCGCAGTCGATCCTGGGCCAGTCGGCCACGCCCGAGGCGCTGGCCAATCTGCGCGCCGAGCTGGGCCTGAACGACCCGCCCGTGCAGCGGTATTTCAACTGGCTTTTCAGTGCGTTGCATGGCGATCTTGGCACGGCGCTTTCGAATGGCGAGGACATCGCCCAGTCGCTGGGCAAGCGCCTTGGCAACACGCTGTTCCTCGCGGCCTGCGCGGCGGCGGTGTCGGTGCCGCTGGCGCTGATCCTGGGCATCGTGTCGGTGCGCTATCGCAACCGCTGGCCCGACCGGCTGATCTCGGCCGTCTCGCTGGCGTCGATCTCGATCCCCGAATTCCTCATCGCCTATGTGCTGATCTTCTACGTCGCCGTGCAGCTGCGCTGGTTCCCCTCGGTGGCGATGATCAGCGACGCGATGACGCTGGGCCAGAAGCTGTCGGCCATCGCGCTGCCGGTGGCGGTGCTGACGCTGGTGGTGCTGGCGCACATGATGCGCATGACCCGCGCGGCCATCCTGAACGTGATGCAGTCGGCCTATATCGAGACCGCAGAGCTCAAGGGCCTGGCGCCGATCCGCATCATCGCGCGCCACGCCCTGCCCAACGCGATCGCGCCCATCGTCAACGTCATCATGCTGAACCTGGCCTATCTGGTGGTCGGCGTGGTGGTGATCGAGGTGGTCTTCGTCTACCCCGGCATGGGGCAGTATCTGGTCGATCACGTGGCCAAGCGCGACGTGCCCGTGGTGCAGGCCTGCGGGCTGATCTTCGCCGCCGTCTATATCGGGCTGAACACCGTGGCGGACGTGGTTTCGATCCTGGCCAATCCGCGGCTGAGGCATCCCAAATGATCCGAATTCCCCTTTCCGCCTTGCTTGGACTGACCGTGACGGCGCTGTTCTTCGCCGGCGCCGCCTTGGCGCCCTGGATCGCGCCCTATCCGATGACCCAGATCGTCGGCGACGTGTGGGAGCCGGCCTCGGCCGAGCACCTTCTGGGCACCGACAGCATCGGGCGCGACCTGCTCAGCCGCATGATCTATGGCGGGCGCACGACCATCTGGATCGCGACGCTGGCGACGATGCTCAGCTTCCTCACCGGCTCGGTGCTCGGGCTGACGGCGGCGGTGGCCGGCGGCTGGGTCGATCAGGCGCTTTCGCGGCTGGTGGACCTGGTCATGTCGATCCCCACCCTGATCTTCGCGCTGGTGGTGCTGTCGGTGCTGCCCACCACCATGACCACGCTGGTGCTGGTGATGGGCCTTCTGGACAGCACCCGCGTCTATCGCCTGGCGCGGGCGGTGGCGGTGGACATCACGGTCATGGACTTCGTCGAGGCCGCGCGCCTGCGCGGCGAGGGGCGCGGCTGGATCGTGTTCCGCGAGATCCTGCCCAACGCCCTGTCGCCCCTGGTGGCCGAGATGGGGCTGCGCTTCATCTTCATGGTGCTGTTCCTGTCCACCCTGTCCTTCCTCGGCCTTGGCGTGCAGCCGCCCAACGCCGACTGGGGCGGCATCGTGAAGGAGAACAAGGAGGGCATCGTCTACGGCATCTCGGCCGCGCTGACGCCGGCGATCGCCATCGCGGCGCTGGCCATCTCGGTCAACCTCGTGGCCGACTGGATCCTGACCCGAACGACCAGCCTGAAGGGAGGCCGCGGTGAGTGACCCGAACCCCGCCATCCCGGCGCCCGAGGCGCCCGGGGACGAAGCCCCGCTGCTCGACATCCGCGATCTGCGCATCGAGGCCACCGTGCACCCGCCCGGCGAGCGACCCCGCACGCAGCAGATCGTCAAGGGCGTCTCGGCGCGCCTGCGCAAGGGCCGCGTTCTGGGCCTGATCGGCGAGTCGGGCGCGGGCAAGTCCACCATCGGCCTTGCGGCGCTGGCCTATGGGCGCGGCGGGGTGCGCATCAGCGGCGGGCAGGTGCTGCTGAACGGGCGCGACATCCTGCGCCTGCCTGCGCGCGGCCTGCGGCGCGTGCGCGGCAAGGAGGTGACCTACGTCGCCCAGTCGGCGGCGGCGGCCTTCAACCCGGCCATCCGCCTGATGGACCAGATCGTGGAAAGCGCGCTCGAACACGGCGTGGCCTCGCGCGCCGAGGCCGAGGCGCGCGCGGTCAGCCTGTTCGAGCAGCTGGGCCTGCCGGACCCCGCGAATTTCGGGCGCCGCTATCCGCACCAGGTCTCGGGCGGGCAGCTGCAGCGCGCCATGACCGCCATGGCCCTGTGCCCCGAGCCCGACCTCGTGGTGTTCGACGAGCCCACCACCGCCCTTGACGTCACAACCCAGATCGACGTTCTGGCGGCCATCAAGCGCGCCATCCGCGCCACCGGCGTCGGGGCCATCTACATCACCCACGACCTGGCCGTGGTCGCGCAGGTGGCCGACGACATCATGGTTCTGCGCCATGGCGAGACGGTCGAATACGGCCCCACGGCCCAGATCATCGAACGCCCGCGGCAGGAATACACCCGCGCCCTGGTTTCGGTGCGCGCCATCGAGCACCCCGAAAACCCCCCCGAGGGCGCGCCGCTGCTGAGCGTGCGCGGGGTCAGCGCGGCCTATCCTGGCGTGCCGGTCGACGTGCTCAGCGACGTCAGCGTCGATCTGCACCCCGGGCGCACGCTGGCGGTGGTGGGCGAGTCGGGCTCGGGCAAGTCGACGCTTGCGCGGGCCATCGTCGGCCTGCTGCCCCCGCGCGAGGGCGAGGTGCTGTTCGACGGCCGCCCCCTGCCCCCGCGGCTCAAGCAGCGCTCGCGCGAGGATCTACGCCAGCTGCAGATGATCTACCAGATGGCCGACACCGCCATGAACCCGCGCCAGACGGTGCGCACCATCATCGGCAGGCCGCTCGAATTCTATTTCGGCCTGCGCGGCGCCGAACGCGACAAGCGGGTGAACGAGCTGCTGGACGAGATCGAGATGGGCCGCGGCTTCGCCGACCGCTATCCGGCCGAGCTGTCGGGCGGGCAGAAGCAGCGCGTGTGCATCGCGCGCGCGCTGGCGGCCAAGCCCCGGCTCATCATCTGCGACGAGGTAACCAGCGCCCTCGATCCCCTGGTGGCGGACGGCATCCTCAAGCTGCTGCTCGATCTGCAGCGCATCGAGGACGTGGCCTATCTGTTCATCACCCACGATCTGGCCACGGTGCGCGCCATCGCCGATTCCATCGCCGTGATGCATCGCGGCAAGGTGGTGCGCTACGGGACCAAGACCCAGGTGCTGACCCCGCCCTTCGACGACTACACCGACCTGCTGCTGTCCTCGGCGCCCGAGATGAAGCTGGGATGGCTGGAAGAAGTCCTGGCCCATCGGCGCATGGAAAGCGCGGGGCACTAGGGGCGGCGCATGGAAAGGCGGCTCAAGCTCATCATCCTCGACGGCGTGCCCTGGCGGGCATGGCGGCGGCTGTTCGGCAATCTCGAAGGCTGGGTCGAGTCGGGCGAGGCGCGGGTGTGGCGCATGCGCGCGCGCCTGCCCTCGATTTCGGCCTCGTGCTACGCCACCATCCATACCGGGGCGCCGCCGCAGGTGCATGGGGTGACCTCGAACGAGACCATCTTCCGCATTCCCATGCCCGACGTGTTCTCGCAGGTGCGCGCGGCGGGCGGAACGACCGGGGCGGTGGCGCATTCGTTCTGGTCGGCCTTCTTCAACCGCGCGCCTTTCGATCCGGTGCGCGACATCGAGTATGACGAGCCCGACTCGCCCGCCATCAACCACGGCCGCTTTCACACCATGACGGGCTACGGCCATGCGAACCAGATGACGCCGTGCGACCTTGACCTGTTCGCCACGCTAACCAGCCTGTCGCGGCGCTTCGGCCTGAACTACGGGCTGCTGCACAGCTGCACGCTCGACAGCATGGGCCACCGTTTCGGCCATGACTGCGTCGAGATGGACCATGCCTGCGCGGCCGCCGACGCCATGCTGGCGCCCTTCCTGCGCATGTGGCGCGAGGCGGGGGACGAGGTCATCGTCACCGCCGATCACGGCCAGAGCGACCGCGGCCATCACGGCGGGCGCGGGGCCGATCAGCAGGATTTCGCGCTTTACTATTTCGGCCCGGCCGAGGGGCCGCCCGAAGATGCGCTGCTGGACCAGCTTCAGCTGGCGCCCACGATCCTGACCCGGCTGGGCGCGCCGGTTCCCCCCGGCATGGGCGCCGCGCCGTTCCTGAGCGCCTGACCGCGCACGACAAGCCGCCGCTCAGGGCAAGGGCGGCCAGCGCCCTTCGGCCAGCGCGCCGATGGCGGCGAGGATGCGCGCAAAGGCGTCCGCCGCCCGCCCCGACATGCGCCGCGCGCGCAGATAGCCATGCACCAGCCCCTTTTCCTCGACCGCCAGCGCCCGACCGCCCGCGGCCAGGATGCGCGCGGCATAGGCGGGGCCGTCGTCTGAGAGCGGGTCGCACTCGGCATGGAACACGACCGTCGGCGGCAGGCCCGAGAAATCGACGTCGCGGAGCGGCGCCGCATCCGGCCCCGGCGCCGCGGGCGGGGCGCCGCCATGGCGCAGGGCGTTGCAGGCCAGCGCCTCGTCGCGCGTGAGCAGGGGCGCATGGGCGTGCCGCACCCATGATCCCGAATCCGTCTCGCCGCCCAGCCCCGGATAGATCAGCGCCATCCCCGCCAGCGGCGCCTCGGCGCGCAGCGCATGGGCGGCCGAGGCCGCCAGCGCGCCGCCGGCGCTGTCGCCCGCCAGGATCAGCGGCAGGTTGAAGCGCGCCAGCGTCCAGCGCGCGGCGCTCAGCGCGTCCTCGTAGGCGGCGGGGTGCGGATGCTCGGGGCACAGGCGGTAATCGGCCGCGACCACGGGCAGCCCCGCCCCGGCGCAGATCTCGGCGCACACGTCGTCATGGCTCTCGAGCCCGCCAAGGAAGAAGCCGCCGCCATGCAGGTAAAGCACGGCCGCGGGCGCCTCTTCGCCGCCGGGCGGCAGGTAGATGCGCGCGCCCATGTCCCCGATCCGCACGTCGCGCGTCGTCACGCCGGGCGGCCGTCCGGCGTGAAAGGCGCGGCACATGGCGTCGTAGAAGGCCCTCTGCTCGGCGATGGGCCGCGTCGCGGCGTCGGCGGGATAGAACTGCTCGGTGCGGCGGACGAAGGCCAGCACCTCGGGGTCGAGGATGCGCGCGTAATTGGTCATGCGCCGCATGATCGCCGCGCCCGCCGCCCGGCGCAAGGGCGGGGCGCCGGCCGGCAAGCGGCGCGCAGGCCTCGCCGCAAGGGCGCGCGCTCCGGCGCGGGCGTCTCGGCGGCTTCGCGCCTCGCCCGACGGATGCGCGCCCCGGACAGGGCGCCGCGGCGGGCCCTGCGGCGCGGCTTCGATCGCGGATCTGCGGATGGGATGGTGCCGCAGGAGAGAATCGAACTCTCGACCTCTCCCTTACCAAGGGAGTGCTCTACCTCTGAGCTACTGCGGCGTCGGGGGGCCTTTTACCCGATGGCGCGGCGAACGCAAGGGGGAATTTCGGCCCCCAGCGCCCTTCCCGACGCCCTTCCCCGCGCCCGGCTCCGCGCCCGCCTCCGAGCCCCGCCGCCGGCCCCGCGCCCGCGCCGCCCGGGGCGCGCCGCGGGACCGGACCGCGAGACTGCATAGGGGGCCGGACCGGGACATGGACGCCGGCGCGCCGGCGCGCTATCACCGCGCCCATGAGCAAGACCGACGACGACCGCCCCCTGACCCCGGCCGAGGCGCGCGCCCGCCGGCTGGCCGAGGCGCTGCGGGCCAATCTGCGCCGGCGCAAGGCGCAGCTGCGCGCGCGCGCGGCCGAGGACGGCGCCGCGCCCGACGCCGCGGACGCGGGCGGGCCGCCCGACGACGCGCCGCCGCAGGACGGTCATTGAACCGCCCGGCCCGCGCCGATAGACCCACCGACGACGCAGCGCGCCGAGCACGGGAGCAGCCATGGACAGAATCGCGATTCGCGGAGGAGTTCCGCTCAAGGGCCGCATCGCCATCGGCGGCGCAAAGAACGCATGCCTTGCGCTCATGCCGGCGGCGCTGCTCACCGACCAGCCGCTGACGCTGACCAACGCGCCGCGTCTGTCGGACATCCGCACCATGACCCAGCTGCTGGAATCGCTGGGCTGCGAGGTGGCGGCGCTGCAGGGCGGGCGCGTTCTGGCCATCGGCGCCGAGCGCATCGCCAGCCACCGCGCCGATTACGAGATCGTGCGGCGCATGCGCGCCTCGATCCTGGTGCTGGGCCCGCTACTGGCGCGCGAGGGCCGGGCCGAGGTCTCGTTGCCCGGCGGCTGCGCCATCGGGGCGCGGCCGGTCGATCTGCATCTGCGCGGGCTCGAGGCGCTGGGCGCCGAGCTCGAGCTGCGCGACGGCTATGTGCATGCGCGCGCACCCAAGGGCCTGCGCGGGGCCGAGTTCGAATTTCCGGTGGTGTCGGTGGGCGCGACCGAGAACCTGCTCATGGCCGCGTCGCTGGCGCGCGGCACGACCGTTCTGCGCAACGCCGCGCGCGAGCCCGAAATCGCCGACCTCGCGCGCTGCCTCAACGCCATGGGCGCGCGCATCGAGGGGGCGGGCGGCTCCGAGATCGTCATCGAGGGGGTCGAGGCGCTGGGCGGGGCGACTCATGCGGTCATTCCCGACCGCATCGAGCTGGGCACCTACATGCTGGCCCCGGCCATCACCGGCGGCGAGGTCGAGCTGATCGGCGGCTCGCGCGAACTGGTCGGAGCGCTGTGCGACAAGCTCGAGGAGGCGGACATCGCCGTCGAGGACACGCCCGAGGGGCTGCGCGTGCGCCGGCGCAACGGCGCCATCCGCCCGCTGCGCGTGGTCACCGAGCCCTATCCGGGCTTTCCGACCGACCTGCAGGCGCAGATCATGGCCATGCTGACCCTGGCCGACGGGGTCAGCGTGCTCGAGGAGCGCATCTTCGAGAACCGCTTCATGCATGCGCCCGAGCTCATGCGCATGGGCGCGCGCATCGAGGTCCATGGCGGGACGGCGACGGTGACGGGCGTGCCCAAGCTGCGCGGCGCGCCGGTGATGGCGACGGATCTGCGCGCCTCGGTCTCGCTGATCCTGGCGGGCCTGGCCGCCGAGGGCGAGACGGTGGTCAGCCGCGTCTACCACCTCGACCGCGGCTATGAGCGGGTCGAAGAGAAGCTGTCGGCCTGCGGCGCGCATATCGAGCGCCTGTCGGACAAGGCCGAGGCGGACTGAGGGCGCCGCCCGCGCGCGATCGGCAGGACCGAGGTTGGCCGCTGGATCGGCGCGGCAGGAAGGGCGCTGCCCGCGCCCCAGGATGCGCCCTCCCCCGCCCCAGGATGCGCCCGGCGCCGCGGCGCCTGCGCGCGGCATGCAGGGGCGGCGCGCGCCGCGCGCCCTTGCCTTCGCGCCCTCCGCGGGCCTATCTGAACCGCGACGCAACGCGACGGACCGCCGAAGGAGGACCGCCATGCAAGACGCCCGCTTCGAGGACGCCGCCGAACGGCCGCTGCGCCTTCTGGCCGCCGACGCCGAGGATCTGAAGGTGATGGCCGCCCTTCTGCAGGACGCGGTCGGCAAGCCCGCCGACATCGCCTGGACGCCGGCGCAGCGGCGCCTGTCGCTGCTGCTCAACCGCTTCCGCTGGGAGGATCGCGAGCGCGCCGCCCGCCAGGGGCGCCCCTTCGAGCGCGTGCGCGCCCTGCTGGTGATCGAGGACGTCTCGCGCGTGCGCGCGCTCGGGCTCGATCCGGCCGACGGCGAACGTCCCTTCAACCTTCTGACCATGACCTGGGAGCCCGCCGAGGACGGCGCGGGCGCGCTGCGCCTGGTGCTGTCGGGCGGCGCCGAGCTGGCGGTCGAAGCCGAGTGCCTGAACCTGCGCCTCGACGACGTCACGCGCCCCTACGCCGCCCCTTCGGGCAAGGCCCCCGCCCATCCCGCCGACTGACCCGCCCGCCGCGGCCCGCGCCGCGCCGACACGCAAGGATCCGACATGCCCGTTTTCCTTTCCGCGCAGGAGCCTGATTTCGAGGACCGCTTCGCCGCCCTTCTGGCCGCCAAGCGCGAGGCGGACGCCGATGTGGACGAGGCGGCGGCGCGGATCCTGGCCGATGTGCGCGCGCGCGGCGTGGAGGCGCTGCTCGAACTGACCGAGCGCTTCGACCGCCTGCGCCTGACGCCCGAGACGCTGGCCTTCTCGGACGCGGAGATCGACGCGGCCGTCGCCCGCGTGCCGCCCGAGGAACGCGCCGCGCTCGAACTGGCGGCCGAGCGCATCGCCGCCTACCACCGCCGCCAGCTGCCGCGCGACGAAAGCTGGACCGACCGCGCCGGCGCGACGCTGGGCTGGCGCTGGACGCCGGTCGACTCGGCGGGGCTTTACGTGCCGGGCGGGCTGGCCTCGTATCCCTCCTCGGTGCTGATGAACGCCATCCCCGCGCGCGTGGCGGGGGTGCGGCGGCTGACCATGTGCGCGCCCACGCCCGACGGGCAGGTCAATCCGCTGGTGCTGCTGGCCGCGCGCCTGGCCGGCGTGGACGAGGTGTTCCGCGTGGGCGGCGCCCAGGCCATCGGCGCGCTGACCTGGGGCGCGGGGCCGATCCGCCCGACCGACAAGATCGTGGGCCCCGGCAACGCCTGGGTCGCGGCGGCCAAGCGGCGGGTCTTCGGCACGGTCGGGATCGACATGATCGCCGGCCCGTCCGAGATCCTGATCATCGCCGACGGGGCGCAGAACCCGGACTGGATCGCGCTCGACCTGCTCAGCCAGGCCGAGCATGACGAAAGCGCGCAGGCCATCCTCATCACCGACGACCCCGCCTTCGCCCGCGCCGCCGCCGCGGCGGTCGAGGCGCGGCTGGCCACGCTCGAGCGGCGCGAGATCGCCCGCGCCAGCTGGCGCGACTTCGGCGCGGTGATCGTGGCGCGCGACCTTGACCACGCGGCCGAGCTGTCGGATCGCGTCGCGCCCGAGCATCTGGAGCTGTGCGTGGCCGACCCCGACGCGCTGGCGGCCAAGGTGCGCCATGCGGGCGCGATCTTCCTGGGCGCGTGGACGCCCGAGGCCATCGGCGATTATGTGGGCGGCCCGAACCATGTGCTGCCGACGGCGCGCTCGGCGCGCTTCTCGTCCGGGCTGTCGGTGCTGGACTTCATGAAGCGCACCACCATCGCGCGCATGAGCCCCGGCGCCCTGGCGGCCATCGGCCCGGCGGCGCGCACGCTGGCGCAGTCGGAAAGCCTCGAGGCGCACGGGCTGTCGGTGGCGGCGCGGCTCGAGGCCCTCAACCGCGCCGAGGAGAGCGGGCGATGAGCGCCCCCGAGGCCGAGCGCGAGCGCCTGATCGCCGTCGAGCTCGAGGAAGAGGGCCTGCCCGCCCCCACCCCCGAGGTGCGCCAGGAGCGCGAGGTGGCGATCTTCGATCTGCTCGAGAGCAACCGCTTCGCCCTGCCGCGCGAGGGCGCGCCGCCGGGCCCCTACCGCCTGCGCCTGGGCATCCGCGAGCGGCGGCTGGTGTTCGACGTGCGCGACGAGACGGACGCGCCCGCCGCGCAGTTCCACCTGTCGCTGTCGCCCTTCCGGCAGATCATCAAGGACTACTTCCAGATCTGCGAAAGCTATTTCGACGCCGTCAAGCGCCTGCCGCCCAGCCAGATCGAGGCCATCGACATGGGCCGGCGCGGCATCCACAACGAGGGCTCGCGAATCCTGCTCGAACGGCTCGAGGGCAAGGTCGAGACGGACATGGACACCGCGCGCCGGCTGTTCACGCTGATCTGCGTCCTGCACTTCAAGGGCTGAGATGGCGCAGCTTCCCTCCTCGGTGCTGTTCTGCTGCGACCACAACGCGGTGCGCTCGCCCATGGCCGAGGGGATCATGAAGAAGCTGCACGGCGACAAGGTCTTCGTGCAATCGGCCGGGGTGCGCGCGGACATGGAGGTGGACGGCTTCGCCATCGCGGTCTGCGCCGAGATCGGGGTCGAGCTGTCGCGCCATCGCGCGCGCAGCCTCGACGATCTCGAGGCGCTGGGCGAGGCCGAGGGATACGACCTGATCGTCGCCCTCTCGCCGGCGGCCAAGCGCGCCGCGCTCGAGCGCGCGCGCTGGTCGGCGGTCGAGGTCGAGTTCTGGCCCGTTCTGGACCCGACCGGCATCGGCCGCACCCGCGACGAGCGCCTGGCGGCCTATCGCATGACCCGCGATCAGATCATCGCCCGCATCCGCGCGCGCTTTCCGCCCTTCTGACCCGCCCGGACGGGCGCCGACGAGCGGACCCTTCGCCGCGCGGGGGAGCGACGCCCGCGCCGCAAGGGCGGGACCCCGGAATCAGGCGCGGCTTCGCGCCGGGGCCTGGGATGGGCGGCCAGCCGGCGGGGCGGCTGGTCGGCGGGGCGGCGCGGTCGGAACCGGTTCGCGCGCGAGAGCGGGCGCGACAGCCCCGCCTCAACCCCGCCGCGGGCCGCGCCCGGACAGGCCCTTGCCAATGCCTGCGCCGCCCGACCCGCGCCCGCCCTTGCGCTTGCCAGCGGGGCGCGCGCGCCTGTATCGTCGCGCCGCGGCGACCTGCGCGCCGCGCAACGGAGCCCACCCATGGAGAGCACTGCGATGAACGACGGCGACCGCCCCGGCCAGCCCCCTTCGCGCAAGGAGATGGCCCGCGCATGGGCGGTGCACGCCTTCACCGCGTCGGGAATCGTGCTTGGCTTCCTGGCGCTTCTGGCGATTCTGGAAGGCGACCGCGTGGCGGTCTTCATGTGGCTGGGCCTGGCGCTGTTCGTGGACGGGATCGACGGCACGCTGGCCCGGCGCGCGCGCGTGCGCGAGGTGACGCCCCAGTTCGACGGCGCGACGCTGGACAACGTGGTGGACTATTTCACCTACGTCGCGGTGCCGGCGATGATGATCTACTGGTTCGACCTCGTCCCGCAGGGGTGGGAGACCGCCACCGCCGCCGCGGTCATGCTGGTGTCGCTCTACACCTTCGCCAATCAGGGGGTGAAGACCTCGGACTATTACTTCTCGGGCTTTCCGGCGGTGTGGAACATCGTCGTGCTGGCCTTTCACATCATGCAGACCGGACCGTGGACGAACCTTGCGGTCATCGCCGCCTGCCTTGTCCTGACCTTCGTGCCGCTCAAATACGTCCACCCGTTCCGCGTGCGCGCCATGCGCCCGGTCACGATTCCCATGACGGTGCTGTGGTTCGCCACCACGCTGCGGCTCGTGCTGGTCGATCCGCACGCCGCGCAGGCGCGCGAGGCGCACCCGCTGGTCTTCGCGCTGTGGGTGGCCAGCTCGCTCTATTTCGTCGCCATCTCGGCCTGGCGCTCGCTTCAGCCCGACCCTTCCGAGGACTGAACGCGGCGCCCTCTTGCATTCGCGGCGCAATCGGGCCATACCGCCGTCGCCGCCCGGCGCGTTCTCCGGGCGGGCGTTTCGTTCGCGACGACGCGCCGACCAGACGACGGAGCAGGCATGGCCAAGGAAGAGACCCTCGAATTCCCCGGCGTCGTTGTCGAGCTTCTGCCCAACGCGACTTTCCGGGTGCAGCTCGAGAACGGCCATGAGATCATCGCCCACACGGCGGGCAAGATGCGCAAGAACCGCATCCGCGTGCTTGCGGGCGACAAGGTGCAGGTCGAGATGACCCCCTACGACCTGACCAAGGGCCGCATCACCTACCGCTTCAAGTGACGCCTTGAGCGCCGAGCGGCCCACGGTCCCGAGGCTGGTGCTCGGCTCGGCCTCGCCGCGCCGGCTCGAGCTGCTTGCGCGCATCGGCGTCGCGCCCGACGCCGTCATCCCCGCCGAGATCGACGAAACCCCCGCCCGCGCCGAGCTGCCGCGCGCCTATGCGCTGCGCCTGGCGCTTGAAAAGAACGCCGCGCTGGCCGCGCGCGTCGGGCCGGAGGACGCGCTGCTGACCGCCGACACGGTGGTCGCCGTCGGCCGGCGCATCCTGGGCAAGCCCGAGGACGCGGCCGAGGCCGAGCGCTTCTTGCGCCTGCTCTCGGGCCGGCGCCACCGGGTCATCACCGCCGTGGCGCTGCGCCGGGGCGCGCGGCTGTGGCGGCGGCGGGTCGAGACCCAGGTGCGCTTCAAGCGCCTGAGCGAGGACGAGATCGCCGCCTATCTGCGTTCGGGCGAGTGGCGCGGCAAGGCGGGCGGCTACGCCATCCAGGGCGCGGCGGCGATGTTCGTGCCGGCGATCAACGGCTCCTACACCAACGTCGTCGGCCTGCCGCTGACCGAAACCGCCGGAATGCTGGCCGCCGCCGGCATCGCGCCCGATCCGGGCCGCGCCGCCGCCTGACGCCGCCCTGCCCCGCCAAGCCCCGCCCCGCCAAGCCCTGCCCCGCCAAGCCCCGCCCCGCGCCAGCGGCGCCCACGACCAGAACGCCCCCGCGCTCCGCCGCCAGAGCCAGGCGCCGCGCCCGGAGCGCGCCAAGACCGGAGAGACGCCCATGAACGGCCGCGCCATCGTCATTCTCGACGACCCCGACCTGCCCGCCATGGCGGCGCTGACCGAAGGGGGCCGCCTGATCGACCTCTTGATCGACCCGCCCGAGGACGACCCGACCCCGCGCCCCGGCGCCATCCACATGGCCCGCGTCACCCGCCTTGCGCCCGCCATGGGCGCGGTCTTCGTCGATCTGGGCGAGGGGCGCGAGGGTTTCCTCAAGGGCGTCAAGGGGCTGCGCGCGGGCGACTGGCTGGCCGTCCAGATCTCGCGCCACGCCGAGCCGGGCAAGGCCGTGCCCGTCAGCGCCGAGCCGCTGTTCAAGGGCCGCTACGCCATCGTCACGCCCCACGCGCCGGGGCTGAACGTGGCGCGCAAGATCCGCAACCCCGAAGAGCGCGCCCGCCTGACCCGCATCGCGCAAGAGGCGCTCGAGCGCGCGGGGCTATCCGCCGGGCTGGTGGTGCGCACCGCCGCCGAGGGCGCCGCCGAGGCCGAGATCGCCGAGGACGTCGAAGAGCTGGCCGCCCTGGCCCGGCTGGTCGAGGGCGCGCCCGCCGACGCGCCCGCCGAGCTGGTCGCCGCCCCCGACGCCGAGGTTCTGGCCTGGCGCGACTGGGTCGATCCCGAGCCCGAGCGGGTGCTGCGCGGCGACTCGGGGCTGTTCGACGATCTGGGCCTGCTCGACCAGATCGAGGCCCTGCTCTCGCCCCGCGTCCCCCTGCCCGGCGGCGCGTGGATGACCATCGAACCGACCGCGGCCATGGTCTGCGTGGACGTCAACACGGGCGCGGACTTCTCGCCCGCCTCGGCGCTCAAGGCCAATCTGGCCGCGCTCGAGGACCTGCCGCGCCAGCTGCGCCTGCGCGGGCTGGGCGGGCAGATAACGGTCGACGCGGCGCCGTGCTCGAAACGCGACCGGCCCAAGCTCGAGGCGGCGCTCAAGCGCGCGCTCAAGAGCGATCCGGTCGAGACCACCGTGGCCGGCTGGACGCCGCTGGGCAATCTCGAGCTGCTTCGCAAGCGCGAGCGCCGCCCCATCGCCGAGCTGCTGCGCGCCCCGCTCGAGCGCACGGCGCGCGGGCGCGGGCGGCGCTGAACCGCGCGCCTCGTCCGCGCGGGGGCCGCATGCTCGGCGCCGACGACGCGCGCCGCCCGAGCCGGCCCTGCCCCCGCCGATGCGGTCGCCCCCTCCCCCCGCCGATACGGCCGCAAGGCCCGGCGATCACGGATGCGGGGCGCCGGGGCCGCCGCCGCGCGAGGACGGACGCCCCGCACCCCCGGGCGGGCGCCGGCGCGCGGCGCCGAGCCTTGCCGCGCGGGGCGCGGACGCATACATCTTCGCCATGAGCTGTCCGATCTGCCGCGCCCCGACCTCGCCCCGCTACCGCCCCTTCTGTTCGCGCCGCTGCGCGGATGTGGACCTCGGGCGCTGGCTTTCGGGCGCCTATGCGATCCCGGCGCAGGAAAGCGACGATCCCGACGCGCAGGAGCTGGCGGCGCCCGCCCGTCCCGCGCCCGAGGACGATCACTGAGCGCGCCCCCGGGGGCCTTGGACGCGGCGCGCAAAATCCCTCTGGACAGGCGCCGATTCATCCCCTAAACACCGCCCCACCAGCGGCAAGCCGCGCCGCCCGGGTAGCTCAGTTGGTAGAGCAGCGGATTGAAAATCCGCGTGTCGGTGGTTCGAATCCGCCCCCGGGCACCACTCATCTTCGCAACATCGCCGATGCGCCCGACCTTGCCGCCCCTGCGCGCGCAGCCCCGCTTGCTCTTGGCTCCGTCCGCGCGGCTTCGCCCGAAGCGCTGGCGCGCGGAAGGCGCCTTGTCCCCCGCCGCCCCCGCGCGCTATGACCGCGCCACGCGCCGCGCGGGACGAGCCGCCGCGGCCGGGGCCTTGGCGCAGGACGCCTGCCAGCATCAGGAGCGAGCCCAATGAGCAAGGACGACGCACACTCCGCCTCCGGCGCCCGCGGCGCGGGGCGTCCGCTGACCTACAAGGAGGCGGGCGTCGACATCGACGCCGGCGCCGCGCTGGTCGAGCGCATCAAGCCCGCCGCCGCCGCGACGGCGCGGCCGGGAACCATGTCGGGGTTGGGGGGCTTCGGCGCGCTCTTCGACCTCAAGGCCGCGGGATATCGCGATCCGGTCCTGGTCGCGGCCACGGACGGCGTCGGCACCAAGCTGCGCATCGCCATCGACACCGGCCGCGTCGATGGGGTGGGCCAGGATCTGGTGGCGATGTGCGTGAACGATCTGGTCTGCCAGGGCGCCGAGCCGCTGTTCTTTCTGGACTATTTCGCCACCGGGCGGCTGTCGGTCGAACACGGCGCGCGCGTGGTCGAGAGCATCGCGCGGGCCTGCGCCGAGGCCGGCTGCGCGCTGATCGGCGGCGAGACGGCCGAGATGCCCGGCATGTATCCCGACGGCGATTTCGACCTGGCCGGCTTCGCCGTCGGCGCGGTCGAGCGCGACCAGGTCCTGCCCGCGCCCTGCCTGCCGGGCGACGTGGTGCTGGGGCTCGAATCCTCGGGCGTGCATTCGAACGGCTATTCGCTGGTGCGCCGCATCGTCGCGCGCGAGGGGCTGAGCTGGGACGCGCCCGCCCCCTTCGACCCCGAGCGCAGCCTGGGCGAGGCGCTGCTGGCGCCCACCCGCCTTTACGTGCGCCCGGCGCTGGCGGCCATGCGCGCGGGCGGCGTGCGGGCGCTGGCCCACATCACGGGCGGCGGGCTGATCGAGAACCTGCCGCGCGTGCTGCCGCCCACGCTGGGCGCGGACATCGCGCTGGACGCCTGGCCGCTGCCGCCGGTCTTCCGCTGGCTGATCGATGCGGCGGCGCTTGATCCGGCCGAGGCGCTCAAGACCTTCAACTGCGGCATCGGCATGACGCTGGTGGTCGCGCCCGACTCCGTCGCCGCGGTCTTGGCCGCGCTCGAGGCCGAGGGCGCGCGCGCGCACCGCATCGGCGTGATCTCGGAAGAGGCGGGGCTGCGCTGGTCGGGGGCGCTGGCATGAGCGCGCAGGCCAGGCGGCGCGTCGCGATCCTGATCTCGGGGACGGGCTCGAACATGGAGGCGCTGCTGGCCTCGATGGACCCGGCGGTCGACCCCGAGCATCCCGCGACGCCCGTCCTGGTGCTGTCGAACGATCCGCGCGCGGCGGGGCTGGCCAAGGCCGCGGCGCGCGGCGTGCCGGCGCTGGCGGTCGATCACAAGCCCTATCGCGGCGACCGCGCCGCCTTCGAGGCCGCGCTGCACGCGGCTCTGGAGGAAGCGGGCGCCGAGCTGATCTGCCTTGCCGGCTTCATGCGCATCCTCACCCCCGCCTTCGTCGCGCGCTGGCAGGGGCGGATGCTGAACATCCACCCCTCGCTGCTGCCGCGACACAAGGGCCTGCGCACGCATGAGCGCGCGCTCGAGGCGGGCGACGCCGAGCATGGCTGCACCGTGCACGAGGTGACCGCCGAGCTCGACGACGGCCCCATCCTTGGCCAGGCGCGCACGCCCATCCTGCCCGGCGACACGCCCGACCTTCTGGCCGCGCGGGTGCGGCGGCTCGAGCATCGGCTCTATCCGCTCGTGCTGCGCCGCTTCGCGGCCGGCGACCGCACGCCGGTGATGCTGCAGGACGACTGAGCCCGCCGTCGCGCCGCGAAAAAGGGCCGCTCCCTGCCGGGAGCGGCCCTTCGCGGCCCGAAACGGCCTTGGAGTCGGTCTTTATCGGTCTTTGCGTCAGCCCACGATCTCGAGCTGCGAGAAGAAGAAGGCGATCTCGGCCGCGGCGGTCTCGGGAGCGTCCGAGCCATGCACCGAGTTCTCGCCGATCGACAGGGCGAACTCCTTGCGGATGGTGCCCTCGGCGGCCTCGGCGGGGTTGGTCGCGCCCATCACCTCGCGGTTGCGCGCGATGGCGTTCTCGCCCTCGAGCACCTGCACCACGACGGGGGCCGAGGACATGAACTCGCACAGCTCGTCGTAGAAGGGGCGCTCCTTGTGCACCTCGTAGAACTTGCCGGCCTGCTCCTTGGTCAGCTTGATGCGCTTTTGCGCCACGATGCGCAGGCCGGCGGCCTCGAACTTGGCGTTGATGGCGCCGGTCAGGTTGCGGCGGGTGGCGTCGGGCTTGATGATCGAGAGCGTGCGCTCGATGGCCATGTGGTCTTCCTTTCGGCGGGTGTTGAGCGCGCCTTGGCGCGCGGACGTCGATGCGCGGGCGGCGAGGGGCCGACCGGCAAGCTCCGCGCGCCCGATAGCATGTCGGCGCGGCGCATGGAAGGGCGCGCGGCGCGCCGGGGAAACGGCGCGCGCGGGGCCGCCATCGGCGGCGGCGGGGGCGTCGGCATGGCCGTCGCGCATCGCGGCGATGCCGCGCCGCCTTCCGCGAAGGCGGGGGCGCGTCGCGCCCTGCACGGCCACGTCCGGCCCCGGGCGCCCGACGCAAGCGGCGCAAGGGGCGCAAGGGGCGCAAGGGGCGCGTCATGCGTTCGGGCGCGCGCCGCAAGGGCGACAACCCCGCATCCGCGCCGGCGGGGGCGCCCCTGGCGGCGCCGCCGCCTCCGGCCGTCCGACTCCCGCGCCCGCCCCGCGACCGCCAAGGCGCTCAACCCGCCATCCACGCCGTCGGGGGCGTCGCCTCGCCCGGCGGGAGCGCGCGCGCAGCATGTCCGACGCCCCGCCGCCCGGGCGCGCGCGCCGCGGCGGATCGCGAAGGCGCGGGCCCCGCGCAGAGGCGCCCATCCGCCCGTGGGGGCGGACGATCGCGCCCGGGACCGGCCGCCGCGCTTGACCCGCGCGCCGCCGGGCGGCTAGGACCAAGCCGAAGCCCCAGCAGCCGGAGCCGCCATGCCCGCCCTCGCGCCGCCGACCCGCCAAGCCACGCAGGGCGCGCGCTGGCCTGGCGTGGACGCGCTGCGCGCGCTGGGCATCGCGATGGTGGTCGTCTATCACTATTTCGACCGCTGGGACTGGACCTATCTGGGCTTCTCGGCGCCGCGGGGGTTCTCGTTCCCCGGATGGCTGGGGGTGGACCTGTTCTTCGTCGTCTCGGCCTTCTGCATCGCCTCGACGCTGGCGCGCGCGCGCACGGCGGCGCGCTTCGTGGCGCTGCGGCTGGCGCGGCTGTGGCCGGCCTATGCGGCCGCGGTCGCGCTGACCTCGGCGGTCTGCTGGGCCTTCCCGCTGCCCGGGCGCACGCCCGAGCTCTGGCAGGCGCTGGCGAACATGCTCTGGCTCAACGCGCTGTCGCCGCTGGTTCCGCATGTGGACGGGGCCTATTGGAGCCTGATCGTCGAGCTGCAGTTCTACGTTCTTCTCGCGCTGGCGCATTTCCGGCTGGGCGCGCGCGGCGGGCTGATCTTCTGGTGCCTGTTCACGCTGGCCGGCGCCGGGGCCGAGGCGCTGTCCGAGCCGCTGGCGCGGCGGGCGCTGATCTTTCCCTACTCGGCCATGTTCCTGTTCGGGCTGATCCTCTGGCGCTGGGACGAGACGGGGCCGCGCCTGCGCCTCGCGGCGCTGGCGATCGCGCTGGGCGGCGCGATGATCTCGAGCCGCTATGCGGGCGTCGAGGCCCCGCTTGCGGCGCTGATGGCGCTGGCCGCGGCGACGATGCGGCGCGGGCGCCGGCTTGGCGCCGCGCCGCTGACGCTGATCGGGCTGACCAGCTACACCTGGTATCTGACGCACCAGAACATCGGCCTCGTCATCATCCGCGAGCTGAACGCCGCCGGCCTCGAACGGATTTCGGTTCCCGCCGCCGCGGCGGGCACCTTCGCGCTGGCGCTGGCGTTGTCGCGCCTGATCGAGCTGCGCTGGCGCGCGCCGCTGGCGAATGCGCTCGAGGGCGCGCTGGCGCGCCTGCCCTTCTTCAGCGATCCCGCGCCCGCCGAGGCGCGAGCCAGACACGGAGCACGCCCATGACCATGCCTCCCGCCCGCCGCGCCGCGGCCCTTGCGCTGGCGGCGCTGACCGCGGCCGCCGCCTGCGGCGCCCCGCCGCCGCCGCCCGTGCACATGGTGCGCGTCACGCCCCAGACCACCCATCTGATGCTGGGCGAGTGGCGCGGCCCCTTCGTTCCGGTCGATCCGGGCGGGCGCGGGGGCGAAGCGGTGCTGCGCGTGACCGAGGCCGAGGGCACGCTCATGCGCGGCACGATCGAATGGTTCCGCGACGGCCAGCTGTGGGACAGCCGCCCCGTCACCGCCGCCCTGGCCCAGGGCGGCGCCGGGCATTACAACTTTCTCAGCTCGCACGCGATGATGCACGCCCAGGGCCCCGAGACCTTCATCGAGGTCACCACCTATCTCAAGGACGGGCGCCGCTACCGGCACCATCTGTCGCGCACGGACATCGCGCTCGAGCGCGCGGGCGAGATGGGGGCGCATGGCGGCTGAGCGGCGGCGCTTTCCGAATCCCGGCGGGCAGGCTAAATCCGCGCCATGCTGGTGATTCGCGACCTGTCCTTCTCGCTTGCCGGGAACCCGTTGTTCGACGCCGCCTCGGCCGTCATCCCCGAGGGCCGCAAGGTCGGCGTCGTCGGGCGCAACGGCGCGGGCAAGACGACCCTGTTCCGCCTGATCCGCGGCGAGCTGACGCCCGACGCGGGCCAGATCGAGGTTCCGCGCGGCGCGCGCATCGGCGGCGTCGAGCAGGAGGCGCCCGCCACCGCGGACAGCCTGCTCGACACCGTGCTGGCCGCCGACGCCGAACGCGCCGCCCTGCTGGCCCGCGCCGAGGTCGCGCAGGACCCGGCCGAGATCGCCGCCATCCAGACGCGCCTCGCCGACATCGACGCCCATTCGGCCGAGGCGCGCGCCGCCGCGATCCTGAACGGGCTGGGCTTCGACGCCGCCGCCCAGGCGCGCCCCTGCGCCGAGTTCTCGGGCGGATGGCGCATGCGCGTGGCGCTGGCGGCGGTGCTGTTCTCGCGCCCCGACCTGCTGCTGCTGGACGAGCCGACGAACTATCTCGACCTCGAGGGGGCGGTGTGGCTTGAGGGATTCCTGGCGAACTATCCGGCCACGACGCTGGTCATCTCGCATGATCGCGGGCTGCTGAACCGCGCGGTGCAGAACATCCTGCATCTCGAGCATCGCAAGCTGACGCTTTACGGCGGGCGCTACGACCAGTTCGAGCGCGAGCGCCGCCTCAAGCTCGAACAGACCGCCGCCATGGCCCGCAAGCAGGAGGCCCAGCGCGCGCACATCCAGTCCTTCGTGGACCGGTTCCGCTACAAGGCGTCCAAGGCGCGCCAGGCGCAGGCGCGGCTCAAGATGCTCGAGCGCATGGAGCCGATCGCCGCGGTGGTCGAGACCGAGGTGCGCGGCTTCGTCTTCCCCTCGCCCGACCAGCTGCCGCCGCCGCTGCTGGCGATGGAGGACGTGGCCGCCGGCTATGACGGCGCGCCGGTGCTGCGGGGGCTGCGGCTGCGCATCGACCAGGACGACCGCATCGCGCTGCTGGGCGCGAACGGACAGGGCAAGTCGACCCTCTCGAAGCTGATCGCCGGGCGGCTGGCGCCGCTGTCGGGCGAGCTGCGCCGCGCGCCCAAACTGCGGGTGGGCTATTTCGCGCAGCATCAGGTGGACGAGCTGAGGCTGAACGAGACGCCGCTTCAGCACCTGCAGCGCCTGCGCCCCGACGAGCCGCCCGCGCGGCTGCGCGCGCTGCTCGCGCGCGGCGGGATCGACGCCGCCCAGGCCCAGACCGAGGTCGCGCGCCTGTCGGGCGGGCAGAAGGCGCGGCTGACCATGCTGCTGTGCGCGCTCGACGCGCCGCATCTTCTGGTGCTGGACGAGCCGACCAACCATCTGGACATCGAAAGCCGCCAGGCGCTGGCGCAGGCGCTGGCCGAGTATGAGGGCGCGGTGATCCTGGTCAGCCACGACCCCCATCTGGTCGAAAGCGTGGCCGACCGGCTGTGGCTGGTGCGCGACGGCGCGGTGCGCGAGTTCGACGGCGACATGGACGACTATCGCCGCCTGCTGCTGTCCGAGCGCGGCGGCGCCTCGGGCGGCAAGGGCGGCGCGCGGGCCGCGGCCGAGGCCGACCGGCGCCGCGAGGCCCGCCGCGCCGCCGCCGAGGCCCGCCGCGCCCTCGCCCCCCTGCGCGACGAGGTGCGCCGCTGCGAGGCGCGCGTGGCCAAGCTGGAGGAGATGCGCGCGCGCATCGACGCGCGGCTGATGGACCCGGACTTCTACATGAACGACAGCGCCCTGGGCGCGGGCGGCGAGGTCGAGCGGCTGCAGATCAAGCGCGGCGAGATCCTCGAGGCGCTCGAGCGCGCCGAGGCGCTGTGGATGGACGCGCAGGAGCGCCTCGAGGAGGCCGAGCGCAGGGCCGAGGCCGGCTGAGCGCCGGGCCAGACGGACGGGCCACGCGAGCGGGCCCGGCGGACGGGCCCGGCGAGCGGGCCGGGAGGGCGGGCCGGGAGGGCGGGCCGGGAGGGCGAAATGACGGCGCAGATCGACGCGGACGCGGCCGCGCGCATCCTTTACCTGGCGCTGCTGGGCGGGGCCCTGCTGGCGGGCCTGATCCTGCGCAGACGGCGGCGGCTGTCGTCGCTGGCGCGCGACGGGCTGGCCTGGGCGGCGATCCTGCTGACGCTGGCGCTGCTCTATGCGCTGCGCGAGCCGTTGATCGCGGCGCTGCGCCCCGACCTGCCCGCGCCGGCCGAGGCGGGCGCGCTGACGCTGCGGCGCGGCGCGGACGGGCATTTCCGCATCGCCGCCGAGGTCAACGGCGCGCCCGTGACCTTCCTGCTCGACACCGGCGCGAGCGGCCTTGTGCTGACGATGCGCGATGCGCGCCGCGCGGGGCTGGATGTCGACGCGCTGACCTGGAGCGGGCGCGCGCGCACCGCGAACGGCGTGGTGCGCACGGCCCCCGTGCGCATCGAGACGCTGCGCATCGGCCCGCATGTGCTGCGCGACGTGCCCGCGCATGTGAACGAGGGGCAGCTCTTCAGCTCGCTGATGGGCATGCGCGTGCTGTCTCGTTTCAGCCGGGTGAGCATCGAGGGCGACACGCTGACGCTGGTTCCCTGACCGGCCCCTCGGCTTCCCGACCGCCCGGCGTAGGCCGGGGCGGCCCGCCGCTTCGCCGGCGTCGCGGCAAGCGGCGGCGGGCGCCCGGCCATCGGCCCGCCAGGATCCGCGCCCCCTGATCTGCCCCCGGATCGGCCCGCCCGGGCCAACCCGCGCCGCGGCCCTGACGCCGCGCGGGGTCGCCCCGACGCCCCCTAGCTCTGGTTCGCGTCGCCCTTGTCCGCCTCGCGATCCTGCTGCACTTGCGCCTTCGGCGCGGCGTTCGCGGCCGCCGCGCCGCCGGCGGGCGAGGCGGCGCGGCGCGTCCAGCGGCCGTCCTCGGTCTGCGCCCAATAGACCGCCGCCAGCCCCGCCGCCGTCGCCGCGCGCCAGGCGTCGCGCGCGCGCGCCACCGCCTCGGGATCGCGGCCGTCGAACAGGATGGCGGTGCGTTGATGGCGGGCCATCTCGTCGATCGAGGCCTGGGCGCCGTCGGCCAGCATCAGCAGCTGCGGATCGTTCGGGATCTCGTCGCCCGCCGTCAGATAGACCGGCTGCGTCGCGGGATCGCCCTCGCCCGGGCCGCCATGGGGCAGGAAGGATTCGGGGTCGTAGGTCCACAGCCGATCGTCCAGCGCCGCCGCGCGCGCCTCCGAGCCCAGGCGCACCGTGGCGCGCCAGCCGCGCGCGACGCAGCGCTCGAGGATCTCGGGCGCCGCGTCTTCGAGCGCGCGGACGGTCAGATGATAGAACCAGACCTCGGCCATGGCGCGCGGCGGCTCGCCGCTCAGCCCTTCTCGCGCGCGCGCACCAGGCGGTCGAGCGTCATCACCCCCCAGCCGCTGGCGCCGCGCGGATGCAGGTCGCGGGCCTCCTTGCTCAGCGCGACGCCGGCGATGTCGATATGCGCCCAGGGCGTGCCCTTCTGCACGAAGCGCTGCAGGAACTGCGCCGCCGTGATCGCGCCCGCCGCGCGCCCGCCGGTGTTCTTCATGTCCGCGAGGCGCGACTTGATGAGCTTGTCATAGGCCGGCCCCAGCGGCAGACGCCAGATCGCCTCGCCCTCGGCGCGGGCGGCGGCCTCGAGCGCGCCGGCAAGCGCGTCGTCATTGCTGAAATAGCCCGCCGTCTCGTGGCCCAGCGCGACGATCATCGCCCCGGTCAGCGTCGCCAGGTCGATCATGGCGGCGGGGCGGAAGCGCTGCTGCGCATACCACATCACGTCGGCCAGCACGAGGCGCCCCTCGGCGTCGGTGTTGATGACCTCGATCGTGTCGCCCTTCATCGAGCGCACGATGTCGCCCGGGCGCTGCGCCTTGCCGTCGGGCATGTTCTCGACCAGGCCGACCAGGCCGACCACGTTGGCCTTGGCGCCGCGCAGCGCCAGCGCGCGCATCACGCCCGCGACGACGGCGGCGCCGCCCATGTCCATGGTCATTTCCTCCATGCCGGCCGCGGGCTTGATCGAGATGCCGCCGGTGTCGAACACCACCCCCTTGCCGACCAGCGCCAGCGGCGCCTCGTCGCCGCCGCCCGGCCAGCGCATCACCGCCACCTTCGAGGGCGAGGCGCTGCCCTGCCCGACCGCCAGCAACGCGCGCATGCCCAGCCGCTCGAGCTCGGGCTCGTCCAGGATCTCGACCTCGAGCCCCAGCTCGGCCATGGCGGCGATGCGGGCGGCGAAATCCTCGGTCGTCAGGACGTTGGCCGGCTCGTTGACCAGATCGCGGGCGAAGAACACGCCCTCGGCCAGCGCCGCGCGCGGGCGCGAGGCCTTGGCGGTCTGCTCGGGCGCGTCGCAGGCCAGGACGACGCCTTCGGGGGCGTCGTCCTCGTCCTCGTCGCCCGAGGCGGTCTTGTAGACGTCGAAATCATAGCCGCGCAGAGCCAGGCCGAAGGCCAGCTCGGCCGTCAGCTCGGCGTCGCCCATGCCGCCGGCGAACACCGCGCCGCGCCGCCCGCCCAGCGCCCGCGCCGCGGCGCCGCCGGCCTTGCGCGCGGCGTGGGCGTCGGTCGACTCGCCGATCGAGACCAGCGTCAGCGCCTCGGCCTTCATGCCGGGCGGGAAGGGAATGGTCGCCGAGCCGCCGGCTTCGGCCTTCCAGCGCTTCGAGGCCACGAGCCGCGACAGCGCGCCGTCCAGCGCCTTGTCGGCGGCCTGCGCCGCGGGCAGAAGCCGCGTTCCGGCGGCCAGCACGACGACGGCGCCCTCGGCCTCGGCGACGGCGGAGGGGTCTTCGGCGATGAAGTCGATCTCGACGGGTGCGGTCATGGATGTCTCCGGTTCGGGCGCGGCCGCGCGGGGCGGCCGGCGGATCGGCGGGCGGGCGGGCGGCGGTCGAAGGTCGGCGCCGCCGCGGCCGGGGCCCGGTTTCGGGATCAGGTTTCGCGATCAAGAGGTAACGGCGCGCGCGCGGCGCGTCCAGCGCCCATCGGCGCGGCCCATGCGCGCGGCGCGCATCGGCATTCGCCCGGCTGGCGCGACCTTGGACGCCGGCGCGGCGCTAGGCCGCCTCCCAGCCCGGCGGAGGCGGCGAAGCGGCGCGCGCCCACGGCTCCGGTGCGGCGCAGGCGCCGGGGGGCTTCGGCGCGCGTTCATCGGCCCCGAGCTCCGGCTGGGGCCGCGGCGCAGAGGGGGGCGCACGCGCCATCCGGTCGGCGCGTCCCGCGGCCGGCGCCGGCCCGCGCCGCCGGCCATCGGGCGGCGCGCCCATGGGCGCGGTCGCCCCCGGCCCGCGGGCCGCATCCCCGCGACCGGGCGCCGCTGCGCGGGCGCAAGGGCCGCCGGCGCTTGCGCCGGGGCGCGCGACGGGCGATTGTCGCGCCGTCCGGGGCCCCGCGCCCCGCGCGGCAGGCAAGTGCGGAGCGAGGATGCGCAGCGTCATCGGCAAATACGTGATCGGGCAGATCCTGGGCCCGTTCGGCATGTTCTCGCTGATCTTTCTCGGCGTGGTGTGGCTGACCCAGTCGCTGCAGGTCATCGAGACCGTCGTCTCGAGCGGCCAGTCCGCCGCGATCTTCGCCGAGTTCACGCTGCTGCTGCTGCCGGCGGTGATGAGCATGGTCCTGCCGGTGGCCGCCTTCGCCGGCGCGCTCTACGCCGTCAACCGGCTGTTCCTGGAATCGGAGCTGGTGGTCATGCTGGCCGCGGGGATGAGCCCGCTGCGCCTTGCGCGCCATGTGGCGACCTTCGGCGCCTTGGTGATGGCGGCGATGTTCGTCATCACGCTGCAGCTGGCGCCCGCCGCCTCGCGCGAGATGCGCGAGCGCATCGCCACCCTTCAGGCCGACCTTGCCGGCGCGCTGCTGCGCGAGGGGCAGTTCCTGCATCCGGCCAAGGGCGTGACCGTCTACATCCGCCGCGTGGACGGCGCCGGGCGCATGGCGGGGCTGTTCGTGCAGGACGACCGCGACCCCGAGGCGCGCGTGACCTACACCGCCGAAGGCGCCGCGCTCATCCGCACCGAGGACGGGCCGCGCCTGGTGATGTTCAACGGCGCCGCCCAGCGCCTGACCCCGGGCGAGAAGGAGCTGACCGTTCTCGGCTTCGAGCGCCTGGTCTACGATCTGGGCCAGCTCGCCGACCGCGCGCAGGAGCGGCGGCGCAAGCCCTCGGAATACCCGGCCTGGGAGCTGGTCGCCCCCTCGGCCGAGGTCCTGCAGGGCCGTCCGCCGCACAAGTTCGTGGCCGAGGGGCACGAGCAGCTTTCCGCCCCGCTCTACGCCGTCGCGCTGCCCCTTGTGGGGCTGGCGGCGCTGCTCGGGCCGGGCTGGCGGCGACGCGGATACGGCAAGCGCCTGGCGGCGGCGCTGGCGCTGGCGGCGGCGACGCGGCTGGCGGGCGTGGCGGCGAAGTCGGCGGTCAGCGGCCAGGCCGATCTGTGGCCGCTGATGTATGCGCCGCCGATCCTGGCGACGGCGCTGGCGCTGGCGGCGCTCTCGCGCGGGTTGCCGCGCCCGCGCGGCGCGGCGGCGCGCGGGGCCGAAGCGGGGGGCGAGGCATGATCTTCTCGACCCTCTCGCTTTACGTCGCGCGGCGCTTCGGCGCCTATTTCGCCATGGCCTGCGGAACGGTGTTCCTGCTGGTCATGCTGATCGACACGGTCGAGCTTCTGCGCAAGAGCGCCAACAGCGGCGCGACCTTCGACCAGGTGCTGCTGCTGGCGGCGCTGCACGCGCCTTCGCTGATCCTGACCATCCTGCCCTTCGTCACGCTCCTGTCGGCCATGGCGTGCTTCGCCTCGATGGCGCGCAGCTCCGAACTGGTGGTCACGCGCGCGGCCGGCGTCTCGGCCTGGCGGCTGACGGCGCCGACGCTGGTCGCGGGGGCGGTGATCGGGGCGGCGTCCTTCGCGCTGCTCAACCCCATCGCGGCCGGCGCGCTGCAACGCTTCGAGACGCTCAAGGCCCGCTATTTCGACGAGGCCGCCTCGGTCCTGTCCATCTCGCCGCAGGGGCTGTGGCTGCGCCAGCGCAGCGCGCAGGGGCAGGAGGTGATCCGCGCCTGGCGCGCCGACCGCACGGGCGCGCAGCTGTGGGATGTGAGCGTGTTCCGCTTCGACCATGAAGACCGGCTGGCGGCGCGCATCGAGGCGGCGCGCGCCGTGCTCGAGCCCGGCGCCTGGCGGCTGCATCAGGTGCGCGCCTGGCGCTTCGATCCCCTGCGCCGCGACGCGCCGCCGGCCGAGACGCGCGCGGCCAACATGCGCATCGAGACCGAGCTGACGCATGAGCGCATCCTCGAAAGCTTCTCGCCGCCGCAGACGATCTCGTTCTGGGACATGCCCGCCTTCATCGACATGATGGAGGCCGCCGGCTTCGCCGCCGACCGCCACCGCATGCACTGGCACTCGCAGCTGGCGCAGCCGGTGCTGATGGCGGCGATGGTGCTTCTGGGCGCGGCCTTCTCGATGCGCCATGCGCGCTTCGGCGGGCTGGGCTGGATGGCGCTGAGCGCGGTGCTGGCGGGGCTGGGCTATTTCCTGCTGTCGAACGTCGCGCAGGCCTTCGGCTCGATCGGCGCCATCGCGCCCGTTCTGGCGGCCTGGGCGCCGCCGGTGGCGATGATCCTGATCGCGAGCGGCTTGCTGCTGCATCTGGAAGACGGCTAGAACGGGATCGACAGCGGCCCGCGCGCCGCGCCCCCAACGCGTTGGATCGCAGCCCAAGGAGCGCCCGCTTGCGCAGATCGCCCCAGCCCTTCCTCCGCCCGTACGCCGTCGCCGCGCCGCTGGCGCGCGCGCTTGCGCTTGGCGCGCCGCTGATCCTCGCCGGCTTGAGCGCGCAGGCCGCCGCGGCGGGCGGCCCCGGCGCGCCGCTGCGCCTGGCCCCGCCGGCGCCGCGCCCCGAGGCGCCCGGCGCCGCGCTTGCGCCAAGGCCGGCGCCCGAGGCCAGCCCGATTCCCGCCCGCGCCCCGCGCGCCGCGCGGCGGGCGGGCGAGCGGGGCGGCGCCGCGTTCGCGTCCGTGGCGCAGAACCTCTCGGCCCCCGCCCGCGCGGCCCAGGCGGCCTCCGCCCCGAACGCGGACGCGGCCGGGTCCGGGGGCGGCCCCCTCTCGCGCGCCCTGGCCTCGGTCGCGCCCGATCCCGACGCGCCGGTGGCCCTTTCGGCCGATCGCGTGCGCTACGACAACGCCGCGGGGCTGCTGATCGCCGAGGGCGCGGTCGAGGTCCATTACGGCGCGCGCACCCTGACCGCCGAGCGCATCATCTACGACGCGCGCGCCGACCGTGTGCGCGCCGAGGGCGAGGTGACGCTGCGCGGCCCCGAGGGCGCGGTCATCGTCGCGGATCTTGCCGATCTGGACGCGCAGCTGCGCGAGGGCCTGATCCGCGGCGCGCGCGCCTCGCTCGGCGCCCATGCGCGTTTCGCCGCCCGCGCCGCGCGGCGCATCGACGGGCGCTTCAACGTGCTTTCGCGCGCGGTGTTCAGCCCCTGCGCCGTCTGCCCCGAGGACCCCACCCCGCTCTGGCGCATCCGCGCGCGGCGCATCGTCCATGACGAGCGCGAAGGCGTTGTCCATTACGAGGACGCCACCTTCGACATCCTGGGCGTGCCGGTGGCCTGGACGCCCTATTTCCGCCACCCGGACCCGGACCGCAAGCGCGCCACGGGCTTTCTGGCCCCGGACTATCTGCAAAGCTCGATCCTGGGCCATGCGGTCAAGCTGCCCTGGCACTGGGTGATCGACGACTCGTCCGACGCCACGCTGACCGCCTTCGTCACCTCGGACGAGGGCGTGGTGCTGGAGGGCGAGCACCGCCGCGCCTATGCGCGCGGCGCGCTGCGCCTGGCCGGCTCGGTCACGCACAACGATTACGACGGCGAAAGCCGCCTGCGCGGCCATCTGGACGGCGCCGGGCTGTTCGCGCTGGGATCGGGCGCCGAGGCGGGCTTCCAGCTGGCCATGGCCTCGGACGACGCCTATCTGCGCCGCTACGGGTATTCCGAGAAGGACCGCCTGACCTCCGAGGCCTACCTGCGCCACGGCGACGCGCAGGGCTATGCCGAGGCCTCGGCCGTGCGCTTCCAGAGCCTGCGCGACGACGAGCCCTTCGGCCAGATCCCCATGGCGCTGCCCGCCTTCGAGGGCCGGCGCAGCTGGGACGAGGGGGTTCTGGGCGGCGTGATCTCGGCCGATCTGTCGGGCTACGCGCTGCGGCGCACGGCGGGGCAGGACACGGCGCGCATCGGCCTTGGCCTCGAATGGGAGCGGCGCGGCGTCGAGCCCGTCACCGGGCTGAGCCTGGCGGCCCATGTCTCGGCGCGCGGCGACGTCTGGCGCGTGGCGGACGGCGCCGACGGGGCCGACGACGCCGCCCGCTTCGCGCCCATGGCCGCGGTCGAGGCGCGCTGGCCGCTGGCGCGCCATGACGGCGCCGACGGCCCCTTCGGCGCGGCGACCCACATCCTCGAGCCGATCGCGCAGCTCATCGCCGCGCCCTATGCCGACGACGACGGCCTGCCCAACGAGGACAGCGTGCTGACCGAGTTCGACGAGACCTCGCTCTTCTCGCTGCGCCGCCATGCGGGCGACGACGGCTTCGAGGAAGGCCCGCGCATGAATCTGGGCCTGCGCTACAGCGTCGCGACGCCTTCGGGCGCGTCCTTCTCGGCCTCGGGCGGGCGGGTGCTGCGCGCGCGCGCCATCGACAGCTTCGCCGGCGGCCAGGGCCTGAACAAGCGCGAATCCGACTTCGTCGGCGCTTGGTCGCTGTTCCTGCCCGGCGCGTTCAAGATCGACAACCGCCTGCGCGTGACCGACGACCTCGAGCTGCGCCGCAACGAGCTTTACCTGGGCGCGGATTGGCGCGGGCTGCAGCTGAACGCCTATCACGTCTATCTGGCCAAGGACTCGGTGACGCCCGACGACCGCCAGGAGGCCGCCGTCTCGGCGCGCTACGCGCTGACGCGCGCATGGAGCGTCGGCGGCGAGGCGCGGCGCGACCTGCAGGCGGGCGACTGGGTGCGCGCGCTGGGGCGCATCGGCTATCGAAACGAGTGCGTGGATGTGGAATTCTACGCCGGGCGCCGCTTCACCTCGTCGAACGACGCGCCGGCCGCGACCTTCTTCGGCGCGCGCCTGCGCCTGTGGGGACTGGGCGGCGGCGCCGAGCCCGGCCCCGTCCAGGGGACTTGCGCGCCGCGCATCCGATAGGCCAAACCAGGTCAAGCGACCAACCGCGCCGCCCGGCGGCGCCGAAACGGGAAGATCCGATGCCATTCACTCGCCTGCGCGCCGCGCTCGCCGCCGCGCTCGTCGCCGCAGCCGCGCTGGCCGCCCCGGGCCCCGGGCCCGCCGCCCAGACCGCCGGGGCCGGCGCGCCCCGCGCCGCCTTCCAGACCGTCGCCTTCGTCAACGGCAAGGCCATCACCAATTACGACCTCGACCAGCGCATGCGCCTTCTGCGCCTGACGGGCGCGGCGCGCGGCGCGGACGAGGCCGAGCTGCGCGAGCGCGCGCTCGACTCGCTGATCGACGACGCGCTCAAGCGCGAGGCGGCGAGCGCGGCGGGCATCCAGGTGCCGGCCGAGAACCTCGACGCCGCGCTGGCCGCCTTCGCCCGCGGCGCCGGGCTCGACCCCGCCCGGCTCGACGCGCAGCTGCGCAAGGCGGGCGTCTCGCGCCGCGCCCTCGAAGAGATGATCGAGACCCAGATCGCCTGGGCCTCGCTCATCCGCCGCGACTATGGCCCGCGCGCCGAGGTCTCCGAGGCCGAGCTGAACGACGCCATCGCCGATCAGGGGCTGGACCGCCGCGTGGTCTACGATCTGGGCGAGATCGGCCTGCCCGCCGGCAAGGATCGCGACGCGGCGCTCGCGCGCATCGAGGAGCTGGCCGCGCGCATCAACGCCGGCGAGGACTTCGCCGCCCTTGCGCGCCGACACAGCCGCACCCCCAGCGCCGCGCGCGGCGGGCGCATGGGCAAGGTCCCCTCGGACCGCCTGCCGCCCGCCCTGGCGGACGAGCTTGCGCAGCTTGAGCCGGGCAAGGTCACCCGCCCGCTGGGCGTGCCGGGCGGCGTCGTGCTGCTGACCGTCCTGGGGCGCGAGGAGCAGAAGATCGACCTGACCCCCGAGGATCGCGAACGCATCCGCCAGAACCTGCTCGAGCAGCGCCTGCAGCGCTATGCCGAAGGCCGCCTGCAGGAGCTGCGCGCGCAGGCGCATATCGAGCGCAAATGACCCCCGCCGAGGACGCGCGGCCCGGCGGCGCCCCGCCCCCGATCGCGGTTAGCGGGGGCGATCCGGCCGGCATCGGCCCCGAGATCGCCGCCGCCGCTTGGCGCGCGCTCTCGGCCGCCGGCGGCCCCGTCTTCGCCGCGATCGGCGACGCCGCGCTGTTCGAGGCGCAGGGCGCCCCCTGCGCGCGCATCGCCCAGCTTGCCGAGGCGCCGGCGGTCTTCGCCCGCGCCCTGCCCGTGCTGCACCGCCCGATGGCCGCGCCGGCGCGGCCCGGCCGCCCCGATCCGGCCAACGCGCCATGCGTCATCGCCTGGATCGAAGAGGCCGTGCGCCTGGCGCTGAGCGGCGCCGCCTCGGCGGTGACGACGCTGCCCATCAACAAGAAGGCGCTCAAGGACGGGGCCGGCTTCGCCTTTCCGGGCCACACCGAATTCCTGGCCGATCTGTGCGGAGCGAGTGCGCCGACGATGATGCTGGCCGGCCCGACGCTGCGGGTGGTGCCGGTGACGATCCACGAGCCGCTGGCGCGTGTGCCCGCGCTTCTGAGCGCCGAGGCCATCGAGCGTGCGGCGCTGCACGCGCATCAGGCGCTGCGGCGCGATTTCGGCCTGAGCGCGCCGCGCCTGGCGGCGGCCGGGCTCAATCCCCATGCCGGCGAGGGCGGCGCCATGGGCCGCGAAGAGATCGAGCTCATCGCCCCCGCGCTCGAGCGGCTGCGCGCGCAGGGCCTTGACATCGCCGGCCCGCTGCCGGCCGACGCGATGTTCCACCCGGCGGCGCGCGCGCGCTGGGACGCGGCGCTGTGCATGTATCACGACCAGGCGCTCATCCCGTTCAAGACGCTGGATTTCGACGAGGGCGTGAACCTGACCCTGGGCCTGCCCATCGTGCGCACCTCGCCCGATCACGGCACGGCCTACGACATCGCCGGGCGCGGCGTCGCCTCGGCGCGCAGCCTGATCGGGGCGCTGCGCATGGCCGCCGCCATGGCGCGCGCGCGCCGCGCCGCCGCCGAGGACGCGACGCAAGACGGGTTGGACGGCGCGGACGGGGAACCCGATGCGGGAACGCGCTCGGGGCCGGGTTCGGGGCCGGGTTCGGCGCGGCGCGCGGGGTCCGGCGCGCCGACGCGCCCGGACCGCGGCTCGGCGCCCGGAGCCGGGGACGCGCGCTCATGACCCTGGCCGAGGACGGGCTGCCGCCCCTGCGCGAGGTGATCGCGCGCCACGGGCTGGCGGCGAAGAAGGCGCTGGGGCAGAACTTCCTGCTCGATCTGAACCTGACGCGGCGCATCGCGCGCGCGGCGGGCGATCTGTCGGGCTGCGACGTGCTCGAGATCGGCCCCGGCCCCGGCGGCCTGACCCGCGCGCTTCTGGCCGAGGGCGCGCGGCGCGTGGTGGCGGTCGAGCGCGACGCGCGCTGCCTGCCGGCGCTCGACGAGATCGCCCGGCGCTGGCCCGGCCGGCTCGAGGTTGTGCACGGCGACGCGCTGGAACTGGATCCCGAGGCGCGTCTGAACGCGCCCTGGCGCATCGTCGCCAACCTGCCCTACAACGTGGGCACCGAGCTGCTGGTGCGCTGGCTGACCCCCGAGCGGCGCGGCGGCGGCTGGCCGCCCGGCTGGTCGGGGCTGACGCTGATGTTCCAGCGCGAGGTGGCCGAGCGCATCGTCGCCCGCCCCGGCGCCAAGGCCTACGGGCGCCTGGCGGTCCTGGCGCAATGGCGGGCCGAGGCGCGCATCGCCTTCGACGTGTCGCCGCGCGCCTTCACCCCGCCGCCCAAGGTGTGGTCCTCGGTGGTCGATCTGCGCCCCCTGCCCGCGCCGCGCCACCCGGCCGAGCCCGACGCGCTGGCGCGCGTCACGGCCGCCGCCTTCGGCCAGCGCCGCAAGATGCTGCGCCAGAGCCTGCGCACCCTGCGCCCCGACGCCGCCGAGATGTGCGCCGAGGCCGGAATCGATCCGACCCTGCGCGCCGAGGCGCTGGACATCGCCGATTTCTGCGCCCTGGCCCGCGCGCTGCGCGCGCGCGAGACGGCCCGCGGCTGACCGGGCGCCCGGGCCTTCGTTCTCCCGGGCCCGCCCCCGGACGCCGCAAGGCCCCGCCCGCCCCACGGCCCGCGGCCCGCGGCGCGGCCGGCGCCATCCAGGCGCGCGGCCCGATCGCTCGCGCCCCCGCGGGCCTGCTCGGGGCCGCATCGACGCCTCGCGCGCGGGCGCGGTCCGCTCGCGCCCCCCGCGCGCCTGCTCAGCCCTTCGCCATGGCGCAAAGCCGCGCCGCGGCGTCGGCGATCACCGATTCCTCGTCCGCATGGATCACGAGCGTCTGCACCCGCGCGCCCGGCGCGCCGATGCGCGCCGCCCCGGCCGCGTTCGCCTCCTTGTCGAGCGCGACGCCCAGAAAGGCGAGATCCTCGCAGATCATGGCCCGCACGGGGGCCGAACGCTCGCCCACCCCGCCGGTGAAGACCAGCGCGTCGATGCCGCCCATCTCGGCCGCCAGCGCGGCGATCTCGCGCCGCGCGCGCAGGGCGAAATGCGCGACCGCCTCGCGCGCCTGGGCGGGGGCGTCGGGCGCCAGAAGGCGGCGCATGTCGCCGCTCAGCCCCGACAGGCCCAGAAGACCCGAACGCTTGTAGAGCAGGGCCTCGACCTCATCGACGCTCATGCCCTCGGCGCCGATCATGTGCAGGACCACGCCCGGGTCGAGCTGCCCGCAGCGCGTGGCCATCACCAGCCCGTCCAGCGCGGTGAAGCCCATCGAGCTGGCGACCGAGCGCCCGCCGCGAATCGCGCAGGCCGACGCCCCCGCCCCCAGATGCGCCGCCACCACGCGCCCGCGCGCCAGCTCGGGCGCCTCGCGCGCCAGGGTGCGGGCGATGTGCTCGTAATTGAGGCCGTGAAAGCCATAGCGCAGCACGCCCCGCGCGTGCCATTCGCGCGGCAGGGCGTAGGTCTCGGCCACGAAGGGGCGGCCGCGGTGAAAGGCGGTGTCGAAACAGCCCACCTGCGCCGCCTCGGGAAAGGCGGCGCGGGCGGCGCGCACGGCGGCCAGATTGTGCGGCTGGTGCAGCGGCGCGAAGGGGATCAGGGCCTCGAGCGCGCGCACCGCCGCCTCGTCCAGCAGCGCCGGGGCCGCGAAGTCGCGCCCGCCATGCACGATTCGGTGCCCCACCGCGCGCACCTGCGCCATGGCCTCGGGCGCGGCCCGGCGCAGCGCCTCCAGCGCGGCCCCGAGCGCGGCGGCCTGCCCCCCCGCCCCCGCCCCGGCCGGGGCGAGCGCGCCGCGCGCCAGCTCGCGCCCGTCGGCGGCGCGCAAGAGCAGCTCGGGCGCTTCGTCCAGGCGCGACACCTCGCCGCGCAGGACAAGCCGCGGCGGCCGGCGCGCCTCGAACAGCGCGAATTTGAGCGAGGACGACCCCGCATTGAGCGTGATGAGCGTCATGAACCCCTTCCCTGTTTCGCGCCCTTCTAGCAGCCGCGGCGGCGGCCGTCATGCCGATCGCTCTTGCGCCCGGCGCGCGGGCGGGGCATCTGGCGCGAGCGCGCAACGACAAGGAGCCCACGGGTGACGCCCACCGCCCATTCCGCCCCCAATGACGAGCCCCCCCTGCGCCTTGCGGTCTGGTCCGGGCCGCGCAGCCTTGCCGCGCCGCTGATGCGCAGCTTTGCGCAGCTGCCCGGCTGCGTGGTGCTGGACGAGCCCCTTTACGCCGCCTTCCTTGCCCGCACCGGCGCGCGCCATCCCATGCGCGAGCGCATCCTCGCCGAGGGCGAGCCCGCGCTTGACCGCGCCATCGCGCGCTGCCTCGCCCCGGCGCCGGGGGCGCGGCTGATCTACCAGAAGCACATGACGCGCCACCTGCCCGAGGGCGCGGATCTGGAGTGGACCGACGCGCTGACCAACGTGTTTCTGATTCGCGATCCGGCGCGCGTCCTGGCCAGCTACGTGGCCAAGGGCATCGTGCCGGAGTTGTGGGAGCTGGGCATCCACCAGCAGCTCGAGATGTTCGAGCGCGCCTCCGACATTCTGGGCCGCGCCTGCCCCGTCATCGACGCCGAGGATCTGCGCGCGGACCCCGAGCGCGCGCTGCGCGCGCTGTGCGCGCGGGTGGGGCTGACCTTTGACGAGCGCATGCTCAGCTGGGCGCCGGGCCGGCGCGCCTATGAAGGGCCGTGGGGCGCGTTCTGGTATGATGCGCTCGAGGAATCGACCGGCTTCGTCGGCCCCTCGGCCCCGCCGGCGGAGCTGAGCGACGACGCCGCCGAGCTGGCCGAAGCCTGCCGCCCGGCCTACCGCACGCTGCGCGCGCATGCGCTCTAGGCCGCCGCGCGGTCAGATCCCAAGCGCCACGGCCGCGACCAGCAGGACCGCCCAGCCACGCCAGAGCATGTCGGCCGCCCGCTCGACGTCCGCCGCCGCGGGCGCGCGCCCCTCGGGGTGGACGAAAGGCTCGTCGCTCAGGCGCCCGTCATAGACCCGCGGACCCGACAGCGACACCCCGAGCGCCGCGGCCATCGCCGCCTCGGGCCAGCCCGCGTTGGGCGAGCGATGCAGGCGCGCATCGCGCAGCATCACCCGCCAGCCGCGCGCCCCGCCCCCGACCAGACACAGAACGGCCCCCGACAGGCGCGCCGGGATCCAGTTGGCAACGTCGTCGGCCCGCGCCGCCGCCCAGCCGAAGGCCGCGAAGCGGGCATTGCGGTGACCGATCATGGAATCCGCCGTGTTCAGCGCCTTGTATGCCGCCATGCCCGGCAGACCGGCCACCGCGAACCAGAAGGCGGGCGCGACGACGCCGTCCGAGAAGTTCTCGGCCGCGCTCTCGATCGCGGCGCGGGCCACGCCCGCCTCGTCCAGCGCGCGCACGTCGCGGCCGACGATCATCGCCACCGCCGCGCGCCCCGGCCCCAGGCCCTGGCGCAGCCCGCGCGCCACCGCGCGCACATGATCGACCAGGCTGCGCTGGGCCAGCAGCACGGCCGCGCCCAGCGTCTGCCACAGCCAGCCGCCCGGCGCCCATGCGGCCAGCGCGCCCAGCGCCGCCCAGGCGCCCGTCGCCGCCAGCACCGCCGCCGCGCCGCGGGCGCGCCGGACCGGCTCGGGATCGGACGGGCGGTTCCAGCGGCGCTCGAGCGCGTCGATCATCCGCCCCATCAGAACCGCGGGATGGGGGACGCGCCGCCACAGCGCCTCGGGCTCGCCCAGCAGCGCGTCCAGAATCAGCGCCGCCCACAGCATCGCGCCGCGCGCCCGCTCAGCGGCGGGCTGCGGCGAAGGCGCGCGCGGCCTCGCCGAAGGCCTCGAACAAGGGACGCGAGACCGGGTCCTGCGCCGCGCGCCACTCGGCATGCCATTGCACGGCAAGCGCGAAACCGGGCGCGTCGCGCACCGCCAGCGCCTCGATGGTGCCGTCCTCGGCGCGGCCCTCGACCACGATGCCCTCGCCGACGTCCAGAATCCCCTGCCCGTGCAGCGAGTTCACCATCACCTCGCGCTTGCCCAGAAGCCGCTCGAAGCGGCCGCCGGGCGACAGCAGCACCTTGTGGCGCAGGGCGAACTTCTCTTCCAGCGTGCCCTCGGGCGGCATGCGGTGGTTCATGCGCCCGGGCAGCTCGCGGATTTCGGGATGCAGGGTGCAGCCGAAGGCGACGGCGATCTCCTGAAAGCCGCGGCAGATGCCGAAGATCGGCCGCCCCTCGGCCACGCAGGCGCGGATCAGCGGCAGCGTCACCGCGTCGCGCGCCGGATCGAAGGGGCCGTGGGCCTCGGTCTCGGCCATGCCGTAATGCGAGGGATGCACGTTCGGCCGCCCGCCGGTGAACACGAACCCGTCGCAGACCTCGCGCAGCGCGTCGAGATCGACCGCGCCCGGCATGGCCGGCACCATCAGCGGCAGCCCCCCCGCGGCCTCGGCGACCGCCGAAAGGTTGATCTCGCCGGCCGCCTGGACGGGATACTGGTCGTTGATCAGATGGGCGTTGCAGATGACCCCGATCACGGGCTTGCGGTCAGAACGCGAAGGCATGCGCGGCTTCCTGCTTTTCGGCGTCGCGGCGGGCCCGGCGCCCGCCCCCGGCGGACAATAGGCCGCCGCGCGCCCAAGGTCGAGCGCGCTTGATCCAGCGCAAGGCGCGGCGCGCGCCGGGGCGTTAGCGAGGGGGCAAGACGCTTTCGCATCGCAACAAGGAGCGATCCATGACCCACGTCCCCCACGAGCTGCACGAAGAGCTGCCGGAATTCGCCGAGCGCATCCACGCGCTCAAGCTGTCGGACGCCCACTTCGCCCGGCTGGCCGAGCGTTATCACGAGCTCAACCGCGCCATTCACCGCGCCGAGGCCCTGGTCGAGCCCATGGACGACATGGCCCTGGAAACGCTGAAGAAAGAGCGCCTGGCGCTTCTGGACGAGATCCGCGCGATTCTCAAGCGCGACGCCGCGGACGCCGTCTGAGCCGAGCGCAGGGGGCGCGTTTCCCTTTCTCCGGCGGCCTGAATGTGGTATCGAGGTCGCCCAACGGAAAGGGACGCGCCATGCTCCCGCAAACCGACGACGCCGCGGCGGGCGGCGCAACATCCGAACGCCTCAGGCGCGACTTGCGCGACCGCGTCGTGCGGCTCGAGATCGAGCCCGGCGCGCGGTTGTCCGAATGGGCGATCGCCGCCGAGTATGGGTGCAGCCGCCAGCCGGTGCGCGAGGCGTTCATCATCCTGGCCTATGAAGGCTTGCTCGAGGTCCGCCCCCAGCGCGGCACCTTCGTGCGCCTTCTTTCCGAGCAGCGCATCCGCGCCATGCGCTTCGCGCGCGAGGCCATCGAGGCGGCGCTCGTGCGCCGCGCGGCCGGCGCGCCCGAAGTCGTGCGCGCCGCCATCGTCATGGGCATGCGGCGCCAGATCGCCGAGCAGCGCAAGGCGGCGGATGAGGAGGGATTTCTCGCCTTGGACCGCGCCATGCATCGCGAGCTGGCGCGCGCTCTGGGCGCGATCCATGCGTGGCCGCCCTGCGCGGCGGCCAAGTCCCAGACCGAGCGCATACGCTTCATCGCCGGCCGCCCCGAAGATCCGCGCGACGCCGCGCTGGCCGAGCACGAGGCGCTGGCCGAGGCCATCGCCGCAGGCGACGCCGACCTGGCCGAGGCGACGTTGCGGCGCCATCTGCGCAGGGTCCTGCGCCTTCTGCCGGCCGCCAGGGCCGCGCGCCCCGACTGGTTCGACGAATCCGAGGACGGCGCCGGAATCGACGCCCACGCGGCCGCCGGCGTCTGAACCTGCGGCCCAGGCCGAGCGCGCCCGCACCGAATGGCGGCGGCGTTTGCGCGTCGCGGCTAACCGGGCGTTGCGGACTGCGCAAATCGCGGCGCCTTCGATGGGCCGGAGCTTGAACGACAAGCCCGCGCCTCGCCGCCTCGCGCCCTGTCGCCCGCTCATGCCCCGCCGGGCGGACCGCAAGCCCCCAGCGCGACGACGCCGCGCGCGTCGGCCGGACCCGCACGCAAGCGGCGTTTCGACGTCGGGGCGGCCCAACGGGCCGGCGGGCGATGGGCAGGCGGGCGACGGGCAGGCGGGCGATGGGAAGGCGGGCGATGGGCGCCCCCCGGCGCTCCGCTCGGCGCCCGCGGAAAACAAGGCGGCGCCCCCGATCATGCGGGGGCGCCGCCGGCGTCAGGCTTGCGCGGTCACTTCAGCGCCTTGTCCGTGACGGCATGCGTCCAGGCGCCCTCGGGGCGACGGGTGATGACCGGGTCCGAGCCGCCCGAAAGCAGGATGTCCACCGTGCGCTCGTAATCGGCCGGGTCCAGCTCGCCGTTCGAGCCGGCGGTCAGCTTGGCCACCTCGCGCATCATGCGCCGCTGGTGCTTTTCGGTCTGGGCGCCGGTGGCGTCGTTCTCGAGCACGATGTCCGCGGCCTCGTCGGGATGCGCCTCGGCCCATTTCCAGCCCTTCATCGAGGCGCGCACGAAGCGCACCATGCGATCGAGGAAGGCGGGATCCTTGAGGTTCTGCTCGAGCACGTAAAGCCCGTCCTCGAGCGTCGCCACGCCCTGGTCCTCATACTTGAAGACAACCAGCTCCTCGGGCTTGAGGCCCGCGTCGATGATCTGCCAATACTCGTTGTAGGTCATGGCCGAGACGCAGTCGGCCTGCTTTTGCAGCAGCGGATCGACGTTGAACCCCTGCTTGAGCACGCGCACCCCCTCGGGGCTGCCGTCGGTGGGGATGCCCAGCCGCGCCATCCAGGCCAGGAACGGATACTCGTTGCCGAAGAACCAGACGCCCAGCGTCTTGCCGCGGAAATCCTCGGGGCTCTTGATGCCCGTATCCTTGCGGCACACCAGCATCATGCCCGAGCGCTTGAAGGGCTGAGCGATGTTGACCAGCGGCACGCCCTTTTCGCGGCTGGCCAGGGCCGAGGGCATCCAGTCGATGATGACGTCCGCCCCGCCGCCCGCGATCACCTGCGGCGGCGCGATGTCGGGGCCGCCGGGCTTGATCTCGACCTCGAGCCCCTCTTCCTCGTAGAAGCCCTTGTCGGCGGCAACGTAGTAGCCGGCGAACTGGGCCTGGGTGACCCATTTGAGCTGCAGCGTCACCTGGTCGGCCGCCTGGGCCAGGCCCGCGGCCAGCGCCATGGCCGACGCCGCGGCTCCCGCGATCCAATTGCGCATGGGATATACCTCCTTGTCGTTTCCCTGTGGTTCTTGTCGTATCGCCGCTGCGCGCCTTGCTCAGCGTCTTTGCGACGGATGCCAGAACGTGACCGCCCTTTCGATCAGGGCGATCGCGCCGTAGAAAGCCGAGCCGGCCAGCGCCGCCACGGCGATCTCGGCCCACACCATGTCCAGGTTCATGCGCCCCACCTCGGTCGAGATGCGAAAGCCCATGCCCACGGTGGGCGTGCCGAAGAACTCGGCCACGATGGCGCCGATCAGCGCCAGCGTCGAACAGATTTTCAGCCCGTTGAACATGAAGGGCGCCGCGGCCGGCAGGCGCAGCTTGCCCATGGTCTGCCAGTAGCCGGCCGCATAGGTGCGCATCAGGTCGCGCTGCATGCGCTCGGCGGATTTCAGGCCCTCGACCGTGTTCACCAGCATGGGGAAGAAGACCATGATGATCACCACCGCCGCCTTCGAGGGCCAGTCGAAGCCGAACCACATGACCATGATCGGCGCCACGCCCACGATCGGCAGCGCCGCGACCATGTTGCCCACGGGCAGAAGCCCGCGCTGCAGGAACTCGGACCGGTCGATCAGCAGCGCCGTCGCCACCGCCGCGCCGCAGCCCAGCGCGTAGCCGATCAGCACCGCCTTGAGGAAGGTCTGCGAGAAGTCGGCCCACAGGATGTGCCAGCTGTCGGCGATGCGCTCGGCGATCATGCTGGGCGGCGGCAGCAGAACCGCTGGCACGCCCGCGCCGCGGGTGACCGCCTCCCACAAGAACAGCACGGTCAGCCCGAACACGGCCGGCGCTGCCAGCCCGGCATGGCGCCAGCCGCTGCGCGCCAGGCTTTCGACCAGCGCCCAGGCGCAGGCCCAGGCGCCCAGCGTCGCGGCCCAGCCCCAGGGCGGCATGCCGGCGGGCGCATGCGCCGCGCCCAGCGCCAGCCAGGCCAGCGCCGCCGCGGCCGCGGCCAGCGGCAGGGGGGGAAGCTGCGCGATTCGTCCGATCATGCCGCCGCCCCCATCCGCCGAAGCACCCTGCGGTGCATCGCCCCCACGATCGCCACCAGCGCCGCGGCCAGGATCGAGGCCGTCACCAGCGCCGACCAGATCTGGATGGTCTGCCCGTAATAGCTGCCCGCCAGCAGCCGCGCGCCTAGGCCCGCCACCGCGCCGGTCGGCAGCTCGCCCACGATCGCGCCGACAAGGCTGGCGGCCACCGCCACCTTGAGCGAGGCGAACAGATAGGGCATCGAGCTGGGCAGCCGCAGCTTCCAGAAGGTCTGCGCCGTCGTGGCCGACCAGGTGCGCATCTGGTCCATCTGCATGGCGTCCGGGCTGCGCAGCCCCTTGACCATGCCCACCGCCACCGGGAAGAAGCTCAGATAGGTCGAGATCAGCGCCTTGGGCAGCAGCCCCGAGATCCCGACCGCGTTGAGCACGACGATGATCATCGGCGCGATCGCCAGGATCGGGATGGTCTGCGAGGCGATGATCCACGGCATCAGGCTCAGATCCAGCGCGCGGCTGTGCACGATCCCCACCGCCAGCAGCACGCCCAGCAGCGTGCCCATGGCGAAGCCCAGCAACGTGGCCGAGAGCGTGACCCACGAGTGATAGACCAGGCTGCGCTTCGAGGTGATCTTCTTGTCCACGGTCGTCTTCCAGATCTCGACCGCCACCTGATGCGGCGCGGGCAGGACCGGGCGGTCCTGGCTCATCGCCGCGCTCAGCATCTGCGTCAGCGAGGGGGCGCGCCCCGCGCGTTCGGCCTGGTCGCGCTCCCATTGCAGGTTCAGCGCGGCCGCGGCCGCATACCAAAGGACCAGGATCGCCATGAGCACGCACAGCACCGGTCCCGCATCGCCCGCCGCGCGCCTCATCGCGCCGCCTCCCGGCCGGGCCGCCGCTCAGTCCTCATAGCTGTGCCCCGCCTTGAGCCCTTCGCGCACGCGATGGGCGATTTCCAGGAATTCGGGCGTCTCGCGGATGTCGAGCGGCCGCTCGCGCGGCAGGGTCGACTCGATCACGTCGATGATCCGCCCCGGGCGCGGGCTCATCACCACGATGCGGGTCGACAGATACACCGCCTCGGGGATCGAGTGGGTGACGAAGCCGATGGTCTTGTCCGTCTTGGCCCACAGCTTGAGCAGCTGCTCGTTGAGATGGTCGCGCACGATCTCGTCCAGCGCGCCGAAGGGCTCGTCCATCAGCAGGATGTCGGCGTCGAAGGCCAGCGCGCGCGCGATCGAGGCGCGCTGCTGCATGCCGCCCGACAGCTGCCAGGGGAACTTGCGCTCGAAGCCCGTCAGGTTGACCAGCTCGAGCGTGCGGCGCACGCGCTCTTCCTGCTCTTCGCGCGGATAGCCCATGATCTCGAGCGGCAGGCGCACATTGGCCGCGATGGTGCGCCAGGGATACAACCCCGCCGCCTGGAAGACGTAGCCATAGGCGCGCGCCAGGCGCGCCTCGCGCGGGGTCATGCCGTTGACGCGCACCTCGCCCGCGGTGGGCTGCTCGAGATCGGCGATCACGCGCAGGAAGGTCGTCTTGCCGCAGCCCGAGGGGCCGATGAACGAGACGAAATCGCCCTTGCGGATCGTCAGATCGACGTCCGACAGCGCGTGCACCGGCCCGTCATCGGCCGGAAAGGTGAGCGAGAGGCCGCGCGCCTCGATCACGGCGGGGCGGGAGGCGGCGTCGTCCGACGCCGCCGCGGTCCGGCTGGCTTGCGCTTGCACGGGACCCCCTCCTCAGACGCCCGAGGGGATGTTGCGCGGGTCGCGCTCGATCTTGCGCGGGGCGGTCAGCGCCTTCCACTTCGACAGCGCCTTGTGCGCCGAGGGGAAGGCCGGGCGCGGCACGAAGCGCCCGCGCCCCGGGCGCGGCGGCACGTTCTGTCCCGCCGACCACACCACCTCGCCGCGCGAGAGGGTGAAGCGCGGCAGCCCCGTCACCTCCATCCCCTCGAAGACGTTGTAGTCGATGATCGACTTCTGCGTGGCGGCCGAGATGGTCTTGCGCGCCCTGGGGTCCCACACCACCACGTCGGCGTCCGCCCCCACGGCCACCGCGCCCTTGCGCGGGTAGATGTTGAGGATCTTGGCGATGTTGGTCGAGGTGACGGCCACGAACTCTTCGGGCGTCAGGCGGCCCGTCTCGACGCCCTTGGTCCAGAGCACCGAGAGCCGCTCCTCGAGCCCGCCGGTGCCGTTGGGGATGCGGGTGAAGTCGCCGTCGCCCATGTGCTTCTGCTCGGTGGTGAAGGCGGCGTGGTCGGTGGCCACCACCTGCAGCGAGCCGGCCATGAGCCCCGCCCACAGGCTGTCCTGGTGCGACTTGTCGCGGAAGGGGGGCGACATGACGCGCCGCGCGGCGTATTCCCAGTCCTTGTTGAAATATTCGGTCTCGTCCAGCGTCAGGTGCTGGATCAGCGGCTCGCCATAGACGCGCATGCCCTTCTGGCGGGCGCGGCGGATGGCCTCGTGCGCCTGCTCGCAGCTGACATGGACGATGTAGAGCGGCACGCCCGCCGCGTCGGCGATCATGATGGCGCGGTTGGCGGCCTCGCCCTCGACCTCGGGCGGGCGGGAATAGGCGTGCCCCTCGGGGCCGGTCACGCCCATGGCCAGGTATTTCTGCTGCAGCTCGGCGACGATGTCGCCGTTCTCGGCATGGACCAGCGGCAGCGCGCCGATCTCGGCGCAGCGCTTGAACGAGGCGAACATCTCGTCGTCCTGCACCATCAGCGCGCCCTTGTAGGCCATGAAGTGCTTGAAGGTGTTGACGCCGCGCTTCACGACCTCGGGCATCTCCTCGAAGATGCGCTCGTTCCAGTCGGTGACGGCCATGTGATAGCCGATGTCCACGCAGATCTGCGGGGCCGACTTGCGGTCCCACTCGTCCATGGCCGACAGAAGCGAGCCGTCCTCGCCCGGCAGGCAGAAATCGACCAGCATCGTCGTTCCGCCCGCGGCGGCGGCGTAGGTGCCCGACTCGAAGGTCTCGGCCGCGGTGGTGCCCATGAAGGGCATCTCCAGATGAGTGTGCGGGTCGATGCCGCCGGGAATGACGTAGGCGTCCGAGGCGTCGATGACCTCGTCGCCCTTCAGGTTCTCGCCGATCTCGACGATCTTCTCGCCCTCGATCAGCACGTCGGCCTTCCAGCTGCGGTCGGCGGTGACGATGGTTCCGCCCTTGATGACCTTGCTCATGACATGCCCCCTGCGTTGTCGCGTCTTGCGCGTTTGTTCTTGGGTTGATGCGCCGCGGCGCGCGGCTTGGGCGCCGGACGCGGAAACGGCCCGCCCCGAGGGGCGAGCCGCGCCTTCATTCGACGATTTCGGCCGTCTCGACCACCGCGTGGAACAGCACGTCGGCCCCCGCCGCGGCCCATTCCTTCGAAATCTCCTCGGCCTCGTTGTGGCTCAGCCCGTCCACGCAGGGGCACATGACCATGGCGGTCGGGGCGACGCGGTTGATCCAGCACGCGTCGTGCCCCGCGCCCGAGATGATGTCCATGTGCGAATAGCCCAGCCGCTCGGCCGCGCGGCGCACGGCGGCGACGCAATCCTTGTCGAACTCGACCGGATCGAAGCCGCCGACCTTCTCGAACGCGACCTCAAGGCCCATCTCGTCGCAGATCTTCTTCGCCCCCTCGCGCAGGCGGTTCTCCATGTCCTCGATCACCGCCTTGTCGGGCGAGCGGAAATCGACCGTGAACACCGCCTTGCCGGGAATGACGTTGCGCGAGTTGGGGTGCACCTCGACATGCCCCGCCGCGCCCACGGCATGGGGCTTGTGCGACCAGGCGATCTCATCGACCAGCTGCAGGATGCGCGCCATGCCCAGCCCCGCATTCTTGCGCATGGGCATGGGGGTCGAGCCGGTATGCGCCTCCTTGCCGACGACGGTGACCTGCGTCCAGCTCAGCCCCTGGCCGTGGGTGACGACGCCGATGTCCTTGCCCTCGGCCTCGAGGATCGGGCCCTGCTCGATATGCAGCTCGAAGAAGGCCTTCATCTTGCGCGCGCCCACCGGCTCGTCGCCCTTCCAGCCGATGCGCTCGAGCTCGTCGCCGAAGCGCTTGCCCTCGGCGTCGGTGCGCTCATAGGCCCAGTCCAGATCGTGCACGCCCGCGAACACGCCCGAGGCCAGCATGGCGGGCGCAAAGCGCGTGCCCTCCTCGTTGGTCCAGTTGACGACGACGATGGGATGGCGCGTGCGGATGTTCAGATCGTTGAGCGTGCGGATCAGCTCGAGCCCGCCCAGCACGCCCAGAACGCCGTCATAGCGCCCGCCCGTGGGCTGGGTGTCGAGGTGCGAGCCCACATAGACCGGCAGCGCGTCGGGGTCGGTTCCCGGGCGCATGGCGAACATGTTGCCCATCTGGTCGAGCCCCATCTGGCAGCCCGCCTCCTCGCACCAGCGCTTGAACAGGGCGCGGCCCTCGGCGTCGGCGTCGGTCAGGGTCTGGCGGTTGCAGCCGCCGGCGACGCCGGGGCCGATCCTGGCCATCTCGTGGATCGAGTCCCACAGGCGGTCGGCGTTGATGCGCAGGTTCTCTCCGGGTGCGGCCATGGCTTGCTCTCCTCAGTCCAGCGTCTTGAGCACGTCGCCCAGCGTGCCGATCAGCTCGTCGATCTGGGCCTTCGAGATGATCAGCGGCGGCGACATGGCGATGGTGTCGCCCGTGGTGCGGATCAGGATTCCCTTCTCGTAGGCCTTGAGGAAGGCCGAGAAGGCGCGCCGCGTGGGCTCGCCCGCGATGGGCTCGAGCTCGACCGCGCCGATCAGCCCCTGGCCGCGGATGTCGATCACATGCGGAAGGCCGCGCAACGAGAACAGCGCGTCGAGCCAGTAGGGCTCGAGCTCGGCCGCGCGGGTCAGCAGCGCCTCGTCGCGGTAGGTCTCGAGCGTCGCCAGCCCCGCCGCCGCCGCGATCGGGTTGCCCGAATAGGTGTAGCCGTGGAACAGCTCGATCATGTGCTCGGGGCCGGTCATGAAGGCGTCGTGGATGCGCGCGGTGGTCAGCACCGCGCCCATGGGGATGACGCCGTTGGTCAGGCCCTTGGCGGTGGTGATCAGGTCGGGCATGACGTCGTAATGCTGCGCCGCGAAGGGCGAGCCCAGGCGCCCGAAGCCGGTGATCACCTCGTCGAAGATCAGCAGGATGCCGTGCCGGTCGCAGATCTCGCGCAGGCGCTGCAGGTAGCCCTTGGGCGGCAGCAGCACGCCGGTCGAGCCGGCCATGGGCTCGACGATGACCGCCGCGATGGTCGAGGGGTCGTGCAGCGCGCACAGCCGCTCCAGGTCGTCGGCCAGCTCGGCGCCGTGTTCGGGCTGGCCGCGGGTGAAGGCGTTCTTCTCGGGCAGATGCGTGTGGCGCAGGTGGTCCACCCCGGTCAACAGCGCGCCGAAATGCTTGCGGTTGGCGACGATGCCGCCGACCGAGATGCCGCCGAAATTCACCCCGTGATAGCCGCGCTCGCGCCCGATCAGCCGCGTGCGCGCGCCCTCGCCCCGCGCCCGGTGCCAGGCGATGGCGATCTTGAGCGCGGTCTCGACGCTTTCCGAACCCGAGTTGGTGAAGAAGACGTGCTCGAAGGGCTCGGGCGCGATCTCGGTCAGCCGCGAGGCCAGCTCGAACGCCTTGGGATGGCCCATCTGGAAGGCGGGCGCGTAGTCCAGCTCGGCGGCCTGCTTCTGGATGGCCTCGGTGATCTTCGGCCGGCAATGGCCCGCGTTGCAGCACCACAGCCCGGCGGTGCCGTCCAGCACCTGGCGGCCGTCCGAGGTGGTGTAGTGCATGTCGCGCGCGGCGACGAACATGCGCGGCGCCTTCTTGAACTGCCGGTTGGCCGTGAACGGCATCCAGAAGGCGCGCAGGTCGTTGGGCGCGGAGGCGCTGCGATCCGACATGGTTCGGCTCCCTGTCATGGGGTCCGCGGCGCTGCGCGCGGCCCCGATTTCGGATTGTTCTTGCGGTCGCGTTGACCGTCTGGTCAAAATTCACGCTAGCACGGCCGCTTGGGCGGTCAAGACGAAAAAATACGCCATTCGGAGCCCCGCATGACGCGCGAAACCGACGCCCGCCCCGCGCCCGCCCCGCCCCCCCGCGCCAGGGCGCGCGCACGCAAGAAGGCGCCCCCCGCCGCCGACGCCCCCACCCCGCGCGCGGCGCGCACGCGCCGGCGCACCCGCATCCAGCGCGAGAACGAGCGCAAGATCCTGGCCGCGGCGCTGGACGTGTTCTCGGCCTACGGGTTCCGCGGCGCGACTCTCGACCAGATCGCCGAGCGCGCGGGCATGTCCAAGCCCAACCTGCTTTACTACTTCCGCCGCAAGGAGGACATCCGCGAGGCGCTGCTGACCAGCCTGCTCGACGCCTGGCTCGAGCCGCTGCGCGACCTGTCGGCCGAGGGCGACCCGATGCGCGAGATCGCCGCCTACATCCGCCGCAAGCTCGAGATGTCGCGCGACCGCCCGCGCGAAAGCCGCCTGTTCGCGGGCGAGATCATGCAGGGCGCGCCGGCGATGACGGCGCACATCAAGGGCGAGCTCAAGGCGCTGGTCGAGGAGAAGGCCGAGGTGATCCGGGGCTGGGCGCGGGCGGGCAAGATCCGCCCGGTCGATCCCATGCACCTGATCTTCGCCATCTGGGCGACGACCCAGCACTACGCCGATTTCGATTCGCAGGTGCGCGCGCTGCTCGACGTCTCGCCCGACTCGGACGGGCACTATCACGACGCCGCGCGGTTTCTCGAAACGCTCTTCCTGAAGGGCCTCGCCCCCGAACCGGACGCGAAGCCCCATGCCGGGCCGGGCGCCGGGCCCGCCCCGCGGACCGGCGGCGCCGAGGGCGAGGCGTGACCGCGCCCGCGGCCAAGGCGCGCCGTCGCCCCCTTGCGGGCGCCGCGCCTCAGCGGTCGATGACGTCGCGCAGCTCGACCATGTTCGCGCGGGCGCGGTAGATGGCCTCGGCCATGGCGGCCAGGTGGTTGGGCATCATCAGACCGTCCGAACGCCCGTTCGAGACGATCAGCGGCTCGAGCGCGGCCGCCTCGGCCACATGCGCCTCGAGCCGGTCCCACAGCTCGACCAGGTCGCGGCGCTCGACCACCTGCGCGAAATCCTCGCGCAGCGCCTGCATCAGCCCGTGCAGCGCGAACATCTGCCCGCGCGCGCGGTGGAACAGGTTGTCGGCGCGGAAATCGAACCAGCCGCGATTGTTCCCCGGCCCGGGCACGAAGCGGTCGAGACGCGGGTCGTAGACCGTCCCCCGCGAGCGCTTGGACAGCTGGTCCGTGATCCCGCCCAGGAGCTTGCTCATGCGGTCGATCACCACGCGCAGATTGTCGGCGCGCGCGTCATACACCGCCGCGCAGTCGGCCAGCGCCTGGTTGTAGCGCAGATACGAGCGGATGGCGCCGCGATACGAGCCGGCGGCCGTGGTGGTGGCCACCAGCGCGTTGTCGCGGTCGAGCGGGCTGTTGAGCACCCAGGCCCGTTCGCTGATCTGCAGGCGCGACTGCGCGCCGATCAGATCCTGATGCGGGGCCGAGGTGCCGCGCACGCGCCCCAGCGAGTCGCGCAGCTCGATGGCGAAGGCGCGCAGCACGTCCAGCACTCCCAGCTGGAAGGCGGCCTTGTTGTCGAACCAGGGCGTGTCCTCCCAGTCGATCAGCCAGAACACCCCGGCCTTGTAGAGCGGCGAGGCCGGCGCCCACACGTCCTGATTGACCATCATGTCGATGAGCGCCGCCTGCATGGCGACGGCGCGGCTGGGCGCGCAGACCCGCGCCGCGCCGGACGCGTCGGCGTCGGCCGGCTCGGCGGCGTCGGCCGCGTCGCCCGTCCCGGCGCCCGGCGCGACCCCCGCCGGCGCGCCCGTGGCCGCCAGCACCGCCTGCGGGTAGGACAGATCGCCCGCCCTGAGCCAGCCGAAGTTCCAGATCAGCGCGCCAAGCCACAGGACAAGCCCCAGCAGGATCAGCGCCGGCGCGCGGCGCGCAAGGCCGCGCGCGCGCCCCTCGGGCCGGGTTTCGGGCGGCACGCCCAGCGGCGCGCGCCGACGCAGCCCCAGCACGCGAAGGAGCCAGTCCCAGAACTCCATGATGGCGTCGATGATGGCGGTCATGGCCCTGTCTCCGTGCTTGCGCGGCCCATGCGTCGGGCCCTCTTGCCCGCATTCCTACGCGCTGGCGCGGCGTGCGCCAAGGCGCGCGTCGCCGCGCCCGGCGCGAACCAAGCGCCGCGCCGCCCCCGCGCCGCGCGGATGCCGGCGCGGCGCACGGCCCGCGGGACCATGGCGGCCGGCGGCGCGCGAAGGCGCGCTGCGCCGTTCGCCGCGATTCCCTTGCGCGCCGCCCTGCGCGCACCGCACCGCGACGCATGCCGTCCGGCTCCATGGCGGGCGGCGGTGGGCGCCAAAGCCCGGCCCATGGCGCGCCTTTCTTGCGCGCCGCCCCGCTCTGGCCCCGGCGCGGCGCATGTCGCCCGGCTTCATGGGGTGGGCGCCGCCGGTCAACGCCCGGCCTTGAAGGCGATTCTCCTGCGCGCCGCGCTTGCGCGGCGCGACCGGCCAGGCCCTGCGCCACGCCGCGGCGAGGCCTGCGCCAGGCTCCGGCCGCGGGCCCGCGCCGAACCTCTGCCGCGCGCGGGCCCGGCGCGATTCGCCCGCCCGGGCGGCCCGGCGCGAGGCGGCGCGACGATGTCGCGCATCCCGCCCCATCCGGCGCCCGGCCGCGTCGGACGCCTGTCGCCAACCGGCGCCTGGCCGCCTGCGGCGCTCAGCCCGCGGCCCGGCCGCCGGCGGCGCCCTGTTTCGCGCCGGCCTCGTCCCCGGCCCCGTTGCGCGCCGGGCGGGCATGGGCGCGGAAGAAATCGGCGATGCGCCGCGCCATCCAATCCGAATCCAGCGGCGCGTCCATCCGCGCCAGCGCGGCGTCGGCCAGGGCGGGGTCGTAGACCGTGCCGCGCCGCGTCTCGATCAGCTCGCGCGAGAATTCGCGGCGGAACTCGGGGTGCGGCTGGTAGCTGATCGCCGGCGCGTCGCGATAGACCAGCCCCGCATAGGGGCAGAACTCGGACGAGGCGACGACCTCGGCCGAGGGCGGCTTGCGCGTCACCTGATCCTGATGCGAGGCGAGGATGGTGATGGGCCGCCCGGCCTCGACGCTGTCATAGGTCTGCGGGCCGATGCCCCAGCCGCGCTCGGACTTCTCGACCTTGCCGCCCAGCGCCTCGGCCATGATCTGGTGGCCGAAGCAGATGCCCGCCATGGGCGCGCGCGCCGCCGCCGCGCGGCGGATGAAATCCTTGAGCGGCTCGATCCAGGGCAGATCGTCATAGACCGCGTGCTTGGAACCGGTGATCAGCCAGCCATCCGCCTCGGCCGGGTCGGCGGGCAGCTGCCCGTCGACCACGCGCCAGACGCGGAAGGCGAAGCCCTGCCCCGCCAGCAATCGGCGGAACATGTCCGCGAAGCCACCGTGACGCGCGCGCATCTCGGGCGCGACGTCGCCAGTCTCGAGAATGCCGATCAGCATCGGGCCGCCCTTTCCTTTGCGCCGAACGCGGGCAATATATGCCCGTCGCCGCCGAACGCCAGCGCCGCGACGGAAAATTCGCGAACGGAAAGCATGTCATGACCAAGGCCCAGCCCCAGATCAGCCTCTCGGTGTCTCCGCATCTGGAGCCGCCGGACATCGAGGCCCTGCGCGACTGGGTGCGCGCCTTCAAGGTCGAGGAGATCGAGTGCGTCACCCCCGACTTCGCCGGCATCGCGCGCGGCAAGGTGATGCCCGCGGCCAAGTTCCTGCGCGAAAGCGAGGTGCGGCTGCCGATCTCGATCTACTTCGCCGTCATCACCGGCGACTATGCCGAGGCGCCGCATCCCGAGCTGCACTCGGACGGGGACATCACCCTGGTTCCCGACATCGCCACCGCGCGCGCCGTGCCGTGGGCGGGAGAGGCCTCGCTGCAGATCATCCACGACGTGGTCGACCGCCACGGCGCGCCGATTCCCTTCGCCCCGCGCAACGTGCTGCGCCGGGTGCTGGACGCCTACGCCGCGCGCGGCTGGACGCCCGTGATCGCGCCCGAGCTGGAATTCTACCTGACCAAGCCCAACACCGACCCCGACTATCCGCTCGAGCCGCCGGTGGGCCGCTCGGGGCGGCAGTCGACGGGCAGCCAGGCCTTCTCGCTTTCGGCGGTGGACGAATACGACGCGGTGATCGAGCACATCTACGACTACGCCGAGGCGCAGGGGCTGGAAATCGACACCATCATCCAGGAGGCCGGCGCCGCCCAGCTCGAGATCAACATGATGCATGGCGACGCGCTGCGCCTGGCGGACCAGGTGTTCTTCTTCAAGCGCCTGATCCGCGAGGCGGCGCTGCGCTGCGGCTGCTACGCCACCTTCATGGCCAAGCCCATGGCCGGCCAGCCGGGCAGCGCCATGCATGTGCACCAGTCGGTGCTGGACGCGCAGGGGCGCAACATCTTCACGCAAGAGGGGGGCGAGGCCTCGCCGCTGTTCGCCCACTACATCGGCGGGATGCAGAAATACCTGCCCGCGGCGACGGCGCTGATCGCGCCCTATGTGAACTCGTATCGGCGCCTGGTGAAATTCATGTCGGCGCCGGTGAACCTGGAATGGGGCTACGACAACCGCTCGACCGGCCTGCGCGCGCCGCGCTGCGCGCCCGACGCGCGGCGCATCGAGAACCGCGTCATCGGCGCCGACGCCAACCCCTATCTGGCCATCGCGGCCTCGCTGGCGGCGGGGCTGCTGGGCATCGAGGAGCAGCTGACCCCGCGCCCGCCGGTCGAGGGCGGCGCCTATGACCACGAGCGCGACCTGCCCTATTCGCTGCTCGAGGCGGTGGACCTGCTCGAGGAGTGCGCGCCGCTCGGGCGGCTGCTGGGCGAGGATTTCGTCAAGCTCTTCGTCGCGCTCAAGCGCTTCGAGCACGAGCAGTTCATGATCGTCATCAGCCCATGGGAGCGGGAGCATCTCCTGCTGAACGTATGAGCCTTCTGCACCGGAACGACGCGCGCGGGCGCCACGCGCCCTCGTGGTATGCGCACAGCGCCGCCCCCTTTCCCGAGCTGCCCCCCCTGCGCGGCGAGGCGCGCGCGGATGTGTGCGTGATCGGGGGCGGCTTCACGGGCCTTTCCACGGCGCTGCACCTGGCCGAGCGCGGCGCGCAGGTGACGCTGGTCGAGGCGCATCGCGTGGGCTGGGGCGCCTCGGGGCGCAACGGCGGCCAGGTGGCGGTGGGCCAGCGTCTGTGGCAGGAAGAGATCGAGCGCATGCTCGGCCCCGACGACGCCCGCGCCGCGTGGGAGATCGGCCGCGACGCGGCGCGGCTGGTGCGCGCGCTGATCGCGCGCCACGGCATCGACTGCGCCTGGCGCGACGGCATCCTGCACCCCAATCACCGGCGGCGCTTCGACGGCCCCGCCCGCGCCCATGTCGAGCGCATGCGCAAGGTTTACGGCTACGAGGGCCTGGAATGGCTCGAGCCCGACGAGATGCGCGCCGCGCTGGACGCGCGCGGCTATCACGGCGGCTATCGCGACCGCGAGGCGGGCCATCTGCACCCGCTCAACTATGCCCGCGGGCTGGCGCGGGCGGCGATGACGGCGGGCGCGCGGCTTCACGAGACGACCGAGGCGCTGGCCATCGAGGACGGCGCGGTGCGGCTCGAGGACGGGATCCTGCGCGCCGAGACGATCGTGGTCGCGTGCAACGGCTATCTGGGCCGGCTGCTGCCCGAGGCGGCGGCGCGCGTTCTGCCGATCAACAACTTCATCATCGCCACCGAACCCCTGCCGCCCGAGCGCGTGCGGGCGATCATTCCGGGCGGCGAGGCGGTGGCCGACAGCCGCTTCGTGGTGAACTACTTCCGCTTCTCCGAGGACGGGCGCATGCTGTTCGGCGGCGGCGAAAGCTATGGCGACGCGTTCCCGCGCGACATCAAGGGCTATGTGCGCCGGCGCATGCTCAAGGTGCTGCCGCAGCTGGCGGACGCGCGCATCGATTTCGGCTGGGGCGGGACGCTGGGAATCACCATGACCCGCCTGCCCTTCTTCGCCGAGGTCCGGCCCGGCGTGTTCAACGCCTCGGGCTATTCGGGCTCGGGGGTGGCGATGGGCACGATGGCCGGCCAGCTGCTGGCCGAGGCGCTGAACGGCGATCGCCGGCGCTTCGACGTGATGGCGCGCCTGCCCGCGCCGCCCTTCCCCGGCGGGGCGCTCCTGCGCCGGCCCACGCTGGTGGCGGCGATGCTGTTCGCGCGGCTGCGCGACATGCTCTGACGCCGCGGGCGCGGCCCGGCGCGGGGCGGCGCCCGTTAACCGCTTCCCTTTACGGCGCGCTCATGCCTGCGCCCTATGCTGTCCGACGGGGTGAGCGGCCGCGGGGGCGGCCGCGGATGAGGGGAAGCATGATGAAAGACTGGCCGCTCTTCTTTCGCAATCTGGCGCTGGGAACGGGCGCCGCCTGCGCCGCCTTCTTCGCGGCGCTGTGGCTGCTCAGCGGGCGAATCGAGTTCCTGGGCGCCGTCGGGGGGGTGTGGGCGCTGGGGCAGCTCTTCGCGGCGCTGGCGGCCTTCGCGGGCCGCAGGGCGGCGATGCGCGCCGCGCCGCAGGCGCCGGCCGATCCGCAATGGCGCGGCGGCTGGCAAGGTTCGGCCGACGCCCGGCGCTAGGGGCCCGGCGCCGGGGTTCCGACCCACGCCGCGGCGCGGGGGGCGACGGCGCCCGGCCTCGCGCGGATCGCGCGGAGGTTGGGGCCTTCGGCGAGGCGGTCATGAGTCCGGCGACTGGCCTGTGCCCGGCAGCGTGCGCATCGCACGATCCTGCGCCGTCGAAGGGGCCGGAGCCGCCGCCAGGTCCGCCCGCGGCCCCGGCTTGAGAAGCCGCCGCGCCGCGCTCCGCGCCCCCGCCGCCCGCCTTCGCCGCACCTTGATCGGCGCCCGCGCCAAGGGGTTTGACATTTGCGCGCAAGCGCGTGACAAACCCCGTTCCGTCCTGCGTTCCGGCCGCGCGGGCGGGGCGACGGAGCAGGCCGGACAAGGAGCCCGAACGGTGATCTCGCCCGTCCTGCCGACCTATGCGCGGGCGCCCCTGTCCTTCGTGGAGGGGAGCGGCCCATGGCTCATCGACGAAAGCGGCCGCCGCCACCTGGACCTGTGCGCCGGGATCGCGGTCAACGCGCTGGGGCACGCGCATCCGCGCCTCGTCGCCGCGCTCGAGTCGCAGGCGCGACGGCTGTGGCACACCTCGAACCTCTACCGCATCCCGAACCAGGAGCGGCTCGCCCGCCGGCTGACCGAGGCGACCTTCGCGGACACCGTCTTCTTCGCCAATTCGGGAACCGAAACGATCGAGCTGGCGATCAAGATGGCCCGCCGCCGCGCCCACGCCGCCGGCGAGCGCGAGCGCACGCGCATCCTGACCTTCGAGGGCTGCTTCCACGGCCGCAGCACCGGCGCCATCGCCGCCTCGGGCGCGCCCAAGATGGTCGAGGGCTTCGGCCCGCTCATGCCCGGCTTCGACCACGCGCCCTGGAACGATCTCGAGGCCGCGCGCGCCCTGGTCGGGCCGCAGACCGCCGCGATCCTGGTCGAGCCGATTCAGGGCGAGGGCGGCGTGCGCGTCGCCGATCCCGCGTTCCTGCAAGGGCTGCGCGCGCTGGCCGACGAGAGCGGCGCGCTGCTGATCCTGGACGAGATCCAGACCGGCGTCGGGCGCACCGGCAAGCTGTTCGCGCACGAGCATTACGGCATCCGCCCCGACATCATGACCGTGGCCAAGGGCATCGGCGGCGGCTTCCCGCTGGGGGCGCTGCTGGCCACGGAAGAGGCCGCCGCCGCAATGACCGCCGGCAGCCATGGCAGCACCTATGGCGGCAACCCGCTGGCCTGCGCCGTGGGCTGCGCGGTGATGGACGAGGTGCTGGCCGAAGGCTTCCTCGACCGCGTCGCCGAGGCCGGCCGGCGCCTGCGCGCCGGGCTCGAGGCGCTGGCCGCGCGCCATCCGGCCGTTCTGGGCGGCGTGCGCGGCATGGGGCTGATGCTGGGGCTCGAATGCCGCGTGCCGGTCGGGCGCCTGGTCGCGGCGGGATACGACGCGGGCGTGCTGGTGGCGCCGGCCGCGCAGGACGTGGCGCGGGTGCTGCCGCCGCTCATCATCGCCGACGAAGAGATCGACGAGGGCCTTGCGCGGCTCGACGCCGCGGCCGCCGCGCTCGAGGCCGCCGAAGCAACGGATCAGGAGGCGCGCGCATGACGTCCCGTTTCGCTCCCCTCGACGCCGCCCTGCCCGCCGGGATGCGGCATTTCCTGGACCTGCACGCGGTCGCGCCCGAGGATCTGCGCGCCATGATCGACGCCGCCCACGCCGCCAAGGCCGCCCGCGCCGGGCTGCCGCGCGGCGCGACGGACCAGGGCGCGCCGCTGGCCGGGCGCATCCTGGGCATGATCTTCGAGAAGCCCTCGACGCGCACGCGCGTCAGCTTCGACGTCGGCATCCGCCAGCTGGGCGGGCAAGGCCTCATGCTGTCCTCGGCCGAGATGCAGCTGGGCCGCGGCGAGTCGATCGCCGACACCGCGCGCGTGCTCAGCCGCTTTCTCGACATCGTGATGATCCGCACCGGCCCGCACGAAAAGCTGCTTGAGCTGGCGCGCCACGCCGCGATTCCCGTCATCAACGGGCTGACCGACGCCTCGCATCCGTGCCAGCTGATGGCCGACGTCATGACGATCGAAGAGCAGCTGGGCCCGATCAAGGGACGCACCGTCGCCTGGGTGGGCGACGGCAACAACATGTGCGCCTCGTTCATCGAGGCGGCGGCGCAGTTCGGCTTCGCGCTGCGCATCGCCTGCCCCGAGCCGCTTTCGCCCCCGCGCGACGTGCTGGCCTGGGCGGCCGAGCGCGGCGCCGACGTGCACGTCACCCGCGATCCGCGCGAGGCCGTCTCGGGCGTGGACGTCGTCGCCACCGACACCTGGATCAGCATGGGCGACACCGACCGCTCGCGCGAGAAGCGGCACGCCATGCTGCGCCCCTTCCAGGTCAACGCGGCGCTGGTCGAGCTGGCGGCGCCGCATGCGATCTTCCTGCACTGCCTGCCCGCCCATCCGGGCGAGGAAGCCAGCGAAGAGGTCATGTATGGCCCGCGCTCGGTCATCTTCGACGAGGCCGAGAACCGTCTGCACGCCCAGAAGGCCGTGATGCGCTGGTGCCTCGGCGCGCTCTGAGCCCCGGGCGGGCGCCGCGCGCCCATCTCCGCGCGCCAGGGGGGCATGGCGCGCCGCCGCCTCGCCCCGCCCGCCCGTTGCGAGCGGCGCCTCGGCGCGCCGAAGCGGGCGATTTGCGCCGGCCCGTCCGACGCACTATCTCAAGAGCCGAGCGGCGGCGCGCGGCGACGCGGCCCCGTCCCTTTCCTTTCCCGGCGCCCGCGCCGGGCCTGCAAGCGCGCCGGAGGCGCAGCCCATGAGCACACATGACGACAACGCGGGCGCGGCCGTCGCCCGCCCCCTCGGCGCCGGCGACGACACCGTGCTGCCCTTTCAGCTCGACCGCAGCGACATCCGCGGCCGCGTCGCGCGGCTGGACGAGTCGCTGGCGCGGATGCTGGCCCAGCACGACTACCCGCCCGCCGTCGGCGCCCTGACGGCCGAGGCGGCGATGCTCACCGCCCTGATCGGCCAGACCATCAAGCTGCGCTGGAAGCTGAGCCTTCAGATCCGCGGCAGCGGCCCCATCCGCCTGATCGCCACCGACTATTACGCCCCCGAGACCGAGGGCGCGCCGGCGCGCATGCGCGCCTGGGCCAGCTTCGACCCCGAGGCTGTCGATCCCTCGGCCCCGGGCTTTGCGCAGCTGGGCGAAGGGGTGTTCGCGATCCTCATCGACCAGGGCCCCGGCACGACCCCCTATCAGGGCATCACGCCCCTGGCCGGCGGCTCGCTGGCGGCCAGCGCGCAATCCTACTTCGCCCAGTCCGAGCAGATCCCGACCCGGTTTGAGATCGTCTCGGCGCTGGCATCGGCGCCCGGCGGGCAGCCCGCATGGCGCGCGGGCGGGGTGATGCTGCAGCAGCTGCCCGCCGAGGGCGGCGCCGGCGCAGCGCGCCCCGAGGCCGATGCGGACGGGCTGATGACCGCGCAGGGCGTCGCCGACATGGCCGGCCGCGGCGAGGACTGGAACCGCGTCAATCTGCTGCTCGACACCGTGGACGCGCACGAGCTGATCGGCCCTCACGTCACCCCCGAGGCCCTGCTCTGGCGCCTGTTCCACGAAGAGACCCCGCGCGTCTACCCGGTCCAGCCGGTGCGCTTCGGCTGCTCGTGCTCAGGCGAGAGGGTGGTCGAGGCCCTTGCCGGCTGCTCGCCCGACGAGATCGCCGCCATGACCACGCCCGAGGGCAAGGTCACGGCCGACTGCCAGTTCTGCGGCGCGCATTACGAATTCGCCCCCGAAGAGCTGGGCGCGCGCTCAGGCGGCCATTGACCGCCCCGCCCGGCGGGCGCTAAGCATCGCGCGCCGGGCCCGTAGCTCAACGGTCAGAGCAGACCGCTCATAACGGTTTGGTTGGGGGTTCGAATCCCTCCGGGCCTACCAGATCCCCCCAAGATCCCCCCAGATGCCCCGGCCATGCGCGCCGGCGCATGCGCGACGGCGCGGCCCCGCAGGGCCGCGCCGCGCCCGGATCTCGGCGCGCCTTACTGGAAGGCGTCGGGCATCAGCAGCTGCGGCAGCCACAGCGCCAGCTGCGGAAACACGATCACCAGCAGCAGGATGAGCAGCATCGGCAGCAGGATGATCGCCACGTCGCGCAGCACCGAGACCACGTTCACCCCCCCGATCGCCGCCGAGATCAGCAGGCACAGACCGTATGGCGGCGTCACCAGCCCGAACGCCAGCGAGATGATGCCGATGATCGCGAAGACGATGGGGTCGATTCCCACCGACTGCGCGACGGGCATCAGCACCGTGCCGAGAATGATGATCGCCGGGATCGCGTCGATGAACAGGCCGAACAGCAGGAACAGCCCGGCGATCATCAGCGCCACGCCGAAGGCGCTCAGCTCCATCGCCGTCACCGTCGAAACCAGCAGCCGCGGCACGTTGAAGAAGGCCAGCATCCACCCGAAGGCCGAGGCCGTGCCGATGGCGAAAAGCGAGATCGAGGCGAAGCGGCCCGTGTCGTAGAGCACCGCGCCAAGGTCGCGCAGGCCGACGGTGCGGTAGACGAACATGCCCAGGAACAGCGCATAGCCCGCCGCGATGATCGCGCTTTCGGTCGGCGTGACCACGCCGCCGACGATGCCGCCGATCACCAGAAGCGGCGTCATCAGCGCCAGGATCGCGCCGCGCAGCGCGCGCCGGAACTCGGCCAGCGTCGGCCGCCCCGCGGTCGGATAGCCGCGCACCTTGGCGTAGCCGTAGACCGTCGCCATGAGCGCCAGCCCGATCAGGATGCCGGGCGTGGCGCCGCCCAGGAACAGCGCGCCGACCGAGATCTGCATCACGCCGCCCCAGACCACCATCAGGATGCTGGGCGGGATGATCACGCCCATCACCGACGAGCACGCGGTGATCGCGACCGAGAAGCGGCGGTCGTAGCCCTCCTTGACCATGGCCGGGATCAGGATCTTGCCGCAGCCCGCCGCATCCGCGGTGGACGAGCCCGAAATGCCCGCGAACAGCATCGAGACCGCCACGTTCACATGGCCGAGCCCCCCCGGCATCCAGCCGGTCATCGCCCGCGCCAGATCGATCAGCCGGTCGGTGACCTTGCCCGAGTTCATCAGGTTCGCCGCCAGAAGAAAGAACGGCACCGCCAGAAGAATGAACGAGTTGTAGGACTGGAACATCCGGTCCAGCACGATGAACGGCGTCAGGCGGATGTCGAGCAGCACCACCGGAACCGTCGCAAGGCCCAGCGCGAAGGCGACCGGCACGCGCATCAGGATGAGGAAGGCGAAGGCGCCGAACAGGATCGCGCTGGCCGTGACTGTGGACAGGATCATCGCACGGCGCTCCGCGGCTGGGACCGGCGCCAGGCGTCGATGCGCTCCTTCAGCCGCCAGGCGGCGAAGATCGCCCAGACGGCGCCCGCGATCGGGACCGAGACATGGGTGAAGATCTTGTTCGCGCCCATCATCATCGAGCGCTGATTGGCGCCGAAGCGCGCGTAGTCCACGCCGTACCAGGCCACCATCAGCCCGAAGGCCAACACGCAGACCAGCACGAAGCCGTCCTGCAGCAGCGAGGCCAGCGGCCCGCGCGCGTCGGGCAGAACGCGCACGTCGAAATGCGTGCCGTCCCAGACCGCCACCATCGAGCCGATCATCACGACCCAGATGAACAGGAACGTGGCCAGCTCCTCGGTCCACAGATAGTTCGGGATCAACCCCGTGTATCGGGCGATGACCTGCATCGCCACCGGCGCCGCCAGCGCGCCGACGAGGACGGCCAGAAGCCCCCGCAGCGCGGCGCAGAACCGCTCAAGCGCAACACCAAGCATGTTTTCCTCCCCAACGCCGCGCCATGCGCGCCGCCGCCTTGCGACATGCGACGACGCCCCGCCGCGCGGGCGGGGCGCCGTCATCGCCCGCAGGTCACATGCCCCGGATCGCCGCCAGCAGATCCGACGCGCCCAGCTCCTGCGCATAGGCGTCCTGGACGGGCTTGACCATGTCGAGCAGCTTGTCGCGGTTCTCGAATTCGAGAATCTCGATCTGGCCGGCATCGGCCATCTGCTTGAGCTTGATCCCGTCCTCGCGCGATTCCAGCTCGCGGCCGAAGGCGCCCGCCTCGCGGCCGGCCCGCTTGACGGCCTCCTGCTGCTCGGGGGTCAGCTTGCGCCAGGCGGTTCCGCTCATGACCAGGGGACGCACGGTGATCGTGTGCCTGGTCAGCGTGACGTAGGGCGCGACCTCGTAGAAGCGCAGGTTCTGGATGCTGGCCGCCTCGTTCTCGAAGCCGTCGATGACGCCGGTCTGGATGGCGTTGTAGACCTCGTTGTAGGCGATGGCGGCGGGCGCGGCGCCAAGGGCCTTGAAGATGCGCGCCTGGATGGGCGCGCCCATCACCCGCATGCGGTGACCCTTGAGGTCCTCGAGATTGCGGATCGGCTTGCGCGAAACCAGGTTGCGCACGCCGCCGCCGGCATAGCCCAGCACGATGATGTCGGCCTTCTCGGCCAGCTGCCGCTCGAGCGGGGCGAGCACGTCGCTGGACAGGACCTTGTTCCAGTGCTCGGGATCGCGGAACAGGAAGGGCATGTCCATCAGCGGCGCCGAGGGCGCGAAGGTGGCCATGTTGGACGGCGCCATGATGGCGTAATCCACCGCCACGCCCTGGTTGAGATAGGTGACGTAGTCCTTCTCGACCCCGAGCTCGCCGTTCAGGCGCAGGTCGAAGTCCAGCGCGCCGCCGGTGTATTCCGTGGCCAGGCGCTCGAACTCGCGCAGCGTCTTGGTGAAGGCATGCTCTTCGTCAAACATGCTGGCGCCGCGCAGCGTCATGTCGGCCGCGGCCGCCGGCGCGGCGACCGCCGCGGCGAGCATGGCGCCCTGAACAAGGCGGGTCGCCTTCTTGAAGATGGTCATGCGTGTCTCCTCCCTTCGCATGGTTGCGCCGGAACCCCCGGCGGCATGGTCTTCGGCGGGCGGGGTCCGGCGGCGCGGCGCCCACCCTGCGTCGAGTCGCGCGCTGCGCCGACCTGGTCGGCCCTGCATTGCGTCAGTTTTTTAACATACTAGTATCCCAATTGGAAGCGCCTCACGCCGCCCCGCGCGCCCATTCCAGCCCCGCGAGAAGGCCGCGCAGCTCGGCCAGCCCGCGCATGCGCCCGATCAGCGAATAGCCCGGCTGCGCGCCGCGCGAAGCGTCGTCCAGCAGCTCGTGCCCGTGATCGGGGCGGAAGGGGATCTCTTCGCCGCGCGCGCGCTCGGCCTCGAGCAGCGCCGCCGCCGTCGCCGGCAGATCGACGTCGCCTTCAAGATGCGCGGCCTCTTCGAACGAGCCGTCGGCGAAGCGGCGCACGTTGCGCAGATGCGCGAAATGGATGCGCTCGGAGAAGGCGCGGGCGATCGCGGGCACGTCGTTCCGCGCCGAGGCGCCCAGCGAGCCCGAGCACAGCGTCAGCCCGTTGGAGGGCGAGTCCTCGGCGCCAAGAATCCAGGCGATGTCCTCGGCGCTCGAGACGATGCGCGGCAGGCCCAGAATGTCGCGCGGCGGGTCGTCCGGATGGATCGCCAGACGCACGCCAAGCTCGGCCGCGGCGGGCGCGACCTCGCGGATGAAGCGCTTGAAGTTGGCGCGCAGGTCGTCGCACGTCAGACCCGCCCGATCGGCCAGAACCGCCTTGAGCCCGGCGATGTCGTAGCGCGGAAAGGCGCCGGGCAGCCCGGCCATGATCGCCTCGAGCAGCGCGTCGCGTTCGGCCTGGCCGGCGGCGGCGATCCAGGCGTCGGCCGCCGCCACGGCCTCGGGGGCGTAGCGCGCGCGCGCCTCTTCCATGCCCAGCATGTGGATCTCGAAGGCGGCCATGCGCGGCGCGCTGAAGCGCAGGCAGCTGCCCCCGCGCGCGACGGGCGCGCGCAGATCGGTGCGCGTCCAGTCCAGCAGCGGCATGAAGTTGTAGCACACCGTGCGCACGCCCTCGGCGGCCAGATTGGCCAGGGACTGCCGGTAGTTGGCGTAACGCGCGTCATGCGCGCCCTCGCCGACCTTGAGCGCGTCATGCACGGGCAGGCTCTCGACCACGTCCCACGTGAACCCCGCCCGCGCCAGGCGGTCGCGGCAGGCGGCGATGCGCTCGCGCGGCCAGACCTCGCCATAGGGAATCTCGTGCAGGGCGGTGACGATGCCCTGCGCGCCGGTCTGCGCGATCTCATCCAGCGTGATGGGGTCGAAATCCCCGAACCAGCGCCATGTCTCCTTCATTGCTCCCCTCCGTCGATGGCGGGCGCGCCCTCGGGCATGCCCAGATCGCGCCGCCAGCGCCCCGCATCCACCGGCGCCAGCGCGCCCTTGCGCGCGATGACCTGATTGGCGACCCGCGTCGCGGCGAGGATGCGTGTCTCGATGTCGGCCGCGTGATCGAGCCCGGCCAGGAACGCGGCGTTGAAGCTGTCGCCGGCCGAAGTGGTGTCGACGATGCGCCCGGCCGGCGGCGGCGCCGTGCGCCCCGCGCGCCCCTCGCACAGATGGGCCACCGGACCGCCCCCGTTCTTGACGACGACGATCCGCGCCCCCGCGTCGGCGTAGCGGGCGGCCGAGGCCTGCGGGTCCGGGTCGCCGAAGGCGGCGGCCTCGTCGTCGAACGAGGGCAGCACGATGTCGGCCAGCCCCGCGGCGCGCATCACGCTCTGGCGCATGAGCGCGGCGTCGGGCCACAGGCGCGGGCGGATGTTGGGATCGAACGCAACCGCCGCGCCGCGCGCGCGCGCGCGCTCGAGCGCGGCGAACAGGTTCTCGCGCCCCGGCCCCTCGAGAATGGCCAGCGTGATGCCCGACAGATACACAAGGTCCGCATCCGCGAAGGCGCGGTCGAGCGCGTCGGGCTCCTGCGCCAGCAGCCGCGCGGCCGAGCGCTCGCGCCAATACGAGAAGCTGCGCTCGCCCGCCTCGAGCCAGATCATGTAGACCCCGATCGAACGCGCGGCGCAGCGCAGCACATGCCCGGTCTCGATGCCGGCGGCGCGCATGAAGGCCAGCATCTCGTCCGAGGGCCGATCCTGCCCGACGCGCGAGGCGAAGCGCACCGCCCAGTCGGGCCGCAGCCGCCGCGCATACCAGGCGGTGTTGAAGGCGTCGCCCGCGAAGCCCTTGCGCAAGAGCCCGGGCCGCGCGTCGGGCGCAAGCTCGAGCATGCACTCGCCGACCGAGACGAGGCGCCGTGCGGGAGCGTTCGCGGATGGTGCGTCGAAGAAGATCATCGGCCGGGCCCGGATTTGCCGCATGGAGTGGCGACGCCGCCGGCCGCGCGAAGGCGGCCGGCCGCGGATCAGCTCATCAGCATGCCGCCGTTGATGTCGACATTGGCCCCGGTGACGTAATCGCTGTCGGGCCCGGCCAGGAAGGCGACCATGTTGGCCACGTCCTCGGGCCGCCCCTGGCGCTTGAGCGGGGCGGCGTTCTCGACGAAGCGGCGCACCTCGGGGGCGGTGTGGATGTTGTGGAAGTCCGTGTCGATCATGCCGGGGCAGATGCCGTTGACGCGGATATGGGGGCCGAACTCCTTGGCCATGCCGCGGGTCATGGTCATCACCGCGCCCTTGGCCGTCGCATAGGCGACCGCGCCGGGGCCGCCGCCGTCGCGGCCGGCCTGGCTGGCGATGTTGACGATCGCGCCCGTCTTCATGTGCGGCAGGCAGGCGCGGACCATCAGGAAGGCCGAGGTGACGTTCAGCGTCATCACGGCGTTCCAGTGCTCGAGCGGCATGTCGGGGATCTTCTTGCGCGCGATCAGGCCGCCGGCGTTGTTGACCAGGATGTCGACGCGGCCGAACTCCTCGACCGTGCGCGCGACAAGGGCGGCTGCGCCCTCTTCAAGGCAAAGGTCGCCCTGCAGCGCAAAGGCCCGCCCGCCCGCGGCGCGGATCCGCTCGACCGCGGCCTGCGCGCCTTCGCCGCTGGCGGGGCTGTGATAGTTGAGCGCGACGCAGGCCCCCTCCTCGGCCAGCTTCAGCGCGCAGGCGCGCCCGATGTCGCGCCCGGCCCCGGTGACGATGGCGACCTTGTCCTCAAGCTTTCTCATCCTGCCGTCCTTCCTTCGCTCGCAGAACCCCTCCCTGCGCCGCGGGATGTGAATCGCGCGGCTTGCGGGTCGGCGGCACGCTAGCGCAGGTGCCGCTAGTATGCTAGTCGGTTATTGCGGGGCCGGCGCTCGGCTTGCGCGGGCGGACGTTTCAAGGGATACTCCCCGCATCCGCGATCGCTCCGCGGCGCAGGACGCGGCGGAGCCTGGAAGAACCGGAGAAAAGGCGACCAGCGGAATGGTGACGGCTTCGAGACTGCCCGAGCGCAGGACCAACGTCGACTACGTGTTCGACACGCTTCACGACGAGATCCTCTCGCTCAAGCTCCGACCCGGCGACCGGATTTCGGAAGCCGAGATCGCCGCGCGGCTCGGCGTCTCGCGCCAGCCGGTGCGCGATGCGTTCAGCCGGCTCGAGAACCTGGACCTCGTGGTCATTCGCCCGCAGAGGGCCACCGAGATCAAGCGCTTTTCCCGGCTGGGCATCCGCAAGTCGCGCTTCATCCGGGCCGCGATCGAGGCCGAGGTGCTGCGCCTTGCCGCCGCGCGCTGCGACGCGCAGGGCAGGCGCGCCCTGGAGCGAAGCCTGGACGAGCAGCGCGCGGCGCTGCGCGCGGGCGATTACCGGCGCTTCGCGCAGCTCGACTACACCTTCCACCAGGCTCTGTGCGGCGTGGCGGGCGTGCCCTTCGCCTATGACGCCATCGCCGCCGAAAAGGCCAAGGTGGACCGGCTGTGCGTGCTGGGACTGTCGCGCGAGGACCGCATGCCCATGCTGCTGGGCGATCACGAGGAGATCGCCGCGCGCGTCATCGCGGGCGACGCCGAGGGCGCGGTGGCGGCGGGCAAGCTGCACCTGACGCGCCTTGACGACACCATCAACGCGATCGAGAAGCAGCACCCGGCCTATTTCGAGGACTGAGCGGCCGCGCGCCCTTGGCCCGCGCGCGGGGACCGGACCGGCGCAGCGCCCGCATGTCGTCGTCGCAGCTCCGCCCCGCGCCCGCGCGGCGAGCGGGTCGATCCGCCGCCGGGCGCAGCGGCGATGCTCGCCCGCCCCCGGCCCGCGCGCGCGGGGCCTGAGCGGAAAACGCCGCGGCAACAGATCATCGTCCTGACCCGCGCGCGGGGGCCGGGCGCCGGCGACCGCCGCCGCGCCGGCGAAGGACGGCCCTCGCCTGCCCGCGCGCGGGCCGGGCGCCGGCGATGCGCCCGCCCGGCGCGCGGCAAGGGCGGCGCCTCAGTCCTCGAGGCGCGAGATCATCACCGACACGACCGGCTTCTTGCCCCACCAGCGCATGCAGGCGCGGCGCGCGGCGCGCGTGGCCAGCTCTTCGATCTGCTCGTCCGAGCGGCGGTTGGCGGGCGCCGAGTCCACCGCCTTGTCCACCGCCTCGTAGATCAGATCCTCGAGCGGGGCGGGCCAGCCCTCGGCCGTTTCGGGCGCGCCGCTGACGGCGATCTCGGGATCGGCCAGCAGCTGCCCCTTCTCGTCCAGCACAAGGCTGACGGCGACATGCCCCTGGCGGGCCATCTTCAGCCGCTCGCGCACCACGCCGTCGGTGGCGCCGATGATGACCGAGCCGTCCAGATAGAGCTTGCCCGTGGGAACCTGATCGACGATGCGCGGCCGGTCGCCCGCCAGCGCCACCATCGTGCCGTTGGGCGCGGCGATCGAGGCGACCTGAAGCGACTCGGCGAAGGCGGCGTGCTCGACCAGGTGGCGGTGCTCGCCATGCATGGGGATCGAGATGCGCGGACGCAGCGCGTCATACATCACCTTCAGATCCTCGCGCCGGGCGTGCCCCGAGACATGGACGCGGCCGTTTTCCTCGTCATAGATGCGCACCCCCTGCTCGGCCAGCATGTTGTAGATGCGATAGACCGAGGATTCGTTGCCCGGGATGGTCTTGGACGAGAAGATCACCGCGTCGCCCGCGCGCAGCGACACCGTCGGATGCGTGCCCGAGGCGATGCGCGCCAGCGCGGCGCGCCCCTCGCCCTGGCTGCCGGTGACCAGGTAGAGCACCTCGCGCCGGGGCAGATCGGCGGCTTCGTCCTCGGTCAGCGTGTGCGGGAAATCGGTCAGCAGGCCGGTCTCGATCGCCGTCTCGATCATGCGGTTCATGGCGCGGCCGACCAGAACGGTCTTGCGCCCCGCATCGCGCGCCAGAACGGCGATGGTGCGCAGGCGCTCGACGTTCGAGGCGAAGGTGGTCGCGGCCACCGCGCCCTCGTTCTCGCGCAGGATCTCGGCGATCGGCTCGAGCACGTCGGCCTCCGAGCCGCCGCGACCGGGGGCGAAGACGTTGGTGCTGTCGCAGACCATGGCGTGCACGCCCTCGTCGCCAAGGCGCCGGAAGGCGTCAAGGTCGAAGGGTTCGCCCATCTGCGGCGTGTGATCGACCTTGAAGTCGCCCGTATGCACGACGCGCCCCGAGGGCGTGTCGATGATCAGCGAGGCGGCCTCGGGGATCGAGTGCGTCACCGCCTGGAAGCGCACCTGGAACGGGCCCGCCGCCACCGTGCCGCCGGTCACGGTCTTGATGGGCTTTTGCGACAGGCTCACCTCCTCGAACTTGCGGCGGATGATCTCCGAGGTGAAGGGCTGGGCGTAGATCGGCGCCTTGAGCCGCGGCCACAGCCGCCCCAGCGCGCCGACGTGATCTTCATGCGCGTGGGTGATGAAGATGCCCTCGAGCTTGTCGGCCTGCTCGGCGATGAAGGCGGGGTCGGGCATGATGATCTCGATGCCCGGGCTCGTCTCCATGTCGCCGAAGCTGACGCCGCAATCGACCATGATCCAGCGCCGCTTCGCGCCCCGGCCCGCGCCGTAGAGATACATGTTCATGCCGATCTCGCCCGCGCCGCCGAGCGCGACGAAAACCAGATCGTCGTCCTTCGTGGCTTCGGTCTTTTTCTTTCCAGCCATTCAACGGCCTTTCTTGTTCAATTCATGGATCGCGACCAGCCCGCGAAGCGTCAGGTCGCGATCGACGTGGTCGATCGCCGCGGCGCCGCGCGCGAAAAGCGGCGACAGACCGCCGGTGGCGATCACGGTCATCGGCTTGCCGCGCTCTTGCATGATGCGCCGGCAAAGCCCCTCGATCATCGAGACATATCCCCAGTAGATGCCCGACTGCATGCAGGCGACGGTGTTCGTGCCCACCACGCGCTCGGGCCGCGCGACCTCGACCTCGGGCAGCGCGGCGGCGGCCTCGTGCAGCGCGCGCAGCGACAGGTTCACCCCGGGCGCGATCACGCCGCCCTCATAGGCGCCGTCGGCGGCGACGACGTCAAGCGTGGTGGCGGTGCCGAAATCGACCACGATCAGCTCGCCCTCATAGCTGCGATGCGCCGCCACGGCGTTCACCAGGCGGTCGGCGCCGACGCGGGTGTGCGGATCGACCCGCACCTCGATGCCCAGCTCGCAGCCCGGGCGGCCGACGATGAGCGGCGTCGCGCCGAAATATTTCTCGCACAGGACGCGCAGGTTGAAGATGGCCCTGGGCGCGGTCGAGGACAGCGCCACATCGGTCACGTCCTCGGGCGTCAGCCCCGCATGGCGCATGAGCTGGTCAAGCCAGACGAAGTATTCGTCGCCCGTGCGCCGCACATCGGTGCCGCAGCGCCAGTCGGCCACGAAGCGTTCGCCGTCATGCACCGCGAACACGCAGTTGGTGTTTCCGACGTCGATGGTCAAGAGCATGGCTCGCCCCTCAGGCCCGGGTCATGGAAAATGCACCTCGGCGGCGGCGATGCGCACGGGCCCGTCGCCGGTGCGCAGCACCAGCGCGCCCTCGCCGTCCACATCCTCGAACACGCCGCGCAGGACGCGCCCGGGCAGGCGCGCCTCGATGGTCTGGCCCAGCCGCGCGGCGCGCGCAAGCCATTCCTCGCGGATCGGCGCGAAACCCTCGCGCGCCATGCGCGCGGCGCGCCGGGCGAAGGCGGCGGCCAGGATCTCGAGCGCCTCTTCGGGCCGCGGCGCAATCGCGCCCGCCGCGCGCAGGCTGGTCGGAGGGAAGGCGCCGCGCGCCTCGGGCGGCAGCTGGGGATGCGCGGCCAGGTTGACCCCCACCCCGATCGCCAGCCAGTCCAGCCGCGGCCCCGCGCCCTCGCTTTCAAGCAGAACGCCCGCCACCTTGCCGCCGTCGAGCAGCGCGTCGTTGGGCCATTTGAGCGCCACGCGCCCGCCCGGCGCATGGGCGTCGAGCAGCTCGGCCACCGCAAGGCAGGCCGCGAAGCTGAGCAGCGCCGCCTGCGCCGCCGGCGCCTCGGGCCGCATCAGCAGCGTGGCGTTGAGGTTGCCCTCGGGCGCCGTCCACGGCGCGCCGCGCCGCCCGCGCCCGGCCAGCTGGCGGCGCGCCATGATCCAGAGCGGACGGCCGTCCCAGCCGCCCGCCGCCGCGCGGGAACGGGCGCGGCGGCGAGCCTCTTCGTTGGTGCTGTCGATCTCGTCCAGGATCAGGCGTCCGACGCCCTCGGGCCAGTTCATGCGTCAGTTGAACAGCGCCGCCGCGGCCGTGGCCGCCAGCTCGGGCACCCCGAAGCCGCTCAGCCCCGGCGCCCAGCCCAGCGACATCACCAGCGCCGCCGCCGTCAGCGCCAGCCCGTGCGCGAAGGGCATCGACCCGGTCAGCGACAGGCCCGGCTCGTCGAAATACATGATCTTGACGATGCGCAGGTAGTAGAAGGCGCCGATCACCGAGGCCACGGCGCCCGCCACCGCCAGCGGCGCCAGCCCCGCATCGACCGCGGCGACGAACACCATCCACTTGCCGAAAAAGCCCAGGAGCGGCGGCACGCCCGCCAGGCTGAACATCAGCGCCGACACCGCCAGCGCCTGCCCGGGCCGCGTGCGCGCCAGCCCGGCCAGATCGCCGATGCCGGTCACCGGGGCGCCGTCGCGCTCCATGCACATGATGAAGGCGAAGGCGCCGACGTTCATGGCGACATAGATGCTCAGATAGACCAGCAGCGCCTCGACCCCCTGCTGGGTGCCCGCCGCGAGGCCCATCAGCGCGAAGCCCATATGGGCGATCGACGAATAGGCCATCAGGCGCTTGATGTTGGTCTGCACGATCGCCGCGATCGACCCCAGGAACATCGACGCGACCGCAAGGAAGGCCAGGATCTGCCGCCACTCGGCCGAGACCTCGCCGAAGGCGTCGAACAGAACCCGCGCGAACAGCGCGCCGGCCGCGACCTTGGGCGCGGTGGCGAAGAAGGCCGTCACCGCGGTGGGCGAGCCCTCGTAGACGTCCGGCGTCCACATGTGGAAGGGCACGGCCGAGATCTTGAAGGCCAGCCCCGCGCACAGGAAGGCGACGCCGAACAGCAGGCCCAGCGACAGGCCGCCCTCATGCACCGCCTCGGCGATGCCCGCAAAGCGCGTCGCGCCCGCATAGCCGTAGATCAGCGACGCGCCGTAAAGCAGCAGCCCCGAGCCGAGCGCGCCCAGCACGAAGTATTTCAGCCCCGCCTCGGTGGACTTCACGCTGTCGCGGCGAAAGGCGGCGACGACGTAAAGCGACAGCGACTGCAGCTCGAGCCCCATGTAGAGGCTCATCAGATCGCCGGCCGAGACCATCACCATCATGCCCAGCGTGGCCATGGCGATGAGCACGGGATACTCGAACTTCAGGATCCGGCGCCGGCGCAGGTAGTTTTCCGACAGCGCCAGCACGGCCGCGGCCGAGAACAGGATCAGCGCCTTGGCGAAGCGCGCGAAGCCGTCCGAGACGAAGGCTCCGCCGAAAGCCTCCTGCCCGCCGTCGCGGAAGCTCACGATCAGCCCCAGCAGCGCGAAGAAGGCGGCCGTCAGCCAGGTCAGCCCCGACGCCCAGCGGTCCTGGCCGCCGAAGGCGCAGGCCATCAGCGCCGCCATGGCGAACAGCGCCAGCAGGGCCTCGGGAAGAACGACGTAAAGATCAGCGCTCAGCATGTTCGTCTCGTCCCATCAATGCTGGAGAGCGGCGAGCGCCGATTTCGGCGCGGCCTCGTGATAGGCGGTCCGCGCCTCTTCGACCTGGCGCGCAAGCGCCTCGGTCGAGGCGCCGAACCAGTCGGTCGCCAGGCTCGGATAGACGCCGAACAAGAGCGTGCAGGCCACCAGCGGCGCGAAGATGAACTTCTCGCGCCGGTCCATGTCGGCGATGCCCGCCAGGCTCTGCTTGATCAGGTCGCCGAACACCACCCGCCGATAGAGCCACAGCGCATAGGCCGCCGACAGGATCACGCCCGTCGCCGCGCCGAACGCCGTCCAGGTCGAGACCTGGAACGCCCCGGCCATGGTCAGGAACTCGCCGACGAAGCCGGACGTGCCCGGCAGGCCCACATTGCCCATGGTGAACAGCATGAAGACCGTCGCATAGACCGGCATGCGCACCGCCAGCCCGCCATAGGCGGCGATCTCGCGCGTGTGCATGCGGTCGTAGATCACGCCGACGCAAAGGAACAGCGCGCCCGAGATGAAGCCGTGGCTGATCATCTGGAACATCGCGCCGTCCAGCCCCTGGCGGTTGGCCGCGAAGATGCCCATGGTCACGAAGCCCATGTGCGCGACCGAGGAATAGGCGATCAGCTTCTTGATGTCCTCCTGCATCAGCGCCACCAGCGAGGTGTAGACGATGGCCGCCACCGACAGGAAGAACACGAAGTCGCGCATCAGCTCGGACGCGACGGGGAACATGGGCAGGCTGAAGCGCAGGAAGCCGTAGCCGCCCATCTTGAGCAGGATCGCCGCCAGCACCACCGAACCGGCCGTGGGCGCCTGCACATGCGCGTCGGGCAGCCAGGTGTGCACCGGCCACATGGGCATCTTCACCGCGAAGGAGGCGAAGAAGGCCAGCCACAGCAGCGTCTGCATGCCGCCCATGATCTGCCAGCCCATGATCTCGATCGGACCGGCCGAGAACTCGTGCGACAGCAGCCGCGCGATGTCGGTCGTGCCCGCGTCGCGATACATCGCGACCATGGCCACCAGCATCAGCACCGAGCCGAGGAAGGTGTAGAGGAAGAACTTGAACGCCGCGTAGATGCGGTCCTTGCCGCCCCAGATGCCGATGATCAGGAACATCGGGATCAGGCCCGCCTCGAAGAACAGGTAGAACAGCACCAGATCCAGCGCGCAGAAGACGCCGATCATCAGCGTCTCGAGCGCCAGGAACGCGGCCATGTATTCCTTGACCCGCTCTTCGACCTTCCAGCTGGCCAGGATCACCAGCGGCATCAGGAAGGTGGTCAGCATCACGAAGGGCGCCGACAGGCCGTCCACGCCCATCTTGTAGGTCAGGCCGAACATCCACTCGCCTTCCTCGACGAACTGGAAGCCCGGATCGGACGGGTCGAAATTGGTCAGGATCACCAGGCTCAGCAGGAAGGTGGCCGTGGTGGTCAGGAGCGCGACGATGCGGGCGTTGCCGCGCGCGGCCTCGTCGTCGCCGCGCAGCGCCAGCATCAGCACCAGCGCGCCGAACAGCGGCAGGAAGGTGACCAGCGAAAGAATGTTGGGCATCAGTGCGCTCCTCCGGCAACGCCGGTGACCGAGATCCAGGTGATCAGCAGGGACACGCCGATCAGCATCGCGAAGGCGTAGTGGTAGACGTAGCCCGACTGCAGCCGCCCCGCGAGCCGCGCCAGCGCCGGCACGATCCCCAGCGCGACCCCGTTCACGACGCCGTCGATCGCCGCCCCGTCGCCCTTCTTCCACAGGAAGCGGCCAAGCCGCATCGCCGGGCGGACGAAGAGGAAGTCGTAGATCTCGTCGAAATACCACTTGTTGAGCAGGAACAGATACAGCCCGCGCTGGCTTTCGGCCAGGCGCCCGGGCAGCGACGGGTTCAGGATGTAGAACCAGATCGCCACGCCCAGCCCCAGCAGCATCGCCACGAAGGGCGCGAGCTTCACCCAGGCCGGAACCTCGTGCACGTCGTGCAGGATGTGGTTGTGCTCGGCCATGCCGATGGCGGCGCCGAAGAACTCTTCGGCATGATGGCCGATGAAGTCGCCATACCAGACCATGCCCGCCAGCACCGCGCCCGCGCCCAGGACGTAGAGCGGGATCAGCATGACGCGCGGGCTTTCATGCGCGTGCTCGAAGCGCTTCTTGTCGCGCGGCTTGCCGTAGAAGGTCATGAACATCAGCCGCCACGAGTAGAACGAGGTCATCGCCGCCGCGATCACCAGCAGCCAGAAGGCGTAGCCCGAATGGCCCGCATAGGCGCCCTCGATGATGGCGTCCTTCGACACGAAGCCCGCGAAGCCGATCGGCAGCCCGACAAGGTCGTAGGAGAAGGGAATGCCGACGCCGGTGATGGCCAGCGTGCCCAGCATCATCATCCAGAAGGTGACCGGGATCTTGGCGCGCAGGCCGCCATAGCGGCGCATGTCCTGCTCGTGATGCATCGCATGGATGACCGAGCCCGCGCCAAGGAACAGCAGCGCCTTGAAGAAGGCGTGGGTGAACAGGTGGAACATCGCCGCCTGGTAGAAGCCCACCCCCGCGGCCGCGAACATGTAGCCCAGCTGCGAGCAGGTCGAATAGGCGATCACGCGCTTGATGTCGTTCTGCACCAGCCCGACCGTCGCGGCGAAGAACGCCGTCGAGGCGCCGATCACCGCCACGAAGGTCAGCGCGCCGGGCGCATGCTCGTAGAGCGGCGACATGCGGCACACCAGGAACACGCCCGCCGTGACCATCGTCGCCGCGTGGATCAGCGCCGAGACCGGGGTCGGACCCTCCATGGCGTCGGGAAGCCAGGTGTGCAGGAACAGCTGCGCCGACTTGCCCATGGCGCCGATGAAGAGCAGGAAGGCCAGAAGCTCGGCCGCGTTCCACTCGCGCCACAGGAAGGCGATCGAGCTTTCGGCCAGGGTCGGGGCGGCGGCGAACACGTCGTCGAAGGCGATGCTGTCGACCATGTAGTAGATGCCGAAGATGCCCAGCGCGAAGCCGAAATCGCCCACGCGGTTGACGATGAAGGCCTTCATCGCCGCGGCGTTGGCCGAGGGCTTCTTGAACCAGAAGCCGATCAGCAGATACGAGGCGACGCCCACGCCCTCCCAGCCGAAGAACATCTGCACCAGGTTGTCCGAGGTCACCAGCGCCAGCATGGCGAAGGTGAAGAAGGACAGATAGGCGAAGAAGCGCGGCTTGGAGGGATCCTCCTCCATGTAGCCGATCGAGTAGAGGTGCACCAGCGACGACACCGAGGTGACCACCACCAGCATGATCTTGGTCAGCGTGTCGAGGCGCACCGACCAGTCGGCCCCCAGCGTGCCCGAGTCGAGGAAGCGGAACAGCGTCGTCGTCTCGGCGCCGTGATGGGCGTCGTAGGTGAAGAAGGTGATCCAGCTGAGCGCGGCGCAGACGAACACGATGGCCGTCGGCGCGATCATCGCCATGCGCTCGCCGATCAGGCGATGGCCGAAGCCGGCGATCAGCGCGCCGGCCAGCGGCGCGAGAAGAATGAACGTGGTCATGCGCTCAGCCCTTCATCACGTTGACGTCTTCCACCGCGATGGTGCCGCGGTTGCGGAAGAAGCAGACCAGAATGGCCAGCCCGATCGCCGCCTCGGCGGCCGCCACCGTCAGGACGAACAGGGTGAAGACCTGCCCCGCCAGATCCTGCAGATGGGTCGAGAAGGCGACGAAGTTGATGTTGACCGCCAGCAGCATCAGCTCGATCGACATCAGGATGACGATCACGTTCTTGCGGTTGAGGAAGATGCCGAAGATCCCGGTCACGAACAGGATCGCGGCGACGGTCAGGTAATGTTCCAGGCCCACGCCCGCAGCGGATTCCATGATCGGTTCTCCCCTCAGATGCCCTGGCCGGGCTTGACGTCCAGAAGCTCGACCGCCTCGTGGCGCTCGCGGTGGATCTGCTTGAGCACGTCCTGCCGCTTGATCCCCTCGCGGTGACGCAGCGTCAGCACGATCGCCCCGACCATGGCCACCAGCAGGATCAGGCCGGCCGCCTGGAACAGGAACACGTAGTCGTCATAGATCAGACGCCCCAGCGCGCGCGCGTTGTGCACCTGCCCGACCGCCTCGGCCGGGGCCTCGCGCAGCGCGGGCGCAGCGTCGGAAAACGCCCAGCCGCCCAGCGCCAGCGCCAGCTGCGTCAGCAGCACGACGCCGATCAGAAGCCCCACGGGCAGATGCTCGGCCATGCCCGCCTTCAGCTCGGCGAAGTCCACGTCCAGCATCATGACCACGAACAGGAACAGCACGGCCACCGCGCCGACATAGACGATGACCAGCAGCATCGCCACGAACTCGGCGCCCATCAGCACGAACAGCCCGGCCGACGAGAAGAAGGCCAGGATCAGCCAGAGCACGGAATGCACCGGGTTGCGCGACAGGACGACAAGCGCCCCGGCCGCGACCGCCGTGCAGGCGAAGAGGTAGAACGCAAGGGTCGCTACCGCCATGTCCCCTTCCTTTCATGCGCCGCCGCGTCGCGGCGTCTTGGTTGCTGCGCGCCGCCGGGCGGCGCATGTCGTTGCGAATGGCCGGCGGCGTGGGCCGCCGGCGCCGTCACCGATAGGGCGCGTCCAGCTCGAGATTGCGCGCGATCTCGGCCTCCCAGCGCTCGCCGTTCTCAAGCAGCTTCTGCTTGTCGTAGAAGAGCTCCTCGCGGGTTTCCGTGGCGAACTCGAAGTTGGGCCCCTCGACGATCGCATCCACCGGGCACGCCTCCTGGCAGAAGCCGCAATAGATGCACTTGGTCATGTCGATGTCGTAGCGCGTGGTGCGGCGCGAGCCGTCCTCGCGCGGCGCGGCCTCGATCGTGATCGCCTGGGCGGGGCAGATCGCCTCGCACAGCTTGCAGGCGATGCAGCGCTCCTCGCCGTTGGGATAGCGGCGCAGCGCGTGCTCGCCGCGAAAGCGCGGCGAAAGCGGCCCCTTCTCGAACGGATAGTTCACCGTCGCCTTGGGCTTGAAGAAATACTTCATGCCCAGCCGGAACCCCTCGATGAAGTCCAGCAGAAGGAACGAGCGCGCCGCGCGCTTGAGCGTCAAAGCCATCACCAGTTCTCCTTACCAGCGCGCATAGCCGGGAACGCCGTAATGGGCCAGCATCGACGCGATCACAACCCAGCCCAGGCTCATGGGCAGGAAAACCTTCCAGCCCAGCCGCATCAGCTGGTCGTAGCGGAAGCGCGGCACGATCGCCTTGACCATGGCGAACAGGAAGAACACCAGCGTCACCTTCGCCACGAACCAGAACACCCCGTCCGGCAGCCCCGGCACCGGGCTGAGCCAGCCGCCGAAGAACAGGATCGTCACCAGCGCGCACATCAGCACGATGGCCAGATACTCGCCGATCATGAACAGCAGGTAGGGCGTCGAGGAATACTCGACCTGATAGCCGGCCACCAGCTCGGATTCGGCCTCGGGCAGATCGAAGGGCGGGCGGTTCGTCTCGGCCAGGGCCGAGATGAAGAACAGCGGCACCATCGGCAGATGCGGCAGCCAATACCAGCTGAGGAAGCCATAGGCGCCGTCCTGCGCGCGCACGATCTCGGTCAGGTTCAGCGAGCCGGTCGAGATCAGCACGCCGACGATGATCAGGCCGATCGAGACCTCGTAGGAGATCATCTGCGCCGCCGAGCGCAGCCCCCCCAGGAACGGGTATTTCGAGTTCGACGCCCAGCCGCCCATGATCACGCCATAGACCTCGAGCGACGAGACCGCGAAGATGTAGAGGATGCCGACGTTCAGATCCGAGATCACCCAGCCATCCGCGAAGGGGATCACCGCCCAGGCGATCGCGGCCAGCACGAAGCTCATCAGCGGCGCCAGGAAGAAGACCGTCTTGTCGGCGCCCGCCGGGACGATGATCTCCTTGAACACGAACTTCAGGAAGTCGGCGAAGCTTTGCAGCAGCCCGAACGGGCCCACCACGTTCGGCCCGCGCCGCAGCTGCACCGCCGCCCAGACCTTGCGGTCCATGTAAAGCAGGAAGGCGAGCGCCACCAGAAGCAGCACGAGCACCAGCAGGCACTGGGCGAGGATCACGATGCCCGGCCAGGCGTAGGCGCTCCAGAAACCGGTCTCCATCACTTGGGTCCCCCGATGACGTCGTATTTGGGAATGGATGCGTTGGCGGCGCAGTCGCGCGCCATCAGCGCCGCGTCGAAGGCGCCCGCGCCCGCCTCGGCCGGCGTCGCGGGGCCAAGCGCGAAGCCATAGCGCGCCGCCGTCTCGACCGCGCGCGCGCCGTTCAGCGCGCTCTCGCGCGCCGACATGCGCCCGCCCAGCGTCCGCAGCTGCGCCGCGCCGCGTTCGACCGCGTAGTCGGCCGCCACGCAGCGCGCAAGCGCGAAGGGCATGGTCTGCGCCAGCGCCCGCGCCTTGTCGTCCGAAAGGCCGGCCACGACGAACGCCGCCTCGAGGGCGACGGACACCACCTCGCGCCCGTCCTCGCCGCGCGCGCTGGGCGCAAGGCGCGCCGCGCGCACCTCGCGCGGGGCCGACAGGAAGGCGGCGAAATCGTCGGGCGTGATCTGCGCCCGCGCCTCGGCCGCGCCCAGCGCCGCCAGCGCCGCCGCGCCGGCGCGCGCGCGCCCCGATGTCGCTCGGCCCGGCCTCATTCCGCCGCCGCCTTCGTCTCGCGCTGGCGCTTGAGCCGGCTGAGCTCGGCCATCAGCGCCGAGGCGCGCAGGATCGGGTTCGTCAGATAGTGGTCGCGCACCGGGCTGCGGAAGACCGGCGTGCGCAGCTCGCCCTCGGGCAGCAGCGGGCCCTCGTTCGGCGCGACCAGGTCGATGGCGCGCAGATGCGGCGCCGCCTCGAACATGCGCGCGCGCAGCTGCTGGAGCGTGTCGAAGGGCAGCGGCTGGCCCAGCTTGCCCGACAGCGCGCGCAGGATGGCCCAGTTCTCGCGCGCGTCGCCCGGCGGGAAGTTGGCGCGGTTGGCCAGCTGCGGCCGGCCCTCGGTGTTGACGAAGATCGCCGATTCCTCGGTGTAGGCCGCCCCCGGCAGGATCACGTCGGCCCGATGCGCGCCGCGGTCGCCATGGCTGCCCTGATAGACGACGAAGGCGCCGTCGGGCATGTCGATCTCGTCCACGCCGAGGTTGAAGATCACCTCGGCCGACAGCGCCTCGTCCAGACCGCCCTCGGTCGTCAGGCCCAGATCCATGCCCGCCACGCGCGCCGCGGCCGTGTGCAGCACCAGAAGGCCGCCGCCCTCGCGCGCCGCCAGGCGCTGCGCGGCCGCCAGCACCGCGGCGCCGTCCTCGCCCGTCAGCGCGCCCTGCCCCACGATCACCAGCGTCGGCCCCGAGTCCTCGGCCAGCGCGGCGCGCAGCGCCTCGGCGCCCTCGCCCAGATGCGCGACCGGATAGGTCAGATCCGAGGGCGCGCCGATGCGCGCGATCTCGGCGCCGTTGAGCCAGGCCTTGCGGATGCGCGCGTTCAGCACCGGCGCCTCCTGGCGCGGGTCGGTCCCGATCAGCAGGATGCGGCGCGCGGCGTCGATGTCCTCGATGCGCGCCGTGCCCGCATAGGCGGCGCGGTTGCCGGCCGGCAGCTTGGCGCCGTCCACGCGGCACTCGACCGCGCCGCCCAGGCCCTCGACCAGCAGACGCAGGGCGAACATCGCCTCGGTCGGCGCCAGGTCGCCCGCCACGCCCGCGACCTTGCGGCCCTTGACCGCCTCGGCCACGGCGGCGAAGGCCTCGTCCCAGCTGGCGGGTTCGAGCTTGCCCGCGCGGCGCACATAGGGCCGGTCCAGGCGCTGGCGGCGCAGCCCGTCCCACAGGAAGCGCGAGCGGTCGGCCAGCCATTCCTCGTTCACGCCGTCATGGTTGCGCGGCACGATGCGCATCACCTCGCGCCCGCGCACGTCCACGCGGATGTTCGAGCCGAGCGCGTCCATCACGTCGATGCTCTCGGTCTTGCGCAGCTCCCACGGGCGGGCGGTGAAGGCGTAGGGCTTCGAGGTCAGCGCCCCCACCGGGCACAGGTCGATCACGTTGCCCTGCAGCTCCGAGGTCAGCATGCGCCCCAGATACGAGGTGATCTCGCTGTCCTCGCCGCGGCCCGTCTGGCCCAGCTCGGGCACGCCGGCGACCTCGGTGATGAAGCGCACGCAGCGCGTGCACGAGATGCAGCGCGTCATGCAGGTCGCCACCAGCGGCCCCAGATCCATGTCCAGCGCCGAGCGCTTGGGCTCGCGATAGCGGCTGAAATCCACGCCATAGGCCATGGCCTGGTCCTGCAGGTCGCACTCGCCGCCCTGGTCGCAGATCGGGCAGTCGAGCGGGTGGTTGATGAGCAGGAACTCCATCACCCCCTCGCGCGCCTTCTTCACCATGGGCGAGTTGGTGCGCACCTTGGGCGGTTGGCCCTCGGGACCGGGGCGCAGGTCGCGCACCTGCATGGCGCAGCTGGCCGCCGGCTTGGGCGGGCCGCCCACCACCTCGACCAGACACATGCGGCAGTTGCCCGCGATCGACAGCCGCTCGTGATAGCAGAAGCGCGGGATCTCGATCCCGGCCTCCTCGCAGGCCTGGAGGATGGTCATCGCGCCATCCACCTCGATCTCCTTGCCGTCGATCTCGATCTTCCGAAGGTCGGTCATGATGGTCACTCCGCCGCCACGGCGCTTGCGCGGCCGGTCTTCTTCGCCTTGATGCGGTCCTCGATCTCGTCGCGGAAATGACGGATCAGGCCCTGGATCGGCCAGGCCGCCGCGTCGCCCAGCGCGCAGATCGTGTGGCCCTCGACCTGCTTGGAGACGTCGAGCAGCATGTCGATCTCTTCGATCTCGGCCTCGCCGCGCACGAGACGGTCCATCACCCGCATCATCCAGCCGGTGCCCTCGCGGCAGGGGGTGCACTGGCCGCAGCTCTCGTGCTTGTAGAACTTCGACAGCCGCCAGATCGCCTTGATGACGTCGGTGGACTTGTCCATCACGATCACCGCCGCCGTGCCCAGGCCCGAGCGCTGCTCGCGCAGCCAGTCGAAGTCCATGATCGCCTCGTCCGCGATCGACTTGGGCAGAAGCGGCACGGACGAGCCGCCGGGGATCACCGCCTTGAGGTTGTCCCACCCGCCGCGCACGCCGCCGCAGTGGCGCTCGAGCAGCTCGCGCAGCGGAATCGACATCGACTCCTCGACCACGCAGGGATTGTTCACATGCCCCGAGATGGCGAACAGCTTGGTGCCCGAGTTGTTCGGCCGCCCGAAGCCGGCGAACCAGGCCGCGCCGCGGCGCAGGATGGTGGGCGTCACGGCGATGCTTTCCACGTTGTTGACCGTGGTCGGGCAGCCGTAAAGGCCCGCATTGGCCGGGAAGGGCGGCTTGAGGCGCGGCATGCCCTTGCGCCCCTCGAGGCTTTCGAGCAGCGCCGTCTCCTCGCCGCAGATGTAGGCGCCCGCGCCGTGATGCAGGTAAAGGTCGAAATCCCAGCCCGAGCCGGCCGCGTTGCGGCCCAGAAGGCCGGCGTCGTAGGCCTCGTCGATGGCGGCCTGAAGGGCCTCGCGCTCGCGGATGAACTCGCCGCGGATGTAGATGTAGCCGACATGCGCGCCCATGGCGAAGCCGGCGATCAGGCAGCCCTCGATCAGCGTGTGCGGATCGTGGCGCATGATCTCGCGGTCCTTGCAGGTTCCCGGCTCGGATTCGTCGGCGTTGACGACCAGATAGTGCGGGCGCCCGTCGCTCTCCTTGGGCATGAACGACCATTTCAGCCCGGTCGGAAAGCCCGCGCCGCCGCGCCCGCGAAGGCCCGAGTCCTTGATTTCCTGGATGATCCAGTCGCGCCCCTTGGCGATCAGGCCGGCGGTGCCGTCCCAATGCCCGCGCGCGCGCGCGCCCTTCAGCGAGCGATCCTTCATCCCGTAGATGTTCGTGAAGATGCGATCCTGATCCGCGAGCATCCTACTTTCCTTCCCCGGCATCCGCGCCGTCGGCGCGCCAGACTCTCAACAGCGTCCACAGCGCCCAACCGAGCGCGGCAAGGCACAGCATGTCCGCAAGGAAGGCGTAGCGCGCCGGCAGCCCCAGCGCGCCGCCCGCCAGGCTGACGCCCATCCAGGACAGGAACGCCGCCACGATGACGACGCTCGCCAGCCTGACCTTCGCCTTGCGCGCCTCTTGCGCCTGCATCTCGTCTTCGCCTTCCCTTCGGGCGTCGCCGCCCCGATGGTCCCGACCGGCCGGGCCGCGTCGCGCCCGATGGCCCGCCCGCGCCGCCGACCATGCCCCGCCCGCGCCCCGGCGGGCGCGGCCCGGCATGTCTTCCGCCCCGCGCCCTCAGCCGCCCGACAGGGCCTGCGCCGCCCGCGCCGCCTCGGCGCGCGCGCGCGCGGCGGCCTCGGCCGCGGCATGAACGGCCGCAAGCTCGGGGTCCGCGGGCTGCGCGGCGGCGGCGCTCGGCGCGGCGGCGGCCGCTCCGGCCGCGCCGGCCAGCTGCGCGGCGGCGCGCGCCGCCTCGGCCCGGGCCCGCGCCGCGGCCTCGGCCTCGGCCGCCGCATGGGCGGCGGCCAGCTCGGCATCGGGCTGCGCGTCGGCTCCCATGCCGGAACCCGAGCCCGCCCCGGTCGCGGACGCGGCGCCCGCGGCCCGGGCCGCCTGCTGCGCCGGCGCGGCTTCGGCGGGCGCCGTTTCAGCAGGCGCGGCTTCGGCGGGCGCGGCCTGGGCGTCTGCGCCCTGGCCCGGCGCGGAGGCCTCCTGCGCGCCGCTCATGCCGCCCGCAGCGGGCGCGGACGCCGCGCGCGCGCCCGAATTCTGCGCGCCGATCGGCGGCGATGCGGCCGCGCGCGTCGCCCCGCGCGCCGCGCAGATGCGCCGCGCCAGCAGCGCCAGAACGACGAAGGCGACGACGAAGATCCCGACGCTGGTCGCGACGCCGCCGCCGACGAGCCACGCCGCCGCCGCCGCGCCCAGCGCCGCGGCGGCCAGTCCGTTGCGCCCGCAGCGGCGCGCAGCCTGTTCCTTCTCGTCGCTCATCGTCGTGCCTTTCTGGCGCCGCGCGCCGCTTGCCGTCACTCGCTCGAGGGAACCTCGCCGCGTTCGACCCGCTCGGAAAACTCGGTCTTGCCGCCCTCGGCCAGCGTGCGCGCCTGCGCCACCCACTCGTCGCGCGCGACGCGGCCCTTGAAGCCCTCGAGGCGCGAGTCGATCCAGGCCGCATGGGCGGGCGTCCAGGCCGCGATCTGGCGGTAGAGATAGACGCCCAGATCGTTCAGCATTTTCTCAAGTTTCGGCCCGATGCCCTTGATCTTCTTCAGGTCATCGGCCCCTTCGGCGGGCGGCGCCGACATCAGCTCGGGCGCTTCGCCCTCGGCGGCGGCCGCGGGCGACGCCTCTTCCTCGCCGGTGATGCGCGCGATCGTGTCGCCCTTGGCCAGCGCCAGCGCCACCGAGGCGTTGGCCGCCTGCCGCTCTTCGGGCGGGATGATCAGCGTCGTGGGCCCGCCCTTGGGCTCGGCGGCGAAGCGACCGTTCTGCGGGCCGGGGCGCGGAACCTCGCCGCGGGCGAAGGCGTCGAGAATGGCGGCGAAGCTTTCGGCCGTCAGATCCTCGTAGAAATCCTTGCCGATCTGCACCATGGGCGCGTTGGCGCAGGCGCCCAGACACTCGACCTCTTCCCACGAGAAGCGCCCGTCCGCCGACAGCTGGTGCGGCTTGGGGGCGATCTTCTCCTTGCAGACGGCGATCAGATCCTCGGCGCCGCAGATCATGCACGAGGTCGTGCCGCACACCTGCACATGCGCCACGCTGCCCACCGGCTGGAGCTGGAACATGAAGTAGAAGGTCGCGACCTCGAGCGCGCGGATGTAGGGCATGCCCAGCATGTCGGCGACGTATTCGATCGCCGGCCGGGTCAGCCAGCCCTCCTGCTCCTGCGCGCGCCACAGGAGCGGGATGATCGCCGAGGCCTGGCGGCCCTCGGGATACTTGGCGATCTGCTTCTTCGCCCATTCCAGATTGGCGGGGGTGAAGGCGAAGCTGTCGGGCTGTTCGTGATGAAGGCGGCGAAGCATTCAATCCATCCTGTCACAGATCGCGGGCCGCAGCCCGTTCCAGAGAATCAGCGAAGCGGGCCGGGTCGCCGCAAGCGTGACGACGACCGCCGCGGCCGCCAGCGCCGCCCCCGCCAGAAAGCGCCGGGGCCACCGCGCCGCCGCCGTCCCCGCGAACAGCGCCAGAACGAACGGCGCAAGCCCGATCGCAAGCCCCGCCAGACGCCATTTCTCGCAATAGTCCATCCGCCGCGCTCATCGGTCGATCTCGCCGAACACGATGTCGAGCGAGCCGATGATCGCCGACACGTCCGCCAGCTGATGGCCCCGCGCGATGTGGTCCATGGCCGCCAGATGCGCATAGCCCGGCGCGCGCAGCTTGACCCGGTAGGGCTTGTTCGTGCCGTCCGAGACCAGATAGACGCCGAACTCGCCCTTGGGCGCCTCGATCGCGGCGTAGACCTCGCCGGCGGGCACGTGGAAGCCCTCGGTGTAGAGCTTGAAGTGATGGATCAGCGCCTCCATCGAGGTCTTCATCTGCGCGCGGCGCGGCGGCGCGATCTTGCCGCGCGCCAGCACGTCCTCGCCCTTGCAGGCGTCGAGCTTCTCGATCGCCTGGCGCATGATCTTGACGCTTTCGCGCATCTCCTCCATGCGGCACAGATAGCGGTCGTAGCAGTCGCCGTTCTTGCCCACGGGGATCTTGAAGTCGAACTCGTCATACAGCTCGTAGGGCTGGGCGCGGCGCAGGTCCCAGGGCAGGCCCGAGCCGCGCACCATCACCCCCGAGAAGCCCCAGGCCTGGGCCTCTTCCTTCGAGACGACGGCGATGTCCACGTTGCGCTGCTTGAAGATGCGGTTGTCGGTCAGCAGCCCCTCGAGATCGTCCAGAACCTGCGGGAACTCCTCGGTCCAGGCCATGATGTCGTCGATCAGATCCTGCGGCAGGTCCTGATGCACGCCGCCGGGGCGGAAATAGGCCGCGTGCAGGCGGGCGCCGCTGGCGCGCTCGTAGAACACCATCAGCTTCTCGCGCTCTTCGAAGCCCCACAGCGGCGGGGTCAGCGCGCCCACGTCCATGGCCTGGGTGGTGACGTTGAGCAGATGGTTCAGGATGCGCCCGATCTCGGAATAGAGCACGCGGATCAGCGAGGCGCGGCGCGGGATCTCGACCCCCGCCAGCTTCTCGATCGCCAGGCACCAGGCGTGCTCCTGGTTCATCGGCGCGACGTAGTCGAGCCGGTCCAGATAAGGCAGGTTCTGAAGGTAGGTCCGCGCCTCCATCAGCTTCTCGGTGCCGCGGTGGAGCAGGCCGATATGGGGGTCGCAGCGCTCGACGATCTCGCCGTCCAGCTCGACCACCATGCGAAGAACGCCATGCGCCGCAGGGTGTTGCGGGCCGAAGTTGATGTTGAAGTTGCGGATGCGCTGCTCGGCGGCGCGGAAATCCTGTCCGTCCATCACGAAGCCCTCCGGTCGGCGCGCGCGGCCATGACCCAAAGAAGAACGATCAGCCCGAGCGGGATCGCGCAGATCAGCGCCCAGAGCGGGTTGATCCCGTAGCCGGGAAGCAGCTTGAACATCGGGATGACGACCAGCGCCGCCATGACGATGTAGAGCAGGCCCTCCATCACGCGCCCGCCCCCTTCTCGTCGCCGGGAAGGATGTATTCGGCCCCCTCCCAGGGCGACATGAAGTCGAAGCGCCGGTATTCCTGCGTCAGCTTGACCGGCTCGTAGACGACGCGCTTGAGCTCTTCGTCGTAGCGCACCTCGACATAGCCGGTCATGGGGAAGTCCTTGCGCAGCGGATAGCCCGTGAAGCCGTAATCGGTCAGGATCCGCCGCAGGTCCGGGTGCCCCGAGAACATGATGCCGAACATGTCGAACGCCTCGCGCTCGAACCAGTTGGCCGAGGGATGGATGTCGACGATCGAGGGCGCGATCTCGCCCTCGCGCACATGCGCCTTCACGCGCACGCGCAGGTTCTGGTGCATGGACAGAAGGTGATAGACCAGCTCGAAGCGCTTCTCGCGCTCGGGGTAGTCCACGCCGCAGATGTCCACCAGCGTGGTGAAGCGGCACGAGGCGTCGTCGCGCAGGAAGCGGATCGCCTCGGGGATGCGGTCGAGCGCGACGGTGATCGTCAGCTCGCCCCGCTCGATGCGCGACGCGACGAAGGCGTCGGGCTGGCGCTGGGCGACCAGTTCGGCGATTTCCTTGAGCGCCTCGTTCATGATGCGTGCCTCCGGGGTTCGGCCTCAGCGCGTGATGGTTCCGGTGCGGCGGATCTTCCGCTGCAGCTGGAGAATGCCGTAGAGCAGCGCCTCGGCCGTGGGCGGGCAGCCGGGAACGTAGATGTCCACCGGCACGATCCGGTCGCAGCCGCGCACCACCGAGTAGCTGTAGTGGTAGTAGCCGCCGCCATTGGCGCAGGAGCCCATCGAGATGACGTAGCGCGGCTCGGGCATCTGGTCATACACCTTGCGCAGCGCCGGGGCCATCTTGTTGGTCAGCGTGCCGGCGACGATCATCACGTCCGACTGGCGCGGCGAGGCGCGCGGCGCGAAGCCGAACCGCTCGGCGTCGTAGCGCGGCATCGAGGTCTGCATCATCTCGACCGCGCAGCACGCCAGGCCGAAGGTCATCCAGAACAGCGAACCCGTGCGCGCCCAGGTGATCAGGTCCTCGGCGCTGGTCAGCAGAAAGCCCTTGTCGGCCAGCTCGTCGGACAGGCGGCGGGTCATCGCCTCCTTGTCGGGGCCGGCCGCGACGGACAGCGCGGCGCTCGAGGCGGACTGCGGCGTCACTCCCATTCCAGGGCTCCCTTCTTCCACTCGTAGGCGAAGCCGACCGTCAGCACCGCCAGGAACACCATCATCGACCAGAAGGCCAGCTCGCCATGGTCGGGAAAGGCCGCCGCCCAGGGGAACAGGAAGGCCACCTCGAGGTCGAAGATGATGAACAGGATCGAGACGAGGTAGAAGCGCACGTCGAACTTCATGCGCGCGTCGTCGAAGGCGTTGAAGCCGCACTCGTAGGCCGAGACCTTCTCGGGGTCGGGGCGGCGCACCGCGAGCACCGCCGCGGCCAGGATCAGCACCAGGCCCAGCGCCACCGCCAGGGCCAGAAAAATCAGGATCGGGAGATACTCGCGAAGAAGGTCTTCCATCAGGGGCCCTCCGGCTGGCAACGGTCCCGAACGCCTGCGTTTCAAGACCTGCGGCGCTTCTAAACCCGCCCGCGGGCAAGGTCAACCAAGCGCGCCCTCGCGCGCGGGGCGATGTTGCGCCCGAAGGGCTCGCGCGGGAGACGGGCGCGGGGCGGGGGCGGACGTGCCGGACGACAGAGGGGGAGCGAAGAGAGTGGCGCGGTTGACGGGGCTCGAACCCGCGACCTCCGGCGTGACAGGCCGGCACTCTAACCGACTGAGCTACAACCGCAGCCGCCGACACCGGGCCTCGGCCCGATGTGGGGCGGGTTTTAGGGCCGCCCCGCGCGGGCGTCAAGAGGCGATGTCGCCCCCGCGCGCGGAAATTCGCCCCGCCCGGGACGCCCGCCGCCCGCGCCCCGCCCGCGCCCCGCCCGCGCCCCGATCGTCCCGCCGCGCCGCCCCTCGATGCCGCCCCTCGATGCCGGGCCCTTGCATCGGCGCCGGCGCGGCGCGATGGTCGCCGGAAGCGGCGGATGCGAGGAGAAAGGAAAGGGCGCCATGTTCAAGTCGATCCTCGATCTTCTGAGCGGACGCGCGGCGCAGCCCCTGCCGCCCGAGGACGGGCGCGTGGCGCTGGCGGCGCTGCTGGTGCGCGCGGCGCGCGCCGACGGCGTGTTCGACGAGGACGAGCGCCGCGCCGTCGCCGCCGCCCTGGCCGCGCGCCACGGGCTGGACCAGGCCGCCGCCCGCGCCCTGACCCGCCAGGCCGAGGAGATCGAGCGCGAAGCCCCCGACACGGTGCGATTCACCCGCGCGCTCAAGAACGCCACGCCATACGAAGAGCGCGCCGCGCTGGTCGAGGCGCTGTGGCGCGTCATCCTGGCCGACGGACGCCGCGCCCCCGAAGAGGATGCGCTGGCGCGGCAGGTCTGCGCGCTTCTGGGCGTGTCCGACCAGGACGGCGCGCTGGCCCGCCGCAGGGCCGAGGCCGCCGGCGGCCCGGACGCGCGCGGCCCCGGGCCCGGATCCTGACCCCCGCCATTGCCGAGTCGCGCCCACGGCCGGCTCGCGCCCATGACCGACTCGCAAGGAGAACGCCCATGTCCCGCCTGCAAGACGCGCTGACGCGCGCCGATGCGAATCTCGACGCCGCGCTCGAGCGCCTGTTCGCGCTGCTGCGCTTTCCCTCCATCTCGACCGACCCCGCCCATGCGGGGGACGTGAACGCCGCGGCAAGCTGGCTGGTCGACGAGCTGGCCTCGCTGGGCTTCGCGGCCGAGCTGCGCCCGACCGCCGGCCATCCGATGGTCGTCGCCCATTGGCGCGGCGCGCCCGGCGGGCGGCGCGTGCTGTTCTACGGCCATTACGACGTGCAGCCCGTCGATCCGCTGTCCGAATGGCGCTCGGACCCGTTCGAGCCGCGCATCGAGACGCGCGACGACGGCTCGAAGCTGATCCGCGCGCGCGGCGCCTCGGACGACAAGGGCCAGCTGATGACCTTTCTCGAGGCCTGCCGCGCCTGGATCGAGACCGCGGGCGCGCCGCCGGTCGACGTCTCGATCATGCTCGAGGGCGAGGAGGAATCGGGCTCGCCCTCGCTCACGCCCTTCATGGAGGCCAACCGCGACGAGCTGAAGGCCGATCTGGCGCTGATCTGCGACACCGGCATGTGGGACGCGCGCACGCCCGCCATCACCACCATGCTGCGCGGCCTGATGGGCGAGGAGATCATCCTGCACGGCCCCTCGCGCGATCTGCATTCGGGCATGTATGGCGGTCCCGCGATCAACCCGATCCGCGTCCTGGCGCGCATCCTCGCCGACCTGCATGACGAGAACGGCCGCGTGACCCTGCCCGGCTTCTACGACGGCGTGCCCGAGGTTCCGCCCGAGATCGCGGCGCAGTGGGCGCGGCTCGACTTTTCGGCCGAACGGTTCCTGGGCGAGGTCGGCCTGCGCGCGCCCGCCGGCGAGAAGGACCAGCCCGTGCTCAACCAGCTGTGGGCGCGGCCGACCTGCGAGTTCAACGGCATCCTCGGCGGCTATGTCGGCGAGGGGTTCAAGACCGTGATCCCCGCCCGCGCCTCGGCCAAGGTCAGCTGCCGGCTGGTGGGCGATCAGGACCCGCACGCCATCCGCGAGGCCTTGCGCGCGCATGTGCGCGCCCGCCTGCCCGAGGACTGCACGGTCGAGTTCGTCGAGCACGGCGCCTCGCGCGCCAGCGTCATGAACGCCGCCCTGCCCGCCTTCGAGGCCGCGCGCCAGGCCCTGAGCGACGAGTGGGAGAACGAGGCCGCCTTCATCGGCGGCGGCGGCTCGATCCCGGTGGCGGGGCATTTCCAGCGCATCCTGGGCATGGAGTCGATGCTGATCGGCTTCGCCCTTGACGACGACGCCATCCACTCGCCGAACGAGAAATACGAGCTGCGCAGCTTTCACAAGGGCATCCGCAGCTGGGTGCGGATCCTCGAGCGGCTGGCCTGAGGCGGCGCGGCCGCGGCGCCCGGATCGGCGCGACGGGCTTGCTTGCGTCGCCGGGCCTGAAGCGACCGAGGGGAATCGCCGGCGGCCGCGCCGGAGCGCGCGGGGCCGTCGGCCCCGGCGCTCAGCCCTTCTTGCGGCCGCCCTCGGGGGCGCAGGCCCTTGCGCGGCGGCCGCCGCGGCGACGCACGGGCGCGCGCGCCTCTTCCAGCCCCGCGCGCAGGATCGCGGTCATGGGATGGTCCTCATTGCCCGGCCCGTGCCGCGCCAGCAGCGCCGCCACGGCTTCGGGCGAGCCCTCGGCCTCGGAACGGCCAAGCGCCCAGTCGAAGAAGATCGCGCGGCAATCCTCGATGGTGACGCCCTCGATGCGATAGGCCTCGCGGATCAACCCGCGCGGATCCAGCGGATCGTCGCCGCGCGCGGGCGGGGTCCTCGCCGGGGGCTTGTCGTTCATTGCGGCCTCGCTCGTTCGCTCTAGCGCGGCGAAATCTGGCGCGCCGCGGGGCGCTTGGCAACCGCACCCAAGGCGCGCGGGGGCCATGAAACGGGCCGGAGGCGGCGGGCGAGCGCGCCGGCCGCCCTCCTTTCGGCAGGTTCAGCCCGCGCGCCGGCCCAGCAGCGCGCGCGCCGCGCCCAGAAGCGCGAGGATCGCCGCCGCCGTCGTCACCACCGCCGGGCCCGCCGGCGCATCCCACAGCCACGAGGCCCGCAGCCCCCCCAGCGTCGCCGCCACCCCCGCCGCCGCGGCGCCCAGCGCCATCGTCTCGGGCGAGCGCGCCAGCGTGCGCGCCGCCGCCGCCGGCATGATCAAGAGCGCCGTGATCAAGAGCGCGCCCACCACCTTGATCGCCGCCGCCGTCAGCAGCGCCAGCGCCAGCGCCAGCCACCATTTCTCGACCCTTGGCGAAACGCCCTCGGCCGCCGCCAGATCCTCGCTCAACGTCGCCAGCAGCATCCGCCGCCAACGCGCCGCCAGCACCGCCGCCGCCAGCGCCGAGGCCGCCCAGATCGCGACGAGATCGGCGCGCGAGACCGCAAGTATGTCGCCGAAGAGGTAGCCCATCAGATCGACCCGCACGCCCTCGAGCAGCGTCACCGCCACCAGCCCCAGCGCCAGCGCGGCGTGCGAGGCGACGCCCAGCATCGCGTCCATGGCCAGAAGCCGCTCGGGCCCCGCCGCCACCAGCGCCGCCATCAGGAGCGCCATGACCAGAACCCCGGCCATGGGCGCCGCGCCGCTCAGCAGGGACAGCGCCACGCCCAGCACCGCCGCGTGCGAAACCGCGTCGCCGAAATAAGCCATGCGCCGCCACACCACCAGGCACCCCAGCGGCCCCGCCGCCAGCGACAGCCCGATGCCGGCGAGCGCCGCGCGGGCCATGAAATCGTCCAGAAAGCTCATTCGCGCGGCGCCTCCTCGCGCGCCGGGGCCGGCCCGTCATGGGCGTGGCTGTGATCGTGCTCGTGCCGGTAAAGCGCCAGCGCCCCCTGCGTGCCCAGCCCGAACAGCGCCCGGTATTCGGGCGCGCGCGCCACCACATGCGGCGCGCCCGAGCAGCACACATGCCCGTTGAGGCAGATCACGCGGTCCGAGGCGCTCATGACCACGTGCAGATCATGCGAGACCATGAGCACCGCCGCGCCCGTCTCGCGGCGCAGATCCTCGATGAGGCGGTAGAAGGCGGCGACTCCGGGCTGGTCCAGCCCCTGGGTCGGCTCGTCCAGCACGAACAGGTTGGGCCGCCGCAACAGCGCATGCGCCAGCAGCGCGCGCTGGAACTGGCCGCCCGACAGCGCCGCCATCATCGCCCCGGCGCGCCCGCCGATCCCCACCCGCTCGAGCGCCTGCTGACGCGCCGCGCGGCGCGCCCCCGACAGCGCCAGAAAGCGATCGACGGTCAGCGGCATGGTCCGGTCCAGCGACAGGCGCTGCGGCACATGCCCCACGCGCAGATCCGGGCTGCGGCGGATCTCGCCCGCATCGGGCGTCAGCGCGCCGATCAGCGCGCGCAGAAGGGTCGTCTTGCCCGATCCGTTCGGGCCCAGGATGGTGACGATCTCGGCGGGGCGGATCTCGAGATCCACGTCGCGCAGAACGGTCCGCCCCTCGATGCGCACGCAAACGCCGCGCGCGGCGATCAGCGGGGCCGATTCGCGCGCGGCCGCGGGCTGGCGCGCGGGGGCGTTCACGCGGGCGCTCGGGGGGGCGCTCGGGGCGGCGCTCCGGGGGGCGGTCACGGCCTTTCCTCCTGGCGCGGGTCCTGGCGCGGGGCGCATTCGGGGCACAGGCCCTCGGCCTCGAGCGAGAGCGATTCGAGCGCGAATCGCGCCCGCCCGGCCGCCGCGTCCAGCTCGGCCACCGCGCCGGGCGCGGCGGTTTCGGCGACGCGGCGGCAGGCGCGGCACACCAGGAAGGCGGGCGCATGATCGCGCCCCGGAAAGGCGCAGGCGACGAAGGCGTTGAGCCGCTCGATCCGATGCACCAGCCCCTGCGCCACCAGGAAATCCAGCGCGCGATAGGCCGCCGGCGGGCGGGCGTTGCGCCCCTCGTCGCGCAGGCGGTCGAGAATCTCGTAGGCGCCGAGCGCGGCGTGGCTTTCGAGAAGGATCTCGAGCACGCGCCGGCGCGCGGGCGTCAGCCGCCCGGCGCCCGAACCCGCGCAGGCCGCCTGCGCGGCGCGCAGCGCGGCCGCGCGGCAGGCCTCGTGGTCATGAGCGCGAAAGGCGGCCGAGCGCGCGGGGGGCGCGCCTGCGGGGGGATGCGAGGCGGGCATGGCGTTCCAACTTGAAATGTTATCTCATTTCCTTTTAATGACGTCCGCACGCGGCCGCAAGACCCCGCCTCCGGGGCCGCCATGCCGCATGACGCACGCCAAGGAAAGAGAGCCGCCATGACGCGAACGCCCCCCGCCCCCCCTGCGCGACCGGCCCTGAGGCTGGCGGCGGCCCTGATGCTGCTTGCGCCCGCCGCCCTGGCCGGGCCGCCGCGCGTGGCCGCCGACATTCCGCCCATCGCCGCGCTTGCGGCGCGCGCGATGGCCGGCGTGGGCGCGCCCGAGCTGATCCTGCCCCCCGGCGCCTCGCCGCATGACGCGGCGCTGCGGCCCTCGGACGCGCGACGCCTGGCGCAGGCGGATCTGGTGATCTGGGTCGGGCCGGCGCTGACGCCGTGGATGGCGAAGGCGCTTGACGCGCTCGCCCCGCAGGCGCGGCGTCTGACCCTGCTGGACGTGCCCGGCCTGCCGCTGCTGCCCGCGCCGCAGGGCCACGCCCATCACGGCCATGATGATCACGGCCATGACGACGCAGGGGGCGACGCAGGCGGGCGCCAAGCGCGCGGCGATGGCGACCTCGACCACGACCACGACCACGACCACGACCACGACCATGACGGGCACGGGCATGACGAGCAAGCGCGCGGCGACGATCGCGCCGGCCCGGGCCATGGCGCGGCGCCGGGCTTCGCGCCCGATCCGCACGCCTGGCTCGACCCGGCGGCGGCGAAGCTGTGGCTTCAGGCCATCGCGGCCGAGCTGGCGCGCATCGACCCCGAGAACGCCGCGCGCTATGCGGCCAACGCCGCCGCCGGCGCCGTCGAGCTCGAGGCCCTGACGGCGCGGGTCGAGGAGATCGTCGCGCCCGCGCGCGGGCGTCCCTACATCGTCTTCCACGACGCCTACCGCTATTTCGAGCGCCGTTTCGGCATCGCCGCCGCGGCCGCCGTCTCGCCGGGCGACGCGCGCAAGCCCGGCGCGCGGCAGGTCGCGCGGATCCGGCGGATCATCCGCGAGACGGGCGCGCGCTGCGTCTTCGCCGAGCCGCAATTCCCGCCAAGGCTGGTGGCGACGCTGATCGAGGGAACGGGCGCGCGCGCCGCCAGCCTGGACCCGCTGGGCGCGGGGCTGGCGCCGGGACCCGGGCTCTACCCCGCGCTGATCGAGGGGCTGGCGCGGGATCTGCGCGCCTGCCTCGCCCCAGAAGCGGGCTGATCGGCGCGCCGATCGCGGCGCGGCCGACATGCGCCGGGGATAAGGCCGGCCTCGACCGCCGCGCGCGGTCCCATGGGCCCTGCGGCGGACGGCGCGCCGCCCATGGCCGATTGCCGCGCGCGCGCGGGCCTTCTAGAGTTCGGCGCATGCGCAGCTCCGCCACCGCCCGACGCCGCCCGCCGATCCGCCATCCGGCCCTCCGCGCCCTTGCCCGACGCGCGGCGCTGGCCGCGGCGGCGGCGCTTCTGGCCGCCCTGCCCGCGCGCGCGGCCGAGGCGCCCCCGACGCAAGAGCGCGCCCCCGCCGCGGCGCAGGGCGCGGGCCCCGCCGCGGCGCCGCAGGGCGCGCCGCCCCCCAGCGCGCGCCCCGCGCCCGCGCACGCGGCGGACGTCGCGCCGGACTTCGCGCCGCCCGCGCAGGCGCTGCGTCCCGAGCAGATGAACGCCTTCGAGCAATGGCATTATTTCGAGCGCCTGCGCGCCGTCGCACGCGCCTTCGAGGCGGGCGACGACGCGGCGACGCTGCGCATCCTCGAGGCGATGCTGGCGCGCTATCCGCGCATGCAGGCCCTGCACCGCAGCCGCGCGATGCTGCTGGCCGCGCGCGGCGACGCCGAGGGCGCGCTCGAAAGCCTGGCCGCCGCCGCCAGGCTGGGCCTGCGCGGGCGCGAGACGATCGAGGGCTGGCCGCCCTTCGCCGCGCTTGCCAGGGATGCGCGCATGACGCCGATCCTGGCGCTGCTCGACTCGCCGCCGCCGCCCGAGGCGCTGCGCGCGCCGCCGCCGCCCGTCGCCGCCCGCCCCGAGGGTCAGGAGCTGCGCCTCGACGCGGCCAACGCGGCCTATGACCGCGAGGCGCACCTGGTGCGCTACGCGCTGGCGCTGCCGCCGCCCCCGCCCCCGCGCGCGCCCGCCATGATCGTGCGCGGCGACCCGCAGGGCGCGGCGGCCCGCACGGCCAGGCTCGTCAACCGCCTGTTCGCCGAGGGGCGCGCCGCGGGCAATGCGGGCGATCTTTACGACAACCTCGACCGCGACCACTCGCGCCTGCCGCTCGACATGTTCCCGCAGCTGACGCGCACGCGCTACGGGCCGGCGGCGCGGGCGGCGATGTTCGACTATTCGCCCCGCAAGCCCGCCGATTTCGGCGCGCCGACCATCGGCAACTCGTCCACCGCGCGCACATCCGGGGCCTTCTGGCGCTCGATGCCGCGCCTGGCGATGACCGAGCCCGAGGGCGCCGCGCGCGCGGCGCAGGCCTATGAGTCGAACCAGCTCTACGTCCATCCCGAGCACAGGGACCACGATCCCTTCTGGGGCGACGTCTTTCCGGCCAACACGCCGCACATGCTGATCAGCCAGGGCTCGTCGGGTTCGGACCGGCCGCTGCTGCGCGCCCTGGCCGCGGCCCTGGCGGCGCTGCGCCCCCAGACCAAGGCCCTGGCGCGGCGCGAGGGGCTGATCGGCCCGACCTTGCAGCTGCTGATCCGCTGGGGGCAGAATCACGTCTCGACCATCGACGACTATCTGAGCGGGCGCGCCCACCCGACCGTGTTCGAGGGCGACTCGCTCAACCTGCTCAAGATCGCCGGGCGCGCCCAGGCCATCGCCATGGACGCGCTGCCGCCCCTGACGCGCCTGCGCGTCGAGCGCGAAAGCGCCCCCGCCCCGGGCGTCGAGCTGTTCGGCGACGGGCTGAGCGAGCGGCTCTTCGACACGCCCTCGGCCATCGCGCGGATCTTCCGCGGCACGGCGCGCGAGCGGCGCATGATCGTCAGCGCCGCCGACACGCGCGACCCGAACGGGCGCAAGCTGCGCTTCAAGTGGGTCCTGCTGCGCGGCGACCCGGACAAGGTGCGCATCGTCCCGCTCGACCCGGACGGAACGCGCGCCGAGATCGTCGTCGCCTGGCACGAGCGCGTGCCCCCTCCGGGGCGGCCCGACATGGACGGCCAGCGCGTGGACATCGGCGTCTTCGCCGACAACGGCGCCATGCACGGCGCGCCCTCGTTCATCTCGATCGCCTTCCCGCCGCGGCAGAAGCGCGTCTATGCCGAGGACGGGCGCATCCTGTCGGTCGAATACGACGCCGACGAGCTGGCCGAGCGCTACGCCGACCCGATGCTGCACCCCTTGCGCGCCTGGCGCGACGACTACGTTTACGACCAACGGGGCCGGCCGCTGGGCTGGCGGCGCAGCTTCGCCGACGGGCGGGTGCAGGACTACACCCGCCACGGCGCGCTGATCGAGGCGCGCGACGCCCTCGGCCGGCCCGTGCGCGCGCGCGTCATGCGCTATCCCGCCGGCCCGCGCGACAAGCGCTCGGGCATGCGCGCCATCGCCCCCGTCCCGTCCGAGGCCGAGCTGATCTACGCCTATGACGGCCCCGACGACCGCTACGGCTACGCCGACCCCGCCCCGGCCGGGGCGGGCGAACCCGCCGCAGGGGCGCGCGAATGAGCGGCCGTCGCGCCGCCCGCCGCGCCGCCGCGCGCACGCGAAGGACCTTCCGATGACCGACCCCCGCTCCGGACCCGACGATCCCCGCCGCGAAGCCGGCCGCGAGGCCCAGGCCGAATCCGGCGCCGAGGGCCCGCCCGACCGCGCCGTCCCGCCCCCCGTCGACGAAGAGGCCCTGGCGCGCGCCTACGAGGCGGGTCTGGCGGCCGAGAAGCGCGGCGCGCCGGACGAGGCCGCGCGCTTCTACCGCGAGGCGCTGCGCCTCGATCCGGCCGACCGCTGCGGCGTCTCGGTGCGCCTTGCGGCCATCGGCCGCGCCGATCCGCCGCCGGGCGCGCCGCCGGCCTATGTCGAGACGCTGTTCGACCAGCATGCCGAGATCTTCGACGCCGCGCTGGTGGGGGCGCTGTCCTATCGCGCGCCGATGCTGCTGCGCGACCGGCTCGAGCGGCTGGCCCCGGGCCCCTATGCGCGCATGCTGGACCTGGGCTGCGGAACGGGGCTTGCGGGCGAGGCGCTGCGCGACCTGTGCGCGCGCATCGACGGCGTGGACCTGTCGGCCGGGATGCTCGAGCTGGCCGACGAGCGCGGCGCGTATGACGAGCTTTACATGGGCGAGGCGGTCGAGTTCCTGCGCGCCCCCGACGAGGCGCCCGAGGACGAGTCGCAATGGGACCTGATCGTGGCGACCGACGTGCTGCCCTACATGGGCGACGTGGCGCCGCTGCTCGAGGCGGCGGCGGCGGTCGCGGCGCCGGGGGCGGTGCTGGCGCTGACCACCGAAACGCCGCCGCCCGATCTGGCCCCCGAGCGCGGCTGGCTGGTGGCGCCGAACCATCGCTATGCGCATCGCGAATCCTACCTGCGCGCCGCCCTCGCCGAAGCGGGCTTCAGCCCCTTCCATGTCGAGGACATCGTCGTGCGCACCAATGAGGGCCGCCCCGAGCCGGGGCAGCTGTTTCTCGCCCGCCGCGAGGGCTGATCCCCTTTTCATCCGCCAAGGAGACCCCGATGACCCCGCGACTTGACCGCCGCATGCTGGAGCTTCTCGACGCGCGCATGGCCGACTGGACGGCGCGCGGCCGCTATGGCGGCATCGAGTGGCTGATCGCCGACCCCGACGGCGCGCCCCTGCACGCCGGCCGCGCCGGCGCGCGCGAGATCGGCGGCGCGCCCATGCCCGCGGCGCCCATCTACCGCATCTATTCGATGACCAAGCCCATCGTCTCGATCGCGGCCATGCAGCTGGTCGAGGAATGCCGCCTGCGCCTGCACGAGCCCATCGCGCGCTGGCTGCCCGAATTCGCCCGCATGCAGGTGCGCGGCCCCGACGGCGCGCTGCGCCCGGCCGAGCGGCAGATCACGGTGCTGCACCTGCTCACGCACATGGCGGGGCTGTTCTACGGCTTCCGCGGCGAGCCGCTCGAGAAGGAGTTCGCCGCCACCGGCTTTCTCGACGCCGCCGTGCCGCTGCGCGAGGCGGTGCGGGCGCTGGCGGCGCTGCCGCTGGATTTCGAGCCCGGCTGCGGCTGGCGCTATTCGGCGGCGACCGACGTGCTGGGCGCGCTGCTCGAGGAAATCGAGCAAGAGCCCCTGCCCAACATCCTGCGCCGGCGGGTGCTGGGGCCGCTGGGCATGGCCGAGACCGGCTACTTCGTGCCCGAGGCCGAGCGCGGCCGGATCATGGGCATGCATCTGGGCCGCGACAAGGAAACGGGCGCGGCGCGGGTCATCGACGTCTCGCGCGCCTATCCCGCCGACCGGCCGGATTTCGCGCGCGGCGGGCACGGGCTGTTCTCGACGCTCGAGGATTACGCGCGCTTCTCGGGCGCGCTGCTGCGCCTGGCGATGGGGCGCGGACCGCAGCCCGGGCTGGTGGGGCGGCGGACGCTCGAATACATGACGGCCAATCACGTGCCCGAGCGCTTCCTGCCCCTGCGGCTCGAGATCCTGGATGAAAGCGCGCATCCGGGGCTGGGCGGCTATGGCTTCGGACTGGGCTTTCGCCGCGCGCTGGGGCCGCAGGGGCGGCGCATCCTGGCGGTCGAGGGCGAGTTCGGCTGGTCCGGCGCGGCCGAGACCTGGTTCACCGTCGATCCCGCATCGGGCCTGCACGCGCTGGTCATGGCCCAGAACCTGGACTGGCCGGGCGCGAGCGAGGATTTCCAGACCATGCTGACCGCCGCCCTGACCTGAGCGCGCAAGGCGCCCACGCCCCGGCCGCGCAAGGGGCCGTCGCCGCCCGGGCCCGGCGAGCCCGCAAGACGGGCCGCGGCCCGCCCGGATCAGGCGGACCCGCAAGGCTGGCCGGGGCGTCGGCGGCATCTCGCCAACCCGCTGGGCGGGCCGGGACGCCTGCCGCATCTCGCCAGCCCGCAAAGGCGGGCCGGAGGCGTCGGCGGCGCCTCGCCAACCCGCAGGGCGGGCCGGGGCGTTTGCCGCATCTCGCGTACCCGCAAGGCTGGCCGGGGCGTCGGCCGCATCTCGCCGATCCGCAAGGCGGGCCGCCACGCCGCCGAGACGGCGCGGGCCCCGAATGCAGGCGCTTTCCCGACCGTCCCCGGCCATCCCCGGCGGGCCCGCAGGCGCCGGCGCCCTCGCCCGCGCCGCCCCTTGCGCCGCGCGCCTTGTCCCGAGGGCGCGCCGGCGCCCCTTGCCGGGGGCGGCGCGCCGCTCTTGCCCGATCGCCGCCTTGCGCCTGCCCGGGCGCGAGCGCCCGCGCCGCCTGTCGCGCGCGCCGCCCCGCGCCGGCCCTTTCGCCGCGCGCCCGGGCGCGCTAACCCTGCTCCATGGAGTGGCGGGACGAAGGCATGCTGTTGACGGTGCGCCGCCTTGGCGAGGGGGGCGCGCTGCTCGAGGCGTTCACCGCCGCCCATGGCCGCCATGCGGGCGTCGCGCCCGGGGGCGGCTCGCGGCGCATGGCGCCGCTGCTGCAGCCCGGCGCGCAGCTGGACCTGGTCTGGCGGGCGCGGCTCGAAAGCCATACGGGAACCTATCGCGCCGAGCTCATCCGCTCGCGCGCGGCGGCGATCATGTCGGACGGGCGCGCCCTTGCGGCGATGCAGGCGGCGGCGGCGCTGCTGCGCTGGCTGCCCGAGCGCGAGCCGCACCCGGCCCTTTACGCCCGCACGATCGAGATGGCCGACGCGCTGGGCGCCGATCCCGACTGGCCGCGCCGCTACGCGGCGTGGGAGCTGGCGCTGCTGGCCGAGCTGGGATTCGGCCTCGACCTCGAGCGCTGCGCGCTGACCGGCGCGCGCGAGGATCTGGCCTGGATCTCGCCGCGCACGGGACGAGCGGTCACGCGCGCGGCCGGCGCGCCCTGGGCCGATCGGCTGCTGCCGCTGCCGCCCTTCTTTCTGGGCCTGCCCGGAGGCGACGCGGCCGAGGGGCTGCGGGTGACGGGGCATTTCCTGGGCGCGCACGCCGCCGCGGCCTTCGGCCACAAGGGCCTGCCGCCGGCGCGCGCGCGCCTTGCGCAGATCTTCGCCGCCGGCTGAGGCGCAGGCGCCGCACGGCCCGCCGCAGGCGCCGCGGCGCCGGGGGCCTGACGAGCCCCCCGGCGGGCGCATGGCCCGTGGGCCGCGCCGCTTGCCGCGGGGCATGGGCGACAGGCTCGGCGCCGATGCGAAGGCGGCCGGATTCGCAATCGTCTTCGCAACCATCCGCCCACCGCGAAGCGGCGAGGCGCCGCGCGCCCTTGCCGGCCCGCCGCGCGCCAGGCGGCGCAACCCGGCCAAGCCGCCGCTGCGCATCCCTCTCGCCCAGCGGCGCGCCAAGGGGCGCAGCCCGCCCACGGCCCCGCCGCGCGTCCCTCTCACCCGGCGGCGCCCGGCCCCGACCAGGCGCCGCACCGCGGGACAGGCGCAGCCCAGCCGCATCCGCCCGCCCTTTTCGCGCGACGGCGGGCGGGCGGGCGCGCCGCCAGGCCGAAACGCCGCGCATCTTCCTTTCACCCGCCGCCGCGGGGAAGCGCAGCCAAGGGGCCGCCGCGCGCCGCCCGGCCCCAGGGGCGCGCGACGGAGGCAGGCCGGCCCCAGCAGCCCGGCCCCGGCCCCGCCGCCGGGGCCAGACCGCGCGCGCCGCCCGCAGGCTCGACGAATTCCGCCCCCGTTCCGCCGCTTCGCGCCTGTTCCTCGGGCCCCGATGACGCTACATCTGCCCTCGCGCGCCCGCCGCGCGCCCGACCCCACGCAGGAAGGAATCACGCATGACCGCCCCCGCCGATCCCGACGCCCCGCAGGACAAGGCTCGCGCCCAGGACGCGCTGGTCGTGTTCACGCCCTCGGGCAAACGTGGACGCTTTGCGCTGGGCACGCCGATCCTGACGGCGGCGCGCCAGCTGGGCGTCGATCTCGATTCGGTCTGCGGCGGGCGCGGCATCTGCTCGAAATGCCAGGTCGCGCCCAGCTTCGGCGCCTTCCCCAAGCTGGGCGTCGAGGTGCGCGAGGACGCGCTCAGCCCCTGGAACCAGGTCGAGGAGCGCTACCGCGCCAAGCGCGGCCTTGCGCCTGGGCGACGCCTGGGCTGCCAGGCGCGGGTGATGGGCGACGTGGTCATCGACGTGCCGCCCGAAAGCCAGGTCCACAAGCAGGTGGTGCGCAAGCGCGCCGAAGCGCGCGAGATCGTGCTCGACCCCGCCACGCGGCTCTACTACGTCGAGGTCCCCGAGCCCGACATGCACAACCCCAAGGGCGACATGGAGCGCCTGCGCGACGCGCTGGCCGAACAGTGGGGCCTGGCGCATGCGCAGGGCGATCTGCGCACCCTGCAGGGGCTGCAGGCGGCGCTGCGGGCGGGCGAGTGGAAGGTGACGGTCGCCGTCCATCAGGGCGCGCAGACCGGCGGCGCGCGCATCATGCAGGTCTGGCCCGGCTATCACGAGGGGCCGATCCTGGGCGTGGCCTTCGACGTCGGCTCGACCACCATCGCCGGGCACATGGTCGATCTGGCCAGCGGCCAGGTGCTGGCCTCGTCGGGGCTCATGAACCCGCAGATCCGCTTCGGCGAGGATCTGATGTCGCGCGTCTCCTACGCCATGATGAACCCCGGCGGCGCGGCCGAGATGACCCGCGCCGTGCGCGAGGCCCTCAACGCCCTGATCGGCCAGCTCTGCGCCGAGGCGCGCGCCGACCGCGGCGCGGTGCTCGAGGGGGTGATCGTCGGCAATCCGGTGATGCACCATCTGCTGCTGGGCATCGACCCGCGCGAGCTGGGCTGGGCGCCCTTCGCCCTGGCCACCTCGGATTCCATGGAGCTCTGGGCCGCCGAGATCGACCTCGAGATGCACCCCGACGCGCGCCTTTACATCCTGCCCTGCATCGCCGGGCATGTGGGCGCGGATGCGGCGGCGGTGGTGCTGTCCGAGGCGCCGCACCAGTCCGACGACCTGGTGCTGATCGTCGATGTGGGCACCAACGCCGAGATCATCCTGGGCGACCGGCGCCGGCTGCTGGCGTGCTCGTCGCCCACGGGGCCGGCCTTCGAGGGCGCGCAGATCTCGGCCGGCCAGCGCGCCGCCCCGGGCGCGATCGAGCGCGTGCGCATCGACCCGCAGACCAAGGAGCCGCGCTTTCGCGTCATCGGCTCGGATCTGTGGTCCGACGCGCCGGACTTCGACGGGCGGTCGGTCACGGGGATCTGCGGCTCGGGCATCATCGAGGCGGTGGCCGAGATGCGCATGGCCGGCATCATCGACGAGGACGGGGCCATCGGCTCGGCCGAGGCGACGGGCAGCGCGCGCTGCGTGCCCGACGGGCGCACCCATGCCTATGTCCTGCACGACGCCTCGGCCGAGGGCGGGCCGCGCATCCTGGTCACCCAGGCCGATGTGCGCGCCATCCAGCTGGCCAAGGCGGCGCTGACCGCCGGCGCGCAGCTGCTGATGGACAAGATGGGCGTCGAGAAGGTGGATCGCGTGGTGCTGGCGGGGGCCTTCGGCGCCCATATCTCGCCGCTGCACGCGCTGGTGCTGGGCATGACGCCCGACTGCCCGGTCGAGAAGATCACCTCGGCGGGCAACGCGGCGGGCACGGGCGCGCGCATCGCGCTGCTCAACGCCGCCGCGCGGCGCGAGATCGAGACCGTGGTGCGCCGGATCGAGAAAGTCGAGACCGCCGTCGAGCCCCGCTTTCAGGAGCATTTCGTCAACGCGATCGCCATTCCCAACAAGGCCGCGCCCTATCCCGAGCTGGCCAAGGCGGTCACGCTGCCCAATCCGCGCTTCGGCGCCGGCGCCGATGGCGAAGGCGGCAGCGAGGGCGGCCGCCGCCGGCGCCGGCGCCCGCGCGGCTGACGTCGCGGGCCCGCGCAAGCGCCCGGCGCGGCGTAGGCAGGGCTGCGCCGCGCGTCGCGTCAGAAAGCCGCCTTCGAGCGCGGTCAGGTGCAGTTCAGAGACAAGGGGCGGCGCAGGGCCGCGCAGCGCAGGGCGCCGACAAGGGGCGGCGCTTGCGCGATCAGGCGCAGCCTGCACTCCCGCGCCAGGCATGCGCCGCCGCGACGGGCGCGGCGCAGGCACGGCGGCGCGGCGCGGCGCGCGCTCAGAAGGCGCCTTCGACCGTGGTCAGGCCCAGCGCCAGCCAGTCCTGCATGCCGCCGCGATAGTAGTGCATGCGCTCGGGCGGAAAGCCCTCGCGCGCCATGGCGCGCAGCGCGGTCGGGCTTTGCGGGCAGACGGGGCCGTTGCAGAAGGCAACGACGTGACGGGCCTTGGCGCAGTCCCATCCCTGGCCCGCGCGCGCGCAGCCCAGCTCGTCGAGCCTCTGCGCGACCTCGGTGTAGGGAATGTGGATCGAGCCGGGAATGGTCGCCTTCACGCGCCATTCGATGGTGCGCATGTCGACGACGACCCAGTCGGGATCGTTCAGCGCCTCGAGCACCTCGATCTCGGTGGCCGGATGCGCGCCCTCGACCGGAACCAGCGGCTGAAGCCAGCCCGCGTTGAGCGCGCAATCGGTCATGACGCGGGTGATCTCGACGGGGCCGTCCTCGGTCTGGACCACCACCGACTTCACGCCCTTGAGGATGTCGAGCTTTTCGGGCGCGTCTGCGGCGGCGGGCGTCGCGACGAGGGCTGCGGCGGCGATCAGACAGCTTGCGATGTGGCGCATGGCGTTTCCTTCCCCTGGCGCGCTCTGCGGGCGGCGCGCATCGTTGCCAATTTCACATTCATATATCGTTTTTTACGAATCCGCCACGCCCGGCTGCAAGATTTGCGCGCCCCCGCCAAATCGGCCATGATGAACGGACCGCATTGGGGGCTGCGCCGCGTTGGGTTGTGCGTCCTTGCTTCGATGCCTCCGTCAACGAAACCGCCATGCGCATGGCGCGCCGCGTGGCCCGAAAAGGATGCGAGCCATGAACCACCTTCGCGCCGCGGCCCTGGCGGCCGCCGTCGCTCTTGCGCCGCTGGGCGGCGCGGGCGCCGCCAATGTCGAGGCGGACAATCCCTGGCGCATCGCCCAGATCCTTCAGAAAGAGGGCTACAAGGCCGAGCTGGGCGCGACCTCGAAAGGGGCGCCCAAGATCGAATCCGCCGCCGAGGGCAAGAAGTTCACGGTCTTCTTCTACGGCTGCGCGAACGGCCAGGACTGCAAGTCGATCCAGTTCAGCTCGGGCTTTCGCAACAAGAGCCCCATCACCGCGGCCAAGGTGAACGAGTGGAACCTGGGCAAGCGATTCGCCCGCGCCGTGTCCACCGACAAGGGCGACGCCTTTCTGCGCATGGACGTGAACATGAAGAATGGCGGCGTCTCGCAGGCGACGTTCGAGAACTCGCTGGCGCTGTGGTCGCTTCTGCTGGCCGACTTCAAGCGCCATCTGGGCTGGCGCTGAGGGTCAGAACTCCTCGACCTCGACCACCCCCTGCGCCGCCTTGATCGCCCCGGCGACCTGCGGCGACAGGGGGTATTCGCCCGGCAGCGCCAGCTCGACCTCGCAAGGCAGATCCGGCGCCAGAAGCACCAGGTTGACCGGCCCGCGCGCGCGGCCGCGGGCCGGCGCGGCAGCGCGGGCCTCTTCAAGGCGGGCGCGCAGGGCCGGCAGCGCCTCGGCATCGTTGACGAACACCCGCAGCCCCATCGACGCGCCCCCGGCCACGGCCGCATCTATGGGCTGCGCCGCGCGCACCAGCAGCTTGACCGCGTCCTCGCCCTCGGCATGGGCCTCGACGGTCAGCACCACGTTCGAGCCGGGCTCGAGAATGTCGCGGTATTGCGCCAGCGCCTCGGAGAACACCGTCGCCTCGAACATCCCCGTCGGGTCCGAGAGCTGCACGAAGGCAAAGCGCGAGCCGCGGGCGCTCATGCGCTCCTGCCGGCCCAGCACCGTGCCGGCGATGCGCGCCGTCAGCCCCGCCCCCGTCGCCTTGCGCGCCAGCTCGGCATAGGTCATCACGCGCTGACGCTCGAGCGCGCCGCGGTAGTCGTCAAGCGGATGGCCCGTCAGGTAGAAGCCCACCGCCGCCTGCTCCTGCGTCAGGCGCTCGGTGGGCAGCCAGTCGTCGGTGCGCGCCAGCGGCGGGGGCGGCAGATCCTCGCCCGCCTCGCCGAACAGCGAGGACTGGCTCGAGGCGCGCTCCTCGGCCACGGCGGCGGACCAGGCGACGAGGCGCTCGAGGCTTTCGAAGACGCGGCGGCGGTTGCGCTCGAGCGCGTCGAAGGCGCCCGCGCGCGCCAGGTTCTCGAGCGGGCGCTTGCCGACCTTCTTCAGGTCCACGCGGCGGGCGAAGTCGAACAGGTCGGCGAAGGGGCCGCCCTGGGCGCGCGCCTCGACGATCAGGCGCATGGCGTCGGCGCCCACGTTCTTGAGCGCGGCCAGGCCGTAGAGGATGCGCCCATCCTCGACGGCGAACCCCACCTCCGAACGGTTGACGTCGGGCGGGACCACCTCGATGCCCAGCCGCTTCACCTCGCGCAGATAGACGGCCAGCTTGTCGGTCAGGTGGATGTCGCAGTTCATCACCGCGGCCATGAACTCGACCGGGTGGTTGGCCTTGAGCCATGCGGTCTGGTAGCTGACCAGCGCGTAGGCGGCGGCGTGGGACTTGTTGAAGCCGTAATTGGCGAATTTCTCGAGCAGGTCGAAGACCTCGCGCGCCTTGGCCTCGGGCACGCCGTTCTTGCGCGCGCCCTCGATGAACTTGGGGCGCTCGGCGTCCATCGCCTCCTTGATCTTCTTGCCCATGGCGCGGCGCAGCAGGTCGGCGCCGCCCAGGCTGTAGCCGGCCATGACCTGGGCGATCTGCATCACCTGCTCCTGATAGACGATGATGCCCTGGGTCTCTTCCAGGATGTGGTCGATCAGGGGGTGGATGGATTCGCGCTTTTCCTTGCCGTGCTTGACGGCGCAATATTTGGGGATGTTCTCCATCGGGCCGGGGCGATAGAGCGCCACCAGCGCCACGATGTCCTCGATGCAGGTGGGCTTCATCAGCCGCAGCGCCTCGCGCATGCCGGCGCTTTCGACCTGGAACACCGCCACCGTCTGCGCCGAGGCGTAAAGCTCGTAGGTCTTGGGGTCGTCGATGGGAATGCGCGAGATGTCGACCTCGACCCCGCGCTTGCGCAGAAGGTTCACCGCGCCCTGGATCACGGTCAGCGTCTTGAGGCCGAGGAAGTCGAACTTGACCAGCCCCGCCTGCTCGACCCATTTCATGTTGAACTGGGTGGCGGGCATGTCCGAGCGCGGATCGCGGTAGAGCGGCACCAGCTCGTGCAGCGGCCGATCGCCGATGACCACGCCCGCCGCATGGGTCGAGGCGTTGCGCAGCAGCCCCTCGAGCTTGCCGGCGTAGTCGAGCATCTGCGCCACCACCGGCTCGCGCGCGGCCTCTTCGCGCAGGCGCGGCTCCTGCTCGAGCGCGCGCTTGATCGAGACCGGCTTGACCCCCTCGACCGGGATCATCTTGGACAGCCGGTCGCACTGGCCGTAGGGCATCTGCAGAACGCGCCCCACGTCGCGCACCGCCGCCTTGGACAGAAGCGCGCCGAAGGTGATGATCTGCGCCACGCGGTCGCGGCCGTATTTCTGCTGGACGTAGGCGATGACCTCTTCGCGCCGGTCCATGCAGAAGTCGATGTCGAAATCGGGCATCGACACGCGCTCGGGGTTCAGGAAGCGCTCGAACAGCAGCGAGTAGCGCAGCGGGTCGAGATCGGTGATGGTCAGCGCCCAGGCCACCAGCGAGCCCGCGCCCGAGCCGCGCCCCGGCCCCACGGGGATGTCGTGATCCTTGGCCCACTTGATGAAGTCGGCGACGATCAGGAAATAGCCCGGAAAGCCCATGCGCTCGATGATGTCGAGCTCGAAATCCAGCCGCTTCTGGTATTCCTCGGGCGGGGCGGCGTGGGGCACGACCGCCAGGCGCGCCTGCAGCCCCTCATTGGCCTGGCGGCGCAGCTCCTGCACCTCGTCGTCGGCGAAGCGCGGCAGGATGGGCTTGCGCGTGCGCGCGCGATAGGCGCAGCGGCGGGCGATCTCGACGGTGTTCTCGACCGCCTCGGGCAGATCGTTGAAGCGCGCGCACATCTGCTCCTGCGTCTTGAAGTGGTGCTCGGGGGTCAGGCGGCGGCGGTTCTCCTGCGTGACATAGGCGCCCTCGGCGATGCAGATGAAGGCGTCGTGGGCCTCGAACATCTCGGGCGTGTCGAAATAGACGTCGTTGGTCGCCACCAGCGGCAGCCGCAGCTCGTAGGCCAGGGCGACCAGGCCGGGCTCGGCGGCCTCTTCCTCGGGGGTGCGCAGCGGGCCGCCCTGCTCGGGGCCGGGGCCATGGCGCTGCAGCTCGACATAGAGGCGGTCCGGGAAGATCTCGGCCAGCCGCTCGAGCAGCGCGCGCGCCTGCGCGCGGCGGCCGCGGCGGATCAGCGCGCCGACCGGGCCGAGCGGGCCGCCGCTCAGGCAGATCAGCCCCTCGGCCCGCTCGGCGAGCTGGTCGAGCGTGACATGCGGCGCGGCGTCGCCCGATTCGAGAAAGCTGAACGAGACCAGCGCCATCAGGTTCAGATAGCCCGTCTCGTTCTGCGCCAGCAGCACGATGGGCAGCGGGTCCGGGTCGCGGTCGCCCGGGCGCTCGGCCTTCTCGAAGGCCAGGGCCAGCTGCGCGCCGACGATCGGCTGGATGCCCGCCTTGGCCATGGTTTCAGAGAATTCGAGCGCGGCGAACAGGTTGCCCGTGTCGGTCACGGCCACGGCGGGCATGTTGCGCTCGGCGCACAGCTTGGGCAGCGCCTTGACGTGGATGGCCCCCTCGATCAGCGAGTAGGCCGAGTGCACGCGCAGGTGGATGAATCGGGGGGCGTCGGTCGCGGTCATGGCCTCACCTTACCAAGCCGCGCGCCGCCGCCGCCAGAGCCGATGCCGGGCGGGCCGCCGCTCAGGAGGCGGGAACCAGGCGCCCGCGCTCGAGCCGCAGCGCGCGGTCCATGCGCGCGGCCAGCTCCATGTTGTGGGTGGCGATCAGCGCGCCCTGCCCCTCTTCGCGCGCAAGGCGGGCCAGCAGGGCGAAGACGCGCTCGGCCGTGTCGGGGTCGAGATTGCCCGTGGGCTCGTCGGCCAGAAGGATGCGCGGGCGGTTGGCCAGCGCCCGGCAGATGGCCACGCGCTGCGCCTCGCCGCCCGAAAGCTGCGCCGGCCGGTGCGCCGCGCGCCCCGCCAGGCCGACGGCGTCGAGCAGCGCCATCGCGCGCTCGCGCGCGCGCCGGCGCCCCTGGCCCGCGGCCAGAAGCGGCAGCATGACGTTCTCGAGCGCCGTGAACTCGCGCAGCAGGTGGTGGAACTGATAGACGAAGCCGATCGCGTCGCGGCGCAGCGCGGTGCGCGCCCGCTCGCCCAGCGCGCCGGCGTCGCGGCCGCCGATCTCGACGCGCCCCGAATCGGGCCGGTCGAGCAGGCCGGCGATGTGCAGCAGCGTCGACTTGCCCGCCCCCGAAGGCGCGGTCAGCGCCACGGTCTCGCCGGGGGCGACCTCCAGATCCACCCCGCTCAGCACGCGCACCTCGCCCGGCAGCCCCCTGGCATAGGTGCGCGCGATGCCGGTCAGCCTGAGGGCGGGCGCCTCACTCATCGCGCAGGGCCTCCACCGGATCGAGCCGCGCCGCGCGCCGCGCCGGGCCCAGCGTCACCAGGAAGCTGAGCGTCAGCGCCAGCCCCGCCGCCCGGCTCACGTCCCACAGGCGCAGCTCGGCCGGGAAACGCGACAGCACCCGCACCTGCGGATCCCACACGCCGCCGCCCAGCGCGCCGTTCACCAGGTCGAAGATCGGGTCGATGTAGATGACGAACAGCACCCCCAGCGCGACGCCGATCGCCGTGCCCGCCACGCCCACGCCCGCGCCGCACAGGAAGAACACGCGCATCACCGCCCCCTGCGACAGGCCGATGGTGCGCAGCACGCCGATGTCGCGCCGCTTGTTGCGCACCAGCATGACCAGGCCCGAGACGATGTTGAGCGCCGCGATCAGCACCACCATCGACAGGATCATGAACATCGTCGCGCGCTCCATGTCCAGGGCCGACAGGAAGGCGCCGTTGGCGTCCTTCCACGTCCACACCACCCCCTCGGCCCCCACCGCCGCCTGAATGGCCGCGTCCAGCGCGCCCGGCGCCTTGCGCGAGCCCAGCTCGTGCGGGCGCGCCACCTGCGCCTCGATCAGATCCGCCGCGTCGCCGCGGTTGAAGAAATCCTGCGCGGTCTCGAGCGGCATGTAGAGCCGCGTGCGGTCCACATCCGCCCGCCCGATGCGGAAGATGTAGGCGACGCGGAAGATCCCCTGCTTGGGCGCCAGCCCGAAGGGCGTCGCAAGGCCGTTGGGCAGGATCAGCGCCAGCTCGTCGCCCACGCGCACGCCCAGCTCGCGCGCCACGCCCTCGCCGATGGCCACCGCCTTGCCCGTCACGTCGTCCAGCGCGCCCGCGGCCGCCTCGGGCCGCGCGATCCAGGGCAGCGCGCGCAGATCCTCCAGCCGCATGCCCCGCGCGATCACCCCCGCGTTGCGCTGACCGTGCGAGGCCAGAAGCTGCGCCTCGACCACCGGCGCGACATGGGTCACCCCCTCGATCCGGGCGATGCGCGCGGCCAGCGCGCCGGCGTCGCGCAGCGCGCGCTCGGCGCGGCCATTCTCCCAGCGCGTCACCGGATAGACGCTGACATGCCCCTCGGCGCCCAGAACGCGGCTGGTGAACTCCTCGCGAAAGCCGACCATCACCGCCATGACGACGATCAGCGTGCCCACCGCCAGCGCGATGCCCGCAAGCGCATACCACACGATCGCCGAGACCCCGCCCTCGGCGCGGCGCGCGCGCAGGAAACGCCAGGCAATCAGCCACTCATGCGCCGAGAAGGGCGCCGTGGCGCGGGTCGCCCCCTCGGGCGCGCGGCCGCTCATGGCGCGCCGCCGCCCATCCGGGCGGCCGCGCCGCGGGGGGCTCGAAGCCCCGCGCGGCGCGCTCCCCGCGCCCCCGCCGCCGGGTCGGCGCCCGCCCCTGCCATCGCCCCGCCCATCGCGCCCGCCGCCGTCAACGCGCCGCGTAGATCTGCGCCAGGCGCGCGACCAGCGCGTCGGGGGTCATCTCCTCGCTGCGCCCGGTGCGCCGCTCGGTCAGCTCGACCACGCCGTTGGCCAGCCCGCGCGGCCCCACCGTCACGCGCCAGGGCAGACCGATCAGGTCCATGGTCGCGAACTTGGCGCCGGCGCGCTCGGAACGGTCGTCGTAAAGCGGGTCCACCCCGGCCGCGCTCAGGCGCGCGTAAAGGTCCTCGCAGGCGGCGTCGGCGGCCGCGTCGCCCTGGCGCAGGTTCACGATGCCCGCGCCGAAGGGGGTCACGCCCTCGGGCCAGACGATGCCGCGCTCGTCGTGATGGGCCTCGATCAGCGCGCCGACAAGGCGGCTGACGCCGATCCCGTGCGAGCCCATGTGCACGGGCACGCGCTCGCCCGCCTCGTTGGTCACCAGCGCGCCCATGGGCTCGGAATACTTCGTGCCGAAGTAGAAGATCTGCCCCACCTCGATGCCCCGGGCCGAGCGGCGCCGCTCTTCGGGCACCTGGGCGAAGAGCGCCTCGTCATGCGTCTCGTCGGTGCGCGCATAGGGGGCGGTCCATTCCTCGCGGATCGCGGCCAGCTGCGCGCGGTCGTCATAGTCGATGGCCCGATCGCCCAGCGTCAGATCCTCGACGGCGGAATCGTAGAACACCTCGGACTCGCCCGTCTCGGCCAGGACCAGGAATTCATGCGTGTCGTCGCCGCCGATCGGACCCGAGGCCGCGCGCATGGGAATCGCCTTGAGACCCATGCGCTCGTAGGTGCGCAGATAGCTGACCATGTGCCGGTTGTAGGCGTGGATGGCGTCCTCGGGGGTCAGGTCGAAATTGTAGCCGTCCTTCATCAGGAACTCGCGCCCGCGCATGACGCCGAAGCGCGGACGCACCTCGTCGCGGAACTTCCACTGGATGTGATAGAGGGTCAGCGGCAGCTGGCGGTAGCTCGACACATGGGTGCGGAAGATGTCGGTGATCATCTCCTCGTTGGTCGGGCCGTAGAGCAGGTCGCGCTTGTGGCGGTCGCGGATGCGCAGCATCTCGGGGCCGTAGGCGTCGTAGCGCCCGCTCTCGCGCCACAGCTCGGCGGGCTGGAGCGTGGGCATGAGCATGGGCAGATGGCCCGCGCGCTGCTGCTCTTCATGCACGATCTGCTCGATGCGGCGCAGCACCTTGTAGCCCATGGGCAGCCAGGAATAGATGCCGGCGCTCGATTGCTGGATCATGCCCGCGCGCAGCATGAGCCGGTGCGAGGCGATCTGCGCGTCGGCGGGAGTTTCCTTGAGGACGGGAAGGAAGTAACGGGTCAGGCGCATGAGCGTCGTCTCTCCAGCAGCGCGGAAGTTGGGCCGAGGCGCGCGGGGCGCGAGCCCGCGGCCGGGGCTTGGTGTAGGCGATGCGCGGCGCGCGCGCAATGGCGCGCCGGGCCCGGGGCGGATGCGCGCCGCCTTGCGCCTGGCGCATGACGGGCTTGCATTGGCGGAAGATCTGCGCGATCTTCCTTCCGCCGGCGCGACAAAGACGCATCTTGGCTCAAGTCTAGGGGGGAACGGTCCGCGATCAGCGGACCGTTTTCTGTTCGGGCCGGGATCTTGCGGCGCCCGGGCCCGCGGCGCGCGGCCGCGTCGGGCAAGGGAACGCCCGGCCGCGCGGGGCCTCAGCCTTCGGCCGGCTGCGCCTGCGCGGCGCCGATCGCGATCTCGGGAGCCAGCTTCAGGGACTGCGCCACCGCCGCCAGGCGCTTGCGCACCACCTCGCCGGCCAGATCCGCCAGATCCTCGGGCAGCCGCAGACGCAGCGCCTTGTCCGCGCGCTCGAGCGCGACGCGCGGCAGCACGCCGGGCGCCGAGGCCGCCAGCATGGCCCCCAGGCGCACGCCGCGGCCCAGCACCCTGGCCTGCGCAAGCTGCTCTGCGGTCAGCAGCTCGGCCGCCGGGGTCGCCTGGCGGCGGCTGCGCGCGGATTTGTAGCGATAGCCGAGCGCCGCGCCCATGAAGGCGCGCTCGGCATGGGTCACGCCCGAGATGTTGGCCCGATACACCGTCTCGAGGCAGGCCAGGTCGCGATAGTCGGGGTGGCTGTTCCACGCCACGTCGCTGAGCAGGCACACCGCCGTGATCAGCCGCGACATCGCCGGCGAGGCGTCGGGAAACAGCGGCCGCACCCAGGCGTCCAGCTCGTCGCCGAAGCCGGGGAAGCGGGCCTGGCGGCGCTCCATGTCGCGCGCGGCCGACAGGAGCGGATCCTCGGCCCGCTGGGCGGGGTCGAGATGCTCGTAGAGCACGCCCTCGCGCAGGCCGAAGGCCGAGACCGCCACGCGCCGGGGCGCGGCGGCGCGGATCAGCCGCGCCAGCACCCGCGCGCCCAGCGGCGTGACCGCAAGCCGCGCCGCCGAGGCCGAGATCTGCCGCGCCAGCGCCTTGGGGTCTTCCTCGGCCACGCGCTCGGCGGTGGCCAGCATGACCTCGGCGGGCAGCTCGAATTCGTGCAGCACCTGAAGGGGGTAGCGTTCGCGCGTCATGTGGATCTTGGCCAGGGCGCGCCAGGCGCCGCCGACCAGGAACAGGCGCTCGGGAGCGGGGTCGAGAATCGCGCGCGCATCGGCAAGCGCATGGTCGATCACCGCATCCAGCGCCGCCGCCCCGCCCTGCACCCCCGCCAGCCGCAGCGGGCCGAGCGGAAAGGTGCGGCCCATGCCCACGCGCCCCTCGCCCACGCGCGCCAGCTCGAGCGAGGCGCCGCCCAGATCGGCCACCACGCCGTCGGCGCCCGGCCAGCCCAGCAGCACGCCCTGCGCGGCCAGCCGCGCCTCGTCCTCGCCCGAGGCGATGCGCAGGCGCAGGCCGGTCTCGCGCTCGACCTCGTCGCGAAAGGCGGCGCCGTCGGCGGCCTCGCGCACCGCGGCGGTGGCGATTCCGTCCAGCGCCCGCACCCCCATCAGCCGCGCCAGCAGGACGAAGCGCCGGATCGCGGCCATGGCGCGCGCGCGCCCCTCGACCGAAAGCCGCCCCGTCGCGTGCAGATCCGCGCCCAGCCCGCACAGCACCTTTTCGTTGAAGAAGTAGGCCGGGCTGCGGGTCATGGCGTCGAACACCACCAGGCGCACCGAGTTCGAGCCGACATCGACGACGCCGATGCGTCGGGAGGACTGGGTCATGCGCTGTCTCCCGGGGCCGGGGCCCCGTCCTGTTTCGTCGCAACCAGGGCTGGGGGTGACATGGGCCGCGGCGCGGGTCAAGCGGCGCGTCGCCGCGCGCGCCCCTCAGCCCTCGGCGGGGGGCTCGATCAGCCGCGGCGCGTCCTCGGCGCCGGCGCGCCCGCGCCCCGACAGCGAGGGATGGCGCATGAAGAACTCGTGGCAGCTGAAGGGCGTCTCGCCCGCCGGCGGGGCCGCGCGCACCCATGCGCCGTCGGGCTGCAGGACCCAGCTTTGCGCCTCGTCGCGCAGGTTGGCGGCCATGACCTGCTCGAGGATCTGGGCGTGCACGGTGGGGTTCTTGATGCGCACCAGCGCCTCGACCCGGCGGTTGAGGTTGCGCCCCATCCAGTCGGCCGAGCTGATCCACACCTCGGCGCGCGGGCTGGGCAGGCCGTGGCCGGCGCCGAAGCAGACGATGCGCGAATGCTCCAGAAAGCGGCCGACGATGGACTTGACGCGGATGTTCTCGCTCAGCCCCGGCACGCCCGGCCGGACGCCGCAGATGCCGCGCACCACCATGTCGATCTTCACTCCCGCCTGCGAGGCGGCGTAGAGCGCGTCGATGACCTCGGGCTCGATGACCGAGTTGAGCTTGACCCAGACCTGCGCGGGACGGCCGGCGCGCGCATGGGCGATCTCGCGCTCGAGCCCCATCAGGATGTGGCGCTTGAGCGTCTTGGGCGACAGGCGCACATCCTCGAGCCCGACCGGCTCGGCGTAGCCGGTGACGTAGTTGAACAGCCGCGCCGCGTCGCGGCCCAGGGCCTCGTCGCAGGTGAACAGGCTCAGATCGGTGTAGATGCTGGCCGTGATGGGGTGGTAGTTGCCCGTGCCCCAATGGGTATAGATCACCAGCCGCTCGCCCTCGCGGCGCACCACCATCGAGACCTTGGCATGGGTCTTCCAGTCGATGAAGCCGTAGACCACCTGCGCGCCGGCGCGCTCGAGCTGGCGCGACTGGCGGATGTTGGCGGCCTCGTCGAAGCGGGCCTTGAGCTCGACCAGCGCGGTGACCGACTTGCCGTCCTCGGCCGCCTCGCACAGGGCGGCGACGATGGGGCTGTCCTTCGAGGTGCGGTAGAGCGTCTGCTTGATCGCCAGCACGTCCGGGTCGCGCGCCGCCTGGCGCAGGAAGTCGACGACGATGCCGAAGCTTTCGTAGGGATGGTGCAGCAGCATGTCCTTCTGGCGGATGGCCGAGAAGATGTCGCCGTTGTGGTCCTTCACCCGCTCGGGCACGCGCGGCACATAGGGCGGGAACAGCAGGTCCGGCCGGTCCTTGATGACCAGCTCGGACAGGTCCTTGATGCCGATCATGCCGGGGATCTCGATGACCTCCTCGCGCGCCACGCCCAGCTCGTCGGCGATCATCTCCTTCAGCCGCCGCGGCGCGCCGGCGGCGATCTTCAGCCGGATCACCTCGCCGCGCCGGCGCCGCTTGAGCGCGACCTCGAATTCGCGCACCAGGTCCTCGGCCTCTTCCTCGACCTCGAGGTCGCTGTCGCGCAGCACCTTGAAGGCGGCGTGGCCGACCATCTCGTAGCCCGGGAACAGCCGGTCCAGGAACAGCTGCATCAGCTTCTCGAGCGGCAGGAAGCGGATGACGTCCGAGCGCCCGCCGTCGAGGCGCACGAAGCGGCGCACCTGCTGGGGCACGGGCAGGATGGCGTCCAGCGTCTCGCCGTCCTCGACGCGGCGCAGCTGCAGCGCCAGGGCGAAGCCCTCGTTGGGGATGAAGGGGAAGGGATGCGCCGGGTCGATGGCCAGCGGCGTCAGCACGGGGAACACCTCGCGGATGAAGCGGTCCTCGAGGCGGTCGATGTCGGCCTGGGTCAGATCGGCGCGCGCCAGCACGCGGATGCCCTCGCGCGCCAGCTCGCGGCGCAGCTCGTCCCACACGGCCTGCTGGCGGTCCATCAGCACGCGCGCGGCGGCGTCGATGCGCTCGAGCTGCTCGCTGGGCGTCAGCCCGTCATGAGAGCGCGTCTCGACCCCGCCGCGCACCAGGCCGCGCAGGCCCGCGACGCGCACGGTGTAGAACTCGTCCAGATTCGAGCCCGAGATGGACAGGAAGCGCACGCGCTCGAGCAACGGGTGGCGGCGGTTCTCGGCCTCTTCCAGCACGCGGCTGTTGAAGTCGATCCAGCTCAGCTCGCGATTGAAGAAGCGCGCGGGCGAGGCGTGATCGAAGGCGACGATCCGCTCGGGCTCGGGGGCGCAGGGGTGGTTGAGGAAATCGGCGCGCATGGGCTGTCTTCCGTCGCAGGCGTGGCGGGGCTCGGCGGGTTCTAGCATGGCGCGGCGGGCGCGTCAGCGCCGGCGGGCCGATCCCTGGGCGGCGGCGCGCGCCGCCGGCCGGCCCGGACGCGGCCGGCCTCAGCCGCGGCCTGCCCGCGGCGGCCGTTCTTCCGGCGCGGCGGCGGGCTCGGCGGCCTCTTCCGGCGTCTCGGCGCAGGGGGGCTCGGGCGTCAGGCCCAGCGCCTCGGCCGCAAGGGCGCGGGTGATGCGCCGGTGCGCCCGCAGCGCCGCCTGGTCCACCGCCGCCACCGCCGCCTGCGCCGCGGCGAAGGATCGCTCGATCCGCGCGGCCAGAAAGCCCGGCACGGCGGCCGAGATGTCGACCTGCCGATCGCGGAACAGCTTGACGATCAGCGCCTCGAGCAGCGCGTCGTCCGGCGGCGCAAGCCGCGCCAGCGCCAGCGCCTGCAGCCGCGAGGCCAGGTCGGGCGTGCGCAGCGCCCAGCGCGCCGGCGCCTCGCGCCCCGTCACCAGCAAGGCGCCGCCCGTCGCCGCCAGGCGGTTGTGCAGGTGAAACAGCGCCGCCTCGGCCGCGCGCGGGTCGGGCGCCTGGGCGATGCGGTCGGCGTCCTCGACCGCCACCGCGCCCGCCTCGGCCAGCGCGACCGGGTCCTCGTTCGCCAGATCGGCGGCGCGGCGGATCTCGGCGCCGCTGTCCTCGGCCCAGACATGCACGAGATGCGTCTTGCCCGAGCCCTGCGGACCGATCAGCGCCAGCCGCCCGCCGGGCCAGCCGCGCCAGCCGTCGATCATCGCCACCGCCGCCGCGTTGGCGCGCGAGACGAAGAACGCCTCGCGCCCGCGCGCGGCGCGCATGGGCAGATCCAGGGCCAGCTGACGGCCAAGGCGCGGGGCGCTCATGCCTCCGGCTCCGCATCATCGGCGCCGGGCGCGCCCTTGCGCGCCTGGCCCGGGCGCGCGGGCTGGCCGGCGCGGGGCGTTCCCTCGGCGCCGCCCCCGGCCCCGGCGCCGCTCTCGGCCCCGCCGCCCCCGGCCCCCGACTGCGCCCCCGCCTGCGCCCCCGCCTGCGCCCCCGCCATGGCCGCCAGCGCCGCCGCGCGCGCCAGCCGCTCGGCCGCGGCGCGCAGCTCGTCCTCGGCGATGTCGAGCGCGCGCTCGGGCGCCCCCTGCGCCAGCGCCGCGCGGCCCAGATAAAGCCGCCCGGCCTTGTATTGCTCGATCGCGAAGCGCGCCAGCACGCCGATCGCCGCCGCCGCCGGCACCGCGATCAGCAGCCCCGTGAAGCCCATCAGCGCCCCGAAGGCGCTAAGCGCGAACATCAGCGCCACCGGATGCAGCCCCACCGAGCCGCCCACCAGCTTGGGCGTGAGCACGTTGCCCTCGATCGCCTGCCCCAGGACGAACACCCCCGCAACCACGGCGATCATCTCGGGCGCGTCCCAGAACTGGAACACCGCGACCCCCAGCGCCATGGCCCCGCCCAGGATCGAGCCGACGAAGGGGATGAAGCTGATGAGGCCGGCGAAGACGCCGATCATCAGCCCGAAATCCAGCCCCGCCGCCGACAGGCCGACCGCGTAGAAGGTCCCGAGAATGGCGCACACCGTCAGCTGCCCGCGCACGAAGCCCGCCAGCACCCGGTCCATGTCCCGCGCCAGGCGCCGCAGCGTGCCGACATGATCGCGCGGCGCCCATTCGTCCAGCCGCGCGACCATGTGGTCCCAGTCCAGCAGCAGGTAGAAGGCGACCACGGGCGTCACCAGCAGCAGCATCACGAAATCGATCAGCGCCACCCCGCCCGACCAGACGCTCTTGAGCGCGCTCACGCTCCACTCGTTCAGGTTGCGGCGAAAGGCGTCGAACCCCTCCTGCAGCACGCCGCCCTCGGCCAAGAGCTCGGGCCTGTTCGTCTCGATCCAGGCGCGCAGGGCCTCGGCATAGGCGGGCATGGCCTCGACCAGCTTTCGCGCCTGGTCGGCGATGGCCGGGATCAGCACCAGCATGGCCGCGACGAAGGCCAGCGCCATGAACAGCGTGATCAGCGCCGTGGCCAGCGCCCGGCTCAGCCCGCGCGCCTCGAGCCGGTCGGCGATCGGGTCCAGGAAATAGGCCAGCGCCGCCCCGGCCAGGAACGGCGTCAGCACGTCCGACAGCGCCCAGGCCGCGGCCACCGTCGCCGCCAGCCCGCCCAGCCACCATTTCGCCTGCTGCGCCGCGCTCAGCGCCATGCCTCGCCTCCCGTGACGGCCCCGTGGCCCCCCCGGCGCGCCCGCGCGCGCCGCCCCCCGTTCGTGCCTTGGCCGCGCGCGCGATGCAAGCGGGGCGCGGGGCTCAGGCGAACTGCTCGCGGATCAGCCGCTCTTCCAGCCCGTGGCCGGGGTCGAACAGCAGCTCGTGCGTCACCGCCGGCTCGATGCGCACATGCACCCGCGCCACGTCGCGCACCTCGGCGTTGTCCGCCGTGGCCGAGACCGGGCGGCGGCCGGGCTCGATGACCTCGAGCGTGACCTGCGCCGCCTTGGGCAGGATGGCGCCGCGCCAGCGCCGCGGGCGAAAGGCCGAGACCGGCGTCAGCGCCAGCACGTCGGCATGGATGGGCAGGATCGGCCCATGCGCCGAGTAGTTGTAGGCCGTCGAGCCCGCGGGCGTGGCCACCATCACCCCGTCGCAGACAAGCTCGGCCAGGCGCTCCTGCCCGTCGATCAGGATGCGCACCTTGGCGGCCTGATGACGCTGGCGGAACAGCGCGACCTCGTTGATGGCCAGCGCCTCATGCGCGCGGCCCGACAGATCGACGGCGGTCATGCGCAGCGGGTTGATGCGCGCCGATTCGGCCCGGCGCAGCCGCGCGATCAGCCCGTCGGGCGAGTAGTCGTTCATCAGAAAGCCCACCGTGCCGCGGTGCATGCCGTAGACGGGCAGGTTCAGCCCCTCGGTCTCGTGCAGGGTCTGCAGCATCAGCCCGTCGCCGCCCAGCGCCACGATGACGTCGGCCTCCTCGAGCGGCGCCTGGCCGTAGCGCTCGGTCAGGGCGCGGAAGGCGCGACGGGCGGCGGGCGCCTCGCTGGCGCGGAAGCTGATCCGCTCGAAGCCGCGCGCCGCCGCGCCCCCCTCGGGCATGGGCGCGCCGCCCGCGCCGACGTCCATCTCATCCGCCCTCGCGCTCACATCCCGCTCTCCTTGCGCGCGCCGCCGCCCCGCCCCGCGCGGGCCGCGCGCGAATCGCCAGGCCGCGCGCCGGGCGGCGGCCGGCGCCGATCCGCCCGGCGCGGGGCGCAGAATGGCCCGCGCGGGCCGAGGCTTCAAGAACGCGATGACGCCGATCGCGGCGCGGCGCCGCCGATCGCGAACGCGCGCCCCTCATCGGCGGCGCCCCCGGCGCGACGCTTCGCCCCCGACCCGCCAGGCGCCGCATCCGGCGCGAGACAACGCGGCCCGGGGCCGCTAAACAGACCCGGCGCCGCCCGAAGGCGGCTTCGCCGACTGTTCAGGAGACACGCCCATGACGGACGCCACCGCCCGCGATTCCGGTTTCTTCACCCAGCCCCTGGCCGAGCGCGACCCCGAACTGGCCGCCGCCGTGGCCGCCGAGCTGACGCGCCAGCGCGACGAGATCGAGCTGATCGCGTCGGAAAACATCGTCTCGCGCGCGGTGCTCGAGGCGCAGGGCTCGGTGCTGACCAACAAATACGCCGAGGGCTATCCGGGCCGGCGCTACTACGGCGGCTGCCAGCATGTGGACGTGGCCGAGAACCTGGCCATCGAGCGCGCGCGCAAGCTGTTCGGCTGCGCCTACGCCAACGTCCAGCCCCATTCGGGCAGCCAGGCCAACCAGGCGGTGTTCATGGCGCTGATGAAGCCCGGCGACACCTTCCTGGGCATGGACCTGTCCTCGGGCGGGCACCTGACCCACGGCGCGCGGCCCAACCAGTCGGGCAAGTGGTTCAACGCGGTCCATTACGGCGTGCGCCCGCAGGACTGCATGATCGACTACGACCAGGTCGAGGCGCTGGCGCGCGAACACAAGCCGAAGGTGATCGTGGCGGGCGGCTCGGCCGTGCCGCGGCGCATCGACTTCGCCCGCTTCCGCCAGATCGCCGATTCGGTGGGCGCCTGGCTGCATGTGGACATGGCCCATTTCGCCGGGCTGGTCGCCGGCGGGCAGCATCCCTCGCCCTTCCCGCATGCGCATGTGGCCACCACCACCACCCACAAGACCCTGCGCGGCCCGCGCGGCGGCATGATCCTGACCAATGACGAGGAGCTGGCGCGCAAGTTCAACTCGGCCATCTTCCCCGGTCTGCAGGGCGGGCCGCTGATGCACGTGATCGCCGCCAAGGCCGTCGCCTTCGGCGAGGCGCTGCGCCCCGAGTTCCGCGACTACGCCGCGCAGGTGGTGCGCAACGCCCAGGCCCTGGCCGACGAGCTGATGAAGGGCGGGCTCGACATCGTCACCGGCGGCACCGACACGCATCTGATGCTGGTCGATCTGCGGCCCAAGGGCGTGACCGGCGCCGACGCCGAAAAGGCGCTGGGGCGCGCGCACATCACCTGCAACAAGAACGGCATCCCCTTCGATCCCGAAAAGCCCACCGTCACCTCGGGCATCCGCCTGGGCACGCCGGCCGGCACCACCCGCGGCTTCGGCGAGGACGAGTTCCGCGCCATCGGCCGCATGATCGTCGAGGTGATCGACGGCGTCGCCGCCCGCGGCCCCGAGGGCGACCCCGAGGTCGAGGCGCGCGTGCGCGATCAGGCGATCGCGCTGTGCCGCGCCTTCCCGATCTATCCCGGGCTCTGAACGCCCGGCCCCGCGCCGCCGCGCCCCTACGGAGGCCGGGCGGCGCGGGGCCGCATCTCGGGCCTGCGCGCGCGCCCTACCCAAGACCTTGCCGGGCGCCTATAGTGGCTGCGCCCGATCGAGGATGAAGGACCACAAATGCGCTGCCCCTTCTGCGGAAACACCGACAGCCAGGTCAAGGACAGCCGTCCGGCCGAGGACCACGCCGCCATCCGCCGCCGCCGCTCCTGCCCCGCCTGCGGCGGCCGCTTCACCACCTACGAGCGCGTCCAGCTGCGCGACCTGACCGTGATCAAGAAGAACGGCCGGCGCGAGGATTTCGACCGCGACAAGCTGGCCCGCTCGATCCGCATCGCGCTGCAAAAGCGCCCGATCGAGCCCGAGCGCGTTGACCAGATGATCTCGGGCATCGTGCGCCGGCTCGAAAGCCTGGGCGAGACCGACATCCCCTCGGAGGCCATCGGCCAGATCGTCATGGAGTCGCTGGCGCGCATCGACACCGTGGCCTATGTGCGCTTCGCCTCGGTCTACAAGAACTTCCAGGAGGCCGACGATTTCGAGGATTTCGTGGCCGAGCTGCGCCCCCCCGCCGCGGAAGACTGAGCGCATGCCCGCCCCGGCGGCTTCCGCCCCCACGCCCCCCGACCCCGAGACCGACCGGCGCTGGATGCGCGCGGCGCTGTCGCTGGCGCGCCGGGCGCTGGGCCGCGCCGCGCCCAACCCCGCGGTGGGCTGCGTGCTGGTGCGCGAGGGGCGCGTGATCGGGCGCGGCTGGACCATGCCCGGCGGCCGCCCCCATGCCGAGCGCGTGGCGCTGGACCAGGCGGCGGCGCTGGGCGGCGCCGAGGCCGCGCGCGGCGCAACGGCCTATGTCACGCTCGAACCCTGCGCCCATCACGGCCGCACCCCGCCCTGCGCCGATGCGCTGATCGCGGCCGGGGTGGCGCGGGTGGTCGCGGCGACGGGCGATCCCGACCCGCGCGTGAACGGCAAGGGGCTGGCGCGCCTCGGCGCGGCGGGGATCACGGTCGAGACGGGCGTGCTGCGCGCCGAGGCCGAGGCGCTCAACGCCGGCTTTCTCATGCGCCACCGCGCCGGGCGCCCGCTGGTGACGCTGAAGATGGCGGCCAGCCTTGACGGGCGCATCGCGCTGGCCTCGGGCGAAAGCCGCTGGATCACCGGCCCCGAGGCGCGCCGGCGCACGCATCTGATGCGCGCCGAGGCGGATGCGCTGATGATCGGCTCGGGCACGCTGCTGGCCGACGATCCGGCGCTGGACGTGCGGCTGCCGGGGCTCGAGGACGCCAGCCCGGCGGCGGTGGCGCTGGACGGGCGGCTGCGGATGCCGCCGGACGGGCGCCTTGCGCGGGCGGCGCGCGCGCGCCGCGTGCTGGCGCTGCACGGCCCCGACGCCGCGCCCGAGACCGCCGCCGCGCTGCGCGCGCTGGGGGTCGAGACCGTGCCCGTCGCGCGCGGCGCCGACGGGCGCCTAGACCTGCGCGCGGCGCTGGGCGCGCTGGCCGAGCGCGGCTTCAACTCGGTGCTGTGCGAGGGCGGCGGCGCGCTGGCCGCGGCGCTGATCCGCCAGGACCTGGCCGACGAGCTGGCCTGGTTCCACGCCGGCGCGGCGCTGGGCGCGGATGCGCGCCCGGCGCTGGGGCCCCTGGCGCTGACCGCGCTGGCCGACGCGCCGCGCTTCGAGCTTGTCTCGCACGAGCGGCTGGGCGCCGACGTGCTGACGCGCTGGCGCCGGCGCGACTCGGCCGGCGGCGACGGCGAATGACCCGCCGCCGGGCGCCGCGATGGATTTTGTTGCGCAGGGCGACGCCTTGCCGCACGAAAATTCCGCGCGAGGGCGCAAAATCGCATCCGGCGCTCTTGACCCCGCCGCGCGCTGTGGTAACGATCGGCGCATCGGAAAGGATCGGATCATGGATCGTCTCGTACTTGGACGCTGGCGCGCTGACCGTCGGACGTGACCCCGTCCGGCCCCGTCGCGCGCATGCCCCCCGCCGGGGGTTTTTTTGTGTCCCGCGCCGAGCCGCCCCATGGCCCGCCCGGCCCCGAACGCCCGCCTGGCCGCGCGACGCGGCGGCGGGCTCCACACGCAGCCACCGCGCGGACCGGCCGACCGGCCCGCATCGACGGACAGCATACGGAGAAGAGCGATGTCCCGCGAAATGACCGGCGCCCAGATCGTCGTCCAGGCCCTGAAGGATCAGGGCGTGGACACCGTGTTCGGCTATCCGGGCGGCGCGGTCCTTCCGATCTATGACGAGCTGTTCAAGCAGAACGACATCCGCCACATCCTGGTCCGCCACGAGCAGGGCGCCGCGCACGCGGCCGAGGGCTATGCGCGCTCGACCGGGCGGCCCGGCGTGCTGCTGGTCACCTCGGGCCCCGGCGCCACCAACGCCGTCACCGGACTGACCGACGCGCTGATGGACTCGATCCCCATCATCTGCCTCAGCGGACAGGTGCCCACCTTCCTGATCGGCAACGACGCCTTTCAGGAGGCCGACACCGTCGGCATCACCCGCCCCTGCACCAAGCACAACTGGCTGGTCAAGGACACCGCGCGCCTGGCCGGCGTGATCCATCAGGCCTTCTACGTCGCCACCCATGGCCGCCCAGGCCCGGTGCTGATCGACATCCCCAAGGACGTGCAGTTCGCCATGGCGCCCTACGTCAAGCCGGACAAGGCCCCGCGCCTGCCCTACGCGCCGCGCGTCAAGGGCGACCCCGAGCGCATCCGCGAGGCGGTCGAGCTGATCGAGAACGCCCAGCGGCCCATCATCTATTCGGGCGGCGGCGTGGTGAATTCGGGCCCCGAAGCCAGCCGCCTTCTGCGCGAGCTGGCGGACGAGACCGGCTTTCCCGTCACCTCGACGCTGATGGGGCTGGGCTGCTATCCGGCCTCGGGCAAGGGCTGGCTGGGCATGCTGGGCATGCACGGCACCTTCGAGGCCAACATGGCCATGCATGACTGCGACGTGATGATCTGCATCGGCGCGCGCTTCGACGACCGCATCACCGGCCGCACCGACGCCTTCTCGCCCGGATCGAAGAAGATCCACATCGACATCGACCCCTCGTCGATCAACAAGAACATCCTCGTCGACGTGCCGATCGTGGGCGACGTCAAGAACGTGCTGGCCGACATGATCGCGCTCTGGCGCGAGCGCGGCGCGCGCACCCGCGCCGACCGGGTGGACAACTGGTGGCGGCAGATCAAGGAGTGGCGCTCGGTGCAGTGCCTGCGCTACCGCAACTCGGACAAGATCATCAAGCCGCAATACGCGCTGCAGCGCCTGCAGGCGCTGACCGCCGACCGCGACCGCTACGTCACCACCGAGGTCGGCCAGCACCAGATGTGGGCCGCCCAGTTCCTGGGCTTCGAAGAGCCCAACCGCTGGATGACCTCGGGCGGCCTCGGGACCATGGGCTACGGCGTGCCGGCCTCGGTCGGCGTGCAGATCGCGCATCCCGACGCGCTGGTCATCAACGTGGCGGGCGAGGCCAGCTTCATGATGAACATGCAGGAGATGTCCACCGCCGTGCAGTATCGCCTGCCGGTCAAGCAGTTCATCCTCAACAACGAGCGCCTGGGCATGGTGCGCCAGTGGCAGCAGCTTCTGCATGGCGAGCGCTACTCGGCCAGCTGGTCCGAGGCCCTGCCCGACTTCGTCAAGCTGGCCGAGGCCTTCGGCTGCAAGGGCATCCGCTGCGACGACCCCGCCGACCTGGACGACGCCATCCGCGAGATGCTCGACCATCCCGGCCCCGTCATCTTCGACTGCGTGGTCGAGAAGCACGAGAACTGCTTCCCCATGATCCCCTCGGGCAAGGCGCATAACGAGATGCTGCTGGGCGACGCCGCCACCGAGGGCGCGATCGAGGCCGGCGGCGCCGTGCTCGTCTGACCGCGCGGGGCGGCCGCGCGCCGCCCCGCCTTGGCGCCCCGACCGGGGCCTTTTCGCATCGCGGCCGCGCCGGCGGCCATGCCAGGGATCGACACGACATGAACGCTCTTCGCATCAAGCGCGGCTCGTCCTCGCACTCGGCCTACAACCTGCGCCCGGCCCTGAAGGAGGGCGAAGAGCGCCGCACCCTCGCCGTTCTGGTCGAGAACGAGGCCGGCGTGCTGGCGCGGGTGATCGGCCTGTTCTCGGGGCGCGGCTACAACATCGAAAGCCTGACCGTGGCCGAGACCGACCATGTCTCGCACCGCTCGCGCATCACCATCGTCACCACCGGCACCCCGGCGGTCATCGAGCAGATCAAGGCCCAGCTGGCGCGCATGGTGCCGGTCTACGACGTGCACGACCTGACCACCGAGGGCCCCGCCGTCGAGCGCGAGATGGCGCTGGTCAAGGTCGCCTGCACCGGCGAGGCCCGCGTCGAGGCGCTGCGCCTGAGCCAGGTGTTCCGCGCCAATGTGGTGGACACCACGCTGGAAAGCTTCGTCTTCGAGCTGACCGGCGCGCCCGAGAAGATCGACGCCTTCGTCGAGCTGATGGCGCCGCTGGGTCTGGTGGACGTGGCGCGCACCGGCGTCGCGGCGATCACGCGCGGCCCCAAGGGCATGTGAGCCGGCCGGGCCGGAGCGGCGCGACGCGCCCGCCCCGGCCCGGCTTCAGAGCTGGTCCGGCGGCGGCGCGCGCCGCGCGCTCAGCCGCACGCCGCCGCGCAGCATCGTCGCGGCCAGGATCGCCGCCACCGCCACGATCATCAGCGTGGCCAGCGCGTTGATCTCGGGCGAGACCCCAAGACGCACCTTCGAGAACACCACCATCGGCAGCGTCGAGGCCCCCGGCCCGCTGACGAAGCTGGCGATCACCAGATCGTCGAAGCTGAGCGTGAAGCTCAAGAGCCAGCCCGACACCAGCGCCGGCGCCAGCGCCGGCAGCGTGACGTCGAAGAACACCCAGGGCTGGCGGGCGCCAAGGTCCATGGCCGCCTCTTCGACGCTTTCGTCCATGTCGGCCATGCGCGCCTGCACGATCACCGCCACGAAGGCCATGCAGAAGGTGGCGTGCGCGATCACGATCGTGTCCACGCCGCGCCCGGCCGGCCAGCCGAAATTCGTCTCCATGATGATGAACAGCAGCAGCAGCGACAGACCCGTCACCACCTCGGGCATGACGATGGGCGCCGTGGCCATGCCCGCCAGCAGAAGCCGCCCGCGAAAACGCCCGAAGCGGCTCAGCGCATAGGCGATCATCGTGCCGAAGACCGTGCCCACCGTGGCGGCCATGACCCCGACCTTGACCGAGATCCACGCCGCCTCCAGCACCTGGTCGTTGGCCATGAGCTCGCCATACCAGCGCGCCGACCAGCCGCCCCACACGCTGGCCAGCTTCGAGGCGTTGAAGCTGTAGATCATCATGATGACGATGGGGACGTAGAGCATGGCGAAGCCCAGCGCGGCCCCCGTCGCAACGACCCATCCGCGGCGTTTCATTCCTTCACCCCCAGCGCGTTGCGGATGAACATGATCGGCAGCGCCAGGAAGGCGAGCATGGCGATCGCCACCGCCGAGGCCACCGGCCAGTCGCGGTTGTTGAAGAACTCGGTCCACAGCACCTTGCCGATCATCAGCTGATCGGGCCCGCCCAGCAGCGCCGGGATGACGTATTCGCCCACCGCCGGGATGAAGACCAGAAGGCAGCCCGCCGCGATGCCCGGCGCCGACAGCGGCAGCGTCACCGTCAGGAAGGCCCGCGTCGGGCCGGCGCCCAGATCGTGCGCGGCCTCGAGCAGCGAATCGTCCAGCTTCTCGAGCGTGGCGTAAAGCGGCAGCACCATCAGCGGCATGTATCCGGTCACGATGCCCGCATAGACGGCGAAATCGGTCTGAAGCATGACGATGGGCTCAAGGCCCAGCGCCCCGAGCACCGTGTTGACGAAGCCGGTCGGCGCCATCAGGCCGATCAGCGCATACATGCGCAGCAGGAACGAGGTCCAGAACGGCAGCACCACCAGCATCAGCAGCATCGGCCGCCGCCGCGGCGCGGCGCGCGCGATCGCCAGCGCCATCGGATAGGCGATGACGAGGCAGATCAGCGTGGCGCTGGCCGCCATCCAGATCGAGTTGAGATAGGCCGTGTAGTAGAGCGGGTCCTCGATCAGGAACAGGTAGTTGCCGAAGTTGAGGATGATCGTCAGCACCCCGTCGGCCCATTCCCAGATGTCGGTGAAGGGCGGGCGGGCGATGGCGGGCTCGGCCAGGCTGACGCGCAGCACCACGGCGAAGGGGATCAGGAAGAACACCCCCAGCCAGGCCATGGGCGCCAGCGCGACCAGCGCCCGGCCCATGCGCGCCAGCGGGGCGCGGCGGCGCGGCGCGCTCATGACGTCAGCGCCACGCCGGCCTCGGGCGGCCAGCTGATCCAGGCGCGGTCGTTCCAGGTCAGCCCGTCGGCGTGGCGGCGCTCGACATTGGCGCGCGTCACCCGCACCGTCTTGCCCCCGTCGAGGCGCACGCGGTAATGCGTGAGGCCGCCCAGATAGGCGATGTCCTCGATCACGCCCTGCGCGGCGTTGCGCGCGTCGTCGGGGCGGGCGGCGGTCAGGCGCATCTTCTCGGGGCGCACGGCGACCCACAGCGTCTGCCCCATCTGGCAGCTGAGCCCGTGATGGATGAAGATCTCGGCGCCCAGATCGGTGTCGCCCAGCAGGACGTGATCGGCCTCGTCCTCGACCACGCGGCCCTCGAAGATGTTCACCGAGCCCACGAACTCGGCGATGAAGCGGTTGCGGGGGTATTCGTAAAGATCGCGCGGCGCGTCCACCTGGATCAGCTCGCCCGCGTCCATGACCCCGATGCGGTCGCCAAGGGTCATCGCCTCTTCCTGGTCATGGGTGACGACGATGAAGGTGGTGCCCAGCTTTTCCTGGATGTCGAGCAGCTCGAACTGCGTCTCTTCGCGCAGCTTCTTGTCCAGCGCCGACAGCGGCTCGTCCAGAAGCAGCGCCTTGGGCCGCTTGACCAGCGCGCGCGCCAGCGCCACGCGCTGACGCTGGCCGCCGGACAGCTGCGCGGGCCTGCGGTCGGCGAAGGGGGTCAGCTTGACCAGCTCCAGCATCCGCGCCACGCGCTCGGCGCGCTCGGCGCGCGGCACGCCGTCCTGGCGCAGGCCGTACTCCACGTTGCGCGCCACGCTCATGTGCGGAAACAGCGCGTAGGACTGGAACATCATGTTCACCGGCCGCGCCCAGGGCGGCACGCCGGTCATGTCCTGCCCGTCGATCTCGATGCGCCCGCGGTCGGGGGTCTCGAATCCGGCCAGCATGCGCAAGAGCGTGGACTTGCCCGATCCCGAGCCGCCCAGAAGGCAGAAGATCTCGCCCTCGCGCACCTCGAGCGTCAGGTCGTTGACCGCAACGAAGCCCGAGAAGGTCTTGGTCACCCCGCTGATGCGGATGAAGGGGCGGCCGTCGGCGCGGTCCCGGCCGGCGGCCGCCGCCGCGGGGGCGGCGGCGGTCTGGCTCATCGGGTCAGTTCCCGGTCTTCACCCGCGTCCAGGCGCGGTTCACGATCCGGTCGGTGCGCGCGTCATAGGCGACGGCGGTCCAAAGGCGCGCCTTCACCTCCTCGGGCGGGAAGATGCCCGGATCGGCCAGGATCTCGGGGTCGACATAAGCCAGCGAGTCCTTGTTGGCGTTCGCATACCAGACGTAGTTGGTGATGTCGGCCGTGATCTGCGGATCCATGATGAAGTTGATGAACTTGTGCGCGTTGTCCGGGTGCGGCGCGTCGGCCGGGATGGCCAGGTTGTCGAACCACATCAGCGCGCCCTCCTTGGGGATCACATAGGCGATCTCGACGCCGTTGCCGGCCTCGTCCGCGCGGTCGCGGGCCTGGAACACGTCGCCCGACCAGCCGACCGACAGGCACACGTCGCCATTCGCGAGGTCGGTGATGTATTGCGACGAGTGGAAATAGCGCACATAGGGCCGGATCTTCATCAGAAGCTCGGCGCCGGCCTCGATGTCCTCCTTCTTCTTCGACTGCGGATCGAGGCCCAGATAGTTCATTGCCGCCGGGATCATCTCGGTCGGCGCGTCGAGCAGCGTGATGCCGCAATCGGCCAGCCTGGCGGCGTTCTCGGGGTCGAAGACCAGCGCCCAGCTGTCGGTCGGCGCGTCATCGCCCAGCCGCTCGGCCACCTTGCCGACGTTGTAGCCGATGCCGGTGGTGCCCCACATGTAGACCACGGAATGCTCGTTGCCCGGATCGTGCGCCGCGGCCTTGGCCATGATCTCGGGGTCCATGTGGCGCAGGTTCGGCAGCTTGGACTTGTCCAGCTTCATGTAGACGCCGGCGGCGATCTGGCGCTGGAGGAAATCGCCCGTGGGCACGACCACGTCGTAGCCCGAATTGCCGGCCATCATCTTGGCCTCGAGCACTTCGTTCGAGTCGAAGACGTCGTAGGTCACCTTGATGCCGGTGGCGGCCTCGAACTTGGCGATCGTGTCTTCGGCGATGTAGTCGGACCAGTTGTAGACGTTGAGGACCTTCTCCTCCTCGGCCTGCGCCCCTGCGGCGGCCAGGGCGAGGATGAACGGAGAGATGCGGGCCAGATGCGACTTCATGCTTCACCTTCCTGTCATCGGCGCGGGCGGATCCTTGGGCGCCCGCCGCGCGCTGCGCCGGGCGGGGACGAATCGCTGCGCGCCCCCGCGCCCGGCCTCAGGCCCCGACAATAGCCGCGCGCGCGCGGCTGCGGCAAAGCGAAACTGCCCTTGAAGGCCGATTTCGTGATCACGCACGCCCCGAACGTGATCACGCCGGCGGCGTCAGTAGCCGCGAAATCCCTGCACGATCCAGATGCCGTAAGCGACCGAACGATCGGCATGAGTGGGGAAGGCCCCCTCCTCCCACAGCTCGGCGCGGGCGAAGCGGCGGGCGATGCGCGCGGCCTGCTCGGGGTTCTGGATGACCAGGACCATGACGCGCCCATCCCCCGGCTCGAGCCGCGAGGTCATCTCGAAATGGTTCGAGGGCGCGCCGTCCGGGTCCCACACGGCGATGTCCGCAAGCCCCAGCCCGCCCAGATACATGCACTCGGACAGGCGGCGGCGGTCGTTCGAGGCCAGGGCGTCGGCGCCCTCCTCCTCGAGCGCGGTCAGCGCCCGCTCGCACAAGGGCGCGCCGTCGCGCATCTTCTTGAACGGATCGAAGCGGCGCGGCAGCGACGGGCCGGCCAGATCGTAAAGCGCCCCGGCCGCCAGCACCGCCGCCGCGGCGACGGCGCCGATGACCAGATGCGCGCGCAGCGCCCGCGACCAGCCGCGCTCGAGCAGCCAGCGCGCGGCCAGGATCGCGCCCGCCACATAGGCCGGCGCCGCCCAGTTGGGATTGGCCTGGCTGAGCAGCGCCTGCACGCACATCGCCGCCAGAAGCGGCGCGCTCATCCACGCCGCAAGCCGCGCGCGCCAGTCGCCGCGCCAGCCGCGCGCGCGCGCCACCCGCCACAGCCCCGCCAGCAACGCCGCGAAGGCCACGGGACCGAACACCCCAAGCTGCGCGGCCAGGAACTCGGCCAGCTTGCCGGGGCGCAGGCCGGCGCGCGCAAGCTCGGCATTCTCGGACAGATGCGCGATGGTGGCGAAGCCATGCGTGGCGTTCCACCACAGATTGGGCGCCAGAACCGCCAGCGCCGTCGCCGCCATCGCCGCCGCCCCCATGCGCGCGCGTCGATCCGCCGGCCCCTGGCGCGCGAACAGCGCGTAGCCCAGCGCCGACAGGGCGAAGGCGATGGCGGTGTATTTGGCCAGCAGCCCCAGCCCCAGCCCAAGCCCGGCCAGCGCCCACCAGCCCAGCGCGCCCCGGCCCTGCGCGGTCATGGCCCGCGTCAGCGCCCACAGCGCCAGCGCCCAGCCCGCCATCATGGGCGGATCCGTGGTCATCAGCATGGCCGACACCGAAACCCCCGGCGCGGCGGTGTAGAGCGCCGCCGCCCAGAACCCGGTGCGCGCATCCCAAAGCCGCCGCGCCGCGGCGAAGATCAGCGCCCCGATCGCCAGATGCGCGACGGGCGAGAAGAAGCGCAGCGAGAAATCCGAAAGCCCCAGCAGCTCGGTCGAAAGGCGGATGAGCCAGGCCGTCAGCGGCGGCTTCGAATAATAGCCCAGGTCCAGCGCCTCGGCGTAAACCCAGTATTGGGCCTCGTCGAAATGAACCGGGACGATGCCCAGGGCGTTGATCGCAAGGCGCAGCGCGAAGACCCCGAGCAGCAGCAGAGCCGCGCGCCCCCACCAGCGCCGGTCATCGGCGCCGGGCGCGCCGGGCGGGCTCTTGCGGCGCGCTTTCGCGGGGCCGCGCGCGCCCGCCTTCGCCGCCCCCCTGGCCGGCGCCTTCTCGCCGCCCTTCTCGCCGCCCTTCGCCGCCGCCCGCGCGCCGGATCTTGCGCCGGCGCGCCCGCGCCCGCCGGAACCGGCCGCCGGACCGCCGGACCGAGGGGTGTCGCCTTGCTCGCTCATGCGCCGCTCCCACGCTGACCATGGCGCCGCGCCCGCGCCGCGCCGCCCGCGCGCAGCTTTGCCCCGAGCCGCCGCCCGACGCAAGGCGCGCGGGGGTCGCGGGGATGGCGGGCGGCGGTGGCGCGCCCAGACATTCCGTTGTATGAATGAACGCAGCCCCGCGCGCCCGCCCGGCGCGCCCAGAGAAAGGACCGCGCATGACCGACGCCCGACGCATGCTTCGCCCCGCCGCCCCGTCGCGGCGCGACCTTCTGCGCCTTGCCGCCCTGGCGCCCGCCCTGTCCCTGGCCGCGCCGCTGCGCGCGCTGGCGCTCGGCCCGGCTCCGGCCGATCAGGCGCCAGGCTGGTTCCGCTTCATGCTGGGCGAGACCGAGATCACCATCTGCTCGGACGGCGCGCTCAAGACCCCGACGACGCTGCTGGGCGTCAACGCCCCGCGCGAGGAGGTGGCCGCCTATCTGGCCGCGCACCATCTGGACGCGCAGACCAACTACGCGCACACCAACCACGTCGTCATCCGCCGCGGGCAGCGCGTAGCGCTGGTCGATCTGGGCTCGGGCTCGCGCTGGCAGGCCACGGCGGGGCGGCTGACGCGGAACATGCAGGCCGCCGGCCTCGCGCCGGACGAGGTGACCGACGTCTTCGTCACCCACGCCCATCCCGACCACATCTGGGGCGCGATGGACGATTTCGACGAGCCGCTCATGGTCAACGCCCAGCACCGCATCGGCGCCGACGAGCGCGCCTTCTGGATGCAGGAGGGGCTGATCGACCGGGTCGAGCCGCAGATGCAGCAATTCGTCGTCGGGGCGCGCAACGCCATCGAAGCGCTGGGCGACCAGCTGACCGACATCGCCCCGGACGAAGAGCTTGCGCCGGGCATGCGCGCCGTGGCCACGCCCGGGCACACGGCCGGGCACATGTCGCTGCTGGTCGAGGATCCCTCGGGGGCGGGGCTGCTGGCGCTGGGCGACGCAATGAATCACGCCCTCATCAGCGTCGAGCGCCCCGACTGGCATTTCGGCTTCGACGCCGACCGCGAAATGGCCGCGCGCACGCGCCGCGCCCTTCTGGCGCGCGCCGCCGACGAGGGGCTGGTGGTGGTCGGCTACCACTTCCCCTTCCCCGGCGTCGGCCACATCATCCGCGAGGGCGAGGGCTTCCGCTTCCTGCCGGCGCTCTGGCGCTGGCCCGAGTGAGCGCCCGGGCGCCCGAGCCATGCCCGGGCGCCCGCCCGCTTCGCCTGCGCGGCGCCTGCTCGGAACGCGCGTTCCGGGCGCCTGTTGCGGGCGCTTATTCGGCGGCGCGCTCGCGCGCGGGGGCGGCGCCCAGGCACAGGCGCGCGCGGGCCTCTTCGTATTCGCGCTTGAAGCGGGCGACGAGCTGCGCGGCCGGCAGCACCTCGCGCACCGGGGCGATCCCCTGCCCGCAGCCCCAGATGTCCTTCCAGGCCTTGGCCTTGGTGTTGCCGCCCGAGCCGAAGTTCATCTTCGACGGATCGCTTTGCGGCAGGTTGTCGGGATCGAGCCCCGCCGCCTCGATCGAGGCGCGCAGATAGTTGCCATGCACGCCGGTGAAGAGGTTGGTGTAGACGATGTCCTCGCCGCGCCCGGCGACCACGCCCTGCTTGTAGGCGTCCGAGGCGCGCGCCTCTTCGGTGGCGATGAAGGGCGAGCCGACATAGGCCAGATCCGCCCCCATCGCCTGCGCCGCCAGCACCGCCGCGCCGGTGCCGATGGCGCCCGACAGCAGCAGCGGCCCGTCGAACCACTCTCGGATCTCGGACACCAACGCGAAGGGCGACAGCGTGCCCGCATGCCCGCCCGCGCCCCAGGCCACGGCGATGAGCCCGTCGGCGCCCTTCTCGATCGCCTTGCGGGCGAACTTGTCGTTGACGACGTCGTGCAGGACGATGCCGCCATAAGAATGGATGGCCTCGTTCACCTCTTCGCGCGCGCCAAGCGAGGTGATGACGATCGGAACCTTGAACTTCACGCAGGCTTCGACGTCATGCATCAGCCGGTCGTTCGAGCGGTGCACGATCTGGTTCACCGCGAAGGGCGCGGCGGGATTGTCGGGGTTGGCCTGGTTGTGGCGGTCGAGCGCTTCGGTGATGGTCTCGAGCCACTCGTGCAGCTGCTCGGCCGGGCGCGCGTTCAGCGCCGGGAACGAGCCCACCACCCCCGCCTTGCACTGGGCGATCACCAGGTCGGGGTTCGAGATGATGAAGAGCGGCGAGGCCACCATGGGCACGCTCAGATTCTGCAAGATGGGCGGCAGCGACATGCGCAAGGTCTCCTGTGTTCGGCGCCGGCGGGCGCGGCGCGGGGCGTGCGGATGGCGCGCGGGCCCGAAGGCCCGCGGGCGCGGCGCGCTCAGGGCGTGATCATCACCTTGCCGTCGGGGCGGCGCAACGCTTCGGCCAGGCCCTCGACCACCTGATCGAGCGGCAGCCTGGCGCTGACGTCGGTGCGCCACTTGCCGGTGGCGAAGCGCTCCTGCACCTCCTGCACGACCTTGATGCGCTGTTCCATGGGCGTGGACTGCATCCAGCGCGTCAGCCAGAAGCCCTCGATGCGCTTGTTCATGAAGATGAACTGGCCCATCTGCGTCAGCCGCGGCGCCTCGGACGAGAGCTTGCCGTAGGTGATCCAGCGCGCGCCGCTGCGCATGGCGAAGAACATGTCGGCGCTGTTCTGGTCGCCCACAGCGTCGAGCAGGATGCGCGGCTTGCGCGCGGCGGCGACGGCGGCGAAACGCTCGTGAAAATCGGGGGCGGTGGTGACCAGCACCTCGGCCGCGCCCAGCGCCCGCAGCGCCTCGGCCTGGGCCTCGCGGCGCACGGTGGCGATGGCCGGGATGCCGTGGTCGCGCCCAAGCCCGATGGCCAGCTTGCCCAGCTGGCTGCCGGCGGCGGTGAAGACGAAGCTTTCGGCGCCGTCCTCGCGCACGATGTCGAACATGGCCATGGCGGTCAGCGGGTTGACGATCTGCGCGGCCGCGTCCTCGTCGCGCAGGTCGGGGCGCACGGGAATGCAGGCCGAGGCGTCGGTCAGCGCGTATTCGGCCCAGGCGCCCGAATGGGTGGCGACGAAGGCCACGCGCTGGCCCACCAGCGACTCGGCGTAGGCGCCCTTGCCCGCCACCACCGTGCCGCAGCCCTCGAAGCCGGCGGGCGCGCCCTTGACGCGCGGCTGGCCGTATTCGCCCTTGATGAAGTGGATGTCCGAGGGATTGACCGAAGCCATCGCGACCTTGATCAGCACCTGCCCCTCGGCGGGCTGGGGCACGGGAATCTCGCGCAGCTCGAGAAAGGGGGCGGCGTCGTCCAGGGTCGGGCCCGTGGCCGTGCCCGAATATCCGTCATGCAGCTGGACGACGGCCTTCATCGTCTGGGGAATGGTCATGGGCGTGTCTTCTCCTGTTTGAATGCGCGCCGGATGCGTCGGCGCGTCGGCCCCGGCGCGCCGAACCGCCTGGGGCGGGGCGCGCCGGGGCGCGGGACCGGGACGGGGGACTGGGGCGCGGGACCGGGGCGGGCGGGGCCGCCCCCGCCGCGCTCAGACCTTCTGCTGGGTATGCTTGCGCAGCTCGGCGCGCGCGATCTGGCGCCGGTGCACCGCGTCGGGGCCGTCGGCCAGGCGCAGCGTGCGCACATGCACCCACATGTCGGCCAGGGGGGTTTCCTGGCTGACGCCGGCGCCGCCGAACATCTGCACCGCTTCGTCGATGACCTTGAGCGCGACGCGCGGCGCGACGACCTTGATCTTGCTGATCCACGGCGCGGCGGCGCGCGCGTCGCCCTGGTCCATCATCCACGCCGCCTTCAGGCACAAAAGGCGCGCCTGCTCGATCTCCATGCGGCACTCGGCGATGATGTCGTAGTTGGCGCCCAGCTGGTAGAGGGGCTTGCCGAAGGCCTCGCGGGTGAGCGAGCGCTTGATCATCAGCTCGAGCGCGGCCTCGGCCTGGCCGATGGCGCGCATGCAGTGATGGATGCGCCCCGGGCCGAGGCGCCCCTGGCTGATCTCGAAGCCGCGGCCCTCGCCCAGAAGCAGGTTCTCGACCGGCACGCGCACGTTCTCGAACTTCAGATGCAGGTGGCCGTGGGGCGCGTCGTCATGGCCGTAGACCTGCATGGCGCGGATCTTGGTGATGCCCGGCGTGTCGGCGGGCACCACGATCATCGAATGCTGCTGGTGCTTGGGCCGGTTCGGATCGGGCGTGTAGACCATGGTGATGTAGACCTTGCAGCGCGGATCGCCCGCGCCCGAGGACCACCACTTCTCGCCGTTGAGGACGTATTCGTCGCCCTCGCGCACGCAGGACATGCGCATGTTGGTCGCGTCCGAGCTGGCCACCCCCGGCTCGGTCATCAGATAGGCCGAGCGGATCTCGCCGTTGAGCAGCGGCTTGAGCCAGCGCTCCTTGTGCTCGGGCGAGCCGTAGCGCTCGAGCACCTCCATGTTGCCGGTGTCGGGGGCCGAGCAGTTGAACGTCTCGGCGCCCAGATGGGCCTTGCCCATCTCTTCGGCCAGATAGGCGTATTCGACGGTGGTCAGGCCCCAGCCGTTCTCGGAATTGGTGAGCCAGAAGTTCCACAGCCCCTCGGCCTTGGCCTTGGCCTTGAGCCCCTCGAGGATCTCGGTCATGCGCGGGGTGAAGGACCAGCGGTCGCCGTTCTTGCCGACCTCGGCCAGGAATTCCTCCGAGGCGGGCGCGATCTCGTCGCGCACCATGGCGGCGACGCGCGCGTGCAGCGGCTTGAGCCGCTCGGTCATGCCCAGATCCATGCTCATGCTTTCTCTCCCTTTTCCGCCGCCGGGCCGTGCAGGCCGTGCAGGCAATAGGCGGCGATCTTTTCGATCAGTTCGTTGCGGTCGGCCTCGGTCTCGCCCTCGCGCGGGCGATACCAGAAGACGGCGCCGTTGGCGGCGGCCAGCATGGTCCGCGCCGTCAGCGGCACGTCGCAGGGGGCGTAGAGGCCCAGCTCGACGCCCTCGGCGATGGCTTTCTCGAACAGGCGCTGGTGCCTGTCGCGCAGGGCGATCAGCCCGGCCAGGGCCTCGCGCTGTTCGGGGGTGGTGGCGGCGCGCAGATGCAGGTCCACGCCCTGCAGCGCGACCCGGTGATAGGGCCGGTCGCGCAGGATCGAGCGCAGATGCGCGCGCAGCATCCGCGCCATGCGCCCCTCGGGCGGGCCGGCCGCGGCCGCGGCGGCGGTCTGGTCGTGGATCAGCTCGAGCGAGTAGCGCACCACGTCCACGAACAGGTCCAGCTTCGAGCGATACCAGTGATAGACCCGCCCCTTGGTCGCGCCCATGCGCCGCGCCACGTCGTCGATCGAGGCGGCGCCGAACCCCTTTTCCATGAAGCACTGCGCCGCGGCGTCCAGCACCTCTTCGCGCGGCGACCGCGCCCCCTCGCGCCCGCCCGCGGCTTCGGCGCGGGCGGCGTCGGGGCTGTCGGGGGCGTTTGCGCCGGCGGCCGGTTCGGCGGGGGTCATGCGGGCTCCGATGGCGGTTGCGTTGACGCGACTCACGCTACATACTACCCGGTATGTTGTCCAGTCCGCAGAACGACGGACCGCGACGCGAAACGACGATCGCTCTCAGGGAGGAACGCATGAGCTATCTCGAGGACATGTTCGGCGTGGCCGGCAAGACCGCGCTGGTCACCGGCGGCGCGACCGGAATCGGCCGCATGATCGCCGAGGGCCTGGCGGCGGGCGGCGCGCGGGTGCTCATCGCCTCGCGCAAGGGCGAGGACTGCGCCCGCGTCGCCGAAGAGATCAACGCCCTGGGCCACCCGGGCAAGGTCGAGGGCTTCGGCGGCGACGTGGGCACGGAGCAGGGCGTGGCCGACCTGGCCGCCGAGGTCGCGCGCCGCACCGACCGCCTGCCGATCCTGGTCAACAACGCCGGCGTGTCCTGGGGCGCCCCGCTGGGCCAGTTCCCCTGGGACGCCTGGGACAAGGTCATGCGCGTGAACGTCGCGGGCCTGTTCCACCTGACGCAGACGCTGCTGCCGCTTCTGGACGCGGCCGCCACCGACGACGACCCCGCGCGCGTCATCAATCTGGGCTCGGTCATGGGCGCCTGGCCCATCGGCGACGGCGCGTATTCCTATTCGGCCTCGAAGGCGGCGGTGCATCACCTGACGCGCATCCTGGCCAAGGAGCTGGCGCACAAGCGCATCACCTTCAACGCCTTCGCCCCCGGCCCCTTCCAGTCGCGCATGACCGCCTTCGCCACCGGCGACGCCGAGAAGGCCGCCCGCGTCGCCGCCGGCGTGCCGCTGGGCCGCATCGGCCGCCCCGAGGACGTGCAGGGCGCGGCGCTGTTTCTGTGCTCGAAGGCCGGCGCCTACGTCACCGGCGCCATCCTGCCGCTCGACGGCGGCATCGGCGTGCACACCGGCGGCGATCTGTTCGGGAGGGACTGATGCACGACGGAAGCCTCGGCGCGCCCGCGCCGCACCCCAACGCGATGGAGCACGATATGACGCAGATCCAGGATTTCGACCCGCGCGAGCGCCCCGCCCCCGTCTGGACGGTCGAGCAGCTCATGGCCGCCCAGGGCAAGGAGATCGGCGTCTCGTCCTGGATCGAGATCACGCAGGAGCGCGTGAACATGTTCGCCGTCGCCACCGACGACCGCAACTTCATCCACGTCAACCCCGAGCGCACGCGCCGCGAGGCGGGGCTGCGCGGGACCATCGCGCATGGCTTCCTGACGCTGTCGCTGCTTTCGGCCATGAGCTACGAGGTCACGCCGCGCATCGAGGGCGCCACGCTGGGCCTGAACTACGGCGTGGACAAGGCGCGCTTCCTGACCCCCGTGCCCGTGGGCGCGCGCGTGCGCGGGCGCATCTCGCTGGCCGAGGTCACGCGCAAGCCCGGCGCGCTCATCATCGCCTGGGACGCGGTGGTCGAGATCGAGGGCGCCGAGGTGGCCGCGGGCGGGCGCCCGGCCATGATCGCCCGCTGGCTGAGCCACATCACGCTGGGGCACAAGGCATGAGCGCGAATCCCGCGGCCACGCTCGACGTCGCGGCGCTGGGCCCGTATCTGGAGGCCAACATCCCCGGCTTCCGCGGCCTGCGCGCGGCGGTCAAGTTCCCCACCGGCCAGTCCAACCCCACCTTCCGCCTCGAGGCCGACAGCGGCCTTTACGTGCTGCGCGCCAAGCCGCCGGGCAAGCTGCTCAAATCGGCCCATCAGGTGGATCGCGAGTTCCGCGTCATGCGCGCGCTCGAGGGCACGAACGTGCCCGTGCCGCGCGCGCTGTTCCTGGCCCCCGAGGACAACCCCATCGGGCGCATGTTCTACGTCATGGAGCATCTCGACGGGCGCGTGCTGTGGGACCCGGCCCTGCCCGACATGACCCCGCGCGACCGGGCCGAGATCTATGACGCCATGAACGCGACGCTGGCGGCGCTGCACGACGTCGACGTCGAGGCCGCCGGGCTGGCCGATTTCGGCAAGCCGGGCAGCTATTTCGTGCGCCAGCTGGGGCGCTGGACGCAGCAATACCGGGCCTCGGCGGTCGAGCCGATCGCGGACATGGACGCGCTCATCGCCTGGCTCGAGCGGCATGTGCCCGAGGATGACGGGCAGGTCTCGCTGGTGCATGGCGACTACCGGCTGGACAACATGATGTTCGCCCGGGACGAGAACCGCGTCATCGCGGTGCTGGACTGGGAGCTGTCCACGCTGGGGCACCCCCTGGCCGATCTGGCCTATCAATGCATGCAGTGGCGCCTGCCCCATGAGGGGGGCTTCCGAGGGCTTGCGGGCGTCGAGCGCGGCCCCGCCACGGGCATTCCCACCGAGGCCGAATACGTGGCCGCCTATTGCCGGCGCCGCGGCATCGCCGAGATCCCGGACTGGACCTTCTGCCTTGCGTTCAGCTTCTTCCGCCTCGCGGCGATCCTGCAGGGCGTCTACAAGCGCGCGCTCGACGGCAACGCCTCGAACCCCGAAAGGGCGCTCGAGATCGGCAAGAACGTGCCGCGCCTGGCGGCGCTGGCCATGGACTGCATCAGGGAGGATTCATGAAGAAGCGTTTCGACGGCCTGGCCGTCCTCATCACAGGCGCGACGGGGGGCTTCGGCCGCCTGGCCGCCGCCGCCTTCGCCGAGGAAGGCGCGCGGCTGGTCCTGTCGGACCGCGCGCCCGCGCCGCTCGAATCGCTGGCCCAGACGCTGGACGCGGAATGCGTGACGCTGGCCGGCGACGTTGCCGATCCCGCGCTGCACCGCGACCTGGTCGCCCTGGCCGAGGACAGCTTCGGCGGCCTCGACGTGGCGGTGAACAATGCGGGCATCGCCCACCCCGCCGCCCGGCTCGAGGACATCTCGGACGAGGACGCGCGCGCCGTGATCGAGATCGACCTCCTGGCCGTGTTCTACGCCATGAAGGCGCAGATCCCGGCCATGACCGCGCATGCCGCGCGCACCGGGCGCGGCGCGGCCATTGTCAACATCGCCTCGGTGGCGGGGCTGGCGGGGGCGCCGACCATCTCGGTCTATTCGGCGGCCAAGCACGGGGTGGTGGGGCTGACGCGCTCGGCCGCGGCCGAGAACGCGCGCCGCGGGCTGCGCGTGAACGCCGTGTGCCCCGCCTTCGCGCGCACGCCCATGGTCGAGGCCGGCCTGCTGAGCGGCGAGGACCAGGCCGAGGCCGAGCGTCGCCTGACGCGCGGCGTGCCCATGCGCCGCGTCGCCGATCCGGCCGAGATCATCCCGGCCATCCTGTTCGCCGCCGATCCGGCCAACAGCTTCATGACCGGGCAGACCCTGGCGCCGGACGGCGGCATCACCGCCATCTGACGCCGATGCGCAGGGGCCGCGCCGCGCGGCCCCCGCCTTCGCGCCCTGGCGCGGACCAGCGAAGCGCGGCCGAGGCCCGGCGCGACGACCCCCCGACCCAATCCGGCCCTGCGAGACCGCGGCGCGGTTGCTCGGCCATCTTTCCGGCCAGCCGCCGGGCGCGCTTCGCTCGGCCCGCGCTCGACATGCCGCGGCGCCCTGACTTCCGCTGCAGGCGGCCGAGGCGCCCGCGTCCCTCAGCCCGCCGCCCGGCCGTCCGCCGAGCCCGCGCCAAGGCGCCCGAAGACCTCGGCCAGCATGGCCTCGATCTCGGCGCGGTCCTGATCGTCGAAGAAGGCCGGCCGGTCGCTGTCCACGTCCAGCACCCCCAGCAGCGCGCCGCACCCGTCGAAGACCGGCGCGACGATCTCCGAGCGCGTCGAGGACGAGCACGCGATGTGCCCCGGAAAGGCGTCCACGTCGTCCACCACCTGCGTGCGCCCGGTGCGCGCCGCCGCCCCGCACACCCCGCGCGAGAACGGGATGGTCAGGCAGCCATGGCCGCCCTGATAGGGGCCGATCTTGAGCGTCTCGCGCCCGACGTTGCGATAGAAACCCACCCAGTCCCAGCCGTCGAAGGCGTGGAACAGCTCGCACGCCACCGTGGCCATCAGCGCCACCACGTCCTCCTCGCCCTCGGTCAGGGCGCGGATGCGCGCGCGCGTCTCGCGCCAGATCTCGGTCTTGTCCATGCTCTCGCCCCCATTTGCATGCGCGCGCCCATCCATGTGCGCGCTCGCCTGCGTCGCGCTCACGCCGCCTCGTCCATGCGCGCGCGCCACAGCGCCCATGCGCGCGCCTCGGCCGCCTCGAGATCGGGCGCCAGACCCGCCGACAACAGCGCCAGCGCCGCCGTGCCCGCCACCGTCGCCGCGGCGTAGGGGTCCTCCTCCTCGCCGCGCCAGACGGCCAGAAACCGCGCGACCGAAGGCTCGGGCTCGGCATGGCGGCGCGGGGGGGCCTCGATCAGCGGCGGCGCGCTCTGCTCGAAGGCGCGCCCCTCGTGCAGGCGGAACAGCTCGACCGCCTTGGCCGGAACGCGCTCCGCCTCGCCGCCGCCGCCCTTGACCGCGATCATCGCCCGCGCGCCCAGAAGCCCCGCCGCCTCTTGCTGCAAGGCGCGGTAGGAGGGGTGGAACACCCCCTGCACCGAGCCCCCCGCCCCCGCCGGATCGAACAGCTTGAGCGCCGTATTCACCGGCGAGCGCAGGCCCAGCTTTTCGCGCAGGCGCAAGACGCGCAGGAGCTCGGCGTCGATCGCCTCGAGCGGCGCGTAGGCGAAGCCGTCGGCCGCCAGCGCCGCCGCCGCCTCGGCCGGCGTGCCCGCCGGCGCGATCCCCAGCGCCTCGAGCGCGGCGCGCGTGTGCAGGGGGTGGCTCATGTGGCTGTTGTAGCCATGCATGAACACCCGCGCCCCGCCGCGCGCCGCCAGCAGCGCCGCCAGCACGAACCACGGCGCCCCGCGCGTGCGCCCGGCCGCGTAGGAGGGCCAGTCCAGCGTCGCGCCGATACCCGTCCAGGAGCGCGCGCGCGCGCGCATGGCGTCGACGAAGCCGGCGATCTCGTCGGCGTTCTCGCCCCGGTAGCGCATGAGCATGAGCAGCGCGCCCACCGCCTCGGGCGCGGCGCGGCCGTCAAGGATGCGCGCCATGGCGTCGGCGGCCTCGGCGCGGGTCAGATGGCGCGCGCGGCCCGGCCCGCGCCCCAGCGCGCGCACATGCGCCGCAAAGGCGGCGTCGTCTTCGTCGGATCGTCCGGTCGTCATGGCGCGTTCGGCTCCTGCGGCTACGGGCGGGCGGGGGCCAGACGCAGCGCGTTGCTCAGCCGCCCGGCGGCCTCGGGGCCGACGGCGCCGCAGATTCGCACCGCCCCGCCCGGCTCGGCCGCCAGGCAGTAATCATGCGATCCGGCGTCCAGATTCAAGGCCATGCGCGGCGCCGCCTGCGCCGCCAGCGCCAGCGCAGCCTCGTGCAGCGTCAGCGGCGCGCCGCTGTTCCACAGCCCCACCGCCCCGTCGGCGCGCTGGAACAGGATGCGGCGGCGCGCGCGCGGCGCGTCCTCGGCCGGGCGCAGGTCCAGCGCGCCCTCGCGGATGAGCAGATGGGACTGCATCGCCGAAGCGCCCGCCCCCTCGGCCGCGCGCGCGAAAGCCACGCGCCCGGCCAGCGTGGACAGGTCGTGCACGCGCCCCCCAAGCGGCACGGCGCGCACCTGCGCGATGCGCAGCGCGCCGTCCGCGCCGATCAGCGCCAGCCCGTCCATGCGCGCAAGCTCGAGGCTGACGCGCCGGCCCTTGCGGATGAACACGCCCACCGGCTTGGGCTTGCCGCCCGCGCGCCGGTCGGTCGCGGTGTAGGCGCCCGCCGCCTCGACCGCGCCGGGCGGCGGGCGCCCCAGAAGGTCGGCGTCCTCGGGCAGCAGCAGAAGCTGGGCCTCATAGGCGCCCGGACAGGCGAAGAACTCGATCCGCGCGGGCGGCTCGGCCTCGGGCGCGGGCGCGCAGCCCGCCGCCGCGGCCGCGGCCCGAAGCGCCAGCGCGGCCGCAAGCCCGAGCGCGCGGCGCGCCCGACTCACGAGGGGGTGATGCCGCGCAGACGCTCGGAGCGGCGGCGCAGCAGCTCGAGCACCGTCAGCAGGATGACCGACAGCGTGACCAGGATCGTGGCCACCGCCAGGATGGTCGGGCTGATCTGCTCGCGCAGGCCCGTGAACATCTGCCAGGGCAGCGTCTTCTGCCCGGCCGAGCCGACGAACAGCACCACCACCACCTCGTCGAACGAGGTGATGAAGGCGAACAGCGCGCCCGACACCACGCCCGGCAGGATCAGCGGCATCTGCACCTTGAAGAAGGTGCGCACCGGCCCCGCCCCCAGATTGGCCGCCGCGCGCACCAGCGAGCGGTCGAAGCCCACCAGCGTCGCCGTGACCGTGATGATGACGAAGGGCGTGCCCAGCGCCGCATGCGCCAGCACCACGCCCCAATAGGTGCCCTGCAGCCCGATGCGCGAGTAGAAGAAATACATGCCCGCGGCCGAGATGATCAGCGGCACGATCATGGGCGAGATCAGCACCGCCATGATCGTTCCCTTGAAGGGCATCTTGCCCGAGCTGAGCCCGATCGCCGCCAGCGTTCCGAAGGCCACCGACAGCAGCGTGGCCATGGGCGCGATCGAGAACGAGTTGCGCAGCGCGTTCTGCCAGCCCGAGTCGGTGAAGAAGTCGCGGTAGTGATCCAGGCTGTAGCCGGACGCCTCGAAGCGCAGCATCTCGGGGGTGAAGGTGAAGAAGGGCTGCGCGTTGAAGCTGAGCGGGATGATGATCAGGATCGGGATGATCAGGAACAGGAAGATCAGCGCGCAGATGAAGCGGAAGGCGTAGTGCCAGCCGCGCTGCAGCGGAGTCGCGTAGGGGGGGAGCTTGCTCATGGTCCGTCTCCTCAGCCCAGCTTGACGTTGTCGATGCCGACGATCTTGTCGTAGGCCCAGTAGAGCGCCAGCACCAGGATCAGCAGCAGCGAACCCAGCGCCGCGGCCAGCCCCCAGTTCAGCGACACCGAGATGTGGTAGGCGATGCGGTTCGAGATGAAGGTGCCCGACGTGCCGCCCACCAGCTCGGGCGTGATGTAGTAGCCGATCGCCAGGATGAAGCACAGGATCGCCCCCGCGCCGATGCCCGGGATGGTCTGCGGGAAATAGACCCGCCAGAAGGCGGTCCAGTCGTTGGCGCCAAGGCTCTTGGCCGCGCGCACATAGCTGGGCGGCACCGTCTTCATCACCGAATAGAGCGGCAGGATCATGAAGGGCAGCAGGATGTGCGTCATGGCGATGATCGTGCCCGTCTGGTTGTTGATCAGCGCCAGCCGGTGCGCGTCGTCGATCAGCCCGATCCCGACCAGCAGGTCGTTGATCACGCCCTGCTGCTGCAGCAGCACCTTCCACGCCGAGGTGCGCACCAGAAGCGAGGTCCAGAACGGCAGCAGCACCAGGATCATCAGGAGGTTCGAGGTGCGCGCGGGCAGGTTCGCCAGCAGCCACGCCACCGGATAGCCCAGCAGCAGGCACATGCCGGTGATGACCGCCGAAAGCGAGATCGTGCGCCAGAACAGCGTCAGATAGATGCGGTCCTTCTCGTCTCGCAGATGAACGCCCTGGGCGTCGCGCTGCATGTCGAGCGCAGCCAGGAAGTAGCCGTCGGTGAAGCGCGGCGAGAACTGCTTGATGACGCGCCAGGTCTCGACGTCGCCCCAGTCCTTGTCGGCGTTGACGAATTGCGGCTTGAGCGGCTTGTCGGGGTCCATGCGCTTGATCCGCCGGCCCGTCTTGCGGAAGACCGACGAGATGCCCGACTTCTCGTAGTTGAGCCGCTGGCCCACCTGGGTGTGCTTCTTCTCGGCGACGGCGACCTTGAGATCCTCGTAGAGCGCGCGGAACACCGGCTCGTCGGGGGCCTGACCGCTGGCCGGGTCCCAGTCCTTGAGCGCCTCGACCGTGCGCGGCAGCGTGTCGGCGACGATCTCGTTCTCGACCGAGCGGAACAGCATGTCGCCGATGGGGGCGATGAAGGTCAGCAGGATGAAGCCCAGAAGCGGCGCCGTCAGCAGAAAGGCGCGCAGCCGCAGCCGCCGCTCGGCCCGCCGCAGCGATACCTTCAGCGGCGTTCCGTCCGCGGCCAGGACCGGCCCGCCATTCGCGCTCGCGTCGCTCATCTTCGCCTCGCTCGCTTGCTTGTTTCCGATCGGCGCCACCACTGGGGCGTCGCGCGCCTCGGCGCGGTCCGCCATGCGGGCCGCCCCGGGGGGCGCGGGGTCGGGCGCGGCGAAGGATGCCGCCGCGCCCGCGCGTCATCGGCGGCGGCCCGCCCGGAAGACGGGCCGCGCGCGGCTCACTGGCTCAGCCAGGCCTGGAACTTGGCGTCCAGATCGTCGCGGTAATCCGCCCACCACTCGTAGTTGTAGAGCAGCGTGTTCTTGGCGTTGTCCGGGTTGGTCGGCATGTGCGGCGCCATGTCGATGCCCAGCTCGGCATGCTTGCCGACCAGCGGAGCCGACGACTTGCGCGCCGGGCCGTAGGCGATGTACTTGGCCTGGTCGGCCAGACGCTGCGTGTCGGTGGCGAAGCGCACGAAGTGCAGGGCGCGGTTCTTGCGGTCCTCGGGCAGGCCGGCGGGGATGACCCAGCCGTCAAGATCGAACACCTGCATGTCCCACAGCATGCCCACGGGCTGCTTCTGCTCGGCGATCAGCGCGAACAGGCGGCCGTTGTAGGTCGAGCCCATCACGACCTCGCCGTCGGCCAGCAGCTGCGGCGTCTCGGCGCCGGCGGTCCACCAGATCACGTGGTCCTTGATGGTGTCGAGCTTGGCGAAGGCGCGGGCCTGGCCCTCTTCGGTCTCGAGGACGTCGTAGATGTCCTCCTTGGCGACGCCGTCGCAATAGAGCGCCCATTCGAGGTTGCCGATCGGCCGCTTCTCGAGCGCGCGCTTGCCCGGATACTTCTCGAGGTCGAAGATCGCGCAGATCGAGGTCGGCGGCTCGGACACCATGTCGGTGCGGTAGCCCACCGCCGTCGAGTAGACGATCTGCGGGATGAAGCACTCGGTCACCAGAAGGTCGCCGAAATCGACCGAGGCGGGCGTGCCGTCGGGCGCGGGCGCCAGCTGGGTGTCGGGGTCGATGGGCATGGCCAGGCCCTCGTCGCACAGACGGATCGCATCCGAGGCCACCACGTCCACCACGTCCCAGGTGATGTTGCCCGCCTCGGCCATGGCGCGCATCTTGGCCACGGCCTCGGCCGAGCTCTCGTCCCAGATGACGTTCACGCCGGGGTTCATGGCCTTGTAGGGCTCGACATAGGCCTTGCGCTGCGATTCCTGATAGGCGCCGCCCCACGAGACGATGGTCATCTCGTTGGCGCAGTTCTCGCAAGGCGGCATGTCCTCGGCCATCGCGGCCCAGCCGGCGGCGGACACCGCGGCGGCCGCGCCAAGGCCAAGCATGGTCTTGAGATTCATGACATAACTCCCGTTTGTCGTTGTGGTCTTCGATAACCAACGCGGCCGCGCGGCAAGGCGCGGCGCGCCGGATTCCTCATTCCGCGTCCAGCGCGCGGCAGTCCTCGGGCCGCCAGGACAGCGTCGTCACCTCGCCCACCGTCAGCGCCGCGTGCTCGGAGGCGTTGGGCACCTTGACGATGAAGTCGGTGTTGCCGTGCACCTCCATCCGGCAACGGATGTGGTCGCCCAGATAGATCAGCTCGAGCACGCGCGCCTCGACCGAGTTGAAGTCGGGCTTGGCGCCGATCTCGACGCGCTCGGGGCGGATCGACAGCCGCGTGCGCGAGCCGGGGCCGGCGATGTTCACCGCCAGGGCGCGCGCCGTCTCACCATTGTCGAAGCGCACCAGGCACAGCTCGCCCTCGACCGCCTCGACGGTGGCGTCGAGCTTGTTGTTCTCGCCGATGAACTGGGCCACGAAGCTGTTCATCGGCTTCTCGTACAGCGTCGCCGGATCGTCCAGCTGCTGGATGCGCCCGTCGTTGAACACGGCGATGCGGTCCGACATGGTCAGCGCCTCGGACTGGTCGTGGGTGACATAGACAACCGTCACGCCCAGACGCTCGTGGATGTGCTTGATCTCGAACTGCATCTGCTCGCGCAGCTGCTTGTCCAGCGCGCCCAGCGGCTCGTCCATCAGCACCAGCGGCGGGTCGAACACCAGCGCGCGCGCCACGGCGATGCGCTGCTGCTGACCGCCCGACAGCTGCGCCGGGCGGCGGCTGGCGAAGTCGGACATCTGCACCATGTCGAGCGCGCGCGCGACCTTCTCCTCGATCTGGGCGCGGCCCATCTTGCGCACCTCGAGCGGGAAGGCCAGGTTCTCGGCCACCGTCATGTGCGGGAACAGGGCGTAGTTCTGGAACACCATGCCGATGCCGCGCTTGTGCGGCGGGACCGAGTTGATCGGCCGCCCGTCCAGCAGGATGTCGCCATGGGTGGCGGTCTCGAAGCCGGCCAGCATCATCAGACAGGTGGTCTTGCCCGAGCCCGACGGGCCGAGCATGGTCAGGAACTCGCCGCGCCCGATGTTCAGATTCAGGTCTTTGACGACCAGCGTCTCGCCGTCATAGCTTTTCTGGACGTGATCGAACACGACGAAGGCGTCGTCGGCGCTTGTCATATGACCTTCCCTGTTCTTCGTTGTCGTTTGTTGTCGTTTTTGTCGCGCGCCCCTTGCGCCGGCGGGCGCCGGAACGTCATCGGCGCAAGCTAAACACGTCGCGGCGGGGGGTTACAAGGGCGTTGAACGACATTCGAAGGCTGTAAAACGACGCGCCGCGCCGCCTTCGCGCGGCGCGCGAAGATGCCCGGCGCGTTTCGCGCGTCGCGCCGTTGCGCCCGACGGCCCGCCGCCCGGCGCCGCGCGAGCGCGCGCCGCATTGACCCCGCCCGCGAAACATGCGGTTCTGAAGGCGTTCGCCGATCTTCCGCCCACCCTTCACGCGGAGCGCGCATGACGCCGCATCGTCCATGGACCGTCTGAGCGAGATGGAGGCCTTCGCCCGCGTGGTCGAACTGGGCGGCTTCACCGAGGCCGCGCGGCGCATGGGGGTCTCGAAATCGGCCGTGTCCAAGGCCGTCGCCGCGCTCGAGGAACGGCTGGGCGCGCGGCTGCTGACCCGCACCACGCGCCGCGTGGCGCCGACCGCGATCGGCGCCGCCTTCTACGAACGCGCCCGCCGCGTGATCGAAGAGGCCGAAGAGGCCGAGCGCATGGTCACCGCGCTGCACGGCGCGCCGCGCGGCGAGCTGCGCGTCTCGGCGCCGGTCAGCTTCGGGCTGCGGGTGCTGGCGCCGGCCGTCGCCGATTTCATGCGCCAGAACCCCGAGGTGACGCTGACGCTGTCGCTCGACGATCGCTTCGTCGAGCTGGTGTCGGCGGGCTTCGACATGGCCGTGCGCATCGGCCGCCTGCCCGACTCCAGCCTCAAGGCGCTGCGCCTGCGCAAGGTCGACCTGCTGCTGGCGGCCTCGCCCGAGTATCTGGCGCGTGCGGGCGTGCCGCGCCGCATCGAGGACCTGGCCGATCACCAGCTTCTGCGCTACGCCCATCAGGCGACGGGCGCCAGCTGGCGGCTGCGCGGCCCCGGCGGCGAAGAGCGGCAGGTGCGCGCGCGCGGGCGTCTGGTCGCCGACAATGGCGACGCCCTGGCGCTGGCGGCCGAGGCGGGGCTGGGCATCGTGCTGAGCCCGGATTTCATCATCGCCGAGGCCTTGGCGGCCGGGCGGCTGGTCGAGGTGCTGCCCGAATGCCGCCCCGAGCCGGCGGCCGCCTATGCCGTCCGCCCCGCGGGGCCTTTCCCGCCGCCGCAGCTCAGCGCCTTCGTCGACTTTCTGGCCCAGCGGCTGCGCGATGACTGAGGCTGCCCGGCGACGGGGCGATGACGGGGCGACGACGGGGCGATGAGATGGGCGGGGCGATGACGGGGCGACGAGACGGGCGGGGCGATGGATGACCGGGGCTGCGCAACGACCAGGGCGGGACGATGACCGAGGCCGGGCGATGACCGCCGCCGCGCCGCGCCCGCCGCGCGTGGTTCTGTGGGGAACCTGCGACCTGGGCAAGCCGCGCACGCGCATCCTCGTCGAAGGGCTGCGCGCCCAGGGCGTCGAGGTGATCGAGATCGTCGCCCATGTCTGGGAGGGCGTCGAGGACAAGAGCGTCCTGCCCCGCCGGGCGCGCGCGCTGCGCCTTGCGCGCATGGCGGCGGCCTGGCCGGTTCTGGCCGCGCGCTATGCGCGCGCGCCCGCGCATGACGCCGTTCTGGTCGGATACATGGGCCAGTTCGACGTGCTGCCTGCCGCGCTGCTGGCGCGCCTGCGCGGGGCGCGGCTGGCCTGGGACATGTTCCTGTCGCTGCACGACGCAGTCGCCCATGACCGCGCCCTGGCGCGACCGCGCTCGGCGGCGGGGCGGCTGCTGCGCGCGCTCGAGCGCGCGGGGGCGCGGCTGGCCGACGTGGTCTTCGTGGACACGGCCGCGCATGCGCGCCGCATCGAAGGGCTGCTGGACCTGCCGCCGGGCGCGCTGGCGCATGTGCCCGTCGGCGCCGAGCCGGCGGCCTTTCCGCGCCTGCCGCCGCCGCCCCCGCCGGCCGCAAGGCGGTTGCGGCTGCTGTTCTACGGCCAGATGATTCCGCTGCACGGCGTCGAGACGATCCTGCGCGCGGCGCTGTCCGAGCGCGGCGCCGCGCATGACTGGACGCTGATCGGCCGCGGCCAGCAGGAGGGGCTGGTGCGCGAGGCGCTGGCGCGCGCGGGCGCAGGCGCGGCGCATGTGCGCTGGCGCGAGTGGGTTCCCTATCGCGAGCTGATCGAGCAGATGCGCCGCGCCGACATCTGCCTCGGCGTCTTCGGCGGCTCGGGCAAGGCGGGCTGCGTGACGCCCAACAAGGTGCACCAGGCCCTGGCCGCCGGGCGCCCGGTGGTCACGCGCGACGGACCGGCGCTGCGCGAGCTGGCGGCCGCGATCGGCCCCGAGCCGGGCCTCGAGGCCGCCGCGCCCGAAGATCCCGAGGCGCTGCTCGACGCCATCGACCGCCTCGCCGCGCGCGGCCTGCCCCAGCCCTCGGAACGCGCCGCGCGCGTCTTCTCGCCCGAGGCGATCGGCACGCAGGCGGCGCGGCTCATCCTGCCCCGGGCGCCGCGCGCCCGCGAACGCGAAGACCAGACGCAGAGCGCCAGGACATGACCAGCGAGCAGAGCGGCGCCGCCGCCGGCCCGACCTTCCACCCCGTTCACGGACCGGCGCTTGCGCATCTGGGCTGGACGCCGGCGCCGCGCTATCTGCTGCGGCGCGATCGCGTGTTGCACGCGCTGCGCGGGCGCGAGGGCGCGCGCATCCTCGACATCGGCTGCGGCGCCGGCGCGCTGCTGCGCGAGCTGGCGCAGATGGGTCACCGCGGCGCGGGGCTCGAGCGCTCGGCCGAGGCGCGCGCCCTGGCAAGGGCCATGAACCCGCCCGGCGGCCCCGTCGAGATCCGCGCCGAGCCCGCGCCCGATTGGGACGAGGCCTTCGACGTGCTGTGCTGCTTCGAGGTGCTCGAGCATGTCGAGGACGATCTGGGCGCGCTGCGCGCCTGGCAGCGCATGCTGCGCCCCGGCGGGCTTGCGCTGCTGTCGGTCCCCTCGCGCCCCGAGCTGTGGGGGCCGGCCGACGTCTGGGCGGGCCATGTGCGGCGCTATCGCCGGCCCGGCTTCCGCGCCCTGATCGAAGGCGCGGGGCTGCGGGTCGAGCGGATCGAGAGCTACGGCTTTCCGCTGGCCAATCTCATGGAGCCGCTGCGCCATCGCGTCTACGCGCGTCAGCTGGCGAAGCCGGACCGCGCCGAGGCCGATCCGCAGACGCTGACGCTGCGCAGCGGCGCCGACCGCAGGGCGGAAACGCGCATCTGGCCGCTGCTGGCCTCGTGGCCGGGTTCGCTGGCCATGCGCGCGGCGACGCTGGCGCAGCGTCCATTCCTGCGAACCGACCTTGGAAACGGCTATCTGGCCGTGGCGCGCAAGCCATGAGGGCGGGGCGCGCGGCGCGGCTGCTCGGCGCGGCGGCGGCGCTCGGCGCCGCGCTCTGGGCGCTGCGCCAGGGCCTGCACGCGATGCCCTCCATCGCGCCGGGCGATCCGCGCGTTCTGGGCGCGCTGGCCGCCTCGGTCGGGCTGTATCTGGCGGCGACGCTTTGCGCGGCCGAGGGCTGGCGCCAGATCCTGATCGCAACCGGCGCCGGGGCGCGGCGACGCCTCGCCTGGTCGCAATTCCTGACGGCGCAGATCGGCAAGTATCTGCCGGGCAACGTTCTGCATCTGGCCGGGCGCGCGGGCCTTGCGCTGCGCGACGGCGTTCCCGCGCCCCTGGCGGCGGCGGCGATGGCGCTGGAGCTGGCGCTGAGCGCGGCGCTGGCGCTGGCGGCGGCGCTGGCGGGCGCGGCCGCCCTGCCCGGTCTGCGCGCCGCGCTGGCGGCGCAGGCGGGCGGCGCGGCGCAGCTGCTCGATCAGGCGCAGGGGCTTGGCGGCTGGGCGTGGGGCGCGGGGGCCCTGGCGGCCGCGCTGCTGGCGGGGGCGGTGTGGATGGGGGCGCGCCTCGCCCCCATCCTGCGTGCGGCGCTGGGGCGGGCGCGGCCCGGGCGGCTGGCCGCTTTCGCCGCGCTTCAGCTTGCGGTGCTGGCGCTGCTGGGGCTGTCGCTGCAGGCGGCGGGAAGGGCGACGGGCGCGGCGATGGACGCGCCGACGGCCATGGCCGCCTTCGCCGGCGCGTGGCTCGTCGGCATGATCACGCCCGGCGCGCCCGGCGGGGCGGGCGTTCGCGAGGCGGCGCTGGTGCTGGCGCTGGGGCCGAGCGTGGGCGCGCCGGCGGCGCTGGCCTGCGCGCTGGCCCATCGCGCGGCGTCGATGCTGGGCGATGCGCTGGCCTGCGCGCTGGGCCTTGCGCTGCGCGCGGGACTGCGCGCCCGATAGGCGCCGGCCCGCAGCCGGGCGAGGCGGCGCGGGGCCGAACCCGATGCGCGCCCGAAGCAGGATCCGGCGCCCGGATCAAGGCCCCGCCGGGGCCCCGTCAAGGCCCGCCAAGGCCCGCCATGGCCCGTCAGGGATTGAGCCGCGTCACCGTCCATTCCTGCGACAGCGGATCCTGCCGCGTCCACCGGAAGCGGTCATGCAGGCGGTGCGCGCCGTCGGCCCAGAACTCGATCTGCAGCGGGCGGATGCGAAAGCCGCCCCAGAAAGGCGGGCGCGGCGGCGCGCCCATGAAGCGCGCGCCCGCCTTGGCCGCCTCGGCCATCAGATGCGCGCGCGAGGACAGCGGCTCGGACTGACGCGAGGCCCATGCCCCGACGCGCGACGCCAGCGAGCGCGAGGCGAAATAGGCGTCGGCCTTGGGGCCCTCCTCGCGCTCGACCAGACCGCGGGCGCGGATCTGGCGGCGCAGGGTCTTCCAGTGAATGACGAAGGCCGCGCGCGGATTGGCCGCCAGCTGCCGCCCCTTGGCCGAGCCGTAATTGGTGTAGAACAGGAAGGCGCCCCCTTCGGCGGCGGGCTCGATCTCCTTGAGCAGCACCATGCGCACATCGGGCATGCCGTCGGGGTCGGCCGTGGCCAGAGCCATGGCGTTGGGATCGTTCGGCTCGGTCCTTTCCGCCTCGGCCAGCCACGCGGCGGCCAGCGCGAAGGGATCGTCGCCGGCGAAGATGCCGCCGCGCGGCTCGGTCTCGATGATGCGGGGGGGCTGGGTCATGGGCGCGCTCCTGCGGTTGCTGCCGGCGCAGCATAGCGCGCGCGCCGCGCGCGGCAACGCCCCCGCCCGACCCCCGCAACGCCCCCGCCCCGCTTGCGCCCCCGGCCCGGCGCGCGCCCTGCGGAGCGCTCCGCCCCCGCGGCCTTCGCCGGACCCTGCGCCGCGCCCGCGCCGCCAGGGCCCCCGCCCCCGCGCCGCGGCCGGGCTTGATGCTGCGCGCGATATGGCCTAATTGCTCCGCACCCGAAAAGCGACAGGAGCAGGGGCATGGCTGGACTGATGGCGGGCAAGCGCGGCCTTATCATGGGCGTGGCGAACAAGCAGTCGCTGGCGTGGGGCATCGCGCAGGCCTGCGCCGCGCAGGGCGCCGAGCTGGCCTTCTCGTATCAGGGCGAGGCGCTGGGCAAGCGCGTGACGCCGCTGGCCCAGTCGGTGGGCTCGGACCTGGTGCTGGAGTGCGACGTGACCCAGCCCGGCTCGATCGACGCGCTGTTCGAGACGCTGCGCGCGCGCTGGGGCAAGCTGGACTTCCTGGTCCACGCCATCGGCTTTTCCGACAAGAACGAGCTGCGCGGCCGCTACGTCGACACCAGCCCCGAGAACTTCGCGCTGACGATGAACGTCTCGGTCTATTCCTTCACCGCCGTCGCCCAGCGCGCCGAGAAGATGATGCCCGAGGGCGGCGCGATGCTGACCCTGACCTATTACGGCGCCGAGCGCGTCATGCCGCACTACAACGTCATGGGCGTGGCCAAGGCCGCGCTCGAGGCCTCGGTGCGCTACATGGCCATGGACCTGGGTCCGAAGGGCATCCGCGTCAACGCGCTCTCGGCCGGGCCGATCAAGACGCTGGCGGCCTCGGGGATCGGCGACTTCCGCTACATTCTCAAGTGGAACGAGCTCAACTCGCCCCTGCGCCGCAACGTCACGCAAGAGGATGTGGGCAAATCCGCGCTCTATCTGCTCTCGGACCTGTCCTCGGGCGTGACGGGCGAGACGCACCATGTGGACGCGGGCTATCATGTGGTCGGCATGAAGGCCGAGGACGCGCCCGACATCGACGTGGTCCAGGGCCGCAAGTGACCGCCCGCAGCCGCAGCAGGAGAGACGCCATGGCCGCCGACCGCCTTCCCCACGAAAAGGGCTTTCACGTCAGCTGGGACCAGATGCACCGCGACAGCCGCGCGCTGGCCTGGCGGCTGGACAAGCAGGGCCCCGGCGAGGACGGCGCCTGGAAGGCGGTGGTCGCCATCACCCGCGGCGGCATGGTGCCCGCCTGCATCGTCGCGCGCGAGCTGGACATCCGCATCGTCGACACGATCAGCGTCAAGTCCTACGACCACCAGACCCAGACCGAGGCCAAGGTGCTCAAGGCCCCCGACGCGGCGCTTCTGGGCGACGGCGAGGGTGTGCTGGTGGTGGACGACCTGGTCGACAGCGGCAAGACGCTGGAGCTGGTGCGCAAGCTCTACCCCAAGGCGCATTTCGCCACCGTCTACGCCAAGCCCAAGGGCCGCGCGCAGGTGGACACCTTCATCACCGAGGTCAGCCAGGACACCTGGATCTTCTTCCCCTGGGACATGGCGCTGCAATACGTCGAGCCCTATCGCGGACGCTGAGCGGCGACGCCGGACCGGCGCGGTCGGGCCGCCAAAAAAAGGGCCGCGCCGGGCGCGGCCAGTCTGACAGGGAGGAGTCCAGCCGACGGAAACCACCAAACCGCCGGCTGAGTCCCACTATGACCTGAAATAGTTAACAACGCCTGAAGGCGCGCCCCTTCGCGCGCTTTCGCCGCGCTTGCGCCCCGCCGGGCCTTGCGATTTTCTCTGGCGGCGCGCGCCCGACTGGCGCATTGTGCGCCCGACGCAGGCGGCGCGGAACAAGGTTCCGCAACGTCGCCCGCGCGCCGAACTCAAAGACGAAGCAGGAGCCGCGACATGCTCGGCCAGATGATGAACACCCAGCTCCGAATCTCTTCGATCCTGGAGCACGCGAACGCCGTCTTCCCCCATCAGGAAATCGTCACCCGCACCCCCGAGGGCCCCGTCACGCGCGCCACCTTCCGCCAGATGCGCGACCGCGCCCATCGCCTGGCGCACGCGCTTGCGCGGCTTGGCGTCAAGCGCGCCGACCGCGTCGGCACCATCGCCTGGAACACCCAGCGCCATGTCGAGGCCTACTACGCGATCTCGGGCATGGGCGCGGTGTGCCACGTGATGAACCCGCGCTACGCGCCCGAGCAGCTGGTCTACATCATGAACCATGCCGAGGACGAGGTGCTGCTCATCGACCGCACCTTCATCCCGCTGGTTGCCGCCCTGCGGCCCAAGCTGCCCAAGCTGCGGCACGTCATTCTCATGACCGAGGCCGAGGCGCAGCCGACCGGCGCCGACGCGCCCTTCGAGATGCTCAACTACGAAGAGCTGCTGGCCGCGGAGGCGGACAAGGGCGACTATCCCTGGCCCGAGCTGGACGAGCATTCGGCCGCCGGGCTGTGCTACACCTCGGGCACCACGGGCAACCCCAAGGGGGTGCTCTACTCGCACCGCTCGACCGTGCTGCACGCCATGGCCACCGCCCTGCCCAGCGCCGTCAACATCGCCGAAACCGACAGCGTGATGCCGGTGGTGCCGATGTTCCACGTCATGGCCTGGGGCCTGCCCTATTCGTGCATGATCGGCGGCGCCAAGCTGGTGATGCCCGGCCCGAACCTGGACGGCGCCTCGCTGTTCGAGCTGATGGACGCCGAGGGCGTGACCATGGCCGCCGGCGTGCCGACCATCTGGCTCGGCCTTCTGTCCGAGATGCGCAAGCGCGGCCGCGCCCCGAACGGCTTCAAGCGCACGCTGATCGGCGGCTCGGCCCCCGCCACCGCCATGATCGCCGCCTATGAGGGCGAGTTCGGCATCGACGTCATGCAGGGCTGGGGCATGACCGAGATGAGCCCCGTCGGCTCGGTCGCCACCATCCCGCCCTCGAAGGCGCATCTGCCCTTCGACGCGCGCATGGCGCTCAAGTCCAAGCAGGGCCGGCAGGTCTTCGGCGTCGAGCTCGACATCGTGGACGAGAACGACCGCCCCCTGCCCCATGACGGCAAGACCTCGGGGCGGCTGGTGGCGCGCGGGCCATGGATCGCCTCGGGCTATTACGGCATCGACCAATCGCCGCTGACCTCGACCGGCTGGCTCGACACCGGCGACATCGCCACCATCGACGAGGACTCGTTCGTCACCATCGTCGACCGCGCCAAGGATCTGGTGAAGTCGGGCGGCGAGTGGATCAGCTCGATCGACGTCGAGAACGCGGCCATGGGCTGCCCGGGCGTCGCGCAGGCGGCGGTCATCGGCGTGCCCCATCCCAAATGGGACGAGCGCCCGCTGATCATCGTCGTCGCGGCCGAAGAGAACCCCGCCGACAAGGAGCGCGTCATGGCGCATCTGGCCAAGGTCCTGCCCAAATGGCAGCTGCCCGACGACGTGGTGTTCATCGACGCGATGCCGCTGGGCGCGACGGGCAAGATCCTCAAGACCGAGCTGCGCGAGCGCTTCCGCGACCACCTGACGGGCTGACCCGCCCCGCAGCGCGCCCCGCCGCCCCCGACCGGGCGGCGGGGCGTCGCTCATTTCATGTGCACATAGCTACCGGGCGCGTCGGGCAGCGCATCCGGGTCGACCCCCGGCGCCCCCATGCGCGGCGGATCGACCGGCGCGCCCGACAGATCGGCCAGCCACGCCGCCCAGCTGGGCCACCACGAGCCTTCGCGCAGCTCGGCCGCCGCCATCCAGGCGTCCGGGTCCAGGCGGCGCGCGTCATGGGGCGTCGTGCGGATGCGGTGGCGTCGGCGCGGATGCCCGGGCTCCGAGACCACGCCGGCATTGTGCCCGCCATTGGTCAGCGCAAAGGTCACGTCCGCATCGGCGAGGTTGTGGATCTTGTAGACCGAGCGCCAGGGCGCGACATGGTCCGTCTCGGTTCCCAGCGCGAAGATGGGCGTGCGCACGTCGCGCAGCCAGACCGGGCGTCCCTCGACCTCGAACTTGCCCTGCGCCAGCTCGTTGTTCAGGAACAGCTTGCGCAGATATTCCGCATGCATCCGGTAGGGCATGCGCGTGCCGTCGGCGTTCCAGGCCATCAGGTCGGTCATGGGCGCGCGCTCGCCCATCAGGTATTCGCGCATCATCCGCGACCAGATCAGGTCGTTCGAGCGCAGGATCTGGAACGCCCCCGACATCTGCCCCGCCGAAAGCACGCCCTGCTCCCACATCATGTCCTCGAGGAAGCTGACCTGGCTTTCGTTGATGAACAGCAGCAGCTCGCCCGCCTCGGAGAAATCCGTCTGCCCGGCGAAGAAGGTGATGCTGGCAAGGCGGTCGTCGCCCTCGCGCGCCATGGCGGCCGCCGCGATGGCCAGCAAGGTGCCGCCCAGGCAATAGCCCGCCGCATGCACCTTCGCCGGCCCGACGATGGTCTGCACCGCGTCGAGCGCGGCCATGGGCCCCATAAGACGGTAATCCTCCATCGACAGGTCGCGGTCCTCGGGGCCCGGATTGCGCCAGTAGATCATGAACACCGTGAAGCCCTGCTCGGTCAGCCACCGGACCATCGAGTTCTCCGGCGACAGGTCCAGGATGTAGCCCTTCATGATCCAGGCCGGGATCAGCAGCACCGGCTCGGGGCGCACCTTGTCGGTGGCGGGCGCGTATTGCACCAGCTCGATCAGGCGGTTGCGATAGACCACCTTGCCCGGCGTGCAGGCGATGTTCTCGCCCACGCGGAAGGCTTCGACGCCCGCCGGCGGCCTGCCCGAGACCATGCGCGCCCAGTCGTCCCAGAAATTCGCCGCCCCGCGCACCAGATTGGCGCCGCCCTCGCGCATGGTGCGCTCGAGCACCTCGGGGTTGGTCAGCGGGTTGTTCGCCGGCGAGAACACGTCCAGCGCCTGGCGGGCGCCGAACTCGAGCGCGCGCTCGTTGGCCTTCGAGACGCCGCGCACCCCCGTGGTCGCGTTCCACCACCATTGCTGGGTCAGCAGGAAGGCCTGCTGCATCAGGTTGAAGGGCGGCTTGCGCCAGCCCTCATGCGCAAAGCGCCGGTCCTGCGGCAGAGGCGCGATGCAGGCCTCGCCCTCGCCGCCCGTCAGCGCGCATGACAGGGCGAAACGCTGGAAACGCAGCAGCTTGCGCCCCGCCTTGTGCGCCAGAAGCGCCTGCTTGCCCGGCGATGCGGCCAGATGCACCGCCCAGTCCGACCAGATGGCCGCCATGGCGGCGGGCGACAGCCCCCCGGTCAGGCGCGCAAGCCCCGCGCGAAAGGCGCGGTCGGCCATCAGCGCGGTCTGCTCGGCGCCGTCGGCCGGCTCGGACCGGGGCGCCGGCCCCGGCAGCGGCGCGAATTCGGGCGCAGGGGGCGTAACGTCGCCGGCGGGGGCGCGGGCGGCGGGGGCGGCTCGGGCGCTGCGGGCGGGCTTGGCGTTGGCGGGGTCGGACATGACGGGCTCCCTGGCTCGATCCGCTGGCGGCGCCGCGCGCCCGGGCCGGGCGCGGCGTCGCGCCGCCCGCAACAGGTAGGGCGCTTGGCGCCGCAGCGCAACATGACGCGGCGCCGCGGTTTACAGCCGCGCCCGTTCGCGCCAAGCTGCGCGCGGCAAGCTGGACGAACCGGGGGGGAGAAAATGGCGGACAAGGGCGCGGCGCTGATCATCGGCGCGGGCGACGCCACCGGCGGCGCGGTGGCGCGGCGTTTTGCGCGCGAAGGCTACGTCGCCTGCCCCGTGCGCCGCTCGGCGGACAAGCTGGCGCCCCTGGTCGCGCGGATCGAGGCCGAGGGCGGGCGCGCGCGCCCCTTCGCCGCCGACGCCCGGCGCGAGGACGAGGTGCGCGCGCTGGTCGAGACGATCGAGTCCGAGGTCGGCCCCATCGAGGTCTTCGTCTTCAACATCGGCGCCAACGTTCCCGCCCCGATCCTCGAGCAGGACGCGAAGCGCTACTTCAAGATCTGGGAAATGGCCTGCTTCGCCGGCTTTCTGAGCGGGCGCGAGACCGCCCGCCGCATGGCCGCGCGCGGACGCGGCACCATGATCTTCACCGGCGCCACCGCCTCGCTGCGCGGCGCGGCCGGCTTCGCCGCCTTCGCCGGCGCCAAGCACGCCCTGCGCGCGCTGGCCCAGAGCATGGCGCGCGAGCTGGGACCGCTGGGCGTGCATGTAGCCCATGTGGTCGTGGACGGCGCCATCGACACCGCCTTCATCCGCGACAACTTCCCCGACATGCACGCCAGCCGCCGCCCGCTGGACGGGCTCTTGAACCCGGACAGCATCGCCGAGGAATACTGGCGCCTGCACGTCCAGCCGCGCGACGCCTGGACCTTCGAGATGGACCTGCGCCCGTGGATGGAGCGCTGGTGAGCCCCGGCGAAAGGACCCCCATGCGCGAGACGAGCGAACAAGGCCCCTGGCTGCCCGCCGACCCACGCGAGGACGCCGGCGCGGGCGCCGCGCGCTGGCTGCGGCCGCCGCGCCCTCTGGCCCAGGGCGGGCGCGAGCGCCTTCTGGGCGTCGAGCTCGAATTCTCGGGCCTATCGGCGGCCGAGGCGGCCGAAGCGGTGGTGCGGGTCTTCGGCGGGCGCGCGCGCCAGCTGTCCGAGCACCGCGCCCTGGTCGAAGGCGCCGAGGCGGGCGATTTCGAGGTCGAGCTGGACTTTCGCTGGGCGCATGACGGCGCGCGCGATCCGCGCCTGCGCAAGATCCTGGGCGATCTGGGCGAGGCGCTCTTGCCCATGGAGGTGGTCTGCCCGCCCATACCGCTGAGCCGCGCCCCCCGCCTCGAGGCCCTGCGCGAGGCGCTGCGCCGCGCCGGCGCGCGCGGCGTAGAGGAGCTGCCGCTGCATGCGCTGGGCGCGCAGCTGAACCCCGAGCTGCCGGATCTGGGCGTCGGCTACATCCTGCGCGCCGCGCGCGCCTATCTGCTGCTGAGCGACTGGCTGCGCGACGAGATCCAGCCCACCGCCGCGCGCCGCATCCTGATGTTCGCGCGCCCCTTTCCGGCCGGCTGGGGGCGGCTGATCCTCGACCCGGACTACGCGCCCTCGCCGGCGGGGTTCATCGACGACTACCTGCGCTGGAACCCGACCCGCAACCGCGAGCTGGACCTGCTGCCGCTGCTGGCGCATCTGGACGAAGAGCGCGTGCGCCGCGCCCTGCCGGACGAGAAGATCAACCCGCGCCCGACCTGGCACTGGCGCCTGCCCAACGCGCTGGTGGACGACCCCGACTGGACGCTTTCGCTCGAATGGAACCGCTGGGTGACGGTCGAGCGGCTGGCCGAGCGCCCCGATCTGATCGCCCGCCACGCGCGCGTCTGGATCGAGGATTCGCGCCTGCCGCTGGCGCTCGACCGGGTCGAGCATGCGCGCGCGATCCTGGACGAGCTGTGAGCGCGGCGCCCTCGCCTCGGCGCCCGGTGGTGGGCGTGACCAAGGGCCGCGGGCGCGGCTGGGCGCTGTGGGCCTTCGCGGCGCTGTCGCTGCGGCTGCACGGCGCGCGCCCGCGCCGCATCGAGCCGCCCTTCTCGCCCGAGGCGGCGCGCGGGCTTGACGCGCTGATCGTGGGCGGCGGCGACGACATCGGCGCGACGCTCTATGGCGGCGAGCCGGCGCCGGACATGTGCATCGACCCCGAGCGCGACGCGCTCGAGCTGCGGTTGCTGGAAGAGGCCTGGCGGCGCCATCTGCCGGTGCTGGGCATCTGCCGGGGCGCGCAGATGCTGAACGTGTTTCTGGGCGGCACGCTGCATGCGGACATCGCCCAGGCCTACCCCCATGCCCGGCGCCTGCGCACGCCGCTGCCGCGCAAGCATGTGCGCCTTGCGCCGGGCACGCGGCTGGCGCGGATCATCGGCGACGAGACGATCGTGGTCAACGCGCTGCACCACCAGTCCATCGACCGGCTGGGCGAGGGGCTGCGGGTGGCGGCGCGGGACGAATACGGCATCGTCCAGGCGGTCGAGCATCGCGGGCGGCTGCTGCGCATCGGCGTGCAGTGGCACCCGGAATTCCTGTTCTACGCGCGCAAGCACCGGCGCCTGTTCGCGGCGCTGACCGACGCCGCCCGCGCCCACGCGTCCACGGGCGCCTGACCCGCGGCCGCCCCCTCGGCGCGGCGTCGCCGCCCGGTCGGCGCGGCCCGCCCGAGACCCGCTCGCCCGCCCGCAAGGCGCGGCTTGGCACGCAATGCGTTCGTCATGGCGCCCCCTCGGCGCGGCATCGGCGCGGCGCGCGCCGCCGGCCCGTTCGCCCGCAAGGCGCGGCTTGGCGCGCAATGCGTTCGCCAGGGCGCGCCCGCGGCCCGCTTATCGGCCGCCGCGCGCACGGCCCGCACGCACGCCGCCACGCCCCGCCCCTGCGGGCGCCCGACCGAGGCGGCAAGCCCCGGGCCGCCCGCGCGGCGCCCGGTCCCGGCGCCGGCAGGCCGCCCTCGGCGGTCATGCGCGCCCGCGCAACCCCGCGCCCCGCGAACCGGCCCGCTTGCGCCAGGCGCCCGCCGCGGGCGAGCGATCGCGCGCTCAGTCGGCGTCGGGGGCCCAGCCGCTGACGGCCTTGACCTCGAGGAACTCCTCCAGCCCCCAGACGCCGCCCTCGCGCCCGTTGCCCGAGGCCTTGACCCCGCCGAAGGGGCTGCCCGCCGCGCGCGACTTGCCGTTCATCTCGACCATGCCCGAGCGCAGGCGACGCGCCACGCGGTTGCGGCGCGCGCCGTCGCGGCTCTGGACGTAGTTCGTCAGGCCGTAGGGCGTGTCGTTGGCGATGGCGATGGCCTCTTCCTCGTCCTCGAAGGGAATGATCGACAGGACCGGGCCGAAGATCTCTTCGCGGGCGATGGTCATCTGGTTGTTCACGTCGGCGAAGACGGTCGGACGCACGAACCAGCCGCGGTTGAAGCCCTCGGGGCGGCCGGGGCCGCCGGCGACCAGGCGCGCGCCCTCGTCGATGCCGATCTGGATCAGGCGCTGGATCTTGTCGAACTGCGCCTGGCTGACCACCGGGCCGATGTGGCGGCCGGGCTCGGAAGCGGGCCCGACCTTGACCGATTGCGCCGTGCGCGCGGCGATCTCGACCGCCTCGTCGTAGATCTCGCGCTGGACCAGCATGCGGGTGGGCGCGTTGCACGACTGGCCGGTGTTGTTCATGCAGTGCAGCGTGCCGCGCTTGACCGCGTTCTCGTCCGCGTCGGCGAAGATGATGTTGGCGCCCTTGCCGCCCAGCTCGAGATGCACGCGCTTGAGCGTGTCGGCGGCGTTCTTCGAGATGGCGATCCCCGCCCGGGTCGAGCCGGTGAACGAGATCATGTCGATGTCCGGATGCCCCGAGATCTGCGTGCCGGCCCCCGGCCCGTCGCCGTTGACCAGGTTGAACACGCCCGCCGGCGCGCCCGCCTCGTGCACGATCTCGGCGAAGATCATGGCCGAGAGCGGCGCGATCTCGGAGGGCTTGAGCACCATGGAGCAGCCCGTCAGCAGCGCCGGCACGACCTTGAGCGCGATCTGGTTCATGGGCCAGTTCCAGGGCGTGATCAGCCCGCACACGCCGACGGGGTCGAGCAGGATGCGGTCCTCGGGCGCATGCGGGCCCAGGGGGCGTTCGAACTCGAAATTCTCGAAGGCGGTCAGGAAGTTGCGGATGTGCCAGCTGCCCGCCGGAACCTGCTGGCCGCGCGCCATGTCGATGGGGGCGCCCATCTCACGGCTGATGGCGTGGGCGATGTCCTCGGCGCGGCGCTCGTAGATGGCCAGGATGTTCTCGACCAGCTCCTTGCGCTCGGCCCGGGTCGAGAAGGCCCAGCTGTCGAAGGCGCGCCGCGCGGCGGCCACGGCCGCGTCCACATCCGCCTGCCCGGCCAGCGAGATGACGGCGAAGGGCTCTTCGGTCGAGGGGTCGATCACCTCCAGATCCTCGGGGATGGCCGGGGCCGTCCAGCGGCCGTCGATGTAGAATTCGCGTTTCTCGATCATGCGAGGCTCCCTTGCGCGTCAGCGTCCGTCGCCCGCGATCTCGCCCCATTCGGCCCGCCAAGGCAAGAGCCAAGCGCGCCGCGGTTGACCGCCCCCCGCGCCGGCCGCTAAATGCGCGCAAGGCCCCTTAGCTCAACCGGATAGAGCAGCTGACTTCTAATCAGCAGGTTGCAGGTTCGAGTCCTGCAGGGGTCGCCATTCCGCGGCCCTCGCGCGGCGGGCGAATGGTCAAGGAGGTGCGCAGATGAGTTCCCCACGCAAGAAGCTGGTCCTGCATATCGGAACGCACAAGACGGCGACGACCCATCTGCAGGGAACGCTTGCGCGCAATGCCCAATTGCTCGGCGAGCGCGGCCTGCTCTACCCCAAGGCAGGGCAGATCCACAACGCGCACTTCAAGCTGACCCAGGCGCTTCGCGACCGCGCACGCGCCGACATCGGCCTTGAGGAGCTGTCGCCCTGGCCCGAGCTGATGGAAGAGGTGCAGGCGGCGCCGCAACCGCTGGCCGTTGTCAGCTCGGAGGAGTTCTCGCTGGCGACGGACCCGGCGCGGCTCGCGCCATTGCGCGAAAAATTCGACGTGCGCGTCGTCGTTTACCTGCGCAGCCCCGATCAGTTCGTGCAGAGTTTCTACAACCAGTTCGTCAAGGACGAGGTTCCCGCCGAAACGCGCACCCCCTGACCAGGTACGTGGCCGAAGAAGCGCTTTTCTTTCTGGAAACCAGGCGCATTTTGCTGCCTTGGGCGGAAACCTTCGGTCCGGCAAACGTCTGCTTGCGGATCTTCGATGCCGTCGCCCGAAGCCGACGCGGAATCGTCGGCGATTTCTTCGAGGCGATCGGATTCGTCCCGCCCGAGCGCCTTGCGCCGCCTGAAATCTCGGTCCTGCACAAGGTCTCTCTTCCTCCGGACGCGCTCGAATTCCTGCGCCTGACGAACGGGACGGCCGAGCTGAAAGACGGGGGCCGTTCTCAATTCGTCGTCGATCTGGTCGATATGGCCCTGAAGGAAAAGGATCGGCTGCACACCACCCGCGCCGGCATCCTGTCGGCGCCATCTCGCATGGCGCTGCGTCGTCGCTTCGCCGCGCCCAATGCATGGGCGGCCCGCACGTTCCTGGGTGTGAGCCAGAATCCCTTCCCACCGCACGAAGCGCCCCCTCCGCCGCCCGACTTCGATTCGCGACCCGAGGAGGCCGACGCCGCCACTCTGGCCCGGGTGGCCGCCATGGTTCTCTCGCGGCTGCGCAACCCGGCGGCGGGCTGACGGCGCCCGCGGCCGGCGCGTCTCAGCCGGCCGCCGTCGCGGCGGCCATGCGCATCAGGTTGGGGTGGAACGAGGGCGAATCCAGCGACATCCAGACGTGATGGTCCGGCAGCCCCTGGAAGCGGCGCAGGAACATTTCGACCAGAGCCGCGAAATCCTCGTTGCCGCTCGCGGCGGGTTCGGCGCCGTGGAACGTCTGGGGCGGGAAGGCGCGCCGCGCCAGGGCGTAGAGCTCGGCCGCGCCTTCGAGGAACGGGGCGCGCAGGTCCGCGCGCAGCGTGCCGCAAGACCAGCGCACGGTGTTCATGAACGAGCGCAGGATCGGGTTCGCGTCGGGCCAGCCCTCCTTGATCGCGCGCGAAAGCGTGGCGCGATACATCTCGAGCGAATGGAAATGCCGCTCGTCGCCCTGGCGGATGTCCTGCCCCGGATGCTGGCGATACAGATACCGCAGCGCCTCCACATGCGGCACCTCGCGGCAAAGCGCCAGCGTCGTCATGTGGAAGATCTGGTCGTCGAAGGCGCGGATGTGCTCGGGGAACCAGATGTTCTTGTTGTCGAGGAAGTCGCGCCGATAGACCCGGCGCCAGATCGTGGGCTGGCCCGTCAGCAGACGCGCCGGCGGCACGAGACGGAAATCGAGGCCGGCCGCGCGCTGGGTCGGCAGATCGTCGAAGGCGCCGCGCTCGTAGCTGGGGGTGACGACGCGGCCCTCATCGCCCTCCTCGAAGGGGGCGAAGCCGCCCTGCACCACCTCGGCCCCCGTCCAGCGCGCCAGGTCCAGAAGCCGCGCGAAGAAGCCCGGCTCGACCAGGTCGTCGGCGTCCACGAAGGCGATGTGGCGGGCGTTCGAATGCAGCCGCCCATAGTTGCGCGCCGAGGCGCAGCCGCCATTGGGCTTGCTCAGCGCACGCACGCGCGCATCGGCGGCGAATTCGGCGCGCACCAGCTGGCCCGTCCCGTCGCGCGAGCCGTCGTCCACGACGATGACGCGCACGTCGTCGCCGGCCCCGTCAAGGATCGAGCGCACGCACTCGCCGATGAAATCGCGCGCGTCATAGGCGGCGACCACCACGTCCAGCGCCTCGTCGCGCGCGCCCTCGACGCCGTCGCGGCGCAGGCACCAGGGCGTGCCCGCCCGGCGCAGGAACACCTCGTCCTTGCGGCCCGGCCCCGCCAGAACGGCGCCGCCGCGCGGGGTCTCCCACACCGCGCCGACCAGCATCGGGATGTCGGCGCCGGCCAGCCGCTCGGCGATGCCGCGTTCCTCGAACGGGGCGCACAGCTTGAGCAGATCGGGCTCGAGCGCCGCGATGGCCTCGGGCGGCAACGTCGGCAGAGCGCGCGCCTCGGCATCCGTCGGACGCGCGCGCAAGACCGCCTCGGGCCGGTCGGGATCGGGCCGGAACGGCGCGGGCCGGCACATCGCCTGCAAGGCCCGCGCATCGGGCGCCGCAAGGGGCTCGGCCGGCGCGGCCGCGCGCGCGCTGATCGCCGCGCGCACCACCGTCACGTTCCCGAGCCCCAGCCTGCGCAGGTTCTCCTCGAGCAGGTCCGCCGCAAGGTCCGAGGGTTCGAAGCACCACAGCCGCCAACGCGGGAAGGCGGCGGCGAAGGGCAGCGCGAAGGATCCGAAACCCGCGCCGACATCCACGGCCACCCCCTCGGCCGGGACCGGGCGCGTGCACAGGAACGGCTCGTAGACCCCCCGCAGCCGCGCCTGCGCATCGGCGGCCGAGCGCGCATCCGCGGGCGCAACCAGATCGAGCGCAAGGCCGAACGCCTCGATCCGAACAAGCGACGTTTCGGCCAGGCTGGGCGCCTTCGGGCCCTTCGCGATCTTGCCCCGGATCAGATTCATGCGAACACCTCCTTCGCATAGCGCCGCAGCGCATCAAGCTCGGCCCGGGCAAGCGGCGTGTCGGCCGCGATCACCGACCAGCGCGGATCGACCCCGCGCATGGCCGCCCGCACGGCCATGCGGAAATTCCAGCGGTGTTGATGGCCCACGCAGCTTTCGCACCAGCGCACGAGGCGCAGCGCCGCCGCGGCCGCGGCCGAGCGGCGCAAGGGATCCGCAAAGCTGGGGGTGCGCTCGAGCAGGGCGAAGGTCATGCGCGCGACCGCGATCGCGTCGAAGCGCCGCTCGTCGCTCGACGCGGTGATCTGCGGGCGGCCGTAGCGCCGGTGATACGCGAAGCCCGGCGCGTGGATGATCGAGATCCGCGCCGCCTGCGCCACCGCCATGGCGTGGAACAGCATGTCCTCGAAGACGCGCCCGTTGGGAAAGCCCAGCCGGCGCGCGCGAAGGAAATCGACGCGCACGAACTTGTTGGCCGCCTGCGGCTCGATCAGATGCGCCAGCGCCCGCGCCATGCTCTCTTCCGCCGCGCCGGTCTCGATCGGGTTTTCGCCCAGAAGCTCGCGCAACCGGTCGAAATGCGCGGCGTCGTAGAAGCGCCGCATGTCGCCGTCGACCTCGGACAGCACGCCGCGCTGCAGCGCCAGATCCGGCGCGTCGCGGCGGATGACCTCGGCCGCCGCCGCGAAGGCCCAGGGCGGGCGCGCGTCGTCGGCGTCCAGAAAGCAGACATAGTCGCCGCGCACATGCTCGAGCCCGCGGTTGCGCGCCGCCGAAAGACCGGCATTGGCCTGCCGGATCAGCCTGACGCGCCTGTCGTCGGCGGCGATCTCCTGCGCGATGGCGCGTGTGGCGTCGTCGGCGCCGTCATCGACCAGGATCAGCTCCAGCGCCGCGTGGCTCTGGCCCAGCACGTTGGCGGCGGCGCGGCGCAGAAGCGGCCCCTCGTTGAACATGGTCATGACGCAGGAGAAGACCGGCCCCGTCTGCGCGCGCCCCTTGGCCCAGGCCCCGGATTGCGTCGAAACAGCGGACATGACGAGCCCTCCGACCAGAATTGCGACGCCCCGCCCTGCGGCGCGCGCCGCCGGCGCACGCAAGAAGGGCGTGGCGCTTTATGCGCCACGCCCCCCGGATGATCAACCCTTCATCAACGCAACTTGCCGCGGATCAACCTGCGGCGCGCCGCCTTACCAGCGCAGACGGGCCGCGGCGCCCTTGAACTCGCGCGCCAGGCGCTCGGCCGCATCGCCGCGCACGAATTCGACGCGCGCGCCGTGCTCGGCCGCCAGGTCCAGCACATGGTCGGCCAGCCGCACCTTGCGCGGGGCCTCGCAGATCTTGCGCGCGGGCTCCTCGGCGCCGAACAGCATGCCGTTCTCGCAGCGCCAGACCTCGGCCTCGCATTCCCAGGGCAGGACCAGCACCTCGACCCGGCCCAGCTGCAGCGCGTCGAGCGTCGGGTCAAGCCCCCACACCCCCGGCTGCTCGGCAATGGCGTCGAGCAGCGCGTTCTCGGCCGCCCGCTCGGCCTTCTCGAGCGCGGGGGCGACATGGCGCAGGATCAGCGCCGCGTCGGGTTCGGCGTCCTCGGCCGGGTTCGGCAGCACGGCGGCGACGCGCGCGCGCACGCCGCGCGGCGCGGCCGCCAGGACGACGGCGGTCTCGACCTCGTCGCCGATCAGCACGAGCCGGCCGGCGCCCATCTCGGCCAGCGCCTTTTCAAGGACGCGGCCGAAGCGCGCGTAAAGCTCGCGCTTCTTGCGCTCCAGCTTGACCGTGGCGTGGTCCTTGTTCGAGCCCGACAGATCGGGCGTGGCGCTGGCGCGCACGGCCCCGCTGCGGATGGCCTCGGACGCCTCGCGCAGCTTCGCCCAATCCTCGCCGGCGACGTGGGCCAGCAGGTCGCCGCGCTCGGCCGCCTCGCCCAGGAAAATCTCGAACAGGCGCCAGCGGCCGCCCCCGACATGCAGCGCGGCGGTGCGCTCATGCTCGTCCAGCGCGAACGCCAGCGGCGCGATCCACGGCTCGCCCCAGCGCGCCTCGACACGGCCCTCGCGCAGATCGACCACCGGAAGGGCGACGTTCAGGTCGATGCGCAGGACGCTGGTCTTGCCCAGATGGTTCTGTCGCGCGAACACGGCCAGCGAGCGCGCCTCGGGCCGCTCGGCCGAGAGCGCCTCGATCACGTCATCGGCCAGCGAGCGGCCATGCTCGGGACGCTTGTGGATGGGTTCGATGTCCTTGAGCGCGTTCTTGACCCGCGCGCGCCAGGCGCCGCCGCGATTGTCGGGATTGGAGGGGTCGATGTCGGCGTAGACGGTCAGCGCCGGCGCCTCGACCTCTTCCAGTTGGGCGAATATCCGCGCAACGTCGTCCTTGTGAAGCATGCTCCGCCTCCTCGTTCCTGTTGTCCTTGGTGTGATGACTGCGGCCGCCCGGGAGCGGCCTTGCGACTCGTCCCTCAAATAGGAACGCGGCGGCCGGGCGCAATGATCGGTTTCAGGAAAAACCTTTCGCTTCAGCCCGCCGCATCCTCGGGCGCCTTGGGCGCGGCCTCGCCGCCCTGCGGTTCGGCGGCCGGGGCGCTCTTGCGCGGCCGGCCGGGGCGGCGGCGCGGGCGCGGCGCCTCTTCGCCTTCGGCCGAGGGCTGCGCCTCGGCGGAGACGTTCGCGGCGGGCTGTTCGGCTGCGGGCTGCTCGGCGGGCTGCTCGGGCGCGGCGTCCTGCTGGGCGGCGTCCTGCTGGGCGGCGTCGCGGCGCGGCGCGCGCCGGCGGCGGCCGCGGCCCTCGGCCTGAGGCTGCGATTGGGGCTGCTCGCCGCCCGCCGCGCCGCTCGGGGCCGCGCCGACGGGCGCCTCGGCGGGCTCGACCACTTCGAGCCCCGAGGGCGCGGGCGGCTCTTCGATCGTGCCGTTGAAACCGCCGACGGGGGCGTCGGGCTGCGGCGCCTCGGCCGGATCGCGGCGCTGCTGCTGGTTCTGCTGCTGCTCGCGCGCGGGACGCTGATGCTGCTGGGCGTGCTGCTCGGCGCGCTGCTGCGCCTCGGCCTGGGCCGCGCTCAGCAGACGCGCGTAATGCTCGGCGTGCTGAAGGAAATTCTCGGCCATCACGCGATCGCCCGAGGTCTGGGCGTCGCGCGCCAGCTGCTCGTATTTCTCGATGATCTGCTGGGGGGTGCCGCGCACCTTCCCCTCGGGGCCGTTGCTTTCGAAGACGCGGTTCGCGACGTTGCCCAGGCTCTTGCCCTGACGGTTGTTCTTGCCGCGGTTGCGGTTCGGTTTCTGCGATGCTCTCATCTTGTCTCGGTCTCTGCCCGATTACCTGGACCGGCTCCGCATGGCGCTCGGAGGAGCCGTCGGCGCCCGCGCCGGGGGTCGCGCCGCGGGCCATGTCGCGTTCATCTCGCGGGCAAGGGCGCCTCGCGCCGCTCGTCTGATCCGCCTGTGCGATTGGCTTGCCCACCGCGGCTGCATCGGCGCAAGCAACGCCCCTCCGCCAGCGCCGCCGGTGAGCAGGGCCATGCTATACGGTTTTTTCGCGCCGGCTCAAGTCCGATCTTGCCCGCGCGCGCCATCGGCGGGCGCGCGCAGCTCGATCACGCGCGCGCGCCCGTCCATGTCGCGGTGAAGGCGCGCCGCGCCGAAGCCCTGCGCGGCGAAGATGGCGCGCACCGCCTCCTCCTGCCCGGCGCCGAATTCGAACAGCGCCCGCCCGCCCGGCGCCAGATGCGCCGCCAGCCCCGCCGCCAGCGCCCGGTAGGCGTCCAGCCCGTCGCCGCCGGGGCTGAGCGCGGCCGCCGGCTCGTGCAGCCGCACCTCGGGCGCGAGCGCGTCCATCTCATCGGCGGGAATGTAGGGCGGGTTCGACACGATCAGGTCGAAGCGCTCGTCGCCCAGCGGCGCGAACCAGTCGCCCTGCACAAGGCGCGCGCGCCCCTCGACGCCCACAAGCGCCGCGTTGCGCCGCGCCACCGCCAGCGCCGCCGCCTCGCGCTCGACCCCGACGCCGCGCGCGCCCGGGCGCTCGGCCAGAAGGGTGAACAGGATGCACCCGCTGCCCAGCCCCAGATCCAGCGCGCGCGCGAAGGCCCCGCCCTCGAGCGCGGCGGCGATCAGCGTCTCGGTCTCGGGGCGCGGGTCGAGAACGTCGCCGGTCACCAGGAATTCGCGCCCCCAGAAGACGCGCCGGCCCGTGATGTGCGACAGCGGACGCCGGGCCGCCCGCGCGGCCACGGCCTCGCGGAAGCGGGCGGCCTCGTCCGGCGCCGGCGCCTGGTCCAGCCGGGCGGCCAGCGCCGCGCCGTCCAGCCCCGCCGCCCAGCGCAGCAGCAGCCGCGCGTCGCGCGCCGCGCCCTCGATCCCCGCCCCTTCGAGGCGGCGCGCGCCCTCGGCCAGAAGGGCGGCCCGGGTCGGGGCGCGATCGGGGGCGGCGCTCATGCCTCGTCGCCCGCCAGCAGCTCGGCCTGGCCGGCGGCGGCCAGCGCGTCGATCAGCTCGTCCAGATCGCCGTCCAGCACCTGGTCGAGCTTGTGCAGCGTCAGCCCGATGCGGTGATCGGTGACGCGGCCTTGCGGGAAGTTGTAGGTGCGGATGCGCTCCGAGCGGTCGCCCCCGCCCACCTGCTCCTTGCGCTCGGCGGCGCGGGCGGCCTGAGCCTCGCGCCGGCGCATGTCCAGAAGGCGGGCGCGCAGCACCTGCATGGCGCGCGCCCGGTTCAGGTGCTGCGACTTCTCGGCGCTGGTGACGACGAGCCCGGTGGGAATGTGCGTGATGCGCACCGCCGAGTCGGTGGTGTTGACATGCTGCCCCCCCGCCCCCGAGGCGCGCATCGTGTCGATGCGCAGATCCGAGGCGGGGATGTCGACCTCGACCTCCTCGGCCTCGGGCAGCACCGCCACCGTGGCCGCCGAGGTGTGGATCCGCCCCTGGCTTTCGGTCCGCGGCACGCGCTGCACGCGATGCACGCCCGATTCCCATTTCAGCCGCGCGAACACCCCCGGCCCCTTGACCAGCGCCACCGCCTCGCGAAAGCCGCCCAGCTCGGCCGGGCTTTCGTCGATGATCTCGAAGCTCCAGCCGCGGGCCTCGGCATGGCGCTGATACATGCGCAGAAGGTCGCCCGCGAACAGCGCCGCCTCGTCGCCGCCGGCGCCGGCGCGCACCTCGAGAATGGCCGAGCGCTCGTCCGCCGCGTCGCGCGGGACCAGCGCAAGGCGCAGCGCGCGCTCGACCTCGGGCAGGCGCGCCTCGAGCGCGGCCAGCTCCTCGCGCGCAAGCGCGCCCAGCTCGGGGTCCGAGACCAGGGCGCGCGCCTCGTCGATCTGGCGGCGCAGCGCACGCCAGGCCGCCGCCTGCTCGGCGGCGGGGCGGATGCGGGCGTATTCCTGCGCCAGCGCGGCGAAATCGGCGTCGCCCCCGCCCTGGGCCATGCGCGCCTCCAGCTCTTCGGCGCGGCGCAGGATGCGGTCGATCTTCTCGGCTGCGATCATGCGCCCATTGAGCGCGGCCGGGCCGGCGGGTCAAGCCCCGGGCGCAAGGGGGATTTGCCGGCGCGCGCGCGCGTGGCATGATGAGCCATGCGGCTGCACCTTGGCATATGCGGCGCGGCGGCGCTGATGATAGCGGCGGGCGGGGCCGCGCCCGCGCCCGCCCAGGCGCCGCGCTGGGTTCCGCCGCCGCCGGCGCCGGGGCACGAATACCCGCCCTGCTATTGCACCAATCGCGGGCGCAAGGCGCCGCTGGGCGCGACCGCCTGCCTGACCGTCGGCGGCAAGAGCTTTCTGGCCCGCTGCGAGATGTCGCTGAACAATCCCATCTGGCGCAAGGTGTCGGACCTGTGCCCGACCTCGGCCCTTGCCGGGCCTTTCAGCGCGGCCGCGCGCGCAGCGCCGCCAGCCAATCCGCCACCCGCGCCGCGTTGACGCCCAGATCGCTGCGCCCATAGCGCGAGCGCGAATAGACCGCCAGCGCCGCGCCGCCCGGCGCGGGCAGCGCGCGCGCCGAGACGTAATCGGGAAAACCCATGAGCGCCGAGCGCTGAACATATGTGGCGTGAAGCGCCTCGGGGCCGCCGGCGATGCGCCGCGTGCGCGGCTGCGCCAGCGCAACCGCGTCGAAAGCGGCCATCAGCGCGGCGGGGTCGGCGGCGAAGACCGGCGCCGGCCCGTCCGCGGGCGCCGCCGCGCCGGGCGGCGCCAGAAGGAAATCGTTCGGCGCGCCCGTGCGCTGCGCGCTCAGCGGATCGACATGCCAGCGCGCCGGGTCGTCGGGAACAAGGCGCATCCACAGCGCCGCGGCCAGCGCCAGCCCCGCCAGCGCGGCCAGGGCGAGGCGCGCGCGGCGCCTCACTCGGCCGCCTCGCCCGCGGCGCGGGCCGCCTCCATCTCGGCCGCCTTGCGCTCGACCAGCTCGACGATGCGGTCGATCATGCGCGCGTTCTCCAGCTTGTGATCCGGCACGCCCGCCACATAGACCATGCCCGACCCGGCGCCGCCGCCGGTGAAGCCGATGTCGGTCTCGCGCGCCTCGCCGGGCCCGTTGACCACGCAGCCGATGATCGAGACGGTGATCGGCGCGTGCACATGCGCCAGCCGCTCTTCCAGAATGCTCACCGTGCGGATCACGTCGAAGCCCTGGCGCGCGCAGCTGGGGCACGAGATGATCGTCACGCCGCGATGGCGCAGGTTGAGCGATTTGAGGATCTCGTAGCCGATCCGCACCTCCTCGACCGGATCGGCCGAGAGGCTGACGCGCAGCGTGTCGCCGATGCCCATCCACAACAGGTTGCCAAGCCCGATCGCCGACTTCACCGCGCCCGAGACGCGCCCCCCCGCCTCGGTCACGCCCAGATGCAGCGGCGCGTCCGTGGCGTCGGCCAGCGCCTGATAGGCGGCCGCGGTCAGGAACACGTCCGACGCCTTGACCGAGATCTTGTATTCGCGAAAGTCGTGCTCCTCGAGCAGGCGCGCATGCTCGAGCGCGCTCTCGACCATGGCCTCGGGGCACGGCTCGCCGTATTTCTCGAGCAGATGCCGCTCGAGGCTGCCGCCGTTCACGCCGATGCGGATCGAGCAGCCATGATCCTTGGCCGCCTGCACCACCTCGCGCACCCGCGCGGGCGAGCCGATGTTGCCCGGGTTGATGCGCAGGCACGCCGCGCCCGCGCGCGCCGCCTCGATGGCGCGGCGGTGGTGGAAGTGGATGTCGGCGACGATGGGCGCCGGGCTGGCCTTGCAGATGGCCTTGAGCGCGGCGGTCGATTCCTCGTCCGGGCAGCTGACGCGCACGATGTCCGCGCCCGCCTCGGCGCAGCGCAGCACCTGGTCGATGGTGGCGCGCACATCGGCGGTCGGGGTGTTGGTCATGGTCTGCACCGAGATCGGGGCGTCGCCGCCGACCTCGACCTTGCCGACACGGATCTTGCGGCTCTTGCGTCGCGCGATGTCGCGCCAGGGACGGATGCTCATGCGCAGGCCCTTGCTGATCGGCCGCCCTGCGGGACGGGCGGCGCCTGGCGACCGATATAGGCCCCGCCCGCGGCGCTGTCCACTCGCGCCCCGGGGCGGCTCACTCGAGCGTCAGCCGCGCCTCGGCGCGGGGCGCGGGCGCAGGCGGCGCGCCGGGGTCGGGCAGACGCTCGACCGGGGCGAAGGCGGCGCGGATCGCATCGGGCGCAAGCGTGACGCGCTTGGCCACGCCGCCGGGACGGCCGAGGGGGCCGTAAATGACGTCGTCCACCTGCAGATACACCCCCCCGGCATTGCCCGCGCGCAGCTGGGCGCCTTCGGCGCCGTCGGGCAGGCGGAAGCGCTCGCCCGGCTTGAACACCCGCTGGGCAAGGGTCGATCCGTCGCGCGCGCGAACCCGCAGCCATGCATCGTCGACGGTCAGGATCCACACGCCCTTGCGCCCCTCGGCGCCCTGCGCGGCGGCGGGCGGCTGGGCGGGCCCGGCCGAGACCAGCTCGACGGCGGGATCGGGGGGCGCCGCGGGGGCGGGCCGGTCGCCGGAGGCCGACGCCGACAGGGCCGGCTGATCGCCGGGCGCCGGCGCGGCGGCGGGCGAGGATGCGGGCGATGACGCCGGATCGGCGGGCGTCGCCGCCGCCAGCGCCGCGCGCGGCGCCGAGGGGCGGACGCCCGGCGCGTAAACGCCGGCCTCGTCGGGGTCGATGGCCTGGATGGGACCGTCGCGCAAGGCGACGTCCGGGGCCGAGATGTCGCGCGGCGCGTAAAGCGCGGCCAGCGCCGCCTCGTGCTCGGCGCTGCGGATGGCGCGGGTCTCGGCGAAGGCTTCGAAGGACAGGCTGGGCAAGGCGATGTTGGGCGGCGTCTCGATCGGCGCGGGCGCCTCGGGCGAGGGCGCGATCGCCACGCGCTGCACCTCCTGCAGCACGAACCAGGCGCCGTAGCCCAGACCCGCGGTCAGCGCCGCCAGCACGGCGATCGAGGCGATCGCGCCAAGCGGCACCGCCGGCCCGATGCGCCGCGCGCTGCCGAGCGGCGCGGCCAGGCGGCTGCGCGCGAAATCCGCGTCGCCCTGCCCGCGCCCGCGCACCAGCGACAGAACGCCCTGCCCGGCGGGCGCCGCCGGGCGCGCGGCGGCGGCCGGACCGCGAAAGCCGCTTTCCTCGCAAAAGCGGCGGTAGACCTCGTCCGGGTCCAGCTGCAGATAGCGCGCATAGGCGCGGACATAGCCGGCGACGAACCCCTTGTTCGGGATCACCGAGGGATCGCAGTTCTCGATCGCGTCGATATAGGCGGCGCGGATGCGCAGATCGCGCTGCACGTCCAGCAGCGACTTGCCGAGCGACGCCCGGTGTCCCCGCAGTTCGTCTCCGAGTTTCACCTCGTAGGAATCGAACCCCCGAAGCGTCGGAACCTCATGATCTGGCATCGCTGGCCTGCTCGAAACACCTGCACCGGGGCGCGTTCTGGCGCCTTCTAGAGAGGAGCGCGCGGCGACGCAACCGCCGCGGCTCCGCTCCGTTATACCCGAGCGAGGCGATTCGGGCAGCAAAGCCGGGGCGCGAGGCGGGTAAAACTTGTCGCAAACCCGATCGCGCCCGGCGCCGTCTCAGTAGATGTAGCGGATCTGGTCCGACCAGTAGCGCTCCAGCCGCCGCATCCCGGCCACGACCTGCCCCAGCGAATCGACCCCCAGCTCGGCGTCCTGCAGAAGCTCGGCCGAATGGCGGGCGAACAGCTCGGCGACCACGTCGCGCACCTGCCGCCCCTTCGCCGTCAGGCGGATGCGGACCGAGCGCCTGTCCACGGGGCTGCGCTCGTGATGCAGGTAGCCGCCCTCGACCAGCTTCTTGAGATTGTAGGAGACGTTCGACCCCTGATAGTAGCCGCGCGTCTTGAGCTCGCCCGCCGTCACCTCGTCGTCGCCGATGTTGAACAGCAGCAGCGCCTGGACCGGGTTGATGTCGATGCGCCCCAGCCGTTCGAATTCGTCCTTGACCACGTCCAGCAGCAGGCGATGGAGCCGCTCGACCATCGCCAGAAGTTCGATGTAGCGCAGACCGTGCTCTGATCCGGTCCCCGCCTGCGCCGCCGGCGCGGCGCGCGCGGCTCGTGATGGAAAGCCCATGCGTCGCCTCCTCGATGCCATCCTTGTCTCGCAGCATCGGCGTTCGAGGTTGCCATGCGGTTAACCGGCGCGAAGGCGGGACGCCCCCCAGGCCGCCGCTCGGCGCGGCCGCTCAGCCCGAGTCGGCGGGCGCTTCGGGGCGGCCGCCCGAGGGCAGCGAGACGATTTCGGCGCGCGGCAGCGCGCAGCAGACGCGCGTGCGCCCGTCATCGGTCGAGACGTCGATGCGCGCGCCGCAGCTTTCGGCCAGACGCGAGGCGAGCTCGTGCGCAAGGCCGCGATCTTCGCCCCCGCCCGAAGCGGGCTCTTCGGTCCAGGCGCGGACGCCGTCCTGCGTCACGACGCAGCCAAGGCGAACCGCGCCGCCCGGGGCCGTGTTCTGGATGGCGGCGGTGGCCAGGCTCATCACGATGCGGCGCGAGCGCGCCGAGGCGCCGATCACCGCGGCCGCCGCGGGCTCGGCCGCCTCGGCGTCCAGCCTGACCCCGCGCGCGGCGGCGGCGCGCTCGGCGCGCGCGACCAGGGCGGCGAAGGCCGGCCCCCAGCGGCGCGCGCCCAGCTCGGCCTGCGCCGCCTCGCCCGAGATGTCGGGGGCCATGTCGCCCGCGCCAAGGATCACGGCCTCGACCTCGGCCGCGGCGCGCACCACCGCGTTGACGCAGCCGATGGTGCGCTGGTCGAGCCCCCGCGCCGCCTGCGCGTCGTCCAGCAGCAGGCGGCTGGCGCCGATGATGGCCCCGAGCGGCCGGCGCAGGCGCTCGGACAGCTGCGAGATCAGCGCCGAGCGCACCTCGTCGGCGGCCTCGAGCGCCTCGTTGCGCTCGCGCAGCGCGGCGGCGACGCGCTCGGCGGCGGTGATGTCGGTGAAGGCCGTCAGGATCGATCCGTCGGGAAGGGGCGCGAAGCGCGCCTGCAGCGCGCGCCCGTCCTTCAGGTCGATGCGCTGGGCCCACGCGGTGCGGCTGTCCTCGCGCGCCATCATCTCGAGCAGACGATCCCACGGATCGGGCGCGCCGTCGGTCGGCGGGCGCGAAAGCTCGCGGCAGCGCGCGACCACGTCCGACAGCCGCGCGGGGGCGCCCTCGTCGCCCGGGCGGAAGCCCCAGACGCGGGCGAAGGCCGGATTGGCGAACTGCGCCGCGCCGCTCGGACCGAAGGCGGCCACGGCCTCGTCCAGGCGGTCCATCGTCGCGCGGCGGCGCTTGACTTCGGTCAGATACTTGCGCTCGAGCCGTGCGGTCTCGGTCACGTCCTCGAACAGGAAGGCGACCGCGCCCTGCGGATGCGGGCGGGCGACCACGCGGATCGCGCGCTCGCCGGGCAGGTTCCACATCTCGGCATAGTCGGCGGCGGCGGGGTCGTCGAACAGCGACATGAGCTCGCGCCGCCACGAGGCGAAATCGGCCTGGTCGGGCAGCGCGCGGCTTTCGCGCAGGCGGACCAGCACGTCGGACAGGCCGGGGCGCGAGGCGAGCCAGGCGGGATCGAGCCCCATCAGATCGGCGAAGGCGGGGTTGAACAGCCCCAGCCGGCGCTCGGCGTCGAAGATCGCAAGCCCCACGGAAAGGTTCGCGAAGGCGCCGGTCAGCGTCTCGACGAAGCGGCGCAACGAGGCTTCGGCGTCCACGATCGGCGCCGCGTCGATGCCGTAGCCCAGCTCGGACCCGTCGGGCTGCGGCGCCAGCCGCACGTCGAACCAGCGCCGGCGCCCGGTGGCGGGCTCGAAGGCGCTGCGCCGGCCCTCGGCGCGGAAGGCGCCCTGCCCCTCGGCGCGCGGATCGCCGCTGCGCAGCTCGCGCAGCGCCCCGACCTGCGCCCCGTCTTTCGCCCCGTCCTGAGTCCCGTCCTGCGCCCCGGCAAGCGCGCGATAGGGCGCATTGGCCCAGATCAGCCGCCCCTCGGCGTCGCGCCGCCACATCAGGATCGGCGCGCCGTCGATGATCGCGGCAAGGCGGTCGCGCTCTTCGCGCAGGGCGCGCGCCTCGCGCCGCAGCGCGATCAGCTCGCGCGCCGCGCCCTCGGCGCCGCGCAGGGTCAGATAGGCCCCCGCCCCGGCCGTCAGCCCGGCCAGCTCCCACAGGCGCCCGGCCTCGTCCTGAAGCATCTGCCGGAAGGCGACTCCGCCCTCCTCGAGCGCGTCCAGCGCCCGTTCGAGCGGGCGGGCGTTCTCGGGATCGGCGGGCGAGAGCCCGGCGAACAGCGCCCGCGCCGGCGCCGACCGCCGCAGGCCCAGCCGCCCGCGCCAGCCCAGCCGCGCCCGCGCCGCCGCGTCGAGCGCCCGCGCCCGGCCGTCGCGCAGGCGAAACGTCGCGGCGCCTTCGGCCGCGGCCTTCGCCAGCGCCGGCGGAACCCTTCGCCGGACCCTTCGCGCGCGCCCGAGGGCGACAAGCAGGCTCGCGGCCGCCGCCGCGGCTGCCAGCGCCCAGGGCCAGGGCGCGGCGAAGGCCTCGCTCGGGAACGACGAGATCATGACAAGTCCGACCGTCTGGCCGCGCGCATGCGCGCCTCCTTCTGCTCGTCCGCGGCGGGGCGGCGACGTTCACTCAACCTACAGGAATGTTGATCGTGGTTAAATATTGTTTAAGCCGAAACGCGGATTGTCCTCGGCGCGGCCGCGCGCCGCCTCGAGCGCCGCGCGCCGCCAGGTCGCCGTGACCACCGCGCCCGTCGGGCGCCCGCGCTCGGGATCGGCCGGGGCCTGGGCGCGCGCTTCGGCGTCTGCGGCGTCGGCGAAATGGATGCGCGCGCCCGTGCGCTCGAGCAGCGTCTTGGCGATGAACAGCCCCAGCCCCATGCCCTCGTATCCCGCGCGCCCGGCCGGCGCCGCCGCGGGCCTGGCGCGCCGCCGCACATAGGGATCGCCCAGCCGCCCCAGCAGCTCGGGGCCATAGCCCGGCCCGTCGTCGCCCACGGCGATGCGCAGGGTCTCTTCGTCCCAGTCGACGTCGATCCAGACCGTCGAGGCGGCGAAATCCACCGCGTTCTGCACAAGGTTGCGCAAGCCGTGGATCAGTTCGGGGCGGCGGCGCACCAGCGGCTGCGCGGGGTCCTGCCCCTGGCCGGCGGGGCGGCCGCGCAGGCGCAGGACCAGCCGCTTGCCGCGATCGGCATGCGGGGCGGCGGCCTCTTCGATCACGGCCGAGACGGGGGCCGAACGGATGTGGGTGTCGTCCTTGCCGCCGCGGGCCAGCTCGCGCAGGATCTGACGGCAGCGCTCGGCCTGATCGCGGATCAGCTCGGCGTCCTCGCGCAGATCGGGGCGGTCGTCGAGCTCGCGCGCAAGCTCGCTGGCGGCAAGCTTGATGGTCGCCAGCGGGGTTCCCAGCTCGTGCGCGGCGGCGGCGGCGAGGCCGCCGATGGCGGTCAGGCGCTGCTCGCGCGAGAGGGCCTCCTGCGTTGCGCTCAGCGCCAGGGACATGGCGAAGTTCTCGGCCGTGACGCGGCGCGCATAGGCGGCCAGGAACGCCATCGCCACGATCAGCGCGACCCACGAGCCGGCGACGATCAGCGGCGGCGACTGCAGCGTCGCGCCGTCGGCCAGGCGCAGCGGCCGCGCCCCCAGCGCCAGCAGCGTGACCAGCCCCGCCGCGAAGGCGCCCAGCAGAATCGTCGAGGCCAGCGTCAGCGCGGTGGCCGAGATCACCACCGGCGCGAGGATCAGCACCGCGAACGGATTGCTCAGCCCCCCGGTCAGCATCAGCAGCGCGCCCAGCTGCGCCAGGTCGAACAGCAGGAACAGCAGCGTCTCGCGCTCGGTCAGGCGCTTGTTGCGCGGGTGCACCGCCTGCGCGACGATGTTGACGCAGGCCGAGGCCGCGATCAGCGCCGCGCAGGCGCCGATCGGCAGCTGCACCCCAAGCCAGAGATCGGCGACCAGGACCGCCGCCGCCTGCCCCAGAGCCGCCATCCAGCGCAGGGCGACGAGCGTGCGCAGCCGCACCCAGTCGCCGCGCGCGGCCGCAAGGGCCAGAAGGCCGCCGCCGTCGCTCGGAGCGTCGGCTGGCGCGGCGGCCGGGGCGGCCGATGCGGCGGAGGAGGGTTCGGCATGCATCCCGTTGACTTAGCATCGCGGCGCCGGGCGCGAAAGACGAACCGCCCGACCGGCGCCGCGCGAAACCCGCCGCTTCGGCCAGCGCCGCGCGACGCGCCGTCGGCGCGCCCGGGCCGCGCGGGCAGGCTTGACCGCCGCCCCCTGCGCCATGTCGTGGGACAGGGCGCGGCCGCGAGTTCGAGGCGGCCGCATTCGCCGGCAGCGGGGCTTTCCCCGCGCGGACGGCGCCGATGGAGCGGGCGCCGGGCGGATCGTCCGCACGAGCCCGCGCGCAAGCCATGGGGCGAGGACTTGCGCTGTTGCGCCGTTGCGGGTTGCGAACAGCCCCTGCGCAGGGGCCTTGCACGCGCGAGAACGAGCCGGTCCGCCGGCCCGACGCGGAGAGCCCGCGCGCATGAGCCATGCGCCCCGCATTCGCCGCGCCTCGATCGGCGGTCCGAGCGCCCGCCGCCGCGTGCGGCGGCCCATGCGCCCGCGCCATGCCCGATTCGGGCCCTCGGGCGCGCCCTCGCATCCGGCCAATCGCGCTCCTGCCCGGCGCCGCGCGCTCGGCGCCTGCGCGCCGGAGGACGGGAAGCGACGTCGGCGCCCGGCCCTGCCAGATCGCGGCGCCCATGGGCCCGCCCCGCAGCCGCCGCGGGCGCCCTCGCCAAGCTTCGCGCCGACGGCGCTTCGAGTCGGCGGCGCGGCGCGGGGTCGCGGCCGAGGGTCGCGGGGGCTGGCGCGGCGGGCGCGCGGGCGCCATATCTGCGGCGCAAGGCCCGCGCAGCCCGCGGGCGCGCAGGAAAGTTCAGGAGTTCCGCCATGTCCCGCCGCCACGCCGCCATCATCGCCGCCGCCGCCGTCGCGCTGGGGCTGGGCGCGGGCGCGTGGTTCGCCTTCGGCTCGCGCGGCGACGATCCCTTCGCCCAGTGCCGAACCACGCGGGTCGCCGCCGGCGGCGCCGCCATCGGCGGTCCGTTCGAGCTGATCGATTCGCACGGCCGCACCGTCACCGACGCCCAGATCATCGACCGGCCGACGCTGATCTATTTCGGCTACACCTACTGCCCCGACGTGTGCCCCGTGGACACGGTGCGCAACGCCGACGCGCTCGACATCCTCGCCGAGCGGGGCGTGGACGCGAAGCTGGTCTTCATCACCATCGATCCCCAGCGCGACGATCCCGAGACCGTCGGCGCCTTCGCCGCCAACATCCATCCGCGCATGATCGGCCTGACCGGGTCGCCCGAGCAGATCGACGCCGCGCGCAAGGCCTACCGCGTCTATGCCGCGCGGGCGGGCGACGATCCCGAGGACTACCTCATGGATCACTCGACCTTCACCTATCTGATGGCGCCCGGCGTGGGCTTTCTGGACGTGTTCCGCCGCGACGCGACCCCCGAGCAGATCGCCGACGCCGTCGCCTGCTTCGCCGAGCGCCTGCCCGGCGCGGGCGGCTGATCCCCTCGCCCGGGCGGGGCTTGGGCCGCGCAAGATCCCGCCCCGGCGTTTGACTTGCGCGCGCGAGGCCTTAAAACCCATTCGCAACGCGTAATATCAAATGGCGGAGAGCGCGATGAGCGAAGCGACGGCCGATGCCTCGGGCAAAGCGCCCGGCGAGGACCGCAGCCTGCTGGTGCTGGACGATGACGAAGCCTTCCGCCGCCGGCTGGCGCGGGCGATGGAGCGGCGCGGCTTCGTTCCCGTGATGGCCGAGAGCGTGGCCGAGGGGCTGGAGATCGTGCGCGCCGCGCCGCCCGCCTTCGCCGTGGTCGATCTGCGGCTCGAGGACGGCAACGGCCTTGACGTGGTCGAGGCCCTGCGCGCCGCCCGGCCCGACAGCCGAATCATCGTCCTGACCGGCTACGGCGCCATCGCGACGGCGGTGGCGGCGGTGAAGATCGGCGCCACCGACTACCTGTCCAAGCCCGCCGACGCCGACGACATCGAGGCGGCGCTGATGGCCGAGCCGAACGCCAAGCCCGCGCCGCCCGAGAATCCCATGTCGGCCGACCGCGTGCGCTGGGAGCACATCCAGCGCGTCTTCGAGCTGTGCGACCGCAACGTCTCGGAAACCGCGCGGCGGCTGAACATGCACCGGCGCACGCTGCAGCGCATCCTGGCCAAGCGCTCGCCGCGCTGAAGGCGGCGGCGCGCCCCTCGCGCCCCGCGCAGGTCCGGGATCGGCGCCCGGATCCGCCCGCGAATGGGCGGCGGTCGGCTCAAGCCGCGCGCGCCGGGGCGCTTGAGCGTGGCATGACCGGGCGCGCGCCCGCCCGCGCGCCGCGCCGCGCCGCCGCCCGCCCGGCAAGATCCGCCCACCATGATGCGCCCGCCGGGCTGCGCTCCCGATTTGCGCCCCGGATCCTGGCCCGGCCCGGCCGGGGGCTGCGCCGCCGCCCGGATCGGGCCGAGCGTCCGGCCGCGGCGCCGAGGGCGGCCGCTTGGCCGGCGCAAGGCGCGGCCGGCGCCGGGCCAGGCCGTCACGGCCGCCAAGCCGCGCCTCGCGCCGTCAGGCGGCGGCGGGGCCGAAGGGGGCGTCAGTCTTCGCGCAGGCCGTAGCCGGCGAATCGCGCGCGCACCTCGGCCATCTGCGCCGCGCTCAGCACCGCGGGCGTTCCGATCTGCATCGCCGCCCAGGTCTGGCGCGCAAGCGTCTCGAGCTCGACCGCGCGCCATTCGGCCTTGGCCAGCGTCTCGCCCAGCACGATCACGCCGTGATTGGCCAGAAGGCAGGCCGTGCGTCCCTCGAGCGCGCGCAGCGCCGCTTGCGACAGCGCCTCGCCCCCGAATACCGCGTAGCCGGCGCAGCGCACGTCGTCTCCGCCGAAGGCCGCGACCATGTAGTGCGCGGCCGGGATCGCCATGCGGCACATGGCGAAGGCCGTGGCGTAGGTCGGGTGCAGATGCGCCACGGCGCCGATCTCGGGGCGCGCGCGCAGAATGTCGCGATGGATGCGCCACTCGCTCGAGGGCGGCAGCGGCCCTTGCCAGGCGGGCGGCCCCTCGAGGGCGGTCGAGGCCAGGCTCTCGGCGGTCATGGCGGCGTAGGGGGTGGCCGAGGGGGTGACGATCATCCGCCCCTCGAAACGCGCCGAGACGTTGCCCGACGTGCCCTGATTGAGGCCCGACGCCTCGAAGCGCAGGCACATGGCGATGATCTCTTCGCGCAGCCGTCTTTCTTCGTCGGTCAAGCTCTGCTCCGTGCGTCATGCCCCGGCCGATCCGCGGGCGGCCGAACAGATGTGCCCGTTCGGCGCGCGCGCCTCAAGCCCGCGCAAGGCGCAAGGGCGGCGCGCATCCGCCCGTCCGCCCTTGCGCCGCGCGATGGAACGACGGGACGGCGGCGCGATGCGGCGCCGGCGCGCCAGCAGGACGGGCGCAGGTCCGGGCGGGGCGGCGCGGGCGCCCGCAACGGGCGACGCGACGCCGCGCGGCGGGGGCCGTCGCGCCGCCGCGATCGCCGACGGCGCGGCGATCGCGTCGCGCCCGCTCGGCCAAGCTTCGAGGGGGAGCGTCGAACGACCCGCCGCGGCCGCGAGCCCCGCCCATGCGACGGGGCTTGCGATCACCCTAGCCGGACGCGCCCGCGCGCGGCGAGCGGAGGGCGCTGCGTGCGGCGCTGGCACGGCTTGCGATTCGCCCCATCTTACCGAGCCCGCGCGGCGCGTCAGGCGCGCCGTTGGCGGGATGTTCGGGCGCGACCCCGAGGGACGGCCGGACGGGGGCGCCGGCGCCTCGCCGCGTGGTCGCCCTTGCGCGCGGCCCGGCGCCCCGCCTTCCGGCTGGTGAAAGCCCGCCCCCTTGCGCGGCGCGGCGATCCGCGCGAAGTCTGGGCGCGGCGAAACCGCCGAGGAAACGGACCCGGATGCAGGAGTTCACGGACGCTTTCGGCGCGGCCTTCGCGCTGCTGGCCTCGGGCGATCCCGAGCTGGCCGAGATCGTCGGCCTGTCGCTGCGCGTCACGCTGACGGCGGTGGCCATCTCGTGCCTCGTCGGCATGCCGCTGGGCGCGCTCTTGGCCATTGCGCGCTTTCCCGGACGCGGGGCGGCGGCGGCGCTGCTCAACGCGCTGATGGGGCTGCCGCCGGTGGTGGTGGGGCTGGCGACCTATCTGCTGCTGTCGCGCTCGGGGCCGCTGGGGGCGCTGGGGCTGCTCTACACCCCCGCGGCGATGATCATCGCCCAGACGATCCTGACGCTGCCGCTGGTGGCGGCGCTGACGCGCCAGACCATCGCCGACCTGCATGCCGAGCATGACGAAACGCTGCGCGCCCTGGGCGCCGGACGCTGGGCGACGGCGCTGACGCTGCTGCATGACGGGCGCTTCGCGCTGACCACGGCGGCGCTGGCCGGCTTCGGACGCGCGGCGGCCGAGGTCGGGGCGGTGATGATCGTGGGCGGCAACATCGCGCATGCGACGCGGGTGATGACCACGGCCATCGCGCTCGAGACCGCGCGCGGCGAACTGGCGCTGGCGCTGGGGCTGGGGATGATCCTGCTGGGGATCTCGGCGGCGGTGAACCTGGCGGCCATGGCGCTGCGCGCGCGCGCCGAGCGGGCCGCCCATGTCTGAGCCCGCGTCCAGGCCCGCGGCCGAGCAAGCGGCCGCCCCGCTGTCCGGCCCCGCCTGCGGGCGCCCCGCCGGCGCCCGCGCCGCCGACCGGCCCGCCGAGCCGACCCGCGCCGCAGCCGCGCGCGACCCCTGGCCGGTGCGCCTCGATCGCGTCAGCGTGCGGCGCGGCGGACGCGCGGCGGTCGATGCGCTGACGCTGCGGCTCGATCCGGGCGGCGTGCTGGCGCTGATGGGGCCGAACGGGGCGGGCAAGAGCCTGACGCTGCGCCTTCTGGCCGGCCTCATCGCACCGGACGAGGGCGCGGCGACATGGGCCGGACGTCCCACGCCCCCGCGCGGGGCGGTGGGGGTGGTGTTCCAGCGCCCGGCGCTGCTGCGCCGCTCGACGCTGGGCAACGTGACCCATGCGCTGGCGCTGGCGGGCGCGCCGCGCCGCGCAAGGCGCGCCCGGGCCATGGCGCTGCTGGCGCAGGCGGGTCTGACGCATCGCGCCGACGCCCCCGCCCGCGCGCTGTCGGGCGGCGAGCAGCAGCGCCTGGCGCTGGCGCGCGCGCTGGCCTGCGCGCCGGCGCTGCTCCTGCTGGACGAGCCGACGGCCAATCTGGACCCGCGCGCGACCGCCCAGGTCGAGGCGCTGCTCCGCGAGGTCTGCGCCCAGGGGGTCACGGCGCTCGTGGTCACGCATGACGCCGGCCAGGCCCGGCGCGTTGCCGACGAGGTCGCGTTCCTGCATAACGGACGCCTGACCGAACGCACCCCCGCGCGCGAATTCTTCGCCCGCCCCGCCTCGCCCGAGGGGCGGGCCTATCTGGAAGGCAGGCTCTTGCTGTGAACGCCCGCACCCCGACCCTTCGCGCCGCCCTGCTCGGGGCGCTGGCGGCCATGGCCGCGGCTCTGCCCGGCGCCGCGGCCGCCGCCGAGCAGGACGAGATCATCGTGCAATCGACGACCTCGACCGCCAATTCGGGCTTCTTCGATCAGGTCCTGCCGCAGTTCGAGGCCCGCACCGGGATCAAGGTCAAGGTCGTGGCCGTGGGCACCGGGCAGGCGCTGCGCAACGCGGCCAATTGCGACGGCGACGTGGTGCTGGTTCATGCGCCCAGGGCCGAGGCGGATTTCGTCGCCAAGGGTCTTGGCGTGCGGCGCCATCCGCTCATGAGCAACGACTTCGTCATCGTCGGGCCGGCCGCCGACCCCGCGGGCATCGCCGGCATGCGCGACGCGGCCGCCGCCATGGCCCGCATCGCGGCCGCCGGCGCGCCCTTCGCCTCGCGCGGGGACGACAGCGGCACGCACAAGGCCGAGCGTCGGCTCTGGCGCGCGGCCGGGCTCGACCCCGACCCGGCGACCGACCGCTGGCTGCGCGAGCTGGGGGCGGGCATGGGCGCGACGCTCAACGCCGCCGCGGGCATGGGCGCCTATGCGCTGACCGACCGCGCCACATGGCTGGCCTTCGCCAACAAGGCCGATCTGCGGATCATGGTCGAGGGCGACCCGCGGCTGCTCAACCATTACGGCGTCATCCTGGTCAATCCCGCCCGCTGCCCGAACGTGAACGCCAAGGCCGGACAGGCCTTCATCGACTGGCTGCTGTCGGCCGAGGGGCGCGCGGCCATCGCCGGCGCGCGCGTGCATGGCGCGCAGCTGTTCCGCCCCGCCGAGCCGCAGGAGAAAACCCGATGAGGAACCCCGCATGACCCCCCGCGTTCTGGTGCTCAACGGCCCGAACCTGAACCTTCTGGGCCGCCGCCGACCCGAGATCTACGGCGCGCAGACCCTGGCCGACATCGAGGCCGCCTGCCGCGAGCGCGCCCAGGCGCTGGGTCTTGCGCTCGACTTCGCCCAGTCGAACGCCGAGCACGAGCTGATCGACCGCATCCACGCCGCGCGCGAGACGGCGCAGGCCATCGTCATCAACCCCGCGGCCTACACCCACACCTCGATCGCCATCCTCGACGCGCTCGAGACCTTCGAGGGCCCGGTCGTCGAGGTGCACCTGTCCAACATCCACAAGCGCGAGCCGTTCCGCCACCGCTCCTACGTCTCGCTGCGCGCGGATGCGGTGATCGCGGGATGCGGCGCGCAGGGCTACGAGCTGGCGCTCGAGCGCGTCGCCGCGCTGTTGCGCGGCTGATCCGGCGGGCTTGACAGCGGCGGTGCGGGCGCGCCCTGATCGGAGCCGGGCCGCGCGCGGCGCCGGACGCAGCCCCGGCCTCGGCCCCCGCGCCGGCCCCGCTCGCGGCCCGATCGCCGCCCGGCCCCCAGCGCCGCGCCCGGCGCCCGTCCAGACCGCACCGGAGCCCGCCATGCCCGCCGCCCCGCCCACCGCCCCGCCCGACCGCGCCGCCCCGCCAGAACCGCCCGCCCGGCGCCGCCCGGCGCCCCGCCCGCCCGGCATCCGCCGCCGCGGCGCCGCCGCCGCGCTGCGCGCCGCGGCCGCCGCCCTCGCCGCGCTGCCCGCCCTGGCCGCGACCGGGGCCGAGCTGCGCGTGCCCGCCGGCCCCCAGGCCGAGGAGCGCTTGCAGGCGGCGCTCGAGGCGGCGCGGCCCGGCGACGTGGTCATGCTCGAGGCCGGGCGCTATGCGCTCGGGCGGGGCCTGTCGCTGGGCGCCGACGGCGCGACGCTGGAAGGCGCGGGGGCCGGGGCCACCATCCTGTCCTTCGAGGGCCGGGAGGCGGGCGAGGCGGGGCTGCTGGTGAGCGGCGACGACGCGATCCTGCGCGGCTTCGCCATCGAGGACGCCGCGCCCGCCGCCCTGAGGGTGCGCGGCGCGAACGGCGTCGCGCTCATCGGCATCCGCGTCGCGCGCGGCGCGGGCGGCGCGCCGGCCGACGGGATCGTGCTCGAGCGTGCCGGCAACGCGCTCATCGACGGCGTCGCGGTCGAAGGGCCGTGGCGTGCGGGCGTCCGCATCGATCGCGCGCGCAACGTTCTGCTGCGCGGCAGCCGCATCCGTGGCGCGCAGACGGGGGTTGCGCTGCTCGATTCGAGCGCGGTGGACGTGGTCGACAACGCGCTGTCGGAAAACCGGATCGGCATCGCGATCGCCGCGCGCCCCGACGCCGCCGGACCGCAAGGCGCCGGGTCGGAAACGGCCGCGGGGGACGGCGAGGAACCCGACGGCGCCGCGTCGGAGGGGGCCGGGGATGCGGGACCGCGGGCGGGGCGCACGCGCGTGCTGCGCAACCGCATCCGCGCTTCCGGCGCGGCCGGGCGCCCCGCCTCGGCCGCCGATCCGACCCTCGCCCCGACGCCGGCCGGCGCCGGGCTGGCGGTTCTGGGCGGCGTGCGCGACGTCGAGATCTTCGAGAACGACTTTGCCGAGAACCGGGGCGCCAACGTCCTGATCCTGGCCCATCCCGAAGCCGACGATTCGGCCGCCGCGGCCTTCCCCACGCGGGTGCATGTGCATCATAACGCGTTCGCGCCCGCGGGGACCCCGCGCGTCGAAGAGGGCTCGCTCGCCGCCCTGCTGATCGAGGCGCTGGGCGCGCCGCTGCCGGACGTGACCTGGGACGGAGCCATGCCGCGCTGGAGCTATTTCCTGCTGGGCCAGGACGCCGAGGACAGGATCTCGGTGCATGACAACGCCCATGCGCCGGGCGCGCGAGGCTTTGGAAACGCGCATCTGATGATGCGCCGCCTTGCGCCGTGGCTGCACCGGCCCGATTTCGGCACGGCGCAGCTCGCCCCCGGCCTTGCGCCGCTTCCGGCGGCGCGCGTGATCGTGCGCGGCCAAGACGTCGCGGCGCAAGCGCCGTCGGCGGAACCGGCCGCCGCGCGCTAGCGGGCGCAGGCGCCCCCGGCCGCGCAGGCGGCGCGGGGCGGGCGCTCGGCCCCTTGCGGCGCCTTTGCCGCCCGCGCGGCATGGGGCGGATCGGGCGGCGTGCGCGCCGGGCCCGGACCGCGGCGCGGGCGCGAGGGGCGCGCGGCGGCCGGCCCGGGCGCCCGCGCCCCTCGCGCGCGGTCAGCCGAACTCGACCATCGCCGCGCCCAGAGCGATCAGCGCCATCAGCCCGGCGCGCGCAGGGCCCACGCGCTCGCCCAGGAACAGCCAGCCGATGAGCGCGGCGAACAGCGTCGAGGTCTCGCGCAGCGCCGCCGCCTCGCCCACCTTGTCCAGCCGCGTGGCCAGCATCACCGCGCCGAAGCTGACATAGGCGATCGCCGCCCCCGCCAGCGCGCGCAGCGCCAGCTGCCCCGGCGCCGGCGGCGGCCAGGCGCCCCGGCGCATCCGCCACAGCGCCAGCGCGGGAAACGCCCAGCCGTCGATGACGAAGAACCACGCCAGAAAGGTGAACGGATCTTCGGCCAGCCGCACGCCCCAGGCGTCATAGGTCGTGTAGGCCGCGATCATCAGCCCCGTCAGCGCCGCCAGCGCCAGCGCCGGCGCCATGCTGGCGCGCGCCGCCGCATCCGCCCGGCGCAGATTGAGCGCCGCCAGCGCCATGATCGCGCCCGACAGCACCGCCGCGCCGGCCCATTGCCCGGGGCGCAGGGACTCGTGAAACACGACCCCCGCCAGCGCCGCCGTCGCCAACGGCCCGACGCCGCGCGCCACCGGATAGACCACCGTGTAGGCGCCGCGCGCATAGGCCATGGCCTGGAACAGCTTGTAGACGGTGTGGATGAGCCACGCGCCGCCCAGCGCCGCCCACAGGCCGGGCGTGGGCCGGGGAACCAGCCACAGCGCCGCCGGCAGCGCCATGAGCATGTAGCAAAGGTCGATCGCGCCGCGCGTCAGCCAGGGATCGTGCCGCCCCTTCTGCAGCGCGCCGAAGGCGGCATGCGCCAGCGCCGACAGCAGCGCCAGCCCCAGCGCCGCCTGCGCGCCGGCCTCGGTTCCCTCGATGGCGCGGATCCACTCGGCCGGCATGGGGACGGCGTCACTCCGCTCCGGTCAGGGCGCGGGCGAACTCGTCGGGATCGAAGGGCTGAAGATCGTCGATCCCCTCGCCCACCCCGATCGCATGAATCGGCAGCCCGAAGCGGTCGGCCAGCGCCACCAGAACGCCGCCGCGCGCCGTGCCGTCGAGCTTGGTCATCACCAGGCCGGTGACCTTGCCCACCTCGCGGAAGATCTCGACCTGGGTCAGCGCGTTCTGCCCCGTCGTCGCGTCCAGCACCAGCAGGGAATCGTGGGGCGCGTCGGGGTCCCTCTTGCGCAGCACGCGCACGATCTTCTCGAGCTCGGCCATCAGGTCGGCGCGGTTCTGCAGCCGCCCGGCGGTGTCGATCATCAAGAGGTCCACGCCCTCGGCCTGGGCGCGGGCCAGCGCGTCGAAGGCCAGCGAGGCGGGGTCCGAGCCCTCGGGCGCGGTCAGCACCGGCACGCCCGCGCGCTCGCCCCAGATCTGGAGCTGCTCGACCGCGGCGGCGCGGAAGGTGTCGCCCGCCGCGATCATCACCGACTTGCCCGCCTGGCGGAACTGGCTGGCCAGCTTGCCGATGGTGGTGGTCTTGCCCGAGCCGTTGACCCCCACCACGAGGATCACCTGCGGCCGCGCCCCCGTCAGGCGCAGCGGACGCGCGACGGGTTCGAGCACGCGGGCGATCTCGTCCGCCAGAAGGCGCTTGATCTCGGAGGCGGTCAGGCGCTTGCCGTAGCGGCCCTCGGCCATGCGCGCGACGATCCGCGCCGAGGTCTCGACGCCCATGTCCGAGGCGATCAGCAGCTCTTCGAGCTGCTCGAGCATCTCGTCGTCGAGCGCGCGGCGCGGCTCGGCGGCGCGGCCCAGCAGCCGGCCCAGAACGCCCGCCCCGCGCGCGCTCGCGCCGGCCTCGGCCGCGGGCGCGGCGGGGGGGCTGTCGGGCGCTGTCCGGGATGCGGCGTCGGGCGCGGTCCGGGATGCGGCGTCGGGGGCGGTCCCGGCTTCGGCTTCGGGGGCGGCGCCCTCCTCGACGATCGCCTCCAGCCCCTGCTCGATCCGGGACGACGACTTGAACAGGCGCGACTTGAGCTTGTTGAAGAAGGACATGGGGTCTCCGATCTGCGGTCCGTGGATCCGCGGCCGGCGCCGGCGGCGCGCGATTTCACATAACCCGCCCCCCGCGCCAAGAAAAGGGCGCGCCCGGCCCGCCCCGCTCAGGCTGCCAAAAGGCGCCCGTCGCGCACGCCGACGATGCGCGCCTCGACCACGGCGCCGACGGGGCGATCCTCGGGGAACAGGATCTCGGCGAAGCTTTCGCCGCGCCCGATGCGGGGCGATTCGACCAGCGCCCGGTGCGCGCGCCCAACCTGCGCCGCCAGCCAGGCGTCGCGCGCCGCCTCGCCCTTGGCGCGCAGGCGCGCGGCGCGCTCCTTGACCACGGCGCGCGGCAGCTGGGGCATGCGCGCCGCCGGCGTGCCCTTGCGCGGGCTGAAGGGAAAGACATGCAGCCAGGTCAGCCCGCACTCGTCCACGAGGCGCAGCGAGTTCTCGAACATCGCCTCGGTTTCGGTCGGGAAGCCCGCGATCAGATCCGCGCCGAAGACGATGTCGGGGCGCGCGCGCCGCAGCGTCTGGCAAAAGCGGATGGCGTCCTCGCGCAGGTGGCGGCGCTTCATGCGCTTGAGGATCATGTCGTCGCCCGCCTGCAGGCTCAGATGCAGATGCGGCATGAAGCGCGGCTCAGAAGCGGCGGCCTCGATCAGGGCCGGGTCGGCCTCGACCGAGTCGATGGACGAGATGCGCAGCCGCGGCAGGTCGGGCACGAGGCGCAGGATGCGCTGCACCAGCTCGCCCAGCAGCGGGCGGCCGGGCAGATCGGCGCCCCAGCCGGTCATGTCGACGCCCGTCAGCACCACCTCGTTGTAGCCCTGATCGACCAGGCGGCGGATCTGCTCGACCACCTGCCCCGCCGGCGCCGAGCGCGAATTGCCGCGCCCATAGGGGATGATGCAGAAGGTGCAGCGGTGGTCGCAGCCGTTCTGGATCTGGACATAGGCGCGCGCGCGCGTGCCGAAGCCGTCGATCAGGTGGCCGGCGGTCTCGGTCACGGACATGATGTCCTCGACCAGGATCTTTTCCTCGGGCGGCGCGAAATCCGGCGCGCTCAGCCGCGACCAGGCGGCGGGGGCCATCTTCTCGGCGTTGCCCAGCACCAGGTCCACCTCGGGCATGGAGGCGAAGGTCTGCGGCTCGGTCTGCGCCGCGCAGCCGGTGACGACGATCCGCGCGCCGGGATTCTCGCGCCGCAGCTTGCGGATGCGCTGGCGGGCCTGGCGCACGGCTTCGGCGGTGACGGCGCAGGTGTTGACCACCACCGCGTCGTGCAGCCCGGCCTCGGCGGCCAGCTTCTTCATCGCCTCGGTCTCGTAGGCGTTGAGGCGGCAGCCGAAGGTCTCGAACACCGGGGCCGCGGAAGGGGCGGGCGGGCGCGCGCCGCCTTCGGCCGCGGACGGGGCGGCGAGCGGATCCGCGCCCGAGCGCGGCGCGGGGCGCGGGGCGCTCATGCCGCGCCCCCGGCGCCGGAAGGCGCCCCGGCCCCAAGCGCGCCGGAAGGCGCCTCGGCCCCAATCGCGCCGGCGGGCGCCCCGGCCCCAAGCGCGCCGGCCAGGAATTCCGGGCTCAGCCGCCCCTCGAACACCAGCGCGGCGGGGCCGGCCATGACCACGCCCTCGTCGCGCCAGTCGATCTGCAGCGCGCCGCCGTCCAGCAGCACCTCGACCCGGCGGCCGCTCAGCCCGCGCCGCGCCGCCGCCACCGCCGCCGCGCAGGCGCCCGACCCGCAGGCCAGCGTCACGCCCGCCCCGCGCTCCCACACGCGCATGCGGATGCGGCCGGGCGAAAGGACCTGGACGAACTCGACATTCGTGCGTTCGGGAAACAGCGGGTGGCGCTCGACGGCGGGGCCGAGACGCTCGAGCGCGACCGCCTCGGCGTCGTCGACGAAGAAGACGCAATGCGGGTTGCCCATGCCCACGGCCGAGGGCGCGCCCTCGATGGGCAGCGCGTCGATGTCGGCCGGCCGCGCCAGCGGGATCGCGGTCCAGTCGAGCACGGGCGCGCCCATGTCGACCTCGATCAGCCCGTCGGGACGGCGGCGGCAGGCCAGCGGCCCGCGCTCCGAGCGCAGGATCAGCGCATCGGCGCCGCTTTCCTCCATCAGCAGCCGCGCGACGCAGCGCGTGGCGTTGCCGCACGCGCCCGCCACCCCGCCGTCGGGGTTCCAGAAGACGACGCGCGCCGCCTCGTCCGGGCGGTCGGGGTCCAGGATCTCGGCCAGCTGGTCGAAGCCCACGCCGAAATGCCGGTCGCCCAGCGCGCGCGCAAGCGCCGGCGTCACGCGCGGGGCGCCCGCGCGCGCGTCGATCACCACGAAGTCGTTGCCCAGCCCGTGCATCTTGCGGAACGGGACGGGGCGAAGGTCGAGCCCTGGCTTCATCATGGCCGAGCATATACAACCGCGCGCCCGCCGGCGCCAGCGCCGCCGACGCATGGCCGACATGCGCGCGGCTCGGACGCCCCCGCACCGCGCGGGCGTTGGCGCGCCGGGCGCGGCGCGACGGCTTCCGCCCCCCCGCGCCCCCCGCGCCCCCGCGCGCGCCTCGCGCCGCCGCGGGATCGGCCCGGAACCATGCGCCCGACCGCCGCCCCCGGCCCGTCGGCAAGCTTGCGACGACCTTGGGGCGCGGCGCGCATCGCCCTCTCGCGCGGCGCGGCGAAGGCGGATAGAAAGGCGCCTGTCCGCGCTCAAGACCGGAGGATCGCCCATGACCACGCCGCGCCCGCAGCACCCCGCCCCCCGGCGCAGCGACGCGCCGCCGGCCCGGCCCCAAGCGCCCCGCCCCCCGATCGCCGACGCCGCGGCCGCCCCCGAACTCTCCGACGCCGCCGCGCAAGAGGCGCTGCGCGCGCGCATGTTCGCCCAGCTCGAGGACAAGGGCCTGTTTCGCGCCGCGGCCGCGCGCGCCTTCGCCTATCTGGACACGATCATGGAGCGGCGCGTCTTTCCCGACGACGCCGCGCTGGCCGGGCTCGCCGCCTTCGACGCCCCCCTGCCCGAGCGCGGCGCCCCCGCCGAGGCGCTGATCGAGCTTCTCGACCGCGCCGGCTCGCCCGCGACGGTGGCGCAGCTGGGCGGGCGGTATTTCGGCTTCGTCAACGGCTCGGCGCTGCCGCCGGCGCTGGCGGCGCGCTGGCTGACCGACGTGTGGGACCAGAACCCGGCGCTGCATGTGATCTCGCCCGTTCTGGGGCGCATCGAGGCGACGGTCGAAGCCTGGCTGGCCCAGCTTCTGGGCCTGCCGCGGGGAACGGCGGCGGGCTTCGTCTCGGGCTCGTCCACCGCCATCTTCGCGGGGCTGGCGGCGGCGCGCTGGCGGCTGCTCGGCCGGGCCGGCTGGGACGTCAACCGCAAGGGGCTGGCGGGCGCGCCGGCGCTGCGCGTGGTGGCGGGCGAGCAGGCCCACGGCACCGTCGCCAAGGCGGCGCAGCTGCTGGGGCTGGGGCTGGACAATGTCGAGCGCGTGCCCGCCGACGCGCAGGGCCGCATCCGCGCCGACCTGGTTCCCGAGCTGGACGAGCGCACCATCCTGATCCTGCAGGCGGGCAACGTGAACTCGGGCGCGTTCGACGATTTCGCCGATCTTTGCGCGCGCGCCCGCGCCGCCGGCGCATGGACGCATGTCGACGGCGCCTTCGGGCTGTGGGCGGCGGCGACGCGGCGCTTCGCCCATCTGACGCGCGGCGTCGAGCTGGCCGATTCCTGGTCCGTGGACGGGCACAAGACGCTCAACACCCCCTATGACTGCGGCATCGCGCTATGCGCCGACCCCGAGGCGCTGATCGGCGCCATGCAGACCGACGGCGCCTACATCCACTGGTCGGCCGAGCGCGACGGCATGCGCACCACGCCCGAGATGTCGCGCCGCGCGCGCGCGGTCGAGCTGTGGGCCGCGCTGGCATTTCTGGGCCGCGAGGGCGTCGAGACCCTGCTGGGCGCGCTGCACGACAACGCGCTGCGCTTTGCAGACGCGCTGCGCGCGGCGGGGTTCGAGGTGCTCAACGACGTGGTCTTCAACCAGGTTCTCGTCGCCTGCGGCGACGACGCGCGCACCGAGGCCGTCATGCGCCGCGTCCAGCGCGAGGGCGAGGCCTGGGCGGGCGGCACGACCTGGCGCGGGCGCAAGGCGATCCGCATCAGCGTGTGCTCCTGGGCGACGCGCCCGCAGGACGTGGACCGCGCCGCGGCCGCCTTCGCCCGCGCCCTGCGCGCCGAGGGCGGCTGAGCCGGGCGGCGAGACGCGCCCCGGGCCGAGAGCGCGCGCCCTGACATCCCCGCCCGCAGGCGCGTCAGCGGCCCTCGAAGCGCGGCGGGCGGCCTTCGCGCAGCGCCAGAAGCCCCTCGAGCGCGTCGCGCGTGCGCCCGGCCTGACGAAGCGCGCGCGCCTCGCGCTCGAGCTGCGTCTCGAGGTCGGACTGGGCGCCCGCGCGCACCGCCGCCCGCGTCAGGCGGATCGCCTCGGCGGGCCCGGCGGCAAGGCGGCGGGCGATCTCCATGCCCCGCGGCTCGAGCGCGTCATCCTCGGTCATCTCCCAGATCAGGCCCCATTCCAGCGCCCGCGCCGCGGGAACCGGATCGCCCAGAAGCGCCATGCCCAGCGCCCGCGCCCGCCCCGCCAGGCGCGGCAAGAGCCAGCTCGCGCCCATGATCGGCGTCAGGCCCGCGCGCAGCGACGGCTCGGCGAAGCTGGCCGAGCGCGTCGCCACGCAGATGTCCGCCGCCAGCGCCAGCGCCGCCCCCGCGCCCGCCGCCACGCCGCGCACCATGGTCACCACCGGCACGGCGCACTCCTCGATCGCGCGCGCAAGCGGCGCGTAATCCTCGCGCGCAAGCCCGCCCAGATCCGCCTCGGTCAGATCCGGCTCGCCGCCCAGATCCTGCCCCGCGCAGAAATCGCGCCCCATCGCGCCGATCGCCACGGCGCGGCCCTGCGCGGGGGCCTCGGCCAGCGCATGGATCAGCTCGACGCGCATCTGCGCGCTCAGCGCGTTGCCGGCGGCAGGGCGCGCCAGGGTCAGGCGGACGACGTCGCCGTCGATCTCGTGGCGCAGGGCGTCGTAGCGCATCCGAAGGCTCCTTGGCGGGGCGGTCAGTCCTCGAGCAGGCGCGCAATGCGCGCACGCTCCTCCTCGGTCAGCGGGGCGGCGGCGCCGGCCTCGGCGCCGCCGCGCCCCGCGCGGCGCACGAAACGCCAGGCCGCGATCCCGCCGAGCAGCAGCATCGCCGGCCCCCCCAGCCACAGCGCCGCGTTGCCGAGCGAGAAGCGCGGGCGCAGCAGCACGAATTCGCCGTAGCGGTCCACAAGGTAGCGCAGAACCTCTTCGTCGCTGTCGCCGGCCTTGATGCGCTCGCGCACCAGGATGCGCAGATCGCGGGCAAGGTCGGCGTTGGAATCGTCGATGTTCTCGTTGCGGCAGACCAGGCAGCGCAGCTCCTTGGACAGGGCGCGGGCGCGGGCCTCGAGCTGCGGATCGTCAAGCATCTCGTCCGGCTGCACGGCCAGAGCCGGCCCGGGCCCCAGCGGGCCGGGCGCCGCGCCCAAAGCCGCCAGCGCGCACAGCGCCGCCAGCGCCGCCGCGCGCAGCCGCGCCGCGGGGCGCGCGCTCATTCCGCCGCTCCGGCGACGGCCGCGGGCGCCGGCCGGCGCGCCGCCGCGCCCACGCGATAGCGCCGGTCCGACAGGCTGACCAGCCCGGCCAGCGCCATGACCAGCGCGCCGATCCAGATCCAGTTCACCAGCGGCTTGACATAGATGCGCACCGCCCAGGATCCGTCATCCTGCGGATCGCCCAGCACCACGTAGAGATCGCGCGCCAGCCCCATGTCGATCGCCGCCTCGGTCGTGGGCATGCGCTGCACGGTGTAGACGCGCTTTTCCGGCGTCAGGCGCGCGGTCTCGACGCCGCCCTCGAACACGCGGAACACCCCCTGGCGCGCGACGTAGTTCGGCCCCGGAACCTGGCGCACATCGTCGAAGACGAAGACGTAGCCCGACAGCTCGAGACTGTCGCCCGGGCGCGCGGTGCGGATCAGCTCGGCCTCCCAGGCGGTGACGGCGCTGACGCCGATGAAGCTCAGCCCCAGCCCGGCATGGGCCAACGCCTTGCCCCAATCCGCGCGCGGCAGGTTGCGCAGGCGGCGCAGCGTCTCGGCCGCCGGCGCGCGGCCAAGGCGCGCGCGCTCGAGCTGCTCGGCCAGCGCGCCGGCGATCAGCCAGGTTCCCAGCCCCACGCCCACCGGCCCCAGCGCCGAGCGCCCGGTCTGCAGCGCCCACACCAGCGCCGCCGCCGCCAGCGCCAGCGCCAGCGCCGGCGCCATGCGCCGCGCCGTGCGGCCCAGCCGCCCGCGCTTCCACGGCAGCGCCGCGCCGATCGGCAGGATGATCGCCAGCGCCACCATGAAGGGCGTGAAGGCCAGCTCGAAGAAGGGCGCGCCGACCGAGATCCTGGCGCCGTCCCAGTATTCGCGGATCATCGGCATGAGCGTGCCCAGCAGCACCACCCCCGCCGCCGCGGCCAGCAGCAGGTTGTTGAGCACAAGCGCGCTTTCGCGGCTGACGGGCGCGAACACGCCGCCCGCGCGCAGCTGCGGCGCGCGCCAGGCGTAAAGCGCCAGCGCCCCGCCCGAAGCCGCCGCCAGCATCGCCAGCACGAACACGCCGCGCGTGGGGTCCGAGGCGAAGGCGTGCACCGAGGTCAGCAGCCCCGAGCGCACGATGAACGTGCCCATGAGGCTGAGCGTGAAGGCCAGGATCGCCAGCAGGATGGTCCAGCTCTTGAGCGTGTCGCGCTTCTCGACCACGATCGCCGAGTGCAGCAGCGCCGTCGCCGCCAGCCAGGGCATGAACGAGGCGTTCTCGACCGGGTCCCAGAACCACCAGCCGCCCCAGCCCAGCTCGTAATAGGCCCAGTAGCTGCCCAGCGCGATGCCCACGGTCAGCGCCGTCCAGGCCGCCAGCGTCCAGGGCCGCACCCAGCGCGCCCAGGCCGCGTCCACGCGCCCCTCGATCAGCGCCGCGACGGCGAAGCTGTAGGACATCGAAAGCCCCACATAGCCGAGGTAGAGGAAGGGCGGGTGAAACGCCAGCCCCGGATCCTGCAGCAGCGGGTTCAGGTCCGCGCCGTCGAGCGGCGGGTTGGGCAGCCGCTCGAACGGGTTCGAGGTGAACAGCATGAAGGCGAAGAAGGCGGCGCCGATCAGCCCCTGCACCGCCAGCGTGCGCGCCTTGAGCGTGGGCGGCAGCGCCCCGCCGAAGGCCGCCACCATGGCCCCGTAAAGGGTCAGGATCAGCGTCCAGAGCAGCAGCGAGCCCTCGTGATTGCCCCACACGCCCGTGACCCGGTAGAGCAGCGGCTGCAGGGTGTTCGAGTGCTCGGCCGCCAGCTTGACCGAGAAGTCCGAGTTCACGAACGCCCAGGTCAGCGCCGCGAAGGACGTGGCGGTCAGCGCCCAGCACAGCGCCGCCGCGGGCTCGGCGACGCGCATCCAGTCCGCCCAGCCGCGGCTTGCGCCGATCATGGGCGCGGTCGCCTGCACGATCGAGACCATGAAGGCCAGGATCAGGGCGAAATGGCCGATTTCGACGATCATCAGCGTTCCTCCTGCCGCGGCATCATAGGCCGCCCCGGCGCTTATGCAATTCACGCGCGCGCCAGCGCGGCGCCCCGGGCGCGGGCATGTCGCCGCAGCCGCGCCCGCGACCGCCGCCGCGCGCCGCCCGGCCGGTCAGACGAAATCCACCTCGTCGCCGAAGGGCAGGCTGCGCAGCCGCCGCCCCGTCGCCGCGAAGATCGCGTTGCCCAGCGCCGGCGCGGCCGGAGGCACGCCCGGCTCGCCGCCCCCGCCCATGCGCGGCGCGTTCTGCAGAAGGCGCACCTCGATCTGCGGGCAGCGATCCAGCCGCAGCGCGTCGAAATCGTGAAAGTTGCTCTGCTCGGGCGCGCCATCGGCGAAGGTGATCTTCTGCATCATCGCCGCGCTCAGCCCGAAGACGATGCCCGAGGCCATCTGCGCCTCGTAGTTGCGCGGGTCCAGGACCAGCCCCGGATCGGCCGCGCACCACACCCGCTCGACCCGCACGCCCTCGGGGCGGGCCGAGACCTCGACCACCTGCGCGACCCAGGCGCCGAAGCTGAGCGTGAAGGCCACGCCCTTGCCCCGCCCCGGCGCGGCCTCGCCCCAGCCGGACATGCGCGCGACCTCTTCCAGCGCCTTGCGCGCGGGGGCGAAGTCGGGGCCCGACAGCATCCGCAGCCGCATCTCGATCGGGTCGAGCCCGGCGGCGTGGGCGATCTCGTCCATGAAGCACTGGTGGAAGAAGCCGTTGAACGAATACCCCACCGAGCGCCAGAACCCCACCGGCACGCCCAGATCCACGGGCACGCCCTCGAAGCGGGCGTGCAGGGGCGCGCCGGGCTGGTCGAAGGCGCCCTCAAGGATCGGCCGGTCGGGGCCGACCGCCGGCAGCGAGGGAAAGGTGCGCCCCAGCACCGACTTGACCACCGGCGGCGCGGCCACGCGCATCTCGAGCGCCAGCGGCCCCTCGCCGCGGCGCACATGCGCGCGCATCCGCGCCAGCGCCGCGGGGCGGTAGGCGTCATGGGTCATGTCCTCTTCGCGCGACCACACGACCTTGACCGGGCGCCCGTCCGCATGGGCGGCCAGAAGCGCGGCGTAAAGGGCGAAGTCCGCCTCGGCCCGGCGCCCGAACCCGCCGCCCAGATGGGTGACGGTGACCTCGACGTCCTCGGCCGACAGCCCCACCGCCGGCCCGCACACCTCCTGCACCAGCGTCGGCGCCTGGGTCGGCGCCCAGATGCGCAGACGGTCGCCCGCCAGCTGGGCGACGGCGTTCATCGGCTCCATGCAGGCATGCGCCAAGAAGGGAACGCGGTATTCGGCGCGCAGGACCTCTTGCGGCGGGGCGGCGGCGAAGGCGGCCGGGGCGTCGCCCGCGCCGCCCATCTCGAACCCCTCGCCCTCGAGCCCGCGCGCCAGCGCCGCGAACTGGGCCTCCTCGTCGGCGGGATGGGGCGTGTCCTCCCACTCGGCCTCGATGGCGGCGGCGGCGCGAAAGGCGGTCCAGGTGTCGCGGGCGATGACGCCGAAGCCATGCCCCATGGGCGTGTCCAGCGGCACGACCGCGCGCACGCCCGCCATCGCCCGCGCCGCCGACAGGTCGGCCGAGCGCGCCCGCGCGCCGGGGCGCGGCGCCATGCGCACGGTCGCGAACAGCATGTCGGGCAGCGTCACGTCGATGCCGAAGATGGGCGCGCCGGTGACCTTGGCGCGCATGTCCACCCGGCGCGCGGGACGGCCCAGCACGCGCCACTCGCCGGCCGGCTTGAGTGGCGGATCGGCCGGCGGCGTCAGCCGCGCGGCGGCCTCGGCCAGCGCGCCGTATTCCAGCGCGCGCCCGCTCGCCGGGTCGATCACCCGCCCGCGCTCGGCGCGCAGGGCATGGGCCGGCGCGCCCCAGCGCTCGGCCGCGGCCGCGATCAGCATGACCCGCGCCGCCGCCCCCGCCTTGCGCATGCGCTCGAAGGCGTCCACGGTCGAGGACGAGCCGCCCGTCACCTGCAATCCCAGGGTGCGCCCCGCGGCGGCGGCGGCGGCGCGCGCCGCCTCGGCCATCCACGAGCGGTCCCACTGCGCGAAGGGTTGCGAGTCGGCCAGCATCGCCTCGTTGAAATAGGCGCCGGCGGGCGGGCCATGCTCGACCCGCAGCTGGTCGAGGCCGACCTCGAGCTCCTCGGCGACCAGCGCCGCCAGGGTGGTGCTGACGCCCTGCCCCATCTCGGCGCGCGGCGCGATGACCGTGATCGACCCGTCGGCGCCGATCAGGACATAGGGGTTGAAGGCGACGTCCCCCGGCCCCAGCCGGTCCTCGAGCGGGTTCGGCCAGGGCCGCGTCAGCCGCCACCAGCCCAGCGCCAGCCCGCCGGCGGCGACGGCGCCCAGCCCCAGAAAGGCGCGGCGCGTGGTCTTGCCCAAAGCCATGCTCAACGCTCCTCGGCGGGCCCCCCGGGCGCGGACGGAACCGCGTCGGGGGCAACTTGCGCGTCGGGGGCCGCAGGCGCATCGGGGGCCGCAGGCGCGTCGGGAGCGAGCGGCGTTTCGGAGGCCGCCTGATCCGCCCCAGGCGCCGCCGCCCCCTCGCCCGCGGCAGAGGCGCGCGCCAGCATCGCCGCCGCGCGGCGGATCGCGGCGCGGATGCGCGGGTAGGTTCCGCAGCGGCACAGATTGCTCATGGCCTCGTCGATCGCCGCATCCGAGGGGGCGGGATCGTCGCGCAACAGCGCCGCCGCGGCCATGATCTGCCCCGACTGGCAATAGCCGCACTGGGGAACCTGCTCGTCGATCCAGGCCTGCTGCACCGCCGTCAGATCCTGCGCGCCGAGCGCGGCGGGAAGCCCCTCGATGGTGGTCACCGGCGCGTCCACATCCTCGAGCGCGGTCACGCAGCTGCGCGCCGGCGCCCCGCCGATCCAGACCGTGCAGGCCCCGCACGCCCCGACGCCGCAGCCGTATTTCGGCCCCAGAACGCCCAGATGGTCGCGCAGCGCCCACAAGAGCGGCATCTGCGGATCGACCTCGAGCGTCCGCGCGACGCCGTTGACCACGATCTTCATGCGGCTTGCCTCCCTGCCCTGCGGCGGCCGCGCCCGCGGCTCAGGAGCCGCCGCCCTCTTCGGCCCCGCGATACACGCCCTGCTTCTTCAGCGCGTCGGCCACCTCGCGCGGCATGTAGGTCTCGTCATGCTTGGCCAGCACCTCGTCGGCCACGAACACGCCGTTCACCAGCCGCCCCTCGGCCACCACGCCCTGCCCCTCGGAAAACAGGTCGGGCAGCACGCCCTTGAAGCGCACCGGCAGCGAGGCCGCGCCGTCGGTGACCACGAACGACACCGTCTCGCCCTGCCCGCGCTCGACCGAGCCGACCTCGACCAGGCCGCCCACGCGCAGACGCTGATCGGGGCCCGGCGCGCGGGCGATCATCTCGGCCGGGCTGAAGAAGAACACGATGCTGTCGCGCATGCCCACGCCGACCAGCGTCGCCGCCGCCGCCAGCGCCGCCATGCCCGCCGCGATCAACGCGATGCGGCGCTTTTTCCGGGTCATCGCCATCGGATCCGCTCCTTGCCTGACGCGCGGCCCCGCGCGCGCGGGCCCCGCCGACAGGATGTGCGCCGGCGCGGCCGCGTTTCAAGTGCGCTCTTCTTACGGGAAAAGCGGCGCGGCCTCGAGTCCCGTCGTCTCGGGCAGGCCCAGCATCAGGTTCGCCGCCTGCACCGCCTGCCCCGAGGCGCCCTTGACCAGGTTGTCGAGCACCGAGACGATGATCGCCCGCCCCTCGATCCGGTCCGCCGTCACGCCGATGCGGCACAGGTTCGAGCCGCGCACATGGCGCGTCTGCGGCGCCTCGGCGCCCAGCGGCAGCACATGCACGAAGGGCTCGGGGCGGTGGCGCTCGTCGAGGACGCGGTGAATCTCGCGCGCGTCGCCCTTGACGTAGATCGTGGCCAGGATGCCGCGGTTCATGGGCAGAAGATGCGGCGTGAAGGTCACGCGCACCGGCGCGCCGGCGGCGCGCGACAGCTCCTGGTCGAACTCGGCCGTGTGGCGGTGACGGGCGATGTTGTAGGCGTCCACGCCCTCGGTCACCTCCGAGAACAGCTTGCGCTCGGACGCGCCGCGCCCCGCGCCGGTGATGCCCGTCTTGGCGTCGATCACGATGTCCTCGCGCGCGATGACGCCGGCCTCGAGCAGCGGAACCAGCGGCAGGAGCCCCGTCGCCACGAAGCAGCCCGTTCCCGCCGCCAGCCGGCAGGCGCGCAGCTGCTCGCGGTAGAATTCGGGCAGGCCGTAGACGGCCTCCTTCTGCAGCTCGGGGGCGAGGTGGGGGTGTCCATACCAGCGCGCGTAGTCCTCGGGGTCGCGCAGGCGGAAATCGGCCGACAGGTCCACGATCTTCACATGACGCGGCAGCGCGGCGATGACCTCCTGCGTCGTGCCGTGGGGCAGCGCGACGAAGACCAGCTCGATGCCCGAGAAGTCGATGTCCTCGACCCGCTGCAGCGGCGGCAGGTCCAGATGGCCCAGATGAGGAAACACCTCGCCCATCGACATGCCGGCCTTGCGGTCGGCGCTCAGCGCGGCGATGCGCATGCCCGGATGGGTGACGAGCAGGCGCACGAGCTCGGCGCCCGTGTATCCGCTGGCGCCCAGAATCGCGACCTCGGCCTTCTTCATGATCCGCTCCGTTGGCTGTTGCGCCCGCGGTGTTAGCGCGTCCGCGCGCCGCCGGCAATCGCGGCGCGCCGATGCTGCGCCGCGCGCGCGCCTGTCCTATCCTGCGGGCCAGCATCGCCAGCCACGGAGCGCCGCCCCATGAGCCGAATCATCAACCTGCGCCAGGCCCGCAAGCGCCGCGCGCGCGACGAGCGCCGCCGCGCCGCCGACGCCAACGCCGCCGCCCATGGCCGCCCCGCCGCCGAAAAGCGGCTGAGCGAGGCGCGCGCGCGGCTCGAAGAGGCCCGCCTCGAGGCGCACCGCCTCGACCGCGGGGCCGGCGACGACGAGGACCCCGGCCAGGCATGAGCGCACCCGCCCCCTACGCGCCCGCGCGCAAGCGCTCGGTGACGCTGCGCGGGCACCGGACCTCGGTCTCGCTCGAGCCGGTGTTCTGGGAGGCCCTGCGCCGCATGGCGCGCGCGCGGGCGCTGTCGGTCAACGCGCTGGCCGCGCGCATCGACGCCGAGCGCCCGCCCGAAGTGGGCCTTGCCAGCGCGCTGCGCCAGGCGGTGGCGGCCGAGCTTCTGGCCCGCGCCGAAGCCGCCGCGCCCGCCCCCGAGGACTGACCGCGCCCGGGGGCGCGCGGCGCCGACGCAGCCGGTCCGCGGCGCCGGGCGCGGGGCCGGTCGATCACAGCCTGGCTTTCGCTTCCGCGCTGCCCGGCCTGGTCCGCCCGGCCTGGTCCGCCCGGCGCGCTGGCTCAGCCGATCGTGGCGAGCGCAGGAAAGGCGTCGAGCAGCCAGAAGGACAGCGCCGAGAAGCCCCCCGACGCCATCAGCGCGCCCACCGCCACCAGAAGCGCGCCCATCGCCGCCTCGACCCGGTGCAGGTGGCGGCGAAAGCGCGCCATGAAGCGCATGAAGGGCCGCACGAACAGCGCCGCCGCCAGGAACGGCGCGCCCAGCCCCAGCGCGTAGACCATCAGCAGCGTCACCCCCGCCAGCAGCGTCTCTTCCTGCGCGGCGAGGAACAGGATCGAGCCCAGGATCGGCCCGATGCACGGCGTCCAGCCGAAGGCGAAGGCCAGGCCGATGACATAGGCGCCCAGATACGACCCGGCCGCGCCGCCGGCCTCGAGCCGCGCTTCGCGCATCAGGAAGGGAAAGCGCTCCCACCCCGTCAGCCGCAGCGCCGCCGCCGTCGCCGCCAGGGCCAGGATCCAGACCCGATTGTCGGCCCAGAACTCGGCCGGATCCGCGCCGCGCCCCAGCGCGAGCGCCGCGGCCGCCGCCACGACCGCCGCCGCCGCCGCCGGCGCCCGCCGCAAGCCGATGAAATGCGCGCCCATGGCGAAGATCACCAGCCCCGACAGCAGCGAGAAGGTCTCCTTGTGCGTGGCCAGCGCGCGCCCGATCAGCGAGGCCGTCGCCCCCAGCGCCACGAACACCGTCGCCAGCCCCGCGACGAAGAACACCGCCGAGATGCGCACCCGCCGCGCCGCCCGCTCGTCCACGCCCCCGGCGCCCGTCAGCCGGTCGAGCGTCGTGCCGGCCATGAACGCCAGATAGGGCGGCGCCAGGGGCAGCACGCAGGGCGACAGGAAGCTGAGCAGCCCGCCGATGAAGGCGGTCAGGATTCCGATCTGCGCCATGCTTCGCTCCGTTCTTGCCGCGCGGCCTCGGCGGGCCGCGCAGGCATTGCTACCGCGCCGGCGCGCGCGCGTCGACGCGCGCCGGCGCCGCGGCGCTTCACTTGTTCGTGTCGCGGCCCTTGATCGCGGGCGCCGGCGCGGCGCCCTGCGCGGCCGGCTCGGCAAGGCCGGACGAAGGGCCGGGCCCCGGCGCGGCGCCGCCGGCCGGCCGCGCCTCGCCTGCACGGCCCCCGCCCGGCCCGACCGCCCCCGGCCCGACCGCCCCCGGCGCGCTCGCTTCCGGCCTCACCGCCCCCGGCGCGCGCGCTTCCGGCCGATCCGCGCTCGGCTGATCCCCGTCCGGCCGGGCTGCAGCCGGCTGCGTCTCGTCCGGCTGCGCCGCGCCCGTCTGGTCCCCGCTCGGGTGATCCTCGTCCGGCTGGCCCGCGCCGGGTTGCCCCCCGTCCGACTGGCCCCCGTCCGGCTGGCCCCCGTCCGACTGGTCCGCGCCGGGTTGCCCCCCGTCCGACTGGCCCCCGTCGGGCTGGCCCCCATCCGACTGGTCCGCGCCGGGTTGCCCCCCGCCCGTCTGGCCCCCGCCGGGTTGGCCCCCGCCGGGTTGGCCCCCGCCGGGTTGGCCCCCGTCGGGCTGGCCCGCGCTCGGCGCGTCGTCGCCTGGCCGCTCCCCGGTCGATTGCCCGCCGCCGGGCCGCGCCCCGTTCGCCTGGCGCTCGTTCCGCCCGCCCCCGCTCGCCCGATCCCCGCTCGGCCGGTCGTCGCCCGAAGCGTCGCCGCTCGCGCCCGGTCGATCGCCGGCGGGCGCGTCCGCCTGCGGCCCGACGACGCCGCGCCCGGCGGCCTCGGCCTCACGGTCCCCCGCCGGCTCGGCGGCGCCCGCGCCGCCATCCCGTCCGCCCGAGGCCGCGCCTCGCGCCGCCTCGACGGCGCCTGCGCGGGCGCGGAGAAAGGCGATGAGATCCTCGACCTCGGCGCCCGAAAGCCAGGGCTGCGGAAAGTCCGGCGCCCGCTCGGCCAGCGCCGGCGAGATCTCGTGATAGGCCGGCATGGCCGAACCGGGACGGCGCACCGACTGGTTGACGATCGCCAGCCGCAGCTCGGCGTCGGACAGCCGCGCCGCCGCCTCGGCCAGATCCGGGCCGGGAGCGGGCGGGGGCGGGGGCGGGCCCGGCCGCGCGTCCTGCGGCTCGGCCGCCGCGACATCGCTCTCTTGCGGCGCCTCGTCCGCGCCCGGCGCGGGCCGCGGCGCGGGAAGGGGCGCCGCCCGGGGGTCGGGATCGCCGGGCGGCGCGGGATCGGCGGGCGCGACCGTGTCGTCGGCCGCGTCCGGGTCGTCGTCGGGCGCGGCCGGGTCGTCGGCGGGCGCGGCCGGGTCGTCGGCGGGCGCGGCCGGGTCGTCGGCGGGCGCGGCGGGCGCGATCGCGGGCTCCGCCGCATCCGCACGCCCGCGCTCGCGCAAAAGCAGGATCAGCGGCGCCGCGGCGCGCGCCCCGGGCCCGGGAGCCCCGCCGGCCGTATGGCAATAGGCGCAGCCGCCCCGCGCGGGGTCGGCGAAGATCTGCGCCCCGCGCCGCGCATCCCCGGGCGCCTCGGCCAGCGGGGCCTCGATTCGCGCCCCGTCCGCGACGACGAAGGCGCGCGGCTCGGCCGGCGCCTGCGCGCGCGCGCCCCATCCGCCCCAGGCCACCGCCAGCGCCCCCGCGCCGACAAGCAATGCACGATTCGTCCAGCCGCTCATCCGCCAGCCCCCTTTTCGCCGGCCGGGACCATATCGCCCCCCGCGCCCGAAGCGAAGGCCCGCGCCTTGCCCGCGCGCCCATCCGCGCGCTACCGATCGAACATTGCGCCCCGCCCGGCAGAGAATCGGAGATCCGCATGAACAAGCCCGCCCCCGCGCCCGAAGCCGACGCCGAACTGGACGCGCGCGGCCTTCTGTGCCCCCTGCCCGTGCTCAAGGCGCGCAAGCGGCTTGGCGCGCTGGCGCCCGGCCAGGTGCTGCGGCTCTTGTCCGACGACCCGGCCGCGGTGGTGGACGTGCCCCATTTCTGCGCCGAGCAGGGGCACGAACTGCTGGACGTCGCGCCGCTGCCCGAAGGCGGGCGCGCCTGGCGCATCCGCAAGCGCGTTAAGTAAATAACCAAGTCCTGCGCGTTAACTTTACGCGCTTTTACCACTTCACGACGCGTAAACGCTGATAGTTCTTGGCGGTTACTTGCCCGTTTACTTGCCGCGACGATCCTGACCCCGGGTGAAACGGGTGAGGGGAGCGCGTCATGCAGGGCGCGTCGGACCCTTCGGCGCCGCTGATCGGCGGCGCCGGGGCGCAGAGCATTCGCGGCGGCGACGGCGACGATCTGATCTACGGCGATTTCGCCCCCGATCAGACGCCCGCGCGGCTGGCCGAGCTTGCCGCCTTGCGCGAGGCGCCCGACGGCGTGCTCGAGGGCGCCTTCCGCGCCCAGGGCGTCGTGCGCGACGGGCTGGCCTTCGTCTACGGCATGGGCGCCGATCCCGGCGCGGGCGGGCTCGGGGTGTGGATGGTCGACGCCGCCGACCGCCTGACCCAGGTCTTCGCGCAAAGCGCGCGCTATTTCGACGGTCAGCTTCTGACGGGCGCGCGCGGCATCCTGACCTTCGAGCATCAGGGCCAGGACATGCTGCTGACCGGCGGCTTCGGGGTCAGCCTGTCGCGCATCGCCGCCGACGGCCGCCCCGAGCTGGTGGCCACGCGGCACATGGACGAAACCCTCGACCTCTACAACCCCGGCGCCTTCGCCGCCTTCGAGATCGGGGGCGCGCTGCACGTCCTTGTCGGCGGGTGGGAGCGCCCGGGCCTGACGCTGCTGCGGCTCGAGGGCGACGCGCTGGTCAAGGCCGCCCGCTACGAGGACGACGCCGCGCGCCGCCTCGACGGCGTGGCCGCCATGGCCTCGGCGCGCCTTGCGGGGCGGGACTACGCCATCACCCTCTCGCGCCGGGACGAGGGGCTGAGCGTGTGGCGCGTGGACGCCGAGGGGCTGACGCTGACCGATATGCGCTCGCGCGACGACGCCGAGACCGACTTCGCACTGTCCTGGGCCTCGGGGCTTGCGGTGGCCGCGCGCGACGATGCGGCGGGGGTCTATGCCGCGGGCGAGGACGGCTTGCTGGCCGCCTGGCGGCTGGACGCCGAGGGGCGGCTGACGCGCATCCAGTCCCTGCCGGCGGCGACGGACCTGGCTCATGCGCGGCTCGAGGGGCGCGACTGGATCTTCGCCGCGCGCGCCGACGGGACGGTGACGGTCTACGAGGCGCTCGCGGATCTGCGCCTGGTCGAGCGCGACCGCCTGGCGCTGGGCGACGGCGCGGCCCTGTCGGGGCTGGGCGCGCTGGTCTACAACGACCGCGTGCTGCTGACCGCGGGGCGGGCCGACGGTCCCGGCTACGACATGATCGCCTTCCGCCCCGAGGCGGGCGACGTGATCGACGGCGGCGGCGGGAACGACCGCATCTGGGGCGGCCCCGGCCCCGATCAGCTCAAGGGCGGGGCGGGCGACGACCAGCTGTGGGGCGAGGATCACGACGACCGCCTCTGGGGCGGCGACGGCGCCGACCAGCTCGACGGCGGCGCGGGGAACGACGCGGTTTTCGGCGGCGCGGGCGCCGACCGGCTGATCGGCGGCGAGGGCGACGACTCGCTGGCCGGCGAGGGCGGCGCCGACGTTCTGCAGGGCGGCGCGGGCGACGACGTGCTGGACGGCGGCGCGGGGGGCGACGTTCTCGAGGGCGGCGACGGGGACGACCGGCTGACGGGCGGCGAGGGCGACGACTCGCTGGCCGGCGACGCGGGCGATGACGAACTGGACGGCGGCGCGGGAAACGACGAGCTGGACGGCGGCGACGGCGCCGATCTGCTGCTCGGCGGCGACGGCAACGATGCGCTCGACGGCGGGGCCGGCGCGGATCGCCTGGAAGGCGGCGGGGGCGACGACGTCCTGTCCGGCGGCGACGGCGCCGACGCGCTGCTTGGCGGCGCGGGGAACGACCGCCTTGACGGGGGCGCGGGGAACGATGCGCTCGACGGCGACGACGGCGCCGATGCGTTGTTCGGCGGAGCGGGCGCCGACGCGCTGACGGGCGGCGCGGGCGATGACGCGCTGGACGGGGGCGCGGGAAACGACGTTCTCGACGGCGGCGACGGGGACGATGCGCTGATCGGCGGCGACGGCGACGACGCGCTGACCGGCGGGGCCGGCGCGGACCGTCTCGAGGGCGGCGCGGGCGCCGATGCGTTGACCGGCGGCGCAGGCGACGACGCGCTGGACGGGGGCGGCGGGAACGACGTTCTCGCCGGCGGGGCCGGCGCCGATGCGCTGAGCGGCGGCGGCGGCGCGGACGAGATCCGCGGCGGCGACGGGGACGACGCGCTGCGCGGCGGCGGCGGCGCCGACAAGCTGTGGGGAGACGCCGGGGACGACGCCATCTTCGGCGGCGCCGGGGCGGACAAGGCCTGGGGCGGCGGCGGCCGCGACCAGATCGACGGCGGCGGCGGAAGCGATCAGCTGTGGGGGGGCGGCGGCGCGGATGAGCTGCGCGGCAAGAACGGCGCCGACGCGCTGTGGGGCGGCGCCGGCGCCGATCAGCTGTTGGGCGGGAACGGCGACGACCGCATCGCCGGCGGCGGCGGCGCCGACAAGGCCTGGGGCGGCGGCGGCCGCGACCGGATCGAGGGCGGCGGCGGAAACGACAAGCTTTGGGGCGGCGGCGGCGCCGACCAGATTTCCGGCGGCGCCGGCGCGGATCAGCTTTGGGGCGGCGCGGGAAACGACCGGCTCGAGGGCGGCGGCGGGCGCGACCGCATCGCCGGCGGGGCCGGCGCCGACCTGCTGCTGGGCGGCGCGGGGGCGGACGTCTTCGTCTTCGCCCGCGGCGACGGACGCGACTCGATCGCCGATTTCACGCCCGGAGAGGATGTCCTCTCCCTCGAGGGGCTGGCCCCGGATTTCGGCGCGCTCGACATCCGCCAGCAGGGCGAGGACGCGATCATCGAGGCGGGAAACGTGGTCATCGTCCTGCTGGATCTCGACCACCGGCTTCTGCACGCCGACGATTTCCTGTTCTCCTGATCCCGCCCTCACCCGCGCATCGGGCCGCGCGCGCGCAGCTGCGCGCAGGGATCGGCGCGCGGCGCCGGCGCGCTCAGGATCATGGCGTCGAACAGCGCCCCGACCCCGGCCGGCGGACCGAAGCCGGGCGCGGCCTCGAACTGGCCGATGACGAAGACCCGCAGCCCCGGCGCGGCCAGCGCCAGCGCCCGCGGCACGCCTCGGTCGCGCCGGGCATGCCCGTCGCCCGTCACCAGCATGGCCGCGCGCCCGCCGGCCGCCTGGCGCGCGCGAAGCAGCGCCCGCGCGAAGGCCGCGTCGCGCAGACGCTGGGCCTCGAGCATGGCGGGGATCATCCGCTCGGGCGCAAGGCCGCAATGGCTGGCGCGCAGCTCGTCGCGCAGCGGCGCCGCCAGCTCCTCGGGCAGCGGCGCGTCCAGGCCGAAACGGGCCGCATCCGGGCCGAAGGCGGCCGCCGCCCCCTGGCGCGCGGCCATGCGCAGCCTCTCGCGCGGGACGCCGGCGCCGATCGCCGCCGCATCGGGAACGGCTCCGAGGATGGGCAGGTAGCGCGCCCATTCGGGCGCCTCCTGCCCGGCCCGAGGCGCCCCGGCCGCGCGCAGCGCCTCGGCGCGCGGCTCGTCTCCCTCGGGCAGCATTTCGAGCGCCACGGCGCCCACGTTCAAAAGGCGCGCCAGCCGCGCCGCGTTGCGCTGATGCGCGGGGTTGTCGTGGATCTCGCCGACGACGATCAAGGGCGCGCCGCGGGCAAGATCGGCCAGCGCCGCAAGGCCGGGCAGGCGACGCCTTGCGCGCAGATCCTCGATGCGCAGCGCGTCGTCGGCGGCCCCGGCGGCGGCCGACGCGCCGAGGGACGGACGCGGCGCGCGCGCGCAGGCGCACAAGGCCAGCGCCCCGGCCAGAACGGCGCGCCGCCCGGGCCGATGCGCCGCGCGCGCCGCCGACGCCGGGGTCTGCTCGATCGGTTTCATGCGCGCGATGGTGGCGCGGGCGCAGCGCCTTGTCCAGAACGCGGTCCGCCCTTCCGGCCGCAGCGCCGGCGCGAGTCGCGAGCGGCGGCAAGGTTGCGGCTGCGCGGCGCGCACGGGCGAGGCGGCGGGGGCGCTCCGACCCGCGGCGGGGTGGGCTGCGCCGGATCCGCGGCGAACGAAGCTCGCGGCGTGGCGCACGGGCGCGTCGCCTCGGGCGGCGGCGGCGCGCGGGCGCGGCGCGTCGGACGAAGGGCGGCGCGCCTCGCGGGGGTCGCGCGCCAGCCCCCGAATGCGAAGGGCCCCCGAATGCGAAAGGCCCCCGAACGCGAAGGCCCCCCGAACGCGAAGGGCCCGGCCTTGCGGCCGGGCCCCGATCCGGGCGTCGCGGTCAGGCGGTCACTTGACCTCGCCGACCACCACCCATTTGCCGCCCTCGACCTTCGAGATGTAGACGGTCGTGTTGCCGACGTGCTTGTCGGGTCCGTAGCTGTAATTGGCGCCGAGGATGTGGTCGTAGCCCTCGAGCGACTCCATCGCGGCCTTGAAGCTTTCCACGGTCAGATCGCGCCCGGCCTTCTCGAGCGCCTTGACGAAGATCTCGGCCGACGAGCGGCCCAGCATCGCGCCCGTGCCCGGGAAGCTTTCGCCCGTCGCTTCGGTGTAGGACTTGACCCATGCGGCGACGACGGGATCGTCCATGCGGCCCTCGAGATCGGTCCAGCCGGCGCCGGCGTAGAAGCCCTCGGTCACGCCGCCGGGCACCTTGGCGACCACGGTGTGGAAGGCCGCGGACGAGCCCACGAACTTGACGTCGTTCCAGCCGATCTTCTTGGCCGTGGCCACGGCGGTGATGACCTGCTTGAGCCCCAGCGCCACGGCGACGGTGTCGCAGCCGGCTGCCTGCAGCTTGCCCAGCGCGCCGACGAAATCGACCTCGTCGGGCTTGTGCGTGGTCTCGGCCGCATAGGTCAGACCGCGCGCGGCGGCCTCGTCCTTGGCGCCCTGGTGGATCTCTTCGCCGAAGTCCGAGGGGATGAACATGGTGCACACCGACTTGGCGCCCTCATGCTCGGCCATGTAGCCGATGGCCGCGCGCGTGCCGTCGTAATAGGACGAGGTGCCCACGAACTTCAGATCGGCCGGCTCCTGCAGCATCTGCCGCGCCGAGGACAGCGGCGAGATGTTCGGAATGCCCTTGCGGTCCAGGATCTTGAACGCGGCCAGGTTGTGCGGCGTGCCCAGCGACAGCAGCATGGCGAAGACCTTGTCGCGGTTGACCAGCTTGTTGACCGCCTGCACCGCCTTGGGCACCTGGTAGCCGTGATCCTCGACCACGAAGCGGATCTTGCGGCCATGCACGCCGCCCTTGGCGTTGACCTCGTCGAAATAGAGCTGCGCGGCCTTGGTGGCGGGCGCGCCGAAGGCGGCGAAGGGGCCGCTCAGATCGGTGTGCGAGCCGATCACGATCTCGTCGTCGGTCACGCCCTGCGTCTCGGCCAGGACCGGCCCGGCGATCAGCGCGGCGGCCGCGGCTGCGGCGAAAATTCGTTTCATGCTTGTTCTCCCGTTGGACCTGCGCTCATTGCGCGCCATACATGTCGTCGATCAGCGCCTTGTGCTTCTTCTCCACGAAGCCGCGCTTGAGCTTCATGGTGGGTGTCAGCTCTTCGTCCTCGGCCGTCAGAAGGACGTCGATGAGACGGAAGTCCTTGATCTGCTCGACCCGGGCGAAGGCCTTGTTGACCTCGGCGATCTCGGCCGCGATCAGCTCGCGCACCTCGGGAGCGGCGCACAGCGAGGCGAAGTCGCTGAAGGGCACGCGCCGGTCCTGGGCGTATTTCTCGACGTTCTCCTGATCGATCATCACGAGGCACGTCAGATACTTGCGCCGGTCGCCGATCACCACCGCATCCGCGATGTAGGGGCTGAACTTGAGCCGGCTTTCGATCTCGGCGGGGGTGATGTTCTTGCCGCCCGCGGTGATGATGATGTCCTTCATCCGGCCCGTGATGGTCAGCGCGCCGTCATTGCCCAGCCGGCCCACGTCGCCGGTGTGCAGCCAGCCCTCGGCGTCGATGGTTTCGGCGGTCTTGTCGGGCTTGTTCCAGTAGCCCTTGAAGACGTTCGGGCCGCGCACCAGGATCTCGCCCTCGGGCGAGATGCGGATCTCGGTGCCCGGCAGCGGCTTGCCCACCGTGCCGATCACGTTGTCCTCGAGCGTGTTGGCCGTGGCCACGCCCGAGGTCTCGGTCATGCCGTAGCCCTCGAGCAGCGGCACCCCCAGCGCGCCGAACCAGCGGATCAGCTCGGGCGAGATCGGCGCCGCGCCCGTCGTGCCCCGCCGCGCCCGGTCGAGCCCGATCAGCGCGCGCACGTTGCGCAGCGCCGCCCAGTCCCAGAAGGCCCGGCGCAGGCGCAGCATGGGCGGCAGCGGCTTGCCCTCTTCCTGCAGCCGCACCGCCTCGAGCCCGGTCTCGATCGCGCGGTCGAAGCACCAGCGCCCGAAGGCCGTCGCCTCGGAGCGCATGATGCGGATGCGCGAGTAGATCTTCTCCCAAAGGCGCGGCACGGCGGTGAACGAGTGGGGCGAGACCTCGCGCAGGTTGTCGAACACCGTCTCGGGGCTTTCGGCGAAGTTGACCACCACGCCCGCGGCCAGCGGGAACTCGACCGAGACCAGCCGCTCGAGCACATGGCACAGCGGCAGGAAGCACAAGAGCTCGTCCGTCTCGCGGAAGTCGAGGATCTCGAGCCCGGCGTGCAGCTGGTAGATCATGTTGCGATGGGTGATCATCGCGCCCTTGGGCGGCCCGGTGGTGCCCGAGGTGTAGATGAGCATCATCGTGTCCTCGGGGCGGGCCTTTTCCAGCTCTTCCTCGAAGCGGCGCGGCTGGTCCTGCAGCGCCTCGGCGCCCAGGCCCAGAAGCTCGTCATGGAACATGACCATGGGGTCCGAGAAGCCGCGCAGGCCCTCGCGCTCGAAGACGATGACCTTGACCAGGGTGGGCATGCGGTCGCGCACCTCGAGCCACTTGTCGAGCTGCTCCTCGTTCTCGAGGAACAGGAAGCGCGAGCCGCTGTCGTTGACCAGATAGGCCAGCTGCTCGGCGCTGTCGGTGGTGTAGACGCCGTTGGTCACGCCGCCCATGCACACGACGCCCATGTCGACGTAGAGCCACTCCTTGCGGTCCTCGGACAGGATCGAGACCACGTCGCCGCGCTCCATGCCCAGCCGCGCCAGCGCCAGGCCGATCAGGCGCGCGTTGTCGTAGTAGTCGTTCCACGAGAATTCGCGCCAGATTCCCAGCTCCTTCTCGCGGTGGGCGACGGCGTCGCCCTTGACGCGGCAGCGATGGGCGAACAGCCGCGCGATGGTGTCGCAGCCGTCCACCAGGATCGGCGCGTCGGGAGCGATGGCCGCGTCCGTGCGGGTTGCCTGGGTCATGTCGTTCATCCCTCTCACCGCCACGACTTCTTGCGCTTCCAGCGCTTCTGGCCGCGCGGCGCGGCGCCGGCGTGCCCGCCCAGGTAGAATTCCTGGATGTCCTCCGAGGCCAGCAGGCGCTCGGACGGGCCGGCCATGACCACGCGCCCCAGCTCCAGCACATAGCCGTAATGGGCCGCGCGCAGCGCGACGTTGGCGTTCTGCTCGACCAGCAGCATGGTCACGCCCTGCTCGCGGTTCAGCCGCCGGATGATGGCGAAGATCTCCTTGACCAGCAGCGGCGACAGGCCCAGCGAGGGCTCGTCCAGCAGCATCACCCGCGGGCGCGCCATCAGGCCGCGGCCGATGGCCAGCATCTGCTGCTGTCCGCCCGACAGCGTGCCCGCCGGCTGGCCGCGCCGCTCGCGCAGGATGGGGAAATAGCCGTAGACCATCTCCATGTCCGCGCGGATCGCCTCGGCCCCGTCGCGGCGCGTGTAGGCGCCCATGAACAGGTTCTCCTCGACGGTGAGGAAGGGGAACACCTCGCGCCCCTCGGGCACATGGGCCACGCCCGCGCGCACGATCTGGTCGGGCTCGAGCCCCGAGATCACGCGCCCCTCGAGCAGCACCTCGCCCTTCTCTGGGTCCATCACGCCCGAGATCGTGCGCATGAGCGTCGTCTTGCCCGCGCCGTTCGCCCCCAGGATGGTGACGATGCGGCCCTTGGGCACCTCGATCGAGACGCCGCGGATGGCCATGATCGGGCCGTAGAAGCACTCGACGTTGCGCAGCTCGAGCACCGGCGCCTGATCGGCGGCGGCGGCCTGCGGGCGAGCGGGAGTCGCGACCGGGGCGCTCATGCCGCCTCTCCTTCGTTCTCGTCGTCCGGGGCGCCCAGATAGGCCTCGATCACGCGCGGATCGGACTGCACCTCCTGCGGGGTTCCCAGCGCCAGCGGCCGGCCGTCGGCCAGCGCCAGAACGCGGTCGGACACCTGGTTGACCAGGCTCATGTCATGCTCGACCATCAGGATCGTCAGCCCCATGTCCTTGTTCATGTCCTGGATCCAGAAGACCAGATCCTGCGTCTCCTCGACCGAAAGGCCCGAGGCGGGCTCGTCCAGCAGCAGCAGCTTGGGCTGGGAGGCCAGGCCCCGCGCCACCTCGACGATCTTGCGCACGCCGTAGGGCAGGCCCGCGATCATCTTGTCGCGGTAGGGCTGCAGGTCGAGAAAGTCGATCACCTCCTCGACGCGGCGGCGGTGGCGCAGCTCTTCGCGGCGCACGCGCGGCAGGAAGAACATGTCCTCGAGCCAGTGGGTGCGCCGGCGCGAATGGCGCCCGACCAGAAGGTTCTGCAGCACGGTCGAGTGCTCGAACAGCTCGATGTTCTGGAAGGTGCGCGCGATGCCCAGCGGCGCGATCTGGTCGGGCCGCATGCGCGTGATGTCTTGCCCGTCGAAGACGATGCTGCCGCCGGTCGGCTGGTAGAAGCGCGAGATGAGGTTGAAGATGGTCGACTTGCCCGCCCCGTTCGGGCCGACGATGGTGAAGACCTCGCCCTCCTCGACGTCGAAGCTGACGCCGTCCACGGCCTTGACGCCGCCAAACGAGATGGACAGGTCGCGGACCGAAAGAAGGCTCATTTCATCCGCTCCGTCTTGAGGAAGCTCTTGTGCCGCTTGAACATGTCCTTGCGGTAGAGCGGGAACAGCTCGAAGAAGGTGCGGATCTTGAGCCAGCGTCCGTAAAGGCCGGTCGGCTCGATCAGGATGAAGGCGATCAGCACCAGGGCGAAGACGCCCGTGTCGAGGCCGGGGATCGAGGCGTTGCCCGCGCCCATCAGCTCGGCGACCTGCTCGCGCAGGCGCACGATGGCCTGCGGCAGGAACACCACCACGATCGCGCCCAGATACGCCCCGTGGATCGAGCCGAGCCCGCCGATGGTGACCATCAGCAGCATCTGCACCGAGATCAGCACCAGGAAGGCTTCGTAGTTGAACGCTCCGAGGAAATGCGCCAGCAGCGCCCCCGCAAGCCCGGTGAAGAAGCACGACAGCCCGAAGGCCAGCGTCTTGTAGCGCGCCACGTTCACGCCCATGGCGCGGGCCGAGACCTCGGAATCGCGGATGGCGACGAAGGCGCGCCCGGTGGGCGAGCGCAGGATGTTGAGGTAGATGAGATTGACCGCGATCAGCGCCGCCAGGCACAGCCAGTAGAAGGGCCGCCCGCCATCGGCGTAGCGGTCGATGTCGGTCCCCAGCAGCGTGATCGAGGGCGCATAGACGCCGCCGATGCCGCCGGTGAAGTCCTCGAGCAGGATGATCACGTCCTCGGTGATGATCCCCACCGCCAGGGTGGCGATGGCCAGGTAGATGCCGCTCATCTTCAGGGCCGGCACCGCGATCAGCGCGCCGACCACGCCGGCGAAGAGCCCCGCCAGCGGGAACGAGATCGGGAACGGCACGCCGCGCTCGGCCAGCCACACCTCCATGTAGGCGCCGCAGGCCAGGAAGGCGGCATGCCCCAGGCTCGGCTGGCCCGTGTGCCCGGCCAGCAGCATCAGCCCCAGCCCCGCCAGCGCCCAGATGAGCATGAGCGTCAGCTCACCCAGCATGTATTCGTCCAGAAGGTAGGGCGCCGCCGCCGCCAGCAGCGCCAGAAGCCCGTACCAGCCCGCCTTGGCGCGGTCCTCGAAGATGCGGATGTCCTGCTCGTAGGAGGTCTTGAAATGGAACTTCATGCCGTCAGACCTTCTTCTGGGCGAACTGGGCGAACAGCCCGTTGGGCCGCAGCACCAGCACCAGCAGCATGATGGCGTAGGGCGCGATCTGGCTGTATCCGGCCGCGCCGTAGCGGGCGGCGAAGGTCTCGACCAGGCCGATCAGCAGCCCGCCCAGCAGCGCGCCCGGCAGCGAGCCGAAGCCCCCGATCACCGCCGCCGCGAAGGCCTTGATGCCCAGAAGCCCGGCGCTGGGATCGATCGAGCCCTTGGCCGCGAACAGCACCCCCGCCACCGTCGCCAGCATCCCCGACAGCGCCCAGATCATCGACGAGACGCGCTTGACCGGCACGCCCACGTAATAGGCCGCCAGCTGGTTCTGCGAGGCCGCCTGCATGGCGATGCCCAGCTTGGTGCGCGCGAAGAACAGGTAGAGCAGCAGCGTCAGCGCCGCCGTGGCGAGAATCACGAAGGCCTCGTCATAGCCGACCGAGACCGGGCCCAGCTCGAACTGGCGCCCCGCCATGGGGGTCTGCAGCGTCTGCGGCTCGTGCCCCCAGATCACGCCGGCCACGAAGCGCAGCACGAAGCCCAGCGCGATGGTCAGGATGACGACGGCGAATTGCGGCTGGCCGAACAGGCGACGGATGATCGCGACCTCGATCGCCCAGGAGATCGCGCCCATCAGAACCACGGCCAGCGCAAGGCCGAGCGCGAAGGGCAGCCCCCAGCGATCCTCGTTGACCGCCTGGAGGGCGATGAAGGCGCCCAGCATCATCATGTCGCCCTGGGCGAAGTTCACCGCCTCGGTGGCCTTGTAGATGAGCACGAATCCCAGGGCCACGAGCCCATAGACGCACCCATTGGCGATCCCGCCGACGAGCAGTTGCGAGAAGTCCACGCATTCCTCCCTGTCGCGCCGCGGGGTTCCGGCCCCGCGGTCGTTCGTGTTGCGAAACGATGTTCCGCGTTCATGTCAGACGATAGCGAAGTTGCGCCGCGCGTCCAGAGGGTTTCGCCGCCCCGTCGGCCAGTTTCTTGCGCGCGCCGCTTCCGCGGGCGGTGCAAAGGCGGCGACGCCGCCGCCTGAACCTGCTCCTCGGCGTCATGTTGGGCGGTTTCCGCCCGCCGGTCAAGCGATCGGCCCGATGCGCCGCCCGATGTGCCGCCCGGTGCGCCGCGCGCGCTGGCCGCCGACCCGCTCTCGCCCCCTCGCCCGCCCCGCCCGATCCGGGCGGCGCGCCAGCCGCGGCCCCTGGCGCGTTCCCATCGCCGCGCCCCCCGCCTCATGCGGCGTTGCGCATGCCCTTGGCCGCGCTCCTGCCCGCGCCGCGCGGCGGCGGCCCGGCACGCCTCGCTTGCCCGCGTCCGAGCGCAGGAGGGGCCGCCATCGCCCCGCCGGGCCCGACCCGATGGCCGGCCTCCGCCGCTTCGCGTCCATCGGCGGCCGACCCTATCCCCGCAAGCGCCAAGGCCCCGCCGCGCCGCCCCCGGTGGCCGCCGGCCCATGACGGCGCCGCTGCGCCGCGCACGCCCCTCGCCCGCCGCCCTCGCCCGCCCCGCTCGCTCGGCCGCCATCTGCGCGCGCCCGTCCCCGGCCCCTCGCCCCGGTCCCTCGCCCCGGTCCCCGCCCCCTCGCCCTGCACCGCGCCCCCGCGCGCTGGCGCCGCGGGCGCGGCGACGCTATGTTTCCTGAACGCCCGCCTCGGCTCAGCGCCCGGGCCGCAAAGCGAGTCGACGACGATGACGCATCCAGCCAGGCGGCGCCGCGCCGCCCTTTCGGCCCTTGCGCCCGCCCGCGCCCCGGCGCCCGGCCGCGCGGCGCAGCCCCGCCGCCCGGCAAGGCCCCGCCTTTCGTCGCGCGCGGCCAGGCTGTGCGCCGCGGCGGCGCTGGCGGCGCTGGCGGGCGGATGCGCGCAGAGCCTGGCCGACCGCTACGCCGCGCTCGAGCGCGCGCATGTGCGCCAGGGGCTGCTCAGGCTCGACCGCGACCCGGCCGACGCGCCCTTCGACGCCGAGGATCTGGCGCGCGATTTCGAGCGCATCGCCTTTCACAAGGAATTCGCCGACGGCCCGGGCCTGATCGCCGCGCCGACCCCGACGCAGCTCATCAAGTGGGACGGCGAGGTGACGTGGACGCTGACCGGCGACGGCGTGCGCGAGGACGACCGCCGCGCCTTTCGCGCGCTGACCGCGCGCCTCTCGGCGCTGACCGGGCTGCGCTTTTCCGAACGCCCCGCGCCAGACACGTCCGCGCCAGACACGCCCGCGCCCGGCGCGTCCTCGCCCGATCAGCCGCCGGCCCGGGGCGGCCGCGCGCCCGATGAAGACGCGCAGGACGAGGGCGCGCGGGTCATGATCCTGATCGCGGGGCCCGAGCTGCGTCGCGCCGCGGGAATCCTGGCCGCCGGCATGCCCGGCAACATGGACGCCATCGCCGCCTGGGCGCGCGACGACAGCTATCCTTGCGTCGGCCAGGTCGGCTGGCGCGGCGAGGGCCCCGGGCGCGACCAGCGCGCCATCGTCGCCATCAAGGCCGAGACGGCGGGCCGTCTGCGCCTGAGCTGCATTCACGAGGAGCTGACCCAGATCCTGGGGCTGGTGAACGACGACCCCGAGGCGCGGCCCTCGATCTTCAACGACGATCAGGAATTCGCGGCCCTCACCCGGCATGACGAGCTGTTGCTGCGCATCCTCTACGACCCGCGGCTGCGCCACGGCATGACGGCCGAAGAGGGCATGCCCATCGTGCGCCGCATCATCGCCGAGCTTGCGGCCGCCGGCGAGGTCGCGCCCGCCCGCCATTCGGCCGCCCGCGATAGGGCCGCCCAGGATTTCGGCGCCCGGCGTTTCGACGCCCAGGCCGCGCCGGGCGCCGCGCTGCGCCCAGGCGCGGGGCCGAGGGCGCGCGCATGACCGGCCGGGCCGCGACGCTGGCGGCGGCGGTCGCCCTGGCGCTCGCGGGCTGCACGGCGCAGAATGGGCAATACGCCCGGCGCGGCGCGCCCGAAGCTTCTCGCCAGGGGCCGGCGCTGTTCGCAGCCTTCGCGGCGGCGACCGGGGCCGATGCCGAGGCGGCCGGAACCGAAGGCGCGCGCGGCGCCGACGCGCCCGCGCAGACGCTGCGCAAGTGGCAAGGGCCCGCCCGCGTCGCCTTCCATGGCGCGCCCGAGGCGCAGGATGTCGAAGCCGCGCGCGCGGCCATGGCGCGCCTGCGCCGCCTGACCCGACTGGACCTGCGCTCGGCCGATGGCGAACAGGCCGAGATCCGCATCTTCGTCCTGCCGCCCGAGCTGCGCCGCGCCCTTGCCGCGCAAATGGCGGCCACGGGCGACGCGCGCGCCGCCGCCTCGTCCTTCGGCCGGTGGCTGAGCGGCGCGCCCGGCGCAGGCCCCTGCGCGTCGCTGGCCGAAGAGGCCCCCGGCGCGCCCCGCGGCGCGCTGGGGCGCGCGGTGATCGGCGTCGCGGCCGAGGCCCCCGCCCGGACCCGCGCCGCCTGCCTCGAGGACGGGCTGAGCGCCGCGCTCGGGCTGGATTTCGCGCGCGTCTCGCCGCCTCCCGACCGGCCGACGCGCGCGGCGCTCCTGCGCCTTCTTTACCGCCCTGCCCTGCGCGCGGGCATGCCGCGCGCGCAGGCGCTGCGCCTGGTGCGGAGGATGACCGAGAACGTGCGCGACTTCGACCCGGCGCCGCGCGCGGGCGCCGCGCCGCACTCATGAGCGCGCGCGCCCGGGCCCTGGCCCCGACCGAGGCCGACCAGACGGCGGCCGCGCGCCCGCGCCGAACCCACTCCAAGGCGCCGAAGCCCGCCGCCCTCGGGCGCGCGGGGCCGCAAGGGGCGAAGCCTTCGCCGCGCAGGATCGCCGACGGGAAACGAACGGACGGGCCGCGCGCCGGCGCGCGCCGATCTTGCGCCGCGACGGACGGCCAGCCCGCGGGCGCGGACGCCGCCGCCGCGCCAGATCGGCGCGGGCGACGTCCGCCCAGCCCGCCTGCGCCCGCCGCCCCTGGCTGCGCCGCGACCGTTCGGATGAGGATTCGGGTGCGGACAGGCCCGCTCTCGGGCGCGGCCGCCGCCCCGCCGCAAGGGGCCGGACGGGCGCCGCGCCCACTCTCGCGCCCCGGATGCGCAGGCGCGCCGCGCCGTCCCCTCGCCGCGCTTGCCCGACGGCTGCGCGCCGCGATCCTGCCCGCCGCTGCGCTGGCGCTGGCCGCGGCCGCCCAGGCGCTCGCGCAGGCGGGCGCCGAATGCGGCCGGGCGGACGCGCCCTGCGTCGCGGCCGGCGGCGAGTATCTCATCGCCCTGCCCGCCGACCCAGCGCCCCGCCCCGCACGGGACCCGAGCGCGCCGCGCCCGGCCGTGATCTTCCTGCACGGCCACGGCGGGCGCGCGGCGGCGGTCATGCGCAACCGCCCGCTGGTCGAGGCGTTTCTGGCGCGCGGCCTCGCCTTCATCGCCCCGCAGGGGGCGCCGCGCTTTGCGGGGGATCGCGGCGGGGGGTGGAACGCGCGCGGCGCGCCGCCGGCGCGGGACGACGCGGCCTTTCTGAGCGCGCTCGCCGACGACGCCGCCGCGCGATTCGGCCTCGACCGCCGGCGCATGCTTCTGGCCGGGTTCTCGAGCGGGGGCATGATGGTCTGGCGCATGGCCTGCGTCCGCCCCGGCGCCTTCGCCGCCCATGCGCCCGTGGCCGGCCTGCTCTGGCGCCCGTTGCCGGCGCGCTGCGCGGGACCGACGCGCCTGCTCCACGTCCATGGCTGGAGCGACCGCGTGGTTCCGCTCGAGGGACGGGCGGTGGCGGGCGGACGCCTGGTTCAGGGCGACCTGTTCCGAGGGCTTGCGCTCTTGCGGGCCGCGTTCGGCTGCGCGCGCGACGCCCCCGACGCCTTCGGCCGCCGCGGCGCGCTGCTGCTGCGCCGCTGGCGCGACTGCGCGGCCGGGGGCGAGCTGGCGCTGGCGCTTCACCCGGGCGGGCATCGCGTTCCGCGCGAATGGGCGGCGCTGGCGCTGGACTGGTTCGAGGGGCGCGAGATCGCGCCCTGAGCGGGCCCCCGCGCGGCGTTTGACGCTTGCGGCGCGGCGGGCGCGGACGTAGATAAGGCGCATGTTCTCGTTCCTGCGCATATCGGATCGCGTCCGGCTGCCCTGGCGGTTCCACGCCGCCGCGCTCAGCGCGCGCGCGCTCTGAGAACGGGCGCGCCAGCCAGGGCGCGCGCGGCCGCGGCCGCAACAGCACGCATCGGCGCAAGACGACGCGCCGGAACGCCCCCCGCCACGGAGACTTCCGCGATGACATCCTCCTCCGCACCTCGCACGCTTTACGACAAGATCTGGGACGACCACGTGGTCGATCAGGCCGAGGACGGCACCTGCCTGCTCTACATCGACCGCCACCTGGTGCATGAGGTAACCAGCCCGCAGGCCTTCGAGGGCCTGCGCATGGCTGGACGCAAGGTGCGCCGGCCCGACGCCACCGTCGCCGTGCCCGATCACAACGTGCCCACCACGCCCGACCGCGCCAAGGGCATCGAGAACGAGGAAAGCCGCATCCAGGTCGAGACGCTGAAGCGCAACGCCGAGGAGAACGGCATCGAGTATTACGGCGTCGACGACATCCGCCAGGGCATCGTGCACATCATCGGCCCCGAGCAGGGCTGGACCCAGCCGGGCATGACCATCGTGTGCGGCGACAGCCACACCGCCACCCACGGCGCCTTCGGCGCGCTGGCCCACGGCATCGGCACCTCCGAGGTCGAGCACGTGCTGGCGACCCAGACGCTGATCCAGAAGAAGTCCAAGAACATGCTGGTCCGCGTCGAGGGCGAGACCGCCCCCGGCGTCACCGCCAAGGACATCACGCTGTCGATCATCGGCAGGACCGGCACGGCGGGCGGCACGGGCCACGTCATCGAATACGCCGGCTCGGCCATCCGCGCGCTGTCGATGGAAGGGCGCATGACCGTGTGCAACATGGCGATCGAGGGCGGCGCGCGCGCCGGCCTGATCGCCCCCGACGAGAAGACCTTCGAATACGTCAAGGGCCGCCCCCACGCCCCCAAGGGCGAGGACTGGGAGCGCGCGCTGGCCTACTGGCGCACCCTGCGCTCGGACGAGGGCGCGCATTACGACAAGATCGTAGAGATCGACGCGGCCGACATCGCGCCCGTGGTCACCTGGGGCACCAGCCCCGAGGACGTGCTGCCCATCGACGGCGTCGTGCCCCATCCCGAGGAGTTCGAGGGCGGCAAGGTCGAGGCCGCGCGCCGCGCGCTCGAATACATGGGCCTGACGCCGGGCATGAAGCTGACCGACATCGAGATCGACACGGTCTTCATCGGCTCGTGCACCAACGGCCGCATCGAGGATCTGCGCGAGGTCGCGCGGATCATGGAGGGCCGCAAGGTCAAGGAGGGCGTGCGCGCCATCATCGTGCCCGGCTCGGGCCTCGTGCGCGCCCAGGCCGAGGAAGAGGGCATCGCCCAGAAGCTGATCGAGGCCGGGTTCGAGTGGCGCATGGCCGGCTGCTCGATGTGCCTTGGCATGAACCCCGACCAGCTCAAGCCGGGCGAGCGCTGCGCCTCGACCTCGAACCGCAACTTCGAGGGCCGCCAGGGCCGCGGCGGGCGCACCCATCTGATGTCCCCGGCCATGGCCGCCGCCGCGGCGGTGACCGGCCGGCTGACGGATGTGCGCGACCTGATCTGACGCGGGCCGCCCCGCGCCGCCGCCCCCGGGGCGCGGCGCGCTCGATCCGCGCGCAACGCCGCCGCCCCCCGGGCGGCGGCGTCTTGCATCTGGAGGGGGCTGGCGGGGTCTGACGACCGTCGGCGTCAAGCGTCCGGCGGCGTCTGCTCGCTGCCGACGTGCAGCCTCCCGCCGGGGCGGTTCGCGGGCCGCGCGTTCGTCCTGCGGCGGGCGACAGGCCGGCGGCGCGCTGCGTCCTGCGCCGGACGGGCGGCCGATGGCTGCCATGCCTCCGCCGCCCCCGCCGGCCGTCGCCGCGCCGGTCCGACCGCCCCGAGGCCGGGCCCGGGCGTTTTCACGCGGCGGCGCCGCATTCGTCGGCGGCGACGTTCGGCCCCCGCGTTCCTGGCCCTTGCCGGCGCCGCGGCGTCCCCTTGGCCGCCCCCGGCGCCGTCATTTCGGCGCGCGCGTCAGGCCCGGGCGGCTCGGGCCCGGATCGCGGCGCGGGTCACAGGACGAAGCGGCTCACATCCGACGAATCGGCAAGGTCGGCCAGGCGCGCCTCGACATAGGCGCGGTCGATCGTCACCTGCTGGCCGGGCCGGTCCGGGGCGGTGAAGCTCAGCTCCTCGAACACCCGCTCCATGACCGTGTGCAGGCGGCGCGCGCCGATGTTCTCGACCGTGCGGTTGACCTTGGCCGCGATCTCGGCCAGGGCGCGCACCCCGTCGGGCGCGAAGGTCACCTCGACGCCTTCGGTCGCCATCAGCGCCGCGTATTGGCGCGTGAGCGCGTTGTCCGTCTCGGTCAGGATGCGCACGAAATCCTCCTCGGTCAGCGCGCGCAGCTCGACGCGGATGGGCAGGCGGCCCTGAAGCTCGGGCAGGAGATCCGAGGGTTTGGACAGGTGAAACGCCCCCGAGGCGATGAACAGGATGTGGTCGGTGCGCACGACGCCGTGGCGGGTGGTCACCGCCGCGCCCTCGATCAGGGGCAGAAGATCGCGCTGCACGCCCTCGCGGCTGACGTCGGCGCCGCGGACGCCCTCGCGCGCGCAGATCTTGTCGATCTCGTCGATGAAGACGATGCCGTCCTGCTCGGCGGCCTCGAGCGCCTCGCGCGAAAGGCTTTCGTGATCGAGCAGCTTCTCGGCCTCTTCCAGCGTCAGCGCCTCCAGCCCCTCGGCCACGGTCATGCGCCGCCGCTCGCGCCGCCCGCCGCCCAGCGCCTTGCCGAACAGCTCGCCCAGATTGACCATGCCCCCCGGCGCGCCGCCCTGCCCCGGACCGCCGGCAAGGCCGGGCAGGTCCAGCGCGGCGAAGGGGTTGGCCTGGTCGGCCAGCTCCAGCTCGACCTCGTGCGCGTCGAGCTCGCCCGCATGCAGGCGCCGGCGGAAGGCCTCGCGCGTGGCCTCGCGCGCGCCGGCGCCGCAAAGGGCGTCGAGGATGCGCTCCTCGGCGGCCTGGCGAGCGCGGGGGCGGGCCTCTTCGCGGCGGCGCGCGCGCGTCTCGGCCAGGGCCACCTCGACCAGATCGCGGATGATCTGCTCGACGTCGCGGCCGACATAGCCGACCTCGGTGAACTTGGTCGCCTCGACCTTGACGAAGGGCGCGCGCGCCAGGCGCGCCAGGCGGCGGCTGATCTCGGTCTTGCCGACGCCGGTGGGGCCGATCATGAGGATGTTCTTGGGCGTGACCTCCGAGCGCAGCGGCTCGGGCAGGCGCCGCCGGCGCCAGCGCGCGCGCAGCGCCACCGCCACGGCGCGCTTGGCGTCGGACTGGCCGACGATGTAGCGGTCCAGCTCGGACACGATCTCTCGCGGGGTCAGGTCGGTCATCGGATCTCCGTTCGTCTGCGCTCGGCGCCCGCGCGGGGCGCGGCGCGTCAGTCGGCCGCCGGGCGCGCGCGCTCGAGCGTCAGGGCGCCGTTGGTGTAGATGCAGATCTCGGCCGCGATCGCCATGGCCTTGCGCGCGATCGCCTCGGCGTCGAGCGTCGTGTCCATCAGCGCCCGCGCCGCGGCCAGGGCATATGCGCCGCCCGAGCCGATCGCCGCCACGTCGTGCTCGGGTTCGAGCACGTCGCCCGCGCCCGTGACCACGAACAGGTCGGCGCCGTCGGTGACGATCAGCATCGCCTCGAGATTGCGCAGGCGCTTCTCGGTGCGCCACTCCTTGGCCAGCGCCACGCAGGCGCGCGCCAGCTGGCCGGGGCGCGATTCGAGCTTGCTTTCGAGCAGCTCGAGCAGGGTGAAGGCGTCGGCCGTCGAGCCGGCGAATCCGGCCACCACCTGGTCGGCCCCCGGCGCGCTGAGCCGGCGCACCTTGCGCGCCGAGCCCTTGATCACCGTGTCGCCGAAGGTCACCTGGCCGTCGCCGGCTACGACCACCTCGCCGCCCTTGCGCACGGCGAGGATGGTGGTGCCATGCCAGCGGGCGGCGTCGGTCGGGGACTGGGTCATCGTCATCCTCCTGCGGGTCGGCCCCTGATATAGGCCCTCGGGCGCGCCCGCGCCAGCCGCCGCGCGCCCGCGCGCCCGCGCGCACTGGCGCGCCGCCGCGCCGGGCGCTATAACCCCCCCGTCCGAAACGGAGACCGCCCATGCGCAAAGCCTCGATCGCCCGCAAGACGGCCGAGACCGACATCCGGGTCGAGATCGACCTGGACGGCGCCGGCGCCTATGACAACCGCACCGGCGTCGGCTTTTTCGATCACATGCTGGACCAGCTGGCGCGCCACTCGCTGATCGACATCACGGTGCGCGCCGAAGGCGACCTGCACATCGACGACCACCACACCGTCGAGGATGTGGGCATCGCGCTGGGCCAGGCGCTGCGGCAGGCGCTGGGCGACAAGCGCGGCATCCGCCGCTACGGCGCGTGCCTTCTGCCCATGGACGACGCGCTGGTGCGCGCGGCCCTGGACCTGAGCGGGCGGCCCTTTCTGGTGTGGAAGGTGGATTTCAGCGCGCCGAAGATCGGCAGCTTCGACGTCGAGCTGGTGCGCGAATTCTTCACCGCCTTCGCCATGAACGGCGGCGTGACGCTCCATGTCGAGAAGCTGGATGGCCTCAACGCCCATCACGTCGCCGAGGCCGCCTTCAAGGCCGTGGCGCGCGCCCTGCGCGAGGCGGTCGAGCCCGACCCGCGCAAGGGCGACGCGGTGCCCTCGACCAAGGGCGCGCTGTGATGACGACGGTCATCATCGATTACGGCTCGGGCAACCTGCGCTCGGCCGAGCGGGCCTTCGCGCGCATGGCGGGCGAGCTGGACGCCGGCGCGGTGACGGTCACCTCGGACCCCGAGGCCGTGCGCCGCGCCGACCGCATCGTGCTGCCCGGCGTCGGCGCCTTCGCCGACTGCAAGGCCGGGCTCGAGGCCCTGCCCGGCATGCGCGAGGCCATCGAGGAGCGCGCGCTGCGCGGCGGCGTTCCCTTCCTGGGCATCTGCGTGGGCATGCAGCTTCTGGCCACGCGCGGGCTCGAGCACGGCCCGACCGACGGGTTCGACTGGATCCCGGGCGAGGTGACGCGCCTCGAGCCGGGCGATCCGGCGCTCAAGGTGCCGCACATGGGCTGGAACGAGCTCATCCTCGACGCGCCCGGGCATCCGCTGCTGCGCGGAATCGCGACGGGCGACCACGCCTATTTCGTGCACTCGTATCACCTCGTCCCGCGCGAGGGCGCGCATCTGCTGGCCCATGCCGTGCACGGGCGCCCGCTGGCCGCCGCGGTTGGGCGCGACAACATCGCCGGCACGCAGTTCCACCCCGAGAAAAGCCAGCGCACCGGCCTGCGGCTGATCGCCAACTTCCTGCTCTGGCGGCCCTGACCGCCCCTTCGGAGACGCCCGATGATCCTCTACCCCGCCATCGACCTCAAGGACGGCCAGTGCGTGCGCCTTCTGCGCGGCGAGATGGACAAGGCCACCGTCTTCAGCGACGACCCCGCCGCCCAGGCCGCCGCCTTCGAGGCCGCCGGCTGCCGCTGGCTGCACCTCGTGGACCTGAACGGCGCCTTCGCCGGCGCGCCGGTCAACGCGGCGGCGGTCGAGGCGATCCTGGCGCGGGTCTCGATCCCGGCGCAGCTGGGCGGGGGCATCCGCGACATGGCCGCCATCGAGCGCTGGATCGAGAAGGGGCTGGCGCGGGTCATCCTGGGCACCGTCGCGGTGCGCGATCCGGCGCTGGTGCGCGAGGCGGCGCGGGCCTTCCCGGGCCGGATCGCCGTGGGCATCGACGCGCGCGACGGCATGGTGGCCGTCGAGGGCTGGGCGCAGACCACCGACGTCAGCGCGCTGGACCTGGCGCGGCGCTTCGAGGATGCGGGGGTGGCCGCGATCATCTATACCGACATCGAGCGCGACGGCGCCATGCAGGGGCCCAACGTGGCCGCGACGGCGGCGCTGGCGCGGGCGGTGTCGATCCCGGTCATCGCCTCGGGGGGCGTGTCCTCGATGGAGGACCTGCGCGCGCTCAAGGAATGCGGCGCGCCGCTTGACGGCGCGATCTCGGGGCGGGCGATCTATGACGGGCGCATCGACCCGGCCGAGGCCACCGCCTATCTGGCCGCCTGACGCCGCGCCGCCGCACGCAAGGAGCAAGGATGCTGAAGATCAGGGTCATCCCCTGCCTCGACGTCAAGGACGGGCGCGTGGTTAAGGGGGTCAACTTCGTCGATCTGGTCGATGCGGGCGACCCCGTCGAGGCCGCCCGCGCCTATGACGAGGCGGGCGCCGACGAGCTGTGCTTTCTGGACATCTCGGCCAGCCACGAGAATCGCGGCACGCTGCTCGACGTGGCGCGCCGCACGGCCGAGCAGTGCTTCATGCCGCTGACCGTGGGCGGCGGCGTGCGCACCCCCGAGGACGTGCGCCAGCTGCTGCTGGCGGGGGCCGACAAGGTCAGCTTCAACACCGCCGCCGTGCGCGACCCCGAGGTGATCTCGCGCGCCGCCAACCGCTTCGGCGCGCAGTGCATCGTCGTGGCCATCGACGCCAAGACCGTCGCCCCCGGGCGGTGGGAGATCTTCACCCATGGCGGCCGCACGCCGACCGGCATCGACGCGGTCGAATTCGCGCGCGAGATGGAGGCGCGCGGCGCCGGCGAGATCCTGCTGACCTCGATGGACCGAGACGGCACGCGCGCGGGCTACAATCTCGAACTCACGCGCGCCGTCGCCGACGCGGTGTCGATCCCGGTCATCGCCTCGGGCGGGGTCGGCGCGCTGGATCACCTGGTCGAGGGCGTGACCAGGGGCCACGCCTCGGCGGTGCTGGCCGCGTCGATCTTCCATTTCGGCCACCACACCATCGCCGAGGCCAAGGCGCACATGCGCGCCGCCGGCATCCCGGTGCGGCCATGAGCGCCCCCGCCAGCCCCCCCGAAGGCGGCGCGGGCGCGCCCGGCGTGCTGCGCCGGCTCGAGGCCGCCATCGCCGCGCGCAAGGGCGCCGATCCGGCCGTCTCGCACACCGCCGCGCTGCTGGCCCGCGGGCCGGGCAAATGCGCCGAGAAATTCGGCGAAGAGGCCGTCGAGGCCATCGTCGCCGCCGCCGCGGGCGACCGCGCGAACCTGGTCTATGAAAGCGCCGACGTGCTTTATCACATGCTGGTGATGCTGGCCGCGCGCGACGTCGCGCTGGACGAGGTGCTGGCCGAGCTGGCGCGCCGCGAGGGGGTGTCTGGCGTGGCCGAGAAGGCGGCGCGCAAGCCGCGCTGAGCCGCCGCTTCGCGCTTGCATCGGGGCGGGCGAGCCTCTAGAAATCCGGCCAGCGGGTCCCGTAGCTCAGCTGGATAGAGCGCTGCCCTCCGAAGGCAGAGGCCACAGGTTCGAATCCTGTCGGGACCGCCACTTCCCAGCCCGCGACCGCCAGCCCTCGGCCCCGGACCATGGAGCCCCGGCGCGGCGCCTCCAACGCCCCTCATCGCCATGCCCTGCGCGCGAGCCGGCGCGCCGGGCAAGGCGCGGCGCCGCCTCTTCGGCCGCAATCGCGCCCGCCGAAAGCCCCGCCGCAGCCCCGCCGCAAGCATGGTTCAGACGGCGCGAAAGGCCGGGCATGGGGCCAGGCGCCGTTCCCCCGCCCCCGGCGCCGTCGCGCCGCCCGAGGCCCTGGGCGCGGATCGCCGCCATGGCGCCCGCCCGGGGACGGCGCGTCAGAACAGGAAGTCGGACGCGTCCAGCTGGCCCAGCTTGACCCCCTGCAGAAGGATCGAGTCGCCTTCGCCCGTCGCGATCAGCACCCCGTCGGCGGTCTGGCGCGCGGCGCTCAGCGCCTCGGCGAGAGTCCCGAGCGCCGAGACGCCCGACAGGTCCAGCTTCTCGGCCCCGCTGCGCGCGGCGAAGTCCGTGATCACGTCGCGCCCATGCCCGTCGGCGAAGACGAAGACGTCGCCGCCGCCGCCCCCGGACATGACGTCGTCGCCGACGCCGCCCTCGAGCCGGTCGGCCCCGACGCCGCCGAACAGAAGGTCGCGCCCCTCGGCGCCGAACAGCAGATCGTCGCCCGCGCCGCCGCGCAGCTCGTCCGCGCCGCGCCCGCCGTAAAGCGCGTCGCGCCCGTCGCCGCCGCGCAAGAGGTCGTTGCCGTCGCCGCCGAACAGGCGATCGCGGCCCTGGGCGCCGTCCAGCGTGTCGCCGCCAAGCTGACCGAACAGGCGGTCGTCGCCCTCGCACCCGTTCAGCGCGTCGTCGCCGCCGCCGCCGAAGGCGCGGTCGGCCCCCCTGCCCCCGAACAGCTGGTCGGCGCCCTTGCCGCCGAACAGCGCGTCGCGCCCCTGCCCGCCTTCGATGCGGTCCGCGCCGGCGCCGCCGCTCAGCCGGTCGTCGCCGCCGCCGCCCTCGAGCCCGTCGTCGCCGCCGCGCCCGTCCAGAAGGTCGTCGCCGGCGCCGCCGCCGAGCTGGTCGGGCGCATCGGTGCCGAGCAGCTCGTCCGCGCCCGCGCCGCCGGCGAAGGCGACGCCGGCGCCGTCCTCGCCGAACAGGTCGCGGCCGTCCATCAGGTCGTCGCCCTCGGTGCCCTGGACCGAGCGCTGCCCCGAGCGGGTTTCGGCAAGGATGAAGTCCTCGCGGCCCAGCTCCTCGGGCAGCATGCCGACCACCAGGCCCGCCACCTGACCGCGCACCAGAACCTGGGTGCTCTCGGGCATCCATCGAAATTCGTTCCACCGCTCGAAGCTGACATCCGCCCACGCCGCACCGAAGGCCGCGAGCGAAATCTTGTCCTCGCCCGGGGTGAAGTCCCTTATCCGATCCTCGCCGCCATCGGGCGTCAGCGCGAAAACATCCGCGCCGCCGCCTCCGGTCAGTTCATCCACATGGCCAAGGCTCTCGACGGTGACGAAGCCCAGCAGAGGGCCATACCCGTCGCTGGTCAGGGCAATCGTGCGGCCTTGATCGTCCACGAATTCGGACACCTCGGCGAAGGCCAGCTTGTCCTCGCCCGTGCCCGTGAATTCGAACTGGTAGATGGTCCAGCTGTCCTCGGCGGCGCTGCTCAGATATTGCAGCCCGCTCTTGGCACCGGGCTTGACGCCGGGCGCCGTCGGCCTGACCAGGGATCCGTCCGGCATGACGCGCGCAAGGGTCGGATCGTTCAGCACGCTGGCGTCATTGAGGTTGACCTCCAGGCTCTCGCCCGGATCGTAATGCGGGTAGGGGGTCGAGCGCCTGTCCGACATCGCGAAAGTGACGCGATAGAGACCGCCGACCTGCGTCTCGAGCGTCCGATAGATCTGGTCCATCGGCGAGGCATAGCCGTCGATATCGACGATGCCGCCGCGCCGCCCGGTCCCCGGAACGGCCGGCGGGCTGATGGTTCCGCCGACGGGGCTGTCGGAAGGATCGGCGTCGTCGGCCACGGCCTCCCACACCTCGATGGGCCCTGCCGGGTTGAACCAGTCGTTCCAGCCGCCGTGGAAGAATTTCAGCCGCGTGATGCTTGGATCGCCGAAATCGTCCGTGAAGATCACGCCGCTCTCGTCGCCGCCCGAAAGAAAGTCGTCGCCGTCGCCTCCGATCAGAATGTCCGACCCCGCGCCGCCGTCCAGCGCGTCGTCGCCCGCGCCGCCTTCAAGCCGGTCGTTCCCTCCCCGCCCGGTCAGGGTGTTGGCGTTCGCGTCGCCCAGAAGGATGTCGTCGCGCTCGGTCCCGAACACGTTCTCGAAGTTGAGAACGGGCATGACATGGGTGAAGGGGTCGGCGTCGCCCGGCTGCATGAATTGCGACGAGGCGCTGCCCTCGGTCAGGTTAACGGCCCAGCCCGAGACGTTCTGGGTTCGGTCGTCGGCCTCTTCCATCACGTCGGGCTCGTGCCAGGCGTCAAGGCGGAAGGCCTGGCCGGGCTTGAGCTCGAGCGTGTCGGAGCCCGCCCCGCCGTCGACGCGGGTCCGTTCGACATACCCCATGGCCACGATGTCGTCGCCCGAGCCGGCGTCGATGTCGCCGTCGATCTGCTCGGTCACGTCGACGTAGTCGGCGCCGCCAAGCCCCCGGATCACGTCGCCGCCCTCATCGCCGAACAGGTAGTTCGCGCCGTTGTCGCCGATCAGCACGTCGTCGACCCGCGTGCCCACCACGCCCTCGATGCCGATCAGCCGGTCGGCCAGCGTCTCGGCGCCGGCGCCGCTGAATTGCAGCTTTTTCGCCGTGCCAAGGCTCAGATCCACCTCGACGCCCTGCACGCCCTGTCCTGTGTGCGTCTCCTGATAGCGGATGTTGTCGAGGTTGTAGTTGACCAGGTCGAACCCGTCGCCGCCGTCGAAGACGCTGCCCGCCTTGGCGGCGAAGAACACGTCCGCGCCGGCGCCGCCCATGAAGATCGAGCCGTTCTTGACGTAGCGGAACACCATGTCGCCGTCGACCAGCTCGTATCGCTCGTAGATGATGCGATCGCGCGTGGCGCCTTGGCCGAATCCGTAGGCGTAGAAGACGTCGCCGTAATTGGTGCCCTCGAAGCGGTCGACATTGGTCACCGTCCAGTCGCCGGAGCGCGGATTCGGCGCGTCCTTGGCCGAGTGGCGCGCCTGCGAGTTCTCGTCGTCGTAGGGGTCGGCGCGCACTTCGACGCGCACGCCCTCATAGCCGCCGAGGCGGAAGGACATGAGCGGCAGGTTGTCCGGGCTGTCGCCCCAGGGCGTGGGCTGATGCGCGAAGGAGTCGCCCTCGCCGGCGTAAAGGAACCGGTCCGCGCCCCCGCCCGTCTGCACGCTTTGCGCGCCGTCGGCGCCCAGATAGACGTCGGCCCATCGCGTGCCGCGCACGATCTCGACGTCGCGCATGGCGCCGGCCGCGCCCGCGCCGTAGTCGATCGCGGAGGTGGCGAAATCGACCGTCGCGCCGGCGGCGGCGTCGATGACCACCGTGTCCACGCCCGCGCCGCCGTAGATCTGATCGGCGCCCTCGCCGACCACGATCAGGTCGTCGCCGTCGCCCGCATAGACCAGGTCGTCGCCGCCCTCGCCCTTGAGCGTGTCGTTCCCCGCCCCGCCGAACAGGCGGTCGTCGCCGCCGCGCCCCTCGAGCAGGTTCGCCCGCCCGTCGCCGAACAGCCAGTCCTCGCCCGCGCTTCCCACGGCGTCGGCCGAGCCGCCGTCCACATAGACGAACTGCCGGACCGCCTGCCATGGCACGTCGCCCAGCCCGGGATTGGCGAAGTTGAACAGCTCGACGTCATGGGCCCGGTCCACGCCCTCGGACATGATCGCCGCGTCCCGCGCCGCCACCTCGACCAGCAGCGGCTGGCCCAGATCCCGATCCCCCAGCAGCTTGAGGCGGTAATCCTCAATCCGGTGCAGCAGCAGCAGCCGGTCGGTCCCGCCGCGGCCGTCGATGTCGTCGTCGCCGCCGAAGCCGGCGAAGTCGTCGTCCAGGGGCGTGCCCGTCAGCGTGTCGTCGCCGTCGGTCCCGGCGACGACGAGGCTGCCGTCGGGGTTCTCCATGATCAGCGCGCCCAGATCCCGGATGGCGGGAAAGGCTACGTCGTCGGGGAACAGATCGGCGCGCAGCCCGTCGTAGAAGTCGCGCACGTCGTCGGCGAATCCCGGCGCCTCGAGCTCGACCTTCATGCGCTCCAGATTGCGCTTCATCTCGTTCATCAGGTCGGCGGCGGGGTTGAGCTGGGCGAACAGCTCGTCGATCAGATCGTCCAGCCCCGTGGCCTCCATGACCGCGTCCACCACCGGCCGGACGACGCGGTCGATCACGTCGCTGGCGGCCTCGAACGCCCAGTCCACCGGCTTGAGCGCGCGGTCGATCTCGTCCAGCGCGGGGGCGATGGGATCGAGCGCGGCGTCGATGTCGTCGAAGATCCGGTTCACGCCCGAGAAGAACGCGTAGATCTCCAGATAGACGCTGAAATCCAGCGCGGCCAGCTCTTCGCGCAGCGGCTCGGAGGCGGCCAGCGCGTCGTCCGAGTCGGCGTTCGCCTGGTCGAGGAACTCATACCATCCCTGATCGCTTTCCCCCAGGCGCTGGTCGTCCTGCAGCAGCCCCTCGCCGACCATGCGCGTCAGCAGATCCGACTTGTCCTGCATGATCTTGCGCACGCCGGCGGTCGAGACGTTGACCGTTCCGATGGTCAGCGCGATCCCGCCGATGACCGAGTTCACCGTGCTGAGCGGCGTTTCGAGCTGATCCAGAAGGCCGACGCTGCGGTCCAGCGGGTCGCCCAGCCGCTTGACCGTGAACAGCACCCCGCTTCCCAGCGGCCCCACCACGGGCAGCTTGGACAGGACGAAGGCGACCTTCTCGATCGTGTCCATCCGCCGCAGCGTGCCCGTCATGCGCGCATGGGCCAGCTCGAGCGAGCCCGACGCCGCCCCGACCGCGCCGACGATGTTGCCGATGATGTTGAGGTCCGAGATCAGCTTGTCGGCGTTGCCGACCGCGTGGTCGAGCTCGGAGCGCAATTCGTGAATCTGGTTGTGCGGCGCGCCCTGCTGGTGCGGCATCCTTCCCTCCGCCTTCGAAATCGATTTGCGCCGATCGAAGGCGACCGAAAGGGGCCGGCATCCGCAACGCAACAATACCTTGCATCTGACCAGTCTTGGTCACTTTGTGTCAACCAGAAACCATTTATTCATCATCGAACATGGAATCGTTTCAAAGGCGCGAACTGGCGCGTGCGGCTCTTTCATTGCAATCGCGACCGCGCTGTTCATGTTGCGCATCCGCTCGAGCGGATCGGCGCATCCGTTTGATCTTGAACGGAACGCCGGACCTGGCGAGGCATCTGCGTCACCGCCGCGCGACCACCGCCCCGCATCCGGGCGCAGGCGGCGCAAGCGACGGCGCAGGCGACGGGGCGGATGACGGCGGCGCGCATGTCGCCGGACGGCCGCGGCGGCGAATCGCCGCGCGACGGCCGCCGCCGCCCGCGCGGCCCGGAAGCCCGCGCGCGAACGCCCCGGCGGCCAGCGCCGCCGGGGCGCGGGATCAGAACATCAGGCGGGCGCCGATCACGAAGAACAGCGCGTCGCGCGCCTCGCCATCCTCGGCGCGCAGATCGGCCGTCCTGCCGAAGACGCGCTCGTAATGCAGCCCGACATGGGGCGAGAACAGGCGATCCACGAGGTCGTAGCGCAGCCGCGCCCCGATCTCGAGCCTCGGCCCCCAGGCGCCGAAGCCGACGGACTCGTCATCGGCCAGCGGCAGCTCGAGCTCGAGGGCCGGCTCAAGCGTGAGACGGTTGGTCAGCAATCCCTCATACTCGGCCTCGAAACGCGCGAACGGCCGATCCGAGGCGAACAGCTCGGCGTTCACCTCGAACCACTGGGGCGCGAGGCCTTGCACCCCGAGCACCCCATACGCCCTGTCGGGCCCCCTGGGGGTCGAGATCATGACCCCCGCGGCCGCGTCGAAAAAGGCCGAGATCGGAACCTGGAGCCGGGCCTGATTCCTCAGCCGCTCGAAGGCGTCGGCCTTCAGATCGTATTCGGCCTCGGACCGCCAGACGAATTCGAGCTCGTCCGAGCCCACGCTTGCGTCCAGGCTCCAGGCCAGCAGATCCGACCCATCTTTGACGCGGCGTTCAAGCCGATCGAAGCGCACGCCCCAGACGAGGGGCTCGGCGAAGGCCGGCGCAGCCGAAAGGGCGAGGGCGAGGGCCGCCATGGCATGACGCATCATCGGTTCAACCTCCATGCACGGCGTCGAGGAACGCGGCCCTGGCCGTCGGGCCGCCTTCGACGACGACCTTTCGGAACATCCCCGCGGCCATGTGATAGGAAAGATGGCAGTGGAACGCCCATTCGCCGGGCGCGTCCACTTCGGTCTCCATGTAGACGGTGGTTCCGGGCGCCACGCTGACGGTGTGCTTGGCGGGGTCGAGCGCGCCCGAGCCGGTGTCGAGGATCGACCACATGCCGTGCAGGTGCATGGGATGGCTCATCATCGTCTCGTTGACGAACTTGAAGCGCACCCGCTCGCCGTAGCGCAGCCGGATCGGCTCGGCGTCCTCGTACTTCACGCCGTTGATGGACCAGATGTAGCGCTCCATGTTGCCGGTGAGGCGCAGCTCGATCTCCCGCGTCGCCTCGCGGTCCGGATAGAGCGGCTTGCGGGCCTTCAGGTCGGCGTAGGAGAGGAACTTGCCGCCGTTCGCCGCTTCAGGGATCAGTCCGCTGCCGGGGGCGTAGAACGGATCGCCGCCGCCCATGCCGGGCATCGAGGAGTGATCCATCCCGCCCATCGAGCCGTGATCCATGCCGGACATCTGCGAGCCGTCAGGCATCGTGTGGCTCCCGCTCATCGCGGAATGATCCATCTCCGCATCCATTGGCGTCGGATGACCGCCGATGATCTCGTCTCCGTCGGACTCGGACAGCGTGTCGGTGTTCCTCGCGCCCGCCATCGCGCCATGGTCCATCCCGGCCATGTCGCCGTGGTCCATGCCCTCCATCATGCCCATGTCCGCCATGGTCAGCAGCGGCGGTTCGCGGAGCGGCGGGATCTCCTCCGCCATGCCCTCGCGCGGGGCCAGCGTGCCGCGGGCCATCGCCGTGCGGCCCATGGACTCGGCGAGGATCGAATACGCCTTCGCCTCGGTCGGCCGCACGATCACGTCGTAGGTTTCGGCGACCGCGATGCGCAGCTCGTCCACCGTGACGGGCTGCACGTCGTTGCCGTCGGCCTGCACCACCGTCATCTTCAGGCCGGGGATGCGCACGTCGTAGTAGGTCATCGCCGAGGAGTTGATGAGCCGGAGCCGCACCCTCTCGCCCGGCTCGAAAAGCCCGGTCCAGTTCGCCTCCGGGCTCCTGCCGTTGATCATCGGGACATAGCCCTGCACGTCCTCGATGTCGGTGGGCATCATCCGCATCGCGCCCCACATCGCCCGCTCGGCCAGGGTCGCGCCAACGCCCCGTTCCGCGGCGTCGGAAAGAAAGTCGAGCAACGTCCGCTGCTTGCGGTTGTAGTAGTCCGGCATCATCTTGAGGTTGCGGAACACGCGCCCCCCGGAGTGCGGGTGCTTGTCGGTCAGCTGCACCACATAGTCGCGATCATAGCGGTAGGGTTCGCGCGCCCTGGGCTCGATGACGATGGCGCCGAACGCGCCGTCGGGCTCCTGAAAGCCCGAATGGCTGTGGAACCAGTAGGTTCCCGCCTGCCTGATCGGAAAGCGGTAGACGAAGGTCTCGCCCGGCGCGATGCCGGGAAAGCTGATGCCCGGCACGCCGTCCTGATCGAAGGGCAGGATCAGGCCGTGCCAGTGAATCGATGTGCTTTCGGACAGGTTGTTCGTGACCCTGATGACCGCCTCCTCGCCCTCCTTGAGGCGAAGCACCGTCGGCGTCTGGCTGCCGTTGTAGCCGATGCCGTTCTTGACGAACTTGCCGGCGTCGATCGCGATGCGATCTACGGTGATGTCATAGGTTCCGGCCGCGGCCGCCCCCGAAAGGGTCGCGGCAAGGCCGAGTCCGAGCGCGCCGGCCCGGAGCGTGCCTGCAAGAAGCATGCGCTTGTTTCCTTGTTTTTGCCCGAATGGGCGCGGCGTCTCGTCGCGGGGCGCCGCGCCGTGATGAGCGACAACCAAGTTGGCCGCCTCAGCGGCCGTGCTTGAGCTCGACTTCGCCGACCATGCCCGAGCCGTAATGGCCCGGCACGTTGCATGCGAATTCGATGGTCCCGTCCATGTGTTCGGGGAAGGTCCACACGACCTCGCCCGTCTCGCCGGGCGCGAGCAGCACGCTGTTGGGATCGTCATGCATGCCGTGCCCCATGCTTGCCTGCATGGCCTTCGCGGCCTTCATGTCGATCGAGTCCCCCTTCAGCACGCCGTGATCCATCATCATCTGCATCTCGTCCTGATGCGCGGCGTGCATGGCGGGCGTGCCGATGTTGAACTCGTGCACGAACTCGCCGGCGTTGCGGACCTTGAAGCGGATCGTCTCGCCCGGCGCGACCTGGATCGACTCGGGTTCGAACCAGTTGTCGTGCATCACGACCTCGACGGTGCGCGCGGCGGCCGAGGCCTTGCCGGGCCGTCCGTGCGCCGCCTCGCCGTGGCCATGGCCGCCGGAATGCGCGCCGCCGGCAAGCCCCGCGGTCGGCGCGATCAGAAGCGCGGCCGCGAAGGCGCGCAGAAGATGGATCTTGTTCATGTCGTCCTCGTTGAAGCTGAAACCTTGTCTTCCCGCGACTCGGGCCGAGCCGGGACGCGGGCGCAATGACGCAAGGTCAGCTTCGAGGCGGCGGGGTCTGCGCCTCGGGCGACGTGCCGGAAAGATGCATGTCGGCGCTCGGCCAGCGCGGCAAGGACCTTTTCCTCGCCGCCGCCGGCAGCGCCGGGCCGCCGCGCAGGAGCAGGTTCTGACAGTGTCCTGCCGCCGTCGCGCAGTCGCGCGCATGATCCGCGGCCTCCTGCGCCCGGCAGGCCGCGCCGGCGCAATCCTCGGCGCCGGCCGCTTCATGCGCGTGGGCCGGTCGGGGGGCGTGCGCGCCGGAATGCGCGAACGCCGCGCCCGCCGCGACGGAGGCGGTCATGACGGCGAGGACGAGAATCGCAACGAGACGGCGCAGCACGAACATGCGCGACATATGCGGCTTCCAGCGGGGGGAAGGTCAAGGGAGGATGGACATTTTTTCTCACCCTTCCCGCGGCGCGCCCGCCGCGCGGGCAAGGCGGCCGCCCGGCGCGCGGCCGGATTGCGCGGCGGAAGATGTCCGCGGTCCTGCACGGCACATCTCGCCCGGAGCCGCCATGCTTGCGTCCCTGCCGACCTGTCGCGAGACCCAGACCGCCGGGATCCAGCGCCGCATCGCCGTCAAGCACCCCTTCTTGGCCTTCGGGAGAGCCGAGATCGAGGCCCTCGCCTGGACGGCAACGATAAGGTGTTCTCTTAACCTTCTTGACTGACGAATGACATGACGGTTTCGATGGGGCGTCTGCCCTGGTTTCGGTAGCCCAGATGCGGGCGCTCGGTATTGTAGTGCACCAGCCAGGCGTCGAGGTCGGCCTGCAGCGCTTCCACGGTCTCGTAAAAGGTCTCGCGCATCTTCACCCGGAAGAACTCGTCCAGCACAGTGCGGTTGAAGCGCTCGACGAAGCCGTTCGTCTTGGGGCTGCGGACCTTCGTTCGGCGGTGCTCGATGTCGTTCAGGTCGAGGTAGAGCTCGTAGGGGTGGTTCTCGGTGCCGCAGAACTCGCGACCATTGTCCGTCAGCACGGCCTTCACCGGCAGA
>NZ_VNHJ01000004.1 GCF_008124525.1 Oceanicella actignis
GTGCTGACGGACAATGGTCGCGAGTTCTGCGGCACCGAGAACCACCCCTACGAGCTCTACCTCGACCTGAACGACATCGAGCACCGCCGAACGAAGGTCCGCAGCCCCAAGACGAACGGCTTCGTCGAGCGCTTCAACCGCACTGTGCTGGACGAGTTCTTCCGGGTGAAGATGCGCGAGACCTTTTACGAGACCGTGGAAGCGCTGCAGGCCGACCTCGACGCCTGGCTGGTGCACTACAATACCGAGCGCCCGCATCTGGGCTACCGAAACCAGGGCAGACGCCCCATCGAAACCGTCATGTCATTCGTCAGTCAAGAAGGTTAAGAGAACACATAAGCGATGCGCTTCGCAATCTCGTCGTTCAGCTCGGCGATCTGTCGCTCGACCAGCGCCAGGCGGGCTTTGGTCTGGCGTTTGAGAACCGCGCTGGTCTGCATCTGGCCGCAGTTGCGCAGCCGGGTGCGCTCCTTGGTCAGGGCCGTCCGCGCGACCTGCAAGTCACGCAGATCATGTGTCTTTTCCGAAACCGGCACATCGGGGACCAGCGCGAGCGCATCCCCCATCCGCGCCAGAAGGCGGGCGTCCACCGCATCGGTCTTGACCCGCGTCCCGCAAGCCTGCGCGAAGCGCCGGGCTTGCAGAGGGTTGACCTTCACAAGCGGGAGCTTGCTGGAAAACGCCTTCTCGAAGGCGCGGTGATAGGGGCCGGTCGCCTCGAACACCACCCGCGCCACCGCCAGCGGCGACAGCCATTTGCGTAGAGCGCGAAAGCCGCTCGCCGAATTCTCGAACCGCTTCGCCGTCTGCGTCTCCAGATGAAAAACGTCGAGGTGGGATTTGGAAATGTCGATCCCGATGCCATGCTCCGTCATCTTCGCCCGTCCTGTTATTGTCATGCGTGGCTCAAACACGCGTATCCGTTCAGGCCCGTGGTGAAGACGGCGGTCGATCCTACTCAGAAACGCTCCTGAAGACCCAGGCCTCCTCGATCCAACCGCCGCCACTGCCCGCCATAAATGGCGTGGCGGGCAGTGGGTCCCTTCTAACCACGGAACCTCCCGAATTCATAAGACAAGGCCGCCGCGCCTGCCCGAAGCGCCCCCGTGGCGCGCCCTGCGCGCGCGATGCGGCGCGAAGCCGACTGCGCCGCGCCCGACGCCGAACCCCGCCGCCTCGCATGGCGCGCGCGCCGGCCCTGTTGCAGGCGCTCGGGCGCCATCGCGCCCGACGGTGGGGCCGCCGCCCACGCGCCGTCAAGCGCGTCCGGCGCGCAGCCGCCAAGCCGGACCCCGACGCCTCCGAGGGCGCGCGACGCGGGCCCGGGGCGGCCCCTGGCCCCGACGCCCCCTCGGGCTCGTCCGGCTTCGGGCCGCCCCGCCGCAGGACCTGCGGGCGATCGCGCCGTCAGACCAGGCGCGACTGTTCGACCGCCGCCTTGACGAAGCTGCGGAACAGCGGGTGCGGATCGAAGGGCTTGGACTTGAGCTCGGGGTGGAACTGCACGCCGATGAACCACGGGTGGTCCGGGATCTCCATGATCTCGGGCAGCTTGCCGTCGGGCGAAAGCCCCGAGAAGCGGACCCCGTGCTTCTCGAGCTTCTCGCGGAAGGCGATGTCCACCTCGTAGCGATGGCGGTGGCGTTCGCTGATGCGGGTGGTTCCGTAGATCTGGGCGGCGCGGCTGTCCTCGGCCAGGACGGCCTCGTAGGCGCCAAGGCGCATGGTGCCGCCCTTGTCGTCGGTCTCCGAGCGCGTGACCTTGCGGTCGCCCTCGAGCCACTCCTTCATGTGGTAGATGACCGGGGTGAAGCGGCGCGCGCCCGCCTCGTGGTCGAACTCCTCGGACCCCGCGTCGCGCACGCCGGCCAGATTGCGCGCCGCCTCGATCACCGCCATCTGCATGCCCAGGCAGATTCCCAGATAGGGGATCTTGCGCTCGCGCGCGAAACGGGCGGCGTTGATCTTGCCCTCGGTGCCGCGCTCGCCGAAGCCGCCGGGCACGAGAATGCCGTGGAACCCCTCGAGATGCGGCGAGGGATCGCCCCTCTCGAAGATCTCGGCGTCGATCCACTCGACGCGCACGCGCACGCGGTTGGCGATGCCGCCATGGGTCAGCGCCTCGTTGATCGACTTGTAGGCGTCCTCGAGCTGGGTGTATTTGCCGACGATGGCGATGCGCACCTCGCCGTCGGGGTTGTTGACGCGCTCGGCCACCTCCTGCCACTTGCGCAGATCGGGCCGCGGCGCGGGCGAGATGCGGAAGGCGTCCAGCACCGCCTGGTCCAGCCCCTCGGCGTGATAGGCCAGCGGCGCCTCGTAGATCGACTTCAGGTCCAGCGCCGCGATCACCCGCTCGGGGCGCACGTTGCAGAACAGCGCCAGCTTGGCGCGCTCCTTGGCCGGGATCGGGTGCTCGGCGCGGCACACAAGGATGTCGGGGGCGATGCCGATGGCGCGCAGCTCCTTGACCGAGTGCTGCGTCGGCTTGGTCTTGAGCTCGCCCGCCGCCGCGATCCAGGGCAGCAGCGTCAGATGGATGAAGATGCACTCGCCCGCCGGGCGGTCCTGGGCGAACTGGCGGATGGCCTCGAAGAAGGGCAGCCCCTCGATGTCGCCCACCGTGCCGCCGATCTCGCACAGCTGGAAATCGACCTCGTCATCGCCGATGGCCAGGAAGTCCTTGATTTCGTTGGTGACGTGGGGAATGACCTGGATGGTCTTGCCCAGATAGTCGCCGCGCCGCTCCTTCTCGAGCACGTTCGAGTAGATGCGCCCGGACGAGACGCTGTCGGTGCGGCGCGCCGCCACGCCGGTGAAGCGCTCGTAATGGCCAAGATCCAGATCCGTCTCGGCGCCGTCGTCGGTGACGAAGACCTCGCCATGTTCGAAGGGGCTCATCGTGCCCGGATCGACGTTCAGATAGGGGTCCAGCTTGCGCAGCCGCACCGAGTATCCGCGCGCCTGAAGCAGCGCGCCCAGGGCGGCCGAGGTCAGGCCCTTCCCCAGGCTCGATACGACCCCGCCGGTGATGAAGATGTAGCGCGCCATGCGTGTCGTCCCGTTGCTTGCCGTCCCGCGCGCGGGGCGGAACGAGCGCCGCCCTGCGCCCCGCGGGGGGCCATGAATCGCCGCGACGCGCTCGGGGCCGCGGGGCCGTCCGGCGCGTCGTCACGGGAGTCAGCAGATACGGGATTTCGTCGGCCGCCACAAGGCGCGCGACGAGATATGGTGGGCGGTGAGAGGTTCGAACTCCCGACATCCTCGGTGTAAACGAGGCGCTCTGCCAGCTGAGCTAACCGCCCGGCCATCCGTGCTTAGGCCAGGCGGCGCGCAGGGTCAATCCAGCCGCCCGCCCGCCGCGGCGAGGCCCCCGGGTCAACGCGCCGCGCGCGCCCGCCCGCGCCCCAATCCCGCCAGCGCGCCGATGCCCGCCGTCAGCAACAGCCCCGCGGCGGGCAGCGGCACGCCCGCCGGCGGCGAGGCCGCGCGCGGGGCGCCGACGATCAGATCGTCGAGGCCGAAGGGATCGGTCGTATCGCCCGTCGTGCCCAGGCCCGCCAAGGGCCGCACCTCGAAGACGACGCTCGAGAACGTCTCGGCCGCGCTCTGCGCCGCGATGCCGAAGAACAGAAGGTCGCCCTCGGGCGCGGGGTCGGTCGGGCTCACCGCGAATTCGTCGCCGTTCGAGAGGATGAGGTTGACCTGCGCGCCCCAGAGATGGTCGCTCATCCCCATGCCGTAAAAGCCGAAGGCCGAAACCGGCGCGCCGAAATCGACGATCAGCGCCGGCGGATCTTCGGGTCGCTCTTCGCCGATGGGAACGACCTCGAGGTTCCTGGCCTGGCTGACGATCAGGTAACGATCGCCCGAGGCGGGGAAGGCGCCTTCGGCGGCGGTGTTCGTGACAAGCGCGGTCGATCGCGCCAGCGTTCCCGCATCGCCCGGCGTCAGGGTCGCGGTCGTCGGGTCGGGCGATCCGGCGAAGACGGCGGGGCGGAGCTCGGCCGGCAGCACGTCGCCCTCGGTCCAGGATTCGAAATCCTCGATCCCCGCATCGTCGAGGCGCGCCAGGAAGGCCGCGCGCGCGGCGCTCGCCCCGCCCGCGACCATGGCGCCGCCCGCCCCGGGGTCGGCGCCGAAAAAGACCTCATAGGCTTGCGCCGGCGCGGCGCCGAGCGCGGCGCCAAGCGCGGCGGCGGCGCAGATGGCGAAACTTCTGGTCATGAAATCGCTCTCCCTCAGATCGGTCCGGCCTCGGATCGGGGCGGCCCGGGCCGGTTCCATGATTCACGCCCGCGGATGAACTGCGCCTGACGGCAAGATGCGCGTTTGCGGCAATCGAGGGCGCGGACGCGAAAAAGCCCCGCCGGGCAAACCGGCGGGGCCAGGGCGCGTCGCGCCGTTTCGGGACGGGGCCCTCAGTGCGCCCGGATCTCTCTTTCCTCGGCGCGCTCGGCCTTGGCCGGCGCGGCGGGCTCGTCCTCTTCGGACCACTCGATCGGCTCGGGCTTGCGCGTCAGCGCGATGGCCAGCACCTCGCTGACGTTCTCGACCGGGATGATCTCGAGCCCCTCCTTCACGTTGTCGGGGATCTCGCGCAGGTCCTTCACGTTGTCCTTCGGGATCAGCACCGTGCGGATGCCGCCGCGCAGCGCCGCAAGAAGCTTCTCCTTCAGCCCGCCGATGGGCAGGACATGCCCGCGCAACGAGACCTCGCCCGTCATGGCCACGTCCTTGCGCACCGGGATGTCGGTCAGCACCGAGACGATCGACGTCACCATGGCGATGCCGGCCGAGGGGCCGTCCTTGGGCGTGGCGCCGTCGGGAACGTGGACGTGGATGTCCACCTTCTCGAACACGGTGGGCTTGACGCCCAGCTCGACCGCCTTCGAGCGCACATAGGACGAGGCCGCGTCGATCGATTCCTTCATCACGTCGCCCAGCTTGCCGGTGGTCTTCATCCGGCCCTTGCCGGGCAGCTTGAGCGCCTCGATCGACAGAAGGTCGCCGCCGACCTCGGTCCAGGCCAGGCCCGTGGTCACGCCGACCTGGTCCGTCTCCTCGGCCAGGCCGTATTTGAAGCGCGGCGCGCCCAGATACTCCTCGACCTTCTCGGGGGTGACGACGATCTTCTCGGCCTGCCCCTTGACGATCTCGGTCACCGCCTTGCGGCACAGCTTGGCCAGCTCGCGCTCGAGGTTGCGCACGCCCGCCTCGCGGGTGTAGCGGCGCACGATGAAGGTCAGCGCCTCGTCCGTGAGCTCGAACTCGCCCTTCTTCAGGCCGTGCGCCTTCTCCTGCTTGGGCAGGAGGTGACGGCGCGCGATCTGCATCTTCTCATCCTCGGTGTAGCCCGAGATGGGAATGATCTCCATGCGGTCCAGCAGCGGCCGGGGCATGTTGTAGGTGTTGGCCGTGGTGAAGAACAGCACGTTCGACAGGTCGTATTCGACCTCGAGGTAATGATCCATGAAGGTGGCGTTCTGCTCGGGGTCGAGCACCTCGAGCATCGCGCTGGCCGGATCGCCGCGGAAGTCCTGCCCCATCTTGTCGATCTCGTCGAGCAGGATGAGCGGGTTGATCGTCTTGGCCTTCTTCATGGCCTGGATGATCTTGCCCGGCATGGCGCCGATATAGGTGCGCCGGTGGCCGCGGATCTCGGCCTCGTCGCGCACGCCGCCCAGGCTGATGCGGATGAACTCGCGCCCGGTGGCGCGCGCCACCGACTTGCCGAGGCTGGTCTTGCCCACGCCCGGCGGCCCCACGAGGCAGATGATCGGCGCCTTGAGCTTGCGGCTGCGCGCCTGCACGGCCAGATACTCGATCATGCGCTCCTTGACCTTCTCGAGGCCGTAATGGTCCTCGTCCAGGATGCGGCGGGCGTTCTCGAGATCGGTCTTGACGCGGCTGCGCTTGCCCCACGGGATCGACAGCAGCCAGTCGAGATAGTTGCGCACCACCGTGGCCTCGGCCGACATCGGCGCCATCTGGCGCAGCTTCTTGACCTCGGCCAGCGCCTTTTCGCGCGCCTCCTTGGAAAGGCGGGTCTTCTTGATGCGCTCTTCGTATTCGGCGGCCTCGTCGCGGCCGTCCTCGCCCTCGCCCAGCTCGCGCTGGATCGCCTTCATCTGCTCGTTGAGGTAATACTCGCGCTGGGTCTTCTCCATCTGGGTCTTGACGCGCGACTTGATCCGGCGCTCGACCTTGAGCACCGAGATCTCGGCCTGCATCAGCCCGTAGATGGCCTCGAGCCGCTTCTCGACGGTGGGCTCCTCAAGCAGCTTCTGCTTCTCGGCGATCTTGATGCCCAGATGGCTGGCGATCACGTCCGCCAGGCGCGCGGGGTCCTCGGTCTCTTCGATGGCGGCGACGGCCTCGTCCGAGATGTTCTTGTTGAGCTTGGCGTATTTTTCGAACTCCTCGCCGATCGAGCGCACCAGCGCCTCGACCGTGGCGGGGTCGCCCAGCTCGTCGGGGACGAGCTCGGCCTCGGCCTCGAAATGACCGTCAACCTCGAGGAACTTCTCGATGCGCGCGCGGCTCTGGCCCTCGACCAGCACCTTGACGGTGCCGTCGGGCAGCTTGAGCAGCTGCAGCACATTGGCCACGACGCCGGTCTTGTAGATGCCGTCGGGGCCGGGATCGTCCTCGGCCGCGTCGATCTGGCTGGCCAGGATGATCTGCTTGTCGTCCCGCATGACCGCCTCGAGCGCCCGCACGGATTTCTCGCGGCCGACGAACAGGGGCACGACCATGTGCGGAAAGACCACGATGTCGCGCAGCGGCAGGACCGGCAGCGTGACATGGGTTTGGGTGGAATGTTCGGTCATGGCGTTTCCTTCTTGCAGAGCGCGCGGCCCCGTTCGACGGCGACCGGCGCGCTCCCATGGATGCGTTGCCGTGATATGTGGTGGCTGCGGCGCGGCGTTTCAAGGCGCGGACGCGCCGCGCGGCTGCGCGCCGCCGCCAGATCCGGCGTTCGGGCCGCGCGACGCCCCAAGATGTTGCGCCGCGCCGCCGGCGCTCGGGCTTTCCCGAACCCGCCGGGCCCCGCGCCCCGGATTCCTCGCCCGGCTCGGGGCCTCGGCGCCGGCATTCCCCGATCCGCCCGAGCTCAGGCGCCGGCGCCGGCCTTCTCGGTCGCCTTGTCGGCGTAGATCAGCAGCGGCTTGGCGCGCCCCTCGACCACGTCGGCGTTGACCACCACCTCTTCGATGCCCTCCGAGCCCGGCAGCTCGAACATGGTGTCGAGCAGCACGTTCTCGAGGATCGAGCGCAGGCCGCGCGCGCCGGTCTTGCGCTCGATCGCCTTGCGGGCGACGGCGCGCAGCGCGTCCTCGGTGAAGCTGAGCTTCACGTTCTCCATCTCGAACAGGCGCTGATACTGCTTGACCAGCGCGTTCTTGGGCTGGGTGAGGATGGTGACCAGCGCGTCCTCGTCAAGGTCGCGCAGCGTGGCGATCACGGGCAGGCGGCCGACGAATTCGGGGATGAGGCCGAACTTGAGCAGATCCTCGGGCTCGAGATCCTGCAGGATGTCGCCCACGCCGCGGTCGTCGTCCGCGCGCACCTCGGCGCCGAAGCCGATGGCCGAACCCTTGCCGCGCTGGGCGATGATCTTGTCCAGCCCGGCGAAGGCGCCGCCGCAGATGAAGAGGATGTTGGTCGTGTCCACCTGCAGGAACTCCTGCTGGGGATGCTTGCGCCCGCCCTGGGGCGGCACCGAGGCGACCGTTCCCTCCATGATCTTGAGCAGCGCCTGCTGCACGCCCTCGCCCGACACGTCGCGGGTGATCGAGGGGTTGTCCGACTTGCGGCTGATCTTGTCGACCTCGTCGATGTAGACGATGCCGCGCTGGGCGCGCTCGACGTTGTAGTCGGCGGCCTGGAGCAGCTTGAGGATGATGTTCTCGACATCCTCGCCGACATAGCCCGCCTCGGTTAGCGTCGTGGCGTCGGCCATGGTGAAGGGCACGTCGAGGATGCGCGCCAGCGTCTGCGCCAGCAGCGTCTTGCCGCAGCCCGTCGGACCGATCAGCAGGATGTTCGACTTGGACAGCTCGACGTCGCCCTTGGTCTGGGCGTGGTGCAGCCGCTTGTAGTGGTTGTGGACGGCCACCGAGAGCACCTTCTTGGCGGTCTCCTGGCCGATCACGTAGTCGTCGAGGACCTTGCAGATCTCCTGCGGGGTGGGCACGCCGTCCGAGGACTTCACCAGCGAGGATTTCGCCTCCTCGCGGATGATGTCCATGCACAGCTCGACGCACTCGTCGCAGATGAAGACCGTGGGCCCCGCGATGAGCTTGCGAACCTCGTGCTGGCTCTTCCCGCAGAAGGAGCAGTAGAGGGTGTTCTTGGAGTCCTGGCCGGTTGTCTTCGTCATCAACTTCTCCCGCCCCGCGGGGCGCTGGGTGTCTTCGACGTCTCTCTATCCACGAACAAGGTGAACAGTTGGTGAGCGCGTCGTCCGGTTCGAATCCGTCCTGCCCTCCATTGGTGCATGATGCGCCGCCGGGTGCAAGGCGAATGCGCCGCGCCGCGGACGGCGCGGCGGCTGCGGTCAGGCGTCCTTGGGCGCCTCGCGGCTGGTCACGATCTCGTCGATCAGACCCCAGTCGCGCGCCTGCTCGGGGGTCATGAAGTTGTCGCGCTCGAGCGCGTCCTCGACCGCCTTGTATTCCTGGCCGCAGTGCTTGACGTAGATCTTGTTCAGCCGCTCCTTCAGATCAAGGGTGTAGCGGGCGTGAATCGCGATGTCCGTCGCCTGCCCCTGGAAGCCGCCCGAGGGCTGATGCACCATGATCGAGCTGTTGGGCAGCGCGAAGCGCATCCCCTTGTCGCCCGCCGCCAGCAGCAGCGAGCCCATCGACGCCGCCTGCCCCACGCACAGCGTCGAGATCTTGGGGCGGATGTACTGCATGGTGTCGTAGATCGACAGCCCGGCCGTGACGACGCCGCCGGGGCTGTTGATGTACATGGCGATTTCCTTCTTCGGGTTCTCGGCCTCGAGGAACAGCAGCTGCGCGACGATCAGCGTCGCCATGCCGTCATGGACCGGGCCCGAGACGAAGATGATGCGCTCCTTGAGCAGGCGCGAGAAGATGTCGTAGGCGCGTTCGCCGCGCGCGGTCTGTTCGACCACCATCGGGACGAGGGTGTTCATGTAGTGCTCGACGGGGTCTTTCATGTTCTCTTTGGCCTCTTTCAGCGGGCCGGACGGCGGATCCGGCCGGCGTTTCGTCATCGCTCCGCCTCCGGTGTAGTCCGTGGCGCGAAGGGCTTCAAGGGGCGCGACGCGAACGGCCCGCGGCGGAGGCCGCGGGCCGTGGTCGTCGCCGTCGTCGTCGGGGCCGGGCGCGCGCCGGGGCGCGCGGGGCCGCGTCAGTCCTGCTCGAGCGCCTCGAGGGCCTTCTGCAGCTCGTCCTTGGTGACGGTCTTGTCCTCGATCTGCGTCAGCTCGAGCACGTAATCCACCACCTTGTCCTCGAAGAGGGGCGCGCGGATCTGCTGCAGCGCCTGCGGGTTCTGGCGCACGAAGTCGAAGAAGGCCTTCTCCTGCCCCGGATACTGGCGCGCCTGGTTGAAGATCGCCTGGTTGAGCTCCTGCTCGGTCACCTCGATCTCGTTGCGCCGGCCCAGCTCGGCCAGAAGCAGCCCCAGCCGCACGCGGCGCTCGGCCAGCTTGCGGTGCTCGTCGGTCACCTCGATCTCGGGGTGGTCGTGGCCCTGCACCTCGGGGTGCTCCTCGTGCCACAGCTGGTGGGCGATCTGCTGCGCCTCCTGCTCGACCAGGGTCGGGGGCAGGTCGAACTTCACCATCTCGTCCAGCGCGTCCAGCAGCTTGCGCTTGAGCAGCGCGCGCGCGGCGCCCTTGAACTCTTCGCCCAGGCGCTCGCGCAGCTGGGACTTGAGGGTCTCGAGATCCTCGACGCCGAACTTCTTGGCCAGCTCGTCGTCGATGGCGGCGGCCTGGGGCGCGCGCACCTCCTTGACCTTGACCTCGAACACCGCGTCCTTGCCGGCAAGGTTCTCGGCGCCGTAATTCTCGGGGAAGGCGACCTTCACCTCGATCTCATCGCCCGCCTTGGCGCCGACGATCTGCTCCTCGAAGCCGGGGATGAACGCGCCCGAGCCCAGCACCAGCGGGTAGTCCTCGGCCGCGCCGCCCTCGAAGGGCTCGCCGTCCAGCTTGCCGACGAAGTCGATCACCACCTGGTCGCCGTTCTGGGCCGCCTCGCCCTCTTCGCGCGGGGCGAAGTCCTTGACGTTCTCGGCCAGGTTGGCCAGCGCCTCGTCGACCGCCGAATCCTCGACCTCGACCACGAGGCGCTCGAGCTTGATGACCGAGAAGTCGGTCTCGGGGATCTCGGGCAGCACCTCATAGGTCAGCGACAGGTTCAGATCGTCGCCCTCGTCGAAGTTCTCGTTGGTGATGCGGATGTCGGGCTGGATGGCCGGGCGGTCGCCGGTCTTCTCGAAATGCGCGCGCACGGCGGCGTCCACCGCCTCCTGGACGACCTCTCCCATCAGGGACTTGCCGAACATCTTCTTGAGCAGCGGCAGCGGCGTCTTGCCCTTGCGGAAGCCCTTGAGCTGGACGGTCTCGCGCGCCGCCTCGAGCTTCTCGTTCATCTTCGCCGCCAGGTCCGCGGCGGGCACGGTCATCGCGTGCTCGCGCTTGAGACCATTCGACTGCGTTTCGGTGTCCTGCATTCTCGTCCTCATTCCTCGTCGTTTCGCGGCCTGCGGCGCGCATGGTGCGGGCGGAGGGACTCGAACCCCCACGCCTTGCGGCGCTTGGACCTAAACCAAGTGCGTCTGCCAGTTCCGCCACGCCCGCAGCCCTTCCGTCCGCCGGACCGAACCGCCGCCGGTCCCATCGCGGCCGGAGTCCGGCGCTTCCTAACAGGCTTGCCCGTCGCGCGCGAGTCGAAAATCAGCCGCCCCAGGGCCAGGGCGCGCGGGCCGCGCCGGCGGGCGGCAGCGCGCGCAGGACGGCGGGCAGCGCCTCGGGCAGATCCTCGGCGATCAGGCCGGGGCCGACGCGCAGCGCCGCCTCGACATGCAGCCACGCCGCCGCGGAGCAGGCCTCGAGCGGCGCGAAGCCGCGCGCAGTCAGCCCCGCGATCAGCCCCGCCAGGACGTCGCCCGCCCCCGCCGTCGCCAGCCAGGGCGCGGCGCGCGGGCCGGCGGCCAGATGCACCATCGCCGCGCCGTCGGGCGAAGCGATCACCGTGTCGGGCCCCTTGAGCAGCACGCACGCGCCCGCGCGCCGCGCCGCCGCGCGCGCCGCGTCGAGGCGCGAGAAGGCCGGGCCCGCAAGCGCCGGCGCGCGCAGCCGCTCGGCCAGGTCCGGGAACAGGCGCGCGAACTCGCCCTCATGCGGGGTCAGGACGCAATCGGGCCGCAGCGCGGCGAAGAACGGCGCGGGATCGGCGGCGAAGGCGCCAAGCGCGTCGGCGTCCAGCGTCGCCGCGCGCCCGCTTTCGAGCGCGGCCAGCGTCAGCGCCCGCGCGCGCGCATCCGCGCCCAGCCCCATCCCCAGCGCCAGCGCGTTGATGCGCCGATCGGCCAGCGCCCGGCGCAAGGCTTCGGCGTCGGCCACGGGACGCAGCATCACCGCGTCGAGCCGGGCCGCGTTCTCGGCCAGCGCCTCGGGCGGCGGCGCGACGGTGACCAGCCCCGCCCCCACCCGCAGCGCCGCGCGCGCCGCCAGCCGCGCCGCGCCGCCCTTGCCGCAGCCGCCGGCCAGCACCAGCGCATGGCCATGGACGTATTTGTGCGCGCGCGGGCCCGCGGCGGCCTTGTCCAGCCCCCGCGGCGGCCCGAGGAACAGAAGCGGCGCGTCCGCGATCGGGTCCTGCGGCAGCCCGATGTCGGCCACGACCAGCCGCCCGACCGCGCGCGGCCCGTCCCCGAGCGCATGCCCCAGGCGCGGGCGGTGGAAGGTGACCGTCAGATCCGCCCCGCGCGCAGGCGCCGGCCCCTCGCCCAGATGGCGGCCGCTGTCGGCGCACCAGCCCGAGGGCATGTCCGCCGCCACGACGAACGCCCCGCGCGAGGCCGCGTCCAGCGCCGCGCGCAGCGTCCGCGGGATCGGCCGCGACAGCCCCGTGCCGAAGCCCGCGTCGATCACCGCGTCGAACGCCCCCGGCGCCGCATCGGCCGCCCGCGCGATGTCGCGCACGGGGCCCAGCCCCTCCCACCGGCGCCGGTTGGCCGCGGCGTCGGGCGGCTGGCGCGCGGGGTCGCCCAGCATGAAGACCTCGACGGCCCAGCCGCGCCCGGCCAGGCGCCGCGCCGCCACGAATCCGTCGCCGCCATTGGCGCCCGGCCCGCACAGAACCGCCGCGCGCCCGCCGCGCCGCGCCAGCTCGGGCCGCGCCGACGACAGCGCCGCGACGATGGCCGCGCCCGCCGCCTCCATCAGCTCGAGCCCTGAGATGCGGCCCGCCGCCATCTGCGCCTGCTCGAGCGCGCGCATGCGCGCGCCGTCCAGCAGCTCGACCGTGGGGCCGTCGAAGGCGCCCCATGCGCCGCCGCCCATGGCCGATTCCGCGCCCGCCTCGTTCGTCATCCCGCTTCGCCTCCGGCCGCGCGTTCACGCGGCGCCCAAACATTGTGCACTTTGCCCGATCCATGGGCGCCCGTCGCGATTTCCGCCCGCTTCTCGCATCGCGCCGCGGCCCGAGCGTTGAATCGGGCCGCGCGAAATGCTTCGCATGTGCTGCGCATTGAACGCGGACGCGCGCGCGGCCGCAAGCCGCCCGCGGCGCCGCCGCAGCGAAAGGGAACCGACGCCGATGAAGAAGATCGAAGCCATCATCAAGCCCTTCAAGCTGGACGAGGTGAAGGAAGCGCTCCAGGAGGTCGGCGTGCAGGGCCTTTCGGTCATCGAGGCCAAGGGCTTCGGACGCCAGAAGGGCCATACCGAGCTTTACCGCGGCGCCGAATACGTCGTGGACTTCCTGCCCAAGATGAAGATCGAGGTCGTGCTGGACGACGACATGGTCGAGAAGGCGATCGACGCCATCATCTCGGCCGCGCGCACGGGCAAGATCGGCGACGGCAAGATCTTCGTCACCCCGGTCGAGCAGGCCATCCGCATCCGCACCGGCGAAGAGGGCGTCGAGGCGCTCTGACGCCCGCCCCCGCCGCAACCCACGCCGCGCCGCGCGCCCCCGGGCCGCGGCCGCGCCCCAGGCGGCCGGAGCCCCTTCGCCCCGGCCCGAGCAGAAACCGAAAGGAACACCCATGAGCGACGCGAACGCCGTTCTCAAGACGATCCGCGACGAGGACGTCGATTACGTTGACATCCGCTTCACCGACCCGCGCGGCAAGCTGCAGCACGTCACCGTGGTCGCCGACCTGGTGGACGAGGACTTCATGGAAGAGGGCTTCATGTTCGACGGCTCGTCCATCGCGGGCTGGAAGTCGATCGACCAGTCGGACATGAAGCTGCTGCCCGATCCCTCCTCGGCCTACATGGACCCGTTCTACGCCGAGAAGACGCTGTGCCTGCACTGCGACGTGGTCGAGCCCGACACCGGCGAGCGCTACCAGCGCGACCCGCGCGGCACCGCGCGCAAGGCCGAGGCCTATCTGAAGTCGTCGGGCATCGGCGACGCCTCGTATTGGGGCCCCGAGGCCGAGTTCTTCCTGTTCGACAACGTCCGCTTCTCGAACACGATGAACAAGGTGGCCTTCGAGGTCGACGCCGCCGACGCCGCCTGGAACTCGGACGCCGAGTTCGAGATGGGCAACATGGGCCATCGCCCCGGCGTCAAGGGCGGCTATTTCCCGGTCAACCCCGTGGACGCGGCGCAGGACCTGCGCGGCGAGATGCTCTCGACCATGAAGCGCATGGGCATGAAGGTCGACAAGCACCACCACGAGGTCGCCTCGTGCCAGCATGAGCTGGGCCTGGTGTTCGGCGGCCTGGTCGAGCAGGCCGACAACATGCAGAAATACAAGTACGTCATCCACAACGTGGCGCATGCCTACGGCAAGACGGCCACCTTCATGCCCAAGCCCATCGCCGGCGACAACGGCTCGGGCATGCATGTGAACCAGTCGATCTGGAAGGACGGCAAGCCGCTCTTCGCCGGCGACAAATACGCCGACCTGTCGGACGAGGCGCTGTGGTATATCGGCGGCATCCTCAAGCACGCCAAGGCGCTCAACGCCTTCACCAACCCCTCGACCAACTCCTACAAGCGCCTGATCCCGGGCTTCGAGGCGCCGGTGCTGCTGGCCTACTCGGCGCGCAACCGCTCGGCCTCGATCCGCATCCCGTGGACCGAGTCGCCCAAGGCCAAGCGCGTCGAGACCCGCTTCCCCGATCCGACCTGCAACCCGTATCTGGCCTTCTCGGCGCTGCTGATGGCCGGCCTCGACGGCATCCGCAACAAGATCGACCCCGGCGAGGCGGCGGACAAGGATCTCTACGACCTGCCCCCCGAGGAGCTGGCCGAGATCCCGACCGTCTGCGGCTCGCTGCGCGAGGCGCTGCAGTCGCTCGAGGCCGATCACGAGTTCCTGCTCGCCGGCGACGTGTTCACCCGCGACCAGATCGAGGGCTACATGGCGCTCAAGTGGCAGGAGGTCTATGCCTTCGAGCACACCCCGCACCCGGTCGAGTATCAGCTCTACTACTCCTGCTGATCCGCCTCGCCGCGGCGCCCGGGCGCGCCGCGGCGGCCCGACGGGCCGACCCGACCCGCGCGCGGCGATCCCCGCTCGCGGGTTTTTCGCGCGCCCGGCCGCGGCCGGCCCCGTCGCGCCCGCTCGCCGGCCGGGGGCGCGATCGGCCGCGGCGCGTCCTGCGCGCAAGGCGGCGGCCGGCGGCGGCGCGGCTTGCGGGCGTCAGATCTCGTCCTCGACCTCGGAAGCGGAAATCCCCAGCGCCTCGAGCCCCTCTTCCAGCAGGTCGGCCATCAGCGGCTCGCCCAGCAGGTAGTCGGCCGTCGAGCGCGTGGCCGAGGCCAGCGCCTGGCGCTTGAGCTGGGGAAAGTCCTCGGGGCCGCCGTCGCCGCGGCCAAGCCAGAACAGCGCCACCAGCTCGGCGCGGCCCTCGTCGTCCAGATCCTCGATCCAGCTGCGCAGCTCGTGCGCCGAGGCGTCGTCGCCCCGGTCCTCGAGCACGCCCAGCGGGTCGTCGCCGTCGGTCTCGCCGTCGGATGTGTCCACGTCCTTGACCTCGACCTCGCGCGCCTTGGCGATGATCCAGGCCAGCGTGTCGCGCGGTATGTTCAGCATTTCGGCCCCCTTGCGCCCCGTCTCGGCCCTTTGCGTCCGAGCCCTTTGTCGCGTCGATTCTTGCGCCTCGCCTTGATCGAGCGCAAGGGGCGGGCTTTACGCGCGGCACCGGACTGGATATTGCACCGCCATGACCCAAGCCAAGCATGGCGCGCCCGCCGCCGAACCGCGCATCACCCTGGCCACGCCGCCGCGCATGGAGCCCGAGCGGGCGGCGCGGCTGCTCGAACCCGCGCTCGACTCGGGGCTGGTCGCCTGCGTGCGCATCGACATGCCCGGCGCCGAAGAGCGCGCGCTGCGCGCCGCCGCGGGCCTGTTGCGCGAGCTGTGCCATGCGCGCGACGTGGCGCTGATCCTGTCGGATCACTTCCGCCTGGCGCGCGCCCTCGGGCTGGACGGCGCGCAGGTGGACGCGGCGCGGGTGCGTCTGCGCGACGCGCGCGAGGCGCTGGGCCCCGACCTGATCCTGGGCGCGCGCTGCGCCCCCACGCGCCATGCGGGCATGGTCGCCGCCGAGGCGGGCGCGGACTACGTCCTGTTCGCGCCCGTCGCGCCCGATCCGACGCTTGGCGACGGCGCCGCCGCCACGCCCGAGCTGTTCGAATGGTGGGCCGAGATGATCGAGACGCCCGTCGTCGCCGAGGGCGGCGTCGACGTCGCGCTGGCGCGGCGCCTGGGTCCGAGCGTGGATTTCGTCGTTCCCGATCCGGCCTTCTGGACCGAGGACCTGCCCGCCCGCCTGGCCGAGCTGCACGCCGCGCTGGGCGCCGGACGCGCGGCGGCCTCGGACTGACGCCCCCGCCGCGGCGCGGCCGGCCCCGCATCCTCGCGCGCGGCGGCGCGCTGGCGGGGACTCAGGCGCCCTGGCGGGGGCTCAGCGGTCGGCGATGGGCTCGGGCGCGTCGGGCAGCGCCTGGCGCAGGCCCGCCAGCACCTCTTCATGGCAGATGCGCGCCAGACGCTTGCGGTCGTCGAAATCGGCCGCGCGCACGGGCTGATGGAACATCACCGTCACCTGTCCGCCATGGCGCAACATGCACAGCGCCTTGAGATGGGACAGCATGTCCATGTCGCCCCACCAGCCGAAGAAATGCGCCGGCAGCCCGCTGGCCGGATCGGGCCGATAGGCCAGGGTGACGGGCTGGACGCGCACATGCGCGCGCAGCTCATCCGACAGGAAGGCGGCGAACAGGGTGCTCTTGAACGGCAGCACCCGCAGCCCGTCGGTCGAGGTCCCCTCGGGAAAGAAGACCAGCCTTTCGCCGCGGCGCATGCGCGCGCGCAGCTCGGCCTCCTGACGGCGGGCCGCGGCGCGGCGGCGCTCGACGAAGACGGTGTCGGTGACGCGCGCGATCAGACCCACCCCGGGCCACGAGGCGACCTCGGCCTTGGCGACGAAGGTCACGCGCGCGGCGGCGCGCAGAACGATGATGTCGGTCCACGAGACGTGATTCGACACCAGCGCCCCGCCCTCGGGCATGGGTCGCCCGACGCGCCGCACCCGCAGCCCCAGCATCCGCGCCGCCAGCCGTGCCCAGCCCGTCTGCACCCGCCAGCGCCCGTCGAATCGCGGAAAGACCCGCTCGACGGCCTTGCACGACGCGTAAAGCCCCAGCGCCGCCGCCGTCGCCAGCGCCAGCGCCACGATCCGCGCCCACCCCCAAGCCTGGCGCCAGAGCGGCGCGCGCGGCGCCGGCTCGGGCGCGCGGCCGTTCCAGGCGGGCGATGCGGGCGCGTCGCTCATCGCGCCGAGGAACTCTCGCGTCCGTAGAAGTCGCGATAGCGCGCCACCATGCGCGCCGTGTCCATCAGCACGCACACGTCCACGGTGTTGAACTCGCGATCCACATAGGCGCCCTCGCCCACGAAGCCGCCGAGGCGCAAATAGGCCTTGATCAGCGCCGGGATCTGGCGCGCCGCCAGCTTGCGGTCCACCTGCTCGGGCGGCAGGGCGTCCATGGGCACGAAATGCTCGGGGCGCGCGCGCACGCGCAGATCCTCGGGCGCCAGGTGGTTGTGGTGCAGATGGCTCAGCGCATGGGCCAGCGGCGCCGGATCGGCGCCGTGGAAGCTGGCCGTGCCGAACATGATCTCGATCCCGCGCGAGGTGACGAACTCGCCCAGCCCCGTCCACAGAAGATGCATCGCCGCCCCGCCCCGATAGGGCGCCCCGACGCAGGAGCGCCCCAGCTCGACCACCTTGCGGTCCAGCTGCTCGAGCTTGGTCAGGTCGTATTCCGTCGCGCCGTAAAAGCCGATGCCCTCGCGCGCGCGCTCGCCGGTCATGAGGCGATAGACCCCCGCCACCCGCTCGAGCGGATCGTCCGTCGGCGCCTCGTTGTCGATCAGGATCAGATGCTCGAAATACGGGTCGAAGCGGTCGCGCTCGCGCCGCAGCGCGGCGTCCTCGGGGGTTGGCTTGGCGCCCATCTCCTCGACGAAGACCTTGTAGCGCAGCCGCTGGGCGGCGGCGATGTCCTCTTCGCTCTGCGCCAGGCGAACCGTGAAACGCCCCGCGTCGATCTGCATCTGCGCGCACCTTTCGCTGCCTTGCGCGGCCACGCCGCGCGTCGCGCGGACCATATGTTCACCGTGCGGCCGAGGCAATGGCCTGCGGCGATGCTTCGGAGCGGCCGCAATTGTGGCGCAAATGCGACGCCCCGGGCGCGCTGCCGCCCCAAGATTGTGAAATGGTTGACGACTCGCCTTCTGGGTGTATCGTCGTTAAGCCTTGGTTCAGAATCGTTCGCCCCGATCGAGCTGAACAACCTCGAGGCGCACATGTTCAACGTCGATGAGCCGTTTGCCCGCATGTTCGAAATTCACCGTCACCCGATGGCCGATCACCGACTGGATCTGCCCCAGCCCCCAATCGGGCGCGCCTGGGTGCCGCACGAACATGCCCGGCTCGAGAAAGTCGTTCATAGCGTTTCCTTTCGCGGCCCTGGCCGCACCCGCAGGAGGACCAGCCGATGAGCCTTGACGCCGCAGCCTGCGCCCCCGCCGTCGCGTCCCTGGGCGATGAAGCGGCCGAACCGGCGCCCGCCCCGATGAGCGAGGCCGAACTGAGCGCGCTCATGTGCTCGCGCATCTGCCATGATCTGATATCGCCCGTGGGGGCGGTGGGCAACGGCGTCGAGCTGATGCAGGAGATCGCGCCCGAGATGACCGAGGAGCTGGGCCTGATCGGCGACAGCGCCCGCGCCGCCGCCGCCGCGCTCGAGTTCCACCGCATCGCCTTCGGCGCCGCCGCGCCGGGCGAGCGCATCGCCGTTCAGCGCCTGCGCCGGATCGTCGAGGAGCGTTTCGCCCGCGATCGCGCCCGCATCGAGTGGGATTGCGGCGCGTCCGAGGCCGAGGCGGGCCGCGCCGCCGCGCGGCTTTTGTTCGACATGCTGCTGGTGGCCGTCGGCGCCCTGCCCCGCGGCGGACGCATCACGGTGACGGCCGAGTTCGCGCCGGGCGGCGCCGCCAGCCTTGCGGTCACGGCCGGGGGCGGCCCGACGCGCCTGCCCGAGAACGCCCGCGCATGGCTCGACGGCGCGCCCGCGCCGCGCCCGGCCCCGGCCGAGGTGCACTACCCCCTGACGCGGATCAACGCGCTGGCCTGCGGCGCGCGCCTGTCGCACGAGGCGAGCGCCGAGTCGCTGGCGCTGCGCGCCGAGGTTCCGGCCGAGTCTTCGCCCGCGGGCTGAGCGCCTCAGCCCAGCGGCCGCATCCCGGCCTTGAAGCGGCGCATGTTGGCCCGATACTTCTCGGCGCTGGCCATGAGGGCGGCGCGCTGGCCCTCGTCCAGCTGGCGCACCACCTTGCCCGGCGCGCCCATCACCAGCGCGCCGTCGGGGATCTCCTTGTCCTCGGTCACCAGCGCGCCGGCGCCGATCAGGCAACCCTTGCCGATGCGCGCGCCGTTCAGGATCACCGCGTTGATGCCGATCAGCGACCCCTCGCCGATCTCGCAGCCATGCAGCATGGCCTTGTGACCGACCGTCACGTTCGGCCCCACCGTCAGCGGCCGCCCGGGATCGGTGTGCAGCACGGCGCCTTCCTGGATGTTGCTGCCCGCGCCGATGCGGATGGGCTCGTTGTCGCCGCGCAGCACGGCGTTGAACCAGATCGAGACGCCCGGCTCGAGAATCACCTTGCCGATCACCGCCGCGCCGGGCGCGATCCAGAAGTCGCCATCCTCGGGCACGACGGGCGCGATCCCGTCCAGCTCGTAGAGTCCGTTCATGCGATTCTCTCCTCGAATTCGCGGTTGAGCGCCTGCACGAAGCCGACCAGCCCGGGGCGGCGCTCGCGGCGAAGCCGCTCGGCGGCCAGGATGGCGCGGATCTGGGCCTCGCAACGGTCGAGATCGTCGTTGACCAGAACGTAATCGTATTCGGCCCAATGGCTGATCTCGTCGCGCGCCTTGGCCATGCGCCCGGCGATGACCTCGGGGCTGTCCTGGCCGCGGGCGCGCAGGCGCCGCTCGAGCTCGGCGATCGAGGGCGGCAGGATGAAGACCGACACCACCGCGTCCTTGAGCGGCGAGTTGCGCAGCTGCTGCCCGCCCTGCCAGTCCACGTCGAACAGCACGTCGCGCCCGGCCTCGAGCGCGGCCTCGACCGGGGCGCGGGGCGTGCCGTAAAGATTGCCGAACACCTCGGCGTGCTCGAGCATCTGGCCCGTTTCCACCATGCGCATGAATTCCTCGCGCGAGAGGAAATGGTAATCGCGCCCGTTCACCTCGCCCGGACGCGGCGCGCGCGTGGTGGCCGAGACCGAGAACACGAACGCGTCGTCGCTGGCCAGCAGGCGGCGCGACAGGGTCGATTTCCCCGCCCCCGAGGGCGAGGAGAGGATGAACAGCAGCCCGCGCCGGCGCTCGAGCGCGGCGCGCGCCTCGCCGCTGCGGGCCTCGGCCCGGGCCCTGGCCGCGCCGCGGGCGCTCTCCTGATCGGGGTCGCTCATGGTCACTCCACGTTCTGGACCTGCTCGCGCAGCTGGTCGATGACGGTCTTGAGTTCGAGCCCCGCGGCGGTCAGCTCGTGAAAATCGGCCTTCGCGCACAGGGTGTTGGCCTCGCGGTTGAGCTCCTGCGCGAGGAAATCGAAGCGCCGCCCCGCCGGGCCGTCGGCGGCCAGAAGCGCGCGCGCCGCGGCGACATGGGCGCGCAGGCGGTCCAGTTCTTCGCGCACGTCGCCCTTGACCGCCAGCATGGCCAGCTCGGCCGCCAGGCGCTGCGGGTCGGGCGCGGCGCAGGGGTCCAGCGCCTCGAGCACCCCGGACAGCTTGCGCCGCAGCATGGGGCCGGCGGCCTCGGCGCGCGCGGCGGCCGCCGCCTCGGCCCGGTCCGAAAGCGCCGCGATGCGGTCGATCATGTCGCCGATCGTCTCGGCCAGGCGCGCGCCCTCCTCGGCGCGGGCCGCGGCCAGGGCCTCGACGGCGGCGCGCCCGTCGCGGATCATCGCCGCGTCCAGCGCCTCGGCCTCGTCGGCCTCGGGCGCACCGTTCTGAACCAGCACGCCGGGCATGGCCAGCAGCGCCTCGGGCGGCGTCGGCGCGACCTCGAGCCCCGCCGCGGCCAGCGCGTCGGCCGCCGCGCGCAGCCTTTCGGCCGCCGCCGCCAGCGCCGCGGGATCGAGGCGCGCCGCGCTCGCCGCCGCGCCCTGGGCGCGCGCGACGCGCAAGGTGGCGGTGACGGCGCCGCGGGCGAAGCGGCTCTTGAGCGCCTCGCGCATGGCCGCTTCGACGCGCTCGCGCCCCTCGGGCGCGCGGATGCGCAGATCCAGCCCGCGCGCGTTGACCGAACGGAGCTCCCAGCGCCAGGCGGTCGCGCCCAGCGCCCCCTCGACGGCGGCGAAACCGGTCATGCTGGCAAGGGTCATGCGCCCTCCCGATCCTCAAGCCTCTTGCGCCGCGGCCGGCGCGGCGCGATCCTATCCGCGCGCCGCCCGCGCCGCAATCTCGCGCGCCCCCGAGGGGCGCTCGCGCAAGCCGACGCCGGGCGGTTCAGGCGTTAACGTTGAATTAGCTTCTTTTTCGACCGGATTTCGAGTCATCTGGACAAGGACGACGCGGCGGCGTCGCGGCAGCTCTCGGCATCGGGCAAGGATGCGACGCGGCGCAAATTTCGCGCTGGACTAATGAGGCTTGAATCAAAATGATACGCAAATTCACATTTATGGGCCGTCTCATGGATCACCAAAGCACGCGCGCGATCTACGAGCACTGGGAATCGCTCAGGGCGGGGCGCGACGCGCCTTTCCGCTCCGAGATCGACCCGCGGCGCATCAGCGCGGCGCTCGAGAACATGTTCATCCTCGAACAGCTCGACCCGGACGACGTGCGCTTTCGCCTTGCGGGCACGGGGCTTGTGGCGCTGCTGGGGATCGAGCCGCGCGGCATGATCGCGGACGCGGTGATGGACGAGGCCAGCGCCGGGCAGATCCTGCAGATGGCCCGCCAGGTGACCGCCGAGCCCGCCATCGCCGTCATGCGCGTCAAGGGCGTTTCGGCCTTCGGCGCCGCGCGCCCCGCGCCCTTCGAGCCGCGCGGCGAGATGATCCTGCTGCCCATGCGCAGCGAGCTGGGCGGGCGCGACCGCATCCTCGGCGCGATCAACATGCTCGAGCCGCCCGCCCCCGACAGCCCGCCCCTGCGCATGCGCCTGATGGGGGCCAAGCTGCTGCCGATCGAGTTCGACCCGGCCCGCTGCGGCCGGCGCGCGCCGGCGCCGCCGCAGGACCGGCGCGACAAGGATGCGGGCCGCTTCCTGGCCGAGGCGCCGGCCCCCTTCGCCCGCCGTCAGCCCGCCGCGGTGCTGACCGCCATCGAGGGCAACCCCGAGGCGCCGCGCGACGAACGGCGCCCGCGCCCGGCCCTGCGCGTGGTCAAGGATTGAGCGGCGCCGCGTCCAGTCCGCGCAGGAAGACGTCCAGATCGCCATAGCCGGTGAAGCGGCGCTCATGCGCCAGGCCCAGCCGGCGGGCGCATTCGCGCGCCTGGGCGTCCAGCTCGGGATCCTCGGTCTGGGCCAGATGCACCAGCTTTTCATAGCCGCCGAAGATCATTTCGCGCAGCTCGGGATGGCGGTCCAGCCCCATGGGCCGCCAGACGAAGGCGTCGAACTGGCGCACCAGGAAATCGGTCAGGTAAAAGGCCCGCATCTCGGCCTCGGCCCGGGCGGCGAAGGCCTCGTTGCCGTCGAAGAAGCTGTAGCAATGCGGGCCGGGGATGCGCTCGACCCCGAGGCGGGCGCATTCGGCGTCCAGCAGCCCGCCGGTGCCGCAATCGGCGAAGACGACGGCGATGCGATCGAAGCGCGCGCGGTTCTCCTCGACCGCGCGGGCGACGGCGGCGGGAATGCGCTCGGGCGTCAGATGCAGCTTGGCCGGCAGGCACAGAAGCTCCATGTGCCGCCAGCCGTTGAGGCGGATCAGCGCCAGGATCTCGCGCGCCAGCGCCCCGCACGCGATCAGCAGCGTGCGGGGCGGGCCGGCCGGCGAATGCTCGGGCGTCGGGTTCATGGCCGCCTCGGCGCGGGGGCCGGCGATCAGCCGGCCACCTGGTTGTGCTTGCGCTGGGCGATGAGCGCCTTGGCCGTCTCGACCGCCACCGCCGCGTCGCGGCAATAGGCGTCGGCGCCGATGGCCTTGCCGAACTCTTCGTTCAGCGGCGCGCCGCCCACCAGCACGATGTAGTCGTCGCGGATGCCCTGCTCGACCATCGTGTCGATCACCACCTTCATGTAGGGCATGGTGGTGGTCAGCAGGGCCGACATGCCCAGAATGTCGGGCTTTTTCTCCTCCAGCGCCTGCAGGTAGTTCTCGACCGGGTTGTTGATGCCCAGATCGGTGACCTCGAAGCCGGCGCCCTCCATCATCATCGAGACCAGGTTCTTGCCGATGTCGTGGATGTCGCCCTTGACGGTGCCGATGACCATCGAGCCCATCTTGGGCGCGCCGGTCTCGACCAGCAGCGGGCGCAGGATGTTCATGCCCGCCTTCATCGCGTTGGCCGCCAGAAGCACCTCGGGCACGAAGAGGATGCCGTCGCGAAAGTCGATGCCGACGATCCGCATGCCCTCGACCAGGGCCTTGGTGAGGATGTCGTAGGGCGTCCAGCCGCGCTCGAGCAGGATGCGCACGCCCTCCTCGATTTCATCCTTCAGGCCGTCATACAGATCGTCATGCATCTGCTGCACCAGCTCGTCGTCGTCGAGCTCGCTCAGGACCAGATCGTCTTCTTCTTCGGACATGGCGTCGTCTCCGGGGCGGGCCGCGGCGGGCGGCCGGGTTGGGCTGTCGGGTGCGACATTACGCCGACATCAGCGCCGGCGCGTCAAAAACGCGACGCAGCGCAGGCGCGATCGCGACCTCGGCGCGGTTTTTCGGCCGGTTTTCGGGCCGGTTCTCGGGCCATGCGCTCAGACCGTCTCGGCGCCGGCCAGCGCGCGGATGCGTCCGACCATGGCGCGCAGCCCGTTCGAGCGCTGCGCCGACAGGTGCTCGGCCAGGCCCAGCCGGTCGAGCGCGGCCTGCGCGTCGAGCGCGCGGATCTCGTCCAGCGTGCGGCCCGAATAGAGGGCGCGCAAGATGGCGATCAGCCCGCGCACGATCATCGCGTCGCTGTCGCCCTGAAAATGCAGCCGGCGCGGCGGCCCCTCTTCGATCCTCGGCGCGATCCAGACCTGGCTGGCGCAGCCCTCGACCTTGGTCTCGGGGCCCTTGAGCGAATCGGGCATGGGCTCCATGGCCTTGCCCAGCTCGATCACGTAGCCGTAGCGATCCTCCCAATCGTCGAGGAAGGCGAAGGTTTCGGCGATCTCTTCGAAATCGGGCGTGGCGTCGGTCATCTGGGCCTCCTGCGTCGGGGCAAGACTTAGGCCGCGCGGGCGGCCGGAGCAAGCGCCGAGCGCGCTTCGCCGGCCCGCCTTCTCAGCCCTCGGCGGCGCGCGCCAGGCGATCGAGCGCGGCCAGCGCCGCGGGCACGTCGCGCACGGCGCCGGGCGGCGCGGGCGGCGGCTCGAGCAGGATCACCGGCAGGCCAAGCCGGCGCGCCGCCGCCATCTTGGGCCAGGCGTCGGGGCCGCCGGCGTTGCGCGCCACCAGCGCCTGCACGCCCAGGGCGCGGAACAGGCGCGCCTCGCCGGCGGGCGTGTAGGGCCCGGGCGCGGTCAGGAAGCGCGCGCGCGCAAGGCGGGGGCGCGGCGCCTGCGCCGGCCCCGACGCGCCGCGCGCGCGCACCAGAAGCGTCAGGTCGGGCCGCCCCGCGAAGGGCGCCAGCTGATCGCGCCCCAGCGCCACGAACACCCGCCGCGCCCCGGCCGGCAGCGCCAGCGCCGCCGCGCGCGCCGAGCGCACGCGCCGCCAGCGGTCGCCCGGCCCCGGCAGCCAGGGCGCGCGCCGCAGCGTGACCAGCGGCGCGCCCAGCCGCCGCGCCGTCGCCGCGGCCAGCCGCGCCCCTTCGCGGTCGAAAGGATGGGCCGCGTCCACCACGGCGAGCGGCGCCGCGGCCTGCTCGGGCCCCGTCGCGCAACCCAGCGCGGCCAGCGCCGCGGTCAGCGCGCGCGCTTCGGACGAATCGCCCAGGACGACGACGCCGCGCCCGGCCAGCCAGGCGCGGCGGTCCGGTTCTATCGGCGAGGTCAGGCGCAGCGCCGCCGCCCCCGCAGCCCCAGCGCCCCAAGGCCCAGCGCCATCAGCGGCAGCGCGCCGGGCAGCGGAACCGCGCCGATCTGCGGGGCGGCGCGCTCTTCGAGCCCGGCGTAGCGAACGCCCTGTTGCGAGAAGTTGTAGAAGCCGAAGCCGCCGTAGGGGAAGGCTCCGGCGATGTCCAGCTCCTTGACGCCGTTCACGAACACCTGCACCACGGTCGAGGTGAAGATCAGATCGAACGTGTATGTCGTGTTGTCGACCCATCCCGTGGAACCCAACGTGGCGCCGCGCTGCAGCTCGACGACTCCTTCGGCCGGATCATGAAGCCAGGCTCCCTTGTTGGAGAGCGCCCCCCTCACGCGCGAAATGGCGAGGCCGGCTTTGGCCTCCCCGCCGTAAGGGGCATAGGTCTGTGCGGCCTGCTTCCAGTCGATCAGCAGGTAGTGGGCCGACGGATTGGTCAGATCGCCGGCCTCGTAGCCCAGCACGAAGCCGATGAAGTCGTCGTCGGAGGCGGTTTCGACCGTGATCGTGCCGCTCAGCGCCGCGCCCCGGCTGTTGGCGTTGTTGTGGAACACCGTCGGATCGCCGTTCGCGCTCTGAACCACCGAATTCCCGTCCGCCGAGATGGTCCAGCTTCCTGCGCCCTCGCCGCCGCCGCCGGCGGCCACCCAGGCGTTGAGATCCACCGGCGCCGGCGCCGCCCATGACGCGGCGGGAACGAACGCAATCGTCAAAACGCAGGCCAATTTCCTGAACATGTCGAAATCCCTTCAACGCCCGGCGCAGAGAAAGATGTCGTCGAGGCAAGCCGGACAATTCTCCCCCGACGCAAGCACGTTAGCCAAGCGCCCGAGCCGCCGCAATGCCGCGCACGCTCCTCGCCCCTCGCCGCTCGGCCGCAGGCGCCACGCGACGCCCCCGCCGCGCACGCCGCGCACGCCGCGTCTTTCATTCCGCCGCGCCCAGGGCTATGCACATGCACGCAGATTGCGTTCACGCGCCTGTTAACAGACGGAGTTGCGCCATGCCCGCAAGACCCCTTCGCCGCCCCGGCGCCCGCCCCCTTGCCGCGGCCTTTATGGCTGTTGCCGCCGGGCTTGCGGGCTGCGGCAACGATTATGTGCGCATCGAGGCGCTGTCCCCCTCGGTCGAGCCCGAGCCCGCGCCCAAGCCCGCCCCGCGCGAGGCGCTGACGCTCAAGCCCGTCGAGGCCATCGAGTTGATCGAGCTGGGCGTGACCCGCGACGGCGCGCTGATCCATGCCGTGGGACTCGCCCCCACGACGCGCTGGTTCGCCGCGACGCTGCGCCCGCGCGGCGGCGGCGCGCCGGCGCCGGACGGATTTCTGGAATTCGACTTCCTGGCCGCCCCGCCCGAACTGAACGGCGGCGCGCCGGGCGCGAGGGGCCTGCCCGCGCAGCGGCGCCTGCAAGCCGCCCTGCCGCTGAGCGAACAGACCGTGCGCGGCGCGGCGGGCGTGCGCGTGTTCGCCGCGCAGGGGGCGGCGGCGGCGCGGTTCTGAGCGCCGCCGCGCGGCGGGCTCAATCGTCCAGCTCGACGATCTCGATGCCCTTGCGCGAGGCCGACAGCGCGATCTCGCCGCGGCGCAGCTGCAGCGCCAGCTCGCCGAACGCCTTGCGGCGCCAGCCGCGCAGCGCCGGCACGTCGGGTTCGTCGTCATTCGCGAGGCGCGTCAGATCCTCGGTCGAGGCCAGCAGCTTGGGCGCCACGCCCATTTCCTCGGCGCGCGCCTTGAGCAGCACCTTGAGCAGATCGACCAGCGCCCCCGTGCCGGGCCGGTTCTGCGCCGGCTCGGGCGGGCGGGGGCGCTTTTCGGGGGGCGTGGCCTCGCCCTCGGCCACGGCGGCCAGGATCTCCTGCGCCACGTCGCCCTTGCGCGCCTCGCGCAGCAACAGGCGCGAGCGGCCCAGCTCCTCGAGGGTCTTGGGCCGGTTCGAGGCGATCTCGAGCAGGGCGTCGTCCTTGAGCAGGCGGCTGCGCGGCACGTTGCGCTCTTGCGCGCGGCGCTCGCGCCAGGCGGCCAGGGCCTTGGCCACGGCCAGGAACTTGTCCGAGCTCGAGCGCGTCTTGAGCCGCCGCCACGCCTCGTCCGGGTCGTTGCGATAGGTGTCGGGGCTGAGCAGCGTGGCCATCTCTTCGGCCACCCATTCGGCGCGGCCGCTTTCGCGCAGCTCGCGCGCCAGCTTCTCGTAGATCCCGCGCAGATGCGTCACGTCCGCCAGCGCATAGGCCAGCTGCTTGTCGGAAAGCGGGCGCTGCGCCCAGTCGGTGAAGCGCGACGACTTGTCCAGCTTGGCCCCGACGATCTTGCGCACCAACGTCTCGTAGCCCACCTGGTCGCCATAGCCGCACACCATCGCCGCCACCTGCGTGTCGAACAGCGGCGCCGGGATCAGCCCGCCCAGGTTCCAGAAGATTTCCAGATCCTGGCGCGCGGCGTGAAAGACCTTGACCACGCTTTCGTCGCGCATGAGGGCGAAGAGCGGCTCGAGCGAGATGCCCTCGGCCAGCGGGTCGATGATGGCGGCCGAATCCTCGCCCTCGCCCGGATGGGCCATCTGCACCAGGCACAGCTGCGGCCAGTAGGTGCGCTCGCGCAGGAACTCGGTGTCGACGGTCACGTAGGGATGCGCGCGGCACGCGTCGCAGAAGGCCTCGAGCGCCTGGGTGTCGGTGATGATGTTCATGCTTGCGTCGCGCCGCTCCCTTGCTGCCCTTGCGGGTTGACCTGCGCGCCGGAAGACGCGCCACAATCGTGAATTGTCTATGAATGCGTGATACGCGCGTCAAGCGCCGCGAATTCGCGCCCCACATGCTCGTAAAGCGCCATGTCGTCGGCCATCGCCTCTTCGAGGCGCGCGCGCAGCCAGGCGGGCGGGGCGTAGCCCTCGGGCCGCGAGCGGCCCTTGTTCACCCGCCGCGGCGGCCCCATGGGGATGCCCAGCTTGGCGCCCAGAAGCTGCGTGAAGCGCGCCATGTCCTGCGTGCGCCCGGCCAGGAGGAAGCGCTCGTCGATGACGCGGCGCGCGGCTTCGAACGAGCCCTCGCGCGAGAAATACAGGCACTGGCCGTTGAGCGGCAGCGCATCGCGGCGCTCGAGCAGCATCTGCGCGTAATCCTCGAAGCTGCGCGCCCAGGCCTGCTTCTTCTTCTCGGAGCCGGGCAGGCGGCGGGCGCCGGCCACGCGGTCGCGGGTGAAGAAATACTCGGACACCAGGCGATCGACGGGCTCGCGCACCAGCGTGATCATCAGCGGCTCGCGGCGGCGCAGGCCGATGCTGTCCACGCGCACATGGCCGCTGGCGACGGCGACCGAATCCAGCGCCAGGTTCGGCAGGCCGAGAAGGGCGCGGCCGCGCTCGCGCGCCTCGTCGCGCAGGTGCTGAAGGCGGCGGCGCAGATGCTCGTGCGCGCGCCGCCAGCCCTGGTTGTAGGTCTCGACGCCCTGCATGCGCAGCCGCCGGTAGCCCCCCGCCGCGCCGCGCGCGGCCAGCGCGTCGGCCAGCTGCGCGCCCAGCGACGAGCCGCCCGTCTTGCGGATGTGGATGAACAGGACCAGGTGCCGCGCGGGGTCGTAGTCGGTCCGCTCGTAGATCATCGCCCGATCAGTCTTCGCGCGGGACGATGCGCAGGCCCAGCTCGCGCAGCTGCTCGTTGGTCGGCTCGGAGGGCGCGCCCATCATCAGATCCTCGGCCCGCTGGTTCATGGGGAACATGATGACCTCGCGGATGTTCTCGGCGTCGGCCAGCAGCATCACCATGCGGTCGATGCCCGGCGCGATGCCGCCATGCGGCGGCGCCCCGTAGCGGAAGGCGTTGATCATGCCGCCGAAATGGCTGTCGACGAAGGCGCGGTCCTTGCCCACGATCTCGAAGGCGCGATACATGATCTCGGGGCGATGGTTGCGGATCGCGCCCGAGGAAAGCTCTACGCCGTTGCACACGATGTCATACTGATAGCCCAGCACGTCGAGCGGCGGCAGCTCGTTCAGCGCCTCGAGCCCGCCCTGCGGCATCGAGAAGGGGTTGTGCGAGAAGTCGAGCTGGCCCGTCTCCTCGTCCAGCTCGTACATCGGGAAATCGACGATCCAGCAGAACTCGAAGCTGTCCTTGCGCGTCAGGCCCAGCTCCTCGCCGATGACGTTGCGCGCGCGCCCGGCCACGTCCACGAAGGCCGCAGGCTTGCCCGCCAGGAAGAAGGCCGCGTCGCCCGCGTCGAGCCCCAGCTGCACGCGCAGCGCCTCGACGCGCTCGGGGCCGATGTTCTTGGCCAGCGGGCCGGCGCCGACGGGGCGGCCGCCCTCCTCGCGCCAGAAGATGTAGCCCATGCCCGGCAGGCCCTGCTTCTGCGCCCAGGCGTTCATGCGGTCGCAGAAGGCGCGCGAGCCGCCCGTCGGCGCGGGAATGGCGCGCACCTCGTTCCCCTCCTGCTCGAGCAGGCGGGCGAAGATCTGGAAGCCCGAGCCGCGGAAATGCTCGGACACGACCTGCATCTGGATCGGGTTGCGCAGATCGGGCTTGTCCGAGCCGTATTTGAGCATCGCCTCGCGGTAAGGAATGCGCGGGAATTCCTGCGTGACCGGGCGGCCGCCGCCGAACTCCTCGAACACGCCGCGCATGACGGGCTCGATGGTCTGGAACACGTCCTCCTGCGTGACGAAGCTCATCTCGACGTCAAGCTGGTAGAACTCGCCCGGGCTGCGGTCGGCGCGCGGGTCCTCGTCGCGAAAGCACGGCGCGATCTGGAAGTAGCGGTCGAAGCCCGCGACCATGATCAGCTGCTTGAACTGCTGCGGCGCCTGGGGCAGCGCGTAGAACTTGCCCCGGTGCAGGCGCGAGGGCACGAGGAAGTCGCGCGCGCCCTCGGGGCTGGAGGCGGTCAGGATCGGGGTCTGGTATTCCATGAAGCCGCGCTCGGTCATGCGCCGGCGCAGGCTGGCGATGACGTTCGAGCGCAGCACGATGTTGCGGTGCAGCTTCTCGCGGCGCAGGTCGAGGAAGCGGTATTTGAGGCGCGTCTCCTCGGGGTATTCCTGGTCGCCGAACACCGGCAGGGGCAGCTCCTCGGCCGGGCCCAGAACCTCGATGTCCTTGATGAAGACCTCGACCTCGCCGGTGGGGATCTTGGGGTTGACCAGCTCGGGATCGCGGGCCTTGACCACGCCGTCCACGCGGATGACCCACTCGGCGCGCACCTTCTCGACCTCGGCGAAGGCGGGGCTGTCGGGGTCGGCCAGCACCTGGGTGATGCCGTAGTGGTCGCGCAGGTCGATGAAGAGGATCCCTCCATGGTCGCGGATCCGGTGCACCCATCCCGAGAGGCGAACGGTGTGGCCGACGTGCTCCTTGCGCAGCTCGGCGCAGGTGTGGGTGCGGTAGGGGTGCATGGCGTTCCTCTGGACAAGATTCCCGCCCCGCGCGGACGCCGGGGCCGTCTTTGGCCCGGAAACACCCTTTCGAGGCCCGGATGTCAAGGCCCGGCGCGTCCGGCGCGGCCCGGCGGGGGCGCGAAGCGGCGCCCGGGCGCGGCGGATGGCGGGCGGCGGCGGGGCCATGGAAAACGGGCCCCGGCGCCGGAACCGCGGCGGGGCCCGACGCCGCCTCGGGCGCCCGCGCCGCGTGCGGCGGTCGGGGCGCCTGCGCCGGGCGTGGAACGGTCATGGAAAGGCAGCCGATCGGCGGCGCGGCCTCAGCGCGGGCGCGCGCCCCACGGCGCCGGAACAGGGGCGGGGCTCGGCGCGAAGGGCCCGTCCGGCAGCGCCGCCAGCAGCGCCCCGAGCGCCGCCGCGCCCAGCAGCGGCGCCAGCGTCACCAGAGGCGCGGTCATCAGCGCAGCCGGCGCGTCAAGCGCCAGCACCAGCGCCAGCGCGCCCCAGAAGCTGAGCCCGCCCAGCGCCGACAGCCCCAGCCAGCCGCGCGCAAGACGCGACGCTGCGCCGGCGAGCCGCCTCTCCAGCCGCGCCGAGCGGGGGAGTGCGCGCAGCCAGAGCGGATCGGAGGAACGGTGGGGGAGCGATCCCTGCATGGCGGCATCCTTCGGCAAGCAACATGACCGGCGGGGAAGAACCGGCTGAGATAACCTTAAGGATGCGTCGCTTTACCGCAGATGAACGGATTGCGCCGCCACGGCGGGGGCGCCGATCGCGCCATGGTAGAAATAGACGCCCAGCCCCGACAGAAACACCATGCCCCCCGCCGCCGCGTGCAGCGCCCAGGCCAGCAGGAAGCTGCGCCGGTGCGCGTAGGCCCAGGCGAAGACAAGCCCCCCGACGAAGGTGAAGCCCACCGCCACCCAGTTCCAGTAGAACAGATGCGCCAGCGCGAACAGCGCCGCATTGGCCAGCATCGCCGCCGGGCGCGTGGGCGCGCCCAGCAACGCCCCGTAGCGACGGAAGAACAGCGCCCGGAAGAACAGCTCCTGCGGCAGCGCGGACAGGAAGGGATAGAACAGCAGGATCATGACCATCAGCTGCGGCCGCTCGCGCGCCAGACCGAACAGGGCGTCCGGGTTGATCCAGGCGCACAGCCCCGCCGCCAGCAGCAGCGTGCCCAGCGCGAACGCCGCCGCCCACGCCCAGTCGCCCTGATCGGGGGCGCGCGCAAGCTCGCGCCACGAGAAGCCGGGCGTGCGGAACAACAGCGCCACCCCCAGCGCCGTGGCCCCCGCCAGCAACGGCCAGATCCATTGCGGCGGCGCGGCCAGCGCCATGAACAGCGGCGCCGCCAGATACAAGGTCAGAAACTCGGCCCACAGCACAAGGCGGGCGATGCGCCCGGCCGGGCGCGGGACGTGGGGCGCGGGCCCGGGCGCGGGGCGCTGAACGGCGTCGGTCAAGGGCGGCTCCCTGCTTGGCGCCCCGCGGCCGGGGCCCGGAGATCGGGTCGGCGGCGGGGCCGGCGCAAGAGGCGGCGCCCCGGCGCCGCCCCCGCCCCTGTTCAGGTGGCCGGCGTGATGATGATTTCAACCCGCCGGTTGCGCGCCCGCCCCTCGGGCGTGGCGTTCGAGGCGATGGGCTCGCTCTCGCCGCGGCCATAGGCGCGCACGCGCTGGGGCTGCACGCCGTTGCGCAGCAGGATGTCGGCCACCGCCCGCGCGCGACGCTCGGACAGGCGCTGGTTGTAGTCGGCCGGGCCGGTCGAATCGGTGTGGCCGACGATGTCGATGTAGCTGGACGGATTCTCGGCCAGGCTGCGCGCCGCCCGGCGCAGGCGCTTGCGCATGCCGGGCTTCACCTCGGCGCTGTCCACGTCGAAGCTCACCCGCTCGGGCAGGCGCACCATGAGCTTGCCGTTCACCTGCTTGACCTCGGCGCCGGTCCCGGCCAGATCGGCCTGAAGCTGGCGCTCCTGCTCGTCCAGATAGGTGCCGATCGCCGCGCCGGCCAACAGGCCGATGCCCGCGCCCACCAGGGCGTTGCGCCGGTCGTCGCCGCCCACCAGCGTGCCCAGCGCCGCGCCCGTGGCCGCGCCGGCCAGCGCGCCCACGCCCTGGCGTTGCGAGATGCCGCCCTGCCCGTTCGGACCCGCGCAGGCCCCCAGGAATGCGACGGTTGTGATGGCGATGACGGAATTGCGGATCATGAGCCGCTCCTTTTCGAATTTCGTGTCCGCAAGCCTTGTCCGCGGCGGGGGCGCGAACCCTCCGCCCGCCGCGAGGCGCCGAATCCGGCGCAAGCATCTTCAGCCAAGCACGCAATTGCGGCAAGCTTCTGTCCGCGCGCCCCATCGCGCCCGCCGTCTTGCGCCCGTGAACGCGCCCGTCGCTGCGCGGCCGCCATCGCGCCGCCATGATCGCGCGCCACGCTGCGCCGTCGCGGGCCGGCGCACCGGCCTGCGCGACGGAAACGCGCGCGCCCTGCGTGCAAGAAGCGCCCGCCCCCGCCCAGGCGCGGCGCACGCGCATGGGCACGAGCACGAAGGAAGGAGAGCGCCTTTCATGGCCGTCAGCCGCCAGACGCTTGCCGAGCTGCGCTTCGGATGCGGCTTCCGCCCCGACCGCCCGGCCCCGGCCGGCCCCGAGGATCTGCTGCGCCAGATCGCCGCGCCCCCGCGCGGCGCGCTGGTGGACGAGGCCGAGGCCCGGCGCCGCTACGCGATCCAGGACGGCTTCGTCGCCCTGCGCCGACGCGCGAAACAGGGCGACGCCGACGCCGCGCGCCGCTTCGAACAGACGCTGGCCGAGGGCCGGCGCATGACGCGCGACGACGCGCTGGCCCGCCTCGCCCGCGCGGCGACCACGCCCGACGGCTTCGTCGAGCGCCTGCACCGCTTCTGGTGCGGGCACTTCGCCGTCGCGCGGCGCAATCCGCGCCACGGCGCCTTCATCCTGCCGATGCAGGAGCTGGCCATCCGCCCGCACCTGACGGGCCGCTTCGCCGACATGCTGATCGCGGCGACGAAAAGCCCGGCCATGCTCTTCTACCTCGACCAGTCGGTGTCGGCGGGCCCCAACTCGCGCATGGCGCGGCGCAATCCCCGGCGCGGGCTGAACGAGAACCTCGCGCGCGAGATCCTCGAGCTGCACACGCTGGGCGTTCACGGCCCCTACGACCAGCGCGACGTGCGCGATTTCGCGCGCCTGCTGGCCGGATGGTCCCATGACGCGGGCGGCTTCCGCTTTCGCGAGAACATGGCCGAGCCGGGCGAGAAGACCGTGCTTGGCCGGCGCTGGCGCGGCATGGGCCCCGAGGGCGCGGAGGAGGCGCTGCGCATGCTGGCCGATCACCCGGCCACGGCCCGGCGGCTGGCCTTCAAGATGGCGCGCCACTTCGTCTCGGACGCGCCGCCCGCCCCGCTGGTCGACGCCATGGCCCGCGCCTATGCCGGCGCGACGGGGGGCGATCTTGGCGCCATGACGCGGGCGATGATCGCGCATGAACTGGCCTGGACCGACCGCGCCCGGCTGGGCCCCGCCGCCAAGGTCAAGAAGCCCTGGGATCTGGTCGTCTCGACCCTGCGCGCGGCCGGGGCGCAGGAGGCCGATCTGGCGCCCGGCGGGCCTTTCGGGCCGCCGCTGACCATCCGCGCGCTCGAGGGCATGGGCCAGCCGATCGACAGCGTCCCCGGCCCCGATGGCTGGAAGGAAGAGGCCGACGCCTGGATCACCCCCGGCGGACTGGCCGCGCGGCTCGACTGGGCCGGCCGCATCGGGCGCGTGATCGCGGCGCGGACCGATCCGCGCGACTTCGCCCGCGTCGCGCTGCGCGACGCGCTGGGGCGCGAGACGGCCTTCGCCGTCTCGGCCGCCGGCGAGCGCTGGGAGGCGGTGGCGCTGCTGCTCGTCTCGCCCGACTTCAACCGCCGTTGACCATGCCCGGGAGGCAGACATGACCGAAGATCTTCGCTCGCCCTCGCGCCGCGCGCTGCTGCGCGCCGGCCTTGCGCTGGGGTGCTCGGCGGCCGCGTTTCCGCTGATGTCGCGCGTCACCTTCGCCTCGGCGCCCGGAGAGAACCGGCTGGTGGCCATCGTGCTGCGCGGCGCGCTCGACGGGCTGGCGGCCGTCGCGCCATACGGCGACCCGCATTACCGCGCGCTGCGCCCCACCCTGGCGGTGCTGCCCGAGAACGGCGCGATCGACCTTGACGGCCGCTTCGCGCTGCACCCGGCGCTGGCGCCGCTCGCGCCGCTGTGGCGGCGGGGCGAGCTGGCCTTCGCCCATGCCGTCAGCACCCCCTATCGCGACAAGCGCAGCCATTTCGACGGGCAGGACGCGCTCGAAACCGGCTCGGGCGCCGCCGACGGCCCCACGGGCGCGCGCCGCGACGGCTGGCTCAACCGCGCGCTCTCGCTCATGCCCGGCGCCGAGGCGCGCACCGCCGTCGCGGTCGGGCGCGAGCGGATGCTGCTGCTCGAGGGCGACGCGCCGGCGCTGGGCTGGGCGCCGGACGGCGATCTGCGCCTGTCCGAACCGGCGCTGCACCTGCTCGAGCGGGTGCTGGCGCAGGATCCGCTCTTCGCCGAGGCCGGGCGCGAGGCGATCATGATCGACCGCGAGCTGGACGCGGGCGGCATGGAGCGCGCCCGCCGCGTGGACGCCCGCGCCCTTGCGGCGCTGGCGGCGCGGATGCTGTCGGCCGAAAGCCGCATCGCCGCCTTCTCGCTGGGCGGGTTCGACACCCACAAGGGACAGGCCGGCGCCATCCGCCGCCCGCTCGAGCAGCTGGCCGAGGCCATCGAGGCCCTGCGCCAGGGGCTGGGGCCCAACTGGGCGCGCACGACCGTGCTGTGCATGACCGAGTTCGGCCGCACCGCGCACGAGAACGGCACCCGCGGCACCGATCATGGCACCGGCGGGGTGATGCTGTTCGCCGGCGGCGCGCTGTCGGGGGCGCGCGCGCATGGGCGCTGGCCGGGGCTGGCCGAGGGCGACCTCTACCAGGGACGCGACCTGATGCCGACCGACGATCTGCGCCGCTACGCCGCCTGGGCGCTGCGCGGCGCGTTCGGCCTGCCGCGCGACGCGCTCGAACGCACGGTGTTCCCGGGGCTGGACATGGGCGCGGACCCGCGGCTTCTGGCCTGAGACGGCGGACCCGCCCGTCATGGCGAGCCGCGGGCGTCGGCCCGCCCGCCTGCCCCGCGCCCGCCCTGCGCCGCCCGAAGCCGGCCCGCCGAGGCTTCGCCAGCCGGCGGGGCGCGATGGCCGACCGGCCCGGCCGCCGGCCGCCATCCGCCGCAAGGCCAGCCCGCAGGCAGGCGCTCGGCGCCCCGCCGAAGCCCCGGCCCGGAACCCTGCGATCCGTTCAGGCCCGCCCCTCGCGCCCGCTTGCCGCGCGGGCGGCGACTTGACGCCGCGCGCCCGCGGGCCGACATCTGGGCGGCGGCCGCGCCCGCCAATGCTCGTCCACCAGATCAGGAGGCCCCCTTGCCCGCTCCGAACCCCGCCGCGCTCGAGTTCCTGCTGACCCGGCGTTCGCGCCCCGCGAAGCTGCTTCAGCCCCCCGCCCCCGACGACGCCGAGCTGCGCACGCTTTTGACGGCGGCCGCGCGCGCGCCCGATCATGGCAAGCTCGAACCCTGGCGCTTCATCGTGCTGCGCGGCGCGGCGCTGGCGCGCCTGGCGGCGCTGACGCGCGAGCTGGGCGGCGCCCGCGGCCTCGATCCCGACAAGGTGGAAAAGGACGCCTCGGCCTTCGACGGCTCGCCGCTGGCGGTGGCGGTGATTTTCTCGCCCAAGCCCTCCGAGAAGGCCCCCGAGGTCGAGCAGCTGCTTTCGGCCGGGGCGGTGTGCCTTGGGCTGCTCAACGCCGCGCTGGCGGCGGGCTGGGGCGCGAACTGGCTGACGGGCTGGATGGCCCATGATCGCGAGTTCCTCACCCGCGGCCTCGACCTTGCGCCGCATGAGGGCGTCGCCGGCTTCATCCATATCGGGACCGAGCGCGCCGCCCCGCCCGAGCGCCCGCGCCCCGACCTTGACCGCATCGTGACCTGGGCCGACGCATGAGCGCGCTTGTCGCCGATTTCATCCGCGCCGCCGCGCAGCTGTCCGACCCGCGTTTCCGGCGCGTCTTCGTCCTGTCGATCCTGCTGACGGCGGCGCTTCTGGCCGCCCTCTACCTGCTGTGGAGCATGGCCGTCGCCGCGATCCCGGACATGCGTTTCACGCTGTTCGGCGCCGAGATCGGCTTTCTGGACGAGGCCGCGCGCTGGCTGGCCTGGGCGGCGGGGCTGGTGGGGCTGGCGTTTCTGATGTTCCCGGCCGCGTCGCTGTTCATCGGCTTCTTTCTGGAAGAGATCGCCGCCGCGGTCGAGGCGCGCCACTACCCGCACCTGCCGCCGGCCAAGCCGCTGGGCCTTCTGGAAACGATCTGGGACGGCGTGCTGTTCACGCTGACGCTTCTGGGCGCGAACGCGGCGGCGCTTCTGGTCTATCTGATCAGCGGGCCGCTGGCGCCCTTCGTGTTCCTGGCGGTCAACGGCTATCTTCTGGGCCGGCAGTATTTCGAGCTGGCCGCCGCGCGGCGCATCGGCTTTCGCGCCGCCCGCCGCCTGCGCCGGCGCCATCTGGCCCGCGTCTGGGCCGGGGGCGCGATGCTGGCCGTGCCGCTGTCGGTTCCGATCGTTTCGCTGGCCGTTCCGGTGCTGGGCGTGGCCGCCTTCACGCACCAGTTCCACCGCCTGAACGGCGACGCCCCGGCCCCGCCGGACGCCTGAGCGCCGCGCCGCCGGGCGACCGCGCGGACGCCCGGCGCAAGCGGCGCGGCGGACTCAGTAGGCGCCCGTCGGCCCGTAGGCGAAGATGTCGTCCAGCGTCACCATCCGCGTGGTGATCACGACCATCAGCACGATCCAGATCAGCGTCGCGACGATGGTGGTGTTGCGGAACTTGCGCCGCATCTGCGGATCGGCGGGCGCCGAGGCCGGCGTGCCCGGCGCCACGTCGCCCTCATCCTGCTGCGAGCGCATCCCCAGCGGCAGGATCACGAACAGCGTCATGAACCAGCTGACCGCGTAAAGGACGATGGCGGCGGTGATGGTCATGCCTGCTCCAGCTCCACCAGCGTTCCCTGGAAATCCTTGGGATGCAGGAACAGCACGGGCTTGCCATGGGCGCCGATCTTCGGCTCGCCGTCGCCCAGAACGCGCGCGCCGGCCGCGCGCAGCCGGTCGCGGGCGGCGATGATGTCGTCGACCTCGTAGCAGATGTGGTGGATGCCTCCGGCGGGGTTCTTCTCGAGAAAGCCCTTGATGGGCGAGTTCTCGCCCAGCGGGTGCAGCAGCTCGATCTTGGTGTTGGGCAGCTCGATGAAGACCACGGTCACGCCATGCTCGGGCTCGTCCTGGGGCGGGTTGACCTTCGCGCCCAGCGTGTCGCGATAGCTGGCGGCGGCGGCCTCGAGGTCGGGGACGGCGATGGCGACGTGGTTGAGGCGTCCGATCATGGGCGGGCTCCTTGCTTGTGTGCCTGGGCTTGTGGGCCTGGCCCGAGCAGGTAGCGCGTCGGCGCGCGCCTGACAATGCGGCCCGAGGCCGCCGCCGCGTCCTGCCGCGCCCCGGCCCACGCAGGGCAGGCGCGGGGCGGACGCGCGCGCGGCTGCTGGCGGCGGCTGCGGGCGGCGCGCCGGACGGCGTCAGGACAGGCCCGGCGTGGATTTCTCTTCCGACAGAAGCACGTTCGATTCGACCTCGCCCACCCCCGGCAGGGTCAGGATGCGCCGGCGCAGGATGCGCTCGAAATCGGCAAGGTCGCGCGCCACCACCTTCAGCCGGTAGTCGTAGACCCCCAGCACATGCTGCACCAGCTGCACCTCGGGAATCGCGGTCACCGCGCGCTCGAAATCCTCGAGGCTGGCGCGTCCGCGCGCGGCCAGCTTGACGCCCAGGAACACCGTCACCTCGTAGCCCAGCCGCCGCAGATCGAGCCGCACGCGCCGCCCCCGGATCACGCCCTCTTCCTCGAGCCGCCGGATGCGCCGCCAGCACGCCGGCTGGCTCAGCCCCACCAGCTGCGCCACCGCCTTGGCCGAGCGGCCGCCATCCTCCTGCAGCGCGCGCAGGATCGCCATGTCCACTTCGTCGAATTCGGCGCGCGCGCTCATACCGGGGCCCAGTCGTCGTTCTTGAGCTCGGAGACCAGCAGCAGGCTTTCCAGGTCGGCGATGTGCGGCAGCGGCAGGATCTTCTCGCGATAGATGCGGCGGTAGTGATCGAGGTCGCGGGCGATCACGTCCATGCGCACATCCACCCGCCCCAGCAGGGTCTGCAGAGTGACCACCTCGGGCAGCTCGCGCGCGGCGGCGACGAACTCGTCGAAGGCCCGCGGCGCGGTCTTGTCCAGCGTCACGCGCAGGAACACGCGCACCGCATAGCCCAGCCGCGCCCAGTCGATGCGCGCCGAACGGCCCAGGATGATTCCCTCGCGCGTCATGCGGTCGATGCGCCGCCAGCAGGGCGCGGCGGACAGGCCCGCGCGCTCGGCGATCTGGGCGGCGGTCAGGTCGCCCTCGCGCAGCATCACGCGCAGGATGCGGCGGTCGGTCTCGTCAAGCTGGCGCATGATCCTTTCTCCGTTCGGATGCTTTGCGAATAGGTTTTCGCGCATCCCGGCGCAACCGCAAAATCAAAGAAAGCATTTCGCCGCGCGCCGCCGCTATGCTGCCCCCAGCCAAACGCAAAGGGAGAGCGCCATGCGCGTCTATTACGATCGCGACTGCGACATCAATCTGATCAAGGACAAGAAGGTGGCGGTGGTCGGCTACGGCAGCCAGGGCCACGCGCACATCCTCAACCTGCGCGACTCGGGCGCGCGCAACCTCGCGGTGGCGCTGCGGCCCGGCTCGGCCTCGGCGGCCAAGGCCGAGGCCGAGGGGCTGACCGTGATGGCCATCGACGAGGCCGCCGCCTGGGCCGACGTGATCATGATGGCCATGCCCGACGAGCTGCAGGCCGACACCTACTACAAATACATCCACGACAACCTGCGCGACGGCGCGGCCATCGCCTTCGCCCACGGGCTGAACGTGCATTTCGGCCTGATCGAGCCCAAGCAGACCGTGGACGTCATCATGATGGCGCCCAAGGGCCCCGGCCACACCGTGCGCGGCGAGTTCGTCAAGGGCGGCGGCGTGCCCTGCCTGGTGGCGGTGCACCAGAACGCCTCGGGCAAGGCGATGGAGATCGCGCTCTCCTACTGCGCGGCCATCGGCGGCGGGCGCTCGGGCATCATCGAGACCAACTTCAAGGAAGAGTGCGAGACCGACCTGTTCGGCGAGCAGGCCGTGCTCTGCGGCGGTCTGGTCGAGCTGATCCGCTGCGGCTTCGAGACCCTGGTCGAGGCCGGCTACGCCCCCGAGATGGCGTATTTCGAGTGCCTGCACGAGGTGAAGCTGATCGTGGACCTGATCTACGAGGGCGGCATCGCCACGATGAACTACTCGATCTCGAACACCGCCGAGTATGGCGAATACGTCTCGGGTCCGCGCGTCGTGCCCCATGCCGAGACCAAGGCCCGCATGAAGGCGGTGCTGGACGACATCCAGCAGGGCCGCTTCGTGCGCGACTGGATGCTCGAGTGCAAGGCCGGCCAGCCCAGCTTCAAGGCCATCCGCCGCAACAACGACGCACACCAGATCGAGGAGGTCGGCGCCAAGCTGCGCGCCATGATGCCCTGGATCAAGTCGAACCAGCTGGTGGACAAGCAGAAGAACTGAGCCCTTCCCGTCGGACGGCCAGGCGGCCGACCGCGACTGCGCCCCGGACGCCCAGCGCGCCGGGGCGCTTTTTTTCGTCGTCGCACCTGGGTCCGCCTCGGGCAAGCCTTTCAATTCGCGCCTCCGGCGCGCTTTTTCGTTTGCGCCTCTGGCGCCGGGCCCGTTTCGCGCCTATACATTCAACATCACGAATGCAACCGCCGCCGCGCGCGGCGATCGGAAGGAGGGAACATGAACCCCGACTGGATCAACGGCCTTGTCGGCGGCGCGCTGATCGGCGCCGCGGCGGCGCTGCTGCTGCTCGCCAACGGGCGAATCGCCGGCATCAGCGGCATTCTGGGCGGCCTGCTCGAACCCTCGCCCCGCGACGTCTGGGTCGAGCGCGCGCTCTTCGTCCTCGGACTGGCGGCCGCGCCGCTGGTCTACATGACCCTGTTCGGCCCCAAGAGCATCGAGATCGCGCGCGATCCGGCGCTGCTGGCGGCGGGCGGGCTGCTGGTGGGCTTCGGCTCGCGGCTGGGCTCGGGCTGCACCTCGGGGCACGGCGTGTGCGGCGCGGCGCGGCTTTCGGCGCGCTCGATCGCGGCGCTGTGCACCTTCATGACCACGGCCGTGATCACGGTCTGGCTGGTCCGTCATTTCTGAGGAGCGAAACATGCGCAAGCTGGTCTCCTTTCTGTCGGGCCTGATCTTCGGCCTCGGGCTGATGATCTCGGACATGGTCAACCCCGCGCGGGTGCTGGCCTTTCTGGACCTCGCCGCGATCCCGGCGGGGGCCTGGGATCCGACGCTGATCTTCGTCATGGGCGGCGCGATGATCGTCAGCGCCGCCGCCTGGGCCGTGGCCGCGCGCCGGCGCGAGGCGGCGCTGGGCGGGCCGATTCCCGCGCCGCGCCAGGGCATCGACTGGCGGCTTCTGACCGGGTCGGCCATCTTCGGCGTCGGCTGGGGGCTGGTGGGGATCTGCCCCGGGCCGGCCATCGTCGGCATGGCCGTGGGCGGCGCGCCCTCGCTGCTGTTCGTCGCCGCCATGATCGCGGGAATGATCGTCTACCGCCTGTTCGACGCGGCGCTTGCGCGGCGGGCCGCGGCCTGACCGCTTAACCGCCGGTTTACCAAGAACGCGCATCCTGCCTTCTGCGGCGGCGCCCCCGGCCGCCGGAAATGGAGGCCAAGATGCGCGTTCCCACTCCCCTTCCCCTCGCGGCCGCGCTGGCCGCGGCGCTTCCCCTTTCCGCGCAGGCCGGCGCCTGGACGGCCGAGCCCGGCGCGACCTTCTTCAGCCAGTCCCGCAGCTTCGACACATGGGGCGAGCCGCGCGCGCGCCTCGACAGCTATCTCGAGCATGGCTGGCGCGAGGGCGTGACCGTCGGCGGCGGCATGTCCCGGCGCGAGGGCGTCGGCGGCGCCGAGCTGACGCGCGCGGCGGCCTTCGTGCGCCAGCGCGTCTGGCAGGGCGCGTCGGGCGAGGTCGCCTCGGTCGAGTTCGAGGCCGCCGGCGACGCCGGATCGGGTCTTGAAAGCGCCATGCGCCTGCGCCTCGGGCGCGGCTTCGCGCTGGGTTCCGGCGGCGGCTTCGCCGAGGCCGAGCTCGGCTACGTCTCGGCCCTTGGCGGCGGCGACGGGCGCGCGCAGATGGGCGCGACGCTGGGCGCGCGCCCGGCCGCGGGCTGGCTGGCCATGGCGCGCGGCGCGATCGAGACCGGCGACTCGCGCCGCCTCAACGCCGAAGCCAGCCTCGTGCGCGAGATTTCTCCGCGCGCCAGCCTCTCCTTCACCATGGGCGCCGAGGACTGGAGCGCCGGCGGCCCCGGCGGCGCGCATCTGCGCATCGGCATCTGGCGCAGGTTCTGAGCCGGCCCCCCGGCGCGGTTCAGTCCCCGGTCGTCTCGCCCGGCGCGAAGCCAAGCCGCGCCAGCGCCGCGGCGCAGGCCGCCTCCACTCCGGCCCGCAGCGCCAGCGCCAGCGCCGCCAGAACGGCGAGGGCGGCGAACATCAGGTCGGTCTGCGCGCGCCCGTTGGCCAGCAGCATCAGATAGCCCAGGCCGCGCCCCGAGCCGACCCACTCGCCCACCACCGCGCCGATGGGCGCCGTCGTCGCCGCGATCCGCAGCCCCGCCGCCAGATGCGGCGCCGCCGCCGGCGCGCGGATGCGCAGCAGGATCGCGCCGGGCCGCGCGCCCAGGTTGCGCGCCAGCTCGATCCATGCGGGATCGGCGCCGCGCAGCCCGTCGTGAAAGGCCGAGGCGACGGGGAAGAAGATGATCAGCACCGCCATCGCGATCTTGGGCGCCATGCCGTAGCCCATCCACAGCGTCAGCATGGGCGCCAGCGCAAAGACTGGCAGCGCCTGGCTGACCGTCAGCGCGGGCCGCAGCGCGCGCTCGAGCGGGCGGCTCGCGGCCATGGCCAGCGCCGCCCCGATCCCCAGCGCCGCGCCGATCGCCAGGCCGGCCAGGATCTCGGCCGCCGTCGCGGCGGCGTGTTCGGCCAGCAGCGCGCGCGCGCGCCACGCCGTCTGCGCCACGCGCGAGGGCGCCGGCAGGATGTAGGGCGGCGCCGCGCCCAGGCGCGCGGCCGCCTCCCACAGCCCAAGCCCCGCGCAGGCGGGCAGCGCGCGCGCCAGACCCGCCCTCATGCCGCCATGGCCCGCATCGCGCGCAGCAGCGCCGCCTGCGCCCGCAGCGCGCCCGGATCGTCCAGCGGCCGCGGCGGCCGGCCGGGCGGCGGCGCGAGCGTGCGCGCGCCTTCGGCGCCAAGCAGGATGATCCGGTCGGCCATGCGCGCCGCCTCGGCCGCGTCATGGGTCACCATGATCACCGTGCGTCCGGCCAGAAGCCGCGCCGCCAGCTCCTGCATGCGCGCGCGCAGACCCGCGTCCAGCGCCGAGAAGGGCTCGTCCAGCAGCGCGATGGGGCGTTCCTCCATCAGCAGCCGCGCCAGCGCCACGCGCTGGCGCTGCCCGCCCGACAGCCCCCGGGGGCGGCGGCGCGCCATGCCCGCCATGCCCACCGCCGCCAGCAGCGAATCGGCCCGCCCGGGCGGCGGCGGAACGCCCCGCAGGCGCGGCCCCAGCTCGACATTGCCGCGCAGGTCGAGCCAGGGCAGAAGCGCCGCCTCCTGCGCCATCAGCGCCGCGCGCGGCGCCGCCGGCGCGCCGTCCGACGCCGCGATCCGCGCCTGCCCCGGCTGGTCGTCCAGCCCCGCGATCACGCGCAGCAGGGTCGACTTGCCCGCCCCCGAAGGGCCGAGGAGGCAGCTCCAGGCGCCGGCGGGAAAGGCGATCTCGAGCGGCGGCGTCAACGCCCGCCCGCCCGCGCGCAACGCCCCGCGCAGCGTCAGCCCGGGCGGCGCGCTCATCGCGCGGGCGGCGCGGCCGGCGGCGCCATCAGCAGCTCGTCGGCCGGGCGCGGCTGCGCGATCAGCCCGGCGGCGTGCAGGAAGGCCTCGAAGCGGGCGTAGCGCCCCTCGTCGCGCGCGGCCGGACGCAGCGCCAGGCGCGGCAGGGTCGCCGCCCAGGCCTGCCGGTTGAGCGCGTCGTCCAGCTCGGGCGCGTAGGAGACGAAATCGCGCCACGCCTCTTCGGGGTGGTTGAGGATGAACAGCGTCGCCTCCTCGACCGCGGCCAGGAAGCGGCGCCCGGCCTCGGGGTCGAGCCGCGCGGGGTTGGCGACGTAGATCAGCTCGTCATAGACGGGAACGCCATGCTCTTCGGGATGGAAGCAACGCCCCTCGACGCCCTCGAGGCGCATCTGCGCCAGCTCGAAATTGCGGAAGGCGCCGATGACCGCATCCACCTGCCCCGACATGACCGAGGGCGAGAGCGACCAGTTGACGTTGACCAGCTCGACATCCGCCTCGCTCAGCCCCGCCGAGCGCAGCATCGCGCCCAGAACCGCGCGCTCCATCCCCGCCACCGAGTAGCCGATGCGCCGCCCGCGCAGGTCGGCGATGGCGCGCACCGGCCCGTCGGCGCGCACGAGCAGGCAGTTGAGCGGCGTGGCCACCAGCGTGCCGAGCCGGCGCAGCGGCATGTCCTGGGCGCGCTGAAGGTGCAGCTGCGGCTGGTAGGAGACGGCGATGTCGGCCGCCCCCGCCGCGGCCATGCGAGGCGGATCGGACGGGTCGGCGGGAGCGACGATGCGCAGCTCGAGCCCGTGGCGCGCGAAGATGCCGCGCTGCTGCGCGACGATGATCGGGGCGTGGTCGGGGTTGACGAACCAGTCGAGCGCCAGGGTCAGCCGCTGGGCCGCGGCGGCGGGCGCCGCGCTCAGGCCAAGGGCCAGGGCGGCGGCGGCCAGGGGGCGCGCGGCGCGCGCGCAGGCGCGGCGCAGGAAGGTCGGGCGGGTCATGTCGTTCTCCTTTCCAATGCCCCCGGGGGGGCGGGATCCGCGGCGGCGCGCGGAACGTCCTCCAGCGCCGCCAGCCATTCGCGCACGCGCGCCTCGGGGTCGCGCGCCATGGTCACGTCGGTGACGACGGCCACGCAGTCGGCCCCCGCCGCCAGCGCCGCCGCGCCGCGCGCGGGCGTCATGCCGCCGATGGCCACCAGCGGCAGCGGGCCGCACAGCGCCCGCCAGCGCCGCAGCCGCGCCAGCCCCTGGGGGCGGTGCTTCATGGGCTTGAGCGTGGTGGCGTGGATTGGCCCCAGCGCCACGTGATCGGGCCGCGCCGCCAGCGCGCGGGCCAGCTCGGCCTCGTCATGCGTGCTCAGCCCAAGGCGCAGGCCGGCGGCGCGGATGGCGCCCAGATCGGCGCCGTCAAGGTCCTCCTGCCCCAGATGGACGGCGGCGCAGCCCTCGTCCAGCGCCAGGCGCCAGTGATCGTTGACCACCAGCAGCGCGCCGTGGCGGGCGCACAGATCGCGCGCCTCGGCGATCATGGCGCGCAACGTCCGCGTGCCGGCGCCCTTCACGCGCAGCTGCGCCATGCGCACGCCCAGCGGCAGCATGCGGGCGAACCATTCGGGGTGATCGAAGATCGGGTAGAAGCGCGCCGGCAGGGTCATGAGAAGGGCCTCCCGGCCACGGGCGTCGAGGGGGTCGCCGTCTCGCGCGGCGGAATGGGCCCGGCCGCGCGGCCAAGCGCGCCGGCCTCGACCGCGCGGGCGAAGGCGCGGGCCATGCGCGCCGGATCGGCCGCGCGCGCGACGGCGGTGTTGACCAGCACCGCGTCGAAGCCCATCTCGAGCGCCGCCGCCGCGTGGCTGGGCAGCCCGAGCCCGGCGTCGATGACCATGGGCACATCGGGAAAGCAGCGGCGCAGGGCGCGCAGCCCATGCGGATTGGCCAGCCCCAGCCCGGCCCCGATCGGCGCGCCCCAGGGCATCAGCACCTGGCAGCCCGCCTCGAGCAGGCGCTCGGCCAGGACCGCGTCCTCGGTGGCGTAGGGAAAGACGCGAAAGCCCTCGGCGCACAGGATGCGCGCCGCCTCGACCAGGCCGAAGGGGTCGGGCGCCAGCGTGTCGGCCCGGCCGATGACCTCGAGCTTGATCCAGTCCGTGCCGAACAGCTCGCGCGCCATCTGGGCGGTGGTCACGGCCTCGCGGGCGGTGAAGCACCCGGCGGTGTTGGGCAGCACCGGCGCGCCCAGGCCGCGCACCAGCTCCCAGAAGGCGGCGCCGGCGCGCGCGCCGGCGTCCTCGCGGCGCAAGGAAACCGTCACCGCCGCGGGCCGGGCCGCGCGCGCCGCCTCGGCCAGCGCCGCCGGCGACGGGTAGCCCGCCGTTCCCAGCATGAGGGCCGAGCGCATGCGCCGCCCGTAGAAGATGGGTCCGCCGGCGTCGTCCTGCGGCTCGGGCGCGGGTTCGGGTCCGGCATGGGGCGCGCGGGTCATGGCTCAGCCCCCCTGCCGGGGCGAGACGATCTCGATCTCGTCGCCCTCGGCCAGCGGCTCTTGCGCGCGCGCCGAGGCGGGCACGAAGCGCCCGTTGCGGGCGGTGGCGACGGCGCGCGGGTCGTGACCCAGCGCCTCGATGAGCTCGGCCAGGTTGCGCGCACCGGCGCGCGCGGGCTCTCCGTTAATTCTCAGCAGCATGGTCCATCAGCTCCGGCATGCGCCCGTCCAGCAGGTGTTCGGCGGCCATGCGCGCCAGAACGGGCGCCATGAGAAAGCCGTGCCGGAACAGGCCGTTGACGTGAATCCTGTCGCCCTGTCGGCGCAGGCGCGGGATGTTGTCGGGAAAGGCGGGGCGCGCATCGGCGCCCAGCTCGAGGATCTCGGCCTCGGCCAGGGCCGGGTGAAGGGCCAGCGCGACGCTCAGCAGCTCGTGCGCCGAGCGCGCGCGCGCCGGGCCGCGCCAGTCGCTTTCGATCTGCGTGGCCCCCAGCATCAGCGCGCCGCCCGCGCGGGGGGTGACGTAGATCGGGTGGCGCGGATGCAGCACGCGCACCGGCCGGCCGAGGCGAAGCTCGGCGCCGCGCAGGATCATCATCTCGCCGCGGACGCCGCGCAGATCGGGCAAGAGGTCGCGCGCGCCAAGCCCGCGGCAGTCGAGCGTGGCCGCCGGGCGCGGCGCCGCCGGGTCGAGGGCGCGCGCCACCTCGACGCCGCGCGCCGCCAGCCCGTCGCGCAGCGCGGCCAGCGCGGCGCGCGGGTCCAGATGCGCCTCGTCGGGAAAGAACAGCGCGCGCGAGAAGCGCCCGCCAAGGTCGGGCTCGAGCGCCGCCAGCGCCTCGGCGTCCAGCATCCGCCAGCCCGAGCTGCGCGCGGCGAAGGCGTCAAGCGCCGCGCCGTCGCCGGGCAGCGCCACCACCAGCGAGCCTGCCCGCGTCACCTGCGCGCCGCGCGCCGCCCACCAGTCGGCGGCCTCGCGGCCGAGGCGGGCGATCAGGGGGTCGGCGCTCTCGGCCTCGCAGTCGGGGGCCAGCATGCCGCCCGCCCACCACGAGCAGCCCTGCGGCCCCGGCCCGCCGGCGGGATCGACGATTCGCACCGGCGCGCCGCGCGCGGCCAGCTCGGCCGCCGCGCACAGCCCCGCCACGCCCGCGCCAAGGACGAGGAACCGCGTCATGCTTCCGCTTCCGCCCCGGCGCCGGGTTCGGCCGCCGGGCCCATGGGCGTGGGTTCGGGAACGGCGGGGGGCCAGAGCGCGTGGAAGTGGTGCACCGGGCCGCGCCCGCGCCCCACCGCCAGCGCATCGGCCGCGCGGATGGCCGCGTGCAGCCAGGCATGCGCGCGCCCGACGGCGTCCGGCAGCGCCCAGCCGCGCGCCAGCAGCGCCGCGATGGCAGCCGACAGGGTGCACCCCGTGCCATGCGTGCGCCGCGTGGCGATGCGCGGCGCGGCGAAGGCGACCTCGCCGCCGGGCCAGACCAGCACGTCGCGGCAGATCTCGCCCTCGGCATGCCCGCCCTTGACCAGCGCCGCGCGCGCGCCCAGCGCCACCAGCGCGCGCGCCTGCGAGAGCGCCTCGGCCGCGTCGCGCGCCGGCGGCCGGCCCAGGAGCCGCGCCGCCTCGGGCAGGTTCGGCGTCACCAGCGCCGCGCGGGGCAGCAGGCGCGCGCGCAGGGCGTCCTCGGCATCGGGGCTGAGCAGGGCGTCGCCCGACTTGGCCGTCATCACCGGGTCAAGCACCGCCGGCGCGGCCAGAAGGTCGAGCGACTCGACGACCGCCTCGACGATCTCGGCATTGGCCAGCATCCCGATCTTGACGGCGGCGGGGGGCATGTCGGCCGCCACCGCCGCGATCTGCGCGCGCACCAGCGCCGGCTCCAGCGCCTGCGCCGCGGTCACCGCGCAGGTGTTCTGCGCCGTCACCGCCGTCAGCGCGCAGGCGCCGTGCACGCCAAGGGCCGCGAAGGTCTTGAGGTCGGCCTGGACGCCGGCGCCGCCTCCGCTGTCGGAGCCGGCGATGGTCAAAGCGACGGGGGTCATCTGTCGTCCTCCATCTTGCGCCGCGCGCAAGGAGGACGAAAGGACGCGCCAAGCCCCTGAAAGGCCGCGCTTCGCTCCGTTCCCTACGCCGGCATGACCCGGATCAGGTTCGATGGGTCGGTCCAAGACCTCTCAGCCCCCTTGCGGGGCGCCCCAACGGATTGCGCCCGAGGCTAGCGCCGCGCCGCGCCGCGCGCAAGGGCCCGCGGGCGGCCGCTGCGCGCGCGCCCCGCCTCGCCCGACGCCGCCTCGCCAGACGCCGCCTTGCGCCGCCTGCGTCGCAGGTCGTCGCGGCGGCGCGCCTTCGCGCCGCGTCAGGCGCGCCGAACGTCATGCATGGCGCGCTGCATCCGGCGCCGCGCCGCAAGGCCGCCGCGCCCCTCGATTCGCAGCCCTCCCGCGCCCGCCCTCCCGCGCCATCGGCCGCGCCCGCCGGCCCGCGCAATCGGCCGCTCGCCCACCGCGACGCGGCGCCCGGCGCGCCGCCTGCCCGGCCCGTGCTAGAACCGAGGCGTCGCCGCGCCGCGGCGGCGAATCAACCGCCCCGCACGGGGGCGCGAACGACAGAACGGAGACCGCCCGCGCATGATCACCGTCGAAGACGCCCTGAGCCGCGTGCTCGCCCTGGCCGCCCCCCTGCCCCGGATCGAGGAGGTTCCGCTGACCGAGGCCGCCGGCCGCGTGCTGGCCCGCCCCCTGCGCGCGCGCCGCACCCAGCCGCCCTTCGCCGCCTCGGCCATGGACGGCTACGCCCTGCGCGGCGACGAGCTGCGCCCCGGCGCGCGGTTCCGCGTGATCGGCGCGGCGCGCGCGGGCCAGCGCTTCGACGGGCGCGTGGGGCCGGGCGAGGCGGTGCGCATCTTCACCGGCGCGCCCATGCCCGAAGGGGCCGACCGCGTGCTGATCCAGGAGGACGCCGCGCCCGAAGACGACGGCGCCTTCATCCGCGTGCGCGAGAATCCCGACGCGGCGCGCCATGTGCGCCCGGCCGGCGGCGACTTCGCCGAGGGCGATCTGTTCGCGCCCCGCCGGCTGAGCGCGCGCGACGTGGCGCTTCTGGCCGCCATGAACATCGACCGCGTGCCCGTGCGCGCCCGTCCGCGCGTGGCGCTGATCCCCACGGGCGACGAGCTGGTCGAGCCCGGCCAGACCCCCGGCCCCGATCAGATCGTCAGCTCGAACGGCTACGGGCTGCACGCCATGCTGCGCGAGGCGGGCGCCGATCCGTTCCTGACCCCCATCGCGCGCGACGACCCGGCCAGCCTGCGCGCCGCGCTCGAGGCGGCGGCCGAGGCCGACATGATCGTCACGCTGGGGGGCGCCTCGGTGGGCGAGCATGACCTGGTGCGCGCGGCCTTGCTCGCGGCGGGGGCCGAGCTGTCGTTCCACAAGATCGCCATGCGCCCGGGCAAGCCGCTCATGGCCGGGCGGCTGGGACGCGCGACGGCGCTGGGGCTGCCGGGCAATCCGGTCTCGGCCATGGTGTGCGGCGCGCTCTTCGCCGTGCCGGCCGCGCGCGCCCTGGCCGGCGACCCGGCCCCCGCCCCGCGGCGGCTGACGGCGCGCCTGGCGCATCCGCTGCCGGCCAACGGCCCGCGCGCCCATTACGCGCGCGCGCGGCTGATCGACGGCCCCGACGGCCCCGCGCTCGAGATTTTCGCCAATCAGGACAGCGCCGTTCTGTCGCTCCTGGCCGCGGCCGACTGCCTGGCCGAGATCCCCGCGAACGCGCCGGCGATGGAGACGGGAACGAATTTGAAATATATTCCCCTTTAAGTTGATCTCAATTGTCAATGCGTTGACACAAAACAGGAACCTAAGTAGAACGTGACAATGGGAACGACGGAGCCGGGGACGCCATGCTGACCAAGAAACAACGCGAGCTGCTCGCCTTCCTGCACGAGAGGATCGAGGCCGAGGGCGTCTCGCCCTCATTCGACGAGATGAAGGACGCGCTCAAGCTGCGCTCGAAATCGGGCATCCACCGGCTGATCACCGCGCTCGAGGAGCGCGGCTTCATCCGCCGCCTGCCCCATCGCGCGCGCGCCATCGAGATCCTGCGCCTGCCCGAGGCGCTGACCGCCGAGCGGCGCGGAGGCTTCGCGCCCCGCGTGATCGAGGGCGGCGCGGCCGAGCCCGACCCGCGCCCGACCGGCGCCTTCGCCGCCGCCATGCCCGAGGGGGCGACCTCGATCCCCATCATGGGCCGCATCGCCGCGGGCGTGCCGATCGAGGCCATCCAGACCGAGCACGGCCGCGTGCAGGCGCCCAGCACCATGCTGCGCCCCGGGGCCGAGCATTACGCGCTCGAGGTGCGGGGCGACTCGATGATCGAGGCCGGCATCCATGACGGCGACATCGTCGTCATCCAGCGGCAGGAGGTGGCGCAGAACGGCGACATCGTCGTCGCCCTGGTCGAGGAGGAGGAAGCCACGCTCAAGCGGCTGCGCCGGCGCGGCGACACGATCGCGCTCGAGGCCGCCAACCCGGCTTACGAGACCCGCGTCTATCCGGCCGACAAGGTCCGCATCCAGGGCAAGCTGGTGGGGCTGATCCGCTCTTACTGAGCCGCCGCCAGCCCCCGCTTGCGCCCCGGCTTCGGGGGGCGCGCGTCCTGACGGCGCCCGGCGGCCGGGGGCGCGTCCGGGAGATCATTCGGCGGCGCGCCGCCGGGGCGTGCGGGGAACGGTCCGAGCCCGAGGGCTCCGGGCCCTCCTTCGCCCCAGGCGGGCGGTCTCAGCCGCCGCCCCCGCCCCACAGCCGCCCCCGCGCCGCCGGCAACGCGCCCTCGATCCGCAGCGCGTCGCCGTCGGGCCGCACCGCCGCCGCGCCCAGCCGCGCCAGCTCGGCGTCGGTCAGCGCCAGGCACCCGCCCTCGGGCGCGGGGCCGGGCCGCCGCGGCAGGATGAGCAGCGTGCGCGGCGCGCACAGCGCCGCCGGATCGGGCGCGCGCCGACCGGCCAGCACCACGCGCCAGCCATTCGACATCTCGCCCCGGGCGCCGGTCTTGTCGCGCTCGAGCCCCGGGCGCGCGGCGGCGGTCTTCTGGTCTGCGCCGTCGCCGTCGCGCGCAAGCCAGGTCTCGATCGCATAGCCCGCGCCGCGCGCGCGATCCACCGCCCGCCCCTCGGGCCCCATCAGCCCGATCGCCTGCCCCTCGGGCGCGATCAAGAGCTCGGGCCGGTCGCCGCCCTGCGCCCACATCGCCAGCCCCGCCGCCAGCGCCGCCGCCCCGCCCAGCCGCATGCGCGTGCGCCACAGGCACAGCCACAGGCCGCCAAGCGCGATCAGCGCCAGCGCGCCCTCGGGCGGAGCGACCACCGGGCGCACCGCGTCGGGCATCTGCGCCGCCAGCCGCGCCACCCAAAGGATGACGCCGATCCCCTCGCCCATGGCCCACAGCGCCGGCCCGGCCGCGCCCAACGGCGCCAGCGCCGCCGCCAGCACCGCCGCCGGCATCACCCAGAACGACATCACCGGCACCGCGATCATGTTCGCCGGCAGCCCGTAAAGGGGCAGCCGGTTGAAGGCGGCCGCGGCGAAGGGCGCCGTCGCCATCCCGGCGATGAGCGAGGTCAGCGCCACCCCGGCCGCGATCCGGCCGATGCGCCCAGGCAGGCCCGGGCGCCGCTCGGGCGACGACGTCAGGCCGCGCTCGCGCACCCACTCGTAGAAGGCGATCAGCGCCCCGGTGGCGGCGAACGACATCTGAAAGCCCGCGTCGAACAGGCTTTCGGGTCTGAGCAGCAGGATGACCAGCGCCGCCGCCGCCAGCGCCCGCAACGAGATGGCCGCGCGGTCGATCATCAGCGCCGTCAGCGCGACCGCCGCCATCAGGAAGGCGCGCTGCGTGGCCACCGACGCGCCCGACAGCACCAGATAGACCAGCCCCGCCGCCATCGCCGCCGCCGCCGCGGCCTTCTTCGGCTCGACGCGCAGCGCCGCCGCCGGGATCAGCGCCAGAGCCATGCGCGCCACCGCGAAGACCAGCGCCGAGAGCAGCCCCATGTGCAGCCCGGAAATCGCCAGCAGATGCGCCAGGTTCGAATCGCGCAGCGCCTGAAGCGCCTCCTGCGTCACCCCCTCGCGCACGCCGACGAGGATCGCCGCCGCGAAGGCCCCCCGCTCGCCGGGCACGGCGGCCTGAATGGCGCGGGCGATGGCGCCGCGCGCGCGTCCGATCCAGTCCTGCGCGCGCGCCAGCTGGCCCTGCAGCTCGGCCGGCGGGGCGGGCATGGCGGGACCGCGCGCGAACCCCACCCCGCCGACGCCGTGAAACCACGCCCAGCGGCGGAAGTCGAAGCCCCCCGGCTCGACCGGCGGGGCGGGCGGGCCGATTCGCGCGTAAAGGGCGACTCGCTCGCCCACCCGCACGTCGCGCGCGAAGTCGCCCTCGAGCAACGCGACGCGCACGCGGCGCGGCGTGTCGGCGCGCGCCAGGCCGTAGATGATGACGTCCTCCAGCATCACGCGGCGCATGTCGGTGCGCGAGCGCGTGATCTCGACGATGCGCCCCTCGACCGTGGCGTCGATGGCGGCCGGCAGCACCGGCGCGGCGACCGCCCGCGCCCGCAGCCCCGCCGCCGAGAAGCCGGCGCAAAGCAGCCCCAGCGCCATCAGCGCCAGCCGCAGCCAGGGCGCGCGGCCGGCGAAGGCGGCCGGGATCAGCGCCGCGGCCGCCGCCGTCGCCGCCGACAGGGCCCATGCGCCCGGCTCGTCGGGGCCCTGGAAGTAGACCCAGCTTCCGAAGCCGAAGCAGACGGGCGCCCACAGCGCGGCCCGGCGGCGTTCGCGCAACAGCCAGTCAACCAGATCTTCACGCCTCAAGCCGCTTGTTCTCCGTGCGAAGGGTTGCGATAAGACCGGCGCACTTTAGACAAAATCGGGACGCGATGAAGCCATGACTCCGACCAGGACCGAAGACGCCCCTGTCGTCACGCGATTCGCGCCCTCGCCGACGGGCTTCCTGCATATCGGCGGCGCGCGCACGGCGCTGTTCAACTGGCTCTATGCGCGCGGACGCGGCGGGCGGTTCCTGCTCCGGATCGAGGACACCGACCGCGCGCGCTCGACGCCCGAGGCGACCGAGGCGATCCTCGAGGGGCTGAAATGGCTCGGCCTCGACTGGGACGGCGAGCCGGTCAGCCAGTTCTCGCGCGTCGCGCGCCACCGCGAGGTGGCCGAGGCCATGCTGGCCTCGGGCGCGGCCTATCGCTGCTACGCCACCAAGGAAGAGATCGACGCCTTCCGCGAGGCCGCCCGCGCCGAGGGCCGCCCGCCCCTGTTCCAGAGCCCCTGGCGCGACAAGGGCCCCGAGGACTGGCCCGAGGGCGCGCCCTACGCCGTGCGCCTGCGCGCCCCGCGCGAGGGGCGCGTGCAGGTCGAGGACGCGGTGCAGGGCACGGTGACCTGGGACGCGGCGCAGATGGACGACCTGATCCTGCTGCGCTCGGACGGCACGCCCACCTACATGCTGGCCGTGGTGGTGGACGATCACGACATGGGCGTGACGCATGTGATCCGCGGCGACGACCACCTGACCAACGCCGCGCGCCAGACGCTGATCTACCAGGCCATGGGCTGGCGCACGCCGGTCTTCGCGCACATCCCGCTGATCCACGGCCCCGACGGCGCCAAGCTGTCCAAGCGCCACGGCGCGCTGGGGGTCGAGGAATACCGCAAGATGGGCTACCTGCCCGAGGCCATGCGCAACTATCTGGCGCGGCTGGGCTGGAGCCATGGCGACGACGAGTTCTTCGACGACGCCCAGGCGCAGGCCTGGTTCGACCTGCCCGGCATCGGCAAGAGCGCGGCGCGCTTCGACTTCGCCAAGCTGGCCAATCTGAACGGCCAGCACATGCGCGCGGCTTCGGACGCGCGGCTGGTCGAGGCGGTGAAGGATCTTTTCGCAGCGCAACAAAAGCCCCTGCCCGACCCGGCCCGGCTGGCGATGCTCGAGCAGGCGATGCCCGGCCTTAAGGAACGCGCCAAGACCATCGTCGAACTCGTTGACATCGCCTACTATATTCTCGCCGATCGGCCCCTCGAGCCGGACGAGAAGGCGCGCCGCATCCTGGACGAGGATGCGCGCCGGATGCTGGCCAGATTGACTTCGCAATTGCGGAATGCTAGCCCGTGGGACGGCGCTGCGCTGGAGGCTCTGGTGCGCGGCTTCGCCGAAACCGAAGGGCTGAAGCTGGGCAAGATCGCGCAACCGCTTCGCGCCGCCCTGACGGGCCGCGCGGTCTCGCCCGGCGTCTTCGACGTGATGGTCACGCTCGGACGCGACGAGACCCTCGCGCGGATCGAGGACGCCGTTCAAGGCACGAAATGACCGAACGCGGTGGCGCGCCTGCGCGGCCGCGGAGCAAGATCGGGCGCGACGTCAGCGCCAAGCAACCATCAAGGGGGGTTTTGCCCATGAGCACGAACACGAGCCGGTCCGCGACCCTGTCCATCGACGGACGTCAGGTCGAGCTTCCCGTACGCGACGGCACCCTTGGCCCGTCGGTCGTGGACATCCAGCGTCTCTATGCGGATGCGGGCGTGTTCACCTTCGACCCCGGCTTCACCTCGACCGCCGCCTGCGAGTCCAAGATCACCTTCATCGACGGCGACAAGGGCGAGCTTCTGTATCGCGGCTATCCGATCGAGCAGCTGGCCGAGAAGTCGCACTACCTCGAGGTCTGCTACCTGCTGCTTTACGGCGAGCTGCCCGACGCCGCGCAGCTCGAGGATTTCGAGAACCGCGTCACGCGCCACACCATGCTGCACGAGCAGATGCAGTATTTCTACCGCGGCTTCAGGCGCGACGCGCACCCGATGGCGATCGTGTGCGGCGTGGTCGGCGCCATGTCGGCCTTCTACCATGACAGCACCGACATCAACGACCCCTGGCAGCGCGAGGTGGCGACCATTCGCCTGATCGCCAAGATGCCGACCATCGTCGCCTGGGCGTTCAAGTATTCGATCGGCCAGCCCTTCGTCTATCCGCGCAACGATCTCGACTACGCCTCGAACTTCCTTCACATGTGCTTCGCCGTGCCGGCCGAGGAGTATCACGTGGACCCGGTGCTGGCGCGCGCGATGGACCGCATCTTCACCCTGCACGCGGATCACGAGCAGAACGCCTCGACCTCGACGGTGCGGCTGGCGGGCTCGTCGGGCGCGAACCCCTTCGCCTGCATCGCGGCGGGCGTGGCGTGCCTGTGGGGGCCGGCCCATGGCGGGGCGAACGAGGCCTGCCTGAACATGCTGCGCGAGATCGGCACCGTCGACCGCATCCCCGAATACATCAAGCGCGCCAAGGACAAGGACGATCCCTTCCGCCTGATGGGCTTCGGCCACCGCGTCTACAAGAACTTCGACCCCCGCGCCAAGGTGATGAAGCAGAGCGCGGACGAGGTGCTGCACCTGCTGGGCATCGACGACAACCCGACCCTGCAGGTCGCCAAGGAGCTGGAGCGCATCGCGCTCGAGGACGAATACTTCATCGAGAAGAAGCTCTACCCGAACGTGGACTTCTATTCGGGCATCATCCTCGAGGCCATGGGCTTCCCGACCTCGATGTTCACCGCGCTGTTCGCCATGTCGCGCACCGTCGGCTGGATCGCGCAGTGGAAGGAGATGATCGAGGAGAAGTCCAAGATCGGCCGCCCGCGCCAGCTCTACACCGGCCCGGTGCGCCGCGACTATGTCGAGGTCGAAAACCGCTGAGCCCGGCCCCGCCGGACAAGCGAAAGGCCCCGCCATGGCGGGGCCTTTTGCGTATCGGGCGGCTTTTCGCCCCCCCCCAATTTCCCGACGGTTCTTCGCCGCACGTCTTCGCCGCCGGCCGCCATGCGGGCGCGCGGCGCGCCAAGGCAAGGCCCGGCGACGCCGCGGGGCGCCGGGCCGCGCCCGGATCAATCGGCCAGGCGGCCTTCCAGCGCGCGGTCGATCAGGTCGGCGGTCTCCTCGACCCCGTAAAGCGCGATGAAGCCGCCGAAGCGCGGGCCCTGGCTGGCGCCCAGCAGCACCTCGTAAAGCGCCTTGAACCAGTCGCGCAGGTTCTCGAAGCCATGGTCCTTGCCCACCTGATAGACCATGTCCTGCAGCGCCTCGGCATCCGCCCCGCCCTGCCAGGCGCGCAGGCGCGCGCGCAGATCGGCCAGCGCGGCGGCCTCGGCCGGGGTCGGGGCGCGGTAGGTCTTGGTCGGCTTGACCTTGTCGTTGTAGTAGGCCACCGCGTGCCCCGCCGCCTGATCCAGCATCGGGTGCGTCTCGGGGGCGGCGTCCGGGGCGTATTTGCGGATGAAGCCCCACATGGTCGCCTTGTCCTCGGCGCCGGCGGCCGAGGCCAGGTTCAGCAGCATCGAGAACGGCACCACCATGTCCGAGGCGGGCGGCTGGCCGGCGTGGATGTGCCAGACCGGGTTGCGCAGCCGGTCCTCGAGGCTCTGCTCGGGATAGGCGCGCAGATGGGCGTGGTATTCGTCCACCGCCTTGGGGATCACGTCCCAGTGCAGGCGCTTGGCGGCCTTGGGCTTTTGATACATGAACAGCTGCAGGCTCTCGGGGCTGGCGTAGGTCAGCCACTCCTCGATGGTCAGCCCGTTGCCCTTCGACTTCGAGATCTTCTGCCCCTCGCCGTCCAGGAACAGCTCGTAGTTGAACAGCTCGGGCGTCGGGCGGCCCAGCACGCGGCAGATCTTCGCGCCGATCTGCGCCGAGGGGATCAGGTCCTTGCCGTGCATCTCGTAATCGACGCCGAGCGCGGCCCAGCGCATGGCCCAGTCGGGCTTCCACTGCAGCTTCACATGCCCGCCGGTGACGGGGATCTCGACGCGCTCGCCGTCGGGCTCGGCATACACGATCGTGCCGCGCTTGAGGTTGCGCTCGAGCGTCGGGACCTGCAGCACATGCCCCGTCTTGGGGCTGATGGGCAGGAAGGGCGAATAGGTGGCCTGGCGCTCCTCGCCCAGGGTGGGCAGCATGATGGCCATGATCTCGTCGAACTTCTCGAGGCAGCGCAGCAGCATCTCGTCGAAGCGGCCCGAGCGGTAATACTCGGTCGAGGAGGCGAACTCGTAGTCGAAGCCGAACTGGTCGAGAAAGGCGCGCAGGCGCGCGTTGTTGTGCGCGCCGAAGCTTTCATGCGTGCCGAAGGGGTCGCGCACGCGCGTCAGCGGCAGGTTCAGGTCCTTTTCCAGCTCCTCGCGGTTCGGCACGTTCGAGGGAACCTTGCGCAGCCCGTCCATGTCGTCCGAGAAGCACAGCAGCCGCGTGGGGATGTCCGAGAGGGCCTCGAAGGCGCGGCGCACCATGGTCGTGCGCGCCACCTCGCCGAAGGTGCCGATATGCGGCAGCCCCGAGGGGCCGTAGCCGGTCTCGAACAGCACGTAGCCTTTCTCGGGGGGCTTCTTCTCGTAGCGTTTGACCAGCCGGCGCGCTTCCTCGAAAGGCCAGGCCCGGGAGGTCATCGCGGCTTCGCGCAGCTTGGTCATCGGCGTTCGTCCTTCGAAACTGGGCGGGGGCGGCGCCCCCTTGCGGCCCGCGGGGCCTCCGCGCCGGGCGCGGCGCAGGGCGGGCGCGGGGCGGGCGGCGGCGCGCGCGGCGGGCTGGCGCGCGCGGGCCCCAGTTCCTATTGCCCGCGCGCGTCGCGGTCAATATCGTGCGCGCGCGCCCCGCGACAGGCGGCGCTCTGGCAGGAGGCGAAGCGATGACGGTCCTGACCCCGCAGGACGCCCTGGTGGCGGTGATGGTGACGACCTCGGCGGCCGATCAGCGGCTTTCCACGCCCGAGCTGCTCTCGATCGAGCGGATCGTGAGCGCCATGCCCGCCTTCGAGGGCTACGACCCCGACCGCGTGGCGATGGTCTCGCGCATGGTGATGGACATGCTGTCCGAGGAGGACGGCCTCGACGCCATACTGGGCCTTGTGCGCGAGGCCCTGCCCGACGAGCTGGGCGAGACCGCCTACGCCATGGCCTGCGACGTGGCGGCGGCGGACGGGCGGGTCAAGATGACGGAGCTGCGGTTTCTGGAGATGGTGCGCCACGAGCTGAACGTCGGCCGCCTGGCCGCAGCGGCCATCGAGCGCGGCGCACGCGCGCGCCACATGCGCATTCCGCGCGCGGACTGACCTGCGCCGAGCGCCTTGCGCGGATCGACGCGCAGGGACTGAAGGGATCCCACCGAAGCGCGCGGATTGACGCGCGCGGGCGAAAGCCAGCCGGGCGACCGGCCCGGAACGGAACCTCCCGGCGCGCCCCGCGCGGACCGGCGCGGTCATCGAGCGCGAAGCGCCCGTCACATGCGCGCGACCTGCGCGGGCCGACTTTTTCAGAGCGACGCGCAGGGTCCCACCCGCAGGGGCCGACACGCCCGGATCGATGCGCCGGGGCCGAAACCTGCCGGGCGGCCGGCCCGGAGCGGAACCGCCCGGCCTGCCCCGCGCGGACCGTCGCGGACATGGGGCGCGAGGCGCGCCACATGCGCGGATCGGCTTGTGCGCAGCGACGCGCAGGGACCGCCATGATGGCTCCGGCGCGCGCAGATTGACGCGCCGGGCGGCGGCCATGAACCGGCCCCCGCCCGGCGCGGACCGCCCGGCGCGGGGTCGGCCCCGGCCGCGGCGCGAGGGGCGGGCCGTGGGCGGCGCGGCCCCTCGCGCGGCTCAGAAACGGACGGCCCAGCTGCGCAGCAGCGCGCGTTCGAAGGCCACGGCCCGGGTCATCCATGCGCGCGCCGCGTGGTCGGCGCGGCTCAGATCCGCCAGGCGCGCGCGGCGCTCGAGATCCTCGGAATAGATGGCGAAGGCGTAGACGCGGCCCGATCCGGCGCGCAGATATCCCGCCAGCCCCCGCGCATAAAGCAGCGTGCCCGTCTTGGCGACCGCGGCGGCGTCATCGGGGACCGGCGGCTCGCCGGGCGCGGCGTGCAGCGGCAGCGGCCGCAAGAGCGCCGCCAGCGGGCCGGGCGCGGGCGCTTCGGCCGCCTCGGCGTCAAGCTCGGGCGAGCGCGCGCGCGGCCCCAGCGCCCCGCGCGCCGCCGCGCGCAGGAAGGCCGCCATGGCCGCGGGCGTGACGCGCGATTGCGCGCTCAGCCCCGAATGGTTGCGCAGCTTGATGGACGCGGGCGCCGCCCCCGCCAGCCGCGCCGCCCAGGCCGAGCTGCGCGCCCCCGCGGCCGCCAGAGGATCCGCCGCCTCGGCCCGCGCCCCGGCCCGGCCCTCGGCCGCGTCGGCGGCCAGTCCGACAAGCTCGGCCGTCAGGTTGGTCGAATGGCGCAGCATGGCGCGCAGGATCTGGCGCAGGGGCCGGCTCTCGCGGCGCGCCAGCTCGGTGCCGGGCGACGGCGCGGCGCCCAGGCGCGGCGCGGGCAGGCTCACCCCCGCCTCGCCCGCCAGCGCGCGCAGCGCCTCGGCGGCGTAAAGCTCGGGATGGCGCACGGGCAGCCAGCGACGCCCCTCGGCCGGGCGCAGCGCCTCGGCGTTGACCTGCCACAGCTCGCGCTCGGGCGCGTCGCCGCGTCCGTCCTCGCGCTGGAACAGCGGCGCCGAGGGGTCCGGCGCCGCGTCGATCACGATCCCCGTCACCGCGGGCGAGGCGCGCAGCGCCCGCGCCTCGAGCCGCAGGCCGCCCGCCGAGCCCTCGGCGCCCCACGAGAAGAGGACGCGGTTGAAGTTCAGGCTCAGCCCCGAATAGGCCGGGTTGTAGGCCGCCTGCTCGGGCTGTTCGGGGTCGATGCGCGGCCCCGCCGGCAGCGCGCCGCGATCGGCCAGGAAGGCGCCCTCGACGCGGCGCAGCCCGCGCGCGGCGGCCTGGGCGGCCATCTCGGCCAGCGCGTCCGAATCGAGCTCGGGATCGCCGCCCCCCGCCAGCGCCAGATCGCCGCGCAGCACACCCTCGCGCGGCGGGGCCGAGGCGACCAGCCGCGTGACGAAGCGCGCCTCGGGTCCCAGCGCGGCCAGGGCGCGGGCCGCGGCCACGGCCTTGGCCGTCGAGGCGGGCGGAAAGGGGCGGGCGGCGTCGCGCCCCTCGACCATGGCGCCGCTTTGCAGGTCGATCAGCGCAAAGCCCGCGCGCCCCGAGGGCGCAAGCCGCGCGACGATCGCGCCCGCGTCGAGCGGCGTTTCCGAACCCGGGCGCGCGGCGGGCGCCGGCGCCGCGCGCGGCGCGGCCGCCGCCCAGAGCGGGCCGGCAGAGGCCAGGGCCGCCAGCCAGCCAAGAAGCGCGGCGGCGCGGCGAAGGCTGAAGGGGGGCTTGGACGCTCGAGAGATGGGCATGCGCGCTCCGGCCTTGCGCGGCGAGACAAGCGCCGCAGACGCGATCATGCCCCGCGCGCGCCGAAGGCGCAACGCAGGGCGCGACGCGCAGACGCCGTCCGGGACCCGGCTCCGGGCCGGCGAAAGCTGGAACGCGAAGGCCAGCGGCGCGACGATGCGGCACGCCAGGCGGGCGCGGCGACGGGCGCAGGGACAGGGTGCGGAGTCGGGGCGCAGAGTCGGGGCGCAGAGGCGGGGCGCAGAGGGGGGCGCGGCCGGACAAGGGGACCGAAGCCATGGCGCGCGCCTGGTTGCGCGCAGGCGACCGGCGGTTGCGCGGGCGGCCGCCGGCGCCGCTCTCGCCCGAAGCGGCCGCCCTCGCGCGCCGCCCGGCGCAAAGGAGGCGGCCCCAACGGCGACGTCGCCCGCACCTTGCCGGAGCCGGACGCCGCCGAACGCGCCCTTCAGGGCCACGCGCCGGAAGCGCGGATCATGGTCGAGGAGAGCGGGCTTGTCGGGCCGGGCAGCAGCGTCCATGCGGGCGGGTCGGCCAAGGCCAGCGCGCGCGCCGCCTCGGGCCGCAGCCGCGCGCGCGCAAAGCGCTGCGCCGCCGGCGACAGCCCCGCCGCCACCATGGCGCCGGGGCGCGCGAAGGCCGCCACGGGGACGAGGCGCATGATCTCGTCCCAGCGGCGCCAACGGTGCAGCTGCGCCAGGTTGTCGGCGCCCATCAGCCACACGAAGCGCGTGCGCGGGCACATGGCGCGCAGATGCCGCAGCGTGTCGACCGTATAGCGCGTTCCCAGGCGCGCCTCGATGTCGGTGACCTTGACGCGCGGCCCCGGCGCCGCGCGCCGGCACGCCGCCAGGCGCCGCGCAAGATCCGCCGGCGGCCGCGGCTTGAGCGGGTTGCCCGGCGTCGGCATCCACCAGACCCGGTCGAGCCCCAGCGTCGCCAGCGCCCGGCGCGAGATCAGCGCGTGCCCCTCATGCGGCGGATCGAACGAGCCCCCCAGCAGCCCGATGCGCAGCCCGTCGGGGTTCTCCGGCAATCCCTCGCGCATGCGCATCCCTCCGCTCGGCCCCTGCGGCCCGATCCTCGCTCCGCTCCGGGCCCCTCGCCCGGCCCGCGCCCCCGGCGCCCCCTTGCGCGGCGCCGGGCCGGGCGCGCCGTTGCGCCCGCGGCCGGAAACCGATAGACGGGCGGCGAAGACCGTTTCAAGCATCAAGGGCGCGCAGATGGCCTCCTACCAGTACGTCTATCACATGGACGGGGTCTCCAAGACCTACCCCGGCGGCAAGAAGTGCTTCGAGAACATCCGCCTCAACTTCCTGCCCGGCGTGAAGATCGGCGTCGTCGGCGTCAACGGCGCGGGCAAGTCCACGCTGCTGCGCATCATGGCCGGCATCGACAAGGACTTCCAGGGCGAGGCCTGGGCGGCCGAGGGCGTGCGCGTGGGCTACCTGCCGCAGGAGCCCGAGCTCGACCCCACGAAGACCGTGCGCGAGAACGTCATGGACGGCGTCGCGGCCAAGAAGGCCCTGGTCGACCGCTACAACGAGATCGCCATGAAGCTGGCCGAGGACTACTCGGACGAGCTGATGGAGGAGATGACCGCCCTTCAGGACCAGATCGACGCGCAGAACCTGTGGGATCTGGATGCGCAGGTGGACGTGGCCATGGAGGCGCTGCGCTGCCCGCCCGACGACGCGGACGTGACCAAGCTGTCGGGCGGCGAGAAGCGCCGCGTGGCGCTGTGCCGGCTGCTGCTCGAGGCGCCCGAGATGCTGCTGCTGGACGAGCCGACCAACCACCTCGACGCCGAGACGGTGCTGTGGCTGCAAAAGCACCTGATCGAATACAAGGGCACGATCCTGATCGTGACCCATGACCGCTACTTCCTCGACGACATCACCGGCTGGATCCTCGAGCTGGACCGCGGCCGGGGCATTCCCTACGAGGGCAACTACTCGTCCTGGCTCGAGCAGAAGGCCAGGCGCCTCGAGCAGGAGGCGCGCGAGGACAAGGCCCGCCAGCGCACGCTGGCGCGCGAGCTCGAATGGGTGCGCCAGGGCGCGAAGGCGCGGCACGCCAAGTCCAAGGCGCGCCTGAAGGCCTACGAGCAGCTGGCCAACCAGTCCGAGCGCGAGCGCGTGGGCCGCGCGCAGATCATCATTCCCAACGGGCCGCGGCTGGGCTCTAAGGTGCTCGAGGTCAACGGCCTGACCAAGGCCTATGGCGACCGCGTGCTGATCGAGGACCTGTCCTTCAGCCTGCCGCCGGGCGCCATCGTCGGCGTGATCGGCCCCAACGGCGCGGGCAAGTCCACGCTGTTCCGCATGATCACCGGCCACGAGAAGCCCGACGCCGGCACGATCGAGTTCGGCGACACGGTCAAGCTGAGCTATGTGGACCAGTCGCGCGACGCGCTCGACCCGAACAAGACCGTGTGGGAGGAGATCTCGGACGGGCTCGACGTGATCAAGCTGGGCGACGCCGAGGTGAACAGCCGCGCCTATTGCGGCGCCTTCAACTTCAAGGGCCCGGACCAGCAGAAGAAGGTCGGCCTTCTGTCGGGCGGCGAGCGCAACCGCGTGCACATGGCCAAGCTGCTGCGCGAGGGCGGCAACCTGCTGCTGCTGGACGAGCCCTCGAACGACCTCGACGTCGAGACGCTGCGCGCGCTCGAGGACGCGCTCGAGCAGTTCGCGGGCTGCGCCATGGTCATCAGCCACGACCGCTGGTTCATGGACCGGCTGTGCACCCACATCCTCGCCTTCGAGGGCGACAGCCATGTGGAGTGGTTCGAGGGCAACTTCGCCGAATACGAGGCCGACAAGATCCGCCGCCTCGGCGCCGACGCCGCGCAGCCCAAGCGCATCAAGTACAAGAAGTTCGCGCGCTGAGCGCGGCGCAGGCATGAGCGCATCCATGGAACGGCCCCAGCCCCAGACGCCGCGCATCACCGTCATCGCCCCGATGAAGAACGAGGCGGGCTCGGTGATGGCGCTGGCCGACGAGATCGCCGAGGCCTGCGCCCCCCTGGCCCCGTTCGAGGCGATCTTCGTCAACGACGGATCGGACGACGGCACCGCCGAGGCCATCGCCGAGGCGCGCCGCCGCCATCCCTGGCTGCGCGAGCTGCGCCATGCGCAAAGCTGCGGCCAGTCGGCGGCGGTGCTGTCGGGGGTGCGGGCGGCGCGCGCGCCCATCATCTGCACGCTGGACGGCGACGGGCAGAACCCCCCGGCCGAGATCCCGCGCCTGGTCGCGCCGCTGCTGGCCGACCGCGAGGGACGGCTGGGGCTGGTGGCGGGCCAGCGCGTGGCGCGCCAGGACACGCTGTCCAAGCGGCTGGCCTCGCGCACGGCCAACGCGCTGCGCGCGCGCATCCTGCGCGACGACACGCGCGACACGGGCTGCGGGCTCAAGGCCTTTCCGCGGCACGTGTTCCTCGAGCTGCCCTTCTTCGACCACATCCACCGCTACCTGCCCGCCCTCGTGCGGCGCGAGGGCTACGAGGTGGCGCATGTGAACGTCAGCCACCGCCCGCGCGGGGCCGGCCGCTCGCACTACACCAATCTGGGGCGGGCCATGGTCGGGGCGCTGGACCTGTTCGGGGTGTGGTGGCTGCTGCGCCGGCGCAAGCTGGCCCGCATCGAGCGGATCGACCCGTGATCGAGACGCTGGGACGCTGGCTGGGGGCCGAGACGCCCGCCGAGCTCGCCTGGATCGCGATCGGGCTGGGCGGGCAGCTGCTGTTCATGATGCGCTTCCTCCTGCAATGGCTGGCCTCCGAGAAGGCGCGGCGCTCGGTGGTGCCGACCTCGTTCTGGTGGTTCTCGATCGCGGGGGCGGCGATCCTGCTGGCCTACGCCATCCATCGCGCCGATCCGGTGTTCATCCTGGGCCAGTCGCTGGGCTTCTTCATCTACGCGCGCAACCTGTGGTTCATCCATGTCGAGCGCCGCGCCGCCGCGGCGGCCGATCCCGGCGCCGACTGATCGGCCGGGAATCGGCCGGGAGCGCCGCAAAAGTTTTTCCAAACGGAAAAATCCTTGCCCGGCGCCGCGCGGCGCGTTTGACTTGACGCATGTCGGGCCGCGACTCGGACGCATGACGCGCGGCGCGGCTCCGCTCGACGCCACGGAGGATCGGCGCATGGGACGCCTGACCACGCATGTTCTCGACACCGCGCGCGGCCGCCCCGCCGCGGGGCTGCGCATCGGCCTTTACCGGCTGTCGGTCGACAGCCGCGACCACCTGCTGGACGCCGTGACCAACGAGGACGGACGCTGCGACGCGCCGCTCCTCGAGGGCGCGGCGCTGCGCCGGGGCGTGTATGAGCTGGTCTTCCACGCCGGCGCCTATTTCGACGCGGCGGGGCTGGCGCTGCCCAGCCCGAAATTCCTGTCCGACGTGCCCGTGCGCTTCGGCGTGGACGACCCCGATGCGCACTACCACGTGCCGCTTCTGCTCTCGCCCTACGGCTATTCCACCTACAGGGGGTCCTGAATGCGCGACGCCATCCGCTTGCTGCTCAACGGACGGGCGGTCGAGCTGCGCGGGGTCGATCCGCGCATGACCCTGCTGGACTGGCTGCGCGTTCGCCGCCGCATGACCGGCACGAAGGAAGGCTGCAACGAGGGCGACTGCGGGGCCTGCACGGTCAGCGTCACGCGGCTCGAGAACGGCCGCCCGGCGCGCCGGGCGCTGAACGCCTGCATCCAGCTTCTGCCCATGCTCGACGGCTGCGCCGTGACCACGGTCGAGGGCGCGGCCCCCGCCGGGCGCCTGCACCCAGCGCAGGAGGCGATCGTGCGGCTGCACGGCTCGCAATGCGGCTTCTGCACGCCGGGCTTCGTCATGTCGATCCATGCCGCCTGCGGCCCCGGCGCCCCGCCCGAGGCCGACTCGCCGCCCGACCTGCTGGCGGGCAATCTGTGCCGCTGCACCGGCTACGGCCCGCTGCTCGAGGCCGCGCGCCAGGCGCGCGCCGCCCCGCGCCCCGACTGGGAGCCCGACGACGAGGCCATGGCGGCCATGCTGCGGGGCCTGGACGACGACGAGGATCTGCGCCTCGAGGGCGGCGGCTGCGTCGCCCATGCGCCGGCCTCGCTCGAGTCGCTGTGCGCGCTGGCGGCCGAGCGGCCCGGGGCGCTGCTGGTGGCGGGGGCGACGGATGTGGGGCTGTGGCTGACCAAGCGGCTTGACGAGCCGGCCGAGCTGATCTTCATGCACCGCGTGAAGGAGCTGCGACATATAACTGAAAAAGATGATGAAATCACCATCGGCGCCGGCGCGCGCTACGTCGACGCCCGCCCCGTTCTGGCCCGCGCCGCCGCCGATCTGGGCGAGCTGATCCGCCGCATCGGCTCGGTGCAGGTGCGCAATGCCGGCACCATCGGCGGCAACATCGCCAACGGCTCGCCCATCGGCGACATGGCGCCGGCGCTGATCGCGCTGGGCGCCCGCGTCGAGCTGCGCCTGGGCGCGCGCGGGCGCAGCCTGCCGCTCGAGGATTTCTTCATAGATTACGGCCGCCAGGACCGCGCCCCGGGCGAGGTGTTGACGGCGATCCGCCTGCCCCGCCCGGCGGACCCGGCGCGCCTGCGGTGCTGGAAGATCTCGAAACGCTTCGACCAGGACATCACCGCCGTCCTCGGCGCCTTCGACATCGCGGTAGAGGACGGCGTCGTGCGCCATGCGCGCATCGCCTTCGGCGGCATGGCGGCGACGCCGCGGCGCGCGCGCGCGACGGAACAGGCCCTGCTGGGCCGTCCGTGGACCGAAGAGACGGTCGAAGACGCGCTGCCCGCCCTGGCGCGGGACTTCGCGCCCATCGACGACATGCGCGCCTCGGCGGCCTACCGGCTGCGCGTCGCCGGCGCGCTGCTGCGCAAGCGGCTGATCGAGGACATGGCGCCCGGCGCCCCGACGCGCCTGGCCGGCACGCGCGAGGGCGCGGCATGACGGACCCCGAGCGCATCAAGGGGGGCGTCGCGACGCCGGTTCCCCACGACTCGGCCGTGCGCCATGTGCGCGGCGAGGCGGTCTATGTCGACGACATCCCCGAGCCGCCGGGCTGCCTGCACGCCGCCTTCGGCCTGTCCGAGCGCGCCCATGCGCGCATTCTCGAGCTGGACCTGTCCGAGGTGCGCGAGGCGCCGGGCGTGGTGGCGGTGCTGACGGCGCGCGACCTGCCGGGGGCGAACGACGTGTCGGCCTCGGCGCATGACGAGCCGCTTCTGGCCGAGGACGAGGTGCTTTTCCACGGCCAGCCGATCTTCGCGGTGATCGCCGAAAGCCATCTGGCCGCGCGCCGCGCCGCGCGCAAGGCGCGCATCCGCTACCAGGATCTTCCCGCCATCCTGACCATCGATCAGGCGCTGGCGGCGGGCAGCCTGCTCGAGCCCATGCGCGAGATGGTCAAGGGCGACCCCGAGGCGGCGCTGGCGGCGGCGCCGCGGCGCCTGCGCGGGCGGGTCGAGCTGGGCGGCCAGGAGCATTTCTACCTCGAGGGCCAGGCGGCGCTGTCCGTGCCCGGCGAGGGCGACGAGATGACGGTGCACGCCTCGTCCCAGCACCCGACCGAGATCCAGCACAAGGTGGCCGAGACGCTGGGCGTTCCGTTCAACGCGGTGACCGTGATCGTGCGGCGCATGGGCGGGGGGTTCGGCGGCAAGGAAAGCCAGGGCAACGCCCCGGCCTGCCTGACGGCGGCGGCGGCGCGGCTGCTGGGGCGGCCGGTCAAGATGCGCTACGACCGCGACGACGACTTCCTCGTCACCGGCAAGCGGCACGATTTCCGCATCGACTACGAGGTCGGCTTCGACGACCAGGGCCGCATCCTGGCGGTCGTCATCGACCAGGCGGCGCGCTGCGGCTGGGCGACGGATCTGAGCCTGCCGGTCTGCGACCGGGCCATGCTGCACGCCGACAACGCCTATCACCTGCCCCATGCGCGCATCCGCTCGTGGCGCTGCCGGACGAACACGGTCTCGAACACAGCCTTTCGCGGCTTCGGCGGCCCGCAAGGCATGGCGGGGATCGAGCGCGTGATGGACCATGTCGCGCATGCGCTGGGGCTGGACCCGCTCGAGGTGCGGCGGCGCAACTTCTACGACCCGCCGGGCGGCGCGCGCACGCTGACGCCCTATCACATGACGGTGGAGGACTGCGTCATCGCCGAGATCGTCGACGAGCTGGCCGAGAGCTGCGCCTATGCCCGCCGGCGCGCCGAGATCGCGGAATGGAACGCGCGCAACCAGGTCATCAAGCGCGGCCTTGCGCTGACGCCGGTCAAGTTCGGCATCAGCTTCACGCTGACGCATCTGAACCAGGCCGCGGCGCTGGTGCATGTCTACACCGACGGCTCGGTGCATCTGAACCATGGCGGCACCGAGATGGGCCAGGGCCTGTTCGTCAAGGTCGCGCAGGTGGCGGCCGAAGCCTTCCAGATCGACCTCGACCGCGTGCGCATCACCGCCACCGACACGGGCAAGGCGGCGAACACCTCGGCCACGGCGGCCTCGAGCGGCTCGGATCTGAACGGCATGGCCGTGCGCGACGCGTGCGAGAAGATCAAGCGCCGCCTGACCGCCTTCGCCGCCGAGCGCTTCCAGACCTCGGCCGATCAGGTGCGCTTTCTGCCCGGCCGCGTCCGGGTCGGCGAGGAGGAGATCGCCTTTCCCGACCTCGTGCGCATGGCCTGGGAGGCGCGCGTGCCGCTCTCGGCCACCGGGTTCTACGCCACGCCGCGCATCAGCTGGGATCGGGCCGCGGGGCGCGGGCGTCCGTTCTACTACTTCGCCTACGGCGCCGCGGCGACCGAGGCGGCGATCGATGCGCTGACGGGCCAGTGGCGCATCGAGCGGGTCGACATCCTGCACGATGTGGGCCGCTCGCTGAACCCGGCGATCGACCTGGGCCAGATCGAGGGCGGCTTCGTGCAGGGCATGGGTTGGCTGACCATGGAGGAGCTGGTCTGGGACGAGGCGGGCCGGCTCAGGACCCATGCGCCCTCGACCTACAAGATTCCGGCGGCGGGCGACCGGCCGCGGCACATGAACATCCGCATCTGGGAGCGGGGCGAAAATCGCGAGCCGACGATCCACCGCTCGAAGGCGGTGGGCGAGCCGCCGCTGATGCTGGGCATCTCGGCCTGGCTGGCGCTGTCGGACGCGGCGGCTTCGTGCGGCCCGGCCTATCCGGCGCTGGACGCGCCGGCCACGCCCGAACGGGTGCTGCGCGCGATCGCCCGCGCGCGGGGCGAGCGCTGGCCATGAGCACGGGGGGCGGCGCGGGGCTGGACATCGACGCGCTGCGCGCCGCCGTGGCCGCGCATGGGCGCGTGACGCGGGTGGTCGTGGCGCAGACCCGCGGCTCGACCCCGCGCGAGGCGGGCGCGCAGATGCTGGTCTGGGCGGACGGCTTCGCGGGCACGATCGGCGGCGGCGCGCTGGAATTCGCGGCGCTGGCCGAGGCGCGCCGGCGGCTTGGAAGCGGCCGCTCGGGGCTCGAGAGCCATGCGCTGGGGCCGGCGCTGGGGCAGTGCTGCGGCGGCGCGGCGACGCTGGCCTACGAGGTGGTGGACGCGGATGTTCTGTCGCGGCTCGAGGCGCTGGCCGACGAGGCGCGCGCGCGCGCCGGGCGGACGGGGGGCCGGCCCGCCCTCGCCCGCCCTCTGGGCGGGGTCGGACGGGCCGCGGATGCGCCTGCGGCGATCCGGGCGGCGCTGGCGGCGGCGGCGCGCGCAAGGGGCGCCGGCGCGGCGCCCGGCCCGGTTTGCGCGCCGGCCGATCCGCCCTGGCTGTTCGAGCCGCTGGCCGAGGCGCCGACGCCGCTCTTTCTGTATGGCGCGGGGCATGTGGGGCGGGCGCTGGCGCGGGTTCTGCAGGACCTGCCCTTCGCGCTGACCTGGATCGACTCGGCGCGCGAGCGCTTTCCCGATCCGGCCCCCGCCCATGCGCGGGTTCTGATCGCGCCCGATCCGGCCGATGCGGTCGATCTGGCGCCGCCGCAGGCGGTGCATGTGGCGATGACCTGTTCCCATGCGCTCGACTTGGAGATATGCCATCGGGCGCTGCGGCGCGGCTGCGTGCGGCTGGCGGTGATCGGCTCGCGCACCAAGGCGGCGCGTTTTCGCGCCCGGTTGCGGGCGCTGGGCCATGACGAGGCGCAGGTGGCGGCCATGGCCTGCCCCATCGGCGATCCGGCGCTGGGCAAGGCGCCCGCGCAGGTGGCGGTGGCGATCGCGGCCGATCTGCTGGCCTGGCGCGCCCGCATGGCCGAGGGGCGCGGCATGCGTGAGAGGGAGGCGACGGCGTGACGGCTTTGCTTGAGGTCGAGGGGCTGACCAAGCGGTTTCCGGGCGTGCTGGCGAACGACGCGGTCAGCTTCGCCGTCGAGCGCGGCCAGATCCACGCGCTTCTGGGCGAGAACGGCGCGGGCAAGTCCACGCTGGTCAAGATGATCTATGGCTCGATGCGCCCCGACGCCGGCGCCATGCGCCTCGAGGGGCAGCCCTATGCGCCGACCGACCCCGGCGCGGCGCGGCGCGCGGGGGTGGGGCTGGTGTTCCAGCATTTCTCGCTGTTCGACGCGCTGACCGTAGCCGAGAACGTGGCGCTGGGCCTGCCGCCCGAAGAGGCCGGCGCCGACCTTGCCGAGCGCATCCGCAAGGTGTCGGCGGCCTACGGCCTGCCGCTCGATCCCGAGCGGCGGGTGGGCGAGCTGTCGGTGGGCGCGCGCCAGCGCGTCGAGATCGTGCGCTGCCTGCTGCAACGCCCGCGGCTGCTGATCATGGACGAGCCGACCTCGGTGCTGACCCCGCAGGAGGTCGGGCAGCTGTTCCGCACGCTGCGCCAACTGCGCGACGAGGGGGTCTCGATCCTCTACATCTCGCACAAGCTCGACGAGATCCGCGAGCTGTGCGAGGCCGCCACCATCCTGCGCCATGGCCGCGTGACGGGCCGCTGCGATCCGCGCAGCGAAAGCGCGCGCAGCCTGGCCGAGATGATGATCGGGCAGGAGCTGGCCGCCACGCGCCCGCTCTCGGCCGCGCCGGGCGAGGTGCGGCTGACGGTGCGCGGGCTGAGCCTGGCGGCGGACCGCCCCTTCGGCACGGCGCTGCGCGACATCTCGTTCGATCTGCGCGCGGGCGAGATCCTGGGCGTGGCCGGCGTCGCGGGCAACGGGCAGGACGAATTCGTCGAGGCCCTGTCGGGCGAGCGCCGCGCCCAGCACGAGGCCATCCGCCTGGACGGCGCGCCGATCGGCGCCTTCGGGCCGGATCGGCGGCGCCGGCTGGGGCTGTGCGTGGCGCCCGAAGAGCGCCTGGGTCATGCGGCGGTCCCGGACATGAGCCTGACCGAGAACGCGATCCTGACCGCCCGGCGGCGCGCGCGCCTGGCCTCGCGCGGGGGCGTGCTGCGCCTTGGGGCGGCCGCGCGCTTCGCCCGCGCGGTGGTCGAGCGCTTCGACGTGCGCACCGCCGGCGTCGAGCACGCGGCGCGATCGCTGTCGGGCGGCAACCTGCAGAAATTCGTCGTCGGGCGCGAGATCATGCAGAACCCCGCGGTTCTGGTGGTGGCGCAGCCGACCTGGGGCGTGGATGCGGGCGCGGCGGCGGCGATCCGCCAGGCGCTGCGCGACATGGCCGAGGCGGGCGCGGCGGTTCTGGCGGTGAGCCAGGATCTGGACGAGCTGATGGAGATCTCCACCCGCTTCGCCGTGATGGCGGGCGGGCGGCTGAGCGCGCCGCGTCCCATGGCCGAGCTGAGCGTGGAGGAGATCGGGCGCATGATGGGCGGAACGGGCGGGGAGGTCGCGCATGCTGAGGCTTGAGCCGCGCAAGGAGCCCTCGCGGCTCATGGTCTGGGCGACGCCGCCCGCGGCGGTGCTGCTGACGCTGGTCTTCGGCATGGTCCTGTTCGCCGCGCTGGGCAAGGACCCGCTGCGCACGGTCGAGATCATCTTCGTCGAGCCGCTGCTTTCGCCCTTCTCGCGCGCCGAGCTTCTGGTCAAGGCCGCGCCGCTGGTGCTGATCGGGGTCGGGCTGAGCCTGGGCTTTCGCGCCGGCGTGTGGAACATCGGCGCCGAGGGGCAGTTCATCATCGGCGCCGTCGCCGGCGGCGCGGCGGGGCTGGCCGTGTATGACACGCCGGGGCTCTGGGTGCTGCCGATGATGTGCGCGGCGGGCATGCTGGGCGGCTTCGCATGGGCGATGATCCCAGCCATCCTGCGCATCCGCTTCAACACGAACGAGATCCTGGTCAGCCTGATGCTGGTCTATGTGGCCGAGCTGTGGCTCTCGGCGCTGGTCGGCGGCCCGCTGCGCGACCCCGAGGGGTTCAACTTTCCCGAATCGCGCCTGTTTCACGACAGCGCCACCATGCCGATCCTGATCGAGGGCACGCGCGCCCATGTCGGCGTTCTGGTCGCGCTGGCCGTGGCGGGGCTGGCCTGGCTGGCGCTGCAGCGGCATGTTTTCGGCTTTTCGCTCAAGGTCATGGGGCAGGCGCCGCGCGCGGCCCGCTTCGCCGGCTTCTCCGAGCGGCGCGCGGTGCTGGCGTGCATGGGCGTCTCGGGCGCGCTGGCCGGGCTGGCGGGGGTGTTCGAGGCCGCGGGCCCCGTCGGGCAGCTGGTGCCGGGTCTGCCGGCGGGATACGGCTTCACGGCCATCATCGTCGCCTTTCTCGGGCGGCTGCATCCGGGCGGCGTGGTGCTGGCCGGCGGGGTGATGGCGCTGACCTATATCGGCGGCGAGTCCGCGCAGCTCGAGATGCAGCTGCCCGCGGCGGCGATCTCGGTCTTTCAGGGGATGCTGCTCTTCTTCCTTCTGGGGGCGGACGTGTTCGTCAACCATCGCCTGCGCCTTCGCCGCGCACCGGCCACGGAGTCCGCGTGATGGATCTAAGCGTTCTGAACCCCGCCGCCATCGGGGCGGCGTTGATCGTGGCGGCGACGCCGCTGCTTTTCGCGGCGCTGGGCGAGCTGGTGGTCGAGAAGTCGGGCGTGCTGAACCTCGGCGTCGAGGGCATGATGATCGTCGGCGCCATCGCCGGCTTCGCCGCGGCGGTCGAGACGGGCTCGCCCTTGCTGGGGGTGGTCGCCTCGGCGGCGGCCGGGGCGACGCTGTCGGCGGTTTTCGCCTTCTTCGCGCTGATCCTGATGGCCAATCAGGTGGCCACGGGGCTGGCGCTGACCATGTTCGGGCTGGGGCTGGCGGCGATGCTGGGGCAGCCCTATTCGGGCATGCCGGCGCCCGAGTTCCCGGCCCTGTCGCTGCCGGTTCTGTCGGACCTGCCCTTCTTCGGGCGGCTGCTGTTCTCGCACGATCCGCTGGTCTATCTGTCGCTGGCGCTGACGGCGGGGACGTGGCTGTGGCTCGGGCGCAGCCGCGCGGGGCTGATCCTGCGCGCGGTGGGCGAGAATCACCACGCCGCCCATGCCATCGGCTACCGCGTCACGGCGATCCGCTTCGCCGCGGTGCTGTTCGGCGGCGCCTGCGCGGGGCTGGGCGGGGGGTATCTGGCGCTGGTGCAGACCCCGCTCTGGGTCGAGGGCATGACCGCCGGCCGCGGCTGGATCGCGCTGGCGATCGTGGTCTTCGCCTCGTGGCGGCCCTGGCGGGCGCTGCTGGGCGCCTATGTGTTCGGTGGCGTGACCATCGTGCAGCTGAACCTGCAGGCGCTGGGGGTTTCGATCCAGAGCCAGTATCTGTCGATGACGCCCTACCTGGCCACGATCCTGGTGCTGGTGCTGATCTCGGGCGAGCGGCGCCGCGCGGCCGAGGCGCCGGCGTGCCTGGGCAAGCCCTTCCGCGCCGAGGGCTGAGCGCGTTCCCGTTTCGTTAGGGATTTGCCCCTATCCTGTCCGCGGTGGGATGGATAGGGGAGCGAAGACCATGACCTCGCGCAAGGATTGCGGCGCGCCCGATGCGCGCGCCATCGCGGCGCCGGCGGGCGCCCAGACGCCCGGACCGGCCGGGATCGAGGCCGCGCTGCGCGCCGCGGCGGGTCTGCGGGCGCGCAAGGGCCGGCCCGCGGCGCTGGCGCTGATCGAGTTCACCCGCGCGCCCATGGGCGGCGCGCCCCTGGCGCTGCGCGATCTGCGCGTGTCCGACATCGCGGCCTTCATCGCCGAGGACGTCCTCGCCCTCATACTGCCCGAGTCGGACGCTCCCGCGGCGGCGGTGGCGGCGCTGCGCGTCGCCCAGCGGCTGATCGACGAGGACGGGGCCGCGGCCGCGCGCCTCGGGGTGACCGAGATCCGGGCCGACGACCGCTCGTTGTCCGAAGCGGCGGCGCGGGCGCGCACGGGGCTGCAGGCGACGCTCGAGCCCTGCCCCGCCCGTCCCTCGCCGCTGGCCGACCCGCGCGACGGGGCCGGCGCCGCCCTCGTCGGCTGACGGCGCGCACAAGCGCCGGGCGCGAAGATTGCACGGTGACGCAAAGGCGCGACGCGGGTATCGTTCCCGCCCGAGAGCCCGGCGCGGCGCGCCCGGCTCCGCCGCGCGAGAACCGACAGAGGAGACGTCACCGCATGAAACTCACCCGAACGCTTCTGGCCGCGGCCGCCGCGCTGGGCCTGGCGGGCGCCGCCGCAGCGGCCGACAAGATCAAGGTCGGCTTCATCTATGTGGGCCCGGTGGGCGATTTCGGCTGGTCCTATCAGCACGACCAGGGCCGCCAGGCCATCGAGGCCGCGCTGGGCGACAAGGTCGAGACCACCTATCTTGAGAGCGTGCCCGAAGGCCCCGACGCCGAACGCGCCCTGCGCCAGATGGCGCGCGCGGGCCACGACCTGATCTTCGCCACCTCCTTCGGCTTCATGAACCCGACGCTGAAGGTGGCCAAGCAGTTCCCGAACGTGAAGTTCGAGCACGCCACCGGCTACAAGCGCGCGCACAACGTCTCGACCTACTCGGCGCGCTTCTACGAGGGGCGGCATGTGATCGGCCTGATCGCCGGGCGCATGACCAAGACCAACACCATCGGCTACATCGCCTCCTTCCCCATCCCCGAGGTGGTGCGCGGCATCAACGCCGCCTATCTGGCGGCCAAGTCGGTCAACCCCGACGTCAAGTTCAAGATCGTCTGGGTCAACACCTGGTTCGACCCGGGCAAGGAAGCCGACGCGGCGAACGCGCTGATCGAACAGGGCGCGGACGTGATCATGCAGCACACCGACAGCCCCGCGCCGATGACCGTGGCCGAGGAAAAGGGCATCTTCGCCTTCGGCCAGGCCTCGGACATGAAGCGCTTCGGCCCCAACGCGCAGCTGACGGCGATCATCGACAACTGGGCGCCCTACTATGTGCGCCGCGCCAAGGCGGTGCTGGACGGAACCTGGGAATCCGCCGACACCTGGGACGGCATCGCCTCGGGCATGGTCGCGTTCGCGCCCTTCTCCGAGCGCATCCCCCCCGAGGTGCGCGCCGAGGCGCAGGCCGCCATCGAGGCCATCGCGGCGGGCAAGCTGCACCCCTTCACCGGCCCGATCCGCCGTCAGGACGGCTCGGTCTGGCTCAAGGAAGGCGAGGTGGCCGATGACGCCACGCTGGCCGGCATGAACTTCTACGTCGAGGGGATCGAGGGCGAACTGCCCAAGTGATCCGCGATCGGCGGCGCCCGGCCGCGCGCCGGGCGCGCCACGCGAAGGAGCCGTCATGCGCCGCAAGCTTCTGGGAGCCACGGGGGTCGAGGTCTCGGCCCTGTGCCTTGGCACGATGTCCTTCGGCGGCGACGCCGACGAGGCCGAGGCCGCCCGCATCTACGCCGCCGCCCGCGACGCGGGAGTGGACTTCATCGACTGCGCCAACGTCTACAATGGCGGCGAGGCCGAGCGCATCCTCGGCCGGCTCATGGCGCATGAGCGCGACTCGCTGGTGGTGACGACCAAGTGCCACATGCTCGGCGGATCGAGCCGGCGGGCGATCCGCGCCCAGGTCGAGGCCAGCCTGCGCCGGCTGGGAACCGATCGGGTGGACGTTCTGTTCCTGCATCACGACGCCGACCCGGCGCGGCTCGAGGACCGGCTGCGCGCGCTCGAGGACATCCAGCGTTCGGGCCAGGCGATCTATCTGGGCCTGTCGAACTACCCCGCCTGGCGCGTCGCGACGGCGCTGGGCGTTCAGGCGCTACGCGGCTGGGGCCGCATCGACGTGCTCCAGCCCATGTATTCGCTGGTCAAGCGCCAGGCCGAGGTCGAGCTCATGCCCCTCGCCCAGGCCGAGGGGCTGGGGGTCATCCCCTACAGCCCCCTCGGCGGCGGGCTGCTGACGGGCAAGTATCTGCGCGGCGAGACGGGCCGCCTTGCGGTCAACCCCGCCTATCGCGCCCGCTACGGCGAGGACTGGATGCACGAGACCGCCCGCGCCTTCGTCGCCCTGGCCGGCGAGCTGGGCGTGCATCCGGCGACGCTGGCGGTGGCCTGGGCGGGCGCGCACCCGGCGGTGACGGCGCCCATCATCGGCGCGCGCTCGCTCGAGCAGCTGCGCCCCTCGCTCGCCGCGGCCGAGTTCGACATGACCGACGAGCTGCGCGCGCGCATCTCGGCCCTGTCGCGCACGCCGCCGCCCGCGACCGACCGTCTCGAAGAGGCCTGAGCCGCGCCCGACCCGACCCCCAAGAATGGAAGACCCCATGACCGGCGCCGCCGAACCCGGCGCAGCTTCGCAGGACGAGCGGCTGATCCTTGGCCAGACCCTGCGCCTGCGCGAAGATCCCTTCCTGGTCCCGCCCGAGGACTGCGCCGCGCATGACTCGCGCGGCGGCGTTCTTGTGCGCGAAGGCCGCATCGCCGCCGTCGGACCGGCCGACGCGCTGCGCGCCGCCCACCCGCGCGCGCGGGTCGAGGACATGGGCGATGCGCTCATCATCCCCGGCTTCGTCGATTGCCATGCGCACTATCCCCAGACCGGGATCATCGCCAGCTGGGGCAAGCGGCTGATCGACTGGCTCAACGCCTACACCTTCCCCGAGGAGCTGCGCTTCGCCGATCCCGAATACGCGCGCGCGCAGGCCGAGCTTTACCTCGACCTGAACCTGGCCAACGGCATCACCGCCGCCTGCGTCTATTGCACCGTGCACCCGCAAAGCGCCGACGCGCTGTTCGCCGCGGCCCTCGCGCGGGGCCTTCGCCTGTGCGCGGGCAAGGTGATGATGGACCGCAACGCGCCCCCCGGCCTGACCGACGACCCGCGCCGCGGCCATGACGAAAGCGCGGCGCTGATCGCGCGCTGGCATGGGCGCGGGCGGCTGGGATACGCGGTCACGCCGCGCTTCGCCCCCACCTCGACGCCCGAACAGCTCGAGGCCGCGGGCGCGCTCTGGGCCGCGCATCCCGACTGCCTCATGCAGACCCATCTGTCCGAACAGCCCGACGAAATCGCCTGGGTGCGCGAGCTGTTCCCCGGGGATCCCGACTATTTCGGCGTCTATGAGGCGCGCGGGCTGGCCGGGCCCGGCGCGATCATGGGCCATGCCATTCACCTGACCGAGCGCGAGCGCGCGGCGCTGGCCGAGACGGGAACCGGCGTCGCGCATTGCCCGACCTCGAACGCCTTCATCGGCTCGGGCCTGTGCGACGTGGCCGGGCTTGCGCGCAGCGGCGTGCCGGTGGGGCTGGCGACGGATGTGGGCGGCGGGTCGAGCTTCTCGATGCTGGCGACCATGCGCTCGGCCTACGAGATCAGCCAGCTGCGCGGCGCCCCGCTCCATCCGGCGCAGCTCTTGTGGATGGCCACGGCCGGCTCGGCGCGGGTCATGCGGCTGGACGACCGGATCGGGCGGCTCGAGCCGGGCCTGGAAGCGGACCTGGTCGCGCTGGACCTGGCCGCAACGCCCGTCGCCGCCCAGCGCGCCGCGCGGGCGCGCGACGTGTGGGAGGCGCTGTTCGCGACCATGATCCTGGGCGACGACCGCGCGGTGAAGGCCGTGTGGTCGGGCGGCCGGCCGATGAAGCGGCCCCCGGGGGCCTGAAGGGAAACGCCATGCGCACCATCTACAGCGAGGACCACCGCCTGCACTTCCCGCAGGCCGAGCTGCATGCCGGCCAGTTCGTCACGCCCTTCGAGCGGCCGAGCCGCGTCGAATACATCCTGGCGCGGCTGCGCGAGCGCGGCCTTGACGACATCGCCGCGCCCGATCCCGTCGCCATGGCGCCCATCCGCGCCCTGTGCCGGCCCGATTACCTGGCATTTCTGGAAAACGCCTGGGACGAATGGAAGCGGGCCGGCTGCGCGGGCGAGATCATTCCCGCCAGCTTTCCCGCCCGGCGCATGAACGCCGATCGCGCGCCCACGAACATCGACGGCAAGGTCGGCTTCTACGCGCTGGCCGCCGAGACGGCCATCACCGCCGGAACCTGGGCCGCGGCGCTGTCCTCGGCGGCCGTGGCGCAAACCGCCCAGCGCATCGTGGCGGGCGGGGCGCGGGCGGCCTTCGCCCTGTGCCGCCCGCCGGGCCACCACGCCACCGCCGACATGTTCGGCGGCTATTGCTTCATCAACAACGCGGCGCTGGCGGCCGAGGCCTTCCGCGCCGACGGCGCGGCGCGCGTCGCGGTGCTGGACATCGACTTTCACCACGGCAACGGCACGCAGGACATCTTCTATCGCCGCGGCGACGTGTTCTTCGCCTCGATCCACGGCGCGCCCGAGCACGCCTTCCCCTACTATCTGGGCCATGCGGACGAAACCGGCGAAGGTCCCGGCGAGGGCGCGAACCTGAACCTGCCCCTGCCCCCGGGCGCGGGCTACGGCCTCTGGGCCGAGGCGCTCGACTCCGCGCTGGCGCGCATCCGCGCCTTCGGCGCCGAGGCGCTGGTGGTGTCGCTGGGGGTGGACGCCTACAAGGACGACCCGATCAGCTTCTTCACGCTCGACAGCCCCGATTTCCTCGATGCGGGCCGGCGCATCGGGCGGCTGGGCCTGCCGACGCTGTTCTGCATGGAGGGCGGCTACGCGATCGAGGCGATCGGGGTGAACGCGGTCAACGTTCTGGAGGGATTTCTGGACGCCTGAGTGCGGGCGCGTTGCCGGGGCGCGCGCGCCCCGGCCGCAATTCACTTCTGAAGCTCGGTCCAGATGGCGGTGTAGATCGCCTGGATCTCCTTCGGGCAGCTGGGGCCGAAGCGCCCGGCGGCGGCCAGCTCGGCCGGCGGGTTGATCTCGGGCGCGTCCTTCATCTCGGGCGGCATGAAGGCGTCCGACCCCTTGATCCCGTTCGAGTAGCGCGCGAAGGCCGAGATCAGCGCCGCGTTCTCGGGATCCATGATGAAGTTCTGGAACAGCTTGGCGTTCTCGACGTTCTTCGCGTCGGCCAGCACGGCGACCGAGTCCATCCACAGCGGATAGCCCTCGCGCGGGTAGCCGTAGCGGACCTTCGGATTGGCCAGCCGCGCGCGGAAGGTCGAGCCGTTCCAGTTCACGCTGGCGACCCACTCGCCCGAGGCCAGCTTGTCGGTGGTGCCGTAATCCATCGACAGCCATTTGGGCTTGGCCGCGACCAGCGCGTCACGCGCGGCCTTGAGCTTGGCCTTGTCCTCGGTGCAGGCCTCGCCGCCGACATAGTAGAGCGCCAGGTTGATCACGTCCTGCATCTCGGGCACGACGTTGATCTTGCCCGCCAGCTCGGGCGGCGGATCGAGGAAGATGGCCGAGGTGTTGATGTCGCCGTCATAGGCGTCGACATTGACCGCCATGCCCGTCGAGCCCCACTGCCAGGGCACGGTGTAGCGCCGGCCCGGATCCCAGGGCACGTCGACCCAGACGGGATCGACGTTCTTGAAGTTCTCCATCTGATCGGGGCGCGTCTCGAGCAGCAGCCCCTTTTCGATGAAGATCGGCACGAAGCTGTGCGAGGGCACGACGATGTCGAAGCCGTGGCCGCCCGCCTCGACCTTGGTCAGGGCGGTGGTGTTCGAGTCGTATTCCGTGATGGTGACCTTGACGTCATAGGTCTGCTCGAACTTCTTGATCAGCTCGGGATTGGTGTAGTTGCCCCAGTTGTAGATGTTCAGGGCCCCTTCGGCATGAGCGGCGGCGGCGGCAAGGGCCGTCGCGGCCGCCAGGGCGGGAATGCGCATGACTTTCTCTCCTTGTCGGATGGCGGACCGGAGGGCCCGCCGGGTTGGCGCGGCGCGAACGGTTCAGGCCCGCTTTCTCGTGACCGCGAAGAACAGGCTCAGCAACGCGACCGTCACCGCCAGCAGCACGGTCGAGATCGCGTTGACCTCGGGCGTGGCGGCGCGGCGGATCTGGCCAAGCATGTAGGTCGGCAGGGTGTCCTGGCCGGCCGACTTGACGAACTCGGTGATGATGACGTCGTCGAGCGAGATGACGAAGGCCAACATCGCCCCGGCCGCGATTCCGGGCGCCAGCAGCGGCAGCGTCACGCGCCGGAAGGCCAGCCAGGGCGTGGCGTAAAGGTCGGCGGCCGCGGTCTCGAGCGTCAGGTCCATGCTTTCGAGCCGGGCGCGGATGGGCAGATAGGCGAAGGGCACGCAGAAGGCGGCATGCGCCAGGATCAGATAGCCCAGCCCCGTATAGCCGGTGGCGACCTTGATGGAGGAGAAGAAGATCAGCAGCGCCACGGCGGTGACGATCTCGGGCGCCATCAGCGGCTGGTTGATGATGGCGTAGATCAGCGTCTGCCCGGGAAAGCGTCCGCGCCGCGTCGTGCCCAGCGCCGCCATGGTCGCCGTGACGGTGGCGATGCCCGAAGCGGCCAGCGCGATGACGACCGAGCGCATGGTCGCCTCCTGCACCTGGGCGTTCTCCCACGCGGCGCCATACCATTTGAGCGAGAAGCCGCCCCAGACCGCCACCGAATCCGATCCGTTGAACGAATAGATCACCAGCGTGGCGATGGGCGCATAAAGGATCAGGAAGGTCGCCGCGGCCATCGCGGCGAAGCCGGGCAGCCTTGCGGCCGAGAATGGGCGCGCCCTAGCCATCGGCGCCCGCCCGCGCGGCGGCCCGCACATAGATCGTCAGCGCGCAGGCCACCATCGCCAGCAGGATCAGCGACAGCGCCGCGCCCAGCGGCCAGTTGCGCCCGGCGCCGAACTGCAGCTCGATGAAGTTGCCGATCATCATGTTCTTGCCCCCGCCCAGAACCCGCGGCGTCACATAGGCGCCCAGCGACGGCACGAAGACAAGGATCGAGCCCGCGACCACCCCCGGCCGCACGATCGGCAGCACCACCTTGCGCAGCACCTGCCAGCGCGAGGCGTAAAGGTCGTAGGCGGCCTCGGCCATGCGCATGTCGAAGCGCTCGATCGCCGCATAGAGCGGCAGCGCCATCAGGGGCAGATAGACGTAGGTCATGCCGATCAGCACGGCGACGTCGGTGTAGAGGATCTGGATCGGGGACGAGATCAGCCCAAGGCGCATCAGCGCGCCGTTCAGGATGCCCTCGTTGCGCAGCACCTCCATGATGGCGAAGGTGCGGATCAGAAGGTTGGTCCAGAACGGCACCGTGATCAGGAACAGCCACAGCATGCGCGTGCGCGCCGGGCGCGTGGCGATGAACCAGGCCGTCGGCAGGCCGAAGACGAAGGTCAGCAGCGTGGTCAGCAGCGACAGCTTGACCGAGCGCCAGAAGATCGACAGATGCGCGTCGGCAAGGCGCACCGTGCCGTCGAAGATGTCGCGCTCGAACAGGACGCGGAACCACGCCTCGAGCGAGAACTTCCACTCGACCCCCGAATATTCGCCGGGCTCGAGAAAGGCGTAGACGACGACGATCAGCAGCGGCCCCGACGCCCCCGCCAGAAGCAGCGCCAGCGCCGGCGCCGACAGCAGCCAGCCCTGGCGCGCGCGCCGTCTTTCCTCGGCGGTCATCGGGCGGGCGGACGCGCGGGCCGGTTCATGGCGTCCCTCCTCAATCTTCCAGCGCCTGGAGCGCGCCGGGCGCGAAGTCCAGCCCGACCCGCGCGCCGGGCTCGGGCATGCGCCCCTCCTCCAGCCGCGCGACGATAGGCGTGCCGTCGTCCAGCTTCATGTGGCAATGGGCGGCGGGGCCGAAATAGACGATCTCGGCCACGGTCGCCTCCAGCCTTCCCGCGCCCGGCGCGTTCAGGCGCAGGTGCTCGGGGCGCACGGTCAGCGTGATGCGCGCGCCCTCGGCCGGCGCGCCGCCGGGCGCGGGCAGCGCCGCGCCCGCGGGCAGATGCACCGCGCCGCCGCGCGCGACGCCCTCGAGGAAGTTCGTCTCGCCGATGAAGTCGGCCACGAAGCGGTTGACCGGCCGCGCGTAGATCTCGCGCGGCGGGCCGACCTGCTGCAGGCGGCCCCCGCGCATCACGCCGACGCGGTCGGACATGGTCAGCGCCTCTTCCTGGTCGTGGGTGACGAAGACGAAGGTGATCCCGGTCTCGTGCTGCAGGCGCTTGAGCTCGCGCTGCATCTCCTTGCGCAGCTTCAGATCGAGGGCCGAAAGCGGCTCGTCCAGCAGCAGCACCCGCGGCGCCGGCGCCAGCGCCCGCGCCAGCGCGACGCGCTGCTGCTGGCCGCCCGAAAGCTGGTCGGGGCGGCGGTCGGCCATCTCTTCCATCCGCACGAGGCGAAGGATCTGCGCCACGCGCGCGCGCGTCTCGGCGGCCGGGCGGCCCAGCATCTCGAGCCCGAAGGCGATGTTGCGCGCCACGCTCAGATGCGGGAACAGCGCGTAGCTCTGAAAAACGGTGTTCACGGGCCGCCGGTTGGGCGGATCGTCCGTGATGTCGCGCCCCTCGAGCAGGATGCGCCCCGCATCGGGGGTCTCGAACCCCGCGATCAGGCGCAGCAGCGTGGTCTTGCCGCAACCGGACGGGCCCAGAAGCGTGAAGAACTCGCCCTTGCGGATGGTCAGCGACACGTCGTCCAGCGCCCGCACCGGACCCGCGGCGCTGGGGTATTCCTTGCGCGCCGAGCGAATCTCGACCGCAGCGTCATCTTCGGTCAAGCGGCTCCCCCCGTCATTGCCCGGACAAAGGGTCGCAGGCGGCGTCGGCGGCGTCAAGCGCCTTGCCCGCCGGCGACGAGCGGCGGCCGGCGGTCGAACCAGGGGCGCGCCGCCTCGATCTGCCCGCACAGCGCCATCAGCAGCTCGTCCTCGCCGAAGGGCGCGGCCAGATGGACGCCCACGGGCAGCCCCTCGGGGGTCCAGCGCAGCGGCAGCGAAGCCGCCGGCTGGCCGGTGGCGTTGAAGGCGGCGGTGAAGGGCGAATAGGCGAAGACGCCGTCCGGCCCCATGCGGTAGGCGACGTAATCCTCGCGGTCATGGGCGAAGCGCCCGATCCGCGCCGGCGGCTCGGCCAGGGTCGGGGTCAGCAGGATGTCGTGGCGCAGGAAGAACTCGGCCATGCGCCGGCCATAGGCGTGGATGCGCCCGACCGCCTCGAGGTAGCGGTCGCCCGAAATGGTGCGCGCATGCGCCGCCGCGCCGCGCGCCACGCCCTCGACCTCGTCGGGCTCGAGCGGGCGGCCGCGCGCCTCGACCGCCTTGCGGATGCTCAGCGCCGTGCCGCAGGCGACGATGTCGGTCCAGGCGGCCATCATCCCCTCGTGATCGGCGTCGGGGCGCGCGGGCGTCACCTCGTGCCCCAGATCGGCCAGCAGGGCGGCGGCCTCCTCGGCGGCGGCGCGGCATTCGGGATGCACCGGCGCGCCGGTCAGCGTCGTCTCGCACAAGGCCACGCGCAGCGGCCGCGGCGGGCGGGCCAGCGCGGCGCGGAAGCCCTCGCGCAGCGGCGGCGCCCAGTAGGGCGCGCCCAGGTCCGGCCCCTGCGTCACGTCCAGCAACAGCGCCGAGTCGCGCACGCTGCGGGTCAGGAACCCGTCGATGGCCATTCCCGCCCAGCCCTCGCCCGCATAGGGGCCGTCGGGCAGACGCGCGCGCGTGGCCTTGAAGCCGAACAGGCCGCAGCTCGAGGCGGGAATGCGCACCGACCCGCCGCCATCCGAGCCATGCGCCGCCGGCACGACCCCCGCCGCCACCGCCGCGCCCGAGCCGCCCGACGAGCCGCCGGGGGTGCGCGACGGGTCCCACGGGTTGCGCGTGGGCCCGCCATAGACGGCGGCCTCGGTGACCGGGCCGATCCCCAGTTCGGGCGAGGCGGTGCGCCCGAACACCACCAGCCCGGCGGCGGCCAGGCGCTCGTAAATGGCCGAGTCGCGGTCATAGCGCGTCCAGCGAAAAAGCCGCGAGCCGTTATGCGAAGGGTAGTCGCGCGCCTCGGCGCCCAGATCCTTGAGCAGGAAGGGCACGCCGCGCAGCGGCCCCTCGGGCAGCCCCTGCGCGATCTTTCGCCGCGCGATCTCCTCGAACACCAGCGGCACGGCGTTGAGCGTTCCGTCCACGGCGCGCAGCCGATCGAGCGCCAGGTCCAGCAGCTCGTCCGGCGTCGCCTCGCCCGCCGCGACCAGCGCGGCCAGCGCCGTCGCGTCCATGGCGTCGTAATCCATCGCATCCTCCCTGCCCCGCGCGTCGCGGTCAGCCTATCCGCCGCGCGCGCGCCCGCGCAACGGCCTTGCCGAGGCGGGCGACGGGGCCATGCGCACATGCCGCTTCGCCCCCGGCGCCTTCCCCTGCCCCGGCTGCGATGGCCCGGCGGAAGGCCGGGCTCCTCCGCCCCCTTCAGCGCGCCCTGGCCGCTGCGGACGACGCGGCGACCGGCGCCTGCCGCCTCGGCCCGGCCTTGCGCGCGGCCAGGACGCGGGGCACGCAGCGGGCCGGGTCCTCGTAGATCGAGACGCAGTCGAGGCAGGCGAAGCATTCATCATAGCGGATGCGGCCGCTTTTCTCGATCGCCTGGTAGGGGCATTTCGCCCGGCACAGCTGACAGGGCGAACCGCACTCGGCCCGGCGCGCGATCCAGTCGCGCCCGCGCAGCAGCCCGCCCAGCGCCATCAGCGCCCCGAGCGGGCAGACATAGCGGCAGAACCCCTTGAACAGCGCCGCGCCCAGCGCCAGCCAGAAGGCGGCGTAAAGAACATAGGGCCACTCGCGGTCGAAGCCGACGGTGACGGCGGTCTTGAAGGGCTCGACCTCGACCAGCGCGTCGGTGGCCGAGGGCGAGATCAGCGCCGCCGCCGCCAGAACGGCCAGCACGGCGTATTTGACCAGCTTGAGCCGGCGGTCCCAGCCCTCGGCCACGCGCAGACGCGGCAGGCGCGCCGCGCGGCCCGCGTGGTGGGCCAGCTCCTGCATGGCGCCGTAGGGGCACAGCCAGCCGCAGAACAGCCCCCGCCCCCACAGCACGAAGCCAAGGATCGCCGCGCCCCAGATCATGAGCGAGAACGGGTCGTAGAGCAGGAAGGCGAAGCCGCCCCCCTGAACGGCCGCCCGCAAGGCGCCCAGCGCCGTGACGATCGAAAGCTGGCCCTGTCCATGCCAGCCGACGAACACGATCATCGCGGCCAGGAAGGCCAGCCGCGCGGGCAGATGCAGGCGGCTCGCGGCCAGGCGCCGCATCCATGGCCCAAGCGCCGCGAACAGCGCCAGCAGAACGACGGCCAGCGCCGCCAGATCGACCCGCCGCGCCAGCGCCGCCTCGACCCAGGGCGGCGCGGGCGCGGGCGCGGCCTGCGGCGCGCGGAAGAAGCGCTCGGGCGTGACGTGGGTCAGCTCGAAGCTGCGCGCGCCGATCTCGGGCATGAAGGGGCCGTGGCGGCGCAAGGCGGCGATGCGCAGCGTCCAGGGCCGCGCCGGGTCGAAGCCCAGCCGCCGATCGGTGCGCAGGATCATCGCGCGCGCCGCCTCGGGGCCGCCGGGCGCAAGCTGCACCTCCAGATCCGCGTCGCGCAGGGCGATGGGCAGGCCGTCCTGCTCGAGCGTGATCAGGTCGGGCGCGGTGTTGCGCACGAAGTCGTCGGACACCAGACCATGGCGGCCGGCATCGATGACCAAGAGCGGCTCGTCATGATCCGAGACGGCCAGGAAGGCGCGCAGCTCGGCCAGCGTTTCGGGCGCAAGGGCGGCGCGCGCCAGCGCGGGCGGGCCGACATCCACCACCCACAGATCCAGGAACACGCCGTCGGGGTCGGCCGCCGCCTCGGGGTCGTCATCCTCCCACAACGAGCCGGCGAAGGCCTCCTGCAGCTGGCGGTTCGTGACCGTCAGCCGCCCCGCCAGGCCCTGCGCCTCGAGCGCGGCCCAGTCCAGCTTCTCGTCATGGTCGGGATCGGGCGCGCGCGGCGGGCCGACGCGCAGGCCCTTCATGCGCTCGCGCGCGACGGCGAAGGCGGCGGCCAGAATGCTTTCATGCGCGATCCGCACCGAGGCGGTGGCCTTGGTCACCCCGTCCAGATAGGCCGCGCCCGAGCCCGCGCCGCCCTGCGCCCCATAGGGCACGCCCACGGTCAGGTTCTCGGCGATCGAGCGGCCGCGATACTGCTCGACGAACTTGTGGAACGGCGCCTCGCCCAACCCCGAGACGAAGACCGGCTCGTTATGGTCGATCAGCTCGACGTTCACAAAGCGCCCCTCGCCGTCCAGCGTCACCAGAAGGTCGATCGGCGCGCCGGAAAAGCCCGGAATGGGCGCAAGCGGGCGCGTTTCGAAGATGTAGCCCGCCGGGCGCCCGCTCAGATCGATGATCTCGTGCACGCCGTCCTCGGTCAGCCGCGCGCCCAGCCGGTAGGGGGCGGGCACGCGCGCGGCCAGCTCCTGCTCCGAGAGCAGGGGCGCGTTGTCGGGCTGCGCCGCGGCCGCCGGCGGCGCGGCCAGCGCCAGCAGCGCGAAGACGACGAAGGCGGCCAGACGAGCGATCATGGCGCCATGCTAGGCCCGCGCGCCGCGCGCCGCCATCAGACTTTGTGCGCGTGGCGGCGCGCGGCGCGCAAGCCCTCGCGCGCGGCGCGCCCGCCGGCTTGGCCACGCCGTCGCCCGAGCCGCCCGCCTTCGGCGCGCACGGGGCTGCTCGGCGGGCGGCGCGGGCAAGGTTCGGGCGCGCGCCATCCGCGTCGCGCGCTCGAAGCGGGTCGCCGCAAGCGACGCAAAGGGCCGCGCCCGGTGCGGCAAGCGCCGCACGGCCCCAGGCGGGGTGCGGCAAGCGCCGCCAAGGGGCCACGCGCCCGCAAGCGCCCCCTTGCGCCGCCCGATGAGCCGATGTGCCCCGAAATCCGCCCGGCGCGCGGTCAGCGGCCGCCCGCGCCCTCAAGCGCGCGGCGCAGAAGGGCGTCGAAGGCGGCCTGATCCTCGGGAACCAGCGCGACGGGAAGCGGCATGGCCATGCCGCGAAAGGCGGGCGGCAGGCGCACGGCGTCCTTCTCGGTGGTGACCAGCTGCGCGTCGGCCTGCGCGGCCTCGGCCTGCAGGCGGCGCAGGATGCGCGGCGCGTAGGGCGCGTGGTCGGGAAAGGCGTGCGCGCCGACCAGCTCGGCGCCGAGCGCGCGCAGCGTGTCGAAGAACTTCTCGGGCCGGCCGATCCCCGCGAAGGCGACCACGCGCCGCCCGCGCCAGTCGATGCCTATGGGACGGGCGCGCAGCTCGGCGTTCAGGATGGGCCGCGCGCGCAGAACGGGCCATCGCGCGGGGGCGGCGGCGCGCGCCTCGGGCGGGCCGATCAGCAGCACGGCGTCGGCGCGGGCCATGCCCTCGGCCGGACGCTCGCGCAAGGGGCCGGCGGGAATGGGGCGCCCGTTGCCAAGGCCGGTCTCGGCGTCCACCGCCAGGATGGACAGGTCCTTGACCAGGGCCGGGTTCTGGAAGCCGTCGTCCAGAACCAGCGCCTCGGCCCCCGCGGCGACGGCCGCGCGCGCCCCCGCCGCCCGGTCGCGCGCCACCCACACCGGCGCGAAGGCGGCCAGCAGCAGGGCCTCGTCGCCGGTCAGCGCCGCGTCGTCGCGCGCCAGGTCCACCAGATGCGGGCCGCGCGCCGTTCCGCCATGGCCGCGCGTGACGACATGGGCGCGCACGCCCATCTCGGCCAGCCGCTCGAGCGCGTGGATCGCGGCGGGGGTCTTGCCCGCGCCGCCCGCCGTCAGATTGCCCAGGCAGATCACGGGAACCGGCGCGCGCCAGCCCTGCCCGCGCGCCAGCCGCGCCCGCGTGGCCGCCGCGTAGGCCGCGCCAAGCGGGGCCAGCAGCCGCGCGGCAAGGCCCGGCGCCTGGGGCGGGCGGAACCAGAACCGGGGCGCGCGCATCATGTCCCGCCCCTTTCCGCCTGGGGCGACGCCGGCGCGGGCAGCAGCGGCGTCAGCAGCGCCGCGGTGCGCGCCACGGCCCGCGCGCCGCCGTCAAGCGCCGCGCGCGCGGCGCGCGTCAGCGCCAGCCGGCGGTCGGGGTCGCGCAGCAGCGCCGCCGCCTCGCGCCCCAGCGCCTCGGCGTCGTCCACGCGCACGGCGCCGCCCGCGACCCGGAGCGCCTCGTATTCGGCGCGGAAATTCCCGACATGCGGCCCGTGCAGGATGGCCACGTCCAGCGCGGCCGGCTCGTGCGGGTTGTGGCCGCCCACCGGCGCCAGCGAGCCGCCGACGAAGGCGACCGGCGCGACCCGCAACCAGGCGCCCATCTCGCCCAGCGTGTCGAGCAGGTGCACGTCGCCCGTCGGCGCCTCGCCCAGCGCGCGGCGCGTGACCGTCAGCCCCTGGGCGCGCAGCTCATCGACGATCTCCTGCGCGCGCGCGGGATGGCGCGGCGCCATCAGCGTCAACAGCCCCGGAACCCGCGCCGCGGCGACGCGATGCGCCGCGCCGACCATCGCCTCTTCGCCCGGATGGGTCGAGGCCGCCAGCCACAGCGGCCGCCCCAGCGCCGCCAGCGCCGCCCGCGCCTCGGGCAGATCGGGCGGGGGCGGCGCTCCGGCCTTGAGCGAGCCCGTCGCCTGCACCTCGCGCGCCCCAAGGGCCGCAAGGCGCGCGGCTACGTCCTCGTCCTGGGCCGCCACGACGGCGAAGCGGCCGAGCAGCGCGCGCGCCATGCCCGGGGCCAGCCGCCGCCAGCGCGCGGCCGAGCGCGCCGACATCCGCCCTCCGGCCAGCGCCAGGGGCGCGCCCGACGCGGCGGCCTCGACGATCAGCGCCGGCCACAGCTCGCTTTCAAGCCACACGCACAGATCGGGCCGCCAATGGGCCACGAAGCGCCGCGCCGCGGGCCGCGCGTCGAGCGGCGCGTACTGGTGCAGCGCCCGCGGGCCCAGGCGCACGGCCATCAGCTCGGCCGAGGCGCGCGTGCCCGTGGTGACGAGAAAACGCAGATCGCCGCGCGCCGCGCCCAGCGCCTCGATCAGCGGCAGGGCGGACAGCGACTCGCCCACGCTGGCGGCATGGATCCAGACCAGGGGCCCGTCGGGGCGCGGGCGCGAGGCATGGCCCAGCCGCTCGGCCAGCCGCGCGGGGTCTTCCTTGCCCCGCGCCGCGCGCCGCGCCAGCAGCAACCGCGCCGGCCCCTCGGCCAGCCGCGCCGCGCCGAGGTAAAGCGCAAGCGCGGGGCTGAAGGGCGCGCGCGCGCTCATGCGTCGGAATCCGGCGCGGCGGCGCGCGCGGGTCCGGCCCGACCGGCGAGCGGGGCCGGGTCGTCACGGTCGATGCCGGCGCGCGCCTGCCCCAGCGGCGGCCCGGGTTCGAGCGGCGCGCGCCCGACCAGCGCGTCGGCGCGGCGCACCGCCTCGATCATCGCGCGTTCGACCTGCAGGCGGTGCGCCTCGATGGCGGCGGGCTCGGCGCCGTCGGGCGGCGGGATGACGGGACCGTAGACCTTGGCGCCGCGCGCGAAGGGCAAGGGAATCATGAAGCGGTCCCAGCTGCCCAGCACCAGCGCCGGGCGCGCCGAATAGGCGCACACCGCCACCGGCGCGCCCGTGCGCGCGGCCAGCACCGACAGCCCGGCCTTGGGCCGCAGGCGCGGGCCGCGCGGCCCGTCGGGGGTCAGGACCATCAGCAGGTCCTCCTCGGCCGCCAACATCGCGCCGGCCTCGGCCAGCGCCTTGCGTCCGCCGCGATCCTTGTGCACCTTGCGCGGATCGAAGCTCGAGCCGCGCACCGCCTCGACCCCGAAGCGGCGCACCACGGCGGCGATGATCTCGCCGTCGCGGTTGGCCGAGATCATCGCCGCCACGCGCAGCCCCGGCGTCTTTTCCGCCGGCGCCATCAAGAGCCGCCCATGCGGCGCCGCCAGAAGCCACCTGCCCCGCCCCGAGCGCAGCGCGGCGCGCACGCTTTCGCCCTCGACGCGCCAGCGCACCGTGCGGTCGAGCGCGCGGATCAGCCACGCGCCCAGCCGCGCCGCCAGCTCGCGCGCGAAGGCGTTGCGCCTTATGGCCCGCAGGGGCGCGGCCATCGGGCTCAGCCGAGCTCTTCGGTGGGGCTGGCCTCGGTCTCTTCGTCGCGCAGGCGGTGAAGATGGGCGATGAAATAGCGCGTGTGCGCGTCGTCGACGGTGCGCTGGGCGGCCTCCTTCCAGGCGTCGTAGGCCGCGGCGTAGTTGGGGAAGATGCCGACCACGTCGATCTTGCTCACATCCTTGAACCTGGTGCTCTGCGGATCGACAAGCTCGCCGCCGAAGACGAGGTGCAGTCTCTGGGTCATGTCCGGCTCCGATCGTTCAGGCGCCCATGGCGCGTTCTGCGCGCAGCCCTAGACCGGCGGGGCGGCGCGCGTCAATCCGCGCGCCGCAGCCGCGCCATGATCTGCGGATGCAGCGCCGGAGCGGCGGCGATCATTCCGGGCAGGCGCGCGCGCGGCCCGTTGTAGCGCGTGGGCGCGCCGCGCGCGTCGGTCACCACCGCGCCCGCCTCGGCGGCGATCAGCTCGCCCGCCGCCACGTCCCACTCCCACGCGTCGCGCAGGGTGATCATGGCGTCAAAGCGGCCGCTGCCCACCAGGCACAGCCGATAGGCCAGCGACGAGCGAAAATGCCGGCGCACCGGCGGCGGGCCGCCCGGCCACAGCTCGGGCGCCAGCTGCGCCGCGCCGGTCAGCGCCGCCGCGCCCTCGAGCGTCTCGCGCCCGCCATGGGTCAGGCGCGCGCCGTTCAGCGTCGATCCGGCGCCGGCGCGCGCGGCGAACATGCGCTCCTTGGCCGGCAGGAACACGACCCCGACCTGGGGGCGCCCGCCCTCGACCACCGCCAGCGAATGGGCGAAGGTCGGCTGTCCGGCGATGAAGGCGCGCGTGCCGTCGATGGGATCGACGACGAAGACCCGCTCGGCGTCAAGGCGCGCGGGGTCGTCCTCGGTTTCTTCGCTCAGCCACCCGTAATCGGGGCGCGCGGCGCGCAGCTCGGCGCGCAGCATGCGGTCGATCTCGAGATCGGCCTCCGAGACCGGCCCCTGCCCGCCGCCCTTGTCCCAGCTGTCGAGCGCGCCGCCAAAGCGCCGCATGGCCAGGCGCCCGGCCTCGCGCGCGGCGTCCTCGAGAAGGCGCAGATCGGCCGCGCGCCAGTCCTGCGCCGGCGGCGCGGGCGCGTCGCCGCCCCGCGGGCCGGGCGCGGGGCGCTCAGCTTCCGGCAAGGGTCAGCCCCTCGACCAGCAGGCTGGGCACGACGAAGGCGCGGTGCTCGTCCGCGTCGTCGGCCGCGCGCAGCGTGCGCAGCATCTGCGGCAGCGAACCGGCCAGGGTCATCTCGCCGACCGGATGGACGATGCGCCCGTCCTCGACCCAGAACCCCCAGGCGCCGCGGCTGTAATCGCCCGTGGTCGGGTTGATCGAGGCGCCCATGAGCCCGGTCACCAGCACGCCCCGGTCAAGCTCGCGCAGAAGGGAGTCGAAGCTGACCGCCGGCGCGCGCAGGCGCAGGTTGCCGACGCCGGGATGCGGGGGCGAGCCCGCGCCGCGCTGGGCGTTGCCGGTGGGGGCCATGCCCAGCTGGCGCGCGCTGGCCAGGTCCAGCGTCCAGCCCTGCAGGACGCCGCCGCGCACGATGGCGCGCTCGGCGGTGGGCAGACCCTCGGCGTCGAAGGGGCGCGAGGCGGGGCCGCGCTTGCGCCGGGGCTCTTCGATCAGGTCGAAGCCCTCGGGCAGCACCGCCTCGCCCAGACGATCGCGGAGCCAGCTGGCGCCGCGCGCCACGGCCGCGCCGTTGGCCGCCGCGGTCAGGTGGCCGATCAGCGTCGCCGCCACGCGCCGCTCGAACACCGCGCGCACGGGCCCCGAGGGCGGCTTGCGCGCGCCCAGACGCGCCACGGCGCGCGCGCCGGCAAGGCGGCCGATCTCGGCCGGGTCGGGCAGCGCGTCGCGCCGGCGGCGGCTTTCGGCGGCGTGGTCGCGCTCCATGCCCAGCCCCTCGCCGGCGATGGCCGAGACATGGATCGACGAGGTGGTGCGCGCATAGCCGCCCTCGAAACCGTTGGTCGCGGCCAGGTGGAACACGCTGCGCCCCCAGGCGGCGCCCGCGCCCTCGACCTGGCTCACGCCCTTGACCGAGAGCGCGCCCGCCTCGGCGGCGCGGGCCAGCTCCTCGAGCTCGGCCGGCGCGGGGGGCGGCGCGGGGTCCTCGAGCTCGAGCGCCGAGGCGTCCACGTCGCGCGCCAGCTGCTCGGGCGCGGCCAGACCGCACCAGGGGTCTTCGGGCGCGACGCGCGCCATGGCCACCGCGCGCTCGGCCAGCGCGCGCAGCGTGCGCGCCGACGCGTCCGAGGCCGAGACGCAGGCCTGGCGCCCGTTCAGGATGACGCGCAGCCCCACATCCACCCCCTCGGCGCTTTCGGCGTGCTCGAGCGCGCCGCCGCGCACATCCGCCGACAGGCTGACCCCGGCCGCCACCACGGCGTCGGCCTCGGCCGCGCCGGCGCGGCGCGCCTCGTCCAGAAGCGCGCGCGCGACGGCGGCGGGGTCGATCGCTCGGTCGAAATCCGTCATGGCCCGCCTCACATCGCCGCCAGCGCGTGCCCCGCGACGCCCAGCGCGCCCAGGACCAGAACCGCCAGGCTCAGCGTCGCGCCCACGCTGCGCTGCCAGGCCGGAGCGTCGGCGGCCATGAAGTGCATGGCGTGCAGCAGACGCCCGAGCGTCAGCGTCGCGCCGAACAGGTGCAGCACCCAGAGCGGCGCGCCCAGCATGGCCATCATCAGCAGAAGGATCAGGCACATGGGCGTGAACTCGATGAAATTGGCCTGCCCGCGCATGGCCCGCGCCAGGATCGCGTGGCCGCCATCGCCGAAATACACGCCAAGGCGCACGCGCAGCCGCACGATGGCGATGACCATCCATGCCAGGATCAGGCCGTTGAGCCCGGCATAAAGGGCGACGGCCGCGACGGGGGTGGGGTCGGTCATGGTGCTCTCCGCTCGATGGGGAACCGCGCCGCGGGGGCGCGGGGATTCGGCCCGCTCCACCCTAGCGGCGCGGGCGGGCGCGTCAAATGGGCCGCGCGACCGGCCGAGGGCCCCGCATGACCCGCGCGGCAACCGCTCGGGGGGCAGGTCCGGCATCGTCGCCCATGCCCGGTCCGGGCCGGGCCGGCCCCTCAGATCCAGCCCGCCAGCTCGCGCCGCACGATCTGCTCGAGCGCGTCGATATGCGCCGGGTCGTCGTTCAGGCAGGGGATGTAGTCGAACGACTCGCCGCCGGCTTCGAGGAACGCCTCGCGGATCTCCTCGTTGATCTCCTCGAGCGTCTCGACGCAATCGGCGGCGAAGGCCGGCGCGATGACCGCGATGCGCCGCTTGCCCGCCCGCGCCAGGCGCGCCACCTCTTCGACCGTGTAGGGCTGAAGCCATTCCTCCGAGCCGAAGCGCGACTGGAAGGCGGTGACCACCTCGTCGGGCGCGAAGCCGAGCCGCTCGCGCAACAGGCGCGAGGTCTTGACGCACTGGCAGTGATAGGGGTCGCCCTTCTCGGTCAGGTAGCGCTTGGGCAGGCCGTGATACGAGGCCACCAGCACGTCCGGACGCCGTTCCATAGCCGCGTAGGCGCGCTCGACCGAGGCGGCCAGCGCGTCGATATAGGCCGGGTGGTCGAAATAGGCCGGCGCGGTGCGCGCGGCCGGCTGGCGGTCAAGCTCGGCCAGCGCGGCGAAGAAGGCGTCGTTGGCCGTGGCCGTGGTCGCGCCGGCGTATTGCGGATAGAGCGGCACGAACAGGATGCGCTCGCACCCTGCCTCGGCCATGGCGCGCACGCGCTCGCGCGTCGAGGGGTTGCCGTAGCGCATGCAGAAATCGACCGCCACGCGCTCGCCCAGATCGCGGGTCAGCCGCTCGGCCAGCGCCTCGGTCTGGGCGCGGGTGACGGTCAGCAGCGGGCTTTCGTCGCGCTCGACGTTCCAGATGCTGCGATAGGCCGCGCCCGAGGTGAAGGGCCGCTTGGTCAGGATCACCAGCTGCAGCAGCGGCTGCCAGAACCAGCGCGGATAGTCGATGACGCGCCGGTCCGAGAGGAACTCGTTCAGATAGCGCCGCATGGACCAGTAGTCGGTGGCGTCGGGGGTGCCGAGATTGGCCAGCATGACCCCGATGCGCGCGCGCGGCACGGGCGGGTGATCGGCGGGCGCGTGGGCCAGGCGCCCCTGTCCGGGGCGGTCGAGGATCGGGCTGGCGTCGGGCATACGGGTCTCCGTCTGAATTGGCATGCATGATCGCGCGAACGCGCCGCGGGCTGGCGCTTAGTTAGCCCGCGGCGCGCCGCGATCAAAGGCCGATGCCGGCGGGCGGGCCGGATGCCGCAGGCGCGGGGGGGGGGCGCCGTTCGGCCGGGGCCGGGCGCGAAGGGATGCGGCGCGGCGCCGGCGCGGCGCAGGGGCGGCTCGGGCGGCGCAGGCCCCGGGGCGGGCGCGCCGCAGCGACGCGGGCGGACGTGGCCTGCCGCCTGCCGCCTTGCGTCCGCGTCGCCGCCGACCGGGCGGATGCGCCGTCAGCTTCGGCCGCCCTGGCCGCCATCCTTGTCGCCGGGGCCGTCGGTCGACGGCGGCGCGGCGGGCGCGGGCGGCGCCTTCTCGCCGGCCGGCAGCTCGGGCACGCCCAGCGCGTCGGCGAGCCGCGCCGTGGCCGAACCGGGGCGCCTTGGCTTCGGCTGGCCCGGTCCGGGCGCCCAGCCGGTCAGGGTGATGATCTCGAAGGTGGCGCGCACGCGCCCGCCGGGGGCGGGAAAGTGACGCGCATAGATCTCGCACGCCCGCGCCAGCGTCGCGCGGCGCAGGAAGCGGCGCCGGCGCGCGGTCATCACGTTGGTCTCGCCCATGGCGCGCAGCTCGCGCATCAGGGCCAGCGGATCGGCATAGGTGGCCTGAATGCGGTCGCCGTCGGCCACGGGCATGGCGAAGCCCGCGCGCTGCAGCAGCCCGCCAAGGTCGCGGATCTCGGCCATGGGGGCGACGCGCGGGCTCAGCCCGCCCTCCTCCGCGGCCTCGGCCTCGGCCAGCGCGGCGCGCAGCTCGTGCAGCGTCGCCCCGCCCAGAAGGCAGGCGATCATCAGCCCGTCGGGGCGCAGCGCGCGGCGCATCTGGATCAGCGCCCCCACGGGGTCGTTCGCCCAGTGCAGCGTCAGCCCGCACACCGCCAGATCATAGGCCCCTTCGGGCAGGTCCAGCGTCTCGTCCGCGCGCAGCGGGACCTCGTCGATGCGCCCGACCGAGGGCGCGGCCTCGAGCGCGCGCCGCCACGCCGGCGCGCCGGGCCAGACCAGCGCCGCGCGGGGAAACGCGCGGGCGATGGGAATCAGGCGCTCGGCCGCGCCGGCGGCGGCCTCGGCGTGCAGAAAGTCGGCCGCGCCGGGCGCGCCGACGCGCGCGCGCCGCGCCATCAGCAGCGCGCGGTCGAACAGAAGCGGGGGTTCGTGGGTCATGCGCCGCCCTCCTTCGCGCCCTTGCCTGCGCCCGCGTCGCGGCGCACATCGCGCGCGACAGCGGCGCGCGACGAGGGTATAGTGCCCCCGGGCGGCGAGGGGAAGGAGAGCGCATGACGTCGACGGCTCCATCCATCATCGCCGCGCGCGCGGCGGCCCCGGACCCGCTTGCGCAACCGGCCGCCCGCCCGCCCCGCTCCGCCGCGGCGGCGCCATCGCGCGCCCCCCATCGCCCGCACCGGGACGAACGCCCCCCGACGCCGCTGCGCCGCGCCGCGCGCTGGCTGACCGAGGCGCTGTTCCCGCCGCTGTGCATCAACTGCCACGCCGAGGTCGAGACCCCGCACGGCCTGTGCCCCGCCTGCTGGCGCGAGACGACCTTCGTCGCCGAGCCCGTATGCGACCGCTGCGGCGCGCCGACGCTGGGGCACGAGGACGCCGACATCTGCGACGCCTGCCTGCACCAGGCCCCCAGCTTCGCGCGCGCGCGCGCCGCGCTGGTCTATGAGGGGATCGGCCGGCGCCTGACGCTGGCGCTCAAGCATGGCGACCGGCTGGACGTGGCGCGGCCGGCGGCGCTGTGGATGCGGCGCATCGGCCGCCCGCTGATCGACTCGGCCGATCTGATCGCGCCGACGCCGCTGCACTGGCGGCGGCTTTTCGCCCGCCGCGCCAACCAGGCGGCGACGCTGGCGCGCGAGGTGGCGCGGCTGGCCGATCGCAAGGACGACCTCGTTCCCGACCTGCTCGAGCGGGTGCGCGCCACGCCCAGCCAGAAGGGCCTGAGCCGCGACGAGCGCCGCGCCAACCTCGCGGGCGCGATCCGCGTGCGCCCGGCCTTGCGCGCGCGCGTGGCCGGCCGGCGGGTGCTGGTGGTGGACGACGTGATCACGACCGGCGCCACCCTTTCGGCCTGCGCCGACGCGCTGCGCGAAGCGGGCGCGGCCGAGGTCTTCGCCCTGGCGCTGGCCCGCGCCGTGCCCGAGCCCTTCGCCGAGGACGACGCTCCCTGAAGGCGCCGGGCCGCGGCTGCGGGACGTCGGGGGGACGTCGGGGGGGACGTCGGGCGCGCTTCGCGGAGCGGGCGGCCCGCGAATCGCCGCCTCGGGCGATCGCCCGGCGTTGCGCCCGCGCCGGGGCGGCATATATTGCCTCAGGGCTGCGCGCGCGGCGGGTTCGCGCATGGCCGGGCGAAAGGACGAGAAGCGTGAACAAGGTCGAGATCTACGCCACCCCCATCTGCGGTTATTGCGCGCGCGCCAAGGCGCTGCTTTCGCGCAAGGGCGTGCCCTTCGTCGAATACGACGTGATGCGCGAGCCCGGCCTTCGCGCCGAGATGATCCAGCGCTCGGGCGGCCGGCGCACCGTGCCGCAGATCTTCATCGACGGGCGCCATGTGGGCGGGTGCGACGATCTTTACGCGCTCGAGCGCGCGGGCAAGCTCGACGCGCTGCTGAGCGCGGCCTGAGCCGATGCCCCCCGCGCCCCTGCGCATGGCCCCGCCCCCGCGGCCGCTGCGCGCGGCGCTGGTTCAGATGACCTCGTCCGACGATCCGGCCGAGAACCTCGACGCGGCGCGCGCGCTCATCCGCCGCGCCGCCGCCGAGGGCGCGCAGATGGCGCTGACGCCCGAAGCCTCGAACCTGATCACCTTCTCGCGCGCCTTGCAGCGGCGCGTGCTGCGCCCCGAGGCCGAGGACCCCTTCGTCGCCGGAATGCGCGAGCTGGCGGCCGAGCTGGGCATCTGGATCCTGGTCGGCTCGGCCCTGCTGCGCGCCGAGGACGCGCCCGACATGTTCGTCAACCGCGCGCTGATGATCGACGCGGCGGGCGAGCTGCGCGCGCGCTACGACAAGATCCACATGTTCGACGCCGAGCCCGGCGGCGAAGACGGCGCGCGCTATCGCGAATCGGCCGCGTTCCGGCCCGGCGCGCGCGCCGTCGCCGCCGACACCCCCTGGGGGCGCATGGGGCTGACCATCTGCTACGACGTCCGCTTTCCCGCCCTGCACCGCGCGCTGGCCGAGGCCGGGGCGTGGGTTCTGACCTCGCCCGCCGCCTTCACCGTGCCCACGGGCCGCGCGCATTGGCATGTGCTCTTGCGCGCGCGCGCCATCGAGACCGGATGCTTCGTCCTGGCCCCGGCCCAGACCGGAACCCACCCCGCGCGCGAGGGTCGCGCGCGCGCGACCTATGGCCATTCGCTGGCCGTGAGCCCGTGGGGCGAGGTGCTGGCCGACGCCGGCGCGGCGCCGGGCATGATTCTGGCGGATCTGGACCCGCGCGCCTGCGACGAGGCGCGCGCGCGCGTGCCCGCGCTGGCCAATGCGCGCCCCTTCGCGCCGCCCGAGGGCTGAGTCAGGCCGTCGGCTTGACCGAGGCGGTGACGTAGTTCACCGACAGATCGCGCGCCGAGATCGACCACGACCAGCGCAGCGGATCGAACACGAATCCCTTCCGATCGACCAGCCGCAGCCCCGCGCGCGCCAGATGCGCGGCCAGCTCGTCGGGCGTGATGAAGCGCGACCACTCATGCGTGCCGCGCGGCAGCCAGCGCATGACATGCTCGGCGCCGATGATGGCGAACAGGAAGCTCTTGGGATTGCGGTTGATGGTCGAGCAGATCATCACCCCGCCGGGCCGCAGCAGCGTCGCGCAGGCGTCCAGATAGGCCTGCGGATCGGGCACATGCTCGACCACCTCCATGTTGAGGATGGCGTCGAAGCGCTCGCCCGCCTCGGCCAGGGCCTCGGCCGTGGTGTGGCGGTAGTCGATCTCGAGCCCCATGCGCCGGGCGTGCAGGCGCGCGACGGGGATGTTGCGCTCGGCCGCGTCGGCGCCCACCACCTGCGCGCCCAGCCGGGCCATCGGCTCGGACAGGAGCCCGCCGCCGCAGCCGATGTCGAGAATGCGCAACCCCTCGAAGGGACGTGGGGCGTCGGGATCGCGCCCGTGCTGGGCCGCGATCTGCGCCACGGCATAGTCGAGCCGGCAGGGGTTGAGCATGTGCAGCGGCTTGAACTTGCCGTTGGGGTCCCACCATTCGGCCGCCATGGCCTCGAATTTCGCCACCTCGGCCGGATCCACGGTGTTGACGGTCATGCGGTTGCCTCTGGACATGTTGGATGCGCAGCCTATGACATAATCCCACGATGCGAGAAAGCGACAACGACCCGCGCGCCCGGCGCCCCCTTCATCCGCCCATCGAACCCTTCCGCACCATGCGGCTGCAGGTTCCCGGAGGGCATGACCTGTATGTCGAGGAATGCGGCGCCCCGCTGGGCGAGCCCGTGGTGGTGCTGCATGGCGGCCCGGGCGGCGGGTGCAGCCCGGCCATGCGCAGCTTCTTCGACCCGCGCCGCTGGCGCGCGGTGCTGTTCGATCAGCGCGGCTGCGGGCGCTCGCGCCCCCATGCCAGCCTCGAGGCGAACACGACCTGGGACCTGGTCGCCGACATCGAGCGCATCCGCGAGGCGCTGGGCATCGAGCGCTGGACGGTGTTCGGCGGCAGCTGGGGCGCGACGCTGGCGCTGCTCTACGCCCAGGCCCACCCCGAGCGCGTGGCCGCGCTGGTGCTGCGCGGCGTGTTCCTGATGACGCGGCGCGAGCTCGACTGGTTCTATGGCGGCGGCGCGGGGCTGTTCCGCCCCGAGGCGTGGTCGCGCTTCGTCGAGGCCATACCCGAGGACGAGCGCGGCGACCTGATCGCGGCCTATTACCGCCGCCTGACCGATCCCGACACGGACGTCCAGACGGCCCATGCGCGCCTGTGGGCCGGCTGGGAGGCCGCCTGCGCCACCCTGCGCGGGGGCGGCGGCGCGCCCGACGGCGCCTATGCGCGCGCCTTCAGCCGCATCGAGGCGCACTACTTCGCGCATGGCGGCTGGCTGGAGGAGGACGGCCAGATCCTGCGCGACGCGGGGCGGCTGCGGGGCATTCCGGGCCATATCGTGCAGGGGCGCTACGACCTGATCTGCCCGCCGGTCTCGGCCTGGGCGCTGAACCGCGCCTGGCCCGAGTCGCGGCTGCACATGGTCCCCGACGCCGGCCATGCCCTGTCCGAGCCGGGCATCGCGGGGATGCTGGTGCGCATCATGGACGAGCTCGAAACCCGCTGAGCGCGCCGCGGCGCGGCCCCGCCGGGGCCGCGCGGGGCTCAGGCGTCGATCACGTTCGCCTCGGGCCCGTAGGGAAAGCGGGTGATGTTCTCGGCCCCCGTCTCGGTCACGATCAGGATGTCATGCTCGCGATAGCCGCCGGCGCCGGGCCGGCCCTCGGGGATCGTCAGCATCGGCTCCATCGACACGACCATGCCGGGCGCAAGAACGGTGTCCACGTCCTCGCGCAGCTCCAGCCCCGCCTCGCGCCCGTAGTAGTGCGAGAGCACGCCGAAGGAATGCCCGTAGCCGAACGAGCGCCATTGCAACAGCCCGCGCTCGGCGAAGAAGTCGTTGATCCGCGCGCAGATCTCGGAACAGACCGCGCCGGGGCGGATCAGGCTCAGCCCCAGCTCGTGCGCGCCCACATTGGCCTCCCAGATCTTCAGCGAGGCCGCGTCCGGCGCCCCCAGGAACAGCGTGCGCTCGAGCGCGGTGTAGTAGCCGTTGATCATCGGAAAGGCGTTGAGGCTGAGGATGTCGCCCCGCCGCAGCGCCCGCGTCGTGACCGGGTTGTGCGCGCCGTCGGTGTTGAGCCCGGACTGGAACCACACCCAGGTGTCGCGCAGCTCGGACTCGGGGAAGGCGCGGGCGATCTCCAGCTCCATCGCGTCGCGCCCGGCCATGGCCACGTCGATCTCGCGCGCGCCCTCGCGGATCGCGCCGCGCATCGCCTCGCCGCCCAGATCGGCGATGCGCGCGCCCTCGCGGATCAGGGCGATCTCGGCCGGCGACTTGACCATGCGCTGGCGCATGGCGTCGGGGGCGATGTCGGCCGTCTCGGGCGCGCCCAGGAACTCGGCCAGCTTGGCCGACTGCTGCAGCGTCAGGTGATCGCCCTCGATCCCGATCCGCCCGCCCGCGGGGACCAGCGCGCGCACGGCGCGCCAGAAATTGTCGCGCTTCCAGTCGGTGTAGACGAGATTGTCGCAGGCCGAGCGCCGCCAGGGCTGGCCGCCGTCGATGTTGGCCGAAACGGTCGTCGCCGCCTCCTGCGTCACCACGCAGGCATAGGGCCGGCCGAACGCGCAGTAGAGAAAGCCCGAGTAATAGGCCACGCAATGCATCGAGGTCAGCACCGCCGCGTCGATCCCCCGCCGCGCCATGATCGCGCGCAGCCCCGCCAGCCGCGCCGCGTATTCCTCGGGCGCGAAGGGCAAGGGGGCCTTGGGGCCGTTGCGGAAGGTGAAGAATTCGGGCCGCTCGTCGGCTTTGGTTTCGGTCATGTTCCGATCTCCCGCATCTGCCGGGCGACCGGCGCCCGGCGAAAGGCATCCGGGCGTTCAGGACGAAGACGAGCAGGGGCCGCGCCCCCCGGCGACGCCATCGCCGTGCGCTCGGCCCGCATTTTGGCGCCGCGCCACCCGCCCCGGCCGCCCGCGCGCGACGCCGAGCGGCGCAAAGGCGACGCCGGGTCAGACGGCGCGCGCCGCCCGCTCGAGCGCTTCCTTCAGGCAAGGCGCAAGGGGCCGCGCGCGATCGCCGCGACAAAGGCGCTGCTTGCGGCCCAGACGATCGGCCAGCCCCTCTTGCCTGAGGATTTTCACAAGCGACTTCCAAAGCGCCGTCTTGAGCGTCTTTCCCTTGATGGTCGCGCGAGCGTGCCTGCCAAGTTCGTCGTATCGCGCGCCCGCAGCCACGCGGTCGCCCGAAGGGATCGACTTCACCGCCGCGCGATAGGCGTCCTCGAACTCATTCCGGCTTTCGTTCTCGTCGAGGGCGGCGATCGCATCGCCCAGGGCGCGTTTGGCCAGCGCCAAGGGAATGTCCAGCGCGCGCGCGATGTGCTCGGGGTCGTGAAAGCAATCCTCGATGTCGGAGCCGGGGGTGACCCAGAGGTCCTCCTCGCGCCATTCCTTCTTCTCCCGCAAACTCGCCACGTCGGCTTTGGACATGAAGTCCCGGTCCCTGTGCACCAGCGTCCCGATCTTGTGCCGTTCGCGGAACTTCGCCAGCTTGCGACCATCCGGCAGCCCGCCGGCGCCGAAGCAGGGCCAGATGGCCACGCGGCGCGACCATTCGGGCCATTGCTCGAGCAGCGCCTGCAGCATCGCCGCGTTCTCGTCCTCGGTGAAAAGGATCACGTCCTTGTCGAGCGCGCCCCAACCCATCCGCTCGGCCACTGACGCGCCCGTGTCGCGCACCTTGCCGTCCTCCATCCAGACGACCCTCGTGTCAGGGCCCGCCGCGCGCACCATGCGCGGCGCATGGGTTGTCAGGATGATCTGCGTTTGGGGAAACCCCTCGGCCGCTTCCTCGAGCGCGCGCATCAGGCGCTCTTGCGCCGAGGGGTGCAAATGCGCGTCGGGCTCGTCGATCAGCAGCAGCGTCGGCTTGAAGTGGAGCAAATAGCGAAGATCTGCGTGACCTGCAAAAGGCCCGTCCCGGCCATCTCCAGCGGCCGACGTTGGGACGTATTGTTGCCGCCCGAGACGATGAGCATGTCCGGCGTCAGGAACCACGCCTCGACGACCGCGTCGCGGCGGCGATCGAACTTCACCCAGAACGTCACCCCGGGAATGACCTTGCCAACCCATTCGGCAAGGTCGCCGGGCTCCTGTTCCTTGGCGCCCGTGTCGCCCTTGTCCCCGGCCGCCAGCTTGAGCAAGAGCTGGCGAAGGACCGAGCCGCCTTCGCCCGAGGCGGCCTTGCGCCGCAGGATCGGCTCCGCAAGAATCGTCTCTTGCTCGGCCAGCCCGGCAAGGCCCGGAATGTAGGCCGTGGCCGGTTGCTCGGCGGTGAGCGCGTCGGCCAAGGGCCCGTCCGCGGGCGCGCTGAAGCCCGCCTCGTTGCTGACGGCGCTCACCTCGATCGTCGTCCTTTGGCCGTTCGCATCCTCGAACGCCACGACGACCGGCTTCTTGGGGTTTCCACGGCGCGCTTTCGCCTGCAGGCGCTGGCGATGGGCAAGGGCGTGAAATTCGCGCGACGGGACATAGTCCATTTGCTCCAGCGTCACCCGGCCCGGCTTGGCGCCGCTCGCCAACCAGGCGCACCGGGTCGCCCAATGCACCGCCTTGAGCACCGAAGACTTGCCCGAACCGTTCGCGCCAACCAGCACCGTGACCCGGCCAAGCTCGATCCGGACCGGCCCCTCGAGGCGCTGGAAATTCGCGATCTCAATCGCCTTGATCATTTCGGCCACCGCCCAAAAACGCTAAACGACCGTCATGCTGCAGGAAAAAGACGTCGAGACAACCCAGGCCCTCGTCATCGGCGGCGGACCCGCCGGGCTCATGGCGGCCGAGGCGATCGCCGCCGCCGGGCTGCGCGTGATCGTGGCCGAGGCCAAGCCCTCATTCGGGCGCAAGCTGCTGATGGCCGGCAAGTCCGGGCTCAACCTGACCAAGGCCGAGCCGCCCGAGCGCTTTCGCGCCGCCTTCGGCCCGATGCCCGAGGCGCTGGCCCGGGCGCTCGACGCCTTCGGCCCGAACGAGGTGCGCGAATGGGCGCGCGGACTGGGGGTCGAGACCTTCGTCGGCTCGTCCGGGCGCGTGTTCCCGCGCGAGATGAAGGCCTCGCCGCTGCTGCGGGCTTGGCTGCGGCGCCTGGCGGGGGCGGGGGCGGATCTGCGCGCGCGCTGGCGCTGGACCGGCTTCGCGCCCGACGGGACGGCGCTGTTCGACGCCCCCGAGGGGCCGCGCGCCATCCGCGCGGCGCAAACGGTGATGGCGCTGGGCGGCGCCAGCTGGCCGCGCCTGGGATCGGACGGCGCGTGGACCGCGCCGCTTGGCGCGCTGGGGCTGGAGATCGCGCCGCTCAAGCCGGCCAACATGGGCTTCGACGCGCCCTGGTCCGAAACCATGCGCGCGCGTTTCGCCGGCGCGCCGGTCAAGGGCGCGGCGCTGCAACTGGACGCGCTGCGCGTGCGCGGCGAATTCGTCGTCACCCGCCACGGCATCGAGGGCGGCGCCGTCTACGCCCTGTCGGCGGCGCTGCGCGAGGCGCTGGCGCGCGGGCCGGCGGCGTTGACGCTGGATCTGGTCCCCGACCGGAACGAGGCCGATCTGGCGCGGGCGCTGGCGCGCGCGCCGCACGGCGAGTCGCTGGCCAACCGGCTGCGCAAGCGCGCGCGGCTCGACCCCGTGCGCGCCGCCCTGGCGCGCGAGCTGGCGCCGCGCCGGGCGCGGACCGATCCGGCCGCGCTGGCCGCGGCGCTCAAGCGCCTGCCCCTGCCCGTCACCGCGCCGCGCCCGATCGAAGAGGCGATCTCGACCGCCGGCGGGCTGCGCTTCGACGCGCTGGACCGGGACCTTGCGGCGCGCGCCCTGCCCCGCCTTCGCTTCGCGGGCGAGATGCTGGACTGGGAGGCGCCGACGGGCGGCTATCTGCTGACCGCCTGCCTGGCCACGGGGCGCGCCGCGGGGCTGGCGGCGGCGCGCGCGATGCGCGCGGGCGGCTGAGATCAGCCCCAGAGCAGATGCAGCGCGACCTCGCGCCGGTGCGGCCGGTCGCGATGCTCCCACAGATAGATCGCCTGCCAGGTTCCCAGCGCCAGCCTGCCGCCGATCAGCGGCACGGCGACGTTCACGCCCGACAGGACCGCGCGCAGATGGGCGGGCATGTCGTCGGGCCCCTCCATGGCATGACGATAGCCCGCGCCGCGCGGCGCCAGGCGCGCGAAGGCGTCCTCAAGATCGCGGCGCACGTCGGGATCGGCGTTCTCCTGCACCGTCAGCGAGGCCGAGCTGTGGCGGCAGAACAGCGTCAGCAGCCCGTCGGCGCCGCGCGCGCGCTCTTCGGCCCAGGTGCGCGCCTCGGGGGTGATGTCGAACAGACCGGGGCCCGGCGTGCGCCGGACGATCATTCCTGTCGCCTGCCTCATTGCGAAATGCTATTCCGTTTTTTCAACCAAACGCGAGGCCCGAATGGAATCCGACATGGAATTCGACCCCAACCTTCCCTGGCGCACCATACACGGACACGGCTTCAACGCCCATGTCGGCCCCGTTTCCTTCGCCCGCGTCTCGGACTCGGAGTGGCGATTCTTTCTCGACATCGAGGCGCACCACATCAACATCGGCGGCGTCTGCCATGGCGGCGTGTCGCTGACGCTGGCCGACATCGGCATGGGCTCGGGCGCCTATGCGGCGGGCGGCAACCGCCCCTGCACCACCATCCAGATGGACGCGCATTTCATCGCCGCGGCCAAGAAGGGGCAGCGCCTTCTGGGCGCCGCGCGGCTGGTGCGCGCCACGCATGAGCTGGCGTTCATGGAGTGCGAGCTTTACGCCGGCGGCCGTCAGACGCTGCGCGCCTCGGGCGTGTGGAAATACCTGTCGCCGCGCAAGGGCTGAGCGCCGCTCAGCCGCGCAGGTCGGCGATCAGCCGGTCCACGTCGCCGCCGCGCTTCTCGAGCATGGCGGCCAGCTCCTGCCGCTGGGTCTGGAGCATGGACACCCCTTCGACCACCATGTCCACCACCTTGAGCCCATCGCCGCCGCGATCCGAGACCAGGAACTCGACCTGCGAGCCGTCGCCCGCGGGGCGCAGGATGCGGCCGACGACCAGCACGCCCTTCTTGCCGAAATCGCGCGCGTCGACGATCTCGATCCGCTCGCCCTTGTAGTCGGCCATGATGTTCGCATAGAGGCGCGACACGTAGTCGAGGAAGGCTTCGCGGAAGGCGGCGCGCTGGGCGTCGCTCATCTCGCGCCAGGGGCGGCCGGCGACGAAGCGGGCGATGGCCTCGACGTCGGCGACCTCGGTCAGGATGCGGCGGAACTCGGCGGCCTGCTCGGCCGGCGGGCGGCCCGAATCGACCAGCGCCTGGATGCGCCCGACGACATCGGCGACGAAGCCGCGCGCCGCGCCGACGTCGAGCGCCGCCGCCGGCCGCGCCAGCAGGAGCGCGCCCGACAGGGCCAGGAAACCGCGGCGGCCGATCTTGATCATCTCGAAAACCTCGTTCTTTCGTCGCGCATGCGCGCCGGTCACTGGCCGTAGATGTCGGGCAGCGACTCGGCCGAGGCGCCGCCTTCGATCTGGCGGCGGCGGCGCTGCAGATAGGCGCTGCGGACGGCGATGTAGCTGTCCTCGGATTCGTAGAGCGCCTGGTCGATGGCGGCCATGGCGCCGGCGCGCCCATGCACCGCCGCGACCGGCGCGCGCAGATAGCCGTAATCGCCCGCCAGCGTGCCCGAGGCGGCGTAGGTCAGCGGGTTGAGCAGCACGTCGCCCACCAGGCCGACGGCGTCGCGCGCGGTGCTCGGGCCCAGAAGCGGCAGCTCCAGATAGGGGCCTTCCTCGACGCCCATGCGCGCCAGGGTGACGCCGAAATCGGTCGGCTCGCTGGGCAGGCCCATCTCGGTCGCGGGGTCGAGCACGCCAAGGCCCATGATCAGGTTCACCGTCAGCCGCCCCGCCGCCGTCAGCGCCGCGTCGACGTCGCCCTGCAGCACGCGGTTGAAGAAGCGCCCCGGCAGCGCCAGCGTGTCCAGCGCGTTGCCCACCAGGTGCTTGACCAGCGCCGGCGCGGCGACGTCGTAGACCACGGCCGCGGGCCGCAGCGCCACCGTGTCCACGCCCTTGTTGAAGCCGTGGACCGCGCGGTTCGCGCCCTCATACGGGTCCGCGGCGAAGGCGTCGGGGGCGTTCGATGCGGCGCAGCCCGACAGCGCAAGGGCGGAGGCGACGAGAACGGATCTGAAAAGCGGCTTCACGGCAAAACATCCCTTCGCTTCTGCGGCCGGCGGTCCCGACCGATTAGAGCAAGCGCCTGCCCGGCGCAATCGGCCCCGCCGCGCGCGCGGCCATCCCGCCCCCCGATGTTGCGCCGGCGCCGCGCAATCGCCTCGCAGCCGTGGCGCGGGGCTGGTATGACTGGACGCAGCGGCGCGATCCGCCGCGCCCCGACTCGCCCTGCCGACTCGCCCTGCCGACTCGCCCCGCCGGGCGCCCAGGGCCTCAGGATCGGCGCATGATCGAAACGCGCGGTTAACGCCGCGCCGGCATACGAGGTTCCATGACCGCCAAGCCAAGCCCGGGACGGGACGAGCTGCGCACGGCGCTGGCCGAGGGCCGGCGGCTGTTCCTTTCGGTCGCCCTGTTCAGCGTCTTCGTCAACCTTCTGATGCTGACCGGTCCCATCTTCATGCTCCAGGTCTACGACCGGGTGCTGGCCAGCCGTTCGGAGGCGACGCTGCTGGCGCTGGTGGCGATCATGAGCTTCCTGTTCCTGATGATGGGCGTTCTGGACCATGCGCGCGCGCGGGTGCTGGCGCGGGCAGGGGCGCGCTTTCAGGCGCGGCTGGACCGGCGGGTGTTCGACGCGATCCTGCGCCGCGCCGTCTCGCCGGCCGAGCGCGCGCGCCCGGCCACGGGGCTGCGCGACCTCGAGGCGGTGCAGAAGCTGCTGTCGGGTCCGGCGCCCTTCGCCATTTTCGACATGCCCTGGACGCCGGTGTTCCTGCTGGCGATCTTCTCGTTCCACTGGATGCTGGGCGCGCTGGCGCTGACGGGCGGGGCGCTGCTGGTCACGCTGACCTGGCTGAACCAGCGCCTGTCGCGCGAGCTGCAGCAGCGCGCCGCCATGGCCGGCGCCGAGGCCGAGGCGCTAACCGAGGCGGCCCGGCGCGACGGCGAGACGGTGCTGGGTCTGGGCATGCGGCGCGCGATCCTCGACCGCTGGGCGCAGGTGCGCGGGCTGGCGCTGGAAAGCGCGATCGCGGCCTCGGACCGCACGGGCTGGTTCTCGACCGCGTCGAAGACGCTGCGCTTCTTCCTGCAGTCGCTGATGCTGGGGCTGGGCGCCTATCTGGCGATCCGCGGCGACGTGTCGCCCGGCATGATGATCGCCGCCTCGATCCTGATGGGGCGCGCGCTGGCGCCCATCGAGCAGGCGATCGGGCAGTGGCCGCTGCTGCAGCGGGCGGTGCAGGGCTGGCGCTCGCTGTCCGAGCTGCTCGACCGCAGCCCGCCCGAGCCGCCGCGCACGCGCCTGCCCGATCCGCGCTCGATCCTCGAGGCGCAGCACCTGACGGTTCTTGCGCCGGGCGAAAGCCAGGCGACCATCCGCATGATCTCGTTCCGCATCGAGCCGGGTCAGGCGATGGGCGTGATCGGCCCCTCGGCCTCGGGCAAGTCCACGCTGGCCAAGGCCATCGCGGGGGTGTGGAAGCCAGCCTCGGGGACGGTGCGGCTCGACGGGGCGGCGCTCGATCAGTATTCGGACGAGGATCTGGCGCGCCATGTGGGGTATCTGCCGCAGGAGGTGGCGCTGTTCGACGGCACGGTGGCCGAGAACATCGCCCGCATGTCCGACCGGCCCGACGACGCCAAGGTGGTCGAGGCGGCCAAGCGCGCCGGCGCGCACGAGATGATCCTGAACCTGCCCCAGGGCTACGACACCCAGGTCAGCGCCGGCGGCGCGCGGCTGTCGGGCGGCCAGCGCCAGCGCATCGCGCTGGCGCGCGCGCTTTACGGCGACCCGGCGGTGCTGATCCTGGACGAGCCGAACTCGAATCTCGACGCCGAGGGGTCCGAGGCGCTCAACCGCGCCATCGTCGAGGCCAAGGCGCGCGGCAAGGCGGTGATCGTCATGGCGCATCGCCCCGCGGCCATCCAGCATTGCGACCTGATCCTGATGATGGAGAACGGCGTGCGCCGCGCCTTCGGCCCGCGCGACGAGGTGCTGCGCCAGCATGTTCTCAATCACGCGCAGGTCGTCCCCGGCGCCGCGGCGGCCCGCCCGCCCGCGGCCGCCGCGCCCGGTTCGGCCCCGGCATCGGCCCCGGCGTCGGCCCCGGCATCGGCGGCGGCATCGGCGCGGGGCGCGGCGCCGGGTTCGGCCCCCGCCTCCGCCCCGGCGGGCGCAACTTTGCCCTCGGCGGCGCCCGCGAGCCGGCCCGTCTCTGCGCCCGGCTCCGCCGCCGGCCGCGCCCCGCGCCCGCCATCTGATCCCGCGTCCGATCCCGCGTCCGATCCCGGGCTCGGCGGCCCGGCGGCCAAGGCCTGGCCCGGCGCGAAGGGAGAACGCCCATGACCGCCCAGGCCGCCCGCGGGCGCGCCCGCCCCGCCGAACCCGCGACCCGCAAGCCCGCCCCCGCGCCCGACGACGATCCCGCCCGCCGCTTTCCCGCCCGGCGCGCCGTGCTGACGGGGCTCGTCGGGCTGGCGCTTCTGGTCGGGGGCTTCGGCTCGTGGGCGGCGCTGAGCAACATCGCCGGCGCGGTCGTCGCGCCGGGCCGGGTCGTGGTCGAGACGCGCCAGCAGGTCGTCCAGCACCTGGACGGCGGCATCGTCAAGGAGATCCTCGTGCAGGAGGGCGACCGGGTCGAGGCGGGGCAGCCGCTCCTGCGCTTCGACGACACGCTCATGCGCAACGAGAAGGCCGCGCTCGAAGGCCAGTATTGGGAGCTTCTGGCCCGCCGCGCGCGCCTGCAGGCCGAGCGCGACGACGCCGAAGAGATCTCGTTCGATCCCGAGCTGCTCGAAGCGGCCGCCGTCAACCCCAAGGCGCGCGCCATCGTCGAGGGCCAGCGCCAGCTGTTCGAGGCGCGCCGCCGAACCCTGCGCGAGAAGATCAAGCAGCTGCGCGAGCGCCGCGCCCAGATCGACGAGCAGATCGCCGGCGCCCAGGCCCAGGCCGACGCCCTGCGCCGGCAGCTGGCGCTGGTCGAGCAGGAGCTCGAGGGCCAGCGCAAGCTGTATGAGCAGGGCCTTGCGCAGCTGGGCCGCCTGCTGGCGCTGCAGCGCGAAGAGGCGCGGCTGCAGGGCCAGGTCGGCGAACTGGCCGCCGCCATCGCCGAGGCGCGCGGACGCGCCGCCGAGATCGAGATCCAGATCCTCGAGCTCGAGGCGCAGCGGCGCGAGGACGCCATCGCCCAGGCCCGCGACATCCAGTATCAGGCCAACCAGCTGCGCGAGCGGCTGGCCTCGCTGAACGAGCGGCTCGAGCGGATGGAGGTGCGCGCGCCCATCGGCGGCGTCATCCACTCGATGGCCGTGCACGCGGTGCGCGCGGTGGTGCGCCCGGGCGACCCGATCCTTTACATTGTGCCCACCGATGCGCGGCTGCTGATCGAGGCGCAGGTGAACCCGGCCGACGTGGACCAGATCCACCCCGGCCAGCCGGCCACGCTGCGCTTTCCGGCCTTTTCCTCGCGCACCACGCCGCAGATCGAGGGGCATGTGCTGCGCGTCTCGCCCGACGCCTTCGTCGATCAGGCGACGGGGCGCTCGTGGTATGTGGTCACGCTGCAGATGGACGAGGGCGAGGAGGCCAAGCTCGGCGGGCTGAAGCTGGTTCCCGGAATGCCCGCCGAAGCCTATATAAAGACGACGGAAAGATCGCCGCTGAGCTATCTGACCAAACCGCTGACCGACTATTTCGCCCGCGCCCTGCGCGAGGGCTGAAGGCGCAACGAGAGAGAGAGGAGAGGCCATGACCGGACGCATCGAGGCGCGGCTCGCCGAACTGGGGATCGAACTGCCGGCCGCCCCCGCCCCCGCGGCCAATTACGTGCCCTGGGTGCGCAGCGGCGATCTGGTCTTCGTCTCGGGCCAGATCGCCAAGGAGGGCGACCGCCTGATCCTGGGCAAGCTGGGCGCGAACATGGAGATCGACGCGGGCATGCGCGCCGCGCGGGCCTGCGCGCTGAACCTTCTGGCGCAGCTCAAGACCGCCTGCGGCGGCGATCTCGACCGCGTGACGCGCGTGGTCAAGCTGACCGGCTACGTCAACGCCGCCCCCGATTTCGAGAACCACCCGATCGTCATGAACGGCGCCTCGGACCTGATGGCCGAGGTCTTCGGCCCCGAGATCGGCGCGCATGCCCGCGCCGCGGTGGGCGTGCCCTCGCTGCCGCTGGGCGTGGCGGTCGAGGTCGAGGGAGTGTTCGAGATCCGATGACCCGCCTTCATCCCGACTTCCTGGGCGTGCCCATCGCCCATCGCGGGCTGCATGACCTGAACGACCCCGCGCGCGCGCCCGAGAACTCGCGCGCCGCCGCCCGCGCCGCCTGCGCGGCAGGCTACGGCGTCGAGACCGACGTGCAGATCTCGTCCGACGGCGAGGCGATGGTGTTCCACGACGACTGCCTCGACCGCCTCGTTCCCGGCCATGCAGGGCCGGTGCGCGCGCGCAGCGCGGCCGAGCTGGGGCGCATGACCCTGATGGGCGGGACGGAAACCATTCCCACCCTGGCCGAGCTGATGGAGCTGGTCGACACCCCGCTGCTCATCGAGATCAAGCGCCAGCACATCGACGTCGGCGTCGGCCCGCTCGAGCGCCGCGTGGCCGAGCTCTTGCCGCGCGCGCGCGGGCCGGTGGCGGTGATGTCCTTCGATCCGCGCGTCGTGGCGTGGTTTCGCGACAACGCGCCGCAATGGGCGCGGGGCATCGTCTCGTATGGCTATGGCGACGCCGAGGCGCTGGCCTCGCTGAGCGAGGACGAGCGCGGACGGCTGTCGCGGCTCGAGGATTTCGACGCGCTCGGGCCCGATTTCGTCTCGTTCGGCGCGCGCGACTTCCCCTCGCCCGCCTGCGCGGCGCTGCGCGCGCGGGGCGTGCCGGTGCTGTGCTGGACCACCCGCTCGCAAGAAGAGGACGACCGCGCGCGTCAGCACGCCGACAACGTCACCTTCGAGGGCTACGCGGCCCGGCGCCCCGCCCCCGCCGCGCGGCCAGGCGCCTGAGGGCGGCGCGCCCATGAACGCGCCGGGCGAGGGCTTCGTCGCAACGCTTCTCGAGGGCGTCGGCGCCCTGCCCGCCCGCGAATGGGACGCCTGCGCCGAGGCGGCGGCGGGCGGCCGGCCGGCCGATCCCTTCGTCACGCACCGCTTTCTCAAGGCGCTCGAGGACAGCGGCTCGGTCGGGCCAGGCACGGGCTGGACGCCCGCCCATCTGACCCTGCGCCCGGCCGGGCGGGACGATGCGCCGCCGCTGGCCGTGATGCCGCTTTACGTCAAGTCGCACAGCTTCGGCGAATATGTGTTCGATCATGCCTGGGCAGACGCCTATGAGCGCGCGGGCGGGCGCTATTACCCCAAGCTGCAATCGGCCGTGCCCTTCACCCCGGTCGGCGGGCGGCGGCTGCTGACCGGCGCGCACGCCCCGCCCGAGGCGGCGCCCGCCCTGCTGCGCGCGGCGGCGCGCGTCGCCGAGCGCGCGGGGCTGTCCTCGCTGCACGTCACCTTCTGCACCGAGGACGAGGCGCGCCTGGCCGAGGGGCTGGGCATGTTGCCGCGCATGGGCGAGCAGTTCCACTGGTTCAACCGCGGCTATGGCGGCTTCGACGACTTTCTGGCCGCCCTGTCCTCGCGCAAGCGCAAGCAGATCCGGCGCGAGCGGCGCGAGGGCGCCGAGGGCCTGCGCATCCGCCGCCTGACGGGCGAGGACATCCGCCCCGAGCACTGGGACGCCTTCTGGCGCTTCTACCAGGACACGGGCGCGCGCAAATGGGGCCGGCCCTATCTGACGCGCGCCTTCTTCGAAGAGGCGCACGCGCATCTGCGCGACGACATCCTGCTGATTCTGGCCGAGCGCGAGGGGCGCCCGATCGCGGGGGCGCTCAACTTCATCGGCCGCGAGGCGCTGTTCGGCCGCTGGTGGGGCTGCCTCGAGCGCCGCCCCTTCCTGCATTTCGAACTGTGCTATCATCAGGCCGTCGAGGCGGCGATCGAGATGGGCCTGTCGCGCGTCGAGGCCGGCGCCCAGGGCGAGCACAAGCTGGCGCGCGGCTACGAGCCCCGGCCCACCTGGTCGGCCCACTGGGTCGCCGATCCGGGCTTTCGCGCCGCGCTCGACGACTACCTGGCCGCCGAGCGCGCGGCGGTGGCGCGCGAAATCGCCTGGGCGGGGGCGCGCGCCCCTTACCGCAAGGACGCCCCCGGCGCCGAATCGCAGGAGGACCGCGATGACAGCTCCGCTTGACGACGACGCGCGCGCCGCGGCGCTGCCCGAGCTGGGCCGCGCGGGCTGGCGCGCGGTTCCGGGCCGCGACGCCATCCGCAAGATCTGGGAGTTCAAGAGCTTCGTCGAGGCGTGGGGCTTCATGACCCGCGCGGCGCTGTGGGCCGAGAAGCTGAACCACCATCCCGAATGGACGAATGTCTACAACGTCGTGGACGTGACGCTCTCGACCCATGACTGCGGCGGGCTGAGCGAGCTGGACCTGCGCCTGGCGCGGCGCATGGACGCGCTGGCCGGCCCCGACGCGCGCGTGCATGTGGACCACTCGGAGCCGGTCGAGGATCTGTGCTCGGCCCGCGCCCGCGCCGCGCGCGGCAAGGGCGGCGCGCCGGGCTGAGGCGGGCGCGGCGCGCGGCCGGCGCGCACGCCGCCGCGGCCAATATGGGTTCGGGCGCGATGAAGGCGCGACAGGCGGCGCGGCTGTTGCGCGGGCAAGGCCGCGCCGCGCGCCGCCGGGCAGGATGCGCATGGGCCATCGCCGCCCCGGCCGCGCCCGCAAGGGCCGGAGGCGGCGCGCGGCCGCGTCCGGCCGGGGCGGATCAGATCATGTCCACCAGCACCTCGCCGGTCGAGCACACGGCCTGACCGGGGTTGTCCTCGACGTTGAGGACCTTGAGCTCGCCATCCTCGACCAGCATCGAGAAGCGCTTGGCGCGGTTGAAGAGCCCCGCCGGCGGAGCCGAGAAGTCGAGCCCGAGCGCGCGCACGAAGGCGCCGTCGGGATCGGTCAGCATGCGGATGCCGGCCTCGAGCGCGCCCGTCGCCTCGCCCCAGGCGCGCATCACGAACGGGTCGTTCGAGGCGATGCAGACGATCTCGTCCACGCCCTTCTCGCTCAGCTCTCCGGCGGCCTTGACGAAGCTGGGCAGATGGGCGTTCGAGCAGGTCGGCGTGAAGGCGCCGGGCACGGCGAAGACGGCCACGCGGCGCCCCTTGAACAGCGCCTCGGACGGGACCTCGACGGGGCCCTCGGGGCCAAGCTCCAGAAAACGCGCCTCGGGCAGGCGCTGGCCGGGTTCGATGGTCATGACGGGTTCCTCTCGCTGCGACATGGATTGTCCGCGCATCAACATAGCGGCCCGCGCGCGCGGCGCCAGAGGCAACGACAAGGTGCGGCCCGCGCCGCCTATCGGCCCGCGCCTGGGGCATGGGCGCCGAGGCCGGCCGGCGCGGCGGGCGCCCGCGCCCCGGACCGGCGCGCCTTCTCGCGCGCGCCCCAGGCGCTGCGCCCCGCGCCCCGGAACCGGCGGCCGGCCCGCGCGTTCTCTTGCGCGTCATCCGCCGAACTCCGCGCCAGGGGCCTTTGGCTGGCCGGCGCGTTCGCACGAGTCGCCTGCCAAGCTCCGCCCCGCCCTTGCCCTGCGCCCGCCCCGCCCGGCGGAGCGGGGCGGCGCGCTAGCGCGCGCGCAGGATGCGCAGCGAGGCCGGCCCCATGCGCCGCGCGTCCACAAGCTCGGCCCAGGCAGGGAGGGCGGGTTCGACCTCGGCGGCCTCTTCCCACACGATCAGCGCGCCGGGCGCAAGCCAGCCGCCCTCTTGCGCCGAACCCAGCGCCCGCTCGCCCAGGCCCTGCGCGTAGGGCGGGTCGAGGAAGACGAGATCATAGGGCCGCTCGCGGCACGGCCCCAGCCGGGTCGCGTCGCGGCGCAGGATGCGCGCGCGCCCGATCAGGCCCAGGTTCTCGACGTTTTCACGGATCAGGGCGCGGGCGGCGGGCAGGTCGTCGACGAAGGTCGCGCGCTCGGCGCCGCGGCTGAGCGCCTCGACCCCCAGCGCGCCGGTGCCCGCGAACAGGTCCAGCACCCGCCGCCCCTGCGGCGGGGGCGGCTGGTCGGGCACGCCATGGGCCAGGATGTTGAACAGCGCCTCGCGCACGCGGTCGGCGGTCGGGCGCAGATGCGCCGCGCCGCCCCCCGCCGCGCCCGGCGCCGCCAGGCGGCGTCCGCGCAGCGCTCCGCCCACCACGCGCATGGCTCAGAGCGCCCGGTCCAGCGCGGCGATCAGCTGGTCGATCTCCTCGTCCGAGGCGTAATGCGTGAAGCTGAGCCGCAGCACGCCCCGGCGCGGGTCGATCCCCAGCGCCTCGATCAGCCGCCAGGCGTAGAAATGCCCCGCCCCGGCCATGACGCGGCTTTCGGCCAGGCGCTCGGCGACCTCGCGCGGGTCGCGGCGGGTGTCCAGCGCCAGGGTCGGGGCGCGCCCGGCCGGATCGGCCGGCCCCAGCAGCCGCGCGTCGCCCCGCCCCTCGAGATAGGCCATGAGCGGCGCCAGAAGCCGCGTCTCGGCGGCGCGGATCAGGGCGCGCACGCGCGCGTTGCGCCGGTCCGCCGCCGCCGAGGAGGGGAAGTGCTTCGCGTCGAGCGCCTCCATGTAGGTGACGACGCCCTCGAGCGCGGCGACCTGCGCATGGTCGGGGCCGGCGGGAACCAGCTTCTTGCGGAGGTCGCCGGCGTTGAAGAAGTGGCCCTGATTGGGCAGGCGGTCGGCCAGCTCGCGGCGCACGGTCATCACGCCCTGATGGGGGCCGAAGGTCTTGTAGGCCGAGAACAGGTAGACGTCCGCCCCCAGCGCCTCGACATCGGGCAGGCCGTGCGGCGCGAAGGACACGCCGTCGACCACCGACACGGCCCCCGCCGCGCGCACGCGCGCGCAGATCTCGGCGGCCGGGTTGATCTGCGCGACGATGTTCGACGCGTGGGGAAAGGCGACGAGGCGCACCTTGTCGTCCAGCAGCGCGTCGAGCCGCGCCGGGTCGAGCCGCCCCTCTTCGTCCACGCGCCACTCGCGCACCTCGATGCCGGCGTCGGCCAGGCGCCGCCAGGGGCCGGAATTGGCCTCGTGATCCTGGTTGGTGACGATGACCGCGTCGCCCTCGGCCCAGATCTGGCGGAAGGCGTTCGCCAGCACCTGCACGTTCTGCGAGCTGGAGGGGCCGAAATGCACCTCGTCCGGGCCGACGCACAGCCACTGGGCCATGCGCTCATAAGCCTCGTCCATCCACGCCCCCGCCATGCGCGAGGCCGGATAGGGCCCGTAGGGCTGCACCTTGGTGCGGCGGTAGAACTGGTCGAGCCGGTCGATCACCTGGCGGCAGGCGTAGGAGCCGCCGGCGTTCTCGAAGAACGCCCAGCCGCGCAGCGAGGGCTCGCGGAAGGCGGGGAACTGGTCGCGGACGAAGTCCAGGTCGAGCTCGGGCATGGCGGGCTTCCTGTTCGGATGTCGGATCGAGGGACCGCATAGCCGATCGCGCCCCCCGGCGCCAGATGCGCGCGGCGCGCCGCGCCGGGTCGGATCAGCCGAGCGGCCCGGCCCCGACCGGGTCGCGGGGCGCCGCGCCGGGGGCCGGGGTCTCGACCTCATCCCAGAAGGCGCGCAGCGCCGCAAGCGTCTCGGCCGGATGGGTGACGGGGCTCAGATGCCCCGCCTCGGCGATGGTCACGCGCCGCGCCGCCGGGTTCAGCGCCTGCATCACATCAAGAACCGCCGCCGCCGGGCGCGGCGTGCGCGCGCCGTCGACCAGCAAAAGCGGCGTGCGCAGCGCGGCGATGTCCTGCGCCGAGATCAGCCCCCCGCCCGCGCGCTGCCGGTCCCAATCGCGCCGAAGATGGCCGTAGCAGCGCAGCGCATAGGCCAGGCCCTCTTCGCCCCGGCTCGCCAGCCCGCCGGGCGCGCCCCAGACCTGCATGAAGCGGCTCACCCCCTCGGCGCCGCGGCCCGCGCGCCAAAGCGCCTCGACCTCGGCCATGAGCGCGTCTTCCTCGCGCGCCTCCTCCTCGCGGCCGGCGGGGCGCAGCAGGTGGAAATAGACCGGCTCGATCAGCGTTGCGCTGGCCAGAAGGTCGGGCCGCTCGCGCGCCGCCATGCCCAGGATCGCCGCGCCCAGCGACAGGCCGACCGCATGCGCCGGGCGGGCGCCGCCCTCGGTCAGCTCCTCGAGCAGGCGGATGCACAGCCGCAGCCCCAGATCGGGCAGCGTCACGCCCTCGGGCGGGGCGGCCGAGGCGCCATGGCCGGGCAGATCGGGCGCAACGCAGCGCCGCTCGTCGGCCAGCGCATCCATGATCGGGCGCCACAGCCCCGAATGGGCCAGCGAGCAATGCGCCAGCAGGACCGGCGCGCGGCCCCCCTTCTCGGGGCCGGCGCGGCGCAGGGCGAAGGACAGCCCGTCGAGCTCGACGCGCGCCTTGCTCACAGCAGCCCCGACAGGTGCAGGTCCAGATGCCCGAGCCGGTCCTGGCCCCAGAAGCGGTCGTCGCCCACGATGTAGAAGGGCGCGCCGAACACCCCGCGCGCCAGCGCCAGATCGGCGTTGGCCTCGTATTCGGCCCGGTCGCTCGCGTCGGGGCTCAGCGCGCCGGCGTCGATGCCGCCCTCGGCCAGCGCGCGGGCGATGACCTCGGGGCGGGCGATGTCCTGCTCCTCGACCCAGCAGGCGCGCATGAGCGCATGCGCCGCCCGGCCCACATCCCCCGCCCCGGCGCGCTGCGCCGCGACCAGCGCGATCGAGGCGGGCGCGGGGTCGGTCGGCCAGTGCGCCGGCGACAGGCGCAGGGGAATGCCGCTCAGCCGCGCCAGGCGGCGCAGTTCCTGCAGGCGGTATTCCTGGCGCGAGGGATGGCGCTTGCCCACCGGCTGGGCGCCGACGGCGGCAAACACCTTCATGATGTCGAAGGGAATGTAGCGCACCCTGACGCGGTGGCGCGCGGCGATCTCTTCCAGCCGCAGCCCCGCAAGGCAGCAAAAGGGCGAAAGGGGCGAGAAGAAATACTCGATCACGCACTCGGCTGCGGAATCGGCGGCGGGATCGGGGGCGTCCTGCGGCATTCGTTCGATCTCCTTACGGGCGTTTGCGCCAGAATGCCCCGTTCATCGGGCTTTGCAACCCCCCCGCCCGATGGTATGGGGCGCACGCGGCCGCGGGCGCAGGCGGCCGAGCCCGCGCGCGGGCGCCGGAACCGGAGCCGGCGGCGGGCGCAGGCGGCGCGAACAGGCGGCGCAACCCGCGCGCGGGCGCCGTAACCGGCGGCGGGCGCGGCCATGACAGGAAGGGGCGACGAAAGATGAAGGCGGACATCAATCTGAAGCTGATCGCCGGCAACTCGAACCCGGCGCTGGCCAACGCCATCGCCCGGCGCATGACCGTCTATCGCGGCGCGCCCATGGAGCTGGCCGACGCGCGCGTCGAGCGCTTCAACGACAAGGAGATCTTCGTCGAGATCTACGACAACGTCCGCGGCGAGGACGTGTTCATCATCCAGTCGACCTGCAACCCGGCCAACGACAACCTGATGGAGCTGCTGATCATGGCCGACGCGCTGCGCCGATCCTCGGCCCAGCGCATCACGGCGGTGATTCCCTATTTCGGCTACGCCCGTCAGGACCGACGCACGGCGGCGCGCACGCCAATCTCGGCCAAGCTGGTGGCCAATCTGATCACCCAGGCCGGCGTGGACCGGGTGCTGACCATGGATCTGCATGCGGGCCAGATCCAGGGCTTCTTCGACATCCCGGTGGACAACCTCTACGCCTCGCCGGTCTTCGCGCTGGACATCCGCCATCACTTCCCCGACCTGTCGAAGCTGACGGTGGTCTCGCCCGACGTCGGCGGCGTGGCGCGCGCGCGCGAGCTGGCCAAGCGCCTGGGCCTGGGGCTGGCGATCGTGGACAAGCGGCGCTCGAAGCCCGGCGTGGTCGAGGAGATGACCGTCATCGGCGAGGTCAAGGACCGCATCTGCCTGATCGTCGACGACATCTGCGACACGGCGGGCACGCTGTGCAAGGCGGCGCAGCTGCTCAAGGACGAGGGCGCCGAGGCCGTGCACGCCTACATCACCCACGGCGTCCTGTCGGGTCCGGCGGTCGAGCGGGTGTCGAACTCGGCGATGGAAAGCCTCGTCATCACCGACTCGATCCCGCTGCCGGCCGAAGCCAAGGCCGCGCCGAACATCCGCGCGGTGTCGGTGGCGCCGCTCTTCGCACAGGCGATCCTGAACGTGGGCAACGACACCTCGGTCTCCTCGCTGTTCGACGAGCGCACGCTGCAGCCGATCTACGAGGCCTTCTACCGCTTCGACTGAGCGCGCGCCGCCGGCGGCGCCGGGTCGGGCGATGCTCTTCGCGCCCGGGGGCGGGCGATGATCTTCGCGCCCGGGGGCGGGCGATGTTCTTTCGCGCCCGGGGGCGGGCGATGTTCTTTCGCGCCCGGGGGCGGGCGACGCCTCAGGCGCGCGCGGCCAGCAGCAACGCCGCCCCCGCCGCCAGCGCCGCGGCCAGCGCAAAGGGCGCGCCGGGCGCCTGGAAGGGCGCGCCGGACCCGACGAACAGGTCGAAGATCCAGGTCATCACGGGCGGGCTGATCATCGCCGCCGCGCCCGACAGCGCCGCCAGCACGCCTTGCAGCTCGCCCTGCGCGGCCTCGCTTGCGCGGCGGCTGAGCATCGCCGTCATCGCCGGCCCGGCCATGGCCGCCGCGCCCAGAAGCGGCATCAGCGCATAGACGCTCCACCCGCCCAGCGCCGCCGCCAGCCCCAGCGCGCCCAGCGCATCGGCCCCCAGCCCCATCAGCGCCGTGCGCCTTTCGCCCAGCCGCGCCAGCGCCGGGCGGATCAGCCAGGCCTGCGCCATGCCCGACACCAGCCCATAGGCGGCCAGCGACATGCCCACCTGCCCCGCGCTCCAGCCATAGGCGGCGGCGACGTGAAAGCTCCATACCGAGGGATAGGCGTAGATCGCCAGATCGTAGAGCAGCACCGCCCCCAGGATCGGCCCCATGCCCGGCATCCGCGCCGCGCGCGCAAGAGCGCGCAGCGGGTGCGCCCCGCGCAGCGACAGGCGGCGGCGCCGGCGCTCGGGCGGCAGCGATTCGGGCGCCGCCGCCAGGCCCAGCCCCGCCGCCGCGAAGGCGAGCGCCGCGGCGGCCAGGAAAGGCGCGCGCGGCCCAAGCTCGCCCAACGCGCCGCCCAGCGCCGGCCCCAGCACGAAGCCCAGCCCGAAGGCCGCGCCCAGAAGGCCGAAGCGCGCCGCCCGCCGCTCGGGCGCGGTCACGTCGGCGACATAGGCGTAGGCGGTCGAATGCGTGGCCGCCGCGGCGCCCGCCGCCAGCCGCGCCGCCAGAAGAGTCCAGATCGACCCCGCCGCCGCCATGGCCAGATAGGCCGCCCCCAGCGCCGCCAGCGAGGTCAGCAGCACCGGCCGGCGCCCGCGCCGGTCCGACAACGCCCCCAGAAGCGGCGCGCAAAGGAACTGCATCGCCGCGTAGCACAGCGACAGCGCCCCGCCCCAGCGCGCCGCGCCATCGAGGCCCAGCCCCGTCACCTCGCGCAAGAGCGCCGGCATCACCGGCATGACCAGCCCGATGCCCATCGCGTCGATCATCACCGCCGCGAAGACGAAACCCAGCGCGGGCCGCCCCGCCGATCCGCCGCTCATCCGCAACCCCTTCCGCTCCGCCCCGACCCGGCGGCACGATAGGCCGCCCGCGACCCGGCGCCAACGCCGCGCGCGCCCCCTCTTGCGGCGCGCGCGCCTATGCGCTAAAGGCCGGACTTCGGATCTGGGGGGCGACGTCGTCACCGGCCCGCGGGCGCGCGCGGCGGTCAGTCCCGACGCAACAGAGGAGGCCGGCGGGCGCCGGTCGCAACGTCATGAAAAAAGACATCCACCCCGACTATCACTTCATCGACGTCAAGATGACCGACGGCACCATCGTCAAGATGCGCTCGACCTATGGCAAGGAAGGCGACGTGCTGGCGCTCGACATCGATCCCAGCTCGCACCCCGCCTGGACGGGCGGCGGGCAGCGCCTGATGGACGCCGGCGGCCGGGTGTCGAAGTTCAAGAAGAAGTACGAGGGCCTCGGCTTCTGATCTTCCCCCCGCCGCGGGGATTCGCTAGCTTGCAGGCGCGCTCCGCTTCGGGGCGCGCTTTCGCATTCGTGACATGAGGTCGGCGCGTGGCGCACATCATCGTGACCGGCAACGAGAAGGGCGGCTCGGGCAAGTCCACCACCGCCATGCACATCTTCGTCGCTCTGGCGCGCGCGGGCATGCGGGTCGGGGCGCTCGATCTGGACCTGCGGCAGAGGACCTTCTTCCGCTATCTCGAGAACCGCGAGGCCTTCGCCCGCCGCACGGGCCAGCAGCTGGCGCTGCCGCGGCGCATCGCGCTGGCCGCCTCCGACCTGCGCGACCGCATCGCCGCGCAGGAGGAGGAAGAGGCGCGGTTCTCCGAGGCCATCGCCGAGCTCGAGCGCGAGTGCGACTTCATCATGATCGACTGCCCCGGCTCGGACAGCTTCTACAGCCAGATGGCCCATGCGGCGGCGGACACGCTCATCACCCCCATCAACGACAGCCTCGTGGACTTCGACCTGCTGGCGCGGGTCGATCCCGAAAGCGGGCGCGTGCTGGGGCCGTCGATCTATTCGGAAATGGTCTGGAAGGCGCGCCAGCTGCGCGCGCGCGCCGGCCTCAGGCCCGCCGACTGGGTGGTGCTGCGCAACCGCGTCTCGACGCTGCACGCGCGCAACAAGCACAAGGTCGGCGAGGCCATGGCCGAGCTCTCGCGGCGCATCGGCTTTCGCATCGTGCCCGGCTTTTCCGAGCGCGTGATCTTTCGCGAGATGTTCCTGAACGGGCTGACGCTGCTCGACCTCAAGGAGCAGGGCTTCACCTTCTCGCTCAGCCACGTCGCCGCCCGCCAGGAGGTGCGCGACCTGGTGCGCGCGCTGAACCTTCCGGGGCTGGAGAAAGCCGCCTGAACCTGATAACCCCGCCGGCGCGGCCGGGCCGCGGGATTTGGACGACGCAATTGCGGGACAAGGAGGCGCGGGCATGCGCATCGCGATGATCGGGACGGGCTATGTCGGTCTGGTCTCGGGGGTTTGCTTTTCGGATTTCGGGCACGATGTGGTGTGCGTCGACAAGGATCCGGCCAAGATCGACACGCTGCGCACGGGCCGCACGCCCATCTACGAGCCCGGGCTCGAGGATCTGATGCGCCGCAACGTCGAGGCCGGGCGCCTGTCCTTCACCGGCGATCTGGCCGAGGCGGCGGCCGGCGCGCAGGCGGTGTTCATCGCCGTGGGCACGCCCACCCGGCGCGGCGACGGGCATGCGGATCTGAGCTACGTCTTCGCCGCCGCGCGCGAGCTGGCCGACGTGATGGACGACGGCACGGTGGTGGTGACCAAGTCCACCGTCCCGGTGGGCACGAACCGCATGGTCGCGCAGACCATCCGCGCGCGTCTTGACGAGACGGGCCGCAAGATCGGCTTCGAGGTCGCCTCGAACCCCGAATTCCTGCGCGAGGGCGCCGCGATCGAGGATTTCATGCGCCCCGACCGCGTGGTGGTCGGCGCCGAGACCGACCGCGCCCGCGAGATCCTGCGCGAGATCTACCGCCCGCTGAGCCTGCGCGAGGCGCCGGTGATGTTCACCTCGCTCGAGTCGGCCGAGATGATCAAATACGCCTCGAACGCCTTTCTCGCCACCAAGATCACCTTCATCAACGAGGTCGCGGATCTGTGCGAGAAGGTCGGCGCCAATGTGAAGGAGGTCGCCAAGGGCATGGGGCTGGACGGGCGCATCGGGCCCAAGTTCCTGCATGCGGGGCCGGGCTATGGCGGCTCGTGCTTTCCCAAGGACACCATGGCGCTGGCCCGCACCGGGCAGGAGCACGCCGCGCCCATGCGCATCGTCGAGACGGTGATCGCGGTCAACGACGCGCGCAAGCGCCGCATGGCCGAGAAGGTGATCGATCTGTGCGGCGGCTCGGTGAACGGGCGCAAGATCGCGGTCTTCGGCGTGACCTTCAAGCCCAACACCGACGACATGCGCGAAAGCCCCGCGCTGACCATCGTGCCCGCGCTGATCGGCCAGGGCGCGCGCGTGGCGGTCTGCGATCCCGCCGGCCGCAAGGAGGGCGAGGCCCTGCTGCCCGGCGTCGAATGGGTCGAAGACCCCTACGAGGCCGCGCGCGACGCCGACGCGGCGGTGCTGATCACCGAGTGGAACCAGTTCCGCGCGCTGGACCTGGCGCGGCTGCGCGGCGTGATGAAGGGCGACGGCTTCGCCGATCTGCGCAACGTCTACGACCCGGCCGAAGCCGAGCGCGCGGGGCTGCGCTACGTCTCGGTGGGGCGCTGAACCGCGCCGACGGCCCGGCGGCGCCTCGGCGGGCCGGCCGCGGCATGGTGCGCGCGGCGCAGGGCCGACGCGACCGCGCCGGGGGCGCCCGGCGGCATCGCCCAAGCAAGGGGCGGCCGGCCGCATCGCCGGCGGGCTGGGCCGGCGGCGCGCTCAGCGGGCGGCCCCTCGGCTGCGCCGCCCGCACGACGCGGCCCCCGCGCGCCGGCGGACGACGACGCCATCCCCCGCGGCGAGGTCGGCCCAGGGCATCGCCCGCCCAAGCGGCCGGCGGCGGCGCGCTCAGCGGGCGGCGACCAGGATCGTCGCCGCGCCCGCCAGGCACAGCGCCGCGCCCGCCAGATCGGCCGGCGCGGGCCGCTGCCCCTCGACCGCCCACAGCCAGAGCAGCGAAGCGGTCACATAGACGCCGCCATAGGCCGCATAGGCCCGCCCCGCGAATTGCGCCGGCCCCAGCGCAAGGAGCCACGCGAAGCCGGCAAGCGAAACCAGCCCAGGCGCCAGCCACAGCGCCGAGCCGCCCAGCCGCCACCACACCCACACCGCGTAGCAGCCCGCGATCTCGAGCAGCGCCGCCGCGGCCATGATCGCGAAGGGCGTCGCTAGCACAGCCGCACCCCCTGCCGGCGCAGCTCGGCCTGAAGGGCGCCGACGTCCAGCTCGCGCAGGCTGCGGCCGCTGCGCGCCGACAGCGCCGCGGCAACGCCCGCCCCCTGCCCCGTCACGGTGCAGCACATCATGTTGCGCGTCGCCGCGTGGCTGACCTCGTCGCCGCCGGTGGCGCGGCCGGCGACCAGCAGGTTCTCGATCCGGCGCGGCAGCAGCGTGCGGTAGGGCAGCTGGAAATAGCGCCCCGTCGTCGGCAGGATCAGGATGCCGTAGCCGTCGATGAATTCGGGAAAGATGCCGATCGAATCCTCGAAGCGCGCCTGGCCGCGCACCTCGGCGCCGGTCATGTCATGCACGGCCAGGATCTTGCGCGTGTCGCGGATGCCGATGGTCATGCCGAAATTGCGCAGCCGGGCGCGCTCGCAGCCGGGCTGATGGCGGCGCAGCGCCTCGACCGCCAGCATCGCCTGGCGCCGCCCCTCCATCTCGAACCGGGTCAGGTCGTCGGGGTCCGTGCCGTCGCAGCCGGCCAGGTGAACCAGGTTCAGATAGGTCAGGTCGCCCGTGTCATAGGCCGCGCCCCAGGTGCCGGCGATGGTCTGAAGGCCCGGATCGATCAGCCCCTCGGCCATGGCCTTCTCGAAGGGCTTGCGCAGGAAGGGCGAGAACATCGCATCCTCCTTGCCGTCGGTCTCGACCGTCCACTCGCCGCTTTCCCAGTCCTTGTAGGTGGGCGCCTCGGCCTTGACGGCCTCGAGAAAGGCGCGCTTGTCCACCCCCGTCATCGAGAACATGACCGACGCCGCCTGCATGCGCTCGCGCGCGGTCTTGCGCGTGGGGGCGCCGGCGCGGTGGGCCACGTCCGCATCGCCCGTCGCGTCGATCACCCGGCGCGCCAGGATCGCCTCGCGCCCGGCCTTGGACTCGACCACGATCCCCACGATCGCGTCGCCCTCCATGATCGGCGCGGCGAAGGCGCGGTGCAGCATGGGATGCACGCCCGCCTCCTGCACCATGCGGTCGGCGACGACCTTGAAGCCCTCGGCGTCAATGGCCCAGCTTTGCGACTGCGGCTCGGGCGTGCCGGCGCCGGCGGCGCGGGCGCGCTCTTCGAACTCGCGGCCGATGCCCTCGCTGTCCTGCGTGCGCTCGTGCCGATACCAGGCGAAACCCTCGACCCCGACCGCGGTCAGGTTGCCGCCGAAGCAGCCGAAGCGCTCGACCAGCGCGGTGTGCGCGCCCGCCCGCGCCGAGGCCAGCGCCGCCGCCAGCCCGCCGGGGCCCGAGCCGACCACCAGCACGTCGGTCTCGTGGATCACGGGAATGTCGCGCGCGGGTTCGCGGATCGTCTTCATCTGGCCTCGCTGGGTCGGGCGGCGGGCGCGCTCAGGCGGGCACGCGCAGGGCGATGTCGTGCTCGGCGCACAGTCGGCGGATGGGCGCGGGCGGCTGGCGGTCGGTGTAAAGCGCGTCCAGATCCGTCAGCGAGGCGATGCGCACGGGCGCCGAGCGCTCGAATTTCGACCCGTCCGCCACCAGGAACACCCGCCGCGCGTTCTGGATGATGGCCTGCGCCACGCGCACCTCGCGATAGTCGAAGTCCAGCAGCGTGCCGTCCATGTCCACCGCCGAGGCGCCGATGATGGCGATGTCCACCTTGAACTGGCGGATGAAGTCGGTCGTCGCCTCGCCCACCAGCCCGTTGTCCGAGCGGCGCAGCACGCCGCCGGCCACCACCACCTCGCAATCGGGGTTGCGGGCCAGGGTCATGGCCACGTTCATGTTGTTGGTGATGGCCATCAGCTCGCGATGCTTGAGCAGCGCGCGCGCCACCGCCTCGGTGGTGGTGCCGATGTTGATGAACAGCGAGCAGCCGTCCGGGATGTCGGCCGCGCACAGCGCCGCCAGCGCCTCCTTCTCGGCCTGCATGTGCACGCGGCGCTGGTCGTAGCCGATGTTCGCCACCCCCGAGGCCACCACCGCCCCGCCATGGGTGCGCATCAGCGCCGCCTGCTCGCACAGCTCGTTCAGGTCGCGCCGGATGGTCTGGGGCGAGACGTCGAACTCCTCGGCCAGACCCTCGACGGTGACGTGGCCGACCTTGTGCGCGATCTCGAGGATGCGCTTCTGCCTTATCGAGAAACTCATGCGGCGCTCCGTGCTGCGCGGGCATGATAGCCCGCGCGCTCCGCGGGGCAAGCGCGGATGCGGCGCGCCCGCCTCGGGGCGCGCCGCGCGGGCTCAGCCATAGACCAGCCTTGGCAGCCAGATGACGATGCTCGGGAAGACCATGCACAGCGCCAGCCCGCATGCCTGCAGGAACAGGAAGGGCAGCGCCGAGCGGAAGATGTCGCTCATCGGAATCTCGGCCGGGGCCACGCCGCGCAGATAGAACAGCGCGTAGCCGAAGGGCGGCGACAGGAAGCTCATCTGCATGTTGACCAGGTAGAGCACCCCGAACCACAGCACCAGGTCATCGGGATCGGCCATGCCGAAGGCCGCCGGCCCCAGCGCCTTGATGATGGGCACGAAGATCGGCACGCACAAGAGCAGGATGCCCACCCAGTCCAGGAACATGCCCAGGATGATGAGCACCGCCTGCATGGTCAGCAGCACCCCCCACGGGCCCAGCCCGGTCGCCGCCAGGGCGTTCTGCACGAATTGCTGCCCGCCCTCGAGCACGTAGAGCCCGACGAAGATCGTGGCGCCGAACATGATCCAGATGACCATGGCCGAGGCCTTGAGCGTGGTCAGGCAGGCCTCGCGCACCGTCGGCCAGTCCAGCTTGCGGTGGATGGCGGCGACGATGAAGGCGCCGAAGGTGCCGATGCCCGCCGCCTCGACCGGCGTCGCGACGCCGGTGAAGATCACGCCCAGCACGATGACGATCAGCGCGATGGGGGCCGACATCTTTCCGATGAGGCGGATCTTGGCGCGCAGGGGAATGCGCTCTTCGACCGGGATCGGCGGCCCCAGGCGCGGATTGGCGTAGCAGCGCGCGGTGACGTAGAGGATGTAGAGCCCCGACAGCATCAGACCCGGGATGACCGCGCCGATGAACAGCTCGCCCACCGACTGCTCGGCCACCACCGCGTAGATGATCGCCAGGATCGAGGGCGGGATCAGGATGCCCAGCGTGCCGCCGGCCATGATCGAGCCCATGGCGATCTTGGGATCGTAGCCCCGGCGCAGCATGGCCGGCAGGGCGATGATGCCCATGGTCACCACCGCCGCGCCGATCACGCCCACCATCGCCGCAAGGATGGTCGAGGCCAGGATGGTGGCCGAGGCAAGCCCCCCCTTCACCCCGCCCAGCACCTTGTAGATGACGTCGAACATGTCGTTGATGATGCCCGCCCGCTCCAGCATCGCCGCCATGAAGATGAAGAGCGGAATCGCCGACAGCTGGTAGTTCGTCATCAGCGGGAAGATGCGGCTGGGCACGATGTTCAGCGCCCGCGCGTCGCCCAGGATGAAAAGGAAGGCGCAGGCCAGCCCGCCGGTGACGAAGGCCAGCGGCAGACCCGCCATCAGCAGCACGAGAAGGCTGCCGAACATGATCAGGGTCAGCCACTCGATCGAAATCTCAAGCCCCATGGCTCAGCCTCCCCGCACCAGGACGCGCAGATCCTGCGCGAATTTCGACACGCCCTGCAGCAGCAGCAGCGCGCCGCCCGCGACCATCATCCACTTCATCGGCCAAAGGGGAATCTCCCACTCGTTGAACGAAATCTCGCCCCAGCGGATCGCCGGGTCGGTCAGCTGCCCCAGATCGAAGCGCGCCAGCATCTCTCCCAGGCCCAGCTCGCCGCGCGCCCATTGCGACACGAGGCCGTTGCCCGTGGACACGGCGATCGAGTCCATCGCGAAGATCCACGAGGTGACCAGCAGCGTGCCCGCGAAGATGAAGAAGAAGACCGAGGTCAGCAGATCCACCAACGCCTTTCCGCGCGGGGGCAGGCGGGCGTAGAAGACGTCGACCCGCACATGGCTGTCGGTCAGCATCGCATAGGCGCCCGAGATCAGATACTGCATGCCGAACATCAGATACATGGACTCGTGCGCCCAGCTGGTCGGCGAGTTGAACACATAGCGCGAGATGACCTCGTAGTAGTAGACCACCACCGCGATCACCGCCCAGTAGGCCACGAACTCGCCCGAATAGAGCGACAGCCGGTCGATCCAGCCCGTCCACCCGTCCGAGACGTGGTCCTCGTCGCGGCGGCGCTCGGCCTCCTCGATCTCGGCCAGCTTGCGCTCGGCCTCGCTCAGCGGCGCGTCCGGCACGATGGCCGCGTCGGCGCGGCGCACCATCCAGGGCATCAGCACGGCGTCGATCAGCATGAACAGCAGGATCGCGCGCAGCGCCCAGCCCGCCGCCGCGTTCCAGAAGGCGCGCCGCTCGGCGGCCTCGGCCTCGCGCGGGCGGGCGGTCACAAGGTCGGCGCGCGCCTGCTCCAGCCGCGCCTCGCCGCGCTCGATGCGGTCGAGGGCGCGCTGAAGGTTCTTCTCGGCGCGCTTGCGGGCGAAGCTGTCCTCCTCGGTCTCGGCGACGGCGGCGCGCAGGCGGTCCAGCTCTTCGCGCGCCTGGGCGACGCGCGGCTCTTCCTGGGCGATGACGCGCTCGGCCTGGCGGACCAGGTCGGCCGCGTCGGAATAGTCCGAACGCGCATCCGTCGCCATGCCGTTGGCGTAGAGGATGAAGATGAAGAAGGGCGCGTAGGCCAGGCCCCACAAGTTCTTCAGATACAGCCTGTGCAGCCCCATGATCCCGCCAAGGACGAGGATCAGGTAGCCCAGGAACAGCGAATGGCGCCGCGCCCTGGGACGCGGGCGGCGGGCCAGGACCATGGCCGCGGCCGGAAACAGGATCAGCCCCAGCAGATAGGCCCAGTGCGGCAGGGTGAAATCCAGAGCGGGCATCAAGCCCCTCCTTCCTGAAGGGTTGGCGGTGGATCGGCGCAAGAAGGCGCGGCGGACGCACGGGGCGCCCGCCGCGACGCGGTCAGAGCTTGAGCTCGAGGCCCTTGACCATCTCGGGCGTCACATAGCCCAGCGAGCCCGACATCATGTAGTCGAGCTGGATCTTGAAGATCCGCGCCGAATCGCGGTCGCGGTTGGCGTATTTGAACCAGATCGGCACGGCGACCTCGGTCATCAGCTCGACGTCGTCCTGGCTCAGACGCGTGATCTCGACGCCGTCGGCCTCGAACTTCTTCCACGCGTCCTGGTCCGCCTTCTGGATGGCGGCGTGGTGCAGGTCGGAATACTCGTGCACCTCCATCTCGACGAACTGCTTCATCTGCGGGCTCAGCGCCTCCCAGCTGCGCATGCCCACGGTCAGGTCCATGAGGTCGACCGGCTGGTAGAGCGACATGAATCCCGGCGGGCCCATCGAGATGTATTTGGTCACCTGGCTGAAGCCGAGCGCGTAGTTGACCGCCGGCCCGACATAATCGGCGACGTCGATCGTGCCCTTCTCGAGCGCGGGGAAGATCTCGGAGCCGGGCAGAACCGTGGTCTCGGCGCCGATCTCCTTGAACACCTCGGCCACCATGCCGCCGGGCAGACGCATCTTGCGGCCGCGGAAGTCGTCGATCGAGCGGATCGGCACCTTCGAGTGAATGATGTTCGGCCCGTGATGGATCGGCCCGACGAAGTGCATGCCCTGCGCCGCGTAAAGCTCGCGCGCGATGTCGAGCCCGCCGAGGCCGTAGTAGAACACGTCGAACTCGTGCGGGTTGCGCAGCCCCAGCGGATACGAGGTCAGGAACGTGGCCGCGGGGATGATTCCCTGCGCATAGATGGTGAAGGGGTTGACCGCGTCGAGCACCCCGTTCTTGACGGCGTCGAACAGCTGGAAGTCGCCCACCACGTCGTTCGCGCCGAAGGGCTGGAAGGCCAGCTCGCCGCCGGTCTTCTCGACGATGGTGGCGCACCAGTCCTTGAAGATCTTGAGCCCCACGCCGCCGGGCCACGAGGTCTGCACCTTCCAGGTCGTGGTCTGGCCGGCGGCGGTGGCGATGGCCGGCGCCGCCAGCGCGCCCGCCCCCGCCCCGGCCAGCGCGGCCAGCGCGCGGCGGCGGGTGGTCTTGCCGTTCTCGATCATGTCATCCTCCCTGACGTTCATGCGGACGCGGCGCGGCGCGCACGCCCGGAAGGAAATAATGCCTTGCTTTCGCCCGAATTGCTCACCCCGCGAACGAAAGTTTCATCTGGCGGAAGGGCGGGCTACTCGAACCAGCGGGCGAGGAAGTCGGCGTCCGCCGCGGGGCCCAGCCCGAGCCAGCCGTCGCGCGCGATCCGCGAGAGGATGCGCGGATCCTTGCGGAACCACGGCCCCGGCAGGCGGGCCAGAGCGGGATGGGCCTCATCCCAGGCGCGGGTGAAGCGGTTGGCGGGCGCGAACTCGGCCGCGCCGGGCGCGCGGATGCGCTGCACCATGAAGACCCGCGTCGGATCGCGCGGATCGGCGCCGACCATCAGCCCGTCCACCTCGATCACCTGCCCGCAATAGGGCGCAAGATCCGCGACCGCGCCCGAAAAGACCGGCTGCGCGTTCTTGGCCGCCGCGATCAGCGCGCCGTCGGCCGTGCGCACAAGGCCCAGCTGCCGCCGCCCGCCGCCGCAATCGGGCGGGCAATCGCCCGTCAGCTCGCACAATATGTCGGTCACGCGGGCCTCGAAGCGCGCCTTCTCCTCGCCGGCCAGCCCCCATGAGGCGGCCTGCGAGCCGGCGGCGAATCGGCCCTCCTGCGCCGCGCCCTGCGCCGCCGCGCAGCTCAGCGCCAGCGCCGCGGCCAGCGCGCGCCGCGCGCGGGCGGCGCAGCGGCGCACGGCCCCCTGACCCGCCCAGGCCCGCGCCGCGCGCACCCGGCGCGCGGCGGGGCTCATCGGTCCTCTCCCTGCGCGGCGGGCTCGGGAATGGCGAAGGCCGGAACGACGCCGTATTCCTCGTGCGAGCGGCGCACCACGCCCTCATCGGCCAGCACGCGCTCGACCAGAAGCCAGCGCACTCCGTCGCGCGCGAAGGACAGCCCCCGCGCGCGCACCCGGCGCGACTGCGCGTCCATGATCATCTCGCCGCCCGCGACATGGTCGTCGCCCTCCCATTTGAGCACCATGTGCACGGCGCCGTCATCGGCCAGCAGCGCGACCGGAATGCCGCCCGCCGCGCACCACAGCGCGCAGGCGTGATGCGCCGAGCCGGTCACCGCCTCGGGGCCGCCCATCACGCCCGAAAGATAGCACCAGCTGTCGATGACTTCGCCCGCGACCTCGATCATCCGCCCGCCCCGCGGCGCGCGCGGCGGCGCGAACGCCGCCGCATGGGCGCCAATGGCTGCGTGGCCGTGGGCGGCGTGGCCGTGGGCGGCGTCGTCGTGGTGGGCGCGGTCGTGGGCCTCGCGCCCGTCGGCGGCGTGGTCATGGGCGGCATGTCCGTCGGCGGCGCGGTCGTGGTGGGCGGGCTGGCCTTGGGCGGCGCGGTCATGGGCGGCATGTCCGTCGGCGGCGCGGCCTTGGCCCGCATGGCCATGGGCCGCCTGGTCATGGACGGCCCCGGCGGGACCGGCCTGACCCCGCGAGGGCGCGGAAACATGCCCCGTCATCCCGTGGCCGCCCGCCCCGCCCGGCGCCGGCGCGGCGCCGGGAAAGGCGACGGGCGAGACAAGGGCGATCGTCAAGGCAAGGCGGAGATGTCGGGGCATGGTTCGGCTCCCTGGCGCTGGATCGCCGTCAGGCTGCCACATCGCGCCGCGCCCGCGCGCTCAAACCCGATCACGATGCCGCGCGCCGCCCTCAGCGCGCCCGGCGGCGCATCAGCCCGCGCGCCGGGTCGTAGCCGACCATCGCCAGCGCCCAGAACGCCGCCAGGGCCAGCGCCGTCCAGCCCGCCGCCGCCCAGTTCATCTGCCCATAGAGCGCGAAGCGCACCAGCTCGACCGCATGGGTGAAGGGGTTGAGTTCGCAGATCCGCCCCAGCAGCGGCGAACTTTCCTGCATCTTCCACAGCGGATAAAGCGCCGTGGACAGGAAGAAGGTGGGAAAGATGACGAAGTTCATCACCCCCGCGAAATTCTCCAGCTGCGTGATGGTCGAGGACAGCGCCAGCCCCATCGCCCCCAGCATCAGCCCCGTCAGCATCAACGCCGGCAGCGCCAACGCATAGCCCTCGAGCGGCGCGCGCACGCCCCACAGCGCCGCCGCCGCCAGGAAGACGTAGACCTGCAGCAGCGACACCGCGCAGCCCGCCGCCAGCTTGCACGACAGCAGCCACCAGCGCGGCAGCGGGCTGGTCAGCAGCAGCCGCATGGACCCCGTCTCGCGGTCATGCACCAGCGACAGCGACGACTGCATGCCGTTGAACAGCTGGATCATCGCCGCAAGCCCCGGCACGATGTAGACCTCGTAGGTGACGTAGGTCTGATATGGCGGCGTGATCGACAGTCCCAGCGCCGCGCGGAACCCCGCCGCGAACACCAGCAGCCACACCAGCGGCCGCACCAGCGCGGCGAAGAAGCGCGCGCGCTGGGTCAGAAAGCGCAGCGCCTCGCGCGCGACGATGGCGCGCAGCGCCGCCAGATGCGCCCGCGCGCCAAGGCGCGGCGCCGGGCGCGCGCCCCCCGCCCCCGGGGCGCCGGGGCCGCGCAGGCCGGGCGCGGATTCGGGCACGGATTCGGGGGCGGACTCGGGGGCGGATTTGGGCGCGGATCCGGCGCTCATGCCGCCTCCTCGGCCGGGGCCAGCGCGGCGAAGGTCTCGGCCAGCGGACGCCCGGCGCAGATCTCGTCCGCGCGGCCCGCCGCCGCCACGCGCCCGCGATGCAGGATCACCACGTCGTCCGAGGCGCGCACCTCGTCCGTCAGATGCGTGGCCCACAGCACGCACACCCCGTCCTCGGCCAGGTCGTGCACATGCGCCACCAGCGCCGCGCGCGCGCGCGCGTCGAGCCCCGCGGTCGGCTCGTCCAGCAGCAGCAGCGACGGATCATGCACCAGCGCGCGCGCGATCTCCATGCGCCGGCGGTGCCCGCCATTGAGCGCGCGGGCCTTCTCATGCGCGCGCTCGCGCATGCCCAGCCGTTCGAGCGCCGCGTCGATGCGCCGGTCGGCCTCGCGCCCCGACAGGCCATGCAGCGCCGCGAAATAGCGCATGTTGCGCCGCACGCTCAGATCCAGATCGATGGCCGGCTGCTGGAACACCACGCCCATGCGCGCCAGCGCCGCGCGCGGCGCGCGGCCAAGGTCGGCCCCCGCCGCCACGATGCGCCCGCGCGCCGGCGTCGCCAGCCCCGTGAGCAGCGCGAAGAGCGTCGACTTGCCCGCCCCGTTCGGCCCCAGCAGCGCGCAAAAGCGCCCCGGCGCGACCGAGAAGCCGACGTCGCGCAGCGCCTCGCGCGCGCCATAGGCGAAGCTGACCCCCTGCACGCTCAGCCCTCCGGCCAGCCCGGCGGCCAGAGCCCCCTCGCCCGCGCCCATGCGCGCCCCGCTCACGCCGAGAACCGGTCCCTGATGGCCGCAAGACCCGCCTCGTAGACGGCCGCGACCACGCGGTCGGCCTCCTCGGCGTCGGGAATCGCCGGCTCGAAGCTGGCCGACCAGAAGACCCGGCAGCCCTTGCCGCGGGCGAAGACGGTGAAGGTGGACAGGTAGTCCTCGACCGGCAGCGGCCCCTCGACGATCTCGTAGCGGTAATGATGAGGCCCCTGGTCGACCAGCCGCTCGAGCATCAGCGCCCCGTCCGCCAGGCGCAGATGCCGGTGCAGGTCGCCGTCCAGCTCGACCAGCTCGCAGCTCTCGACCAGCGGGTGCCAGTCGGCGATGGCGCCGAAGCCGCCCACCGCGGCCCACACCCTCTGCGCGTCCGCATCGAGATCAACCCAGCGCTCGACCCTGTCCCGGGGTTCGCGATCGCTCATGCCCTGCTCCTTTCGCCTGGCGCGCAGCGTCCGCCGCGGCGCGCGCCGTCAGGTTCCACCGCCCGCGCGCCGCGGTCAATGGCGCGCTTCGGGGCCGCGATCGGGGCGCCGCGATCCGGGGGGCGCGCCGCGCCCGCGATACGATGCCGCAAGCGCGCAACGCGGGCGCAAGCCGCGATCGCAACCGCCCGCCGCGGGGGCCCCGGAGCCGCCGCCGCGCGGGCCGGCCCCGCCGCTCAGGGCCGCCAGGCCGCGCCCCAGGGATAGCGGCCGACCTTGATCGTCTTGACGGCCTCGCGCGCGGCGACGTCGATCACCGTCACGTCGCCCGACACGCCGTTGGTGACGAAAAGCAGCCTGTCGTCGGGCGTCATCGCCATGTGCCAGGGGCGGCGCCCGACCAGGATGTAGTCCAGCACCTTGCGGCCCGGCACGTCCACCACCGCGACGTGGTTCGCCGGGCCCAGCGCGACGAAGGCCAGCGAATCGTCCGAGGTCATCTTGAAGCCCACCGGCTGGATGAGGTCGGGGTTCACGCCGCGGATCTCGAACCCGATCTTGCCCAGAAGCTCCTGCGTGGCGGCGTCGAACACGCTGATCGTGCCGCCGATCTCGGACGAGACCCAAAGCTGCTTGCCGTCATGGGTGAACTCGGCGTGGCGGGGGCGCTGATCGACCAGCGTGTTGGCGAAGATCCGGTGCGTGTCCGCGTCGATCCAGTGCGCCATGGACGAGGTTTCCGAGGTAACGATCACCACCTTGCCGTCGGGGCTGACCGCCATGCCCTCGGGCTCGACCCCGACGTCGATCTGCGCCAGCACCGTGCGCGCGGCGGTGTCCACGACGGTGGCCACGGCGTCGTCCTCGTTGGCGATGTAAAGGCGCCGGTCGTCGGGGTGCAGGATGAACTGCTCGGGGTCCTCGCCCGAGGGCAGGTTGTGCAGCAAGGCGCCCGTCTCGGGGTCGATGACCTGCACCGCGTCGGAATCCGAGGCGCAGACATACAGCCTGGAGTAGTCGCGCGAGAAGGTGACGCCGCGCGGGCGCTCGCCCACGGGGACGGTGCGCGTGACCGACAGCGACTCGACGTCGATGACCGAGATCGCGTCGTCCTTCTCGTTCGTCACCCAGATCTCGGCGCCTTGCGCGCCGGCGGGCGCAAGCGCCGTCAGCGGCGCCAGGGCGACAAGCAGCGGCGCAATCCGTGCGCGGATGCTCATGAGGTCATTCTCCCTTGTCTTCGAAGGCCGCGCAGCCGGCCTCGGGTTGGTCGTAGCCGAGCGTGTCGAGCTCGGTGACGCGGTGCAGGAACCCCTCGATCGGCGCCTGCGCGACCAGCGCGCGCGGATGCGTCAGCGGAATCGGCTGGCGCAGCTGGCCGTTCCACGCGCGGAAGCTGAGCTTGCGGCCCTTGAAGCCGCCCATCTCGAAGGCGCCCGACAGAAGATGCGCGCGCAGCGCCCGCGGATCGTGCGGATCGCGCCCCGCGGCCAGGCGCGTGACCGCCTCGCCCACCGCGCGCGCCGCCGCCCAGGCGGCGTAGTCCTCCGAGGTCATGTCCCGCCCGGCCAGATCGCGAAAGCGCGACTGCAGCTGCGCCGCGCCCCAGGCCTCGACCGGGCGCGACCAGGCGACGGGCTCCATGCCCTCGGTGCCGGCGACCGGGCGCGGGCTGAAGGTGTTGTAGGGGATGTAGCGGTCCCAGTCGTCGGCCTCGTCGGCCAGGATCAGCACGTCGTGCTCGGGCGCCTGGGTCAGCAGCGGCGCCTCGGACGAGGCGGTGCGGCGGATGTCCGCGTCCAGCGGCCATTCGCGCCGCTCGACGATGCGGGCGCCGAACTTGGCCGCCGCGCGCGCCATGGCGTCGGCGAAGGCGCGGTCCTGCGCGCCGCGGCCCTCGATCACGAACCAGCGCGTCCAGCGCTTGCGCACCAGGAACTGGGCCAGCGCGTCGGCCAGCATGGCGCGGCTGGGGATCGTGTGCAGCACGTTGGCGCGGCACGCCCCGCGGCGCAGCGCGTCGTCGCGCGCGGCGGCGTTGAAGATCAGCGCGCCCGCCGCCTCGGGCATGTCCGCGAGGGCGAGCAGATCCTCGGCCGGGGCATTCGCGATCACCGGCGCGCCGCGCGCCAGCGCCGCGCGGGCGGCGGCGGCGAAGTCGCCCTCGGGCGGGACGACGAATTCGCTCAGCCGCCAGCTCTGGCCCAGAAAGCGCCCCATCGCCGCGTTGTCGGCCACCCCCAGCCGCGCCCCCGCGAGGCCCAGATCCGCGGGGCGCGGGTCGAGATTCGACAAGACCGGCCTGGGCGCGGGCGCGCGTTCCAGATAGACGATCTCGAACGCCTCGGCGTCCTGCGCCGCCGGCGCGCGCGCCGCCCCCAGCGCCAGCGCGGCGCCCAGCAGCAACCGGGCGGCCCCGCGCGTCTTCGCCCCGATCCAGCTCGTCATCCTTCCTCCGCCCTCGACATCGGGGGCGCACGCGCGCCCCTCGTCCACCTTGCCCGCGGCGCCGCTTCGCGCAAGGCGACGCGCCGCTTCCTCAAGCGCGCGCCGGCGCGCGGCAATCATGTTGCGCGCCTGCGCGCGCGGCCATCGCCTTGCGCACCTTCGCGCGTGGGAGCATCTTGCGCGCCTTCGCGCGTGGGGGCGATACGACGAAAGAACGGCGCCGCAGCGCCCGCGCCGCAACCAAAGTTCAATGGCGCAACCATGGCCGGCGCCCCTAGATGAACGCAACGGAAACCGACCCCGCCGGCCCACCGCCGCGCGGTCCAGATCCAGGGAGGATCAGCCTTGCCACACCGCCGCCCCGCGGCCCGCGCCGCGCTCGCCCTCGTCCTCGCCGCCGCCGCCACCGCCGCGCATGGTCATGGCGACGTCGCTCCGCAACCCGTCGAGACGGGCTCGCTGCCCGATCTGGGCGAGGAGTGGCTGGACGAGAACCCCTACCGCTCGATGGGCCGCGAGGTGCTGGAAGAGGCCGTGCGCATCGGCGCCTCGGGCTTCAACCAGAACTGCGCGCGCTGCCACGGGCTGGGCGCGGTGTCGGGCGGGCTGGCGCCGGACCTGCGCTATCTGAGCGCTGATTTCGACGGCGACGAGTGGTTCGTCGAGCGCTTCCGCCACGGCTACACCCAGAACGGCATCACCAAGATGCCCGCCTTCGGCGAGCTGCTGGGCCAGAAGGCGGCCTGGGCGATCCGCACCTATATCGAGACGCGCCCCGACAACGAGGCGCTCGAGCCGCATGCCGAGCGCCTCAGGCAGATCCGCGACGAGCTGGCCGCCGGCGTGGACGACGCGCGCGCCGCGCAGCTGCGCGCCGAGCTCGAGGCCATCGCCGAGCAGATCCCCACCCTGTCGGGCGCCGAATACGCCGACTCGCCCGCGCGCGAGGCGGCGCTGGCCCTGGCCGAGGGGGCGGCGGGCGCGCACAAGGCCGCCGAGCAGCTGACCATCGGCCTTTCCGCCTCGCATTGAGGCGCGCGCGGGCCGGGGCGACCAAGGCGCCATTGACCGGCCCGCCCCGCGGACGGAGAATGCGCGCATGAGCGACGGGCGCAAGAGGAACGGCATGGCCGCGCGGAACGGAAGGCGGCGCTTCGTGCTGGGCGCGGCGGCGGCGCTTGGCGCGGGGCTGGGCGCGGGGCTGGGCGCGCCGGCCGCGGGCCGCGACAGGCCGCAGAACGCCGGGCGCGACGTGGTCGGGCAGTCGCTCGACCAGATCGTCGAGCGCGGCTGGATCGAGATCGGCGTCTATGACGCCTTCCCCCCGTGGTCCTACGAGCAGGACGGCCGCGCCGAGGGCGTGGACGTCGAGATCGGGCGCCTGATCGCCCGGGCGCTGGACGTCGAGCCGCGCTTTCGCCTCGTCGGCGCCGACGAGACCGTGGACGACGACCTGCGCAACCATGTCTGGAAGGGCGACGTGATCGAGCGCAAGGTGGTCAACGTGCTGATGCACGTGCCCTACGACCGCGAATTCGCGCTGCGCAACGATCTGGCCGTGATCACGGGGCTCTACATGACCGAGACGCTGGCCATCGCCTGGCGCCGCGATGCCTTCGCGCCCGACGAGCGCCCCAGCCCCGCCTATTTCCGCTACGCAAAGGTGGGGGTCGAGACCGACTCGATCGCGGACCTCTACCTTCTGGGCGCGGCGCGCGGCGCCCTGCAACAGAACGTGCGCCACTACCCCAGCACGGCCGCCGCCATGGCCGCCATGGCCGCCGGCGAGGTGCCCGCCGTGATGGGGCCGCGCGGCCAGCTCGAGGCGGCGCTGACCGAGGGCATGGCCGTGCACGCGCCGCCCCTGCCGGGGCTGGCGCGCCCCTCCTGGCCGCTGGGGGTCGCGGTGCGCCACACCTACCGCGCGCTGGGCTACGCCGTGAACGACGCCGTGCGCGCCGCGGTCGAGGACGGGCGCGTCGCCGCCATCTTCGCGCGGCGCGGCCTGACCTACGCGCCGCCGGTCTGGTGACGTGCCCCCGGACCCGAGCCGGAGAAGGAGAGACGCCATGACGCCCGCACCCCGCACCCGCGCCCCCGCCGCGCTGGCCGCGCTGGCCGCGCTGGCCGCGCTGTCGGCCGCCGCGCCCGCGCGCGCGCTCGACGCGCCCCGCGTCAAGCTGGACGATCCCTTCGCCAGCGGCATGTGGGACTACCACCAGGTGATGCTGCTGGGCGACCCCGACCGCATCGCCTTCGACGATCGCGTGCGCGTGCTGGCCCCCGCCTCGGCCGAGGACAGCTTTCACGTTCCCGTGCTGGTCGACGCGCGCGCGCTGGGCGATGTCGAGATGATTGTGGTCAGCGTCGATTACGGCCCGATCCCGCACATCCTCACCTACCGCCCCGGCGGGGCCGAGCCGCGCATCGCCCTGCGCTTCAAGATCGACCAGGCCACGCCCGTGCGCGCGGCCGCCCGCACCTCCGACGGCGCATGGCATGTGGGCGGCGCCTATGTGGACGCCGCCGGCGGGGGCTGCACCGCGCCCGCCGCCGCCTACGCCACCGACGACTGGGCCGACCGGCTGGGCCAGGTGCGCGGGCGCGTCTGGCCCGACAGCGGACGCGTGCGCTTCGTCGTCGACCATCCCATGGACACGGGCCTTGCGGACGGCATCCCCGCCTTTTTCATCGAGACCCTGACCGTCGCCCCCGACGGCGGCGCCGCGCCCGCGCGCATCGAGCTGCACGAGCCGGTCGAGGAAGACCCCGCATTCACCCTGTTCTGGCCCCCGGGCGCGATCCGCGAGGCCGCGCTGCTGGAAGGGCGCGACAACAACGGCAACGAGATCCGCGCCGAGCTGCGCGCGGCGGTGGGCCAATGAGCCCGCGCCGCCCCCGGTGCGCGCCGCGCCGCGCCGCCCCCCGGCCGGCGCGCGGCGGGCCCGACGCCGCCGCCGTCCCCGCCGCCCCGGCTGCGTTGTCGCGCCGCCAGGCGCTGCGCTGCGCGGCGGCCCTTGGCGCGGCGGGCCTCGCGGCGGGCGCGCTGGGCGGCGCGGCGCCGCTCTGGGCCGAAGCGCGGCGCGCCTATGCGCTCGAGCCGCGCCAGGTCGCCGCCGGCATCTGGATGATCGAGGGCCGGCGCGAATACTTCTCGGCCGAGAACGGCGGCGCCATCGTCAACTGCGCCCTGATCGAGACCGACGAGGGCGTCCTGGCCGTCGATCTCGGCCCCTCGCTGCGCTTCGGCGAAGAGCTGCGCGCCGCCGCGCTGCGCGCCACGGGCAGGCCCGTCTTCGCCGCCCTCGTCACGCATCAGCACCCGGACCACTTCATGGGCGCGCAGGCCTTCGCCGACCTGCCCGTGCTGGCGCTGGCCGAAACGCAGCGCCAGATCGCCCTGCATGGCGACGCCTACGCCGACAACATGTATCGCCTGCTGGGCGACTGGATGCGGGGCTCCGAAGCCACGCCGCCCAACGCGGTCGTCGAGCCGGGCGAGGTCGCGCTGGGCGGCCGCCCCTTCCTGGCGCTGGCCCTGTCGGGGCACACGCCGGCCGATCTGGCGCTGCTCGACCGGCGCACGGGCACGCTGATCGCCGGAGACCTCGCCTTTCTCGACCGCGCGCCGACCACGCCCGACGCCGATCTCGACGCCTGGCGGCGCAGCATCGACCAGCTGGCCGCGCTCGACGCCGCGGCGACGCTGCCGGGCCATGGCCCGATCGACCCCGAAGGCCGCGCGCTGCGCCAGACGCGCGCCTATCTCGACTGGCTGGACGGCGCGCTGCGCGACGGCGCCGAGCGCGGGCTCTCGATGCCCGAGCTCATGGCCGCGCCGCTGCCGCCCGAATTCGCGGCCATGGGCGTGCAGCCGGACGAGTTCGCGCGCTCGGTCGTTCACCTTTATCCCGCCTATGAGCGTGCGGCCATGCCGCGCGCCGATCACGGCTGATCCCCGCCCGCGCCGGCCGCTCATGGCCGCGCCGCGGCGCACTTGCAAGGAAAGACGCGCATGGAACTCAAAGGCTCCCGCATCATCAAGGCCCCCCGCGCCCAGGTCTGGGCCGCGCTCAACGACCCCGAGGTGCTGCGCCAGTGCATCCCCGGCTGCCAGGAGCTGACCGGCAGCCCCGAAGAGGGATTCGAGGCCACCGTCACGCAGAAGGTCGGCCCGGTGAAGGCCACCTTCAAGGGCGCGGTGCAGCTTTCGGACGTGGTCGAGGGCGAAAGCTACCGCATCTCGGGCGAAGGCAAGGGCGGCGCGGCCGGCTTCGCCAAGGGCGCGGCCAATGTGCGCCTGAGCGACGTCGAGGAGGGGACCGAGCTCACCTACGAGGTCGAGGCCAGCGTCGGCGGCAAGCTGGCGCAGCTGGGCTCGCGGCTGATCGACGGCTTCGCCAAGAAGATGGCCGATCAGTTCTTCACCCGCTTCAAGGAGGTCGTCGAGGGCCCCGATGCGCAGGCCGAAGCCGAGGCCGAAGCCGCCGAGGGCGCGGCCGAGGGCGACGCGCCGAAGAAGAAGAGCTGGCTGAGCCGCATCACCGGCTGAGCCGTCGTGCGACAGGGAACAGGGAGACGGAACGCATGACGATCGTATCGATGCGGGTGAACGGGCGCGCGGTTGCGGGCGAGGTGGAGGACCGGACGCTTCTGGTGGAGTTTCTTCGCGAGGGTCTTTCGCTGACGGGGACGCATGTTGGGTGCGACACGTCGCAATGCGGGGCGTGCGTGGTGCATGTGAACGGCGCGGCGGTGAAGTCGTGCACGATGCTTGCGCTGGAGGCGCAGGGGGCGGAGGTGACGACGATCGAGGGGATGGCGGCGCCGGACGGCTCGCTTGGGGCGATCCAGCGCGCGTTCCAGGAGCATCACGGGCTTCAGTGCGGGTTCTGCACGCCGGGGATGGTGATGAGCGCGGCGGCGCTGCTGCGCGAGAACCCGTCGCCGAGCGAGGCGGAGGTTCGGGCGTATCTGGAAGGGAACATCTGCCGCTGCACGGGGTATCACAACATCGTGAAGGCGATCCTGGCGGCGGCCGAGGAGCTGCGCGCGGCGCCCGCGGCGGCCGAGTGAGGCGGCGGCCGGGCCGCGCAGGGGCCCGGCGGGGAAGGCGGGGCGGCGCGCGGCGCCGCCCGGGGCCCGCGGCGCGGCCGCGGGCGCGAAAACGGGCGGGCGCCGAGCGCGGCCCGCAAGGGAGGACGAGCGAATGCCGAAGGATTTCGGGATCGGGGCCGCGTCGAAGCGGCGCGAGGACGTGCGGTTCCTGACGGGGAACGGCAAGTATGTGGACGACATCAACCTGCCGCGGCAGGCCTATGTGCATTTCCTGCGCTCGCCGGTGGCGCATGGGCGCATCCGTTCGATCGACGTGTCGGCGGCGGCGGCGGCGCCGGGGGTGCTGCGGGTGTTCACGGGCGAGGACTTCAAGGATGTGGGCGGGCTGCCCTGCGGCTGGCAGGTGACGGACAAGCACGGCCAGCCGATGAAGGAGCCGCCGCACCCGGTGCTGGCGCAGGGCAAGGTGCGCCATGTGGGCGACCCGATCGCGGCGGTGGTGGCCGAGACGCGGGCGCAGGCGCGCGCGGCGGCCGAGCTGATCGCGCTCGACATCGAGGAGCTTCCGGCGGTGGTGGACATGCGCGCCGCGCTCGAGCCGGGCGCGCCGCTGGTGCATGACGAGCTGGGCGACAATCTGTGCTACGACTGGGGCTTCGTCGAGGAGAACAAGCCCGCGGTGGACGAGGCCTTCGCGCGCGCGCACCATGTGACGACGCTCGAGCTGACGAACAACCGCCTGGTGGCGAACCCGATGGAGCCGCGCGCGGCGATCGGCGACTACGACCCCTCGACGGACGAGCACACGCTCTACACCACCTCGCAGAACCCGCATGTGATCCGGCTGCTGATGGGGGCCTTCGTGCTGGGCATTCCCGAGCACAAGCTGCGCGTGGTGGCGCCGGATGTGGGCGGCGGCTTCGGGACCAAGATCTTCCACTACGCCGAAGAGGCCTTCTGCACCTTCGCGGCCAAGGCGCTGCGCCGGCCGGTGAAGTGGACGGCGGACCGCTCGGAGGCGTTCATGTCGGACGCGCACGGGCGCGACCACGTGACGAAGATCGAGCTGGCGCTGGACGAGAACGGCAAGTTCCTGGCGCTGCGCACCGACACGCTGGCCAACATGGGCGCGTATCTGTCGACCTTCGCGCCCTCGGTGCCGACCTGGCTGCACGGGACGCTGATGGCGGGCAACTACACCACGCCGCTGATCCATGTGAACGTGCGCGCGGTGTTCACCAACACCGTGCCGGTGGACGCCTATCGCGGGGCGGGCCGACCCGAGGCCACCTTCCAGCTCGAGCGCGTCATCGACAAGGCCGCGCGCGAGATGGGCATCGACCCGGTCGAGCTGCGCCGGCGCAACTTCATCAAGCCCGACCAGTTCCCCTACCAGACGCCGGTGGCGCTGACCTACGACACGGGCAATTACGACGCCACCATGGACAAGGTGCTGCAGATGTGCGACCGCGACGGCTTCGCGGCGCGGCGCGCCGAGGCGGCCGCGCGCGGCAAGCTGCGCGGGCTGGGCATCGCCAGCTACATCGAGGCCTGCGGCATCGCGCCCTCGAACCTGGTCGGCCAGCTGGGCGCGCGCGCGGGCCTTTACGAGAGCGCGACCGTGCGCGTCAATCCCACGGGCTCGATCTCGGTCTACACCGGCTCGCATTCCCACGGACAGGGGCACGAGACCACCTTCCCGCAGGTCATCGCGCAGATGATCGGCATCCCCGAGGACCAGATCGAGATCGTCCATGGCGACACCTCGAAGATCCCCATGGGCATGGGCACCTACGGCTCGCGCTCGCTGGCGGTGGGCGGCTCGGCCATGGTCCGCGCCGCCGAGAAGGTGATCGCCAAGGCGCGCAAGATCGCCGCCCATCTGATGGAGGCCGCCGAGGGCGACGTCGAGCTGGCCGACGGGCGCTTCACCGTCAAGGGCACCGACAAGTCCGTGGCCTGGACCGACGTCACCCTGGCCGCCTACGTGCCCCACAACTACCCGCTCGAAGAGATCGAGCCCGGCCTTGAGGAGACCGCCTTCTACGATCCCTCGAACTTCACCTACCCCGCCGGCGCCTATGCCTGCGAGGTCGAGGTCGACCCCGAGACCGGCAAGGTCGAGGTCGTCGGCTTCTGGGCCGCGGACGATTTCGGCAACGTCGTCAACCCCATGATCGTCGCCGGCCAGGTCCATGGCGGCGTCGCCCAGGGCATCGGCCAGGCCATGCTCGAGCGCGCCGTCTACGACGCCAACGGCCAGCTGCTGACCGGCTCCTACATGGACTACGCCATGCCGCGCGCCTCCGACCTGCCCTTCATCGAGGTCGACCACAGCTGCGCCACCCCCTGCACCCACAACCCGCTGGGGGTCAAGGGCTGCGGCGAGGCCGGCGCCATCGGCGCCCCGCCCGCGCTGGTCAACGCCGTGCTCGACGCCCTCAACGCCGGCGGCTTCAAGGTCGATCACATCGACATGCCCCTGACCCCCGACCGGGTCTGGGCCGCCATGCACGGCTGACCCCGCCCCGCGGCCCCGCCCGGGGCCGCGGCTTCGTCCATTCCGCGCGCGCGCCCCGCGCCGCGCCCCGCTCCGCAGGAGACCCGCATGCACGCCTTCGAATTCGTCAAGCCCGCCTCGCTGGCCGACGCCGTCGCCGCCCTGCGCGCCGATCCCGAAGCCCGCCCCCTGAGCGGCGGCCAGACCCTCATCCCCACCCTCAAGCAGCGCCTCGCCCAGCCCTCGCGCCTGGTCTCGCTCGCCGGCATGCCCGAGCTGACCGGCGTCTCGGCCGAGAACGGCGCGCTCACCATCGGCGCCGCCACCCCCCACGCCGTCGTCGCCCGCGAGGCCGCCCAGGCCTTCCCCGCCCTGGCGCGCCTGGCCGCCGGCATCGGCGATCCGGCCGTGCGCAACCGCGGCACCATCGGCGGATCGCTGGCCAACAACGATCCCTCGGCATGCTATCCCGCCGCCGTGCTGGGAACCGGCGCCGCCATCGTCACCGACCGGCGCGAGATCGCCGCCGACGACTTCTTCGAGGGCATGTTCGCCACCGCCCTCGAAGAGGACGAGATCATCGCCCGCGTCCGCTTCCCCATCCCCGCCGCCGCCGACTACCAGAAGTTCGAGCAGCCCGCCTCGCGCTTCGCCCTCGTCGGCGTCTTCGTCGCCCGCTACGACGACCATGTCCGCGTCGCCGTCACCGGCGCGTCCGAAAACGGCGTCTTCCGCTGGACCGAGGCCGAACAGGCCCTGCGCGAGAACTTCGCCCCCGAAGCCCTCGACGGCCTCGCCCTCAGCCCGGACGGCATGATCGAGGACATCCACGGAACCGCAGCATACCGCGCCCACCTCGCCGCCGTCCTCACCAGACGCGCCGTCAAAAACGCAAACTGAAACAAACGCGCCGGCGGGACAACTTCCCGCCGGCGTCATAGTGCAGGCCGCGGAGGTTCCATGCCCCTTTCCATGAACCGAGAGGTCTTCGTGACCTGCGCCGTCACCGGCTCGGGGGCGACGCAGGATCGCAGCCCGCATGTGCCGCGCTCGCCCGAACAGATCGCGCGCAGCGCCATCGAGGCCGCGCGCGCCGGGGCCGCGGTGGTCCATTGCCATGTGCGCGATCCACGCTCCGGCGCGCCCGCGCGCGACCGGGCGCTTTACCGCGAGGTGACCGAGCGCATCCGCGCCGCCGACGTCGACGTGGTGCTGAACCTGACGGCGGGCATGGGCGGCGATCTGTTCTTCGACGGGACCGAGGCGATGGACCGCATGTCGCCGCGCTCGGACATGGCGGGGGCGGCCGAGCGCGTGGCGCACATCCTCGAATGCCGGCCCGAGATCTGCACCCTGGACTGCGGCACGATGAACTTCGCCGAGTCCGATTACGTCATGGTCAACACGCCGGGCATGCTGCGCGACATGGCCCGGCGCATGACCGAGGCCGGCGTGCGCATCGAGATCGAGGCCTTCGACACGGGCCATCTGTGGTTCGCGCGCCAGCTGGTCGAGGAAGGCGCCATCCCCGAGCCGGTTCTGGCGCAGCTGTGCATGGGCGTGCCCTGGGGCGCGCCGGACGATCTGAACACCTTTCTCGCCATGGTCAACAACGTGCCGGCGGGCTGGACCTGGTCCGCCTTCGCGCTGGGCCGCCACCAGATGCCCTATGTGGCGGCGGCGGTTCTGGCGGGGGGCAATGTGCGCGTGGGGCTTGAGGACAATCTCTGGCTCGAGCGCGGGGTCCTGGCCGACAACGCGCAGCTGGTCGAGCGCGCGGTGGGCATCATCGAGCGCATGGGCGCCCGGGTGATCGGCCCGGACGAGGTGCGCGCGCGGCTCGGTCTGACCAGGCGCGATCCGCTGTGACGCCGCCCGCCGCCACGGGCGCCGCGCCGGGGCGCGCGGCGATCATCGGCGCGGGGGTGATCGGCGCCGGCTGGGCGGCGCGCTTTGCGCTGAACGGCTGGGACGTGGCGGTGCATGACCCGAGCCCGGACGCCCCGCGCGCCATCGCGCGCTGCATGGACAATGCGCGGGCCGCCTGGGGCGCGCTGTTCGATGCGCCGCTGCCGCCCGAGGGGCGCGTCGTCTTTGCGCGTTCCATCGCCGAGGCCGTCGAAGGCGCCGATTACATTCAGGAGAGCGTGTCCGAATCGCTCGATCTCAAGCGCCGCATCTTCGCCGACATCCAGGCGGTCGCGCCCGATGCGCCGCTCGGCTCCTCGACCTCGGGCTTCACCCCGAGCGACCTGCAGCGGGGGGCGCGGGCGCCGGGTTCGATCCTTGTCGCGCACCCCTTCAACCCGGTCTATCTGCTGCCGCTGGTCGAGACCGTGGGATCGGCGCAGACCGATCCGGCGCTCATGGACGCGGCGGAGGAAATCCTGCGCGGCCTTGGCATGTTCCCGCTGCGCCTGCGCAAGGAGATCGACGCGCATATCGCCGACCGCCTGCTCGAAGCCGTCTGGCGCGAGGCGCTCTGGCTCGTGCGCGACGGCGTCGCCACCACCGAAGAGATCGACGAGGCCATCCGTCTGGGCTTCGGCCTTCGCTGGGCGCAGATGGGGCTGTTCGAAACCTACCGCATCGCGGGGGGCGAGGCGGGGATGAGGCACTTCCTCGCCCAGTTCGGCCCCTGCCTCGCCCTGCCCTGGACCCGGCTGACCGACGTGCCGCCTTTCGACGAGCGCCTGGTCGAATTGATCGCCGCGCAATCCGACGCGCAGTCGGGCCGATGGACGATCGCCGAACTCGAACGAATCCGCGATTCCAATCTGACGGCCTTCCTGCGCGCCCTGCGCCGCGCGGATTGGGGGGCGGGTAAGCTGGTCGCGGCGCATGAAGGCAGGATGCGCGCGGTGGCGGCGGCGGATCGGTTCCGCGTCCCGGCGGGAGAGAACGGCGCGCCGGATCCCGGCTGGCCGCTGGCCATCGCAGCCAAGGCCCTTCGCGCCGCATTGGCCGGATGGGACGATGCGCCGGCCGAAAGGTGGACGGCAACGCAGAGCCTCGTCGAACAGAACCGAGCGCCCCGGCCTGCAGCGCTGGTCACGGCGCGATGCCGTCTTGAGCCGCAAAGCGGCGAGGCGTTGCAGGCCATCGTCGCCATCGTCGACGAGGACGGCCCTCTTGCGCGGGTCGAACAGACGCTGGTTCGCGAGCGCAGCTGACGCCGCGCGGGGGCTGCGCGCCCCCGCACCCCGCGCCCAAGGGGACGCACGCGCCCCCTTGGGGATCCCCCGTGGATATTTGCGGACAGATGAAGAAGGGTTTCGTTAACCGTCTCGCGGCATGATCGGGTTGCGGTACAGGCGGGGACGCCGATGACCGCGACAGGTGAAGTCGCCCGGTCCCGTTTGGGATCGGGCGCATTTCTTTTCGACTTCATCTGTCCGCAAATATCCTCGGGGGTGAACTGGCCGAAGGCCAGGAGGGGGCGGAAGCCCCCCTTTGCGCGCTCAACGGATGCCGTTCGCGGCCTGCAGCTCGCGAATGTAGCGCACGATCAGCTTCACTTCGCCCGGCGTCACGTCCGCGACCGGCGGCATGTCACCGAACGGCCAGTGATGCGCTCGCACTCCATTTTGCGCCGCCAGCAGAAAGGCCAGGTCGCCATGGTGGCCCGGCGCATAGATCCGATGGACCAAGGGCGGCGCGATTCCGGCGCGGCCGGCCGCATTTTCTCCATGGCAGGTCGCGCAGCGGGCGTCGAAGGCTCGCTTGCCCATCTGCGCCTCGGGCGACGGCGACTGCGGCAGGCGCACTTTCGCAAGGGGCGCGCCTTCGACCTCAGCCGTGGCGGCCGAGCCCTCGTCGCTTGGACCCCACGCCTGCCAGATGACGACGCCGCCGACAAGCGCGGCGGCGAGCGCGGCTGGAATGAGCCTCATGAAACCCTCCTGCGCAACGGCCTGAACGCTCCGCCCAAGGGGGCGGAGCGAGGGCAGGCTGCGCCATCCAGCCGCTGGAAGGTCAAGCGAAAACGGCCGCCGGGGCTCACACGAAGATGAAGTCCGACGCATCCAGCGATGCGGCGTCGACATCGAGAAGCGTGATCTCGGTCCCCGATGCGAGCGTCACCACCGCGCCATCCGCGCCATTCGCGATGGTCAGATCGTCGAAGCTCGCGCCCGCGATGCGGATCCGATCGAAACCATCGTCGAAATCGGCGATGACGTCGGATCCCTCGTTGGCGCGGCCGTTGAAGATGAACAGGTCCGCGCCCAGTCCGCCGTCAAGAAAATCGTCCCCGCGACCGCCATTGAGCCTGTCGGCGCCGCGCCCGCCCCACAGCATGTCGCGCCCGCCGCCGCCGACCGCCAGGTCCTGGCCGCGCCCGCCTTCCAGCATGTCGGCGCCGGCGCCGCCGAAGAGCTTGTCATTGCCCCCGCCGCCGGCAAGGGCGTCGGCCCCTCCGTTGCCGACCATCTTGTCGGCCGCATCGCCGCCCTGCAAGAGGTCGTCATACGCGCTGCCCTTCAGCGTGACCGGCTTGAGGGGCGACACCGCGTCAAGATGGAACACCCCCGCGACCGCCTGGGTGGCGTCGATCGTCCAGGCGTATTGCGCGAACAGCGCATCGAGCTGCCCCGTGTCGTAAGGCGAATTGACGGCGTCGAGCGCGGCCACGAAGGTCGGGAAATCCAGGGAGATCCCGGTGATCTGGGCCTGGATCCCGTTCTCCTTGAAGGTCATGGAGGTGATCGTTCCGCCGGTTGGCTCCTCCGTGACGGGATCGAGGCTGAAGCCGGTCCCCAACGCGATCACCCGCGCATGCGTCGCGGGATTGACGGCGACGATCTTGGTCGCGCTGGACAATCGGACCTCCATGTCCGCGGCCAAGCCGTCGCCGTCGAAAAAGCCGCGGTCGAACCAGAACCGGTCCGGTCCGAAATAGGTGATCTTCGCCATCCTCTTCGCTCCTCCTGCGCCGCTTCGCGCGGCCGATTGCTATGCGCAGCATGAATCGCCGCGCGTTCAGTCTCATTGATCGGAATCAATCATCCATGCGTCGCGCCGGCCAGACCGCGGAGGCGCCGTTCAGACGAAGATGAAATCGCCCGCGTCGATGTCGTTCACGTCCACGCCCTGCAAGGTCACGGTCGTGCCGGTCTCGAGGGCGATCACGGTCTGCGTCGCGTCGCCCGCGATGGTCAGATCCTCGAAGCGCAAGCCGGCGCCGATGCGGATGTGATCGCGGCCGCTCTCGAAGTCGAAGATGAGGTCATGGCCCTCATATCCGCGGCCGGCGAAAATGAACACGTCGCGCCCGGCGTCGCCGAGCATGCGGTCGTCGCCCTCGCCGCCGCGGATGCGGTCGGCGCCCCTGCCGCCGCTGATCCAGTCGCTGCCCGCGCCGCCCAGGATCAGGTCGCGCCCGTCCTCGCCGTAAAGCGTGTCGTCGCCCCCGCCGCCATAGACCTTGTCGGCGCGCGCGCCGCCGCGCAGCGTGTCGGCGCCGCCCTTGCCGAACAGCCGGTCCGAGGCCGCGCCGGCGCTCAGATCGTCGGCGAAGGGGCTGCCCTTGAACACCACCGGCCGCGTCTCGGCGATCTGGCCGAACGCCACGCCCGAGGCCGGCCCCCTGGCGTCGCGCGCGTCCACCGTCCAAGGCTGCTGCTCGATGAACGGGTCAAGCTGCCCCGCATCGCGGCCCGTGGCGACGGCGTCGGCCAGGGCGGGGCCGAAGGCGGCCGCGTCCCAGTCCAGATTGACGATTTTGGCCTGGAGCTGCCCGTTCTGGCGCAGCGCCACCTCGTGGATGGCGCCGTCGATCAGCGTGCCGTCCTGCGCATCATAGGCGAAGCCGGTTCCCTTGAGGACGATGCGCACCTCGGTCGCGGGGTTGCGCGCGATGATCCGCGTCTCGCTTGCCGAAAGGGTCTCGAGCTCGGCGAAGGCGCGGGGCCATGCCGTGTAGGCGTCGCTCAGGATGCGGCCGTTGGGACCGTAATAGTTCAGCGTGGCCATGCGCCCCCCCGTCCTTGGGCATGTCCGGGCGCCGCGCGCCCTCGATGACCCAAGGTTAACGCCGGGCGCCGCCTCGGATCAAGGCGCGTTCATCCGCGGCGGCGCGCCAGGTAGTTGGTGGTGACGAAGGCCTCGCAGCTTTCGCGATAGCGCGGCACGGGGACCGGACCGAAGGGCGTGATGCGGAACAGATCGAAGCCGCGCGCGTCGAAGAGCCGCCAGAAATCGCGAAACCATGTGCGCGTGTCGATGTTGCAGCCGCCGAACTCGAACTGCACCAGCCGCGCCGCGTCCAGCGCCGCGCCGAAGCCCTCGAGCGCGTCCAGCTCGTGCCCCTCGACGTCCAGCTTGACCAGATCCATCGGCGCGCGCCCCAGCTCCTCGATCCAGAAGCGCTCGAAGCGCATGACGCGCACGGGCTCTTCATGGGTGAAGCGCAGGCGCGCATGATCAAGGCCGCGGCGCGTCAGGCTGCCCAGCCCCGAGCCGGGCCGGTCGGCGTGCAGGGTCGCCTCGCCCTCGCGCGCGCCAAGGGCGAAGGGGTGCACGCGCAGGCGCGGCTCGTCTGCGAAGCGCGCGCCAAGGGCGGCGACGTTGACCGCCGCGGGCTCGAACACCTCGACCCGGGCCTCGGGAAAGGCGCGCAGCAGCGCGGCGGCGTATTCGCCCGCATTGCCGCCCACATCCACGCACAGCCGCGCCGTTCGCCCGCCCAGCAGGCGGCGCGCGGCGGCGACCTCGGCCGCGGCGGTGGCCGTGCCCCAGCCCTTGCCCTGAAGGCGGGCGCAAGCGCGCTCGGCGCGCGCGAACAGATCCTGAAGCGCCTTCATCTCTCCTCCCTCGCGCCTTGGGCGCGCGCGCAGCATGGCGCAGCCGGGCGGGCGCCGTCCAGCCCCGGTCTTGCGCCCGCCGGCCCCGGCGCGCTATGCCCGAACGGGCCGCAGACAACCGCGCCGCAGCCGCCCCGCAGCCCCGCGCGCCCCGCGCACCCCGACGCACAGGAGACACGCCATGGACGCGCCCAAGCAGCCCCCCATCCCCGCCGAACGACCCGAGACGCTTGCCCGGCGGGTCGAGCTGGCGGTCGAGCACGGCCTTTGGGGCGCGCGGCTGCTGACCTTTCTTGCGGTGCTGGCCAGCCTGGCGGCCTCGATCGCCATGTATTACATCACCATCGTCGATGCCGGGCTGCTGTTCCATCACGTCCTGAGCTATGGCGACCCGGCCAAGCTGGCCGCCGAGCGCGCCGAGCTGCGCGCCGAGACGATCACCCATGTGGTCGAGGTGGTGGACGGATTTCTGCTGGCGACGGTGCTGCTGATCTTCGCGCTCGGGCTTTACGAGCTGTTCATCAGCCCGCTCGACCCCGCCCGCGGCTCGCGCTTCTACTCGAAGGTGCTGGTGATCCGGGATCTTGACGACCTCAAGTCGCGGCTGGGCAAGGTGGTGGTGATGATCCTGATCGTGAAGCTGTTCGAAAGCGGTCTCGACATGAAGCTGACCACGCCGCTCGACCTGCTGACCTTCGCCGGGGCGGTGGCGCTGATCGGGGTGGCGCTTTACGTCTCGCACAGCCATGCGCTGCCGGGCGCGCATCGCGACTCGGAGCGCGGGCATTGACCCCCCCGCGCCCGCGCGCGGCCGCACAGCTGTTGCTGGTGCTGCTGACCTGCACGGCGGCGTATCTGACCTTTCGCTTCCTCTTCAACGCCTCGGACAGCTTCCCCTTCAGCCAGGAGCTGCTGCTGGTCTTCATCGGCGCGGTGGCGACGGTTCTGATCACCGCCGCGCTCATCAACCGGCAGACCGAGCTCGAGCTGCGCAAGGAGGGGCAGGTTCTGCTGCTCGACCGCAAGTCGGGGGTGTATTTCGCGCTGATCGAGCATCTGGGCGAGATCGTCGAGAAGGGCCGCCTCGAGGAAGAGGCGCTGGCCGAGCTGCGCGTGCTCAATCACAAGCTGGCGATGGTGGCCGACGGCGACGTCATCCGCCATTTCGGCGAGGTGCTGAGCCGGCTCGAGCGGGCGGTGCGCGACGGCGACATCTCGGATGACGAGCAGGACCGCATCATGCGCGCCGCGGCCGAGCTGACCTGGTGGATGCGCCGCGATCTTCTGGGCCGCTTCGTGGACGAGGACCCCGAGGCGGTGCTGCGCGCGATCCGCGCCAACAACGCCGGGCTGGAGAGCGCGGGCGGCTGAGCGGGCCTTGCGCCCCCGCCGCTCGGCGCGCCCCCCCCCGAACGCCCCCGCGAACGCGCCTTGCGCGGCGGCGGGCGACCAGGCGAAAGGGGCCGGAGCGTCGCCGCTCCGGCCCCTCGCCGTTCCGCCTGACCGCGGTTCACTCGCGATTGCCGAGGAACTGCAGCAGGAACATGAACATGTTGATGAAGTCCAGATAGAGCCGCAGCGCACCCATGATCGAGGCCTTGCCCATCATGGCCTCGCCCTCGGCGCCCATCTGCGACATGCCCAGATACTCGTTCTTGATCTGCTGGGTGTCATAGGCCGTCAGCCCGGCGAAGATCAGCACGCCCACCACCGAGATGGCGAACTGCAGCGCCGACGAGACCAGGAAGATGTTCACGATCGAGGCCACGATCAGCCCGATCACGCCCATCACCAGGAACGTGCCGAAGCCGCTCAGGTCGCGCTTGGTGACGTAGCCGTAAAGGCTGAGCCCGCCGAAGGCGATCGCGGTCACGAAGAAGGTCTGCGCGATCGACACGCCGGTGTAGACCGCGAAGATGAAGGACATCGACGCGCCCATCAGCGCCGCGAACCCCCAGAAGACGAGCTGCGCCGTCGCCTGGCTCATGCGGTTGATCGAGGCGCTGAAGGCGAAGACCACCAGCAGAGGCGCGAACATCACGACGTATTTCTGCGGCCCGCCGTAAATCGCGGCCAGAAGCGTCGGCGAGGTGCCGATGACGTAGGCCACGACGCCCGTGATCGCCATGGCCGCGGCCATGAGGCCGTAGACACGGTTCATGTAGGCGCGAAGGCCTTCGTCGATGGCCGCCGCGGCGCGGCTGCGCGCGACGGTCTGATAGTTGCTCATGCGTCTCACCCTGTTCGGTTCGTTGAGGCGTTGTTGAACTGCGCTGCGTGTTGCGTTTGCTGCGGGCGCAATGCGCCCATGCATGTATATTGTCGCGCGCGCTCCCATCTTCAAGGGGCAGCTGCGAAAGGAGAGGCCGAAATGATCCGCGCGTTCCTGGCCCTGACGCCCCCGCCCGAGACGGCGCAGACCCTGGCCGAGCTGGCCGAGCGCATCGGCGAGGGGCGCCCCGTGCCCGCGGCCAACATGCACCTGACGCTGGCCTTTCTGGGCGACCGGCGCCCGGCCGAGCTCGAGGAGCTGGCGCTTGATCTGGACGGGCGCGCCCTGCCCGCCTTCGATCTGCGCATCGAGGGGCTGGGCGCGTTCGGCCCGCCCGCGCGCCCGCGCTCGGTGCATGCGCTGGCGCGGCCCGATCCGGCGCTGCGGCGGCTGCGGGCGGCGGCGCGCTCGGCCGCGGCCGCGATCGGCGCGCCGCTGGCGCAGGAGCGTTTCGTGCCGCATCTGACGCTGGCGCGGTTTTCGGCCTCGCGCCCGGCGGGGCCGGGGCTGGCGCGCTTTCTGGCGCAATCGGCGGGGCTGCGGCTGCCGCCTTTCCGCGTCGCGGCGTTCAGCCTGATGCGCTCGACGCTGAGCGCGGCCGGCGCGCGATATGACGAGATGGCGCGCTTCGCCCTGTCCCCGCCCGCGCATGTGGGCGAGGCGCTCGGCGAAGACGAGGGCTGACGCCGCGCGGCGCGCCTCAGGCGCGCCCGGCCGGGGCGTCCCAGAAGGGGCGGGCGGCTTCGGCGCGGGCGGCCTCGGGGTCGATGCCCAGATCGGCCAGCCGGGCGGCGTCGAGCCGCGCCAGGGCGCGGCGCTCGGCCGCCAGGCGCAGCATCAGCGCGGCGCGGCCGAGGGCGGCGCGCATACCGCGCGAAAGCGAGAACCCCGGAGCGGCGAGCATGGAAGCGCGGTCTGCGGTGCGGATCATTGATCTTCTCCATCAACAATTGTGATGCTAACTGCTGTCGCATCACCGTGATTGATTCCGTAGCGCGCGCCGCGTATATTTGCCAAACGAATGTTGGTGACCCCTTTCATCACGGAATGAGATATGCGCCGCAATCTTGACCTGACCGCCCTGCGCAGCTTCGTCGCCGTCGTCGACGCGGGGGGCGTGACGCGCGCCGCCGCGCGGCTGAACCTGACGCAATCGGCCGTCTCGATGCAGATCAAGCGGCTCGAGGAAAGCGTGGGCCAGCCGCTGCTCGACCGCTCGGGGCGCGGCGTGACGCTGACCGGACAGGGCGAGCTGCTGCTGTCCTACGCGCGGCGCATGGTGGCGCTCAACGACGAGGCATGGGGCCGCCTGACCGGCCAGGCCTATGAGGGCGAGGTGGTGCTGGGCGTGCCCTCGGACATCGTCTATCCCTCGCTGCCGGCGGCGCTTCAGCGCATCGCGCGCGAGTATCCGCGGGCCAAGGTGACGCTGGTCTCGTCCTACACGCGCCGCCTGCGCGAGCTGCTGGCGCGCGGCAAGGCCGACATCATCCTGACCACCGAGGGCGCCTGCGGGCCGGGGGGCGAGACGCTGGCGCGCTCGGCGCTGGTATGGGTCGGCGCGCCGGGCGGCGCGGCCTGGCGGGCGCGGCCGCTGCGTCTGGCGTTCGAGAACAACTGCATCTTCCGCGCGCCCGTGCAGGCGGCGCTGGACGCGGCCGGGATCGAGTGGGAGATGGCCGTGACCTCGGACAGCACCCGCACCATCGAGGCGACCGTGTCGGCCGATCTGGCGGTGCATGCGGCGGTGAGCGACAACATCCCCCCCTATTTCGAAGAGATCCGCCACGGCGGCGCCCTGCCCGACCTGCCCGAGACGCTGATCAACCTGTATCTTTCGCCCGCCGCGCGCGACAGCCTGACCGGCCGCGTCGCCCAGATCGTGCGCGAGGCCTACGCCGCCCGCCCCGGCCCGGCCATGGCCGCGGCCGAGTGAGCGCCCCGCGCCCGCGGCGCATTCATGCCCCCCGCGCCCGCCGCGCACGCATGACCAACCCCGCGCCCGCGGCGCATTCATGACCCCGCGCCCGCCGCGCACGCATGACCAACCCCGCGCCCGCGGCGCATTCATGACCCCGCGCCCGCCGCGCGGTCCGGCCAGCTCGCGCGGCCGTCGCCGCCCGGCGGGGGCCGCGGCGCGCAGGACGTCGCCCCGATCGGCGGCCCGGCGCCCCCGGCCGCCCCTTGCGGCCCCCGCGCCGGCCGGAGGCAAGACGCGGCGCCGGGCCGATGCCGGGCGGAACGCGGGGCGGGGCGCAAGACGGGGCGCAAGACGGGGCGCCGCGCAGGAGGCGCCTCAGGGGATCAGCACCACCTTGCCCATCGCGCGGCGCGTGCGCAGCAGGTCCAGCGCCTCGTTCGCCTGCTCGAGCGGCAGCCGGTCCGAGACATGGGGGCGCAGCCGCCCCTCGAGCCGCCACGCGATCAGCTGCCGCGCCGAGCGCGCCACGCGCTCGGGGCGCAGCTTCGGATAGGCCCCCCACCAGAAGCCGATCACGGTCAGGTTCTTGACCAGCAGGATGTTGGCCGGGATCTGCGGAACCTCGCCCGAAGCGAAGCCGATCGGCAGAAGGCGCCCGTCGGGGCGGCAGGCGCGCATGGCGGCGCGGAACTGCTCGCCGCCGACGGGATCGTAGACCACGTCCGCGCCGCCCAGCGCCAGCGTCGCCTCGCGGATGTCCTCGGCGCTGGAATCGATCAGGTGATCGGCGCCGCGCGAGCGCGCCAGCGCCAGCTTCTTGGGGCCCGAGGCGCAGGCGATCACGCGCGCGCCCATCAGCTTGCCGACCTCGACCGCCGTCAGGCCGACCCCGCCCGCCGCGCCCAGAACCAGCAGCGTCTCGCCCGCTTGCAGCCCCGCCTTCCAGTCCAGCGCCATGTGCGAGGTGCCGTAGGCGACCAGGAAGGCCGCGGCCTCGTCCGAGGGGATGGCGTCGGGGACCTCGACGCAGGCGGCCGCGGGGGCCAGGACCGCCTCGGCGAAGCCGCCCCAGCCGCAGGCGGCGGCCACGCGCGCGCCAAGGGCGGGGCGCTCGACGCCCGGGCCCAGCGCCTCGACCACGCCGCAGACCTCGCCGCCCGGGGCGAAGGGCGGCTCGGGGCGCAGCTGATACTTGCCCTGGGTCATCAGCGTGTCGGCGAAGTTCACGCCGCAGGCCGCGACGCGGATGCGCACCTGGCCCGGTCCGGGCTCGGGCGCGGGCACGTCGTCAAGGCGCAGCCTTGCGCCGGGTTCGTGGATGCGCATGGCGCGCATGGGGCCTCCTCCGATTCCGTTTCGCCCGTTTTCATGCCATGATGAAGCCCGCGCCGCCATGCCCCCGGCCGCCATGCCAGGGGCGCCGCGCTCGGATGTCCGCCGCAAGAGCCCGCAATGCCCGCACCCGCCCCCCTGCCCGCAGTCGCCGAGGCCTTCGCGCGCCAGGCCGAGGCCTGCGCGGCGATGGGCTCGGACTTCACCGCGCGCCTGTGCGCCGCGCTGCCCGAGGCCCTGCCCGCCGACGCCGCCTTCGGGGCGCGCGTCCTGCGCTGGCCCGGCGACCCGTGGAAGGACGCGCTGGCGCTGCGCGTGTGCGGCGCGCTGCACGCCCTGGCGCGTTCGGGCGCCGCGCCCGAGCTGACCGAAGCCTGGCCGCCGCGGCTGCGCGCGGACCCGATCGCGGCGGCGGCGCGGGCGATCCGCGCGCATGACGCGCGGCTGCTGCCCTGGCTCGACAGCCCGCCGCAAACGAACGAGACGGCCCGCGCCTCGGCGCTCCTGGGCGGCGCGCTGCACCTTGCCGCGCAGCTGCGCATGCCGCTCGAGATCCTCGAGCTCGGCGCCTCGGCGGGGTTGAACATGGCCTTCGACCTTTATCGGCACGAGCTGGGCGAGGCCGGCGCCTGGGGCGACGCGCGCGCGCCGGTGCGCCTGTCATGCGCATGGCGGGGACCGCCCCCGCCGCTGGACGCGCCGCTCGAGATCGCCGCGCGGGCGGGCGTCGATCTGCGCCCCGCCGATCCGGCCCGGCCCGAGGATCGCGAGCGGCTGCTGGCCTATGTCTGGCCCGACCAGGCCGAGCGGCTGGCGCGCGCCGAGGCGGCGCTGGACTTCGCCGCCGCGCAGCCCTGGCGGGTCGAGAAAGGCGAGGCGGCCGCGTGGCTTGACGCGCGGCTGAACGCGCCGCCCGCGCCGGGACGCGCGCGCGTGGTCATGCACAGCATCGTCTGGCCCTACCTGCCGCCCGACAGCCGGGCGCGCATCCGCGCCGCCATGGCCCGCGCCGGCGCGCGCGCCGCGTCCGATGCGCCGCTGGCCTGGCTGCGCATGGAGCCGGACGACGTTCCGGGCTCGGCGGCGCTGACGCTGCGCGTATGGCCGGACGGGCGCAGCCGCGTGCTCGGGCGCGCGGATTTTCACGGCCGCTGGGTCGCGTGGGAAGGGGGCGCGTAGGACGGGGGCGCGCGGGACGGGGGCGCGTGGGACGGGGTCGCGCGGGACGGGGTCGCGCGGGACGGGGCGCCGGAGCGACGGCTTGTCCATGACGGCCCAAGGCATGGCGGCGCGCGGACAAGGCAAGGCCATTCGCCGGCGTGAGGGGCCGGCCAGCGCCGCATCCCGCGCGCGGGGCGGAAAGCCTGGCGCCGCCGCCTCCCGGCGCCGATGCCAACCGGCATCCCCGCGCGGCGCGCAAAGGGGCGCCCCGCTCCGCCCGCCACGCCAAGCGGCATGCCCGCGCGCCAGGGGAGGAGCGGAGAGAAAAGGCATGCCGCGCGTGCGCAAAAGGGTGTGGCCGGCGCATGCGCGTGCGTTGCGCCGTGCAGCCCCCGACCCGCGCCGCATTTCCGCACGCCCGCATCCTCGCCGCCGGGCGTGCGCGATCGCGCCGGCCGCGCAAGGCAACCCTTGCCGCGACGCAGCATTTGGGCCATATGCCGGGGCAACTCCATCAGACGGCGGCGCGGCCGGGCCGGCGACGGCCGCCCGGGCGCGCGCTCTTTCAAAGGCGCATCCATGGACCTTCGCAACATCGCCATCATCGCCCATGTCGATCATGGCAAGACCACCCTCGTGGACGAGCTGCTCAGGCAGTCCGGAGCCTTCCGCGAGAACCAGGCCACCGCCGAGCGCGCCATGGACTCGAACGATCTCGAGCGCGAGCGCGGCATCACCATCCTGGCCAAGTGCACCTCGGTCGAGTGGAAGGGCGCGCGCATCAACATCGTCGACACGCCCGGCCACGCCGATTTCGGCGGCGAGGTCGAGCGCATCCTGTCCATGGTCGACGGCGTGGTGCTGCTGGTGGACGCGGCCGAGGGGCCGATGCCGCAGACCAAGTTCGTGCTCTCCAAGGCGCTGCGCCTGGGGCTGCGGCCGATCGTGGTGGTCAACAAGGTCGACAAGCCCGACGCCGACCCCGACCGCGTGCACGACCAGGTGTTCGACCTGTTCGCCGCGCTCGACGCCGACGAGCATCAGCTCGACTTTCCCATGCTCTACGCCTCGGGGCGCGCGGGCTGGGCGGATCCGACGCTGGACGGCCCGCGCAAGGATCTGACGGCGCTCTTCGACCTGATCCTGTCGCATGTGCCCGCCCCCGCGCAGGCCGCGCGCGCGCACGAGCCCTTCGCCATGCTGGCCACCACGCTCGAGGCCGACCCCTTCCTCGGCCGCCTGCTGACCGGCCGCATCGAGAGCGGCGCGCTCGCGCCGGGCGCGCAGGTCAAGGCGCTGAGCCGCGACGGGGTCGAGCTCGAGCGCTTCCGCGTCTCCAAGATCCTGGCCTTCCGCGGCCTCTCGCGCCAGCCGGTCGAGCGCGCCGAGGCCGGCGACATCGTGGCCCTTGCCGGCATGTCGAAGGCGACGGTGGCCGACACCATCTGCGCGCCCGAGATCATGACCGCCCTGCCCGCCCAGCCCATCGATCCGCCGACCATCTCGGTCACCTTCGGCATCAACGACAGCCCCCTGGCCGGGCGCGACGGCGACAAGGTGCAGTCGCGCGTGATCCGCGAGCGGCTGATGAAGGAGGCCGAGCGCAACGTGGCCATCCGCGTCTCGGACACCGCCGACCGCGACGCCTTCGAGGTGGCCGGCCGCGGCGAGCTGCAGATGGGCGTGCTGATCGAGACCATGCGCCGCGAGGGCTTCGAGCTGTCGGTCTCGCGCCCGCGGGTGATCCTGCGCGAAGAGAACGGCGTGCGCCTCGAGCCGATCGAGGAGGTCACCGTGGACGTGGACGAGGAATTCGCCGGCGCGGTGGTCGAGAAGCTGTCCCAGCGCAAGGCCGAGATGACCGAGATGCGCCCCTCGGGCGGCGGCAAGACGCGCATCGTCTTCCTTGCGCCCTCGCGCGGGCTGATCGGCTATCACGGCGAGTTCCTGACCGACACGCGCGGCACCGGCGTCCTGAACCGGGTGTTCCACTCCTGGGCGCCCTACAAGGGGCCGATCCCCGGGCGGCGCAACGGAGTTCTGATCTCGATGGAGCAGGGCGAAAGCGTGGCCTATGCGCTGTTCAACCTCGAGGATCGCGGGCGGCTTTTCATCGGCCCGGGCGAGGCCGTCTATCAGGGCATGATCATCGGCGAGCACTCGCGCGGCGGCGATCTCGAGGTGAATCCGCTCAAGGGGAAGAAGCTGACCAACATTCGCGCCTCGGGCAAGGACGAGGCGGTGACGCTGACCCCGCCCAAGCGCCTGACGCTGGAAGAGGCGATCGCCTATATCGAGAATGACGAGCTGGTCGAGGTCACGCCGAACGCCATTCGGCTGCGCAAAAGGCACCTGGACCCGCATGAGCGCAAGCGTCACGCGAGAAGCGAGCAGGCCGCGGGCTGAACTTTCGCATTTCGCATTGCATTTTGCACAATCCTCTCTGGATTGCATTTTGCGCCGGGGCTACAATGCTCCGGCGTATTTCGTGTTCAGGATAGAGATCGCACAGGCAATGAGGCGCGGCCGCCGAACACCCGCCAGTTGCACGCAGGCACGATCCGAAACGCGAAAAAATGCGCGCATTGCGGGCAATCGCGAAAGTTGGCACGATGATTGCATCATACTCGGCGCAGGCCGCACAGGCCGCAATCTTCGCCTTGAACGCAGGGAGCGTGAGCATATGAAACACCCCGTTGACGTGCATGTCGGCAAGCGCGTGCGCCATCGCCGCTGGATGGTGGGCATGACCCAGCAGCAGCTCGGCGAGAAGGTCGGCATCAAGTTCCAGCAGATCCAGAAATACGAGACCGGCATGAACCGCATCAGCGCTTCGCGGCTGTGGGACATCGCCCGCGCGCTCGGGGTTCCGGTCAGCTTCTTCTTCGAAGGGCTCGAGGAAGGCGAGGCCGCGGCGCCCGCCCAGACCGCGGCGCAGACCCGCGGCGACCTGCTGGCCGACAAGGAGGCGCTCGAGCTGGTGCGCTCCTACTACGCCATCCCCGAAGAGCAGCGCCGCCGCCTGTTCGACCTGGCCCGCGTGCTGTCGGACGCCGCCTGACCGACCGGGCCGGACGCTGGGACGGCGCCGGGGCCGGAAGCGCGCGAAGGCGCGCCCCCACGGCGCCGACGCCCTGCGCCCGGCGGCCCCGGCGCGGCCCGACCGCGCCCCGACCCCGCCCCGATCCGATCCGCGCGGTCCGCGCCGGCGTCGATCGGCAGGCGGGCGGGTCCGCGCTCGGGCCTCGGCTCCGTCAGCCCCGCTTCCCGGCTCTCTTTCGCCATCCGATCCGGCCATCGCCCGCCGTCCCGCAAGGCATGAGGCCAGACCGCCCCACGCCCGACCACCACACGCGACCGCCACGCGCGAACACCACGCCCGACCACTGCGCGCGAACACCACGCCCGACCACTGCGCGCGAACACCACGCCCGACCGCCGGGCGGGGCCCCGTCCGCGACACGCGCCGAGCAACGCCCGGACAGGTCGTAGGGCGCCGCCCGAAGGATGCGCCCCCGCGCTCCGCCCGCGCTCGCGCCGCGCAGACGGCCGCGCCGGATGCCGCCGCATGTCGCTCCCACCGCCCGCGGCAACGGACCTGCCGGGCCGCGACGGCGCCGCCCGGCCTCGCCCTGCCCGCCCCGCGCGCCAGGCCTCGCGCGGGGCGACGGCCCCCGAGCCGCCGGGCCTGCCCCTCGCCCATCGCCGCCCCCGCCCGGCGGAACCGCCGCGCCGGGCCATTGTGAGCGCCGCGCACTCGGGCTATGGCTTGGCCCACCCCGCCCAGGAGCCGCGCCATGCCTCGATCGTCCGTTTCGCCCTATCTTCCGCCCGAGACCGACCCCGAAAGCGACCTCGCCGTCGCGCATCTTCTGGCCGACGCGGCGCGCGGGCCGGCGCTGAGGCATTTCCGCGCGCCGGACCTGGCCGCCGACGACAAGTCGGGCGGCGGCGCCTACGACCCCGTCACCGCCGCCGACCGCGAGGCCGAAACCGCCATGCGCCAGCTTCTGGCCCGCCTGCGCCCGCGCGACGCCATACTGGGCGAAGAGCACGGCGCGGCGGCGGGCGCCTCGGGCCGGCGCTGGGTGCTCGACCCCATCGACGGCACGCGCGCCTATGTGATCGGGGCGGCCAGCTGGGGCGTGCTCGTCGCGCTCGAAGAGAACGGCGCGCCGGCGCTGGGGGTGATCGACCAGCCCTATGTGGACGAACGCTTCTGGGGCGACGGCGCGCGCGCCTGGCATCGCCGCGGCGCCGAAGGCGCGACGCGCGCGCTGGCCGTCTCGGGGGTGCGGGACCTGGCCCGCGCGCGGCTTTGCACCACCTTTCCCGAGGTCGGAACCGCCGCCGAGCGCGCCGCCTTCGAGGCGGTGCGCGACAAGGCGCGGCTGACGCGCTACGGGCTCGACTGCATGGCCTACGCGCTTCTGGCGGCGGGGCATGTGGATCTGGTGATCGAGGCGGGGCTCAAGCCTTACGACGTGCAGGCGCTGGTCCCGGTGCTGCGCGGCGCGGGCGCGACGGTCAGCGGCTGGCGCGGCGACGACGCCCCGGGCGCCGAGGGACGGGTCCTGGCCGCGGCCACGCCCGAGCTGCATCGCGCGGCGCTGGCGCTGATGCAGGCCGCGCTCTGAACGCGCCCGGCCCTGCCCTCGCGCGGGCGCCCGCGCGAGGAACCCGATGGCCGCTCGCCCCCGCCCGCGCGGACGCCGAAGCGCCGGGCGCTCAGAACCCCGCCGCGTTCAGGAACGCCTGCATGGCGTGCCAGGCGTGCAGGCCCGGCGCGCGGTCGAACGGCTCCATCAGCACTTCGTGCCGGGCGCCGTTCAGACGCTCGATCCGGGCGCCGCTGCGCTCGACGCACAATTCGACCACCTCGGGCGAGACGACCTTTTCCTCGGAACCGAGCAGCGCCAGGAAAGGCGTGTCGGGGACCGGCGCGCGGCGGATGAAGGCCATCTCGCGAAAGGCCGCATGCGCCCAGCGCATGGTCGGCGCGGTCACGCCCAGCTCGGGCCGGGCGCGCAGATGGGCGCGCATCCATTCGTAATGCTCGGGGCACGAGGTCAGCACGTTGCTCTCGAAGGGCTCGCGCAGGACATAGGGCGTGTCGGGGTCCTGACCGGGCACCGGCGCCAGCCCCAGCCCCAGCCGCACCGCCGCCGCGGCCATCAGCCGCCCGGCGAGGGCCGCCGGCAGGCTCAGATTCAAGCCCCACATGGGCGCGCTGAAGATCGCCGCGCGCGGCGCGAGCGCCCCGCGCATGATCGCGCGCATGGCCACCGCGCCGCCCATCGAATGGGCCAGCGCGAAGCGCGGCGCGCGGTCGGCGGCCACGGGCGCCCAGGCCAGCAGGGCGGCGAGGTCGCGCTGATACAGGTCGAAATGGGCCACGTCGCCCAGCATCCCCGCGCCGGGCGTGCGCTCCGACAGCCCCTGCCCGCGCCAGTCGGCGCTGGCGACCGAGAACCCGGCCCCGAGCAGGCGGGCGATGACGCGGCCGTATTTCTCCAGATACTCGGTGCGCCCATGCAGCACCAGCGCCAGGCCGCGCCCGTTTCCGCGCCAATAGGCGGCGCGCAGCCGCGCGCCGGCCGATTCGATGCGCTCGCAGCGCAAGGGGGGCGGCGCCTGAGCCAGATCGGCGAAGAAAGGCGCCGCCTCGGCCATCAGCCCAGCACCGAACCCAGCGCCATGGCCTTGGACATGTCGCCGTCCACCGACAGCTTGCCCGCCATGAAGGCCGAGGTGGGGTTGAGGTCGCCCGAAACCATGGCCTTGAAGGTCTCGGCGTCGGCGCGGATGGTGCAGTCGGCGTCCGAGTCGTCGATGCTCACCTCGCCGCCCTCGATGCGCACGGCGCCCTCGCCCTCGATCTCGAACTTGACGGAACCGTCGAAGCTGCCGTCGCCCAGCTTTTCGCGCAGCGCCGCGACGGCGGCGTTCAGAGTGTCGCTCATGGTCAATTCTCCCGGAGCCTTCCCGCCGGACACCGCGCCCGGCTCTCGCTTTCGCGCTCCATGGCGCTAAACTATCACCTGCGATGAGGAAGCAAAGCGACACCCTGCGTCACCCCGGTCTCTCCGCGCGCCCGCAAGCGCAGACCGGCGCGCGTGCCGGCGCGCGCCCCGGCCCCGCGGCCCGCCCGCCGGGGCGCGGCCGGGCGCGTCTGGCGCGGGCGCTGGCGGCGGCGCTTGTCTGCGCGACGGGCGCGCGCGCGCAGGACGCCGCCGCGCCCGATGCGCCCCGGGCCGCGCCGCCCGCCATGAGCGCGCCCGCCGCGCCCTTTCCCCCGCCCCCCTCTCCGGCCGAGCGGCAGGCGGCGGCGCGCGCCCAGGCGCAGGCGCTGCTCGACCGCATGGCCGCCGCTCCCGAGGAGGAGGCCGCGCGAATCGCCCGCCGCGTGGCGCAGATGTGGTCGCGCTCGGGCTCGGACACGGCGGATCTGCTGCTGCTGCGCGGGCGCAGGGCGCTGGAGTCCGGCGCGCCCGACCGCGCCGCCGAGCATCTGTCGGCGCTGGTCGAGATCGCCCCCGACTTCGCCGAGGCCTGGCACAGCCGCGCCGCGGCGTGGTTCGCGCTGGACCGGCCCGGCCTCGCGCTGGCGGACCTCGAGCGCGCGCTGGCGCTCGAGCCGCGCCACTGGGGCGCGCTGGCGGGCCTTGGCGCGACGCTCGAGCAGATCGGGCGCCTGCCCGAGGCGCTGGCCGCCTATCGCGCCTCGCTCGTCGTCAACCCCGCCCAGCCCGACATCCGCGAAGCCGCCCGGCGCCTTGCGCCGCAGGTCGAGGGCCTGGCCCTCTGACCGCCGGCGGGGCTTGACACGCGCCCGCGCGGGGCGCGATCAGGCCCCCGGCGGCGCCGCCGCAGCGCAGACAGCGAAAGGACCGCTCCATGGCCCAGGACGCCGCCCGCGCCCCGATCGGACATCCGCGCGATTCGACCGTGACGGCGGTGCTCGGCCCGACGAACACCGGCAAGACCCACTACGCCATCGAACGCATGCTGGGCCATGAGAGCGGCGTCATCGGCCTGCCGCTGCGCCTTCTGGCGCGCGAGGTCTACGACCGCGTCGTGGCGCTGCGCGGCCCCTCGGCGGCGGCGCTGCTGACGGGCGAGGAGAAGATCGTGCCGCCGCGCGCGCGCTACTGGATCTGCACGGTCGAGGCGATGCCCGTCGGCCAGGGCCACGATTTCCTGGCGGTGGACGAGATCCAGCTGTGCGCCGACCCGGACCGGGGCCACATCTTCACCGACCGGCTGCTCAACGCGCGCGGCATGCGCGAGACGCTGTTCCTGGGCTCGGAGACCATGCGCGAGCGCATCCGCGAGCTGATCCCGCGCGCGCGCTTCCTGCGCCGCGAGCGCTTCTCGCGGCTGAGCTATGCGGGCGCGCGCAAGCTCAGCCGCCTGCCGCCGCGCTCGGCGGTGGTGGCCTTCTCGGCCGAGAGCGTCTACGCCATCGCCGAACTGATGCGCCGCCAGAAGGGCGGCGTGGCGGTGGTGCTGGGCGCGCTGAGCCCGCGCACGCGCAACGCGCAGGTGGCGCTGTATCAGAACGGCGACGTCGAGCACCTGGTCGCCACCGACGCCATCGGCATGGGGCTGAACCTGGACCTGGGCCACGTCGCCTTCGCCGGGCTGAGCAAGTTCGACGGCGCGCGCCACCGCCAGCTGACCGCGCCCGAGCTGGCGCAGATCGCCGGGCGCGCGGGGCGGCATGTGAACGACGGCAGCTTCGGCGTCACCGCCGAGGCCGCCCCGCTCGAGCCCGAGCTGGTCGAGGCCATCGAATCGCACCGATTCGCGCCCGTGCGGCGGCTGAACTGGCGCAACTCGCGGCTGGATTTCGGCTCGGTCCCGGCGCTTTTGGCCGCGCTCGAGCGCGCGCCCGAGCTGCCCGGCCTGACCCGCGCGCGCGAGGCGGACGACCTGCGCACGCTGCGCCTTCTGTGGGAGGATCCGCAGATCCGCGACATGGCGCGCGGCCCGGCCATGGTGCGGCTTCTGTGGGAGGTGTGCCAGCTGCCCGACTTCCGCAAGACCTCCGAGGCCGAGCACGCGCGCCTGGCGGCGCGAATTTACCGGTTCCTCGCATCGGACAAGGCTTGTATATCCTCCGACTGGATGGAAAGCCGGGTCAGGTCGGTGGACCGCGCCGATGGCGACATCGACGCGCTGTCGCGTCGCCTGGCCTACATCCGCACCTGGACCTACGTCGCCAACCGGCGCGGCTGGGTCGAGGACGCGGCGCGCTGGCGCGAGACGGCGCGCGAGGTCGAGGACCGGTTGTCCGACGCGCTGCACGCGCGGCTGACGCAAAGATTCGTCGACCGCCGCACATCGGTTCTGATGCGGCGGTTGAAGCAGAAGGAGAGCCTGGTGGCTGAAGTGAACGACAAGGGTGAGGTGACGGCCGAGGGGCATGCGCTGGGCCGTCTGGACGGGTTCCGCTTCACCCCCGACCCCGAGGCGCGCGGCGACGAGGCGCGGACCCTGCGCGCGGCCTCGAACCAGGCGCTGCAATCCGAGTTCTCGCGCCGGGCCGATCGCTTCTACAACGCGCCCGACACCGAGATCGACCTGACCGAACAGGGCGGGCTGATGTGGGGCGAGCACGCGGTGGGCCGGCTGGTCAAGGGCGCCGATCCGCTCTCGCCGGGCGTGGCCGCCTTCGTCGACGAGATGGCCGGCGACGACGTGCGCCTGAAGGTCGAGCGCCGGCTGACCCACTGGATCAACCGCCGCGTCAACGCGCTGTTCGAGCCGCTGATCAAGATGCGCGACGACGAGGCCCTGACCGGCTTGGCGCGCGGCGTCGCCTTCCAGCTGGTCGAGGCGCTGGGCGTGATTCCGCGCCCGCAGATCGCGCAGGACGTCAAGAGCCTGGATCAGGAGGGGCGCGGCCAGCTGCGCAAGCACGGCGTGCGATTCGGCCAGCACACCGTGTTCATGCCCGCCCTGCTCAAGCCCGCGCCCACGCGCCTGCGGCTGATTCTGTGGGGCCTGTGGGAAGAGCATGACGAGTTCGCCCCCGCCCCGCCGCCCGGTCTGGTGACGATCCCGGCCCAGCCCGGCCTGCCCGAAGACTTCTACCCCCGCGCGGGGTATCGCCTGGCCGGATCGCGCGCCATCCGCATCGACATGCTCGAGCGCCTCGCCGACATGATCCGCGCCCTCGACGCGCGCGCCGGCTTCGAGGCGACCGCCGACATGCTCTCGATCACCGGCTGCACGCTCGATCAGTTCGCCGAGCTGATGGAAGGCCTCGGCTACAAGGCCGAGAAGCGCGAGCGGCCCAAGCCCGCCCCCGCCCGCGCCCCGAAGGCGACCGACGGCGCGGCCGAGAGCGCCGCGACGCAGGAGGCGGCCGAAGCCCCCGCCGCAGAAGCCCCTGCGGCGGAAACGCCCGACGCGCAGGCCGCGCAGGCGCCCGCCCAGGCCGAGGCGTCCGAGGCGCCCGAGTCGGCGGCCGACGCCCCGCAGACGGCGCAGGATTCCGCCGCCCCCGCAGCCGAGGCGAAGAGCGAAGCGCCGGCGCCCGAGGCCGAGGCCGAGGCGACGGATGGGACCGATGCCCCGGCCGAGGACGCCCCGCCCCAGGTCGAGATGCAGACCTACTACGTCTTCACCTGGGCCCCGCGCCCGCGCCGCGAAGGCGGCCGAGGCCGCCGCGCCGAGGGCGCGCGCCCCGCTCAGGGCCGCCGCGCGGCCGAAGGCGGCAAGGGGCGCGACGACGCCAGGCCCAAGGGCAAGCCGCGCGGCAAGCCCAAGCCCAAGGGCAAGGGCGCCCCGCGCGACGAGGCGCCGCGCCAGTTCGCCGCGCGCCCGCCCCGCCAGGACAAGCCGGTCGATCCCGACAGCCCCTTCGCCGCCCTTCTGGCGCTGAAGGACAAGATCTGACGCCATGACGCGCCCGCCCGCAGCGCCCGACGAGGACGCGCGGGCGGGTCTGCGCGTGGACAAGTGGCTCTGGCATGCGCGCATCTTCCGCACCCGCACCCTGGCCGCGCGCTTCGTCGGGCAGACGGGTCTGCGGATCAACGGCGCGCGAATCGCCCGCCCCGCCGCGCTGGTGCGCCCCGGCGACGTGCTGACCGCCGCACTGAGCGAGCGCGTTCTTGTCCTGCGGGTCGTGGCGCTGGGCGCGCGGCGCGGCCCGGCGCCCGAGGCGCGGCTGCTCTACGAGGACCTGTCCCCGCCCCGCCCCGCGCGCGAGGGGCCCGCCGGCGCCCCGCCCGCCCGCGATCCCGGCGCCGGCCGGCCGACCGGGCGCGAGCGCCGCGCGCTCGACCGCCTGCGCGGCCGCGGCCCGCTGAACGACTGAGCGCCCCTTGAAACCCCTTCCGCCCGGGCATAGAACCCCCTGACCGAACCCGCAGCCTGACGAGGATCCCAGCGATGACCTATGTCGTGACCGAGAACTGCATCCGGTGCGTCTATACCGACTGCGTCGAGGTCTGCCCCGTCGATTGTTTCTACGTCGGCGAGAACATGCTGGTGATCCATCCTGACGAGTGCATCGACTGCGGCGTGTGCGAGCCCGAGTGCCCGGCCGAGGCGATCTCGCCCGACACCGAGCCGGGCATGGAGAAATGGGTCGAGTTCAACCGCAAATACGCCGAGCTCTGGCCCAACATCGTCACCAAGCGCGACCCCTATCCCGACGCCGAGAAATACGACGGCGAGCCCGGCAAGCTCGAGAAGTATTTCTCGGAAAAGCCCGGCGTGGGCGACTGACGCCCGACGAATCCGCCCGCGCGCCCATGCGGCGCAAGCCCCGCCCCCGCGCGAATCGGCGCGGGCGCGCAGGGTATGGGAATCGGGCGGTTTTTGTGTTATAAAGTCGTCACAGCACGAAACGCATGCGCCCCCGTCGGGGTCCTTCCCGGCGGGACGGCGTGCTTGGCGCGCGAATGGCGCGTCGGAAGGGCCTTCCCCCCTTTCCCCGCATCCGGCATGCGACCAAAAAGGATAGCGATCGCAGATGAGCAAAACCGCCAAGAAGCCCGAATTCCGCCCCAACGATTACGTCGTCTACCCCGCCCATGGCGTCGGCAAGATCGTCAGCATCGAGGAGCAGGAAGTCGCGGGCATGAAGCTCGAACTGTTCGTCATCTCGTTCGAGAAGGACAAGATGACGCTTCGCGTCCCCACCGCGAAGGCCGGCTCGATCGGCATGCGCACGCTCAGCTCGCCCGACATCGTCGAGCGCGCGCTCGAGACCCTCAAGGGCCGCGCCCGCGTCAAGCGCGCCATGTGGTCGCGCCGCGCGCAGGAATACGAGCAGAAGATCAACTCGGGCGATCTGATCTCGATCGCCGAGGTGGTGCGCGACCTGCATCGCGCCGAGGATCAGCCCGATCAGTCCTATTCCGAGCGCCAGCTTTACGAAGCCGCGCTCGAGCGGCTGACGCGCGAGCTGGCGGCCGTCCAGGCGATCGACGAGGCCGCCGCCGCCGCCCGCGTGGACGAGATGCTGACCCAGCGCGCCGCCTGAGCGCGCTCCGAGCGCAACGCGAAGGGCCTGCCGCGCAAGCGGCAGGCCCTTTTCGCATGGCCGTGGACGGCCGCGCCCTTTTCATGGCCGTGGGCGGCCGAGTCGGCGCGCGGCCCGCCGCGCGGCCCAGGCTCAGCCTTCGGCGGCCAGCCGGCGCGCCTCTTCGATCGCCTCGGGGCGCAGACCGCGCACCGCGGTCAGGCGCGCGTTGAGCTGCGCAAGGCCTTCTTCGTCCAGCGCGCCCAGCTGGGCGAAGGTGCGGATGCCCAGCGCCGCAAGCTCTTCCTGAAGTTTCGGGCCGATGCCCTTGATTCGCTTCAGATCGTCGGCGGGCTTGCCCCGGGCTGCGACGACGCCGAACAGGTCGGCTTCGGGCGCGCCCTCGGGATCCGCGGCAGGCGGCGCGGCGGGCGCGGCGGCGGGCTGCGCATCGTCGCGCGGGGCTTCGGGGCGCGGGGCGTCGTCGCAAGCAGCCTCCTCGCGCGGGGCCTCGACAGGCGCGGCTTCGTCGCGGGCGGTCGGCTCGGCCGGCTCGGCCACGATCACGGCATCCTCGACCGCCTCATCGGCGGCCTTCTCGTCGGCCGCCCTGGCGAAGGGCGTCTGGCCGGGCGCCAGGGTCAGGCTCCACATGGCGCCGAACCGCCAGGGAACGCCGAAGAACGGGGCCATGGGCGAAAAGCTGAGGACGTATTCGAGGGCGGTCTCGTCATCCCTCTTGGTCAGAGAGACGCCGAAGGGCGCATCGAAGGTCATGGCGCACTCCTGAGGATCAAATCCATGTTGCATTGCACGCAAGATACGCGCACGCATTGTGCATTGCAACATCGGATGCGCCGGCGACGAGACGCCCGCCGCGTCGCCGGCCCGCGCCTCAGACCGCCTTGCGCAGCTTGCGGCCCTTTTCGGCGCCGGCATAGCCGTAATGCTCGGCCAGGCGCGTCAGGGCGATCTTGAGCACCACCTTGCCCGAGCGCGCCGACCAGCCCATGCGCCGCTCGGTCGCCTCGAGCCCCTCGAGGAAGCAGCACGCGCGCAGCGCCACGTCGTTCAGCCCCGGCCCCAGCGCTTCGAGCGCGCGGGCCAGGCGCTCGCGCGCGCCCATCGGCCCCTCGGAAGGTCCGCGAAGGCGCGACACGCCGCCCTCGTCCACCGGCGCCAGCAGGCGCGTCCAGTCCTGCGCCACGCGCGGGCCAAGCTGGGCCAGCTCGAAATCCTCGCGCAGCTTCTCGCCGGCGGCGACCTCGGCCGAGGTCAGGAAGGGCTTGCCGTCCGGCCCCTTGCGCTTGGCCAGCCAGCCCAGCGGGGTTTCGCCGAGATTGACGCGGCGGCGCACCGATTCGCCGTTCTCGGGGAAAAGGCGCTCGCCCTCGACGGCGTGCTGGCGCGCGAAGGGCGAGGCGGCCTCGGCCATCTCGCGCGCCTCGGCGCCGCGGCGGCGCCTTTCGCCCTCTTCGGCGATGACGCGCTTGAGCCAGGCGCGGCCGACGGCGCTGATCTCGTAGCAGGCCATGTTGGGGCTCGAGGTGGTGGCCACGATCCACTCGCGCGCGGCGAAGGCCTTGGCGTAGGCGACGGACAGGCGCGCCAGGGTGACGAGCCCGTCCTTGCCCTTGCGGAACACGCAGGCGGTTTCGGCGCCCCGGGCAAGGGCGAGGAAGGCGCCGGGCTCGCACAGACGGCGCAGGATGCGCTTGGCCTCGCGGACGATCTCCTTGTCGCCAGGGGCGCCGACGGCGGGACGGGAGGGGCGAGAATGGGTCAACGCGGTCTCCATGGACGAATCATGCGCTGAGGCATGCGCGCGAAGCCAGGCCGAGGCGTCCTCGAGCAGGGCGTCCGCAAGCGGATCGTCCCGGCGCTGCTCCACGCGCCGGACGGCGCGCATGATGGTTGAGGGTTGGCAGTCCTGCTGCGCCGCAAGCCCCCGCATCGAGACGCCCAGAACCACATGCGCCAGGTAGAGGGCGGCGTCGGTCACGCGCCGATCGTCGGCGTCGGCGTGCAGGACCGACATGGCGGCGCGGCGGCACTGTTCGAGCTGGTCTGCGATGCGCGTCATTTTTTTCGCCTTTTCGGGGAACTTTAGGCAATTTTCAAGCTATGGTTGAATTATGAACATTGAGTTAAGTCGCAAAAATGTTTGGTGATTCGCAGCAAATCCTTACAAATTCTTAATTTAATTGGATTTTCACGCAGCGCGCGCTGCAACCCATGGTTGCGCAACACCCGGAATCACGCGCCAAGATGAACGCCGTCACGAAACGCAAGCCACGGAGACGGCCATGTCCTTCGCCTACTTCCCCGCCCAGGCCTTCGCCACCGCCGCCCCCGCCATCCCGCCCAAGGGCGCGGAGCCCGCGCCGACGCCGCGCATCCCCCCCGCCCATGCCCTGCGCGGCCTGCGCCGCCCCCGCATCCTGGCCCGCGCCGCGCGCGCGGCCGCGGCGGGCTATGCGCGCAAGCGCGACCTGCCGCGGCTGCTGCCGGGATTCTCGCCGCGCGATCCGTCGGAACTGATGGGCAAGCTGCGCCAGGTCGAGGCCGAATGCGAAAAGGCCCGCCGCGCCAAGGCGACGGGCTATTGCGCCGTGCGTCATGTCGGCATTCTGGCCGCGCTGATCGCCGAGGCCGCCGCCCCGACCCGCACGCTCCGCGCCTGAGGGCGCGGAGCCGGCCCGCTCAGGTGAAGCTGTCGGGCTCGGAAGCCTTGCGCTGGGCGACATAGGCCTCCAGCGCCTCGCGGGTCGCCGGATCGATCGCCGGGGCCTCGTATTCGGCCAGCATGCGCTTCCAGCGCGCCTCGGCCAGCGCGGCGCTGTCGCGCGCGCCTTCCTCGGCCCAGGTCTCGAAGGGCTTGTAGTCAAGGACCTCGGTGCGCCAGAAGGCGGTCTGGAAATTCGCCTGGGTGTGCGCGCAGCCCAGATAATGCCCGCCGGGACCGACCTCGCGGATCGCGTCCATCGCCTGGGCGCCTTCGGACATGTCCACGCCCTCGGCCAGGCTGTGCAGCACGCCCAGCTGATCGGCGTCGAGCACGAACTTCTCGTAGGACGAGACCAACCCGCCCTCGAGCCAGCCGCAGGCGTGCAGCATGAAGTTGACGCCGCCCAGCAGCGCCGCGTTCAGGGTGTTGGCGGTCTCGTAGGCGGCCTGCGCGTCGGGCAGCTTGGACCCGCACAGCCCCCCGCCCGAGCGGAAGGGCAGCCCCAGACGCCGCGCCAGCTGGCCCGCGCCGAACAGGATCTTGGACGCCTCGGGCGTGCCGAAGGTGGGCGCGCCCGAATTCATGTCGATCGAGGTCACGAAGGCGCCGAAGATCACCGGGGCGCCGGGCCGGATCAGCTGCGAATACGCCACGCCCGCCAGCACCTCGGCCAGCACCTGCGTCAGCGTTCCGGCCACCGAGACCGGCGCCATGGCCCCGCCGACGATGAAGGGCGAGATGATGCAGGCCTGATTCGCCCGCGCATAGACCTCGAGCGCGCCCATCATCGTCGCGTCGAAGGTCAGCGGCGAGTTGATGTTGATGAGCGAGGTCATGACCGTGTCCAGCTCGCCTTCGGGCTTGCCGAACAGGATCTCGCACATGCGCACCGAATCCTCGGCGCGCGAGGGCTCGGTGACCGAGCCCATGAAGGGCTTGTCGCTCAGCGTCATGTGCGCCAGCAGCATGTCGAGATGGCGCTTGTTGACCGGCACGTCGGTCGGCTCGCACAGCGTGCCGCCCGAATGGTGCACCCACCTGGACATGTAGCCCAGCTTCACGAAGTTGCGGAAATCCTCGATCGTGGCGTAGCGGCGCCCCTTCTCGTTGCAGCGCACGAAGGGCGGGCCGTAAACCGGCGCCAGCACCAGGCTGCGCCCGCCGATGGTCACGTCGCGCTCGGGGTTGCGGGCGCGCTGGACGAAGCTGCCGGGCGCGGTGGCGCACAGCTGCCGCGCCAGCCCGCGCGGGATGCGCACGCGCTCGCCGTCGATGTCGGCGCCGGCCGCGCGCCAGCGCTCGAGCGCGGCGGGGTTGTCCACGAAATTGACGCCGATTTCCTCGAGCACCGTCTCGGCGTTGCGCTCGATGATCTCCAGCGCCTCTTCGTCGAGGATCTCGAAATTCGGAATCCTGCGCTCGATGAAGCGCGCGGCCTCGATCCGGCGCGCGGTGCGCGCGGCCCGGCGCGCCGCGCCGCCTCCGCCGCGCGCCCTGCGCCGTCCCGCGCCCGCGGCCTCGTCCCGAAGTTCCGTCATGTCATCCATCCATATGTGCGCCGTCAGCGTTGGCACGAACATACCCCGCCCGTCCGCGGCCGAGCCCACGAATGCGGCCCGCCGCGCGCCGGTTGCGACATGTCGGGCGCATCCGGCGCGCATTGGCCGCGCAACGGGGGCCGCGCAACGGGGGCCGCGCAACGGGGGCCGCGCGCCGGGGGGTCGCGCCGGGGGCGCTGGGGGACCCTTCGGGGGCGCTTCGGGGCCGGGCCCGCGGCGCTCGCGCAGACGCGCGCCGCGCCCCGGCGCGCGCGGATCTTGCGCGCGCGCGCCGCTCGGGCTACGCAGCGCCATGACCCAGGCACATGATCTCATCCTCATCGTCGATTTCGGCAGCCAGGTGACGCAGCTCATCGCCCGCCGGCTGCGCGAAAGCGGCGTGTATTGCGAAATCCATCCGTTCAACAAGCTGGACGACGACGCGCTGCGCCGCCTTGCGCCCAAGGGGGTGATCCTGTCGGGCGGCCCCGATTCGGTCACCCGCCCCGGCAGCCCCCGCGCCCCCGAGGCGCTGTGGACGCTGGGCGTGCCGGTTCTGGGCATCTGCTACGGCCAGCAGGTCATGGTCGCGCAGCTGGGCGGCAAGGTCGAACCGGGCGCCGAGCGCGAATTCGGCCGCGCCTTCGTCACCATCAAGGCCGAGGATCCGCTGCTGCAAGGCCTGGCGCCCGTGGGCGGGCGCGAAGAGGTGTGGATGTCGCATGGCGACCGCGTCGTCGCCCTGCCCGAGGGCTTCGGCGTGATCGGCTCGTCATCGGGCGCGCCCTACGCCATCATCGCCGACCCCGAGCGCCGCTTCTACGGCGTCCAGTTCCACCCCGAGGTGCACCACACCCCCAACGGCGCGCGGCTGCTGCGCAACTTCACCCACGAGGTGTGCGGCCTGAAGGGCGACTGGACCATGGCCGCCTATCGCGACGAGGCGATCGAGAAGATTCGCGCCCAGGTCGGCGACGGCAAGGTCATCTGCGGGCTGTCGGGCGGGGTCGATTCGTCGGTCGCGGCGGTGCTGATCCACGAGGCGATCGGCGATCAGCTGACCTGCGTCTTCGTCGACACCGGGCTGATGCGCATGGGCGAGGCGGACGAGGTGGTGAGCCTGTTCCGCGACCACTACAACATCCCCCTCATCCACGCCGACGAATCCGAACTGTTCCTGTCCGCGCTCGAGGGCGTCAGCGACCCCGAAGAGAAGCGCAAGACCATCGGGCGCCTGTTCGTCGAGGTGTTCGAGAAGCACGCGCGCGAGGTCGGGGGCGCGAAGTTCCTGGCCCAGGGCACGCTCTACCCCGACGTGATCGAATCGGTCAGCGTCACCGGCGGCCCATCGGTCACCATCAAGTCGCACCACAATGTCGGCGGCCTGCCCGAGCGCATGAACCTGCAGCTGGTCGAGCCGCTGCGCGACCTGTTCAAGGACGAGGTCCGGGCGCTGGGCCGCGAGCTGGGCCTGCCGCCCGCCTTCGTCGGCCGCCACCCCTTCCCCGGCCCCGGCCTGGCCATCCGCTGCCCCGGCGAGATCACCCGCGAGAAGCTCGAGATCCTGCGCAAGGCCGACGCGATCTATCTGGACCAGATCCGCCGGCACGGCCTGTATGACGAGATCTGGCAGGCCTTCGCTGTGCTGCTGCCCGTGCGCACCGTGGGGGTGATGGGCGACGGGCGCACCTATGACTATGCCTGCGCGCTGCGGGCGGTCACCTCGGTGGACGGGATGACGGCGGACTACTACCCCTTCAGCCACGACTTCCTGTCCGAGACCGCCACGCGCATCATCAACGAGGTCGAGGGCGTCAACCGCGTCACCTACGACATCACCTCGAAGCCGCCGGGCACGATCGAGTGGGAATGAGCCCGTCGGGCGAGACGGCGCGAGGCGGCCTGCGGCGTGGCTTGAAGACCATGCCGCAGGCCTTTGTTTTCGATTGAACAAGAAAGACGGCTCGACGCGCCGCCGCCCCATGCGACGCGCTCCTGAAAAGCGCGCGCCTTGGCTCCGCCACGCGAGGAACGCGCCCCAAGGCGCCGGCGCTTCACGTCTTCTTGCCGCGCGAGACCGCCCGCCGCCGCGCCGCCCCATGCGATGCCCCACAGGGCGCGCGCCCCGGCTCCGCCGCGCGAGGAACGCGCCCCAAGGCGCCGGCGCTTCACGTCCTTTTCCCGCCGCGGCGGCCCGCGCCCGCCCGCCGCGCCGCCGCCCCCGGCCCAGCGCGCCGCGCGGATGTCTCGCGCGCAACGGGCGAATCGCGCTCTTATCGACCGAGGATGCGCGGCGCCTCTTGCGCCGCCGCGAAAATGGAGGAGCGACATGCATCTGGGCGCCGTCCGGCTGCGCGAGGCCGCGATCGAGCTGCGCGGCAGCTACTGGTTCATTCCCGCGTCGCTGGTTCTGGCCGCCGTCGCGCTTTCGCTGCTGCTGGGCTGGGCCGACCGCCACCCGCGCGTGGCCGAGCTTGTGCCCGAGGGGCTGTTCAGCGCCCGCCCCGAGGATGCGCGCGCCACGCTCGGGGTCATCGCCTCGGCCGCCATCGGCGTGGCGGGCGTGGCCTTCTCGATCACCATCGTCGCGGTCACCTTCGCCTCGGGGCAGCACGGACCGCGGCTGATCGGCAATTTCATGCGCGATCGGGGCGCGCAGTGGAGCCTCGGCATCCTGATGGCCGCCTTCGTCTACGCCCTGATGACGCTGCGCGCCGTCGAAGGCGCGGGCCCGGAGAATGGCGGGCACGCCTTCGTGCCCCAGATCTCGATCGGGGCGGCGCTGCTGCTGTCGCTGCTTTCGGTCGGCACGACGATCTACTTCTTCCACCACATCCCCGACACGATCGACATCGCCAATCTGGTGGCGGCGCTGGGGCGGCGACTGTGCGCGCGCGTCGTCCGGCCCGACCTGCCCGCGCCCGAAAGCACGCGCGGCCTGCGGCCCGAACGCACCCTTCCCGCCTGGGAGGTCACGGCCGCGCAGCCCGGCTATGTCCGCGCCGTCGATCCCGAGGGAATCGCCCGCATCGCGCTGGACTGCGCGGCGCGCGTGACGCTGCTTGCGCCGCCGGGCAGCTTCGTCTCGGCCATCGAGCCCGCCTTTCGCGTCGAGGGCGCGCCGCCCTCGGACGAGCTGGCCGATGCGCTGCGCAAGACCATCGCCATCGGCGAGGGCAAGACCGAAGAGCAGAACACCCTGTTCCTGGTCGAGCAGCTGGTCGAGGTGGCCGCGCGCGCGCTCTCGCCCGGCGTCAACGATCCCTTCACCGCGGTTTACTGCATGAACTGGCTGCACGCGGCGCTGATCGCCCGGCTCGAGGCCGGCGCCGCGGCCTGCGACCAGGAAGAGGGCCTGGTCGTTCTGCCGCAGCTGTCCTGGCCCGCGCTGCTGTCGGCGTCGCTGGGCGCGTGCCTGCCCTATGCGCGCCCCGATCCCATCGCCTCGGCCGCGCTGGGCAAGCTGCTTGACCGTCTCGAGGCCTGCACCGAGGGCGAGGACCGCGCCGCCGTCGCGCGCCTCGTGCGCGAGCTTGCCCGCGCCGAGCCGCGCCGCGGCGCCTGATCCGCCCCCTTGGCGGGGGCTGGCGCGGCGCGCGGAAATTGCGGCGATTTTCTCTCGATCGGGTCTTGCAAAGCCCTGAGTCGCCGTATAGATACCCGGCTCACGGAGGGTGTATAGCTCAGTTGGTAGAGCAGCTGACTCTTAATCAGCGGGTCCAAGGTTCGAGTCCTTGTACACCCACCACCAGGTTTCGGCCCCGTCGCGCAGGCGACGGGGCCTTTTCATTTTGCGCGCTGCGGCCCCGGGCCGACGCCGGCGGCGCGGGCCGGCTGTCGCCCCCCGGTCCAGCAGCCCCGCCCCGCAGCCCGGTCCCGCGGCCCCGCCCCGCAGCCCCGCCCCGCAGCCCGCGCCCCCGCCCGGACCGACGCGAAAAACCCCGGACGCGCGAGGCGTCCGGGGTCCGCGCCGCCGGCGGGCGGCGGCATGGCGCTGCGCGGGGCGCGTCAGCCCAGCTGCTTCTCCAGCTCGGGCACGGCCTCGAACAGGTCGGCGACCAGGCCGTAATCGGCGACCTGGAAGATCGGCGCCTCTTCGTCCTTGTTGATGGCGACGATGACCTTCGAGTCCTTCATGCCCGCCAGGTGCTGGATCGCCCCCGAGATGCCCACGGCGATATAGAGCTCGGGCGCGACCACCTTGCCGGTCTGGCCGACCTGCCAGTCGTTGGGCGCGTAGCCCGAGTCGACCGCCGCGCGCGAGGCGCCGACCGCCGCGCCCAGCTTGTCGGCGAGGCGCTCGATGATCTTGAAGTTCTCGGCCGAACCGACGCCGCGGCCGCCCGAAATGACGATCCGCGCCGAGGTCAGCTCGGGCCGGTCGCTGGCCGCCAGCTTGTCCTCGACCCACTCCGACAGGCCGGGATCGGCGGCGGCGGGGGCGGTCTCGATCGGCGCGGGGGCCTGCTCGCCGGCGGCGTCGAAGCTGGCGCCGCGGATGGTCATGACCTTCTTGGGGTCGGCGCTGCGCACCACCTGCATGGCGTTGCCGGCGTAGATCGGGCGCTCGAACTCGTCCGGGCCCTTCACGGCGGTGACGTCCGACAGCACCATAACGTCGAGCAGCGCCGCGACGCGCGGCGCGACGCTCTTGCCCATGCTGGCCGAGGGGAACAGGATGTGCTCGTAGGCGTCGGCCAGCGAGCGCACCAGCTCGGCCATCGGCTCGGCCAGCTGATGGGCGTAGGCGTCGCCCTCGACATGGATCACCTTCTTGACGCCGTCGAGCCTGGCGGCCGCCTCGGCGGCGGGGCCGGCGTCCTTGCCGGCGACGAGCACATGCACGTCCCCGCCGATGGCCTTGGCGGCCGAGACGGTCTTGGCGGTGACGTCGTTCAGCGACGCGTTGTCATGGTCGGCGACGATCAGGACGGCCATCAGAGCACCCCCGCTTCATTCTTCAGCTTCGACACAAGCTCGGCCACGTCGGCCACCTTGACGCCCGCCTTGCGCGCGGGCGGCTCCGAGGTCGAGACCACCGTCAGGCGCGGCGAGACGTCCACGCCGTAATCGGCGGGCGTCTTGACCTCGAGCGGCTTCTTCTTCGCCTTCATGATGTTGGGCAGCGAAGCGTAGCGCGGCTCGTTGAGGCGCAGGTCGGCGGTGACGATGGCGGGCAGCTTGACCTTCACGGTCTGCAGGCCGCCGTCGACCTCGCGCGTGACGACGGCATGGTCGCCCTCAATCTTCAGCTCCGAGGCGAAGGTCGCCTGCGGCCAGCCCAGCAGCGCGGCCAGCATCTGGCCGGTGGCGTTCATGTCGTTGTCGATGGCCTGCTTGCCGGCGATGACCAGGCCCGGCTGCTCTTCCTCGACCACGGCCTTGAGCAGCTTGGCCACGGCCAGCGGCTCGATGTCCTGGGTCACGTCCTCGGCCGCCTCGATCAGGATCGCGCGGTCGGCGCCCATGGCCAGCGCGGTGCGCAGCGTCTCCTGCGCCTGCTTGACGCCGATCGAGACCGCCACGACCTCGGTCGCCACGCCCTTTTCCTTGAGGCGGATGGCCTCCTCGACGGCGATCTCGTCGAACGGGTTCATCGACATCTTCACGTTCGCAAGATCGACCCCGGAGCCGTCCGCCTTGACGCGGACTTTCACGTTGTAGTCGATCACGCGTTTGACGGGCACGAGCACCTTCATCTCAGCGTTTCTCCTCGTTGCGCGCGGCGGGGGCGCCGCGCAAGAAAACGTCCCCTCCCTCTACCCCGGCGCGCGCGCCGGGACGAGGCGAAAAACGACCGCGCCGCGCCGAAATCGCCGCGCGGGGCTGCGGGGCGAACCTGACGTTGACGTTCGCGTAAGTCAAGAGCCGCCCCAAGCCGCGGCAGCCTGCCGCACCCGCGCCCCTCAGCGGTTCGCGCCCGGAACCCACAGCACGTCGCGCGCGCCGTTCTCGTTGGCGACGCGCGCGGCGACGAAGAACCAGTCGCTCAGCCGGTTGAGGTAGCGGATGGCGGCGGGGTTGACCTCTTCGCGCGCGGCCAGCGCCACGGCGCGCCGCTCGGCCCGGCGCGCGACGGTGCGGCACAGATGCAGATGCGCCGCCAGCGCCGAGCCGCCCGGCAGCACGAAGCTGCGCAGCGGCGCGAGGGCGGCGTTCATGGCGTCGATCTCGGCCTCGAGCCGCCGGGCCTGCGAGTCGGCCATGCGCAGCGGCGGATGCTCGGCCTCGGCCTCGTCCGGGCGGGGCGGGCGGCACAGATCGGCGCCCAGATCGAACAGGTCGTTCTGGATACGCGCCAGCGCCGCGTCCATCTCGCCCTCGGCGTGCAGGCGCGCCAGGCCGAGGGCGGCGTTGGCCTCGTCCACCGCGCCGTAGGCCTCGACGCGCAGATCGTCCTTGGCGCGGCGCGAGCCGTCGCCCAGCGCCGTGTCGCCCTTGTCGCCGGTGCGGGTGTAGATTCGGTTCAGAACGACCATGGATCCCCCTTCGCTCGGCGCCGCGGCGGGCGCCTCAGTAGCCGTGGCGCGCCAGCCAGACCGTGGCCACGATCAGCCCGATCGAGACCAGCTGCATCAGCAGCCGCAGCCGCATCATGCGGTTTGCGTTGCGCTTGTGAAAGGCGCCGCCGCGCGCGAAGGACCCCGCGCCGAAGATGACGATCCCCAGCGTGATCAGGCACGAGACGACGGCGAACAGAAGAAACAGCTTGGACATGGCCGAGGACATAGCGCGCCGCGCCGCCTTCGGCCAGACTCCGTCGCTCAGATCCGCGCCAGCAGCGCGTCGCGCAGGCGCGTGGGCGCGGCGCGGCGCAGGCCCTCGGCGATCCAGCTGGCGCGGGTGACGAGCACGCGCGCGGGCGGTCTGCGCGCCTCGAGCGCCCGCGCCAGGGCGCGGCAATAGGCCTCGGGCGAGGCGCCCAGAAAGCCCGGCGGGCCGTCCTCGGGCGCGCGCAGGCGCGGCAGCAGCTCGGCCTCGTATTCCGCGCGCCGGGCCGAGGCGCGCCAGTCGATCCAGCGCTCGAAGCGGGGCGCGGACTTGCGCCGGATCATCGAGGGGATCGGCCCCGGCTGGATCAGCGTCACATGCACGCCGGTCCCGCGCATCTCGAGCCGCAGCGATTCGGTCAGCCCCTCGAGCGCGAACTTGGTCGCCGCGTAGGCGCCGCGGTGGCGCGCCCCGACCAGCCCCAGCACGGACGAGACGTTGACGATGCGCCCGCCCCCCGCCGCGCGCATCAACGCGATGGCGCGGCGCGTCAGGTCGTGCACGCCGAACAGGTTCGTCTCGAAGATCTCGCGCAGCGCCGCGCGCGGCACGTCCTCGACCGCGCCGGGCAGCGCGAAGGCGCCGTTGTTGACCAGCGCGTCCAGCCGCCCGCCGGTCAGCGCGCGCAGCGCCTCGGGCGCGCGGGCGACCGACGCTTCGTCGGCGTAGTCGAGCGCGAAGCTCTCGAAGCCCTCGTCGCGGCGCGCGCGCGCGTCCGCCTCGGCGCGGCAGGTGGCGATCACGCGCCAGCCGCGCGCGCGCAGATGCCGCGCCGCCGCCAGCCCCAGCCCCGAGGAGCAGCCGGTGATGAGCGCCACGCGCCGCGGGTCGGCGCCCGGCTCTTGTCCGGCTTCATGTCCGGGCGCCCCATAGGGCGCCGCGGCGGCCGAGGCCCCGCGCGCCCCGTCCGCAGGCGATTCGGCCGGCCTCCCGCTCACCTTCTGGGCCCCGCGCCCTTCGGTCCGTCCGCCCGCCCGGCGCCTGGCATCGGTCATCGCCGCCCCCTTCGTCTGCCATTCCGCCGACGATCCGCACCCTCGCCGACGCCGCGAGAAGGCCCGCCGGGCGCGCGCCTGTCAATCCGCCCTCGCGCCGCCCGCGCGCCGTCCCGCCGCGCAGCGGGCGCTGGACCGCGCCGCGCGGCCGCTGTATCACCGGCCCATGGCAGACAGCATCGACACCGACGACATCGGCCCGGGCCCCGGCGCGGGCGGCGCGATCATCGCCGAACCCCTGCGCCGCGCGCTTGGGGATCGGTATCTTCAATACGCCCTCTCGACCATCATGCACCGCGCGCTTCCCGACGCGCGCGACGGGCTCAAGCCCGTGCACCGGCGCCTGTTGTGGGCCATGCGGCTGCTCAAGCTGGACCCGGCGCAGGGCTTCAAGAAGTCGGCCCGCGTGGTGGGCGACGTGATCGGCAAGTATCACCCCCATGGCGACCAGGCGGTGTATGACGCGCTGGTGCGCCTGGCGCAGGACTTCGCCGTGCGCTACCCGCTGATCGACGGGCAGGGCAATTTCGGCAATATCGACGGCGACAACGCCGCGGCCATGCGCTACACCGAATCGCGCCTGACCGCCGTCGCGGCCGAGCTGCTCGACGGGCTGGACGAGGACGCGGTCGATTTCCGCCCCACCTATGACGGCGAGGACGAAGAGCCCGAGGTTCTGCCCGGCGCCTTCCCGAACCTGCTGGCCAACGGCGCCTCGGGCATCGCGGTGGGCATGGCGACCTCGATCCCGCCGCACAACGCGGCCGAGGTGATCGACGCCGCGCTGCACCTCATCGCTCATCCCGACGCCTCGGTCGAGGATCTGCTGCGCCATGTCCCGGGCCCCGACTTTCCCACCGGCGGCGTGCTGGTCGAGCCGCGCGAGTCGATCGTCGAGGCCTACCGCACCGGCCGCGGCGGCTTCCGGCTGCGCGCGAGCTGGCGCGTCGAGGATCTGGGCCGCGGCCAGTGGCGCGTGGTGGTGGACGAAATCCCCTACCAGGTGCAGAAATCGCGCCTGATCGAGAAGATCGCCGAGCTCATCAACGCCCGCAAGATCCCGATCCTGGCCGATGTGCGCGACGAATCCGCCGAGGACGTGCGCCTCGTGCTCGAGCCGCGCTCGCGCAACGTCGATCCGGCCGTGCTGATGGAGACGCTGTTCCGCCTGACGGATCTCGAGGTGCGCGTTCCGCTCAACATGAACGTGCTGATCGACGGGCGCACGCCCAGGGTGTGCTCGCTGTCCGAGGTGCTGCGCGCCTTCCTCGACCACCAGCGCGAGGTGCTGGTCCGGCGCTCGCGCCACCGGCTCGAGCGCATCGCGCGCCGGCTCGAGGTGCTGGCCGGCTACATCATCGCCTATCTCGACCTCGACCGCGTGATCGAGATCATCCGCACCGAGGACGACCCAAAGGCGGCGCTGATGGCCGAGGACTGGTCCGCCGCCGCGGGCGCCGAGGCGGCGGCGCTGGACTTTGCGCGCCGGCCCGGCGGGCTGCACCTGACCGAGTCGCAGGCCGAGGCGATCTTGAACATGCGCCTGCGCGCGCTGCGCAAGCTCGAGGAAATGGAGCTGCGCGCCGAGCGCGACGCGCTGAGCGCCGAGCGCGCCGAGCTCGAGGCCCTGCTGGCCTCGGAAGAGGCGCAATGGGCGCGCGTGGCCGGCAAGCTGCGCGAGGTGCGCGCGCGCTTCGGCGCGCCCGAGGAGCTGCGCGCCGTGACCTTCGCCGAGGACCTGGCCGCGCTCAAGGCCCGCCATGGCGCCGAATGGCCCCAGGGCGCGCGCCGCACGGGCTTCGCCGACGCGCCCAAGGTCGAGGAGGTGCCCCTCGAGGCCATGATCGAGCGCGAGCCGATCACCGTGGTGTGCTCGCGCAACGGGTGGATCCGGGCGATGAAGGGGCACAACCCGCTCGACGCCGAGGTCAAGTTCAAGGATGGCGACGGCCCGCGCTTCGCCTTCCATGCCGAGACCACCGACCGCATCCTTCTGTTCGCGACGAACGGGCGCTTCTACACCATCTCGGCGGCCAACCTGCCCGGCGGGCGCGGCATGGGCGAGCCGGTGCGCCTGATGGTCGATCTGCCCAATGACGAGGACCTGGTCGCCATCTTCCCGCACCGCCCGGGCATGGCGCGGCTTCTGGCCTCGAGCGCGGGGGACGGCTTCGTGGTGGACGAGGCCGAGCTGCTGGCCCAGACCCGCGCCGGCAAGCAGGCCCTGAACCTGCGCGAGGGCGTGCGCGCGGCGGTGTGCCGGCCCGCCGTCGGCGATCACGTCGCCGTGGTGGGCGAGAACCGCAAGCTTCTGGTCTTCGCGCTGGACGAGCTGCCGCGCATGTCTCGCGGCAAGGGCGTGCGGCTGCAGAAATACAAGGATGGCGGGCTGAGCGACGCCATGGTCTTCGCGATCGACCAGGGCCTGCGCTGGTTCGACGGCGGCGGGCGCGTGCGCACCGTGGCGCGGCCCGAGCTGGACGAATGGATGGGCAAGCGCGGCGGCGCAGGGCGCATGGCGCCGCGCGGCTTCCCGCGAGACAACCGCTTCCCGCCCGAGGGCGCCGAGCCGCCGGCCAAGGGCTGACGAGGCCGCGATCGCGCCGGCCGCGCGGCCGCGGCGACGGCGCCCCGCGGCCATCCCGGCCCGTTCCGCGTCCGCCCCCCGCGCGCCTGAGCGCCCGCCCCCCCCCCGCGCGCCTGCGCGCCTGCCTCCGCGGCGCCGGTCAGGCGCGCGGCGGCGACGGGCGATCAAACCGGCGATCGGGCGGGGCGATCAGGCGGGCGGGCGCCCGGAAGGGCCGGCGGTCAGAAGATCGTGTAGCCGCCGTCGATCACGAAGCACTGGCCGGTGTGATAGCCGGAAAGGTCGCTCATCAGATAGCCGGCCACGCCGCCGTAATCGTCGGGCCGGCCGAAGCGGCGCATGGGGATGCGCGGCAGCACGTTGCGCACGAATTTCTCGTTGGCGAACAGGCCCGCGGTCATCTCGCTTTCGGCATAGCCGGGCAGGATGGCGTTGACGGTGATGCCATGGCGGGCCAGCTCGACCGCCAGCGCGCGCACCAGCGCGTTCACCGCGCCCTTCGAGGCGCCGTAATGCTCGTTCCACGCCGCGCCCTCGATCGAGGCCACGGACGAGGTCGCCACCAGCCGGCCGAAGGCGTCGCCGGCCTTGGCGCGCTCGATCATGTGGCGCGCGGCGACCTGGAAGCAGGCGGCCACGCCGTCGACATTCGCCGCCATCAGCGCGCGCCATTCGTCCGGGGTGCGCTCGATCGAGGGCTTGGGCTGGCCCGACACCCCGGCATTGGCGAACATCCCGTCCACGCGCCCGAAGCGCGACAGCGTGCGCGCGAAGGCGTCGGCGATCGAGGCGCGGTCGGTCACGTCGCAATGCTCGGCCGCGACGGCGCCCGCGCCCAGCGCGCGCAGCTCTTCCTCGGCATGGCGGTTCTTCTCGGGGTTGCGCCCCCAGATCGACACGGCGCAGCCCATGCGCGCCAGCGTGCGGGCCATGCCCAGACCCAGCCCGCCATTGCCGCCGGTGACCACGGCCACCCGGCCCTCGAGATCGAAAGGATTGCTCATGCTCGCACGTTCCCAGCCCTTGCGCCCGGCCCCGCGCGCGGCGCGCGCGGGCGCCCCGGCGTCACCCTCACAGGCCGCTTGAGTTCAGCGGCCGCCAACCCTAGCCTCGCCTTCAAGCCGGCGTCAAACAGGGCTCTGCGCCGCGCGGCGGAGCCCGACGACAAGCCCGGGCCGCAGCCGGCGCGGCCCGCGCGCAAGGAGGAGAACGCCCGTGACGCGCCGCATCAGCGCCCCCCGATCCGCCCCCCGATCCGCGCCCGGATTCGCGCCCCTTTCCGCCGCCCTGCCCGCCCGCGCGGCGGCGCCCGCTTCGGGGGCCGCGCGATGAGCGCCCCGCGCGAGGCCGAGCCGCTGATCGTGCGGCGCAAGGACGGCGTGGCGACCGTCATCCTCAACCGTCCGCAGGCGATGAACGCGCTCTCGCGCGCGCTGCGCGTCGCGCTGGCGCACGCCATGGCCGAGCTGTCGGCCGACGACGAGGTGCGCGCCGTCATCCTGACCGGCGCGGGCGAGCGCGCCTTCTGCGCCGGGCTCGACCTCAAGGAGCTGGGCGCCGACCCCGAGGCCATCGCCGCCGCCAACCCCGATTCGGCCGCCGAGGACCCCGCCCTGGCCGTCGGCCGCTGCCCCAAGCCGGTGATCGGCGCGATCAACGGCGTGGCCATCACCGGCGGGTTCGAGCTGGCGCTGGCCTGCGACATCCTCATCGCCTCGCGCAATGCGCGCTTCGCCGACACCCATGCGCGGGTCGGCATCATGCCCGGCTGGGGGCTGAGCCAGAAGCTGCCGCGCATCATCGGCCCCTCGCGCGCGAAGGAGATGTCATTCACCGGCGCCTTCATCGGCGCCGACCGCGCGTTGCAATGGGGGCTGGTGAACCATGTCTTCGCGCCCGAGGCGCTGCTGCCCGAGGCCGAGCGCATGGCCGCCGAGATCGCCCAGGCCGATCCCGAGTTCATCATGGCCTACAAGGCGCTGATCGACGACGGCTATGCGCGCACCCTGGCCGAGGGGCTGGCGCTCGAGGCCGAGCGCTCGCGCCCCTGGAACGCCGCCCAGACGCCCGAGAAGCTCGAGGCGCGCCGCGCCGCCGTCATCGCCCGGGGCCGCGCGCAGCTCTGAGCCGTGGGGGCCGGGCGCGCCGCGCCCGCGGCCCCCGAGGCGCCGCCCCGGACGCCCGCGGCCCCCGCCGCGCCGCCCCGGACGCCCGCGGCCCCGATGCGCGGACCCGGCCGCCTCGCGCCCATCGCAAGGAGCATCCCATGACCGAAGCCGCCTATATCTACGACGCCATCCGCACCCCGCGCTCGCGCGGCAAGGCGGACGGCGCGCTCAACGAGGTCAAGCCCATCGACCTGGTGGTGACGCTGCTGCGCGAGATGCAGGCGCGCCACGATCTGGACACCGCGCGGGTGGACGACGTGATGCTGGGCTGCGTCACCCCCGTGCGCGAGCAGGGCGCCGTGCTGCCCAAGATCGCGCTGCAAAAGGCCGGCTGGGCGCAGAACGTGGCCGGCGCGCAGGTCAACCGCTTCTGCGCCTCGGGGCTGGACACGGTCAACACCGCCGCCGCCAAGGTCGCCAGCGGCTGGGAGGACCTGGTCTGCGCCGGCGGCTATGAAAGCATGAGCCGCGTGCCCATGGGCTCGGACGGCGGCCCCTTCGCCGAGGACCCCGAGACCAACATCCGCACCGGCTTCGTTCCGCAGGGCGTGGGCGCGGACCTGATCGCCACCATCGAGGGCTTCGACCGCGACGCGGTGGACGCCTTCGCCATGCGCTCGCAAAAGCTGGCCGCCCATGCGCGCGACAGCGGCTGGTTCGACCGCTCGGTCGTGCCGGTGCGCGACGAGAACGGGCTGGTCATCCTCGAGCGCGACGACTTCATCAAGCCCGACACCGACATGCAGAAGCTGGGCGCGCTCAAGCCCAGCTTCGCCGGCCCCGGCGCCATGGGCTACGACCTGATCGCGCTGGCCAAGTATCCCGAGGTCGAGCGCATCGAGCATGTCCACACCCCGGGCAATTCGTCGGGGATCGTGGACGGCGCCTCGCTGGTCATGATCGGCAACGAGCGCGCGGGCAGGGATCTGGGCCTGACGCCGCGCGGGCGCGTGGTCTCGGTGGCGCTGACGGCGACCGAGCCGACCATCATGCTGACCGGCCCCGGCCCCGCCGCGAAGAAGGCGCTGGCCAAGGCGGGGCTGGGCATGGACGACATCGACCTGGTCGAGATCAACGAGGCCTTCGCCTCGGTCGCGCTGAAGCTGCAGCGCGACCTCGACGTGCCGGACGAGAAGCTGAACGTCGTCGGCGGCGCCATCGCCATGGGCCACCCGCTGGGCGCGACGGGCGGGTGCCTGGTCTCGACCATGCTCGACGAGCTCGAGCGCCGGCGCCTCAAGCGCGCGCTGATCTGCATGTGCGTGGGCGGCGGCATGGGCATCGCCACGATCATCGAAAGGGTCTGATCATGCCGTTCCATTACGAGAAGGACGCCGACGGCGTCGTCGTGGTGACCATGGACATGGACGGCCAGTCGGCCAACACGATGAACGCCCAGTTCCGCGAGCTGATGGCGCAGACCATGGACCGGCTCGAGGCCGAGCAGGGCCTGACCGGGGTGGTGATCGCCTCGGCCAAGAAGACCTTCTTCGCGGGGGGCGATCTGAACGCGCTGCTGGCGGTCGAGACGGCCGACGAGACCTATTTCCGCTACGTCGAGGAGAACAAGGCCTTCCTGCGCCGGCTCGAGCGGCTGGCCGTTCCGGTCGTCGCCGCCATCAACGGCGCGGCGCTGGGCGGCGGATACGAGATCGCGCTGGCCTGCAACCGGCGCATCTGCGTCGACGATCCGGCCGCCGTCACCGGCGTGCCCGAGGTCACGCTGGGCCTTCTGCCGGGCGCGGGAGGCGTGGTGCGCATCACCGCGCTGCTGGGGCTTGAGAAGGCGCTGCCCGTGCTGCTCGAGGGCAAGCCCCACGCCCCCGCCCGCGCGCTCGAGCTGGGCATGATCGACCAGATCGTCCCCGACCGCGAGTCGCTGATCCCCGCCGCCAAGGCCTGGATCAGGGCCAATCCCGACGCCCATGTCCAGCCCTGGGACCGCAAGGGCTTCCGCTATCCGGGCGGCGACGCCGACGCGCCGAACGTGCGCATGACCGCGACCGTCGCCCCGACGCTGCTGATAAGGAAGACCCGCGGCCTGTCGCCGGCGCCCGAAAGGATCCTGGACCTGGCGGTGAACTCGATGCGCATGGGCTTCGACAGCGCCCTGCGCGCGGAAAGCCGGGCCTTTTGCAAGCTGGTCGTCTCGCGCGAGGCGAAGGCGGCGATCTCGACCTTCTTCTTCGGCATGAACGCGCTCAAATCGGGCCGCTTCCGCCCCGAGGGGCCGCGCTGGCGCGCGCGCTCGGCGGCGGTGATCGGGGCGGGCATGATGGGCGCGGGCATCGCCTACGCCCATGCCGAGCGCGGGCTGGAAACCGCGCTGCGCGACGTCTCGGACGAGGCCGCCCGCGCCGGCAAGGCCCGCGCCGGCGCCATCGCCGAGGCGCGCGCGAAGAAGGGCCGCCTGAGCGCCGCCGAGGCCGAGGCGCTGACGGCGCGCATCCGCCCCACCGCGCAGGACGACTTCGCCGGGGCGGACGTGATCGTCGAGGCGGTGTTCGAAGACCTGGCGCTGAAGGAGAAGGTCATCGCCGACACCTTCCCCCTTCTGTCCGAAGAGGGGATCTACGGCACCAACACCTCGACCCTGCCCGTCTCGATCCTGGCCGAGGCCTGCCCGGACCCCGCGCGCTTCATCGGCATCCACTTCTTCTCGCCGGTCGAGAAGATGCAGCTCGTCGAGCTGATCGCGGGCGAGAAGACCTCGGCCGAGACGATCCGCAAGGCCTGGGACTATGTGCGCCAGATCGGCCGCATCCCCATCGTGGTCAACGACTCGCGCGGGTTCTTCACCAGCCGCGTCTTCGGAACCTATCTGGACGAGGGCATGGCGCTGCTGCGCGACGGCATGGCGCCCGCCGCCATCGAGCGCGCCGCGTGGAAGATCGGCATGCCGGTCGGCCCGCTCCAGGTCCATGACGAGGTCTCGCTCGAGCTGACGATGAAGGTCCACGCCACGCACAAGGCGCTGGACGCGCGGCTGGGGGTCGAGAACGGCTTTCCCGCCGACAACGCCGCCACGCTGGCCGTGGCCGGCCCCATGGTCGAGATGGGGCGCCTTGGCCGCAAGGCGGGCGCGGGGTTCTACGACTACGGCCCCGAGGGCCGGCGCCTGTGGCCGGGGCTGGCGCAGTTCGCGCAGGGGCCGGGCGCGTCCATGCGCGACGCCGAGGACCGGCTCTTGTGGCGCCAGGCCATCGAGGCGCTGCGCTGCCTCGACGAGGGGGTCCTGCGCTCGCAGGTCGAGGGCGACATCGGCTCGATCATGGCCATAGGCTTTCCGCACCACACCGGCGGGGCGCTGCGCTTCATCCGCGGCATGGGGCCCGAGGCCTTCAAGGCCCGCGCCGACCAGCTCGCCGACGCCTGGGGCGAGCGCTTCCGCCTGTCCGAGCGCGCCCTCGCCCGGCTGCGCGACGACGGCCGCGCCGCCGCCTGACCCCTTCGCCGCAAGGAGATTCGCATGCTCAGACGCCGCATCTACGAGCCCGAGCACGAGATGTTCCGCGACTCGGTCCGCAAATGGGCCGAGGCCGAGGTCTTTCCCCATTCCGAGAAATGGCGCGAAGACGGCATGGTCAGCCGCGAGGTCTGGCGCTCGGCCGGCGCCAACGGCTTTCTGTGCATGTATGCCGACGGGAAATACGGCGGCGCGGGGGTCGACGACTTCCGCTACGACATGATCCTGACCGAAGAGGTCGGCCCGCGCGAGCCGGGGCTCTTCATCCCGCTGCACAACCGCATCGTCGGCCCCTATCTGCAGCGCTTCGGAACCGAGGACCAGCGCGACCGCTACATGCCCGGCGTGGTCTCGGGCGAGACGATCCTGGCCATCGCCATGACCGAGCCCGGCGCGGGCTCGGACCTGGCGGGCATCCGCACCCGGGCCGAGGACAGGGGCGATCACTGGGTGCTGAACGGCGCCAAGACCTACATCTCGAACGGACATCTGGCCGATCTGATCGTGGTCGCGGCGCGCACCGACCCCGCCCGGCCCCACGCCATCGGCCTGTTCCTGGTCGAATCGGGCTATCCCGGCTTTCGCCGCGGGCGGCGGCTGCGCAAGCTGGGGCTGCGCAGCCAGGACACGGCCGAGCTGTTCTTCGACGACGTCAAGGTGCCGAAGGAGAACGTCATCGGCGACCCCGCCGGGGGCTTCAAGCTGATGATGACCAACCTTGCCGAGGAGCGCATCACCGGCGCGGTCGGCTACATGGCCAAGGCCCAGCGCGCCTTCGACATCACGCTCGACTGGGTGCAGGAGCGCCGCGCCTTCGGCAAGCCCATCGGCGCCTTCCAGAACACCCGCTTCAAGATGGCCGAGATGCGCACCAGGATCGACGCCGCCCAGGCCTTCGTGGACCACTGCGCGATGGAGCATGTCGCCGGCCGGCTGACGGCCGAGCAGGCGGCGCAGGCCAAGCTTCTGTCCTCGGAGGTCGAGTGCGAGGTGGCCGACGAATGCCTGCAGCTGCATGGCGGCGCGGGCTACATGGAGGAATACGAGATCTGCCGCATCTACGCCGACGCGCGCGTCAGCCGCATCTATGCCGGCACGTCCGAGATCATGAAGGAGATCATCGCCCGCGGCCTTGGCCTTGACGAGCGGAGGCGCGACTGATGGCCGCCCCCGCCCCTTCCCGCGGCCCGCTCGAGGGGCTGCGCGTGGTCGAGATGGCGGGTCTCGGCCCCTGCCCGCTGGCCGGGCAGCTGCTGGCCGATCTGGGCGCCGAGGTGATCGTGATCGAGCGCGCCTCGGGCGGGCCGCGGCCGCATGACGTGAACAACCGCGGCAAGCGCTCGGCGGCGCTGAACCTCAAGACCCCCGAGGGCGTCGAGGCGGCGCTGCGTCTGATCGACCGCGCCGACGCGCTGATCGAGGGCTTCCGCCCCGGCGTGATGGAGAAGCTGGGCCTCGGCCCCGAGATCTGCCATGCGCGCAATCCCGCGCTGGTCTACGGGCGCATGACCGGCTGGGGGCAGAGCGGCCCGCTGGCGCGCACGGCCGGGCATGACATCAACTATCTGGCGCTGACCGGCGCGCTCTGGATGATGGGCGAGCGCGACCGCCCGCCGACGCCGCCGCTGAACCTGGTGGCCGATTACGGCGGCGGCGCGATGTTCCTGCTGCTGGGCGTTCTGGCGGCGCTGTGGGAGCGCGGGCGCTCGGGCCGCGGCCAGGTGGTGGATGCGGCGATGGTGGACGGGGTGTCGGCCTTCGGCGGCATCTTCCGCATGATGTCGGCGCTGGGCGCGTGGCGAGAAGAACGGCAGGCCAATCTGCTGGATGGCGGCGCCCCCTTCTACCGCTGCTACGAGACCAGGGACGGCAAGTATCTGGCCGTCGGCCCGCTCGAGCCGCAGTTCTTCGCCCAGCTGCTCGAACGCGCGGGGCTGCCGGCGGCGCATCTGGCCGACCAGAACGACCGCGCCAACTGGCCCGAGCGCGCGCGCCTTTACGCCGAGGTCTTCCGCAGCCGCACCCGCGACGAGTGGGAGCGGATCTTCGCCGGCTCGGACGCCTGCGTGGCGCCGGTGCTGGCGCCCTCCGAGGCGCCGGCCCATCCGCACAACGCCGCGCGCGGCGCGCATGTCGAGGTCGAGGGCGTGCTTCAGGCCGCCCCCGCCCCGCGCTTCGACCGCACCCCGGCGCCCGCCCCGCGCCCGCCCGCCCCGGCCGGCGCCGACACCGAAGCGGTTCTGCGCGAGGCCGGGCTGGACGACGCCGCCATCGACGCGCTGCGCCAGGCGGGCGCGCTGACCTGAGCGCAACGCGGCGCGGCGGTGCGGGCGGAATGCGAGCGCCGGCGCGCACGACGCTTGCGCGTCTGCGTCGGGCGGCCCCACTGCGCGGAAAGGGTCGCCGCCGCGCCATCGCTCCGCCCGCGCGCCGCGCGGCCCGGCCCGCGAGGGCGTTCCCGGCTGGCCCGGCTGGTTCGCGCCGGGTCAGGCCGCACCCTCCGCGCGCGGGCGCGCGCGGGCGATCCCTTCTCGGTCACCGCCGCCACCGTCGTTCCGTCGGCCGCCCTCTGCGCGGGTGTTGCGCCTGTTGATCCCGGCGGTGGCGTGCGGGAGCCCCTGTTTCGCCGCCATGACCCGGCCGCCTTCGGCCTGCGCCCGGCCGCGCGCCCCGGCGCCGCCGCCGGCAGGATCAGCCGCGCGGCGCGATGCCGTGAAAGTCGCGCAGCGCCGCGATCATGGGCATGTGCCGCTCGGGCGCGGGCGCGGCGCCGCTGACCCACAGATACAGGTCCTGGTCGTTCTCGGCCATCAGCGCCTCGAGCGCGTCGAGATCGCACGCGGCCCGGCCCTCGGCCACCGCGTCGGCGAAGGGGCCGAGGATCAGGTCCATCTCCTTGGTTCCGCGCCGCCAGCAGCGCAGCCGCAGCCGCTTGAGCCGCATGGCCGCGCCCTCGTCCGCCAAGGCGCCGTCGCGCTCGTGTCCCGTCATGTGTCCCTCGCTTCCTCGTCCCAAAGCCGGGCGGCGCCGCGCACGCCCGATCCGTCGCCATGCATGTTTCGCCTTATGGCCGTTTCGAACACGTCCGAAAAGACGTGAGGCCGCGTCGCCTCGCTCAGCCGCGCCTCGATGCCGGGCAGGTTCGACAGCCCCCCGCCCAGGACCACCGCCTCGGGGTCGAGCACGTTCACGATCAGCGCCAGCGCCCGGCCCGCCCGGTCGAACCAGCGATCGAGCGCGGCGCGGGCGTCCTCGTCGCCCGCCTCGGCCAGCGCCGCGATCTCGGCCGCGTCCGGACCCTCGCCCTCGGCCGCCCCGACGGCGCGGGCGAAATCGGCCGCCAGCCCCGGCCCCGACAGCCACGTCTCGATGCAGCCGCGCCGGCCGCACCAGCAGCGCGGCGGGTCCAGCTCGTCGGCGCGCGGGGCGGGAAGGGGGATGTGCCCCCACTCGCCCGCGACGCCGTTGCGCCCGCGCAGCGCGCGCCCCGCGATCACGATCCCCGCGCCAACGCCGGTGCCCAGGATTGCGCCGAACACGCTGCGCGCCCCCGCGCCCGCCCCATCGGCGGCCTCGGACAGCGCGAAGCAGTCGGCGTCGTTGGCCACGCGCACGGGCCGGCCCAGCGCCTGCGCCAGATCGCGCGCCAAGGGGCGGCCCAGCATCCACACCGCGTTGCCGTTGCGCGCCAGCCCGGTGGCCGGCGAGAGCGAGCCCGGCGCCCCCACGCCCGCGCGCGGCGCGCGCACCCCCGCGCGCGCCTCGAGCGCGGCGGCCAGATCGGCCATCGCGCGCAGGCAGGCCGCGTAGTCATGGCGCGGGGTGGGCGCGCGCATGCGCGCAAGCTCGCGCCCGTCGGGGGTCATCAGAACCCCCTCGATCTTCGTGCCGCCGAAGTCGAGGCCAAGGCGGGGCGCGTCGTCCGCGCCGCTCATGCCGCCGCCGGGCGACAGGGACGGGCGGCGCGCATCAGCCCCGCGCCGTCGCCAGCTTGCGCAGGCGCTTCTCCAGATGGGCCAGCCGGTCGCCCAGCCGCCCATGCTCGGCGCGGATCGCGCGCAGCTCGTCCAGCAGCGCGGCCTCTTCGACCGGGGGCGCATCGGGGCCCTCGTCGGCGGGCGCCGGCCCCTCGCCGCGGCCGGTCAGCAGCCAGCCCAGCGACACGTTCAGCAAACCGGCCAGCACCTGGAGCCGGTTCGCGCGCGGCTCCGAGCGGTCGTCCTCCCAGTTGCGCAGCGTGGCGGGGCGCACGCCAAGCCGCGCGGCCAGCTGCGCCTGGCTCAGACCGGCGGCCATGCGCGCGGCGGCCAGGCGGTCTCCGAGGGTGGCGGCCTCTTCGCCATACCATTCCTGCGGGTCGGTCATCGGGCTTCCTCCTCGTGATTTCGTGGCTGTGGCGCCGCCGGCCCCGAGGGCGCGAAAAACGCCTCGGCCGCGGCGAAGGTCGCGGCGGCCAGGGCCTCGGGGCGCTCGCCGCGCAGGCGGGCGGTCTCCTGGGCGATCCAGACCAGGTTCGCCGGCTCGTTGCGCGCGCGGCGCGGGCCGCCCGCGTCGGTCCGGGGCATGGAGCGCGGGAACAGATAGGGCGCATCGGTCTCGAGCATCAGCCGCCCGGCGGGAATGCGGCCGATCAGGCGCACGAGCTCGGCGTTGCGGCGTTCGTCGCAGATCCAGCCCGTGACGCCGAAGCTCAGCCCCAGCTCGAGGCAGGTTTCGAGCAGCGCCTCGCCGCCGGTGAAGCAATGGAGCGTCGCGCGCGGCAGATCCCGGCCCATCGCGGCGAGCATCCGGCAGAACAGCGCCTCGGCGCCGCGCTGGTGCAGGAACAGCGGCAGCCCCAGATCGGCCGCCAGGCGCAGCTGCGCCTCGAAGGCGCGGATCTGCGCGTCGCGCGGGGCGTAGGCGCGCTCGAGATCCAGCCCGCACTCGCCCACCGCGCGCACCTCGGGGCGGGCCAGCAGCGCACGCACAAGCGGGGCGTCCTCGTCCCAGCGCTCGGCATGGTGGGGATGGACGCCGGCGGTCGAGACGAAGCCGAGGCGCGCGGCCAGATCCGCCGAGGCCGCCGAGCCGGGCCCGTCCACGCCGGTCAGGGCCATGCGCGTCACCCCCGCCCTCTTCGCGCGCGCCACGACCTGATCGCGGTCGCGGTCGAAATGCGACTTGGCCAGGTTCACGCCGATGTCGAACAGCTCCATGACGCGCAGCCTAATCATGCGCGCGCAGGGCGCAAGGGGCGCGGCGACGCAGGCGCGCAGCCCTCGGGCCCCTGCCCCGGGCCGGTCCTGGCGCGCCGCGCCGCGCTGCGGCCGGGGGCGACCGGCGCGGCGGCCCCGAGGCGCCGGAGCGCGGCCGCCCCGGCCTGGCCCGATGCGCCGCACAAGGCCGCGCCGCCGCGCACGGGGCGGGCCGCGGGGCCGCGCAGCCTTCGCGCCGCGGCGCGCCAAGGGCCGCGCGGCGACGCCCCCGCGGCCGGTCAGGGCCCCCGCCCCGGCCGGTCCGGGCGCGCGGCGCTCGCGGCGGTCGGGGGGCACGGCTCTCGCCGCGGCCATGAGGCGCCCGGCGCCGCGGCCCCGGCGAGAACGGCGCGCCGCCCTCGCCGCCGGGTCGAGGGGCGACCCCTCGCAGCGGTCGGGGCGCAGGCGGGGCGCGCGCCTTGACGCCCGCATGCGGGGCGGCGCGCAAGATCCGGGTGGCGGGGGCGGCGCGCGGGGCGCATGGTCGCCGCACGGAAAGGGAATCAACCATGGAGCCGACATGCGCATCACCAACCGCGCCTGGGCCGAGCTGGCGCTCTTGTCGCTGATCTGGGGCGCCTCCTTTCTGACCATCGCGCTGGCGTTGCGGGCGACGGGGCCGTTCACGGCGGTCTTCTGGCGCGTGTGCCTGGGCGCGGGGGCGCTGTGGGCCGCGGCGCTGGCGATGCGGCTCGGGGTTCCGCGCGACCTGCGTTTCTGGGGCGCATGCGCGGTCATGGGGCTGCTGAACAACGTCGTTCCCTTCACGCTGATGGCCTGGGGGCAGACCAGCATCGAGAGCGGCCTGACGGCGATCCTCAACGCGACGACGGCGGTGTTCGGCGCGCTGACCGCGGCGGCCTTCCTGCGCGACGAGCGCCTGACCGCGGGGCGCGCCGCGGGGGTGGCGCTGGGCCTTGCGGGCGTCGCCGCGATCGTCGGACCCGAGGCGCTGGGCGCGTTCGACATCCGCTCGCTGGGGCAGCTGGCGGTGCTGGGCGGGGCGCTGAGCTATGCGCTCGCCTCGGTATGGGGGCGCGCGCGGCTGGGCGGGCGCCCGCCCGTGGTGGCGGCGGCGGGCATGACCAGCGCGGCGACGCTGATGATGGCGCCGCTCATGCTGCTGGTCGAAGGGCCGCCGCGGCTGGATCTGGGCGCCGCGGCATGGGGCGCGATCCTGTATTACGCACTGATCGGCACGGCGCTGGCCTATCTGCTCTATTACCGCATCCTGGCCATGGCGGGCGCCGCGAACCTGATGCTGGTGACGCTGATGATCCCGCCGACCGCGATCGTGCTGGGGCGCGTCGTGCTGGACGAGCGCCTGGCCCCCTCGGCCTATCTGGGCTTCGCGCTGATCGCGCTGGGGCTCATCGCGATCGACGGCCGGGCCGCGGCGGCGCTGCGGCGCGCGCGCAGGCCCGCCCCGCGCGCCGCGCCGCCGACCAGGGGCCGCCCCGACCGGCCCTGAGCCGCCGCGCGGCGCGTGCGGCATCCGGTCCGCGCCGGCCTCGCCCAGCGCGCGCGCCCCGAGGACGGGCGCGCCGCTTGCCGGCCGCGCGCGACGCCGCGCCCGGCCCGCCCGGCCAAGGACGGCGCAAGGCCGGCGCCCCGCCCGATCCGGCGCCCGATCGCCCCCCGGCCCGTCCCAACCCCGCGCATCGCCGCGCGGCGGGCGCCATGGCCGGCAAGTTGCCCGCCCTCTCGCGCTTCGCCTTGCCGCGCGCCCGCGGCGGGCGTAGAGAGTGCGCGGACGCAACCAAGGAGCCTTCACGATGGCCTTTCTCGCCGACAGCCTCTCCCGCGTGAAACCCTCGCAGACCATCGCGGTCACCAACAAGGCGCGCGAGCTCAGGGCGGCCGGGCGCGACGTCATCGGCCTTGGCGCGGGCGAGCCCGATTTCGACACGCCCGACAACGTCAAGGCCGCCGCCAAGGCCGCCATCGACGCGGGGCACACCAAATACACCGCGGTCGACGGCATCCCCGAGCTCAAGGAGGCCATCTGCGCCAAGTTCAAGCGCGAGAACGGGCTCGACTACGCGCCCGCCCAGGTGTCGGTCGGCGCGGGCGGCAAGCAGGTGCTCTACAACGCCCTCATGGCCACGCTCAACCCAGGCGACGAGGTCATCATCCCCGCGCCCTACTGGGTCAGCTATCCCGACATGGTTCTGCTGGCGGGCGGCGCGCCGGTGATCGTCGAGGCCACGCTCGAGAACCGCTTCAAGATCACCCCCGAGCAGCTCGAGGCGGCGATCACGCCGAAGACCAAGTGGTTCATCTTCAACTCGCCCTCGAACCCCTCGGGCGCGGGCTATTCGCGCGACGAGCTCAAGGGCCTGACCGAGGTGCTCATGCGCCATCCCCATGTCTGGGTGATGACCGACGACATGTATGAGCACATCGCCTACCCGCCCTTCGAGTTCTGCACCCCCGCGCAGGTCGAGCCGGGGCTTTACGAGCGCACGCTGACCTGCAACGGCGTCTCGAAGGCCTATGCGATGACCGGCTGGCGCATCGGCTACGCCGCCGGCCCGGTCGAGCTGATCGCGGCCATGCGCAAGCTGCAGTCGCAAAGCACCTCGAACCCCTGCTCGATCTCGCAATGGGCGGCGGTCGAGGCGCTGAACGGCCCGCAGGACTTCCTGGCCGAGCGGCGCGAGGCCTTCCGCCGCCGGCGCGATCTCGTGGTGCGGATGCTCAACGAGGCCGAGGGCGTCGAGTGCCCCACCCCCGAGGGCGCGTTCTACGTCTATCCCTCGATCAAGGGCTGCATCGGCAAGACCGCCCCCTCGGGCAAGAAGATCGCCACGGACGAGGACTTCGCCGCCGAGCTGCTCGAGACCGAGGGCGTGGCGGTGGTGTTCGGCGCGGCCTTCGGATTGTCGCCGAACTTCCGCGTCTCCTACGCCACCTCGGACGAGCTGCTCGAGGAAGCCTGCCGGCGCATCCAGCGCTTCTGCGCCGCGCTGCGCTAAGGCCGAGCGCCTAGGGCCGCAGCCCCGGGTCGAAGCGGCCAGGGCCGACCGGCCCGGGTCGCGGCGCCAAGGTCGCTCGGCCGGGGTCTCGCGGCCAGGGTCGTGCGGCCGGGGTCTTGCGGCCGCGCGCGGGGGGAGAGGCGGCGCGCGCCCTCGGCCCCGCGCGCCCTAGGCCCCACGCGGCGTCCGGCCCGGCGGCGCGCGCCGTCGGGCCGGCACGGCGCCCCGTTCCCGCGCGAACCGCGCCCGTTGTCCCCTCTGCGCCCCGCCGGTAACGTCATGACCGCGCGCAGCGAAAACCCACGGAGGGGACAGCGGATGGAACGACCCAGCCTGACCGTCGGCATCGAGGAGGAATACCTGATCGTCGACCGCGAGACGCGCGATCTGGTCGCCCGTCCCGATCCCGCCTTCATGCAGGCCTGCGAGCGGCGCCTGGGCAAGCGCGTGACGGTCGAGTTCCTGCAATGCCAGGTCGAGGTCGGCACCGCCCCGCACGCCACCGTCCCCGAAGCGGCGGACGAGCTGCGCGCCCTGCGCGCCGCCGTCGCCCAGACGGCGGCCGAGTTCGGCTATGCGCCCATCGCCGCCTCGTCCCACCCCTTCGCCCGCTGGCGCGATCAGACCCACACCCGCAAGGAGCGCTACGACGCCCTGCGCGCCGATCTGGGCCAGACCGTGCGCCGGCTGCTGATCTGCGGGTGCCATGTGCATGTCGGCGTCGAGGACGAGGACCTGCGCATCGACCTGATGAACCAGGCGGCGTATTTCCTGCCCCATCTTCTGGCGCTCAGCTGCTCGTCCCCGTTCTGGGAGGGCGAGGACACCGGCCTGGCCAGCTACCGGCTGACGGTGTTCGACGCCCTGCCCCGCACCGGGCTGCCCGATCCGCTCGGCTCGTATTCGGAATACCGGCGCCTGACCGACCAGCTGGTGCGCTCGGGCTGCATCGAGGACGCGACGCGCATCTGGTGGGACATCCGGCCCTCGGACCGCTTCCCCACGCTCGAGCAGCGGGTCACGGACGTGTGCTCGCTGGCGCGCGACGCGGCGACGGTGGCCGCGCTCTATCAGAGCCTTCTGGCCTATCTGTTCCGCCTGCGCACGCGCAACCAGCGCTGGCGGCTGTATCCGCACACGCTGATCCGCGAAAACCGCTGGCGCGCCCAGCGCTACGGCGTCTCGGGCGAGCTGGTCGATCACGGGCGCGCGCGCCTTGCCCCCATGGCCGACCTGGTCGAGGAGCTGATCGACATGCTCGGCCCCGACGCCGAGGCGCTGGGCTGCGCGGCCGAGCTGCGCCATGCGCGCGCCATCGCCGCGCAGGGCGTGTCGGCCGACCGGCAGCGGCGCGTGCACGCCGCCGCGCTCGAGGCCGGCGCCGATCCGGCCGAAGCCATGCGCGCGGTCGTCGATTCGCTGATCGAGGAATTCGCCGCAGGCTGAGCTTGGCGATCCCCCGCCCGCCGCGCTAACCTTTTGCGCAACGAAACGAAGACGCAGGGGGAAACGCCATGAACGCGCAAACGCCGCGCGCCTATCCGCCCATGCCCAGGGTGCGGCCGCTGAGCTGGGCCGACATCCGCGACGCGGTGGCCAGGGGGCTGGACGATTTCCGCGCCGCGCCGCTCTACGGGCTGTTCTTCGGCGGCATCTTCGCCGCGGGCGGGCTGTTGATGCTGGCCTTCCTGACGCGGCTCGAGATGCCGTGGATGATCCTGTTCCTCGGGGTCGGCTTCCCGCTCATCGGACCCTTCGCGGCGGTCGGGCTTTACGAGGTCAGCCGCCGGCGCGAGCTGGGCCTGCCGCTGAGCTGGCGCGCCGTTCTGGGGGTGGTCTTCGCCCAGAGCCGGCGCGAGCTGGGCTGGATGGCCTTCGTGACGCTCTTCATCTTCTGGGTGTGGATCTATCAGGTGCGGCTCTTGCTGGCGCTGTTCCTGGGGGGCAAGTCCTTCTCCTCGCTGGACGAGTTCCTGACCGTCGTCGCGACCACCCCCGAGGGGCTGGGCTTTCTGGCGGTGGGCACGCTCGACGGCGCCTTTCTGGCGACGGTGCTGTTCTCGGCCACGGTGACGGCGATTCCGCTGCTTCTGGACCGCGAGCGCGACTTCATCACGGCGCTGATCGTCAGCTTCCAGACGGTTTTCCGCTCGCCCGTGGTGATGATCGGCTGGGCGTGGATCGTGACCGCGACGGTGATGCTGTCGATGCTGCCGGCCTTTCTGGGGCTGGTGGTGACGCTGCCGGTGCTGGGCCATGCGACCTGGCATCTTTACCGCCGCGCGGTCGAGCCCGACGAGGCCCCCACGCAGGACGCGGCCGGCGCGCCCCCGGGCGCGGGCGACGCCGACGCGCTGCGCGGGCCGGCCTGAGGCACGGGAAATGGCGCGGCGACCCTTGAGATCGCCGCGCCTGCCTTTGAATGCGGAACTGAAATCAATTTCAACCAAGAGGGACCGGCGCGCCCCGCGACGCACGCCTTGTCAAATCAGGCGCCGCGGCTTTCGCCGCTCCGGTCGGGATCCCGTGGGATCCGTCGATGCCGGCGGCTTCCCCTCCGCCGGTCTTCTCCCCCCATGCGATTGCGTCATCAACGATTCCGAAACTATCGATTCGTCGTGACAGGATCGTGACGTTGCGTCGGGCGGGCGCGAAAAAACGCCGAAGCGGCTGAACCGCCCCCCGAACCGCCGTCCGAACCGCCCCGCGAATCGCGCCCGAAGCGCCCCCGCGCCGGCCTCAGCTGCGCCCGGCCGCCGCGCGCCCCGCGGCCCGGCCCGAGAAGATGCACCCGCCCAGGAACGTGCCCTCGAGCGCCCGCGCGCCATGCAGCCCGCCGCCGCCGAAGCCCGCCGCCTCGCCCGCCGCGAACAGCCCCGGCATGGGCGCGCCGTCGGCGCCCAGGGCGCGCGCCTGCAGGTCGGTCTCGATCCCGCCCAGGGTCTTGCGGGTCAGGATGTTGAGCCGCACCGCGATCAGCGGGCCGTTCGCCGGGTCGAGCAGCTTGTGCGGCGGCGCGGTGCGGATCAGCCGGTCGCCGCGATAGCGGCGCGCATTGCGGATGGCCATGATCTGCGCGTCCTTGCAGAACGGGTTGTCCAGCTGCGCGTCGCGCGCGGCGATCTGCTCGAGCATGTCGGCCGGGTCCAGCAGATCCTCGCCCGTCATGGCGTTCATCGCCTCGACCAGCGCGCGCGGATCCTCGCGCACGATGAAATCGGCGCCCTTCTCCTTGAAGGCCTCGACCGGCCCCGGCGCGCGCCGCCCGACCGCGCGCCGCGCGACCATGCGCCAGCTGCGCCCGGTCAGGTCGGGGTTCTGCTCGGACCCCGACAGGGCGAATTCCTTGCGGATGATCTTCTGCGTCAGCACGAACCAGGAATGATCGCGCCCCGTGCGCAGGATCCGCTCGAGCGTGCCCAGCGTGTCGAAGCCGGGCAGATACGGCGCCTCGAGCCGCCGGCCGAAGGCGTCGAACCACATCGAGGACGGCCCCGGCAGGATGCGGATCCCGTGCGCGGGCCAGATGGGGGCCCAGTTGCGCACGCCCTCGACATAGTGCCACATGCGATCGCGGTTGATCAGGCGCGCCCCGGCGGCGGCGGCGATCTCGATCCCGCGCCCGTCCACATGCGCCGGCACGCCCGACAGCATCGCGCGCGGCGCGGGGCCCAGGCGCTCGGGCCACAGGGCGCGGACCTTCTCGAGATCGCCGCCCACCCCGCCCGAGGCCAGGATCACGGCCTCGGCCTCGACGGCGAAGGCGCCCAGCTCGCGCCGGTTCGTCGGCGCGCCGCGCGGGGCCTCGTCCGGGGCCAGGATCGCCCCCTGCGCGCCCGCCGCGGCGCCCGCGCGCATGACGATCTCGTCGACGCGGCGGCGGAACAGCAGGCGCAGCCGCCCGGCCTCTTGCTGCGCGCGCAGCCGCCGCTCCAGCGCCTCGACCAGCGCCGGGCCGGTGCCCCAGGCGACGTGAAAGCGCGGGACCGAGTTGCCCGGCCCCGAAGCGTCATGCCCCCCGCGCTCGGCCCAGCCCACGACGGGAAAGAACCGCACGCCGCGTTCGCGCAGCCAGGCGCGCTTTTCGCCGGCGGCGAAGTCCACATAGGCCTCGGCCCAGGCGCGCGGCCAACGGTCCTCGGGGCGGTGGAAGCCCGCCGTGCCGAGCCAGTCGCGCAGCGCCAGATCGCGGCTGTCGCGCACGCCCATGCGCCGCTGCTCGGGGCTGTCGACCAGGAACAGGCCGCCGAACGACCAGAAGGCCTGCCCGCCCAGGCTCTGCGGCCCCTCCTGATCCAGAAGGATCACCTTGCGCCCGGCCTCGGCCGCCTCGGCCGCGGCGGTCATGCCCGCAAGCCCCGCGCCGATCACCAGCACATCCGCCCGTTCCGTTTCCATGCGCTCCTCCGCCCTCGCGCCGGTCCCGACGCCGGCTTCGGCGCAAGCGTGCCCCGTCGCCGCGCAGCCCGCAAGACGCCGCCCGGCGCGCGCGGCCGGCCCCCGCCGAAGCGCCGCCGGGGCGGGGGCGGCCTTCAGCCTGGCGGGGGACGGCGGCCCTGCTCGGCGCGGCGGGCGCGGCGCGCGGCGCGCGCGGTCCACAGCCGCAGCGCCGGGCGCAGGGCGTCGCCCAGCCGGCCGAGCGCCGCCAGCTCGGCGCCGACGAAGACCTCGGCCCTGCCCCGCGCCATCCCGCGCAGCAAGGCGCGCGCGACCTCTTCGGCCGAGCGCACCCGCGCCGCGCCCGACAGCGCCGCCAGCTCGGGCGGCTTGAGCGGCCGTTCCGCCGCCAGTTGCGGCGTGTCCGTGTCGGGCGGATGGCAGATGGTGACGCCGACGCCGAAGGGCGCGCATTCGGCGCGCAGCGTCTCGGCAAGCCCGCGCAGCGCGAACTTGGTCGGCCCGTAAGCCGCGTAGCCCGGCAGCCCCACAAGCCCCGCGCCCGACCCGACCAGCCCCGCCGCGCCGCGCCTGCGCGCGCGCATTCCCGCAAGCGCCGGGCGCAGCAGGTTGAGCGCGCCGAAATAGTTCACCTCCATCAAGGCGCGGAACGCCTCGGGCGGCAGCGCCTCGAAACGGCCCGGCAAGGTCGCGCCCGCCGACAGGATCAGCGTCTCGACCGGCCCGAATTCGCCCTCGGCCTCGCGCAGCGCTCGCGCCGCCGCCTCGGCGTCGGTCACGTCCAGCGGCGCGACGCGCACCCGCGCGCCCGGCGCGGCGCGGCGCACGCGCTCGGCGGCGGCGCTCAGCCGCGCCGAGTCGCGGGCGGCCAGGGTCACCGGCGCGCCCCGCCGCGCCAGAAGCTCGGCCGCGGCAAGGCCGATGCCGCTCGATCCGCCCGAGACGAAGGCGTGGCCGTCGGTCAGGCGCCTGGGGGACATGCGCTCCTCCATCGCAGTTGCGGGCGCGCCAGGGCGCCGGCCGCGCCAGTGGGCGCCGCGGCGGGCGCGGATGTCAACGGCGGGCCGGGGGGCGATCTTGCGTCGCGGGATCGGGGCGCTCGAGATCGGGGGCCCGAGAGCGCGTCGGTTCGGGGCCGAACTGAAATTGAAAATCATTCTCATTTATCTTGACGCGACGCCGCCCGCGCGCCTAGATGAGAACGGCTCGCAAGAAGGAGAACCGCGCATGACCCACCGACGCCTGGCGCAAGCCGCCAACGCCCGCGCCGCCGCGCCGACCCGGCGGGGCCTGCTGGCCGGCGCCGCAGCGCTGGCGCTGGCGGCGGCCGCGCCGCTGCGCGCGCAGGACAAGCCGCGCGTCGTCTGCACCACCTCGATGCTGGGCGACATGATGCGCAACCTCGCCGGCGGCCGGGCCGAGGTCCGGGCGCTCATGGGCCCGGGGATCGATCCGCATTCCTACCGGCAGACGCGCTCGGACGTGGCGCTGATGCTGCGCGCAGATCTGATGGTGTGGCACGGGCTGTGGCTCGAGGCGCAGATGGACGACTTCCTGCGCGAGCTGGCCCGGCGCAAGCCCGCCGCCGCGCTGGCCGAATCCCTGCCGCGCGCGCTGCTGCGCCCGCATGACTCCTACCCCGACCGCTGGGACCCGCATGTGTGGATGGACCCGGCCCTGTGGGCGCGCCTGCTGACGCCGGCGGCGGCGCTGCTTGCGCGCATCGACCCCGAGGGCGCCGACGCCTTCGCCGCCGCGGCCGAGCGGCACGGCGCCGAGATGGCCGCCCTCGACGCCTATGCGCGCGAGACCCTGGCCACCGTCCCGCCCGAGCGGCGCGTGCTGATCACGGCGCATGACGCCTTCGGCTATTTCGGCCGCGCCTATGGCTTCGAGGTGATGGGCGTGCAGGGCATGTCCACCGAGTCCGAGGCCGGCCTGCAGCGCATCCGCCAGCTGGTGGACGTGCTGGTCTCGCGCCGCGTGGGCGCGGTGTTCGTGGAAAGCTCGGTCTCCGAGCGCAATCTGCGCGCGCTGATCGAGGGCGCGGCCGCGCGCGGGCACGAGGTGCGCGTGGGGGCCGAGCTCTACTCGGACGCCATGGGGCCCGAGGGCAGCTACGAGGGCACGTATCTGGGCATGATCGATCACAACGTGACCGCCATCGCCCGCGCGCTGGGCGGACGGGCGCCGGCGCGCGGCATGCGCGGGCTTCTGCGCGAGGCGCAAACATGAGCGCCGCCTGCGAAGCCGCCGCGGCGGCCGGACCCGCCCGGCTTGCGCGCGATGCCGCGGCGGGCGCGGCCGAGAGGGCCGGGACGGCGACCATGGCGCTCGCCCCCGCCCAGGGCATGAGCGTGCGCGGTCTGAGCGTCAGCTACGGGCGCATCCCGGCGATCATGGACGTGGACGCCGATTTTCCCCTCGGCGCCATGACCGCCATCATCGGCCCCAACGGCGCGGGCAAGTCGACTCTGCTCAAGGCGGCGCTCGGGCTTGTGCCGCGGCTGACGGGCGAGGTGCGCGTCCTGGGCCGCCCGCTCGAGCGCGCGCGCGACCTGATCGCCTATGTGCCGCAGCGCGCCTCGGTGGATTGGGAGTTCCCCGCCCGCGTCATCGACGTGGCGTTGATGGGGCTTTACCGGCGCAAGGGGCTGTGGCGCCTGTTCGACCGGAACGACCGCCGCCGGGCGATGGAATGCCTGGCCATGGTGGGGATGGAGAGCTTCGCCCGGCGCCAGATCGGCGAGCTGTCGGGCGGCCAGCAGCAGCGCGTGTTCATCGCCCGCGCCCTGGCGCAGGATGCGCAGGCCTATCTGCTGGACGAGCCCTTCGCCGGCGTCGACGCGGCGACCGAGCGCGCCATCGTCGCGGTTCTGCGCCAGCTGCGCGACGCCGGGCGGGCGGTGGTCTGCGTGCATCATGATCTGAGCACCGCGCCGGTCTATTTCGACCGGGCGCTGCTGCTCAACCGCGTGGTCGTGGCGCAGGGCCCGACGGCCGAGACGCTGACCCCGCGCAACCTGCGGCTGGCCTATGGCGGCCGGCTCGAGACCGCGGCGACGCCATGACCCGCGCGGCCGGGTCCCGCCGCGCGCCGCAGGACCCTTCCGGGCGCCGCCGCCCCATGCACCCGTTCCTCGCGCGCAGCCCTGCGCCCAAGCTCGCGGCGGGCGAAGGCGCGCGGGGCTGCGCCGCGCGAAGCAGGGTCTCGTGATTATGGACCCGATGAGCGAATTCCTGCGCGCCCTGACCTTGAACGCCGGCTACAACGCCGCGCTGGTCGCCGTCGGCGCGGCGCTGCTGGGCGCGGCGGGCGGCGCGGCGGGAACCTTCGTCGGCCTCAGGCGGCGCGCCCTGGCCACCGACGCGGCGGCCCATGCCACGCTGCCGGGGGTGGCGGCGGCGTTCATGCTGATGGCGTGGCTGGGCGGCGACGGGCGCTGGCTGCCGGGGCTGCTGGCGGGCTCGGCGCTGAGCGCGGCGCTGGGCATGTGGCTGGCCGACCGCATGGCCGCGCGCACGCGCTTGCCCGAGGATGCGGCCATCGGCGCGATCCTGTCCACCTTCTATGGGCTGGGCGTGGTGCTGCTGACGGTGATCCAGGGCATGAACGCGGGCAAGGCGGCGGGGCTGTCGGGCTTTCTGCTGGGGCAGACGGCGGGCATGCTGCGCGCCGAGGCGCTGACCATCGCCGCGGCGGGCGCGCTGGCCGGACTGATCGCCTTTGCGCTGCGCAGGCCGATGACGCTGGTCTGCTTCGATCCGGGCCATGCGGCGGCGATGGGCGTGCCGGTGCGCGCGGTGGATCTGGCGATCATGGGCCTTGCGGTCGGCGTGACGGTGATCGGGCTCAAGATCGTGGGGCTGGTGCTGGTGGTGGCCTTGCTGATCGTGCCGCCGGCGGCGGCGCGCTTCTGGACCGACCGGGTCGAAGCGATGACGGCGCTCGCCGCACTGATGGGCGCGGCGGCGGGGTGGATCGGCGCGGCGCTGTCGGCCTCGGCGCAGGACATGCCCGCGGGGGCGCTCATCGTGCTGACGGCGTTCGGGCTTTTCGCGCTGTCCATGCTGGCGGCGCCGAGGCGCGGCGCGCTGGCCGCGCTGGCCGCAAGGCGGGCGGTGCGGCGGCGCATGTTGCTGCGCCAGGGCCTGGCCGCCCTGGCGCGCGGCGCCGCCCCGGGCGATGCGGCGCAGCTTCGCGCGCTGCGCCGGGCCGGCATGATCGGTCCCGACGGCGCGCCCACCGCGCGCGGGCTTGCGGCCGCCGCCGAGGTGGCGCGCGACATGCGCCGACGCAGCTTTCTGCGCGGGGGCTACGCGCTGGATGCGGGGCTGACCGAGTTCCTGACGCGCGACGACGGGCTGACCCCGCTCGAGCGCATGCTGGCGCCAGATCAGCTGGCGGCGCTGGACGCGGCCATGGCAAGCGGCGGAGAGGCGCCATGATCGATCCCCTGATCGCCGAGATCTCGAGCCCGGAATTCGTGCAGCTGAGCCTGCCGCCCATGGTCATCGGCGCGCTGGCGGCGATGAGCTGCGCCCTGCCCGGCAACTTTCTGCTGCTGCGCCGGCAGTCGATGCTGGCCGATGCGGTCTCGCATGTGGCGCTGCCCGGCATCGTCGCCGCCTTCCTGCTGACCGGCTCGATGGCCGGCGGAACGATGATGCTGGGCGCGGGCGCGGCGGCCCTTGTCGCGGCGGGCATGATCGAGGCGGTGCGGCGCGTGGGCCGGCTCGAGCCCGGGGCGGCCATGGGCGTGGTGTTCACGGCCATGTTCGCGCTGGGGGTGCTGATGCTCGAGCGCACGGGCGCCTCGGGCGTGCATCTGGACGTCGAGCACGCGCTTTACGGCAATCTCGAAAGCCTGATCTGGTTCGACGCGACGGGCTGGAGCTCGGCGGCCGATCCGCGCGCCCTGGCGGGGCTGCCGGCGCCGCTGTGGCGGCTGGCGGCGGCGCTGGCGGCGATGGCGGCGCTGACGCGGCTGTTCTGGAAGGAGCTGACCATCTCGACCTTCGACCCCGGCCATGCGCAGGTCATCGGCGTGCCGGTGCGCGCGCTGAGCCTGGGCCTGACGGGCGCGACCGCGGCGGCGGCGGTGGCGGCCTTCGACGCGGTGGGCTCGATCCTGGTCATCGCCATGTTCATCTGCCCGCCCGCGGCGGCGCGGCTGTGCGCGAACACGCTGTCGCGGCAGGTCTGGCTGAGCATGCTGTTCGCGGCGCTGTCGGCGCTGGTCGGCTATGTGCTGGCTGGCTACGGGCCGCTGTGGCTGGGGGCGCGCGGCTCGGTCAGCGCGGCGGGGATGATCGCGGTGGTCTCGGGGCTGATCCTGGCGCTGGCCTGCGTGGCCGGGCCGGCGCGGCGGCGCGCGGGCGGGGCGCTCGGCGCCGAGGGAAGATGAGGGCGCGGGCGGCGGCGATTCCCGCCAAGTCAAGGGCTTGACCGTCCGAGCGACTCGGCCTAGCGTGCCCTCAGCGATTGGCCGAGCCAGTCCGACAGGGAAGAGACGACATCCGGAAAACCGGTGCGTGAAAGCGGGCGCCGCCCCACGGCGCTCGCGATTTCCTGCGCGCATTCGCCGGGCGCGGCGGGCTTTGGCCTTGATTTCGCCGCCGCGCGCGCCCAGACACGAGACGGGCGGCGCCGGCGCCGCTCTTGGCTGGACAAACTCAGGACGACCGACCCCATGACCTCCACCCTTCGCATCGCGCTCGCCGCGGCGGCCCTCGCCGCAGCCGCCCCCGCCTGGTCGCAGACCGCCGCGCCCCAGCCGGCCCCCCAGCCCGCCGCGCCGCCGGCGGCGCAGGCCGAGGCGCCCAAGACCGCCCCGGCCGCCCCGCGCGAGGTCGAGGTGGCGCGGCATGGCGACTGGCGCGTGGTCTGCGTGCCCGAGGGCAAGCCCTGCGTGATGCTGCAGGACGGCTTCAACGCCCAGGGGCAGAAGATCATGCAGGTGCGCATCCGCAAGATCCCGCCCCAGCAGACCCAGGCCGGCACGGTCGAGGCGGCCATGCAGGTGGCGGTGCCGCTGGGCGTGCTGCTGCCCGCGGGCGTGCGCATCCAGATCGACCGCGACAAGCCCCTGGTCGCCGGCTACACCATCTGCGACCGCGGCGGGTGCATCCTGCAGCAGCCGGCGCCGAACCGCCTGATCGCGGCCATGAAGAAGGGCGCCAAGGCCACCTTCACCATCGTCGCCCCGCCCAACCGCGAGATCCCGGTGGACATCTCGCTCACCGGCTTCACCGCGGCGTGGAACGCGCTCGAGCCCTGACGCGCCCGCGCCCGGCGCGGTTGACTTGCCGGGCCGGGCGGCGTATCTGACGCGGGAATCCCCGGAAGCCAACGCTTCCGGTCCCCGCCATGCGCGGGGATCGCCGTCGGCCAGCGCGTTGCGCCCGCCGGCGCGAAACCGCTTGCCGACGGCCCAGGGGCCGCGGCGCACCGCAACGTTCGCCTCAAGGAGGGGCGCCGATGTTCGAGAGCCTTTCAGAGCGCCTTTCGGGCGTGTTCGACAAGCTCACCAGGCAGGGCGCGCTGACCGAGGCCGACGTCTCGGCGGCGCTGCGCGAGGTGCGCGTGGCGCTGCTCGAGGCGGACGTGTCGCTGCCGGTGGCGCGCGACTTCATCCGTCAGGTGCAGGCCAAGGCCGCCGGCCAGGCGGTCACGCGCTCGGTGACGCCGGGCCAGCAGGTGGTCAAGATCGTCCATGACGAGCTGGTGGCCATGCTGGCGGGCGACGAGGGCGAGATCGGCGCCCTGCGCATCGACAGCCCGCCCGCGCCGGTGCTGATGGTCGGCCTTCAGGGCTCGGGCAAGACGACCACCACCGCCAAGCTCGCCCGCCGCCTGAAGGAGAAGGACCGCAAGAAGGTCCTGATGGCCTCGCTCGACACGCGCCGCCCCGCGGCGATGGAGCAGCTGGCCGTGCTGGGCGCGCAGATCGGGGTGGACGTGCTGCCCATCGTGCCCGGCGAAACGCCGGTGCAGATCGCCCGGCGCGCGCGCCAGCAGGCCATGCTGGGGGGCTACGACGTCTACCTGCTCGACACCGCCGGGCGCCTGTCCATCGACGACGAGCTGATGGCCGAGGTCGAGGCCGTGCGCGACGAGGTCAAGCCGCGCGAGACGCTGCTGGTCGTCGACGGCCTGACCGGCCAGGACGCGGTGCACACGGCCGAGAATTTCGACCGCCGCATCGGCGTCACCGGCGTCGTGCTGACGCGCATGGACGGCGACGGGCGCGGCGGCGCGGCGCTGTCGATGCGCGCCGTCACCGGCAAGCCGATCAAGTTCGTCGGCCTGGGCGAGAAGATGGACGCGCTCGAGGAATTCCACCCCGAGCGCGTGGCCGGCCGCATCCTGGGCATGGGCGACATCGTCAGCCTGGTCGAGAAGGCGCAGGAGACGATCGAGCAGGAAGAGGCCGAGCGCATGATGAAGCGGTTCCGTCAGGGCCGCTTCGACATGAACGACCTCAAGACCCAGCTCGAGCAGATGCTGCGCATGGGCGGCGTCGGCGGCCTGATGTCCATGCTGCCGGGCATGGGCAAGATGCAGAAGCAGCTGGACGCCGCGGGCCTCGACGACAAGGTGCTGCGGCGCCAGATCGCCATCATCCAGTCCATGACCAAGGCCGAGCGCCGCAACCCCCAGATCATGCAGGCCAGCCGCAAGAAGCGCGTGGCCAGGGGCTGCGGGCTCGAGGTCTCGGACGTCAACAAGCTTCTGAAGATGCACCGCCAGATGGCGGACATGATGAAGAAAATGGGCAAGATGGGCAAGAAGGGCCTGCTGCGCGGCGGCCTTGGCGCGCTGCTGGGCAAGGGCGCGCCGGCGCCCGACGCGGCGGGCCTTCCGCCCGGGCTGGCGCCCGGCGCGACGCCCCCGGGCCTGCCGGGCGGTCTGCCGGGCGGGCTGCCCGGTCTGGGCGGCGGGGCGCTGCCGCCGGGCCTTGCGGGCCTGACGCGCGGAGCGGGCAAGAAGAAATGAGCGAAATGCACAACGACGCCGCCCGCGCGCAGCAGCTTCTGGCCGCCTACCGCGCCGACATCGACAATCTGGACGCGATCCTGGTCTACACCCTGGCCCAGCGCTTCAAGGCGACCAAGGCGGTCGGGCGGCTCAAGGCCGAGCACGACCTGCCCCCCGCCGACCCCGCCCGCGAAGAGCGCCAGATCGCCCGCCTGCAGAAGCTGGCGCAGGACGCCGACCTGGACCCCGAATTCGCGAAGAAGTTCCTGAACTTCATCATTCAGGAAGTCATTCGCCACCACGAGCAGATGCAGAAATAGGGCCTCGGCCCGCCACCGGTCATCCAAGGAGACACGACAATGGCCATCAAGATCCGCCTCGCCCGCGCGGGCTCGAAGAAGCGTCCCTTCTACCGCGTCGTCGCCGCCGACAGCCGCGCGCCGCGCGACGGCCGCTTCATCGAGAAGCTGGGCACCTACAACCCGCTCCTGCCCAAGGACAGCGAGGACCGCGTCAAGCTGAACGTCGAGCGCATCATGGAGTGGATCTCCAAGGGCGCGCAGCCGACCGACCGCGTCTCGCGCTTCCTCGAGGCGGCGGGCGCCATCGAGAAGAAGCAGCGCGCCAACCTCAAGAAGGGCCAGCCGGGCAAGAAGGCGCAGGAGCGCGCCGCCGCCCGCGCCGAGAAGGCCGCCGCCGCCGCCGAGGCTTCGGCCGAGTAAGCCCCGCGCGCCCGCGGCGCAAGGAGGCGGCGCATGGACGTCTTTCCCGACGATTTCCGCGCCCGGCTCGCCGAGCTGATGCGGCTGCGCCGGGACGTTCGCCGCTTCCGCCCCGACCCGGCGCCGGCCGAGGTCATCGAGGCCATGCTCGCGGCCGCGCGCCTCGCGCCCTCGGTCGGGCTGTCCGAGCCGTGGCGCTTCGTCCACGTCGCCAGCGAAGCGGCCCGCGCCGCGGCGCTGGCGAATTTCCAGCAGGCCAACGCCCGCGCGCTCGCCGGATATTCGGGCGAGCGCGCGCGCCTTTACGCCGGGCTCAAGCTGTCGGGCATGCGCGAGGCGCCCGTGCAGCTGGCCGTCTTCTGCGACGAGAGCACGCCCAAGGGCGCGGGTCTGGGCGCCGCCACCATGCCCGAGACGCGCCGCTACTCGGTGGTGGCGGCGGTGACGAACATGTGGCTGACGGCGCGCGCCGCGGGGCTGGGCATGGGCTGGGTCTCGATCCTGGACCCCGAGCGGCTGGCGCGCGATCTGGACGTGCCCGCCGACTGGTCGCTGGTGGCCTATCTGTGCATCGGCTGGCCCGAAGAGAACCTGGAAGAACCCGAGCTTGAACGCGCGGGCTGGGAGTCGCGCGCCCCCGCGCCGCCCCGCCCGCTGGTCCGCTGACCGCGCCGGTCCCCGCCGCGCGCGGGGCCGCCCCGCAAGGAGACGACGCCCATGACCGCATCCAAGGCGCATGACGACGCCCCCGCCGGACATGTCTGCGTCGGCGCCGTGGCCGGCGCCTATGGCGTGCGCGGCGAGGTGCGGCTCAAATCCTTCTGCGCCGAGCCCGCCGCCATCGCCGACTATGCGCCGCTGGTCGCCGCCGACGGGCGCAGCTTTTCGGTCACGCTGATCCGGCCGCTCAAGGACGGCTACGCCGCGCGCCTGTCGGGCGTGAGCACGCGCGAGCAGGCCGAGGCGCTGCGCGGGCTGCGCCTTTACGCCCCGCGCGAGCGGCTGCCCTCGTTGCCCGAGGACGAATTCTACCACGCCGACCTCATCGGACTCGAGGTGGTCAGCGTCGGCGGCGCCCCCCTTGGGCGGGTGATCGCGGTGCATGACCACGGCGCGGGCGACTTTCTCGAGATCGCCGGGCCGGGGCTGACGCACACCGCCCTTCTGCCCTTCACCCGCGAGGCGGCGCCGACGGTGGATCTTGCCGCCGGGCGCATCGTGGCCGACCCGCCCGAGGGGGTCTTCCCCGCCCGCGGCGACGGCGCGGACGCCGCCCACGGGGCCGACGACGCGGGCGCTGGCGGCGACGCGCCCGACGCGCTCGACGCGCGCGACGGGGGCGACGGGGCATGAAGGCGCCCGCCCCCGGCGTCTGGACCGCGCGGGTGCTGACGCTGTTTCCGCAGATGTTCCCCGGCCCGCTCGGCATGTCGCTGACCGGCCGGGCGCTGGAGCGCGGGCTGTGGGCGCTCGAGCCCATCGACATCCGCGACTTCGCCTTCGACCGCCACCGCTCGGTGGACGCGCCGCCGGCGGGGGGCGGGCCGGGCATGGTCATGCGTCCCGACGTGGTGGCGGCGGCCATCGACCACGCCGATGCGGGGCTGTCGCGCGAAGAATGGCCGGTCATCTACCTGTCGCCGCGCGGGCGGCGCTTCGATCAGGCCATGGCGCGGCGCCTTGCGGCCTGCCGGGGCGCGACGCTGCTTTGCGGCCGTTTCGAGGGCGTGGACCAGCGCGTTCTGGACGCGCGCGGCGTCGAGGAGGTGTCGCTGGGCGATTTCGTGCTGACGGGCGGAGAAATTCCCGCCATGGCATTGATCGACGCCACGGTTCGGCTTATACCCCGCGTTCTCGGGAACGCCGAGTCGACGCAGGAGGAATCGTTCTCTTCCGGTCTGCTCGAACACCCGCAGTATACGAGGCCGACGGAATGGGAAGGCCGCGCGATACCGGAGGTGCTCCTCTCCGGCCATCACGCGAAGATCGCCGCCTGGCGGCGCGCCCAGTCCGAACGCCTGACCAAGGAACGTCGTCCCGACCTCTGGCGGGCCCTGTCGGAAGGCAGCGCGGACCCGGAAGGAGAGGCAGAGCTCTCGGACGCGAAAACCTCCGCCGCGACAGGCGGGCAGAAGAAGGACGAACGCTGATGAACCTGCTTCAGCAGATCGAGGCCGAGCACATCAAGGAGCTTGGCAAGGACATCCCCGATTTCGCCCCGGGCGACACGGTGCGCGTGGGCTTCAAGGTGACCGAGGGCAACCGCACCCGCGTCCAGAACTACGAGGGCGTGTGCATCGCGCGCAATGGCGGCTCGGGCCTGGGCGCGTCCTTCACCGTGCGCAAGATCTCGTTCGGCGAGGGCGTCGAGCGCGTGTTCCCGCTGCACTCGCCGCTGATCGACAGCATCACCGTGGTGCGCCGCGGCAAGGTGCGCCGCGCCAAGCTCTACTACCTGCGCGCGCGCCGCGGCAAATCGGCCCGCATCGCCGAGCGCAGCAACTACAAGCCCAAGGAAGACTGAGCCTTCCAGGGCATGGCGGCGCCCGCGCGGCGCCCGTCTTCGCGGCGCCCCCTGTGGGCGCCGCGCGCGTTTTGAGCGGCATTCGGGGTGCGCGCGTTTAGCGCTGCGCGCGTTCCGGGCCGCAGGCGTTCCGGGCCGCGCGCGTTCGGGGCTGCGCCGGCGCCGCAGGCCGGGCGCTTGGGGCTGCGTTCGGGGCCGCGCGCGTTTGGGGCTACGCTCAAGCCGAGCGGCGTGCGCGCTGGGCTGCGCGCCAGCCAGGCCGCGGGCGTGCGGGGCCGCGCGTTTTGGCCTGCGCCAGCGCTCGGCTGCGTGCGTTGCAGGCGGCGCAGCGTCCCGGCCGCGGACGTGCGGAGCGGCGCAGGGTCCGAGCTGCGCGGGCGCGTCTTCGGGGCCGGGAGCGACGGGTGTGTCCCCGGGGCCGCCGCGCGCCTTGCGGGGCCGAAGCCTTGCGCCAAGGCGCGACGCGCCCCGCGCCGCGTCCTTCCCCGCCGCCTGACCCGCCCCATCAGGGCCGGACGCCCCCGGCGGCGCTCAGATCGGCAGGGCCAGGGTGTTCTTGACCTCGCGCAGGGCGAAGTTCGACTGCACATGGCTCACATGCGGCAGGTGCAGGATCGAGACCTTGACCACCTGCTCGTACTCCTTCACCGAGCGCACCAGCACGCGCAGGATGTAGTCGTTCTCGCCCGCCAGCGAGTAGCATTGCAGGATCTCGGGAAGGCGCCGGGCGGCCTCCTCGAAGGCGTTGAGCGCCTCTTCGTCGTGATGCGTCAGCCGCACCAGGCAGAAGACCGACACCTCGAAGCCCAGCGCGTCGGGGTCCAGCAGCACGGCGCGGCCGCGGATGACGCCGGCTTCCTCCATCTGCTTGATGCGCCGCCAGCAGGGGGTGTGCGACAGGCCCACGCGCTCGCCCACCTCGGCCACGGTCAGCGCCGGCTCGCTCTGGAGCACGCGCAGGATGCGCAGATCGGCGTCGTCGAGGGTGCGCGGCGCGGCGCGGCGCGGGGCGCTCATGGCCCCGCGCTCCGGGGCGGGGTGGGCCGGTGGGTCATGGCGCGTCTCCTGGCGCGGCGAGGGACAGGCCGTCGGGCTTGGCGTCCAGAATGCACCCGCCCCGGCGCGCAGGCAAGCGCCGGGGCGCGCCGTCACTGGGCGGCGATGCGGCTTTGGTCGGGCGCCGCCTCGGGGCCGGGCGCGGCGGGGCTGCGCAGCGCCTCGAGCAGGCGCGCGCGCGCCGCCTCGGCCTTGCGCATGGCTTCGGCCTTGACCGGACCGAAGCCGCGGATCTGCTGGGGCAGCGCCAGCAGCGCGCGCGCCGTCTCGGCGGTCTCGGGACGCAGGGCGCCGAGCGCGGTCTCGACATCCTCTTCGAAGCGGGCGATGAGCCGACGCTCGGCGCGGCGCTCCTCGGAGCGGCCGAAGGGGTCGAGCGGCGTGCCGCGCAGCGCCTTGCCGTGGCGCAGCAGCTTCAGCAACGGGCGCAGCCACGGACCGAAGACGCGCTTCTTCGGGCGCCCGTTCGCATCCGTCCCGCCCAGGAAGGGCGGCGCAAGATTGTAGCTGAGCGTGACTTCGCCGTCGAAACGGGCCTTGAGCCCCGCGATCCAGCCCTGGTCGGACAAGAGCCGCGCCACCTCGTATTCGTCCTTGTAGGCCAGCACCTTGGCGTAGGACACCGCCGCCGCGCGCGTCAGCGAGCCGGGCGCGTCGGGGTCCATGCCCAGGGCCTGCTCGGCGGCGCGCACGCGCTCGACCAGCGCGCGCCAGCGCCGCGCCAGGCGCTTGCCCTGATAGGCGGTCAGATGCGCCTCGCGATGGGCGACGATCTGCGCGAGGGTCATGTCCTCGAGCGCCGGCGGCGCGTCGTCGGGGCGCAGGAGCTCCTTCATCTTCTCGGGCCGCGCGGCCAGCAGCCGCCCCCAGTCGAAGGCCGCCTTGTTGGCCTCGACGGCGACGCCGTTGAGCTCGATCGCCGCCATGATCGCGTCGAGCGAGATCGGCGCCCAACCCGACTGCCAGGCATGCCCGAGCATCATCACATTGGCGGCGATGGCGTCGCCCGCCGTCGCCTCGGCCGCGGCGCGGAAGTCGAGGAAGGCCGAGTCGGGCGTCAGCGTCTTGCGCAGCGAAGCCAGCACCGCATGGGCCTTGAAGTCGAAATCGCGGTTGCGCACGAAATCGGCCACGGGCGTGAGCGCGGTGTTGACCACGCCATGGGTGCGCTCGGGGTCGCACAGGCCCCGCGCCTCGGCCGAGGCGGCGACCACGTCGTCGGCCGCGATCATCAGATCCGCCGCCCCCGGCACGATGCGCGGCGCAGCCACGTCCTCGGCCCGCCGGCCGATGCGCACATGGCTGAGCACCGCCCCGCCCTTCTGCGCCAGCCCCGCCATGTCCAGCAGCATCGCCGCCTTGCCGTCCAGATGCGCCGCCATGCCCAGGATCGCGCCGATGGTCAGCACGCCCGTGCCGCCGACGCCGGCGATGGCGATGTTCCAGGGCTCGTCCACGTCGCGGATCGCGGGCATGGGCAGATCGGCGACCTCGGCCGCGCCGGCGCCGCCGCGGCTTTTCTTCAGCTTGGCGCCCTCGAGCGTGACGAAGGAGGGGCAGAAGCCCTTCACGCACGAATAGTCCTTGTTGCAGGTGGACTGGTTGATGGTCCGCTTGCGGCCCATCGGGGTCTCGAGCGGCTCGATAGAGACGCAGTTGGACTGGATCGAGCAATCGCCGCAGCCCTCGCAGACCTCGGGGTTGATGAAGACGCGCTTTTTGGGGTCCTCCATCAGCCCGCGCTTGCGCCGGCGGCGCTTCTCGGCCGCGCAGGTCTGCACGTAGACGATGGCCGACACGCCCGGAACCTCGCGGATCTCGCGCTGGAGGCGGTCGAACTCGTCGCGGTGCAGCACCGTCACGCCGGGGGCGAGGTCGGACGCGCCCTCGTAGGTCTCGGGCGCGTCCGAGACCAGATAGATGGGCGCCACCCCCTCGTCATGCAGAAGGCGCGTGACCTTGGCCGGGGTCAGCGGCCCGTCCACCACCTGCCCGCCCGTCATCGCCACGGCGTCGTTGTAGAGGATCTTGTAGGTGACGTTGACCCCCGCGGCCACGGCCTGGCGAATGGCCAGATGACCCGAGTGGAAGAAGGTGCCGTCGCCCAGATTGACGAAGCGGTGCTTTTCCTCGGTGAAGGGGGCGATGCCGATCCAGGGCACGCCCTCGCCGCCCATCTGGGTGAAGGTCTCGGTGTTGCGGTCCATCCAGGTGACCATGTAGTGGCAGCCGATGCCGGCCATGGCCTTCGAGCCCTCGGGCACCTTGGTCGAGGTGTTGTGCGGGCAGCCCGAGCAATAGAAGGGCGTGCGCGCCACGGGGGCCTCGTGGGCGCGGGCGCGGGCGGCGCGGGCCTGCAGCGCGCGCAGCCGCTCGGCGATGCGGGCCTTGAGCCCCTCGTCCAGCTCGAGCCGCGCGATGCGCGCGCCGATGACGTTGGCCGCGTCCTCGACGGTCAGCGCCTTGGAATGGCTCAGGATCGCGTGGTCGTGGTGGTCGAACTTGCCGATGATCCTGGGCCGCACGTCGGCGCGCCAGTTGAACAGCTGCTGCTTGATCTGGTTCTCGATGATCTCGCGCCGCTCTTCCAGGATCACCACCTCGTCCAGCCCCTCGGCGAAATGGCGGATGCCGTGCGGCTCCAGCGGCCAGGGCATGCGCACCTTGTAAAGCCGCAGGCCGATGGCGCGGGCCTCGTCCTCGCCGATCCCGAGCTCGCGCAGGGCCTGGCGCGCGTCCTCATAGGCCTTGCCCGAGGCGACGATGCCCAAGCGCGCGCCCGGCGCGTCGATGATCGTCTCGTCCAGGCGGTTGGCGCGCGCGAAGGCCAGCGCGGCGTAGCCCTTGTATTCCTGCAGCCGCAGGTCCTGCTCGAGCGGCGGGTCGGGCCAGCGCAGGTTGAGCCCGCCCGGGGGCATCTCGAAATCCTCGGGAATGACGAATTCGCGCCGCTCCTGCGACAGGTCCACGATCGAGCTGGTCTCGACCGTGTCGGCGATCACCTTGAAGCCCACCCAGCAGCCCGACCAGCGCGACATGGCGACGCCGAGCAGGCCGTATTCAAGGAATTCATGCACCGAAGAGGGGTAGATCATCGGCATCAGGGCCGACATGAAGGCGTGGTCCGACTGGTGCGGAATGGTCGAGGACTTGCACGTATGGTCGTCGCCCGCGATGCACAGCACGCCGCCATGGGGGGCCGTGCCGGCGGCGTTGGCATGCTTGAAGACGTCGCCGCAGCGATCCACGCCAGGCCCCTTGCCATACCAGATGCCCAGCACCCCGTCCTTCTTCGCCCCGGGCGACAGGTGCAGCTGCTGCGAGCCCCAGACGGCGGTCGCGGCCAGCTCTTCGTTCACGCCGGGCTGGAAATGGATGTCGAGCGGCGCCAGGTGCTTGCGCGCCTTCGCCAGCTGCTGGTCGTAGCCCCCCAGCGGCGAGCCGCGATAACCCGAGATGAAGGCCCCGGTGTTGAGCCCCGCCGCGCGGTCGCGGCGCATCTGGGCGATGGGCAGGCGCACCAGCGCCTGCGTGCCGCTCATGAAGACCTGGCCGCTTTCGGCGGCGTATTTGTCGTCGAGCGTGATGGGCGCGTTCATTCGCAATTCTCCCTGCATGGCGCTTCGGCGGCGCCGCGGCGCCGGCCTGTCCTTGCGTCAATCATAGCGCAACGGCGCGAGGCTGGATTTGCGCAAACAGGGCAGCGATTGCGACCTTGCGCAACGTCATCCCATGATTGGATTATTTTATGGGTTTTCATCCTATCTTTCGCCATGTTGCGGCGCACAATATTTCGTATCGACGGAAACCGCGCCATCGCCCGCTTGACCGGCCGGCCGACCCGGCCAAGCATGAGCGCGCCGCCGCCCTGGCAAGGAGCCCGCATGACCGCCCCAGTTCAGCCCTCGCCGCAGGCGCGAATCGCGCCGAACCCGCCCCCGCCCCCGCCCGCGCCGCCGCCGCCGCTCATGGCGCTCGAGGGTGCCGAGCTGGCGCGGCGTCTCGTCTCGGGCCAGGTCTCGGCCGAGGCGGCGATGGAGGCCGCGCTCGAGCAGATCGGCCGGCTCAACGGCGCGTGGAACGCGATCGTCTCGCTGCGCCCGGCCGAAGAGCTTCTGGCCGAGGCGCGCGCCGCCGACCGGCGCCGCGCCCGCAATGGACCCGACGGGCCGCTGCATGGCGTGCCCATGGCGATCAAGGATCTGGCCGATGCGGCGGGCCTGCCGACAAGCCGCGGCTCGCCGCTGCTGGCGGGCGCGGTGGCGGGGCGCGACGGGCTGCTGGCGGCGCGGCTGCGCAAGGCGGGCGCGATCTTCGTGGGCAAGACGAACACGCCCGAATGGGGCCTGGGCTCGCAAACCTACAACGGCGTGCACGGGGCGACGGGCTGCGCTTGGGATCCGGCGCGCACGGCGGGCGGCTCGTCGGGCGGGGCGGCGGCGGCGCTGGCGCTGCGCATGCTGCCGCTGGCCGACGGCAGCGACATGATGGGCTCGCTGCGCAATCCGGCGGCGTTCAACAACGTCTACGGGCTGCGGCCCTCGATGGGGCGCGTGCCCGACCCGGACGCGCCCGAGCTGTTCTTCGCCCAGCTCGCCACCGAGGGCCCCATGGGGCGCACGCCGCGGGACATGGCGCTGCTGATGGACGTGATCGCGGGGCCGCATCCGGGCGCGCCGCTGTCGCTGCCCGCGCAGCGGGGGGGCTATCTTGGCGCGCTCGGGCGGCCGGCGCGGGGGGCGCGAATCGGCTGGATCGGCGATTGGGACGGGCGCTATGCGCTTGAGCCCGGCGTGGCCGAGCTGTGCGAATCGGCCTTGGGCGAGATCGAGCGCATGGGCTGCCGCGCGACGCCGGTCCGACCCGACTTCGACCCCGAGCGACTGTGGCGCGCATGGCTCGACCTGCGCAGCTTCTTCGTGTCGGCCAGGCTGGCGCCGCTGGCGGCCGATCCGCTCAAGCGCGCCGCGCTCAAGCCCGAGGCGCTGTGGGAGGTCGAGCGCGGCGCGGCGCTGACGGCCGAGCGCCTTCAGGCGGCGGCGCAGGCGCGCTCGGACTGGTTCCGCGCGCTGATGGGGCTGTTCGCGCGCTTCGACGCGCTGGCGCTGCCGGCGGCGCAGGTCTTCCCCTTCGACATCCGCACCCCCTGGCCCGAGCGCATCGGCGCGCGCGCGATGCAGACCTATCACCAGTGGATGGAGGTCGTGGTTCCGGGCAGCATGTCGCCCTGCCCCTCGGTCGCCGTGCCGGCGGGGTTCGACGCCCGCGGCCTGCCCATGGGGCTGCAGCTGATCTTTCCGCCGCGCGCGGACCTGGCGGCGCTGCGCTTCGCCGACGCGTATGAGCGCGCGCGCGCCATGTCCGCCCGCCTGCCGCCGCAGCTGGCGCCATGAGCGTCGCCGAGGGTCCCCCGCACCCGCCCGCCGGCGCGGCGGCCGAGCGCGACCCGGGCGAGAACGCCCGCGGCGCGGCGCTGATGGTCGCCGCCATGGCCGGTTTCGCGGCCAACGACGCGATCATGAAGGGCGTGCTCGAATCGCTGCCGCTGTTCCAGGCGGTGTTCCTGCGGGGGCTGATGGGCACGGCGCTGATGGCGCTGGCGGCCTGGCGGCTGGGGGCGCTGCGCCTGCCGCGCGGGCGCGACGCGCGGCTGATGGCCTGGCGCACCGCGGCCGAGGCGGGCGCGACGGCGTTCTACCTGACCGCGCTCATGCGCATGCCGCTGGCCAACGCGACGGCGATCCTCCAGGCGCTGCCGCTGACGGTGACCTTCGCGGCGGCGCTGTTTCTGGGCGCGCCCGTGGGCTGGCGGCGGTGGAGCGCCATCGCCGCGGGGTTCGTCGGCGTGCTGGTCATTCTTCGCCCCGGCCCCGAGGGCTTCGGCGCCGGCTCGCTCTGGGTCCTGGCGGCGGTGGCGTGCATGACCGCGCGCGACCTGCTCAGCCGCAGCCTGTCGCCCGCCCTGCCCTCAGCCACGGCGACGCTGTGGACCATGGCGGCGCTGACGCTGCTGGCCGCGCCGGCGGCGGCCGCGCAGGGCTGGGCGCCGGTGACGCCGGCGCTGGCGCTGCGGCTGGCGGCGGCGGCCTGCCTGATCCTGGTCGGCTTCGGCTGCGTCATCGCGGCCATGCGGGTGGGCGACGTCGCCGCCGTGGCGCCGTTTCGCTACGTGATTCTGGTCTTCGCCATGATTCTGGGCGCGGTCTTCTATGGCGAGCGCCCCGACGCGCCGATGCTGCTGGGCGCGGCCATCGTGATCGGCGCGGGCCTTTACACCCTGCGCCGCGAGCGCATCCGCGCGCAGGACTGAGCCCCGCCGGGCGAGAATCGAGAAAGGCGGGCTCCGGCCCGCCTTTTCAAGAACTCCGTCCCCGTCCGACTTCGCCGGATTGTCTTGGTGGAGCCGAGGGGGATCGAACCCCTGACCTTCGCATTGCGAACGCGACGCTCTCCCAGCTGAGCTACGGCCCCGTTGCGGCGTCTGATAAGCAGTCCGCGGGGGGGTGTCAAGCGCCATCGCGCAGCCTCGGCTTGAAGGATGCGGCCGCGCCCGCTAGGTCTGTGGCCAGCGCCGGCGAAGGGCCGCGCGCGGCGGAGAAAATCGGGGCGACATGCATTCCTTGGCGACGATTCTGCTGATGATCCTCAACCTCGCGTGGTGGATCGTCATCATCCAGGCGGTGATGAGCTGGCTCATCAATTTCGACGTCATCAATCTGCGCCAGCCGCTGGTCTATCAGATCTGGTCGGGCCTGAACCGCATCACCGAGCCGGTCTACCGGCGCATCCGCGCGGTGATTCCGCCCATGGGCGGGCTGGACCTGTCGCCCGTGATCGTGCTGATCGGCATCATGGCGCTGCAGGTGATCATTGCCAACAACCTGCTGCACGCCTACTGAGCGCCATGAGCGCGCGGCGCCCATGGCGGCGGGACGCGGGCGGGCTGACGCTGTTCGTGCGGCTGACCCCGCGCGGCGGCCGCGACCGGATCGAGGGCGTGCGCCTTGACGCCGACGGCCGCCCGACGCTGAGCGCGCGCGTCGCCGCCCCGCCCGCCGAGGGCGCGGCCAACGCCGCGCTGACGGCCCTGCTGGCCAAGGCGCTTGGCGTGCCGCGCGGCGCGGTGCGCATCGAGCGCGGCGCCCAGGCGCGGGTCAAGCAGGTGGCCGTCGAGGGCGACCCCGACGCGCTCGAGGCCGCGCTTGCGCGCCTCGTCGGCTGATCGGGGAGCGGCGGGGGCCCCCGCCATTGCCGCGGCCGCCCGGGCGCCCTAATCAGCCTCCAGCCCCCGACGCCGCGCGCAACCACGGAGCCCGCCATGACCCGAGATCCGCTCGCCGACATTCCCGACGACGCCCCGATCCTTGTGACGGGCGCGGCGGGGTTCATCGGCTATTTCCTGGCGCTGCGCCTGCTCGAGGCGGGCAAGACGGTGGTCGGGCTCGACAACCTCAACCCCTATTACGACGTGCAGCTCAAGACCGACCGCCTGGCGCAGCTGCGCGAGCGGCCGCGATTCGCCTTCCACCAGGCCGACATCGCCGACCGCGACGCGCTGCGCGCGGTCTTCGACGCGCACGAGCCGCCCTTCGTGGTCAACCTGGCGGCGCAGGCGGGGGTGCGCCACTCGATCGACAATCCGCACGCCTACGCCGAATCGAACCTGACCGGCTTTCTCAACGTGCTCGAAGAGTGCCGCCGCACGCAGGTGCGCCACCTGGTCTACGCCTCGTCCAGCTCGGTCTATGGCGGCAACGTCAAGGCGCCCTTCTCGGTGCGCGACAGCGTCGATCACCCGGTCAGCCTCTACGCCGCGACCAAGAAGGCCAACGAGCTGATGGCCCATGCCTATGCCGACCTTTACGGGCTGCCCGCCACGGGTCTGCGCTTCTTCACCGTCTACGGGCCGTGGGGGCGGCCGGACATGGCGTATTTCAAGTTCGCCAAGGCGATCTTCGAGGGCCGCCCCATCCAGATCTACAACAATGGCGAGATGGAGCGCGACTTCACCTATGTGGACGACATCGTCGAGGGGGTCGCGCGGCTGATTCCGCACATCGCCCGTCCGAACCCCGATTTCGACCGCATGAACCCCGATCCCGGCTCGAGCTGGGCGCCGCACCGGGTCTACAACATCGGCAACCGCCGCAAGGAGCGGCTGATGGACATGGTCCGCATCCTTGAAGAGGCGGCCGGGCGCGAGGCGATCAAGCAGTTCCTGCCCATGCAGCCGGGCGACGTGCGCTCGACCTGGGCGGACGTGACCGAGCTTGAGCGCGAGGTGGGCTTCCGCCCCGACACGCCGCTCGAGGTCGGGCTGCGCCGCTTCGTCGACTGGTATCGGGCGCGCTACGCGGTCTGAGCGCCCCCGCCCGGCGCGCTCGCGGCGCGGCCGGTCGTCGGCGGCCGGCTAGTCTGGGGCGGCGGGCGGATCCGCGGCCGGCGCGAAGGCGGCAAGCTCGGGGCTGAGCGCGCCGCCCGTCGCCGGCAGGCCGTCCAGCTCGAGCCAGGCATGGGCGGTCAGCGCGCCGTCGGCGCCGCGCAGAGCCCCAAGGCGCAGCTCGGCGTCGCGCCCCAGCGATTCGAGCCACAGCTTGCCCGCCAGCGCCTGCACCAGGCAATCGGCCCGCCAGGGCGCGCGCCGCGCCGCCGCCGCCAGCGCCCAGCGCATCTCGTCCGCCGTCGGGGCGCCGGCGCGGGGGCGGCCCGGCGCGCGAGCGGGCTGGCGCAGGCGGCGCAGCACGGCGGGGGCGTCCATGCGCGCATGCATCATCCGCGCCTGTGCCAGCCGCGCCCAGGCGGCGCAGAACAGGCGCAGCTCGCGCGCCGTGGGGGGGAAGCGGCGCGCGCGCCTCATCGCCCGGACGAGCCGGCCGCGCGGGCCGGCGCCGGCGCGCCGCAAGCGCCGCGGCCGGTCGCTGGCGGGGTCCGGGCGTCCGGCGCGCCAGACGGCTGGGCGACGCCGCCGCGCCCTGGCCGCGGCGGCGCACCTTCGCGCGCATCGCCCTCGGCCGGACGCGGGTTCGCTTCGTCGCCCGGCCGGTCCGAGTCTTCGGTGCCGCCGGACCCCAGCGCCTGCGCCGCGCCTTCACCCGAGACGCCCCCGGCCGGGCGCGGGTTCGTTTCATCGCCCGGCCGATCCGAGGCTTCGGCGCCGCCGGACCCCGGCGCCTGCGCGGCGCCTTCGGCCTCGACCTCGGCCGCGCGCGGGATCGTCTCATCATCCCGCCGATCCGAGGCTTCGGCGACGTCGCCCGGATGCGCGCGCCGCGCGGGCGCCTCGTCCAGTCCCGCCGGAGCCTCGGCCGCGGCCATGCGCCCCAGAAAGCCATGCGCGGCCATCTGCGCTCGCGGGCCCGCGGCGGCCAGGCGCCCCTCCTCGATCACGGCGATGCGGTCGACCCACGCCACCGAGGACAGCCGATGCGCGACGACGAGGATGGTCGTCTCGGCCCGCAGCGCGGCAAGCCGCCCGACGATGCGCGCCTCGTCCAGCGGGTTCATCGCCGAGGTCGCCTCGTCCAGCGCAAGAAAGCGCGGGCGGCGCAGGATCGCGCGCGCCAGGCAGATGCGCTGGCGCTCGCCCGCCGACAGGCGATCGCCCCGGTCGCCCACCTCGGCGTCCAGCCCGCCCATGGCGCGGGCGCGCTCGGCGAAGCCGACCAGCTCGAGCGCGCGCCACATCGCCGCCTCGTCGGCCTCGGCGGCGCCCATGGCCAGATTGGCGCGCAGCGTGTCCGGCGCCAGGAAATCGTCGCGGCTGACCAGCGCCACCTGCGCGCGCCAAGCGGCCAGGTCCGATTCGGCCAGCGGCGCGCCATCGACCAGCACCTGCCCGGCGCTCGGCGCCATCAGACCGCACATGAGGTCGGCGAGAGTCGTCTTGCCCGCGCCCGACAGGCCCATCAGCGCCGTCGCCGTGCCCGCGGGCAGGTCCAGCGTCACGTCGCGCAGCGCCGGCGTCTGCGCGCCCGGATGCGTGTGCGACAGCGCGCGCACGCTCACCCGCGCGGGGCCGCGCGCGCGCGCCAGCGCGGCGGCGGGGCCGCGCGGCTCGGCGGCGGCGGCGAAGTCGCGCACCTGGCGCTCGTATTCGGCGAAGGCGGCGGCGACCGAGATCAGCTCCTGCAGCAGCTCATGCGCCGACATCAGCCGCGGCAGAAGGCGCATGAACAGGACCGCCATCAGCGCGCCCTCGCCCGCCGTCATGCCCGAATGCGCCGCGATCCACAGGATCGCCGCCAGCGCCGTCGCGCCGCCCGCCTGATGCGCCAGATCCGAGCGCAGCCCCAGCCGCCGCACCCGCCGCGCCATCTGCGCCTGCCGGCGCGAGGCGTCCTCGAACGCGGCCGATCCGGTTGCGCCCTGCGCGCCGGGCCGCGCCAGGAAGCGATCGAGCTTCAGATTGTCCAGATACCGCGCCACATGGTCGTAGAGCCGCGCCGTGCGGCGAAAGACGTCGCGGCTGCCGCGCGCGATCAGGCGGTCGATCCACAGCATCGGCAGCGCCAGCGCCCCGGCCACGCCCGCCGCCGCCAGCACCACGCGCGGCTCGACCGTCAGCGCCAGCGCGCCCGCCGTCAGCGCCACGCAGCACGCCACGGCAAGGCGCATGGCCACGTCCGCGCCATGGGCCAGCTCGTTCGGGGCCATGGTCAGCGCATGGTGCAGGTCGGCCCGCCGCGCGCCCTGCACCTGCGGCCAGCGCGCGCCGGCCACCGCGCGATAAAGGCGCATGCGCAGCTTGTGCATCAGCCCGGCCATGATGCGAGCGGCAAGCTCGCCGTACAGATACGCCGCGCCCGCCCGCGCCAGCACCGCGGCCAGGAACAACGCCAGCAGCGCCTCGAAGCCCGGCGCGGCGCCCAGCGCGCGCTCGAGCCAGCCGAAGGGGCCGCCCACGGCCGCGCCCTCGAGCCCGCTTTGCGCCAGCAGGCCGCCAAGGCTGAGCAGCCCGAGCCCCTCGGTCGCCGTGACCAGCGCAAGCAGAACGAGCGCCGGCGCGATGCGCCGACGCTCGAGCGTCCAGAGGATCCGGGCGAAGCGGAGAATGGTCATGCCGTCGCGCGGCGCGGGGCCGCGGCGCGAGCGTGCGTCAGGAGCACTTCGCCGTGCTGCCCAGCGCCGCGTAGCCGCAGGCGTCGCCCGGGTTCTTGGGCTTGCCGTTGCCCTGAGTCGCGGCCTTGACCTCGACCTTGGTCAGCTTGGGGGCCTGCCACGCCTGCTTCTCGTTCATGTCCTGTCCTCGCAATGCCTACGCCAATGTCTTTGCGCTCGGGCGCAAGATAGCACCCTGCGGCGATGAATGAAAGCGCCCAGAAGCCGGCGCGCGGCCCGGCTCGGGCCGTTCAGATCGCGCCGAGGGCGCGCAGAATGCTGAAATCCTGGTGAACGAAGCGTTCAGCGCGCCGGCGCAGCGCCGCCATGGCCGGCGAGGCCGCCGCCCCCCCTTGCTCCGGCGGTTGCGCGTCGCCCAGCGCCGCGATCAGCGAATCGACGTCCTCGTCCGCGCCGCCCAGCGCCGCGCCGGCAAGGCGCATGCCCTCGGCGTCGAGCTCGACCGCGCCGCCGATGGCCGGCGCGGCCAGCGCCCGCGGCCCGCCGCGTCCATCGGCCAGCGCGGCCAATGCGGCGTTGACCGCCCGCACGCGCGGCGGCGCGGCCGGCGGCTCTTCGGGCGCGGGGGCGAGGTCGCCCGAGGACAAGAGCGCCGCCGCCGCCCGCCGCGCGGCCTCGAGCGTCATGCCCAGCCGCTCGGCGAGCGCGCCCAGCCGCGCCGGGCCGTCGGCGCGCAGCGCCTCGAGCATCGGCCCGTGCACGCGCCGCGACAGCGCCGCCGAGCCCAGCAGACCCTCGACCCGCCCCGGCGGCGCCCCGGCCGGCCCCCGCGCCGCAAGGCGCAGCGCCGCCGGATCGGCCCTGCGCCCGCCGGGCTTGACGAACAGATCCGCACGCCGCAGGCGGCGCGCAAGGATGTCGCCCAGCTCTTCGGCCGCCGGGCCGCCCTGCGGGATGCGCGCCGCGATCAGGGCCTGCTGCTCGGGGGTGAAATCGAGATCGCGCAGCAGACGCGCCGGGTCGGCCGGCGCCGCCAGCCGCAGTCCCGCCCGCTCAAGCCGCGCGCACAGCCGCTCCACCCCCTCGGGCGCGGCCGGGCGGCGGAACCAGCGCCGGGCGGCCAGCTCGGGCGGCAGGGCGCGCAGCTCGGCCATCTGGGCGTCGAACCCGCCATAGCCGCGAAACAGCGCGTGGCTGAGCGCAAGCGCCTCTTCCAGAAGCGCGAGCGCCTGCGCGGCGCGCGCGGCCTCGGAGGCCCCGGGATCCGTCCGCGCCCAGCACAGGCGGGCCAGCTGGCGCAGGGGCAGCTCCTCGGCCGCGCCGGGAAGGACCTCGTGCGTCAGCATCAACGCGCCGCCCGGCGCCAGCGCCCGCGCCGCCAGCGCGATCAGGGCCTCGCGCGCGGCCTCGTCCAGCTCCTCCCAGCATTCGGGAACCGCGATCAGGTCGAGCGCGCCGGGACCGAACGCCGCCTCGGCCTCGCGCCAGCCGGAATGCACGCGCGCGCCCGACGCGGCGGCCAGCGCGCGCGCGTCCGCGGCCTCGTCCTCGCGCAGGACAAGGCCGTGCGCCTCGACGCCGCATGCGGACAGGATGGCGGGCGTCACGCCGCGCCCGCAATCGACATGCAGCGCCCGGCGCAACGGGCGGAACGGCGCGCCGGCCAGGGTCAGCGCGGCCTCGAGGCGCGCGGGCTCGGCCATCGGCAGATGCGCCCAGTGCGAGGCCGCGCCCGCGACATGCGGCGGCGCGCTCATGGGCGCGCGCGGCCCGGAGGCGGCGTGATGAAGGCGCTTGCGGTCATGTCCATCCGTTGCGGCGGGCCTGCGGTTGTGCGACGACCATTACGCAAGCCGCCCGCGCCCGGCAAGCCGGGCCGGCCGCCCGGGCCGCGGACGAGCGCCGAGGATGCCATGACCGAGCCCCCCGAGCAGAACCCCGCGCAGAGCCCCGAGCGGAACCCCGACCGCAAGGCCCGACGGAGCGCCGCCCGGCATTCCGCCCCCGATTCCCACCCCGATTCCCACCCCGATTCCCCCGGGCCCTTGACCGGCGGCCCCGATCCGGGCCCCACCGATCCGGCGCCCGCCCGTCTTCTGAGCGCGCACGGCCTGGTCTTCGCCTGCCCCTTCGACGTGCCCGGCATGGCCCCGGCGCCGCCCGGAGCGCGGGCCGACGTGACCGCGCGCCTCGGGGCGGTTGCGCCCGCGGCGCTGGCGCGCGCGCCGCTGGCGGGCGATTGCCGCATTCTGGGGCCGGGCCGGGTCGCCATCGAGGACGCGGCCTTCCGCGCCCTGATCGAGGAGGGCGCGCGCATCACCATCGACCCCTCGCCCGCCGCCGGCCCCGGCGCGGGCGCGGGTTTCGGCCCGCAGGCGGCGCGGCTGCTGCTGGGCTACGGCGCCAGCGCGGTGCTGCTGCACCAGCGCGGCGGGCTGCCGCTGCACGCGGCCGCCGTCGCCCTGCCTCGGGGCGCGGCGCTGTTGCTGGGCCCGGCGGGGGCGGGCAAGTCGACCCTGGCCGCGGCGCTGGGCGGGATGGGATTCGCCATGCTGGCCGACGATCTGACCGCGCTCGATGACCGCGCGCCCGGCGGGCCGCTGGTTCAGCCCGCCATCGGCACGGTCAAGCTCTGGCCCGACAGCGCCAGGGCCCTGGGTGGCCCGGGCGCGCGCGTGCCGGTCGAGGGCATGTCCAAGACGATCCTGCGCACGCGCGAGAACGCGCCGGCGCCGGCGCCGCTGCGGGCGATCGTCGTCCTCGACTGGCTGCATCCGCCCGAGGCCGCCCCCGAGACCAGCGAGATGAACCGCATCGAAGCCCTCGACGCCCTGCGCGGCGCAATCCAGCGCCCGGCTCTGGCGCGCGCGCTTGGGCGCGAGGGCGAGATCCTGGCGCGGCTGGCGGCCCTGGCCGGCCGCATCCCGGCGCTGCGCCTTGCGCGCCCGCGCCGCTATGGCGCGATGCCCGAGGTTGCAAAGCTGATCGCGGACTGCATCATCGGCGACGCGTCCTGACGCCCGCCCCGGGGGCGGCGGCGCGGGCGCAGGCGAGGGGCGCGGCCCCTGACGCGAAAGGAGGGCCGATGATCTTCGACGATGCGGAAAACATGCTCTTGCGCCGCGCTCGGGGCGTGCTCGAAGCGCGCATGAGCGCGGACGAGCTGGTGCTGCTGGCCGCGGATGGGCGCGTCTATCTGGACCTTGACCGCATCGGCGCCGAGATCTGGGAGCGCCTGGCCAGGCCGATGCGCCCGGCCGATCTGGCGCGGGACCTTGCGCGCGATTTCGACGCGGCGCCCGAGCGCATCGCCGCGGACATCGGTCCGTTTCTGGCCGAGCTGGTCGCCGAGGGCGCGCTCGAGCTGATCGCAGGCCCCTTGCCGGCCGCGGATGCGGGCGAGGTGGGCGAAGGCGCGGCGGATCGGGGCGCAAGCGATCAGGGCGCCGCGGGCCGGCCCATGGCGGATGCGGGCGGCGCGGATGAGGGCGGCGCGGACGCGGGCGCGGCGGCGGACGAGCCCGGCGCGGATGCGGGCGACGCCGGCCGGGGCGGCGCGGATACGGGCGACTCAAATGGGGCCCCCGGCCGCGCATGAGCGGCCCGACCGAGGATCCCGACGCGTTCGAGCGCGCGCAGCGCTGGTTCGCCGGCGCCTTCGACCCGCGCGGACGCGCCGATCTGCTCGAGGCGGCGATGCGCGCCATGCGCGCCGCCCCGCCCGTCGCCGACGCCCCGGGCCTGCGCTGGCGCGAAGCCGCGCCCAGCCCCTTCCTGCGCGTGGCCGCGGCGGCGGCCGGGGCCGATCCCGCGCCGATGATGACCGCCGCCCCCGCGCCCGATGGCGGGCCCGCCCTGTTCGCCGCCGGCGACGCGACGCTGTTCGCCCCGGAGTTCGCCCCGGAGTTCGACCAGACGTTCGACCAGGCGTTCGACCCTGATTTCGCCCCGGGGTTCGGCCAGACGCTCGTCCCGGGTTTCCGCCCGACCGATCCGGCGCGCGACGCGGCCGCCGCGCCTCGGGCCGCGCGCGACCTGCGGCGCCTGGCGGCGCTGGCCGCCGCCGGCCGGCTGGACGAGGCCGAGGGCGTGTTCGCCGCGCTCATGCACGATCCCCGGCGCCCGGCGCTGACGCTGCTGCGCGATCGCTGGGGCCACGGGCCGCTCTGGATCGCGCGGCTGGCGGGGGGCGCGACGCTGTTCGCCAGCTCGCCCCACATGCTGCTGGCGGCGCCGGGGGTCTCGCGCACGCCCGATTTCGCCGCCTGCGCGCTGTTCCTGGCCGCGCGCCAGCCGGGGCCCGAGCACGCCTACTTCGCCGACATCGCCCAGGCGCCGCCGGGCGCGGCGCTGCGCCTTGGGCCCGAGGGCGAATCGCGCCGCGCCGTCGCCCCGCTGGGCCCCGATCCGGCGCTTGCCGGGCGCTCGGCGGACGAGATCGCGCAGGCCGTGGCCGAGCGCGCGCGCACGGCCACGCTGGCGCGCGCGCCCGGATCGGGACCGGCGGCGATGATGCTGTCGGGCGGGCTCGATTCGGCGCTGATCGCGGCGCATCTGGCCGCGCGCGGCCCGGTGGAGGCGTTCGCCTCGGTTCTGGGCCCCGGCGCGGACCCCGCCCTGACCGACGAGCGCGCCCATCAACGCGCGCTGGCGCAAGCCCTGCCCGGGCTGCGCCTGCACGAGACGCCGGCGGGCGATCTGGACCTGCTGGCGCCCTCGGCGCATTGGTGGCGGCAGGCGGCCTCGCCGAACCCGGACGTGATGCACGCGACGCAGCTGCTGCTGGCGCAGGCGGCCGCGGATCTGGGCGCGGATGCGCTGTTCAGCGGCTTCGGCGGCGATTTCGCGCTGTCCTCGCATGGCGAGCCGGCCTTGTTCGAGTTCCTGGTCACCGGCCGCTGGCGCGCCCTGGCGCCCGAGCTGGCGCGCCGGCGCGCGGCGGGCGGACGCTGGCGCAACATCCTGCTGGGCGGCTTCGTCAAGCCGCTGCCGATTTACGAGGCCTGGCGGCGCCTGCGCCCGGACGCCGCCGCGCGCGAGCTGCCGGCCATCCTGCGCACGGATCCGGCCATAGCCGCGCGCCTGGCGCAGACCGGGTGCAGCGCGCATCTGCGCTATCATCGCACCGTCGCCGCCGAAGAGGCCGCGGCGCTGGCCGCCCTGCCGGCCTGGACGGGGCAGGCGCATGACCTGCCGGGCGGTCGGCGCATCGCGCAGCGCCTGCCGCTTCTGGACGCGCGACTGCTGCGCGCCGTGCTGGCCGCGCCCGTCTCGCTCAAGCTGGGGCGCGGGCCGGACGGCCGATGGCGCAACCGCGCGCTCATCCGCGCGCTGCTGCGCCCCCTGGTTCCGCCCGCCATCGCCGAGCGCGAGGACAAGGACCTGTTCCAGCCCGATTTCGGGCGCCTGATGCGCGCCGCCCTGCCCCGCATCCGCGCCGACGCGCCCGAACTGGCGCGCAGCGAGATCTGGCGCGCGCTGATCGACGCCGAGCGCTGGCGCGCCGCGCTGGACGAGGCCGGGCGCGCGCCCGATGCGGCGCTGCTGTCGCTGGCGCATCCCATCCTGCTGCCCTGGCAGCTGGGCGACTTCCTGCGCCGCGCGGGCGCGCCCTGACGCGGCGGCGCGCGCCCCGCCGCGCAGGATGACCAGGCCGCGCGCCCGCTTGGACGCGGGCTCGCCGCACGCCCGGCCGCGCGCCTACAGGCCGCGCCGCTGGCGCAGCGCGGCGGTGATGGTGCCGTCGTCCAGGTAGTCCAGCTCGCCCCCGACCGGGACGCCCTGCGCCAGCGAAGTGACGGCGCTCAGCCCCTCGAGCTGCGCGGCGATGTAATGCGCCGTGGTATGCCCGTCCATGGTCGCGGGCAGGGCCAGGATCACCTCGCGCACCGCGCCCTCGCGCACGCGCCGCGCGAGGTCCGGGATGCGCAGCTCGTCCGGCCCGATCCCGTCAAGCGCCGACAGCACGCCGCCCAGGACGTGATAGCGGCCGGCATAGGCGCCCGAGCGCTCCATCGCCCACAGATCCGAGACGTCCTCGACCACGCAGATCAGCCCCGCGTCGCGGCGCGGATCGGCGCAGATGGCGCAGCGCTCGGCCGTGGCCAGCGCGCCGCACTCGGCGCAGGGGCGCACCGTGCGCGCGACCTCGGCCATGGTCTGCGCCAGCGGCGCCATGAGCGACTCGCGCCGCTTGAGCAGATGCAGCGCCGCGCGCCGCGCCGAGCGCGGGCCCAGCCCGGGCAGCCTGGCCAGCATCTCGATCAGCCGATCGACGCCCTCGCCCCCCAGGCCCGGCGCGCCGCCGGGGCGATTCCCAATCTCGTTGCTCATGCGACCTCCCCTGCGCCCGCGCCCGGCCCGTCGGGCGGCGCGGGGTCAATCCTCATTGAACTGGAGCCTGTGGAGCTCGGCGTAAAGCCCCCCGCGCGCGATCAGCTCTTCATGGCGGCCCTGCTCGACCACGCGCCCGCGGTCCAGCGCCACGATCAGATCCGCGTCGCGCACCGTGGACAGGCGGTGGGCGATGACGAAGGTCGTGCGCCCCGCCGCCAGCCGGTCGAGCGCGGCGCGCACCAGCGCCTCGGATTCGGCGTCGAGCGCCGAGGTCGCCTCGTCCAGCAGCAGGATCGGCGCGTCGCGCAAGATGGCGCGGGCGATGGTCAGGCGCTGGCGCTCGCCGCCCGAGAACCGCCCCCCGCGCGGGCCCGCCATGGTCTCGTAGCCCTCGGGCAGCGCCTCGATGAAGTCGGCGGCGTTGGCGGCGCGGGCGGCGGCGCGGATCTCGTCCATGCTCGCGCCCGGGCGGCCGAAGGCGATGTTGCGCGCCACGGTGTCGTCGAAGATGACCGGCTCCTGGCTGACCACGGCGATCTGGTCGCGCAGGCTGTCCAGCGTCACGTCGCGCACGTCGCGCCCGTCGATCAGCACGCGCCCCTCGGTGGCGTCGTAAAGGCGCGGGATGAGGTTGAAGATCGTGCTCTTGCCCGCGCCCGAGCGCCCCACCAGCGCCACGCGCGCGCCCGCCGGCACGGTCAGGTTCACCTCGCTGAGCGCGCGCGAGCCGTCCTCGTAGACGAAGCCGACATTCTCGAAGCGGATCTCGCCGCGCGCGCGCGGCAGGGGCTCGGCGCCGGGGCGGTCGGCGATGGTCGGGCGGGCGTCCAGCAGCTCGTAGATGCGCTCGGCCGCCGCCGCGCCCTGCAGCACCTGGGCATAGAGATTGCCGAAGGCGCGCAGCGGCTGCCCCGCGATGAGAAAGGCCGAGACGAAGGCCATGAAGTCGCCGATGGTGTTGCGCCCCTCGGCGATGCGCATGCCGATGACGTAGAACACCACCGCCAGCCCGATGCCGGCCAGCGCCTCGAGCGCGGGATCGATGCGCGCGCGCTGGTCGGCGGCCTTGACCTTGAGCTTGCGCAGCGTCTCGAAGCTTTCGCCCGCGCGGCGGGTCAGGTAGTCCTCGAGCCGGTAGGTCTTGGCCAGGCGGATGCCGCCCAGCCCCTCGTTGACGCGGGCGGTCATCTGCCCCGCCTCCTGCTGCGAGCGGCGCGCGATGCGCCGCAGCCGCCGCCCGATCGCGGCGATGGGCGCGGCGGCGATGGGCAGCGCCGCCAGGGCGTAGAGCGTCAGCTCCCAGTCGATCCAGAGCAGCGAGGCCAGCAGCCCGACCACCGTCAGCCCGTCGCGCACCAGCGAGGTGATCAGGCTTTCGAGCGCCGAGCGCACATAGGACACATCGACGGTGAAGCGGCTGGCCGTGGCGGCCGGCGCCTCGCGATCGAGGCGCGCAAGGTCGGCGCGCACCAGCGTCGCATACATGGCGCGCTGCATGTCGGCCTCGATCTCGGCCAGCACCGAGTTGGTCAGCATGCGATGCGCGTAAAGCGCCCCCGACTTGAGCAGCACCGCCGCCACCACCACCAGCGGGGCCATGGCGATGATCTCGCGCGAGCGGCGCTCGAACCCGTCGAGCGCCCACTGGATCACCACCGGATAGGTCGCCGTCGCGCCCGCCACCATGGCGATGAGCGCCAGGTTCAGCGCCAGCCGCCCGCGCCGCGGCGCCAGCCAGTCGCGCCACAGCCGGCGCAGGATGGGCCACACCCGCGCCTCGGCCCGCGCCTTGTCCTGCGTCTTTTCGCCCGCCATGCCTCGCTCCTGCGCCGATCGCGCCCGACCCTTGATGCCCCGGCCCGCGCCCGCGGCCCGTCCCGCCCTGCGGTCGGCGCCGCGCCCGCGCGCGGGGCCCGCGGGCCGTCGCCGCCGACCGCCGCGGCGCCCGGATGCGGCGCCCGCGCCGGGTCCTGCGGCCGGACGGGTTCCGCGCGCCTTGCCGCGGGCGCCGAAAATGGCCTAGCTGGAGCGCGAACGCCAGACCCGCAATGCGAAAGGCCCGTCATGTCCCTCCGTTTCGGCAGAGAATTCGTCGCCATTCCCGGCCCCTCGGTCATTCCCGACCGCGTTCTGGCGGCCATGCACCGCCCCGCCCCGAACATCTACGAGGGCGAGATCATCGCCCTGACCGAAAGCGTGCTGGCCGATCTGGCCGAGCTGGCGCGCACGCGCCAGGCGCGCCCCGTGATCTATGTGGCCAACGGGCATGGCGCGTGGGAGGCGGCGATCGCCAACCTTTTCTCGCGCGGCGACCGGGCGCTGGTCCTCGACGCGGGCCGCTTCGCCGCCGGCTGGGGCGAGATGGCCGCGCGCATGGGCGTCGAGGTCGAGCTGATCGCCACGGACGGCCGGCGCGCGGTCGACCCCCAGGCGCTCGAGGACCGGCTGCGCGCGGACAAGGAGCGGCGCATCAAGGCGGTGCTGACCGTGCAGGTGGACACCGCGTCCTCGGCGCTGAACGACGTCGCGGCGCTGCGCGCGGCGATCGACGCGGCGGGGCATCCGGCGCTGCTTTGCGTGGACTGCATCGCCTGCCTGGGCTCGATCCCCTTCGAGATGGACGCCTGGGGCGTGGACGTGATGGTGGGCGCCGGGCAGAAGGGGCTGATGACCCCGCCGGGGCTGGGATTCGTCTGGGTCGGCCCGCGCGCCTGGGCCGCGCAGGGCGATCTGGTCACCCAATACTGGGACTGGCGCGCGCGCGCCGAGCCCGAGCTCTTCTACCAACGCTTCTGCGGCACCTGCCCCACCCATCACCTGTTCGCCCTGCGCGAGGCGCTGACCATGCTCTTGCGCGAAGAGGGGCTCGAGGCCGCCTGGCGGCGCCATCGCGCGCTGGCCGAGGCGGTGCGCGCCTGCGTGGCGGGATGGGCCGAGGGCGGCGCGCTCGAGTTCAACGTGCTGGCGCCCGAGCAGCGCTCGGACGTGGTGACGACGATCCTCGCCCGCGGGGTGGACGCCGAGGCCATGCGCCTGCGCGCGCATCGCGAGCTGGGGCTGGTGCTGGGGGTGGGGCTGGGGCCCTTCGCCGGGCAGGCCTTCCGCATCGGCCATATGGGGCACCTGAACCCGCCCATGATCCTCGGGGCGCTGGGCGCGGCCGAGGCGGCGCTGATCGCCCAGGGCGCGCCGCTGCGCAGCGGCCTGGCGGCGGCGGCCGAGACCATCGCGCGCCACATGGACAAGGACGGCCGCTGACGCGCGGCCCAGCGCCGGGGCGTGACGAGGGCCGCCGGTCGTGCCGATGGGGGCCGTCGATGGGGGGCGGGGCGGGCCGCCAAGGCGGGCGCGGCTTCACGCAAGGGCCGACCCGGAGGCGGCCCGGCCTCGGGCGGCTGGGCGGCGGCGCGGCGCAGGGGCGCCGTTCCCGACCGGCCACGACCGACGCCGCCGGCCGCTTTCGTCATCCCCCGACGCCCCCGAACGCGCCCCGGCGCCGCTCCGCCGCCGGTCCCGCGCCGCGCCGGTCGAGGCGGGCCGGCGGCGCCGCGCGCGCCGCGTTCAGCCCAGCGCCTTGTCGCAGCGCCCGCACACGCCCGGATGGGCGTGCCGGCCGACATCGGGCAGGATCTTCCAGCAGCGCAGGCACTTGTCGCCCTCGGCGCGGCGCGGCTCGACGGCGACGCCGGGGACGTCGGGCAGGCGGAAGGCGTCGGCCGGCCCCTCGCCGGGAACGAGCTCGATCCCGGAGGTGATGCAGACCTCGGCGAAATCGAGCGATTCCAGCAACGCCGCCAGGTCATTGTCGGCCACATGCACCCGCGGCGCCGCCTCGAGGCTGGCGCCGATGCGCTTCTCGCGCCGCTCGACCTCGAGCGCGCCGGTCACCGCGCGCCGCGCCGCGCGCACCCGCGCCCAGCGCGCGGCCAGGGCCTCGTCGCGCGGCAGGGGCGCGTCGGGGAAGTCGCGCAGATGCACCGAGTCGTCCTCGGAGGGGAAGCGCGCCAGCCAGACCTCTTCCATGGTGAAACACAGGATCGGCGCCAGCCACGTGACCAGCCGGTGGAACAGCAGGTCGAGCGTGGTGCGGCAGGCGCGCCGGCGCAGGCTGTCCGGCGCATCGCAATAGAGCGCGTCCTTGCGGATGTCGAAGTAGAAGGCCGACAGATCGACCGTGCAGAAGTGGAACAGCTTCTGGAACACGGTCGAGAAGGCGTAGGCCTCGTAGCCCGCGCGCACCTCCTCGTCCAGCTCGGCCAGACGGTGCAGCACGTAGCGCTCGAGCTCGGGCATCTCGGCGGGGTCCACGCGCTCGGCCTCGTCGAAGCCGTCGAGCGCGCCGAGCATGAAGCGCATGGTGTTGCGCAGGCGCCGGTAGCTGTCGGCGGCGTTCTTGAGGATCTCGGGCCCGATGCGCAGATCGGCCGAGTAGTCGGACTGCGCCACCCACAGCCGCAGGATGTCGGCGCCATACTGGTTGATCACGTCCTCGGGCGCCACGGTGTTGCCGAGCGACTTGGACATCTTCATGCCCTTCTCGTCCAGCGTGAAGCCGTGGGTCAGCACCCCCTTGTAGGGCGCGCGCCCGACGGTGCCGCAGGCCTGCAGCAGCGAGGACTGGAACCAGCCGCGATGCTGGTCGGTGCCCTCGAGGTAAAGATCCGCCGGCCAGACGCCGTCGGGGCGGTCGCGCAGCACGAAGGCGTGGGTCGAGCCCGAGTCGAACCACACGTCGAGGATGTCCTCGACCTTTTCCCACTCGTCGGGGTTCACGCCCTCGACGCCGCCGAGGAAGCGCTCCTTGGCGTCGTCGCGGAACCAGGCGTCGGCGCCCTCGGCGCGGAAGGCGGCGGCGATGCGGGCGTTGACCTCGGGGTTGCGCAGCAGCTCGACCTCGCCCGAGGGCAGGCGGCGCATGAAGCAGGTCAGCGGCACGCCCCAGGCGCGCTGGCGCGACAGCACCCAGTCGGGGCGCGTCTCGATCATCGCGCGCAGGCGGTTGCGGCCCGTCTCGGGGCGGAAGCGCACCAGCCGGTCGATCGAGGCCAGGGCGCGCTGGCGGATGGTGTCGCCCAGCTCGCCCTTGCCGTCGTCCAGCGGGCGGTCGATGGCCACGAACCATTGCGGCGTGTTGCGGAAGATCAGCGGCGCCTTCGAGCGCCAGGAATGCGGGTAGGAGTGCGTCACCCGCCCGCGCGCCACCATCGCGCCCTGCGCGGCCAGCGCCTCGATCACGCGGCGGTTGGCGTCGCCCTCGCGCCCCTTCTGGTCGAAGATCACGGCGCCGCCGAACAGCGGCATGTCGGCGCGCAGCGTGCCGTCCTCTTCGACGTTGTGGGTCATGGGCAGGCCGTGGCGCAGGCCCAGAAGATAGTCGTCGGCGCCGTGGCTGGGCGCGGTATGCACGAAGCCCGTGCCGGCGTCGTCGGTGACGTGCTCGCCCGGCAGCATGGGCACGTCGTAGTCCCACTCGCCCGCCGCGCCGGGGGCGCCGCGCAGCGGATGCGCGCAGACCATCCCGGCCAGCTCGTCGGCCGCGACCGCGCGCAGCCGCGTCCAGGCGCCGGCGCGCGCGGCGCGCATGGTCTCTTCGGCCAGCGCGTCGGCCAGCAGCAGCAGATCGCCCGCCCTGACCCAGTTGTCCTGCGGCGCCTCGTCCACCCGGTAAAGCCCGTATTCCACCGACGGGTTGTAGGCCACCGCCCGGTTCGAGGGGATGGTCCAGGGCGTGGTGGTCCAGATCACCGCCGCCGCGCCCGCCGCGTCCTCGCGCGCGCCGCGCGCGACGGGAAAGCGCACCCAGACCGCGGGGCTGACATGGTCGTGATACTCGACCTCGGCCTCGGCCAGGGCGGTCTTCTCGACCACCGACCACATGACCGGCTTCGAGCCCTGGTAGAGCGCGCCGTTCATGACGAACTTCATGAACTCCTCGGCGATGACCGCCTCGGCCTCGAAATCCATGGTCAGATAGGGGTCGTCCCACTTGCCGGCGACGCCGAGGCGCTTGAACTCCTCGCGCTGGATCTCGACCCATTGCATGGCGAACTTGCGGCACTCGGCGCGGAACTCGTTGACCGGCGCCTCGTCCTTGTTCATGCCCGCGGCGCGGTAGCGCTCTTCGATCTTCCACTCGATGGGCAGGCCGTGGCAGTCCCAGCCGGGCACGTAGCGCGCGTCGCGGCCCATCATCTGCTGCGAGCGCACGACGAAATCCTTGAGCACCTTGTTCAGCGCGTGCCCGATATGCAGATGGCCGTTGGCGTAGGGCGGGCCGTCATGCAGCACGAAGGGCTGGCGGCCCTTCTTCTCGCGCAGGCGGTCGTAGATGCGCAGCCGCTCCCAGCGGGCCAGCCATTCGGGCTCGCGCCTGGGCAGGCCGGCGCGCATGGGAAAGTCGGTGCGGGGCAGGAACAGGGTGGACTTGTAGTCGGGCGCCGCGGGGCTTGCGTCGTCTGCGCACATCTTGATCGTCCGTCGTCATGAAGGGGGGCTGAGGCCTTGCCGTCTTCCGGCAAGGGCGGCGCGCGTCTCGCATGCGCCTTGTCCCGGCTCTCCCGATCGATCAGGAGGCCGGGCGGATAATTCGGACGGCCAGGGCCGGATCGCGCGTGTGAAGCTGGCTCATGCGCGCGCTTATAGACCCGCGCGGGCGCGCTTGCAAAGCCCCGCCGCCGGCGCGCCCGCCTTTCGCGCGAAGGTTGCGCGCGCGCCGGCGGCGGCCATGGACTTGCGCCGCGATCCGGGTAAAAAGGGCCGCGAAACGAAACGGAGCGCAGAGCATGGATTACGCCGCCGTCGCCGCGACGCTGAACCGCCTGGCCGCCGAGGCCGGGCGGATCGTGATGCAGGTCTACGAAGGCCCCGAATTCGAGGTCGCGCTGAAGGCCGACGACAGCCCCGTCACCATCGCCGACGAGCGCGCCGACGCGCATATCCGCGCCGGGCTGCGCGACGCCTTTCCCGACATCCCCGTCGTCACCGAGGAGCTGACCGAGAGCCACGCGCTGAGCGCCGAGCGGTTCTTCATCGTCGATCCGCTCGACGGCACGAAGGAATTCGTCAAGCGCCGCGGCGAGTTCACCGTCAACATCGCCCTGGTCGAGAACGGCGCGCCCACGCGCGGCGTCGTCTACGCGCCGGCGCTCGACCGCATGTTCTACGTCGACGCCCAGGGCCGCGCCGTCGAGGCGCGCCCCGCGCAGGGCCTTGCGCGCGAGATCTCGGTCGCCGCGCCCGACAACGCGGCGCTGCGCGTGGTGGCGTCCAAGTCGCACCGCGACGCGGCCACCGACGAATACATCGCCCGCTACGCGGTGAAGGATTTCGTCTCGGCGGGCTCGTCGCTGAAGTTCTGCCTGGTGGCGGCGGGCGAGGCCGACCTTTACCCGCGCCTCGGCCGCACCATGGAGTGGGACACCGCCGCCGGCCACGCCGTGGCCGCCGCCGCCGGCGCCAGGGTCGACCGGCTGGACGGAAGCGGCCCGCTCGCCTACGGCAAGCCGGGCTACGAGAACCCCTTCTTCATCTGCTACGCCCCGGGGGTGGAGGTGAAGCCGCTGTGACGCGCGTCTCGATCGTCATTCCCGCCCGCCACGCCTCGTCGCGCTTTCCGGGCAAGCCGCTGCAGCCGCTGCGCGGCGCCGGCGGCAAGGCCAAGCCGCTGATCCGCCGCAGCTGGGAGGCGGCGATGCAGGTGCGCGGCGCGACCGAGGTCGTCGTCGCCACCGACGACGCGCGCATCGCCGAGGCGGCGCGCGGCTTCGGGGCGCGCGTGGCCATGACCCCCGCCGACTGCCGCAACGGCACCGAGCGCTGCGCCGCCGCCCTCGGGCAGCTGGCCGCGCCCGACATCGTCGTCAACCTTCAGGGCGACGCGCCGCTGACCCCGCCCTGGTTCGTCGAGGCGCTGATCGCGGCCATGCTGCGCTCGGGCGCCGAGGCCGCCACCCCGGTGCTGCGCTGCGACGCGGCCGCCCATCGCAGCTTTCTCGAGGACCGCATGGCCGGGCGCGTGGGCGGCACGACGGCGGTTTTCGACCGCGCGATGAACGCGCTCTACTTCTCCAAGGAGGTCATCCCCTGGACCGGGCGCAGCTTTGCGCCCGACGAGCGCATTCCCGTCTTTCATCATGTGGGCTGTTACGCCTACACTCCCGAGGCGCTGCGCCGATACGCCGCCTGGCCCGAGGGCGAGCTGGAAAGGTGCGAGGGGCTCGAGCAGCTTCGTTTTCTCGAGAACGGCGCGCGCATGCTGTGCGTCGAAGTCGAATCCCGCGGCCGCGTATTCTGGGAGCTGAACAACCCCGCGGACGTCGAGCGCGTCGAGCGCGCGCTGGCGCAAGCCGGGATCGAATGATTTCGCCCCGCGCCCGGCGCAGGGGGCCATGCGGCCGCGGCCGCGCAATTTGGAGCACGAGATGCGCAAGCGAGTGACCAAGGCGATCTTTCCCGTCGCGGGACTGGGCACGCGATTTTTGCCGGCGACCAAGGCCATCCCCAAGGAGGTGCTGCCGCTGGTGGACAAGCCGCTGATCCAGTATGCGATCGACGAGGCGCGCGCGGCCGGGATCGAGGAGTTCATCTTCGTCACCGCGCGCGGCAAGTCGGCGCTCGAGGATTACTTCGACGCCGCCCCCGAGCTTGAGCGCACCCTTCGGCTGAAGAAGAAGTTCGACCTTCTGGCCGAGGTCGAGAAGTCGAACATGGACAGCGGCGCCATCGCCTATGTGCGCCAAACCGAGGCGCGCGGCCTTGGCCATGCGGTGTGGTGCGCGCGCCGCCTGATCGCCGACGAGCCCGTGGCCGTGCTGCTGCCCGACGACGTGATCGACGCCCCCGGCGCGCCCTGCCTGCAGCAGATGGTCGAGGCGCATCGCGAGACCGGCGGCTGCATGGTCGCGGCGATGGAGGTCGAGGGCGCGGCCATCTCGGCCTATGGCGTTCTGGACGTCGAATCGCGCGACGGACGGCTGGCGCGGGTGCGCTCGATGGTCGAAAAGCCCGCGCCCGAGCGCGCGCCCTCGAACCTGGCGGTGATCGGCCGCTACATCCTGACGCCCTCGGTGCTCGACATCCTCAACGAACAGCGCGTGGGCGCGGGCGGCGAGATCCAGCTGACCGACGCCATCGCCGCCGAGGCGCTGCGCGGCGGGCGGGTGCATGGCTTCATGTTCGAGGGGCGGCGCTACGATTGCGGCTCGAAGCTGGGCTTCCTGCAGGCCACGGTCGCCTTCGGCCTGGCGCGCCCCGAATTCCGCGACGAGCTGACCGCCTTCCTGCGCGACGGCGTCGCGCGCGCCGACGCGGCCGAGTGACGCCATGGCGCGGATCCTGGTGACGGGCGGCGCCGGCTATATCGGCGCGCATGCCTGCAAGGCCCTGCGCGCGGCCGGCCACGAGCCGGTGGCGCTGGACGATCTGCGCACGGGCTGGCGCGAGGCGGTGCGCTTCGGCCCGCTGATCGAGGCGGATCTGAACGATCTCGACGCCACCCGCGCGGCGCTGGCGCAGGCGCGGCCGGACGCGGTCATGCACTTCGCCGCGCTCTCGAATGTGGGCGAATCCGTGCGCAGCCCGGGTCTTTACTGGCGCAACAACGTTGGCGGCTCGCTCAACCTGCTCGAAGCGATGGTCGAGACGGGCGTGCGCGCGATCGTCTTCTCCTCGACCGCGGCCACCTATGGCGAGCCGGATGTGGAGCTGATCGACGAGGACCAGCCCCAGCGCCCCATCAACCCCTACGGCGCGTCCAAGCTGGCGGTCGAGCGGATGCTGGACGATTTCGAGGCCGCCCACGGGCTGCGCACGGCGGCGCTGCGCTATTTCAACGTGGCCGGCGCCGATCCCGAGGCCGAGATCGGCGAACGCCATCAGCCCGAGACCCATCTGATCCCGCTGGTGCTGGACGCGGCCGCCGGCGCGCGCGAGGCGCTGTCGATCTTCGGGCGCGACTACGACACGCCCGACGGCACCTGCGTGCGCGACTATGTGCATGTGTGGGACCTGATCGAGGCGCATCTGCTGGCGCTCGAGCGGCTGATGGGCGGCGCGCGGGGCATCCGGCTCAATCTGGGCGTCGGGCGCGGCCACTCGGTGCGCGAGGTGATCGAGGCCGCCGAGCGCGTGCTGGGCCGCCGCGTGCCGGTGCGCGACGCGCCGCGCCGGCCGGGCGATCCGTCGCGGCTGGTGTGCGACGGATCGCGCGCGCGCGCCGAGCTGGGCTGGGAGCCGCGCCTGTCCACGCTCGAGCGCATGATCGCCGACGCCTGGCGCTGGCGCTGCTCGGGGGGCTTCGGCCCTTGACCGCCGGGCCTTCGTCCGCGGGGGCGGCGGCGCGCCGCCGCGCGCGACACGCGAACGCATTCACGCTGATGGGGACGACATGACCGCAGGGACAGGCGCAGAACAAAGGGTGGTGCAGGTCGCGAATGTGCGCATCGGCAACGCGCTGCCCTTGGCGGTGCTGGCCGGGCCGTGCCAGCTCGAATCTCTCGACCACGCGCTGATGATCGCCGAGCGCATGGCCCGCATCTGCGACGATGCGGGGCTGGGCTACGTGTTCAAGGCCAGCTTCGACAAGGCCAACCGCACCTCGCTTTCGGGCAGGCGCGGCGTGGGGATGGAGGCCGGGCTCGAGATCCTGGCCGCGGTGCGCGCGCGCATCGGCTGCCCGGTGGTGACCGACGTGCACCTGCCCGACCAGTGCGCGCCCGCGGCCGAGGCGGTGGACATGCTACAGATCCCCGCCTTCCTGTGCCGCCAGACCGACCTTCTGATCGCGGCCGGGCGCACGGGCCGCGCCGTCAACGTCAAGAAGGGCCAGTTCCTGGCGCCGTGGGACATGCCCAACGTGGCCGCCAAGATCGCCGCCACCGGCAACGAGAACATCCTGCTGTGCGAGCGCGGCACCTCGTTCGGCTACAACACCCTCGTCACCGACATGCGCGCCCTGCCCCAGATGGCGGCGACGGGCTATCCGGTGGTGTTCGACGCCACCCATTCGGTGCAGCAGCCCGGCGGGCTGGGCGGCGCTTCGGGCGGGCAGCGCGAGTTCGCGCCCGTGCTGGCGCGCGCGGCCGTCGCCGTCGGCGTCGCGGCGGTGTTCGTCGAAACGCACGAGAACCCCGACGCCGCGCCCTCGGACGGGCCGAACATGATCCCGCTCGCGCGCATGCCCGAGCTGATCGCCGACCTCGCGGCCTTCGACCGCATGGCCAAGGAGCGGCCGATCCCGCGCCCCTGAACCCCGTCCCTCGATCCCGCCGCCCATTCGCGCAGGAGCCGCCATGACCGACTCATCCCCTCGTCCCCGCCCCGAGGTCGCGCGCAACACCTGGGACGAGCTGCGCGAGCCCATGATCGACCCCGCCGGGTTTCGGGAATACGACGTGCGCTGGCGCTATCCCGACCAGATCAACCTGCCGGGGCTGCAGCTGCTGGGGCTGGGAATCGGCACGCAGATGCACGAAGCGGGCCTGGCGCCGCGCATCGTCGTCGCCAACGATTACCGCAGCTACTCGCTGGCGGTGAAGCAGGCGCTCAGCATCGGGCTGATGCAGGCGGGGGTCGAGGTGCTGGACATCGGCCCCGCCGTCACGCCCATGGCCTATTTCGCCCAGTTCCACCTGGACGCGCCCGCCGTGGCCATGGTCACGGCCAGCCACAACCCCAACGGCTGGACCGGGGTCAAGATGGGCTTCGACCGCCCCCTGACCCACGGGCCCGAAGAGATGGCGCGCCTGCGGCGGATCGTTCTCGAGGGTCAGGGCGTCGAGCGGCCGGGCGGGCGGCTGACGCGGGTCGACGGGCTGCGCGAGGCGTATCTGGACGATCTGACCGCCGACCTGCGCCTGACGCGGCCGCTCAAGGTGGTGTGCGCCTGCGGCAACGGCACGGCCTCGGCCTTCGCGCCCGAGGCGCTGCGGCGCATCGGCGCGCAGGTGATCGAGCGCCACTGCACGCTCGACTACGACTTTCCCAACTACAACCCCAACCCCGAGGCGCTCGAAATGCTGCGCGACATGGCCGCCGCCGTGCGCGAAAGCGGCGCCGATCTGGCGCTGGGCTTCGACGGCGACGGCGACCGCTGCGGCGTGGTCGACGACGAGGGCGAAGAGATCTTCGCCGACAAGGTGGGCGTGCTGCTGGCGCGCGAATTCGCCCGCGCGCATCCGGGCGCGGTGTTCGTGGCGGACGTGAAGTCGACGGGCCTTTTCGTCTCGGATCCCGAGCTGCGCGAGCTGGGCGCGCGCGCCGAGTATTGGAAGACCGGCCACAGCCACATGAAGCGCCGCGTGCGCGAGCTGGGCGCGCTGGCGGGGTTCGAGAAATCGGGCCACTACTTCATCGCCGACCCCATCGGCCGCGGCTATGACTGCGGCCTGCGCGCGGCGATCGAGATCTGCCGCATGCTCGACCGTCGCCCCGACGCGTCGATGTCCGATCTGCGCCGCTCGCTGCCGCGCACCTGGAGCACGCCGACCATGTCGCCCTTCTGCCCGGACGAGGTCAAATACGACGTGGTCGCGCGCGTGCGCGCGAGGCTCGAGGCCCTGGCCGCGTCGGGCGGCGCGCTGGGCGGGCGGCGCATCGCCGACATCGTGTCGGTGAACGGCGCGCGGGCCATGCTCGAGAACGGCGCCTGGGCGCTGGTGCGGGCCTCGTCGAACACGCCGAACCTGGTGGTGGTGTGCGAAAGCCCCGACAGCGAGGACGAGATGCGCGCGATCTTCGCCGATCTGGACGCGATCCTGGCCGAGCAGCCCGAGATCGGCGACTACGACCAGAAGATCTGAGCGCCGCCGCCGGCGCGCATTGCGGAGGAAACGACATGGCGCTGATGGTGATCGCCGGCGCAAGCCGCGGGATCGGGCTTGAGCTGGCGCGGCAGGCCGCCGCGCGCGGCGACGAGGTGCTGGCCTGCGCGCGCCGCCCCGACGCGGCGCCCGCGCTTGCGGCGCTGTGCGAGCGGTCGGGGGGGCGGGTGCGCGCGGCGGCGCTGGACGTGACGGACCCCGATTCGTGCGATCGCGCGGCGCGCGAGCTGGGCGCGCGTCAGGCGGATCTTCTGGTGTGCAATGCGGGCGTGTTCATCGGGCGCGGCGGGCTGGACGATCCGGCGCTCGACGCCCGGGCCTGGCGCGAGACGCTGATGACCAACGTCGCCGGGCCCTTCTTCGTCGTGCGGGCCTTTCGCGCGCGCATGCGCCGCCCCGGCGGGAAGATCGCGGTGATCGGCTCGCGCATGGGCTCGAGCGCGGCGGCGTCGGGCGACGCCTACGCCTATCGCGCGTCGAAGGCGGCGGCGGCGAACCTGGCGCTGAACCTGTCGCGCGAGCTGGCGCCCGAGGGGCTGGCCGTGGGCGTGTGGCATCCCGGCTGGGTGGCGACCGAGATGGGCGGCCCGCGCGCGGCGCTGACGCCCGAGCGCAGCGCGCGCGATCTGCTGGCGCGCTTCGACGCGCTGACCCTGGCGCGCACCGGCCTGTTCGAGGATCACGAAGGGCGGCCTATTCCGTTCTGAGGGGCCATGGGGGATATGCGTGCGGGGCGTTTGCGGGGCGGGGCGCAGCGCCCGCCTCGGCGCCCGGCTCAGGCGTGGCCGCCCTCGCTGGACAGCAGGGCCGGGTCGACGCCGATGCGCCGCATGGCCGCTTCCCATTTGCGCGCGTCGTCGGGATCGAAGATGAGGTCGTGATCGGCCGGGCATTCCAGCCACCCGTTCTGCGCCAGCTCGGCCTCGAGCTGCCCCGGCCCCCAGCCCGCATAGCCCAGCGCCAGCAGCGCCTCGCGCGGGCCGCCGCCATTGGCCAGGCTTTCCAGGATCTCGACGCTGGCGGTCAGGCAAAGCCCGCCCGACAGCTCGCGCGTGCCCTCGGGCAGGCGCATGTCGTCGCTGTGCAGCACGAAGCCGCGGCCCATCTCGACCGGACCGCCGAAATGCACCTTCAGATCGCGCGTGCGCGGCCCCGGCGCGATGCGCAGCTGCTTGAGCAGCGAGGCGAACTTCAGATCCGGCGCGGGCTTGTTGACGATCAGGCCCATGGCGCCGTCCTCGTTATGCGCGCACATGTAGATGACCGCGTGCGAAAAGCGCGGATCGGCCAGGCCGGGCATGGCCAGAAGCATCCGGCCCTCCAGACTGTCGGCGTCCGAGCGGGCCGTGGCGCTTGCGGGCGCGGCGGGATCATGCGGGTTCGTGTTCATGCCCTTGATGATGGGGTCGCGCACGCCCGCAATCAATGGTCAACGCTTGTGCGCGCGAAAATTGCCGCCCCATGCGCCCATCCCGAACGCCCGTGCGGCGCGCCTGCGCGCCCGCTCCCCGGACCGACGGCCAGGGCGGCGCGGCTTCGCGCCGGCTTCGGGCGCCGCGCCTGAGCACCCGCAAGGCTTGGGCTCGACGCTCCCGCGCCGGCCGCCCATGGGCGCAGCCGCGGCGCCTGTCGCGGCCCCTGTCGGGGCGCGCCCGCTCGGGCGGCAACCGCTCGCCGCCCCGCGGTCGCGGCCGACGCGGGAACGGCGCCGCCTGCCCGCGCGCCGTCGGCCGCCTCACGGCCCCTGCGGCCGCTGCCCGTCCCGAAGGCGCCCCCTTGGGCGGGCGGCGCAAGATCGCCCCGGCGCGCGCTAGCCGACCGCCCCGCGCACCGCCCCGCTCGCCGCCCCGCTCACTGCCCCGCTCACTTCATTGTGCGCGCGGCGCCCTCGCGATCGGCGGCGCGGCGCGCTATCTCTGTCGCATGAGAACGCGACGTCCGCCCCGCTCCGCCCCAGGATCCGCCCCTTGGCCCATGGCCCGCGCCGCGCGCCTCGCGCTCGGGCTGGCCGTCGCCGCGATGGCCGCCGCCGCGCCGCCGCCCCCCGCCGCCCGCGCCGAGCAGGGCGCGCCCGCGACGCTGCGCCTTGTGCCCGCGGGGCGCACGGCCGACGGCCGACCCATGGCGGCGCTGCTGATGGACCTGGCCGATGGGTGGAAGACCTACTGGCGCGCGCCGGGCGAGGCGGGCGTGCCGCCGCGCATCGACTGGAGCGGGTCCGAGAACCTGGCCCGCGCCGAGGCCCTGTGGCCGCGGCCCGACGCGTTCGAGAGCTTCGGCATGCTCACGCTGGGCTACAAGCACGCGATGACCCTGCCCCTGGCGCTGGCGCCCGAGCGCGCGGACCACCCCATGCGGCTGCGCATGCGGATCGATTACGGCGTGTGCTCGGATATCTGCATGCCCGGCAGCGCCGAGCTGTCGCTCGAGCTGCCCGCGGGCGGCGCGCCGGCCCCCGAGGCCGTGGCCGCGCGGTTGTCGGCGGCGCTGGCCGACGGGCCGCAGGACGCCGCGCGCGCGGGCGTCGCCATGGCGCGCTGCGCCCTCGAGGGCGCGGGCGGCGAGCGGCGCCTGACCGCGCTGCTGCGCCTGCCCGCCGCGATGCGCGCGCATGCGCCGGCCGTGGTCGTCGAGGGCCCCGAAGGCGTGTGGTTCGACCCGCCGCGCGTCAGCCCCGCCGCCGAGGGAATCGAGATCGCCGCCGACGCCTGGCTGGACGATCCGGCGCTGTGGGTGGCGCGCTCGGCGGTGCGGGTGACGGTGCTGGCGGGCTCGGGCTTTTTCGAGCTGACGGGCTGCCCGGCGAGCTGAGCGGCGGACCAGGACCGGGACCGAACCGCGCGCCTGCCCCGCCGCGGCAACAAAATTGCCGCACCCGGTGATTTGGTGACGCAATATTGCGCAATATTCTTGCAAACGCGGCCGCCCCGCGCTATCCCTTGTGCATCGCAGCATTCCAACGCGGCGCCTCGCCGCCCAAGGGCCGCCACCCATGTCAGGAGAGACCGACATGCTCGACAACCTGCCCCGCGGCACGATCTGCATCGAGGATCTCGAGATCGGCATGTCGCGCCACCTGCGCAAGACGGTGACCGATCGCGACATCGAGCTGTTCGCCGAGGTCTCGACCGACCGCAACCCCGTGCATCTGGACGAGTCCTACGCGCAGGACACGATCTTCGGCGGGCGCATCGCCCATGGCATGCTGACGGCGGGCCTGATCTCGGCCGTGATCGGCGAGCAGCTGCCCGGCCACGGCACCGTCTACATGGGCCAGACGCTCAAGTTCCTGGCCCCCGTGCGCCCCGGCGACACGGTCGAGGCGCGCGTCACCGTCCTTGCCATCGACCATGCGCGGCGCCGCGTCACCCTTGATTGCGTCTGCCGCGTGGGCGATACGGTCGTGCTGAAGGGAGAGGCGCTGGTGCTGGCGCCGTCCCGCAAGTTCGACTGAAGCGGCGGGCTCGCCCCGCCCCGGCGGGGGATTTCATGCGCATCATCCGCGGCCTCGAGCAGGTTCGGCCCGAAGATCGCGGCGCCTCGACGGCGCTGGGCAATTTCGACGGCGTGCATCTGGGCCACCAGGCGGTCATCGACCTGGCGCGCGCGCCCGACGCGCCGCTGGGCGTGATCACCTTCGAGCCCCACCCGCGCGAGTTCTTCGCCCCCGACGCGCCGCCCTTTCGCCTGATGAACGCGGCCGCGCGCGCCCATCGGCTCGAGAAGCTGGGCGTCGAGCGCCTGTTCGAGCTGCGCTTCGACGCCGCCCTTGCCGCGCTGAGCGCCGAGGAGTTCGCGCGCAAGGTGCTGGCCGAGGCTCTGGGCGTGAAGCGGGTGGTGGTCGGGGCCGATTTCCGCTTCGGCAAGGGCCGCGCGGGCGACGCCGAAACCCTGCGCCGGCTGGGCGACGAGCTGGGCTTCGAGGTGCGCGCCGCGGGGCTGGTGCGCGGCCCTGCGGGCGAAGAGATCTCGTCGACCGCCATCCGCCGCGCCCTGCTCGAGGGCCGCCCCGAGGATGCGCGCCGCATGCTGGGCCACTGGCACCGCATCGACGGCGAGGTCCGCCACGGCGACAAGCGCGGGCGCGAGCTGGGCTTTCCCACGGCGAACCTGTCGCTCGAAAGGCTGCTGGTTCCGCGCCATGGCGTCTATGCGGTGCTGGTCGAGGTGCTGGACGGCCCGTTCCGGGGCGTCCGGCAGGGCGCGGCCAGCATCGGCGTGCGCCCGACCTTCGGCGTCAACGCGCCCAATCTCGAGGTGCATCTGCTGGATTTCTCGGGCGATCTTTACGGCGCGCAGATCTCGGTGGCGCTGGTCTCGTTCATCCGCCCCGAAGAGAAGTTCGACGACGTCGAGGCGCTGATCGCCCGCATGCGCGAGGACTGCGCCGAGGCGCGCCGCCGCCTTGCCGCGGCAAGCGCCGCCGCAAGCTGAGGCGCGCGCGTCCGAACGGGGGCCGCAAGCCCTCTGGACCTGCGGCGCGCGTTGTGCTCGTTTGCCGCCCATGACCGCAGAACGCCCCTCGCCCGCCGCGCCCGACGCCGAACCCTTCTGGCGCACGACGCCGCTTGCGCGCATGACGCGCGCGCAGTGGGAATCGCTGTGCGACGGCTGCGGGCGCTGCTGCCTGCTCAAGCTCGAGGACGAAGACGACGGGACCGTCGCCTACGCCAACGTCCATTGCCGCCTGTTCGACCCCGAAACCCGCCGCTGCGGCGCCTATGCGCGGCGCAAGGCGCTGGTGTCCGGCTGCGTGATCCTTTCGCCGCAGACCATCGACGAGATCAAGGACTGGATGCCCGCGACCTGCGCCTATCGGCTTCTGGCCGAGGGCAAGCCGCTGTTCGACTGGCACCCGCTGATCTCGGGCGATCCCGACTCGGTGCGCCGGGCGGGCGTGGCGGTGCAGGGCTCGGTTCCCGAATACGAGGTGGACGAAGACGATCTGCCCGACCACCTGATCGAAGGAATGCTGTGATGTGGTTCAGCTCCGACAACGCCGCTCCCGCCGCCCCGGCCGTGCTCGAGGCGCTGGCCCGCGCCAACGAAGGCCCCGCCGGCTCTTACGGCGCCGATCCGTGGACCGCGCGGGCCACGGCCCTTGTGCGCGAGATCTTCGAGGCGCCCGAGGCCGTCGTCCTGCCGGTGGTCACGGGCACCGCGGCCAACAGCCTGGCGCTGGCCACGCTGTGCCCGCCCTGGGCGGCCATCTGCTGCCACGAACACGCCCATGTGCAGGAGGACGAGTGCGGCGCGCCGATCTTCTACACGGGCGGCGCGACGCTGTGGCTGATCCCCGGCGCGCATGCGCGCATCGACCCCGAGGCGCTCGAGCGGCGGCTGGCGCAGGCCTGCCATGCGGGCGTGCACAACGTGCAGCGCGGCGCGGTGACGGTGACGCAGGCGACCGAGCTGGGCACGCTCTACCGCCCGGCGGATCTGCGCCGCATCGCCGACATCGCCGGCGCGTGGGATCTGCCGCTGCACATGGACGGCGCGCGCTTCGCCAACGCGGCGGCGCGGCTGGGCGTCAGCCCCGCCGAGCTGACCTGGAAGGCGGGGGTTCAGGCGCTGTCGCTGGGCGCGACGAAGAACGGCGCGCTGGGGGTCGAGGCGGTCGTCTTCTTCGGCGAAGAGGCCGAGCGCCGCGGCTGGGAGTTCGAGCTGCGGCGCAAGCGCGGCGGCCACCTTCTGTCCAAGATGCGCTACGCCTCGGCGCAGCTGGCCGCCTGGCTGGAAGACGGGCTGTGGCTCGAGCTGGCCGCCCGCGCCAACGCGGCGGCCGACCGCCTGGCCGAGGGGCTGCGCGCCTCGGGGCTGGCGCAGATCCCGCATCCGGTCGAGGCGAACATGGTCTTTCCGACCCTTCCGCGCGCGGTGCATGCGCGGCTGCAGGCGGCGGGGGCGCGCTACTATCCCTGGCCGCACGAACCCGCCCCCGACGGCCCCGATGACGAGCCCATCGGCTGCCGCCTGGTCTGCGCGTGGAACACCGCCGACGAGGACATCGACGCCTTTCTGGCCGCCCTGCGCGGGTGAGGCGGCCCATGGCGCGCGAACGCCCCGGCCTCTCGGCCTTCATCATCGCCAAGAACGAGGCCGCGCGCCTGCCTCGCGCCATCGAGGCCCTGCGCGGCCTGGCGGACGAGGTGGTGGTGGTCGATTCGGGCTCGACCGACGGCACGCCCGAACTGGCCGAGCGGCTGGGCGCGCGCGTCTTCGTGCGCGACTGGCGCGGCTACGGCCCGCAAAAGCGCTTCGCCGAAGAGCAATGCCGCCATGACTGGCTGCTCAACGTCGACGCGGACGAGGTGGTCACCCCCGAGCTGGCCGAAGAGATCCGCCGCGTGGTGCGCGAAGAGCCGCCCTCGGCGTGGAAGGTGCGCATCCTCAACGTCTATCCGGGCGACGCGCGCCCGCGCCCGCTGGCCAACGACTACAACGTCGTGCGCCTTTACCATGTCGAGGCCGGGCGCTACCGCGACCACCCGCTCTTCGACCGGGTCGAGACCCTGGCGCCGCCGCGCCAGCTTCGGGGCGCGCTGTGGCACTATCCGTTCCTGACCTGGCACGCGCTGATCCAGAAGCAGAACGCCTACACCACCTTCCAGGCCCAGGCGGCGCGGCGCCGACCCCTGTGGCTGCTCAAGGCCCGCCTGGCGGTCGAGTTCCCCTACGTCTTCCTCAAGACCTATCTGCTGCGCGGCCATGCGCTGGGCGGCTGGAAAGGCTTCGCCTTCTCGGTTGCGCTGGCGCATGCGCGCTTCCTGCGCATCGTCAAGCTGATCGAACGCGAAGAGAGCGCCGATTAACCGCGCGTAAGAAAAGCCGCCCTACCCTGCGAATCGGATGCCGCGCCCCGCGCGGCCCGGGGTGCGACGGAGGATCGACATGGCGGCGCTGGTCAAAAGCGAAACCGGCTTCGACGAGGATTTCGAGGCGCAGGAGGCCCTGGCGCGCAAGGCCCTCGACCTTGCCCACGCAAGGCGGCTGCCCCCCACGCCGCGCGTCTTCGAGGTGCTCTATGGCTATGTGCGCGGCGAGCCCGAAGGGTTGCGCAACGCCGTCGGCGCGCTGCTGGAACGCGACGAATCCCCCGCATTGTCGGCGATCGAGCGCATCTATGAAGAGCATCTCGCCCTTGGCGCGGCCCCCGTGCGGCTGTTGTCGCTGGGCCAGACGCTGGACGGCGAAATGGGCGAGGTGGTCGAACGCCTGGCGCGGCGCGAGACCGAGGATGCGCGCTTCATGGGCGCCCTCACCCGCATCCGCGAAGGGGTGAACCTGCTTTCGCGCGCCTCGACCGTGCGCGAGGCCGCCGAGTCGCTGATCGACGTCACCGGCGCCCACGCCGCGCAAACCAGCGATCTGACCTCCCAGCTTCGCGCCGCCCGGCGAAAGATCGAGGATCTGTCGCGCGATCTGAAGGATCTGCGCGAAGCGGCCTATCTGGACCATCTGACCCAGCTCCCGAACCGCCGGCGGCTGGACGCCGTGCTCGAGGCCGAAATCGCCGCGGCGCCCGAACGCGGCCCGCTGTGCTTCGCGCTGGCCGACATCGACCGCTTCAAGCAGCTCAACGACCGATACGGTCACGCCGTGGGCGACTCGGTGCTCAAGGAATTCGGCCGCATCCTCAAGCTCAACCTCAAGGGAAAGGACACGCCCGCCCGCTTCGGCGGCGAGGAATTCGCCATGGTCCTGCCGGCGACCCACCTGATGGGCGCGCGCCACATCGCCGAAAAGATCCGGCAGGAGCTGGCGGCGAAAAGCTTCGTCGTCGCCGAAACCCGCGAGCGCCTCGGGACGGTGACCGTGTCGGTGGGCGTCACGCAGCTGCGCGAAGGCGAGGACGCCGCCGCGCTGATCAAGCGTGCCGACGAGCTGCTCTACAAGGCGAAGGAAGCCGGACGCAACCGCGTGGCGAGCGCCGCCTGAGGGCCGCGCCCCGGCTGGGGCGCGGCGCCCGCTTCAGCCGTCGAGGAAGCTGCGCAGCTTGCGGCTGCGGCTGGGATGCTTGAGCTTGCGCAGCGCCTTGGCCTCGATCTGGCGAATGCGCTCGCGCGTCACCGAGAATTGCTGGCCGACTTCCTCGAGCGTGTGATCGGTGTTCATGCCGATGCCGAAGCGCATGCGCAGCACGCGCTCCTCGCGCGGGGTCAGAGAGGCCAGAACGCGCGTCGTCGTGTCCTTGAGGTTGGCCTGGATCGCGGCGTCCAGCGGCAGGATCGCGTTCTTGTCCTCGATGAAATCGCCCAGCTGCGAGTCCTCCTCGTCGCCGATCGGGGTCTCGAGCGAGATCGGCTCCTTGGCGATCTTCATCACCTTGCGCACCTTCTCGAGCGGCATCTGCAGCTTGGCCGCCAGCTCTTCGGGCGTGGGCTCGCGCCCGATCTCGTGCAGCATCTGCCGGCTGGTGCGCACCAGCTTGTTGATGGTCTCGATCATGTGCACGGGAATGCGGATCGTGCGCGCCTGATCCGCGATCGAGCGCGTGATCGCCTGGCGGATCCACCACGTCGCATAGGTCGAGAACTTGTAGCCGCGCCGATACTCGAACTTGTCCACCGCCTTCATCAGGCCGATGTTGCCCTCCTGGATCAGGTCCAGGAACTGAAGGCCGCGGTTGGTGTATTTCTTGGCGATCGAGATGACCAGCCGCAGGTTCGCCTCGACCATCTCCTTCTTGGCGATGCGCGCTTCCTTCTCGCCCTTCTGCACGGTCTGGACGATGCGGCGGAACTCGGGAATGTCCACGCCCACATGGCGCCCGATCTCGCCGATCTCGCGGCGCACGGCCTCGATGCGGTCGCGGTTGCGCTCGACGAACTGCGCCCAGCCCTTGCCCTTGAGCGTGGCGACGCGGTCGATCCAGCCCGGATCGAGCTCGGAGTTGCGGTATTCCTCGATGAAGGCCTTGCGGTCGATCTTGGCCGCGTCCGCCATCTTGATCAGCGAGCCTTCCAGCGTCATCAGCCGGCGGTTGATGCCGTAAAGCTGGTCGACCAGCGCCTCGATGCGGTTGTTGTGCAGGTGCAGCTCGTTGACCAGCTGCACGATCTCGGCGCGCAGGCGCTGGTATTCCCGCTCCTGCTGGGGGGTGAAGGTCTTCTGCTCGGACAGAGCGGCCGAGATGCGCTGCACCTGCATCTCGTGCAGGCGCTTGTAGTCCTCGGCGATGCGGTCGAGCGTTTCGAGCACGCGCGGCTTGAGCTGCGCCTCCATCGCCGCCAGCGACAGATTCGCGCGCTCGTCCTCGTCCTCCTCGTCGTCGTCGCCCGACGCCGCGGCGGGCAAGGCGGCGCCCTCGGCGGGCGCGGCCTCCACGTCCTCTTCCTCGTCCTCCTCCATATGCGCGCCGAAGGTGGACTCAAGGTCGATGACGTCGCGCAGAAGGATCTTCTCCTCCAGCAGCTCGTCGCGCCAGATGGTGATGGCCTGGAAGGTCAGCGGGCTTTCGCAAAGCCCCGCGATCATTGTCGAGCGGCCGGCCTCGATGCGCTTGGCGATGGCGATCTCGCCCTCGCGCGACAGCAGCTCGACCGAGCCCATCTCGCGCAGATACATGCGCACGGGGTCGTCCGTGCGGTCGAGCGTCTCGGAGGGCGTCGCGGCGACGGCCACCTCGCCGCCCTTCTCCTCCTCCTCCTCGGCCTCCGCCTCTTCCTCCTCGACGACGTTCACGCCCATCTCGGACAGCAGCGCCATCACGTCCTCGATCTGCTCGGAGGAGACCTGCTCGGGCGGGAGCACGCGGTTGAGCTCGTCGATCGTGATGAAGCCCTTCGCCTTGGCGGCGGCGATCATCTTCTTCACCGCCGCCTGGCTCAGGTCGAGCATCGGGCCTTCGGCGTCGTCCTGATCTTCGGGCTTGTCGTTTTCGGTGTCCTTGGCCGCCATGTACGTCTCCGCTTGGCCGACCGTTCCGCCAGGCTGGCGCCCGGGAACGGCCCGCGATTGAGATCCCGAGTCCGTCAGACCGGGATATATAGGTGATTCGCGATTCGAATCACGCCCCGTCGGGCCGATTTTTTCGCCGCTTCCTCGCCCAGATTCGCGATTCGTGCAATGCGCGCAGCTGCGCGCGCAGCGCCTCTTCGTTCTCGTCGCCCAGCGCCTCGGCGCCCGGCGCGGGGCGGGCGGCGCGCTCGCGCTCCTGCGCGGCCTGCGCCAGGCGGCGCATCAGCAGATCGAACGCGCCTTCGGCGCCGAGGTCGCGCCGCGCCGCCTCGATCTCGGCCGCCTGCGCCTGCCGCGCCAGGTGAATGGCCAGCGCCTCGCGCAGCACCGCCTCGGCCCGGGCGCGCGGGGCGCCGCGCGCCAGCGCCGGCGTCAGCGGCGCGACGCCCTGCGCCAGAAGCGCGTGCGGATCGCGCCCCAGCCGCCGCGCCACGCCCGCGCGCAGGATGTCGGGGGCTTCGGCCTCGGGCGCCTCGAGGGCGGGGCCCAGCTCGGCCAGGATCGCATCGCGCACCGCCTCGAATTCGGGCGTCTCGAAGCGCAGCACGTCGAGCTCGGCCTCGAAGGTCTCGGCCAGCGGCGGGTGGTTGAGCACGCCCAGAAGCAGCGCCGCCTCGCGCCAGCGCGCGGGCGAGGCGCCGGCGCGCGAGGCCAGCTGCGAGGCGCGCAGCTGCGCCGAGGGCCCCGCCTCGCGCCGGGCCGCGTCCTTCCAGCCGCCGCGCCGGGCGCCGAAGCCGCCGCGCCGCCCCCCCGGCGCGCGCCCCCAATCCTGATGCGGTTCGGCGGCAGGCGGCGGGTCGTCCTCGGGCGCGCGGAATCGGCGCGCCGGGCGGCCGAAGAGCGCATCGCGCCGCTCGCGCAGCGCGTCGGCGTAGTGCCCGCGCAAGCCGCGGTCGGGGATGCGCGCAAGCGCCTCGGACAGGCGCTTGTCCAGCGCCGCGCGGCGCTCGGGCGCGTCGAACACCCTGCCCTCGATCTCGCGCCGCCACAGCATCTCGACCAGCGGCAGCGCCTCGGCGATCAGCCGCTCGAGCGCCTCGGGCCCCGAATCGCGCAGGAAGTCGTCGGGGTCCTTGCCCTCGGGCAGCAGGCAGAATCGCAGCGTCTTTCCCGGCTCGAGCAGCGGCAGCGCCAGGTCGACCAGCCGCCGCGCCGCCCGCAGCCCCGCCGCGTCGCCGTCGAGCATGATGACCGGCTCGTCCGCCAGCCGCCACATCAGCCGCAGCTGGCGCTCGGTCACCGCCGTGCCCAGGGGCGCCACGGCCGCCTCGAACCCCGCCAGGACCAGGGCGATGACGTCCATGTAGCCCTCGGCCACCAGCAGCCGCCCGGCGCGGCCCGCGGCCTCGCGCGCGGGGCCGATGTTGTAGAGCGTGCTTCCCTTGTCGAAAAGCGGCGTGTCCGGGCTGTTGAGATACTTGGCCCGCGCGTCCTCGCGCAGCGCCCGCCCGCCGAAGGCGATGCAGCGCCCGCGCGCGTCGCGGATGGGAAACATGACGCGCCCGCGGAACCTGTCATAGGGCGCCGAGCCGTCGTCGGGGCGGATCGCCATGCCCGATTCCACGATCAGCTCCTGCGAAACGCCCTTGTTCGTCAGATGCGCGAGCAGCGCGCCGCGGTCGTCGGGCGCGAATCCGATCCCGAAGCGCTCGATCGCGGCCTCGTCCAGGCCGCGGCGGCGAAGGTATTCGCGCGCCTGCGCGCCGCGCGCCCCGCGCAGCTGCATGCGCATGAACCGGGCCGACAGCTCCATCACCTCGACCAGCGTCTTGCGCCGGTCCTCGCGGCGGGCGGCCTCGGGATCGCGCGCGGGCATGGTCAGCCCCGCCTCGGCGGCCAGAAGCTCGACCGCCTCGATGAAGGACAGGTTCTCGCTCTCCATCACGAAGCCGATCGCATCGCCCTTCGCCTGGCAGCCGAAGCAATAGTAGAAGCCCTTGCGGTCGTCGACATGGAACGAGGCGGTGCGCTCCTGGTGGAAGGGGCACGGCGCCCACCAGTCGCCGCGGGAGGGATTGGACTTGCGCCGATCCCACGCGACCTTGCGCCCGACGACGTCGGACAGGCTCACGCGCGTGCGCAGCTCATCGAGGAAACCGGGCGGCAGGGACATGCGGGGACTATCGCGCGCGGGGGCCGATTCTCCAAGCGGCGCTCAGGTCCAATGCGGAAGATCGCCGCCCGGCAGCGCCGCGCGTGCGCGCAGGGGCGCGTCATAGGGCCGGCCGGCGGCGTCGCAAAAGGCGATCACCGCCCCCTCGTCGCCAAGCAGGATGTCGAGCACGAAGCCCAGAAATTCGGGATCGGCCGCGCGCGCGCGCACGGTGTCCGCATCGGCGCCGGCGGCGGCCAGAAAGGCCCCCAGCCGGTCCGGGTCCGACGCCATCCATGCCAGCGCCTCAAGCGCCAACGCCTCGGCCGCGTCTCGGTTCATGCCAGGTTCCTCCGATGTTCTCGCGATCTCGACCGGTGGCCGAAACCCTTCGTTAACGCTTATATCGTGAAGTGAGCGGAAGCGGAGCGTCGCCGCGCTTCGCAAATCTCGATCGCCGCCCGGCGCGGGCGCCGATTTCGTGTGCGGGAGAAAATGCATGAGCGGACGAATCCTCGTCGTCGACGACGTGGCGACCAACCGCATGCTGCTCGCCGCGCGCCTTGGCGCAGACTATTATGACGTCACCACCGCCGCCAACGGCCGCGACGCGCTCGAGATCTGCGCGCGCGAGGCGCCGGATCTGGTGCTGCTGGACGTGGTCATGCCCGAGCTCGACGGGTTCGAGGTGTGCCGCCGCATCAAGAGCGATCCGCTGCTGCACCACATCCCCGTGGTGATGATCACCGCCCTCAACGAGCCCGAGGAGCGGGTGCGCGGGCTCGAGGCCGGGGCGGACGACTTCCTGACCAAGCCTGTGAACGAGCTGGAGCTGAACGCGCGCGTGCGCAACCTGCTGCGCATGAAGATGATGATCGACGAGATGCGCCTGCGCGTCGAGACGACCCAGTCGCTGGGGCTGGAAGCCGTCCGGGCCGAGCTGGACGTGGATGTTTCGGGGGCCAATGTGATGATCGTCGCGGCGGAGCCCGACAGCGCGCGCCGGCGCGCCGACATCCTGCGCAAGGCGCTGGACGTTAGCGTGCGCATTCCGCCCAACGACCGCGAGGCGCTGACCATGGCCGAAGCCGCGCCCCCCGACGCGTTCCTGATCGACCGGCGCCTGCCTGCCGGCGGCGACGGGCTGCGGCTGGTTTCGGCCCTGCGCTCGCGCCAGTCGACGCGCGCAAGCGCGATCGTGCTGGTCGCGCCCGAGGGCGACGCGGCCTCGGCCGCCAAGGGCCTGGACCTTGGCGCAGGCGACTATCTGTTCGAGCCCGTCGACGCGGCCGAGCTTGTCGCGCGCATGCGCTCGCAGCTTCGGCGCAAGCGCTATGCGGACGAGCTGCGCGACACGCTGCTCGACGGCCTGCGCCTTGCGGTGACCGATCCGCTGACGGGGCTGTTCAACCGGCGCTACGCGGCCACGCACCTGCAAGGGCTGATCAGAAACGCGCGCGACGGCGAGCTTGGGGTGATGATGATGGACATCGACCGCTTCAAGCAGGTGAACGACACCTACGGCCACGCCGCCGGCGACGCGGTGCTGCGCGAGTTCGCGCGCCGGCTGAAGGCCAATGTGCGCGGCGCGGATCTGACGGCGCGCCTTGGCGGCGAGGAGTTCCTGGTCGCCATGCCCGATGCGCGCCGCGAAGCCGTGGCCGCGGCGGCCGAGCGCGTGCGCGCGGCCATCCAGGAACCTCCGTTCGACATCGGCGATCGCGAGATTCCGGTCACCGTGTCCATCGGCGTGGCGATGTATGCGCCCGGCGACGGGGCCGAAAGCCTGATCGAGGCTGCCGACGCGGCGCTTTACGCCAGCAAGAACGGCGGGCGCAACCGCGTCACCTTTCGCGACGCCGCCTGAGCGGGGCGCCCCGGCGCCCCTCAATGCGCCTCGGCCCAGCTCCGCCCCACCCCGGCATCGACCTTGAGCGGCGTCGACATGGCCACCGCCGGCTCGGGCGCGCCCTCCATCACCGCGCGCATGACCTCGATCAGGCGCGGGGCTTCGTCCTCGGGGCATTCGAACAGCAGCTCGTCATGCACCTGCAGCAGCATGCGCGCGCGCAGATCGGCCTCGCGCAGCGCGGCGGGTGCGCGGATCATGGCGCGGCGGATGACGTCGGCGGCCGAGCCCTGGATGGGCGCGTTGATGGCCGCGCGCTGCTGAAAGCCCGCGCGCGGGCCGCGGGCGTTGATCTCGGGCGTGTGGATGCGCCGCCCGAAGATGGTGCGCACGAAGCCGTCGCGCCGCGCCTCTTCGACGGTGCGGTCCATGTAGACGCGGATCTCGGGGAACTTTTGGAAGTAGGCGTCGATGAAGGCCTTGGCCTCGTCGCGCGAGATGCCCAGCTGATTGGCCAGGCCGAAGGGCGAGATGCCGTAGATCACGCCGAAATTGATGGCCTTGGCGCGTCGGCGCACCATGGGGTCCATGCCCTCGACGGGCACGCCGAAGACCTCGGACGCGGTCATGGCGTGAATGTCCATTCCCTTTCGGAAGGCGTCCTTCAGCGCCGGCACGTCGGCGATGTGCGCCAGGATGCGCAGCTCGATCTGCGAGTAGTCGAGCGAGACGACGACCGAGCCCTCCTCGGCCACGAAGGCCTCGCGGATGGCGCGGCCGGCCTCGGTGCGCACCGGAATGTTCTGCAGGTTCGGATCGGTCGAGGCCAGGCGCCCCGTCGTCGTCGCCGCCAGCGAGAAGCTGGTGTGCACGCGCCCCGTCTCGGGGTTCACATGGCCCGGCAGCGCGTCGGTGTAGGTGGATTTGAGCTTGGCCAGCTGGCGCCAGTCCAGCACCCGCGCGGCCAGCTCGTTGCCTTCGGCGGCCAGGGTCTCGAGCACGTCGGCGGGGGTGGACCAGGCGCCGGACTTGCCCTTCTTGCCGCCGGGCAGGCCCATCTTCTCGAACAGGATCTCGCCCAGCTGGCGCGGCGAGCCGACGTTGAAGCTCTGCCCCGCCAGGGCGTGGATCTCGGCCTCGAGCTCGGCCATGCGGGCCGCGAACTCGTTCGACAGGCGGTTGAGGCGCGGCACGTCGACCTTGACGCCGGTCATCTCCATCTGCGCCAGCACCGGCACGAGGGGCCGCTCGAGCGTCTCGTAGACCGTTGCCAGCCCCTCGCGCGGCAGCCGCCCGCGCAGGGCGTCGCGCAGGCGCCAGGTCACGTCCGCGTCCTCGGCGGCGTAGGGCGCGGCCTTGTCCAGCGGCACGCGGTCGAAGGTGATCGCCGACTTGCCCGAGCCGATCAGCTCCTTGATGCCCAGCGGCTCATGCCCCAGATGCAGGCGCGACAGCTCGTCCATGCCATGCCCGTGCAGCCCCGCGTCGAGCGCGTAGCTGATGAGCATGGTGTCCTCGTGACAGATGACCGGCGCGCCGTGGCGGGCCAGCACCTTCATGTCATACTTGATGTTGTGCCCGATCTTGAGCACCGCCGGATCGGCCAGGGTCGGCGCCAGCATGCGCAGCGCCTCGTCGCGGTCCATCTGGCCCGGCGCGGGCTTGCGGGCGCCCAGCAGGTCGCCGTCGCCCTCGACATGGCGGAAGGGGACGTAGCACGCGCGCCCGGGCGCGACGCAGATCGACAGGCCCACCAGATCGGCGCGCATCTCGTCCAGCGAGGTGGTCTCGACGTCGATCGCCGCCTCGCCGCGCTCGCTCATCATCTCGATCCAGCGCGCCAGCGCCGCGGCGTCGCGCACCACCTCGTAGCCGTCGCGATCGATGGCGGCGGGCGGATCGGCCTGCGCGGCGCCGGACCCGGCGTCGGACCCGGCCTCGGCGGGGCGCGGCGCAGGCGCGGCGGGCGGCTCGACGCCCAGCTTCTGGGCCGCGCGGCGCAGAAGGGTGCGGAACTCCATTCGCGACAGGAAGTCGAGCAGCGCCTGCGGATCTGGCTTGCGCAGGGCCAGCTCCTCGAGCGGCAGGGGCGGCGGCACGTCGCGGGCCAGCTCGACCAGGCGGCGCGACATGCGGATGCGCTCGGCGTTCTCGAGCAGGGTCTGGCGGCGCTTGGGCTGGGGAATGTCCTGCGCGTGGGCGAGGAGGTTCTCCAGATCGCCGTATTCCTGGATCAGCTTCGCCGCGGTCTTGACGCCGATGCCCGGCGCGCCCGGCACGTTGTCGACCGGATCGCCCGCCAGCGCCTGCACGTCCACCACGCGCTCGGGCGGGACGCCGAAGCGGGCCTCGACCTCTTCGGGGCCGATGACCTGGTTCTTCATCCCGTCGACGAGGCGCACGCGCTCGTCCACCAGCTGCATCAGGTCCTTGTCGGACGAGATGATGGTGACCTTGGCCCCCGCCTCGCGCGCGAGGCGGGCGTAGGTGGCGATGATGTCGTCCGCCTCCCAGCCCTCGGCCTCGATGACCGGCAGGTTGTAGGCGCGCGCCGCCTCGCGCACGAGCGGGAACTGGGGGACCAGATCCTCGGGCGGCGGCGGGCGGTTGGCCTTGTATTCGGGAAAGATGTCGTTGCGGAAGGTCTTGCCCGGATGATCGAAGATCACCGCCGCATGCGTCACGGGGCAGCCCGAGGCGTCGCCATCGGCGGCGCGCTCGGCGATCATCTTCTGGATCATGTTGCAAAAGCCGGCCACCGCGCCGACGGGCAGCCCGTCGGAGCGGCGCGTGAGCGGCGGCAGCGCGTGATAGGCGCGGAAGATGAAGCCCGAGCCGTCCACCAGCTCCAGATGGTCGCCGGGGCCCAGGGGGCGGCCCTGCCCGCTCACCGGCTCAGCCCTTGTCCGCGGGGCCGCCCCTGAGGACGAACTTCTTGTCGCAATATCCGCATTCGACATAGCCCTTGTCCTCGGGGATCGTCATCCACACGCGCGGATGGCCCAGCGGGCCGGCGCCGCCGTCGCAGCTGACGCGGGTCGTCTCGACGATCTCGACTTCGGGGGCTTCGATGGGCATGGCGTGTCCTCGTGCGGTTGCGGGGCTCGGCGCGAGCCCGTGCGGATGGCGGCGGCGCGCGCTCCGGCGGGTGCGCGCGCGCATGATAGCGATGCGCGCGTGCGCGGCAAGCGCCCGCGGCGCGGTTGAACGCTTGGCCCGGCGGGCGTATCAACGCGGGGCCGCCCGCCGGGCGCATCGACGCCGGGCCGCCCGCCCCGCAGCCGCCATGGAGCCGCATCGCATGACCTCGCCCGCCGCCCCGGACGCCGCACCAGACGCCGCCATTTCCGTGCGCGGCCTGCGCAAGGTCTATCGCGGCGGCAAGGAGGCGCTGCGCGGCATCGATCTGGACGTGCCGCGCGGGGCGATCTTCGGCCTTCTGGGGCCGAACGGCGCGGGCAAGTCGACCTTCATCAACATTCTGGCGGGGCTGACGATCAAGACCGCCGGGCAGGTGCGCATCTGGGGCTTCGATCAGGACCGCAACCCGCGCCAGTCGCGCGCCGCCATCGGGGTGGTGCCGCAGGAGCTGAACATCGACCCCTTCTTCACGCCGCGCGCCGCGCTCGAGGTGCAGGCCGGGCTTTACGGCGTGCCGCGCGCGCGCCGGCGCACCGACGAGATCCTGGCCAAGGTCGGTCTGGCGGACAAGGCCGAAGCCTATGCCCGCACGCTTTCGGGCGGCATGCGGCGGCGGCTGCTGGTGGCCAAGGCGCTGGTGCACGATCCGGCGGTTCTGGTTCTGGACGAGCCGACGGCGGGCGTGGACATCGAGCTGCGGCGCATGCTCTGGGACTATGTGCGCGAGCTGAACGCGCGCGGGGTGACGATCATCCTGACCACGCATTACCTCGAGGAGGCCGAGGAGATGTGCGACCGCATCGCCGTCATCGGCGACGGGCGCCTGATCGCCTGCGACGACAAGGCGGCGCTGCTCTCGCGGCTGGACGAGCGCGTTCTGGCCGTGCGGATCGAGCCGGAGGAGGCGCGCGCGCAGGCCGCCCGTCTGGACCTGCCCGGCGGCGCGCGCGCGCATCTGCGCGCGGACGGCTGGCTCGAGATCGCCTATCGGCGCGGCGCGACCGATCCGGGCGCGCTGATCGCGCGGATCGAGCGCGCGCAGGGCCGGATCGTGGACCTGGCCACGCGCGAGCCTGATCTTGAGGACGTGTTCATGAGCCTTCTGCGCGAGGCGGGCGCAGCGCGCGACCGCGCCGGCTGAGGCGCCCGCGCGGACCGATTCTCGCCGCGCCTGCGCGTTCGCCGCGCCCCCGCGCCTGACGCCGCGATCGCGGCGAGGGCCTCGGCATCCGCGCGAAGGGCGCGAAACGGCGCCGCCCGAAGCTGCCGCCGGGGTTCAAATGGACTCTGGGGTGATGAATTGTTATCATTCACCGGTGGTAAATCGTCCGTTTCGCATTATTGGGGGTGCGGACGGGTTTTCAGAGTGATCAGCGTATCATGCGCCGGGCGTTCGCGTTCTGCTGCCGGCGCTGGGGGAGAAATGGCCATGAACGGCATGTTGAAGCGGCTCGGCCGCAGGCGGGCGGAATTCGCGCGCGACGAAAGCGGCGCGATCACCGCCCTGATGGTGCTTCTGTTTCTGGGAATCATCGTCGCCACCGGCGCGGCCATCGACATCGCCCGGCAGGAGGCCGAGCGCGCCGATCTTCAGGCCGCGCTCGACCGCGGCGTGCTGGCGGCGACCTCGCTCAATCAGGAGGTCCCCAAGGAGGAGCTCGACGAGCTGATCGACGAATATGTCGAGCTGCGCAACCTCAAGAAGACCGACGCGACCGTGACGGTGGACCCCAAGATCTCGATCAACGAGCGCGACGTCACGGCCAAGGCCTACTTCCCGGTCAACACGACCTTCCTGCGCTTCGTCGGCCTGTCCGACATGATGGTGGGCGCGGATTCGCGCGCGGTGCAGAGCGTGACGAACGTCGAGATCTCGCTCGTGCTCGACATCTCGGGTTCGATGCGCTTCGACGAGCGCGTGCTGGACCTGATCCCGGCGGCGCAGAACTTCATCAACGTCGTCACCCAGTCCGGCGCGAACAGGAACGTCACGGTCAACCTGATCCGCTACGCCGGCCAGACCAACCCGGGCTCCTGGATGTTCGAGAAGCTGGGCGGCAAGAAGGACGCGGTCTGGAGCCACGACAACTCGCACTGCTTCTACATGGACACCTCGTCGGACGGCGACTTTTCGCACGCCGATCTGCCGCGGCGGCAGGACCGTCAGCAGGTGCCGCATTTCATGTATTGGGCGATCGCCAAGGACTGGATGAAATGGGGCTGGTGCCCCTCGGACGAGATGCAGATCCGCTATCTGGTCAACGACTACGCCACGCTCGTGAACGAGATCGCCAAGATCCGTCCGGGCGGCAAGAACGGCGACGAAGGCAATCTGCACGACGGCACGGGCACCTACAACGCCATGAAATGGGCGGTGGCGCTGCTCAACCCCTCGTCGCAGGGCATCGTGCACCAGATGGTGCTCGACGGCCTGGTGGACCCCGCCTATGACGGGCGCCCGGCCGCCTGGAACGCCGAGGACACGAAGAAGTTCATCGTCCTCATGACGGACGGCAAGATCACCGAGCAATACGATCCGCGGGAAAAGAACGACAAGGCGAAGGTCGAGCTGATGGCCGAGAAGGCGGTGCTCGAGACCGACAAGCTGTCGGCGGACCGGCTGTTCGGCCGCTCGACCGGGGTGAGCTATTTCTACAACCAGTGTCAGCTTGCCAAGGATCACGGGGTGACGGTGTTCACCATCGCCTTCATGACCCCCTACAAGGACGAGATGGAGAACTGCGCCTCGACCAAGGCGCATTTCTACGAGGCGGACCAGCTGAACATCGGGCAGGTCTTCAGCCACATCGCGACGACGATCCAGCGCCTGCGGCTGATCATGTGAGGGCGGCCGCGCCGGCGGGCGCCGGCGCGGTTCAGAACGGGCGCCAGAGCTTCTTGCGCGCCAGACTCGTCAGGTCCGAGACCAGGTAATCCGGCTGATCGGCGCCGGACAGGGATTCGAGCAGCGCCTCGCGCTCTTCCTCGCCGCCGGCGGGCGCGCCGGGGCCGAAGCCGCGATCGGCCCAGCGGGCGAACAGCGCCGCATCCACGTCGTTGCGCTCGAGAATGCGCGCGCGCTGCTCTTCGCTCAGATCCTCGGCGCGCAGGACGCGGCGGCGGCCGACATTCTGCGGCGCGACCGCGTCATCCACCCCCAGCTCGCGCGAGATGGCGCCCACGACCTCGTCGCAGCGCTTGTGGCCGCCCACGAAGTGGAATCCGCGCAGCGCGTCGTCCAGGAAGGCGAAGCGCGCGCGCGAGGACATGGCGTAGATGCGCGGATAGCCGATCTCGAAATAGCGCATGAGCAGAAAGCGGCTGATCGGGTTGCGCCGCTGCGCCGCCAGCCAGTCGTCGAAAGGCGGCGGGGCGGGCTGGCCGTGATCCAGGTGCCGCGAGACGCGGTAGTTGTAGAAGGACAGCAGATAGCCGACCGGATCGCGCAGCAGCACCGATTCGCGCAGCTCGCGCCCGGGAAAGAAGCGCCGCATCGACCGCGCCAGCGAATGGCCCGACATCACCCGCACCCGCGCCGCGCGCTCGGGGTCGATGCGCGCGCGGTTGCCCAGCACGTCGCGCAGCGGATTGTTCCAGCGCGGGGCGATCATGAACCCCTCGCCCAGGGTGCGGTCGAAGTGCCGCTCGACCGTGGTGCCCGCGCATTTGGGCACATGCACGAAGAAATGGATGGGTTCGGACATCGGGCTTCCTTCCGGACTCCGCCCCGGCGGCGCGGCGCCTTGGCGATAGCGCAACCGCGCGCCGCGCGCAACGCGCCGGCCCGGTGGACGGGCGCGCCCCAAGCGGCTATCGAGCGAAGGGTCCCCGCGCGGCGCGGCCCGCCGCAAGCGTTGAGGAGAGACGCAGATGGCCTATGAATACGACCCCCAGAACATCTTCGCGCGCATCCTGCGCGGCGAGATCCCGTGCTCGAAGGTGCTCGAGACCGAGCACTCGCTGGCCTTTCGGGACATCAACCCGCAGGCGCCCACCCATGTGCTGGTGATCCCCAAGGGCCCCTATGTGAACTACGACCATTTCGCCGCCGAGGCGTCCGAGGCCGAGATCGTGGACTTCGTGCGCGCCGTGGGCCAGGTGGCGCGCGAGCTGGGCTGCGCGCAGGCGGCGGGCGGGAACGGCTACCGCATCCTGTCGAACGCCGGCCCCGACGCCCATCAGGAGGTGCCCCACCTGCATGTTCACCTGTTCGCCGGGCGCTTCCTGGGGCGGATGATCCGCGTGCCCGACTGAGCGGCCGCGCCGGCGTCGCCCAGCAGCAGCGGCGGCGCCAGCTCGCGCAGCAGCTTGCGGCGCATGGCGCGGGCGAAGTCGCCATGGTCGCGCGCGGTCTCGACGAAGGCGTCGGGGCCGCGGATGACCTCGGCGCGGTAATACTCGGCCAGGCCCGGCGGATCGTCGCCGATGACCAGGGCGTTGACGGTGACGCCGCCGAAGTCGAAGGCCTTGTAGGCGCTCGAGGGGCCGAAGCCGGCGTTGTTGATCCCGTCCGAGGCGATGTCGAGGGTGCGCCGCGCGCAAGGCGGCGCGCGCCGCAGCAGCACCGCCCCGACGCCAAGCGCATGACCGAGCGCGGTGGGAAACTCGGTCTGCGAGCGCGGATGGGCCAGAACCCGCGCGGCCAGGGCGTCGGCGTCGGCGGGCGCGCGCATCAGCGTCCAGCCGGCGACCATGGCGGCGCGGTCGCGGCCCGACCACTCGTAGATCGCCAGCGCGACCGGCCCCTGACCGGGCGCGAACATGGCCGCGCGCACCGCCTCGTCGCGCAGCGCCGCCGCCAGCCCGCGCGACTGAAGCGCGTATTCCCCGGCATCGACGCTCGAGGACACGTCCATCGCCAGCGCCAGGGCGAGGCGGCACGCCTCCTGCCCCGCCGCCTGCGATGCCGCCGGCGACGCCGCCGCAAGCAGCGCCGCCGAGGCCCAGCGGATCAGGCGCCGCGCACCCTCACCACGTCCCGACATTGGGCATGCTGACCCAGGGCTCGGCCGGCTCCTTGGCGCCGCCCGCCTGCAGCAGCTCGATCGAGATGCCGTCCGGGCTCTTGACGAAGGCCATGCGCCCGTCGCGCGGCGGCCGGTTGATGGTCACGCCGCCTTCCTGCAGGCGCGCGCACATGGCGTAGATGTCCTCGACCTCGAAGGCCAGATGGCCGAAATTGCGGCCGGTGGAATAGACCTCGTCCGAGCCCCAGTTGTAGGTCAGCTCGACCGCCACGTCGTGCTGGCCGGGCGCGGCCAGAAAGACCAGCGTGAAGCGGCCGGCCTCGTTCTCGATGCGGCGGATCTCCTCCAGCCCCAGAAGGTCGCAATAGAAGCGCTTCGACTCTTCGATGTCGCGCACGCGCACCATGGCGTGCAGGTAGCGGATCTTCATTCTCTTCTCCTCTTTCGCGCGGCCCCTGCGCGGCGTTGCCCGTCGGGCGGATGTGCATTATGCCTTGGCCCGACACGCGGCAGCCACCGAGCGGAACACGACATGCCCCTGACGCCCGAACAACAGGCCCAGATCGACGCGGCGCGCGCGCGCCCGAACCAGACGCTGCGCGCCGTGGCGCCGGGGCTCGAGGCAAGGCTGTATCAGGCCACGCCCGTGCTTGACCACGGCTTCGTGCGGGTGGTCGACTACATGGGCGACGACGCGGCGATCGTCCAGGCGGCGCGGGTCAGCTACGGCGCGGGCACGCGCAAGGCGCGCGACGATGCGGGGCTGATCCGCTACCTGATGCGGCATTGGCACTCGACGCCCTTCGAGATGTGCGAGATCAAGCTGCATGTGAAGCTGCCGATCTTCGTCGCGCGCCAGTGGATCCGCCACCGCACGGCGAACGTGAACGAATACTCGGCGCGCTATTCGGTGATGGACCGCGAGTTCTACATCCCCGCCCCCGAGCACCTGGCGGCGCAGGCGGCGACGAACCGGCAGGGGCGGGGCGAGGCGCTCGAGGGCGAGGAGGCCGCCGAGGTGCTGCGCCTGCTGCGCGAGGACGCGGCGCGCTGCTACGAGGATTACGAGCGCATGCTCAACCAGACCATCGACGGCCGCGTCCTGGACCCGGCGCGCAAGGGGCTGGCGCGCGAGCTGGCGCGCATGAACCTGACGCAGAACATCTACACGCAGTGGTATTGGAAGACCGATCTTCACAACCTGTTCCATTTCCTGCGCCTGCGCGCCGACCCCCACGCCCAGCACGAGATCCGCGTCTATGCCGAAGCGATCTGCGACATCGTGCGCGACTGGGTGCCGCTGGCCTGGGCCGCCTTCGAGGAATACCGCCTGCACGGGGCGCAGTTCTCGCGCACCGGCATGGCGTGCCTGCGCCGCATGCTGGCGGGCGAGCGGGTGACGCAGGAGAATTCCGGCATGAGCCCCGGCGAGTGGCGCGAGTTCCGCGCCGCGCTCGATCCCGAAGGGCGCCTGCCCTGAGCCGCGCCGCGCCGATGGCGCCCACGCGCCCCGAGATCTGCGCGGGCCTTCAGGGCGGGCTCGGCAACCAGCTGTTCCAGTATGCGGCGGGGCGGGCGCTGGCCGCGCGGCTCGGGGCCGAGCTCAGCGTGCATCCGCGCGCGCGCGGCGCGGCGGGCATCAAGGCGGTGGGCCTGGCCGAGTTGGGCCTGACGCCGCGCATGCGCACGGGCCATGGAGGGCCGCTGCGGCGCGCGGCGCTGAACCTGGCCAAGCCGATCGCCCGCGCGCTGGGACGCGACGTGGTCAAGACGCCGCCGGGCTGGCGCGGCCGCATCCATCGCGAGCGCGGCTTCGCCTACGATCCCGTCTTCGAGACGCTGCAGGGCAGCTGGTATCTGGCCGGGTATTTCCAGTCCTGGCGCTATTTCGCCGCCATCGCCGACGAGCTGCGCGCCGATCTGCGCGCCGGCGCCGAAGCCGCCCTGCCCCGCGACGCCGAGCTGCCGGATCTGAGCGGCGACAGCGTCTCGGTGCATCTGCGCCTTGGCGACTACGCCGACCCGGCCAATGCGCGCATCCACGGCGTCCTGCCGGCCAAGTATTTCGCCGCCGCCTGCGCGCGCATTCGCGAGGCGCGCCCCGACGCGCGCTTCTTCCTCTTCTCGGACCAGCCGCGCGAGGCGCGCGCGCGCCTGTCGGGGCTGGATCTGACCGTCGTCGAGGGCGGCTCGCGCGCCGCCGACCTGGCGCTGATGGCGCGCTGCCGGCACCATGTCATCGCCAACTCGACCTTCAGCTGGTGGGGCGCGTGGATGGGGCCGGGCGGGATCACCGTCGCGCCGCGCCAATGGTTCGCGCCCGAAAAGCAGGCGGGCATGGACCTGTCCGACCTGTTCCCCGAAGGGTGGATCCGTGTCTGACCGCGCGCAGCCCTTCGACGCCTGGCTGATCAACCTCGACCGCGACTCGGGCCGCCTTACGCACATGCGCGCCGAGCTTGCCGCCGCCGGCATCGCCTGGCGGCGCTTTGCGGCGCTGACCCCCGACGCGATTCCGCCCGCGCTGCGCCCGGCCTTCTTCGACGAGGCCGGCGCGCCCCACGCCCCCCTGCGCCCGGGCGAGATCGCCTGCTACGCCTCGCATCTGAGCGTCATGGCCCTGATCGCCGAAAGCGGCCGCCCGGGCCTGGTGATGGAGGACGACCTGCGCCTCGCTCCCGGCTTCGCCGAGCTCGCCCGGCTTCTTGCCGCGGCGCCGGCCGACTGGGGCTTTCTGCGCCTGAGCAACGCGCCCAAGAGCGCATGCCGCGAGGTCGCGCGCGACGGCGCCCTGGCGCTGGTCGAGTGCTGGCGCGTGCCCAACAACGCCGGCGCCTATCTGGTCAACCCCGCCGCCGCGCGCCGCTTCATCGCGGCGTATCCGCGCCGCCTGCGCCCGATCGACGAGGACATGCGCCGCGTGTGGGAGCATGGCTGCGTCTCCTACGTCGCCCTGCCCCGCCTGGCCGAGCTCAACATCTTCGAATCGAGCATCGACGCCGCCGGCGCGCGCGGCGACGCCCCCGCGCGCCGGCGCTTCGAGGCCGCGCGCAGACGGCTCGGCGGCGAACCCGCCTGGCGTTGGCAGCTGCGCCGATGGGGCCTGGCGGGCGCGGCGCGCGCCATGGGGCGCGGAATCGCGCTGAGTCTGCGCAAGCGCGTCAGCGGTCGCCGAGCGCGGCCCGAAGACCACCTCCTGCGCCGCTGAGGGCGCGCGCATCCGCATCGCGAACACCGCCTATCCATTTGTTTTTTCTTCCATTTCGACCTTTCGCGCAGAAAATCGGCGACGGGCGGAAATTTCCTGTTGCAGCCGACCGCGGACCTCCATATACACCGCGCTCACCGGCGGCGAGGACGCGGCAGCGACCGACCCGGCGGACCGGCCCAAGGGGCCACGCTCTTTGACATTATGACTGGAAGGGATATGCGGACGGCTGGGTTGTTTCGACGACCGGACGTCTGGATATCGGCCTCTAGGGCTGGCTTTTGGCTGGCTCGATGATGAGGTGTCAGCTTCACGCTTGGCGGCTCGGGTTTTCCGTGAGGGGACTTGAGCATGTCGAGAGTGACGATGTGCAGAGGTTCGAACGTCAAGGACGTCGCGTGAGCGACGTTTCAACTTGAGAGTTTGATCCTGGCTCAGAACGAACGCTGGCGGCAGGCCTAACACATGCAAGTCGAGCGGGCCCTTCGGGGTCAGCGGCGGACGGGTGAGTAACGCGTGGGAACGTGCCTTTCGGTTCGGAATAGCCCCGGGAAACT
>NZ_VNHJ01000005.1 GCF_008124525.1 Oceanicella actignis
ATGGTGGTCAGCGACAACGGCACGGAGCTGACCAGCAACGCAATCCTGAAATGGCAGGAGGATCAGCAGGTCGAATGGCACTACATTGCGCCCGGCAAACCGATGCAGAACGGCTTCGTCGAAAGCTTCAATGGTCGTCTGCGGGACGAATGCCTCAACGAGCACCTGTTTGCCAACCTGCGCCATGCCCGCCATTTGATTGCGGCTTGGCGCGACGACTACAACCATCACCGCCCCCATTCGAGCCTCGACGGGCTCACCCCGCGGGAGTATCACAAACGGTCAAGAGAGGACCAAACCCTGAACAGAGCTAACGCTTAAACGCGGACTCTAAGGGGAGCAGGTCAGGTTGTGGATGCGCGCGTTCTTGACCTTCATCGCCCCGAAATAGAGCTTGCCCGTGCCCCATGTGTTCTCGTAGCCGCCCGCCGAGCCGCCGTGGTCGAACATGGAGACCACCAGGTCGTCCTCCGAACCTTCGGTGATCACCCGCGCCGTCACGCGCGCCACCAGATCGAGCGCATCGTCCCAGCTGGTGGGCTGCCAGGTGCCGTTGCGCCACACCAGCGGATCGGTCAGGCGCTGCTGCTGCGAGCCGGTGATCCTGGAGGGGCGGTTTTCCGCCATGCGCGCGCCGCGGATCGAGCCGAGGCCCGAGTTGACCACGCAGTTGGAGTCCGGCTTGACCACCAGATGCACGTCGCGGCCGTTCTGCTTGACGATGTTGTACATCGAGGGCGCGTACCACGCCTCGGTCTCGATGTCCTGCTGTCGGCCAAGATCGACGCCGAACTTGTTCTCGTGCGGCGCCGGGCCGCCCTGCTTGTTGATCGGCCAGGTGTAGGCCTTGTAGCCGCAGCCGACGATGCAGTAGCGGCAGACGACGTTGAATTCCTGCGCATCGGCGGGGATGATCGGCAGGCGGTCGGTTTGTCTCTTGTAAGCCATCCTTCTGACCTCCCTTACGACTCGAGCACGTTGGACAGGCGGCCGTAGATCAGCTCGTCGACGCCCTCGGCGTAGATGTCGCCCTTGTCGTCCACGCGCAGAAGGAACTGCGGCAGGTTCTGCGTCGCGTGGCCCCAGATCTGCTGGCCGCCCGCCTCGCAGTCGAAGCGCGAGTGATGGCCGGGGCAGTTCAGGGTCTTGTCCTCGGCGTTGTAGGTCATCGGCCAGCCCTTGTGCGGGCACAGCACCGAGAAGGCGACGATGTCGCCGTCGGGGCCCACGCCGCCCTCGACCGGCTGGCCGAGCTTGAGCAGCACGCCCGGGCTGTCGGGGTCGGGATAGGCGATGTCCATCGGTTCGTTGACCGCCAGGTCGGCGATGTTGGCCAACCGGTTCGACGGGTAGTCGATCCGCGCCAGAGACCGCGCCTGAGCCTGCTTGGCGGGCAGAACGGTTGCGGCGGCGGCGCCGGTCGCGCCGACGATGCTGCCGCGCAGGAACTGGCGTCGGCCGACATCGACCAAACGTTTGCACTTCATGGCGGGTTCCTCCCATTGCTTCGGTCCCGCAAGCCTATCGCAAAGGCGGCGGCCGAGAAGGCGCGGGAAGGGCCCGTTTCCGTGCGACAAGATTTTGAAATGAAACCATTATTTGCCATGTTCGGATTTCCGGACATGGCGCGGGCCGCTACAGGCCCAGCTTGCGCATCTTTTCCCACAGCGTCGTGCGGGAAACGCCCAGAATGGCGGCGGCCTCGCCCACGCACCCGTCGGTGCGCGCCAGCGCGCGCAGGATCTGCCGCCGCTCGGCGCGCTCGCGCGCTTCGGTCAGCGTTTCGACCTGGTCGGGCTGGGCGTAGAGTTCGGGGAACAGGTCGGCGGGGCCGATCCACTCGGCCGCGGCGGCCTCGACCGCGCGGCGCAGCCGCGCGCGCAGCTCGCGCCCGTTGCCGGGCCAGTCGTGATCGCGGATGGCGGCCAGCGCCAGCTCGGACAGGCCGCGCAACGGGGTCTCGCGCCGGCGGTTGAGGGCCTCGAACATGCGCCCGGCCAGCCAGACCGCGTCTTCGGGCCGCCGGGCAAGGGGCGGCACGACGATTTCGCGCCCGGCCAGCGCATAGAACAGATCGGCGCGAAAGGCGCCCGCCTCGACCTTCTCTTCGATGCGCGCGCCGCAGGCGGCGACCAGGCGCAGCGGCGCCGTGCGCAAGGCGTCGAGCAGGCGCGCCTGCGCGTCGGCGTCCAGGCGCCCGACCCCGTTGACGAACAGCGTCCCCTCGCCGGCGCAGGCGATCGCGTCGTCAAGCTCGGCGACGCCGGGCGGCGCGCGCATCGCGTCGAGCGGGACGAAGGGCGCGGCGCGGCGCTCGGACCGGGCATGGATCGCCTGCGCGATCCGCCCCTTGCCCAGACCCGGCGCGCCGCGGATCAGCAGCGGATCGTCGCCCGAGGCCAGCTTCGACAGCTCCGCCTCGATCTGGCGCGCCTGCGCCGACACGCCGATGCGGGGCTGGGGGTCCTTGGCCTCTGCGGGGCGCAGGATCAGCGCCAGCCGCGCCAGGAAGTCGGCCATCTCGAACGGTTTGGTCAGATAGTCGCCCGCCCCGGCCTTGAGCAGGCGCACCGCCTGGTCGATGTCGCCCTGGCCGGTGATGAACAGGAAAGGCGGCGGCGCGGCGCGTTGCGATACGGTATGGAAGATCTGCTCGCCGCTGCCGTCGGGCAGGCGGATGTCGCAGATCACGGCATCGACCGGCTTGCGCGGCGTGCGCACCGCCGCCACGCCGCGCACGGCCTGGCGCACCCAGGTCACCTCGGCGCCCTCCAGTTCCAGCCGCTGGGTCAGCGAGCCGCCCATGAAGGCGTCGTCCTCGATTAGCACAAGATAGCGCCCGCTCAGCGTCATGCCTCGGCCCTCGCCGGCAGCCGGATCTCGATCACGGTGCGCCCGTCCATGCGCGCGCAGTCGATCGCGCCGCCCAGCCCGCGCGTCAGCTCGCGCACCAGGCGCAGCCCGACGCCGCCCCCGGGCTCGAGCGGCGCCTCGGACATCAGCCGCGCCCGCGCCGCATCGGACAGGCCCGGGCCGTCATCGCCGATGCGCAGCGTCAGCGCCGCGCCGTCCGCCTCGGCGCTCAGCTCCACCACGCCCCCTTGCGGCGCCGCGGCGGCGGCGTTCAGCAGAAGGTTCAGCGCGATCTGCCGGACGGGCGCCGAGGGAAACGCCGCCAGGTCGCGCTCGTCGCCCTCGACCCGCCATTCGAGGCGCTGCGCGCGCCGCCGGGCCTCGGGCGAGAACAGCACCCGCAGATCCTCGAAATCGGCCCGCGACAAGGGGCGGCCGGCGCGGTCGAGGCGGTGCTCGTCCAGCATCGCGCGGCTCACGTCGCGAAGGTGCCGAAGGCCGCGGTCGAGCAGCTCGGCCGACTGGCGCACCACCTCGGGACGGTCGGCGTAGGCGCGGATCGTGTCGGCGGCGTTGAGCAGCCCGCCCAGCGGGTTGTTGATCTCGTGCGCCAGCGACGAGGACAGCCGCCCGAGGCTGACGAAGCGCTCGCGCTCGGCCAGGCGCCGCTCGGCCTGCGCGCGCGCCTCGATGGCGCCGGTCATGGCGTTGAAGTTGCGCAGCAGCCGCGCAAGCACGTTGTCCGAGCGGGGGATCATGCGCTCGGGGATCGGGCGGGGCGCGTCGCCCGCCTCGCCCATGTGCCGGGCCAGCAGCTCGACCGGCCGCAGCAGCCGCGCCACCGCCAGATACCCCGCCAGCACCAGCAGCGCCGTCGCCGCCCCGTTCCCGGCCAGAAGCGCAAGCGTCGCCCGCCTGCGTTCGGCCGCAAGGTCGCTGACGTCCAGCTCGGTCACGATCCGCCCGACGCGGCGGCCCTGATATTCGAGCGGGGCGGCGATGCGCACCACCTCCTCGGCCCCGTCGGCGCTCACCGACCCAAGGGGCGAGGCCCCCTCGGCGAAGCGGGCGAGGGCGCTGCCCACCGGCGCGCGCAGCGGATCGGTCGCGGCCAGCACGCGGCCCTCGTCGTCGGCGACGACGGTGAAGCGTATGCGCCCCGCGCCGCGCGCGCGGTCGAGCGTGTCATAGACCTCCCACACATCCTTGTGCAGAACGAACGGCCCCAGCGCCACCGCCAGACCTTCGACATGCAGGCGCGCGATTTCCTGCAGACGGGCGTCCTGCAGCCGCCCGAGCGTCGCCAGCACCTGCTGCGAGGCCGCCAGCCCGAGCAGGATCATCAGCCCCGCCGCGGCGGCGCCGACGCGCACGGTGATCGGCCATGAGCGCGGATCGGCGCGCATCGCTCAGCGCCCTTGCAGCGCGGCCATGCGCGCGGCGATGCCGTCGAACAGCGACGGGTCCGCGGGCGCGATGCGGTCCAGATGCAAGAGCGCCAGCGCCTCGCGCCCCGCCGGGTCGGCGTCGAGGCCGCGCAGCGCCCGCGCGAAGGCCCGCATCCCGGGCTCGGCCATGCGGTCGGCGCGCGCGGCGAAGGGCGGAAAGCCCAGCCATTCCGAGCGCGCGACGACCCGCGTGCGCGCGGTCAGCGTCGGCTCGACCTGGGCGAGCGTCTCCCACACATAGCCGTCCACGCTGCCCGAGCGCGTCAGCCCGCCGGCCACGGCGCGCACCACATTGCGGTGGCCGTAGGTGAAGATCGTGCGGGCGAAAAAGCTTTCGGGCGTCTCGTTCATCCGCGCCAGATCCGAGGCGGTGACCAGGTAGCCCGAGTTGCTGTCCGGGTCCGAGAAGGCGTGCAGCCCGCCGCGCAGATCGGCCAGGCCGGCGGCCGGGTCGTCGGCGCGCGCGATCAGATAGGACTGATAGAGCGGCCGGCCGCGCCACACCGGGACGCCCAGCAGCGCCAGCGCGTCGCGGTGCTGCAGATACGGATAGCCGCAGATCCACGCAGCATCGACCGATCCGTCCAGGATCGAGGCGGTGATCTCCTGATAGGTCCGCCGCTGGATCAGCTCGACCGGCTCGCCCAGGGCCCCCGACAGGGCGAAGCGCAGGCGGTCGATCACCGCCGCGTCATTGTCCAGAAAGACCGGCGTCAGGCCCAGCCGGAACGGCTCGCCCGCACGCGCCGCCAGGGGCGCGGCGATCGCGGCCAGCGCCGTCTGCGCCAGAAAGCGCCGTCTGTCCATGCTCTCGATCCCTTTCCGAGGCGCCAGCTTGAACCAGCGCCGCGTCATGGGCAGGAAACGGGGCAAGGACCGGGGGCGGGAAACGGCCGCGCGCCGCCGGGTCCGGGCCCGCGGCGCGCCTTTCAGACGGCGGGGGCGGGCGCGCCGCGCGCGCCAAGGTTCAGCCCGATCGACGCCTCGAGCAGCTGGCGCGTGTAGGGGTGGCGCGGCTGAAGGCGGCGCATGGTCTCGACGTCGAGGATCTCAACGATCTCGCCCGTGCGCATGACCGCCGTCGTCTGGCACAGATGCCCGACCACGCCCAGATCGTGCGAGACCATCAGATAGGTCAGGCCGCGTTCGGCGCGCAGATCGGACAGAAGGTTCAGGATCTCGGCCTGCACCGACACGTCCAGCGCCGAGGTCGGCTCGTCCAGCAGCAGGATGCGCGGCTCGGGCGCCAGCGCCCGCGCGATGGCGACGCGCTGGCGCTGTCCGCCCGAAAGCTGGTGCGGGTAGCGAAAGCGGAACCCGCGGCCCAGCCCCACATCCGAAAGCAGCCGCTCGATGCGCGCGTCGATGTCGCGAAACCCATGCAGCCACAGCACCTCGGACAGCATCCGGTCGACCGTATGCCGCGGATGCAGCGAGGCGTAGGGGTCCTGGAACACCATCTGCACGGCGCGGTGGAAGGCGCGGTCGCGCCTGGCGCCCTGCAGGCTCTCGCCCTCGACGGCGATGCGCCCGCTCCAGGTCGGGATCAGCCCGGCGATGGCGCGCAGGATGGTGGACTTGCCCGAGCCGGACTCGCCCACGAGGCCGAAGCTTGCGCCCCGGGGGATGGACAGCGCGGCGCCGCGCACGGCCTCGGCGCGGTCGGGGCCGGCGCCGAACCATACGGTCAGGTTCTCGATCTCTATCGCGTTCATAGAAGGGCGCTCACCGATGGGGCCTCGCGCCAGGCCGGGTCGCGTTCAAGCACCGCCAGGCGCGGGCGCGGGCGCAGAAGGTCGGGCGCCGAGTTCAGAAGCCCGATCGTGTAGGGGTGCCGGGCCTCGTGCAGCTTGCCGCCCTCGCACACCTCGACGATGCGCCCGGCATACATGATGAGGATGCGGTCGCAGAACCTGGCGACAAGGTTCAGGTCGTGGCTGATGAAGATCAGCCCCATGCCGCGCCCGGACACCAGCTTGTCCATGATCTGCAGCACCTGCAGGCGCACCGACACGTCCAGCGCCGAGGTCGGCTCGTCGGCGATCAGGATCTCGGGGCCCGGCGCCAGCATCATGGCGATCATCGCCCGCTGGCCCATCCCGCCCGAGATCTCGTGCGGGTAAAGGTCATAGACGCGCTCGGGATCGCGGATCGCCACCTCGTCCAGCATTTCGAGCGCGCGCATCCGCGCCGCCTTGCGGCCGATGGGGGCGTGGGCGCGCAGGGCCTCGGCGATCTGCTCGCCCACGGTCATCACCGGGTTGAGCGAGAATTTGGGGTCCTGCATGATCATCGCCGCCCGCCCGCCGCGCAGCGCGCGCATGCGCCGCTCGGAGACGCGCAGGATGTCCTCGCCCTTCATCAGCATGCGGTCGGCCGAGATCGTTCCCGGCCGCCGGATCAGCCGCAGAACCGCGCGGCCGGTCATCGACTTGCCCGAGCCCGACTCGCCCACGATGCCCAGGCGCTCGCGCCCCAGGCTGAACGAGATGCCGCGCACGGCCTCGAACACGCCCGTGCGGGTGGGAAAGCGCACCCACAGGTTTTCGACGTCGAGAAGGTGCGGCTCGCTCACCGGGCGCTCTCCTTCGGGTCGAACACGTCGCGCAGCCCGTCGCCGAGCAGGTTGAAGGCCAGCGACACGGTGAAGATCGCGATGCCGGGGATCGTGGCCACCCACCAGTGGTCGAGCAGGTATTTGCGCCCCTCCGAGATCATCGCGCCCCATTCGGGGCTTGGCGGCTGCGCGCCCAGTCCCAGAAAGCCCAGCCCCGCCGCCGTCAGGATGATGCCCGCCATGTCCAGCGTCACGCGGATCACCAGCGACGAGACGCACAGCGGCCAGACATGGCGCGTGACGATGCGCGCCGGCCCCGCCCCCTGCAGGCGGATGGCGTGGATGAAGTCCGAGTTGCGGATGGTCAGCGTCTCGGCCCGGGCGATGCGCGCATAGGGCGGCCATGCGGTCAGCGAGATGGCCAGCACCGCGTTCTCGATCCCCGCCCCCAGCGCCGCGACGAAGGCCAGCGCCAGGATCAGCCGCGGAAAGGCCAGGAAGATGTCGGTCAGCCGCATCAGCAGCACGTCGATCCAGCCGCCGGCATAGCCCGCCACCGTTCCGATCAGCAGCCCCAGCGCCGGCGCCACCAGCGCCACCAGCAGCACGATGTAGAGCGAGATGCGCGCGCCATGGAGCAGGCGCGAATAGATGTCCCGCCCGAGGCTGTCGGTGCCGAAGATGTGCCCCTCCCATCCCGGCGGCTTGAGCCGCTGCGCCAGGTCCTGCGCGAAGGGGTCATGCGTGGCCAGCCACGGCGCCAGGATCGCGCAGACCGTCAGCAGGATCAGGATCGCCAGGCCGATCATCGCCAGCGTGTTCGCGCGCAGCTTGAGCCAGCCCTGATACCAGGCCGCCGCGCGCGCCTGCGCGCGCGAGGTCGGCTCTTCGGCCAGCAGCCACGCGCGCAGCCCGGGTCGCGTCGCGCCGCTCATCGGGCCCTCGGATCGAGAAAGCGGTAAAGCATGTCGGACAGGATGTTGAGCAAGACGAAGATAGTTCCCACCAGCACCGTGCCGCCGAGCACCGAGTTCATGTCGTTCGCCAGCAGCGAGGTGGTGATGTAGCTGCCGATGCCGGGCCAGGCGAAGATGATCTCGGTCAGCACCGACCCCTCGAGCAGGTTCGCATAGGCCAGCGCGATCACCGTCAGCAGCTGCACGCGGATGTTGCGGAAGGCGTGCCCCCACACCACCTGCCATTCGCTCAGCCCCTTGACGCGGGCGGTGGTGACGTATTCGGCGCTCAGCTGCTCGAGCATGAACGAGCGCGTCATGCGGCTGACATAGGCCATGCTGTAATAGCCCAGCAGGCCCGCGGGCAGGATGATGTGCGACAGCGCGCTCTTGAAGGCGGCCCACTGCCCCTGCAGCAGCGCGTCGAGCAGCAAGAGCCCGGTTCTCGGCTCGACCACCCCCTGGTGGAATATGCCGATGCGCCCGGGCCCCGAGACCCAGCCGAGCATTCCGTAGAACACGAGCAGCCCCATCAGCCCCAGCCAGAAGATGGGCATGGAATAGCCGATCAGCCCGACCACCCGCGCGGTCTGGTCGACCCAGCCGCCGCGCCAGACCGCGGCCGCGACGCCCAGCGGCACGCCCAGAAGCACCCCGATCAGCGTGCCCAGCGTCGCCAGCTCGAAAGTGGCGGGAAAGACGCGGGCCAGATCCTCGGACACCGGCTTGCCGGTGCGGATCGACACGCCCAGATCGCCGCGCAGAACGTCGCTCACATAGATGCCGAACTGCGCCAGAAGCGGCCGGTCGAGGCCCAGCTCGCGGTAGGTCTGCTCGTATTGCTCCTGCGTCGCGCGCTCGCCGATCACGGCCAGGACGGGGTCGATGGGCATGACCCGCCCGATCATGAAGGTGACGAACAGCAGCCCCAGCAGCGTGGCCGCCACGCTCGCCAGCGTGCCCGCCAGCTTGCGCGTCCAGCGGGGCAGGCGCGGTCGTCGCCGCGATGGGGCGGGGCAGGCCGGTTCATCCGTCACGGGGGCGCGGGCTCCTTGAAAGGCGGCGGGATGGGACGGCGCCGCACGCGGCGCGCTGGGGCGGGAGGGCGCCGCGTGCGGCGCGCCGGGACGGGCGGCGCAAGGCGCGCCAGGGGCGCGGCGACGGTCTCGCCGCGCCCCGCAGCGGGGTCACTTCGTCACGACCCAGTAGGAAACGGCGGTGGTGGCGCCGCCGGCGACGAAGTTGTTCACGTTCGCGCGCATCGCGTTCTGCTCGATCTTCTGGAACATGATGCCGAAGGGGCTGATGCGCTGATGCTCGCGCTGCAGCTCGAGATACATGGCGCGCCGCTTGTCGGTGTCGTTCTCGACCACGGCGGCCAGGGTCTTCTCGTTCATCCCGGCCGGCACGGCCCAGGCGTTGCGCCAGGCCAGCAGGCCGGTCAGCCGCGCCTCGTCCGAATTGTCGGGGTTGAAGGCGAAGGTGCCCGCATTGGTGTGCGGGTCGGGATAGTCCGGCCCCCAGGCGCCCAGATACACGTCATGCTCGCGCGCGCGGTAGCGGTCGAGCGTCTGCGCCCCCGTTCCGACGATCAGCTCGACCTGGCAGCCCAGCTGGCTCCAGGTGTTCTGCAGCGACTGGGCGATGTCGATGCGCTCTTGCGCGTCGCGCACCGAGATCCTGATCGGCCCGCAATCGGGATGGGCGGATTCGGCCAGCGCGGCGCGCGCCTTGTCCATGTCGAAGCGCCAGGGCTTTTCGTCCAGCGCGCCCAGGAAGGTCAGCGGCAGGAAGGCCTGGTGCACCGTATACTGGCCCTTGAGGAACGAGTTGGCCATGCCGTCGTAATCCGTGGCCCATTTCAGGGCCTCGACCACCTTCGGATCGGACAGCAGCGGGTTCTTCTGGTTGGCCGACCAATACATGAGGCGGCCGCGCAGCTCGTCCACCACCTTCACGTCGGGATCGTCGCGCAGGCCGGCCACGTCCTCGGGGCTGAGGTTGCGCGCCACGTCGATGTCGCCGCGGCTGAGCAGAAGCCGCTGCGTCGCGCTTTCCTGGATGTGCTGGACGATCACCCGCTCCATGGCCGGCCTGGGGCCGTGGTAGTGGGGGTTGAGGTCCATCAGCACCGACTCGTTCGGCTTCCAGGCGACCACCTTGTAGGGGCCCGAGCCGGCGGTGTTGGTCCGCAGCCAGGCGTTGCCCATGTCGCCGTCCACCTCGTGCGCCATGGCCTCTTCGCGATCGACGATGCCGCCGACCGTGGCCGTCAGGCAGTTGAGCACGAAGGACAGCGCGTAGGGCTTGTCGAGCGTCAGCCTGAGCGTGCGGTCGTCGGTGGCGACGATGGTCTGCTCGACGTTCTCGGGGGTGAAGCCGAACTGCGTCAGGATGAAGGAGGGCGTCTTGTTCAGGATCACCGCCCGGCGCAGGCTGAACTCGGCGTCCCTGGCCGTGACCTCGCGCCCGGTCGAGAAGCGATGCCCCTCGGCGATCCTGAAGGTGATGGTGCGCCCGTCGGCGCTGATCTCCCAGCTTTCGGCCAGCTGCGGGCCGAAGCCCGCGTCAAGGTTAAGCGGGTCGAAGTTGACCAGCTTCTCATAGACGTTGCGGCTGACGTCGGCGCCGGCGAACTCGAAGCTTTCGGCCGGGTCGAAGGTCTTGATGTCGTCGATGCGGTTGGCGATCACCAGCATGTTGGGCGGCGTCTCGGCCGAGGCCGGGGCGAGCGGCGCCGCCGCCGTCAGCGCGGCGATGGCCGCTGCAATGAATCCTGCGCGAATCTTCATCTTGAATGCTCCCTGTTGGCGTTTTCGTCGCCGCGGGCCGCGTCGCGGCCCGCCGCCGGCTCATTCGTCCCAGGTCTTGCGCAGAACGCGCAGCCAGTTCTCGTGCGCCAGCTTGCGCATGAGCGCCTCGTCGTAGCCATGCGCGCGCATGGCCTCGGCCAAGGCGGGCAGCCCCGCGCAATCGCCGATCGGCTTGGGGACCAGGGCGCCGTCGAAATCCGACCCGATGCCCACCCGGTCCTCGCCCAGGATCTTTATCATATGGTCAAAATGCCGAAGCATCACGTCAAGCCCGAAATCGTCGTCCATGCGTCCGTCGGGCCGCAGGAAGGCCGAGGCGAAGTTGATCCCGACCATGCCGTCGCTTTCGGCGATCATGCGCAGCTGGCGGTCGGTCAGGTTGCGCGCATGGGGGCAGACGGCCCAGGCGTTCGAATGGGTGGCCACCAGCGGCGCGTCGCTGATCGCGGCGACGTCGTCGAAGCCCTTCTCGTTCAGGTGGCTCAGATCGATCATGACGCCCAGCGCGTTGCACGCGCGCACCAGCGCCTTGCCCGCATCGGTCAGGCCCGGCCCGACGTCGGGGCTTGCGGGAAAGCGGAAGGGGACGCCGTGGCCGAAGACGTTCGGCCGGCTCCATACCGGCCCGAGCGAGCGCAGCCCGCGCGCGTGCAGCTCCTCGAGCCCCTCCAGATCGGGGCCGATGGCCTCGGCCCCCTCGAGATGCGCGACCGCGGCCATGCGCGGCCCGCCCAGCGCGGCGGCGATCTGGGCGGCGCTGCGGCAGATGACGATGGCGCCCGCCGCCTCGAGCCGCTCGAGCGCGTCGAAGCCCGCGCGCGTGACCTCCAGCGCCGTCTCGCGCGGGATCGGGGCGGGCAGGGGAACGTCGTAGGGCGGCGCGCGCATGGCGTCGTCATTCAGCCCGCCGCCGTCGGGCGAGGGGACGAAGACGGCGAACAAGCCCCCGCCGAACCCGCCCGCACGCGCGCGCGGCAGATCGATGTGGCCGCCGATGTGGCCGCCGATGTGGCCGCCGATGGGCCCGCCGCAGCCCGGCTCCCGACCCGTTTCGCCGCCCTTTTCGCAGCCCGAGCCGATGCGCCCGTCGCCGTCCGCGCCGTTGCGCGCGCCCGCGCCCGCGCCCGGGGCGCGGCCCCGGCGCGCGCCGCGGGCGACGTCCTCGGCGTCGATCGCGCCGCGCACAAGGCGCAGGATCAGGTCGTTGTGGCCGTCGAAGAATACGGTTTCGGGCATCGGTCCTCCGCCGCCGTGGCGCCGCGGCCCCGGATGGAATCATGTGCGCGGCCGATGTTAGCGGGCCTGACGGCTTGAAAACACGCACAATCTTCGCCCGCCGCCATCCCGGCCCGGCGGCGGGGAGCGGCGGCGGGGGGCGGCGCGCGGGTCTTCGCGCCCGGCGGCCGGCGGACCGATGCCGGACGCCCCCCGCGGGGCGGCGTCGATGCGCCGTCGATCAGGATGGCGGGCGAAGGATGGAAGGAAAACGGATCGCGGCGGCCGGGCCGGGCCCCGTCGCGCAAGAGCCGCAAGCGCCGCGCCGTCCGGGCCCGAGCGCCGGGCCGTCCATGCGATCGCCGCCGCGCCCGAGCGGCGCGGCGGGCCGTGCGGCGCAAATCCGCCCCGCCGCCCCTTCCTTGTCCGAGGCGGCGGTGCGGCGGCCTCACTCGGCCTTGGCGGGCGCGGCTGGCAGGCCCTTGACGTAGCCGATCGGCGCCAGCGCGCGATCGGCCCACAGGGCCTTGACGACCTCCATCAGCTCGGCGCGGCGGGGGAACTTGTCGTCCAGCCGGAAGTCGCCCACATGCTGCGCGTTGGTCAGCGCGTAGGCATGGCCGCCGATGTTTTCATGGATGCGCAGGCCGGTCAGCTCGGCCCCGGCCGGCGCGGTCAGCAGCCGCACGGGCTTGTCCATGCCGTCCTGCCAGGCCCAGAGCGCGTTGTTGAGGTGCATGCGCGCGCTGTCCTCGCCGATGAACAGCGTCTTGTAGGCCGAGGACCAGTAGAGGTTGTCGGCATTGGCGATGCGGTCGACGTCGGCGGCGTTGCCCCAGGCGTCGGGCGCGTCCAGATCCTTGCCCATCAGACCCCGCGGCACGCTCATCGCCACGGGGACCAGCGCGCTGTCGATCGGCCGGCCGTCGGCGTCGGTCCGCCCGTCGGCCAGCGTCAGCGCATAGACCGCGCCGGCCTTGACCCTGGGCAGGCGGATGTGGTCGCCCGCGGCGCCCGTTCCCTTGCCCTCTTCCATGCCCTTCGAGATGTCGGTGATGGCGAGGAACACGCGCTTGCCCTCGGGGTCGTAGGCCAGCCCCTCGGCCTTGTTGAACTCGGTCGTGGCGCCCTTGAGGGCGGCGTAGCGCATGGTCTCGAGGAAGGCGGCGGCCTTCTCGTTCTTCGCCTTCAGATATTCGGGCTTCTTCGAGCTGCCGGCAAAGACCTCGACGAAGCCCTCGCGCGGTTCGTCCGAGACCTCGAAGATGTCCGAGAAGCTGACGCCCCCCTCGACCATGGCGCGGATCTCGTCGTCGCTCGCATGGCCCAGACGCACCCATTTCAGATCGAAGCTGCCGCCGTTCTCGGCGCTCTTCTGCTCGAGGCGCGCCGCATAGAGCGTGCCCGAGGACAGATCGCCCGGGCGGTCTGCGACGAACATCGTCAGATGGCGGTTCTCGCCGTCATGCGCGGTGATGACGGTGCGCTGATCGGCCAGGACCTGGCCGAGCTCGAAGGTGCCGCGGCCCATGGCGAAATGCTTGGTCACCTCGGCGCCGCCGTCGGCCTTGACGCGGATCTCGGGCGCCACGCCGCGCCAGTAGGGCGAGGCCAGCTTGCGCCCGCCATGGTAAAGATGGGTGAGCCCGCCCAGATCGTCGCTGCGCCCGCTCGGGTCGGCCTTGCGGTCGGCCTCGATGCGGCGGGCGTCGACGCCGTAATTCTCCTCGGACGACAGGAACGTGCCCCAGGGCGTGGTGTTGGCGTTGCACGCCCAGACCAGCCCGCCCACGCCGGAAAAGTCGACCGGGCGCTGGGCGACGGGGGTCAGGCGGCCGGTCTCGGGGTCCTGGCGCATCTCGGTCAGCACCATGGCGGCGGGCAGGTTCGCGCCCCAGTTGCCCTTGGACCCGTCGGCATGCTTGAAGGCCCAGCCCTTGTGCCGCCGCGCGGTCGAGCCGTCGGCCAGCAGCCAGTCATATTCGAACTGGTTCGCCAGATACAGCTTGCCGCCGACATTGAGCAGCGCCGAGCCGTCGGGCTGTTCCGAAACCAGCGGCTGCGAGGGGTCCGTCGGGTCCGGGATCGGGCGCATGGCGTCGTCGTAGAGCGTGCCGGCCGGGCTGGCATTGGCGCCGATGCGGCTGCGGTTGGTCATGACCATCTCGTAGGACAGCGGCGACTCGACGACCGAACCGTCGGAATAGGCGGCGCGTACGCGCGCGGTCGAGACCATCCGGGCCATCTCGCCCAGCGTCTCGGGATGCTTCGAGGCGATCCATTCGACTCTTTCGATCGACTGCGCCAGGGCGCCCGTGGCCAGAGCGGATGTTGCGAGAAGCAAGGCGGCGAATGTCTTCATGGAAGCCTCCGTGTCTGTTCGGCGCGATCTGAGTAGCAGGTTTTCGTGACCCCATGGCGACGATCCGCGTTCGTTTCGCCTTCGCCCGGCGCCTGCGCGGCTTTCGCGGGACTTGCGCCCGAAACATGCGCCCGAAACTTGCGCCCGAAAGGCCCCGCGCCCGGCAGACGCGATGCGGGTCTTGCGACGCGGGCGTTGAACGGCGCGCGCGCGGGGGGCTATGAGTTGCGCACATCTTGCATTCCAGCATGTCGGAGGTTCGCCATGACCGCGCCCGCAGACGCCCCCCAGCACGAACGCAAGCGCGGCTCGGGCGCGCGCATGGTCTACGAGATGCTGCGCGACGAGATCCTGACCCTCGCCCTGCCGCCGGGCCAGCCCATCGACGAGGTCCAGCTGGCCGAGCGCTTCGGCATGTCGCGCACCCCGATCCGCGAGGCGCTGCTGCGCCTGGCGGGCGAGGGGCTGGTGCAGACGCTGCCCAATCGCTCGGCCATCGTCGCGCCGCTCGACCTGCTCAACCTGTCGGCCTATTTCGACGCGGTGACGCTGATGTATCGCGTGACCACGCGCCTTGCCGCCCGCAACCGCAAGGACGAGGATCTGGCGCGCATCCGCGCCCTGCAGGCCGACTACGTGCGCGCGGTCGAGGCCGAGGACCCCCTGGGCATGATCGCCCTCAACCGCGATTTCCACGCCGCCATCGCCGAGGCCGGGCGCAACCCCTATTACGCCGCGCTGACGATGCGCCTGCTGGACGAGGGGCGGCGCATCCTGCGCATCTATTACCAGTCCTTCAACGACCGTCTGCCGCGCGAATACGCCGACGAGCACGAGGCCATCATCGACGCCATCGCCGCGCAGGACGTCGCGCTGTGCGACCGGCTGGCGCGCGCGCATGCGGATCAGATCGTGCGCCAGATCCAGAGCTTCTTCAGCCGCGACCGGCGCGATGACGTGTCGCTGGATCCTGCGTGAGATTCTTGTCGACAAAAATAATGCAATGATTAGGATGCCGCGCAGAGCCGCCGCCCGCGCGCGCCGCGGCTTGCGCATCCGCATCGCAAGGAGCTTTCGATGGATACCGCAGTCTTCAAGGGCGTGATTCCCGCGCTGATGACCCCCTGCAAGCCCGACCGCACCCCAGATTTCGACGCCCTCGTGCGCAAGGCGATCGCGCTGATGGACGCGGGCATGTCCGGCGTCGTCTATTGCGGCTCGATGGGCGACTGGCCGCTCCTGACCGACGAGCAGCGCATGGAGGGGGTCGCGCGGCTGACTGCGGCGGGCGTTCCGGTGGTGGTGGGAACGGGCGCGGTCAACACCGCCTCGGCCGTCGCGCTGGCGGCGCATGCGGCCAGGGTCGGCGCGGCGGGGTTGATGGTCATCCCGCGCGTGCTCTCGCGCGGCGCCTCGCCCGCGGCGCAGCGCAACCATTTCAAGGCCGTGCTCTCGGCCGCGCCCGACCTGCCGGCGGTGATCTACAACAGCCCCTATTACGGCTTCCAGACCCGCGCCGATCTGTTCTTCGCCCTGCGCGCCGAGCACCCGAACCTGGTCGGCTTCAAGGAGTTCGGCGGCCCCGAGGCGATGACCTACGCGGCCGAGCACATCACCGGCGCGGATGACGGCGCGCTGCTTCTGGCCGGGGTCGACACCGGCGTCTATCACGGCTATGTGCGCTGCGGCGCGGCGGGAACGATCACGGGCATCGGCAACGCCCTGCCGCATGAGGTGCTGCGCCTGGTCGAGCTGTGCAAGGCCGCCGCCGCGGGCGACGCGCGCGCCCGCCGCCGCGCGCAGGAGCTGTCCGAGGCGCTGGCGGTGCTGTCCTCGTGGGACGAGGGCTGCGACCTCGTGCTTTACTACAAGCACCTGATGACCCTTCAGGGCGACGAGGAATACCGCCTCAACATCAACCCTGACGACGAGCTGACCCCCAGTCAGCGCGCCTGGGCCGAGCGCCAGTTCGCGCAGTTCAAGGCCTGGTATGCCGAGTGGAGCGCCGAGGACGCCGGCTGACCCGGCGCCCGCCCTGCGGCCCCGGACGCGGCGCCGCCGGGCCGGCGCGTCGCCGCCTCCACCGCCCCGCGGCCCGGCCCGAACGGCCTTCGCCGCAAGGCGCGCATCGGCCGTCGGGCGGGAGCGGATCGGAAAGGGCCGGGGCGGCGCTCGCCGTCCCGCCCCGGCCCCCATCTCCGGCCCCGATCCCCGTCCCGGCGGTCGCGGCGCGCCTCAGGCGACGGCGTCCAGCCCCAGCTCTTCGAAGCGGCCGAGGGCGGCGCGTTCGTCCGCGCTCAGCGCGACGCCCTCGGCCAGCGCCCGCGCGCGCGCCGCGTAGCGCCGTTCCGAGGGCAGGCGCGCGCCCTGGGCCTTGATGGCGGCGAACAGCGCCTCGGCCCGCGCGAACGGATCGCCCGGGCGGCCGGCGGCGAAGGCTTCGGGCGACAGGGCCAGGATCAGCTCGCCATGCGCGGGGGCGAGCGTCGTCGTGCCCAGCGCCTCGAGCGCCTCGGGGCTGGTCAGATCGCCGATCATCACCCCCGCCAGCAGCTCGATCATCGTCGCGATGGCCGAGCCCTTGTGCCCGCCGAAGGTCAGCATGGCGCCGGCCAGCGCGGCTTCGGGGTCGTCGGTGGGGTTGCCCTCGGCGTCGATGGCCCAGCCCTCGGGCAGCCTCTGGCCGGCGCGGCGGCGCAGCTCGATCTCGCCGCGCGCGGCCACCGAGGTGGCGAAGTCGAACACATAGGGGTCCGCGCCCGGGCGCGGCCAGCCGAAGGCCAGCGGGTTGGTGCCCAGCAGCGGCTTGGCGCCGCCCGCCGGGGCGACGGCCGCATAGCTGGGGCACATGGCCAGCGCCGCCAGGCCGTGGGCGGTCAGGGCCTCGATCTCGGGCCAGAGAGCGGCGAAATGGGTGCAGTCGTTGATCGCCATCGCCGCCAGCCCGTGTTCGCGCGCCCGCTCGACCAGCGTGGGCAGGCCCAGCTCGAAGGCCGGGTTCGAGAAGCCCCCGCGCGCGTTCACGCGCACGATCGCGCCCGCGGCGCCGGGTTCGAGCGTCGGTTCCGCGTCGCCGCGCACCTTGCCCGCCTTGAGCGTGCGCAGCACGCCCTCGATGCGGTAGATGCCGTGCGACTTGCAGCCGTCGCGCTCGCCCGCCGCGATCACGCGCGCAAGGGCGCCGGCCTGGATCTCGTTCATGCCCGCGCGGCGGAAGATGCGCGTCACGGCGCGCTCAAGCTCGTCCACCGTCATCGTGCTGGTCATGCGGCCCCTCCTTTCATCGGGTCGGCTGGTTGGGTTGACGTCTTGCATACACTACGCATACAAGGCGGGCGCAAGGATAATCGCCGCGCCAGCCGCGCTTCAAGGAAGGACAGGCTGATGAGCTACACCCCCCATGGCAAGCACCTGATCGCCGGAGAATGGGTCGGCGCCCGCGAAAGCTTCGCCTCGGCGCCCGCGCACGGTCCAGGCCGCGCCTTCGCCGTCGGCGAGGCGGCCCATGCCGACCAGGCCATGCGCGCCGCCGAAGAGGCCTTCTGGACCTATGGCTGGAGCGCGCGCGCCGAGCGCGCCGCCTTTCTGCGCGCCATCGCCGACCAGATCGAGGCGCGCGGCGCCGACATCACCGCGATCGGGACGCAGGAAACCGGCCTGCCCGCGGCGCGGCTCGAGGGCGAGCGCGCGCGCACCACGGGGCAGCTGCGCCTGTTCGCCGACCATATCGAGAAGGGCGACTACCTCGACCGCCGCCACGATCCCGCCTTGCCCGACCGCCAGCCGGCGCCGCGCCCCGATCTGCGCCTGATGCAGCGGCCCATCGGGCCGGTCGCGGTGTTCGGCGCCTCGAACTTCCCGCTGGCCTTCTCGACCGCCGGCGGCGACACGGCGGCGGCGCTGGCGGCCGGCTGTCCGGTGGTGGTCAAGGGCCATCCCGCCCATCCCGGCACGGCCGAGATCGTCGCCGACGCCATCCTCGCCGCCATCCGCGAGCGCGGCGTGCATCCGGGCGTGTTCAGCCTGATCCAGAGCCCCGACCACAAGCTGGGCGTCGCGCTGGCGCAGCATCCGCTGGTCAAGGCGGTGGCGTTCACGGGCTCGCTGGCCGCGGGGCGGGCGCTTTACGATCTGTGCGCCGCGCGGCCCGAGCCGATCCCCTTCTATGGCGAGCTGGGCTCGGTCAACCCGATGTTCCTGCTGCCGGCGGCCATGGCCGCGCGCGGGGCGCAGATCGCGCAGGGCTGGGCGGGCAGCCTGACGCTGGGCGCGGGGCAGTTCTGCACCAATCCGGGGCTGGCGATCGTGATGGCCGATCAGGCCGACGCGCTGGCCGAGGCCGCGCTGGCCGCCCTGCGCGAGGCCGAGCCGCAGACCATGTTGACCGAGGGCATCGCCCAGGCCTTCGAGCGCGGGCGCGCGCGCGTGGCCGCCGCGCGCGGGGTGCGCGCCCTTCTGGCCCAGCGCTGCGGCCCGCGCGAGGCGCGCCCGCAGCTGTTCATGGTCGCCGGCCGCGACTGGCTGGACGACGCCGTTCTGCACGAAGAGGTGTTCGGCCCGCTGGGCGTGATCGTCGCCGCGCGCGACGCGGACGAGATGCTGCGCATCGCCCATGCGCTCGAGGGCCAGCTGACCGCCACGCTGCACATGGACGAGGCGGACGCGCCCCTTGCGCGGCGTCTGGCGCCCGTGCTCGAGCGCAAGGCGGGTCGGCTTCTGGCCAACGGCTATCCGACGGGGGTCGAGGTGTGCGACGCAATGGTCCATGGCGGCCCCTGGCCGGCCAGCACCAATTTCGGCGCGACCTCGGTCGGCACGCTGTCGATCCGGCGCTTCCTGCGCCCGGTCTGCTGGCAGAACATGCCCGAGCAGCTTCTGCCCGAGGATCTGCGCGGGTGAGCGCGCGCCGGGCCCGCAATCTGTATACTGTTTGTATTTTTAGATTGCTTGGCGGCCCGGCGGGTGGGATAGTCGAAGGCGCTGAATCGCGCGGACGCGAACGCCGCCAAACAGGGAGAGAGACATGAAACGCACCTTCGTCATGGCCGGGGCGCTGGCCCTTGCGGCGCTGACCATGCCGGCCAAGGCCGACAAGCTGGACGACATCATCGCCTCGGGCACGCTGCGCTGCGCGGTGGTGCTGGACTTCCCGCCCATGGGCTTTCGCGACGAGAACAACCAGCCCGTGGGCTTCGACGTGGACTATTGCCGCGACCTGGCCAAGGCGCTGGGCGTCGAGGCCGAGATCGTCGAGACCACCTTCCCCGAGCGCATCCCCGCGCTGATGTCGGGCCGGGTGGACGTGGCCGTGGCCTCGACCTCGGACACGCTCGAGCGCGCCAAGACCGTGGGCTTCACCATTCCCTACTACGCCTTCGAGAACGCCGTGGTCGCCAACGAGAAGTCCGGCATCGAAAGCTGGGAGGACATGAAGGGCAAGACCATCGGCGCGACCGCCGGCACCTATGAGGCGATCTGGATCGAGGGCCGCCTGAAGGAGTGGGGCGCGGGCGAGTTCCGTCCCTATCAGAACCAGGCCGACGTCTTCCTGGCGCTGAGCCAGGGCCAGATCGACGCCACCGTCTCGACCGTCGAGGTGGCCGAGGCCAACGTCAAGTCCGGCAAGTTCCCCGGCATCAGGATCGTGGACAAGGCGCCCATGGTGCCCGACTATGTCGGCCTGATCACGCTGCGCGAGGAATACGGCCTGATCAACTACATGAACCTGTTCATCAACCAGCAGGTGCGCACCGGCCGCTACCAGGAGCTTTACCGCAAGTGGGTGGGCGACGGCGAGCCGGCCGATCTGACCGTCAAGGGCGTCTATCGCTGAGGCCGGGCGCGGGGCGCGGCGCAAGCCCGCCCCGCGACGGCGCCGGCGACGGCCGGGCGGCGCGCGCCTTTTGGGGGCCGGCCCCGGCGGCCCGACGTTCGGGCGGCGGGCCGGCCCGGCCTCCGGTTCCGGGCGGCGGCGCGGCCGGGGCGGCTCCTTGGCGGGCCGCCTTCGCAGGCCCGGGGCGCAAGGCGCCGGCGGGAGTCCGCGGACGGACGCGGGGGGTCGCGCCAAGCGCGCCGCCGCGGGGCAGGAGGGGAACATGTTCAACTACACATTCCGCTGGAACCAGGCGCTGAAATCGCTGCCCCAGATGCTCGAGGGCGCGCTGGTGACGATGGAGATCGCCATCCTCTCGATGGTCATCGGCATCGCCATCGCCATCGTGCTGACGCTGTTCCGGCTGTCGCCGCTGCGGCCCCTGCGTGCCGTGGCGGCGGTCTGGGTCGAGATCGCGCGCAACACGCCCGCGCTGTTCCAGATCTACATGGTGCATTTCGGGCTGGGCAGCTTCGGCATCCACCTGACGCCCTATCTGTCGCTGCTGATCGGCATCGCCTACAACAACGCGGGCTACCTGACCGAGAACTTCCGCGGCGCCCTGACCGCGATCCCCGAGACGCAGACCCGCGCGGCGCGCTCGCTGGGGATGACCTCGCTGCAGGCGTTCCGCCACGTCGTCATGCCGCAGATGCTGCGCATCGCCTTCCTGCCCATGACGAACCAGATGGTGTGGGCGATCCTGATGACCTCGCTGGGCGCAGTGGTGGCCATGAACTCGGACCTTTACGGCGTGGCCAACGACCTGAACGCGCGCACCTTCCGCACCTTCGAGATCTTCGCGATCGCGGCCGTGATCTTCTACCTGATCACCAAGACGATCACCATCTCGGCCCGGCTGCTGGCCGCGCGCCTGTTCCGCTACTGACGGGGGCCGGGATGTTCGACACCGCACTGACCGTCAACGACCTGCTGTTCCTGGCCCGCGGCGCGGGCATGACGCTGCTGGTCACCGCCATCGCCGTGGGGTTGGGCACCTTGATGGGGATCGTCTTCGGCGTCGTCCGATACCAGGTCGGCCCGTGGTGGGGCGCGCCGCTGACCTTCTTTCTGGACATCTTCCGCTCGATTCCGCTGCTGATCCAGCTGGTGCTGGCCAACGCCTTCGTCACCACCGTGCTCGGCTTTCGCGTCTCGGGCTTCACGGTGGCCTGCGGGGTGCTGTCGCTCTACACCGCCGCCTATTGCGCCGAGATCGTGCGCGGGGGCATCGAGGCCGTGCCGCAGACCGTGCGCCGGGCCGCGCGCTCGCTGGGCATGAGCTGGGGGCAGGACATGACCCATATCGTCCTGCCGCTGGCCACGCGCGTGGCGCTGCCCTCGTGGATCGGCCTGGCGCTGGGCGTGATGAAGGACACCTCGCTGGTCTTCGTCGTCCAGGTGGTCGAGCTGCTCAAGTCCACGCAGATCCTGATCACCCGCTTGCAGGAGCCGCTGTTCCTGCTGCTGATCTGCGGTCTGTTCTACTTCCTCATCTCCTTCCCGATCGCCCGGTTCGGCGGGTACCTGGAAAAGAAATGGCTGGCCAATGATTGAGATCGAGAACGTCCGCAAATCCTTCGGCTCGCTCGAGGTGCTCAAGGGCGTCTCGCTGACCGTGCCCAAGGGCGAGGTGCTGACCGTCATCGGCGGTTCGGGGTCGGGCAAGTCCACGCTGCTGACCTGCATCAACGGGCTCGAGCCCATCGACTCGGGCCGCATCCTGGTCGATGGGGTCGAGGTGCACGCCAAGGGCACGGACCTGAACCGGCTGCGGCGCAAGATCGGCATCGTCTTCCAGCAGTGGAACGCCTTCCCGCATCTGACGGTGCTCGAGAACGTGATGCTCGCCCAGCGCAAGGTGCTGGGCCGCTCGCGCGCCGAGGCCGAGGCCGAGGCCGTGCGCCAGCTCAAGCATGTGGGGCTGGGCGACAAGCTGTCGGTCTATCCCTCGCGCCTGTCGGGCGGCCAGCAGCAGCGCATGGCCATCGCCCGCGCGCTGGCCATGTCGCCCGACTACATGCTGTTCGACGAGGTGACCTCGGCGCTCGATCCGCAGCTGGTGGGCGAGGTGCTGGACACGCTGCGCATGCTGGCGGCCGAGGGCATGACGATGATCTGCGTCACGCACGAGATGAAGTTCGCGCGCGAGGTCTCGGACCGCGTGGCCTTCTTCCACCAGGGCGTGATCGCCGAGATCGCCCCGCCCGAAGAGCTGTTCGGCGCGCCCCGAACGCCCGAGCTGCAGAAGTTCCTGGCGGCGACGGTCTGAGCGGGCCATGTCCGATCGTCCCGACGTGATCGTGGCGGGCGCAGGCGTCGTCGGCCTGTCGGCGGCGCTGGCCATGCAGGCGCGCGGGCTGCGCGTGGCGGTGCTGGACCGCGAGGGGCCGGCCGCCGGCGCCTCGGCGGGCAATGCGGGGGCCTTCGCCTTCACCGACATTTTGCCGCTGGCCTCGCCCGGCATCCTGCGCAAGGCGCCGCGCTGGCTGCTCGACCCGCTCGGGCCGCTCAGCATTCCGCCGGCCTACGCGCTGCGCATCGCGCCCTGGCTGCTGCGCTTCTGGCGCGCCTGCGCGCCGGCGCGCGTGGCGGCCTCGACCGCGGCGCAGACGGCGCTGATGGACCTGTCGCGCGCCGAGCTCGAACCCTTTCTGGCCGCCACGGGCACGGCCGGGATGCTGCGCCGCGAGGGCAATCTTCAGGTCTACGAATCCGAGGCCGAGTTCCGCGCCAGCCTGCCCGGCTGGCAGGCGCGGGCCGAGCACGGGATCGAGTTCCGCCACATGGACCGCGACGAGATGGCCGCCCTTCAGCCGGGCCTGTCGCCGCGGCTCGTGAAGGGCACCTTCACGCCGGGCTGGCGCTCGATCGAGGACCCGCTGCGCTACACCCTGGCGCTGGCCGAGCGCTTCGTCGCCCAGGGCGGCGAGCTGGCGCGGGCCGAGGTCGCGGCGCTGGTCCCGCGCGAGGACGGGGTCGAGCTGCGCCTGCGGGGCGGCGGCGCGCGGCGCGCGGGCATGGCGGTGGTGGCGGCGGGGGCGCATTCGCACCTGATCGCCCGCACCCTGGGCGAGCGCATCCCCCTCGAGACCGAGCGCGGCTACAACACCACCCTGCCGCCGGGCGCGTTCGATCTGCGCACCCAGATCACCTTCGGCGGCCATGGCTTCGTGGTCACGCGCCTGTCCTGCGGCATCCGCGTGGGCGGCGCGGTCGAGCTGGGCGGGCTGCGCCTGCCGCCCAACTGGCGCAGGGCCGACGCCATGCTGCGCAAGGCCGCCGAGTTGCTGCCCGGCCTTGCGACCGAGGGCGGGACGCGCTGGATGGGCATGCGCCCCTCGCTGCCCGACAGCCTGCCGGCCATCGGCCGCGCGCGCGCCACGCCGCGCGTCATCTACGCCTTCGGCCACGGGCATCTGGGGCTGACGCAGTCGGCGGGCACGGCGCGCATCGTCGCCGACCTGGCGACCGGCGCGCGGCCGCCCATCGACATCGCCCCCTATTCCCCGCAACGTTTCTGAGGACGTCCATGGCCTCTCACGCCTTCTTCTGCATCGACGGCCATACATGCGGCAATCCCGTGCGGCTGGTCGCCGGCGGCGGCCCGCGGCTCGAGGGCGCGGACATGCTGGCGCGACGCGCCCATTTCCTGCGCGACTACGACTGGATCCGCACGGGGCTGATGTTCGAGCCGCGCGGGCACGACATGATGTCGGGCGCGATCCTCTACCCGCCCACGCGCCCCGATTGCGACGTGGCGGTGCTGTTCATCGAGACCTCGGGCTGCCTGCCCATGTGCGGGCACGGCACGATCGGCACGGTGACGCTGGGCGTCGAGCACGGCCTGATCGCCCCGCGCAGGCCGGGGCGGCTGTCGCTCGACACGCCGGCGGGCAAGGTCGAGGTCGAATACCGCCAGGAGGGCCGCTTCGTCGAAGAGGTGCGCCTGACCAACGTGCCCGCCTTTCTCTACGCCGAGGGGCTGAGCGCCCATGTCGAGGGTCTGGGCGAGATCGTCGTGGACGTGGCCTATGGCGGCAACTTCTACGCCATCGTCGAGCCGCAGAGGAACTACCGCGACATGGCCGACTTCACCGCCGGCCAGCTGGTCGAGCTGTCGCCGAGGCTGCGCGCGGCGCTGAACGAGAAATACGAGTTCGTCCACCCCGAGGATCCGCGCATCTGCGGGCTGACCCACATCCTGTGGACCGGCGCCCCGACGCGCCCCGACGCCGACGCGCGCAACGCGGTGTTCTACGGCGACAAGGCCATCGACCGCAGCCCCTGCGGCACCGGCACCTCGGCGCGCATGGCGCAGCTGGCCGCGCGCGGGCGCCTGCGTCCGGGCGACGAGTTCCGCCACGAAAGCATCATCGGCTCGGTCTTTCACGGCCGCGTCGAGGCGCCGGCCGAGGCGGGGGGCCGCCCGGCCATCATCCCCTCGATCGCGGGCTGGGCGCGGATGACCGGGCTCAACACCATCTTCATCGACGATCGCGACCCCTTCGCGCATGGCTTCGTGGTCCGATGAGGGGGCGGGTCGTTCTTCCCGGCCGGGCCGAGGGCGAGGTGCTGGCCTGCGACGAGCCGCTCAGCTTCTGGGGCGGGGTCGATCCGGCCGCGGGCCGGGTGATCGACGTGCGCCATCCGCTGGCGGGGCGCGAGCTGGCGGGGCGGGTGCTGGCGCTGCCGGGCACGCGCGGCTCGTGCACCGGCTCGGGCGTGCTGCTGGACATGGCGCTGGGCGGACGGGCGCCGGCGGCGCTGGTCTTTCGCGACGAAGAGGACGTGGCGACGCTGGGCGCGCTGGTCGCGGCCCAGCTGTTCGACCGCCCGCTGCCGGTGCTGCGCCTTGACGCCGAGGCCTTCGCCCGCCTGTCGCGCGCCCGTCGCGCCGCCATCGGCCCCGACGCGATCGAGACCGATCTGGGCGCCGTGCCGCTGGACCCGCCCGCCGCCGACCTGCTCGAGCTGAGCGCCGAGGACCGCGCCATGCTCGACGGCGCGCACGGACCGGCGGCGGCGCTGGCCATGCGCATTCTGCGCGCCATGGCCGCCAATCAGGGCGCCGAGCGGCTGATCGACGTGGCTCAGGCCCATATCGACGGGTGCATCTACGCCAGCCCCGCCAATCTGACCTTCGCCGAGCGCATGCTCGAGCTGGGCGCGCGCGTGCGCATTCCCACGACCATGAACGCCATCTCGGTCGATCACGCCAACTGGCGCACGCAGGGCGTGGCGCCCGATTTCGGCGGCCCGGCCCAGCGGCTGGCCGACGCCTATGTGCGCATGGGCTGCCGGCCCAGCTTCACCTGCGCGCCCTATCTGCTGGAGGACGCGCCGCGGCCCGGCCAGGCCGTCGGCTGGTCGGAATCGAACGCCGTCATCTACGCCAACTCGGTTCTGGGCGCGCGCACGGCCAAGCATCCCGATTTCCTCGATCTGTGCATCGCGCTGACCGGGCGCGCGCCCCTGTCGGGCCCGTATCTCGAGCGCAACCGCCTGGCGCGGCGGGTCATCGAGGTCGAGCTGCCGGACGGGATCGACGACGCCTTCTGGCCCTTGCTGGGCTGGCTGGCGGGCAGGCTCTCGCCCGACCGCATTCCGCTCTTGCGGGGGCTGGCGGCGGCCAGGCCGGGGCCCGAGGCGCTCAAGGCGCTGTGCGCGGCCTTCGGCGCGACCTCGGGCGCGCCCATGCTGCATGTCGAGGGCGTCACCCCCGAGGCGCATCTGCTCGATCCCGACGCCGACCGCGCGCGCATCGACCGCGCGGCGCTGCGCGAGGGCTGGCGGGCGCTGAACCGCGGCCCCGAGCAGATCGACCTGGTGGCCGTCGGCAGCCCGCACGCCTCGGCCGAGGAATGCCGCGCCCTGGCCGATCTGATGCAGGGGCGCAAGGCGCGCGCGGCGCTCATCGTCACGCTCGGGCGCGGGGTGTTGGAGACCATCCGCGCCGAGGGCGTGCTGGCGCGGCTCGAGGCGGCGGGGGCGCGGGTCATTCCCGATCTGTGCTGGTGCTCGATCGTCGAGCCGGTCTTTCCGCCCAAGGCGCGCGCCGTCATGACCAATTCGGGCAAATACGCCCATTACGGCCCCGGCCTGTCGGGGCGGGCGGTGCGCTTCGGCGCGCTGGCCGCCTGCGCCGAGGCCGCCGCCACGGGGCGCGCGCCCCGCGATCTTCCCTCCTGGCTGAGCTGAGGCGCCATGCGGTCGAACAGGATCATCCACGTCATCTCCGCCCATGCCGAGGGCGAGGTCGGCGACGTCATCGTCGGCGGGGTCGCCCCGCCGCCGGGCGAGACGCTGTGGGCGCAGTCGCGCTGGATCGCGCGCGACGAGGCGCTGCGCAACTTCGTGCTCAACGAGCCGCGCGGCGGGGTGTTCCGCCATGTGAACCTGCTGGTTCCGCCCAGGGACCCGCGCGCGGACGCCGCCTTCATCATCATGGAGCCCGAAGACACGCCGCCCATGTCCGGCTCGAACGCGATCTGCGTGGCGACGGTGCTGCTGGATTCGGGCATCCTGCCCATGACCGAGCCCGAAACGCGCCTGACGCTCGAGGCGCCGGGGGGGCTGGTGCATGTGCGCGCCCAGTGCCGCGCCGGCAAGGCCGAGCGCATCTTCGTGCGCAACGTGCCCAGCTTCTCCGCCCGGCTCGACGCCGCGCTCGAGGTCGAGGGGCTGGGCGCGCTGACGGTGGACACGGCCTATGGGGGCGACAGCTTCGTGATCGTCGACGCGCGCGCGCTGGGCTTCGCGCTGCGCGCGGACGAGGCGCGCGACATCGCCGCGCTGGGCATGCGCATCACCCGCGCCGCCAACGAGCAGCTGGGCTTCGCGCATCCGCTCAATCCCGATTGGGATCATGTCTCGTTCTGCCTTTTCGCCGGTCCGATCGAACGGCGCGGGCGCGAGCTACGCGCCGGTTCGGCGGTGGCGATCCGCCCGGGCAAGGTCGACCGCTCGCCCACCGGAACGGGGGTGTCGGCGCGCATGGCGACGCTGCATGCGCGCGGCCTGATGGGCCCCGAGGACCGCCTGACGGCGGTTTCGCTGATCGGCTCGACCTTCTCGGGCCGCATCGTCGAGACCGGCGCCGTCGGCCCGCTGCCCGCCATCATCCCGGAGATCTCGGGCCGGGCGTGGATCACGGGAACGCATCAGCACATGCTCGACCCCGACGACCCCTGGCCGCAGGGCTATCGGCTGAGCGACACCTGGGGCGCGGGCTGAGCGCGGCGGCCCGGTCCGGGGCCGCGCCGACGCATCGGCCAGCCATGGGGGCGCCGTCCGCGGGGGGCGGGGGGATGCGGCGCCGCCCGACGCGCCGCGCGGCCATGGGGGCGGGCCTCGCGGGTCGGGGGGGCGGGTTTGGCGGGCGGTCGCGCGGTCGGACGCGCGGGCGAGAAGGCGCGCTCAGCGCCGCGACAAGCGCCTGCGCCCAGCGCGTTCGTAGCGGCGGGCCAGGCGCTCGGGGTCGGCGCCGGCAAGGTAGAGCGCCAGCGTGCTCAGATTGATCCAGCCGCGCCGCAGCCAGCCGTCGCGCAGATAGCGCGCGGCGCTGGTGGTCGCCCCGGCGTCGAGCGGGCGCATGCGCAGCCGCCGCGCAAGGGCCACGTCCTCCATCAGCGCCACGGGCGGATGCCCGCCCGCCGCGCGATAGACCTGCGCGCGCACCAGGAGCCCCTGATCGCCATAGGGCAGGCCGAACAGCCGCGCGCGCAGATTGGCCCATCCGGCGGTCCAGCGCGCGGCGGCGCCGGGCGCGTCGAAGCGCAGGCGGAACCAGCCGGCCGCGTCGGGATGCGCGCGCATGTGGCGGCGCGCCGCCGCGCTCCAGCCGGGATCGAGCACCGTGTCGGCGTGCAGGAACAGCAGCCACGCGCCCCGCGCCGCCTGCGCCCCCGCGGCCAGCTGGCGCCCGCGCCCGCGGGGCGCCGCGACCAGCCGCGCGCCGATCTCCTCGGCCAGCCAGGCGATGTCGTCCTCCGAGCCGCCGTCGGCGATGATGAGCTCGGCGATCAGCCCCTCGCGCAGGCCCTCGGTCAGGGAGGCCAGCGTCGGACCCAGTCCTGCGGCGGCGTTGAGCGTCGGGATGACGACCGAGATGGGCGCGGGCATGGTTGCGCTCCTGCCTTGGATCGCGCCGCGCTTGCGGCGGCGGAAGCCTCGATAACAGGATGCGCCGCGCCGCGCGACGGCTATATTGCCCGCCATGCGGCGCGGCCCCGACGCGGCCGCCGCCGGAACGTCGGAAGAGAGGTCGCAAGATGAACGAAACGGTCGAGGAACGCGCCCCCGCGACGCCCGCCGGCCTGCGCGGCCGCGTCGCGCCCGAGCGCGCGGTGCTTCGGATCGATGGGGACGATCCGCGCGGCTTCCTGCAGGGCCTGGCGACCAACGACATGCGCAGGCTCGAAAGGGGGCCGGTCTATGCGGCGCTGCTGACCCCGCAGGGCAAGTATCTGTTCGACTTCATCGTCACCCCCGCCCCCGAGGGCGACGGCGTGCTGCTGGACCTGGCCGCCGACCGCGCGCCGGCGTTGGCGGCGCGGCTGGGCATGTATCGCCTGCGGCGCAAGCTGACCATCGCGCCGGCCGATCTGCAGGTCGTGCAGCTGTGGGGCGAGGGGTGGGAGCGCGCGCCTGGCGTCCTGCCCGATCCGCGCCATCCGGGGCTCGGCGGCCGCGTGCTGACCGCCGAGCCCGAGGCCGCGCTGGCCGGCGCGGCGCAAGCCGACGCGCAAGAGCGGCTGGCGCTGCGCGTGGCGCTGGGCGTGCCCGCGTCGGGCGTCGATCTGATCCCGGAAGAGACCTTCATCCTCGAGGCCGGCTTCGAGCGCTTGAACGGCGTCGATTTCCGCAAGGGCTGCTATGTGGGGCAGGAGATCGTGGCGCGCATGAAGCACAAGACGCAGCTGCGTAAGGGGCTGGCGCGCGTCGCGCTCGAGGGCGCGGCCGCCCCCGGCGCCGAGCTCACGACCGAGGACGGGCGCGCCGCCGGGCGTCTGGGATCGGTGGCGGGGAACGTTGCGCTGGCCCATCTGCGCTTCGACCGGGCCGAGGGTCCGCTGCGCGCGGGGGCGGCGCGGGCGCGGCTGCTCGAACGGCTGGTTCCGGGCGAATAAGCCCGCGCTTACGCCCCGTTCGCGGCGGCGCCCGCGGGGCGGCGCGGGGGTGCGCTCCTGCGCGGCCTGGCCCCGTTCTTGCGGGCTTTGGCGCATAAGCGCGGGCTTGCGGCGGCGGGCGCAAGCCGCGCGCCTATTCCCGGCGCGTCCGGCCCGCGCCATGTGTGGCGGGCCGGCGCGGATGGTCCGCGCCGAGGCGACCGGAACAAAGGAGGCGCCCCCATGCGCAAAATTGCGATCGCCGCTCAGACCATGACGCTGGCCGCGCCCGCTCTGGCCGAAGCCCCGAGCACGGACACGATGCTGGGCAAGACCGAGCAGGAGGTCCGCCAGACCCTGACCTCGATGGGCTTCGAGGTGCGCAAGATCGAGCGCGAGGACGGCATGATCGAGGCCTACTTCGTCGGCCAGGGCAAGATGGGCGAGGTCTACGTCAACCCGCAGACCGGCAAGCCGGCCAAGCTGAAGATGAAGTGAGGCGGGCCATGGCCATGTCCGACCTTTCCGCAAGCGGGCGCCACGGCGCCCGCGAGATCCGGGTCCGGAACCGCTGGTGCGCATCATCCACTGGTCGGTGGCGCTGGCGGCGCTGATCGACTCGTTCCTCGACGGCGAGGCGCTGCTGCACCACTGGCTGGGCTATGCGGCGGCGGGGCTGGTGGCGCTGCGCATGGTGTGGGGCGTCGTGGGGCCGCGGCCGGCGCGGTTCTCGTCCTTTCCGCCCAGCCTGTCGGCGGCGCGCGCGCATCTGGCCGAGCTGGCGGCGGGGACGCGGCGCGTCCATCTGTCTCATGACCCGCTCGGCGCGCTGATGGTCTGCAATCTCTGGGCGACGCTGGCCGCCCTGGCGGCGACCGGCTACATGATGGGAATGATGACGTTCTTCGGCGTCGAATGGGTCGAGGAGCTGCACGAAGCGGCCTGGAGCTGGCTCATGATCTCGGTGGCGCTGCATGTGGGGGGCGTGATGTTCGAAACCCGGCGCACGGGCGTGCCGCTGGTGCGGGCGATGATCGACGGGCGCAAGCGCATTCCCGAGGGGTTCGAGGCCGAATGATCGGCGCATGGCGACGCGCGGATCGGCGAGAGCGGCGGGCGGCGACGCTGGCCGCGATCATCGCCGCGCAGGCCCTGTGCGCCATGTTCTTCATCGGCGACGTGATCGTGGATTACGCCGAAACCGGCCATCTGGACGAGGTGCACATGGCCGTCGAGGCCTTCGCCGCCCTGGCGCTGAGCGGCGGCGTCGCCTTCCAGATGGTCGAGCTGCGCCGCCTTCTGGCCCGCATGGACAGCATGGAGACCGGCCTGCGCGCCGCGCGCGGCGAGATGGCGCAGCTGGTCGAGGGCTTTTCGACCGCTGGGGCCTGACCGTCGCCGAGCGCGAGATGGCGATGCTGCCGCTCAAGGGGTTCGACAACGAAAGCGTGGCCGAGATCCGCGGCACGGCCAAGGGCACGGTCCGCGCCCAGACGGCGGCCATCTACGCCAAGGCGGGGTTGGACGGGCGCGCGCAGCTCATCAGCCTGTTTCTCGAAGAGCTTCTGGCCGACCCCCAACCCCAGTCCCGACCAGCGCCCGGCGGCCGCTGAGTGGCGCGCGGGGTCAGCCGCCGGCGGCGCGCTCCTCGGCCAGCAGCGCGGCCAGCCCGGCGCGGTAGTCGGGATAGGCCAGCTCGACGCCCAGCTCCTCGCGGATGCGCCGGTTCGAGGTGCGCTTGCTTTCGGCGTAGAAGCTGCGCGCCATCGGGGTCATCTCGGCGGTCTCGAAATCCTCGGCCGGGGGCAGGGGCGCGCCCAGCAGCCGCGCCGCCTCGGCGATGACGTCCTCGGGCGGGGCGGGCAGGTCGTCGCACACATTGTAGGCGGCGCCGGGCGAGGGGCGGGCCATCGAGGCCTCGAGCGTGCGCGCCACATCCTCGACATGGATGCGCGAGAACACCTGCCCCGGCTTGACGATGCGCCGCGCCTTGCCCGCGCGCACCTTGGCGAAGGGGCCGCGGCCGGGGCCGTATATGCCCGCCAGGCGAAAGATGTGCAGCGGCAGGCCGCGCTCGCGCCAAAGGGCGCTCCATGCGTCCTCGGCCGCCACGCGCAGCGCGCCGCGGGCGGTCGAGGGGCGGCGCTCGGCGCCTTCGTCGATCCATGCCCCGCCGCGGTCGCCATAGACGCCGGTGGTGGACAGATAGCCGACCCAGGAGAAGTCCCCCGCGCGCGCGGCGATGGGCGCGCGCAGCCGCGCCAGCACGGGGTCGCCCTCTTCGGGATTCGGCGCGGCCGAGATCAACAGATGCGTCGCCTGCGACAGCGCCTCGAGCGCCGGGGCGGGGTCGTCGCCGGGCCAGAGCAGGGGCTCGACGCCGCTTGCGGCCAGGGCGCGGGCTTTGTCGGGGCTGCGCGTCGCGCCGATCACGCGCCAGCCGCGCGCCAGCAGGCGCGGCGCCAGATGGGCGGCGCAATAGCCATGGCCAAGGGTCAGCATCACGGGCATTTGCGCGGGTCTCCTCCAACGGCTACGGTCCGGCCCGGAACATAGAGCGGAGCGCAAGCGAATGCGACACATCACCCGAAGGCGCCGGGCGGCGGCGCCGGCCGCCGCGCTGGCGGCGGCGCTGGCCGCCGGGCTGGCCGGCGCGCCGGCGGCGTGGGCCGAGGGGCGGGCGCCCGCATCGGCGCAGGCCCCCGCGGGGCAGGGAGCCCCCGCGCGCGTGCGCGACTACGCGGCGTGCGTGGCGCTGCTCGACGCCGATCCGGCCGCCGCGCGCGAGGCCGCGGCCGAGTGGCGGCGCTTCGGCGGCGGCGCTCAGGCGGGCATCTGCGAGGCGCTGGCCCTGTCGGCGCTGGGCGCCCAGGCCACGGCCGCCCGGCTGCTCGATCAGCTGGCCGCCGAAGAGGCCGGCGCCGCGCCGCCCGAGCGGCTGCGCGCCATGCGGGCGCTGGCGGCCGATCTGTGGCTGGCCGCGCGGCGGCCCGAACAGGCGCTGGCCTCGCTTGCGGCGGCGCTGGACTTGGCGCCGGGCGATCCGGCCCTGCTGGCCGCGCGCGCGCAGGCTAGGGCGATGACGCAGGACTGGGCCGGCGCGCGCGCCGATCTGGACGCCGCCCTGCGCGCCGCGCCCGGCGCGCCGGCGCTGCTCGTCGCGCGCGCCCAGGCGCGGGCGGCGCTGGGCGACGCGGCCGGCGCGCTGGCCGACGCCGAGGCCGCGCTGGCCGCCGCGCCCGAGGACGCGCAGGCCTGGCTCGAGGCCGGTCGTGCGCTCGAGGCGCTGGGCCGGCGCGACGCGGCGCGCGAGCGATACCTGGGCGCCATCGCCCGCGACCGCCAGGGGCCGACCGGCGCCGCGGCGCGCCGCGCCTTGCAGCTGATGGAGGCCGGGGGCTGAAGGGGCGCCCGGGCGCTCAGCCTTGCCCGAGGCCGCATGCGGGGGCGCAGGCGGCGCGCCATTCGTCCAGCACCTGCGGGTCGCGTTCGTCCGGCGGGGGGCCGAGTTCGGCCAGCGCCCGCGCTCCCACAAGCCGGCCCAGCGCCCATACCGCCGCGCCGCGCACCAGGGGGTCGGCGTCGCCGAGCAGGGCGCGCGCGCTGTCCGCCAGGGCCCGATCGCCGGAATTGCCGATGGCGACGAGCACGTTGCGCACGAAGCGTCCGCGTCCGATGCGCTTGACCGGCGAGCCCGAGAACACCTCGCGGAAGGTGCCGTCGTCCAGCGCCGCCAGCTCGGCCAGGCGCGGGCGCGTCAGCTCGGGCCGGTGCAGATAGCCGATCTCGGCCGCGGCGCCGGCGAACTTGTTCCACGGGCAGACCGCCAGGCAGTCGTCGCAGCCATAGATGCGGTTGCCCAGAAGCGGGCGCATGGGGCGCGGGATGGGGCCCTTCAGCTCGATGGTCAGATAAGAGATGCAGCGCCGCGCATCGAGCTGGAACGGCGCCGGAAAGGCCGCGGTCGGGCACACGTCGAGGCATCGCCGGCACGAGCCGCAGCTTTGGGGCGCGGGCGCGTCGGCGGGCAGCTCGAGCGTGGTGAAGATCGCGCCGAGGAAGAACCAGCTGCCCAGCTCGCGGCTGACAAGGTTGGTGTGCTTGCCCTGCCAGCCCAGCCCGGCGGCGGCGGCGAGCGGCTTTTCCATCACGGGGGCCGTGTCGACGAAAACCTTGATCTGGCCGCCCGCGCGCTCGATCAGCCAGCGGCCCAGGCGCTTGAGCCGCTTCTTGACCAGGTCGTGATAATCCTTGCCGCGCGCATAGCACGACACCACCCCAAGCTCGGGCCGCGTCAGCGGCGCCCAGGGCGCGGGGTCGGGCTGGTAGGGCTCGGCCAGCATGACGACCGAGCGCGCCTCGGGCCACAGCGCCGCCGCCGAGCCGCGCCACGCCGCGCGCTCGGCCATCCACGCCATCTCGCCATGGCGGCCCGCGGCCAGAAAGGCGCGCAGCCGCTCGGCCGCTTCGGGAACCGCGTCGGGGCGGCACACGCCCATGGCGGCGAAACCCTCGGCGCGGGCCTGCGCGCGCAGCGCCTCGGCCAGCGCGCGGGCGTCGGCGGCGGGCGCGGGCTGGGCCGCGGTCATGGCGCGGCGGCCCGCATGGGGGCGCGGCGGGTGCTCATGCTTCAGCTTGCGGGCGCGGGCGGTCAGAAATCAAGGTCGGCGTAATGGGGCGGCGGCGGAAAGCCCGACATCAGGTCCGACAGCAGCGGGCGGAAGGCGGGGCGCGACTTGACGCGGGCATACCACTCGCGCGCGGGCAGGCTGTGGTCCCAGTTCACGTCGCCGATGTAGTCAAGGCAGCTCAGATGCGCGGCGGCGGCGAAGTCGGCCACGGTCAGCTCGTCGCCGGCCAGCCATTTGCGCTTCTCGGCCAGCCAGCCGATGTATTCGAGGTGGATGGTCAGGTTGCGCAGCCCGGCGCGAATGCGCGCGCTGTCGGGATGCCCGCCGCCGCGCAGCTTCTTCATCACGCGCTCTTCGAGCAGGTTGGCGGTCACCTCGCGATGCATCTTGTCGTCGAACCAGGCGACCAGGCGGCGGGCCTCGGCGCGTTCGGCCGGGCTGCGGGGCAGCAGCGGGCGCTCGGGGCGCGTCTCTTCGAGGTATTCGAAGATGGCCGCGCTGTCGGCGACGACGGTTCCGTCGTCATCGACGAAGACGGGGGTCTGGCCGGCGGGGTTGAGGCGCAGGAAGTCCAGGTCCCGGGTCCAGGGGGTCTCCTCGGCCAGCACGGCCTCGATGCGCTTCTCGGCCAGAACCAGGCGGATCTTGCGGCAGAAGGGAGAGAGGGGCTGGTGGTGCAGACGTCGCATGGCGTGAGCGGACTCTCGTTGGGAGACGCCGGGCGAGGCCCGGTTCGCGCCGGACCCTGCCCGAGCGCGCGGCGCGATGCAACAGCCGGGGCGCAGGGGCGGCCCGCGAAGCTTCGGCGCAGACCCTTGGCGCGGCGGCCTTCGCCGGGATGAGCGGCGCGGCGCGGGGCGGGGCGGAGGACGACGCGGGGGCGGGGCGACGGCCCGGCGGTGCGGCCGCCGCCTTCGCGCCGGGCGGGCGGCGTCGTGGGCGTCGTGGGCGGCGCGATGCGGCCGTTGCGGGGCCTGTCGCGGGGGCGGCGCGGGGCGGGGGCGACGGCCCGGCGGCGGGATGCGACCATTGCTGCGCCTGTCGCGGAGGCGGCGTGGGGGCCTGCGCCGCCATGGCGGCGCGGAGGCGGCTGCGCGGCGGGCGTCAGCCATGCGCGCCGGCGCGCAGGATCGCGGCCGCGCGCCGAACGTCCCAGCCGCCGTCGCGCGATGTCAGCTTGGCGAGGGCGGCGCGCACCGCGCCGGCGGTTGCCGGGCGCGGGTCGGCCTCGGCCATGTCGCAGGCGATGCGCAGCGCGATGGTCGCCGCCTGCGTGCGCCGCGCCGCGCCAAGCGCCCGCCCACGAAGGCGCCGGGCCGCCTTCCCGTCGCCTTGCGCCGCCGCAAGGCGCGCGCGCATGCGCAGGACCTCGGCGCAGGTCCAGGTCTCTTCGGTGCGGGCCTCGGCCTTTTGCGCCTCGGCAAGCGCGATCTGCGCCGCGGGAAGGTCGCCCGCGCGAAGATGCGCCTCGGCCAGCACCGAGTTCAGCAGCGGAACGTAGTTGAACGGGTTCGCGGCGCGGAACTCGGCCACGCGCGACGCCAGATCGGCCATCTGCGCGGCGGCGGGGGCGTCGGGCTGCAGGCACAGCCCGCCGGCGAAGGGAAACAGCCGCGCGGCGGCGCGCATCACGCGAATGCCGTGCTTCTCGGACAGCGCGACGCCCTCGGCGGCGAGCTCGGCCATCTCGGCTCCTTGCCGCGCCAGCGCCCCCCACATGACCCTGAACGAGATCGCCTGCGCCAGCGAATGGGCGTGGTCGATGGCGCGCGCATGCGCGATCGCCCAGGCGCCCATCCGGCGCGCGCCGCGCAGATCGCCGCCGATCCACAGCGACATCGCCAGCAGGGCGGCGCAGATCTCGGCGTGATCGTATCCGTGCGCGTGCGCCAGCGGCAGATGCGCGTCGCGCTCATACTGCGCCAGCGCCCGCTCAAGCCTGCGCCGGGCCGTGGCCTGATCGCCCCGGTGCAGGGCCACCGCGCCGATCGCGCGCCCGCCGATCATGCGGAAGTCGTCGTCTGCGCATCGCTCGGCCGCCTTGCTAAGGGCCTTCGCGAAGCTGTCCGCGCGGCGATAGTCGGCGCGCACGAGCGCGTGGGAGTAAAGGCCGTTGAGCGCCAGAAGCTCGGCCTTCGCGTCGCCGACCGCGCGCGCAAGCGCGACCGCCTGCCGGCCCAGCTCGGCGCTGCGGTCCGACGCGATCCCGAAGCGCGAACGCTCGACCGCGGCCAGGCCCGCCACCGCGCGCAGCCGGTCGCGGTCGACCTCGGGCCCGGCGGGCAGCCGCGCCAGGGCGTCCATCGCCATGTCGAGATGGCGCCCCGCCTCGGGCAGGGCCGAGCGCACAAGGTATCCCAGCCCCGCTTCGAGCGCATGCCGCGCGGCGTTGGCCCAGTTGCGGCCGGCCAGCGCATGCCGGGCCAGAATGTCGGGCCGATGGGGCGCGCCGCCCTCGCGCGCAAGCGCGCGATAGACCGCCAGGTGCAGCCTTTCGCGCGCCGGTCCGGCGAGCCGCTCGAGGACCACGTCCCGGCACACCTGATGGCGGAACGCGATCGTCTCGCGGCCGTGGGCGAGGGTGCGTTCGATCAGCCCGGCCCGGTCGAGCGCGGCAAGCGCGGCGTCGACCGTGCCTGCGTCGGCGCGCAGGATTCGCCCCAGCAAGGCGGGATCGGCCGGCGCTCCCAGCGCCGCCAGCGCCTCGATCGCCTCGCGGCCCGCGCTCAGGGCGTCGAGCCGCATGGCGACCGATTCGTAGATCGTGTGCGGAACCTCGACCGCGTCCGCCAGCTCGGCAAGCCGGCGCCGGCGCAGCGCGTGGCCCAATGATTCGAGCATCAACGGATTGCCGTCCGAGCGGCGAAGGATGTGCTCTCGGACCGACTGGGGAATCGGCGCGCCGGACAGCGCGCGATCGAGCAGAAGATTGGCGGCGTCCTCGGGCAGGGGCGGCAGGGCAAGCGCCCGGTCGCGGCCCTGATCGAAGCCGGGCGGGGGGGCGTCGTCGCGTGTGACGACGATCATCAGGAACCGATTCCCCTCCGGCTTCGCTTGCCGGGCGGCGCGGCTCAGCAGCGCGCGGGTGGCGTCGTCGGCCCATTGCGCGTTCTCCAGAACCGCCGCCGTCGGCCGGCCGTCGCCCGCGACGATCCAGCGGGCGAGCAGATCGAGGATGGCGGCGCGCTCGTCCGCGCCCGGTCCGGCGTCGCCTTCGGGCGCGGCGGCAAGCCCCACGAAGCGCGCCGTGCGTTCGGCGCTCTCGGGGGCGGCGCCCAGAAGGGCGGCGAGCGCGGCGGGCGGCGGGTCGGGGCCGGTCAGCTCGGCCAGGGCCTCGGCCACCGGCCGCAGGGGCGAGTGCGTCGCCATCGCGCTGGCCCGAAGGCGGATGACGCGAGCCGAGGGGCCGGCCTCGCGCGTCAGGAAGTGCTGGACCAGGGCGGATTTTCCGATCCCCGGGCCGCCATGGATGGTCAGCGTCGCCGGATGCCCGCGCCGCGCGCGCCGCCACAGCTTGCGCAAGAGCGCCGTTTCCGCCGCGCGATCGAGCAGCGCGACCGGCCGATCCGCCGCCGGGGCGGACATGCCGACGACGCGAAACACCTCGGCCGGCTCGGAAAAGCCCCGCAGGCGGACCGATCGCGGCGCGCCGTATGCCACCGCCGCCGCGGTCAGCTCGCGCGTGGCGCGGTCGACGATGATGGCGTTGGGCCGCGCCAGGGCCTGAAGCCGGGCGGCCCGGTTCACCGCCGGTCCGACCAGGTGGACGCCGCCGGGGGCGTCGTCGCCCCGTTCTCCGACCAGGGCCTGACCCGAGGCGATGCCGATCCGGGTGGCGATGCGCACGGGCGCGCGCCCGGCGAAGGTCACGGGCGCGCGCGCCAGCGCGCCTTGCAGCTCGGACGCCGCCGCGACGCAGCGTTCGGCGAACCCCTCGACGACGCGAGGATAGCCGAACAGCAGCACCAGCCCGTCGCCTTGCGACATGGCCAGGTGGCCGTCATGGCGCGCCGCGATCCGTTGCGCGGTCTGGCAATAGCGCTGAAGGACGATCTGCATCCGGTCGATGCCCAGCTCTTCGCCCAGACGCGTCGCGCCCACCATGTCGCAGAACAATACGCTCAACCTGCGCAGCTGGACGGCGCCCGCAAGCGCGTCGTCCCGGGGCGGCGCGCCGCCTTCGGCGCGCGCGCCAAGCTCGGCCACGGCCCTGAGCAGGCGCTTGCGCTCTCCGAGGTTGAGGCCAAGCCCCTTGAGGTCCTCCTCGTCGAGCAGCGGCAGCACGGACATGTCCACATCCTCGGCCGCCAGCCGGTCGCGCAGCCGCTCGAGGCCGATGCGGGAAAGAAACTCGGACAGCCGTCCAGGCCCCTGGGTCACGTCGCCGATCCTTTCCACTCCGCGCGGCCTGGGCCGGATGCACGAGCGTCATCCTAGCACGAGAGCGGCCGCGCGCGGACCGCAAAGGCGCCGATCCGCGCCGCCGGAAGGCGCGGGCAGCGGCGCGGGGAGCGGGGGCGGGGGCCGGCCGGCCCGGGCGCGCCGCGTCGCGCGCCCAGCCTGCGCGTGTCGGGCGTGTGCGGCGCGGGCGCCCGGCGCCGATGCGCCGCGCGCGGCCCTCAGGCGGCCTTCGTCGCGGGGCCCGCGGCGTCGAGCCGTCCGGCGGCGAGCGCCGACAGCGCAATCATGAGCGTCGCCGTCCCCAGCATCAGCGCCAGCCCGCCGACCTGGTAGGTGAGCCCGGAGAGGGCGGTTCCAAGCAGCCGTCCCGCCGCGTTCGCCATGTAGTAGAAGCCCACATCCATCGTCACCCGTTCGGCCCTCGAAAAGGCCAGGATCAGGTAGGAATGCAGCGCCGAGTTGATCGCGAAGATCGCGCCGAACGCCAGCAGCCCCACCGCCAGCGCGGCGGTGAACCAGGGCTGCGGCCCGTCCGCGGCCAGCGCCGCGGCGGTCAGCGCGCCGGGGATGACCGCCAGCGCCCAGGCCCAGCCGCACGCTCCGGCGATCAGTTCGCGCTCGGAGCGCTCGCCTGCGCGCAACAGCCCGGGCGCCAGGGCCTGCATCGCGCCATAGAGAACGACCCACAGCGCCATGAAGGCCCCGACCGTGAAGAAGGCCGCGCGCGCGCCCTCGGCCGTGCCGTCCGAAAGCGCGGCGTGAAAATGGATCGGCACGCCGACCACGAACCACACGTCCCGCGCGCCGAACAGGAACACCCGCGCCGCCGACAGCCGGTTGACGTTCGCCGAGGTGGAGAAGATCTCGGCGAATTTCGCCCCCTTGCGCCCCCTTGGCAGGTTCGGCGGCATGGCCGCCAGCGTGGCCGCAAGGATCGCCGCCAGCGCCGCCGCCATCCCCAGCACGGCCCCCGCGAAGCCGACCGTGGCCAGCAGCGACGCGCCCAGCGCAAAGCCCAGCCCCTTGACCGCGTTCTTCGACCCCGTGAGGATCGCCGTCCAGCGGAACAGGGCGCCCCGCGCGTCCGGCGCAAGGATCTTGACCGCCGATTTCGAGGACATCTTGGCAAGATCCTTGGCCACGCCGCTCACCCCCTGCACGAGCATGACGAAGGCGACCGAAGGCCCCACGCCCCATGCCGGGTCGAGCTGCGCCAGCGCCGCAAGCGCCGCGACCTGAAGCGCCAGCCCCGCGTAAAGCGTCGAGGCCAGACCGAAGCGCGCCGCGATCCAGCCGGCGGACAGATTGGCCGCCATGCCCGCGATCTCGTAAAGCAGGAACAGATAGGCCAGCTGGACCGGCGTGAAGCCAAGCGTGTGAAAATGCAGCAGCACCAGCATGCGCAGCGCGCCGTCGGTCAGCATGAACGCCCAGTAGGCGGCGGTGACGGCGACATAGGCGCCCAGGCCCCGAGGGCGCGCGCTCACAGCGACGCTCCGACCATCAGCGCCACGTCCACGAGGCGGTGGGCATAGCCCATCTCGTTGTCATACCAGGCGAAGACCTTCGCCTGCGTGCCGTCCACGACCATGGTCGAGGGCCCATCCACGACGCCCGAGCGCGTGTCGTTGACGAAATCGGCCGAGACGAGCGGGCGCTCCTCATAGCCCAGAACGCCCCGCAGCGGTCCCTCGGCGGCGGCCTTGAACAGCGCGTTGACCTCTTCGGCCGTCGTCGGCCGGCGCAGCTCGAACACGCAATCCGCCAGCGAGGCGTTCAGAAGCGGCACGCGCACCGCATGGCCGTTCAGGCGGCCTTCGAGCTCGGGATAGATCAGCGTGATCGCCGTCGCCGAACCCGTGGTGGTCGGGATCAGCGAGTTGAGCGCCGAGCGCGCGCGGCGCAGGTCCTTGGCGGGCCGGTCGGCGATGGTCTGGGAGTTGGTCGCGTCATGGATCGTCGTCATGGAGCCATGACGGATGCCGATCGCCTCGTGCAGAACCTTGACCACCGGCGCAAGGCAGTTGGTGGTGCAGCTGGCCGCCGTCACGATGCGGTGGCGCGCGGGGTCGTAGCTGCGGTGATTGACGCCGTAGACGATGTTCGCCGCCTCGTCGTCCTTCACCGGCGCCGAGACGACCACCTTCCTGACCCCCGCGTCGAAACAGGGCGCCAGCCGGGCCGCCGTCCTGAAGGCGCCGGTGCAGTCGATGAGGGCGTCCACGCCCGCGAGCGGCAGCGCCCCGAGCTCGCGCGCGCCGACGAAGGGCAGCCGCACGCCGTCGATGGTCACGCTTTCGCGGTCATGGGCGAAGCGGGCGTTCCATCGGCCATGGACGGTGTCGAACTCGAGCAGATGCGCGTGCATCGCCGGATCGCCCGTCGCATCGTTGATCCAGGCGATCCGGGCGCCCCTTTCAAGAAGCGCCCGCAGGGCCAGCTTGCCGATGCGGCCAAGGCCGTTGAGAGCGTAGACGGTCATGCGTGCGTCTCCTTGCGGCCGGTCGCGGCGGCCGCTCCTTGCGAGTGAAGCCTGCCCGGCGCATCGCGCCCGCCGGCCCGTCGGGCCCGGCCGGGCCGCGCGCGGCGGGGCGGGGACGGCGCCTGGCGCTGGCGGCGGCTCATGTCCGGTTTCCCTTGCAGATGCGGATCATGGGCGCGGTCCGCCCGCGCGGACTTGCGCCGCCGCATCACTGAGCCGATTCGTGTGACAGTCGCAATCGCGCCGCGCCCGCCGCCGGCGCCCGGGCGCGGGCGGATGGCTCGGCGGGCGCCGCGCCCCCGCCCCTGGCGGCGAGGGCGCGGCGCGGGTTGGCGGCGGCGCGGTCCTGGCGCTCCGCGCGCAGGGCCCCGGCCTGCAATCCGCCGCGACGGGGGCGGGGCGGCGGGGCAGGCCGGCGGGGCGGTCGGCGGGGCGGAGCGTCGGCCCGCCGAAGGACCTGCCGCCCGCTCGGCGCGCGTTCGCCGCGCTGGGGCGCGGCCCCGGTCGGCTGGACGATGCGCGGCGCCGGCCCGCGCCTTCGGCGCGCGCATGGGCGCGGGCCGAGCATGCGCTCGGGCCTGCGCAGGCTGCCGGCGCCTTCGGCGCGGGCTTCGGTGCGGGACCGCCGCGCTTCGCCGCGACAGGCCGGGGCGCGGCGGTCGGCCCCGGCGGCGGGTCACGCGGCGGCGAAGGCGTCGCGGTAGCGCTCGCGCAGCAGGTTCTTCTGCACCTTCCCCATGGTGTTGCGCGGCAGCTCGTCCACGAAGACGTATTCGCGCGGGTGCTTGAAGCGCGCCAGCGCCGCGCGCACGGCCTGCTCCAGCGCCGCGCGCTCGGGCCTGGCGCCCTTTTCGGGCACGATCACCGCCAGCGGGGTTTCGCCGAAATCCGGGTGCGGCACGCCGATGACGGCGCTTTCCTTCACCCCCGGCTGGGCGTCGAGCACAAGCTCGATCTCCTTGGGATAGATGTTGTAGCCGCCCGAGATGATCAGGTCCTTGTTGCGCCCGACGATGTGGATGTAGCCGTCGGAATCGACCATGCCCAGATCGCCCGTGATGAAGAACCCGTCCTCGCGCAGCTCCTGCGCGGTCTTCTCGGGCATGCGCCAGTAGCCCTTGAACACGTTCGGCCCGCGCACCTCGATCTGGCCGATCTCGCCCGGGGGCAGCTCGGCGCCCGTCTCGGGATCGGTGATCCTGATCTCGACCCCCGGCAGCGGAAAGCCGACCGTTCCGGCCCGGCGCTCGCCGTCATAGGGGTTCGAGGTGTTCATGTTCGTCTCGGTCATGCCGTAGCGCTCGAGAATCCGATGCCCCGTGCGCTCTTCGAAGGCGCGGTGCGTCTCGGCCAGAAGCGGCGCCGAGCCCGAGACGAACAGGCGCATGTGCGCCACCAGCTCGCGCGTCAGGCGCGGATCGTCCAGAAGGCGCGTGTAGAAGGTCGGCACGCCCATCATGGCCGTCGCGCGGGGCAGGTTCTCGATGATCTGGTCGATGTCGAACCGGGGCAGGAAGATCATGCTCGCGCCCGCGGCCAGCACGACGTTCGTCGCCACGAAAAGCCCGTGGGTGTGGAAGATCGGCAGCGCATGCAGCAGAACGTCGCGCTCGGTGAAGCGCCAGACCTCGGTCAGGGTCAGCGCGCTGGACAGAAGGTTGCCCTGGGTCAGCATCGCCCCCTTCGAGCGGCCCGTCGTGCCCGAGGTGTAGAGCAGGGCGGCCAGGTCGTCCTCGTCGCGGTCGACGGTGGCGAAGCGGTCGCTCTGGCCGGCGGCGCGCTCGGTCAGCGAGCCGCTTCCGTCGGCGGCCAGCGTCTCGAGCCGCGCGCCCAGACGCCGGGCCATCGCGCCGATCTCGTCCTTGCGGGCCGGGTCGCAGACGATCAGCCCCGCGCCGCTGTTCTCGATGAAGTAGCTAAGCTCGTCCGAGGTGTAGGCGGTGTTGAGCGGCAGGAACACCAGCCCCGCCCGCACGCAGGCGGCGTAGAGCATCAGCGCCTCGGGCGACTTCTCGACCTGCGCCGCGACCCGGTCGCCCGGCGCAAGCCCCATCTCGGCCATGGCGCCCCCGATCTGCGCGCTGCGGCTCAGGAACCGGGCGTAGCTGATCTCGCGCCCGTCGGGCAGGCGGATGAACGGCTTGGTCTTGCCTTCGTGGATGGCGAAGAGGCGGTCGTAAAGCGGGTTGGCCATGGCGTCATCGTTCCTCGGTGGGGCTGATCTGGGCGCGCTCGGCAAGCGCGCGGACCTCGGCGCTTGCGCGAACCTCGCGCCGGGCGACGAAAGCCTCGTGATTCTGCGCGACCTTGCCAAGGTCATACAGGTAGTTGACCATCGCGCCGCCCGATTGCGCGCGTCCCTTGGGCGAGACGTCGGCATCGGCGTGAACGGCGTGCACGATCGCGCCGTTGCCCAGGTGAAAGCGCGCGACGGGGTCGAAGGGCATGCCGTCGCGCCCCTTGGCGTTGAGCAGATACCACGCGGCCAGCCTGCGCATGCGCTCGGGGTCGGCGGGATCCCACGCGACGCCCTCGCGCTCGAGCCACTCGACCAGCCGCGGGATCGGCGAGAGCGTCACGAAGGTCGAAAGCTGCGGCAGGTCGGCGGCAAGGTCGGCCGCCACCTGCTTGATCAGCGAGTTGCCGAACGAAATCCCCGACAGGCCCTTCTGGCAGTTCGAGATCGAGTAGAAGACCGCCGCGTCGGCCTCTTCGGCGGGCAGCGGCGGGCGGTCCTCGGCCAGAAGCGCCTGGATCGAGCTGGGAACGCCGCGCGTCAGCGCCACCTCGACGAAGATCAGCGGCTCGTCCGGCATGGCGGGGTGAAAGAAGGCGTAGCAGCGCCGGTCCTCGGGCTGAAGGCGGCGGCGCAGATCGTCCCAGCTGTCGATGGCGTGCACCGCCTCGTAGGCGATGATCTTCTCGAGGATGTGCGCCGGGCTTTCCCAGCTGATCCTGCGCAGCACCAGAAAGCCGCGGTTGAACCACGAGGCGAACAGGTGGCGGAAGTCCTGGTCCAGCGCCTCGAGCGGCGGATCGCCGCGCCCCAGCCGCAGAAGGTCGGCGCGCATGCGCACAAGGCGCGTCGTCGCACCCGGCGCCTGGTTGAGCCGGCGGATCAGCTCCTGGCGCGGCGGCTCGGCGGCGGCGGCGAAGGCCTGGTAGGTGTCGCGGGCGGGGCGCGCCTCGTAGCCCTCGAGCGCGGCGCGCACGGCCCGGGGGTCGATGTCCATCGTGCGCGCGACCTCGGACAGGAAGTCGCGCCGGCCCGCGTCGTCGAGCGCCTCGTAGCGGGCCAGAACGGCCTCGGCCAGCGCCAGCCCCGACGCCTCGCCCGCCGAGCCCAGCAGCGCATGGGCCAGCTCGGGCAGGGGCCGGTCCGCGAAGCGGGGCCGCACGCGCTCGCCGCGCTGGCGGCGCTCGAAGACGGTGGCCAGAAGATCGGCCAGCCGGGTCATTGCGCCGGCCCCATCACCGCGTCGGGCAGCCAGGTGGCCAGGCCCGGAAAGAGGCACAGCAGGATGATGGCCAGCACCATGCACCCCACATAGGGCAGCGAGCCGACCAGGATGGTGCGCAGCGAGATGTCGGGCGCGATGCCGTTGATGACATACAGGTTCAGCCCCACGGGCGGCGAGATCAGCCCGATCTCCATGTTGATCGTCAGCACCACGGCGAACCAGATCGGATCGAAGCCGGCGGTGGTGATGATCGGCAGCAGGATCGGCGCCGCCATCAGGATCACCGCCACGGGCGGCAGGAAGAAGCCCGCGACCAGCAGGAACAGGTTGACCGCGCCCATCAGCACCCAGCGGTTCACCTCCAGCGTGCCGATCCACTGGGCGATGGACTGGGTGATGAACAGGGCGCTGAGCATGTAGGAGAACACGCCCGCGGCGGCGATGATGAACAGGATCATCACGCTTTCGCGCGTGCTGTCGCGCAGCACCGCCCAGATCGCGCGCGGGTCCCACATGCGATAGATGACGATGGCGATCAGAAGGCACAGCAGCGCCCCCACCGCCGCCGTCTCGGACGGCGTCGCGACGCCGCCATACATGGCGTAGAGGACGCCCATGATGATGGCGACGAAGGGCAGCACGCGCGGCAGGATCTCGAAGCGCTCGGCCCACGAATAGCTGCGCGGGGCCAGCCGCGCCGCGTCGCCCGAGGCCCAGGTCGAGTAGAGCGACCAGGCCATGAACAGCGCCACCAGCAGCAGCCCCGGAACGACGCCGGCAAGGAACAGGCGGCCGATCGAGGTCTCGGTCGCGATGCCGTAGACGATCATCGTCACCGAAGGCGGGATCAGGATGCCCAGCGTGCCCCCCGCCGCGATCGAGCCGGCGGCCACGCCGTCGGGATAGCCGCGCTTGCGCATCTCGGGAATGCCCATCTTGCCGATGGCCGCGCAGGTGGCCGGGCTTGAGCCCGACATGGCGGCGAACAGCGCGCAGGCGCCCAGATTCGACATCACCAGCCCGCCCGGCACCCTGGTCAGCCAGCGCTCGAGCGCCTCGTAAAGGTCCGCGCCCGCCCGCGTGGACGAGATCGCCGCGCCCATGATGATGAACATCGGGATCGACAGCAGCGCAAAGTTGTCGAGCTTGCCGAAGAAGATCTCGGGCATCAGCTCGAGCGAGCGCGCGCCGTCGAAGATCATGAGGAACGCCGCCGACACGATCAGCAGCCCCAGCGCCACCGAGACCCCCGAGAACAGCACCAGGATGGTCGCGGCGGCCACGAGGGCGCCCAGAAGCAACGGATCCATCAGGCGGCCTCCAGTCCGAAGGGCTTGTCGTCGCCGGCGATCAGCGCCGCCAGATCCGCCGTCAGCTGCAGCAGCAGCAGCCCGAAGCCCACCGGCAGCGACAGGTAGGGAATCCACAGCCGCACGCCCCAGACCGTGTCCGAGCGCCAGCCGCGCTCCCACGCCACGTGCCAGTATTCGAAGCCGTGGAACAGCATCAGGGCGACGATGGCGATCGAGCCGATCGAGGTCGCCACCGCCAGCGCGAAGCGCGCCCGGCGGGGCAGGGCCAGCGGAACGAGGTCGACGTTGACATGCCCGCGCAGCAGCTGGACGTAGGGCAGGCCGACGAGCGTCGCGGCGACGACCAGGTAAACCACCGCCTCGGTTTGCCAGACGGTCGAGCCGTTCAGGACGAAGCGGATGAAGATCATCTGACAGGTGATGGCCACCGCGGCCAGGATCATGCCGGCGGCGCACCAGCCGGCGGCTTGCGAGATCGCCGCCACGACGCGCACGAAGGCCATGGGCGAGGGGGAGCGGGGCTGGGTGGACGGAGTTGCGGTCATGCGATGCTCCGGGGCGTGGAATGGGTTTGCGCAGGCGCCGGGGCGCCGAAGGCGACGACGGGGCGGCGCGCAGGCGCGGCCGCCCCGCCTCGCGTCATCGGATCACTCGACCGACAGGGCCAGATCCAGCAGCCGCTGGCCGTCGGGAACCTCCTCGACGAAGGCCTTGTAGGAGGTCCGGCGGGCGATCTCGCGCCATGCCTCGAAATCCTCGGGCGTCATCTCGGCGATCTCGACGCCCGCCTTGCGGAAGACCTCGACCGACTCGGCGTCCTGCTTCTTGGCCTCTTCAAGGTAGAAGGCCTCGGCCTTGGCGGCGGCGTCGCGCAGGGCCTTCCGCTGCTCGGGCGTCAGGCTTTCGAAGGTGGACTTGTTCATCAGGAGCGGCTGATACATGAACCACAGCGCCACGTCGCCCGCGGGGGTGTAGCAGCTGGCCACCTCGTAGATGCGATAGCTGACGAAGGACGAGGACGAGGTGTTCGCGCCGTCGAGAACGCCGGTCTGGAAGGCGTTGTAGATCTCGGACGAGGCCATGGACGCGATCGAGGCGCCCGCGCCCGCCAGCATCTGCTCGAACGACTTGCCCGCGGCGCGCATCTGCAGGCCCTTCACGTCCTCGGGGCCGGTGATGCACTTGTCCTTGCCCGCGAAGCCGCCCGCCAGATAGCCGTGGACCAGGACCATGACGTCGTCCTCGGCCATCTTCTTCTCCAGCTCCTTCATGAAGGGCGAGCGGACGAGGCGCGCGGCGTGGTCGTGGTTCTTCACCAGCCCCGGCATCAGGGTCAGGTTGTAGGCCGGCTGCTGGCCGGCGGCGTAGGCCAGCGGCAGCACGGTCATGTCGAGCTGGCCGCGCGAAAGCGGCTTGTATTGCTCGCGCGGCTTGAACAGGCTTTTCGAGCCGTAGATCTTGATCTCGAGCCCGACATTCGCCTTGGCGACCTCGTCGGCGACCATCTGCGCCACCTTGTGGCGCACGTCCTGGTTCGACCATTGATGCGACAGGCGCAGCTCGCGCGCCTCGGCGGCGCCGAGCGCGACGGCGGCGGCCGTCGCGGCCGCGAACGCCGTTGCAACGAACGATTTCATGGCTTTCCTCCCATGTGGCTTCGGTTCCGGTCCGCCGGTTCTGCGCCGGCTCGGGGGGCAGCATAGGGGCCGCGTGTTTTCCTGGTCAACTTTTTTGTATACAAGAACGCCGGGATTGCGTTCCAGAGGGTGGGATGATAGCCTTTTCCGCATGCAGGAAAGACGCGCCGACATCATCGCCCGCGAGCTCGAGGAGCGGATCTTCGACGGAACCCTTCCGGCCGGCGCGCGGCTGGACGAGGTGCGTCTGGCCGAGCATTTCGGCGTCTCGCGCACGCCGCTGCGCGAGGCCCTTCAGGGGCTGGCGCGCTCGGGTCTGGTCGAGCTGGTGCCCCGGCGCGGCGCCTTCGTGCGCAAGCTCGGCCCGGTCGAGCTCATGGAGATGTTCGAGGTCATGGCCGAGCTCGAGGTGGTGTGCGGGCGCCTTGCGGCCAAGCGCATCTCCGAGGCGGCGCTGGACGAGCTTCGGGCGGCCAACGCCCGCTGCCGCGCCGCGGTCGAGGCTGGCGATCCCGAGGCCTACTACGCCGGGAACGAGCGCTTTCACGGCATCATCTACCGCGAGTCCGGCAACGGCTTTCTCGAGGGCGAGACCCGCGCGCTGCACCGGCGCCTCAAGCCCTTTCGGCGCCGGCAGCTGCGGCTGCGCGGGCGCATGGCGCAGTCGATGCAGGAGCACGAGGCCATTCTGGCGGCGCTCGAGGCGGGCGACGAGGCGATGGCCGCCGAAGCCCTGCGCGGCCATGTGGCGATCCAGGGCGAGAAGTTCTTCTGCCTCATGTCCAGCCTGAAGCCCGCCGCGGCGGAGTGACCCGCGCGCGTCGCCGCGGGCGGGCGGCGTGCGCGTCCGTCAGACGCCGCGCCCCGCGGCCGAGGGGACGCCGCCCGCGGCCTTGCGCCCGCGCCGGGCCGGCCCCGGCTGCGCCCGACGCCGCCGCCGCGCGGCGCGCCCGAGGGCGCGACGAGCCGCTCCGGCGGCGCATGAGCGGCGCGCGGGGGCGGGGGTCACTCGTCCTCGTCCTGGCGGATCAGCTTGATCGTGCCCTGCTTGGCCAGGGTCAGGATCGCCTGGATGACCTCGCCCTGCGCGGCCTCGCCTTCCTTCTGGCGGATGTCGTCCATCATCTCCATGTCCTCGATCAGACGCTCGGACAGGCGCTTGGGGATGTTGTTGAGGATGAAGTCGGCGGCGGGGTCCTGCGCCGCGCGCGCGGTCTTGAGCGCGGCCAGCAGGACGGGCTCGTCGACCGCCTTGACGATCTGCGCCACGTCGCGCGCCGCCACGCGGTCGGCGATGTCGGCGAAGGTGAACATCAGCTTCTGCACTTCCTGCGCCAGCTTGGCGTCGGTCTCCTCCATGTGCTTGAGGAGCGCTTCGCGCACCTCGCCGCCCACATGGTTCATGAGGTTGGCGATCACCTCGGTCGGCTTGCGCACGCCCTGCGTGCGCTCGGCGGCCACGACCACGTCGCGCTCGATGATGGCCGAGACGATCTCGAGCGCCCTGGGTTCGATCCGCGGCGCGCGGCCCATGCGCAGAACCACCTCGCGCGCCAGCGCATCCTCGAGCCGCTCGAGGATGCGCGCGGCCTGAACCGAGCGCAGCTTGGACAGGATGACGGCGATGACCTGCGGATGCTCGGTGTGCAGCCAGTTGGCCAGCTGCGGATCGGGCGTGTCGCCAAGCCGCGTCCACAGCGAGCGGCCGCCCTTGCCGCTCAGATCCTCCATGATGCGCGCCACGCCGTCGGGGCCCACGACCTTGACCAGGAAATTGCGCGCCGCCTCGGCGCCGCCGCGCAAGGTCAGCTCGTCGCCGACCAGGGCCAGGAATTCCTCCAGCACCTCGACGACCTGGTGGTGGGGCACCTGATCGATGCGCGAGACGGTGCGCGCGAACAGGCGCACGCCGTCGTCGCCCATGGCGCCCAGGATTTCCTTGGCCGTCTCGGGGCCGAGCGCCACCAGCACCACCGCCGCCTTCTCGGCCAGCGTCAGGGGGCGCGCCGGCAGGGCGGGGCGCGCGGCGACGGCCACCTCGGCGCGGGGGGCGACGGCGGGCAGGTTGGCGGTCTGGGCGGCAGCCTCGCTCATTGGCCATAACCTCGGACAAGCGCGCCGGCCAGCAGCGACCATCCGTCGCCGACCACGAAGAAGGCCAGCTTGAACGGAAGCGACACCACGGCCGGCGGAACCATCATCATGCCCATCGCCATCAGGATCGAGGCGACGGCCAGGTCGATCAGCAGGAAGGGAAGGAAGACGAGGAAGCCGATCTCGAAGGCGCGCTGCATCTCGCTCAGCAGAAAGGCCGGCGCCAGGATCGACAGCGGCGCGGGATCGGCGGGCGGCGCGGCCTCGCGCCCCGGCGCGACCGCGGCCATCTCGGCCAGCGTCTGGGGGTCCACGCGCGCCTCCATGAAGACGCGGAAGGGCGCAAGGGTGCGCTCGAAGGCCGTTTGCGCGTCGATCTGCTGCGCGAACAGGGGTTCGAGCCCCTGGGTCCATGCGTCGACGAAGACCGGCTCCATCACGAAATAGGTCAGGAACAGCGCCAGGCTGACGATCATCATGCTGGGCGGCGCCTGCTGCACGCCGATGGCCTGCCGCAGGATCGACAGAACCGTGACGATGAAGGGAAAGCAGGTGGCCATCACCGCGATGGCCGGGGCCAGGCTGAGCAGCGTCACCAGCCCGAACAGCTGGACCGCGCGCAGCGTCAGCGAGCCTTCGCCGCCGAGGTCGATCGAGACCTGCTGCGCGGCGGCCGGCGCGGCGATCAGAACCGCCGCCGCCAGCGCGCACAGCGCGGCCGCTCGCCTGACCCGTTCAGACGCCATTCGACAGATCCGCCACCTCGGTCAGCCGCACGGCGAGGCGGCCGCTGTTGTCGTCCATCTCCTGCAGCTCGCCGCGCGCGATCAGCTTCTCGCCGATATAGATCTCGACGGGGTCCTCGATGCTGCTGTCCAGCGGCAGCACCGAATCGCGGCGCAGGTTCACCAGCTCGGAGATCAACGGGCGCGCCTTGCCGACCGAGACCACGACCTCGATCGGGACGCTGAGCACCGCCGCGGCCTTGGACGGCCTGGCGGCGGGCTGGGGGGATTCCTCTTGCGCGGCGGCGACGTCCTCAGCCATTGGCCTTCATCTCCTTGCGGGGTTGGAAATGCGCATCGATCGCGGCGTGCGCTTCGGCGATGCAGGTGTCGAGGTCGATCTTGTCCACGCCCTCGTCCCACTCGACGAGGGCCGTAATGGGCGACAGCTCGGGGTCGGCGGTCAGTTCGGCCTTGACGCCGGCGTAATCCAGCGCTTCGCGCACATTCTGCTCCTGGGCGGGGGCGACGCGGATGCGCAGGGGCGACTGCGGGACGCGGCGCAGCGCGTCGGCCGCGACGCGGGCGACCTCATCCGCCAGGCCAAGCCGCGCGAAGGCCGGCGCGACCGCGGTCAGAAGGGCGTTGGCGACGCGCTCGAGCCCGGCCGCCGCCTCTTCCTGGGCGCGGGCGCGGATCAGCTCGACGTCGCCGGCGCGCTCGGCGATCTCGGCCAGAAGCAGGCGCATCTCGGCGAAGAAGTCGGCCTCGGCGCGGGCGACGCCTTCCTCGAAGCCGGCGGCGCGCCCCTCGCCGCGGGCGGCGGCGATCATCGCGTCGAGCTCGGCGCGCGTCATGGGCGGGGCCATCTCCTGCGCGCCGGCGGGCTGGGGCGGCGGGGCGGCGGGGCGCGGCGCCTCGCGCACGACCGACAGCGCCGGACCCGAGGCGGCCCTGGCCTCTCGGGCGGCCTCGAGGTCGGCGTCGAAGCTTTCCCACTTCAGGGCATGTCCGCTCATGCGCGTTCTCCTTCGGCTTCGGCGGTTTCAAGCCAGCTGCGCAGAACCAGCGTGGCGTCCTCCTTGCGCGCCTCGACGGTCTTGCGCAGGGCCTCGACATGGTCGACGGCCACGTTGCGCGCGTCGATCACCTCGCCCGCCGCTTCGAGCGAGCCGGCGACGTCGGGCGTCTGTCCGGGCAGGGCGGGGGCGTTCTGCTCGTTCCCGGACGGGTTGATTTCGGTCAGCCTCGGCTGGGCCGGGGCCGTGATCATCGGGCGCAGCACCAGCAGCCCGAGCGCCAGCGCCACGGCGCTGAGCACGCCCAGCTGGATCAGGGTCATGGCGTTGGCGGCCAGGAAGTCGACCGCGTCGGCCTCGGCCGCCACGCCCTGCTCGGCGGGGCGGGCGAACTCCATGCTCTCGATCGAGACCACGTCGCCGCGCGAGGGGTCGAAGCCCACCGCCGTCTGCACGAGCTCGCGCAGGGCGTCGAGCTCTTCCTTCGGGCGCGGCGTCCACACCTCCTGCCCGTCGGGGCCGACGGTGCGGATGCCGTCCACCAGGACCGCGACCGAGATGCGGGTGACGGCGCCGGGCGCGGTCACGCGCTCGCGCAGGACTTCCGAGACGTCGTAGTTCATGCGCTCGCGCGTGGTGGCGGCGTTGCGCTTGGACTGCCCGCCGCCATTCGCGTCGCCGTCGGGCAGGTTCGAGGCGACGGTGACGTTGGCGGTCGTCCCGGTCTCGGATTCGTTCGTCTCTTCGGTGTCGGAATGGATGGCGACGCGGCTCTGGGGGTCGAGCACGCGCTCGGTGACCTTCTCGGATTCGGTGCGGGTCTCGACCGACACCTCGACCACCGCCGCGCCTTCGCCCACGCGCGCGGCCAGAAGGCGCTCGACATTAGCCTTGAGGATGGCGGCCTTTTCCTCGGCGATCGAGCCGGCGCCCTGCGCGGGCGCGTCCTTGCCCGGCGCCAGGATGACGCCGCCCTCGGCGTCGACCACGGTGACCGCTTCGGGCTGCAGGCCGGCCACGGCCGAGGACACCAGATGCCGGATCGCCTGCGCCTGCGGCTTGCCCAGAACGCCCGAGCGCATGGCCACCGTCACCGAGGCCGTGGGCTCGACGCGGCGCTCGAAGGGCTTGCGGGCGGGGTTGGCGATGTGCACGCGCGCACGCCGCACGCCGGGCAGGGCCAGGATGGTGCGCGCCAGCTCGCCCTCCTTCGCGCGCCAATAGGCGGCGTCGAACATCTCGGAGGTGGTGCCGAAGCCGGACAGATCGTCGAGCAGCTCGTAGCCCGCCGCGCCGCCCGAGGGCCGGCCTTCGGCGGCCAGCGACATGCGCAGGCGGTCGCGCTCGGATTCGGGCACGTAGATGGCGTCGCCGCGCACCTCGTAGGCGACGCCGCGCGATTCGAGCGCGGTCACCACTTCGCCCGCGGCGCCGGGCTCGAGCCCGGCATAGAGCAGCGCCATGGCCGGCTGCGAGGCGATGCGCAGCAGCCCCGCCACGGCGATGATCGCCGCGATGGCCGCCAGTCCCGCGACCAGCCTTTTGCCGGGGTCCATGCCCCGCAGTGTCTGGATCAGGTTCACGCCGTTCTCTCGCCTTGCGTATCCGGGTGGTTACGGATCGGCCTTTCTGGCCTAGGCGCAGCTTTGGCCCCGCAGGCTTAAGATTCGGTTATCGCGTTGAGAAACCTTCGGCCGCCTCGGCGCGCCGCCGCAGGTCGCCGGGGTCGAGCCGGGCGCCGATCCGCGCGGCCTCGTCGGCGATCATCGCGGCCAGTTCGGACTTGAAGCGCTCGGGGCCGAAGCCCATGGCGTGGGCGCGGATCGGGTCGGGGTCCATGCGCGCGCCATGATCGCGCTCGAAGCGCAGAACCGCTTCGGCCAGCGATTCGGGGGTCTGCTCGTCGAAGAACAGTCCCGTGCGCCCCTCGACCACCGTGTCCAGGGCGCCGCCCCCGCGATAGGCGATGACGGGGCGCCCGCACGCCATGGCCTCGAGCGGGACGATGCCGAAATCCTCGACCCCCGGGAAGATCAGCGCCTTGCACGAGCGGTAGAGCGCCGCCATCCGCGACGCGGGCACGCGGCCAAGGAATCGCGTGCGCGGGCCTGCCATGGCCTCGAGGCGGCCGCGTTCGGGGCCGTCGCCCGCCACCGTCAGCGGCAGGTCCAGCGCGCGGAACGCCTGCACGGCGATGTCGGCGCGCTTGTAGGGGACCAGCTCGGACAGGAACAGGTAGCCCGCCTCGCCCTCGGGCGGGCCGGGGGCGTAGGCCGCGAGGTCCACCGGCGGATGGATGACGCGCGCCTCGCGCCCCCAGCAGCGGCGGATGCGGCGCTGGATGAAGCGGGAATTGGCCGCGATGGCGTCCACGCGCGCCGCGCTGGCCGCATCCCACAGGCGCAGGCGCGGCGCGGCGGCGGCGAAGACCGCCCGCCCCAGCGGCCCCAGCGCCGCGCGGTATGCGTGATGCTGGTCCCAGATGTAGCGCATGGGCGAGTGGCAATAGCACAGATGCAGCGCGTCCGGCGGCGCGATCACGCCCTTGGCCGGGCCCGATTCGCTGGACAGCACAAGGTCGTAGCCGCTCAGGTCCAGCTCCTCGAGCGCGCGGGGCATGAGCGGCAGATAGCGTTGATAGGCCCGCCGGGCGCCGGGAAGGCGCGCGATGAAGGTTTCGCGGATGCGGTGGGCGCGCAGGCGCTGGCTGATGTTCTGCGCAATGCAGACATGGGTGAAGATGTCGGCCTCGGGAAACAGCTCGCAGATGCGCTCGAGCACCCGCTCGCCGCCGCGCATTCCGACCAGCCAGTAGTGAATGACGGCGACCTTCACGGGCGCCTCCTTGCGCGCATTCGCCAGCTCAAAGCCCCGTCGGCCGGAGCACCACCCGCACGGTGCGCAGCAACAGCCGAAGGTCGAGCGCCAGGCTGACCCGGCGGCTGTAGTCGAGGTCGATGGCGACGCGCTCGGCATAGCCCGTCTGGTTGCGCGGCCCGGTCTGCCACAGCCCCGTCAGACCCGGGCGCAGGGGCAGGTAGGCCTCGGGGGCGGCGGCGTAGTGGACCATTTCCTCGGCGGTGACGGGGCGCGGGCCGACCAGGCTCATGTCGCCGCGCAGCACGTTCCACAGCTGCGGCAGCTCGTCGAGCGAGGTCTTGCGCAAGAAGCGCCCGAGGGGCGTCACGCGCGGGTCGGGGTCGAGCTTGCCGCGCTCGCGCCAGCGCCGCGCCGCCTCGGGGTCGGTCCGCAGAAGGCGTTCGAGCGCCGCGTCCGCGTCGGGGCGCATGGTGCGGATCTTCCAGCATCGGAACGGGCGCCCGCCCCGGCCGATGCGCGCATGTCCGAAGAAGGGCGCGCCGCCGCCCGCCGCCGTGGCCAGCGCCAGCAGCGCGATGACGGGCAGCGCCGCGGGCAGCATCAGCAGAACCAGCGCGATGTCGAGCGGGCGCTTGAGCCGGCGGGCGTAGAAGCCGTGGGCCCCGCCGCGCATGATGGCCAGACGCATGTTCGGCGCGGCGGAGGTTCGGGGGGCGTTCGCAAACGGCATCGGCAAAAATCTCGACTCGAAAAGACCGGACGCGCGCGCGGCGTCGCCTTGGACGGGCATATCAGCCCAAATTCACATAAAATTCAACGCAAATGACGGTTAACCGCGGCGGCGACGACGCCGGCGGGCGCGAAATCTTGGCCCGGAGCGCCGCCGGCGCTTAACAGGACTTGCCCGCGATGCTATGCCCGAAAGCCGATGGTCGGCGTGCGCCGGGGCGCGGCGCGTCAAGGGCAGGGAGCGACGAGATGAAGAAGGCCGTGTTGCTTGCGGCGTTGGCGGCGGCGGGATGCGGGGCCGTATACACCTCGCCCGCGGTGCACGAGACGGGCGCCGGACTGGCGCTGGGCGCCGCGTCGGATCTGGATGTGCGCGTGGTGCCGCTGACCCATGCCGCCGTGGTCGAGGCGAACATGAGCCCCTACGCGCCCCCGCGCCTGCCCGACGCCTTCCGGCCCCGTCCGGGCGCTCAGGCGCCGGCGCTGGGGCCGGTGGATGCGCGCATGCCGGAACTGCCCGCGCCGCAAGCGGCGGGCGCCGCAGGCGCCGAAGCCGCCGGGGACGATCTGCCCGCCGTCGCCACCCAGCCCGCGCCCCCGCCCGGGCGCCCGGCGCTGCGCCTGCCGCCCGCCGCGCCGCCCGAGCCCTACCGCATCGGCGTGGCCGACGTGATCCTGCTGTCGGCCGACACCTCGAACGCCACGCTCGACCAGGTGCCCGGGCTGATCGCCGCGCAGACCAAGCGCCAAGGCTACATCGTCCAGGACGACGGCGCGGTGGCGATCCCCGATGTCGGGCGCGTGCGCATCGCGGGCCTGACGCTGGAGGAAGCCGAGGCGGCCATCTTCCAGGCCCTGGTCGAGAAGCGCTTCGATCCCTCGTTCAGCCTCGAGATCGCCGAGTTCAACTCGCAGCGCGTCAGCATCGGCGGCGCGGTGCGCGAGCCGCGCATCGCCCCCATCACCCTCAAGCCGCTGCGCCTGTCCGAGGCGCTGCAGATGGCCGGGGGCGTGAACGCCGACGGCGACTACGTCGTGATCCGCCTGTTCCGCGACGGCGAGGTCTATCAGATTCCCTTCGACCGGCTTTACGACCGCGACGGGCTCAACGACGTGACGCTGCGCGACGGCGACAGCGTGTTCGTCGACCTGTCCTACGACGTCGAGCAGGCGCGCGCCTATTTCTCCGAGCAGCTGCGCCGGCGCGAGGCCGAGCTGCGCGAGCGCGAATTCGCGTTCCGCCAGCGTCAGGCCGACATCGACGAGGCGCGCTTCGCCCTGACCATCGCCCAGTTCGAGGCGCAGAAGGTCCAGCTGCGCAACCAGCTGGCGCAGCTGCGTCTTGCAGCGGCGCAATACGAGGCGGCGCGCAACGCCGACCGCCGCGCCGACGAGGCCGCCCAGCGCGCCGCCTTCCGCGACCGTCTCGAGCTGGGCGCCGCGCCGCGCGGCTACGCCTATCTGGCCGGCGAGGCGCGCCGTCCGACCCGTCTGCCGCTGCCCTTCGAGGGGCGCGCCCATCTGGCGGACGCGCTGTTCAACGGCGACGGGCTGAGCATCCAGACCGCCGATTACGGCGAGATCTACGTGTTGCGAGCCTCGTCCCGGCCCGAAGAGTTCGGCGCCGTCACGGCCTATCACCTGAACGCGCGCAACGCCGCCAACCTGGTCAACGCCGCGCGCTTCGAGCTGCGGCCGAACGACATCGTCTTCGTCGCCGAGCAGCCGATCACCACCTGGAACCGCGTGCTGTCGCAGCTGACGCCGACGGTGTTCACCCAGGCCGCCGCGCTGGCCACGAACTGACCGCTCGGGGGCAGGCGGACGGCGCCTTTCGGGGGGCTTCGGGGGGCGGAGCGCGGCCGCGGGGCGCCCTTGGCGGGCGGTCGGCGGGGCGCCGGCTTCGCCCGGAGCGGGGCGGAGCAGTCGGCATCCGCCCGGCCCGGCCAGGCCAGGACCGGAGCATTCGCCGCCGGGCGGCCGCCGCCTCGCGGATCGGCCCGCGTGGACGCGTTGGGGGGCCCGCCCGCCCGGGGCCCCTCGCCGCGTCGCGGCGGCCGGGGCGCGTCGATCCGGTCGCGTCGGCCGCAGCGCGTCGGCCGGCCGCGGCGCGGGGCGCTCAGCCCCCGACGCGCCCGCGCCGGTCGGCCCGCAGCGCCGCGTAAAGCACGTGATTGCGCCAACGCCCGGCGATTTGCAGATAGGCCTGCGCCACGCCCTCATACTTGAACCCGCATCGCTCGAGCACGCGGCGCGAGCGCGCGTTCTCGGGCAGGCAGGCCGCTTCGAGGCGGCTCAGATCCATCCGCCCGAAGGCATGGTCGCGCGCCGCGCTCAGCGCCTCGGTCATCAGTCCGCGCCCGGCCTGCTCGGCCGCGATCCAGTAGCCCACCGTCGCCGCCTGCGCCGGGCCGCGGCGCAGGTTGTCGATGGTCAGCGCCCCGATGACGCGCGCGGGGGCCTCGCGCAGGAACAGCAGCAGCGGCAATCCGCGGTCGTCGTCGATCAGCCGCCGCGCCCAGGCGACGCGGTTGCGAAAGGCGCGTACGCTCAAGTGATCGGGCGCCCAGGCGGGCTCCCAGGGGGCCAGATGCTCGGCGCTTTCGCGCCGCGCCCGCGCCCATGAGGCGTGATCGGCCAGGCGCGGCGGGCGCAGGATCAGGCGCTCGGTCTCGATCGCCGGATCCTTGCGCAGCCGGAACAGCATGCCGCCCGCCGCTCAGGCCGCCATGCGCGACTTGAGCGCCTCGATGTCGGGCGCGTCGGCCACGGGACCGTAAAGCGCCGCGGCCAGCGCCTCGGACTGCGCCAGCTTGCGCGCGGCTGCGCGCGCGGCGGCGGCGTCGACCGCGTCGATGCGCGCGATCGTGTCCTGCAGATCGGGCGCGCGGCCGTGGATCTGAAGCGTGCGGGCCAGGCGCTCGCACCGGCCGAAGGCGCTTTCCAGCCCCATCACCAGCCCGGCCTTGAGCTGGGCGCGCGCGCGGGCGGTCTCCTCCTCGTCGATGTCGCGCGCGGCGCGGCGCAGCTCGTCGGCCACCAGCACGGCCAGCTCGGCCAGCTGCTCGGCCGAGGCGCCGGCGTAGATGGTCATCGCGCCGGCGTCCTCGTAGGCCGAGGCCTGGGCGAAGATCGTGTAGCACAGGCCGCGCTTCTCGCGCGCCTCCTGGAACAGGCGCGAGGACATGCCCCCGCCCAGAAGCGTCGCCAGGACCTGCCCGGCGTGGAAATCCGGGTCGCGATAGGCCGGGGCGGGCAGCGCCAGGGCGAAATGCGCCTGCTCGAGCGGCTTTTCCACCCTGTGCTCGCCGCCGACGAAGCGCGCGGGCGCGACGGGCGGCGCCGCGCGCGCGGGCAGGGCGCCGAACAGCGCCTCGGCCTGCGCGGCCAGGCGGTCGTGATCGACCGCGCCGGCGGCGGCCAGGATCATGCGGTCGGGCGCGTAATGGCGCGCGACGAAGCGGCGCAGATCCTCGCGCCCGAAGGCGCGCACGCGCTCGGCCGGGCCAAGGATCGGGCGGCCGATGGGCTGGCCGGGAAAGGCGGCCTCCTGCAGCCAGTCGAAGATGATGTCGTCGGGCGTGTCCAGCGCCTGGCCGATCTCTTGCAGGATGACGCCGCGCTCGACCTCGATGTCCTCTTCGGCGAAGACCGAATCAAGCAGGATGTCGGCGATCAGCTCCATGGCCAGCGGCACGTCCTCGGCCAGGACGCGGGCGTAATAGGCGGTGGTCTCGCGGCTGGTGTAGGCGTTCAGGTAGCCGCCGACATTCTCGATCGTCTCGGCGATCTGCGCGGCGCTGCGCGTGCCGGTGCCCTTGAAGGCCATGTGCTCGAGGAAATGCGCCAGGCCGTTCTCGGGCTCGTCCTCGTGGCGGGCGCCGGCCGCGACCCACACCCCCAGCGCCGCCGAGGCCAGGCCGGGCATGCGCTCGGTGATGACGCGCATGCCGTTGGGCAGGGTGTGGAGGCGGATCTCGGTCATGCGCCGTCTCCTTCGAGGGCGGACAGCACCGCGCGGCGCAGCGCGTCCAGGTCGTTGGGCAGGTCGCGCACGCGCTCGGGGCGCTCGAACAGATCGGCCATGCGCGCGGGCAGGGCGGGGCGCACGCCGCAGGCGCGCTCGACCGCGTCGGGGAACTTGGCGGCGTGGGCCGTGCCCAGAACCACCATCGGCGCGGCGCGGTCGCCGCGCGCGGCGCGCGCGGCGTGCACGCCGACGGCGGTGTGCGGGTCGATGACGAGGCCGGTCGCGGCGTGGATGTCTGCGATGGTGGCCAGCGTCTGGTCCTCGTCGCAGCGGGCGCTGTCGAATTCGGCGCGCAGGCGCTCGAGCGCGCCCTGGGGCAGCGAGAAGCCGCCCTGTCCGCGCAGCTCGTCCATCAGGCGCGCCACGGCGGGGCCGTCTCGGTCGAGCAGGTCGAAGAGCAGGCGTTCGAAATTCGAGCTGACCTGGATGTCCATCGAGGGCGAGATGGTGGGCGCCACGCCCTGCCTGCGGTGCTCGCCGCTCTGCACGGTGCGGTGGAGGATGTCGTTGCGGTTGGTCGCGATGACGAGCCGCCCGATCGGCAGCCCCATGCGTCGCGCCACGTATCCGGCGAAGATGTCGCCGAAATTGCCCGTGGGCACCGAGAACGAGACCGCCCGCCAGGGCGCGCCCAGCGCCGTCGCGGCGGTGAAGTAATACACCGTCTGCGCCAGCACCCGCGCCCAGTTGATCGAGTTGACCGCCGCAAGGCGCGCGCGGTCGCGGAAGGCGTGGTCGTTGAAGGCGGCCTTGACCAGCGCCTGGCAATCGTCGAAGTCGCCCTCGACGGCCAGGGCGTGCACGTTCGCGTCGGCCGGGGTGGTCATCTGGCGGCGCTGCACCTCGGACACGCGGCCCTTGGGGAAAAGGATGAAGACCTCGGCCGCGTCCAGCCCGCGGAAGGCCTCGATGGCGGCCGAGCCCGTGTCGCCCGAGGTGGCGCCGATGATCGTCACGCGCTCGCCGCGCCGGGCCAGCGAGGCTTGGAACAGCCGTCCGATCAGCTGCATGGCCACGTCCTTGAAGGCCAGGGTGGGGCCGTGGTGCAGCTCCTGAATCCACTCGTTGGCGCCGATCTGCACCAGCGGGCAGCGGGCCGGGTGGTCGAACGACGCATAGGCGTCGGCGATGATGGCGCGCAGCTCGTCCTCGGCGAAGGCGTCGCCGACGAAGGGGCGCATGACGCGATGGGCGACCTCTTCGTATTCGAGGCCGGCAAGGGCCGCGATCTCGTCCCGGCTCATCCGCGGCCAGCTTTCGGGCACGTAAAGGCCGCCGTCGCGGGCGAGGCCGGTCAGCATCGTCTCTTCGAAGGACAGGGCGGGGGCGGCGCCGCGGGTGCTGATGTATTTCACGCGCTGGATCCTTGTCTGCAAGCTCCGCTCCGCAGTAGCGGATTGGCGGGCGCGTCACAACATCGCTTGCGCGCGGCGGGCTTGCCTTGGCCGCGGGCGGCGGCCAGAAAGGGCCGCGCGCAACCCCCCAGGACCGAGAGGACAGGCATGACCGACGACCCGACCCCCGCGGCCGCCCCGCGCACGCAGACGCAAGGCGCGGCCGAGGCCGCCGCAAACCCCGCCGAACGGGCGCTGCTGGCGCGGCTGGATGCGCTGGGGGTGGCGTGGCGGCGCCATGCGCACCCGCCCCTGCACACGGTCGAGCAGAGCCGCGCCCTGCGCGGCGTCATGCCCGGCGCGCACACCAAGAACCTGTTCCTGAAGGCGCGCGACGGCGGCTTCTGGCTGGTCTCGACGCGCGAGGACAGCCGCTTTTCGGTCAACGATCTGGGGCGCGCGCTGGGCGCGGGGCGCGTGTCCTTCGGCGCGGCCGAGGACATGGCGCGCCTTCTGGGCGTGCGGCCCGGCGCGGTCACGCCCTTCGCGCTGATGAACGACGCCGAGGGTCTGGTGCGCTTCGCTCTCGACCGGCGCCTTGCCGAGGCCGAGCTGGTCAACTTCCACCCCCTGCACAACGAGGCGACGCTGGCCCTGACGCCCGAGGGGCTGATGCGCTTCCTGTCCGATCTGGGGCGCGCGCCGCTGATGCTGGACCTTGCGCCGCTCGAGGCCCGCGCCGCCGCGCGCGAGGCCGCGGCGGGCCAGGGCGGGGACCGCGAGGCGGACTGACGCCGGGCGCGGCCCCCTGGCCGCCGTTCCCGTTGCCCATCGCGCGGCGCGGCACTACATCTGTGCCTGACGCAAGACGACAAGCCCGGGGCCGCGCCCTGCGCGCCCGCCCGCCGGCCGCGCGCCGCGCCCCGCGCGAAACGGAAAAGGGAAACCCATGCTTGAACTCGGCTCGTCCTCCGCCGCCCCCGCCGGCGATCTGGTCAAGGACGTCTCTGAAGCGACCTTCATGGCCGATGTGGTCGAGGCGTCGCGCACGACGCCGGTGATCGTCGATTTCTGGGCGCCGTGGTGCGGCCCGTGCCGCGCGCTGGGTCCGGCGCTCGAGGCCGCGGTGAAGGCGCAGAAGGGCAAGGTCCGCATGGCCAAGGTCAATGTGGACGAGAACCAGATGATCGCCGCGCAGATGCGCATCCAGTCCATCCCGGCGGTCTACGCCTTCGTCGACGGCCAGCCGGTCGACGGCTTCATGGGCGCGCTGCCCCCGGCCGAGGTCGAGGCCTTCGTCAAGCGCGTGGCCGCGCTGGGGAGCCCGGACGCCGGCATGGAAGAGGCGCTGGCCGCCGCCGAAGAGATGCTGGCGGAAGGCCAGTTCGCCGACGCCGCGCAGGTGTTCCGCGCGATTCTCGAGGAAGACCCCGAGAACCTGGACGCCGTCGGCGGGCTTGCCCGCGCCCATCTTGCGGCGGGCGAGATCGACCGCGCCCGCGCCGCGCTCGACGCCGTGCCCCCCGCCAGGCGCGACGCCGCGCCCATCGCCGCCGCCCGCGCGCAGATCGAGCTGGCCGAGCTGAGCGCCGGCGCGGGCGAAGAGGGCGAGCTGCGCGCGCGCCTCGCAGCCGACCCCGACGATCACGAGGCGCGGCTGGCGCTGGCCGATGCGCTCATCGCCAAGGGCGACGCCGAGGGCGCGATCGACGAGCTGCTCGAGCTGTTCCGCCGCGATCGCGAGTGGAACGACCAGGCCGCGCGCAACCGCCTTCTCAAGCTGTTCGACAGCCTCGGGCCCAAGAACCCGGCCGTCGCGCGCGGACGGCGCCGGCTCACCTCGATGATCTACGCCTGAGGCATGGCGCGCCGCTTCGCCCCCGCCGACCTGCCCGACGCGCTCCCGGTGTTTCCGCTGCCGGGGGCGTTGCTTCTGCCGCGCGGGCGGTTGCCGCTCAATATCTTCGAGCCGCGCTATCTGACCATGCTCGAGGATGTGATGAAGACCGAGCACCGCCTGATCGGCATGGTCCAGCCGCTGGAATCGCGCGCGGGCGAGCCGCCCGAGCTGCGGCGCATCGGCTGCGCCGGGCGCCTGACGGCGTTTTCCGAGACCGAGGACGGGCGCTATCTGATCACGCTGTCGGGGGTGTGCCGCTTTCGCGTCGCGCGCGAGCTCGAGGGCTTCGCCCCCTATCGGCGGGTCGAGGCGGACTGGCGCTCGTTCCTGGGCGATCTCGAAGGCGAGGAGGACGACCCCGGCCTTGACCGCGACGCCTTTCTCGAGCTGCTCATGCGCTTTTTCCAGGTGGCGCAGCTCAGCTCGGACTGGGAAAGCCTGCGCAAGGCCGAACCCGAGATGCTGGTCAACTCGCTGGCCATGCTGTGTCCCTTCTCGGTCGAAGAGAAGCAGGCCCTGCTCGAGGCGCCCAGCCTGTCCGAGCGGCGCGAAACCCTGACCGCCCTGATGCGCTTCGCCATCGTGTCGGGCGGCGACGAAGGATCGGTGCAATGACCGCCCCCAGCCATCCGAACGCCAAGGACCCGAACGCCGCAAACCCCGACGCCGCCGCGCCCGGCGCAAGCTCCGATCGCGCCGCCGATGCGGGCCCCGGGCCGGGCGTGGAACCGGGCGCCGGGCCGGGCGGGGAGACGGGCGCCGGGCCGGGCGTGGAACCGGGCGCCGCGCCGGGCGGGGAGACGGGTGTCGAACCGGGCATGGAATCGGGCGCCGCGCCCGATCCGGCCCTCGCCGCCCGCGCCGATCAACGCCTGCGCGCCGAGCGCAGGATGCTCGAGGCGCTGGTCTGTCCGGTCACCCAGGGGCCGCTGGTCTATGACCGCGCGCGCCAGGAGCTGGTCTCGCGCGCCGCAAGGCTGGCCTTTCCGATCCGCGACGGCATTCCGGTGATGCTCGTGTCCGAGGCGCGCCGGCTCGAGGACTGAGCGCCTCAGGCCACGCGCCCGCCGGCCAGCACGCCGCGCCAGGTCAGCAGCCCGCCCCCGCGCCGCAGCTGCGCGGCGGTGCGCACGAAGGCCTGCGCGGCCGGCGAGGCCGGCGCCCCCGGCAGCAGCGCAAGCCCCACCGAGCGCCGCCGCGGCGGGTCCAGCGGCTTGACCGCGAAGCCCTCGAAGCCCGCGACGGGCGGCATGGCCAGCTCGGCCACCACGGCCGCCCCCTCGCCGCGGCTGACCATGGCCAGCGTGCTGAGCACCTGCGCCGTGCGCGCGTGGATCTTCGGGCGCAGCCCGGCCTCCGAGAACAGCCGCCCGATCACCCCTTGCGAGCCGGCCTCGGTCATGATGAAGCGCCGCGCGCACAGCTCGCGCAGCGTCACGGCCGGCTGCGCGGCCAGCGGATCGTCCTGCGGCAGCAGCGCGACGAACTGGTCCTCGATCAGCGGGTGGGCGTCGAAGCGCTCGTCGGGCAGCACGGCGAAGGCCACGTCCACCCGCCGCTCCTCGAGCCAGCGCAGCACGGTCTCGTCGTCGCCTTCCTCGACCAGCACCTCGACGCCGGGCCAGTCGGCGCGGAAGGCGGCCAGCAGATTCGGCAGCAGGTGCAGCGTCGCCGTCGGCCCGAAGGAGCCGATGCGCAGGCTGCCCAGCCGCACGCCGCGATAGGCCGCGGCCTCTTGCCGCATGGTCTCGGCCAGCCCCAGCACCGCCCGCGCCCGCGTCAGCAGCAGCGCCCCGATCTCGGTCGGCTCGGGGCGGGCCTTGGCGCGGTTGACGAGCGGCACGCCCAGATCGGCCTCGAGCGCCCTGATGGCGTGCGACACCGCCGACTGGCTGATGCCGAGCCGCGCGGCTGCGGCGGTGAAGCCGCCCGCATCGGCCAGCGCGGCAAAGATTTCGAGCTGTCCGAACGTCATGAGCAAATCCTTGTTTGACCATGACCGTGCATAACTGAAAACACATGCCGCGACCAGCGCCCCCAAGGCAGGAGCCCCCATGACCGCCGCATCGCTCGCCCACTCGCCCGCGCCATCCGCCCCGACCGAAGGCGCGGTGCGCCGCAAGCTGATCCTGGCCGCGATGCTGTGGGGCGGCGGGTTCTCGGCCGGGCGCGTGGCCGCCGAGTCCTTCACGCCGCTGGGCGCCGCCGCCGCGCGCTACGCGCTGGCCGCGGCGATCCTGCTGTGGCTGGCGCGGCGCGCGCATGGGGTCCTGCCGCGCCTGAGCCTGCGCCAGGCGGCGCAGACCCTCGTTCTGGGCGCGACGGGGGTGTTCGCCTACAACCTGTTCTTCTTCGCCGCGCTGGCGCGGATGCCGGCCTCGCGCACGGCGCTGTTCGTCGCGCTCAGCCCGGTGGCGGTGGCGCTGGTGGGCGCGCTGTGGACGCGCGAGCGGCTGGGCGCGCGCAAATGGGCGGGCATCCTCGCGGCGCTGGTCGGGGCGGCGATCCTGGCCAGCCGCGGCGCGCCGGGGGCGATGCTGGCCGACGTGGCGGCCTCGTTCGGGGCGGGCGAGCTGTTCATGCTGGGCGCGGTGGCGGCCTGGGCGGCCTACACGATGGTGGGGCGCGCGGCGCTGACGGGGCTGACGCCGCTGACCGCCACGGCCTATGCCGCCGCCTGGGGCTTCGCGCTGCTGGCCGCCACGCTGGCGCTGAGCGGGGCGCCGGCGCTGGTCGGCGCGCCCGGCGCCGCCGCCTGGCTGACCGTGCTGTTCCTGGCCGTGGGCGCGACGGTGGTTCCCTTCGTGTGGTATTACGAGGGCGTGCGCGCGCTCGGGCCCACCCGCGCCGCGGCTTTCGGCAATCTGGTTCCCTTCTTCGGCGTTCTGTTCGGCGTCGTCCTGCTGGGCGAGAGTCTGACGCCCGCCATGCTGGCGGGCGGGGCGATGATCGTTCTGGGCGTGTGGCAGACCACGCGCCCCCCGCGCTGAGCGCGCCGGCCGCTGCGCGCCCTGGCGGCGCGGGTTGTTGCGCGCCTGCCCGCCGGGGGATTATGAATGTTGCGGAACGCCGTTTCGACGGCGCGCAACCGCCAGGAGCGCCCCATGTCCGAACCCCAGGCCGCCGCCCAGGCCCCGCGGCGCATCGTCCCCAAGCCGATGGATGCCCCGCTCGAGCCCTTCATCCCCCGCCTGCGCGCCCATGCGCGCGCGCGCCCCGACGCGGTCGCGGTCATCGACGGCGCGCGCCGTCTGAGCTGGGCCGAGCTGGTCGATCTGATCGACCGAGTCGCCGCCCGTCTGGCCGCGCTGGGGCTGGGACGGGGCGACGTGGTCGCCACGCTGGGCGAGGGCTCGGCCGAGCATCTGGCCGTTTACCTGGGCGCGATCGCGGCGGGGGCCTGCGCGGCGCCGCTGCCCTCGGGGATGCGGCCCGAGGTGCTGGCCGCGATGCTCGAGAACGCCGAGGCGAGGCTGCTCTTCGCCACCGACGCGGCCATGGCGCAGGCCCGCGCGGCCGCCGGCGCGGCGCCGGGCTGCGCCGATGCGCCCGTCGCCCTGGACGCGCTCGAGGACTGGCTGGCCGGCGCCCGCGCGCAGGACGCGCCCGAGGCTCCGGCGGGGCTGGACGATCCGTTCGACATGATCTTCTCGTCCGGCACCACGGGCGTGCCCAAGGGCATCGAGCACGACCACAAGTTCCGCCTGCGCCAGCTGCGCCGCATGGCGCTGTTCGGCTACGGGCCCGACGTGGTCTCGATCGCCTCGACGCCGCTGTGCTCGAACACCACGCTGGTCGCGGCGCTGCCGACGCTGGCCGAGGGCGGAACGCTGGCGCTGATGCGCAAGTTCGACGCCGAGGGCTTCCTGCGCCTGGCGCAGGCGCATCGCGCCACCCACGCCATGCTGGTGCCCGTCCAGTATCGCCGCATCCTCGACGCGCCCGGCTTCGATGCGGCCGACCTGTCGTCGTTCCGGGTCAAGCTCTCGACCAGCGCGCCGCTGCCCGTCGCCCTCAAGCGCGAGATCCTGGCCCGCTGGCCGGGCGAGCTGATCGAGATCTACGGCATGACCGAGGGCGGACTGTCCACCATCCTCGACTGCCGCGCCCATCCCGACAAGCTGCACACCGTCGGCCGCCCCGCCGAGGGCGCCGACATCCTGATCGTGGACGAGGAGATGCGCCCCCTTCCCCCCGGCGAGGTGGGCGAGATCCTGGGCCGCTCGCCCATGATGATGACCTGGTATCGCAACGCCCCCGACAAGACGCGCGAGGCCATCTGGCGCAGTCCCGAGGGCGAGGACTGGATCCGCACCGGCGACATGGGCCGCCTTGACCCGGATGGTTTTCTCGAGCTGCTGGACCGGCGCAAGGACATGATCATCTCGGGCGGGTTCAACGTCTTCGCCGCGGATCTCGAGCGCGAGCTGCTGGCCCATCCCGACGTGGCCGAGGCGGCGGTGATCGGCGTGCCCTCGCGCGAGTGGGGCGAGACTCCGCTGGCCCTGGTCGTGCCGCGCGCCGGGGCGCGCCCCGATCCCGAGGCGCTGCGCGAATGGGTCAATGCGCGCCTTGGCAAGGTCCAGCGCATCAGCAGGATCGAGCTGCGCGAGTCGCTGCCCCGCTCCGAGATCGGCAAGGTCCTCAAGCGCGAGCTGCGCGCGCCCTACTGGAAAGAGGCCGCCGGCGGCTGAACCGGCCCGCGCGCGGGGGGCGGAAGGGGCGCATGGGCGCGGGGGCGAGGGTCAGAGCGGGCGGCCCTCCATCAGCCGCGGCAGCTCGCCCGACAGGCCCGCCGCCTGGCGCATGAAGAAGCGCCGCGCCGGCGCGAAGGCCGTGGCCAGCGCCATGCCGACGTCGCGCGCCGGGCGCAGAAGCGGATCGTCGTTCGAGAACAGCCGGTTGGTCAGGTCGAAGCCGAAGGCGGCCAGCGTGTCGTCGAAGCGCCGCCATCGCTGGTAGCGTTCGAGCGCGGCGAAAGAGCCGGCATCCTCGCCGCGCCGGCGCGCCTCGACCACCACCTGCGCCAGCGCCGCCGCATCCTTGAGGCCCAGGTTCAGCCCTTGTCCGGCGATGGGGTGCACGCCGTGCGCCGCGTCGCCCACCAGCGCAAGGCGCGGGCGCACATACTCTTCGGCCAGCGACAGGCGAAGCGGATAGGCGTAGCGCTTGCCCGCCAGGGCAATCCGGCCCAGAAAGCCGCCCATGCGCGCGCGCAGCTCGTCCAGATAGGCCGCGTCGGGCAGGGCGGCGATGCGCGCGGCCTCGTCGCGGCGCTCGGACCACACGATCGAGCTGCGGTCGCCGGGCAGGGGCAGCACGGCGAAGGGCCCCGCGGGCAGGAACTGCTGCCAGGCGCGGCCGCCATGGGGGCGCTCGTGCTCGATGGCGCAGACGAGGCCCGACTGGCCGTAATCCCAGCCCACGCGGTTGACGCCCGCGGCGCGGGCGATGGGGCTGTCGCGTCCGTCGCAGGCGGCCAGAAGGTCGGCGCGCAGGGCGGTTCCGTCGTCAAGCCGCGCCTCGATCCCGGCGTCGTCCGCCGCGAATCCCGTCACCCGCGCCGGCGCGCGATGGTCGATCAGCGGCTCCCGGGCCATGGCCTCGAGAAGGGCGGCGCGCAGAAAGCGGTCCTCGACGATCTGGCTGACGGGGCCCTCGTCCATCTCGGCATGGTCGAAATGCGCGAAAAAGGGGCTTGGCGCCGCGCCGGGGCGGGCGTCGGTGACGGTCACTTCGCGCACGATCTGGGCATGGGGGGCGACGCGCGGCCATACGCCCAGCGCCTCGAGCATGCGGCGCGAGCCGAGCGAAAGCGCATAGGCGCGCCCGTCGAACTCGGGATCGGCGCGGGTCTCGGGGGGCAGGGCGTCGCACAGGATCGTGCGCAGCCCCCCTTGCGCCAAGGCCAGTGCCAGGGCGGGGCCGTTCAGGCCGCCGCCGACGATGATGACGTCCGCATCCTTGCTCATGGCCCTGCACTATGGCGCGCGAGGGGCGCTTGTCCATGGCGCGATGCGTCGCGCGGCCCGGGCGGCGCGGATGCGCCGCGCCCCTCCGTGCCCCCCTCCCTGCGCCCCGCCCGGCCGATTGCCCGCACCGCTCGGCCCCGCTAGCCTGCGGCGACGAGTCGGGGACGCGGGAGGACAAGCGCATGACCGAAGCCGATTGGCAGCGCATGACGGCGAGCGATCTGGGCCGGGCGATCGAGGCGGGGCGGCTCGATCCGCGCGATCTGACCGAGGGTTTCCTGCACGCGGCGCAGGCCCATCCCGACGGCGCGCGCATCTACGCCCGCCTGACGCCCGAGCGCGCCCGCGCCGAGGCCGCCGCCGCCGCCGGCCGCGCCCGCGCGGGGCTGCGGCGCAACCTGCTCGACGGCGTTCCGATCAGCTGGAAGGACCTGTTCGACACGGCCGGGACCGCCACCGAGGCGGGCTCGGCGCTGCTGCGCGGCCGCGTGCCCGCGCGCGACGCCGAGGCGCTGGCCCGCGCCGCGCGCGCGGGGCTGGTGTGCCTGGGCAAGACGCATATGAGCGAGCTTGCCTTCTCGGGGCTGGGCGTGAACCCCGTGACCGCGACGCCGCCCAACCGGCATGACCCCGACTGGGCGCCGGGGGGCTCGTCCTCGGGGGCGGCGGCCTCGGTGGCCTTCGGGCTGGCGGCGGCGGCGGTGGGATCTGATACGGGCGGCTCGGTGCGCGTGCCCGCCGCCTGGAACGACCTCGTCGGGCTCAAGACGACGGCGGGCCTGATCCCCAATGACGGCGTCGTGCCGTTGTCCGAGCTGTTCGACACCGTCGGCCCGCTGTGCCGCTCGGTCGAGGACGCGGCGCGGCTGACGGCGATCATGGCGCGCGCCAAGGCGCCGGATCTGGAGGGCGCCTCGCTGCGCGGCGCCGTGTTCGCGGTGGACGAGGGCGCGCTGCTCGAAGGGGTCGAGGACGCCCCGCGCGCCGCCTTCGAAGAGGCGCTGCGCAGGCTCGAGCGCGCCGGCGCCCGCATCGCGCGCCTGCGCCTTGATCACGTCGCGCAGGCGCTCGAGCTGAGCACGCCGCTGTTCGGGGCCGAGACCTGGGCGCTGTGGGGCGAGCGCATCGCGCGCGACGGCGCGCTGATGTTCGAGCAGATCCGCGCGCGCTTCGAATCCGGGCGCGAGGTCAACGCCGCCGATTATCTGCGCGCCCGCCGCCGCATGGAGGCGCTGCGCCGCGAACATGCCGCCCGCCTGGCGGGCCACGACGCGCTGCTGGCGCCGACCGCGCCGATTCTGCCGCCCTCGGTCTCGCGGCTGCTGTCCGATGGCGACTACTACCGCGACCGCAACCTGATGGCGCTGCGCAACACGCGCGCGGGCAACCTTCTGGGGCTGTGCGCGCTGAGCGTGCCGACGGGCGTTCCCGCCTGCGGGCTGATGCTGATGGCCGCCCCGCGGCGCGAGGGCAAGCTGGCGCGCCTTGGCGTCGCGGTCGAGCGGGCGCTGGCCTGACGCCGCGCGCGCCCGTCCGCGCACGGCGCGGGCGGCGCGCTCAATGGGCCGGGATCGCCGGCCGCGCATGAATCGCCGGGGCGCAGCGCCGTCCGGCGCCGCGGGCGACACGCACCCTCTGCCCCGCGGGCCGTCGCCCGGCTCGGGCGCCCGCCGGCCCTTGGCCGCCTGACGCGCCATGCGCAGGCGCCCCCTGTTCCGCCCTCCGGCGCGCTGACTCGGGCGTCGCAACGGCGGCTGCCCAAGCGCGGGCCCGGGCGTTGCGACGGCGGCCGCGCAAGCGTGCGCGCGGCGGCCCGGCCGATCCATGCGCGGGCGTCGAGGCGGCCCGCAGGCCGGGCGGCGGCGGCGCGTGGTCGGCGCGGGCGGGGCGGCGCCATGGCCGCATCGCGATCGGCGGCGGCGTGGCCGCGCCGGTCGTCTTCAGGCCGGGCCGGGGTCCGGGCATTGCGGGCGCGGTCCCCGGGCAATTGCGGGCGCGGCCCGTGCATTGCCGGCGCCGCCGCCGGCGTCGAGGGCGCGTCCCGGGGCGCTGCGGGCGCGGCGGGTTCCGGGCGGCCCGGCGCGGGGGAGGGGACAGCCTGCGCAAGGGTGCGCTCGTGACATGAGGCGCATGCGCGCCGGCGGGCGCCTGCCTTTCCGGTCGGTTGAATGCGCGCATCTACATTCGCCCTTGGGGCGGGCTTCTGGACCTGCGCGCGCCGCTCGGCTATCGTGAGCGCCGACGCCCCGCGCCAGATGGGGCGCGAGGATCGAGGCGGTTTCGCATGCAGATGCCCGAGCGGTTCCAAGACCTGCCGGACTACGCTTTCCCGCGGCTGCGGGCGCTGCTTGACGCGCATGCGCCCGGCGGCCCCGTGCTGGCCATGTCGATCGGCGAGCCGCGTCACCCGCCGCCGCCCTTCGTCGCCGAGACGCTGGCGCGGCACGCGGACGAATACGGCCGCTACCCGCCCAACGAGGGAACGCCCGGCCTGCGCGACGCCATCGCCGCCTGGCTGCGCCGCCGCTACGGGCTGAGCGAAGAGCGCGCCGACCCCGACCGGCATGTGCTGCCGCTCAACGGCACGCGCGAGGGGTTGTTCGCCGCCTGCCTCGCCCTGTGTCCCGAGCGCAAGAACGGCGCGCGTCCGGCGGTGCTCATGCCCAACCCCTTCTACCAGTGCTACGGCGCCGCGGCGCTGGCCGCCGGGGCCGAGCCGGTCTACGTCCCCGCGACGCCCCAAAGCGGGCATCTGCCCGACTACGCCGCGCTGCCCGCCGATCTGCTGGCGCGCACGGCGGCGGTCTATGTGTGCTCGCCGGCCAATCCGCAAGGGGCGGTGGCCTCGGCCGAATGGTGGCGCGCCCTGATCGACCTGGCCGAGCGGCACGATTTCCGCATCTTCGCCGACGAGTGCTACGCCGAGATCCACCGCGGCGACCCGCCCCCCGGCGCGCTCGAGGCCGCGCAGGCGGCCGGCGCCGATCCCGAAAGGGTGCTGGCCTTTCACTCGTTGTCCAAGCGCTCGAACCTGCCGGGGCTGCGCTCGGGCTTTTGCGCGGGCGGGCCGAAGACGATCGCCGCCATGCTGCGCCTGCGCGCCTATGGCGGCGCGCCGCTGCCGCTGCCGGCGCAGCACGCCGCCGAGGCCGCCTGGCGCGACGAGGCGCATGTCGAGCGCAACCGCGCCCTTTACCGCCGCAAGTTCGACGAGGCCGACCGCATCCTGGGCGATCTGCCCGGCTACGCCTCTCCGGCCGCGGGCTTTTTCCTGTGGCTGCATGTGGGCGACGGCGAGGCGGCGGCGCTCGAGCTGTGGCGCGGCGAGGGCGTGCGCGCGCTGCCCGGCGCCTATCTGTCGCGCCCCGCGCCCGACTGGCTGGGCGGCGGCGATCCGGGCGCGGCCTGGCTGCGGGTGGCGCTGGTCGCCCCCGAGGACGAGACGCGCCGCGGGCTCGAGGCCATCCGCCGCCGGCTTGGGCCGATGATGGCGCGCGCCGCCGAGAAGACCGGGCGAGAGAACGGACGATGACCGCGCTGATGGACCCCGACCGCGACGACGACGTGATCGAGAGCAGCTTCCTGCCCCCGGCCGCCGCCCGCGCCCTGCGCCGGCGCCTGATCGAGCTGGCGGGCGCGGGGCTGTTCGCCGCAGGCCTTGCGACGGCGGCCATGCTGGGCAGCTACGACCCGGCCGATCCCAGCTTTTTCAACGTCGGGGCCGAGGCGCCGCGCAACCTTCTGGGCGCGCCCGGCGCGTATCTGGCCGATCCGCTGGCCCGCTTTCTGGGCTGGGCAGCCTGGGGGCTTGCCGCGGCGCTGCTGGTCTGGGGCGTGCGGCTGGCGCTGCATCGGGGCGAGTGGCGCATCTGGTCGCGGCTGGGGCTCTTCGCGCCCCTGGCGGTGGCGGTGGGGGCGGCCTTCGCCTCGCTGCACGCGCCGCCCGAGGGATGGCCGCATCCCTACGGCCTCGGCGGCTGGATCGGCGACGCGCTGGCGGGCGGGCTGCTGCGCCTTGCGCCCCTCGACGCGGGGACGGCGCTGCTGGCGCTGACGCCGGCGCTCGGGGCGGCGACCTTGGGGCTGGGCGGCGTGGCGCTGGGGCTTGACGGGGACGAAACGCGCGCCCTGGGCCGCTGGATGGGGGCGGGCCTTGGCGCCGCGGCGCGGCTGGCCGGGCGCGCGCTGGCGCGGGCGGGGCTGGCGCTGGGCCGGCGGCTGCGCCGCGCGCTGACGCGGCCGCGCTCGCAGCGGCTCGAGCCGCCCGCGGCGGTGGGCGCGGCGCGCCAGGCCGAGCCGACGCTGCGCGCGGGCGCGGCCGCGGCTTCGGGCGCGTCCGAGGCTCCCGAGGCCGCCGACGCCCCCGACGCCTCCGCCGAGGGGGACGAGCAGCAGAGCGCCTCGCTGGCCGCGCGCCTGGCGGCCGCCGCCTTCCGGCGCGCCAATGCGCGCGAGGACGACGAGGCCGACGCCGACCCCGCGCCCGACCCCGCGCAGACGGCCCCCGCGCCGCGCGTCGAGCGCGCGCGCAAGAGCGCCGCCGTCAGCCGCAAGGCGCGCGCCGAGGCCGAGCCCAGGCTGCCGCTCGACCCCGACGCCGAGCCCGAAGGCTATCAGCCGCCGCCGCTCTCGCTCTTGCAGAACCCGCGCGAGATCGTGCGCAACCAGGTCTCGGACGAGGCGCTCGAGGAAAACGCCCGCATGCTCGAGACGGTGCTGGACGATTACGGCATCCGCGGCGAGATCGTGCGCGTCTCGCCGGGGCCGGTGGTGACGATGTACGAACTCGAGCCCGCGCCCGGCCTCAAGGCCAGCCGCGTGATCGGGCTGGCCGACGACATCGCGCGCTCGATGTCGGCGCTGTCGGCGCGCGTCTCGACGGTGCCGGGGCGCTCGATCATCGGCATCGAGCTGCCCAACGAGCGGCGCGAGAAGGTGCTGCTGCGCGAGATCTTCGAATCCCGCGCCTTCGGCGACGCGAAGGACGGGCTGCTGCTGGCGCTGGGCAAGAGCATCTCGGGCGAGGCGGTGGTCACGAACCTTGCGCGCATGCCGCACCTGCTGATCGCGGGCACCACCGGCTCGGGCAAGTCGGTGGCCATCAACACCATGATCCTGTCGCTGCTCTACCGGCTGTCGCCCAAGCAGTGCCGCATGATCATGATCGACCCCAAGATGCTCGAGCTGTCGGTCTATGACGGCATCCCGCACCTGCTCAGCCCGGTGGTGACCGACCCCAAGAAGGCGGTGGTGGCGCTGAAATGGGTCGTGGCCGAGATGGAGGAGCGCTACCGCAAGATGTCGCGCATGGGCGTGCGCAACATCGAGGGCTACAACGCCCGCGTGCGCGACGCGCTGGCCCGCGGCGAGCCCTTCACCCGCACCATCCAGACCGGCTTCGACGAGGACACCGGCGAGCCGATCTTCGAGACGCAGGAATACGAGCCCGAAGAGCTGCCCTTCATCGTCGTGATCGTCGACGAGATGGCCGATCTGATGATGGTCGCGGGCAAGGAGATCGAGGCCTGCATCCAGCGCCTGGCGCAGATGGCGCGCGCCTCGGGCATCCATCTGATCATGGCCACGCAGCGGCCCTCGGTCGATGTGATCACGGGCACCATCAAGGCCAACTTCCCCACGCGAATCAGCTTCCAGGTCACCTCCAAGATCGACAGCCGCACCATCCTGGGCGAGCAGGGCGCCGAGCAGCTGCTGGGCATGGGCGACATGCTCTACATGGCCGGGGGCGGGCGCATCACCCGCGTCCACGGCCCCTTCGTCTCGGACGAGGAGGTCGAAGAGATCGTCAACCACCTCAAGGCCCAGGGCGAGCCCGAATATGTCGGCGGCGTCACCGAGGGCCCCGACGAGGAGGCCGCCGCCGACATCGACCTGGTGCTGGGGCTGGGCGGCGAGAGCGCCGGCGACGACCAGCTTTACGATCAGGCGGTGGCCATCGTGGCGCGCGACCGCAAGTGCTCGACCTCCTACATCCAGCGCAAGCTCGCGATCGGCTACAACAAGGCCGCGCGCCTGGTCGAGCAGATGGAGGCGCAGGGCGTCGTCAGCCCGGCCAACAAGGTCGGCAAGCGCGAGATTCTGATCGGCGAGGTCTGATCGCCGCGCTTTTTTCAACCGGGCGCCATGCAATCGCCGCGCGGCGCGCCTAGATGACGGACATGATGAAACGAATCCCACGCTTCGCGCTTGCAGCGGCCCTGGCCGTCGCCGGCGCGCTTCTCGCCCCCGCCCAGCCCCGCGCGCAGGATGCGCGCGACCTGGCGCGGATCAGCGCCTATCTCAACGCCATGCGCACGGCCGAAGGCGCGTTCGTGCAGATCGCCCCGAACGGCGAGACCTCGGACGGGCGCTTCTACCTGTCGCGCCCGGGCAAGATCCGCTTCGAATACACGCCGCCCAACCCCACGCTGGTGGTGGCGGACGGCACCTGGGTGGTGGTGTTCGACCTGCGCGACTGCTCGCAGCAGACCTTGCCCCTGAGCCAGACGCCGCTCGACATCCTGCTGCGCGACCGGGTGGACCTGCGCAAGGAGGGCGCGGTGCAGGCCATCGAGCGCCGCGCCGGGCAGATGCGCGTGACCGCCGTGGACCCGGACGCGCCCGACCAGGGCGCGCTGACGCTGATCTTCACCGAGCAGCCGCTCGAGCTGCGCCAGTGGGTCGTGACCGACGCGCAGGGGCAGTCGACCACCGTCGCGCTGAGCGAGGTGCGCACGAATGTCGAGATCGGCATCGAGAAGTTCCTGCCCAAGCGCGTCGAGCTGGACATCTGCGCCCCGCGCCGCACCCGCGGCGAGCTGCGCTGAGGCCTGCGCCGAGGCGTGCCCTCCGCGCCGAGCCTCGGCGCAGCCGCGCCCCGCTTGCAGCGCCGCGCGCCCGCTTGCCGCGCCGCGACGGCGCGCCCGCTTACAGCGCCTCGGCGATCGCCGCCGCCGCCTGATCGGCGCGCGCGGGGTCGAGCCCGGCGAAGTTGATCCGCCCCCCCGGCGCCATGTAGACCCCGCGCCGCTCGCGCAGGGCGCGCACCTGCGCGGCGTCCAGCTCCAGCGTCGAGAACATCCCCCGCCCCTCGGCCAGCCGCGCCCAGCGCGCGTCGTTCGTCGCGCGCGCCAGGGCGCTGGCCAGAGCCGCGCGATTGGCCGCGACGCGCGCGCGCATGGCGTCGAGCTCGCCGATCCACATCGCGCGCAGCGCCGGATCGGTCAGCGTCAGGCGCGCCGCCGCCGCGCCGTGATCGGGCGGCATCGAGAAGGTCTCGCGGTTGATCGCGGCCAGCGCCGCCTGGGCGCGCGCGCGCGCATCCGCGTCGGCCGTCACGACCAGCGCGGCGCCGACCCGATCGCGATACAGCCCCATGGATTTCGAGAAGGACAGCGCCACCAGCGCCTCGGGAACCGCCGCAAGCACCGCGCGCATGCCTTGCGCGTCGGGCTCCAGCCCCTGGCCGAAGCCCAGATAGGCCATGTCGAAAAGGGGCGTCCAGCCGCGCCCGGCGGCGATGCGGCCGATTTCGGCCCATTGCTCGGGGGTCGGGTCGATGCCGGTGGGATTGTGACAGCAGGCGTGCAGAACGATGACGTCGCCGGGGCCCAGCCGCTCGAGCGCGGCGCGCATGGCGTCGAAATCCAGCGCCCCGCCGCGCATGTAGGGATAGCTGGCCAGCTTCAGCCCCGCCGCGCCCAGAAGGTTGCGATGGTTCGGCCAGGTCGGGTCGGGCAGATGCGCCGTCGCCTCCGGGTTCGCGCGCTTCGCCAGCCGCCCCAGCGCGAACAGCGCGCCCGAGCCGCCTACGGCCTGCGCCCCGGTCGCGCGGGCCGCGCCGTCGGCGCCCAGCGCCAGCTCGGCCGCCGCGTCCACGAAGGCGCGGTCGCCCTCGAGGCCGAGATAGGTCTTGGTGTCCTGCTCGCGCCACAGCCGCTCTTCGGCCGCCTTGACGGCGGCGAAGACCGGGGTGCGCCCGGCCGCGTCGCGATAGACGCCGACGCCAAGGTCGATCTTGTCCGGGCGCGGGTCGTCGCGGAAGGCGGCGATGAGGGCGATGATCGGGTCGGGCTCGGCGGCGGCCAGCTGCTCCAGCATGGGGCGTCCTCGGCTTGGGTTGAGGGGCGGGTCAGGGGCGGCGGAAGACGGTGATCTCGCCGTATTGGCGGGCGATGCGCGCGCGCGCCTCGGCCAGCGGCTCGGCGGCGACGGCCATGTGATGGGCGTTGGCGTGCAGCAGGGTCCGCTCGCAGAGCATGATGCCGACATGTCCGCGCCAGAACGCCAGATCGCCCCGCCGCAACGGCGCGTCCGGCGCCAGCGGCGCGCCCAGCTCGGCGGCCTGCATGTCGCTGTCGCGCGGCGCGGCGCGCCCGGCGGCGGCCATGGCGGTCTGCACGAGGCCCGAGCAGTCGATGCCCAGCGCCGTCGTTCCGCCCCACAGATAGGGTGCGCCGAGCAGGCGCTCGGCCTCGGCGACGAAATCGGGCGCGGGCGCGTCGATGGGCGCGGCGTGGCGCAGATGCACGAAGCCAAGGGGCGTGCGCAGGAAGTCGCCTTCGGGCTCGCCGTCGAGCTGGGCGTTCATGGGCGCCGTCATGAGGGGCGCCGTCTTGATGTCGGGGCGCGGATAGACATGCGCCAGCGGCGCGGCGATGCGCCAGCGCGGCGCGGGCAGCTCCGCGGCCGGCGCCAGGCCCGCGGCGTCGGCGTAGCCCACATAGCCGTCGGCCAGGGATTGCAGCCAGGCGACGCCGTCGGCGATCTCGAACACCGCCGCCTCGGCGCCCAGGACCAGCTGCGAGCTGAGCCCCGCCGCGCCGGGCGCCGCGCGCAGGTCCAGCACCGGGCGGACGACGCGCATGCGCCCGGGGCGCACGAAGCGGCGCGCGCGCACGCGCCCGCGCAGGGCCTCGTCGGCCAGATCCTCGCGCCAGGCGTGGCGGCGGGGGTCGGGGGGCCGGGCGTCGGCCCCCGTGCCGGCGCGTCGGCCGGTCTGCCGGGCGGCCTCCGCGGCGGCAGGCGCGCCCGCTCCCGCCGCGGTCGCCGCCGCCCGCCCGGCGGCCCCGGCGCCGCCGCGGACGGGGCCGGCGCCATCGCGCGGGGCGCTCATGCGTCGCCCCCGTAGCGGCGCGCGATGACCTCGAACAGCGCCCGCACGCCCTGCGCCTCGCCGCCCTTGGGCCGGCCGGGCGCGGCCTTCGGGTTCCAGGCGTAGATGTCGAAATGCGCCCAGGCGCGGGCGCGTTCGACGAAGCGGCGCAGGAACAGCGCGGCGGTGATCGAGCCGGCGAAGCCGCCCGCCGGCGCGTTGTCGAGATCGGCGATGGCCGGTTCGATCATCGGCTCGTAGCCGGGCCAGAGCGGCATGCGCCAGAGCGGGTCGCGAACGCGTTGGGCGGCTTCGCTCAGCGCCTGCGCCAAGGCGTCGTCGTCGGTGTAGAAGGGGGCCAGCTCGGGGCCCAGCGCCACGCGCGCCGCGCCGGTCAGCGTGGCCATGTCGATCAGCAGATCGGGCGATTCCTCGTCCGCCAGCGCCAGCGCGTCGGCCAGCACCAGGCGCCCTTCGGCGTCGGTGTTGTTGATCTCGACCGTCAGGCCCTTGCGGCTGCGCAGCACGTCGCCCGGGCGCATAGCGGCGCCGGAGACGGCGTTCTCGACCGCCGGGATCAGCACGCGCAGGCGCACGGGCAGCCGCGCCTCGAGGATCATCGAGGCCAGGCCCAGAACGTTCGCCGCGCCGCCCATGTCCTTCTTCATCAGGCCCATCGAGCCGCCGGGCTTGAGGTTCAGCCCGCCCGTGTCGAAGGCCACGCCCTTGCCCACCAGCGTCACGCGCGGCGCGTCCTCGTCGCCCCATTCCATGCCCACCAGGCGCGGGGGGCGGGCGGCGGCGCGGCCGACCGCGTGGATCAGCGGAAAGCCGCGCTCGAGCAGCGCATCGCCCACGATCGAGTCCGCCGCCGCCCCGTGGCGCGCCGCCAGGTCGAACACGGCCTCCTCGATCTGCGCGGGGCCCATCTCTTCGGCCGGGGTGTTGATCAGATCGCGCGCCAGGAACACGCCGCGGGCGATGCGCGCCACCCGTTCGGGGTCCACCCCCTCGGGCGCGACCAGCCGCGCATCGGCCAGCCTGGCGTCGCGATAGCGGGTGAAGCGGTAGCGGGACAGCAGCCAGCCCAGCGCCGCCTCTTCGCGCTCGTCCTGCGTCAGCTCGGGCGCGTCCAGCCGCCAGACGCCGGCGGGGGCGGCTTCGGCGAAGGCGCCCAGGGCGAAGCGCGTGCGCGCGCGGGCCTTCGCGTCGCCCCAGCCCGCCAGCGCCGCGGCCGGCGCGCCGTCGGGTCCGGGCAGGATCAGCCAGCGGCCGAGCTTGCCCGAGAATCCCATGGCGCGCGCATAGGCCGCAGCGCTGTCGGGCAGGCCGGCCAGCGCCGCCTCGACGCCGCCCTCGGGGGCAAGGCGGATGGGGATGGCGTTCTCGGGGGGGGCGGCAAGCAGGGCTTCGCTCATCGGGCTTCTCCTGAACGTCGGGTCGCGCGCAGCGTAGCGGGCCGCCAGCGCAAGGCAAGGGGGCGCGGGGCTGGCGAATCGTCCGCGCGAGGGCCATATGTGGCGTCGAAACCCAAGGAGGCGCCACGATGACCAGCACGAACCGTTTCTTCGACGACCTGGCCAAGCTGATGACCAGCGCCGCCGGCGTGGCGCAGGGCGCCCGGCAGGAGGCCGAGACGGCGATGAAAAGCCTGCTCGAGCGGTGGCTGGCGGACAACAACTTCGTCACGCGCGAAGAGTTCGAGGCCGTTCGCGAGATGGCCGCGAAGGCGCGCGAGGAGAACGAGGCGCTGGCCGCGCGGGTCGCCGCGCTCGAGGCGCGCATGGACGGCATCGAGCCCGAGGACTGAGGGCCGCCGGCCCGCGCGAATGCGCGATTGATCCGCCGCGCCGCGAGGGATACAACGCCCCTCGCGCGGACCCCGTAGCTCAACTGGATAGAGCAATCCCCTCCTAAGGGATAGGTTGCAGGTTCAAGTCCTGCCGGGGTCGCCAGCCCGACCGGCGGCCTTGGAAAGACAGGCGGGGCGGGGCGGGTCGGGGCGGGGCGAGGATCGCCGCGTTGCGCGGGATGCCCGCCGCCGGCAGCCATCCGATGGACGCGGCATGGGCGCGCCGCCGTTTTCGCGGCGGCGGTGGCGCGGGCGGGCCCGGCCGCGGGACGCGCCGCGCTCTTGGCGATTCATGGTATCGCCGCGTTCCGGCCGCCGGGGCCGTGGCATGCAAGGCTTGGGGCGCGCCGTGGCCGGGGCCGGCCGTTCGCCGCCCCCTCGGGCCGCCGGGCGCGGCGAAGCGTCGGGCGGCGAAGCGTCAGAGAAACCGCGCGAACTCCTCCAGCGGCGCGCGCTCGGCGCGCAGGCGGTTGACCGGCGAGTCCGGGTCGCGCTTGCCGATCGCCATGCCGCAGAACAGCATCGTCGCCGGATCGGCGCCGACGAAGGCGTCCACGGTGCGGTGATGCCAGGCCCAGGCCTCTTGCGCGCAGGTGTCGTAGCCGGCCTCGACGAACAGCAGCATGACCGTTTGCAGGAACATCCCCAGATCGGCCCATTGGGCGGCGCCCATGCGCCGGTCCACATGCACGAACAGGCCCGCCGGGGCGCCGAAGAAGTCGTAATTGGCCTGAAGGCGGCGCAGCCGGGCGGCGCGATCCTCGCGCGGGATGCCCAGAAGGGCGTACATCTGCTCGCCCACGCGGTGGCGGCGGGTGCGGTAGGGCTCGTGCAGCTTCTCGGGATAGATCGGGTATTCGAGCGGGTCCGGCCCGCCCTGCGCCAGGCGCGCGCGCATGGTCTCGCGAAAGCGCGCCATGGACGGACCCTCCAGAACCGTGACCAGCCAGGGCTGCAGGTTGCCGCCCGAGGGCGCGCGGGCGGCCTTCTCGAGCACCTCGGCGATCAGCGCGCGCGGGACGGGGTCGGGCAGGAAGGCGCGGACCGAGATGCGGCGCGCGACGGCTTCGCTGACGTTCATGCGGGGCCTCCGTTGGGGTTCGACTCTGCGGCGCCGCAGCCTCGCCTTTCTTCGCGGCCCGGCGCAAGATAGGCTGGCAAGGCCGAAGCAGGAACGACAGGCAAGATGGAGCCCCGCACGACATGACCACCCCGATTCGCCGACCGGGGCGCCGCGCGCTCGGCCGGGCGCTGGGCTGCGCGCTGGCCGCCTCGGCGCATGGCGCAGCCGCGCAGCAGCCCTCGTCGCCGGACCCGGCCGCGTCCGAAGCGCGCGCCGCCGCCCGGAGCGAAGCCGCGCCGACGCCGGCCGCAGCCGAGGCGCCCGCCACCCGTCCCCGCGCGGGCGAGACGGCCGCGGACGATGCCGCGGTCAAGGCTCAGGCCGCCCCCGCGCCGCATCAGGCCGATGTCCTGACCGCGCCCGCCCCGGCGCCGCGCCCCGAAGGCGCGCCCGCCGCGCAAGGCGCCGCCGCGCCCGTGGCCGCGCTTGCGCCCGCGCCCCGTCCTGCGCCGGCCGCCGACGGCGCCCCCGCCCCCGCCGCGGCCCAAGCGGCGCGCGCGCCGGCGCCGGCCGAGCGGACCCCGCCCGAATTCCTGGCCTGGCGCGACGGCTTTCGCGCGCGCGCGCTGGCGGCGGGTATCCGCCCCGAGGTCTTCGACCGCGCCTTCGCCGGCGTCGGGGTCAACGCCCGCGTGCTCGAGCTGGACGCCTACCAGCCCGAATTCGTCCGCCCGATCTGGGAGTATCTGGACCGCGCCGTCTCGCCCTCGCGCGTCGAGCGCGGCCGCGCCGAGCTGGCGGCCAAGCGCGCGCTGCTGGACCGCATCGAGGCGCGCTTCGGCGTCGATCGGCAATACGTTCTGGCGATCTGGGGGCTGGAGAGCGCCTTCGGCGTCAACTACGGCGACATCCCCGTGATCGAGAGCCTGGCCACGCTGGCCTGGCACGGGCGCCGGCGCGGCTTCGCCGAAGCGCAGCTGATCGCGGCGCTGCGCATCATCCAGAACGGCGACGTCGCGCCCGAGCGCATGCTGGGCAGCTGGGCCGGCGCGATGGGGCACACGCAGTTCATCCCCACCTCGTTCCTCGACTACGCGGTCGATTTCGACGGCGACGGGCGCCGCGACGTCTGGAGCGCCGACGCCGCCGACGCCCTCGCCTCGACCGCCGCCTATCTGGCGCGCTTCGGCTGGCGCAAGGGCGCGCCCTGGGGGGTCGAGGTGCGCCTGCCCGCCGGGTTCGACTACGCCCTGGCCGACGAGCGCGTGCGCCGCCCCGCCGCCTTCTGGCGCGCGCTGGGCCTGACGCGCGCCGATGGCGGCCCGCTGCCGGACGAGGACGAGGGCGCGGTCGTCCTGCCCGCCGGGGCGCAGGGGCCGGCCTTCCTGACCTATGCGAACTTCCGCGTGTTCAAGCGCTACAACAACGCCACCTCCTACGCGCTGGCGGCGGGGCTGCTGGGCGACCGGATCATGGGGGCGGGGCCGCTCAGCGCCGACTGGCCGCGCGGGCAGACGCCCCTTTCGCGCGCCGAGAAGGTCGAGCTTCAGACCCTGCTCACGCGCATGGGGCACGACACGGGCGGCGCCGACGGCATCATCGGCCCCAACTCGCGCGCCGCGATCCGCGCGTTCCAGAAGCGCAGCGGCATGGTTCCCGACGGCGTCGAGTCGAAGCCCGTTCTCGACGCCGTGCGCCGCGCGGCGGGGGGCTGAGATGGCGCGCTTCGTCCTCGTTCACGGCGCCTTTCACGGCGCATGGTGCTGGCGCTTCGTGGCCGAGATCCTGCGCGCGCGCGGGCACGAGGTCTCGGCCCCGACGCTGACGGGCCTGGGCGAGCGGCGCCATCTGCTGAGCCCCAGGGTCGAGATGCAGACCTTCTGCGCCGACGTGCTCAACCATCTGCGCTACGAGGATGCGCGCGAGGCGGTGCTGGTCGGGCACTCCTTCGCCGGGGCGCCGATCTCGAAGGCGGCCGAGCTTGCGCCCGAGCGCGTCGCGCGGCTGGTCTATCTGGACGCCATGCTGCTCGAGGGCGACGAGACGCCGTTCGACGTCTTCCCCCCCGCCACCCGCGCCACGCGCGAGGCGCTGGCCCATGCGCATGACGGCGGCGTGTCGATCCCGCCGCCCGCGCCCGAAAGCTTCGGCGTCGGCGATCCCGCCCAGGCCGCATGGCTGGCCGAGCGCCTCACGCCCCATCCGCTGGCCACCTACCGGACCGCGGCGCGGCTTGGGCGGCCGCCGGGGGCGGGGTTCGCGAAGGTCTATGTGCATTGCGTCGCGCCCGATTACGCGCCCTTGCGCTGGGCGGCGGCGCGCGCGCGCGAGGCCGGCTGGCCGATTCAGACCCTGGCGGCGGGGCACGACGCGATGGTCACGGCGCCGCAGGCCGTGGCCGATCTTCTGGAACGCGAGGCGGCGGCATGAGCGGCGCGGCCAGGGTGGTGACGCTGGCCCAGCAGAAGGGCGGCAGCGGCAAGACGACGATCGCCGCGCAGCTGGCGGCGCTGTGGACGCGGCGCGGCCTGCGGGTGGCGCTGATCGACCTCGACCCGCAGCGTTCGCTCACGCGCTGGGCCGAGCTGCGCGGCGATCCGGCGCTGACCGCGATCGAGTCGAAGGATTGGCGCGCGGGCGTGGACATCGACCGCGCGCGGCGCGCCGCCGATCGGGTGCTGGCCGACTGCCCCGGCGCGGCCGAGCCGCTGCTGCGCGCCGCGGCGCGGGCGGCCGACCTGGTGCTGACGCCGGTGCAGCCCTCGGCGCCCGACATCTGGGCGCTGGAGCGGACGGTGCGCATGTGCGCGGACGAGGGCGCGCGCGTGCGCGCCGTGCTCAACCGCGTGCCCCCGCGCGGCGGCGCGGTCGAAGAGGCCGCCGCCGCCCTGGCCGAGATGGGCGCGCCCCCGCTGGCCGCGCGGCTGGGCAACCGCGTGGCCTTCGCCGCGGCCTTCGCGCGCGGGCGCGCGGCGTTCGAGACCGCGCCGCGCGCGAAGGCGGCCGAGGAGCTGGCCGCGCTCGAAGCCGAGATCGAGGCGCTGCTGAACGCCCGGCCCTGATCGCTTCGACGCCAGCCTGTTCGACGCCGGCCCGCGGCCCTGGGCGCGGTCGCGCGGCGGGGGCGCGGCCGCCGCCGTTCCGCCTCGCCCGGGCGCGGCGCGCGATCGCCGTGCCATCGGAGCCGGGCGCGGGCCGCCGATGGCGGCGCCCCCGCCGCCCTTCGGCCGACGCCGCCCAGCCCGCGCGCCGCGGGGCCGGTCGCGTCGGCGTCGTCCCGCATGGGGCGCAAGGTCGGGCCCGCGCCTGGCCTTGGCCGGCGCCGGCGGCCCTTTCGGCGTCGCCCGGGCGCGGCGCAACCGTCCCGGTCGCGGGGCAGGCCGTTTTGGCGGCGCCCGCACGCGGCGCAACGTTCGGGCCGCGCCTTGCCCTGGCCGCCGCGGATGCGCGCCGGCCCGCCCGTGCGGTCCGGGGCGCGGCCCGAAGCGCCGATCCGACGCGCCGATCCGATGCGCCGCCCCGCGCCCGCTCCTCGCGCCGCGCGCCCGCGCCGGGGCGGCGGCGTTCGGCCCTGGCGCTCTTGCCTTGGGCGCGGGGGCGGGCGAGATTGCCGCTCGCGCCCTCTGCGCCCCCTTGATCCGACGCGCCGCGGACCGCGCGCGCAGCCCGACGGCCCGAAACGGAGGACCCGCCATGGACGAGCCGCGAAAGGCCGCCCCGCGCGAGCCGGGCGCCGACGCCTACAGCCTGATCCTCGACGCGATCGACCGCGGCGACTACGCGCCCGGCGCGCGGCTGGTCGAGACCGAGCTGGCCGAGCGCTTCGGCGTCTCGCGCACGCCCATCCGCGAGGCGCTGGGCCGGCTCGAGATGCAGGGCCTGGTGGCGCATGACGGGCGGCGGGGCATGGTGGTGGCGTCGCTGGACCACGACCAGCTGGGCGAACTTTACGAGGTGCGCGCCACCGTCGAGGGCCTGGCCGCGCGCCTGGCCGCGCGCCACGCCGCGCCCGAAGAGATGGCGATCCTGCGCGACCTGGTCGAGCAGAGCCGCGGCATGATCGGCGACCCGGCGGCGCTGCGCGACAACAACCGGCGTTTTCACCGCCAGATGCATCGCGCCTCGCACAACCGCTATCTGAACGCCATGCTCGAGGGGATGCGGCGCTCGATGGCGCTGCTGACGCGCGTGTCGCTGTCCGATCCGGGCCGCGGCGCCGAGACGGTGGCCGAGCACGACGCCATCGTGCGCGCCATCGAGGCCCGCGACGAGGACGCCGCCGAGGCCGCCGCGCGCCGCCACGTCTCGAACGCCTACGCCACGCGGCTGCGGCTCGAGGCCATGTCCTGACCTCGGGAGACCCCCCTGGTCGCCCCCCCTCCCGGTCGGCCCTCCGGTCGCCCCCGCCGGGCGCCGTCGCGTCGCGCTTGCGCGCGCGGCGCGTCCGCGCCAATCTCGGCGCATGAGCAAGCTGACCGCAGACCATCCCACCATCGCCGCGGCGCTGGAGATCCTTGCCGCCAAGGATCCCGCCCGCATCCCCGAGATCCTGGCCGAGGACGTCGTGTTCCTGCCGCCCACCTACTGGGCCGAATGGCGCGGCAGGCAGGCGGTCGCGCTGGTGCTGAGCCATGTGATGCAGGTGTTCTCGGACTTCCGCTACCGGCGCGTGATGGGCGCGGGCCGCGACTGGGCGCTGGAGTTCCAGTGCAAGGTCGGCGAGTTCGACGCGGTGGGCGTGGACCTGCTGACGCTGGACGACGAGGGGCGCATCGCGCGCTTCGAAGTGGTCATGCGCCCGCTCAAGACCGTCGCCGCGCTGCGCGAGGCCATGAACGCCCGCGTCGCGCAGGACCCGCGCTTCGCCGGGCTCAAGCCCGCCTGAGGCGCCGCGCTCAGGGCGCGCGGGACAGCTGGCGCGCGCCCTCGGCCAGCGCGATGCCCGCGGCCATGGCCACGTTGAGCGAGCGCCCGCCGCCCGGCATCGGGATGAAGAGCCGCGCATCCGCCGCCTCGTGCAGCTCGGGCGGGGCGCCGGCGCTTTCGCGCCCCACGATCAGCACGTCGCCCGGCGCGAAACGGTGGCTCCAGAGCGGCTGCGCGCCCCGGGTGGTCAGCAGCACCAGCCGCCCGCCGGGGCGATCGGCGGCGAAGGCGCGCCAGCCGTCCCAGCGGCGGATGTCGGCGATGTCGGCATAGTCCAGCGCGCGCTGGCGCACCGCCTTGACCGAGAAGGGAAACCCGCAGGGCTCGATGACGTGGAGGGGCGTGCCGAAGCAGGCCGCCAGGCGAATCATGGCGCCCAGGTTGTGCGCCATGTCGGGCTGGAAGGCCGCAAGGTGCAGGGGCGGGGGCGTGATTCGCGCCGCGTTCATGGGCGGTTTCCCTTTGAAATGACCGGCCTCGGGCCGCTGCGTCGCACTGACCGCTGGACCGGCGCGGCGCGGCGCGCTAAGAGCGCGCGTGTGCATCCGGTCCGCGGCCATGGCGGCGCAGCGGGCCCGTGACGTTTTCGAGCGCCCCGAGGGGCGGACGCAAGGGGGAATGAGGCGTGTCCCACTCAGCTACGGACGAAGAACCGACCCGTCGCGATTTTCTCTACATCGCGACCGGCGCCATGGGCGCCGTCGCCGCCGGCGCCGCCGTGTGGCCTCTGATCGACCAGATGAACCCCAGCGCGGACGTGCTCGCGCTGGCGACGCTCGAGGTTGACGTGAGCGGCGTCGAGCCCGGCACCCAGCTGACCGTCAAGTGGCGCGGCAAGCCGGTCTTCGTGCGCCGCCGCACCGAGGCCGAGATCGAAGCCGCGCGCAACACGCCGCTCTCGGACCTCAAGGACCCGATCGCCCGCAACGCCAACGCGCCCGCAGACGCCCCGGCGACGGACGAGAACCGCGCCCTGGACGAGAGCGGCGAGTGGCTGGCGATGATGGGCGTGTGCACGCATCTGGGCTGCGTGCCGCTGGGCGACGGCGCCGGCGATTTCGGGGGCTGGTTCTGCCCATGCCACGGCTCGCACTACGACACGGCCGGGCGCATCCGCAAGGGCCCCGCGCCGACGAACCTGCCGGTGCCCGAGCTGGCCTTCGACGGCTCGACGATCAAGCTCATCAACGAATACAAGGGGTAAGGTCATGAGCGGCATTCCTCACGAGCCCTACGAGCCGAAGACCGGCTTCGAAAAGTGGCTGCACGCCCGCCTGCCCATCGTGGCGCTGGCCTATGACACCCTGATGATCCCGACGCCCAAGAACCTCAACTGGATGTGGATCTGGGGCATCGTGCTGGCCTTCTGCCTCGTGCTGCAGATCGCCACCGGCGTCGCGCTGGTCATGCACTACACGCCGCATGTGGACCTGGCCTTCGCCTCGGTCGAGCACATCATGCGCGACGTCAACGGCGGCTGGCTGCTGCGCTATGCGCATGCGAACGGCGCCTCGCTGTTCTTCATCGCGGTCTATGCGCACATCTTCCGCGGCCTCTACTACGGCTCCTACAAGGCGCCGCGCGAGGTGACGTGGATCATCGGCATGCTCATCTACCTGGCGATGATGGCCACGGCCTTCATGGGCTACGTGCTGCCCTGGGGGCAGATGTCGTTCTGGGGCGCGACGGTGATCACCAACCTGTTCTCGGCGCTGCCGCTGGTGGGCGATCCGATCGTCACCTGGCTGTGGGGCGGCTTCTCGGTCGACAACCCGACGCTGAACCGCTTCTTCTCGCTGCACTATCTGCTGCCCTTCGTCATCGCGGCGCTGGTGGTGGTGCACATCTGGGCCTTCCACCACACGGGCAACAACAACCCGGCGGGCGTCGAAGTGCGCCGCGGCTCGCTCGAAGAGGCCAAGCGCGACACCGTGCCCTTCTGGCCCTACTACGTCATCAAGGACCTGTTCGCGCTGGCGGTGGTGCTGCTGCTGTTCGTCGCGCTGGTCTTCTTCATGCCCAACTATCTGGGCCACCCCGACAACTACATCGAGGCCAACCCGCTGGCCACGCCCGCGCACATCGTGCCCGAATGGTATTTCCTGCCCTTCTACGCGATCCTGCGCGCCATCACCTTCGACATCCTGTTCATCGACTCGAAGCTGGGCGGCGTGCTGGCCATGTTCGGCGCGATCGTGGTCATGGCGCTGGCGCCGTGGCTCGACACCTCGCGCGTGCGCTCGGGGCGCTACCGGCCGCAGTTCAAGTGGTGGTTCTGGCTGCTGGTCCTGGACTTCCTGGTGCTGATGTGGTGCGGCGCGCAGGCGCCCGAGGGGCTGGTGCCGACCATTTCGCTGCTGGGCACGATCTACTGGTTCGCCTACTTCCTGGTGATCCTGCCGGTGCTGGGCCTGGTCGAGAAGCCCCTGCCGCAGCCCGCCACGGTCGAAGAGGACTTCAACGCGCACATCGCGAAGAAGACCGGCGCGGCCGCCACCCCGGCCGAGTGACCCGGCGAGAAGGAGAAGAAAAGATGCGCATCAGGAACATCCTGCCCGCCTCGCTCGCGCTCGCGCTCGCCGCCGTCGCGGCGCCGGTCTCGCCGGCCGCGGCGGCCGGAGGCGGCGGCCATGTCGAGGACGTGTCGTTCTCGTTCGAGGGGCCGTTCGGCGTCTTCGACAAGGCCCAGCTTCAGCGCGGCCTGCAGGTCTACAACGAGGTCTGCTCGGCCTGTCACGGGCTCAAGTTCGTCGCCTTCCGCACTCTGGGCGACGAGACCGGCCCCGGCTATGACGAAGAGCAGGTCAAGGCCTTCGCCGCGATGTACGAGGTGCCCGACCCCGAAGGCGAGCCCGGCGACACCCGCCCGGGCAAGCCCTTCGACCATTTCCCGGCCAACACCTCGGCCGGGGCGCCCGATCTGAGCCTGATGGCCAAGGCGCGCGCGGGCTTTCACGGCCCGGCGGGGCTGGGCATCAACCAGATCGTCAAGGGCATGGGCGGTCCGGAATACATCTACTCGCTGCTGATTGGTTACACGGGCGAGGAAAAGACCGTCGCCGGCTCGACCCTTTACGAGAACCACGCCTTCCCGGGCGGCTGGATCTCGATGGCGCCGCCGCTCGAGGACGGCCGGGTCGAATATGCCGACGGCACCCCCGCCACCAAGGAGCAGATGGCCAAGGACGTGGCCGCCTTCCTCATGTGGGCGGCCGAGCCCAAGATGGTCGAGCGCAAGCAGGCCGGCGCGCGCAACTTCGCCTTCGTGGTGGTGCTGGCGGTGCTGCTTTACCTGACCAACAAGAAGCTCTGGTCCAAGGTCAAGAAGGGCGGCGGCGTCGCCTGACGACGCGGCGCCCCGAGGCCGAAGCCAAACCCCGCCGGGCCCTCCCGGCGGGGTTTTCGTTCGTCCCGGCGCACGGCCCGAGGCCCGCGCCCTCGTCGCCGAAGCGCGCCGGCGCGCGGCCCCGCCAGGGGCGCGACGGCGGCGGAGGGGGGCGACGAAGGGGCAAGCGGAAAGGGCGCGGGGCGAGCGGGCTTGGGGGCGGGCTTGGGGGAGGGGCGCTCAGTCCTCGCCAAGCCAGGCGCGCAGGGCGGGCGGAGGCGCGCGGAACAGCGCCTCGGCGGGCATGGCGGGGCCGAAGCGGCCCTCGGCGGCGACGGCGGCCAGATCGGCGCGGCGCGCCTCCTCGGGGTCGTGCGTGACCAGGATCACGGTCAGCCCGCGGCGCCGGCGCAGCTCGTCGACCAGGCCCAGCATCTCGCGCCGCATGCCGGGGCCAAGCGCGGCGAAGGGCTCGTCCAGCAGCAGGGCCGGCCGGTCGCGCAGCAGCGCGCGGGCCAGCGCCACGCGCTGGCGCTGGCCGCCCGACAGCTCGGCGGGCAGCCGCTCGCCCAGCCCCTCGAGGCCGACCGCCGCCAGCGCCGCGTCCGCGCGCGCCAGCGCCTCGGGCGGCGGCCGCAGCGCCAGGCTCGCCCCGAGCGCGACATTGGCGCGGGCGGTCAGCTCGGGGAACAGGTTGTGCTCCTGAAACAGCATCGAGACGGGGCGCTCGGCCGGCGGCAGGCGGCTGACGTCGCGCCCGGCCACGCGCACGCGCCCCTCGGCGGGCGCAAAGCCGGCGATGACGTTGAGGATGGTCGACTTGCCCCCTCCCGAGGGACCGATCAGCGCGCACAACGCGCCGGCCGGCACGTGCAGCGCGCCTTCGAGCCGAAAATCCCCCTGGCGCAGGCGGATGTCCTCGAGCGCGATCATGGCCGTCGCCCCCGCCCAAGACGCCATCCGGGTCTCCATCCGAGTCCCCGTCCGCGCCCGCGCCTTCGGGCCGCGCGCGGCGACAGGCTGCGCGCGGCCAGGTCGAAGGCCAGGAACAGCCCGAAGCTGAGCGCCAGAAGCAGCAGCGAGGCTCCGGCCGCCGCATCCCAGCGGTAGCCGGCCATCAGCCGCTGAACCAGCAGCGGCAGGGTCGGCCCGTCGGCCGGCGCGAACAGCGCGATCACCCCCAGATCCCCCGCCGCCAGCGCCGCCGCCAGACCGGCCGCCAACCCCAGCGGCCGGCGCAGGGCGGGCCATGTCGCCGCCCGCAGCCGCGCCAGCCCGCGCAGGCCCAGCTGATCGGCCAGCGGGCCGTATTCGGCGCGCGCGCGCCGCAGGGCCGGCAGGATCAGGCCGAGGGCGAAGGGCAGGGCCATCGCCGCGTTGATGGCCGCCGTGATCGGCAGCGCCAGCGCGAAGGGGTCCGTCAGCGGGCGCAGCGCCAGGAACAGGCCCATGCCCATGACGAAGGGCGGCGCGGCCAGGGCCGACAGGCCCGCCGCCTCGACCGCGCGCGCCGCCCATGGCCGCCGCTCGAGCCGCAGCGCCAGCGTCGCCAGCCCCAGCGCCAGCGCCATGCACAGCGTCGCCGAGCCCAGCGCCACCATCAGCGAGCGCCCCGCCGCCGGCCAGGCCTGCGCCGGCAGCGCCGCCAGTCCCGCCGCGCCGCGCGCCAGCGCCGCGCCCAGCGGCAGCCCCAGAAACAGCCCCGCCGCGATCAGCGCCGCCGCGTCCGTCGCCCGCGCCGCCCGCCCGCGCCCGTCGCGGCGGACGATCCGGGCGCGCAATCCCGGCTCGGGCGGGCGCGCGCGCGACAGCGCCAGCGTCAGGGCCGCCAGCGCCATGCACAGCCCCAGCTGCGCCAGCGCCAGCAGCGCCGCGCGCGCCAGGTCGAAGTCGAAGCGCAGCGCCTGGTAGATCGCCAGCTCGAGCGTGGTCGCGCGCGGCCCGCCCCCCAGCGCCAGCGCCACGGCGAAGCTGGTCACGCAGACCAGGAAGATCAGCGCGAAGGCGCCCGGCGCGCTCTCGCGCAGCATCGGCCAGTCCATGCGCGCGAACAGGGCGCGGCCCTCGAGCCCCAGCTGTTCGGCCAGGCGCCAGCGCTCGGCCGGGATGGCGGCGTAGCCCTGAAGGAAGATGCGCGTCGCCAGCGGCAGGTTGAAGAACACATGCGCCAGCAGCACGCCCGGCAGGCCGTAGATGTCGGGCCTCGGCAGACCCAGCGCCGCCGCCGCGTCGGCGACCAGGCCCGAGCGCCCCCACACCGCCACCACGCCCAGAATGGCGACGATGGTCGGCAGCAGGAAGGGCGCGCCCAGAAGCGCGATCGCCGCGTCCCGCCCCCAGAAGCGCCGCCGCGCCAGCGCCCGCGCCAGCGGAACCGCCGCCGCCGTCGAGATCAGCGCCGACAGCGCCGCCTGGCGCAGCGTGAATTCCAGCGCCCGCGTGTCCGAGGCGCGCCAGGCCGGGGCGCCGCCCTCGAGCGCGCCCCAGCCATGCAGCAACGCCATGCCGGCCGAGCCGAAGGACAGCGCCAGCACCGCCGCCAGCGCCGCCCAGCTCGCCAGCCCCCCCGCCAGCGCCGCCGCGGTGTCAGCGCGAAAGCGCGTCAAGCCATTCGTCCACCGCCGCGTCGCGCAGCGCGCGCGCCTGCTCGGGCGGGAAGAGCAGCGAGCGCGCCGGGCGCGGCAGCGTCTCGAAACCCTGGGGCAGCCCCTGCGCCGGAGCGGCCACGGGATACATCCAGTTGGTCGTGGGAATGATGCTCTGGAACTTGTCCGACAGCATGAAGCGCAGGAAGCGGTCGGCCAGCTCGGGTTGGTCGCTGGCGGCCAGCTTGCCGGCGACCTCGACCTGCATGTAGTGGCCCTCGGGGAAGATGGCGGCCTTCTTCGAGGCGTCGCCCTCGGCGATCAGGTGATAGGCGGGCGAGGTGGTGTAGGACAGCGCCATGTCGGCCTCGCCCTCGAGGAACATGCCATAGGCCTCGGACCAGCCCTTGGTCACCGTGACGATGCGCGGCGCAAGGCGGCGCCAGTAGTCGCCGGCGCGCTCGCCATAGACGTGCTTGACCCACATCAGCAGCCCCAGCCCGGGGGTCGAGCTGCGCGGGTCCTGGATCACGATGCGCAGGTTCTCGGCGTTGGCCAGGGCCTCGAAATCGGCGGGCGGCTCGGGCAGGCGGGTCGAGTCGTAGACGAAGGCGAACCAGCCGTAGTCGTAGGGCAGGAACAGCGGGTCGTCCCAGCCGCCGGGCAGATCGACCTTGGCGGCGATGCCGTGCGGGGCGAACAGCCCGCTCTCGGCGGCCTCGGCCGTCAGGTTGGTGTCGAGCCCCAGCGCCACATCCGCCTCGGTGCGCGCGCCCTCGAGCTTGAGCCGCCCGAGCAGCGCCGCCCCGTCGCCCGCCGCGACGAAGCGCAGGTCGCAGCCGCATTCGGCCTCGAAGGCCTTCTCGACCGCCGGGCCGGGGCCCCAGTCGGACACGAAGCTGTCATAGGCGTAGACGGTCAGCGTCGGGCGCTCTTCCGCCGCCAGGGGCGCGGCGCTCAGCGCGGCGGCCAGGGCGGCGGCCGCGATGGGGGGAAGCTTCATCATTCGTCCTCCTTGCTGCCAGGGGCGCGGAGGCGTGCGCCGGTCAAGCGCCTTCGCCTTTCCTACGCCGGCATGATCCGGGTCAGGTTCAACGGGTCCGCATGTCGCGTCTCAGCCTGCGATGCAGGCGCCCCGAGGCCGCACCATCCTGTAGCGCGCGCCGCGCCGAATGCAAGTGCGCGTCGCGCGCCTTTGGGCTTGGCGTCGCCGCCGCCGACGCGCTAGACGAACGCGGGAAGGAGAACCGCGCATGTCGATCAACAGCTTCGGACGCATGTTCCGCGTCACCACCTGGGGCGAAAGCCACGGCCCGGCGCTGGGCGCCGTCGTGGATGGCTGCCCTCCCGGCGTTCCGCTGGACGAGGCCGCCATCCAGCGCTGGCTCGATCAGCGCAAGCCGGGCCAGAACCGCTTCACCACCCAGCGGCGCGAGCCCGACGCCGTGCGCATCCTGTCGGGCGTGTTCGAGGGGCGCACGACCGGCACGCCCATCCAGCTGATGATCGAGAACGCCGATCAGCGCTCGAAGGACTATTCCGAGATCGCCGACAAGTTCCGCCCCGGCCATGCCGACCTGGCCTATTGGCAGAAATACGGCATCCGCGACCATCGCGGCGGCGGGCGCTCGTCCGCGCGCGAGACGGCGGCGCGCGTGGCGGCGGGGGGCGTGGCGCGCGCGGCGCTGGCCGAGCTGGCGCCGGGCATCGTCATCCGCGGCTGCATGGTGCAGATGGGCAAGCTGCGCATCGACCGCGCCCGTTTCGACTGGGCCGAGGTTGCGCGCAATCCGTTCTGGTCGCCCGACGCCGAGGCCGCCCGCGCCTGGGCCGAGCATCTGGACGCGCTGCGCAAGTCGGGCAACTCGGTGGGCGCGGTGGTCGAGGTCACGGCCTCGGGCGTGCCGGCGGGCCTCGGGGCGCCGATCTACGGCAAGCTCGACGCCGATCTGGCCGCGGCCATGATGTCGATCAACGCCGTCAAGGGGGTCGAGATCGGGGCCGGCATGGCCGCGGCCGAACTGACGGGCGAGGAGAACGCCGACGAGATCTTCATGGGCCAGGGCGGGCCGCGCTATTCCTCGAACCATGCGGGGGGCGTGCTGGGCGGCATCTCGACCGGGCAGGACGTGGTGGTGCGCTTCGCGGTCAAGCCGACCTCGTCCATCCTGCGCCCGCGCGCGACCATCGACAAGACGGGCGCCGAGACCACCATCGTCACCAAGGGCCGGCACGATCCGTGCGTGGGCATCCGCGCCGTGCCGGTGGGCGAGGCGATGATGGCCTGCGTGCTGCTCGACCACATCCTGCTGCATCGCGGCCAGATCGGCGGCGCGGTGGGCGAGACGCGCGGACGCGTGGGGCCATGAGCGCGCCCGCCCCAAAGGCGCTGCTGTTCGACGTGTTCGGCACGCTGACGGACTGGCGCGGCGGCGTGGCGCGCGCCGTGGCCGCGGCCTTCGCGGCCAGGGGCGCGGCGGTGGACGCGCATGCCTTCGCGGACGCCTGGCGGGGCGAATACCAGCCGGCCATGGAGCGGGTGCGCTCGGGCGCGCGCCCCTATGCGCAGCTCGACGAGCTGCACCGCGAGAATCTGGACCGGACGCTGGCGCGCATGGGCTTCGAGGGGCTGTTCGACGAGGACGAGCGCGACGCCCTCGCCCGCGCCTGGGAGCGTCTTCCCCCCTGGCCCGACGCGCCCGGCGCGCTCGAGCGGCTGCGCGCCATCGCGCTGACGGCGGCGTGCTCGAACGGATCGGTGGGGCTGATGGCGCGGCTGGCGCGTCATGCGGGGCTGCGCTGGGATTGCATCCTGGGCGCGGATCTGGCCCGCGACTACAAGCCGCGCGCCGGGGTCTATCTGGCCGCCTGCGCCGCGCTGCGGCTGCGTCCCGAGGAAACGGCCATGGTCGCGTGCCACGACCATGACCTGGCGGCCGCGCGCGCGGCGGGGCTGCGCGCCGCCTGGATCGCCCGCCCGCTCGAGCACGGCCCGGGCCGGCCCGCCCCCGAGCCCGAGCAGGAATGGGACTGGATCGCTTGGGACCTGCACGATCTGGCCGACCAGCTGGGTGCGCCGCGGCCCTGAGCCGGCGCGCGGGCGGCGGCGCCCGCCCGGCGTCGCGATGGCCCCGAGCGGGCGCGGCCTTCGCCGGCCGGCCCCGCGCGAGGCCGGCGCGTTTCGCGGCGCGCCAAACCTCTGCGCCGGGGACCGATTCGCGACAGACCTGGGGGGCCCGGCGCGCGCGCGTCAGCGGCGGGCGAAGGCGGCGGCCAGCTCGACATGGCCCGACCACAGGAACTGGTCGACCGGCTGCACCCATTCGAGCGAGAAGCCGCCATCGATCAGGATGCGCGCGTCGCGCGCGAAGCTGCCCGGATCGCAGCTGACCATGGCGACGCGCCGCAGACCCGAGGCGGCCACCGCCTGGGCCTGCGCCCTTGCGCCCGCGCGCGGCGGGTCGATGACGGCGGCGTCGAAGCGGCGCAGCTCTTCGGGGGTCAGGGGGCGGCGGAACAGGTCGCGCGCCTGCGTCGTCAGCCGCCGCAGCGCCCCGCCAGCCGCGCGCCAGGCCGCGTCCAGCGCCGCCAGCGCGGCGGCGTCGCTTTCCACGGCCAGAACCTCGGCCCGGCGCGACAGGGGCAGGGCGAAGGTGCCGCACCCCGCGAACAGATCGACCACGCGGCGCGCCTCGCCCAGGGCCTCGTCCACCGCCGCGCGCAGCGCCGCCTCGCCCTGCGGCGTCGCCTGCAGAAAGCTCCCCGGCGGGGGCAGGACCGGCAGGCCGTCGAAATCCTGCGCCGGCGGGCGGGCCATGAACAGCGCCTCGCCCTCGTGGCTCAGCCGCGCCCAGCCCTCGCGCGCGGCGATCTCGGCCAGCCGCGCGCGCAGCGGCCCGTCCAGCGGCTTGACCTGGCGCAGATCCACGTCCAGCCCCGCTTCCGAAACCGTGACCGCCAGCTTCGCCTCGCCCTTGCGCGAGGCGACCAGCGGGACCAGCGCGCGCAGCCCCTCGAGCGCGGCGACGATGCGCGGATCGGCCAGCTCGCAGGTTTCGATGGGCACGATGCGGTCCTCGGCGCGGGCGTGAAAGCCCAGCATGACGCTCTTCTTCGTGCGCCGCGCCGACAGCGTCGCGCGCCGGCGCGAGCGCGGCGGCGAGACGATGGTCTCGCGCAGCGCGACGCCGCCGATGCCGCGCGCGGCCAGCGCCTCGCGCACGCGCTCGCGCTTCCACTCGGCCAGAAAGCCGGGCGCGGCGTGCTGCAGCGCGCAGCCCCCGCATTCGCCCGCATGGGGGCAGGGCGGGGCGACGCGGTCGGGCGAGGGCGCGACGATCCGCGGCGCGATCATGCGCCCCTCGATCACCGCGCCGACGACGCGCTCGCCCGGCAGGGCGCCGGGCACGAACACGTCGCCCGCCGCGTTCACGCCGTCGCCGCGATGGCCAAGCCGCGCGACCAGCATCCCTTCGGCTTCTTCGGTCATGGTCGGGGCGTCTCCTTGACGGCGGCGATCAGGTGCTCGACCGCGCCCTCGCCGCCGCGGATGGGGCTGGTCGCCTCGCCCAGCGCGCGCCAGCCCGAGCTGCGCAGGAACTCGCGGATGCGTGCGCGCACGCGCGCATGCACGGCCGGGTCGCGCACCATGCCGCCCTTGCCGACCGCCTCGGGGCCGGCCTCGAACTGCGGCTTGATCAGCGCGACCAGCGTCGCCCCCGGCCGCGCCAGCGCCAGCGCGCAGGGCAGGGCCTTTTCCAGCGAGATGAACGACACGTCGCTGACCACCCAGTCCACCGGCGGCACGAGGCCCGGCGGGATGGCGCGCGCGTTCACGCCCTCGAGGCAGCGCACCCGCGGGTCGGCGCGCAGGCGCGGATGCAGCTGGCCGCGGCCGACGTCCAGCGCATGGACGCGCGCCGCGCCGCGCGCCAGCAGCACCTCGGTGAAGCCGCCGGTCGAGGCGCCGACGTCCAGCGCCTCGCCATGCGGGGTCAGGCCGAAGACGTCGAGCGCATGCACAAGCTTGAGCGCTGCGCGCGAGACCCAGGGGCAGGGATCGGCGGCGACGCGCACCTCGTCCCCGGGGCCGACCTTGCGGGCGGGCTTGCGTTCGGGGCGGCCGTCGACCAGCACCGCGCCGGCCGCGATCAACGCCTGCGCGCGCGCGCGGCTTTGCGCAAGGCCAAGCTCGACGAGGCGCTGGTCAAGGCGCATGGCGCGCGGCTCCTCGGCGCGCGGGGTCAGCGGCCCGCGGCCCGCGCCGCGGCGCGCGCCTCGTCGCCGCGGCCCAGCGCGCCCAGCGCCGCCGACACGATGTGCGGCGCGGTCAGCCCCGCGGCGTCATACATGCGCTCGGGGCTGTCCTGGTCGATGAACCGGTCGGGCAGGGTCAGCGTGCGGATGCGCAGCCCGCGATCCAGCGCGCCCTCGGCCGCCAGCAGGTGCAGGACATGCGCGCCGAAGCCGCCCGTCGCGCCTTCCTCGACGGTGATCAGCGCCGCGTGCTCGCGCGCAAGGCGCAGGATCAGCTCGCGGTCCAGCGGCTTGGCGAAGCGGGCGTCGGCCACGGTGCAGGGCAGGCCCATGGCGTCCAGCTCCTCGGCCGCGCGCAGGCATTCGGCCAGCCGCGCGCCAAGGCTGAGCAGCGCCACGCGCCCGCCCTCCTTGACCACGCGGCCGCGGCCGATCTCGAGCGGGGCGCCGTGCAGCGGCAGCTCGACCCCCACCCCTTCGCCGCGCGGGTAGCGGAAGGCCGAGGGCCGGTCGTCGAGCGCGCGGGCGGTGGCGACCATGTGCACCAGCTCGGCCTCGTCGGCGGCGGCCATGACGACGAAGCCCGGCAGGTTCGACAGGAAGGCCACGTCGAAGGCGCCGGCATGGGTCGGCCCGTCGGCGCCGACCAGCCCCGCGCGGTCGATGGCGAAGCGCACCGGCAGGCGCTGCACGGCCACGTCGTGCACCACCTGGTCGTAGCCGCGCTGCAGGAAGGTCGAGTAGATGGCGCAGAAGGGCCGCATGCCCGCCGCCGCCAGCCCGGCGCAGAAGGTCACGGCGTGCTGCTCGGCGATGCCGACGTCGAAGCAGCGGTCGGGAAAGCGCCCGGCGAACAGGTCCAGCCCCGTGCCGTCGGGCATGGCGGCGGTGACGGCGACGATCTTCGGGTCGCGCTCGGCCTCGTCGATCAGGGCGCGGGCGAAGACCTTGGTGTAGGAGGGCGCGTTCGAGGGCGCCTTCTTCTGCTCGCCGGTCACGACGTCGAACTTGCCGCGCGCATGGCCCTTGTCGGGGGCGTTCTCGGCCGGGGCGAAGCCCTTGCCCTTCTGGGTGACGACATGGATCAGCACCGGCCCGTCCGCGCGCGCGCGCGCGGTGCGCAGCACGGGCAGGAGCTGGCGCAGGTCGTGGCCGTCGAGCGGGCCGATGTAGGAAAAGCCCAGCTCCTCGAACAACGTGCCGCCCACGGCCATGCCCTTGAGCATCTCCTTGGCGCGGCGCGCGCCCTCGCGGAAGGGCTCGGGCAGAAGGCCCACCGCCTGCTTGGCCGCGGCGCGCAGGTCCTGGAAGGGCGCCTCGGCGTAAAGGCGCGACAGATACGAGGACAGCGCGCCCACGGGCGGGGCGATGGACATCTCGTTGTCGTTGAGGATGACGAACAGCCGCTTGCCCAGATGGCCGGCGTTGTTGAGCGCCTCGAACGCCATGCCCGCCGACATGGCGCCGTCGCCGATCACGGCGATGGCGTCGCCCGTGTCGGCGCCCATCTCGCGCGCCATGGCAAAGCCCAGCGCGGCCGAGATCGAGGTCGAGGAATGTCCCGCGCCGAAGGGGTCGTATTCGCTTTCGGCGCGCTTGGTGAAGCCCGACAGCCCGCCGCCCATGCGCAGCGTGCGGATGCGGTCGCGCCGGCCGGTCAGGATCTTGTGCGGGTAGCACTGGTGGCCGACGTCCCAGATCAGCTTGTCGCGCGGGGTGTCGAAGACCGCGTGCAGCGCCACGGTCAGCTCGACCACGCCCAGCCCCGCCCCCAGATGCCCGCCGGTGACCGAGACGGCCGAGATCGTCTCCTGCCGCAGCTCGTGGGCAAGGCGCTCGAGCTCGGCGTCGGTCAGCGACTTGAGGTCGGCGGGCGTGCGCACGCGGTCCAGCAGCGGGGTGTGCGGTCTGTCGTGCGTGTCGGACACGGGTCGGTGCTCCTTCCTGGGCCTGGGCCTGGGCGCGGGCGCTTCCGGCCTGGGCCGCGTCAGCTGCGCCGCTCGACCGCGAAGCGCGCGGCCCCGGCCAGGGGCGCGGCCGCCGCGCCGAAGGGCGCCAGCGCCGCCTCGGCCGCCCGGGCGCGTTCTTCGGCCGCGCGGCGCGCCCCGTCAAGCCCCAGAAGCGAGACGAAGGTGGCCTTGCCCGCGGCGTCGTCCTTGCCCACGCGCTTGCCCATCTGCGCGGCGTCGCCTTCCACGTCCAATATGTCGTCGCGGATCTGAAAGGCCAGCCCGAGCGCGTCGGCATAGGCCGCCAGCGCGCGCGCCGCGTCCGCATCGCCCGCCAGAAGCGCGCCCGAGACGGCCGCGAAGCGGATCAGCGCCCCGGTCTTGAGCGCCTGCAGCCGCGTGATCTCTTCCAGCCCCAGCGGCGCGGGCGCGGTCTGGGCGGCGATGTCCAGCGCCTGCCCGCCCACCATGCCGCGCGCCCCGGCGGCCTGCGCCAGCGCCGCGCACAGCGCCGCGCGCGCCTCGGCGGGGCCGGTCTCGGGGGCGGCGAGGATCTCGAACGCCAGCGCCTGAAGCGCATCGCCCGCCAGAACGGCGGTGGCCTCGTCCCACTTCACATGAACGGTGGGGCGGCCGCGGCGCATGTCGTCGTCATCCATGCAGGGCAGGTCGTCATGCACCAGCGAATAGGCGTGCACGCATTCGACCGCCGCGGCCGCGCGCAGCGCGTCCTGGCGCGGCGCGCCGCACAGCGCCGCCGATTCCAGCGCCAGGAAGGCGCGCAGCCGCTTGCCTCCGCCCAGCGCGGCCCAGCGCATGGCCTCGGCCACCGGGCCTTCGGCGGCGGCGGGCAGGAGCGCGTCGAGCGCGGCCTCGACCTCGGCCGCCGCGGCGCCCAGCCGCCGCGCGAAATCCGCGTCGGCGGCCCGCGGCGCGGCGGAGGCGGGCGCGCCGTTCATTCCAGATCGACCGGCTGGGCCGACACCCCCTCGGGGCCCTCGGTGATCTGCGCCACCTTCAGCTCGGCCTCGCGCAGCTTGTCCTCGCAGCGTTTGCGCAGCTGGGCGCCGCGCTCGTAAAGGGCGATGCTTTCCTCGAGCGGCGCGTCCCCGCCCTCGAGCCGGGCCACCACCTGCTCGAGCTCGCGCATCGCCTCTTCGAAGCTCATCTCGGAAACGGGCTTTTGCGTCATTCGGGTCTCCTTCATCGGGCGCGCTGGACCAGCGCCTGCAGGTGGGCGGCGACGCCCGAAGCCAGGCCCTGAAGATCATAACCGCCTTCCAGAGTCGAGACGATGCGCGCGCCGCAGGCCTCGGCCACGTCGCAGATCTGATGGGTGATCCAGGCAAAGTCGCCCGCCTCGAGCCGCAGGTTGGACAGCGGGTCGCGCACATGCGCATCGAAACCGGCCGAGACGATGATCAGCTCGGGGTGGTGCGAGAGGACCGCCGGCAGCAGCTTCTTCTCCCAGGCGGCGCGGAAGGCCGCGCCGCCGTCGCCCGCGCGCAGCTCGGCGTTGAACACGTTGCCCGCCCCGCGCTCGGTCTCGCGCCCGGTGCCGGGATAGAGCGGCGATTCATGCGACGAGCAGAACACCGCCCGCGGGTCGCGCTCGAGCACGTCCTGCGTGCCGTTGCCGTGATGCACGTCGAAATCCAGCACGGCGACGCGGTGCAGGTGGCGGTTGTCGAGCGCGTGCAGCGCGCCGATGGCCGCGTTCGAGAACAGGCAAAAGCCCATCGCCGCCTCGCGCTCGGCATGATGGCCGGGGGGGCGGCAGGCGACGAAGGCCGCCTTCGCCTGGCCGTCCAGCACCATGTCCACCGCCTGAACGACGCCGCCGGCGGCGTGCTCGGCCGCCTCGAGCGAGCCGGGCGACATGCTGGTGTCGGCGTCCAGCTGCGCCAGGCCCTCGGCCGGGGCCGCCTTGCGCAGGCGTTCGAGATAGGCGGGGCTGTGGGCCAGCAGCAGCTCGTGCTCTTGCGCGCGGCGCGCGGCGACGCGCGGCAGGGACGCGAATTCGGGCTGCGAGAACACGGCCTCGACGGCCTGCAGGCGCTCGGGCCGTTCGGGGTGGCCGGGCGGCGTCAGGTGCCCGGCGCTGGATTCATGGGTGACGAGGGCGACGGTCAAGCGGCGTTCCTTCTTCTGGCGCGGGTTCGCGGCGCCCGCGGGCAAGCTCCACTCTGCCCCGCCGGGCGGCGCGCGCTCAAGCCCCGGCGATCTCGATGTCCAGCCCCAGATCGAGCGTGCCCGCCCCCATGGTCAGCCGCGAGCTCGAGATGAAGTCCACCCCCGCGGCGGCGATGGCCGGCACGGTTTCGAGCGTGACGCCCCCCGAGGCCTCGAGCCGCGCCGGGCGCGGCGCCGCGCGGTTGATGGCGACGGCCTCGCGCAGGGCCTCGAGCGGGAAATTGTCCAGCAGCACCGCCTCGACCTCGGCCTCGAGCGCCTCGCGCAGCTGGGCGAGGGTGTCGACCTCGACCTCGATCGCCATCAGATGCCCCGCATAGGCGCGCGCCGCCGCCACCGCCTGCGCGACCCCGCCCGCGACGGCGATGTGGTTGTCCTTGATGAGGATTGCGTCGTCCAGCCCGAAGCGGTGATTCGCCGCGCCGCCGCAGCGCACGGCGTATTTCTCGAAGGCGCGCAGGCCCGGCGTGGTCTTGCGCGTGTCGCACACCCGCGCCCGCGTTCCCGCCGCCGCGGCGACGAAGCGCGCCGCCTGCGTCGCGATGCCCGAGAGGTGACACATGAAGTTCAGCGCCACCCGCTCGCCCGCCAGGATGGCGCGCGCCGAGCCCTCGACGCGCAGCGCCGCCTGCCCGGGGGCCAGCGCGTCGCCGTCGCGCGCCAGCGGCTCGACGCGCAGCCCGGCGCGCTGCATCTCGAAGGCGGCGCGGGCGAAATCGACGCCGCACAGCCGCCCCGCCTCGCGCGCGACGATGGCGGCGCGCGCCTGCGCATCGGGCGCGACGACGGCGCAGCTGGTCACGTCGCCCGCGCGGCCCAGATCCTCGCGCAGGGCGGCGGCGACGGCGTCCTCGACCAGGATCGCGGGCAGGGTCGCGGGGTAGGGCGTGCGGGTCATGCCGGGCCTCCTTGTGGGGTCTGGGCGCACCATGTCGCCGGCCGGTCCCCGGCGCAAGGGGGCGGCGCGCGGCGCTTGGGACCTTTGGCCTGATGCGCGAAGGCGACGCCCGCCGACGGATGCGCCCGCGCGCGCGCCGCGCGCTTTGCCGCGCGCCGTTCATGGGTTATTCAAGAGATCCGCGCATGTTCGCGCGGATGCGTTGCGTATGTGGAAATGGCCGGGGGCTCCGGCCGGATCGAGAGAGTAGGCGTGTGAGACTCGTAACCCGAACGCTGTTCGCCGAACCGCTGACCGCGCGCGCCTTCGCGCCGTTCGGTCATGTCATCGAACCCGACCCTTCGGCGGCCGAGCGCGCCGACGAAGGCCATGCCGAGCGCTTCCGAACCGCGCCGCCGCTGCCGCTGGCCGGCGCCGCGCCGTCGGTGACGCTGCACCGCGCCCGCCGCCGTCCGCTGATCGCGCAATGGCTTCAGCGCCACCCCGCGGGGGCCGAGGCCTGCATCCCTCTGGGCGGGGCCGAGTGGCTTGTTCTGGTTGCCGAGGATGCCGAGGGGCTGCCCGGCATGGGCCGGATGCGCCTGTTCCGTTGCCGCGGCGATCAGGGGGTGCAGTTCGGCCGCGGCGTCTGGCGCCATCCGCCCATCGCCCTGGCACGCGAGCAGGATTTCCTGATCGTCGAGCCCGACCCCGCCGCCGCCGCGCCCGAGCTGGCCGACCTGCCCGAAATCGTCGCCCTGGCGCCCTGACCCCGCCCTGCGCCCGCGCGCTCAGTCCGGCGCGGCAAGGCGCGGGCGCCCCGAGGCCTCGACCTCGATGACCGCCTCGACGATCACCTCGCGCCCCTCGATGACGGCGCGGCGCACGCGGCGCGCGGCGCGCAGCTCGACGGCGCCGGCGCCGGCCGCCTGGGCGTCCGCGCGCGCGGCGGCGCGCAGTTCGCGCTCGGCATGGACGCAGGCGGCCTCGAAATCGGCGAAATCGCGCGGCTCGGAGGGCAGATGCGCGCGAAAGCGGCCTTCCTCGGGGCAGGTGACGACGGCGCGCCGCGTGACCGCGACCCGCCCCGCCACGGCGCCCACGGCGTTGGCCACGTCGGCATGCTCGGGGATCAGGGCGCGCGCGCCCAGCATCTGCGCCACTTGCGGGTAATGCGCGCGCGCCGCCGCCCCCAGCCCGATCAGCGGCAGCCGAAGCGTCAGCGACGGGCGGACAAGGGCGCCGCGGCCCTCGAGCGCGGCGGCCGCCAGCGCCGAGCGCGCCGCCTCGGGCGGCAGCCCGTCCTCGGCCAGGGCGGTCTCCAGCACCGCTTCGGCCGACAGGCGGCGCAGCCGCGCCAGCGTGCGGCGGGCGGCCTCTTCGGGACCGTCGGCCCAGGGGCGCCCGTCGCCGCCCCGCCGCCGCGCCATGATCTGCGCGCCGATGCGCGCGGCCTCGGCGTCCCAGTCGGTCTGCAGCCCAAGGACATGCGCCGCGTCGGAAGGGGTGAAGGCGCACAGCCGCGCCAGCCCGCGCGCGATCAGCCGCTCGGCCGCCGCCGCCATGGGCCGCGTTGCGGTCAGCTCGGCCATTGGGGCGGGGGCCTGGGCGATGCGCGCGGCGATCCGGGCCTCGCGCGGGTCGAGCCCGGCGGGCGCGGGCGCCAGCGCGGCCAGAAAGCGGCCGTCCTCGGGGTGAGGCCGCGGCGCGGCCAGCTGCGCGCGCAGCGCCGCGAGCAGTCCGGGATGCAGCCGCGCCGTCAGCGCCAGCGGCTGCGCGCGCCGCGGGCCCAGAACCAGCGTCGGCGCAAGGCCGCCATCGTCGAGCCGCGCCTCGCTGTCGCCGCCAAGCCCATGCGCCGCGATGGCCACGGCCTCGACCATCGTCGCATGCCCGCCCACCCGCGCGCCCTCGGGCGCAAGGCGCGGGCGCCCGTCGCGCAGCACGGCGATGTCGGTGGTCGTGCCGCCGATATCCGCCGCCACCGCGTCGCGCGCGCCGGTCAGGAAGGCCGCCCCGACCAGCGAGGCCGCCGGCCCCGACAGGATCGTCTCGATCGGGCGCGCGCGCGCGAAATCGGCCGAGACCAGCGCCCCGTCGCCGCGCACCGTCATCAGCGGCGCATCGACGCCCAGCGCGCGAAGCTCGGCCTCGACCGCCGCGACGAGCCGGTCGATCAGCCCCACCAGCCGCGCGTTCAGCAAGGTGGTCAGCGCCCGCCGCGGACCGCCCACGCGCGCGCTCAGCTCGTGCGAGCACGTCGCCGCCAGCCCGGCGCGCGCGCGGATCAGCTCGCGCGCGGCCAGCTCATGCGCCGGGTTGCGCACCGAGAACTGGGCCGCGACCGCGGCGGCGCGAATCGGCCGGCCGCGCGCGCGCGCCGCGTCCAGCGCGCGCTCGAGCGCGTCGGCGAAGGCAAGGGCGTCGAAGGGCGCCGCCTCGACGCCGTGAGCGTCGTGTCCGCCGGCGGCGAAGATGACCGGGTCCGGGCCCAGCGCGGCGTCCAGCCCGTCGCGGCGCGCCGCCTCGGGCGGAAAGCCGATGAGCGCCAGCAGGGCCGGCTCGCCCTGGCCCTCGACCAGCGCGTTGGTGGCCAGCGTGGTGGACAGCGCCGCCAGGGCGATCCGATCGGGCGCGATTCCCGCGGCGTCGAGCGCGCGGCGCGCGGCCTCGGCCACCCCGCGCGACAGGTCCGGGCGGGTCGTCAGCGCCTTGGCCTTGCCCAGCACCGCGCGCGCGGGCGGCAAGCCGTCGTCCAGCACCGCCGCGTCGGTGTAGGTTCCGCCCGTGTCCACGCCCAGCAGCAGCGCCATGGCGCTCTCCCTTCCCGGCGCCCCGCGCGCCGCCCGGGCAAACGCCTAGCGCGCCGCGGCCCGCCGCGCCAGCCCCCGCGCGGGGCGGGCGGCGGGTCTGGCCGATTGCATTCGCGGCGCAAATGGTCATATTCCGCACGCGGCCGGGCGCCGGCGGCGCGACTTCGGCGAGACAACGGACGAGGCGGCGAAGCCGATGCGGAACTATCTTGAATTCGAGAAGGGCCTGGCCGACATCGAGGGCAAGGCGGCCGAGCTGCGCGCGCTGGCGCGGTCGGACCCGCAGATGGATGTCGAGGCCGAGGCCGAGGCGCTGGACGCGCGCGCGCGCAAGCTGCTCGAGGAGCTCTACTCCGACCTCTCGGCCTGGCGCAAATGCCAGGTGGCCCGCCACCCCGAGCGGCCGCACGCGCTGGACGTGATCCAGACCCTGTTCACCGAGTTCACCCCCCTGGCGGGCGACCGCAACTTCGCCGAGGATCTGGCCATCGTCGGCGGGCTGGCGCGCTTTCGCGACCAGCCGGTGGTGGTGCTGGGGCACGAGAAGGGCGCCGACACCAAGTCGCGCCTCGAGCGCAATTTCGGCATGGCGCGCCCCGAGGGCTACCGCAAGGCGGTGCGGCTGATGGACCTGGCCGACCGCTTCGGCCTGCCCGTGATCACGCTGGTGGACACCGCCGGCGCCTATCCGGGCAAGGGCGCCGAAGAGCGCGGCCAGGCCGAGGCCATCGCCCGCTCGACCGAAAAGTGCCTGTCGATCGGCGTGCCGCTGGTGTCGGTCATCATCGGCGAGGGCGGCTCGGGCGGCGCGGTGGCGCTGGCGGCGGGCGATCGGGTGGCGATGCTGGAACATTCCGTCTATTCGGTGATCTCGCCCGAGGGCTGCGCCTCGATCCTGTGGAAGGACGCCGAGAAGATGCGCGAGGCCGCCGAGGCGCTGCGCCTGACGGCGCAGGATCTCAAGAAGCTGGGCGTGATCGATCGCATCATCCCCGAGCCCCTGGGCGGCGCGCATCGCGACCGCGAGGCGGCCATCGCCGCCATCGGCGAGGCCATCGGCCAGATGCTGGACGAGCTGTCCGGCCAGCCGGCCGACGCGCTGCGCCAGGCGCGCCGGCGCAAGTATCTGGAGATGGGGCGCAAGGGCCTGCACTGACCCGCGCCGCCGGCGCGATCAGCCTGCCCGCGCGGCGCCGGCGCGCCCGGCTTGCTCCTGCGCCGCTTGGCGCACTCGGCCTGTCCTGCGCGGCTTGGTGCGCTCAGCCAGACCCGCGCGGCTTGGCGCGGCGCGTCGGCGGCGCGCTCAGCGGATCCTCGGGCCAGGGGTGGCGCGGGTATCGGCCGCGCATGTCCTTGCGCACATCGGCGTAGGAGCTGCGCCAGAAGCCCGGCAGGTCGCCGGTGGTCTGCACCGGGCGGCCGGCGGGCGACAGAAGGTCCACCGTCAGCCGCACCCGCCCGCCGCCGACCGAGGGGTGCGCGTCCAGCCCGAACAGCTCTTGCAGACGCACGGCGATGGCCGGGGGCTCGCGGTCGTAGTCGATGGGCGCGCGCGTGCCGGCGGGGGTGACGAAATGGGCCGGGGCCAGGCGCTCGAGCGCCTCGCGCGCGTTCCAGTCCAGCGCCTGCTCCAGCACGCGGGCAAGGTCCAGCCGCTGCAGGTCCTCGGCCCGGCGCAGCCCTTGCAGATGGGGCGTCAGCCAGTCGTCGAGCGTGGCCAGGAGCCCCTCGTCCGACCAGTCGGGCAGCGCCGCGCCCGCCGCCGCCGCGTAGCGCACGCGCGCGCGCAGACGCCGGGCCGCCGCGCTCCATGGCAGGGCCTGGAGGCCAAGCTGGCGCACGCCCTCGGCCATGGCGGCGGCCAGCGCCTCGGGCGGCGCGTCGCTCCAGCGGCGGTCGTCCAGCGCGACGGCGCCCAGCATGCGCCGGATGCGCGCGCGCACGGCGCGCTCGCGGGGGGACCAGGCGCAGATGCGGCGCTCTTCGATCCGGTCGGCGAACAGCTCTTCGATGTCGGCGCGGGTCAGGGGGGCGGCGCGGCGAATGCGCGCCTCGCGCGGGTCGCCGTCGGCGTCGGCCACGGCCAGAAAGGGCGCCGCGGCCAGCGAATCATCCGCGGGCAGGGCGGCGCCCTTGCCCGAAACCATCAGATGCCGCACCGGCGCGCCGGGCGCCGCGCCGCCGGGCGGCGGCGGGCGGCGCATGGCGACGCGATCGGGATAGGCGCGCGCGGCCAGACGCCCCACCGCGTGGGGCTCGGGAGCGGGGCGCCGGCCCGCGGAAGGCCGCGCGCCCGCCCGCAGTCCGGCAGCCCGCATCAGGCGCCGCGCCGCCTGCCGCGGCGCGTTCAGCCGCGCCGGGTCCGCGCCATGGTCGCGCGCGCCGCGCAGCGCCTCGATGCGCAGCGTCAGATCGCAAGGCGCGCCCGGGGGCAGGGGGTCGCGCTCTTCGAGCAGGGCGGCGAGCTCGGCCGCGGCCTCGGCGTCCTCTCCGGCCTCGGCGGCGCGCAGGATCATGTGCCCCAGCCGCGGATGCGCCGGCAGCCGCGCCAGGCGGCGCCCGTGTTCGGTCGGTCTGCCCTCGGCGTCCAGCGCCTCGAGCGCGCGCAGCAGCGCCCGCGCCTCGGCCATGGCCGGGGCCGGCGGCTGGTCGATGAAGCGCAGCTGCTCGGGCTCGGCCCCCCACAGCGCCAGCTCGAGCGCCAGCGCCGTCAGGTCCGCCTCGAGGATCTCGGCCGGCGGCTGTGCGGGCAGCGCGCCCTCTTCGCCGCGGGTCCACATGCGATAGCACACCCCCGGCTCCAGCCGCCCGGCGCGGCCGCGCCGCTGCTCGGCCTCGGCGCGCGAGACGGGCTCGGTCACGAGGCGCGACATGCCCGAGGCCGGATCGAAGCGCGCGCGCCGGGCGCGGCCCGCGTCGACGACGATGCGCACGCCCTCGATCGTCAGCGAGGTTTCGGCCACCGACGTCGCCAGAACCACCTTGCGCCGCCCCTCGGGCGCGGGTTCGAGCGCGGCGCGCTGGCGCGCGAAGGGCATCGCGCCGTGCAGCGGCCTGACCAGCGCGTCGGCGGGCAGGCGCGGCGCAAGCAGGCGCTCGACGCGGGCGATCTCGGCCGCCCCGGGCAGAAAGACCAGGGCGCTGCCGCGCTCTTCGGACAGGGCGCGCAGGATCAGCTCGCCGGCGGCCTCCTCGAAGCGGGGGCCGCGGCGGTCGGGGCGCCGCCAGGGACGCTCGAGCCAGCGGGTCTCGACCGGAAACATGCGCCCCTCGGCGCGGATGCGCGCGGCCCCGCCCATGGCCTGCGCCAGGCGCGCGCCCTCGAGCGTGGCCGACATGGCGATGATGCGCAGATCCTCGCGCAGCGCCTCCTGCGCCTCGAGCGCCAGGGCAAGGCCCAGATCGGCGTTGAGCGAGCGTTCATGAATCTCGTCGAAGATGATCGCGGAAACGCCGCTCATCTCCGGGTCGTCCTGCAGCATCCGCGTCAGGATCCCCTCGGTCACGACCTCGATGCGGCAGTCGGGGCCGATGCGCGTCTCGCCGCGAATGCGCCAACCCACGCGCGCGCCGGGCGCCTCGCCCAACAGGGCGGCGATGCGCTCGGCCGCGGCGCGGGCCGCGACGCGCCGGGGCTGCAGCATGACGATGCGCCCCAGGGCCCAGGGCTGGCCAAGCAGGGCGGGGGGAACCAGCGTCGTCTTGCCCGCGCCGGGCGGGGCCTCGAAAACGGCGCGGCTGCCCTCGCGCAAGGCGTCCAGCAGCGCGGGCAGCGCGGCGCGCGCGGGCAGGTCGGGCAGGCGGGCGATGTCGGGCGCAAGCGGCGTCATGGCGCAACGCCTAGCGCGGCCGCGCGCGGGCGCCAAGGCGCGTCAGTCGCGGCGCAGCGCCACCAGAAGGCCCCAGCCCGTATCGACCGTCACGCGGCGCAGCCTGGCCGCGCCGGTCGGCTGGTCCTCGAAGTCCAGGCTGAAGGCGATGTCGGGAGATTTCATGTCCTTGGGCCGATAGCCGGCGACGCGCTTGAAGCGGCCGTGGCAGCGCAGCTCGCCCGAATCGCGCCGCGTCGGCGGCCCCAGCGTGATCTGCGCGCGCCGGCGGCCGTCGAAAATGTCCAGCGAGCGCGGGCAGATGTTGGCGATGGGGGCCGGGCGCAACACCGTGGCCGCCGCCGAGAGCGGATCCAGCACGCCGATCTGCACCGCCGGGTCGATCTCGTAGGGCTTCGGCTTGAAGGGCGGATCGGCCTTGACCTCGCGCGGGGCGAGGGGGCCGAACGCGATCTCGACCTGCTGGCGCTTGCCGCCGAAATCGCCGACGGCGCGAAAGGCCTCGGGTTTCGGCGCGGGCGCCAGCGCGCCTTGCGCCTGCGCGTCATAGGCGGCGTCGTAGAATGCGCCGACGATCCCGGCCGTGACGGCGCGCGAGACGATGCTGTAGCGCCGTCCGTCTTCGCTCAGCGTGACGCTGACCTCGCCGGCGCGAATGCCGCCGAAATGCACGTCGAAGCGCGCCGCCACGCTTGCCTCGGGCGCCGCTGCGGCGGGCGCGGCGTGCGGTGCAGGGGCCGCGATCGCCAGCGCGGCCGCCGCAAGGGCCGCCGCATGGCGCCGCACGGGGTTTGATGGACGCCGCGTCATGCGCTTCTCCTCGGCTGCGGGGTTCTGCGGCGTTTACTTATGCGCTACAGAGCCGGTGTCCAGACCGCCGTCGCAGAGGAAGCCGATGACCGAGCCCCGCCCGACCGCAGATTCCGAAGCCCTTGCCGACGAGCTGGCGTCCAGACTGGAGGCCGGCGACCGGCGCGCCCTGGCGCGGGCGATCACGCTGGTGGAGTCGACCCGCGCCGACCACCGGCGCGCGGCGCTGGCGCTGGTCTCGCGCCTCTATCCCAAGGCGGGAAGCGCCATGCGGATAGGGCTGTCGGGCACGCCCGGGGTCGGCAAGTCGACCTTCATCGAAAGCTTCGGCATGATGCTGGTCGAGAGGGGGCTGAAAGTGGCGGTCCTCGCGGTCGATCCGTCCTCGGCCCGCACCGGGGGGTCGATTCTGGGCGACAAGACGCGGATGGAAAGGCTTTCGCGCCGGCCCGAGGCGTTCATCCGGCCTTCGCCCAGCCGGGCCGAGCTGGGCGGGGTGGCGCGCCGAACGCGCGAGACGATCCTGCTTTGCGAGGCGGCGGGCTTCGACGTGGTGCTGGTCGAGACCGTCGGCGTGGGGCAGTCCGAGACGATGGTCGCCGACATGACCGACATCTTCGCGCTGCTTCTGGCGCCTGGCGGCGGCGATGAGCTTCAGGGGGTCAAGCGCGGCATCATGGAGATCTGCGATCTGATCCTTGTGAACAAGGCCGACGGAGACCTTCGAGCCGCGGCCGAGCGCACCCGCGCCGACTATGCCGGCGCGCTTCGCCTGATGCGCCGCCGTCCGCAGGACCCCGAGGGGTTTCCCAAGGCCATGGCGGTTTCCGCGCTCAGGGCCGACGGTCTGGCCGAGGTCTGGGCCGAGATGACGGCCCTGTTCGAGTGGCGGCGCAGCGCGGGCGTTCTCGAGGCGCGCAGGCGCGAGCAGGCCGTGGGCTGGATGTGGCAGGAGATCCGCGCCGGGCTGTTCGAGCGCTTCGCGTCGTCGCCGCGGGTTTCGGCGCGGATGCCCGGGCTCGAGCGGGAGGTCGCCGAGGGCCGGCTTCCGCCCGAGGTCGCGGCGACGGCGGCGCTGGACCTGTTCGGCGCGGCGACGCCGGGCGGCTAGGCCGCCCGGGTTCTGCGCGCATCGCTCCCTTTTTGGGCGTGGGCGGCAAGCATCCGCGGCTTGTAGCCGATGCGCAGCCCGCCCCAATGGCGGCCATGGACGTAGATCGGCGCGCTCACATCCTTCATCGCGACGTAGTTTCCGCCACCCATGTCGCGGCGGTAGGCCTGAAGAAGGTGGGGCGCCGTCGAGCGTCCCGCGGCCAGGCCGACGCGATCGTTGAAGAAGCGACGGTTGCGCGCATTGGCCGCGTTCCAGACCGGATCGTCTCCGGGGGTCTTGGAGAACTTCCGGTTGTGGGTCGGAAGATAGCCGTCGCGGTTCACGGCCGCGCAGAACACCACGCCATCTTCGATCTCGAGCGCGCTCTCCAGGATGGGCGGCAGGACCTCGTCCGTGAAGCGGGTGAAGGGTGCCATGTACTGCGCGGGCTCGACGCCGGGGATGCGCTCGTAGCTGTCCGAGAAAAGCTCCTCCATGGTGATCTTGCCGGCGCGCACGCCCTCTTCGAACGCCTTCGAGACCAGCGCCGCGCGCTGTTCGACCTCGCGCGCCATCTCTTCGTCGTCGAGGCGGAACCGCGCGAGCTGATCCTGCAGCGCGGCGGTGACGGCGTCGAGATCGCGCGCGGCTTCCTCCGAGCGCCGCGACAGCGTTGCGCCTTCGCGCGCCGTCTTGCGCAGGGTCGAAAACTCGGTCTGCACCGCCTCGATCGCCTGCCGTTGCCTGTCGCAGGCCGAAAGGATGCCCTGAGTGGCGTTTTCCGAGGCGCGGGCGCCTTCCATGACGCGATCGAGAACGGCGGAGCATTCGTTGACCTGGCGGGCGCAGTCGTCGACCGCTTCGTTCGACCGGCCGACGATGGCCTTGATGTCCGCAGCCGCCTTGGCGGAGCGGCTTGCCAGGGCCTGCACCTCGGCGCTGACGACGGCGAAGCCGCGGCCCGCGTCGCCGGCGCGCGCCGCTTCGACGGCGGCGTTGATGGCGAGCAGGTTCGTCTGCTGGGCGATCGCGTTGATGTCGTCGAGGAACCGCGCGATCTCGCGCGAGTTGCCCACGAGGCGGGTGATCGCAGCCTCGGCTTCGGCGGCGACGTCCTTGCCCGACGCGGCGATTTCCGAGACCTTGCGCGTTTCCTCGACCACGGCGGCGACCGCCGCGTTCACGCCGTCGACCTCGCGCGAGACGCTGTTGACCGCGCCGTCGGCTCCTTCGAGTGCGCGGGTTTGCGAATCGACGTTGGCAAGGATGTCCGCCGCGGTTTCGCGGATGGCGGCGCTTTGGACCTGCATGGCGTCGACCGAGCGCAGCGCGCCCTGCACGATGTCGCGAAGCCCTTCCCGGATGGCGTTGACGCCTTCCTTGAGGCGCTTGAGGTCGCCGGAATACTCGCCATTGGCGGGGGTTGAGAGATCGCCGATCGCCATCAGCTCGCACAAGGCGAGGATTTCGTCGATGGCGACCTGGGCGGAGGCGAGCCCGGCGTTCACGGTCTTCGCGACCGAATCGCCTGGGTGTTCGGGCATGCGGGCCGAAAACTCGCCGGCGCCGAAACGATCGAAGCAAAGCTTGAACGCCTCGCGCCGGGCCGCGGCGTCGCGCTCGCGCTGGTCGATGATCGCCTGTCGCTCGGCCTCGGCCGCGGCCTCGGCCTCGGTCGGCGGCGCCGCTTCGGACTCGGCCTCGGCCGGCGGGCGCCGGAGTCCTTTCCACAGGGATGCTCCCGCCCCGAGGGCCGAGAGCGCAGCGGCGCCGACCGCCGCGGGAAGGCCGCCCCCGAGCGCGGCGGCGGCGCCAAGCGCGCCGACGGTCGCGAACAGGGCTGCGGCGTGGCCGGGACCCGGCCCTGATGTCATGCCAAGCTGCTTCATGCGCGCAGGTTGCGCGCAAACGGTTGATACGTCGTAAATGCGTTCGAGGCCGGGTCCGGTTGACCTTCCGGCGCGAAGGGCTTATAGACGCGGCTCCGAATTCGCCGCGTTCGCCTGGGCGGCGCGCACCGTCACGTTCTGGAATCGAGGTCGAAGCTATGTCTCGTCGTTGCGAGCTGACCGGCAAGGGTGTTCTGACCGGCAACCGCGTCAGCCACTCGAACATCAAGACCCGCCGCCGCTATCTGCCCAACCTCAACGAGGTGACGCTGATGAGCGAGGCGCTCGGGCGCGCCTTCAAGTTCCGCATCGCCGCCTCGGCGCTGCGCACGGTCGATCACCGCGGGGGGCTCGACGCCTTCCTCATCAAGGCGCGCGACGAGGAGCTGTCGCCGCGGGCGCTCAAGGTCAAGCGCGAGATCGAAAAGGCTCAGGCTTCGGCCTGATGCGCCGATTCGCATCGCGAACGGGGCCGTCGCGGGGACGCGGCGGCCCCGTTGCGCTGCGCGGATGCGCCTCATTCCCCGCCCGCGGGCGGCGCGGCAGGGTGCCGGCATGAGATCGCTCCTGGCCATGACGCTGCTTCGGGCCTTGCTGCTGGCAAGCCTGTCGCTGCACGCCGCGCTGGCGGCGGCTGCGCAGCCGCCTGCGGCGGTCCTGCGCGGTCAGATCTGCGGCGCCTCGGGCGCGAGCGCGCCGCTGATCCCGGGCCAGGCCCCCGAGCAGGGCTGCGCGCACTGCCTGTCCTGCTGCCTTATTCCCGCCCTTCCGGCCGCATCCGCGCCGCCGCCGCGACCGACGCTGACCCTTCTGCATGCGGCGCCGCCCGCCGAAGGGCCGCGGCGGCCCCGATCCGCCGCGCGCAGCCCGTGCGCGCGCGATCCGCCGGCCTCGATCTGACGCGCGACGGCGCGAAGGACGAAGGTGAAACGGATCGAAGGATGAAAAGCATGTTCGGAAGACTTCTTGCCGCCGCGGCGCTTGTCGCCGGGGTCGGCGCCGCGCAGGCCGGCGACATCGCGGTGCGCGACGCCTATGCGCGCAGCTCGAACCAGAAGAACGGCGCGGCGTTCATGGTGATAGAGAACCATGGCGCGGCCGACGATCGGCTTGTGGCGGCGCGCTCGCCCGCCGCGCGCAAGGTCGAGCTGCACACCCATGTCATCGCGGACGGGGTGGCGCGGATGCGCCCGGTCGAGGGCGGCATTCCCGTTCCCGCAGGCGGCCGCGTGGCGCTTGAGCGCGGCGGGCTGCATGTGATGTTCATGGGGCTGACGACGCCGTTCGAGGACGGGCGCGAAATTCCGCTGACCCTGGTCTTCGAGCGCGCGGGCGAGATGGCCCTGCAGGTTCCCGTGGACAATGCGCGCCGGGCCGCCGGTCATGGCGGCGCGCAGATGGGCCATGGCCACATGCATGGCAAGACGGACGGGCACGGCGCCGCCGCGCAATGACCGGCCGGGGCGCGCCGAAGCCGGCGCGCCCCCCTTTCAGCCCTCGCCCAGCGTTTCGGCCACCCATTGTGGCACGATGCGGGACGCCGGCCCGTGAACGGCCTTGTCGAACAGGCGCGCGCCGGCGGATGGCTCGAGATTGAGCTCGAGCGTCCGCGCCCCCGCGGCGCGGGCATGGGCGACGAAGCCCGCGGCGGGGTGGACCTCGCCCGAGGTGCCGATGGACACGAACAGATCGCAGCGCTCCAACGCGGCGAAGATGCGCTCCAGGTGGTAGGGGACCTCGCCGAACCAGACCACGTCGGGGCGCAGCGCCTGGACGCCGCAGGCCGGGCAGCCGCGCGCGGTCGAAAGCGGCGCGTCGTCGTCGAAGGCGTGGCGGCAGAAATTGCACAGCGTGCGGTCGAGGCGCCCGTGCATGTGCAGCACCTCGTCGGGCGGCGAGCCGGCGCGCTCGTGCAGATCGTCGACATTCTGCGTGACGATCAGCGCCGCGCCCGGCCGCGCCCGCTGCAGCCGCGCCAGCGCGCGGTGCGCGGGGTTGGGCTGCGCGGCGCGGCAATTCTCGCGGCGGGCGTTGTAGAAGGCCAGAACGCGCTCGGGGTCGCGGGCGAAGCCCTCGGGGGTGGCCACGTCCTCGAGCCGGACCTGCGTCCACAGCCCGCCGGCGTCGCGGAACGTGCCAAGCCCCGATTCCGCCGAGATTCCGGCTCCGGTCAGGATGACGATCGAAGGTTCGTCCTGCGTCATGCGTCGGCTCCGTGAAGCGCTGAGCGGCGTCAGAATGCCTTGGCGCGGGGCCGGGGGCCAGAGGGGTTCGGCCGCGGTTCATCCGGCTTGAGGCAAAATTAAACCGTTTTCGCCCTTTCGCCCATTTTCAAGGAGGTTTCGCGATGTTCGTCCGTCTTGCCGCCGCGGCGCTGCTGGCGTGGACCCAGGGGGCCGCCGCGGCGACCTTCGTCTATGGCTTCGACCACGTCTTCGACGCCTTCTCGAACCCGCAGGCGGGCATGGACCCCGGCAGCCCCGGCGGAACCTTGCGCGGGACGCTGGCCCTGGACGATTCGGGCGACGACGCGACGATGGTCGCCGATTACGCGCTGACCTCGTTCCTGCCGGGGCCCGCAGGCGCGGTCTGGCGCGAGGCCGACTACATGCGCGGACAGACCCGGACGGTTTCGCACCCCGTGTTGGGAGAGGTGACGCTGCGCGACTCTCATTTGGTGCTGCCCCATCCGTCCGATCCGGCGCTGCGCATCGTGGTTCTGACGGACGACAGGCTGGACCTCGATCCCTCCGACGGGCGCAGAGATCTCGACAATGCGCTGTTCCTGATCTTCGCGCCCGCGCAGATCGGCGCGCCCGAGCTTCTGTTCGAGGCGAGCGAGAGCTATCTTTACGAGGAATGCGATGATCTGCGCCTTCCGCCCGAATGCGTCCTGCGCAGCGGCGTCAACGGGCCGAGCGCGATGCGCGCGGCGCTGGTTTCCGCTCCGCTCGGCGCCGTGCCGCTGCCGGGGGCGGCGGGGCTGCTGGCGGCGGCGCTGGCGGGCTTGGCGCTGCGCGGGCGCGGCGGGCGGCGATCGGCGCCGGCGACGCAGCGGCTGCCCCGGACCGGCGCGTGAGCGGCGCGCAAGGGCGGCGGCGGGCGGGCGCTTGACGCCCCCTCGGGGCGGTTGCATAAGCGCGCCATGACCGAGCTCTCGAAGATCCGCAACTTCTCGATCGTGGCGCATATCGACCACGGCAAATCCACGCTGGCCGACCGTCTGATCCAGCTGACGGGCGCCTTGTCCGAGCGCGAGATGAAGGAGCAGGTGCTCGACTCGATGGAGCTCGAGCGCGAGCGCGGAATCACCATCAAGGCCAACACGGTGCGCCTGAACTACACGGCGCAGGATGGCGAGACCTATGTGCTCAACCTGATCGACACGCCCGGCCATGTGGACTTCGCCTACGAGGTCTCGCGCTCGATGCGGGCGGTCGAGGGCTCGCTGCTGGTGGTCGACGCCAGCCAGGGCGTCGAGGCGCAGACCCTGGCCAACGTCTACCAGGCCATCGACGCGGGGCACGAGATCGTGCCCGTCCTCAACAAGATCGACCTGCCCGCCGCCGAGCCCGAGCGCGTGAAGGAGCAGATCGAGGACGTGATCGGCATCGACGCCTCGGACGCGGTCGAGATCTCGGCCAAGACGGGGCTTGGCGTGGACAAGGTGCTCGAGGCCATCGTGACGCGCCTGCCCGCGCCCAAGGGCGATCGCGACGCGCCGCTCAAGGCCATGCTGGTGGACAGCTGGTATGACGCCTATCTGGGCGTGGTCGTGCTGGTGCGCATCGTCGACGGCGTGCTGAAGAAGGGCGACCGCATCCGCATGATGTCCACCAAGGCCAGCTACGCGGTGGACCGAATCGGCGTGTTCTCCCCCTCGATGCAGCCGGTCGAAGAGCTGGGGCCGGGCGAGATCGGCTTTCTGACCGCCTCGATCAAGCAGGTGCGCGACACGCGCGTGGGCGACACCATCACCCATGAAAAGCGCCCCTGCGCCGAGCCGCTGCCAGGCTTCAAGCCCGCCCAGCCGGTGGTGTTCTGCGGCCTGTTCCCCGTCGACAGCAACGATTTCGAGGATCTGCGCAGCGCGATCGAGAAGCTGGCGCTCAACGACGCCTCCTTCACCTACGAGATGGAAACCTCGGCCGCGCTGGGCTTCGGCTTTCGCTGCGGCTTTCTCGGGCTTTTGCATCTCGAGGTCGTGCGCGAGCGGCTCGAGCGCGAGTTCGACATCGACCTGATCACCACCGCGCCCTCGGTCATCTACCACGTCTACAAGACCGACGGCACGATGATCGAGCTGCACAACCCCGCCGACATGCCCGACCCGGTCAAGGTCGCCCGCATCGAGGAGCCGCGCATCAAGGCCACCATCCTCGTGCCGGACGAATATCTGGGCGACGTGCTCAAGCTGTGCCAGGATCGGCGCGGCATCCAGCTGGATCTGACCTATGCGGGCAGCCGCGCCATGGTGGTCTATGACCTGCCGCTGAACGAGGTGGTGTTCGACTTCTACGACCGCCTCAAATCGGTCACCAAGGGCTACGCCAGCTTCGACTACCAGCTGATCGGCTATCGCGAGGACAATCTGGTCAAGATGCAGATCCTCGTGAACGACGAGCCCGTCGACGCGCTGTCCACCATGGTGCATCGCGCCCGCGCCGAGGCGCGCGGCCGCGCCATGTGCGAGAAGCTCAAGGAGCTGATCCCCCAGCACATGTTCAAGATCCCGATCCAGGCGGCGATCGGCGGGCGCATCATCGCGCGCGAGACCATCTCGGCCCTGCGCAAGGACGTGACCGCCAAGTGCTATGGCGGCGACGTGACGCGCAAGCGCAAGCTTCTGGAAAAGCAGAAGGCGGGCAAGAAGCGCATGCGCCAGTTCGGCAAGGTGGACATTCCCCAGGAGGCCTTCATCAACGCGCTGAAGATGGACGACTGACGCGCCGATTTTCGCATTTGCGAAATAAACGCTTGCGCGCATCGCCGATTCGGGGCACAAGGGTGGTGCGATCTATCTCGACCTGACTACGGTGACTGTCCTTCGACTGGTGCTGGCGTCTTGAGACTGACCAGCCACAGCTGCGGCATTCTGCGCGCGGCGACAAAACGAAGGATACGCGGCATGGCCACCGGCACCGTGAAATGGTTCAACTCCACCAAAGGCTTCGGCTTCATTCAGCCCGACGAGGGCGGCAACGACGTGTTCCTGCATGTCTCGGCGCTCGAGCGCGCGGGCCTGTCGGCCCCGGCCGACGGCCAGAAGATCGAATATGATCTCGAGCGCGGCCGCGACGGGCGCAGCTCGGCCGGCAACGTCGCTTTCGCCTGAACAAGGCGGCCGCGCCGCCTTCGGCGCGCGGCGCAGAGGCGAACAAGACGAAGGGCCCCGCCGGAGACGGCGGGGCCCTTTGCATGTCAGGCGAAGGCGGCCAAGGGGCGCTCGCGCACCGGAAGATGCACCAGCGCCGAAAAGGCGCCCACTCCGACCCCGATCCACCACACCAGATCGTAGGAGCCGTAGCGGTCATAGAGCGCGCCGCCCAGCCACACGCCCAGAAAGCTGCCCAGCTGGTGGCTGAAGAACACGATCCCGTAAAGCGTGCCCATGTAGCGCAGCCCGTAGATATGCCCCACCAGCCCGGCGGTCAGCGGCACCGTCGCCAGCCACAGCGCGCCCATGGCGACCGAGAAGGCGATGACGCTGAGCGGCGTCATCGGCGCCATGATGAAGGCGGCGGCGACCACGGTGCGCGCAAGATAGATCCCGGAAAGCAGGTATTTGCGCGAGAAGCGCGCGCCCAGCTGCCCCGCCAGCAGCGTGCCGGCGATGTTGGTCGCCCCGATCAGCGCCAGCGCCCACGCCCCCAGCGCCGAGGCGTCGCCGATGCCCACGCTCGCCAGAAAGCCCGACGGGTCGATCGGCCCGCAGCTTTCGGCGACGAAGGCGGGGAAATGCGCCGTCACGAAGGCCAGCTGATAGCCGCACGAGAAGAAGCCGAGGAAGATCAGCGTGTAGGAGGGGTCGCGCAGCGCCTGGCCCAGGACGACGGCGAACCGCTCCTCGAGCGCGGGCGCGCGCGGCGCGCCGGCCGGGATCAGCGGCAGGAACAGCACCGTCGCCAACACCGCGGCGGCGAAGATCAGGAACGCTCCGTCCCAGCCCGCGACGCCCAGCAGCGCCTCGGCCAGCGGCGGCCCCACCACCTGGCCCGCCGATCCCGCCGCCGTGGCGATTCCCAGCGCCAGCGAGCGCCGCCGCTCGTGCGTCGCGCGCCCGACCATCGACAGGATCACGCCGAAGCCCAGCCCCGCCACGCCGAAGCCGATCACGACGTTGAGCAGCTGATGCCCCTCGGGCGTGGTCGCCTGCGCCGCAAGCGCCAGCCCGACCGCATAGCACAGCGCCCCCAGCGCCAGCGCCCGCCGGTCGCCCCAGCGCTCGGCGATCATCGAGAACAGCGGCTGCCCCACGCCCCAAGCCAGGTTCTGAATCGCGATGGCCAACGAGAACTCGGCCCGCGCCCAGCCGAACTCCTGCGCCACCGGCAGCTGGAAAACGCCGAACGAGGCGCGCACCCCGAAGCCGACGAGCATGATCAGGCATCCGGCGATCAGAACGGGCGTGATCACGCCTTGCGGGTCAGGGTTTTTTGATAAGTCTCGCATAACATCCTCCGCCCGCATCAAAGGCGCCCGCGCGCGCCGCTGTCAAACCAAAGATGGCTGACTTGCGCGCCCGGGCGCCGTATCAGTGCCGCGCGACGCCCTTCGGACGAGGACTGCATGACCGACGCCAACGCGCCCATGCCCCGCTACCGCGCCCTTGTGCGCGAAGGCCGCCTGCGCGACGATCCGGCCCAGAAGCTGGCGGTCGAGAAGCTGCAGCTGCTGCACGAACGCCTGCGCGGCTACGAGCCCGCGCGCCCGCGCCGCGTGGCTCGGGGCTGGTTCGGCTGGGGGCGCGAGCCGCGGCATGAGCGCGCCGCGCTCAACGGGCTTTACCTTTACGGCGGCGTGGGGCGGGGCAAGTCCATGCTCATGGACCTGTTCTTCGAGACGGCGCCCGTCTCGCCCAAGCGGCGGGTGCATTTCCACGCCTTCATGCAAGAGGTGCACGCCGGCATCAACGCCGCCCGCGCCGAGGGCCTGCGCGACCCGATCGCGCATGTGGCCCAGAAGATCGCGGCGCAGGCGACGCTGCTGTGCTTCGACGAGCTTCAGATCACCGACATCGCCGACGCCATGATCGTCGGCCGCCTGTTCGAGGCGCTTTTCGCGCGCGGGGTGGTGGTGGTGGCGACGTCGAACCGCCACCCCGACGAGCTTTACAAGGACGGGCTCAACCGTCAGCTCTTCCTGCCCTTCATCGCCCTGATCAAGGAGCGGCTGGACCTGCATCACCTCGAAAGCCCGATCGACCACCGGCGCGGCAGGCTGCGCGGGCAGACGCTGTATCACGCGCCGCTTGGCCCGGCCGCCCGCGCGGCCATGGATGCGCAATGGCGCGAGATGGCCGGCGAGGGGCCCGCCCCGCCGCTGACGCTGACCGTCGCCGGGCGCGAAGTGACGCTGCCGCAGCACCGCGACCGCATCGCGCGCGCCTCCTTCGCCGATCTGTGCGCCCGCCCGCTTGGCCCGGCCGACTATCTGGCGGTGGCGCGGGCGCTCGACATGCTGTTTCTGGACGACGTGCCGCGCTTGGGTCCGGCCGACGCCAACGCCGCGCGCCGCTTCGTGACGTTGATCGACGCGCTTTACGAGGGGCGGGTGCGTCTTGCCATGTCGGCCGAGGCCCCGCCCGAAGAGCTTTACGTCGAGGGCGCCGGCGCCTTCGAGTTCGAGCGCACGGTCTCGCGCCTGCACGAGATGCAGAGCGACGACTGGCCGCCCGAGACATGAGTGCGCGCGGCGCGCCATGGCTGGCGGCGCTGGCGCTGGCCTTGCTGGCCGTCTGGGGCTGGCGCCAGCAAGCACGGCTCGAGCCGCCCGAGCTGCTGCCCCTGGCGCAGCCCGAGGGGTTCTTCGCGCCGCGCGGACTGGGCGGCGCCTCGCTGAGCGTCGCGATGCCGCGCCTTGACCGCGCGCCGCCCCCGCCATCGGGCGAGGCGCTGTGCGCGGCGCTGCGCACGGGGCCGCGCGCGGCCGGCCCGGCGGGCAAGGACGCGGTTCACGTCGCCTATTTCACCGATTATCGCTGCCCCTGGTGCCGCGCCCTGGGCGCGGCGCTGGAAAAGCGGGCGGCGCGCGGCGACATCGTGCTGACCTATCAGGAATACCCCGTGCTGGGCGAGGCTTCGCGCATGGCGGCGCGGGCGGCGCTGGCGGCGTGGGGGCTTGGCGCCTACGCCCCCATGCGCGCAAGGCTGCATTCCAGCGCCTTCGCGCCGAACCGGGCCTATCTGCGCGCCGTCGCCCCGCAGATGGGCCTCGATGCCGCGCGCTTGCTGGCCGAGCTGGACTCGCCGAAGGTGGACGCCGCCTTGCGGCGCGCGGCGGCGGCGGCGCGGGCTTTCGGCTTTCGGGGAACGCCGGGGCTGGTCATCGGCGCCGTCGTGGTGCAGGGCGGACCGTCCGAGGCGGCGCTGGACGCGCTGATCGAGGCGGCGCGGCGCCTGCCCGATCCCTGCGCGGGATAGTTCCGAGGCGGCGTCACTCGGGGTGCGGCTGGGCGCGCGCGGCGGCCATGTTGACGCCGTTGGCTTCGCTTGGGTTGTCCGAGAAGAACATGGCGCCGAACAGGACGGCGGCGGCGAGCAGATAGATGATCGTCGAAACACGCTTGGCGAAAGACATGGAACCCCGACTCGGTGCAATTCATTCCTGAGGCTTGTATGGCAGTGGACATACACCCAAGGGATGAGCCGCGCAACATCCATGATCGGCTTGGCGGCGCGACATACTGTTTCTTGAACCGGGGGCCTGAGGAACGGCGGACATGAAAACGGCGCCCCCTTGCGAGGGCGCCGCGCCGTCATCCCGATGGGGCGCGCGGGTCAGACCACGCGCTCGACCATCATCTTCTTGATCTCGGCGATCGCCTTGGCCGGGTTCAGCCCCTTGGGGCAGGTCCGCGTGCAGTTCATGATGGTGTGGCAGCGATACAGGCGGAAGGGGTCCTCGAGGAAATCCAGCCGCTCCTGCTTGGCCTCGTCGCGGCTGTCGACCAGCCAGCGATAGGCGTGCAGCAGCGCCGCCGGGCCCATGTAGCGGTCGCCGTTCCACCAGTAGCTGGGGCACGAGGTCGAGCACGAGGCGCACATGACGCACTCGTAAAGCCCGTCCAGCTTCTTGCGGTCCTCGATCGACTGGCGCCACTCCTTCTCGGGCGGCGTGGTGTAGGTCTCGAGCCAGGGCATGATCGCCGCGTGCTGCGCGTAGAAATGCGTCAGGTCCGGCACCAGGTCCTTGACGACGGGCATGTGGGGCAGGGGATAGATCTTCACCTCGCCCTCGATCTCGTCCAGCCCGTAGATGCAGGCCAGCGTGTTGATGCCGTCGATGTTCATGGCGCACGAGCCGCAAATGCCCTCGCGGCACGAGCGGCGGAAGGTCAGGGTCGGGTCGATCTCGTTCTTGATCTTGATCAGCGCGTCCAGAACCATGGGCCCGCAGCTGTCCATGTCCACCCAGTAGGTGTCCAGGCGCGGGTTCTGGCCGCTGTCGGGATCGTAGCGGTAGATCTTGAACGCGCGGAGGTTCTTCGCGCCCTCGGGCTTGGGCCAGGTCTTGCCCACCATGACGCGAGAGTTCTTGGGCAGCGCGAATTCAACCATGTTTCGCTCCTTTCGGGTCCGGCGCCTGGCCGGGGGAAACGTCGTCGGGGCCGGGCCGGCGGGCCAGGAAAACGCTCTCGCCCCTGTGCAGGGCGTGATCGCCGACCGCCGGTTCGGTCGCGGTGAAGGTCGAGACCTCGAAGCCCGCGGCGCGCAGCCGCGCCGCGAAGTCGCGCCCGTAAAGGCGCAGATGCGTGGGATCGCCCGCGCGCAGGGCGCGCTCCTCGGCCGAGGCGTCGGGGGGCAGCTCCAGCGTGCGCTCCCATCCGGCGACCAGCGGCACGGTCAGCGCCGCAAGGCCGCCGGGCGCCAGGATGCGGAACAGCTCGGCCATCGCCTTGCGGTCGTCGACATGCTCGAGCACATGGTTGGCGATGACCAGGTCCCAGCTTTGGTCGGGCTGGTCGATCGCCTCGATGTCGAGCGTCAGCTCGTAGAGGCCGTTGATGTCGGCGCCGACATGCAGCGCGGCGCGCGCGCGCAAGGTCGGCGCAAGGCAGGGTTCGGCCGCGAAGTGCAGCACCCGGCCGCGCGCCTGCGGCGGGTCGGTCTCGAGCCACAGCCGCATGAGCCGGTGGCGCGGGCGGCTGTCGCAGGAGGGGCACCAGACCGAAGGCTTGTGCCGCACCGGCGAAAAGCGCCCCCGATAGCCGCAGATGGGGCAGGACAGGACCGGCCCGTCCTGCGCCAGCCGCGCGAAATGCTCGAGCGCGCGCCGCGCGCGCAGGTCCTGGACCTGCGCGATCTCGGCCTGGTCGCGCCGCAGGGGCGTGCCGGGCGCCTTGGCGGCGAGCGCGCTCATCGCCTCAGTAGACGCGCGCCTTGGGCGCGATCTTGGCCGGGTCGATGCCGCCCAGCTCGGGCGGGGTGAGCGGTTCGGTATGCACCGGGCGGTAGTCCAGCTCGACCTTGCCCTCATACGAGACGCGCGCGATGGTGTGCTTGCGCCAGTTGACGTCGTCGCGCTCGGGATAGTCCTCGCGCGCATGGGCGCCGCGACTCTCGTGCCGGGCCTCGGCGCTGAACACGGTGGCCAGCGCGTTGGGCATGAGGTTGTCCAGCTCGAGCGTCTCCATCAGGTCCGAGTTCCAGATCAGCGAGCGGTCGGTGACGCGCACGTCGGCGAACTCCTTGCGGATCTGGGTCATCTCGGCGCAGCCCTGACGCAGGGTCGGCTCGTCGCGGAAGACCGCCGCGTTGTTCTGCATCGAGCGCTGCATCTTCAGCCGCAGCTCGGCCGTGGGGATCGCGCCGTTCGCGTGGCGCAGGCGGTCGAAGCGATCGAGCGCCTTCTCGACCGAGGCCTGGTTGAGCGGGCGGTTGGGCTCCTTGGGATCGACCACCTCGCGCGCGCGCAGCGCCGCGGCGCGGCCGAACACGACAAGGTCGATCAGCGAGTTGGACCCCAGCCGGTTCGCGCCGTGCACCGAGGCGCAGCCCGCCTCGCCCACGGCCATCAGGCCGGGCACCGTGCGGTCGGGGTCGCCCTCGACGGGGTTCAGCACCTCGCCCCAGTAGTTCGTGGGAATGCCGCCCATGTTGTAGTGCACGGTGGGCAGGACCGGGATCGGCTCCTTGGTCACGTCCACGCCGGCGAAGATGCGCGCGCTTTCCGAGATGCCGGGCAGGCGCTCGGCCAGCGTCTCGGGCGGCAGGTGGTCGAGATGCAGGTAGATGTGGTCCTTGAGCGGGCCGACGCCGCGGCCCTCGCGGATCTCGATGGTCATGCAGCGGCTGACGACGTCGCGGCTGGCCAGGTCCTTGTAGGTGGGGGCGTAGCGCTCCATGAAGCGCTCGCCTTCCGAGTTGGTCAGATAGCCGCCCTCGCCGCGCGCGCCCTCGGTGATGAGGCAGCCGGCGCCGTAGATGCCGGTGGGGTGGAACTGAACGAACTCCATGTCCTGCAGCGGCAGGCCGGCGCGCGCGACCATGCCGCCGCCGTCGCCGGTGCAGGTGTGCGCCGAGGTGGCCGAGAAATAGGCGCGCCCGTAGCCGCCGGTGGCCAGCACGACCATCTTGGCGTTGAAGCGGTGCAGTGTGCCGTCGTCCAGCTTCCAGGCCAGCACGCCCTGGCACGCGCCGTCCTCGGTCATGATCAGGTCGATGGCGAAGTATTCGATGTAGAACTCGGCCTTCTGCTTGAGCGACTGGCCGTAGAGCGTGTGCAGGATCGCGTGACCGGTCCGGTCGGCCGCGGCGCAGGTGCGCTGCACGGGCGGCCCCTCGCCGAACTCGGTGGTGTGGCCGCCGAAGGGGCGCTGGTAGATCCGGCCGTCCTCGGTGCGCGAGAAGGGCACGCCGTAGTGCTCCAGCTCGTAGACCGCCTTGGGCGCCTCGCGCGCGAGGTATTCCATCGCGTCCATGTCGCCCAGCCAGTCCGACCCCTTGACGGTGTCGTACATGTGCCACTGCCAGTTGTCGGGGCCCATGTTGCCCAGGCTCGCGGCGATGCCGCCCTGCGCGGCGACGGTGTGCGAGCGGGTGGGGAACACCTTGGTCACGCAGGCCGTCCTGAGCCCCTGCTCGGCCATGCCGAGGGTCGCCCGAAGGCCGGCGCCGCCGGCGCCGACGACGACGACGTCATAGGTGTGGTCGTGAATCTCGTAAGCCGCCATGATCTTTTCCATTGTGCCTGAAGGGGCGCGTCCCTCGCGCCCGAGGGGGCGCGCCGGGGGCGTGAGCGGGTCGCGGCGCCGTCAGGCGGCGCCGAAGGCGATGCGCGCCACGGCGAAGACGCCGGCGACGCCGAACAGCCCGCAGAAGAAGGTCGAGGCGGTCAGCGCCGCGATGCGCCGGCCGGGGTGGTGCACGTAGTCCTCGATCACCACCTGAAGGCCCTGGTGCAGGTGCTTGAACATCACCGCCAGGAACAGGATCGTGACGACGGCGTTCCAGGGATCGGCGAAGGTGGCCAGCACCTCTTCGCGCGGCGCGCCGATGGCGCCGGCGATGGGGAACAGCGCCAGGATGGTCAGCGGGACCAGCGCGGCCGAGGTCATGCGCTGGCTCCACCAGTGGTGAACGCCGTCATGCGCCGAGCCCAGGCCCAGCGCCCGCGCCATCGGGGTCTTGAAGTCGGTCATCGTTCGTCCTCCCTCAGAGCGCCAGGAACCAGATGAGCAGCGTCAGCACGCCCGAGGCGACCAGAATGATCTGCCCGATCAGGTCGTTGAGCTTGATGTCGTAGCCGTAGCCCATGTCCATCCACAGATGGCGCAGGCCGGTTCCGAAGTGATAGACCAGCGCCCAGGTCGAGCCGAACAGGATCAGAAGGCCGATCCAGCTGGTCAGGACCGCGTCGGCGGCGGCGAAGGCCTCGGGGCCCGAAGCGGCGGCGAACAGCCACCACACGATCAGCGCGGCGGCCAGCGTCATGCCCACGCCGGTGATGCGGTGGAAGATCGACATCGCCGAGTTCAGCTGCGGGCGGTAGATCTGAAGATGCGGCGACAGGGGGCGGTTTCCCCGGTTCACGTCGGCCATGCTCTCTCCCCTGACTTGTCCGGAGCGCGTCGCCCCGGCTTGGCTGCGGGTCCCTCGGGCGTCGTGGCGGCGCCGGGATCTCGCGCGTCGGCTCCGTTCCGGGCGGGCCCGCGCGGGCGGCGCGGACGGGCGGACGCGCAAGCGGTATAGCAGGAAATTCGCGGATTCCAAACGCCGCGCGCGGGCGCGGGGCCGCATGGATGACGAAAATCCGCATCATCCGGCGTCTTTGTGATCACGCCGGCATTTGGTGTGATCACAAAAGCTCGCGCCCCGCCCGCGGCGCGACTCACATCGGGATCAGCGCCCAGTAGTCCAGATCCAGAAGCACGCCCGGCGCATGGCGCCCGCTCTCGTCGCGCAGCGGCCCCGAGGCCGCCTCGGGGCGCGCCGCCACCAGGCGCAGGCGCAGCGCGCCGACGCCGGGGGCGGGGGTCTCGGCCTTGTCCAGCACCTCGGACCAGGCGTGCACCGTGTCGCCGGCGAAGCACGGCGCCACATGCGCGCCGGCGTTGATGGCGGCGATCATCTGCGCGTTCGCCAGCCCGTTGAAGCTGAGCGCCCGCGCCAGGCTGATCACATGCCCGCCATAGATCAGTCGCCGGCCGTCCTCGCGCGCGTTGACGTTGAAATGCACCTTGGCCGTGTTCTGCCACAGGCGCGTGGCCATCATGTGCTCGGCCTCTTCGATGGTGACGCCGTCCACATGGTCGATGCGCTCGCCCACCGCGTAGTCGCCCCAGCGGTGCGGCTCGCCCGCCAGGCCGAAATCGTAGTCGGTGAAGTCGAGCCCCGCCGGCACGACCAGCGCCGAGGCCGCCACCGCGGGCGCCAGCTCGGGCACGACGGTCTGCGGAGCCGGCGCCTCGGGGTCGCGCTTGCGCACCATCACCCAGCGCGCCCAGCTCATCACAGGCTCGCCGCGCTGGTCGGTCGCGGTCGAGCGCACCCACACCACGCCCGTGCGCCCGTTCGAGTTCTGCTTGAGGCCGATCACCTCGGAGGTGGTGGCGATGGTGTCGCCCGGATAGACCGGCCGCAGGAAGCGGCACTCGGCATAGCCCAGATTGGCCACGGCGTTGAGCGACACGTCGGGCACCGTCTTGCCGAAGGCGACGTGAAAGCCGATCAGCTCCTCGAGCGGGCTGCGCGGCAGGCCGCAGGCGCGGGCGAAGTCGTCGGAGGAGTAGAGCGCGAAGCGCGTCGGATACAGCGCCCCGTAAAGCGCGCGGTCGCCCTCGGTCAGGGTGCGCGGCGTGGCGTGGCGCAGGATCTGCCCGACGTGGAAATCCTCGAAGAAGTTGCCGGGATTGGTTTTCGGGGCCTTGGCCTCGGTCATGGGACGCGCTCCGGGTAATTTCATGTCACGACGACGCGCTGCACAATAAGCATCTTGCGCGGCGCCGCAAGCCCGCTCAGTAGCGCACCCGAAGGTTCAGCGAGCCGAATTGCGAGGGGCCGTCCTGCTCCTGATATTCCTCGAGGCGCAGCACATGCGTGTAGGCCAGCTCGACCCGGCCCAGCTGCACCGCCAGCCCGGCCAGAAAGTCGGCGGTGGTGCGGCGGATGGTGACGCCGCGGGGGCCGCCGAAGGTGTTGCCCTCGAGAAAGATGTTGCGCCCCACCAGCCGCCCCTCGGCCCCGACGAAAAGCTGCCAGCTCAGCCCCCGCGTCGCGCGGAAGAAACCGGGCGAGGACACCGCCGGGCGCACGCGCGGCGGGCCGTAATCGTCGGCCAGGTCGCGGCCGATGCGCAGCGTCGCCCCGGCGGCGGCCGAGCTGTCGACATTGCCCAGCGTCAGGTTGAAATGCGGCGCCGCGTCCGCCTGCAGGTCCAGCGCCGGCAGCGGCAGGGCGGCGCCGAAGCGGTATTTGCGGTCGTAGATCAGGCGGATGCCCGGCTCGTCGCGGATCTGCGTGTCCCAGCCGTTGGGGATCGGGCTGTTGATCAGCTTGTGCACGAAGGTCTGCACCGGTTCGGCCAGCGCCGATGGCCCGACCACGCCGATCTCGATCGAGAACGAATCGAGCCGGTCGCCCCGGTCGGCGGACAGGCCGTATCCGGCGTAGAGAAAGCCCGCATAGGGCCGCTGGTCGGGCGGCGGGTTGCGCAGCGTGATGTCGGGGGGCGTATACATGTTCTGCCCCAGGGCGAAGGATTCGCGCCAGTCCGCGCCGGGGCTCAGCCGCGCCAGGCGCGCGCGCGCCGCCCGCCCCAGCGCGCTCAGCCTGCCGCGCGGGCGCACATAGTCGAGCCGCACGCCGTTGGTGTAGTCCTGATCGCTGCCGGCGAAGACGTCGTTCTCGAAAGTGAAGCCCAGCGTGCCGCGCGCCGGATCGGGCGCCTGCTGCGCCGCGGCGACGCCGGCCCACAGCCAGGCCAGCGCCAGAGCCGCGGCGACGGGGCGCGGCCTCATTGCTCGCGCAGGGGGCGCGCGGGGTCGTAGACGCCCGGCTTGTCCTTGACCACCGCCTGGGCGCAGCGCATCACCCCGCGCGCGGCGTCGAAGGCGTAGGCGGGCGAGCCATGCAGCCGCCAGCCTTCGTTGAGCGCCTCGGTGACCTTGCGGCAGAAGGCGGCGTCGTCGTCGGCGGTGAGCAGGCGGTAGAGCTTCATCGACGTTCTCCGGCGGGGGCGGGCTCAGCCCGGGAAGACGGGTCGGCCGAGCCAGCCATGGATGGCCGCGATGGCGGCGTAGGCGACCAGGGTGATGGCGACCAGGATCAGATCCTTGCGCAGCGGCGCGGGGGCGGGGCGCGTCCATGCGCCGTCGCGGGCGTTGGCCGCGCGCATCGCCGCAAGCGCCCACAGGCCCATGCCGCCGAACAGCGCCGCCGAGGCCGCGTCGCCGTTCACCAGCAGATGCGCCGCCGCCCACACCGCCACCGCGCTCAGCATCGGATGGCGCACGAAGCGCTTGACGTTGCCGGTCGAGTGGCTGGCGCCGAATAGCCCCACGGCGAACAGCATGAGCAGGTTGTTGAGATGGCGCGTCCAGGCGGGCGGCTCCCACAGCGGGATGAAGTCGGCCTGCCGGTAGCCGACGACCATCAGCGCGATCGCGGCCAGCGCCGCCAGCGAGAACAGCCCCTTGTAGGCGTTCTCGCCCAGGCGCGCGGCCAGCGCGGCGCGCGCGCCGGGGGCGACCAGCGGGAAAAGGTGGCCGATCCACCACAGCGCAAGTCCGAGGATGAGCAGGGTCATGGGCGGCTCCTTGCCGTTTCCGCGGCCATCTGAGGGGCCATGTCGCGGCCCGGTTCGGCGCGGATCATAGCGCGCCGCGCGCCGCGCGCCAGAGCGAAGATGGCGCCTACACCCCCAGATGGCGGTCGCGCAGCTCGGGCGTCAGCGTCGAGGGCGGGCCGCTCCAGACCGTGACGCCCTTTTCCAGGATCACGCAGGCATCCGCCAGGCGCAGCATCTCGCGCAGGGTCTTGTCCACGATCAGAATGGCCTGCCCCTCGGCCTTGAGCGCGGCAAGGGCCGACCAGATCTCGCGCCGCACGGCGGGGGCCAGGCCTTCGGTCGCCTCGTCCAGGATCAGAAGGCGCGGATTGGTGGCCAGCGCGCGGCCCACGGCCAGCATCTGCTGCTCGCCGCCCGACAGGGTGCGGGCAAGCTGGCCGCGCCGCTCGGCCAGGCGGGGAAACAGCGCGGCGATGCGCTCGATCGTCCACGGGCCGGGGCGGGCGGTGGCCAGAAGGTTCTCCTCGACCGTCAGATTGCCGAAGCAGCGCCGGCCCTCGGGGCACAGGCCAAGCCCCAGCCGCGCCGCCCGGTGCGGCGGCAGGCGCGAGATGTCGCGGCCCATGAAGGCGATATCGCCCGAGCGGTGGGGCAGAAGGCGGCAGATGGCGCGGATGGTCGTCGTCTTGCCCATGCCGTTGCGGCCCATGAGCGCCACGACCTGCCCCGCGCGCACCTCGAGGTCCACGCCGAACAGGGCCTGGGCGGGGCCGTAGAAGGCGGTCACGTCGCGCAAGCGCAAAAGGGCGTCAGACATCGGCGGCCTCGGGTTGGTCGTCCTGTCCCAGATAGGTCGCGCGCACCGCCGCGTCGGCGCGGATCGCGGCGGGCGGGCCGTGAGCGATGACGCGGCCCATCGCAAGAACGGTGATGCGGTCGGCCAGGCGAAACACCGCGTCCATGTCGTGCTCGACCAGCAGGATCGGAACCTCGCGGCGCAGGGCGTCGAGCAGCTCGGTCATCTGCGCCGCGCCCTCGGGGCCCATCCCGGCCAGCGGCTCGTCCAGCAGCAGCGCGCGCGGCGCGCCGGCCAGCGCGCAGGCCAGCTCAAGGCGGCGGCGCTCGCCATGCGAAAGCTCGGCCGCGGGCGTGTCGGCCCGCGCGGCCAGCCCCACGCGCGCCAGCGCGGCGTCGGCGGCCTCGGTCAGCGCGCGCTCGCGCATGAGCGGGCGCACGAAGCCCCACGCCCCGCCCGCGCGCGCCAGCGCCCCGATCATGGCGTTGCGCCGCGCCGACAGCGGCAGCGCCAGCGTCGAGACCTGGAACGTCCGCCCCAGCCCCAGCCGCGCGCGCCGCGCCGGCGACAGGCGCGTGACGTCGCGCCCGGCCAGCAGCACGCGCCCCGCATCGGGCCGGATCCAGCCGGCGATCTGGCCGATCAGCGTCGACTTGCCGGCGCCGTTCGGCCCGATCAGCGCGTGGATTTCGCCCGCCCGCAGGTCGAGCGAGACCCTGTCCGAGGCCACCAGCCCCCCGAAGGCCTTGCTCAGCCCCTCGACCCGCAGCGCCGCTTCAGCCATGGCGCGCCCTCCCGGCCAGAAGGCCCAGAAGCCCGCCCCGCGCGAACAGCGTCACGCCCAGAAGCAGCGCGCCGAAGACCAGGACCCAGCGCTCGGTCGCCGCGCCCAGGAAGTGTTCGAGCAGCACGAAGGCCGCCGCCCCCGCCACCGGGCCGCCCAGCCGCCCGACGCCGCCCAGGATGACGAAGGCCATCAGCTCGCCCGACATCTTCCACGACAGCGCCGAGGGGCCGACGAACCCGTTCAGATCCGCGTTCAGCGCCCCCGCCACCGCCGTCACGGCGCCCGACAGGGCGAAGGCGGTCAGCCGGACGGGAAAGGGATCGACCCCCGCGCTGGCCAGCCGCGCCTCGCTCAGCCGCGCCATGGTCAGCGCCGCGCCGAAGCGCGCGCGCATGATGCGCGCCGTGCCCGCCAGCGTCGCCGCCAGCCAGACGAAGCATATGGCGAAGAAGGTGAAGGGATCGTAGACGTCCAGCCCCTCGATGCCGTTGCGCAGGTAGATGGGCAGCCCGTCCTCGCCGCCATAGGCCGGCCAGGAGATGGCGAAGTAGTAGAACATCTGCGCGAAGGCGAGGGTGATCATGATGAACTGCACCCCCGAGGTGCGCAGCGACAGCGCCCCGATCAGCAGCGCCGCCAGCCCGCCCGTCGCCGCCGCCGCGGCCCAGACGACGATCATCCGGTCCGTGCCGGGCACAAGGACGGGCCAGCTCGCCAGCGGGATCTGGTTCGCCGCGTGCCACGCCGCCACCCCGGCCGCATAGCCGCCCAGCCCGAAGAAGGCCGCATGGCCGAAGCTGACCATGCCGCCGAAGCCCAGCGCCAGGTTCAGCCCCGCCGCCGCCATGGCCAGGATCGCCACGCGTGCGGCCATGTTGACGTAGAAGGGCTCGCCCAGCGCATGCGCGCCCGCCGCCGCCGCCGCAAGCGCGGCCAGCAGCGCCAGCGTCGCCCTGGTGTCGCGCGCGTCCTCAGCCATCGGCCGGAAACAGTCCCTTGGGCCGCAGAACCAGCACCGCGGCCATGAGCATGTAGATCAGCATCGAGGCGACCGCCGCGCCCGCGCCCGCGGCCGTGGCCGGGTCCCAGATGCGCGCGAACAGCGCCGGCAGCAGCGCGCGGCCCATCGTGTCGGTCACGCCCACCAGCATCGCTCCAGCGAACGCGCCCTTCACCGAGCCCACGCCCCCGATCACGATCACCACGAAGGCCAGGATCAGCACCGGCTCGCCCATGTCCGCCTGCACCGAGCGCAGCGCGCCCACCATGGCCCCCGCGAACCCCGCCAGGCCCGCGCCCAGGGCGAAGACGGCGGTGTAGAGCAGCGCCACGTTCACCCCCAGCGCGGCCACCATCTCGCGGTCGGACTCGCCGGCGCGGATGCGCATGCCCAGCCGCGTGCGCGCGATCAGCGCGTGCAGCCCGGCCGCCGCCGCAAGCCCCGCGACGATGATCGCCAGGCGGTAGGCCGGATAGGCGCCGCCGCCCGGCAGCGGCACGGCGCCCGACAGCGCCGCCGGCGGGTCGAGCCACAGCGGCTGCGGGCCGAAGATCCACCGCGCCGCATCCGAGAAGATCAGCGCCAGCGCGAAGGTGGCCAGAACCTGATCGAGATGATCGCGCCCGTAAAGCCGGCGCACGACCAAGAGCTCGACCGCCGCGCCCGCCGCCGCCGCCGCCAGCGCGCCGCCCGCGAGGCCCAGCCAGAACGATCCCGTCTCGCGCGTCAGGAAGGCGCAGGCATAGGCGCCGGTCATGAACAGCGCGCCATGCGCCAGGTTGATGAGCCCCATCACCCCGAAGATCAGCGTCAGCCCCGCCGCGGCCAGGAACAGCATCACCCCCAGCTGCACGCCGTTCAGCGCCTGCTCGAGCGCCAGCGCCGCGCTCATGGACGCGGCCCCGGGCCAAGTCGGCGGGCGGCGCCCGGCATCGGCGGGCGCCGGCGGGCGGTCACATGCGGCATTGCGCGGCGTAGGCGTCCTGCCGGTCGCGCATGGCGACGCCGATCAGGCGGTTGGTCGGCTTGCCGTCGCCGGGCACGACCTCGCGCACGTAGATGTCCTGGATCGGGTGGTGGTTGGGGCCGAAGCGGAACTTGCCGCGCACGCTCTCGAAGCGGGCGGCGCGCAGCGCCTCGCGGAAGGCGTCGGGCTCCTTGACCGGGTCGGCCGCGTCCAGCGCCGACAGGATCAGCCGCGCCGCGTCGTAGCCCTGGCTGGCGTAGAGCGTGGGCGTGCGGCCATGGGTCTTGCGGAAGGCCTCGACGAAGGCGCGGTTGGCCGCGTTGTCCAGGTCATAGGCCCATTGCGAGGTGTTGCGCGCGCCGATCGCCGCGTCGCCGACCGCGCCCAGGATCACCTCGTCGAACGAGAAGGCCGGGCCGAACACCGGCAGCGTCATGCCCGCGCCGGCATATTGCTTGAGAAAGGCGATGCCCATGCCGCCGGGCAGGAAGAAGAACACCGAGTCGGCGTCCGAGGCGCGGATGCGCGCGATCTCGGCCGCATAGTCGGTCTGCCCGAGCTTCGTGTAGAGCTCGCCGCCCACATCCGCGCCGAAGGTGGACTTGAACCCCGTCAGCGCATCGGTTCCGGCCGGGTAGTTGGGCGCCAGGATGAAGGGCCGCTTGAACCCCTGCGCCTTCATGTAGGCGCCCATCGCCGCGTGCAGGTCGTCGTTCTGCCAGGCGACGTTGAAGTAGTTGCGATGGCAGCCGCGGCCGGCCAGCGCGCTGGGCCCCGCATTGGGCGAGATGTAGAACACCCCCTGGCGCACCGCCGAGGGCACGACCGCCATGGCCAGGTTCGACCAGATGATGCCGGTCAGGATCGCGACCTTGTCCTTCTGGATCATCTCGTCGGCCAGGCTCTTGGCCATGTCGGGCTTGCGCGCGTCGTCGCGCACGATCAGCTCGACGTCCTTGCGCCCGGCCTGTTCGAGCGCGAGCTGGAAGCCGTCGCGCACGTCCACCCCCAGATGCGCGCCGCCGCCCGACAGCGTGGTGATCATGCCGATGCGCGTCGGATCGGCGGCGGCGCCGCCTGCGGCGACGATGGCGGCCAGCGCGGCGCCCAGAATTCGCTTCTTCATCCCTCGGTCTCCCTGTTGCGCGGATCTTCCCGCCCGTCGGCGCGGGGGCGTCCTTAGGCACAGCTGGGCGCAACGCGGCGCCGATTGCAAGCCCCCGCCTTGTCGCGCCCGCTCAGCCTTGCTGCATGCGGGCGATGGCCTCGGCCTTGGCCAGAAGGGCGCGGGCGGTCTCGACGTGCAGGTTCTCGACGATGCGCCCGTCCACCACCGCAAGGCCCTTGCCCTCGGCCAGCGCCTGCTCGTAGGCCTCGACCTGACGGCGCGCCAGGGCCAGATCCTCGGCCGAGGGGGCGAAGACCTCGTTCGCCACGGCCAGCTGGGCGGGGTGGATCAGCGTCTTGCCGTCGAAGCCCATGCGCCGGCCCTGAAGGCACTCGGCGCGCAGACCCTCTTCGTCCAGATAGGCGTTGTAGACGCCGTCCACGCAGGCCAGGCCATGCGCGCGCGCCGCCAGAAGGCACATGCCCAGCGCGGTCAGGAGGGGTTCGCGGCCGGGCACGTGCTCGGCGCCCAGCTCCTTGACCAGATCGTTCGTGCCCAGCACGAAGCAGGCCAGCCGCGGCGTCGCGGCGGCGATGCGCTCGGCGGCCAGCACGCCCTGGGGGGTCTCCATCATCGCCCAGATGGCGCAGCTTTCGGGCGCGCCGGCGGCGGTCATGCGCCGCTCGACCTCGAGCAGATCCTCGGGGGCGCCGACCTTGGGCACGAGAATGGCGTCGGGGCCGGCCGCGGCGGCGGCTTCCAGATCGGCCGCGCCCCATTCGGTGTCGAGGCCGTTGATGCGCACCGCCACCTCGCGATGGCCGAAGCCGCCCTCGCGCACGGTGCGGGCGACCATCTCGCGCGCGGCGGCCTTGTCGGCGGGGCCGACCGCGTCCTCAAGGTCGAGAATGAGCGAATCGGCGGGCAGGCTGCGGGCCTTTTCCAGCGCCCGGGCCTTCGAGCCGGGCATGTAGAGAACCGAGCGGCGCGGGCGGACGATGCGGGCGGGATGGGTCATGGCGTGCGGTCGGGTCCGTTCGTGTGATGGGGCCGCTAGGCGGCGTCTTTCGGGTCGGCCGAAGCTGTATCGCGCCGCAGCATCGTGCGCAAGAAAATGTCGCGTTGCGTGCATCGCGTGCGGTTTCGTTGCGCGCGCTGGGCGGCCCGCGCCCGCGTTAACCCTATCTTGAGCCTTCCGCGCCATCCTGATCGCAGCCGCCGCCCGCGGCGCGCGGCCTCCGGCAGGGGGCGCGCGGCGGGCGCGGGGTCCGCGCGAGGAACCGGCGTTCCGCAAGGACCCCGTCGCGCGGCCGGCCCGCGCGCGCGGCCGCGGGCGCCTCAGGAGGCGTCGAGCAGATGATCAGGCCCATTCTCATTCCCTTGCTTCCGGTTCTGGCCGCCGCGTCATGCGTGGCGGCGACCGCAACGGCGGACGATGCGGCGGGCGTTTCCGCGCCCGCCGCCGCGGCGCGCTTCGCCGCGCCGCCCGCGCCCGCCGCGCCGGCCGAGGCCGCGCCCTTCATCCGTTCGGGCGCGATCGCGGCGCGCGCGCCGGGCGCGTCCTGCGGGCCGCGCGCGCGGATGCTGGCGCTGGCGCGCGGCCCGCGCGGCGCGGCGCGTCGGCTGGGGCTTGGCCTTCAGGGCGGGGACGCGGTGGTCGAGCTGTTCGCCGAGGAAGGCGGCGCCTGGCGCATCCTCGTGACCGACCCCGAAGGGCGCAGCTGCCTGGCCGCGCAGGGCGCCGGGTGGATCGGGACCGCGCCGGCGCCCGCGCCCGCCGGCCGCGAGGGCTGAGGGGCCGCCCCCCGTCCGCGGTCGCCTGCGGCGACAGAGGGGGCGGGCGGCGGCAAGGGCGAGAGGCGGCCCGGTCGCCCTCGCCCTCGTCCGGGGCGTCGCCGCGAGCGTTGCGGGGGCCGCCTCGGGGGCCGCGGCGGGGGCTTGAGCGAACGCCGCCGCGGCGCGGCCGCCGGGGTCGCCCCCCGGTCTTCCAATGCGTCTCCCAATTCGTCGCCCCGTTCGTGGCCCCGTTCGTCGCGCTGGCCGTCGCCCCTGCGGCGGCGCCGTCGCCCGGCTCGATCGCGCCGGGCGCAAGCGCGCGCGCCGCCCAGGGCGCGGGGCGGCGCAGCTGATCCTTTCGGTTTGCCGCGAAGATGAATATCCTCATCCTCCCGACGGGCGCGCAAGACGCCCGCGGGGAGGGGGCGCGCCGCGCCGCCGCGCCGAGCGGGGAGGGAATTGATGTCGGCTCAAACCATCCTGATCGCAGAGGACGAGCCGCATATCGTCGAGTCGCTGCGTTTCCTGCTTGAGCGCGAGGGCTATCGCGTCAGCGCGGCGGGCGACGGAGAGGCGGCGCTGCGCCTGGCGGCGGCCACGCGCCCCAGCCTGCTGATCCTGGACGTGATGCTGCCGCGCATGAACGGCTTCGAGGTGTTGCGCCGCCTGCGCGCCGACGCGGCGCTGCGCGGCACGCCGGTGCTGATGCTGACCGCCAAGGGGCAGAGCCATGACCGGCGCACGGCGCAGGAGATCGGCGCCGACGCCTTCATCACCAAGCCCTTCTCGAACAGCGACGTGGTGGCGCAGGTGCGCAGGCTGGCGCGGGCATGAGCGGACCGGACAAGCCCGACCCGCCCTCGGGCCCCGGCGCCGAGGACGCCCCGCGCGCCCTGCGCCGGCGCCGGATCGAGGCGCAGGCCGCCCTGCTGCCGGCGCTGGGGCTGTTCGCGCTTACGCCGCCCTTCATCCGCGTCTTCGCCGAGGGGCGCGGGCCGTTCGGCGCGCCGCTCATCCTTCTTTACATCGGCGGGGTCTGGCTGGCGCTGATCGTGGCGGCGCGGGCGCTGTCGCGGGCGCTCGAGCGGCGATGACGCTCTCGGCCGACCTCGTCCTTGGCGTGGCGCTGGGCTATGTGGCCGTGCTTTTCGCCGTCGCCTTCTGGGGCGACCGGCGCACGCGGGCGGGGCGCGGGCGGTGGCTGCAGTCGCCCCTGATCTACACCCTGTCCATTTCGGTCTACTGCACCTCGTGGACCTTCTACGGCGCGGTCGGTTCGGCGGCGCGCAACGGGCTCGAGTTCCTGACCATCTATCTGGGCCCGGCGCTGGTGTTCGTGGGCTGGCGCACGCTGCTGCGCAAGCTGGTGCGCATCGGGCGCACGCAGCGCATCACCTCGATCGCGGACCTTCTGTCCTCGCGCTATGGCAAGAGCCCGGCGCTGGCCGTGCTGGTCACGGTCATCGCGGTCATGGCCGCCACCCCCTACATCGCGCTGCAGCTCAAGGCGGTGACCGCCTCGTTCCAGCTCATCGGCGGGCCGGACCGGACGGGGGGGCTGGCCACGGCCTTCTGGGCGGCGGCGGGCATGGCGGCGTTCACCATCCTGTTCGGCACGCGCAACGTCGATGCGAACGAGCGCCACCACGGCGTCGTCGCCGCCATCGCGGTCGAGGCGCTGGTCAAGCTGTTCGCGCTGCTGGCGGTGGGGGTGTGGGTGACCTGGGGGCTGATGGGCGGCGCGCAGCCCGTCTTCGCCGCGCTGACGCCCGAGATGCTGCGCGCGCCCGAGGTGTTCGACGCGCGCTGGACGGCGATCACCCTGCTTTCGGCCGCGGCGGTGATCTGCCTGCCGCGCCAGTTCCAGGTGACGGTGGTCGAGAACACCGACGAGCGCCACCTGTCGACCGCCGCCTGGCTGTTCCCCCTCTATCTGCTGCTGATCTGCCTGTTCGCGCTGCCCATCGCGGCGGCCGGGCTGGCGCATGCGCCGCCGGGCTCGGACACCGACATGTTCGTGCTGACGCTGCCCATGGCGCATGGGCAGGAGGCGCTGGCCATGCTTGCCTTCCTCGGCGGCTTCTCGTCGGCGACGTCGATGGTGATCGTGGCTTCGATCGCGCTTTCGACCATGGTCTCGAACCACGTCATCACGCCGCTGGCGCTGCGCGCCTCGGCCGACGGGCTGCAAAGCTCGGGCGACGTGCGGCGGCTGCTGCTGACCAGCCGGCGCTTCTCGATCGTGGGCATCATCGGGCTGGGCTTTCTGTATCATACGCTGACCGAGGGCGCGGGGGCGCTGTTCTCGATCGGGCTGATCGCCTTCGTGGGCGTGGCGCAGTTCCTGCCGCCGCTGATCGGGGGGCTTTACTGGCGCCAGGCGACGGGGCTGGGGGCGATCTGCGGGCTGACGGCGGGCGCGGCGGTCTGGGCCTATGCGCTGGCGCTGCCGTCCTTCGGGGGCTCGGCGCTGATGCCGGCCGAGGTGATCGCCGACGGCCCGTTCGGGATCGCGCTGCTGCGCCCGCAGGCGCTGTTCGGGCTGTCGGGCATGGACCCCATCGTGCACGCGACCTTCTGGAGCCTGTCGCTGAACGCCGGCCTTCTGGTCGCGGTGTCGCTGGCGCGCGACCCCAAGCCGCTCGAATGGCTGCAATCGGCGCTGTTCGTGGACGTGTTCCGCGCCGGCGGCGGCGATGCGGCCGAGCGCTTCGTGCGCCGCTCGGCCGCGTCCGAGGATCTGTTCGTGCTGGCCAGCCGCATCCTCGGCGCCGATCCCGCGCGGCGCCTGTTCGACGAGGCCGCGCGCCAGCAGGGCCGCGCCTCGGGGCTGCCCGAGGCGGACGACGCCTTCATCGCGCGGCTCGAGCGCGAGCTGGCCGGCTCGGTCGGCGCGGCCTCGGCGCATGCCATGGTCAGCCAGGCGACGGGGGCCGAGACCATCTCGCTCAGCGAGCTGATGAAGATCGCCGACGAGACCGCCCAGATCATGGAGTATTCCGCCGCGCTCGAGCGCAAGAGCGCCGAGCTCGAGCGCGCCGCCGCGCAGCTGCGCGAGGCCAACGAGCAGCTGCGCCGTCTGGACGCGCAGAAGGACGACTTCCTGAGCCAGGTCAGCCACGAGCTGCGCACCCCCATGACGGCGGTGCGGTCGTTCGCCGAGATCCTGCTCGATTCGCCCGACCTGGACGCCGCGCAGGTCCGGCGCTTCATTGGCATCATTCACGAGGAGAGCCTGCGGCTGACGCGCCTGCTGGACCAGATCCTGGAGCTGAGCGTGCTCGAACGCGGCGAGATGCGCCTGCGCCTGGGCCCCACCGACGTCATGGCCGCCGCGCGGCGGGCCGCGGAGACGGCGCTGGGGGTGGCGCGCGGGGCGCGCGCGCGCATCGAGTTCGCGCCCCTTCCCGAGGGCCTGCCCGAGCCGCTGATCGTGCGCGCCGAGCCCGACCGCCTGGCGCAGGTGTTCCTCAACCTGTTCTCGAACGCGATGAAATATTCCGACCGCGACGAGCCGCGCATCGTCGTTTCCGCCCGTCGCGAGGGCGGGCAGGCGGTGATCAGCGTGCGCGACGACGGGCCGGGGGTGGCCCCCGAGGATCGCGCGCGCATCTTCCGCAAGTTCTCGCGCGGCTGGGACCGGACCGATTCGGGCGGCGCGGGTCTGGGGCTTGCGATCAGCCGCGAGATCATGCGCATGTTCGGCGGCGATCTGTCGCTGGCGCCGGGCGCGGGGCGCGGGGCCTGCTTCGAGGTGCGCCTGCCGCTTGAAGCCGCGGGCGCGGATCGGGCGGACGGCCCCCCGCAGGACGACCCCCCGCAGGACGGCCCCCCGCAGGACGGCCCGCCGGCGGGGGGCTGAGGGCGCTCAGGCTTCGAAGGCGTCCTTCCTGTGGCAGGGGTTGAACTCGGTCCTGCCTTCGGCGTTCACGCGCATGCGCCAATCCTGCGCGCAGAAGCCGCGGATCTCGTCCTGCGAGAAGGCGCTCAGCGGCTTGCCCTCGTAAAGGCGCGGATCAGGCGCCATGGCCGACGCCTCAGCCGCCGCGACGGACTCCTCGGCCGGCTGGGCGGCCGGCGCCGCCGGGGCGGGCGCCGCGCCGACATTCTGCGCGACCGTCGTCGCCGGCTTGGCCTCGGGGCAGCGCTTCATGGTCATGGCGCGCTCGATGGCCTCGTATTCGCCCTTGAGATGCGCCAGCTCGCTCTTCTCGTCGCCGGCGGCCAGCATGAACAGGGCGGGCCAGAACAGCACCAGCCCCACGCCCACGGCCACCGCGTCGCGCGTGGCGGCGTCGTTCTGCGCGTCGGACAGCTCGGCGACCTTGCGCGAGATGTTCAGCCGCTCGGCCGCCAGGGTCGGGCAATCGAAGCCGGCGTAAAGCTGGGGCGAGCGGTAGGCGGCGGCGACGTCCTCGGCCTTCTTGGCGCAGGCGGACAGGACGAGCGCGGCGCACAGGCCGGCCGAAACGGCGGCGCGGCGGCGGGAAGCGGCGGGAAGGATCAAATCCGGGTCTCCTTATCGGCGCCAAGGGCGCGTTCATGAACCCGGAATGGATACGTTAGGGGAACATTCCCGGCAACCGCTTTCCGTCGTTCAGGCCGCCGCGCGTCCGGCCAGCGAGTTGGGCATCGCCTCGACGATCTCGACCGGCACGATGCGGCCGACCTGCTCGGCGCCGATGTCCAGATGCACCGCCTGAAGCCAGGGCGAGCGGCCGACCATCTGGCCGGGCAGCCGGCCGGGCTTTTCGATCAGCACCGGCACGGTGCGCCCGACCATGGCGCGCTGGAACTCGGCCTGGTGGCGGGCCAGCAGCGCCTGAAGCCGGTGCAGGCGGTCGGCGGCGACTTCGTCGGGGACCAGCTCGCGCCCCGCGGCGGGGGTGCCGGGGCGGGGCGAGTAGCGGAACGAATAGGCCGAGGCGTAGCGCACCGCCTCGCACAGGGCGAGGGTGTCGGCGAAATCCTCTTCGCTCTCGCCGGGGAAGCCGACGATGAAGTCGCCCGACATGGCGATGTCGGGCCGCGCGGCGCGGATGCGCTCGATCAGGCGCAGATACTGCTCGGCCGTGTGGCGGCGGTTCATGGCCTTGAGCACGCGGTCCGATCCCGACTGCACCGGCAGGTGCAGATAGGGCATGAGCTTGTCCACCTCGCCATGGGCCGCGATGAGGTCGTCGGTCATGTCGTTGGGGTGCGAGGTGGTGTAGCGGATGCGCGCCAGCCCGTCGATGCGCGCCAGCTCGCGGATGAGCCGCGCCAGCGTCCATTCGCCGTCGGGCCCCTGGCCGTGATAGGCGTTGACGTTCTGCCCCAGCAGGGTGATCTCGACCACGCCGCGCTCGACCAGCTCGCGCGCCTCGCGTAGGATGCGCTCGACGGGGCGCGAAACCTCGGCCCCGCGGGTGTAGGGCACCACGCAGAAGGCGCAGAACTTGTCGCAGCCCTCCTGCACCGTCAGGAAGGCGGCGGGCGCGCGCCGGGCGCGCGGGGCGGGCGGCAGGTGGTCGAACTTGTCCTCGGCGGGGAATTCGGTGTCCACGCCGCCCTCGCGCACCAGGCGCGGCAGGCGGTGATAGGCCTGCGGCCCCACGGCGAAGTCGACCAGCGGCTGGCGGCGCATGATCTCTTCGCCCTCGGCCTGGGCGACGCAGCCGGCGACGCCGATCTTCAGATCCGGGCGCGCCTGCTTGAGCGGGCGCAGGCGGCCCAGCTCGGAATAGACCTTCTCGGCGGCCTTCTCGCGGATGTGGCAGGTGTTCAGAAGGATAAGGTCCGCATCCTCGGGCCGGTCGGTCGGCTCGTATCCCTCGGCGGCCAGGGCGCCCGTCATGCGCTCGGAGTCGTAGACGTTCATCTGGCAGCCGTAGGTCTTGACGAAAACCTTGCGCGTGCGGGCCATGCGTTCCTCGCCTTGTTCAACGGCCTTGCGGCGCAGGAGCCCAAGGCGCCCGCGCCGCGTCTGGTGCTGCGTGCATACATCCGGCGGGCGCGGCGCGCAACGCGCCGCGGGTCACTCGGCCGCGGCTTCGGCCTTGGCCGTCTTGGCCGCCGCCTTGGTCCCGGCCTTGCCCCGGCCCTTGGCGGCGCCGGCGGGCTTGCGCCCGAGGCCGATCTTGCGCGCCAGCTCCTGCCGCTTGCGCGCATAGGCGGGCGCGACCATGGGATAGTCGGCCGAAAGGCCCCATTTGGCCCGGTATTCGTCGGGGGTCATGTTGTAGGCCGTCTTGAGGTGGCGCTTGAGCATTTTCAGCTTCTTGCCGTCCTCGAGGCACACGATGTAGTCGTCATGCACCGATTTCTTGATCGGCACGGCGGGGACCAGCTCTTCGGTCTTCTTGGGCGCGTCTTCGGCCAGTTCCGACAGCTTGTCGAACACCGACTGGATGACGGCCGTCAGGTCGTTCGGCGAGACGGGGTTGTTCGAGACATGCGACGCCACGATTTCCGCAGTCAGGGACAGAAGTTCAGACTTGTCTACAGCGCGATCTTCAGACATTCGGCCTCTCTTGCCGCGATGCGCGCGGCGTCGGACAATTCGTTGCATGGGCGGATCGACGGGGGAAGGCGTCGATCTCTACTTCTGATTATTTGAAAAGCGCGAACTCGTCAATTCGCAGAGGGTGAAAAGGTCGCGTCTTCGCGACCGTTTTCGCCCTGGCGCAACTTGCGCGTCATCAGAACCGCGTCGATGCGCGCGCCGTCGGGGCGCGAATAGTAGCGCGGGCGAAGTCCGGCGCGCGCATAGCCGGCCGACCGATAAAGTCCCAGCGCGGGCGCGTTGTCGGCGGCGACTTCAAGATGCGCCGTCCGCGCGCCCATCGCCGCCGCGCGCGCCTCGAACGCGGCCAGCAGCCCGCGCCCGGCCCCGCGCCGGCGCGCCCCGGGGGCGACGGCCAGCATCAGCAGCTCGGCCTCGTCCGCCGCGACGCGGCCAAGGGCGAAGCCGTCCTGCGCTGCGTCGAGAAGCAGAAACCCGCCCGGCGCCGCGGCCAGATCGGCGATGGCGCGCGCGCTCCAGGGCTCGTGCGGAAAGGCGGCGGCGTGGATGGCCGCGGCGCGTTCGGCGGCGTGCGCGGCGCTCTGTTCGGCGGGCGGGGCGGGGGGCATGGTCAGTCCAGCATCGGGGGCGGCGCCTCGGCGGGCGGCGCCGCGTCGGCCGGGCGCAGATAGATCGGGGCGGGCCGCTCGCGCGGGTCGGCGCCGGCGGCGAGGCGCGCGATGGCGACGGGATCGGGGGCGTCGCCCGCCGGGCCGGGGCCGGCGACGAAGGCCGCGCCCAGCGCGCGGGCCGCCTGCGCGCCGCCCTCGCGCGCGCCGGCCACGGCCGCGAGCTGCAGCGCGCGCCATCGCTCGGCGGCCTCGGCCGGCGTCAGGGCGGCGGCCGGGGCCAGCGGCGCGCCGTCCGCGGCGAAGGGCTGGGCCAGGATCTGCCCGCGCCGGCCCGCCGCGACCGCCAGCGCCGCGCGCCCCGGCGTCAGCGCCGCATGCAGCGCCGCAAGGCGCGAGACCCCGACCGCCGGGCGCCCGAGCGCCAGCGCCAGCCCGCGCGCCAGCGCCACCGCGATGCGCACGCCGGTGAAGTTGCCCGGCCCGATGCCCACCCCGATGCGCGCAACGTCGTCCAGCGCCGCGCCGGCCTCGGCGCGCAGCTCTTCGATCAGCAGCGGCAGGCGTTCGGCCTGGCCGCGCTCCATGGCCTCGGCGCGCGCGGCCAGGACGGCCTCGCCGCGAACGAGCGCGGCCGCGCAATGCGCGGCCGAGCTGTCGAAGGCCAGGATGAGCGGCGCGTCAGACATTCACGCCGACGGGGCGCACCTCGGTCACCTCGGGAATGTAGTGACGCAGCAGGTTCTCGATGCCCATCTTGAGCGTCATGGTCGAGGACGGGCAGCCCGCGCACGCGCCCTGCATGTGCAGATAGACCACCCCGCGGTCGAAGCCGTGGAAGGTGATGTCGCCCCCGTCCTGCGCCACGGCGGGGCGCACGCGGGTGTCGAGCAGCTCCTTGATCTGCTCGACGATGCGCGCGTCGGGGCCGTCATGCGCGGCGTGATCCACCGCGCCGCCGGCGCCCTGGATGGCGGGCTCGCCGGACTGGTAGTGCTCCATGATCGCGCCGAGGATGCCGGGCTTGAGATGCGCCCATTCCTGATCCTCGGCCTTGGTCACGGTGATGAAGTCCGAGCCGAGAAAGACGGCGGTCACGCCCTCGACCGCGAAGATGCGTCGCGCCAGGGGCGACGCGGCGGCCGCCTCGGCCGAGGGGAAGTCGGCCGCGCCCGTCTGCATCACCGGCTGGCCGGGCAGGAACTTGAGCGTGGCGGGGTTGGGCGTGGATTCGGTCTGGATGAACATTGGCGCCTCCGTTTCGCACCTGATTTGGACCCGTTGCGCGGCGAATTCAAGCGCCGCGGCGCGTTGGGTCAGCAGACCATGTCCAGCTGCTCTTCGCTCATCGAGCCCGGAACCACGGTGATGGGCACCGGCATGCGTCCGGCCATGCGCCCGGCCAGCTGGCTGACGAGCGGGCCGGGGCCGTCGCCCTCGGCGCCCGCGCCCAGCACGAGCACGCCGATCTGCGGGTCCTCGCGGATCTGGGCCAGGATCTGCTCGACGGCCTCGCCCTCGCGGATCACGAATTCGGGCATGACGCCCGCCGTTTCGCGCAGCGTCTCGGCCAGCTCCTGAAAGCGGGCCTCGGCGGCCTCGCGAGCCTCCTGGCGCATGACTTCGGCGACGCCGATCCAGTGCTGGAACTCTTCCGGGCGGATGACGAACAGCATCTGCACGCCGCCGCCGGTCTTGGCCGCGCGGCGCGCCGCGAATCGGATCGCGTTGAGGCATTCGGGCGTTTCGTCCACCACCACGAGGAATTTGCGCACTGCGTCATGCTCCGTGCCGTTGCGCGGGCGCCAAGGATGACCGATCCGCGCCGCCCGCGCAACGCCGCGCGCCGAGCTTGCGCGGCGCCGGGCCTCAGCCGCGGGTGCGCAGCAGGCCGACCAGCTCCTTGGTGCGGGCCAGGATCGGCGCGGCGATCTCTTCGGCGCGGGCGGCGCCGTCGGCCAGGATGCGGTCGAGCTCGGCCGGATCGGCGGCCAGCTCGCGCATGCGCGCGTTGATCGGCGCCAGCCGCGCGACCGCCAGCTCGGCCAGGCGCGGCTTGAAGTCGCCGAAATTGCGCCCGCCGAACTCGGCCAGCACCTGCTCGGGCGTCTGGTCGGCCAGCGCGGCGTAGATGCCCACCAGGTTGCGCGCCTCGGGGCGCTCGGCCAGGCCCTCGACCGAGTCGGGCAGGGGCTCGGGGTCGGTCTTGGCCTTGCGGATCTTGCGCGCGATGGCGTCGGCGTCGTCCGAGAGGTTGATGCGGCTCATGTCCGAGGGGTCGGACTTGGACATCTTCTTCGTGCCGTCGCGCAGGCTCATCACGCGGGTGGCCACGCCCTCGATCAGCGGCTCGGGTTCGGGGAAGAAGCCGGGGCAGCCATAGTCGTTGTTGAACTTGACCGCGATGTCGCGCGTCAGCTCGAGATGCTGCTTCTGGTCCTCGCCGACGGGAACATGGGTGGCGTGGTAGGCCAGGATGTCGGCCGCCATCAGCACGGGATAGTCGTAGAGCCCCACCGAGGCGGCCTCGCGGTTCTTGCCGGCCTTGTCCTTGAACTGCGTCATGCGGTTGAGCCAGCCCACCCGTGCCACGCAGTTGAAGATCCAGGCCAGTTCGGCATGGGCCGAGACCTGGCTCTGGTTGAACAGGATCGACTTCGCCGGGTCCAGGCCGCAGGCGATGAAGGCGGCGGCCAGCTCGCGCGTGGCGCGGCGCAGATCCGCCGGGTCGGGGTTGGTGGTCAGCGCGTGCAGGTCGACCATGCAGTAGATCGTCTCCCAGCCGCGCTCCTGCAGTTCGACGAAGCGCTTGACCGCGCCCAGATAGTTGCCGAGGTGCAGGTTGCCCGTCGGCTGGACGCCCGAGAAGACCCGCGTCGGGCGGGGGGCTGGGGCGGTGTCGGTCCGGGCTTCGGTCATGTCCGTTTTCCTCTTGTGCCTGGCGCGTCCGCTCGGCCTTATGAGGCGGCGCGCCCCCCCGGTCAAGCCGTGCGGGCGCGGCGGTTGCGCCGGCCATCGGCGCGCAGACGAAGAGCGCCATGTTCCAGCTGCCCACCTTGCCGCCCCTTCGCCCCGGCCAGCGTCCGGTCCTGTATCTGTTCGCCGCGGTCATGGCCGCGCTCGAGCTGGCGTTCCAGCTGTCGGATGCGGGCGTGCTGGAGCCGGGTCTGCGCATCGCGGCCTTTCGCCGCTTCGCCTTCTTCGACCCGTGGTTCGACGCCTGGCTGGCGGGACGGCCGGTGCCGCCGCAGACGGTCTGGACGCTGCTGACCTACGCCTTCCTGCACGGGGGCGCGACGCATTTCCTGATGAACTGCGCGGCGATGCTGGGGCTTGGGCTGGTGACGATTCGCATTTTCGGCGCGCTGATGTTCCCGGCGCTGTTCGCGGTCACGGCCGTCGGCGGGGCGCTGTGCTTCGGGCTGCTGAGCGCGACGGACGTTCCCATGGTCGGCGCTTCGGGCGTGGTGTTCGGCCTGATCGGCGCGGTGAAATATGTCGAGTATATCTACGTCTTCGGCCATGGCGGCGGATCTAGGGGGGCGTTCCTGCGCTCGATCGGCGGGCTTGTCGCAATCAACCTGGTGCTGATGGTGCTGGCGGGCGGGATGCTGGCCTGGGAGGCCCATCTGGGCGGCTTCCTGGCCGGTTGGGCCGCCGCCTGGGCCGCGGCGGCCGTGCGCCGCCTTCGCGGGGCCTGAGGGGGCGGGCAAGGGCCGCTGCAGCGCGTCGCAGGCAGGCCCGCCGGGCTGCGCGCGGCCGCCGGAGCGCGGCGGGGCTTGGGCGGGGTTTCGGGCGGCGGGACGGCGGCGGGGCGGCGCTTGGGCCGACAAGGGCGCCGGCGCCCGGCGCCGCCATGCCCGGCCGGCCCGCGCATGCGGCTTCGGCCGGCTTTCCGCCGCCGCGGGGCCGGCTGCCGGCGGCGATCGGAGCGCGTCGTCCGGGCGCCGGCTTCGCGCCGCGGGTCGGGCCGCCGCCGCTCGGGAAGGCGGCGCTCGGGCTGGGCGTCTCAGCCCCGCCGCAGGGCGGCGCGCAGCTCGGCCGGGCGCATGGCGCCCAGCGCCCACGCCGCCGCGCCGTAAAGCGCCGCCGACGCGGCCACCAGACCCGCCAGCGCCGCATAGCGCCAGCCGGGCGCCTCGAGCCACGGGGCGGCCGCCGTCGCCATGCCCGCCGCGCCCAGCCCCATCAGCGCGCTGGCCGCGGCAAGGCGCGGGGCGCGCCGGCGCAGCCGCGCGTCGGGCTCGGCCGCGCCGCCGAAGGCGCGCGCGCCTCGCCACAGCAGCAGAAGGTTCAGCCACCCCGCGGCGGTCGTCGCCAGAGCCGCCGAAAGGTAGCCGATCGCCGGCGCCAGCCCGATGGCGATCGCCGCATTCGCCGCCATGCCCCACAGCGCGAAGCGGAAGGGCGAGCGCGTGTCCTCGCGCGCGAAATAGATGGGCTGGACGACCTTTTGCAGCGTGAAGGCCGGCAGGCCCGCGCCGTAGATCGCGGCCGCCAGCGCGGTGGCGGCGACGTCTTCGGGGGCGAAGGCGCCGCGGCCGAACAGCACGCCGACCATCGGGCCGGGCATGGCGATCAGCGCCGCCGCCGCCGGAAGGGTCAGCGCCAGGGCGAATTCGGCCGCGCGGTTGGCGCTTTCGCGCCCGCCCGCCGCGTCGCCCGCGCGCAGCCGGCGCGCAAGGTCGGGCAACAGGACCACGCCGATCGCCACGCCCACCACCCCGAGCGGCAGCTGGTAGAGCCGGTCGGCGTAGTAGAGCCAGGCCACCGCGCCGTCGAAATACGAGGCCACCTGCCGCCCGACCACCAGGTTGATCTGCACCACGCCTCCGGCCAGCGCCGCGGGCAGGGCGACGATCGCCAGGCGCCGCAGCTCGGGCGTCAGGCGCGGCCGGCGCAGGACAAGCGCCATGCCCGCGCGCCGCGCGGCCGCGCGCACCAGCGCCAGCTGCGCCAGCCCCGCCGCCAGGCAGGCCCACGCCAGCACGGTTCCCGCATGCAGCCGCGCGGGCGCGTCCGCGCCGGGCGGGCCGACGGCGGGCAGGGCGCTCAGCGCCCCGGCCGATTCCAGCGCCAGCGCCGCGATCAGCACCACGTTCAACAGCACCGGCGCCGCCGCCGCCGCCGCAAAGCGCCCGAGCGAGTTCAGCACCCCCGAGAACAGCGCCGCGAGCGAGATGAAGAGGATGTAGGGAAAGGCGATGCGCCCCAGCGCCGTCGTCAGCTCGAGCCGCGCGTCGTCGGCGAAGCCCGAGGCCAGCGCCAGCACCAGCCACGGCATGGCCAGCTGCGCCGCCAGCGTGAAGCCGATCAGGATCGCGGTCAGCGCCGACAGCGCGTCTTCGGCGAAGGCGCGGGCGGCCTCGGGGCCCTCGCCCTCGAGCCGCTTTGCGAACATCGGCACGAAGGCCATGTTGAACGCGCCCTCGGCGAAGAAGCGGCGGAAGAGGTTGGGCAACGAGAAAGCGACCACGAAGGCCTGCGCCGCCGGGCCCGAGCCCAGCGCCGCGGCGATCATCACGTCGCGCGCAAAGCCCAGCACGCGGCTGGCCATGGTCCAGAGCCCGACGGTGGCGAAGGCGCGGCCCAGGCGCGGCGCGCGGATCATCGCCGCCCGCCCCGCCTTGCGCCCCCATCCTTGCCGCCGCCCGCGCCCGGGCCGCCATCGGCGCCGCCGTCTTCGGGCGGCGCGGCGCGCGGCGCGCGGCGTCGGCCCTTGGCGCCCCTGGGCGCGGTCTCGGCCGCAGGGGCGTCGGCGCTCGCGGTCGGCGCGCGCGGGGGCGGGGCGGCCGCGCCCGTCTCGCCGCTTGCGCCCTCGGCGGCCGCGCCGCGGCGGGGGGCGCGGCGCGCGCGGGTCCGGGGGGCGGCGTCTTCTTCCGGCGTCGGGGGCGGAGCGGCTGGCGCGCCCGTTTCGGTCCCGGCTTCGGCGACGGGCGAAGCGGCGCGGGCCGACGCCCGGCGCGCGGTCTTGCGCGCGCCCTTCGCCGCCGGGGCCGCGCCCGGGGCCGAGCGAGCGGCCGCGCCCGTCGCCTCGTCCTTGGCCTCGCCCTTGGCGGCCTTGCGGCGCGCGGGGCGGCGGGCGGGCTTCGCCGGCGCCGCGCCGGCCCCGGCCCCTTCGCCGGGCGCGGCCGAGGCGCCGGCGGGCCGCTCGTCCTGCGAGGCGGCGGCGTCGATGGCGGCGCGCAGGCGCTCTTCGATGGCGCGCATCTTGGCGGGGTTGCGGATCTTCAGCCCGAACAGATCCTTGACGTAGAACACGTCCACCGCCTGCGCGCCGTAGGTGGCGATGATGGCCGACACGATCGAGACGTTGCTGGCCGTCAGCGCCCGCGTCAGATCGTGCAGCAGGCCGATGCGGTCCTGGGTGTCGACCTCGATGACGGTGTAGAGATCCGAGCTTTCGTTGTCGAAGACCACGCGGGTGGGCACGCGGAACTCGGACACGCGCTTCTTGAGCTTGCGCTTGGGCTTGAGCGCCTCGCGCGCGACCACCTCGCCGGCCAGCGTGCGGTCGATCGCGCGCCGCAGCCGGTCGAGCCGCGCGGCGTCGTAGGGCCGCCCGCCGGGGTCCTGGATCCAGAACACCGAGCACGCATATCCGTCGGCGGTGGTGAAGGTGCGCGCGTCGACCACGTTCGCCCCCGCCAGCGCGATGGCGCCGGCCATGCGGCTGAAGATGCCGGGATGGTCGGCCATGTAGAAGCAGGCGCGCGTGGCGTCGCGGCTGGGATCGGCGGTGATGTCCGAGGCCACCGCGTCGTCGCGCGCGATGCGCGCAAGGCGCGCGAACACCGCCTGGATCTCGGGACGCAGGCCCAGCCAGTAGGCGGCGTAGTGGCGGTTGATCTCGGCCTCGATCTCTTCGGCGGTCCAGTCGGTCAGCAGCTCGCGCAGGGCGGCCTTGGCCTCGTCCACGCGCTCGGCCTTGGTCTGGCGGTCATGGCCGCCGGTCAGCGCCTCGCGGGTGTCGCGGTAGAGCTGGCGCAGAAGCTGGGCCTTCCAGTTGTTCCACACCCCCGGACCCACGGCCATGATGTCGCATGCGGTCAGCACCAGCAGCAGCTTGAGCCGCTCGGGGCTGCGCACCACGTCGGCGAAGGCGCGCACGGTGGCGGGGTCCGAGATGTCGCGCTTTTGCGCCACGTCGGACATCAGCAGGTGGTGACGCACCAGCCACTCGACGGTGGCGCTGTCGGCCTCGTTCAGGCCAAGGCGCGGGCACAGGCGGGCGGCGATCTCGGCGCCGACCTCGGAATGGTCGCGCGGCTGGCCCTTGCCGATGTCGTGCAGCAGAAGCGCGACGTAAAGGACGGTGCGGTTCACCCCCTCGGCCAGGATGCGCGAGGCGATGGGCAGGGCGTCCTTGCGCTCGCCGCGCTCGATCTGGCTGAGGATCGAGATGGCCAGGATCGTGTGCTCGTCCACCGTGTAGTGGTGATACATGTTGAACTGCATCATCGCCACGATGCGCGCGAATTCGGGGATGAACGCGCCCAGAAGCCCCGTCTCGTTCATGCGCCGCAGCGCGCGCTCGGGATTGCCGTGCCCGAGCAGCAGGTTCAGGAACATCTGGTTCGCGACCGGATCGGCGCGCATGGCGTCGTCGACCAGATGCACGCTGGCGGCCATCTTGCGCAGGGCCGCCGGGTGGATGAGCGCGCCCGTGCGCATGCCCTCGTCCAAGAGCCGCAGCATGTTGAGCGGGTCCTTCTCGAAGGCGTCGGGATCGGCCAGGTCCAGGCGCCCGTCGCGCAGGCGGAAGGGGCCCTCTCCGCGGCGCAGGCCGAAATGGAAGGCGCGCACCAGCGCCCCGAGGCCGGGGCGGCGCTTGACGTGCCGGGCCTCGAGCGCGGCGAGGAAGATGCGCGTCAGCTCGCCCACATTGCGCGCATGGCGAAAATAGGCCTGCATGAATCGCTCGACCCCGCGCTGGCCCTCGGCGTCGTCGAAGCCCATGCGGCGCGCGACCTCGACCTGCTGGTCGAAGGTCAGCTGATCGTTCGCGCGCCCGGCGGCGTAGTGCAGGTGAAAGCGCACCGTCCACAGGAAGTCGGCCGCCTCGGAGAAGACGCGGCGCTCGTCCTCGTCGAACACGCCCTTTTCGACCAGCGCCTGGGGCGTGGCGGCGTGATAGAGGTATTTGGCGATCCAGTAGAGCGTCTGCAGATCGCGCAGCCCGCCCTTCGATTCCTTCACGTTCGGCTCGAGCAGATAGCGCGAGCCGCCGTGCCGCTCGTGCCGGCGCGCCCGCTCCTCGAGCTTGGCCTCGACGAATTGCGGGCCCGTGCGCTCGAACAGCTCGGACCACAGGCGCTGGTCGAGCTCGGCGTGCAGCTCCATGTCGCCGCAGATGAAGCGCTTTTCCAGAAGGGCGGTGCGGATGGTCACGTCCTCGGCCGCAAGGCGCAGGCAGTCGTCGATCGAGCGCACCGCGTGCCCGACCTTCAGCCGCAGGTCCCACAGGATGTAGAGCGTGCTTTCGACCACGTTCTCGACCCAGGCGGTCTTCTTCCACGGGGTCAGGAACAGAAGGTCCACGTCCGAATGGGGCGCCATCTCGAAGCGGCCATAGCCGCCGACGGCGGCGACGGTCAGCCGCTCGCCGGTGGTGGGGTTGTGCAGGGGGTGCAGCCAGCGCAGGCTGACCTCGACCGCCAGGCGCACGATCTCGTCCGTCAGCCGCGCCACGGCGCGCGAGGCGGGGGCGCCGGCCATGGGGCGCGCCTCGAAGGCGGCGCGGATCGCCTCGTGCCCGCGCTCGAGCTTCTCGCGCAGGATCGCGGTGGCCTCGGCGCGCAGCACGTCGGCGCGGCCCTCGGCGGCCTCGGCGGCGGCGGCCAGCCGCGCCAGCGCGTCGTCGCGGTCGATGATCCGCTCGACGGGCAAGAGCAGCTCGCCGCCCGATTCGGCCGGGCGTTCGGCGGGTTCGGCGCCGGGGGCGGCGACGGGGCTGCGCCCCTCCTCGTCCAGATGCGGCTCAGACGCCGGGAGCGCCAGGCGCGGCGGCGGGGGCGGGGTCGATGACCGTGAACCCATCTTCGTCAACCTCCAGCACCGCCAGCGCGCGTTCGTTCAGGCCGTCCGGGGTCAGGCGGAAGGCCCCCATGGCCCCGATGAAGCCGCGCGGGTCGGTCAGCGCCTCGGCCGCGAAGGGCGCGTCCAGCCCCTCGGCGCGCGCGCGGCGCAGCATCGTCGCGGCGGCGACGACCGCGTCGTGCCCCAGGGGCGCAAGCGCGGTCGGCGGCCGACCATAGGCGGCGGCGAAGCGCTCTGCAAACGCTTCGAGCGGCGCCGGATCGGGAGCGGCGAACCAGCCGCCGCGCAGCGCCGGCTCGCGCAGCGAGGCGGGGTCCTGCCAGCCGCTCAGACCCAGATACTTCACCTCGCGCGGCGAGACGCCGTGATAGTTGAGGAACGCCGCCGCGGCGCTCAGCCCCTGGCCCTGGTCGGGCAGCGCCACGGCGTTCGCGCCCGCCGCCAGCAGCTGCGCGGCGAAGGGCTCGGCCGCCTCCTGGATGCCCTCGAAGCTGCGCTCATACGCCGCCGCCGCCACCACCGAGGCGCCGTGCCGCGCCGCCGCCGCGCGCAACGCCGCGCGGGCGGTCTGGCCATAGGCGGTGTCGGGGTGGAACAGGGCCAGCGCCGGCAGCCCCTGCGCGGCGGCGTAGCCGACGATGCGCTCGGCCTCGGTGCGCGGCAGGCTGCCCAGCAGCCACAGATTGCCCCCCGCCACCTCGGCCGTGGTCGAGAAGGCGACGACGTTGAGCCCGCGATCGGCTACGGCCTGGGCCGCGGCGCGCGCGTTCTGGGCGAAGAGCGGGCCGAGGATCAGCGCCGCGCCCTCGTCGGCGGCCTTGCGCGCGGCCTCGGCGGCGCCGTCGGGCCGGCCGCCCGTGTCGAGCACGCTCAGCCGCAGCCCCCGCTCGCCCGATTCGCGCGCCGCCAGCTGCGCGGCGTCCGCCAGGCCCTGCGCCTCGAGCCGCCCGCGCGGGTCGCCGCCCGTCAGCGGAACCAGCAGCGCCACCTGCACGGGGCCGCGCGGATCGACCGCCGCCGGCGCGGCCGCGCCCGGCTGCGCGGGTCCCTGCGCGATGGGCCCCGAGGCCGGCGGGCGCGGCTGTCCGCAGGCGGCCAGAAAGGCCGCGGCTCCGAGCGCCAGCGCGCCCAGCGCGCGGCGGCGAATGCACTTGAGTCGAGCGTTGCGCATGTTACCCCTCTTGTTCGACCGGCGGCGATGCGCCATGACCCCGCCCGGGGTCCGATGCCGGGCGCAGTATGGAGCGAATTGTGGCGGCAAGAAAGCCGATGGAGCGGACATCGCCCGCCGACGCGCCGGACGCCGGCGCCGCGGCCCCCGAAGCGCCCGTCGAAGCGCCCGTCGAAGCGCCCGTCGAGGCGCCGCTCGCGCCGGGGCTTTACGTGGTGGCGACGCCGATCGGCAATGCGGGCGACGTCACGCTGCGCGCGCTGGACGCGCTGCGGCGGGCCGACGTCATCGCCGCCGAGGACACCCGCGCCGCGCGACGGCTGATGGAGATGCACGGCGTGCCGCTGGGCGGGCGGGCGCTGATCGCCTATCACGACCACAATGGCGAGCGCCGCCGCCCCGAGCTGCTGCGCCGGCTGGCCGAGGGCGCAAGCGTGGCGCTGGTGGCCGAGGCGGGCACGCCCATGATCTCGGATCCGGGCTACAAGCTGGCGCGCGAGGCGGCCGAGGCCGGCCACGCCGTGACCGCCCTGCCCGGCGCCAGCGCGCTTCTGGCCGCGCTGTGCGTGGCGGGGCTGCCGACCGACCGCTTCATGTTCGCGGGCTTCCTGCCGACGCGCCGCGCCGCGCGCCGCGCCGCGCTCGCGCCGCTGGCGGCGATCCCGGCCACGCTGGTCTTCTACGAGGCGCCGCGGCGCCTGGCCGAAAGCCTTGCCGACATGGCGGCGGCCCTCGGTCCGGCGCGCCAGGCCGCCATCTGCCGCGAGCTGACCAAGCGCTTCGAGGAGGTCCGCCGCGGCGCGCTGGGCGCGCTGGCCGCCGAGCTGGCCGCCGAGCCCGCGCCGCGCGGCGAGGCGGTGGTGGTCGTGGGCCCGCCCGCCGCCGCCGAGGCGCCGCGCCGGGACGAGGACGCGCCGGAGCTGGACGCGGCGCTCGCGCGCGCGCTGAAAACCATGTCCGTCAAGGACGCGGCGCGCGAGGTCGCCGCCGCCTTCGGCCTGCCGCGCAAGACCGTCTACGCGCGCGCGCTGGATCTGGCCAGGGGCGACCGGCCGGCGGCGGACGCCCCCGCGCCGGACGAAGCCGAGGACCCGGATGCGTTGGACGCGCCCGCAGCCCCGCGCGGCGCCCGCGGCGAGGGGCGGGCGCCCGAGGGCGGGCGCCTCGGCGGCGAGCCGGCGCGCGACGAAACGGCGCGCCGGCGCGGCCGGGGCGCAAGGGACGAGCGGCCATGAAGGCCCCCGCCTCGCAAGCCTCCGGCGGCGGCCCCGCGCCCGACGCGCCGGGCGGAGCTCGAACCGGGATCCGCGCGACCGCCGGGTCCCGCGCGCGGCGCGGCCTGCGAAGCGGCGTTCGGTCCGGCCCCGGCGGCGGCGTGCGAGCCGGCCTGCGCGCCGATCTTCTGCCGGGCGCCCGAGCCTGCGTGCGAGAGGGCTTGCGCAGAGGCGGCGGCCTTGCGCCCGACGCGCCCGGCGGATGCCCTGCCGAGGCGCGATCGGGCGCCCGAAGCGGCGCGTGGCGCCGATTGCGAAGCGGGGCTCGTTCGGCCGCCCGAGCCTGCGCGCGGCGCGGAATGCGAAGCGGATTGCGCGCCGCCGTCCTTGCCTGCGTCCGGGCCGGTCCTGGCGGCGGCGTGCGCACGGGCGCGCGGCCCGGGGGCGCGGCCCGCTCGCGCGCGCGAAAGCGCCGTGGCTGCCGGGGCGCGATCGCCGTCCGGTCGTGCTTGCGGACCGGCGCCGCGACGTCGGCCGCCCCCGCAAGCCCCATCCTCGCAAGCCGCACCCCCGCAAGCCCCGTTCCGGCAAGCGCCGCCGGCCCCTGCGCCGGCGCGCCGCGCCGCGCCCTTCGCGCGGCGACGCCGGCACCCGTCAACGACCTTTCCGAGGGAACCTGCCCATGAGCCTTTCCGTCGCCATCCAGATGGACCCCATCGCCGGCATCGACATCGACGCCGATTCGACCTTCCGCCTGGCCGAAGAGGCGCAGGCGCGGGGGCATCGCCTGTTCTACTACCACCCCGACGACCTCGCCTGGAACGAGGGGCGCGTGACCGCGACGGGCTGGCCGCTCGAGGTGCGCCGACGCAAGGGCGACCACTTCGCGCTGGGCGAGCGGCGCACCGTGGATCTGGCCGAGCAGGACGTGGTGCTGCTGCGCCAGGACCCGCCCTTCGACATGGGCTACATCACCACCACCCACCTGCTCGAGAAGATCCACCCGCGCACGCTGGTGGTGAACGATCCCTTCTGGGTGCGCAACTGCCCCGAGAAGCTGCTGGTGCTGGACTTTCCCGACCTGACCCCGCCGACGGCGATCGCCCGCTCGCTCGAGACGCTGCGCGCCTTCAAGGACCGCCACGGCGACGTCATCCTCAAGCCGCTCTACGGCAATGGCGGGGCGGGGGTGTTCAAGCTGGCCCATGCCGACGCCAACCTCAACGCCCTGCACGAGCTGTTCTGCGGCATCAGCCGCGAGCCGCTGATCGTGCAGAAGTTCCTGCCCCAGGTCGAGCGCGGCGACAAGCGCGTGATCCTGGTCGACGGCGAACCGGTCGGCGCCATCAACCGCGTGCCCGCGCCGGGCGAGACGCGTTCGAACATGCATGTCGGCGGACGCCCCGAGCCGGTGGCGCTGGATGCGCGCGACCGCGAGATCTGCGCGCGCATCGGCCCCCTTCTGCGCGAGCGCGGGCTGATCTTCGTGGGCATCGACGTCATCGGCGGCATGCTGACCGAGATCAACGTCACCTCGCCCACCGGCATCCAGGAGCTGGAGCGCTTCGACGGGGTGAACGCCGCGCGCCTGATCTGGGAGGCGATCGAGGCGCGCCGTGCCGCGCGCTGACGCCCGGCCCGGCGCCGCTGAAAGGAATTGAACGGCGCGGGGCGATGCGTCACATTTCTTTCTCCGAAACATGCGACAAGGCGTCGCCGCCCGTCCGGGCGGCGCGCGCAATCAGACAGGGAGAAGAACGCATGGCCAGATCCACCCTTCGCGCCGTCGCGGCGCTGGCCGGCGCGGCGCTGGCGCTGGGCGCGGCCTCGGCCTCGGCCGAGACGCTGCGTCTGCTGACCTGGGGCGGCTACGCCCCCGACGACGTCGTCGCCATGTTCGAGAAGGAGACCGGCCACAAGGTCGAGGTCACGCTGTCGAACAACGAAGAGATGATCGCCAAGCTGCGCGCCACCGGCGGCGGCGGCTTCGACCTGGCCCAGCCCAGCCAGGACCGCATCGCCGGCGCCCAGGCCGAGTTCGGCATCTACAAGCCGCTGGACCTGTCGCGCATCGACGCGGCGCAGTTCATTCCCTCGATGCTCGAGGCGACCAAGCGCAACACCACCGTGGACGGCAAGGTGTATGGCGTGCCGCATGTGTGGGGCACCTCGGGGCTGGTGGTGAACAAGGCCAAGGCGCCGGGGGTGAAGGATTACCTCGACCTGTGCGACCCGGCCTTGAAGGGCCGCGTCAGCTACCGGCTCAAGCGCCCGACGCTGATCGCCTTCGCCTTCGCCATGGGCGAGGACCCCTTCGCCGCCTATGCCGACCCCGACGCCTACAAGGCCATTCTCGACAAGGTCGAGAAGAAGCTGGTCGAGTGCAAGGCGAACGTGAAGACCTACTGGTCCGGCGGGGACGAGATCCTGAACCTTCTGCGCTCGGGCGAGGTCTGGGCCGCCATGGCCTGGGACACCGGCGGCTGGAAGCTGAACGCCGAGAACCCCGACATCACCTTCGTCGCGCCCGCCTCGGGGGCGCTGGGCTGGATCGACACCTTCGCCCTGCCCAAGCGCGGGCGGGCCGACGACGCCGCCTACGCGTGGATCAACTTCGTCATGCGGCCCGAGATCGCGGCGCGGATCACCGCCTCGGCGGGCAACTTCACCGCCTCGAAGGGGGCGGACGCCTTCGCCGATCCCGCGCTCAAGGCCCGCTTCCAGGCCAGCTTCCCGCCCGAGGCGATCGACAACATCAAGTGGTATCCGCCGGTGCCCGCCGGGCTCGAGGCCATGGAAGGCGCCGTGCTGGACCGCGTGAAGGCGGCGCAGTAAGACGCCGCGGCAACGCTTGTGCGACGATCCGGGGCCGGGCGGCCGCGCGCCGCCCGGCCCCGCCATGAAGGTCAGGAGAGCGGATGACCGACACCCCCGATCTCGAGGCCGTCCGGCTGACGCGCCGCTTCCAGGACTTCACCGCGGTGGACGAGGTCAGCTTCGCCGCGCCGCCGGGCAGCTTCTTCTCGATCCTCGGCCCCTCGGGCTGCGGCAAGACCACCCTGCTGCGCATGATCGCCGGGTTTCTCGAGCCCAGCTCGGGCGCCTTGCGCATCAAGGGCCGCGACATGGTCGGCGTGCCGCCCAACCGCCGCCCCGTGGCGATGGTGTTCCAGCACCTGGCGCTGTTTCCGATGATGGATGTCGGGCGCAACGTGGGCTTCGGCCTGCGCCAGCGCCGCGTGCCCTCGGCCGAGATCGAGCGCCGCGTGGCCGACGCGCTCGAGCGCGTCGGTCTGCCCGGCTTCGAGCGTCGGCGCGTCGATCAGCTGTCGGGCGGGCAGAAGCAGCGCGTGGCCATCGCCCGCGCCATGGTCATCGAGCCGGCGCTGCTGCTGCTGGACGAGCCGCTGGGCGCGCTGGACCTGAAGCTGCGCGAGCACATGAAGGTCGAGCTCAAGCGCCTGCAGGAGACCTTCGGCGCCACCTTCGTCTACATCACGCACGACCAGTCCGAGGCGCTGGTGATGTCGGACCAGGTGGCGGTGATGAATCGCGGCCGCTTCGAGCAGATCGGCCCGCCGCAAGAGCTTTACTACAACCCGCGCACCGCCTTCGTCGCCGGCTTCGTGGGCGACGCCAACCGCCTGCGCGGCAAGGTGCTGAGGCGCGAGGGCGACGCGGTCGAGGTCGCCGACCCCGCCGGTCCGCCCCTGCGCGCGGCGGCGGCCTCGGCCGGGCTGGCGCCGGGCGACGAGGCCGAGCTGTTCGTGCGCCCCGAGGCGATCCGCGTCTCGCGCCAGGCCGAGGACGTGGCGGGCATGGACAACGTCTTCGCCTGCGAGGTGCGCGACATCCTGTTCAACGGCGCCAACAGCCGCATCAACGCGCGCGTGGCCGGTTCGGCGCGCGAATTCGACGTCGCCGCCCCGCAGACGGGCGAGTTCGCCGACCTGCGCCGGGGCGAGCGCATCCACATCGGCTGGAACGCCGCCGCCGCGCGCGCCTTCGCCGCCGAGCCCGCCGAGCCCGGCAAGGCGCAGGCCGAGGAGGGCGCCGCATGAGCCGCCCGGCGGGCCGCCTGACGCTGATCCTTCTGCTGGCGCCGCTGCTGCTGTGGCTGACGCTGCTCATCGTCATTCCCCACGCGGCGATGCTGTTCGTCTCGCTGCGCGAGCGGGTGGGCGTGGGCGAATACGCCTTCGGGCTGGGCAACTACCTGACCTTCCTGGCCGAACCGCTCTACTGGAACACCTTCGTGCGCACCGCCTGGATGTCGGTGCTGGCGACGGCGCTGACGCTGCTCATCGGCTTTCCGGTGGCCTGGCACATCGCCAAGATCGCGCGCGGGCGCGCGCGCCAGGCGCTGTTCCTGGCGTGCCTTGCGCCGTTCTGGGCCTCGGAGCTGGTGCGCACCTATGGCTGGATGATCCTGCTGCGCGAAAGCGGCGTGTTCTCGGCGGTGCTGCAATGGGCGGGGCTGGCCGAGGGTCCGGTCGAGATGCTTTACAACGACGTCGCGATCATGGTCGGACTGGTCTACACCTCGATGCTGTTCATGGTGGTGCCGCTGGTGACGACGCTCGACAGCCTGGACGACAGCCTGATCGAGGCCGCCTACGACCTGGGCGCCTCGGGCTGGACCATCCTGCGCGAGATCGTCATTCCCCATGCGCGGCCGGGCATCGCGTCGGGCTGCATCGTGGTGTTCATGATGTCGCTGGGCAACTACCTGACGCCGATCCTGCTGGGGGGCAAGAGCTCGCTCTGGTTCACGGGGCTGATCTACGACCAGTTCATCACCCGCTTCAACTGGGAGCAGGGCGCCGCCTTCGGCTTCCTGCTGCTGGGGCTGTCCTCGGCGATCGTGTGGGCCGGGCTGCGGCTGTCGGGGCAGTCGCTGCGCTCGGCGATGGCGCGGCCATGATCCCCGGCATTCCCCAGCCCCGCGCGCTGCGCTGGCTGTGGCGCGCCTATGTGGCGGCGTTCTTCGTCTATCTGGCGCTGCCGCTGGTCGTGGTGTGCGTCTTCGCCTTCAACAAGTCGCAATTCGCGGCGCTGCCCTGGAACGGCTTCACGCTGGACTGGTTCATCGGCGACCAGCGCCCGTGGCTGGGGGTGTTCAACGACCGCGGCATTCTCGAGGCGCTGAAGATCTCGGCCATCGTGGCGTTCTGGGTCTCGGCGGCGTCGGTGTCGGTGGGGGTGACGACGGCCTTCCTGTTCGTGCGCCACGACTTCCGCTTCAAGCAGACGCTCTACGTCCTGATGCTGCTGCCGCTGGTGATCCCCGGCATCATCCTCGGCATCTCGATCCTGGTCGAGACCAGCTATCTGGCCAACTGGCTCGAGGACGCCACCGGCCTGTGGTTCGACGGGCTGCGGCCGGGGCTGACGCTGGTGGTGCTGGGGCAGTTCGCCTTCATCGCCACCTTCGCGACGCTGGTCATCTCGGCCCGGCTCGAGAAGTTCGACCGCAGCCTCGAGGAAGCGGCGCTCAATCTCGGCGCGACGCCGCTGGGGGCGGTGCGGCAGGTGACGTTGCCCTATCTGGCGCCGGCCATCGTGGGGGCGGCGCTGGTGTCGATGCTCATGAGCTTCGAGAACTTCAACACCACGCTGATGCTGGTCGGCTCGGACGCGCCGCTGACGATCGAGATGTTCGACCGCATGAAGCAGGGCTCGACGCCGGTGCTCAACGCGGTGTCGCTGCTGCTGATCCTGGCCTCGTCGGTTCTCGGGGGCGTCGCGCTCGCGCTGCGCCGCGCGCGATGACGGGGGCGGCGAAGGGGGAGGGCGGGCGCACGCTCTTCATCCATATGGGTCAGCCCAAGACGGGCACGACCTGGCTTCAGGCGGCGCTGCGCCTGAGCCGCGACGCGCTGGCCGCGCAGGGCGTCGCCTATCCGCCCGCGCCGGGCGGCGAGCCCGACGACCCCGCCGCCATCACCTCGGGCAACGGCAAGGGGCTGCTCGACGGCCCGCAGGCGCTGGCCGCCCGCCTGGCCGAGGCGAAGGACGCGCGCGCGGCGCTGTTCTCGAGCGAAAGGCTGCAGGACGCGCTGCTCGACCTGCCCGACCCGTCCTTCATCGCGCATGAGGCGGCGCGGGCGGGGTTCGCGCGCATCGAGGCGCTGCTGTTCATCCGCGATCCGGTCGAGCATGCGGCGTCGCTCGGCCAGCAGCGCGTCAAGCGCCATGGCGCGACCGAGGGCCCCGACGCCCTGATCGCGCGCTTCGACCAGCCCGCACGCGCGGCCGAGGCGATCGCGCGCATCGCGGCGCTGGATGGGACCGCCGGCGTGCGGGCCAGGTTGACGGTGCGCAACTATTCGGTCTGCCGGCGGGCGCTGCTGCCCGAGCTGGCCGCATGGCTGGGCGCGCCGCCCGAGCTCTTGCGCGCGCCGCCCCTGGCGCGGGCCAACCGGGCGCTGACGCGGTCCGAGCTGGCGCTGCAGCTGCGGCTCAATCGCGCGCTGGCCGACGCGCCCGACGCGGCCGCGCGCATCGGCGCGGACGCGTTCTGTCAGCGCGTTCCCGACATCCCCGCCGGCCAGAGCGCCGATCCCTTCCGCGCCTCGCCCGAGGCCGAGCGGCGGATGCTGGCGCGTCTGGCCCCGGCGATGGCGCGGGTCGACGCCTTCGTCGCGCCCGAGCATCGCTATCGGCCCGAGCGCGCGCGCCCGCCCGCCCCGTCGCCCGAAGCCGCGGCGGGGCACATGTTCGACGACGCGCAGCTCGACGCGCTGGCGGGCGGCGTCGCCGACGAGGTGCTGCGCCTGCGCGCCGAGCTTGCGCGGCTGCGCGCCGCGCCCGAACAGGGGCTGGGCGCGCGGCTTCTGGCGCGGGCGTTGTTGCGCCGGCTGGGGATGCTGGCGCGCGGCCGGGCGCGCTGAGGGCGGCGCGGGGCTGGAGTCGTCCGGCGCGCGATGCTAACGCAAGGGCCCCCTCGGCCACCGCGCCGCAGCGAAGGAGGATCGACGCGATGCCCCGGACCGACCCGTTCGATGCCGCGCGCGCGGCGCGGCTGTCGGTCGCGCCGATGATGGACTGGACCGACCGCCACTGCCGCATGTTTCATCGGCAGCTGACCCGGCGCGCGCTGCTTTACACCGAGATGGTGACCGCCGCCGCCATCGTCCGCGGCGACGCCGAGCGCCTCTTGGAATTCTCGCCGCTCGAGCGGCCGGTGGCGTTGCAGCTGGGCGGCTCGGACCCGGACGAGCTGGCGCGCGCGGTGCGCATCGCCGCGCAATGGCCGTATGACGAGATCAACCTGAACGTCGGCTGCCCCTCGGATCGCGTGCAGTCGGGCGCCTTCGGCGCCTGCCTGATGAAGACGCCGGGCCTGGTGGCCGAATGCGTCGCGGCGATGATCGAGGCCTCGCGCGCCGCGGGCGGGCCGCGCATCACCGTCAAGTGCCGCATCGGCGTCGACGATCAGGACCCCGAGCAGGTGCTGCCCGCCTTCATCGACCGGGCGGCGGCGGCGGGGGTGCGGGCCTTCGCCATCCACGCGCGCAAGGCGTGGCTGCAAGGGCTCAGCCCCAAGGAGAACCGCGAGATCCCGCCGCTCGATCATCCGCTGGTCGTGCGGATGAAGCGCCGCCGCCCCGACCTCGAGATCGCGGTCAATGGCGGGGTGACCTCGCTCGACCAGGCCGAGGCGCTGCTGGCGCAAGGCGTCGACGGCGTGATGATCGGGCGCGCGGCCTATCATGAGCCCGCGCGCATCCTCGCGGCCGCCGACCGGCGCATCTTCGGCGCGCCGGGGCCCGACGCCGACCCCGTCGCGGCCGTGCGCGCGATGCTGCCCTATGTCGAGCGCGAGCTGGCGCGGCGAACGCGCCTTGGGCAGATCACGCGGCACATGCTGGGCGCCTTCGCCGGCCGGCCCGGCGCGCGGCGCTGGCGGCGCGTGCTGTCCGAGGGGGCGCACAGGCCCGGCGCGGGGCCCGAGCTGATCGAGGCGGCGCTGGCCGAGGTCGCCGACGCGCCGGCCCGAACTCCTGCCTGAAGCCGGTCTGAACCGAGCCCGGACCCTCGCCCGAACCCCGCCCCGAGCTCCCCCGAGAGCGCGTCCGAAACCGCGCGTGAATCCTCGCCCGATCCCCCGTCTTGATCCTCGCCGGTCCCCCCGGCGCCGCCGGGGGCAGGGGGCGGCGGGCCTCGTCGCCGGGGGCGGGGCGCCGCATTTCGGGCGAGCGGGGCGCCCATGCCGGGCGGGCCGCGCCGCGGCGGGCGGCGATGGGCGGGGCTCATTCGCGGCGCGCCTCTTGCAAGGCATGGCCGCGCGGCGGGCCTCGCCGAAGCGAGCGGCGCGCGCACGGGATCGGGCCGGGCGCCGGAACGCCGCGAGCCCGCGGATCAGCGCTTGAGCAGGGCCTTGTCGCCGCGGAAGGTCAGCTCGCTGAGCCCGCCAAGGAAGCTCATGCCCAGCAGCGGGCTGTGCAGCGCGCCGCGCTCGGCCACCGCGGCGCGGACGTTGTGCAGCTCGACGTCGCCCACGCGCAGGCTCTCAAGCGTCACCGGCGCGACGCGCGCGCCGCCATTGGCGGTGGTGATCGCGGTCGAGTAGTGCAGGCGGCGGGTGTCGATGCCCACGGCCTCGGCATCCTCGTGGCGCAGAAGCACGATCGAGGCGCCCGTGTCGATCAGCATGGGCAGGGGGGCGTCCTCGCGCCCGTTGACCACCACCGGGGCGCGGAAATGCCCGTCCCAGGTCCGGGTCAGCTCGACCTCGCCGCCTGCGCGGGCCAGCGCGACCAGCGGCGCCTGGCGGCCGAGGGCGCGGTCATAGGCGGCCGACAGCTCGGCGCGCCAGGAATAGCCGCCGACGATGGCCGCGAAGACCGCCGCCCAGATCAGCGCCGCGGCGGCCAGGCGCCCGCGCCAGAGCCGCGCCAGCGCCGCGATGCCGAGGCTGGCCAGCAGCGCCACCCCCGCGAAGGCCAGCCGGCGGGCGCCGTCCTCGTCGGAAAACTCGTGCGGAAAGGCCAGACGCAGCGCGCCGAGAATGGCGCCGGCGGCAAGGATTCTGGACAAGAGCACTGGCACGCGCTGGGCTCCGCTTGGCGATCGAACGGGCCGGGAAACCGCCCCGGACGGGTTCAGAATAACGCCGTTCGGCGTGAAACTCGACTGCAAAAAGACGGCATTCACGCTTAACGGAAGGTTGAGCGCAGGGAAGCGCGCCTTGTCATCCGTCGCCGCGTCGGGCGCGGCGGCGGGCGCTTGGGCGCGCGCCGGCTTCGGTCAGGCGGGGGCGGCGGGCGGGCAGCTCGGCCATGAGGGCGCGGCGCTCGTCGTCGCTCATGCGCGGCCAGGCGGCGATCTCGTCGGCGCTGCGCAGGCAGCCCACGCACAGCCCCGCGCCCGGATGGATGAGGCAGACCTTCACGCAGGGGCTTTGCGGCTCGTCGCGGCGCCAGACTTCGTCGTTCATCGCGGATCCTCGCGCGAAAGGGCGGCAAGACGGTCGAGCGCGCCCTGCAGGATGTAGGCGGCGGCGACGTGGTCGATCACCTCGGCGCGGCGCTTGCGCGAGGCGTCGGCCTCGAGCAGCGCGCGCTCGGCCGCGACGGTCGAGAGCCTTTCGTCCCACATCGCCACCGGCGCGTCGGTCAGACGCGCGAAGTTGCGCGCGAAGGCGCGGGCCGATTGCGCGCGCGGACCTTCCTCGCCGGTCATGTTCACGGGCAGGCCGATGATCCAGCCGCCGATCTCGCGCCCGGCGGTCATGGCCAGAACGGCCTCGGCGTCGCGCATGAACTTCTTGCGCCGGACCGTGCCGATGGGGCTGGCGATCGAGCGCGTCGCGTCGGACAGCGCCACGCCGATGGTCCGATCGCCCACGTCCAGCCCCGCCAGCTGCGCGCGCGGGCCCAGAAGCGGCGCCAGCGCGGCGATGTCGAGGATCGGCGCGCTCATCGCGCGATCCCGGCGCGGGCGGCGGCGGCCTCGAGCGCGGCGCGCGCCTGCGCGTCGGCGCCATGCGCGGCAAGGGCGCGCTCGAGCGCGGCGCGCGCCTCGTCCTTGCGCCCCAGAACGGCCAGCGCGCCGATGAGCCGCGCCCATTCCTGCGCCGATCCGCCCTGCTCGGCCAGCCTCTCGTTCAGGCGCGCGACCATGCCCTCGATCATCTGGCGGCGCTCCTCGTCCGACATGGCGGCGGCGGCCTGCATGTCCTCGCGCGTGGGGCCGGGGGCGGCGCCGGCGGCGGGGGGCAGGGGCGGCTCGGGCAGGCCGGCGGCCTCGGCGGCGGCGGCGATCTGCGCGCGGATCGCGGGCGCGTAGGGGGCGTCGGGGTTCTCGCGCACCAGCTGGGCCCAGATGGGCAGCGCCAGGTCCGCGCGCCCGCTTTGCGCAAGGGTCAGCGCGGCGTAGAAGCGCGCCATGGGCTGGGCGGGGTCGAGCTCGAGCGCGCGGCGGATCTCGGCCTCGGCCTCGGGCGAGACATAGCCCTCGACCGCCAGGATCATCAGCTCGGCCAGTTCGGCGTGATCGTCGGCGCCGGCCTTGTCGCCCAGCAGCTCCATCACGCGGCGCTGGGCGGCGAGGGCCTCTTCATGGCGGCCAAGGCGGCGCAGCGCGCCGACCAGCAGGCGGTGGCCGCGCAGATCGTCGGGCCGCGCCTCGAGCACCGCGCGCAGCCGCTCGACCAGCGGCGCAAGGCGCGCGGCCTCGGGGTCGGCGTCGTCTTGCGCGTCGGGCGCGGGCGCGTTCGCGCGCGCCTCGGCCAGGCGCCGGGCGACCTCGTCCTGCGAGGGGCGCTCGCGGGCGGCCCGCTCCATCTGCGCGAAGCGCTCGGCCAGGGGCTGATCGGGCAGCCCCGGCGCGCCGATGCGCCAGTAGATTCCCGCCGCGCCGCCCGCCACGGCCAGCGCCAGCGCCGCCGCTGCAAGGCGCGAGACGCGGCGCGGCGCGGGGGCGGGCGGCGCCTGGCGCTCGGCCTCGGCGGCGGCGGCCAGCAGGCGGCGCGAGATCTCGGCGCGCGCGCCCTCGGCCTCTTCGGCCGGGATCACGCCGCGCTCGACGTCGCGCGCCAGCGCGGCCAGCTGGTCCTTGAACACCTGCACGTCATGGGCCGCGCGCGGCAGCGAAGGCGCCTCGCGCCGCAAGAGCGGGCGCAGCGTCAGCGCGGCGACGAGCAGGGCGCCCGCAAGCGCCGCCAGCCAGAAGATCATGAGCGGTTCTCCGAAATCGTCATCGCCGCGAACCTAGCGCCGGCGGCGCGCCGCGTCCATGCGGCGCGGCGCCGGGCCGCGGGGTCGGGTTTGGCGGCCCATGCGGCGGATTCCGTTGCGGCCCGGCGCGCAGGCGCGCATAGAAAGCCCAAGAGGGCGCGCCGCCGCCCGCGAGAACGTGACGCGCGGCCCGCCGGCGGGCCGCCAGACAGGAGGGAAAGGCCCCATGGCCCGCTATTCCGCCTTCGCCATCGCCCGTCAGGCGCTGAACTATCATCAGGGCTGGGAGCGCGCCTGGCGCTCGCCCGAGCCGCGCGCCGAATACGAGGTCGTGATCGTGGGCGGCGGCGGGCATGGCCTGGCCACGGCCTACTACCTTGCGGCCAATCACGGCATCCGCAACGTCGCGGTGCTGGAAAAGGGCTGGCTGGGCGGCGGCAACACGGGCCGCAACACGACCATCATCCGCTCGAACTACCTGCAGGACCCCTCGGCCGACATCTACGAGCTGTCGCGCTCGCTTTACGAGGATCTGAGCCAGAAGCTGAACTTCAACATCATGTTCAGCCCCCGCGGCGTGCTGATGCTGGCGCAGACCGAGCACGAGCTGCGCGCGTGGAAGCGCACCTTCCACGCCAACCGCATCAACGGAATCGAGAGCGAGATGGTCGGCCCCGACCGCATCCGCCAGATCGCCCCGATCCTGAACGTCGACAGCCCGCGCTACCCGGTGCTGGGCGGGCTGTGGCAGCCGCGCGGCGGCACCGCGCGCCATGACGCGGTGGCCTGGGGCTATGCGCGCGCGGCGTCGGATCTGGGCGTGGACATCATCCAGAACTGCGAGGTCACGGGCATCGACGTGACCGGCGGGCGCGTGAGCGGCGTGCGCACCACGCGCGGGCAGATCCGCACGCGCAAGCTGTGCCTGGTGGTGGCGGGGCATGCGGGCGTGCTGGCGCAGATGGCGGGCTTTCGCCTGCCGCTCGAATCGGTCGCCCTTCAGGCGCTCGTCTCCGAGCCGATCAAGCCCTGCCTCGACTGCGTCGTCATGGCCAACACCGTGCACGGCTACATGAGCCAGTCCGACAAGGGCGAGCTGGTGATCGGCGGCGGCACGGACGGGTTCAACAACTACACCCAGCGCGGCAGCTTCCATCACATCGAGGAGACGATCCGCGCGCTGGTCGAGATGTTCCCGGTCATCTCGCGGCTCAAGATGCTGCGCCAGTGGGGCGGGATCGTGGACGTCACCGGCGACCGCTCGCCCATCATCGGGCGCGCCCCGGTCGAGGGGATCTACCTGAACTGCGGCTGGGGCACGGGCGGCTTCAAGGCCATTCCCGGCTCGGGCTGGGCGACGGCGGGCCTTCTGGCGCGCGGCGAGGATCCGGTGGCGGGGCCGTTCGGGCTCGAGCGTTTCACGGAGGGCCGCATGATCGACGAGAGCGTCGCCGCGGCCGTGGCCCATTGAGGGCGCGCGGCTCAGTCGCCGCGCTCGCCCTCGCCGCCGCGTGGGCGCGGGCGCGGGCGCAGCAGGTCGACGGCGACGTAGATCGCCAGGACCGCGACGGTGATGAGAAGGACGCTGGCCGCGTGGCTCAGGCCGAACAGGGTCAGCTCGGGGTCGGGCTGGGGAATACGCTCCATCTTCAGACCTCACATACGCTACGCAAGACGACATCGACGCGCCGACAGGGTATCGCATCCGGGCCGGCGCGCGCAATCGCCAAGCAAAGAGGCGCTCCATGCTGCAACTGACCTGCCCGTGCTGCGGCGCGACCGGCGAGGAAACCGAGTTCCACCCCGGCGGCGAGGCGCATCTGCGCCGCGTCGGCCCGGGGGCGAGCGACGAGGCGTTCGCCGGCTACATGTTCACCCGCAAGAATCCCAAGGGCGTGCATTTCGAGCGCTGGCGGCACGTCTATGGCTGCGGCAAGTGGTTCCACGTCGCGCGCTGCACCGCGACGCTCGAGGTGTTCGGGTCCTACCGCGCCGACGTGACCGCGCCGCCGCCCGAGATCCTGGCCCGCATCGCGCAGCGCCGCCCCGGCTGGCGGCTCGAGGACTGGACGGGCGAATCGGCGCCCGGCGAAGACGTTGACGGGGGGCAGGGCGCATGAGCACGCGCATTTCCCATGGCGGGCGGGCCATCGACCGCAGCCGCCCGGTGTTCTTTTCCTGGAACGGCAAGCGCCTTCAGGGCTTTCACGGCGACACGCTGGCCTCGGCGCTGCTGGCCAACGGGCAGGTGCTGACGGGGCGTTCGTTCAAGTATCACCGCCCGCGCGGCATCGTCGCCTCGGGCGCCGAAGAGCCCAACGCCCTTGTCGGGCTGGGCGAGGGGCCGCGCTTCGAGCCCAACCAGCGCGCCACCGGAACCGAGCTGTTCGAGGGGCTGTCGGCGCGCTCGCAGAACCACTGGCCCAGCCTCGAATTCGACATCGGCGCGATCAACGCCGCGCTGTGGCGGTTCTTCCCGGCCGGGTTCTACTACAAGACCTTCATGTGGCCGCGCGCGGCGTGGAAGCATGTGTTCGAGCCCTTCATCCGCCGCGCCGCCGGCCTGGGCGAGGCCCCCAAGCTGCCCGACCCCGACCGCTACGAGCACTTTCATTTCCACGCCGACGTGCTGGTCGCCGGCGGCGGCGCGGCGGGCCTGACCGCCGCGCGCCGCGCCGCCGAGGCGGGGGCCCGGGTGCTGCTGCTCGAGCAGTCGCATCTGTGGGGCGGGCGCGCGCTGGCCGACGGCGGCGAGATCGACGGCATGCCGGCGCATGAGTGGATCGCCGCGCAGGTCGCCGCGCTTGCGGCCATGCCCAACGTGGTCATGCGCCTGCGGACCATGTGCGCGGGGGTCTACGATCACGGCTATGCGCTGGGCTACGAGCGCGTGGCCGATCACACCCCCGGCGACGGGCGCCCGCGCCACCGGCTGTGGAAGATCCGCGCGCGGCGCATCGTGGCCGCCACCGGCGCGCTCGAGCGCCCGCTCGCCTTCGCCGAGAACGATCTGCCGGGGGTGATGCTGGCCTCGGCCGTGCGCGATTATCTCGAGCTTTACGCCGTCAGCCCCGGCGATCGCACGGTGGTCGTGACCAACAACGACGACGGCTATCGCACCGCCATCGCGCTGCGCCGCGCGGGGCTGGACGTGCCCGCCATCATCGACCCGCGCACCGACGCGCGCGGCCCCCTGGCCGAAGAGGCGCGCAGGATGGGCCTGCGCGTCGAGACCGGCCGCGCCGTGCGCCGCGCGCTGGGCGGCAAGCGCGTGCGCGGGGTCGAGATCTGCGCCGCGGGCGGCGAGGGCGCGCCCATCGACCGCATTCCCTGCGACGCGGTGGCCATGTCGGGCGGCTGGTCGCCGGTGGTGCATCTGTGGTCCCATTGCGGCGGCAAGCTGATCTGGGACGACGCGCGCGCCATGTTCCGCCCCGACCCCGAGCGCCCGCCGCTGGGCGCCGACGGGCAGGGCTTCGTGCTGTGCGCGGGCTCGGCCTCGGGCTTCCTGTCGCCCGACGAGGCGCTGGCCGACGCCGCCGAGGCCGGCGCGCGCGCCGCGCGCGAGGCCGGCTTCGCCGATGCGCGCGCCCACGCCCCCGCCGCCGCGCGCCTCGAAGAGGCGCCCATCATGCCGATGTGGATCATGCCCGCGGCGGCCGGGCCGAAGCTGGCGTCCAAGGCGTTCCTCGACTACCAGAACGACGTCAAGGCCTCGGACCTGCGCCTGGCGGCGCGCGAGGGCTACGAAAGCGTCGAACATGCCAAGCGCTACACCACGCTGGGCATGGCCACCGACCAGGGCAAGCTGAGCAACATCAACGGCATCGGCATCCTGGCCGACGCGCTGGGCCGCCCGATTCCGCAGGTTGGCACCACCACCTTCCGCCCGCCCTACACGCCGATCTCGTTCGGCGCCATCGTCGGCGAGGCGCGCGGTCCGCTGTTCAAGCCCACGCGCAAGACCCCCATGGACGCCTGGCACGACGCCAACGGCGCGGTGTGGGAGCCCGTGGGCGACTGGCGCCGGCCCTACGCCTATCGCCGCGCGGGCGAGTCCACGCAGGACGCCGTGCGCCGCGAAATCCTGGCCACGCGCGGCTCGCTGGGCATGCTCGACGCCTCGACGCTGGGCAAGATCCTGGTCAAGGGCCCCGACGCCGGGCGCTTTCTGGATCTGCTCTACACCAACATGATGAGCACGCTGAAGGTCGGGCGCTGCCGCTACGGGCTGATGTGCAACGAGAACGGCTTCATCTTCGACGACGGCGTGGTCGTGCGCCTGTCCGAGGACGCGTTCCTGTGCCACACCACCTCGGGCGGCTCGGACCGGGTGCATGCCTGGATGGAAGAGTGGCTCCAGACCGAGTGGTGGGATCTGAAGGTCTACGTCGCCAACCTGACCGAGCAGTTCGCCCAGATCGCCGTCGTCGGCCCCAACGCGCGCAAGACGCTCGAGAAGCTGGGCGGGGTCGACGTCTCGAAGCAGGCGCTGCCCTTCATGGGCATGGCCGAGGGCAGGCTGGGCGGCATCCCGGCGCGGATCTTCCGCATCAGCTTCTCGGGCGAGCTGAGCTACGAGATCGCGATCCCCGCCTCGCAGGGGCAGGCCATGTGGGACATGCTGCGCGAGGCGGGCGCCGAGTTCGACGTCACGCCCTACGGCACCGAGGCGCTGCATGTGATGCGGGCCGAGAAGGGCTTCATCATGGTCGGCGACGAGACCGACGGCACCGTCACGCCGCAGGATCTGGGCATGAGCTGGGCGGTGTCGAAGAAGAAGGCCGACTTCATCGGCAAGCGCGCCCAGGAGCGCCCCGACCTGACCCGCCCCGACCGCAAGCAGCTGGTCGGGCTCGAGACGCTGGACCCCCAGACGGTGCTGCCCGACGGCGCCCACGCGGTCGAGGGCATGCGCCGCCCCGGCGTGCGCAAGACGATCGGCCATGTGACCTCCAGCTATTTCTCGCCGACGCTGGGGCGCTCGATCGCCATGGCGCTGATCGAGGGCGGGGCCGGGCGCATGGGCCAGGTGCTGGAATTCGCCGCCGAGGGCGACGCGGTCATCAAGGCGCGCGTCGTCGATCCGGTGTTCTACGACAAGGAAGGGACGCGGCAGGATGTCTGATGCGATGACGAAGGCGCGCAGCGCCCTGAACGGGGCCGCGCGCGACGGGGCCGTGCGGATCGAGGAAGCCGGCCTGCAGGGCATGCTGACCCTGCGCGGCGATTTCGAGGACGCGCGCTTTCGCGCCGCCGCCGAGGCCGCGGCCGGCGGCGCGCCCTTCCCCGAGCGGCGGCGCATCTCGCGCAAGGGCGAGCGGGCGCTGCTGTGGATGTCGCCGGACGAGCTTCTGGTCCTGCTGCCCTGGGCCGAGGCCGACGCCGCCGCGGCCGAGGCGGCGCGCGCGCTCGACGGCGTTCATCACCTGGCGGTCAACGTGTCGGACGCGCGGGCGATGTTCCGCATCATCGGGGCCGGCGCGCGCGAGGCGCTGGCCAAGGGCGCGCCGGTCGATCTGTCGCGGCAGGCCTTCGGGCCGGGCGATCTGCGGCGCACGCGCATGGGCCAGCTGGCGGTGGCCTTCTGGCAGGAGGACGGCGAGCCCGAAACCTTCGGGCTGATCTGCTTCCGCTCGGTGGCGCAATACGCCTTCGATGCGCTGTGCGTCGCCGCGCGCGAGGACTCGCTGCCGCGGGCGCTCTGAGCGCCGCGCCAGGGGCTGCGCCGCGTCGGCTCGCGGGCAAAGCGGCCGCGGCGGCCGGGCGCGGCGGGGACGATGGCGGGCTGGGGCCGGCTTGCGCGCCATGCGCGGCGCGCAAGCCGGCCTTTCCCTTTTGTGCGGTGCACAACGCGCGGGGCGCGCCTATATCCCGGCTCAAGCGAACGGGGCTGCACCCGCGTTCGGGCAAAGGAGCCGAAAGATGAACGCCTTGCGCATGAGCAACGATGAGATGAACGAGATCCTGCGCCGCGCCGAAGCCGAGCGCGCCGCCGCGATCCGCAAGATGTTCGCCGCCGCCTGGCGCGGCGTCGCCAACGCCGTCGTCTGGGGCGTCGCCGCCCTGACGCACGCCAAAGCCGGCCGCCGGACCGCCTGACGGCCGCGCGCGGGGCTTCCTCCTCCCGGCCCCGCAAGCGCAGCCCCGGCCATTGCGCGGGTTTCCTCCCTGGCCCGCGCAGGCGCCGGTCCGGATGCCGGCCAGACGCCCGGCCGCCCTCCCTCGCGGGCCGGGCCTCGCAGAGCCCCCGTTCGGTTCCTCCCGCCGAACGGGGGTTTCCTGTCCTGGCGGCGCGCCAGGGCGCGTCAGCGGTTCAGGAACCAGAGAATCAGGTTCAGCGCCACCGTCGCCGCGACCGAGATCACCAGCGCCGTGACGATGGGGAAATGGATGCGCAGATTCTCGCGCTCGATCACGATGTCGCCCGGCAGGCGGCCAAGCCCCATGCGCGCGAACAGGGGCCAGAGCAGCCCCAGCACGATCAGCAGAACACCGATGGCGATCAGGATGCGCGACATGGCGCGATGATGCCAGAGGGACGCGCGCCGCGCCAGCCCCGCCGCGGCGCAAGGGCGGCCGCGAGCTCAGCGGCGCGGCTTGCGCCCCTTGCGCGGCCGCTCTCCGGGGCGGCCCGCGGTCGAGCGTCCGCGCGCCGGCGCGGCGGCGGCCAGCTCTGCGGGGCGAATCATCGGGTCGGCGCCGACCGCCAGCTCGACCGCCTCCAGGCGCTTGATCTCGTCGCGCAGGCGGGCGGCCTCTTCGAACTCCAGATTCTCGGCCGCCTGCATCATCTGCTTGCGCAGCTCGGCGATGTGCGCGGCCAGATTCGCGCCCGGGCGCGGCGCGTCCACCGTCGCGGTCACGCGGGCCATGTCGGCATCGCCCTCCCACAGGCCTTCGAGCACGTCGTCGACGTTCTTGCGGATGGTGGCCGGGGTGATGCCATGCGCCTCGTTGTAGGCGATCTGCTTGGCGCGGCGGCGGTCGGTCTCGGCGATGGCGCGCTCCATCGAGCCGGTGACGCGGTCGGCATACATGATGACCCGGCCCTCGACGTTGCGCGCGGCGCGGCCGATGGTCTGGATCAGCGAGGTCTCCGAGCGCAGGAAGCCCTCCTTGTCGGCGTCGAGAATGGCGACCAGCGCCACCTCGGGAATGTCCAGCCCCTCGCGCAGAAGGTTGATGCCGACCAGCACGTCGAACGCCCCCAGGCGCAGGTCGCGGATGATCTCGATGCGCTCGATGGTGTCGATGTCCGAGTGCATGTAGCGCACGCGCACGCCCTGCTCGTGCAGGTATTCGGTCAGGTCCTCGGCCATGCGCTTGGTCAGCGTGGTGCACAGCACGCGCCCGCCCCTGGCGATCACGGCGCGCGCTTCGTCCAGCAGATCGTCGACCTGGGTCTCGGCGGGGCGCACCTCGATGCGCGGATCGACCAGGCCCGTAGGGCGGATGACCTGCTCGACGAAGACGCCGCCCGTGCGCGCCAGCTCCCACGGGCCGGGCGTGGCCGACACGAACACCGATTGCGGGCGCATGGCGTCCCACTCCTCGAACTTGAGCGGGCGGTTGTCCATGCACGAGGGCAGGCGGAAGCCGTGCTCGGCCAGCGTCGCCTTGCGCCGGTAGTCGCCCTTGTACATCGCGCCCAGCTGCGGGATCGTGACATGGCTTTCGTCGGCGAAGACGATGGCGTTGTCGGGGATGTATTCGAACAGGGTCGGCGGCGGCTCGCCGGGGGCGCGGCCGGTCAGGTAGCGCGAGTAGTTCTCGATGCCGGGGCACACGCCCGTGGCCTCGAGCATCTCGAGGTCGAAATTCGTGCGCTGCTCGAGCCGCTGCGCCTCGAGCAGCTTGCCCTCGGCGACGAACTGGTCGAGGCGCCGGCGCAGCTCTTCGCGAATGCCCTTGATCGCCTGCTGCATGGTCGGGCGCGGCGTGACGTAGTGCGAGTTGGCGTAGATTCGCACCTTTTGCAGCTGGCCCGTGCGCTGCCCCGTCAGGGGGTCGAACTCCTGGATCGATTCGAGCTCTTCGCCGAAGAACGAGAAGCGCCACGCGCGGTCCTCGAGATGCGCGGGCCACAGCTCGAGCGAATCGCCGCGCACGCGAAAGGCGCCGCGCTGGAAGGCGGCGTCGTTGCGCTTGTATTGCTGGGCGGTCAGCTCGCGCATGACGGCGCGCATGTCATAGGCGCCGCCGACCTCGAGATCCTGGGTCATGGCGCCGTAGGTCTCGACCGCGCCGATGCCGTAGATGCAGCTGACCGAGGCGACGATGATGACGTCGTCGCGCTCGAGCAGGGCGCGCGTGGCCGAGTGGCGCATGCGGTCGATCTGCTCGTTGATCTGCGATTCCTTCTCGATGAAGGTGTCCGTGCGGGGCACGTAGGCCTCGGGCTGATAGTAGTCGTAATAGGATACGAAATACTCTACGGCATTGTTCGGAAAGAACTTCCTGAATTCGCCGTAAAGTTGCGCGGCCAGGGTCTTGTTGGGCGCCAGGATGATGGCCGGGCGCTGCGTGGCCTCGATGACCTTGGCCATGGTGAAGGTCTTGCCCGTGCCCGTCGCGCCCAGAAGAACCTGGTCGCGCTCGCCGCGCTCGATGCCCTCGACCAGTTCGGCGATGGCCGCGGGCTGGTCTCCGGCGGGCGAGAACTCGGTCTCCATGACCAGCCGGACGCCGCCCTCGAGCTTTTCGCGATTTTTAGCGGAACTGGCCTTCAAGGGCGAAATTTCCGGCATGCGTTTACGCTCCATCAACCATTTTCCCCGATGTTGGCCTTGTCGCAGGGTTAATCAACCTCGGCGGCGCTGGCAGCCCTCGAATGGGGCGTAACTGGGGATGAAGAACCCGTACATGAATTTCCTGCGGTCGAACTCCACAAAGTGGGTTTCAGCCTAGGCTTAGATCGCAGGAAGGATCGCCGGCCGGACGCGGCATCACCCACCCCACCCCTCGCTCCCAAGCGTTCGGTCGGCGATCAACCTTTTCCCGTCATCCGGCTCCCGTCCTCGGGGCAGGCCTCGCGCCTTGCCCAGCCATGGCCCCCGGTGGCATAAGGCGCGCGTCCGCAAGCTGATCGGAGCAACGCCATGATCGCGCGAATCTACCGTCCCGCACGCAACGCCATGCAGTCCGGCGTGGCCAACACCCGCAAGTGGGTGCTGGAGTTCGCGCCGTCCGAACCCAAGCGGCCCGACCCGCTGATGGGCTGGACCGGATCGGGCGACACGCTGGGGCAGGTGCGCCTGACCTTCGACACCCGCGAGGCCGCGGTGGAATACGCCGAGCGGCACGGGCTCGAGTATCAGGTCGAGACCCCGAAGCCCCGCCGCCCCAACATCCGCCCGCGCGGCTACGGGTCGAACTTCGCCCATGACCGCCGCATGCCCTGGACGCACTGACGCCCCTCAGCCGCGCCGGATCCAGCCTCCGCCCAGCACGCGAGAGCCTTCGGGCGCGTAGAAGACGCAGGCCTGCCCCGGCGCGACGCCCTCTTCGGGCGACAGCAGCTCGACCTCGGCCCGGTCCGGGCCGAGGGGGCGCAGGCGGGCGGGGGCGGGCTCGCGCGTCGAGCGCACGCGCGCCAGGATCTCCCACCCTTCCTCGGGCGCGGCCTCGAGCGGCGCATCGCCCAGCCAGTTGATCTCGGCCACCGGCACGATGCGCGTGGCCAGCGCCTCGCGCGGGCCGACGACGACGCGGCGCGTCTCGGGCTCGAGACGGATGACATGCAGCGGCTCGCCCGTCGCCACGCCAAGGCCGCGGCGCTGGCCGACGGTGTAGCGGATCAGCCCCTCGTGCCGGCCCAGCACGCGCCCGTCCAGATGCACGATCTCGCCCGGCTCGGCGGCGCCCGGGCGCAGCTTCTCGATCACCTCGGCGTAGCGGCCGTTGGGAACGAAGCAGATGTCCTGGCTGTCGGGCTTGTCGGCCACGGTCAGCCCGAACTCGGCCGCCAGCGCGCGCGTCTGCGCCTTCGAGGTGAGCCCGCCGAGGGGAAAGCGCAGCCAGGCCAGCTGCTCGCGCGTGGTGGCGAACAGGAAATAGCTCTGATCGCGGCGCGGGTCGGCCGCGCGGTGCAGCTCGGGGCCGCTGGGGCCGTCCTGGCGGCGGATGTAGTGGCCGGTGGCCATGCAGTCGGCGCCCAGCTCCCTGGCGGTGTCCAGCAGGTCGCGGAACTTGACGCGCTCGTTGCAGCGCACGCAGGGGATGGGCGTTGCGCCGGCGAGATAGCTGTCGGCGAACTCGTCCATCACCGCCTCGCGAAAGCGATTCTCATAGTCCAGGACGTAGTGCGGAAAGCCCATGGTCTCGGCCACGCGGCGCGCGTCGTGAATGTCGCGCCCGGCGCAGCAGGCGCCCTTGCGCGCCAGCGCGGCGCCATGGTCGTAGAGCTGCAGCGTCACGCCGACCACGTCATAGCCCTCGCGCGCCAGCATGGCGGCGACGACCGAGCTGTCGACCCCGCCGGACATGGCGACCACCACGCGCGTCTGCGCGGGCGGCTTGGCGATTCCCAGGCTGTTGATGCGCGCGTCGGTCATGGCCGCTCCTGTCGCTGGTTGGGGGGCATATAGAGCCGGGCCGCCCTGCGCGGCAAGTCGGCTAAAATTCGAAAATCCCGCATTTGCGCGTTTCACCGCCTCTTAAGCAGCCGCTTCTAGCGTCGTTCTCGGGTGAGTGAAACAGAGTGAGGGAGCGTCATGCATTCCGAACGCAATGAACGCCCGATCAGCGTGATCGGGCCGGACGGCCGTCCTTTGACCAAAGACGACCTGCCGCCCCCCGACACGCGGCGCTGGGTGGCGCGGCGCAAGGCGGCGGTGGTGGCCGCGGTCAATGGCGGGCTGCTGTCCGAGGAGGATGCCTGCCGCATGTATGATCTGTCGGAGGAGGAGCTGGACAGCTGGCGCACCGCCGTCGCCCGTCACGGCATCAATGCGCTGCGCACGACGGCGTTGCAAAGATACAGGTCGCCTAGAGGTTGAGTTGAAGGCTTAACTCGCGTTAAGGTGGTAACGGTTCGTTCACCATTCTTGCAGATTCTGGGATCGCCGGAGATTCGAGAATTTGCCGAGGAGCCTGACATGCGAGTTCTGCTTATCGAGGACGATCACTCCATGGCCCAGAGCATCGAGTTGATGCTGAGGAACGCCAACCTCAACGTCTACTCGACCGATCTGGGCGAGGAGGGGATCGACCTCGCCAAACTCTACGACTACGACCTGATCCTGCTGGACCTCAACCTGCCGGACATGAGCGGATATGAGGTCCTGCGCAAGCTGCGGCTGGCCAAGGTGGACACGCCGATCCTGATCCTCTCGGGCCTTGATGAGACCGAGAACAAGATCAAGGGCTTTGGATTCGGCGCGGACGACTATCTGACCAAGCCCTTCAACCGCGAGGAGCTGATCGCGCGCATCCACGCCATCGTGCGCCGCTCGAAGGGGCACGCGCAGTCGGTGATCGAGACGGGCAAGCTGCGGGTGAATCTGGACGCCAAGACGGTCGAGGTGGACGGCCAGCCCGTGCATCTGACGGGCAAGGAGTATCAGATGCTCGAGCTGCTGAGCCTGCGCAAGGGCACCACCCTGACCAAGGAGATGTTCCTCAACCATCTTTACGGCGGCATGGACGAGCCCGAGCTCAAGATCATCGACGTGTTCATCTGCAAGCTGCGCAAGAAGCTGTCGGCCGCCACCGGGGGCGAGAACTACATCGACACCGTGTGGGGTAGGGGCTACGTGCTGCGCGATCCCGCTCCGGCCGAAGAGCCGAAGATGGCGATGCGCGCCTGACCCGGACCGGCGCAGGGCCTGGCAGAACGCCGGCCGCTCCGGCTCCTCGGGTCGGCGCTTGACGGCCTTGCGGCAAGCGCGCAAACAGCTCCCGTTCGAACGGGAGCACGCTCATGCACGAAGACGATCCGCGCGCGGCGCCCAACGCCGGCGACGACCTGTCCGGCGTGCCGGTCGAGGCGCTCGACCGCGAATCCGCCGCGCGCGAGCTCGAGAGGCTCGCGAAGCTGATCGCGCGCCACGACATCGCCTATTACCAGCGCGCCGAGCCAGAGATCACCGACGCCGAATATGACGCGCTCAAGGCGCGCAACCGCGCGATCGAGGAGCGCTTTCCCGATCTCGTGCGCCCCGACAGCCCGTCGCTGCGCGTCGGCGCGCCGCCGGCCGAGGGCTTCGCCAAGGTCCGGCATGCGATCCCCATGCTCTCGCTCGCGAACGCGTTCGACGACGAGGATCTGCGGCGCTTCGTCGCCGGCGTGCGCCGCTTTCTCGGCATGACCGAGGAAGAGCCGCTCGATTTCACCTCCGAACCCAAGATCGACGGCCTTTCGCTGTCCATTCTCTACGAGAATGGCGTGATGACCCGGGCCGCAACGCGCGGCGACGGCGAAACCGGCGAGGACGTCACCGCCAACGCGCGCACGATCGGCGACCTTCCGAAAAGGCTTTCCGACGCGCCCGCCAGGCTTGAAGTGCGCGGCGAGGTCTACATGCGCCACGAAGACTTCGCCGAACTCAACCGCCGCCAGCAGCAGGCCGGGCTCAAGCCTTTCGCCAATCCGCGCAATGCGGCGGCCGGATCATTGCGCCAGCTCGACGCGAGGGTGACCGCGCAGCGTCCCCTCAGGTTCTTCGCCTACGGGTGGGGCGAGCTGTCCGAGCCGCTTGCGCAGACCCAGTTCGATTCGATGCAGCGTCTGGCGGCCATGGGTTTTCCCGTCAATCCGTTGATGCGCCGCCTGAACGATGTCGAGGAAATGCTCGCCCATTACCGGCTGATCGAGTCGCAGCGCGCATTGCTGGGCTATGACATCGACGGCGTCGTTCACAAGGTCGACCGTCTCGATCTGCAGGCCCGCCTCGGCGCGCGGGCCAACGCCCCCCGCTGGGCCATTGCGCACAAGTTTCCCGCGCAGACCGCGACGACGATCCTCGAGGCGATCGAGATCCAGGTCGGACGGACCGGCGCCCTGGCGCCCGTCGCGCGGCTTCGGCCGGTGACGGTGGGCGGCGTCGTGGTGTCGAGCGCGACGCTTCACAACGAGGATTACATCCGCGGCGTGGGGGCCGACGGGCGCCCGATCCGCGGCGGCAAGGATCTGCGCGTGGGCGACACGGTGGTCGTCTACCGGGCGGGCGACGTGATTCCCCAGATCCTCGATGTGGACTTGTCCAAAAGGCCGCCCGATGCGCGCCCCTTCGTCTTTCCGACCGTGTGCCCCGAATGCGGCTCGGCCGCCGTGCGCGAGCCGGGCGAGGCCGTGCGCCGGTGCACGGGCGGGCTGGTCTGTCCGGCGCAGCGGGTCGAAAGGCTGAAGCATTTCGTCTCGCGCGAGGCGTTCGACATCGAGGGGCTCGGCGCCAAGCAGATCGAGGCGCTGCACGAGGCGGGGTGGATCCGCGAGCCCGCCGACATCTTTGCGCTGCGGCGGCGCTACGGGCCCGGTCAGCCGCAGCAGCTCGCCAACAGGCCCGGCTGGGGCGAAAGATCGGCCCGGAAGCTTTTCGACGCGATCGACGAGCGCCGCCGCATTCCGCTGGACCGATTCATTTACGCGCTGGGCATCCGGCATGTCGGAGAGGTGACGGCGCGGACCCTGGCGCGCTTTTACGGGTCCTGGCGCGCATTCGAGCAGGCGATGCGCGCCGCCGCCGCCATGGAGGGCCCGGCATGGGAGCAGCTGCTGGCCATCGACGGCATCGGACCCGTCGTCGCGCGATCCGTGGCCGAATTCTTCGCCGAAGAGCACAACCTTGCGGCCTTGCAGCGCCTCTTGGCCGAGGTCGAGATCCTGGATGTCGAGGCGCCCGCGGCGGCGAGTCCGGTGGCGGGCAAGACCGTGGTGTTCACCGGCACGCTTGCCCGCATGACCCGCGCAGAGGCGAAGGCGCGCGCCGAGGCGCTCGGCGCGAAGGTCTCGGGCTCGGTCTCGTCGCGGACCGATTTCGTGGTCGCCGGCGAGGACGCCGGCTCGAAGCTGCGCAAGGCTCAGGAGCTGGGCGTGCGGATACTGTCCGAGGACGAATGGCTCGAGATGATCGGGGGCTGAGGCGCGACCTTACGCGCGCGAGTCCCTGATGCTGCCTTGTTCGTTCAGCGCCACCTTGTCGCCCGCCGCGGTGTATGCGCCAAGCTCGCGGCGCGCGGCGCGCGCCTTGTCCAGCCAGGCGCGCGCCTGGCGGATCCCTTCGCGATACGCCTCCAACGTGGCGAGACTGCGCGCGGCCGCGTCGCGCAACGCGCCAAGGCTTGCCGCATCGGGCGGCGCGCCGTTGTCGAGCGCCTGAGCGAGCGGCGTCTTTTGCGCCTGCAACGCGGCGAAAGCGGCCAGATCGCCCGCCAACAGGGCCTCGCGCTCCTGGCGGAACAGCTCGGTCAGCCTGCGGGCGGCGCCGGAAGGGGTCATGCTCATCGCGCGGCTTCCTTTCTCTTGAGCGATTCGAACAGGCTCTCGGCCAGACCTATGCCGCCCCGTCTGGCCAGAAGGCGGGCTTGTTCCTGCGTCAGGAGGCTTGAGAAGGCCTCTTCGCCGGCGCCGCCCCCCATGGTTTCGAGCGGTTTTCCGAGGCCGGCATAGGTCAGCATCTGCGCCAGAAAGGTCGCTTCAAGCTCCTGGGCGACCTCGCGCAGGCGGGCGTCGCGCGAATCGGTCGCCGGCATCGGGGGCGGCGCGAGGCGGCCGGGCTGGATCTGCATGGGCGTCTCCTTTCGCCGCCGATCTTCGCGCGACTCGGTAAATGATTGGTAAGGCTTCGCGCCGATGATCGTGCCAGTTCCCATCGCAGCCATGAGGCCCAGGATGATCGTCGCCCCCGCCACGCAGACCGAGTCGCTTTCGCCTGCGGCCGCGCCTTCGCCGCGTCGGGGAGAATCGCCCGCGCCCGAAGCGGACTTCGCCGCCGCGTTCCGGGCCGGTCTGGGCGAAAGGAGCATCGCGACGGCGACCGTCAAGGCGCCGCCGATGGCCGCTGGCGCGTCGATGCCGCCGGACGGCGGCGAAGAGGGGGACGAGGCGGAGCCGGAAGGCGCGCCCCGACCCGATTTCGCCATGTTCCTGCCCGCTGATGCGCTTGGGAGGGTGGCGGAACTTCCGCAATCTTCGGCGCCGGTTCGGGACGACGCGGCGAGCGCGTCGCGCGATTCTCGCGAACGGACGGCGGAGCGAGACGCTGCGCCGCCCGCGCCCGCTCACGCGCCTGAAGTCGTGACGTCCGGGCCTCGGACGTCGATTGTCGAGAGCCCCCAGTCGGCCCCCCACCGCCCGGGCTTGGACCAGAACGGCGCCGAGACCGCCGCGCTCGCGGCCGCCGACTTGGCGTTCCCTCGCGTCGCGAACCCTGGCGAGGCCGTGGACGCCGCTTCCGAGCGTCCCGGCAGCGTCGACGAGATCGGCGCCGAAGCGCCCGAGAAGGGTGAGGCGAAGAAGTTGGTTTCGAATGGCGCCGGGCAGGGGGGTGAGGCTGCGACGCCTCCGCTCGCGAATGCATTCCCGACATCGACCGATGCGGCGCAGACCCTTGGCGCGCCGCCCGGCGGACCGGCAGAGCCTGCCGCGCCGCCGGAGGTCATCTCCGTGGAACAGACCGATCAGGCCGCCCCTCCGGCGCGTCCGACCGTCGGGCAGGGGGCGGAGCCGCCCTTGGCTCTCGGCTCCGCCGAGGCGTTGCGCCAAGGCGACGAGATCGCAGACCGCGATGCGGCCGAAGCCGAGAGCAAGGCGGAGGCCGACGGTCCCGATCTCATCCAGTCCGCCGCGCGGGCCGAGCGCGTCGAGCGGTTTCACGCCGCCGCGCCGCCTGCACATGGTCCGGATCGGGCATCGGCCGGGCACGTCATCCGGCAGCTGACCGAAGCGGTGTCGCGATCCGACGATGGGGCGGTCGAGGTGCGGCTCGATCCGCCCGAGCTCGGCCGGGTTCGGATCACCATGAGCGCCGTCGACGGGACCATGAACGCGCATGTTTCGGCAGACAGGCCCGAGGCCCTTGACCTTATGCGCAGGCATGCAGAGCAGCTCTCGGCCGAGCTTGCGCGCCTGGGGCATGCGCGGGTGGATCTGTCCTTCTCGTCGGGCGGAGGGCAGCCTGGCCGTCCGCGCGGGCATGACGCGTTTTTCAGCGAGGCCGCGTCCGAGCCGGCCGAGCTGCCCGCCCTGCGCCGCGTCTTCGTGACCGGCCTCGACATGCGAGTGTAACGAAAGGAATCGCGCGACATGGAAGTCAATTCAGCCACGACTGCGGCGGCGGCGTCGGCGGGCGCCCGCAACAGCGACTCCGCACGACAGATCGCGTCCGACTTCGACACCTTTCTTCAGCTGCTGACGACGCAGATGCGCAACCAGGATCCGCTCAACCCGACCGATTCGACCGAGTTCGTCGCGCAGCTGGCCAATTTTTCGGGCGTCGAGCAGCAGGTGAAGACCAACGAGCAGCTCGAGTCGATCAGGAGCATGCTTGCGGCAAGCGCCTCGGGCGCGGTGCAATGGATCGGGAAGGAGGTGCAGGCCCCGACTTTCGCCCGCTTCGACGGCGCCCCGATCGAGGTCGCCTTCGACGCGGGGGCGCCGGCCCAATCGGCGCAGATGGTCGTCTATGACGAATCGGACCGCGAGGTGGCGCGCATGGCCGTCGATCCCGCGTCTTCGACGGTGATATGGGATGGAACGATCGACGGTCAGCCGGCGCCCGAGGGCCTGTATCGTTTCGAACAGCTGCGCAGCGGAGAGGATGGTCTGGAGCGCACCAAGCCTGGCCGCGTGTTCGCGCTGGTGCAGGAGGTGAGGCTTTCGGGCGGCGAGGCGCTTCTGGTGCTTGAAAACGGTCGAAGCGTGAGCGAGGCCGAGGTCGCCGCCGTGCGCGCGCCCTCGTGAATTCCGCGCGAACAGGGGTCTTGCGAACGTCCCTTGCTCGATATATAGCCGTGCCCATCGTCGGGGTCCGCCCCGAGCGGGTCGGAGTGTAGCTCAGCCTGGTAGAGCACTGTCTTCGGGAGGCAGGGGCCGGTGGTTCGAATCCACTCACTCCGACCATCAACTTTCCTCAAGCCGTATCATGCAAGCCGCGTGAGTGCGCCGTCGGCGCTTGTCGTTCCGTCGGGCGCCGCAGAGCCTTCGTCGTGACCGCGGGCGCGTGCATCGCGCCAGGATGGGGGCCAGTGCAGTCGGGACCGGGGGCGTCGTCGGCGCGGGCCGAAAGCGCTCGAGCCGCCGGCGACGGCGAGCGTATTCCCGGACGGGTTCGCCGGACGGGGTCGGCGCGGGATCCTTTCATGCCAACCGTCAATGCCCCTTCGCCGCGCCGGTTTCGAGCGGTTTGCCGTCGCCCCGGCCGCAGGCGGCCGCGATGCGGGGATGCCTGCAGGGCGCGAAGGGCGTCATCTCGCCATGGGCCGTGGCGCGATTTCGTCTGCCACGCGCCACGGCCCGGATCGCCCGGTCCGGCGGCGGCCGAAGCGCGCGGCGTCGAAATCCGCCACCGCGCCAGGATGTGAGGCGGGCGGATCAGCCTGCCTCGGGCGTTCGCGCCAATGCCGCGTCAATGGCCTGGCGCACCAATGGATTTGGGAAGCGCCGCCGCAGGGTGACGGCGTGGAACGTCTCGCTCAGCCCGTCCAGGCGCGCAAGTTCGGCCAGCCGGCCCGAGGCCAGCTCGTCCCGCACCACGATCGGCGGAATCACCGCCAGGCCCGCGCCCGAGCGCGCCAGAAGGCGCAGCATCGCCATGTCGTCGGCTTCGGCGGCGATGCGCGGCGCGATGGACAGCGCGTCGAGCAGCGCGTCGAAGCCCGCGCGAAGGGCGTCTTCGGCCGTGGGCAGGATCAGCGGCTCATTCTCGAGAAGGTCGCGCAGCTCGCGCCCCGCCAGGGCGGGCGGTCCGATCAGGCTGACGGGCTGCTCGGCGATGCGGTGCACGATATGGCGGCTGGCGGCGTCTTGCGCGGGCGGGCGGTTGGTCAGCACCACGTCAAGCGCCAGCGCCTCGAGCGCGGCCAGAAGCTGCGCCTGCGGTCCCGAGCGCAGCACCACCTCGACGTCGGGGCGCGACAGGAAGGGCGCGATGAACGCGATCTGGAAGTTGCGCGACAGCGTCGAGAGCGCGCCGACGCGCAGCGCCTGCCGCGGGGCGCCGCGTTCGCGCAAGGTGGCCACCAGGTCCTCGGCTGTGCGGAAGATCGCCTCGGCGTGATCGAGGGCGATGCGCCCGGCCTCGGTCAGGACCAGGCCGCGGCCGCGCCGCTCGAACAGCTCCTGGCCCAGCGCCGCCTCGAGCGTGCGGATCTGCGTCGACAGCGCCGATTGCGACAGGTTCAGCCGTCGCGCCGCGCCGGTCAGCGTGCCCTCGCGCGCGACCGCGCGGAACAGGCGCAGGTGATGCAGGTTCAGCATGTCGAACGTTCCATCAGATAGAATGATTTCTGCAAAAATATGTAATTTTGTCGAACAGAGCCAGCGGCTATCACCACTCCGCTTCTCTTGGCAGCATACGGAGTTCGGTCATGACGGCTTTCCCGCTCGCTCCCGCGCAGCTGGCCCCGTTGGTTCTTGCGATCGCCGCCGCGGCGATGATGATGCGCCCCGGCCGCAGGCCGCCGGCGGCGCGCTTGCTGCCTCAGGCGGCCAGTCTTGCGGCGTTGGCGCTGGCCCTTGGCGGGGCGGCGCTTGCGGGGGCGGATGAAGGGGGCGGGCCGATGCGCGCCGACGCGATCGGCGCGACCATGGCGACGCTGGTCGCCTTCATCGGATGGATCGTGACGCGCTACGCGGCGCGCTACATGGATGGCGAGCCGCGCGAGGGGCGGTTTCACGCGCTCATGCTGGCCACCCTGGCGGCCGTGCTGGTTCTGGCGCAGGCGGCGCATCTTGCGCTGCTGGCGGCGGCCTTCGCGGCGACGGGCCTCTTGCTGCGCCAGCTTCTGCTTTTCTATCCCGAGCGGCCGGCGGCGCGCCGCGCGGCGGCCAAGTTCGCGCTGGTCTGGCATGCGGGCGACGCGGCGCTGATCCTGGCCGCCGCGATCCTGTGGGCCGCGCATGGGCTGGGCGACATGGCGGCGTTGCGCGCGCTGATCGGCGAAGCCGGGCCGGGGGCGGCCGATCATGTCGCGGCGGCGCTGGTGGTGCTGGCGGCGCTGCTCAAGACGGCGGCCTTTCCCGCGCATGGCTGGCTGACCGAGGTGATGGAGGCGCCGACGCCGGTTTCGGCCCTGCTGCATGCGGGCGTCGTCAACGCCGGCGGAGTTCTGCTGATCCGGCTGGCCGATCTGGTGCAGGCCAGCCCCGCGGCGATGGCGGCGCTGGCTTTCATGGGCGGCTTGACGGCGTTGTTCGGCGCCGTGGTCATGCTTGCGCAAAGCGCGGTCAAGACGGCGCTGGCCTGGTCGACGGTGGGGCAGATGGGCTTCATGCTGCTGCAATGCGGGCTGGGGCTGTGGCCCCTGGCGCTGCTGCACATCATCGCCCACGGGCTTTACAAGAGCCATGCCTTCCTGACCGCCGGCATGGCCGTGGCCGAAGTGCGCGCCGCGCGCAAGCCCGGTCCCGTCGCGGCTCCGGGCTGGGGGGCGGTGGCGCGCGCCTTTGCGTTGTCGCTGGCGCTTTACGCGGCCATGGCGGGGCTGTTCATGGCCATCGCCGGGCCCAAATCGCCGCAGGCGCTGGCGCTTGGCGCGATGCTGGTCTTCGGCGTGGCCTATCTGGTGGCGCAGGGTCTAGCCGATGCGGCGCCGCGGGCGCTGACCTGGCGCACGGCTCTGGCCTCGGCCGGCGCGGCGGCGGCGTATTTCGGCTTCCAGCTGGGCGCGCAGGCGCTGTGGGGGGCGCATCTGCCCGCGCCGCCCGATCCGGGGCCGCTGGAATGGGCGCTGATCGTGCTGGCGGTCGGCTCGTTCGGGCTGGTGGCGCTGGCGCAGGCGCTGTTCCCGCTCTGGGCGCATCATCCGGCCGCCGCGGGCCTGCGGGTGCATGTCGCCAACGGCTTTTACCTGAACGCGCTGCTCGACAAGGCGATCGGCGGCTTTCGGACCGTGAAGGCGAAGTGAGGAAACGGCCATGTTCATGAAGCAGACCGATTTTGCGCCGGCGCGGATGTCGGCGCTCCTGGGCGCGGCCGAGGCCGCCGCGCGGGCCATTCCGCCCGCCTTCCCCCTTGACGCTACGGTGGCGGTGAATCCCTTTATGGGCCAGGCGGGCGAGACGCCGGCCGCCGCCTCGGCGCGGCTGGCGCGGACGGCGGGGGTCCGGCTGTTCGGCCCCCGCGCCCGGATCGCGGCCGAGATCGCGGCCGGGCGCATCGCCGACGAGGATCTTGTCGAGGCGCTCATCGCGTGCCCGTCCTCGCTCAAGCCGGCGGATCTGGGGCTGCTCAAGTCGCGGCTGGGCGCGCCGCGGCCCGAGCCGGAGGCGCCCCCCACCGTGGCCGATCTGGCCGCGCAACGGACCGGCGTGGACTGGCCCGCCGTGATCGAGCGTTGCGTCGGCCTGTGGGCGGCGGGGCATTTCGACCGCGGGCAGGCGCTGTGGCTGCCGGCGCCCGGCGCCGACGCCTGGGCCTCGTGGCGCGCCTGGGCGGCGCGCGACCTGACCCCCGAGATCGCCGGGCTTGCGGGCTTTTGCGCCCATGTCTCGGCCGCGCCGGACACGCCCGAGCGCGCCATCTGCCGCGCCGCCGACGCGCTCGAGCTTGACGAGGCGGCGGCCGAGACCGCGTTCCATCGCCTGCTGATGGATCTTGGCGGCTGGGCGCAGCATGCGCGTTGGCTGTTGTGGCGGGCCGAGCAGGAAGGCGGAACCGACCGCACCCTGGCGGGGCTGCTGGCCATCCGGCTGATCTGGGAAGAGGCGCTGCTGGCGCGTCATCCGGACCTGGCCGAGCGCTGGCGCGCGGCGGCGGCCGCCCATGCCGCGCCGACGGCGCCGTCGATCGAGGACGTGATCGACTGGATCCTTCAGGACGCGGCCGAGCGCGCCTTCCAGCGCCGCCTGGCGGCGCGGCTCGGCGGCGCCGCGCCCGCCAGCCCGGCGCGGCCGACGCTGCAGGCGGCGTTTTGCATCGACGTGCGCTCCGAGCCGTTCCGCCGCGCGCTCGAGGCGCAGGCGCCCGGCATCGAGACGATCGGCTGCGCGGGGTTCTTCGGCCTGCCCGTAGCACATCTGCCCCATGCCTCGGACGTGGACGAGGCGCGCCTTCCCGCGCTGCTGCGGCCCACGCTTTCAAGCGTCGCCCGCGCGCCCGAGCCGCGCGAGCGCGCGGCCCGCATCAAGGCCCGCGCCATCCGCGCCTGGGGGCGGTTCCGGCAGGCGGCGGTCTCGTCCTTCGCCTTCGTCGAGGCGGCGGGGCCGGCCTATGGCGGCAAGCTGCTGGCGGGCGCCTTCGGCCGGGCGGCGAAGGACGGCGGTTTGGAACCCGCCCCCCGCCTCGATCCCGCGCCCGATCCGGCGGCGCGGGCGAAGGCGGCGGCGTCCGCGCTGGCGGCCATGGGGTTGACGAAGGGCTTCGCGCGGCTGGTGCTGCTGGTGGGCCATGGGGCCCGGATGACCAACAACCCGCATGAAAGCGCCTATCGCTGCGGCGCCTGCGGGGGGCATGACGGCGCGGTCTCGGCGCGGCTGCTGGCGGGGCTGCTGAACGATCCCGAGACGCGCGCGCATCTGCCCGCCCACGGGGTCGAGCTGCCCGACGACACGCTGTTCCTGGCGGCCCTGCACGAGACGACGACCGACGAGGCGATCCTGTTCGAGGCCGATCTTCCCGCCGCAAGGGCCGCCGCGCACGCCGCCGAGATCGGGCGCGCGCGCGGCTGGCTCGCCGCCGCCGGCCGGCAGGTGCGCGCCGAGCGCGCGCTGCGTCTGCCGGGCGCGACGCCCGACACGCTCGCCGCGCGCGCCCGCGACTGGGCCGAGGTGCGGCCCGAATGGGGCCTTGCCGGCTGCGCCGCCTTCATCGCCGCCCCGCGCGCGGCGACCGCCGGAAAGGATCTTGGCGGACGGGCGTTTCTGCACAGCTATGACTGGCGCGGCGACAAGGGCTTCGCCACGCTCGAGCTGATCCTGACCGCGCCGGTGGTGGTGGCCGGCTGGATCAGCCTGCAATACTACGCCTCGGCCGTGGCGCCCGAGGTCTTCGGCGCCGGGAACAAGCTGATCCACAACGTGGTCGGCGGCATCGGCGTGGTCGAGGGCAATGGCGGCAGGTTGCGCGCCGGGCTGCCCTGGCAGGCGGTGCATGACGGCGAGCGCCTGGCGCATGAGCCGCTGCGCCTGACGGTCCTGGTCGAGGCGCCGCCCGAGGCGATTTCGGACGTCCTCGCGCGCCATCCGCAGGTTGCGGCGCTGTTCGACAACGGATGGCTGCACCTGATGCAGCTCGAGGATGGGCGCGTCGCCGCGCGCTACCGTCCCGGCGGCGGCTGGCGGGCCGAAGCGCCCGTCGCGGCGGCGGCCTGACGCCTGCGCGCCGGGCCCGCCCCGCGCGCGGCGGCGAAGGCGCCGGCGCAGGGCGGCCGCCCCGCGCGGGGCCGGGGGCGCTGCGGCCACGGACAGGCGCCCGGTCCCGGGCGCGGTCCGTCCCCGGTCCGGCGGAAAGCGAAGGGGGCGAGGCGGGCGGCGCGGCGTTCGCTCCGCCCGCGGCCGCCCTTCGGGGTGCCTCGGCGCTCAGACCGTCTCGCCCGCATCGAGCCGGGCGAGGAACGCCTCGGCCTCGGCCAGCACCCGCGCGCGGGCGGCACTGTCGCGCCCCTCCCAGCCGCGATAGATCGGCCTCATGCGCGGGTTCGCGGCAAAGCGGTCGCGGTGGCGGTCGAGAAAATGCCAGTAGAGCAGGTTGAAGGGGCAGGCACTCGGGCCGGTCCTGGCCTTGACGTCATAAGCGCAGCGGCGGCAATAGTCCGACATCCGGTTGATGTAGGCGCCCGACGAGACATAGGGCTTGGACGCCACCGCCCCGCCATCGGCGAACTGGCTCATGCCCAGCGTGTTCGGCGCCTCGACCCATTCCACGGCATCGGCATAGACCGACAGATACCAGCGATGCACCTCGGCCGGATCGACCCCGGAGAGCAGCGCGAAGTTGCCGGCGACCATCAGCCGCTGGATGTGATGGGCGTAGGCAAGCCGACGGGTCTGGCCGACGACCTCGGCCATGCAGCGCATCCGCGTCGGCGCGCCCCAATAAAGGGCGGGCAGCTTGCGGCGATGGCCCAGCGCGTTGCGGCGCATGTAGTCCGGGCCTTCCAGGGACCAGACCCCGCGGATGAACTCGCGCCAGCCGAGGATCTGCCGGATGAAGCCCTCGACCGCGTTCAGCGGCGCCCGGCCCGCGCGCCATTCGGCCTCGGCCGCGCGGCAGACCTCGAGCGGCAAGAGAAGGCCAAGGTTCAGCGCGGCCGAGAGCAGCGAGTGGAACATCGCCGGCGCGCCGGTCGCCATGGCATCCTGAAAGTCGCCGAAGCGGGGCAGGGCGTGGCGCAGGAAATGGGCCAGCAGCGTCAGCGCCTCGTCGCGGTCGGTGGGCCAGGCGAAGGGTTCGGGATCGCCGAAATGCGCGCCGAAGCGGTCCGCGACCAGATCGAGCGCCTCGCGCACGGTCCGATCGGGGGCGAAGGCGGGCGGGTCGGGAAAGCCGAGGCCCGCCTTCGGCGGCTTGCGGTTCTCGGCGTCGAAATTCCACCGCCCGCCGGCGGGGGCGTCGCCCTCCATCAACAGCCCCGTCCTGCGGCGCATCTCGCGGTAGAACCACTCCATCCGCAGCGTCTTGCGCCCCTTGGCCCAGGCCGCGAAGTCGCGCGCCGAACAGATGAAGCGGTCGTCCTCCAGCATGCGCAGCCTCAGCGGCGCCGCCTCGAGCGCCGCGCGCAGCCGCCAGTCGCCGGGCGCGGTGGCGATGACCTCGGACGCGCCGACCTGGGCGGCGCCGCGCAGCAGCTCGCCGGGGATCGAGCCGGCGTTGTCGGGATCGTCCAGACGGCTGTAGGCCACGCGCCAGCCCGCGGCCGCAAGGCGCGCGGCGAATTTGCGCATGGCGGCGAAGAACAGCGCGATCTTCTGGGGGTGATGGGGCGCGTAGGTGGCTTCGTCCATGGCTTCGGCCATCACCACGAGGTCACGGCCCCGGTCGGCGGCGCGCAGCGCGGCGACGGACTCGGTCAGCTGATCGCCGAGAACGAGGACGAGCCGCGGCGCTACCATGGAATGGGCCGGCCTGCGTAATCGAAAAAGCCGCCCGACTGCGCCGGAGCGAGGCCGTCCATGACTTCGGCGAGGCGGCGCGCGGCTTCGGCGGGAGGCAGCTTGTCGCGCCCGCGATAGGCGGCGGTGAAGGGCGTGTCCACGGTGCCCGGATGCAGCGCCACCAGCGCCGCTTGCCGGTGGCTGCGCGCCAGTTCGATGGCGGCGGTATGCACGATCTGGTTGGCGGCCGCCTTCGAGGCGCGGTAGGAATACCAGCCGCCCAGCCGGTTGTCGCCGATCGAGCCCACCCGCGCCGTCAGCACCGCCGCAACGGCTGGCGCATCGCGGGGCAGAAGGCGCGGCAGGCGCCGCAGGATCAGCGCCGGGCCGATGGCGTTGACGGCGAACACCCGTGCCATGGCGGCCGCGTCGATCTGCGCCAGGCTCTTTTCGGGCCGCCCGCCTTCGGGGGCGAGAATGCCCGTCGCCACGACGACGCGCGCAAAGGGGCCTTGCGTCGCGCCCAGCACGCGCTCGACCGACGCCGGGTCGGCAAGGTCAAGCCCGTCGGCGCGTCGCGACAGCGCGGCGACGGCGTAGCCCCGGCGGGCGAACTCTTCGGCGAGGGCGGCGCCGATGCCGCCCGAAGCCCCGATGACGAGAGCGCGTTCAGTCATTTTTCAATCTCCCGTCTTGCGCGGCGGCAGGCGGCCGAGAGAAAGGCGTCGAGCGCGGCAAGGCCATGCGCGCCCGCCGCGCTGGCGGGCGGGGCACGCGTCGGGGGACAATCCCAGATCGGCGGCGGCGGGCAGCGGGTCGGAGCGCACGGGGCCGAGCGGCGCGAGGGCTCGCGGCGTCGCCACGATCGGGGCCGACATCGCCGCCTCCCGGCGCTCTGCCCAGCCGTCGCGCGAGGCCAGCCGAAGCACGACGCCGTCCTGCGGGAATTCGTGCCAGGGGATGGCATGCGCGCGCGCCCAGGATGCGACGGCGCGGTCGCGCGCGAAGCTTGCCAGATGGCCCGTTTCCTGATGCGACCAGAGCGCGGCGATGCCGTGGCTCGAACGGATGGCCTCGAGAACGGCGACCGGCTCGCCCACACGGATGACGAGGCGCTGGCCGAGCAGCGCGAGCGCGCGCGACAGGTCTTCGAGGCACTCGGCAAGGAATGCAAACTGGCGGCCCGAGGCATCCTCGCGCCGCCAGAGCGCCGGCTCCACGATATGGAGCGGCAGGACCGATCCATGTCGGGCGGCGCGCACAAGCGCCGTGTTGTCGCTTGCGCGCAGGTCGCGCTTGAACCACACGACCTGAAGCGAGGTTCGCCCAGCCATGCGACCGGCTCCCTTGCCGAACGTCACTCGGCCGGCAGGATGATCGCGTCGATCACGTGGATGACGCCGTTCGAGGTCTCGATGTCGGGCTTGACGATGCGCGCGCCGTCGACCATCGGCGGCTCGGACAGGGTGATGGTCGCCTCCTGGCCCTGCACGGTCCTGGCCTTCATCCCGTTCCTGAGATCCGAGGACATCACCTTGCCCGGCACCACATGGTACGTGAGGATCGCGGTCAGCTTGTCCTTGTTCTCGGGCTTGAGCAGCTCGTCCAGCGTGCCGGCGGGCAGTTTGGCGAAGGCGTCGTCGGTGGGCGCGAAGACGGTGAAGGGGCCCTCGCCCTTGAGCGTCTCGACCAGGCCCGCGGCCTGCACGGCGGCGACCAGGGTCTTGAAGCTGCCGGCCGCTACGGCGGTGTCGACGATGTCCTTCTTCATGTGCGCGCCGGCGAGGGCGGGTTGCGGACCAAGGCCGAGGCCCCCCGTCGCGGTCAGGGCCGCGGCGGCAAGGGTCATCGAGAAGGCGGTGGCGGCCATGCGGGGAATGCGGGTCATCGGGAACCTCCGTTGGGTGATTGTATCCTGGTTACGCGGCGGGGCGCGCGCCGGATCACAAATGCGCCGATCATGCCCGACGGGTGCGCCCGGCGGGGGCGTCGTCCGGGCGCGTCCCGCCTGGCGGGGCCGGGGCGAAAGCGCCGCGGCGCGGCGGCGCGTTCGGGCCCCGCGCGCCGCCTTGCCGGATTATTCCTTTGACCGTTCATCTCCCCGGATGGTGGAATGGCCCGATATTGCGGCGCGGCCAGGCTGGGGGAGATGACACGATGCGGAAGAAGATTGCGGCGACGGGTCTGGCGGCGGCCGCCTTTCTCTGGGCGCCGGGCGCGCAGGCTTTCGCCATCGAGACGGAAACCGCCGGCGCCGGCGCCCCCTTCGCCATCGCCCAGCCGCGGCTGGCGCTGACGCCGTTGATCCGCACCGAAGGCGCTTTCGAGGACCTCGGGCAGATCAAGTGGTTCGCAGGCTCGGTCGTGCCGCAGGGCTACGCGCGCGCGAACGGGCAGCTGCTGCCCATCGCGCAGAACCCTGCGCTGTTCTCACGGCTTGGCACGACCTATGGCGGCGATGGAGAGGCCTCCTTCGCGCTGCCCGATCTGCGGGGGCGCACGATCATCGGCGCCGGGGCGGGGCCCGGTCTGACGCCGCGCTTTCTGGGCGAGACGGTCGGGGCCGAGACCGCGACCATGACCGAAGCGACCATGCCGCGACATGCGCATCCCTTCGACGGCGGCGAGGTCGCGGCCTCGGGCGGCGGGGGCGCCATCTCGAACATGATGCCAAGCCTGGCGCTGAACATGGATGTCGCGCTTCAGGGGGTCTATGGGCAAGGGCCGACCGACTATTCCAACCCCAGCATCGGGATGGTCAACATCTCGGCCGCCTTGGGCGATCAGCCCGGCTTCGCCGATGCCGACGGCGCCGAGTTGAGGGTGTCGGACAATCCGGCGCTGTTCTCGCTCTACGGCGTGGCGCATGGGGGCGACGGGCGCACCACCTTCGCCTTGCCCGATCTGCGCGGGCGCGCGGCCAGGGGCGCGGCGGCTCCGTCCCAGGTGGGCGCGAAGGCGGGCGACGAGGTCATCCCCGCCACGGCCGACATCCTGCCCGCCCACGCGCACGATTCGAGCGCGGGCGCCGTCGGCGAGGCCGGTGCGGGGGCCGAGGCGTCGCTCGGGCAGCCGACGCTCGACCTGCTCTACGGCATCGCGCTGTGGGGGGCATTCCCCACCGGGGACTTCGCGTCCTCGGGCTACGAGCACTATCTGGGCGAGATCGCCCTTTTCGGCGGGCCGTCGCCGTCGTTCTCGGACGCGGGCGTCTGGGCGCCGGCGGATGGACGGCTGCTGTCGATCGGCTTGTATCCGCACCTGTTTTCGATCATCGGGCCCATTTACGGCGGCGATGGCCGCACCACTTTCGCGCTGCCCGACCTGCGCGGAAGAACGCCGATCGGCGCGGATCCCTGGCCGGGCGGGGAGAATCCTCTGGGTCGGGTTTCCGGGCAGGAGAGCCTGACCCTGACGGCGGCCAACCTGGCGCCCCATTCCCATGCGATCACGCTGCCCGACCCGCCCAGCGCCGTCCCGCTGCCGTCGGCGCTGCCGGCGCTGCTGGCCGGCCTGACGGCGCTGGGCGGGCTGGGCGCGGCCGCCCGCCGGCGGCGCGGCGCGGCCGCCGGGCGCTGAGAGGGGATCGCCGGCGCCGCCGTCCCGCGGTCCGCCATGTCCGCGCGCCGTCGGCGAGGCCGAGCGCCAGGCGGGCGCCGTGCGGTCTGTTCGGCCCCGGCCTGCGCCCTGCGGTCGCGGGCGCAGGCGGGGCCGGGTCATGCATTGCGCCGGGTGCGGTCTGGCGGGCGCCCGTTGCGCGCGCCGAAGCCGCTTGCCGATGGGCCTCTCGCCAGGCGCGGCGACGGAGACGGGGGCGATGCGCGTTGAAGGCGGGCAAGCGGCGCGCCTGCGCCGGCAGCCGTAAAGAAGGAGCGCATCCATGACCCGAGCCCCCAAGGGTTACAGCCCCGCCCAGATCGCCCTGCACTGGATCGGCGCCGCGGCGCTGGTCGCCGCCTTCGTCAGTCACGACTCCATGCTCGCCGCCCTGCGCGCGTTGCGCGAGGGCGCCTATTCAGGGCCCGACGCGGGCGTGCTGACGCATGTGATCGCGGGGCTGGCGGTTCTGGCGCTCGCCCTCTGGCGCCTGTCGCTGCGCGCGCGCCGCGGCGCGCCGCCGCCGCCCGCCGACGAGCCGTCGCTTGCGCGGGCGCTGGCGCGCGCGACGCATGTCGCGCTCCATGCGCTGATGATCGCGCTGCCGGTCACGGGCGCGGCGGCCTGGTTCGGCGGGCTGCGCCTTGCGGGCGAGATCCATGGCGAGGCGCTCAAGCCCATTCTGCTCATCGCCGTCGCTCTGCATGTGGCGGGCGCGCTGCATCACGGCCTGTGGCTGCGTTCGGGCGTTGCGGCGCGGATGTTCCGGCCCGATCGCGCGCGCTGAGCGCGGGACGCGCGGGGGCCGAGGGCAAGGCCACGTCGGCCAGGGTGGCGCGGTCCAGCTCGGCCAGGAAGGCCGCCTCGGCGGCGCGCAGGCGGCTCTTGAGCCGGCAGCGCCCGTCCAGCGCGCAGCCCTCGCCCCCTCGGGCGAGGCACGCGACCAGGGGCTGCCCCTCTTCCAGAAGCCGCACCGCCGCGCCCAGGGATATCTCGGCCGCGGGGCGGGCCAGCGTCGCCCCGCCCCCCGCGCCGCGCCGTGTGACGACCACCCCGCCGCGCGCCAGGCGCTGCATGATCTTGGTCAGGTGATGGCGCGAAAGGCCCAGCTCCTCGGCCAGCTCGGCGGTCGAGAAGGCGCGTTCGGGCGCGGCGGCCATGCGCATGAGCATGCGCAATCCGTAATCGGTGAAGGCGGTCAGGCGCATGACGCTCCTTGCGGCAAAATAGGTATTGAAGATGCTTATTCACCGGAATACGACATGGCGCAAGCCTTGGAATCGAAGGAGCACGCCATGGCGCAGGACGCCCCCCTTCCGCCGATCCGCTCGGCCCGCCCGGCGCAGACGCGCGCGCTGATGGCGCGCACCGGGCTGGACGAGGCCCGCATCGAGGCGTTGGTGCGCCGCTTCTACGACAAGGTCCGCGCGGATCCCGAGCTGGGGCCGATCTTCGCGGCGCGCATCTCGGATTGGGAGCCGCACCTGGCGCGGATGGTGGATTTCTGGTCCTCGGTCGCGCTGATGACCGGCCGCTATCATGGCGCGCCGGTTCCGCGCCACATGGGGCTGGGCGCGCGCTGGGCGCATTTCGCGCGCTGGCTCGAGCTGTTCCGCGAGACGGCGGCCGAGACCTGCCCGCCCGAGGGCGCGGCCTTCGTCGTCGAGCGGGCCGAGCGGATCGCCCGCTCGCTGCACATGGCGATCGAGGACGCCGGGCGCCCGGCCGGCGCGGCGCCGCGGCTGTGAGCGATGCGCGCGCCCGCGGCCGGGCGCGTCTGGATGGAGGCGAGAGAATGAGCGGTTCGGCGGCGCGCATGCGCGCCTGGAAGGGGCCCGCGGTCCTCAGCTACGGGTTTCGGCCCTTTTTCCTGTCCGCGGGGATCTGGGCGGCGCTGGCGATGGCGCTGTGGGCGGCGATGCTGACGGGGCGCGAGCCGCTGCCCATCGGCCTCGATCCGGTCTCGTGGCACGCGCATGAGATGATGTTCGGCTATCTGGGCGCGGTGATGGCGGGCTTTCTGCTGACGGCCGTTCCGAACTGGACGGGGCGGCTGCCGGTGACGGGCTGGCCGTTGGCGGCGCTGGCCGGGCTGTGGCTGGCGGGGCGGGCGGCGATGGCGCTGGGCGCGCCCGCGGCGCTCGCGGCGGCGGCGGATCTGTCGCTGGGCGCGGCGCTGCTGGTCTTTCTGGCGCGCGAGATCCTGGCCGGGCGCAACTGGCGCAACCTGCCGGTGCTGGCGCTGCTGGGGCTGTGGGCGGCGGGCAACGCGCTGTTTCACCTCGAGGCGGCGCGCGGAGGCTTTCCCGCGCAGGGGCCGGGCCTGCGCCTGGGGCTTGTGGCGGCGGTGATGCTGATTGCGCTGATCGGCGGGCGCATCGTGCCCAGCTTCACGCGCAACTGGCTCGTGCGCCGGGGCGAGTCGCGGCTGCCCGCGCCCATGGGGCGGGGAGACGCCGTCGCGCTGTCGCTGGCGGCGCTGGCGCTGGGCGCGTGGACGGCGGCGCCCGATGCGCGGGCGACGGCGGCGGCGTTGGCGGCGGCGGGCGCGGCGCATCTGTGGCGCATGTCGCGCTGGCGCGGGGCGCGCTGCCGGGCCGAGGCGCTGGTGTGGGTGCTGCACGCGGCCTATGCCTTCGTGCCCCTGGGCTTCGCGGCGATGGCCGCCGGGATCGCGGCACCGCAGGCCATGGCCGCCGCGCAGCATTTGTGGATGGCCGGCGCGGTGGGGCTGATGACGCTGGCGGTCATGACGCGCGCCAGCCTTGGCCATGGCGGGCGCCCGCTGCATGCCGGGCGGCCCGTCGCCGCCCTCTACTGGGCCGTCATCGTCGCGGTCGCGGCGCGGCTGGCGGGCGGTCTGGCGCCCGAGCAGGCGTGGCTGCTGCATCTTGCGGCGGGGGCCTGGATCGCGGCCTTCGCGGGGTTCGCGATCATCTTCTGGCCCATCCTGACGCGCCCGCGCCCCGACGCCGCGGCGGCGTGACGCGCGGGCGGGTGGAAAACTTTACGCGCGACAAGTAAGCTTCGGGCGGGCGGTCTTGCGCATTTGGCGCGCCGCCGCGATGCTCGCCGCTGCGGCGGCGGGACGAGGAATGCGCGCGATGGGCGACGACAGATGAGCGATGCGAAGATCCGCACCATGGAGGAGTTCGCCGCGGTCAGCGGCATCTCGCGCCCGACTCTGTCGAAGTACTTCAACGACCCCGCCAGCGTGCGCAAATCGACCCGCGCGCGGATCGAGGCGGCGATCGAGCGCTTCGGCTATCGGCCGAACATCTATGCGCTGAACCAGAACCGCAAGCAGACCAGGAACATAGGCATTCTCGTGCCTTACCTGGCCGACCCGTTCTTCGCCGAGATGGCGCGCCATGTCGAGGCGGTGGTCATCGCCGCGGGCTACCGGCCGATCCTGCTCAGCTCGCATGGCGACCCGGCGCAGGAGCTCGAGAACCTGGACAGCCTGCGCGACATCCGCCCCGCCGGCGTGCTGCTGGCGCCGCTGGGGCGGCGCTCGGACGCCGAGCGCGTGCGCGCCTTTTGCGAAGAGGTGACCACGGTTCTTTTCGACTGCTCGGTCGAGGGGGCGGGCGAGGCCTTCGTGGGGTCGGACAACGACCAGAGCGTGGGGCTGATCGTGGATCGGCTGTGCGACACGGGCGAGCCGCCCGCCTTTTTCGAGATGCGCGATCCCTCGAACCCCAACGCGCTCAAGCGGCGCGAGGCTTACGCCCGCGCCATGACCCGGCGCGGGCTTGAGCCGATGTATGTGCGCGCCGAGGGAACCGGCTGGGATTTCGAGGAAGTCGGCTTTCGCGGCGGGCTCGAGGCGATCGCGCGGCGGCGCCTGCCGACGGACACGGTGCTGTGCAGCAACGACCGCCTCGCCATCGGCTTTCTTGCGGCGGCTTACGAAAAGGGGCTGCGCGTGGGGCGCGGGCCGGGCTGCGCGCTGCGCGTCGCCGGGCATGACGACCATCCCTTCGCCCGCTACACCTGCCCGCGGCTGACCACGGTGGCGCAGGATTACGAGGCCATCGCGCGCAAGAGCGCCGAGACGCTTCTGAGCCTGATTCGCGACGATTCGCGCGCCGCTTCGCGCGAGGTCGCGCTGTTCGGCGGCCGGCTGGTCGAGCGCGCGTCGGCTTGAGGCTTGATGCGCGTTGAAAATTTACGCGCGTAAAAATTTGCTATGCGCGAGGCTCCGTTTGCGCTAACCCTGATCTGCACATCCAAGCCAGGGAGGAACGGATGCACCTTCAGAAAGCAGCTTGCGCGGCGGCGGCCCTGTCGCTGTTCGCGGCCGGCGGCGCGATGGCCGAAACGCTGACCATCGCCACCGTCAACAACGGCGACATGATCCGCATGCAGGGTCTGACCGACGACTTCACGGCCAAGACGGGCCACAAGGTCGAGTGGGTCACGCTCGAGGAGAACGTGCTGCGTCAGCGCGTGACCACGGACATCTCGACCAAGGGCGGCCAGTTCGACATCATGACCATCGGCATGTACGAGACGCCGATCTGGGCCCGCAACGGCTGGCTGGCGCCGCTGGACAACCTGTCGGCCGAATACGACGTGGACGACATCCTGCCCGCCATCCGCAACGGCCTGTCGGTGGACGGCACGCTGTATGCCGCGCCGTTCTACGGCGAGTCCTCGATGATCATGTATCGCAAGGACCTGATGGAGGCCGCCGGCCTGACCATGCCCGAGGCCCCGAGCTGGGACTTCGTCGCCGAGGCCGCGCGCAAGATGACCGATCGCGAGAACGGCATCTACGGCATCTGCCTGCGCGGCAAGGCCGGCTGGGGCGAGAACATGGCCTTCCTGACCGCCATGTCCAACTCGTTCGGCGCGCGCTGGTTCGACATGGAGTGGCGCCCCCAGTTCGACACGCCCGAGTGGAAGCAGACGCTGACCTTCTATCTCGACCTGATGAACGAAGCCGGCCCTCCGGGCGCCTCGGCCAACGGCTTCAACGAGAACCTGTCGCTGTTCCAGCAGGGCAAGTGCGGCATGTGGATCGACGCCACGGTGGCGGCCTCGTTCGTGACCAACCCCAAGGAGTCGACCGTGGCCGACAAGGTCGGCTTCGCGCTGGCGCCCGATGCGGGGCTGGGCAAGCGCAGCAACTGGCTCTGGGCCTGGGCGCTGGCGATCCCGACCGGCACCAAGAAGGAGGCCGCGGCGCGTCAGTTCATCGAGTGGGCCACCTCGAAGGCGTATCTCGAGCTGGTCGCGCAGAAGGAGGGCTGGCCGAACGTGCCGCCGGGCACCCGCGCCTCGCTCTACGCCAATCCCGAATACGCCAAGGCGCCCTTCGCCGAGATGACGCTCAAGAGCATCAATTCGGCCGATCCGCTGCACCCGACCGTCAAGCCGGTTCCGTATGTCGGCGTGCAGTTCGTGGCGATCCCGGAATTCGCGGGCATCGCGACCGAGGTCGGGCAGGAGTTCTCGGCCGCCCTCGCCGGGCAGCAGACCGCCGAAGAGGCGCTGGCCAAGGCGCAGGCCCTGACCGAGGACGCGATGGAGGCGGCGGGCTACCGCTGACCGCATGACATGCGCGGGGGCGGCGCGTCCGCCCCCGTCCGCGCAAGGCGCGAGATCCGCATGCGACGGATCCGCGGGCGGCCCCCCAGGGCCCCGAGGAGGACACCCCGATGGCGACGCGACGCTCGCGGGCTGCGGCCCGCATGATGATGGCTCCGGCCGTTGTGCTGCTGCTTGGCTGGATGCTGGTTCCGCTGACCATGACGCTCTGGTTCTCGTTCCGGCGCTACCTGCCGATGCGGGGGGGCGACCTGGGCTGGGCCGGCTTCGACAACTACGTGCGTTTCGTCAGTTCCAGCGCCTTCTGGCCCAGCATCCAGGCCACGCTCGTGATCGTCGGCGGCGTGCTGGCGGCGACGGTGGCGCTGGGCGTGCTGCTGGCGCTGCTGCTGGACCAGCCGATCTGGGGGCAGGGCGTGGTGCGGGTGCTGGTGATCGCGCCCTTCTTCGTCATGCCCACGGTTTCGGCGCTGGTGTGGAAGAACATGTTCATGGACCCGGTGAACGGCCTGTTCGCCCATCTGTGGCGCCTGTTCGGGGCCGAGCCGCTGGCGTGGATGAGCGAAGCCTCGCTGCCCTCGATCGTGCTGATCGTCAGCTGGCAGTGGCTGCCCTTCGCGACGCTGATCCTGCTGACCGCCATCCAGTCGCTGGACCGCGAGCAGCTCGAGGCCGCCGAGATGGACGGCGCCGGCCCTCTGTCGCGCTTCGTTCACATCATCCTGCCGCATCTGTCGCGGGCGGTGACGGTGGTGATCCTGATCCAGACGATCTTCCTGCTGTCGGTCTTCGCCGAGATCTTCGTCACGACCCAGGGCTCGTTCGGCACGCGGACGCTGACCTACCTGATCTATCAGCGCGTGCTGGAGAGCCAGAATGTCGGGCTCGGCTCGGCGGGCGGCGTCTATGCGATCATCCTGGCCAACATCGTCGCGATCTTCCTGATGCGGATCGTCGGCAAGAACCTGGACGCCTGAGGGAGGACACGGACATGGCGCGCGAACATTCGCCCCGGCGCAAGGCTCTGCTCACCGTGGCCGCCTGGACGGCCGGGCTGCTGATCTTCTTTCCCATCCTGTGGACCATCCTGACCAGCTTCAAGACCGAGGCGCAGGCCATCGCCGATCCGCCCTTGTTCCTGAACTTCGACTGGACGCTCGAGAACTACGCGGCGGTGCAGGAGCGGTCCGACTACATGCGCTTTCTTTGGAACTCGATCGTCATCTCGGGCGCCTCGACCCTTCTGGGGGTGCTGATCGCGGTTCCGGCGGCCTGGTCCATGGCCTTCGTGCCCTCGAAGCGGACCAAGGACATCCTGCTGTGGATGCTCTCGACCAAGATGCTGCCGGCGGTGGGGGTGCTCTACCCGATCTACCTGATCTTCATCGAGCTTGGCCTTCTGGACACGCGGGCGGGGCTGACGGTGGTGATCATGCTCATCAACCTGCCGATCATCGTCTGGATGCTCTACACCTATTTCCGCGAGATCCCGGTCGACATCCTCGAGGCCGCGCGCATGGACGGCGCCGATCTGCGCGCCGAGATCCTCTACGTCCTCGCGCCCATGGCCCTGCCGGGCATCGCCTCGACGGTGCTGCTGAACGTCATCCTCGCCTGGAACGAGGCGTTCTGGACGCTGAACCTGACCGCGGCGAACGCCGCGCCGCTCACCGCCTTCATCGCAAGCTATTCCAGCCCCGAAGGGCTGTTCTACGCCAAGCTCTCGGCCGCCTCGACCATGGCCATCGCGCCGATCCTGATCCTTGGCTGGTTCAGCCAGAAGCAGCTGGTGCGCGGCCTGACCTTCGGCGCCGTCAAGTAAGGGAGGAACCCATGGGACGCATCGTTCTTGAACAGGTCGCCAAGCGCTTCGGCGACGCCGAGGTCATCCCTGCGCTCGATCTCGAGATCGAGGATGGCGAATTCGCGGTCTTCGTCGGGCCCTCGGGCTGCGGCAAGTCCACGCTGCTGCGGCTGATCGCCGGGCTCGAGGACGTCAGCGGCGGGCGCATCCTGATCGACGGCGCCGACGCCACCCAGATGGCGCCCGCGCGTCGCGGGCTGGCGATGGTGTTCCAGTCCTACGCCCTTTATCCGCACATGACGGTGCGCAAGAACATCGCCTTTCCGCTGCGCATGGCCGGGCTGGACAAGGCCGAGATCGAGCGCCGCGTGCAGTCGGCGGCGGCGGCGCTGAACCTGACCGACTATCTGGACCGGCGCCCGGGCCAGCTGTCGGGCGGCCAGCGCCAGCGCGTGGCCATCGGCCGCGCCATCGTGCGCGAGCCGGCCGCCTTCCTGTTCGACGAGCCGCTGTCGAACCTCGACGCCGCGCTGCGCGTGGGGATGCGGCTCGAGATCTCCGAGCTGCACAAGCGCCTGCGCACGACGATGATCTACGTCACCCATGACCAGGTCGAGGCCATGACCATGGCCGACAAGATCGTCGTGCTCCAGGCCGGCCGGATCGAGCAGGCGGGCAGCCCGCTCGAGCTGTACCGCGCCCCGCGCAACCGCTTCGTGGCGGGGTTCATCGGCTCGCCGCGCATGAACTTCATCGAGGGCGAAGAGGCCGGGCGCCGCGGCGCCTTCGCCATCGGCGTGCGTCCCGAGGACATCGCCCTGTCGCGCGAGCCGGCGCCGGGCGCCTGGGAGGGCGTGGTCGGCGTGGCCGAGCATCTGGGTTCGGACACCTTCGTGCATGTGCACGAGACGGGCCTGGCCGAGACGATCACCGTGCGCGTCAGCGGCGAGACCCCCTGCGCCCATGGCGACCGCGTCTGGCTGACCCCGCGCGAGGACGCCATCCATCGCTTCGACGCGCAAGGGCTGCGCATCGCATGACCGCCCCGCTTGCGCCCGCCGAAGAAAGGCCCGCCGACGAAAGGACCCTGAGCATGAACGCGCCCGTCAAGCTGTCGCAGGCCGCCCTGCCGCATCTGCCGTCCCATGTCGGGCGTCCGCGCTACGATCGCGCGGCGCTGCGCGCGGGGATCGTGCATGTGGGGGTGGGCAATTTCCATCGCGCGCATCAGGGCTGGCATCTGCACCGCCTCATGCAGCAGGGGCTTGCGCAGGACTGGGCGGTGATCGGCGCCGGCGTGCGCCCGCAGGACGAGGCCATGCGCGCGCGCCTGTCGGCGCAGGACTGGCTGACCACGCTGATCGAGCTGCGCCCCGAGGGGCCGGCGGCCGAGGTCATCGGGCCGATGATCGGCTTCGCGCCCCCGGCCGAGGATTCGGCGCCGCTGATCGCGGCCATGTCCGACCCGGCCATCCGCATCGTCTCGCTGACGGTCACCGAGGGCGGGTATTTCGTCGATCCCGCGGGCGGCTTCGACGCCGCCCATCCCGACATCCGCCGCGACGCGGCCGACCCGGCGCGTCCGCGCACGGTCTTCGGCGCCATCGTCGCCGCCATGGCGCGCCGGCGCGCGCAGGGCGTCGCGCCGTTCACGGTGATGAGCTGCGACAACCTTCAGGGCAACGGCGCCGCCGCGCGCCGGGCGGTGACGGGGCTGGCGCGGATGAGCGACCCGGCGCTGGCCGACTGGATCGAGGGCGAGGGGGCGTTCCCGAACTCGATGGTCGACTGCATCGTGCCCGCCACCGGCCCCGACGAGCTGGCGCTGGCGCGGCGGCTGGGCGTCGAGGACGCGGCCCCCGTCACCCACGAGAACTACCGCCAGTGGGTGATCGAGGACCGTTTCTGCGCCGGCCGCCCCGAGCTCGAGCGCGTCGGCGTCATCTTTTCCGACGCGGTGCATGATTACGAGCTGCTCAAGATCCGCGTTCTGAACGCCGGCCACCAGGTTCTGGCCAATGCCGGCGAGCTGCTGGGGCTGGCCACCATCGCCGACTGCATGGCTCATCCGCTGATCGGGGCCATGTTCCGCCGGGTCGAGATGGAAGAGATCTGCCCCCACGCCCCGGACGTGCCCGGAACCTCGGCGCAGGATTACGCGCGGCTGATCGAGCGGCGCTTCGCCAACCCGGCGATCCGCGACTCGACGCGGCGGGTGGCCCATGACGGCGCCTCGCGCCACCCCGCCTTCGTGCTGCCGATCCTGCGCGAGGCGTTGGCCGCGGGCGCTCCCGTCGAGGGGCTGAGCCTGGTCGAGGCGCTGTGGGCGCGCATGTGCGCGGGCGTGCGCGAAGACGGCTCGGCGATCGCGCCGAACGATCCCATCTGGGACCGGCTCCAGACCGCCGCGCAGGCCGCGCGCGAGCGGCCGGCGGCCTGGCTCGAGCAGCGGCGCATCTATGGCGATCTGGCCGAGGCGCCGCGCTTCGCCGAGGCCTTCGCGCGCTGGCTCGACCTGATCTGGGCGCGCGGAACGGCCGAGGCGCTGCGCATCCACGCCCAGCAAGGCGCCGCGCCCGCCGCCTGAGGCGCGGCCCGGCGCGCCGGCGCGGGCAAGCGTCCGCCGGCGCCGGGCAAGCGTCAGCGATGCCGGGCGCGCGCCGTCCTGGCGCGCGGCGGCGGGCCTTGCAAGGGCCGCAAGGTCGGCGTTGCGAGGGCCTGAAGGGGCTTGCGCCGCGGCGCCCTCAGCGGGCGCGCGGGCGCAGCGCGGCGGCTTCGGCAGCGAGGCGCGTGATCTGTTCCCAGTCCTCGGCCGCGATCAGCTCGGGCGGCGCGATCCACGAGCCGCCCACGCACAGAACGTTCCCCAGCGCCAGGTAATCCGGCGCGTTCGCGCGCGAAATGCCGCCCGTGGGACAGAAGCGCAGCTCGGCCAGCGGCCCGGACCAGGCGCGCAGCGCCGCGACGCCGCCATTGACCTCGGCGGGGAAGAACTTGAGCGTGCGGTAGCCGCGCTCCATCGCCGCCATGGCCTCGGAGGGCGTCGCCACGCCCGGCAGCAGCGGCAGCCCGGCGGCGCGCGCCGCCTCGAGCAGCGCCGGCGTCGCGCCGGGCGAGACGCCGAAGCGCGCGCCGGCCGCCAGCGCCGCCTCGACATGCGCCGGCTCGGTCAGCGTGCCCGCGCCGACCACCGCGTCGGGGGCCTCTTGCGCCATGGCGCGGATGGCATCGAGCGCGGCGGGCGTGCGCAGCGTGACCTCGAGCGCGTAAAGGCCGCCCGCGGTCAACGCCCGCGCCAGCGGCCCGGCGGTGCGCGCATCGGCGACGGTCAGCACCGGAATGACCGGCGCAAGGCGGCAGACATCTTCTGCGTTCATCGGCGCAGCTCCTTGACGATGTTGAGAAGTTCGCGCGTCGCCTGATCGGCGCCGGGCGCCTGGCCGGTGCGGATGGCCTCGATCAGGCCGCCGGCGGTCTCCTTGCCCAGCTCGACCCCCCACTGGTCGAACGAGTTCACGTTCCAGATGACCCCCTGCACGAAGGCGCGGTGCTCGAACAGCGCGATCAGGCGGCCCAGCGCGAAGGGGTCGAGCTGCCGGTGCAGGATGGTGGTCGAGGGCCGGTCGCCCGGAAAGGTGCGGTGCGGGGCAAGGCGCGCGATGCGCTCGGGCGTCTCGCCGGCGGCGGCCATGTGCGCGGCGGCCTCGGCCTCGGTGCGGCCGAAGGCCAGCGCGCGCGCCTGCGCAAGGCAGTTGGCCAGCAGCATGTCGTGATGGCCCGGATCGGCCGCGCGGGGCAGGGCGGCGGCGATGAAGTCCACCGGAACCACGTCGGTTCCCTGGTGCAGCAGCTGGAAGAACGAGTGCTGGGCGTTGGTCCCCGGCTCGCCCCAGATCACCGGCGAGGTCGCCATGGGGCAGGGGTCGCCTTGCAGCGTCACGCGCTTGCCGTTCGATTCCATGTCCAGCTGCTGGACATAGGCCGGAAAGCGCGCCAGCCGGTGATCGTAGGGAATGAGCGCGACCGTCGGCCAGCCCATGGCGTTGCGCCGCCACACCCCGATCAGCCCCAGCAACAGGGGCAGGTTGCGCTCGGCCGGCGCGGTCAGGAAGTGCCTGTCCATGGCCGCCGCGCCGTCGAGAAAGGCGCGAAAGCGTTGCGCGCCGATGCCGATGGCCAGCGGCAGGCCGATGGCGGACCATACCGAATAGCGCCCGCCGACCCAGTCCCAGAAGCCGAACACCCGCTCGGCCGGGATGCCGAATCGCGCGCAGGCTTCCACATTGGCCGAGGCCGCCGCCATCTGTCCCGCCGCGGAGGGGCCCAGCCAGTCGCGCGCAAGGCGCGCATTGGCCAGCGTCTCGAGCGTGCCGAAGGTCTTGGACGAGACGATGACCAGCGTGCGCGCGGGGTCGAGGTCGGCGACCGCCTCGGCGAAGTCGGCCCCGTCCACGTTCGACACGAAGCGCAGCCGCGGGCCGTCGATGTCGGGCGCCAGCGCGCGCGCCGCCATGGCCGGGCCCAGATCCGAGCCGCCGATGCCGATGTTGACGACATGCGTGAACGGGCCGCCCGCGCCCACGACGCGGCCCTGGCGCACCGCTTCGGCGAAGTCCAGAAACCGCGCCAGCGTCGCCGCGGGGTCGTCGCCGCGGGGCGCGGGGACCGAGCCGCGCAGCGCCATGTGCAGCGCCGCGCGCCCCTCGGTGACGTTGACCGGCGCGCCGGCCGCCATGGCGTCGCGGCGCGCCGCCACCCCGGCGGCGCGCGCCAGGGCGATCAGCGCCTCGAGCGCGGGGGCGTCCAGCTTCTCGCGCGAGAAGTCGATCGTCAGGTCGTCGAGCCGCGCGGACAGGCGCGAGAAGCGGTCGGGATCGGTCTCGAACAGGCGGCGCAGGGTCGTGGCGCGCAGGCGTCGGGCGTGGGCGCGGACCTCGTCCCAGGCCTTGGCGATGTCGGGCGCGGTCAAGGCTTGTCTCCTTCGGCTTGCGTCAGATCACGACCGCGGCGCCGGCTTCGGCCGGACCGACCGCCGCGCGGAAGGCCGCGAACAGCTCGCGTCCGGTTCCGGCCGCGTTTGCGGACAGATCGGCCTCGGCGGGCGGGCGGGCCAGGAACCGGGCCTCGTCGCCCAGAACCTTCAGCACCCCGGCCTCGGCGTCAAGGCGCACCACGTCGCCGTCGCGCAGGCGGGCGATGGGACCGCCCGCGGCGGCCTCGGGGCTCAGATGGATCGCGGCCGGAACCTTGCCCGAGGCGCCCGACATGCGCCCGTCGGTCACCAGCGCCACGCGATGGCCGCGCTCGAGCAGGATCGACAGCGCCGGCGTCAGCGCGTGCAGCTCGGGCATGCCGTTGGCCCGCGGCCCCTGGAAGCGCACGACCACCACCACGTCGCGGTTCAGCTCGCCGGCCTTGAAGGCGGCCTTGACCGATTCCTGGTCGTGGAAGACGCGCACGGGCGCCTCGATGACGCGGTGCTCGGGCTTGACGGCCGAGATCTTGATCACCGAGCGCCCCAGGTTCCCCTCGAGCAGCTGCAACCCCCCGCTGGGCTGGAACGGCGCGGATGCCGGGCGCAGGATGCCCTCGGCGCCGCTTTGCGCCGGCCCCTCCTGCCACACGACCGCGCCGTCGCGCAGCTTGGGCTCGAAGGTGTAGCGGCGCAGCCCGGGGCCGGCGATGGTCTTGACGTCCTCGTGCAGAAGGCCCGCCTCGAGCAGCTCGCCGATCACGAAGGCCAGCCCGCCCGCGGCGTGGAAATGGTTCACATCCGCCAGCCCGTTGGGATAGACCCGCGCCAGCAGCGGCGTGACGGCCGAGATCTCGGCCATGTCGGCCCAGTCGATCTGCACGCCGGCCGCCCGCGCCATGGCGACGAGGTGGATCGCCAGATTGGTCGAGCCGCCGGTCGCGTTCAGCCCGACCATGGCGTTGACGAAGGCGCGCTCGTCGAGGATCTCGCAGGCGGGGGTGAACTCTTCGCCGCGGGCCGTGATGGCCAGGGCGCGGCGCGCGGCCTCGGCGGTCAGGGCGTCGCGCAGCGGATCGCCGGGGTTGACGAAGCTGGCGCCGGGCAGGTGCAGGCCCATGAACTCCATGAGCATCTGGTTGGTGTTGGCGGTGCCGTAGAAGGTGCAGGTGCCCGGCCCGTGATACGAGGCCATCTCGGCGCGCAGCAGCGCGTCGCGGTCGATCTCGCCGGCGGCGAAGAGGCGGCGGATGCGGGCCTTTTCCTCGTTCGGCAGGCCCGAGGGCATGGGGCCGGCCGGGGCGAAGACGGCCGGCAGATGCCCGAAGGCGGCGGCGGCGATGACCATGCCCGGCACGATCTTGTCGCACACGCCGAGGAACATGGCGGCGTCGAAGCAGTCATGGCTCAGCGCCACGGCCGAGGCCATGGCGATGACGTCGCGCGAGAACAGGCTCAGCTCCATGCCGGGCCGGCCCTGGGTGACGCCGTCGCACATGGCCGGAACGCCTCCGGCCACCAGGGCGGCGGCGCCGGCCTCGTGCGCGGCGCGCTTGATGACGGCGGGGAAACGCTCGAAGGGCTGATGGGCCGAAAGCATGTCGTTGTAGGCCGTCACGATCCCGATCACCGGGATGTCGGGCTTGATGACGCGGGGCTTGTCCTCGCCCGCCGCGGCGGCCGCATGGGCCAGGTTGCCGCAGGACAGATGCGCGCGTCCGGGGCCCTGTTCGGCGGCGCGGCGGCAGCGCTCGAGATAGGCCGCGCGGCTTTGGGCCGAGCGGGCGCGGATGCGCGCCGTGACCGCTTCGATGGTGGGGTTCATGGCGACCTCCGTGGGTTAATCGGCGTAGTGAACGACGGCGCCGCCCAGAACGGCCAGCACCGGCGCGGCGCGCGGATCGTCCAGCGCCAGGGCGCGTTCGAGCGCGGCGCGCTTGTCCGCGCCGGCGATGACCAGATGGCGCTCGGGCGCGGCGGCCAGCGTCGGGGCGCTGAGCGTGACGCGCGGCTCGAGCGCGCCTTCGGGGTCGATCCGGCAAAGCGGCGGCGCGTCGGGCGCCAGCGCCGCCTCGAGCCCCCGCGCCCCGGGAAAGAGCGAGGCGGCGTGCATGTCGGCCCCCATGCCCAGAACCGCCACGTCGAGCGGCAGCGCGCGCTCGCGCAGCGCCCGCCGCGCGGCCTCGAGCGCGTCCGGCCCGTCGCCCGCGCCGCGCAGCGGCACGAAGCGCGCGGCGCGCGCGCGCCCGGCCAGGAGCGAGCCGGCGAGCATGGTCTCGTTCGCGCGGGGGTGGCCGGGCGGGGTCAGGCGCTCGTCCGTCAGGGTGACGACGACGCGCGGCCAGTCCAGCTCGGCCTCGCCCAGCCGGGTCAGCATCTCGCGCGGGGTCTCGCCGCCGGGCACGGCGATGCGCGCGACGCCCCGCGCGGCGATGGCCCGGCGCAGCGCCTCGGCCAGCGCGTCGGCCAGCGCGCGGGCCATCTGCGGGCGCGAGGGGTGGGCGATGACGCGCGGGGCCTTCATGCCGAAATCTCGCGCCAGCGGCGGCCGTCGCGATGCATCAGCATCAGCGCGTCCTCGGGGCCGGACGAGCCGGGGTCGTAAAGGGCGGGGCGCTCGCCGCGCTCTTCCCAGGCGGCGATGATGGGATCGACCCAGCGCCAGGCGGCCTCGACCTCGTCGCCGCGCATGAACAGGGTCTGGTCGCCGCGGATCACGTCCATCACCAGGCGCTCGTAGGCGTCGGGCATGCGCAGCCCGCCGCCGCCCAGCTGCTCGGCGAAGGTCATGTCCAGCTCGGCCGGGGTCAGGCGCATGCCGCCGGGGCCGGGGTCCTTGACGGTCATGGACAGGGTGATGCCCTCGTCCGGCTGCAGGCGGATGGCCAGCACGTTGGCGCCCGCGCGCCCGCCCGCGCCGGCGAAGATCGAGTGGGGCGGATCCTTGAAGGCGACGGCGATCTCGGACATGCGCGCGCGCAGCCGCTTGCCGGTGCGCAGGTAGAAGGGCACGCCCGACCAGCGCCAGTTCTCGACATGGGCGCGCAGGGCGACGAAGCTTTCGGTGCGCGTGTCCGCATCGCCCACATCGTCGGCGTAGGAGGCGACGCCCGGCCCCGCGCCGTATTGCCCGCGCACCACGTCGCGCGCGGCGTCGACGGGGGCGAGGGCGCGCAGGACCTTGAGCTTCTCGTCGCGCACGTCGTCGGGGCGCAGGCGGGCAGGAGGCTCCATCGCCGTCAGGCACAGCAGCTGAAGCAGGTGGTTCTGGACCATGTCGCGCATGGCGCCGACGCCGTCGTAATAGGGCCCGCGCCCGCCCACGCCCACGGTTTCGGCCACGGTGATCTGCACGTGATCGACGTGGTGGGCGTTCCAGAGCGGCTCGAACAGCGCGTTGGCGAAGCGCAGCGCCATCAGGTTCTGGACGGTTTCCTTGCCCAGGTAATGGTCGATGCGGTAGATGCGCCCCTCGTCGAAATGGCGCGCAAGGCTCTGGTTCAGCGCCCGGGCCGAGGGCAGGTCGTGGCCGAAGGGCTTTTCGACCACGATGCGGCCATGCGCGCCGGCAAGGCCGGCGGCGGCGATGCGCTCGGCGATGACGCCGAAGAAGCGCGGCGCCACCGACAGGTAGAAGGCGCGCGGCCGCTCGGGGTCGGGCGCGCCGAGCGTGTCGGCCAGGGCTTGCCAGTCGTCGTCCTTCGTGACGTCGAGGGGAACGTAGTCGAGCGTGGCCAGAAAGCGCCGGCGCGAGTCGGGGTCGAGATCGGCGGGAGCCACGAATTCGTCCAGCGCCTCGGCGGCCAGGCGGCGGAAGCCCTCGGCGTCCATCTGCGCGCGGGCCGCGCCGATGACGCGCGCCTCAATGGGCATCTGGCCGTCATGCAGGCGGTGATACAGGGCCGGCAGCAGCTTGCGCCGGGCCAGGTCGCCGGTTGCGCCGAAGACGACAAGATCGAACGGGGCGACGGGAACGACGCGCGCGACCATCAGACGGCCTCCCTTGCGAAAGCTTCCACTTCGGCGCGGCGGGGCAGGTCGGCCCCGCGCCGCGCGCAGGTCAGCGCCGCGGCCGCGGCGGCGAAGTTCATGATGCGGGCGATGTCTTCGCCGCCCAACGCCGAAAGCGCGGCGCGGCTGCGCGCCCCCGCCGCGTCGAGCCCGGCGATCAGCGCCGCCTGGAAGGTGTCGCCGGCGCCGACCGCGTCGACCGCCCGAACGCGGCGCGCGGGCGCGCGCGTGCGGCCGGCGGGGCCGAAGGCCTCGGCCCCCTCGGCGCCATGGGTGACCACCACCAGCGCCGCGCCCGCCGCGCGCCAGCGCGCGGCCAGCTCGGCCGGCTCGACGCCCGGCCACAGCAGGCCGATGTCCTCGGCGCTGATCTTGACCAGATCCGCCAGGGCGGCGAAGGCCTCGATGCGCGCGCGCCACAGCGCCGGGTCGGGAATGACGCCCAGGCGCACATTGGGATCGAGGCACAGCAGGCGCCGTCCGCGCTCGCGCTCGAACAGGCGCAGCAGGCTCGAGCCGATGGGCTCGGCCGTCAGCGAATACGATCCCGCATGCACGCCCCAGATAGGTGCGTCGGCGGGCGGCAGATCGTCCGGCTCGATGGCGCGGTCGGCGCCGCCGGCGCCGTAGAAGGCGTAGGCGGGGGCGCCGTCCGAGCCGACATCCACCAGGCTGAGGGTCGTGGGCGCGTCCTTGCGGCGCACGAAGCGCGCGTCCACGCCCTCTTCGCGCAGGGCGCGCATCAGCCGCGCGCCCAGCCGGTCGGTCGAGACGCCCGCCAGCATGCCCGACGCGACGCCAAGCCGCACAAGGCCCACCGCGACGTTGAAGGGCGATCCGCCGATGCGGGCGTCGAAGCTCAGGCCGCCGTCGCGCTCGGCGGCGAACAGATCCCACAGCGCCTCGCCGCAGGACAGGAACATGGGCCGGTCCGCGGGGGGCGGGGCGGCATGGGCGGGGCGGTCGGGCATGGGGCGTCCTTCCGTAACGTCGGGGTCGGGTCGATCTGTCATGGCGGGGCGCGATTCGTCAATAAATAACTCATGTTGATTTATTTGCGGCTCCCAGATAGGCTGCCCGAACCTGGAATGCGGAGAGACCATGCGCGCAAGCGACCCAGCCGGGCTTCGAGCCTACAACGAGCGCGTCATCATCAACGCGCTGCTGCGCCGCGGCCCCATGTCCAAGGCCGAGATCGCGCGCGAGACCGGGCTCAGCGGCCAGGCGGCCTCGGTGATCGTCAACGCGCTGCTGGCCGAGGGGCTGCTGCGCAAGCTCGAGAAGGTGCGCGGGCAGGTCGGGCAGCCCTCGACGCCCGTCGCGCCGAACCCGTCGGGCGCCTATGCGCTGGGCGTGAAGATCGGCCGCCGCAGCGTCGAGGCGGCGCTGATCGACCTGACCGGCGCCGTCGTCGCGCACCGCCACGCCCCGCACGCGGCGCCCTTGCCCGAAACCTGCGTCGCCGCCGCCGCCGCGCTGGGGCGCGCCTGTCTCGACGCGCTGGACGAAGAGGGGCGCGCGCGCGTCGTCGGCATGGGGCTGGCCATGCCGGGCGACATGCACGCCTGGCCGCGCGAGATGGGCCTGCCGCCCGGCGCGCTGGACGGCTGGCGCGGCTTCGATGCGGGCGCGGCGCTGCAGGAGGCGCTGGGGATGGCGCCCATCGTGTGCAACGACGCCACCGCGGCCTGCGCGGCCGAGATGCTGCTTGGAAGCGGCATCGCCTCGCGCAGCGCGCTTTACATCTATCTGGGCATGTTCGCCGGCGGCGGCGTGGTGATCGACGGACGCCTCGTCATGGGCGAGCAGGGCAACGCCGGCGCGATCGGGTCCATGCCCGTCGGCGCGCCCGACGCGCGCGGGCGCCCGCAGCAGCTGGCTCATCGGGCGGGACTGATCTCGCTCGAGCGCGCGCTGCGGGAGGCGGGGCTCGACGCGGGCGCGGCGATGCAGGGCGCGCCGCTCGAGGCCGAACAGGTCTTCCGCCGCTGGGTTCGCCAGGTCGCGCCCGAGCTGGCCCTGGCCGCGGCGGCGGCGCTTTCGGTCATCGACTTTCCGACCATCGTGGTCGACGGCGCGCTGCCCGCGCCATGGCGCGCCAGGCTGGCGGCGGCGACGGCGCGCGAGATGGGCGCGCTCAACCGCGCGGGGCTGTCGCCGGCGGTTTTCGCGGTCGGCGCGCTGGGCCATACGGCGCGGGTTCTGGGCGCGGCGTCGCTGCCGCTGCAGCGGCGCTTCTCGCCCGATCCCGAGCTGGTCGCCCGCGCGGGTTGAGCGGCGGCGCGCCGCTTGACGCGGGCGCGCGGCGCGGGTCATCTGCGCTGGCCGCGATGAAACGGAGCCCGCCATGCCATCCGCCGATCCCGTCCTGCGCAAGGAGCTGTTCGATCTGCCCGAGGGGCTGATCTACCTGAACGGCAACTCGCTGGGGCCGCTGCCGCGCCATGTCCCCGAGCGCCTGCGCCGCGTCGTCTGCGACGAGTGGGGCAAGCTGCTGATCCGGGGCTGGAACCTCGGCTGCGACGGCCAGGGCTGGGTCGACCTGCCCGCCCGCCTTGGCGCGCGCATCGGCCGCCTGATCGGCGCGCCCGAAGCCGCGGTGGTGGCGGGCGACAGCACCACGGTGAACGTGGTCAAGGCGCTGTCGGCCGCGCTCGAGCTGCAACGCGCCGACGCGCCGGGCAAGCTCACCGTTCTGTCGGATTCGGGCAACTTCCCCACCGACCTTTACGCCGCGCAGGAGCTGTGCCGCGCGCTGGGCCGCGGGCTGCGCCTGAAGGTCGTCGCGCCCGAGGAGGTCGCCGACGCCATCGACGAAGGCGTCGCCGCGCTGATGTTGACCGAGGTCGATTACCGCACCGGCCGCCGGCACGACATGGCCGCGCTGACCGCCCGCGCGCACCAGGCCGGCGCGCTGGCGATCTGGGATCTGGCGCATTCGGCCGGGGCGATGCCGGTGGATCTTGCCGGTGCGGACGTCGATTTCGCCGTCGGCTGCGGCTACAAGTATCTGAACGGGGGGCCCGGCGCGCCGGCCTTCATCTACGCCGCTCCGCGCCTTGCCGACCGCATCGCGCCGGCGGTGGCGGGGTGGATGGGGCATGCGGCGCCTTTCGCCTTCGAGCCCGCCTACCGCCCCGCGCCCGGCGCCGACAGGCTGCGGGTGGGCACGCCGCCGATCCTGTCGATGGTCGCGCTCGACGCCGCGCTGGACGTATGGGAGGGCGTCGACCTGGCGGCCGTGCGCGCACGATCGCTTGAGCTGAGCGAGCGCTTCGTCGCGCGCGTCGAGGCGGCTTGCGCCGGCGAACTGGAGCTGGCCAGCCCGCGCGATCCGAACGCCCGCGGCGCGCAGGTCTCGTTCCGCCACCCCGAGGGCTACGCGGTGATGCAGGCGCTGATCGCGCAGGGCGTGATCGGGGATTTCCGCGCGCCCGACCTGATCCGCTTCGGCTTCGCGCCGCTATACCTGTCGGCCGAGGAGGTGGACGCCGCCGCCGCGATCCTGGCCCGCACGCTCGAGGCGCGGCTGTGGGACGATCCGCGCCACCGCGTGCGCGCGAAGGTGACCTGAGCGGCGATTGAAGCTTGCAAGCGGGCCTGCGCTCGTTGTATCCCGCCGGCTACGGAGAGGTGGCCGAGTGGTCGAAGGCGCACGCCTGGAAAGCGTGTATACGGGCAACCGTATCGCGGGTTCGAATCCCGCTCTCTCCGCCATCATCACCATTGCGAAACTTGCAACACCCCCGGACAGCGCCGGAATTTTCCCTGTTTTCAAAGGGGTTTGCGGGATGGGTGCGAACCTCTGAGACGGGCTGCACCCCCGGTTTCAGTCTCTGAACCGTCCGCGGTCTCTGGTCGAGCGAACCTCGCGCAATTCGGTTCGGTGTGATTTTCACAAGCGTTTTCAATGGCCTGAGTTTCACCCCCGCCAAAACTTCGCCCCCTGTTTCCAATGCCTACAAGCGGAACGTGGCCCGAACAAACAGGAGGCGTAGTGGCTGGGGCCGGTGGCAGGCTGGTGCGTAGGGGTGACGGCATATGTCACCCGTCCGACCGCGAAAGCCTTGATGACAAAAGCGTAATCCGTCTCTAGCCTGGCCGCGATGTCGAAAGCGCCCTGGACCGATGAAGAAAACTACCTGATCGTCGCGGATTACTTCGCGATGCTGGCCGATGACCTGGCCGGGCGGCCCTACAACAAGGCCGAGCATCGCCGCGCGCTCCTGCCGCTCCTGAATGGCCGGTCCGAGGGATCGGTCGAGTTCAAGCACCAGAACATCAGCGCGGTTCTGAAGGGCCTCGGCGAGGACTGGATCCCGGGCTACAAGCCCGCCTTCAATTTCCAGACATCCCTGATCGATGCCGTGGCGCGGTGGCTGGCGCTCAACCCTGCCTGGCTGGGACGGATGCCGAAAACCGCCGCCGGATTGCGTGAGGCCGCGCCGCTCTGGGTCGGCCCGGCGCCGACGCTCTCAAACCAGCCGCCGCCGCAAGAGCTGGAGCAGATGCTGCATGTGGCCGCCAAGTTCGATGTCGCCGGCCGAGACGAGCGAAACCGCGCCTTGGGCCGTGCCGGCGAGGAGCGCGTGCTGGCGCATGAGCGGGCAACGCTCAAGGCCGCCGGGCGGGATGATCTGGCGCGTAAGGTGCGCTGGGTTTCGGAGGAGGATGGCGATGGCGCGGGCTACGACATCGCCAGCTTTGAACGAGACGGCCGCCCCCGTCTGATCGAGGTGAAGACGACGAATGGCTGGGAACGCACACCGTTCTACATCAGCCGCAACGAACTGGCCGTGGCCGAGGAACGGCGCAAGGAATGGTGCCTGTTCCGGCTCTACCGGTTTTCCCGCGAGCCCAAAGCGTTCGCATTACGCCCGCCGCTCGACGCCCATGTCTCGCTGACGCCGACGACATTTCAGGCGAGCTTTCATTGACGGTCACGCAAACACCCGCTCCACCTGCTCCTCCCATGGTAGCGAGGCGATCAGGCAAAGCTCGTAGATGGTGATCGCGCAGGGTTCGCGGTGGACGACGAGGCGTTCGAGTACCTCGGGCGCCAGCCAGGCGAGGCGTGTGAGGCGGCTGAGGTAGCGGTCGGAGAGACCTTCGTCGGCGGCGAGATCGGTGAGCGTGGCGACCTCGCCGGCCTCAAGCATCTTCCGCCAGCGCCAAGCCCGTCCGATGGCGCGCAGGAGGCGGGGATCCTGACCGGTGGGCGTTGCGGCCTCCGTGTCCTTGGGCGGCAGGATGCGCGGGCGGCCGCCGCGCTTGCGCAAGGTGAGCGGCACGTGGACGCGGATCGTGTCTTGCGTGGGCATCAGGCTGCGTCCTCTGCTTCGGGCGTCAGCAGGCTCGCCAAGGCGCCGAGCCCGTCATGGCGCAGGTCGATGTCCATGCCGTCCTCGCCGACCGTTACGCGCGCGACCAGGAGCTGCACCACGCGCGCCTGTTCGGCTGGGATCAGCGCGGCCCACATGTCATCGAATTGCGCGAGCGTGGCGACGACGGTGTTCTCGTCGAGATCCGCGCGTTCCTTCTTCAGTGCCCGTGCCGTGCGCGCCACCACCTCGGGCGTGCGCAGCATCCGCCGCACTTCGGCGATCACCGCTTCCTCGACCATCGCCGCCGGCAGCCGTTGCGGCCCGCGCAGCTCGGCCCTTGGCCGGCCCCGGATCACGTCCATCGAAGTGTAATAGCAATAGCGCTTGCCCTTGCGCTTGGTGTGATGCGGCGTCATCGCGGCGCCGGTCTGGGTGAAGATCAGCCCGCGCAAAAGGGCTGGCGCGGCCGCCCGGGTGCGCCCGGCGCGGGCATGCGTGTTGCCCTTGAGAACGGCATGGGCGGCGTCCCACAACTCGGGGCTGATGATCGCCTCATGCGCGCCGGGATAGGTCGCGCCCTTGTGGGTGATCTCGCCACGATAGATGCGGTTGTGCAAAAGCTTGTAGAGCGCGCCGCGGTCGATGGGCCGGCCGCGCTTGGAGCGGATGCCGCGCGCGTCCAGTTCGCGCACGACCGAGGCCGTGGTCTCGGACCGCGCGAAAAGCTCGAAGATGGTGCGAACGTTCTCGGCCTCGGCCGGGTTGATGACCAGCTTGCGGTCAACGGCGTCATAGCCGAGCGGGACGAAGCCGCCCATCCACATGCCCTTCTTCTTCGAGGCGGCCACCTTGTCGCGGATGCGCTCGCCGATCACCTCACGTTCGAACTGGGCGAAGCTGAGCAGGATGTTGAGCGTCAACCGCCCCATGGAGGTGGTGGTGTTGAAGGACTGGGTGACCGAGACGAAGGTCACGCCGTGGCGGTCGAAGATCTCCACCAGCTTCGAGAAATCCATCAGCGCGCGGCTGAGGCGGTCAATCTTGTAGACCACCACCACGTCCACCAGCCCGTCCTCGATGTCGGCGATCAGCTGCTTCAGCGCCGGGCGGTCGAGCGTACCGCCGGAAAACCCGCCGTCGTCGTAGCGGTCCCGCAGGCAGGCCCAGCCCTCGGCGCGCTGGCTGGCGATGTAGGCCTCGCAGGCCTCGCGCTGCGCATCGAGGCTGTTGAACTCCATGTCGAGCCCTTCCTCGGTGGACTTGCGGGTGTAGACGGCGCAGCGCAGGCGGCGCGCGGGCGTTTGTCGCGCGGTCATTTCACCCCTCCCGTCCGGTCGAGGCCGAAGAAGCGCCAGCCGTTCCAGTTCACGCCGGTGATGGCGCGCACGGCGGCCGAGAGCGACTTGAAGCGCCGCCCCTGCCATTCGAACCCGTCCGCCAGCACGGTGACGACATGCTCTTCACCCTCCCATTCGCGCACCAGCTTGGTGCCGGGGGCGGGTTTGCGCGGATCCGAGACCATGCCGCCCAGCTTGCCGGCGGCGACCTCCTCGGCCAGCACATCGAGCGTGCGCCGGGTCTCGCGCCCCAGCCCGCCGAGGGCCAGTTCCTGGATGCGGTAGCCCAGTCGAAGCTCGAGATTGCCGCGGCTGCCATTGGGCGCAGGCGCGTCGAACAGCGCCTCCCATTTCTCGCGCAACTGCGCCACGCTCATCGCCCGCAGGGCCGTCAGCTCGGCCAGGACGTCGGGCCGTCCTTTGGGGCTTCCATTCGATCGAGAGTTCGTCATTCCTCGCCTCCAACTCGGTTTCGCAACTGCCTCCGACGACGGCGTCTGAGGGCGAGAATGTCCAGCGAACTGTCTGGATTGGTCGAAGGATTCTCGTGCGTGGTCAGTGGGTTGGTGCGCGAAATGGCACCGGCGAGGATATCGGCGAGCTCAGCGAGCCGCTGGCTGGTCGTGAGCGCCTCGGCGGGCGGCGCGAAGGGCAAGTCGTCGGGCATGGGGAGCGAACCTCCTGAGGCAGTTTGCTCCGTGTTCGCCGCGCGAGGGGAAGAATTTCAAGAGAAATCAGAGGGTTGTCGTAGGGATGCGAGGCGACGCGAACCAGATCGGGCTCGGAGTGCTGCGTAGGCCACATGCCGACGGCCAGATTTGACAGGCCTCTATCATCGAGGCATCCGGTGCGAAACTGTCGGTACAGACTGATGGAGTTTTGGCGTGTTCGAGCAGCGGTGCATTCCGCGCATTGGATTGCCCAAGACGTCGAAACCTCCTATGGACAGTCGATGGGAGAATAGGTAAAGTTCCCAAAATGTTCCATAATGCTGGGTTCGCCAGCAAGGGCGGGAGTCATGACACAACTCGAATTCGGAGAACTCGATTTTGCTTCACGAGCAGTATCGCCGTTTGTCGAGTTAGGTGCATACGAGGCGCTCTGGGACCAGGACAGGGCAAGCTTCAAGACCCTTGCCGCTCGTTTTGCCAAATCGCCAGGGTCAGTGCCGTCCGATTTCATCGCTCGCTCGCGTGCAACGGAATATGCAAATTCCGTCCATAACCGTTTGCTCTCAGCGGGGATTCGACATTACGGTGTGCGCATCCATGGCGCTGGTGAGTACCCTGAACGGCTTAGGGATGCAGAGTATCCGATAGAATTATTGTATTATCAGGGCTGGTGGGAACTAGTTAACTCACCCCGTTCAATAGCAATTGTGGGGACCCGTAATCCGTCTGAAGACGGTGCGAAGCGCACACGGCGACTCGTACGATCTCTCTTAAGTGATAACTTCACCATAGTATCTGGGCTCGCTGCTGGTATTGATGCGATTGCCCACACAACGGCAATTCGTGAAGGTGGGCGTACAATTGGAGTATTGGGAACACCTCTTTCGCGAACCTACCCAAAGGAAAATGCGAAGCTTCAGGAGGAGATCGCGCGGGACCATCTTTTGATAAGTCAGGTTCCGGTGGCCCGTTACGAGCGAGCTCCGAACCCAACTGCTAATCGTCACTTTTTTCCAGCGCGGAATGTGACCATGTCAGCATTGACCGATGCCACGGTTATCGTTGAGGCCGGCGAAACTTCTGGAACTCTTGTTCAGGCTCGGGCTGCACTCAAGCAGGGTCGTAAGCTATTCATCTTAGATAGCTGCTTTCGAAATCCAAAACTGACCTGGCCGCACACTTATGAGAAACGCGGGGCTATCCGCGTCCGGGATTACGATGACATCAGACAACAGCTCATTCCCGGACCGACTCACTAAAATTGATGCGCTTACGCGAGGCGATCACTACTACTTGCAAGAAGAAGATGCTTGCTTTTTCCTTGGTGAATATACCGCACGAAAGGGATTTTCCTACAGTGCCACCAATAATTTAATCATAAACTTCAAAAAACCGATGGATAGACGCGGAACTCCCCAATGGAAGTACAAGGGAAAAATGATCCGCGCAGCCGCAACAGCCCTGTTCAAGGCCATCGGCTCATCGAACCTTCGCGATTTCACCTTTGTCCCGGTCCCTCCATCCAAACGGAAGGACGATCCAATGTATGACGACCGGATGCAGCAAATGCTCGACGTTTTCGCTGGTCTCGTGCTCAATCAACACGACTACCGACCTGATATCCGGCCTCTCGTAGAGCAGTCAACGAACACGGTGGCTGCACACGACACAGACGTGCGACCTACACCTGATGATTTGGCAGAGCTCTATACTGTGAACGAAGAAATGCTGCAGGATGGATGTCGAAGCAGGATTGTCATATGCGATGACGTCTTGACTACAGGTTGTCATTTTAGGGCAATGGTTACTGCAATTTCGAGGCATGTTCCGGATGTGGAATTTCGTGGCGTCTTTCTCGCTAGGCGAGTTCCTGAAGCCATAGACATTGAGGATTTTGATTGGTGACCTGCTGCGGTCAATTCACGCCGTTGGACAATTCATTTTGCTGGTATCAACTGGCCGTGGGCGGGCTCAAAACCGCGCCGCCCCACGTGCTACGCCATCCGTCTCCAGCCGCAGCGCCGCCCGCCACAAAGGCGTCTTCATGAACACCGCCTCCTCGAACCGATAGCCGGCCGCGCCGTGCTCCTGCTGCAGTAGTCCCGCCCAGCAGAGCGGCCGCAGAACCTGGATGTAGAGCTGGCCCATCACGTCGTCATAGCGCGGAAGCGGCCCTGCCTCCGGCTCGCCGAAGAGTACGCGGCGGAGGTGGCCGCCAGTGGCGCCGTCCTCGGTCTCGACATTCAGCACGTTCAGAAACACATCCCAGTTGCCGAGGATCGGCGTTTCGTCGAAGCGCGACAGGCTAGCGTGGTTGATGCGGTACAGGAAGAACGGGACGACGGTGCCGAAGATCCGCCCGGGATGTCCGACCAGCGCCTGACCGGCCTTGGTCAGCCGGAACGCGCCCTTGTAGTGCCGTCCGAGCTTCATCGCGATCATCAGGCCGTGCAGGATTTCAAGCGGCGGGAAATCCCATTCGTTCAGCACCTTGTTGACGGCGAAGAGATCCGCCTCGGTATGGCCGGGCCAGTCGAACTCGGCCGCCGCCCAGTGCACCAACACCCGCTCGAATGCCTTGGACGACGTCAGGGGGATCCCGCCATGCTCTCCGATCCAGACAAAGGTCTTCTCGATCCCGCGCACCAGCGGCGAGAACGTAAGCGCCGGGTCGGCATCGTCGATCTCCCGAAACGCGATCACCTCAAATCTCCCGCGCGAACCAACGAATGCGGCCGACGATGTGGATTTCGCCGGCCGTTCGTTCATAGGGGCTGTAGACGGGATTGTCCGAGATCACGCGCACCGCGGGCGGGTCGCTGTTGGGGATGTGCTCGAGCCGCTTGGCGACGAGCCCCATGCCGTCGTCCAGCACGAAGATGCCGGGCGGGTTGGGGGTGCGGCGGGCCATGTCGACCAGCACCGTGTCGCCGCTGAGAAGCGTCGGCGCCATGCTGTCGCCCTCCACATGCATGATGCGCAGCTGCGAGGGGCTGGCGCCGAGGCTGCCCTTTATCCAGGAGCGGCGGAAGTGATAGGCGCGTCCGGCGCTGTCCTCGTGATCCTGCACCACCGCGCCGCCGCCCATGGACGGGCGCGGGCTCGCGTGGGCGATGGAAACGAAAGCCTCGTCCGGGTTCTCGATGAAGGGGGGCGTGCCCTCGACATCGCCGATGCCATGGATCAGCCAGTCGCGCTCCACCTTCAGCACCTTTGCAACCGCGCCGAGGCGTTCGACGTTCGGACGGGTCGAACGGCCCCGCAGGATGTCGTAGACGAAGGAGCGGTTTACCCCGGCCATCTCGGCCACATGCGCGGGGCTGAGCCCGAGCTGGTGCGCGCGGGCCCTCAGGCGGTCGGCCAGTGTGTGATGCAAGGTCATGTTGTCCCCAGCGGGTTGTGGATCAAATAGGATAAAACAGGACTGATCGCGAGGCGTCAAGAGAATAGGAACAAAGGGTAAACAATTGGGGCGGGATTCGGAGGGCGCGGATGCATATCGAGAAGCTGTATTTCACGCTGCCCGAGATCCTGGAGCGCTGGTCGATCAGCGAGGATGACCTTATCTATCTTGCCGAGAACGACAGGCTGCGGCTGTCGGTGCGGGTGTTCGGCGTGCCGATCGAGTTCGGCGATTTCGAGGAGACGCCGGAGGGGGAGTATTTCCCTGTGCCGTGGGAGCAAACCCGCTACAACGGCCTGCTGGATCTGCACGCGCAGGACGTCTTTCAGCTGTTCCGCTGTGGCCAGATCCATGTGAGAGCGTTCCGCACCGACCGAGCCGGTTACGCGGTCGTGCAGGACGGCGCTGAGCCGGTTCTGGTGCTGATCGGGGATCTTCTGCTGCGGCGGGATGAGCGAGATCGCTTTGAGATTCAATCCGGATTCTCCGGTCGTTCGGGAGCAGGCGAGGAGAACACCTTCATCGCCTCCGCCGACTACCAGGACGTACGCTGCAACGGTTACCGCTTCAAGCTCGGCCCGATCCAGGCCGAGGTGGTGCGCGCACTGCATGCGGCCGCGCAGGCCGGCGAGCCCTGGCAGAACGGCAAGGCGATCCTCAGCATGGCCGGCTCGAAGAGCCTACGCATGGCGGACGTGTTCAAGTCGAAGAAGAATTGGCGTCAGCTGATCCGCTCGGACCGCAAGGGCGGCTATCGGCTGAACGTCGACTGAGTCGCCGCTTCCCCTCACGGTCCGACTCGCGGATCGCGCCAAAGGGGGATCGGCTGGGGGATGGTGGGGGATCACCCATCCCCCACCTGACCGGAAACCCCACGCCTGCAAGGCGCAAGTGATCCCCCTCCGCATCCCCCGCTGATCCTGACGACATCCCCCAGCGGGATTTGGCATCACTTCCTCGAAGCCACCAACGAGGGGAAGCACGATGCGGAAACCACATTGTCTCAACCAGAAGGAACTCGCCCGGCGCTGGACCATTTCCCACCGCACGCTGGAACGCTGGCGGTGGGCGGGTGAAGGCCCGGCCTACATGAAGATCGGCGGCCGGGTGGTCTACCGGCTCGAGGACATCATCGCCTTCGAGCAGGGCCAGTTGCAACAGACCGCCGAAACCGCGCCGGGAGCGGCATGATGGGCCGCCTGTCGCCCATCACCGAGGCCGAGGTGGTGCCGATTCACGGGCTGAATGGCCCCGGGCTCGACGAGGTCGGGCTTTGCGCCTGGATCGCGCAGGCCGAGCCCGGAGAGACGCTGGTCTATCACCGAGGCTTCCTCGCGGTAGATGCGACCTCGGTCGTCTCGCGGCTCTCGTCCGAGCAGCAGCGCAGCCTGCAACGGGTGGCGGCCGCGGCCATGCGCGCCGCAGACCAGGGGCTCGTCCATCTCGTGCAGACCCGGCTCGGCCCCGACGAATTTGCCTACATCGCCATCGCCCGCCCCAGGCCGGGCCCGCCCGGCGCGTCGCTCTCCATGCGGCTGCTTGAAGCCGCCTGACACCCATTCCCCCAACAGGAGATCAACATGCCATACCCCGAGAACAGCCCGAGCATCGACGAGTTGCTCAACCTGCCCACCGGAGAGATCGCCGAGTTGCCGGTCGAGCTGCTCGCCGTCCTGCAGCGCGAGATCGCCGAGGCCGCGCGCCAGATGCGCGCCGTCAGCGCCCGGTTCAACGCCGCGCTGGATGTCCGCTACGGCTCGCGTGCCGCCGAGGCCCGCCGCGCCTGCGGCAAGGACACCGGCACCGTGCGCATCGCCGATGGCGACTTCACCGTGGTGGCTGACCTGCCCAAGCGGGTGGATTGGGACCAGGAGCAGCTCGCCGCCATGGTGGAGCGCATCCGCGCTGCCGGCGACGATCCCGCCCAATATGTCGATGTCACCTACAAGGTGTCCGAGCGCAAATACGCTGCCTGGCCCGAGGCCATCCGCGCCGGCTTCGAGCCCGCCCGCACCGTGCGGCCGGGTGCGCTGAAGCTCGAGATCAAGCCGGAAGGGGCGGATCAATGACCCTCCCCATCATCACCGCCGATCAGCGGCTGGCCGAGATGCGCGGCGTCAAGGCCGCGATCTTCGGAGCCAGCGGCGCGGGCAAGACCACGCTGTTGCGCACCCTCAAGGCAAGCACGACGCTGTTTCTCGACCTCGAAGCGGGTGATCTCGCCGTCGAGGGGCTGGCCATCGACACGATCCGGCCGCGCACCTGGACCGAATGCCGGGACTTCGCGGTGTTCATCGGTGGGCCCAACCCGGCCCTGCGCGAGGATCAGCCCTACAGCCAGGCGCATTACGATGCCGTCTGCAGGAAGTTCGGCGATCCGGCGGCGCTCGAGAAGTACGACACGATCTTCGTCGACTCGATCACCGTGGCCGGGCGGCTCTGCTTCCAGTGGTGCAAGGGCCAGCCCGAGGCGCATTCCGACAAGACCGGCAAGCCCGACGTGCGCGGCGCCTACGGGCTGCACGGGCGCGAGATGATCGGCTGGCTCACGCACCTCCAGCATACGCGGGCGAAGAACGTGATCTTCGTCGGAATCCTCGACGAGAAGCTCGACGACTTCAATCGCAAGCACTTCGTGCCGCAGATCGAGGGCTCCAAGACCGGGCTGGAACTGCCCGGCATCGTCGACGAGGTGCTGACGCTGACCTCGCTGCCCGACCAGCAGGGCGAGCCGCGGCGGGTCTTCGTCTGTCAGACCCAGAACCCCTGGGGCTATCCGGCCAAGGACCGCTCCGGTCGGCTGGAGATGCTCGAGCCCCCCGATCTGGGTCGCCTGATCGACAAGATCCACCAGCCGCTGCCGCTCGATGCGCGCCCGCTGGTGATCGACCCGCCCGCGATCCCGGCGCCTGCCACCACCCCTCAAACCGATCCCTGAAACTGAAAGGATCAATGCCATGTCTGGCCTGTGGAACGATTTCAACGACGCGCAATCCAATGCCAACCTCATCCCCAAGGGCACGCTTGCCAAGGTGCGGCTGACCATCCGGCCCGGCGGGTTCGACGACCCTTCGCAGGGCTGGACCGGGGGCTATGCCACCCGCGGCTCGACCGGCGCGGTCTATCTCAACGGCGAGTTCACCGTGCTCGAAGGCCAATATGCCCGGCGCAAGATCTTCACCCTGATTGGCCTTTACAGCCCCAAGGGGCCGGACTGGGCCAACATGGGCCGCAGCCTCATTCGGGGCATGCTGAACTCGGCACGGGGGATTTCCGACAAGGACCAGTCGCCCCAGGCGCAGGCGGCGCGACGGATCGGCGGCTTTGCCGATCTCGACGGGCTGGAGTTCGTCGCCCGGATCGATGTCGGCACCGACGCCATGGGCGAGGAGAAGAACGAGATCCGCGCGGCGGTGACGCCGGAACATCGGGATTATGCCCGGATCATGGGGACGGCAGGGCACGGTTATCAGCCGCCTGCGCAACCTGCGCCGCAGTCTTCGACCGCGCGGCAACCCACCGCCCCGGCAACCCCGGGCCGCCCGTCCTGGGCCGAGTGAGGGCACGCCCATGCGCCTTCGTCCCCGCCAGAAACTCTTCGTGGAGCGCAGCCTCGCTGCGCTCTCGACCCACGGCAACACACTCGGCATCGCACCGACCGGATCGGGCAAGACCATCATGTTGTCGGCCGTCGCGGGCAAGATGGTCGAGAGCGGTGCCAAGGCCTGCGTTCTGGCCCATCGCGACGAGCTGACGGCCCAGAACCGCGAGAAGTTCGGCCGGGTCAATCCCGATATCTCCACCTCGGTGGTCGATGCCGTCACGAAGGACTGGTCCGGCCAGGTCACCTTCGCCATGGCCCCGACCCTGAGCCGCCCCGCCAATCTCGAGGCCATGCCGCAGCTCGACCTGCTGGTGATCGACGAAGCGCATCACGCGATTGCCGACAGCTACCGCCGCATCGACGACCGGGTGCGGGACGCCAATCCAGAGGCCCGCATCTTCGGCGTCACGGCGACGCCCAACCGGGGGGACCGGAAGGGTTTGCGCGAGGTCTTCGACAACGTCGCCGATCAGGTCCGGCTGGGGGAGTTGATCGCCTCGGGCCACCTGGTGCCGCCGCGCACCTTCGTGATCGACGTGGGCTTGCGCGCGCAGCTGCAGAAGGTGCGCAAGACCGCCCTCGACTTCGACATGACCGAGGTCGCCGAGATCATGGACCGCGCCCCTGTTACCGACGAGGTGATCCGCCACTGGCGCGAGAAGGCGGCCGGGCGGCCCACCATCGTCTTCTGCTCGACCGTCGCCCATGCCGCCCACGTCGCCGAGGCCTTCAACGCGGCGGGTATTCCGGCGGGGTTGATCCATGGCGAGCTTTCCTCCGACGAGCGCCGCAACATCCTCGCCGCCTATGCCTCGGGCGAGATCGCCGTGCTGGTCAACGTCGCCGTGCTCACTGAGGGCTTCGACCACCCGCCAACCTCCTGCGTGATCCTGCTGCGGCCCTCATCCTGCAAGTCGACCATGATCCAGATGGTCGGGCGCGGCCTGCGCACCGTCGATCCCGAGGAACATCCCGGCGTCGTCAAGACCGACTGCGTGGTGCTGGATTTCGGGACGTCGAGCCTGATGCACGGCACGCTGGAACAGGACGTGGACCTCGACGGCCGCGAGGCCAGCGGCAGCGCGCCCACCAAGACCTGCCCCGAATGCGAGGCCGAGATCCCGCTGGCGGCGCGGGAATGCCCGCTCTGCGGCGCGCTGCTGGTCGAGCCGAAGGACGAGGCCGGCGGCGAGGCGCTCGAGGGCTTCGTGATGACCGAAATCGACCTGTTGAAGCGGTCGAGTTTCCAGTGGGTCGATCTTTTTGGCGACGAGGCGGCGCTGATGGCCACGGGCTTCACCGCCTGGGGCGGCATCTTCTGGCTGGACGGGCTCTGGTACGCGGTCGGTGGCCGGCGCGGCGCCCAGCCCCGGCTTCTCGGCATCGGCGAACGCGCGGTCTGCCTTGCGCAGGCCGATGACTGGCTGAACGCGCATGAGAGCGATGAGAGCGCCTTCAAGACCCGCGGCTGGCTGCGGCAGGCGCCGACCGAGAAGCAGCTGCAATACCTGCCACCGAGCGCGCGGCAGGATTACGGGCTCACCCGCTACCACGCCTCGGCGCTGATCTCCTTCCGGTTCAACAGGCGCGCCATCCAACAGCTTGTCCAGGCCGCCGCCACGCCGGAACGGAGGGCCGCGTGAGCCATGTCGCGCAAGTCCCATCCCCGCCCGCAGCGGCTTCGGATCGACCGGGCCGTGATCGCCTCTGGCATCCGCGTTTCCACCTTTGCGCCGTCTGCCTGCGCCCCGCGCAGGGCTTCGGCTTTTTCGATCCCGACAAACCGCGCCCGCGCAAACACCGCTGGTTCTGCTCGATGCCCTGCCAGCAGTGGTTCGCGGCCCGTCACAGGAAAGGACTGACCATGATCGGAACGACCGATGAAGAGCGTCTCGCCATCGCACTGGTGATGAAGCGGCTGGGCCGCTTGATGGGCGATATCGGCTGGCAGAAGCGCCTCTGTGAACTCTCCGAGACCGAGGTCACGGCCCTGATCGAGGAGGTGCTGGAAGGCTACGGCGCCGAGATGTCCCGCGTCGCCCAAAAGGCGGAGGTGCCGTTTTGACGCTGGATTTCAACCATAGACCGGGCATCGCCGAACGCATCAACGCCGCCGTCGACGCCGCCCTCGAGGCGGAGCGCGCCGCGACCCCACCGCGGGACTATCTCGGCGCCTCCCGCCTGGGGCAGTCCTGCGAGCGGGCGCTGCAGTTCGAGTTTGCCCATGCGCCGAAGGACGAGGGCCAGGAGTTTTCAGGCCGCTCGCTGCGCATCTTCGCCATTGGCCATGCGCTCGAGGATCTCGCCGTCAAGTGGCTGCGCGCCGCGGGGCTCGATCTCGTCACCCGGAAGCGCGACGGCGGCCAGTTCGGCTTTTCGGTCGCCGGCGGGCGCATCCGCGGCCATGTCGACGGGATCGTCATGGGCGCCCCCGCCGCCATGGGTCTGCGCACGCCCGCTCTCTGGGAATGCAAGACGATGAACGCGAAGAACTGGCGCGAGACTGTGGCCAAGGGCGTGACCGTGGCGAAGCCCGTCTATGCCGCCCAGATCGCGCTCTACCAGGCCTACATGGAAGCGAGCGTGCCGGGCCTCTCGGCCAACCCGGCGCTCTTCACCGCGATCAACAAGGACACGGCCGAGCTGCACCACGAGCTCGTGCCCTTCGACGCCGAACTCGCGCAGCGCATGTCGGATCGCGCGGTGCGGATCCTGCGGGCCACCGACGCGGGCGAGTTGCTGCCGCGCGTGGCCCGGAACCGCGACTTCTACGAGTGCCGCTTCTGCCCCTGGGCCGAACGCTGTTGGGGGCTGCCCGGATGAGCGACGCCCCCAAGGACCCGCCCGAACCACCCGAGGACACCGACATGCGCGACGACAGCACGACCGACCAACCCGAGGCCAACCTGGTCCATTTCAACCCCTGGCGCGATTTCAACGACGCGGCGCCTATGCTCGACCCGTTCGGTGACGAACCCGACCCCGAGCAGATCGCCTCTTTCATGGAGGTGGTGTTCGGCTACTGCGACGGGCTGATCCCGGTGCGCAGCTTCATCGACAAGGGCCAGGGGATCGACGGCCGGCCGCATAACATCTGGATCGCGGCCGACGATACGGCGCCCGGCAAGATGGCGATCTTCGCTGACTGGGCCGCGCGCGAGGGGGCCGCGGTCTACGTCATCCCCGGCACGGTCGCGGAAACCGGCCAGGCCAAGGCTACCGATGTGGCGCAGATGCAGGCCGTGGTCGTCGACATCGACAGCGGCGACATTGCCGCCAAGCGCGCCCATCTGGAGCGCCATCTCGGCCCGCCCACCATGGTGGTGGAAAGCGGCGGCATCACGCCCGAGGGCCAGCACAAGGCCCACGTCTGGTGGAAGCTCACCGAGCCCGCCGAGGGCGACGATATCCGGCGCCTCTGCCGGTTGCGCGGCGACATCGCCGCCAAGGTCGGGGGCGACATGCATTTCCGCTCGGCGCATCAGCCGATCCGGGTGGCGGGCTCGGTCCATTACAAGAACGGCCTCAAGACGCTGGTGCGGATCGTGGAGTTGAACGCCGGGCTGGAACGCGACCTCGACGAGTTCGCCGAGGCCGTGGCCGACATGCCGCCCGCGCCGGGCGTGAACCTTACGCCGGATTTTGCCACGACTGACAAGCCCGCCGTGGAGGATGTGCTGGTCACCCCGGTGCGCGAGGGTGGCACCGACGACTGGTCGCGCTTCGAGGGGGCCTCCGCCGCCATCGGGTATTTCATCCGGCTGGTCCATGAAGGCCGCCTCTCGAAGAACGAGGGCTGGGAGGCGATCTGCGGCTACAATGCGGCAATGCTGCGGCCGCAGTGGCCGGTGGAACGGCTCAAACGGGAATCCGAACGCCTCTGGGCCCGCCATGTCGAGCGCCACGGGCCGCCGCTGGTCCGGCTGGACAGCGCCGCGCCGGTGCCGGACGAGATGCCCAGCTTCACGCTGGGGCAGCTGCTCGACGACCAGAGCCCCATGCCCGCCGACCTGATCGGCCCCCGCGTGCTGACGCCGGGCGGCCTCCTGGTGCTGGGCGGCGCGCCCAAGGTGGGCAAGAGCGATCTGCTGATCGCATTGCTGGTGCACATGGCCGCCGGGGTGGCTTTCCTCGGTTTCACGCCTCCACGGCCCTTGCGCATCTTCTACCTGCAGGCGGAGATCCAGTATCACTACCTGCGCGAGCGGATGCAGCAGATCGGCCTGCCAGCGGACCTGATCGCCGCCGCGCGCGACAACCTCGTCGTCACCCCGAAGCTGAAAATGCTGCTCGATGCCGAGGGCAGCGCCCGCGTGGCCGCGGCGATCAGGGCGGCGTTCCCCGACGATCCGCTCGACATCCTCTGCATCGACCCGATCCGCAACCTCTTCGACGGCGGGCCAGACGGCGGCGGCGAGAACGACAACGCCGCGATGATGTTCTTTCTTAAGGACCGCGTCGAGGTGCTGCGCGACCACGTCAACCCGGATTGCGGCGTGATCCTCGTCCACCACACCAAGAAGCTGTCGAAACACCAGGTGAAGGAGGATCCCTTCCTGGCGCTCTCCGGCGCCAGCGCGCTCAGGGGTTTCTACACGACGGGTTTGATCCTGCACCGGCCGGACGAGGACGCATCGGAACGGAAGCTGGAGATCGAGCTCAGGAACGGCCCCGCGCTGAAGCCCAAGCTCGTCGACAAGGTCAAGGGGGCCTGGGTCGAGGTCAACCCGATGAACGAACGGCTCGTGCGCGCCGAACAGGGCGCTAAGTTCGATGCCGAGCGCGTGCGGAAACAGGACGTGATCCTTGCCCTGTTGCTCGACGAAGCGGCCGAGGGGCGGCTTTACACCTCCACCCAGTTCGGGGCGGCCTTCGAGAACCAGCACGGTCTGGGCAGTCAATACACCATCCGCGACCGGCTGAGCGTGCTGGCGACCAAGGGCTTCGTGAAATTCCGTCGCGACCTGGCCGAACATGGCTACCCCGCCACAAGATCACACTTCGGCTACCTCTGCGTGGAGGGCATGCGGTTTGGCCGCGATCCGGTGGTCGATGCCGAGACCGGGGAGGTCCTGGCGGAGGGTGAACCGGTCCTGCCGACTCATTTCAAATGCCCCCATTCCGGGCGCGCCAGGGAGGTCGAGAACCCCGCCGTCTGGGTCTATCCGGAGGGGCTCGATGAGTGACTTCGTCATATGACAAAGGCCTTAGTCATCCTCATGCCTTGTCATGAATCCAATGAAATCAACAACTTGGCGATGACGATGACAAAGGCCTCTGTCATGCCCCTTTGTCATCCAAAACGGGAGAAAGAAACGTGAAAACAGAGACTTGCAAGGATCCGATGAAGAAGAGTGGAAACCCCCATACTCCGTATGGGGGCCAACCTGAAGGTTTGGCCCCCATCCATACGGAGCGGAGCATCCGCGCGCGTGGGCTTTGACCTTCCCTGAACCCCAATCCGACGACGGCGGCCGGTACCGCCAAGCATCAACCGCCGTCGTCTTCCGCCCGAGCAGCCACCAGAAAAGGAGACCACCCATGGCTGATACGACTCTGTCCGGCACCGAGCCGGGCGCAACCCTGAATCCGCCGTCACGCACCATCCTCGCCCTCGATCTGGGCACCACGACAGGCTGGGCGTTGCTCGGCCATGACGGTCTGATCACCACCGGCACGGTCAGCTTCCGCCCCGGCCGCTTCGACGGCGGCGGCATGCGCTATCTGCGCTTCACCAACTGGCTGACTGAGATCGATCGGCTCTCGGGGCCGGTGGAAGCGATCTGGTTCGAGGAAGTCCGCCGCCATGCGGGCACCGACGCGGCCCACGTTTACGGCGGGCTCATGGCCACGCTGACCGCATGGGCCGAACTGCGAGGCGTGCCTTACGAGGGCGTTCCGGTGGGCACCATCAAGCGCCACGCCACCGGCAAGGGCAATGCGCCGAAGCAAGCCATGATCGACGCGGCCCGCGCCCGGGGCTTCAGTCCGGCCGACGACAACGAGGCCGATGCCATCGCGATCCTGATGTGGGCGATCGAGACCAAGGGCGGGCTGGCATGAAGGCGATGCGCTTCACACCGCCGGGCTATGGCGGGCGGCGACGCGATCCCGATGAGGTCAAGCGCGACGGCTGGCGGGAGCAGGGCCTGCTGGCAGTTTCCCTTGACGACCAACGGCTTACTTGGCCTGAGCGTGAACTGGTGCGGCAACTCGGCGAGCGTCTTTACGGCGCGCGCCTCGACAAGACGGAGGACAAACGATGACCCATTGGACACCCGCCCTCGTGGAGGAACGGCTCGCGGAAGCGGCCTTGGTCCTGCGACGGCTCCCGGACCCGCGCCGGCGCGGATACTTCTCGACCTGGCCCGAGATCGTCCACAGCTTTGCCGACAAGGTTGGCCAGGAGCCGAAGCAGATGCGCGTGCTGCCCTCGCCGCAGGCGATCAGCCGGATGGAGGAGACGCTGACCTGGGCGTCCTGCCTCGAGCCCATCGACGGCAAGATCGTCTGGATGAAGGCGCATGGCGAACGCTGGAAGGAGATCTGCTACGCCGTGGGCCTGCAACGGGCGGCGGCCCATCAGCATTGGGCCTACGGGCTTTCGGTCATCGCGCTGACCTTGAACCGGCAGCCGGTCAACCGACAGCTTTCCAAGCGCAAGCTGATCTGTTCCCTTAACCTTCTTTCCGTGCGATACAGGGAAAGGAGGACCATCTCATGGGACAATCATTGACAGCAAAGAAGCGCGGGTCGCGTGACGCGGCGACGAAGGTGGCCGAGCAGCGCCTGAGCGTGCTTGAACTGGCCAGAGAGCTTGGCAACGTCGCCGAGGCATGCCGGCGGCGGGGCATGGACCGCACCAGCTTCTACGAATGGCGGCGGCGGTTTCAGACCCACGGCTTCGAGGGGCTGAAGGACCTGCCGCCGATCCACAAGAGCCACCCGCAGACGACCCCGCCGGAGACGGTGGAGAAGATCAAGGCGCTGGCGCTCGAGCACCCGGC
>NZ_VNHJ01000006.1 GCF_008124525.1 Oceanicella actignis
GGATGTCGTGCCAGGTCTCGTACATGTAGACCCGCGCCTCGGGATTGGCGCCGACGGCGAGGTCGTAGAAGCGCTTGGCGTAGCCGTAGGTGTCGGACCAGGTCAGGTGGTTCTGCAGCGGCACCGCCTCGGTCAGCACGACGGCCTCGTAGGCGCCGGTGGCGAGCGCCGCGCGCCCGTCCACGCCCTGCGCCTCGGACGAGTGGTCCCACTGCCAGCTCAGCGGCGCGCCGTTGATGATCTGCGCGTCGATCCGCCCGCCCGAGGGCGCGTCGTCGACCAGGTCGCGCAGCATCAGCGGCAGCGTCGTGCCGATCAGGCTGTGACCGATCATCAGAACGTCGTCGGACAGGGACTGGCCGCCGGGCGCGGGGGTCGGATCGCTCGGCGTGGGGTCGGTCGGCGTCGGATCCGTCGGCGTGGGGTCGACGGGGGTGGGATCAACCGGCGCCGGGGCGGGATCGGTCGGCGCCGGCACGGCGCCGTCGGTCAGGTCGGCCATGGAAACAACGCCTCCATTCTCGAACTCCACGAACTCCACGTCGCGCAAGAAGTCGGACCCGTCGGGGCCGACGAGCCGCACGCCCCCCTCCTCGAGATGCACGACGTAATCGGACGCGGTGCCCGAGAAGACCGCCGTGTCGATCCCCTCGCCGCCGTTGAGCCCGTCATCGCCGGCGCCGCCGACGAGCACGTCGTTCCCCGCGCCGCCGATCAGGTAGTCCTCCTGCACGGTGCCGGTCAGCGCATCGTCGCCCGCGCCGCCCTCGCGGATCACGCCGTTCTGGAAGTGGACGCCGCCGCGATCCTCCCACCAGGGCGTTTCGGCGTTGGCGGCGTAGATCACGTCGCCGCGCGGCGTCGAATCATCGAGGCTCGAGAGGAAGCCCCACGAACCCCACTTGTTCGGCGTCTGCACGTCGCCGAACTGCATGTAGGCGCCGTCGCCGATCGTCTTCCACGACTCGATCGACGCTTCGTAGAGCTGCGCCATCTGCGGGCTGCGCACGAACTCGATCATGAAGTCGGTCAGCTGTTCGCCGGCGCCGTCGGTGGCGAAGAGATGGTGCACGTGCTGCCCGCCCTCATAGGCGGTCAGACGCAGGCCGGCCGCCTCGGCGATGGCCTTGTGCTCGCGCAGCAGACCCTCGAAGAAGGGAATCGACAGCGGATAATCCGGGTCCAGCAGCTTCTGCGCCAGATAGTCGAAGGCGTTGACGTTCGGATCGTTGATGGCGTTCAGCAGATCCTGCCTCAGGGCCGCGTCGGTGCTGGTCGCGCCGCCGAAATAGGTCGTCACGGCCACCGCGTCGAAGGTCTGGGCGGGCGCGACGTAGCCGGACGGATCGGCCTGCCGCCAGATCGGCGCGTCGAGCAGATAGCCCGTCAGCCAGGTGTTGCCGTTATGCGCGCCCAGCGTCTGCACCAGACGATCGTCGGCCTGCTGCCCGAAGACCTCGTCGAAGATCTTCGCCACCTCGGTGGCGCGCTTGACGTAGTAGTCGAAGGGCGCGCTCCGGCCCCACTCGGCCTGGCTGCGCGAATCGAGCCAGTGATACTGCTGGAAGGCGGCGTTCCAGGTCTCGTTCGAATACTCGATGGTGGCCTTCAGCGCCGGGTCCAGATTGTCGCGCACATAGGTGGCGAACTGGCGCACATACTCGTCGCTGGCCTGATGGGGGATGTTGAACCACGGATCGACGCCGGCCTCGTTCGCAAGGCGCACCATCACCTCGACGGGCGGGCCCTGCTCGCCGGTCCAGTGGGCGTCTTCGAACGTGGTCCGCTCGGACCAGTCGGCGACGACCGAGTTGTTGGTCTCCATCCAGTCCATGAAGCGGAACTGGCGGAAGTCCGACACGACCTCGAGGAACTCGGGGTTGAAGATGGCGCCGGCCTCGTGCAGCTCTTCATACTCGGCTTTCACCACCGAGATGTCGCGGAGATATTCGCCGGTCCCGTTTGGATCGGTGCTGACGATTCGCAGCATGAACGGGCCGCCATTGGGGTTCTCGAACACGATCCGCCCGGGCTCGGAGCTGACGACCGTGCCGCCGAAGGGCACGGTGATCTGCCCCTCGCCCTTGTAGGTGATGACATAGGTTCCCGCGCGGGTCGCGGCCGCCTCGGGCTGGCTCCAGTCCCAGAAGGCGTTGATCCCCTCCATCCCCGCCGGGATCGCGGTGGGCCAGCCGTTCTCGTCCAGATAGCCGGACGATTCGAGCTGCTCGTGCGACATGCTCGACCACTGGCCCGACTGGTTCGCCCAGAACGGGCGAGCATTCTTCATCAGGTCCAGGAACGGCATCTCGACCGACCAGTCGTTGAGCGGCGAGAGGTTGATGGCGATGGCGGGATTGGAGTTGCCGACCGCGGACGCGGTCTGGGCGAGAAGCTCTGTAGAAGGCATCAGCACACCCTTCATGTACGCTAGAGCGATGAACACGCGAAACAGCAACCTGCATAGCCGCGAACCAGTCATCGGTCAATAACTGCGTTGCGGTTTGGGAATTTTCCCAAGCGACTATTCAGATTTCTTGCCTTCTTTACGCGCTCCGTCGCCTGCTTTTGCCAATTTTTACCATTCTTGGCCACTGGATACTGTCCAGCGCCGGAGCATCTAGCAGACAGCGCGCACCTTCCTCCATGGGCATTCGCGGCAGTCACAAAAATGTCCCATTGCAAGGGGATCGCGCGCTTTTCTTGGTTGCGCGCATTGACAGGCGGGGCCTTCATGAACGATCCTTGCACCAATATTTCCGTTTTCGACGTGTTTTTTGATTCTATCAGATTCGCTTCGGCGCCATGGCGGCGTTTCTCCGCCCAGTTCCGCGATCCGGCGCCGCGTGCCCGGCGCTTGCGTCAGCCGCCGTTTCACCTGCGCTCCGGGCCGCCTTGCGCGCCCTGATTGGAAGGCCAGACATGAATTCCCGCCGGCGACGCATGCTCGCCCCGCCACCAGCCGACGCCCGCAGCACGGCCCGACTCCGCGCCGGCCGCCGGGAACCGCAGCCGCGCCGGGCCGGCCGCGCGCCGCACGGATCGAGGCCGTCATGACCCAGATCGACGCCGCCCCGGCCCCGGGCCCCGGCCTGATCGGCGACCTGACCTATTGGCTGGCCGTTGCGCGGCGCCGCTTCTGGACGCTGTTCGCGGTCTGGGTCGCGGTCGCGCTGGTGGGCGTGGGGGTCGCCTATGTCCTGCCGCCGGTCTACGAATCGCGCGCGCTGATCCTGGTCGAGACGCAGCGGATATCTCCCGATCTGGTGCGTTCGACCGTCAGCTCGCCCGCCGGCGAGCGCATCGCGCTCATCCGACAGCGTCTGCTGACGCGCGAGACCATGCTGGAACTGGCCGAGCGCCACCGTCTGTTCCCCGAAGGGGCCGACATCTCGCCGACCCGCAAGGTCGAGGCCATGCGCCGCGCCATCGTGCTCGAGCAGGCGCCGCTCGGGAACAATCCGGGCTGGAATCCGGGCGCGGCCGGCGCCACCGCCTTCACCGTCGCCTTCACCGCGGCCGAGGCCGAAACCGCCGCCGCGGTCGTCAACGACCTGGTCACGCGCATCCTGGCGCAGAACACCCGCCTGCGCCGCGACCGGGCCGAGACGACCTCGGCCTTCTTCGCGCAGGAGGCCCAGCGCCTGGCCGACGAGCTGGCCCGCCAGGAGGCCGCCATCATCGCCTTCATGCGCGAGCACGAAGACAGTCTGCCCGACAGCCTCGACTACCGCCGCGACCAGCTCGACCTCTTGCAGGAGCGCGCCGCGGGGCTCGAGCTGCGCCGCCTCGAGCTGGAGCAGGAACGCTCGTCGCTGACCTTCATTCTCGACAGCGTCGAGAGCCCCGCCCAATCGGCGCTCGAGCGCGGGCTCGAGGCGGCGCGCCGCGCGCTGATGGAGCGCAGCGCGGTGCTGTCCTCGCAACACCCCGAGATCCGCAGCCTGCGCTCGCGCGTGCAGGCCTTCGAGGCCGCCGTCGCCGCCGAGCGCGCGGCCCGCGCCCAGGCCCCGGCCGGAACCGACGCGGCGCCGCCTCCGCCCGCCGCGGTCGAGGCCCGCCGCCGCCTGGCCTTCATCGACGCCCAGATCGCGCATATCGGGAACCGGCTGACCGAGCTCGAGGCCCAGCGCGCCGCGCTCGAACGCACCATCCTGGCCACGCCGAACGTCGAGATCGCGCTCAACGCCCTGCGCCGCCAGTATGAAGAGACCGAAAGCCGCTACCGCGACGCGCGCGCCAAGCTGGCCGAGGCCCAGGCCGGCGAGCAGCTGGAGTTCCAGCAGCAGGGCGAGCGCATGGAGGTGATCGAGCCCCCCGTCGTGCCCGAGTGGCCCATCCGGCCGAACCGGCTGAAGATGGCCGTCGCCTCGGTGGCGGCGGGGCTGGCGGCGGGGCTGGGGCTGATCGTGCTGCTCGAACTGCTCAGCGGCGTGGTGCGCCGCTCCGACGACCTCGAGCGCATCGGCCGCCGGCCCGTCGCCGTGCTGCCCTATGTGACCACGACCAACGAGCGCCGGCGCGTCTGGGCCGTGCGGCTCCTGGCCGCGGCGGCGGTCTTCGGCGGCGGCGCGGCGGCGCTGTGGGCGATCGACGCGCATGTGATGCCGCTCGAGCTTCTGGCGCGCAAGGCGCTCGAACGCTCGGGGCTCGAGGGCTGGATCGAGCTGGTGCGCAGGCGTTTGGGATGACGCGCTTGCGCGGGGGTGCGCGAAGGGGGACCATGAGATGCGCAATGCAAGGCGAACGCGCGCGCAAGGGGGCGTCATGAACCTGTTCAAGCAGATCGACTCGGCCGCGCCCGAACCCGTGCGCCGCGCGCGCACGGCCGAGGCGGAAGCCGCCTGGCGCGCCCTGCCCCTGCGCGCGCCCGACGCCGCGCGGCTGCGCGCGGCCCGCGTCGTCACCCATGCCAAGGCCGACCCCGCGCATGTGCCCTTCGACATGCTGCGCACAAGCCTGCTGCAGACGATGCGCCAGCGCGGCTGGCGCTCGGTGGCGGTGACCTCGCCCACCCCGGCCTGCGGCAAGACGCTGACCTGCCTGAACCTGGCCTTCAGCATGGCCCGCCAGTCGGGCGCGCGCGTAGCGGTGGTCGAGCTGGACCTGCGCCGCCCCAGCATGGCGCAGATCCTGGGCGTGCGCGCTCCGGCGCCGGTCGAGCGGATGCTGCAGGGCGACGTCGCCCCCGAAGCGGCCATGCTGCGCCTTGCCGAGGGGCTTGCCTTCGCGCTGGCGCACGGGCCGGTGCGCGACTCGGCCGAGCTGCTGCAGGACGAGCGCACGCGCGCGTCGCTCGAGCGCATGGCGCGCACGCTCGACCCCGATCTGGTCATCTACGACCTGCCGCCCATGCTGGCCGCCGACGATGCGGCGGGCTTTCTGGGCCGGGCCGATTGCGCGCTGCTGATCGCGGCCGAGAACGAATCGCGCGTTCAGGACGTCGAGGACTGCGCCGCGCGGATCGAGGCGGCGGGCAACCTTCTGGGCGTTGCGCTGAACAAATGCGAGTCGCTGCCGCGCAAGCGCTACGACTATGGCTACGGCGGGGCGTGAGCGCGCGAAGCCCCCTTGGCGCGCCGCCCACCCCCCGCGAACGGCGCGGGGGCTGAGCCATGCCCAACGCCCTGGCATATGTGGCGCTGTTCGCATGGCCCGTCGTGGCGCTGGCGATGTTCCGGCGCATGGCGCCGCGGCGGGCGCTGATCTGGACCTTGCTCGCCGGCTATCTTCTGCTGCCCGAGCGCACGGGCGTGGACCTGCCGCTTCTGCCCGCGCTGGACAAGACCTTCATCCCCGCCGCCGCGGCGCTGGCGCTGTGCTGGCCGCATCTGCGCGCGCGCGGCGGCCTGGGCGTGCTGCGCGGGCCCATGGGCGCGCTAGCGGCGATCTATCTTGCCGGGCCATTCGCCACAGCGCTGTCCAATCCCGACCCCGTCATCACGGGGGTGCGGTTCATGCCGGGGCTGAACCTTTACGATGCGGCCTCGTCGGCGCTGACGAACGCGGTGCTGCTCATGCCCTATCTGCTGGCGCGGCGCATGCTGGCCGACGAGGACGCGCATCGCGACCTGCTGACGGCGCTGGCGGCGGCGGGCCTGGCCTACACGCTGCCCGCGCTGTTCGAGATCCGCATGAGCCCGCAGCTGCACAGCTGGATCTACGGTTTCTTCCCGCACGCCTTCGACCAGCAGATGCGCTATGGCGGCTTTCGCCCGGTGGTGTTCCTGCCGCATGGGCTGTGGCTGGCCATGTTCATGGCGATGGCGGTCATCGCCGCGGCGGCGCTGTGGCGCCTGGCGCCGCAGGGCCGCCGCGCGGCGCGGGCGGCGGCCACGGCCTGGCTTCTGGGCGTCCTCGTCCTTTGCAAGACCCTGTCGGCCACCTTCTACGCGCTGGCCTTCGCGCCGCTGGTGCGCTTTGCGCCCTTGCGCTGGCAGGTGCTGGCCGCCGCGCTGGCGGGCGGGGCGGTGCTGCTCTATCCGATGCTGCGGGGGGCGGATCTGGCGCCGACCCAAACCGCGCTCGAGCTGGCCGCCGCGGTGGACGAAGAGCGCGCGCAATCGCTCGGCTTTCGCCTTGGCAACGAGGACGTCCTGCTTGCCCGGGCCAATCTGCGCCCGTTCCTGGGTTGGGGCGGATATGGCCGCAGCCACGAATACGACCCGGCGACGGGGCGGGATCTGACCATCGCCGACGGGCGCTGGATCATCGTCATCGGCGCCTTCGGCTGGCTGGGCTATCTGGCCGAGTTCGGCCTGCTGACGCTGCCGCTGATCCTGGCCGCGCGCAGGCGCGCGCCGGTCGCGCCCGCCACGGCGGCGCTGGGGCTGATCCTGGCGGCGAACCTGATCGATCTGATCCCGAACGCATCGCTCACGCCGCTGACCTGGATGATCGCCGGGGCCCTGGCCGGGCGTCTCGAGGCCGAACGCGCAAGGAGACCGACATGAACGAACGCCCCGCCCGCGAGCCCCTCGACGCCGCGGCCGCCAAGGCCCCCCGCCTCGGGGTGGTGACGGCCTGCAACGACCGCGCGACGCTCGAGCGCAACCTGATGCGCTCGCCCATGCTGGCGGCCGGCGACGTCCCCGTCGAGATCGTCGAGGGCGCGCCAAGCGCCGCCGTCGCCTACAATCGCGGCATGGACGCGCCCGCCATGGCGGAGGTCGATCTGGTCATCTTCGCCCATCAGGACGTGTTCCTGCCCCAGGGCTGGGACGCGCTGCTGCGGCTGCGCGCGGCGCAGACGGCCGCGCGCGACCCGGACTGGGCCATGCTGGGCTGCTACGGCGTCGCCATGGACGTGATGGGGCGCGGCCCGGTCTGGTCCAGCTCGATCGGCGCCATCGTCGGCCGACCGCCGCCCGAACCCGAGCCGGTGCAAAGCTATGACGAGATGCTGATGGTCATGCGCCGCGGCTGCGGTCTGCGCTTTGACGAGAGCCTGCCCGGCTTTCACATGTATGGCACGGACATCGTGCAGGAGGCCGCCGCCCGCGGGCTGCGCTGCTACGCCGCCGCGCTGCCCGCCATCCACAATGACGGCTTCCACCCCAATCTGGGCCCCGACTTCGCCGCCGCCTACCATCACGTCCGCCGCAAGTGGCGCGCCCGCCTGCCGCTGTGGACCCCCGTGACCAAGGTTTCGCCATGGGGTCTGGCGCTGCGCAGATCGGTGCGCGCCAATCTGCGCACCATTGAGGCGCGGCGCGCCATGGCCCAGCCGCCCGAGCGCGACCCGCTGTTCTACGCCGAGCTGTGCGGCTGGCTGGACGTGACGCCGAGCGCGGCGGAATGACCGCGCCGCCCGCCCCCGCCGGTCTGGCCGGCCTGCTGCGTCGCCTTGGGGGCGGCGGGCTGCTGGCGCGCGCGGCGCGCGGGGCGGGGTGGACGGCGCTGGGCTTCGGCGGCGGTCAGGCGCTGCGCCTGGCGTCGAACCTGGTGCTGGCGCGGCTGCTGTTTCCCGAGGCGTTCGGCCTGATGGCGCTGGTTTCGGTGTTCCTGACCGGGCTGGCCATGTTCTCGGATGTGGGCATCGGCCCCTCGATCATGCAAAGCCGCCGCGGCGAGGATCCCGCCTTCCTGGACACCGCGTGGACCATGCAGATCATGCGCGGGGCGCTGTTGTGGCTGGCCTCGTGGGCGGCGGCGGGGCCGGCGGCGCGCTTTTACGACGCGCCGATGCTGGCGCAGCTGCTGCCGGCGGCGGGGCTGACGCTGCTGATCGCGGGGTTCAACCCGACGCGGATCGAGCTTGCGCAACGGCGGCTGACGCTGGGGCGGGTGATGGCCGCGGATCTGGGCGCGCAGCTTGCAGGCGCCGCCGCGATGATCGCGCTGGCGCTGGCGACGCGCTCGGTCTGGGCGCTGGTGCTGGGCGCGCTGGTCGCGGCGGCGGCCAAGCTGGCGCTCTCGCATCTGATGCTGCCGGGCCCGCGCAACCGCCTGCGCTGGGAGGGCGCGGCCGCGCGCGAGCTGATCGGCTTCGGCAAGTGGATCTTTCTCAGCTCGGCGCTCGGCTTCGTCGTCGCGCAGGGCGATCGGGCTATCCTTGGCCGTTTCCTGACGCTGGACATGCTGGGCATCTACAACATCGGCTATTTCCTGGCCTCGGCGCCGATGATGCTGGCCGGCGCGGTGGTCAGCCGCATCATGATCCCCGTCTATCGCGACAGTCCGCCCGCGGCCGATCCGCGCAACTTCGCGCGGCTGCGCCGGCTGCGCTTCGCGCTGAGCGGGGCGGCCATGGCGCTGATCGCGCTCATGGCCTTCGCGGGACCGGCGCTGGTCGATGTTCTGTATGACGCGCGCTACCACGCCGCCGGCGCCATCGTGACGGCGGCGGCGCTGGCGCAAATGGTGCAGGCGCTGGGCATGACCTATGACCAGTCGGCGCTGGCGGCGGGCGATTCGCGCAGCTACTTCTGGCTGTTCGCCGCGCGCGCGACCTTTCAGACGGCGTTCATCCTGCTCGGCGCCACGCATGGCGGGCTGCTGGGCGCGCTGATCGGGCAGGGACTGGCCTTCGCCGCTTCGCATCCGCTGATCGCCCTGCTGGCGCGCAAGCATGGCGCCTGGGACCCGCTGCACGACGCCGTCTTCGCGCTGGGCGGCATGGCGCTGGGCGCGGGCGCGCTCTGGCACGCGCGCGAGGCGCTGGGCGCCTTGTCAGGCGTCGGGTGAACCCGCCCCCCGCGCCGGACGCCGATACTCGATCAGGCGCGACGGGCGCCGCAGGGCCCGCCCGGCCATGAAGCGCAGCGCGCCCTGCGCCTCGGCCGCCTTGCCCAGCACCGTCAACGCCGCCAGCGGCCATGCGCGCGGCGCGCCGCGCGCGCGCAGCGCCAGGCGCGCCGTCTGCGCCGGCCAGGCGGCCAGCAACCCCAGCGCCGCCGGATGAACCAGCGCCGCGCCCGCCAGCGCCGCGGCGGGCAGCGCCGCGCCCCACAGCAGCGCCCGGCGGGTCTCGGCCACCCAGTGGCGCTCGGGCGGCGCGCCGTGCAGCGCCGCGCCCTCGGCAAAGGCGTGGCCCGCCCGCACCGAGCGCCGCCACCACTGGCCGAAGCGGCGCATGTCGGCGTCGTGCCACGTCATCTCGGCGTCGAGCCGCCAGATCCGCCAGCCGGCGGCGCGCAAACGCACGCACAGCTCGGGCTCTTCGCCGGCGATGAGCGAGTCGCGCCACCCGCCGACCTGTTCGATCGCCTCGATGCGCATGAGGGCGTCGCCGCCGCAGGCCAGCGCCTCGCCCACGGGGGTGTCCCACTCGGCATCGCAGGCGGCGTTGTAGATCGAGGCGTCGGGCCGGCGCTCGCGCCGGCGCCCGCACACGGCGGCCACCTCGGGCCGCCGGGCAAGAAAGGCGCGGGCGGCGGCGATCCAACCCTCGCGCAGCTCGCAATCGCCGTCCACGAACTGCACCAGCGGCAGCCGCGGCGCGATCCGGCGCAAATGCGCCAGCCCCGCATTGCGCGCGCGCGCGGCGGTGAAGGGAATGCTCATGTCCAGCGCCACCGTCTCGGCGCCCAGGGCGCGCGCGGCCGCCACGCTGCCGTCGGTCGAGCCGCTGTCCACATAGACCACATGCGCCGCGTCGCGCCGGGCCGCGCGCAGGCAGGCGCGCAGGCGTTCGCCCTCGTTGCGGCCGATGGCGACCACGCCCACATCGGCGGCCGGCGCGCTCATGGCGCGCCCGCCGGCGAGAAGGGCGCCAGGGCCGGCCCCATCGCGCCCAGAAAGCGCGCCATGCGGGCATCGGCGCGCGCCAGCGCGTCCGCGCCGCGCCCCGCATCGGTCACAAGACGCACAAGCGCTCCGTCCGTGCGCCCCAGCATCAGCCCGTCGCGCAGGATTCCCAGCTTGGCCGCCAGATCCGAGGGCGTGCGCCGGCCCGGCTGCTCGAACCAGAAATAGACCAGCCGCCGGTCAAGCCCGCGGCGCACCACCGCCCGCGTGACGGTCAGCCCCGCCGCCCCGCCCAGGGCGGGGCCAAGATCGCGCGGCGCCATGGTCTCGACCTCCCACCCGCCGCCCGGCATGCAGATGCGCGGCGAGTGCAGCCCGCCGCGGCTCTGATCCTCGTGCCGCACGATCAACAGGTCCACCGCCTGGTCGGCGGGGCCGGCGCCCGGGGCGTAGACGCGCCACAGCATCTCGTCGGCGCCCAGCGCGGCGCGCAGATCCTGGCCGGCCGGGCGGGCGAAGGCCAGACGCCAAGCGCCCAGGCGCTCGGGAAAGGCGGCCAGCGGCGCCAGGTCGGGGCTGCGGCTCGGGCGCTCGGGCGCCAGCGCCCAGCCGGCGGCGGCGCCTGCCGTCAAGGCCAGCGCCGCCAGCATCGGCCCGCTTGCGCGCGCCGCCGCGACCTGGCGCAGCCGCGCCCCGGCGCCCGTCAGATCCACATCCATCGCCGCCCGCAGCGAGCGCGCGCCCCCAAGCCGCGCCAGCAGCGCCGTCAGCGCAAACAGAGCGGCCACGGTCAGCGCGAACAGCGCCCAGCCCTCGAGCAGGTGATCGACCCCCTGCGCCGCCGCCGCGCCATGGCGGCTGGTCAGCACGCCGGCCAGCGCGACGCGCAGCGCGTTGGCCGCCACCGCAAGGGGCGCGGCGGCCAGCATCAGCAGCGCCTTGTGCGCCGACGGGCCGCGATAAAGCACCGCCAGGACGAAGGCGAAGCTCATGATCGGAAACAGATAGCGCAGCCCCGAGCACGCTTCGGCCACGAACAGCTTGTGCACCCCAAGGTCGATGACGTTTCCGTCAAGCAGCGCCGGCGCGCCGGCGGCGCGGATCAGCGCCACCCCGATGTTCGAGGACAGAAGCTGGAGCCCCGAAGAGACCTGCCAGTAGAGCAGCCCCGGCAAGGGCAGCATCAGAACCAGATGCGCCGCCACGGGCCAGAAGCGCCGCCCCGCTCGCCAGCCAAAGCCGGTCAGCAGAACCCCGCCGACCCAGGGCGGCAGCGCGTAGGCCACGACCTCGGGCAGCCCGGCCAGGCGCCCGCCCAGCGCGATCAGCGCCGCCAGCGCGATCAGCGCCAGCCCCTGCCAGCGCCCGCCCTCGGCCGGCGCGGCGGGCGTGCGCCGCAGGATCTTCAGGAAGATCAGCCCCGAAAGGATCAGGATGACCGGGCCATGCCCGTATTCGACCTGCGACCAGGCCCGCGCCAGCGCGCCCAACCCCGGCGCGAACAGGGCGGCCGCCGACGCCGCCAGCGCGGCGGCGGGCAGCGCCGCGCCCCAGCCGGGCCGGGCGACGGCCCCGGCGCGCGCGGGGCCGGCCTGCGCAAGCGCGCTCACGGCGCCCCGCTCAGGCGCGCGCGCCGCGTCCGCGCAGCGCCAGCGCCAGCGCGCCGAGCGCCGCCAGGATCAGGCCGAAGGGACCGGGGCCGGGCGTGGCCGAGATGCCGTCCTCGAAGCTGACCCGCAGGCCCGAGATGCGGAAATCGTCGTTCCAGCCCGCGGCGCCGATGCCGAACAGGTCGCCGAACCAGGCGGGATCGAGCGCAAGCGTGCTCAGCCAGCCGCCCGAGGGCAGATCGAACACCGCCGCGCGCTCGAGCGCGCCGGTCCCGCCCTCGACGAACAGCGCCGCGTCGTCGTCCGAATCGACGCGCGCGAAGCCCACGCCCTCGATGCGCACCGCCCGATCGAACGAGAAGATCAACAGATCGCGGCCGATGCGCCCGTCGATCTGGCCGCCGTCCATGAACCCATTTCGCACCCCGAGCCCGGACCTCGCGCGCGTCACCTGGGCCCATGGCCAGATCCGGCCGAAGGCCTGCACCCCTGCGGTGACGGTCAGCGCCAGAGAGCCCTGAGCGAACGAGACGCTGTCCGCCCGCCCCAGCTCGGACGAGCCGGCAGGCAGGCGGAAGTCCAGGTCCACCGTCGCGGCGCGCGCCCCGCCGGGCAGCGCCGCAAGCCCGACGGCGGCGGCGAAAATCAGCTTATGAAATCGAAGCATCATCTTGCTTTCCCTGGCTTGAAACGACTGCGCGCGCCCGCGCAGGGGCAAGCGATCGAAACAAGCGTTGCGAGGGGACGCGGCCTGAAAACGGCGGCCAGAAGGCACGAAATGGGGCCGGCCCCGACAATCCGGGCGGGCGGCCTTGACGCATCATCTTACCGCCGATGGCGCCGGAACTCAATGGCGGCGGCCGCGCGCCTACAATCCGGCCAGGCGCAGGCGAAAGCGGTCGAGCGAGTCATACCGGCCGACGGCGATGCGCGGATAGGCGTGCCGCCGCGCGCCGCGCTCGAGCAGGAAGCGGCCCTCCGCCGGCCCCAGCGCGGCGGCCGAGGCGAAGCCCTCCTGCGCCGCGATGCGCGCGACCTCGTCGGACCAGTTGCCGTTCGGCCAGGCGAAATGCGCCGGCGCGCGCCCGGTCCATTGCGCCAGCAACGCGCGCGAGCGCGCGATCGACGCGCGCGCGGCCTCGGGGGCGATGCGGTCCATCAGCTCGTGCCCGTGGCTGTGGGCGCCGATGGCGATGCGCGGATGCGCCGCCAGTTCGCGCAGCTGCGCAAGGCTCATCGGACCGAGCCGCGGACCGGGGGGCGCGGGCGGCGCAAGCGCGACGACGGATGCGGCGGCTTCCTCGCGCCGATCCGGCGGCAGGGCCTTGAGCGCCTCGAGCAAGGCCGAGATCGCCGGCCAGCGGCCCGCGCCGGGCGGCGCATCGAAGCGGCGCAGGCCCAGCCCCTGCGCCCGCAGATCCAGCGTGAAAGGCGCCGGCGCAAGCAGCGCGTTCATCACCCGGTCGAACCAGAAGGGGCGCCCCGTCTCGATCTGCGCGGTGGCCACGAAGATCGTCGCGCACAGCCCCAGATCGTCCAGCAGCGCCGGCAGAAAGGCATGCAGGCTGGCGTCTCCGTCGTCGAAGGTCAGCGCCGCAAGCGGGCGCGGAGGCGGACCGGGACGGCGACGGGGCGGCGCGTCGAGCAGCGCCAGCGCCTCGTCCAGCGGGACCACCTGCCAGCGGCGGGCCAGCTCGGCGAACTGGGCGCGCAGGTCGCCCAGGCGGCTGACCGTCCAGGCTTCGGGCCCGGCGCCGTCGGGGCCGATGGCATGCCAGCACAGCACCGCCGCCGCGCCCCGGCGCGCCGCGCGGCGGCGCGCCAGCGCCGGCAGGGGACCGCGCGCCAGCGCCGCGATTCCCGCCCGCCGGACCAGCGCGCGCGCCGCCCCGCCGCGCCTGGGGCCGAGGCCGTCGCTCATGTCGATTGCGCGAACAGCTCGGCCAGGCGGGCGGCCTCGGCGTCGATCGCGTGTCGGGCGCGCACCCGGGCGAAGCCGGCCTCGGCCATGCGCGCCAGCCGCTCGGGCGGGGCGGACAGACAGGCGTCGATGGCGCGGGCGGCGGCCTCGGCATCGCCGGCGGGAACAAGCCAGCCGTTCTCGCCATCGACGACCAACTCGGGAATGCCCGCGATCCAGGTCGAGATCACCGGCCGCCGCTGCGCCATCGCCTCCATCAGAACGACGGGCAGCCCCTCCATCAGGCTCGGCTGCACCACCGCGGTGGAGGCGCGGATCAGGTCGCGCACCTGATCGCTCGAGATCCAGCCCGTGATGGTCGCGCGCGCGTTCAGGCCCAGCTCGGCGATGCGCCGCTCGATCAGCGGGCGCATCTCGCCGTCGCCCGCCAGGATCAGCCGCGCATCGGGATGCGCCCGCGCGACGGCGGCGAAGGCGTCGAGCAGGATCGGCTGCCCCTTCTCGACGCAGAAACGGCCGATGCACAACAGCTGCGGCCGCTCGGGAAAGGGAGCGGGATCGTCGGCGAAGAAGGCGTCCTCTAGGCCGCAGCGCACCACCTGGATGCGCGGCCAATGCTCGGGCGCGGCGCGGCGCATGAGCTGCGCGCGGGTGTAGGCGCTGATGGCGGCGACGAATGCCGCGCCGGCGATCTTGCGGTCGAGCGCCAGCCCGTCGGCGTGGTCGAACTCGTCCGAGCCGTGGACGGTGAAGCTGTAGCGGGGCCCGCCCAGAAGCCGCAGAAGCAGCGCGACCTCGGCCGCGTTGGTGCCGAAATGCGCGTGCAGATGGGCCACGGGCGCGTCGCGCAGCAGCTCGAGCAGCCGGCAGGCATGCGCAAGATAGGCCAGGTGATAGGGCAAGGGCCGCATCCCGCGCCGCCCCATGGCCAGCGCCGCGCCCAAGGCCCGCGCGAAGCGGCGCGGCCGGCGCAGCGCCACGCGCAGCGCCGCGGCCGCCAGCGGCGCCGGGCCGCGGCGCAGCAGGTGGCGCGTGCGCGCGCATTCCTCGGCGTCCGAGGGGTCGGGCGTCGGGTTGTCCCACCCGCGCAGGGCATAGCGGTCGACCCGCACGCCGAGGCGCTCGAGCGCCTGGATCTCGCGGCGGATGAAGGTGTGGCTGACCTTGGGATACTGGTTGACGAGGTAAGCCACCCGAAGCCCGCGCGCGGCGGCGGGATCGGCGGCGGGATCGGCGGCGGCATCCGGGCGCGGCGGGGCGTCGGCCTTGTCGGCGGCGTGGGCGTCGTCCTTCAAAGCGGCTTCTCCATGAAATCGGGTTGGCGCGGGAATGGCGAAGGGCGCTCAGCAGCGCACGCCCGAAAGCGGCTCGGCGCAGACCGCCTCCCATGCCGTGCGCTGCAGAAAGGCGGCGATCCTGGGGGGCGGCGCGGGAAAGGGCTTGCCGTAGCGGTCGCGCAGCGTCGCGGGCAGGCCCGACGGATCGCGTCCGACGATGGCGGCGAAGTGGGTCATCGCCACAAGGTAAAAGCCAAGCGCGTTGGGGTGAATGTCGTCGGCGAACAGGGCCCGCGCGCCGTCCAGCCCGGCGGCGGCGCCGCGGCGGGCGGCATCCTCGACGCGGGCCATGGCCTGCCCGGCCGGGATCAGCAGCACCTGCCCGGCCCCCAGACGGCCGGCATCCGCGGCCGCCTTGCGCCAGAGCGGCAGCTCGGCCGCCACCCGCGCGCGCCAGGGCTGGTCGTCGTGATCGTCGTAGGCGCAGCCTTCGGGCGCGCCCGATCCCAGGCAGGGCCAGGTCTCGTAGAGATAGACGCGCGCATGCGCCCGCCCCTGACGCGCCAGCGCGGCGAAGCGGGCGATGTTGCGCGCCGTGTCCGACCAGCGCAGATGGGCGCGCAGGGGCTGGGCCTCGGTCAGGACCAGCACTTCGTGGCCGCCGGCGGGCAGCAGGGCGCGGGCGTTCGCGCCCTCGGCCTCGGCGGCGCGCTCCCAGTTCCAGGAAAGCGGGGCGCCGTTGGTGATCTGCGCATCGACGCGCGCGCGCAGCCCGAAGGCGCGCAGCGCGTCGGCCAGCATGTCGGGGAGCGTCCTGGCCACCAGGCTGTGGCCGACGAACATCACGCTCAGCCGCGCCGGCTCGGCGGCCTGCGCGGCGGCGCCCAGCGCCAGCGCCAGCGCCAAGACCGCGCCGACGAGGCGCGCGGCAAGGGGGCGCGCGCTCATCGCGCCGCCTCGGGGCGCAGGCCCGTGAGCGGATCGCCGAGGACCGCCAGCCACGCGGCCCGCTGCATCAGGGCGGCCGCCGCCGGGCCGGGCGCATGCGCGGGCGCGCCGTCGGCCTTGCGCAGCGCGCGCGGCAGGCCGCGCGGGTCGCGCCCGTAAAGCACCGCGAAATGGATCAGCGCCATCATGTAATTTCCCTGGTCATTCAGATGGATGTCGTCGGAAAACAGATCGCCCGCGCGGCGCAGGCCGTCGGCCGGCCCCTCGTCGCGCAAGAGCCGATCGAGAATCGCCAGCGCCGAGCCCGCCGGGATCACGCAGATGGGCCGCTCGATGCCCTGATCGCGCAAGGCGGCAAGAGCCGGGCGCAGAATCCGCCCGCGCCAGAACTCGTCCGGGTCGGCGTCCAGCCGGGCCAGCCAGGCCGCCTCGTCCCTGTCGCGGGCGGGCCAGGTCTCGTAGAGGCACACGCGCGCGTCGGGGTTGCCCTGCCACGCCAGGGCCGCCCAGCGCCGCAGATAGTCCCAGCTGTCATGCCAGCGGATGGCGTCGCGGATCTCGACCATCTCGGTCAGAACGACGGCGTCGTAGCCCCCGCCCGCCAAAGCCTCGGCCGCGGGGCGGAAGCGGGGATGGGCGTTCTCGGTCTCGAAGCCGTTGATGGGCAGGTCCGGCTCCCAATGCTCGCGCAGGCTGGTTCCCCATCCCAGCTGGCTGGCGTGGTCGTGCCCCGGACCCATGGCCGCGTCGGCCAGCTGGCGCAGCATTTCGGGCATGTCGCGCCCGACCAGGCTGTGACCGAGGTGAAACACGCGTAGCGGCCGGTCGGGCGCGGAAGCGGGCTGCGCGTAGAGCGCGCGCATGGACGCGTCATCCAGCCCCTGCGGCGCGCAGCGCGCGGTTAGCCCGCAGGCCGACAGCGCCAGCGCCGCCAGCGCCCATGCGCGGCGGAGCGGCCGCCGCGCCAAAATGAACCAAGCGCCCCTGCTCATGCCGCATCCTAACCCGAATCGCGCGCGCCCGGCGCGGCATTTTCCTGCGCCGGACCGCGCGCCGTGCTATGATCCTTCGCGCCCGAGCCGCGATTTTTGCGGCGGCGCGCTGTTGGGGGGCGCGATGAGCGATGATTTCCAGGGCGCCCGCGCCAAGGCGGGCGATACGCTTCTGATCTACGCGCCCGTTCCGCTTCACCGCGCCGGCGGACGGCCCGACGGCGCGCTGACGCTCGAGGGGCAGGCCTGCAACGGCCTGCGCCTGTGGGCCGAGAATTTCGCCCGCGTGATCTCGATGATGCCGCTGGCCGAGGGGCCGCCGCCGCCCGACTGGGTGCCGCTGACCGAGGTCGGCCCCTCGCTGGAGCGCATCCGCATCGAGCCGATGCCCGTCGCCTGGCGGCCCGACCGCTTCCTGCGCGCCCTGCCTGCCGCGCGCCGGCGCATCCGCGCGCTGATCGACGAGGCCGACTACCTGTCCTTCTCGATCGGCGGGCTGTTCGGCGACTGGGGCTCGGTCGCCTGCGTAGAGGCGCGGCGCATGGGCCGGCCCTACGCGGTGTGGACCGACCGGGTCGAATCCGAGGTCGTGCGCCGCTCGGCCGGCGCGGGCCCGTGGCGTGCGCGCCTGCGCGCCCGGCTCACCCACCGGCCGATGGCGGCGCTCGAGCGGGCGCTGATCCGGCGCGCCGATCTGGGCCTGTTCCACGGCCGCGAGACCTACGAGACCTACGCCCCCTTCTGCCGCCGCCCCGAAGTCGTGCACGACATCCACATCGCCGCCGCCGACCATATCGCCCCCGAGGCGCTGGCCGCCAAGGCCGCCGCCGCCGCCGAGGGGCCGCTGCGCATCGTCTATGTCGGCCGCGCCGACCCGATGAAAGGGCCGCTCGACTGGGTCGCCGCGCTGGCGGGGCTGGCCGCGCGCGGCGTCGATTTCCGCGCAACCTGGCTTGGCGACGGGACCGAGCGCGCGGCCATGCGCCGCGAGATCGCCGCCGCCGGGCTGGACGAGCGGGTCTCGACGCCCGGCTTCGCCGCCGACCGGGACGCGGTGCTGGACGCCCTGCGCGCGGCCCATGTCTTCCTGTTCTGCCACAAGACCCCCGAATCGCCGCGCTGCCTGATCGAGGCGCTGATCTCTGGCACGCCCATCGTCGGCTATGACGGCGCCTTCGCCCGCGACCTGATCGCGGGCCATGGGGGCGGGCGCCTGGCGCCGCTGAACGACGCCGCCGCCCTGACCGAGATCCTGGCGCAGCTGGCCGCCGACCGCGCCGCGCTGGCCGACCTGTTCGCGCGCGCCGCGCGCGACGGGGCGCCGTTCGACGACGTCTCGGTGTTCCGCCACCGCAGCGAGCTGATCCGCGCCGGCCTGCCGCCGAGGCGCGCGGCCGCGCAATGACGGGGCGGGCGCGGACCGCTTTCAGCGGCGGCTGACCGGCGCCTGGCGCAGCGCGACCCCCGCCGCGACCAGCCCGCCGGCGAAGGCGAAGCGGCCCTCGAGCCGGTCGCCGGGCGCAAAGGCCCCGGCCGGGCGCAGGAAGACCGCCGCGAAGCGCCCCGCGCGCCCGTCCGGGGCGAAGCTCCAGTCGATCCGCATCCCCTCGAAGCCGAACAGCGCCCCGGTCAACGGGTATTGCGCCTTGTAGGCGCATTCCTTGGCGCAGAAGATCAGCTTGGCCAGCCGGCCGCGCTCGGCCTCGGGGCGGGCTTCGAGCGCCTCCGCCTCGGCGGGAACCAGGATCTGCGCGCGCAGCGCCGGCGCCAGCGGTGCGGCCCCCTCGACGTCGAGGCCAAGCGCGCCGAAGGCGTCCGCCCGCGCCGCCGCCGCCGCGCAGGCCGCGGGTCCCGTCGCGCCCGGCCGCGGCGCGGTGTGCGAGATCGAGCCGACCGCCCCAGCCGGCCAGACCGGCGCGCGGTCCGCCCCCATCGGGATCGCGGCCGGCGCGATCCCGAGCGACGCCAGCGCCGCCCGCGCCGCGCGCCGCCCGGCGGCGAACTCGCGCCGACGCGGCTCGACGGCGCGGGCCACGGCGGCCGCCTCTTCTCCAAACAGGCCCGACGCGGGCGCGCGCGGATCGGCCGCGGCCACCGCCACCCCCGCCGGGAACAAGCCGCGCGCCAGCGCCTGGACGGCTTCCGGGCTCATCGGCCGAAACCCGAAGGGCGCGACGCGGCGCCCGCGCGCCCTTTCGCCGGGCGCGGGGGGGTGGGCGCGCGTCCTGCGGCGGACGCGCGCGCCCCGGGCGGGCGGCGCCGAGGCGCGGCCGCCCCCGCGCGAAATTCATCGGCGGATTCGCGAACGCGCCAACGGATCTCCACGCGGCGCGCCTCGAGCCCGACGGCCATCCCGGCGCGAATCCTCTCGCTGGCCGCCGTCGCCCGCCGCTTCGCGGCCCGAAGCCGCGCGAGGGCGCGCCCACCCGGCCGGGCCGCTGCGCTCGGGGTCGGACACCACCCCGCGCGCGCCTGATGCGCGGGGAGAGGCAAGAGCAGGAAGGTGCACTTCATCGCCGCCATCTCTCCCCAACAACGCGGCCGGCCCGCGCGCCACGGCGCCGCCTCGGCTCTGCAAAGGGGCGCCGGGGCGGGTCTTGCCCCCATTGCCCGGCGAGCGACGCCGCCGCAAGGCCGTCCGGGACGGCGCCGGCCCGGGCCGGCCGCCGCCGCGATGCGCTTTGGAACGCCCGACGCGCCGAACATAGACCGGGAAGACCCCGGATGCGACGGCCCATGGCGCACGGGATCAGCCGGCGCACAGCGCCCCTTCCAACGCGTCGGCCAGAGCGGGCGCGAAGATCTCGGCCATGGCCTCATCGGTCGGGTGCAAGCCGTCCGGAACCATGTCCCGGCGGCGCGGCTCGGGCAAAGCGCGCCACAGCGCGATGGTGTCGAGCAGCGCCGCGCGCCCCTGCGCGGCCAGCGCCCTGTAGGCGTCGCGATAGGCGACCTGCCCCGGGCGCGGCCATGCGCGCAGCCCCCAGGCCGGGCTCATGGTCATGAGCAGAACCGGCACGCCCGCCCGCGCCGCCTGCGCCAGCATCGCCTCGTGACGCACGGCGGCGCGCGCGAGCGGCTCGCCGCGATGCAGGGCCGAGTCGTTGATGGTGAACTCCATGGCGATCAGGTCCGGCGGATCGGCAAGGATTTCCGCCAGGCGGGCCTGCCCCCAGGCGCCGGCCGCGCCCGGCCTGGCGACCCGCGTCAGGGCGACGCCGCCCGGGCGGCATGCCTCGAGCCGCGCGCGCACCCGGCGCAGCCACAGCTCGCCGCCCGCGGTCAGGCTCGTGCCCAGCAGCACGATCCGCGCCGGCCGATCCGGCGGAACGTCAAGCGGCGCCGGCGGGACCTGCAACATGCGCTCGGCGCGCAGCAGCGCCCGCGCGCCGTAGCCGTCAAGCCACGCCCCGGCGCCCAGCGCCGCAAGCGCGGCCAGCGTCAGGGCGGCGGCGCGGGCCTTCATTCGCCGCCAAAGGCCAGCGGCCGCGCCTCGGGAGCGATGCGCTCGCGCACCGCGCGGGGCGGGGGCAGGCCGTTGAACCCGCGAAAGGCCGCCGAAGCCGCCGCCAGATCGCCGCGCAGCGCCAGCTGCGCGACCTTGGCCATCGAATAGGCCCAGGCGACCGGCAGGGCCGCCGGGTTGAAGCGCCTCACCAGCCGCCGGCGGTTGCGGAACAGGAAGTAGAGCGAGAAGGGCGAACCTCCGCGCCGATGGGTCGGCGAGCCGATCGACGCGCCGACATGGTGGTAGATCGTGGCGCCGGGCGCGTAGCCGATGGCCAGATCGCCGCGCCGCAGGGCCCAGTCCACCTCCTCGTAATACAGGAAATAGTCCTCGCGCATCGGACCGACGGTCTCGAGGAAGGCGCGCGTGACGGCCATGCTGGCGCCGGACACGAAGTCGAACCCGGCCGGATCGGGCGGCGGCGCGTCGGCATGCGGGCGCATGAAGTTGACGCCCCCCGTCACCCCGGTCCAACGATTGAGCCAACCGCCCCCGTCGGCGTTGATCGAGCCGCGCGCATCGGCATAGAGGATGCGCCCGCCCCAAAGCCCGATGCCCGGCCCGCCCTCGCGCGCCGCGCGCATCAGCGCCCCGGGCGCGCCGGGCGGCGCGATGGCGTCGGGGTTGAGCACCCAGAACAGCGCGACGTCGGGCGCCGCGCGCAGCGCCTCGAGCGCCAGGTTGACGCCGCCCGCAAAGCCCCGGTTCAGTCCCGAGTGGATGAGGGCGATGCCCGGCTCGTCCGCGCCCTGGCCGGCCAGGGGCAATGCGCCGGCGGCGGGCGGGGCGTCGAACTCGACCAGGCGCACGGGCTTGGGCGCGGGCGCCGGCGGCAGGCCCGGCAGATCCGAGGGCCGCCATGCCCGCCGGCCCGCCGCCCAGTCCCGAATCGCATCCACCGTGCCGTCGGTCGAGGCGTTGTCGCACAGCACGATCCGCATGGGCTGGTCCGGGGCGGCCAGCAGGCTTTCGAGGCAGTCGAGGATCACCTTTTCGGCATTGTAGGTGACGATGGCGACGCCCAGAACGGGCGCCGCGCCGGCGCCTTGCCCGCTCATGCCCGGTTCGCCCCGTCCTCGGCCCAGGCGGCCAGGATGCGGCGTTCGTTCTCGTCGGCATGAGCGAGGCGGCCGTAGCGGACGACCTCGATCCCCTCGCGAACGACGCGCGCCGGATTGCCGGCCACGATGCACCCCGGCGGCACGTCGCGCGTGACCACCGCGCCCGCGGCGACGATGCAGCCGTCGCCTATGGTGATCCCGGGCAGGATCAGGCTGCGCCCGCCGATGAAGCAGTTGGCCCCGATGCGCGTGTCCAGATACAGGCCGCGGGTCATGTCGTGGGTGAGGATCTTCGACTCGAACGCCAGATAGGTGAACGGCCCGACATGGATGCCGCGCGGATAGACGCGGTCGAAGCTGGCCGACATCGACAGCTCGACCGTCGGGTCGATGTCCATCCCCCAAATGCGCCGCAGCGCCAACAGCCGCAGGCGGACCAGCACCTTTCGCACGCGCTTGATCGTGAAATACCCAAGGCCCAGCCGGCCGCCCTTCGCCATGCAATCCTCCAAATCCGCGCGCAACATGTCGTGCGGATCCTGATACACCAAGGCTTCGCACGCGGTCGAGCGCCGCAAGCAGGACGGCGCAAGAAGCGGGAGATCACGCAGACAATGACCCAGCCCGAAATCGCGGTGGTGATTCCCATGTTCAACCGGGCGGCGACCGCGCCCGCCGCAACGCGCAGCGTTCTGCGCCAGACCCTGTCCCCAACCGAAGTGATCGTGGTGGACGACGCCTCGACCGACGGCTCGGCGGCCGCGGTCGAGGCGCTGGGCGATCCGCGGCTGCGCGTCCTGCGGCACGAGCGCAACCGCGGCGGCGCGGCGGCGCGCAACACCGGCCTGCGCGCCGCGCGCGCCCGTTGGGTCGCCTTTCAGGACAGCGACGACGAATGGCTGCCCGAAAAGCTCGAGCGCCAGTTCGCCGCAATGGCCCGGTTTCGCGCGCGGACGGGGCAGGAGCCCATCGGCGCCTATTGCGGCATGATCATCCTCGGACTGCCCGAGGCCGACCGTCACGATCCGTCGAAGCTCGAATACTGGCCGCGCCCGAGGCGCCGCGCCGCGCTCGAGGGCGACCTGACCGAGTCGCTCCTGCGCGCGGGCAGCCTCATCTCGACCCAGACCTTCGTCGGCCGCCGCGATGCGATCGAAAAGGCCGGCGGCTTCGACGAAACCCTGGGCGCTTTGCAGGATTGGGACCTGTTCATCCGACTCTCGCGCCTCGGCCCCATCGCCTTCGAACCCGAACCCCTGGTCCTCCAGCGCTTTTCGCCGAACAGCCTCACCCGCGTGCCGCGCAACCGGGTCGCGGCGCTGGAGCGCATTCTGGAAAAGAACGCCGAAGCCTTCGCCGCCCTGCCCGATGCGCTGTTCGAACGGCTCGTGATCCTGGCCGGCGGCCATCGGCGCACGGGCGACGCGGCCGCGGCGCTGCGCTGGGCATGGCGGGCCGTGCGCCAGAGGCCCGCCCATCCGCGCGCGTGGGCGGCGCTTGCCCTGGCGGCGGCCGCGCGGCTGCGCGGGGCGCGGCGATGAGCCCGCGCGCCGCCCTGGGGCTGGCCCTTGTCGCGACGCTGATCTGCGGCGCGGCGCCGGCGGCCACGTTCCACGTCGCCGCCGGCGCGGCGCAGGGCGGAGACGGATCGCCCACGCGCCCCTTCGCCAGCATCCGCGCCGCCTTTCTGTCGGGCCGCCTGCAGGACGGCGACCGGCTGTCGCTGGCGCCCGGATTTTACGGCGCGCCCTCGATCCGCGCGGCCGGCCCGCGTGATGCGAAGACCAAGGCGCCCGGACGGATCATCCGCGACGTCGTCATCGAAGGCGAGGGCGACCCCAGGGCCGCCGCCGCCCTGCCCGATCCGGGCCAGGGCGCGGCATGGCTCGGCAAGGTCGTCATCCACCAGGCCGAGGGGCTGACCCTGCGCAACCTGCTCGTCATGCCCAGGCCCCGGCCGCCGGAGCCCGCGCCGGCGCCCATCGCGCGCGCCGATGACGGCACGCCCCTTCCCCTTCCGCGCCCCGCCCGCGCCAAGCGCCGCGGACCGCTTGTCCTCGTGCACCGGACGGCCCGGCGCGTCGCGCTCGAGCAGCTCGAGCTGCGCTCGGCCCCCGACGCCGAAATCGCGCGCTGGACCCGCGGCGTCGATTGGCGGCGCAACGCCCGCGACGGCATCCGCCTGGACGGTCCCGACGGCGCGGCGCGCGGCAATCGGATGACCGGGGTCAATTTCGGCATCCAGGCCACCGGCCCGCGCGCCGTCGTCGAAAACAACGAGATCGACCTTTTCGGCGCCGACGGCATCCGCGTTCTGGGCGATGGCAGCCGGGTGCACGGCAATCTCGTGCACAACTGCGTCGCGACGGGGTCGGGCAATCACGATGACGGGATCCAGTCCTGGTCGGTGGGAAAGAACCGCCGCGCCGGCAGCGGGGTGGTGCGGGATGTGACGCTTTCGGCCAACCGCATCTTCGAATGGGACCGCCCCGGTTCGGCCAGGCTGGCCTGCAGCCTTCAGGGCATCGGCCTTTTCGACGGCGTTTACGAGAACTGGACGATCGAGAACAACCTCATCGTCGTCGATCAATACCACGGCATCACGGTCATGGGCGGCAAGAACGTCCGCGTCGTGAACAACACCGTCCTCAACCGCCGCCCGGGCCCGCAGGCGCGGCCCTGGATCATGTTCCGGGCGCACAAAAACGGCGCCCGCTTCGGCGGGAACGTGGCCGCGAACAACATGGCCATGAAGTTCAGCCTGCCCGACTGGACGCTGTCGCGCCGCAACCTGCGGATTCGCTATCCGGGGCTGGTCATTCGCGACCGGTCCGCCGGCGACTATCGCCCGCGGCCCGACGGCCCCGCCCATCGCGCCGCCGATCCGGCGTTTCAGCCGCCTCGCGACCTCAACGGCGCGCCCCGCCCGGCCTCGGGCGGCGATCTGGGCGCGCTCGAGAGCGGCGACTGAGCCCCGCCCCTCAGCCCCGGCGCGGTCCGGTGCCCAGAGGCAAACCGCGCGGCGGCGCCGGCGATGCGACGGGCCTGCGGGCGGGCTTGGGGCCGGGCTGGGGCGCGGGCGCCTCGTCCGGCGCGCGCCGACGCAGCGCCGAGGCCGGTCCGCGCGCGGCGGAGGTCGCCGGAGCGGCGGACTCCTCCCACTCCAACAGCCATGAGCCGGCGCCCAGAAGGAACATGAAATAGACGAAGATCGTGCCCCAATAATGCACCGTCGCCGCCGCCACGCACATCGCCACAAGCGACATCACCAGCCCCTTGCGGCAGGCGTCGACCTGCGGATCGGCGATCGGACGCGCCCCGAGGCGAAGAAGCGTCGACAACACCAGGCCCGCGATGGCGATGGCGGCGGGCAGACCGTAGCGCATCGCATTGAGCAGCCAGAAATTGTCCACGCTGCTGGTCAGCCAGTGCGGCCGCGGCCAGTTTTCGTCCAGCCCGATGCCGAAGATCGGGTTGTTCAGCACGACGTCGGTTCCGTAGTTCCATGTCTGGAGTCGGATGGCGGAGGAAAAGGAGTTGAACGCGAAGGTCTGGATGAAGATCAGGATAGGCCCGCGGTTCGATGCGACCAGCAAGAACGCGTAAACCGCGCCGATCACGATGATCAGGTTGCGCCAACGGCCCTTCCGCCCCTCGGTGAGGCGGTCGTAGACGATCAGGCCCAGCTGCGCGGCCAAGGCGACATAGGCGCCGAGCGACAGCGAGAAGAACGCCCCCGCGCCCGCCACCAGCGCCGCCATGGGCCAGCGGCGGCCGTCGCCGCGCAGCGCGTAATAGGACATCGCCAGGCCCGACGCCGCGAACACCCCGAACAGGATCGGGTGCTCGAACGATGCGGCGGCGCGCAGCATGCCCCACCGGGTTTCGAAGCTCGAGATCGGAAGCGCCAACCCGCCCAGCGCCTCCTGAAACAGCCGCCTGTAGAACACCGCCTCGACGAAGGCGAAGGGGATCAGCGCCAAGGTGACCCAAAGCAGGGTGCGCACGAAGGCCCGAAAGCCGTTCGGCCCCCGGATCGAGGCGCGCGCAAGCAGGTAGGCGCCCAGGATCTCGATCGCGGTGATGCCGGCCAGCTCGACCTTCTCGAGGCCATGGTTGACCACCAGCGACAGCCCCGCCCACAGCGCATAGAAGGCCGCCATCAGATCCGGCGGCTTGATGCCGTCGAGCCGACCCGCAAGCCACAACCCCACCAGCGGCGCGAAGGACGCGACCAGCACGACGCGATAGGGCGTCATCCGCAGAGGACCGATGTAGAAGACCAGGGGAATCGCCAGGCAGACGACAAAGGCGATGGCCAGGCGCGGAAGCCGGTCCGCCTGGGCCATGCGCGCCGCCGCGCTCGCCGCTTGCTGCTTCATCGAATCCTCTCTCGTCCTTCGGCCGCGCCGGCGCGCCAGGCGCCGGCCATCGCGCGCGCCAGATCGGCCGCGATTTCCGGCTCCCGACGGCGAACGGCAAGGCGCAGAGCCTCGGGGATCAGCGCCAGCCGCGCAAGCCCCGTCCGCTCGGCCGCCGCAAGGCGCAGCTCGTGCAACCGCAGCTCCTGTGCGCAGATCGCGCGCAAAGGGTCAAGCTCGGCCCCGCCCGCCGCGTCCAGATCGCGCGCATAGGTCCGGTAGCACGAGACATACCAGCGCCGGTATAACAAACGCCTGACGCGCGCGGCCGCCGGGTCGCCGCCATCCTCGGTTTCCGAGACGCCCCCGGCGCGATAGCGCAGCAGGGGGCGATCGACGAAGGCCGCTCCGGCGTCCAGCAGCGCCCGGAAGGGCAGCGCCCGGTCCTCGACCAGCGCGGTCGGCGCCAGCGGGCCGAAGCGCCGGTGCAGGCGCCGGGCCCACATCTGCGTCGCGCCGATCACATACATGTTGCCGCGCAGGAAAGCCTCGGGCGACACGCGCGAATCGACCACCGGACTCGGCCGGCGCACGCCCAGGGGCCGCCCCGCGGCGTCGATGCGCAGCGCCTCGGAATGGACCAGCGCGGCGCGGCTTTCGGGCGTGGGTCCGCTGGCCCGCCAGGCCTCGATCAACGCCGCCACGCGGTCGGGTTCGGAAATGTCGTCGCCGCCGTTCTGCACCAGCAGCTCGCCCGCCGCGATCTCGGCGATGCGGTCCAGATGCGCGACGATGCCCAGATTGCGCGCATTGCGGTTGAGCGTGACCCGGTGCGGCCCGCGATAGCTTTCGGCCATGCGGCGCATGACCTCGAAGGTTCCGTCCGGCGAAGCGTCGTCCGACAGCAGGATCTCGAGCGGGCCGTAGGTCTGGGCGAAGGCGGCCTCGATGGCTTCGCGCACCGTGTCCTGCTGGCGGTAGGCGAAGACGAAAAGGGTGACGAGCGGACGATCCGCATCGCCCGCGGGATGCGGCGCGTTCATGGCGCGCGGCTCGGCCACGAGCCTGGCGCGCGCTGGGCGCGGAACGCATTCGTCATGAAAGAACACCCTTGGAAATCGACCCGCCGGCGCCGGCCCGGCCACGATAGCGCGCCGGCGCCGCACGGAAAAGCCGTTCGGCGCCCGGCGCCGGTCAAATGCGCCCGCGCCGCCAGGCCGCCGCCACCCCCGGCCCCAGCAACGGCGCGACGGGGCGCGCGGCCGCCCCCGCCCCGCGCCACAGGCGCGCCCTCCATCCCGGACGCGGCGCAAGCCCGCCCTGCGTGCGCGCCGGCGCGGCGTCGAGATCCGGCGGCGGATAGCCGAAGCGCGCATAGTCGCGCGCGTAGAACCGGGCGATGAGCGCAAGCTCGGCCCGGCCGGGCCGGATCGGCGCCCCGGTCGAGCGCAGCGCATGGCCGATGCGGCCGCCGGGCGTCTGGCCCTGCGGCGGCGGGCCGGCAACCTGGTCCAGCCACTCGGCGACCGCGTCCAGGCCATCTTCCAGACGGAACACCCGCGCGCCCTCGGGCACGATGTCGGACTGCGGGCGGATGTGGTTGTCGAACACCCGCGGATCGCGCCGCGCCGCCGCCAGCGTCGCGCGCAGCCACACATCGAAGCCCAGCCGCGCCAGGCGCGGGCGCGACAGGGGCCGGCTGGCGCGGGCCTGAAACCGATACTCGCTGACGATGCGGGCCACGGGGTCGCGCACCACCGCGAACGCCGCGTCGGGCGTGCGCGGCAGCAGCCCGCGCAGATCCGCCGCGGCCAGGTGCTGCGGCGAGACCGCCAGCCCTCCGTCGCGCCAGCGCCCGTCGATCCAGCCCTGCATCCAGCCGCGATCGAGCAGCCCGAGCGGGCCGAAACGCGCGGCCATGTGGTCTTCGACGCTGGATCCGCCGGCCTTGGGCACATGCGCGAAGAAGATCACGCGGCCTTCATGCAGCGCGTAAGGCATCAGCCGGCGGCCTCCGCCGCGCCGCCGGATCCGCCCGCACCCCGCGCGCCCTCGATCATCGCTTCCCCTCGGCCGGTCATGGATCGTCCGGCCAAGGTGATACCCCACCGCCGCGCAGCGGGCAAATTCCCGCGCCCTTCGCCGGCTCAGGCGGCCGGCGCGCCGCGGCGCGCGCGCATGGCGCGGCGGCGGGCCATGGCCTCGGCGCGGGCCTGCGCGCGAGCGTCGTCCTCGGCCGGGTCGGCGGCCGGCGCGGCGCCGGCGCCCTCGAGATGCGCGGCCAGGGCCGAAAGCACCGGAAAGCGGAAGATGTCCGTGATGGACAGCCGCTCGGCGCCCAGCTCGGCCCTGATCTCGCGATGCGCCTGCACCGCCAGAAGCGAATGGCCGCCCAGCTCGAAGAAATTGTCCGAGGCGCTCACCTTGTCCACCCCCAGCACCCGCGACCAGATGGCGGCGATGCGCCGGGCCGCTTCGCCCTCGGGCGCGGGGCCCTCGGCGCGGCGCGGCGCCCCGCCCGCCGCCGCCGCCGCGCCCGGCGCCGGCAGGGCCTTGCGGTCGACCTTGCGGTTCGGGGTCAGCGGCAGCGCGTCCATGAAGATCACATGCGCCGGCAGCATGTGCGCGGGCAGGGCGGCGGCCAGGTGGGCGCGCAGCGCCGCCTCGGGCGCCGCGCCGACGACGTAAAGCGCCAGGCGCACGTCGCCCGGCGCGTCCTCGCGCGCCAGCGCGGCGGCGGCGCGCACGCCAGGGAAGGCGGCGGCGGCGGCCTCGATCTCGCCCAGCTCGATGCGGTGGCCGCGGATCTTGACCTGGTGATCGGCGCGGCCGAGGAAGTCGATGCGCCCGTCCATGCGCCGCCGCGCCAGGTCCCCGGTGCGATACATGCGCGAGCCGTCCCCGGCGAAGGGGTCGGGGCGGAAGGCGGCGTCGGTCAGGCCCTGCCGCCCCAGATAGCCGCGCGTCACGCCCGCCCCGCCGATCCACAGCTCGCCCGGCGCGCCGATCGGGGCGGGTTCGCCCTGCGCGTCCAGAACGTAAAGCCGGGTGTTGGCGATCGGGGTTCCGATGTTGACCACCGCTTCGGACGGGTCGGCCGGGCCGGTCGCCGACCAGATGGTCGTCTCGGTCGGGCCATACATGTTCTGCACCGCGCCCGCCCCGGCCTGCGCAAGCTGACCGGCCAGCGCGCCCGGCAGCGCCTCGCCGCCGATCATCAGATGCCTGACGCGCGACAGCGCAAGGCGCGCCTCGTCGTTCATGACGATCATCCGCGCCATGGACGGCGTGCATTGCAGATGCGTCACCCCGTGGCGCAGGATCTGCGCGGCGATCGAGAAGTCGTCCGCCGGGATCTCGGACGCCCGGTTGGCCCGCGCCAGCACCTCGGCCAGCGGCCCAAGCCCCTCGAGCACCAGCTCGGGCGCGATGCCGTAGTCGATCAGGCAGGCGATCTCGTCCACGCCGATGCGCTTGACCTGCTCGACGCGGGCCAGCGCGTCCTCGATGGTGCCGAACAGGCCCGAATCCTCGAAATAGCGCTTGAAGGCGAAGTCGAGGATGCCCTCCAGCTCCTCGGCGCTCAGCGCGCCAAGGTCGATCTGGAACGGGTTCTCGACCCCCTTGGGCCGCTTGAAGGCCGGAAACGCCCAGGCGTATTGCTTGATCAGGCCCGCGGCGGCGCGCAGGTAGTCCTTCATCGGCTCGCGCGCGATTTCGCGGGCCTTCTCGCGGTCCTCGGCGATGTAGGTGTGCAGCATCAGCGTCACGGTGCGCGAGTCGGGGTCGTGCCCGGCCTCGCGCAGCGCGTCGCGGTAGATGCGGATCTTGTCGGCGACCTCGTCGATCGACTGGCCCAGAAGATGGGTCAGCACGTTGGCCCCGATGGCGCCGGCCTCGCGCCAGGTCTCGGGATTGCCGGCGGTGGTCACCCAGATCGGCAGCTCGGCCGAGACCGGGCGCGGCTGGGTGACGACCGCGTGCATCGAGCCGTCCTTGCGCGGATACTCGACCGCCTCGCCGCGCCACAGGCGGCGCAGCTCTTCGATGGCGCGGAACATGGCCGGCTTGTTCTCGGGCGGCGTGTTCTCGGGGCGCAGGACGAAATCGTCCGGCTGCCAGCCCGAGGCGATGGCCAGCGCCGCGCGCCCGTCGGTGAGGTTGTCGATCACCGCCCATTCCTCGGCGATGCGCGCCGTGTGGTGCAGCGGCGCGACGCAGCTGCCCGCGCGCACGCTCAGGTTCCGCGTCACCGCCGCCACCGCCGCGCCGGTCACCGCCGGGTTCGGATAGGGGCCGCCGAAGGCGTGGAAATGGCGCTCGGGCGTCCAGACGGCGCAGAAGCCGTGCGCGTCGGCGAATTTCGCGCCCTCAAGCAGCAGCTGATACTTCTTCGGCCCCGGCCCGTCGTCGTTGCCCCAGTAGAACAGGCTGAAGTCGATGCGCCGGTCCGAGACCGCCAGCGGCCCGTTCGAGACCAGCCCGCGGTCGTCGTCGCCGGCGATCACCACCTTGAAGCCGCGCGCCAGCGTCCAGAACAGCTCGAGCACCGAGATGTCGAAGCTCAGCGAGGTGACCGCCAGCCAGGTTCCCGGCGGGTCGTGCGGGATGCGCGCGTCCATGCCGGCGAAGAAGTTCGCCACGTTGCGATGCGTGACCATCACCCCCTTGGGCCGCCCGGTCGAGCCCGAGGTGTAGATGACGTAGGCCAGGTCCTCGGGGCCGGCGCCGCCCTCGGGGGGCGTCGCCGGGGCCTCGGCCGGGCGCAGATCGCGGTCGATGACCAGCGTCCGCCCCTCATGGGGCGGCAGCGCGTCCAGCGTCGCGGAATGGGCGACGATCACCGGCGCGCCGCTGTCCTCGACATAAAGCGCCAGCCGCTCGGCCGGGTAGGACGGGTCGAGCGGCACATAGGCGCCGCCGGCCTTGAGGATGCCCAGCGCCCCGGCCACCAGCTCGGGCCCGCGCGGCGCGCACAGCCCGACCAGCACGCCCGGCCCCACCCCCATCGCGCGCAGCGCGTGTGCGACGCGCTCGGCCTCGGCCTCGAGCTCGGCGTAGGTCAGCGTCCGGTCCTCGAAGGCGATGGCGGGCGCGTCCGGCGTGCGGGCCGCCTGCGCCGAGATCAGCTGATGGATCGGGCGGTCGTCGAAGGGCGCCTCGGTGGCGTTCCACTCGCGCAGGAGGCGCGCGCGCTCCTCCTCGGGCAGGAGGGGCAGGCGCGCGGTCGGGGCCGCCTCGGCCTCGGGCGCGGCCAGCGCGGCGGCCAGGGTCTCGATCCGGCGGGCCAGCAGCTCGGCCTCGGCCTCGCCCAGCCGGGCGGGATCGGTCAGCAGCTCGGGCGCGGCCGGGTCGAGGACCAGCTGCGCCGCGGCCTCGGCCAGCGGCGGCGCGCCCGGGCCCAGCAGCGCCAGGTCGGGAACCGGCAGGCCGGGGATCGCCGGGTCGCGGGCGACCAGGTCGCGCGCGAAGGTCCCGTCGCGCCGGGCCTCGGCCAGGCGGCGGGCGAAGGCCGCGCGCGCCTCGGCGAAGGGCGTCGCGCCGTCGCCGCGCGGGTCGGCCTCGAAGCGGACCGGAACCCAGCCGTTCAGCACGCCGCCGGTCGCCGCCTCGGCCTCGGCATGGGCGGCCTCGCGCAGCGCCAGGTCGAAGGCCTCGCCGGCGCCGCCGCGCGCCGCGCCGGCGGCGGCGATGGCGGCCAGCGCGTCGGCGTCGAGCCCCGCGGGCAGATCCAGCCTGCGCCGGCGCGGCTCGCGCCCGGCCGCCGGCGCCGAGGGATCGCGCGGCGCGGCCAGCGGCACGGCCGCCGGGACCATGGCGGCGAGCCGCGCGCGCCAACGCGACTCGGCGGGGGCGGCCTCTTCGACGCGCCGGGTCAAGGCGCGCGCCGCCTCGGCATCGAGCGAGGGCAGAACCGCCCCGACCCGCGCCGCATCCTCGGCCGCGACCCGGGCGCCCAGCGCGTCGGTCAGCGCGGAAAGGCGCACGCGCCCCGACCCGGCGGCCACGATCAGCGCATCGGGCGCGACCTCGAGCACCGCGCCGGCCTCGGCGCCCGGCGCGGCGTCCTCGTCGGGCAGCGCCTCGATGCGGCCGGCCAGAAGCAGCCGGCCATGGGCGTCGACGAATTTCGGCTTGGCGAGCGGGTTGAAATAGGTTCCGTGGTCAAGCGCGCGCCCCAGCGCCGCCAGCTCGGCCGCCGGGCGGCGGAAATCGAGCCGCGCGGCGGCCTCGGGCCGGTCGGCGCGCCGGTGGACGCGGCGCTGCGACAGATCCTGCGGCTTGCGCGTCGGAACGCCGCTTTCGAGCTGCGCCAGCAGGTCCTCGAAGCTGTCGAGCGCGGCGGCGTAGCAGCGCGCGTTGAGCGTGAGCGCGGTTTCGTCGGGCGCAAGCTCGAAGGCGCGCTCGGCCAGGATGTCGCCCTCGTCCACGCCGCCCTCGATCAGGTGCCAGGTCACGCCGTGGCTCGAGTCGCCCTCGAGCAGCGCCCAGAGCGGCGCATTCAGCCCCGCGCGCCGGGGCAGCGGGCCGTCATGGAAATTTACCGCCCCCTTGCGCGCCAGCGACAGCACCTCGTCCGGCAGCACGCGCAGATTGGCGATGGACAAGAGCCAGTCGAAGCCAAGGGGCGCAAGCGCCTGCGCAAGCTCGGGTCCGCGCGGCGCAACGCGCAGCCCGGCCTCCTGCGCCCAGCCGCGCAAGCCCGCATCGTCGGTCACGACGGCGGCGATGGCGTGGCCGCGCGCGCGAAGGCGCTCGGCGCACTGGATGAGCAGCGACTCGTCGCCGACCAGAACGGTTGAAAAGGCAGTCATCGAAAAATCCCCCAATGCGGGCGGCGCCGGCCCCGCCCCGATCGCGTTCAGCCCTTGCCGGGCGCGGCCGCGCCCCGCACGGGCGCGCGCCCCGGCCATGCCGCCCCGGCGACGGACGCGGCCGCGTGCCGGAGCAGGTCCTTCAGGAAATGCGGCGGATCGCCGGTGTCCGCGCCCTGCACGGCGACGCGCGCGCGCCGGATCGCGCAGCCCAGCGCGCGCGCGCCCGTGGCCGCCGCGGCATAGGCGCGGCCGTGATTCTTGACGAAGTAGCGCATGCGCGAATCGAACCAGTAGGCAGGCATGCGCCGTGCGGTCTTGAGCCCGGTCGAGACCGAGCCGATATGCATGACCTCGCTCTCGCGCACATAGTCCACCGACCAGCCGGCGCGGCGCGCCCGCAGGCACAGGTCGGTTTCCTCGTAGTAGAGAAAGAACGCCTCGTCGAAGAGCCCGATCCGATCCAGCGCCGCGCGGCGCATCATCAGGCTGGCGCCGGCAACCCAGTCGACCGGGCGCGAGCGATCGGGGATCGGCAGCGGCACCGCCGCGCCGCGCAGAAGGCGGCTCAGCGGGCCGAAGCGCGCCGCGCCTTCCAGCTCGCCCGCGATGGTGGGAAAGCGGAACAGCGTCGTGTGCGGCTCGCCCTCGGGGCCGTGGATGTAGCTGCCGGCGAAGGCGGTCCGCGGGTGCGCCTCGAGATGGTCGCGCAGCCGGCGGATCGCGTCCGGGGCCGGAAAGGCGTCGGAGTTGAGGATGTAGACGTAGTCGGGCGCCCGCCCGTCGGGCAGCCCGGCGCGGATGCCGAAATTGTTGCCCGCCCCGAAGCCGCCGTTCGAGGGCGCGCGGATGACCCGCGCGCGCGGGGCGTCGGCCAGCGCGGCGCTGAGCATCTCGAACGAGCCGTCGCCGCTGTCGTTGTCGACCACCGTCAGCGCGCCGGGGATGCCCTCCATCGCCGCCAGCGCCGCGCGCGCCGCGCGCAGCGTCATCGGCGCGGTGCGCCAGTTGAGCACGATCGTCAGAACCGTCGGATCGGTCATGGCGCTACTCCGCCGCCGCGGCGCGCGGCGCGCCCGCGCGGCCCGCCGCCGCCTCGGCGGCCAGGATGCGCGCGCGCAGCCGCGCGGCCAGCACCCGCACATTGGGCTCGAGCACCATCGAGTCGTGATCGCCCGGCACCTCGACCACCTCGGTCGCGGGGGCCCAACGGGTCCAGCCGTTGTCCTCGAGCACATAGGCGCGCTCGTCATCCACCCAGCGCCCGCCCGACACCTTGTGCACCTTGCGCAGCGGCGGGCGGAACAGCGTCAGCGGCCCGTCCCACGGATGCATCCGATAGCGCGGCAGCGCGGCGAGGAAGGCCGCCTCGATGGCCTCGTCATGGAAGCGGCGCACGGGCTCGTCCGAGGCGGGCTCGTCCATGCGCGCGCGCAGCTTGCCCGCCTCCCAGGCGATGCGCTCGCGCGCCCAGCGGGCCAGATAGGCCGGCCCGCCCTGGCGGATCTGCCCCCATTTGAGCAGCGCGCGGTCGCGCGCGGAAAGGGGCTCGCGCATGGGCAGGGGCGTGTCGAGCAGCGCCAGCAGCGCCACCTCTTCGCCCGCCTCGCGCAGCTGGCGCGCGATCTCGTAGGCGGTGATGCCGCCGCCCGAAAAGCCGCCCAGCAGCCACGGCCCGCCCGGGTGAACCTGGCGCATCTCGGCGATGCAGTCGCGCGCGGCCTCCTCGAAGGTCTCGTGCGGGGGCTGGTCGCCGTAAAGGCCGCGCGCCTGAAGGCCGTAGAAGGGCCGCTCGGCGCCGACCAGCTGGGCCAGGTGGCGCAGGTTCATCACGTTGCCGAACATGCCCGCCACCAGGAACATCGGCGCCCCGGCGCCGCCGTCGCGCTCGTGCATGGGCACAAGATGGGTGAAGCGGCGCGCGGGCCGCGCGGCGGCGCGCGGGGCCTCGGCCTCGGGCGCGGCGTCGTCGCCCGCGGCCGGGTCCACGCCCAGCCGCTCGGCGATCAGCGCCGCCAGGGCGGCCACGCTGGGCGCCTCGAACAGGGTCGAGATGGGAAAATCGACGCCCCAGCTTTTCTTGATGCGGGCGAAAAGGCGCACCGCGATCAGCGAGTGCCCGCCCAGATCGAAGAAGCTGTCCTCGACCCCGACCTTGTCCACGCCCAGAAGATCCTCCCAGAAGCCGGCCAGGCTGCGCTCGAGATCCGTGCGCGGCGCGACGTAGCCGCCCTCGAGCTCGGGGCGGGCGAACTTGCGCGCTGCGTCTTCCTCGGCGGGCGCGGCGGCGGCGGCCTGCGCGGCCAGCGCGCCCAGATCCATGGACGAGACCGCCAGCTGCGCGCGCCCCGCCGCCATGGCGCGGACGAAGGCCTCGGCGCCTTCCTCGGGACGGATGCCCTGCGACAGCGCGTGCGCCAGCGCCTCTTCGGCCGGCGAGCGCGCGCGCGCCGCGGCCGAGGGCCGGTCGAACTCGACCTCGCGCGCCGAGGGCGGACGCGGGCGGGCGAAGTCGGCGTTCTCGAGCCGCTTGATGGCGAAGCCCTTCGCCTCGACCAGAACGCGCCCGGCCGGATCGGCCACAAGCACGTCGAAGCGCGCGCCGTCGGCGTCGGCCTCGACCAGGCGCACATGGCTCGCCACCTCGGCCTCGAGCGGGGCGTGCACGCGCACCTCTTCATACGAGATCGGCGCCCACAGATGCGTGGGCGCGTAGCCCGGGATCAGCTCCATGGCCCAGCCGGTGGCCAGATCCATCAGCGCCGGGTGCAGCAGCCAGCCGGCGTCAAGATCGGCCCGCGCCGCCTCGGGCAGGGCCAGGCGCGCCAGCCCCTCGCCCCGGCCCAGCGCCAGGGCGCGCAGCACGCGCCAGCGCGGGCCGAAGCGCAGATGCGCCTCCTGCGGCGAGACGATCCCCGCCGGATCGGCCCGCCGCGCCGCGTCGCAGCGCGCCTCGACGGCGGCGAGGTCCAGCGGCGCGGCCGGGGCCGGCGCGCCGGGCGCGATGCGCCCCTGGGCGTGAAGCTGGAAGGCGGGGCGGCCCTCGACCGAGCAGGCGCCGAGCACGTCGAAGGCATAGCCCTCATCCGTGCGGCGCAGGCGCACGCGCACCTTGAGGCCGCCGCCCGGCGCCGCGCCGTCGGGCGCGTGCAGCGGGCGCAGGAACCACAGGTCGCGCAGGACGAAGGGGCCGCCCTGGCCGTGCGCCGCCAGCGCCTCGGCCGCCAGCTCGAGATAGCCCGTGCCGGGCAGCAGGGCGTCGCCGGCGGCGGTGCGGTGCTCGTCCAGCGCCCAGCGGTCCTCGGGGCGCCATTCGGCCTCGAACAGCCGCGCGCCGGACTCGTCATGGGCGGCGACGTCCAGAAGCGGCGCGCCCGCGACCGGCTCCCTGGGCGCGGCGTCGCCCGCCTCGCGGGCGGCCATGGCCTCGGCCGCCATGCCGACCTCGGCCCACACGCCCCAGTCGATCGCCACGACGCGCGTCGGGCCGCCCGCATGCGCCTGCGCCCAGGCGTTGAGGTATTCGTTGGCCGCGACGTAATCGACCTGCCCGGCCGGCGCGATGACGGTCGAAGTGGACGAGAACAGCGCCATCCAGTCGAGCGGCGCCCGCGCGCCCTTGCGCGCCTCGTCGAAGAACAGCGTCTGGAGCACCTGAAGTCCGTGGATCTTCGGGGCGAACACATCCTCGATGGCCGAGGGCGTCTTGGTCATCAGCGGCGCGTCGCGCACCGCGCCCGCGGCATGGATCACGGCCTGGACGGGGCCGAAGCGGCGCTCGGCCTCGGCCAGCACGGCGCGCATCTGCTCGAGGTCGCACACATCGGCCGCGGCCGGCATGACCTGCGCGCCCAGCGCCTCGAGCCGCTCGACCGCGCGGATGCGCCGCAGCCGCGGATCGTCCGGCGCCAGCGCGCGCGCCAGCGCCGCCCACTCCTCGCGCGGGGGCGGCGGCGTGCGCGACACCAGCACCAGCCGCGCGCGGCTTTCGCGCGCCAGCCGCTCGGCCACCGTCAACCCGACGCCGCCGAAGCCGCCGGTGATCAGGCACACGCCCCCCTCGGGCAAGATCGGCGTCCGCGGCGCCTCGGGCAGGGGCATGGGCCGCCATTCCAGCTCGAAGCGACGCTCGCCGCGCAGGGCGGCGGCGGCGCAGGCGGGCGCGGCCAGCAGGTCCTCGAGCACGCGCTCGGCCAGAAGGTCCATCTCGGCCTCGGCGGCGCGGCGCCCGGCGAAGGGGTCGCGCAGCATGGCCAGCGGCCCGCCCGCCCGCGCCCCCGCGCCGGGCAAGGCCACGTCGAGCGTGGCGCAGGTCACGCCGGGCAGCTCACGCGGGATGACGCGCGCCGGGCCGGCGACGGCGGCCTTCTCGGGATGGGGCAGGGGCTCGTCCTTCACGCGCGCCGCGCCCGAGGTCACCACCGTCATGTGCAGCGGCGCGGGCAGCCCTTCGGCCGCGATGGCCTGCGCCAGGAAGGTCAGCGCGTAGAAGCCCTGCTCCTGATTGCGGTGGAAGAAGCTCGAACCGGGGCGGAAGCTTTCCTTCGCCGTGGTCAGCCAGAAATGCGCGATGCGCTGGGGCGCGCGGCCGCGCTCGACCAGATCGCGCACGAGCAGGTCGTAATCCTCGCGCCCGCGCTCTGGCGCGATGACGTAGGCGTCCTCGCCCGTGCGGGCGAACGCGTCGCCGGCGCGCACCTCGATCACCTCGGCGCCGGCGGCGCGCAGCCGCGCGGCGGCGCGGGCGGCCAGGCCGGCCTCGTCCATGAAGAACAGCCAGCTGCGCGGGGCCGCGCCCTCGGCCAGGGCGGCTTCGAGCGCGCCTTCTTCCTCGAGATCCACGGGGCAGTCGGCGAATTTCGGCCGCCAGACCGGACGCGCCCCCCAGCGGGCGATGTCGTCGATGCGCGCGGGCCGCTCGGCGCCGCCGCGATGCGCGCCGACGCCCGGTTCGATGAAATAACGCGCGCGCTGGAACGGATAGGTGGGCAGCGGCACGCGGCGGCGGCGCGCCTCGCCCCAGATCTGGGTCCAGTCTGCCTCGACGCCCAGCGCCCACAGCCGCGCCACCGCGCCCAGGAAATAGGCGTCGTCCGAGATGGCCTCGTCGGGGTGGCGCAGCGTGTCGATGACCTGCTGCGCGGGAACCGCGCCATGCATGCGCGCCATCGCGCCCAGCGCCTTGCCCGGCCCGACCTCGAGAAACACGCGCCCCGGGCGCTCGGCCAGGGCGCCGATGCAATCGGCGAAGCGCACCGTGCCGCGCAGGTGCCGCACCCAGTGGTCGGGGTCGGTCGCCTCGGCGTCGGTCAGCACCTTGCCGGTGCGGTTCGACACGATCGGAATGCGCGGCGGCGACAGCGACAGGCCGCGCAGGAAGTCGCCGAAGCGCGCCAGAAGCGGGTCGAGCATGCGCGAATGGGCCGCGATGTCGATGGGAATGCGCTGCGCCTCGATGTCGAGCTCGGCCAGGCGCGCCTGCAGCGCGTCAAGCGCCGCCTGCGGGCCCGAGGCCACGGTCAGCTCGGGCGCGTTGACGCTGGCGACGTCCAGCTCCTCGCCCAGCAGCGGCGCCAGCCTTTGGGCCGAGATGGGCACGCTCAGCATGCCGCCGGCGGGGGCCTCGTCGAACAGGCGCCCGCGCAGATGAACGAGGCGGATGCAGTCCTCGAAGGACATCACGCCCGCAAGGCAGGCGGCCACGTTCTCGCCCATCGAGTGCCCGACCAGCGCCGCCGGCCGCACCCCCCAGGACATCCACAGCTGCGCCAGCGCGTATTCCACGATCATGATCAGCGGCAGCTGCGCCGAGGGCCGGCGCAGCCGCTCGGCCGCCTCGGCCTCGGCGCCCGGCTCGGGCAGCCACAGCGCGCGCGGGTCATGGTCGGTCAGCGGCGCCAGGATCTCGAGCCCCTTGTCCATCCAGTCGGCGAAGACCGGCTCGGTCTCGTAAAGGTCGCGGGCCATGTTGACGTATTGCGCCCCGCCGCCGGGGAACATGAAGACGACTTCGGGCTCGGCCAGCGCCTCGTGATCGAAGACGCGGCGCGGGGGCCGTTCCTCGAGCAGGCGCGCGGCCTCTTCGCGGTCGGCCGCGACCAGGACGCGGCGCTTCTCGAAGGCGCGGCGGCCTTCCTTGAGCGTGAAGGCGACGTCGGCCAGGTCCTGCTCGGGATGGGCGCGCAGATGCGCGGCCAGCGCCGCCGAGGCCTCGTCCAGCGCCTTGCGCGAGCGCGCCGACAGCACGATCGGCTGGAACGGCCAGTCCGAAGGCTCGGACGCCGCCTGCGCGGGCGCCTCCTCGAGCACCGCGTGGACGTTGGTGCCGCCCACGCCCAGCGAGTTCACCCCCGCCCGGCGCGGCGCGGCCCCGCGCGGCCAGGGCGTCAGCGCGTCGGCGACCTGGAAGGGGCTGCTCTCGAAATCAATGGCCGGGTTGGGGGCCTCGTAGCCCAGACTGGGCGGGATCTCGCCCTCGTGCAGCGCCAGCGCCGTCTTGATCAGGCTCGCCGCCCCCGCGGCGGTGTCCAGATGGCCGATGTTTGTCTTGACCGAGCCGATGCGGCAAAAGCCGGTCTTGTCGGTCCCGCGGCGGAAGGCGTCGGTCAGCGCCGCGACCTCGATCGGATCGCCCAGATAGGTGCCGGTGCCGTGGCACTCGACATAGCCGATCGTGTCGGGGCCCACGCCCGCGACGGCGTGGGCCTCGGCGATGGCGGCCGCCTGCCCGTCCACGCTGGGCGCCAGGTAGCCGGCCTTGGCGGCGCCGTCGTTGTTGACCGCCGTGCCCTTGATCACCGCCCAGACATGGTCGCCGTCGGCCAGCGCGTCCTTGAGCCGGCGCAGCGCCACCACCGCCGCGCCCGAGCCGAACACCGTGCCCTGGGCGCGGTGGTCGAAGGCGTGGCAATGGCCGTCGGGCGAAAGGATCTCGCCCTCCTGGAACAGGTAGCCGCGCGCATGGGGCAGCTCGACGGTGGCGCCCCCGGCCAGCGCCATGTCGCACTCGCCGCCCAGAAGCGCCTGGCAGGCGTAGTGGGTCGCGGCGAGCGAGGTCGAGCACGCCGTCTGGATGTTCACGCTCGGCCCCTTGAGGTCGAAGATGTGGCTGACCCGCGTCGCAAGGAAATCCTTGTCGTTGCCGGTGTGGCGCAGCAGGAACATGCCGACCTGATCGACCAGATCGGGGTTCGAGCAGATGTTGAAGTAGAAATAGCTGCCCATGCCGCAGCCGGCGAAGACGCCGATCGGGCCGGGGAATCGCTCGGGCGGATGGCCGGCGTTCTCGAGCGCCTCCCACGCCGTTTCCAGGAACTGGCGGTGCTGGGGATCCAGGATCGCCGCCTCCTTGGGGCTGAAGCCGAAGAACTCGGCGTCGAATTCGTCGAACCCCTCGAGCGGCGCGGCGGCGGGCACGTAATTGGGATGGCGGATGCGGTCGGGCGACTCGCCGGCGGCCAGAAGCTCGTCCTCGCTCAGGCGGCGAATCGACTCGACCCCCTCGCGCAGGTTGTGCCAGAAGGCGGACGGATCGCGCGCCCCCGGCACATGCAGCGCCATGCCGACGATCGCGATGTCGGTGTCCGAAACCTGGTCGAGGTCGACGCGCCCCCCGGCGCCCTCAGCGGCCGTCATGACGCAGACCCGCGCGATGCGCGCGCGCAATGGCGGAAACCCCGCCTAGCAGGCGGGAATCGCCGCCGCGAACAAGCGCTTGTGCAAACATTTTCAGCTTCCCCATTGACCCCGGCCAAACGCGCCGGAAAACTGCATGAATGAAACTTCTCGCAAAAGGCGAGCAAACCGATTTGAAAACGGAAGCATACTCGGCGCGCGGCCACCTGGCGGCGCTTTGCGCGACCAGGCGGCGCCCCACCCGGCGCCCGGTCGCCGACGGTCTGGCGGGCGGCGAAACGCTGATCCGGCGCCGCGCCGTCAAACCCTTTCGGAAAATCTTAGCCGGTTCCGGCAATCATGCAAGCGTTGCGGCAAGAAACCAGGCGCCGCGCGCCGGATTCGACGAAGTGCGGCGCAAATGAAGGCGCGCCTCGATTTGAAGACGATTCTCTACCGCGCGGCGTTCAAGAAGCGCTTTCGCGCCGCGCCGGCGCGGCCGATCGTCACCTTCTGCTTCGACGACTTCCCGCGCTCGGCGTTCGAGGCCGGCGCGCCCGTGCTGGAAAGCCGCGGCGCGCGGGCGACCTTCTACGCCTGCGCCGGGCTGATGGCGTCGGGCGCGCGCCCGAAACTGGCCACGCCGCAGATGTTGGCCGAAGCGATCGCGCGCGGGCACGAGGTGGCCAACCACACCTTCACCCATCCCAATCTGCGCGACCTGCCCTCGGCCAGGATCGTCGAGCAGCTGCGCCGCAATCAGGAGGCGCTGCCCCCCGGCGCCACGCGCCATTTCGCCTATCCCTTCGGCGCGGGCGACACGCGGGTCGAATGGATCGTGAGCCGCCTTGCCCCCACGGCCCGTTCCTGCGTGCCGGGGATCAATGCCGGGTTGGCCTCGACCCACTGGCTGCGAGCGAACGAGCTTTACGCCTGCAACGACCCCGCGCGCCCGCTGCGCCTGATCGAGGAGAACCGGCGGCGCAAGGGGTGGCTGATCTTCTTCACGCATGGCGTCTCGGCCGCCCCGGGGCCATACGACGCGACCCCCGACCTTCTGGCGGCGACGCTGGACGCGGCGCTGACCTCTGGGGCCGAGGTGCTGCCCGTCGACGCCGCCTGGCGGCGCATTCGACGCGGCGATTGAAGGTCTGGAAGCGTCAAGTCCGGCCGGACCTTCTGTCCGGCGCGGACCCGTCCGGCCCGCGGCGCCGACGCGTCAGCGCCGACGCCGCAAGGCCAGCCCGCCAAGCGCGCCGATGAGCAGCGGCAGCGCGCCGGGAAGGGGAACCGCGCTTGGCGCGGAAACGGCTGATTCGGTTGCGCCTTCGGGGGCGTATTGCCGGCGCGCGAAGCTGAAGTCGTCGATCTTCACCCAGTCCTGCCCCCCGAGGCTGCGCAGCGAGACCGATGCGATGCCCTCGGCCGCCAGCCCGTAATACGACACCAGCCCCGCATGCGGCCCGTCCGAGCCGGCGAAGATCGTCTTGGCGATCACCTTGCCCGTCGCATCGCGCGCCTTGACGATCCAGTCGGGATTGGCGGCGCCCCAGCTCATGGCGAAGGCATCGACGGGCCGGCGGAAACGGATGTTGAAGCGGTAGGGCGGGCCGACGAACAGGGTCGACAGCTCCATGCCCGAGCCGCCATAGACTCCGCCGAAGGTGGCCGGCGATATCGCCAGGCGCCCCTTCTTGGCGCGAAAGACCACGCCTTCGTCCTCGAAGACGTAGCGGCGCTTGCGCCCGGCCTCGAGCGAGTCGAAGTCGATCGTGCTTGCGCCGCGCAGCGCGGCGTCGGTGGGCGAGAAGATGGCCGCTGAGCGCCCCGGCTCCGCCGAAGCGGCCAGCAGCAGGACGGCGGCCGCCGCGGCGCACGCGCGCCGCCCGGCGCCGCCAACGCCCCGCATGCCATCCGCCAGCCGCATCGCTCGCCCCCCTTTGCCGCGGCGCCCCTTCGCGCCGCCCCACGTTCACCGACCATTAAAGGACGCATGGCCGCGCCGATCAACCCGCGCAGCCCCGCGTTAAGACTGTTTTTCAATGCGTTAACGCTATCGCGCGCCGCGCCGCGCCCTAGTCGCGGTTCCAGCGCCCGCTTGCGCCGCGCGCCGCCCCGCCCAGCAGCGCCTCGAGCATCCGGCGCGCGCGATAGGCGCGAATCCGCGTCAGAACCCCAAAGGCCAGAAGGCGCGCGCGCATGTCGGGCACGCGGTCCGAGGCCAGGATGCGCGGGATCTCGGCCGCCGGCGACAGGGCCATCGCCGCCGTCTTGAGCGCCCATTTCGCCAGCCCGCGCCGACCCTGGGCCGCGGCCTCGGCGAACTGGTGGCTGATGTGCCGGTCCCATTTGAGCTGCAGCTCGCGCAGCGATTCGCGGGCGGGGTGATGGACGATCATGCGCGGCTCGTAGCGCGTGACCACGCCCCTGGCGCGCGCGCGCCGGCCCCACTCGGCATCCTCGGCCGCGCCGATGCCCGCAAAGGGGCCGACACGGGCGAAGACCTCGCGGCGCATGGCCAGATTGCCGGTGCCCGAAAAGCCCATCTTGCGGATGTATTCGCGCTGGCGGAAGGCGAAGATCGCCTCGTAGGCCTCGATCGGACCGGGGCGGGCGGGGTCGCGCATCAGGATGCGCACATCGCCCCCGATGACCTCGGCCTGCGGGTCGCGAAAGGCGTCGGCGATCACCTCGAGCCATCGCGGATCGGCCACGCAATCGGCGTCCACGAAGGCCAGCAGCGGCGCGCGCGTGGCCGCCACGCCGGCGTTGCGCGCGGGGCCGGGGCCGGGCTCGGGCTCTTCGATCAGGCGCACGCCCGGATGGCGCGCCACCACCTCGCGCGGCAGCGCGCGCGAGCCGTTGTCCACCACCACCACCTCGACCTCGGCGCGGTCGAAGCTCTGGGCGTCGAGCGCGCTCAGGCTGCGCTCGAGATGGTCGGGTTGGTTGAGATGCGGCACGATCACCGCGATGCGCGGCTCTCGCCCCGGCGTGTCCTGCGCCATGCCTCCCCCCGATTTCGTCGCATCCATGCATTCGCGCGCGCCCGACAAGCGGTTATACAGGCCCCGGCCCGCAAGGAAAGCGTCGCGGGCGCGGCATGAAGGAGCGCGGCATGGCCATTCCCTACCAGCTTGACGGCAAGCGCGTTTTCGTCGCGGGGCATCGCGGCATGGTCGGCGCGGCCGTGACCCGGCGCCTGGCGGCCGAGCCGGTCGAGGTGCTGACCGCCGGGCGCGAGGCGCTGGACCTGACCGATCAGCGCGCCGTGCGCGACTGGTTCTTCGCCAACCGCCCCGACGTGGTGGTGCTGGCCGCGGCGCGGGTCGGCGGGATCATGGCCAACGCCACGCGCCCGGCCGAGTTCATCCGCGACAACCTGGCCATCCAGACCAACGTCATCCACAGCGCGTGGGAAAGCGGGGTCGAAAAGCTGCTGTTCCTTGGCTCGACCTGCATCTACCCGCGCGAGGCGCCGCAGCCGATCCGCGAGGAAAGCCTGCTTGCCGGCCCGCTCGAGCCCACCAACGAGGCCTACGCCGTGGCCAAGATCGCCGGCATCAAGATGTGCCAGGCCTATCGCGCGCAATACGGGGCCGACTTCATCTCGGCCCAGCCGACCAATCTTTACGGCCCGGGCGACAATTACGACCCCGAGGGCTCGCATGTGCTGCCGGCCCTGATCCGCAAGTTCCACGAGGCCCGCCAGAGCGGCGCGCGCACCGTGACCCTGTGGGGCACCGGCGCGCCGCTGCGCGAGTTCCTGCACGTCGACGACCTGGCCGATGCGCTGGTGTTCCTGCTGCGGCGCTGGTCCGATCCGCTGCCGATCAACGTCGGCTCGGGCGAGGAGGTCTCGATTCGCGAGCTGGCGCAGATCGTCGCCGAGGCCGTGGGCTGCACGGCGCAGCCGGTCTTCGACGCCTCGCGCCCCGACGGCACGCCGCGCAAGCTGACCGACTGTTCGCGCCTTCGGGCTCTGGGCTGGAACAACGCCCGCCCCCTGCGCCAGGGCGTGGCCGACGCCTACCGCGCCTTCCTGGCCGAAACGGCCGCGGGCGCCGCGCGGGGCGCCTGAGGGGCGCCCCGACGCGCCCCTTCGCCATGCGGGAACATTCCCATTCGGCGAGCGCAGCCGCCATGCAATCGCCTTGAAATGGTTAAGACCTGGCCTTCGCCCCGCGCCAGGTTGCAGGCCTCGGGCGCTTCCCCAGCCCGAATGCGTTGCGTCCCCCGATGCTTGCGTTCCACGGCCGCCTCCGCGCGCAGCGTTCTGCGGAGCGGCGGCCGGTCGGCAATGCGCGCCCGCCCTTCCCCAAGGCGGGCGCGCGCGTGACGCCGCCCGCGCCCTCACCCCTCACCCCTCGGGCGCGGGCAACGGCCGCGCCACCGGCAAGGCGGCGGCGCGCGCCTCGATGCGGCGCATGACCTCGCGATAGGCGGGGCTGTCGGCGTTGACGAAGCGGGCCACGAACTCGTCGCGCGACAGCTTGCCCGGCAGATCGTCGAAGCGGATCAGCACCGAATCCTCGTCCTTCACGCGCGCCAGAAGCTCGGGCCATCTTGCCGGGTCGGCGTTCATGAAGGCCTCGACGAAGCGCAGCCCCGAGACGTTCGCCGCGATGTCGGCGAACTCGAACCCCCAGCGGTCGATGCTGTCCATCAGCTCCTTGTATTCGCCCATGGTCAGCGAGATGCGCATGGTGCTGGCGACCTCGATCGCGGCCGAGGTCACGAAGTGCCGCTTCTTGTCGTCCTGTCCGGCCAGGGTGACCTTCCGGCAAACGGCCGTGCGCGGCGGGGGCGGCGCGTCCTTGCCCGACATCTTGGCGATCAGCACCGAGAAGGGCTGCGAGCCGCAGGCCGCGTTCAGCGCGAAGATGGCGGCGGCCAGCTCCTGACGCTCTTCGCCCGGGCGGGCTCGGCGCATGGCCTGTTCGACGATGAAGCGCAGATAGGGCGTCAACGAGCCCCGGCCCGCCAGAACGCCCTGCGCCTCGGCCTCCTGCAAGGCGCGCAGATGGGCGGCGACGGCCTGCGGCGAGGGCAGATCGCCCCCGCGCAACGTGCCGGCCAGGCGGCGGAACAGGCGCTTGCGGTCGGCGTCGCTCATGGCCAGGGTCGCGCGCCCCCCTTCGGGCGTCAGCTCGAGCCGCGGCACGGCCGCCAGAAGGCGGTCGCCGAAGCGCTCGCCCAGGATCAGGTTCGCGCCCAGCCGCGCGGCGCCCAGCGCCAGCTCGGGCGGCAGGTCCAGCCGGCCAAGCCGGGCGGCGGCCAGGCGCGGGCCCTGGTCGAAGGCGGGAATCACGGCCTCGGCGTTGATCCAGCCCAGACCGGGCGCAAAGGGAACCGGCGCCGACAGCCGCAGGCGGATTCCCTGCGCCACCCGCTCGGCTGCGCCGCGCAGGCCCGGATAGACCCGCGCGCCGAACGCCATGACGTGCTCAAGATCCGCCACGCTCGCCTCGACCGTCGGCTCGGCGACCGGCTCAACGGTGACGGCGCGCACGCGATGGAACAGCCGCTTGACGGCCTTGGCCCCCTCGGGCGTGGCGCGCAGCGGCGTGGCCACGAGCGGCTCGCGCTCGATCAGCGCAAGGCCCAGCGCCAGCGGCAGCAGAACGGCGCCCGAAAGCGCAAGGCGGATGAACGTCTTCATGGCGCGCAGTCTCCAGGCGGCGGCGCGCGCAGGATAGACCCGCGCGCGAAAGGGCGCAAACCGGGCGCGTCAGCGTCTTTCTTCGGGCCGCACCGGACGCAGCGGACGCGCCGGAGCGCCGGCGACGACCGTGGCCGGCGGAACGTCGCGGGTGACCACCGCGCCCGCGGCCACCATCGCGTCTCGGCCGATCGTCACGCCGGCCAGGATGGTCGCGTTGGCGCCGATGGAGGCCCCCGCCTCGATGCGCGTGCTCCGAAACGGGCCCTCCCGGCGACCGCTGCGCGGGAAAAGGTCGTTGGTGAAGGTCGCGTTCGGGCCGATGAACACGCCGTCGCCGATGCGCAGCCCGTCCCACAGCTGGACGCCGTTCTTGATCGTCACGTCGTCGCCGATCTCGACGTCGTTCTCGATGAAGACCTGAGCGCAGATGTTGCAGCGCGCGCCGATGCGGGCTCCCGGCAACACCACGGTGAATTGCCAGATGCGCGTGTCCGGACCGATGCGCCGCGTTTGCACATCGGCCAAGGGATGGATATGCATGTCGCCGAACTCCATTTGACGCCCGCCGCATGGCCCGACGGCCTGTTCGGCAGGGGTGATTTCGATCAGGCCGTTCAGAGGACGCCGGACCATGAAGGATTGCCGCCTCATCGATCTGCCGGTGGTCTCGGACCCGCGCGGCGATCTTACGTTCATCGAGGGAACGAAGCACGTTCCGTTCCCCATCGCACGGGTCTATTATCTTTACAACGTGCCCGCGGACGCGGCGCGCGGCGGTCATGCCCACAAGCGGCTCGAGCAGGTCGTCTTTGCGCTGTCGGGCAGCTTCCGCATGCGCGTGGACGACGGCGAGCAGACCGCCGACTTCTGGCTCAGCAATCCGCGCAAGGGGCTTTACATCAACCGGCTGGTCTGGCGCGAGATGGACCGATTTTCCCAAGGGGCCGTGTGCATGGTCCTGGCTTCGGAACCCTACGACGAAAGCGACTACTACCGGGATTACGACGCGTTTCGGCAAGCGGCGCGCGAAATCGGGCGCGATCGGCCGGGCGGTCGGGCATGGAACGCGGGCGCCGACAAATGATCCCCTTTCTGGACGTCGGCGCGGCGCATCGCGAGCTCGGGCCAGAAATCGACGCCGCAATGGCCCGCGTGGCCGCATCCGGCTGGTATGTCGGCGGGGCGGAGCTTGAAGCGTTCGAATCCGAGTTCGCCGCTCATGCGCAGGCGCGTTTCTGCGTCGGAACGGGCAATGGCCTCGATGCGCTGACCCTGACGCTGCGCGCGATGGATATCGGCCCGGGCGACGAGGTGATCGTGCCCTCGCACACCTTCATCGCCACCTGGCTGGCCGTCAGCGCCGCAGGCGCGACTCCTGTCCCCGTCGAGCCGGACCCCCTCACGCGGAACATCGATCCCGGCCGCATCGAGGCCGCCGTGACGCCGCGCTCGAAGGCGGTGATTCCGGTGCACCTGTATGGGGTTCCCGCAGATGTCGAAGCGATTGCCGCCGTTGCGCGCCGCCACGGCCTGCGCGTGATAGAGGACGCCGCCCAGGCCCATGGCGCCCGCTGGGCGGGACGGCGCATCGGCGCGGGGACGGATGCCGCATGCTGGAGCTTCTATCCCGGCAAGAACCTTGGCGCGCTTGGCGACGGCGGCGCCGTGACGACCGACGACGCCGAGCTTGCCGAGCGCATCCGCAGGCTGGGGAACTATGGATCGCCGGCGAAATACGTCCATGAGGAACGCGGCGCCAACAGCAGGCTGGATCCGGTCCAGGCGGCGGTCCTGCGCGTCAAGCTTCAGGCTCTGGACGAATGGAACGACCGCCGGCGCCGCATCGCCGACCTCTATCTGCGCGCATTGAGCGGATCCGGCCTGGGTCTGCCGCATGTGCCCGATCCGGCCGAAGCCGTTTGGCACCTTTTCGTGATCACGGTCCCGAACGGTCTGCGCGATGCGCTTCAGCAGAGGCTGACGCAACGTGGCGTGCAGACGCTCATCCACTACCCGATCGCGCCGCACATGCAGGGCGCATATCGCGATCTTGGCCATGCGCCCGACGCCTTCCCCATCGCGCGCGATCTGGCGCAAAGCGTGCTGAGCCTGCCGATCGGGCCGCATCTGCCGACCGAAAGCGCCGAGCGCGTCGCGCAAGAGGTTCTCGAAGCCCTCGCAGTCCTGGGAGCAGCGCGATGAGCGACGCCGACCGACCGGCCGCACCCCTTCTGGTCTTCGTGGGCGGCGCGCCCAGATCCGGGACCACGCTGACGCAGCGCGTTCTGAACGCGCATCCGATGATCTATGGCGGGCCGGAATTCGATTTCACCCCCGAGATCGCGGCCCTTCGACGCCGGATGATCGAGTCGGTGCGCTCGGGGCGGATCGCGCCCCATGCCGACGAGGCCACGGTGAACGCGGCGGTGGCCGGCATGCTGCGCGCGATCTTCGACGCCCGCGCCGCGCGGGCGGGCGCGGGCGTCTTCTCGGAAAAGACGCCGGCGAACGTTCTGGAGTTCATGTCTCTGGGGGAAATGTTCCCCGAGGCGCGGTTCATTTTCGTGCTGCGCGACCCGCGCGCCGTCGCGGCCTCGATGATGCGCGTGCTGCGCAAGAGCCTCGCCCAGGGCAAGCGGCCTCCCAGCTTCGCGCCCTCGCTGGTCGGAGCCGGAGAAAGCATCGCGCGCTACTGGGCCGCGGGCTTCGCCGCCGCCGACGCCATGCCCGAGCGCGTTCTGACGCTTCATTATGAGGACCTGGTCGCCGAGCCCGAAGCCACCGCCCGCCGCATGTGCGACTTTCTCGGCCTTCCCTGGGACGACTTGATGATCCGCCCCGAGGAAACGCCGGCCGGCGAGTTCCAGTCCGCGCTGGGCAACGACATCTACTATACCCGCGAAGAAATCGCGCGCCCCATCGCCAAGGCCGACCCCGAGGGGTGGCGGCGCGACCTGACGCAGGCGCAGGCCGAGGTGGTGACGAGCTGCATCGCGCCGCATCCCATGCTGGAACGCTATGGACTGCCAGAGCGCCCCTCGCCGCGGGCGCAGGCCATTCTTCGAGCGCATCGGCTGCGCCAGGGCCTGCGCTCCGCCGGGCGTCGGGCGGCCCGCCTGATCGGAATCTGAGATGCCCCTTGGCGATCACCTCGGCGTCTTCGCGCGCCCCTTGAACCAAGGGCCGGCCGCCTCCGGCCCGGCGCGGGGCTGAGACGCGATGTCGGCCGGCGGACTGCTCAAATCCATGGCCATGATCGGCGGCGCCCAGTCGATCACCATCCTCATGGGAATCCTGAGGGTGAAGGTCGTGGCGGTCCTGCTCGGCCCAGCCGGCGTGGGGATTCTGGGCATATACGGAAACATCCTGCAGACCGGCGCGCAACTGGCGGGACTTGGCGTCGGACAAAGCGGCGTGCGCCAGATCGCCGCCGCCCGCGCCGACGCCGGCACGCTGGCGCAAGTGCGCCGGACCCTCCTTCTGGCGAATCTGGTCCAGGGCGCGGCCGGAATGGCGGCCGTCTGGCTCTTGCGGCGCCCCATCTCCAGCCTGGTCTTTGGCGATGAAACGCGCGCATTCGAGGTGGGCCTGTTGGGCGTGGGCGTTTTCGCAAGCCTTCTGGCGGCTTCGCAAACGGCCCTGCTGCAGGGCATGCGGCGCATCCCCGAGCTGGCGCGCATTGCGATCGAGGGCGGCGCGGTGGGAACGGCGGCGGGGCTTTTGGCGGTGTGGCTGTGGGGCGAGCCGGCCATCATCATTCTGCCCCTGGCCGCGCCGGTCGCCTCGGTCCTGGCGGCGCTTCGCCACACGCGACGCCTGCCCCGCCCCGAGCCAGCGCCGTTCGACGCCGCCCAGACGCTCGATCATTGGCGGCAGATGCTGGGGCTTGGGGTGGTGTTCATGAGCGGAGGCCTGCTTTCAGGGCTTGCGCTGCTGGCCGTGCGCGCATCGCTGACGCGCGACTTCGGCGTGGACGCTGCGGGCCATTTCCAGGCGTCGTGGGCGATCACGATGCAGTATGTGGGATTTCTGCTGTCGGCCATGGGGGCGGACTACTATCCCCGCCTCGCCGCGATCATAAACGACCGCCCCGCCGCCGCGCGCCTCGTCAACGAGCAGACGGCCATTGCGCTGAGCCTGGTCGGGCCGGCCATGGCGGCCCTGATCGGGCTTGCGCCATGGGTGGTGACGGCCCTTTACTCGGCGCGCTTCGGGCCGGCGGTCGAGCTGCTTCAATGGCAAACGCTTGGCAACGTCCTCAAGCTTAGCGCATGGCCGCTGGGCTACGTGATCGTGGCGCATGCGCGCTCGGGACTGTTCTTCGCCAGCCAGCTGGCGTTCAACGCCGTTTTCGTGGGGTTCGTGGCGCTGGCAACCCCGATCATGGGTCTGAACGGAGCGGGAGTGGCCTTTGTCGCCGCCTATTGCGTTCATCTCGCCCTGATGCGCCGGCTAGTCGGGCGGCTGCACGATTTCCGCTGGGAACGCGACGCCGTCCGTCTGCTGGCGATGAACCTCGCGCTCGGGGCGTCGGTGCTGCTGGCCGCCCGACTCGACCCGCTCGCCGGAGCTGCGGCGGGCCTGGCCGCCGCCGCCGTCGCCGCGGTCGCGGGCGCGCGCACCATCGCAAGGCGCATCGGCCCGAACGGAAGGCTTGGCGCCAAGCTGCACCGAATCTTCCAACGCATTGGCTGGCCCGTGGCGAGACAAGGAGACGACAGATGACCCTGGCCACCTTCGCCCTGATCGCGTTTCGACAGGAAAGAACCGTGGGCCGCGCCGTCGCGGCGGCGCTGGCGCAAAAGACCCAAGAGCCTCTCGAGATTCTTCTCTCGGACGACGCGTCGCCCGACGGCACCTTCGAGGTGATGCGCCGAATGGCCGAGGAATATCGCGGCCCCCACCGCGTGAAGCTGAACCGCAACCCGAAGAATCTGGGCGTCACCGGACATGTCGACCGCGTGATGGAGCTGACCGAAGGCCGGCTCGTCATCATCGCGGCGGGCGATGACGAATCGGTCCCCCATCGCGCCCAGACCCTGATCGACGCCTGGCGCGCCTCCGACGGAAAAGCCATGCTTTTGCATTCGCTCGCAGCCATCGTGGGCCCCGACGGACGCCCCTTTGCGACGCGGCGCCCGGACCCGCTTCTCGTCTCCGATCCAACGCCGCGCAACATCATCGTCGAACACCTGCGCCTGCATGGTGCGACGGCCGCCTGGGATCGCGCGGTCTATGAGCGGTTCGGTCCGCTTGGTCCGGGACTTGCCGTCGAGGACACCATTCTTCCCTTTCGCGCGGCGCTGCTTGGGCAGGTGGTTCACATCGGTGAGGAGCTTGTGCGCTGCAGCGCCGGAGGCATGTCTTGGAAGGGTCAGGACAAGGATCCGCGCGAGCTTCTGTATGGAACGCCCCTGCGCCTCGACCGCTGGCGCGCGCGGAACTGCCGTCACATCCTCGAGCGCTTCGCCGACCTCGATTATCCGGGCAAGGATGAGGTCGAAGCCGCCTGCCGGGCCGAGATCCTGCGCTGCAGCCTGCGCGTGGACCTGGCCGAGGCCGGCGCCCTCGGGCGGGCGGCCATGGCGCCGCGCGCCGCGCTGACCGCCATGCGGCTGCGCTCGTCAAGGCCGCTGCGCGATTGGGCGCGCTATGCCTTCGAGCCCGCCTACAAGGCCTATTACCGCCGCCGCTACGGCGCGCCCGCAGGCGCCGAAAGCCGCGCATGAGCGCCGCGCCCCCCCGCACGCCGCGCGTTTCGGTCATCGTGCCGGCCTACAACGCCGCGCGATACCTAGAGCGGGCGGTGCGCTCGGCGCTCGAAGACCAGGGCGCAAGCGTCGAGGTGATCGTGATCGACGACGCCTCGGGCGATGAGACGGCCGAGATCGCCGGCGCCCTGGCCCGCCGCGATTCGCGCGTGCGCCTTTTGCGCAACGAGGCCAACCTTGGCCCCGGCGCCAGCCGCAACCGGGGCATGGCGGCGGCCCGCGGCGAATGGATCGCGCTTCTGGACGCGGACGACGCCTTCGCCCCGGGCCGCCTTGCGCGCCTGACCGCGGTGGGCGACGAGGCCGGGCTGGACATGATCGCCGACCTGCCGCTGCTCTACGACCTGGCGGCCGACAGGCCCGCCCCAACGCAGATTCCCGCCGACGGCCGGCTCGAGCATGTGGACGCGCGCGCCTTTCTCGAGGCGTCCGTGCGCCCCGACGCGCCGATCGACTACGGGCTGCTGCAGCCGCTGACGCGCGCGCGCCTGGCGCGCGAGGGAACATTCCGCTTCGCCGAGAACACGCGCCATGGCGAAGACTTCCTGGCCGTGTGGAACGCCCTTTGCGCGGGCGCGCGCATGGGCGTGCTGCACGAGCGGGGCTATGTCTTCTCAACGCGGATCGGCGGGCTGAGCGGCGCGTTCTCGCCCGGATCGGTCACGGATGTGAACTATCGCAGCGTCGCCGCCTCGACCCGGCGGATCATCGACGAGATCCGCGCCAGGGGCGCCGACATCCCCGGCCTGCCCGCGCCCGAGGCCGAGGCCCTGCTGCGCCAGCGCCTGCGCAAATGCGCCGAGCTCAACGCCCGCTACGGCTGGACCACCCTGCGCAAGGGCGCATGGAGGCGGCATTGGCGCTGGCTGCGGCAGGATTGGCGCAACCCCCCGCTTCTGGCGCTGGTCGCGGCGCGGCAGCTGGCCCGGCGCGCCGCGCGGGCGCTGGCCCGCCTGCGCGGTCGAAGCCCGGGTTGATCCGCTCGCCGCCTTGTGGACAACTGGTCGCGCAGGATTTCGCGCGCAATGATCAGGAGGGCGCCGTGCCCGATGCCGCCGACGACCCGGCAGACCAGACCGACGCCCCGGACACGAGCGTCATCCTGCCCGCCTACAATGTCGCGCCCTTTCTCGAGCGCGCCGCGCGCTCGGCCCTTTCGCAAGAGGGCGTCGCGGTCGAGCTCATCATCATCGACGACGCCTCGAGCGACGAGACGCATGACGTCGCCCAGGCGCTGGCCGCCGGCGACCCCCGGGTGCGGGTTCTGCGCCACGCGCGCAACCTTGGCTGCGCCCCGGCGCGCAACGCCGGGGCCGCGGCCGCGCGCGGCCGCTGGATCGCGCTGCTGGACGCCGACGACGCCTTTCTGCCCGGCCGCCTGGCGCGGCTGATCGGCATGGCCGAGGCGCACGGGTTCGACGCGCTGTCCGACCTGCCGCTTTTCCACGACCTGAAGGCCGGCAAGCCCGCGCCGCGGCAGCTGCCGGCCGACGGCGCGCTCGAGCTGCTCACCCCCCGCCGCTTTCTCGAACGCTCCGTGGACCCGGACGCGCCCCTCGACTATGGCCTGCTCAAGCCGATCTACCGTCGCGCCCTGGCCGCGTCCGGCCGCATGACCTATCCCGCCGACGAACGCCACGGCGCCGACTTCTTCGGGTATCTGGGCGCGTTGGCCGCCGGCGTGCGCTTTGGCGTGCTGCACGAGGCGCTTTACGCCTTCTCGACCCGCATCGGCGGCGTCACGGGCGAATACTCGCCGGGCAGCGTGACTCCGGTCAACTATCGCGCCATCGCCAGCGCCACGCGCCGCCATATCGAGGCCCTGCGCAGGGCCGGGCGGCCGCTGGGCGATCTGCCCCTGGACGAGGCCTGCGCGATGCTCGAGCTGCGCGTCGCCAAGGCGCTGGAGCTGAACGCGAAATATGGCTGGAACACCTTGCGCAAGGGCGCCTGGGATCGCCACTGGCGCTGGCTGCGGCAGGACCCGCGGAACCCGCCGCTGCTGGCCGCGATGGTCGCCCGGAAGACGGTGCGGCGCGCGCTCGGCCGCGGCCCCGGGAGCTGAGGGATGAGCGCGCGCGCCGGCGCCGCCCCCCTGCCCGCCGCGGTCGTGACGACCGAGATCGGCATTCCTTCCGAAATCTGGATCGCGCGCCAGATCCGAGAGATGCCGGGTCTTGCCGCGACCCTGATCGCATGGCGGCGGAACGCGGCGCCGGTCTGGGGGCAGGACATCCCCGCCCGGCTGATCGACGCGCCCTTCGCCCCGCCGCGCAGCCTGCTGCGCCGGGCGGCGGGGCGGCTGGGCGACCCACGCGCGCTTGCGCCCACGCGCGACGCGGCCCGCGCCATCCGCGACGCCATCGCCCAGGTCCGGCCGCGCGTCATCCTTTGCCACTTCGCATGGAACGCCATACCGCTTGCCGCCGCGTTGCGCGACTGGCCGGAGGCGCCGCCCTTGGTCCTCATGGTCCATGGCCGCGACGTCTCGGCGCTGGCCCGCCGCAAGGCCTATCGGCGCGCCGTCGGGCAGGCCCTGCGCCAGTGCGCGCGGGCCGTCGCCGTGGGGCGCTTTCAGGTCGACCTTCTGCACGCGATGGCCAGGGAAGCCGGGGTCGCGCCGCCCCCCTGCGCGGTCATCCCCTGCGGCGCGCCGGTGGCGCTGTTCTCGGCCGCGCCGGCGCCGCTGCGCGCCCCCGGTCAAGGCGCGCGGTTCATTTCGGTCGGAAGGCTGTCGGCGGAAAAGGGCGTCATGGAAACCCTGCGCGCCTTCGAGATCGTGCACGCCGCCGCGCCAGACAGCGAATGGATCTGCGTCGGCGACGGGCCGCTGCGCGCCCGGCTCGAGGCCGCGCTGGCCGCCAGCCCCGCCCGCGCCGCGGTGCGCCTGACCGGCCGCCGCAGCGCGGAAGAGGTGGCGCGCCTGTTGGCCGGCGCGCATGTCTTCGTGCAGCACTCGACCCCGGCGGGCGGAAGCATCGAGGGTTTCGGGGTCAGCCTGACCGAGGCGGGAGCCGCCGGGCTGCCGCTGGTCGCCTCGCGGCTGGGCGGCATTCCCGATCAGCTCGAGCACGGCCGCAACGGCTTTCTGTTCGCGCCCGGCGACGTGGCCGCGCAGGCCGAGGCCATGCTGACCCTGGCGCGCGACGAAGCCTTGCGCCGCAAGATGGGGGAAGCCGCGCGCGAGGTCGCCGCGCGGTTCGACTCGCGCCTGATGAGCGCGCGCATGGAACGGCTCTTGCGCGAGGCCGCCGGCGCCTGATCCCTCTCAGCCCTCGCGGTTGCGCCGCGCGGCCTCATCGCGCACGACGCGCAGGTCATGAGCGACCATCTCGGCGATCAGCTCGTCCAGCGTGCGGCGAGGCGCCCAGCCCAGAACGCTGCGCGCCTTCGAGGCGTCGCCGATCAGAAGATCCACCTCGGTCGGCCGGAAATAGCGCGGATCGACCTCGACCCGCACCGCGCCGTGCTGATCGACGCCTTTCTCCTCGACCCCGGAGCCGCGCCAGGACAGCTGGATGCCGACCTGGGCGAACGCCTTCTCGCAAAAGCTGCGGACCGTGTGCGTCTGGCCGGTCGCCAGAACGTAGTCGTCGGGCGCGTCCTGCTGCAGCATGCGCCACATGCCCTCGACATAATCGCGCGCATGGCCCCAGTCGCGCCGGGCGTCCAGATTGCCGAGCCACAGCTTCTGCTGCAGCCCCAGGCTGATCGCCGCCGCCGCGCGGGTGATCTTGCGCGTGACGAAGGTCTCGCCGCGGATCGGGCTTTCATGGTTGAAGAGAATGCCGTTCGAGGCATGCAGGCCGTAGGCCTCGCGGTAATTGACCGTGATCCAGTAGGCGTAGAGCTTGGCCGCGGCGTAGGGGCTGCGGGGGTGGAAGGGCGTGCTCTCGGACTGGGGCGTTTGCGCAACCTGACCATAAAGCTCGGAAGTCGACGCCTGATAGAACCGCGTCTCGCGCTCGAGCCCCAGGATCCTGATCGCCTCGAGCAGCCGAAGCGCGCCCAGCGCGTCGGCGTTGGCGGTGTATTCGGGCGTGTCGAAGCTGACCTGCACATGCGACTGCGCGGCCAGATTGTAGATCTCGTGCGGACGCACCTCCTGCACGATGCGGATCAGGTTCGTCGCATCGGTCATGTCGCCGTAGTGCAGACGAAAGCGCAGGTCGGGCTCATGCGGGTCCTGATACAGATGGTCGATCCGTTGCGTGTTGAAGGACGAGGCGCGGCGCTTGACGCCGTGCACCTCGTAGCCCTTTTCCAAGAGCAGCTCGGCCAGATACGCGCCGTCCTGGCCCGTGACTCCGGTGATGAGGGCGCGCTTGCGTTCGCTCATTGCGGGCTCCTTGCGTTCGGATCCCGCCCTCCCTACCCGCCGGGGCGGCGGCGCGCAATCGGGCGCGCACCGTCACCGTTCCGAAAAGAGCCTGTCGGGCAGATATCGCAGGGGCTTGAACAGGTATTCGAGCAGCGGCTTGCTGCCGGTCACGATGTCGACCCCCGCCGCCATGCCCGGCGCCGGCTCCAGCCCCAGATCGGTCAGCGCGCCCCAGTTCGGAACCTCGACGAACGCCTTGAAGTAGGTCCCCTTGCGCGGATCCTCGAAGGGCTGCGGCAGGATCTGCGTCACGCGCCCCTCGATCTTGGCCGGCTTGGCGTAGTCGAAGGCGGGAAGACGGATCAGGGCCTCCTCTCCGACCTTCACCGCCCCGATGTCGCGCGGCGCGATGCGGGCCACGATGCGCAGGCCCTCGGGCGGCGGGGCGATCTGCGCCAGCTCCGCCCCCGGGGCCAGGACGCCGCCGACCGTCTGGACCGACACGGCCCTGACCACGCCATCGGACGGGGCGCGGATCACGGCCTGTTCGACGCGGCTGCGCGCAAGGTCGAGCGCGGCGCGCACCTCGGCGCGCTCGCGCAGCGTCTGAACCCGGCGGTCGAGCCAGGCGGCCCGCTCGGCGGCCAGCAACTCGGCCCGCCGGCGCTCGGTTTCCTCGAGCGCGCCCGACAAGCGCTCGCGCTCGCCCTCAAGCCTGTGCCCCTCGCTTTGCGCGACATTTCGCCGAACGCTGGCCTCGATGATCTGCGCGCGGCTGCCGTGCCCCATCTGCAACAGCTCTTCGCGCATGGCCAGTTCCTCGTCCAGAAGGCCCAGACGAACGGCGACCGCCGCCTGCTGGCGCGCCACGGCCTCGAGCTGACTGCGCCCGGCAGCCGCCTGTTCGTCCAGAATGGCAAGGCGCCTTGCCAGCGCCTCGCGCTCACCCTCGAAGAGGGCGAGCTGAGCGGCGGCCGCGTCGGCCCCTTCGGGATGCCTTTGCGCAATGCCTTTGAAATCCGGCGCGCGCCCCTCGAGATGCGCGGCGATCCGCTCGAGCGCAAGGTCGAGCGACAGCAGCCGCGCCTCGAGCTGGGCCATTTCGGCGCGCGCCGCGTCGGCGTCCATCACCGCAAGCACATCGCCCTTGCGCACCCGCTGCCCTTCCTTCACGCGCAGATCCGCAAGCACGCCCCCTTCGAGGTGCTGGACCCGGTGGATCGGCTCGAGCGGCGCGACCTCGCCTTCGGCGCGCGCCAACTCGGGCATCCGGGCGTAGGCCGCCCAGATCAGGAACGCGACGATGGCGGCGCTCAGCAGCAACGCCACGCGCCCCAACGCCCCCGGAGAGCGGCGCTCTTCAAGCTCGAGCTTGCGCTGGGCGCCGCGATGCGCCTTCACGCCTGCACGGGGCGCATGGCCAAGTCCGACGGTTGAATGGTGCATGGCGATCCCCCTACGTCACAGCTCCGACGGCTTGAGCACGCGCGCGACGGCGCCGCCATCGAGCATCACGATCCGATCCGCGCGCCGCATCGTCGATGGCCGTTGCGTGACCATCACGACCGTCACGCGCCCGCGAAGCCGCTCCAGATGCTCCAGAAAACGCGCGCTGCAATGGTCGTCGAGCCCGTCGACGACCTCGTCCAGCAGCAGGATGCGCGGCTTGCGCAGGTATGCGGCCGCCAGGGCGAAGGCGTTGACGAAGCCGGACGACAGGCGCTGCGTGCGATGGTCTCCGACGCGATGCTCGAACCCGCCGGGAAGCTGCGACACCAGCTTGTCGAGACCGGACGCCCGGGCTGCGCGGATGATCTCGTCCATCCCGGCCGTCGGCATGGACAGCCGCAGATTCTGCAGCAGCGTTCCATGGAACAACTCGAAGGACTGCGGCGCATAGCCGATCGACTGCCGAAGTCCGATCGGCGGCAGCTGCCGGATGTCCATCCCGTCGATGAACACGCCGCCGGCCTGAGGTTGGTCCAGACCCAGAATCACCCGCAGGAACGTCGACTTGCCCGCGCCGTTCGGACCGGTCACCGCGACGATCTCGCCCGGCGCGATGTCGAGCGAAACGCCCAGCAGCGCCGGTTCGGCGCGCGGAGAATGACGGAACGACACGCGGTTCAGCTCGATCCGGCCGAGGCGAACGGGCGGCAAGGCGTTCATCATTTCGGCCCCGGCGCTTTCGAGCGGCGTAAGCATGGCCTGATCCACGCTGCGCCAGGACGATGCGATCTGCCGCGCATTCAGGGCGAACTGGTAGAGGGCCTGCATCGACGACAGCGCGCGCCACACAAGCGTCATGGCCGCGATCAGCACGCCGGCCGTCATCGCGCCATCCATGACATGGACCGCCCCCGCCGTGATCGCGCCGATTCCGGCCATGGCCATGACCGCCTTTCCCGCCGCCGCGGCCGTCGCATTGGCGCGCCGCGCGGCGAAACCGGCCAGCGCAGCGTCGTTCGACAGCCTTCTGAATCGTTCGATCCATACGTCGCCGCCCCCCGAAAGGCGGATCGCATTCAGGTTGTCGACCATCTCGTGAATGAACTCTTGCCGCGCGAAGGCCTGGCGCGCGGCCTCGGCGGCGCGAGCGGCGCCCGCACCGGAGAACGCCGCGATCAGCCCTCCATAAAGCAGCGCGGCGCATATCACCGGAATCGCCATGGATCCGGCCAGGAACGATAGCGCGACGACGAGGGCCGCGGCGAACGGCGCCTCGAGCAACGCGTTGACGCCCGGGCCGGTCAGCGCGTCCTTGAGCGTCGAAGCCAGACGAAGCTTTTGCAGACGTGCGGCGACCGACATGCGCGCGCCGATGTCGGGCGGCGCCTGGACCAGCCTGGCGAACAGTTCCGTCCCGATCCCATGGAACAGCCGTTGGCCCTGGTCGGCCATCAACCTGCCCCGAAGCGCCCTCAGCAGGGCGTCGCCCGCGACGGCCCCCAACGCCCCAGCGGCCAATGCGGGCAACATGTCGCGCCCGTGCGCGGGAATGATCCGATCATAGAGCGTCATGATGAAGAGCGCGGGCGCCAAGGCGAAGACGAACCCGACTCCGGTCATGGCCATCGCGCGCACATAGATCGGCGCCGCGTGCGCCGCGGCGCGCGCCATCCATGAGCCGCTTTCGGCCGGCCTGCCCTCGTCGGCTTCCGCCTCGAGGCGCTCGAACGTCCAGATCTCGCCCCTCGGCAGACGCGCCGGAATGCGCGCGGTTCGGCCGGACGCCGCGTTGAAGACCGCCGCGCCTTCTTCATCCGCGTCGAGGATCACGAGAGGCGGGCCGGAGGCGGGGATCAGAAGAGCGGGAACGGCCAGAGCCGAGGCGACGCGTCGCGACGCGCCGCGCGGCGCCTCGAGCCGCATGTGAAAGCCCAGGGCGGCCATCATGGTCCTGAGATCCTCGACGCCCAGCTCGGGTTCGAGATAGGGCGCGGCCTCGACCACATGACGCGGATCGCCGTTCCATTCGAGCGCCTCGAGCAAAGGCCCGATGCACGGCGCGAGCCCGCCGACGGCGCCGATCCTGGTCAGCGCCTGGCGGACGGCTTCGCTTGTGGCGATGCGCAGATCCGAGCCCAGAACGTCCGCTTCGACGGACTTCGCCTGCGCCGATCGGTCAACGCGCAAGTTCATGGCAGTCCGCCTCCTCGATCAGCTTTCCCTTGCTCAGGCGGAAACGACGGTCGCAGATGCGGACCAGGCTTGGCCGCTGCGACACGATCACGAGCGTTCCTTCGAAGCGGGCCAGGGCTTCGCGCACCAACACATCTCCATGCGCGTCGAGGCTTGCGTTCGCGGCGTCGAACAGGATCGCCCTGGGCTGTCGCAAGAACGCCCGCGCGATGGCGATCCTCTGAATGAAGCCCTGCGGGAGGGAATGCCCGGACCCCGGCCCGAGCCGCGTATGGAAACCGTTGGGCAGTCGTCCGGCCAGATCGAGCAGGCCGAGCTCGGCCGAAACCGCCTCGATCCGCCGCCAAAGCTCGGCGCGCGTCTCGTCAGGCATGGCGCAGGCGTCGAACATGGTCAGGTTCTGCGCAAGGGTGCCTGAAAAGAGCGCCGCCCGCTCGGGGACATAGGCGATCCTGGCGCGAAGCCATTCCTCATCGACGCGCCGCATGTCGGTGCGCCCGTCCAGAAGCACGCGGCCGCGATCCGGCGCAAGGTAGCCGCACATGACTTGCAGAAGCAGCGTCTTGCCTGCGCCGCTTTCTCCTTGAATGGCGATCCGCTCGCCCGGTTCGATTCGGAGGTCGATCCCGTCGAGGACGGGTTCGGGCGAATTGCAGTTCTCGAGCGCCACGCGTTGCAGCAGCAGCCCGCCCTGGAAAGCCGTCGGCGCAATGGGGCGCGGGAGGCCGGCCGGCGGCAATGACAGGCCTTCCCGAACGGCCTCGCGGCTGACCCGCGCGCGAACCAGCGCGCTCCACTGCGCAACGATCCTTTGCACGGGCGGCAACGCGCGGTTGGACAGAAGCATGCAGGCGGCCAGTTCGCCGATGGTCAGACGCCCATCCATGACCATCACGCTTCCGGCGGCGGCCACGGACACCATGGCGGCCGGGGCAAGGGCGCTGGAAAACGCCGCCGATCTGTTGACGGTCGAATCTACCGCACGCTCGAGCGCCGCGCGAACGCGCATCAGCCGTTCATACCGGCGCCGCATGGGCGCCTCGAGCGACTGCGCCTTGACGGCGGCGAACCGGCCCAGCGTCTCGGACGCGAAATTGGCCTGCATCTGGCTCAGGCGATCGGCGGCGTCCATCCTGGCCGCAAGGCGCAAGTTCGCCATCAGGGCGCCCACGATGGCTATGGCGACGACCGCCGCCGGCGCAAGCACGACGGCCCCGCCGATCAGATAGACCATGGCCAGGAACAATCCGACGAAGGGCGCGTCGGCCAACGCGATGAGGGCGCGCCCCGACTCGGCGTCGCGAATCCTGGCGACGGAGGAAAAACGTTCGGTGTGAACGCCGGGCGCGATGCCGGCCAACGCCTTGGGGTCAGCCTTGAGGAGGCGCCGAGCCAGTCCGACCGACGCCGCATGCTCGAAACGGGCCGCGCGCCAGGTCAGCGCGCAATCGCGCGCGCGGGTCAGGGCCGCCTCGAGCAGAACGGCCGCGCCCGCGCCGATCATCAGCGCCGCGAAAGTCTCCACCGCCCGGTTGGGTATGATGCGATCGTAGATCTGCATGATGGCGAGCGGCATCGCCATCGACAGCAGATTTGCCGCCGCCGAAGCGAGGAGGACCCCCGGAGAACCCAGTCCCGGAACTTCGCTCTTCGGAATAGCGACGGTCATCGCCTGCGCTCCTCGGCAATGGCTGGCGGCGGCCAGTATTCAGATCAGCCCCGACGACGAGCCATGATCCTGGGGATCGTCGGGCGAAACCCAGGCCTCGAGGCCTTCGACCGGGTCTGATCCCATGTCGATGGGCCCGGAATCGACCTGAGCGTCGGAAGCATCATCGGCCGCGAAGGCGAACAACTCGTTATCGGCCGCGGACAGCGTCGCCTCGAGCCCGTCCGCCGAATCCGCGGTTGCCTCAAGCGACTGAGCAAGGGAATCCGCGCCGTCTTCGACCTGGCCCAGATCATGGGCGCTCAGCGCCTCCTCATAGCCGTCAAGCGCTTGCTCCCACGCCTCCTGCAGGGGCGCCAGATCGTCGATCGCCTGATCGGCGGCCGAGAGAGCGGACTGCGCCTCGTCAAGGATCATCGCATGCGCGGCGGCTGCATCGGCGTATGCATCCGAGGCCTCGGCGGCCGCCTCAAGCTTCTCCTCCAGACTCGCAAGCATGTCCCCGGCCTCGGCGTCGATCCGGGCCAGCTCATCGACGGCGGCGTCGAAGGCGGATTGGGCGGCCTCGACCTGCGGCGCAAGCGCGTCGGTGTAGATGGCGCGCGCCGCTTCAAGCGCTCCGGCGCCGGAATCGAGCTGAGCCGCCAGTTCCTGCGCGGTCTGCAGAGCGCCGTCGGCCTCGGCGATCGCTTCGTCGAGCTCGGACTGGATCTGCGCCTGCGCGTCATCGGCCAAGGCGGCGGCGTCCAGCGCCTGGCCGAATTCGGCGGAGGCTTGCGACAAGAGCTCCTCATCCTGCGCGTGAACCGCCTCGGCCTCGGCAACCGCCTGGTCGGCCTGCGCAAGCCCTTGCGCCGCCCTTTCATATTCGGCGCGCGCATCAGCGACCTGATCTAGGCTCTGTCGATAGACCTCGGCGGCGGCTTCGGCGGCTTCGAGGGCTTCGGCATGGGCGGCGATGGCCGAGCGAACGGCCAGGGCCAGGGCGGGGTCGTCCGGCGCCTCGAGCCAAGCCTCATGCGCCGCCTCGGCTTCGGCGCGCACATCCTCGACCCGCTGCGCGGCCTGCTGCGCCGCGTCCCGCGCCGCCTCGGCGGCCTCGAGCCGCTCGCTCAGCGCCTGGTGCGCGTCGGCCGCAGCCTGGCCGGCCGCGTCGCGCGCCGCGTTGGCCGTCTCGAGCGACGCAAAGGACGCGCGCGCCTGCTCGGTCAGCCGGATCACCGCCTCTCGCGCCGCGTCGGCGACGGCGTGCGCCTGGACCGCGGCGTCGTGGGCCTGGTCCAGGCGGCCCTCGATCGATTCGACCTTCAGGCGGGCCTCGTCATAGACCTGCACGGCGGCGGCCGCTTCGGCCCGGGTCGCCGCGACCCGTTCGGCCAGAGCGTTGATGGCCGACGCCGCTTCCTGCGCCGCCGCGGTCGCGTCGGCAAGCGCTCCTTGCGCGTCTTCGGCAAGCTGCGCCGCTTCCTCGCGCGCCTGGGCGATGGAGGCGAGCTGCTCGCGCGCCGCCTCGGCCTCGTCCGTCGCGGCGCGGGCGGCCTGCGCCGCCGCGTCGACGGCGTCGGCCGAAGCCTCGACTCGCGCGACAAGGGCCTGCGCCTCGGCCACGGCGTCGGCGGCCGCCGCCTGCGCCTCGACCAGGGCGGCATATGCCTCGAGGGCGGCCTCGTAGCGCCCGAGCGCCTCTTGATAGGCCGCGGTCATCTCGGCGTTGGCGGCCTCGACCGCCGCAACCTGCGCCTGCCAATCGGCCAGAAGCTGCGCGTTCGCGGCCGCGATCTCGTCGTTGGTGGGTCCGGTCGCGATCACCTCGGCCGACGGGGCCACCGGCGGCCGATCCGGATCATGGGCCACGCGCACCGCGGTTCTGACAATGTCGCTGACCGCGGCGCCCGATTCGACCTGAATCGTCATCGCGATCTCGCCCTCGGGCAGGCGTTGATCGTTCGGATCGCGGCTGACGAACGAAATGTTGTCCAGCACCGCCTCGAACGCCGCGGCCGGCGCGCCCTCGGGCGCCTCGAGGCGCAGGCGCGCGGTCCCGGAGGCGGGGTCCTCCTCGACATGGTAGCGCAGCGTTTGGCCGTCGGCCGATATCTCGCCCTCGGCGCTTTCGCCGTCCCAGCCCGGAAAGGCGAAGGCCGCGCCTTCGAGGCCCTCGAAAGTCACCGAGGCCGCGTCGATGAGGGCGGTGGGGTCGCCGTGCCCGATGGTGACGTCGGGCATGGCGGTCTGGATTTCGAGCTTCTCGATGAAGGCGGGCTCGACGTCGAGACGGAAGACGAGGTCGTTGAAATCGTCGTCGCCGCGCGGGCGCGAGATGTCTTCGAACCCGATGAGGAGCTGTCCCGGTTCGACGCCCCAGTCGGCCAGGCCGCCCGGATCGTCGCCGACGACGCCGGCGATGACCTGCTGCTGGCCCGAGCCGTTCAGGCCGAGCGTGTCGCCATAGGCGGCGGTGTGGTGGATGTCCTGCGAAACGACGCCGCTGCGCACCGACCCGGCCGGGTCAGCATAGGCGTAGTGCAGCTTCGGCGCGGCGGTCATGCCGGGCTCGATGACGGCGGGGCCGCCGTCGGGGGCGCGGAACTCGAAATGGGCGTCGTTGGTCAGCGCCGCGCGCAGGTTGCTGTCCCGATACCCGTCAGGAATGAGGAAGAAGCCGAACGAATCGCCGGCCTGAAGCCCTTCGAGCGCGACCGTCGACTGCCCGGGGATCAGGGCGCCCCCCTCGCTGTTGCTCCCATACGCGCTGGCGATGGCGCTCAGCTCTTCATCCGTCGCGCCGGCCTCGCGCCAGGCGGCCAGAACCTCGCTCTCGCTCGCTCCCGAGGCGTTGGCCCAGATGATCTTGACCTCGCCGATCGTTCCGTCGGGCTCGATCTTGTACCAGCCGAGCGTGTTGCGGTAACCGGCGCACTCGCCGATGAAGGTGACGCTGACGGGCGAGTCGTTCTCGAGCGTCAGCGAGTTGATCCGCGCCGCGCCGTTGACCAGCTCGGGAGACAGTCTTACGGCCTCCGAACCGAAGGGGTCGAGATAGCGCCAGGGCTCGGTTTCCTCGGGAGGATTCAGAACTTCTCCCGACGCGTCGTAGACGACGAGGCCGCCGGTCGCCTGCAGCGTCGGGCGCAGGGGCGCAAGCTCGGGCGCGGCCGGCGCCTCCAGAAGATCGGGCTCGGCGGGCGCGGCGGGCGCAGACGGGGGCTGCGGCGCCTCGAGATCGGCGCTCAGGCGCGCGGCGCCGGGGAAATCGCCCGTGATCGCGGCCGGAATGTCGAGCGGCGCGGGTGCGGTCCAGGCGGGCGCGTCGGCCGGCGCCTCGACCCCGCCGCCGGGCGCGGCGAGCGAGATCCGGGCATAGGCGGGCGGGGCGACGACCGAAGCGGGCTCGCCCGGATCGGCCGGCGCGGGCGCCTCGAACGCGAAGGACAAGGGCGCGAAGGCGAAATCCGGCAGCGGCGGAAGGTCGTCAAGCGCGGGCGCGGCGGCCAGATCCGGCAGCGGCGCGACAACCTGCTCGGGCGGCTCGGGATCCTGCGGCGGCTCTGGATCGTCGGGCTCGTCCGGGGTCTCGGGCGTCACGGGCTCGCTCGGCGCATCCGGGCCGGTGGGCGGCGACGGCGCGTCCGGGGGCGGAACATGGGACGCGGCGGCGCGCGGCGCCTCGGCCGCCGCCGGGGCGTCGAGCGGCGGCGGATCGTCAGGCCGATCGGGGGCGTCGGGCCGCGGGCCGGACTCGCGAGGGGGCCGCGGACGCGCGGACGCGCCGGGATCGGCCGCCTCGGCGGCGGGCGCCGCCGCCGGTTCGGCCTGGACGAAGGCCTCGACAGGCTCCTGCGCCGGCGCCGGCTGCGGCGTCGAGGGCGCGTCGAGCGTCGCCGGACCGCCATCTTCGGGGCGGAAGCGCGGCGCCGCCGGCTCCGGCTCCTCGGGGTGCAGAAGCTGAATCGTCTCGAGCCGCTCATCGGGGGCGCCTTCGACGGGCGCAAGGGCGTCGTCGACCGCTTTTTCGTCGCGGTCGCGCAGCGTCGTCGTGGAGAGCCGCCGATACTCGTCGACCAAGGGGGCCTGCCGTTGCGCAGGCGGAGAATCTTCGCGCGCCATGACGTTCACCGATCGTTCCGTGTGCGCTCAGTCAAACGCGGCGAAGTTAAGGAATCATGCCAAACCGGCGCTGGCCTTGGGCGCAATCAGGGCGCACACTGGTCCGCCCACGAGCAGGAGGCGAATGTGATCCCCTTGAAGGCGCGACACTGGCTGGCGACGTCCGCCGCCGCCCCGCTTCTGGAACGGCTGCGCGCGCTGGCGGAACTGCCGAGGCTGGCCGCCCATCCCGAGCTGGGGCTGTTGGTGAGCGAAAAGCGGCTCATGACCCGGTGCCTCGACGATTTCGTGCGCCGCGACTCGAACTGCATCGACGTCGGCGCGCATATCGGCTCGATCACGCGCGAGCTGGCGCGGCGCGCGCCCGAGGGCCGCGTGATCGCCTTCGAGGCCAGCCCGACCAAGAGCGCCTGGCTGCGCCGCCGCCTTCCGCATGTCGAGGTGCGGGCCGAGGCGGTTTCGGACGAGCCGGGCGAGGCGGAATTCTTCGAGAACCTCACCAAGCCAGGCTTCAGCTCGCTTGGCAGCCGCGCAAGCGTGGGGCGCGAGCGGCGCATCCGCGTGCCGCGCGTGCGGCTGGACGATGTCGTGCCGCCCGACATGCGGATCGACTTCATCAAGATCGACGTCGAGGGCTTCGAGCTGGAAGCGGTGCGCGGCGCGCGCCGGCTGCTGACCCGGAACCGGCCGGTGGTTCTGTTCGAGGCCGGCCCCCATGACGACGCCGACGTGCCCGGCGAGAAATACGTGACGCTGCACGCGCTTCTGACGCAGGAGCTGGGCTACGACGTCAAGCCCGTGTTCCACCACGCCCATGGGCGCGAGGCGATCGACGCGTCGGCCTTCGTCGCGATGCGCCGCTATCCGTTCCTTGCCTTCAACTACCTGGCGTTGCCGCGCGAAGGCGGGCGCGCTCAGTAGTAAAGACCCGTCCAGCGCCGGCGCGGCGGCGGGGGCGGCGGCGCAAGGGGCGGCGGGACGAGGCCGGCCGGCAGATCCAGCGCCGAGGCGCGCATCTCCCGGGCGACCTCGCGCAGGCGCGCGATGCGCTCCTCGGTCGGCGGATGCGTGCGCAAGAGCGAGGGCTCGGGCACGCGGCGCCCGCCAAGGAACATGTCCTCCCACATGCGGCCCACCCCGCGCTCGAGCTTCTCGAGCGCCGAGGCCAGCGCCAGCGGATCGCCCGTCAGCCGCGCGGCGCCCAGATCGGCGTCGAATTCGCGCGTGCGCGACAGCGCCAGCTGCAGCAGCGACACCGCGACGGGGGCGAAGATCATCACCAGCGGCGCGCGCCAGGGGATCGTGGCCGCGCCGGTCAGCAGCAGCGGCAGGTTGAGCAGGATCATGATCTGCCCAAGCTGCGCGACCAGCGCCACCGCGCGGCTCATCGAATCGGCCAGGCCCATGATCCACAGATCGCGATGGGCCACGTGGCTGACCTCATGCGCCAGAACCGCGGCCAGCTCGCGCGGGGTCAGAAGACGCAGCAGGCCGTCCGTCACGCACACCACGCTGTCCTCGGGCCGCCCCATGGCGAAGGCATTGGGAAGGGCGCTGGGAATGCGGAACAGCTTCGGCGCCGAAGGCAGCTCGGCGCGGCGGGCAAGCTCTTCGACCAGCGCCGCCAGATCGGGCGCCTCGCGCCGGGTCAGCGGGCGGGCGCCGTAGGCGCGCAGCAACAATCGCATGGGCGCGCCCGGCGCCAAGGCCAGCCCGCCCATGACGCCCAGCATCGCCCACAGCGCCGTTTCGGGGCCGGCGATGGCCTCGATGCTGAACCAGGACAGCGCACCCATCGCGGCCAGCAGCAACGCCGACTGCAGCAGGTTCTCGAGCTTGTGCCGCGCGCCGGGCTGCATGAACGCTCCTTTCCGGCTGGCGTCAGGCGGGACGGGTTCCGACCCATGCCCAGGCTTCGTCCTCGCGCTCGGCGGGGAACCAGCGCAGCTCCATGGGCGCGAAGGGCGCGGCCAGCTCGATCCAGCGCGCAAGCCACGAAGGCCCGCCGACCAGGGCGTAGCGTTCGACATGACGCAGCGCGCCCAGCTTCATCGCCGCCGTGCGCGCCGAAAACAGCACCTCGGCGTCGAAACCGCGCCAGTCGCGCACGCGCCCCAGAAGACGGATGCGGTCATGGGCCTGCCAGGCGGCCTGCAGGATCGGGGCGACATGATCGATGTCGGCCAGGGTCAGGCGGCCGTCGATCTCGAACGCCACCACCTTCGGATCGGCGGTTTCGATCAGATGCAGCCCGGGCCCCGTCGGCTCGTGCGCAAGGCGCGGCGGCTCGCTCGGAACCGCGACCCATTCCAGCGCCTCGGCGCGCTCGGCGGGCGAGAAGACGCGCAGATGCACATGCGGCAGGATGCGATCCTCGAGCCGCGCGGCCGCCGCGATCCAGCCCACATCGGTGACGAGCGCGATTCGCATGATGCGCCCGATCTCGGGCAGCAGCGCGATTCCCGCGCGCAGGTCATGGGCCAGGGCCTCGGCCGAGACGCCCTCGTAGCGGTCGATCTCGAAGAACATCGAAACCCGCTCTTCGCGCGCGAGCAGATCGCGCAGCATCTCGGCGGCCGCATCCACGTCGCGAGCCTCGATGCGGCCCGCAAAGCGCAGCGCCAATACGTGCGGGGCCGGGGGCGGAAGCTGTTCGATCATGTCAGGGCGCCTCTTGCCGCGCGCCGCGGTCAGACGACCGGGCGCCAGGTTTCGCTGTTCAGATCCAACCCGTGCAGCTCGCCCGCGCCGATGTCGATCCAGGCGCCGTGAAGGGTCAGCACCCCGCGCGCGACCGCGTCGGCGACGAAGGGGAACTGCGCCAGATTGCGCACCGAGGCGAGCACCGCGTGACGCTCGAAGGCGCGCAGGCGCTCCTCCCGGTCCTCGGGCAGGCGATCGGCGACCGCCTCGTAGGCCGGCCGCAGGATGTCCATCCAGCGGCCGACGAAGCTGCCGGGCTTGTCCAGTTCGGGCGCGAGCCCCGCGCACATGTCGTGACACGCCGCCACGCCGCCGCAGTGAGAATGCCCCATCACGACCACATGCGCCACCTTGAGCACCGTCACCGCATACTCGATCGCCGCCGAGGTGCCGTGGTGCTGATGATCGGGCCGGTAGGGCGGCACCAGGTTGGCCACGTTGCGCACCACGAACAGGTCGCCCGGCTCGGCGCCGAACATGCCCACGGCGTCGACCCGGCTGTCGCAGCAGCTCAGCAGCATGGCGCGCGGATGCTGGCCGCCCTCGGCCAGGCGCGCATACCAGGCGCGGTCGGGCTCGAAGCGAAGCGCCTTCCACGAGGCGAAACGTTCGGCAAGGTAGCCTGGCAGAAGCGCTTGGTTGGGCATCGCGGACCTCGGATCATTGCATGTCAAGTCGACCGGCCCGTCACTACCCCATGCGGGCGCGCCGATCCAGCGCCGCCGGGCGCATTTTGCCCCTTGCGCCAGCGCCGCGAATCCTTATAACCCGCCCTCACAGGATGCGGGCGTAGCTCAGGGGTAGAGCACAACCTTGCCAAGGTTGGGGTCGTGAGTTCGAATCTCATCGCCCGCTCCAACATTCGACTGGCCGATCCGACGAAGATCGCGGGCGTAGCTCAGGGGTAGAGCACAACCTTGCCAAGGTTGGGGTCGTGAGTTCGAATCTCATCGCCCGCTCCAGTCGGCCCTTTTTGGACATCGCAACTTTCGCGGCCAGCGCATGCGGGCGGCCTCAGCCGCCCGGCGCCGGGTTTTGGCGCCGCGGCGCGCGGCGGTCCTCGGGGCCGTCATCGGCCGGCGAATCGGGGTGCAGCGCCCGCGCCAGCCGCGCGAAGGCCTCGGCCGGGCCCTGCGGCGAGCGGCTGGCCAGGAACTCGTCGATCGCCGGATAGACCGCGATGGCGGCGTCGATGCGCGGATCCGCGCCCGCGCGGTAAAGCCCCGCCTGGATCATGGGCGCGGCCTCTTCATACACCCCGACCATGCGCCGCGCCTGGGCGATGAGCGCGTTCTCGTCCGCATCCGCCACCCCCGGAAGCGAGCGCGAGACCGAGCGCCGCAGGTCGATGGCCGGAAAGCGCCCGCGCTCGGCGATCGCGCGGTCCAGCACCAGATGGCCGTCCAGAATGCCGCGGGTGATGTCGGCGATCGGCTCCTCCATGTCCGAGCCGGCCACAAGAACGGTGAACACCGCGGTGATGTCGCCGCCCGTCTCTTCGGGGCCGGGGCCGGCGCGCTCGGCAAGGCCGGCGATCAGGTTGGCGGTCGAGGGCGGATAGGCCCGCAGGCTGGGCGGCTCGCCGGCGGTCAGGGCGACCTCGCGATGCGCCTCGGCGAATCGGGTCACCGAATCGAGCAGCAGCAGCACATGCTTGCCCTCGTCGCGGAAATGCTCGGCCACCGTCATGGCCGCCCAGGCCGCGCGGCGCTTGACCAGGGGCGACTGATCCGAGGTGGCGGCGATGACGACCGAACGGCGCATGCCCTCTTCGCCCAGCACGCCCTCGATGAACTCGCGCACCTCGCGCCCGCGCTCGCCGATCAGGGCCAGCACGACCACATCCGCCTCGACGCCGCGCGCCAGGTCGGCCAGCAGGGTCGACTTGCCCACGCCCGAGCCGGCGAACACGCCCACGCGCTGCCCGCGCGCCAGGGGCAGGACCGTGTCCAGCGCCGACAGCCCCGTGGCCAGCCGCCCGCCAAGGCGGCGGCGGCGCGTGGCCGGCGGCGGCGAGCGGCGCAGCGGCGCCGGGCGCGGGCCGACGGGCAAGGGCCGTCCGTCGAGCGGCTTGCCGAAGGCGTCCACCACGCGGCCGATCCACTCGTCGCAGGGCCGCAGACCGCTTTCGCGCACCAGCCACACCGGATCGCCCAGCCCGATTCCATCGGTGGGTCCATAGGTCATGGCCGTCGCCACGCCTTCGTCGAGCGCGACGATCTCGCCGCGAATCTCGTCCCGCGCGGCGCCGCGCGCCACCTGCGAGGGCGTCACCGCCACCTGATCGCCAAGGCGCGCGCGCGGCGCGAGGCCGCGCAGCGTCAGCGCGCCGGTGTCCACGCGGCGCACGGTTCCCCCGCGGCGGACGGGTTCGATGGCGGCCAGCTCGGCCTCGAGGCTGCTCAGATCTGTCATCGGCTTCTCCGGCGGTTCGCGCCGCTCTTCGGCGGCCGGTTACGAGTTATCAACCAACAAGGGTTAACTCTCGCTTTCGAAACCGATCGAGGGAGAAGCCCCGATGCCGACCGGACTGAAGGTTCTGGAGCTTGCGCAAAAGCTTGCCGGGCACGCCGCCGCCAGGCAGACCGTGATCTCGCGCAACATCGCGAACGCCGACACGCCGGGCTACAAGGCGCTGGATCTCAAGCCGTTTTCCGAAACCTACGCCGCGCGCGCGGCGATGGACGACCAGGACGCCTTCGCGCCGCGCGCCACGCGGCCGGGCCATGTCGGCTATGTCGAGCGCGACGACCCCGCCGACCTTCGCGCGCGCCGCGACTCGGCGATCGGCGCGGCCTCGCCCAACGGCAACGACGTTTCCCTCGAGGATCAGATGATTCGCGCCGCCGAACTGCGGCTCGAGCACGACCTTGCGCTGGGCGTCTGGCGCAAGTCGCTCGACGTGCTGCGCACCGCGCTTGGCCGCGCGCGCTGATCGCCCTAGCCAGGAGATGACGAGACCATGACCGACCTGCTCAAATCCATGGCCGTGGCCGCCAGCGGCATGGCCGCGCAGGGCTCGCGCCTGCGCATCACCACCGAGAACATCGCCAACGCCGACACGCCCGGCTACCGGCGCAAGCTGATTCCCTTCGAGGCGACCGAGGACGGCGGCGTGCGCGCCGGCCGCGTCAATCTGGACCCCGCCGAGCCGCGCAAGATCTACGACCCCGCCAACCCGCTGGCCGACGCCGATGGATATTACGAGGGCTCGACCGTGGACGTGATCACCGAGGTCGCCAACGCCCGCGAGGCCCAGCGCAGCTACGAGGCCAACCTCAAGATGTTCGACCAGGCGCGGCAGATGACCTCGTCCCTTCTGGGACTGCTGCGCCAGTAACGCCCCCTTCCCTCCAGAAAGGAGACCGTCATGGAACTCAACTCCAGTCTCGCATCGCGCCTTTACGCCGACATCCACTCGGCCGTGCAGCCGGGCGAAGAGCGCTCGGGCCTGCGCGCCGAGCGCGGCGGCGCGAACGATTTCGCCAAGGCCGCCGCCTCGTTCGTCGAGACCTTGCGCCAGGGCGAGGAGACCGCCAAGGCCGGGCTGGCCGGACGGGCGGACGCGCATTCGGTCGTCGCCGCGCTGGCCTCGTCCGAGCTGGCGATCCAGACCGCAGTGACCATGCGCGACAAGGTCGTCGAGGCCTATCAGGAAATCCTGCGGATGCCGGTCTGACCGGCCATGGACGCGCCGGTCATCATGGACGTGCTGCGCGAGGGGATCTGGGCCGCCTTTCTGGCCACCCTTCCGATCCTGAGCGTGGCGCTGATCACGGGGCTGGCGATCGGCCTGTTCCAGGCGCTGACCTCGGTGCAGGAGATGACGTTGACCTTCGTTCCGAAGCTGGGCGCCATCCTCATCACCTACTGGATCGCCATGGGATGGATGACCGAGACCTTCGTCTCGTTCTGGCGCGACCGGCTGATTCCCCTGATCGGAGGGCAATGAGCATGGCCGCCCGCGCCCTGTTCCTGGCGGCGGCGGCGATGCTGGGCGCGGCGCGCGCCTTCGCGGCGGCGGCGCTGGGCGGCTTCGCCGGCGCGCCGGCGCCCGCGGCCGACCCCGCCGCGCTGTGCGAAAGCGCCGCCGCGCAGGCCGCGCGCGAATTCGGCGTTCCGCTGCGCGTGATGCGCGCGCTGACCTTGATCGAAACCGGCCGCACCCTGAACGGGCGCCGCCGCCCCTGGCCCTGGACCGTGAACATGGAGGGCGAAGGCCGCTGGTTCCCCGATCGCGAGGCGGCGCTGGCCTATGTGCGCGCCCGCCACGCCGAGGGCGCGCGCAGCTATGACGTGGGCTGCTTCCAGATCAACCGGCGCTGGCACGGCAAGGCGTTCGAGTCGCTCGAGGCCATGTTCGACCCGACCGCCAACGCCCGCTACGCGGCGCAGTTCATCAGGACGCTGCACGACGAATCGGGCTCGTGGGAGACCGCGGCCGGCTGGTATCACTCGCGCACGCCCAAGCACGCCGAACGCTATCGCCGGGCCTTCAACGCCGCCCTGGCCGCGCTCGGCCCGCTCGAGGGCGGCGGGCCCGACGCCGCGCCCTCGGCGGCGCCGCGGCCGCCGGTCAGGCTGGCCAGCCTGATGCCGGTCTCGCCGCTCGGCGGCCCCAGCCTTGCCGCGCGCGCCCTGCGCGGCGGCGGATTGCTGCGCCCCGCGCGCCCCCTTTTCGACTGAGGAGCCCCGATGGACCGCATCATCAAGACGCCGCGGCCGACGCTGGGCCTGAACTTCTCGGCCGCGCAGCTTTACCACCCCACCATCCTGCTCGCCCTGGCGCTGATGGCGGTGATCGTCATGATGATCCTGCCCATGCCCTCATGGGTGCTGGATCTGGGCCTGGCGGCCAGCTTCGGGCTGGCGATCCTGATCTTCACCAACACGCTGTTCATCCAGCGGCCGCTGGACTTCTCGTCCTTCCCCACGATCCTGCTGGCCTCGCTGATGCTGCGCCTGTCGCTCAACGTCAGCTCGACCAAGCTCATCATCGGCCAGGGGCACACGGGCACGAACGCCGCCGGCGACGTGATCGAGGGCTTCGCCATGTTCGTGATGGGCGGCTCGGTCTATCTCGGGCTGGTGGTGTTCGGCGTGCTGCTGATCGTGAACTTCATCGTCATCACCAAGGGCGCGGGCCGCATGGCCGAGGTCGGCGCGCGCTTTGCGCTGGACGGCATGCCGGGCAAGCAGCTGGCCATCGACAGCGACATGGCCGCGGGCGCCATCTCGCACGCCGAGGCGCGCGAGCGCCGGCGCCTCGAGCAGGAAGAGACGACCTTCTTCGGCTCGCTCGACGGCGCGTCGAAATTCGTCAAGGGCGACGCGGTGGCGGGCCTGCTGATCACGCTGCTCAACCTGCTCATGGGGTTGGCGATCGGCGTGCTGGCGCATGGAATGCCGCTGGGCAAGGCGTTCGAGACCTACGCCATCCTGACCGTCGGCGACGGGCTGGTGACGCAGATCCCCGCGGTCATCATCTCGATCGCCACCGCGCTGCTGCTGTCCAAGGGCGGCATGATGGGCTCGACCGACAAGGCGCTGCTCAGCCAGCTGGGCGGATTTCCGGCGGCGCTGGGCACGGTGTCGGCGCTCATGGCCATGTTCGCGCTGGTCCCGGGCCTGCCCTTCGTCCCCTTCGTTCTGGGCTCGGCGCTGCTCGGGGCGGCGGCGTGGGCGGCCCATCGCGCGCAGGCCGAACGCGCCAGCAAGACCGAGGCCGCCGACGTCATCGAAGAGGCGCCCGCCCGCAAGACGGTGGGCGACGTGCTGGACCTGGACGAGATCCATCTGGAGTTCGCCGCCGACCTGGTGCCCGTGGTGATGGACGAGGCGACCGGCCTTGGCGCGCGCATCCACAACATGCGCAACCACATCGCCTCGGTTTACGGCGTGGTCATCCCCGAGATCCGCCTGACCGACAACCTGTCGCTGCCCGACGGGGTCTATGTGATCCGCATCCAGGGGGTCGAGAGCGCGCGCGGACAGCTGCGCGTGGGCATGGCGCTGGCGCTCAAGGGCGACGGGTCGGTCGAGCTGCCGGCGGGCGAGGACACGTCCGAGCCGGTCTACGGCGCTCCGGCCCGCTGGATCCCAGAGGATCGGCAGGAGGAGGCCGCGCTGCGCGGGCTGCCCGTCGTCACGCCGACCGAGGTCGTCGCCACGCATCTGCTCGAGACGATCAAGGAGAACTTCGCCCTGCTCTTCTCGCGCCGCGCGCTGCGCAAGCTGCTTGAAGAGTTCGGCTCGGTCTCGGACCCCGCCCGCGCCCAGGCGAATCGCAAGATCCTGGACGAGTTCATTCCCGACAAGGTTCCCGTGGATCTGCTGCAATCGGTCCTGCGGCTGCTGCTGGAAGAGCGGGTGTCGATCCGCAACCTGCCGCTGATCCTCGAGGCCATCTCCGAGGCCCGCGGCTCGATGAGCTCGACCGAGGCGATCGCCGAGCATGTGCGCCGCCGCCTGGGCTTTCAGCTGGTGGCCGAGCTGCAGGAGCCCGACGGCGCGCTGCCCCTGATCCAGCTGGGGCCCGAATGGGAGGCGCTGTTCAAGAAGCACGAGGTCGAGGTCGGCGACGGCATCGTGGACGTGGCGCTGCCGCCCTCGGACATCAACCGGCTTGCGCGCTCGGTGGCCGAGAAGGTCTCGCGCGCGGCGTCCGAGGGGCGCTATCCGGCCATCATCACCTCGGCCCGGCGGCGGCGCTTCCTGCGCGTGGTGCTGGCCGCCAAGGGCATCCGCAACCCCGTGCTCAGCTTCGAGGAGGTCGGCCCCAACGTGAAGCCCGCCTTCCTCGGCACGGCCTGAGCGGGCGGCGCGATGAACGAGACCGACTTCTTCGCGGCGCTGTCGGGGCTGGCGGGCCTGTCCGAAGGGGCGATCTACGCGCTGGCGGGCGTATTCGCGCGCGTGGGCGCGGCGGTGGCGCTGCTGCCCGGCTTCGGCGAGCGCACGCTGCCCATGCGCATCAAGCTGGCGGCGGCGGTGGCCTTCACGCTGGTCGTCTGGCCGGCCGTGGCGCCCCAGGCGCTGGCCGCCCAGCAGGAAGGCGCCGTGGGCCTGGCGCGCGCGCTGTTGTCCGAGGCGCTGGCCGGCCTGGTTCTGGGCGTCGCGGCGCGGCTGATCGTGATGGCGCTGCAGCTGGCCGGCTCGATCGCGGCGCAGGCGACGTCGGTCTCGCAGATCTTCGGCGCCGGCGCCACGCCCGACCCCATGCCGGCCATGGGCGCGATCCTGGTCGTCGCGGCCGTTGCGCTGGCCATGTCGCTGGGGCTGCATGTGAAGGCGGCGCGGGCGCTCGTGCTCAGCTATCAGGTCGCGCCCTACGGCGCGGCGCTGGGCGCCGAGGACCTGGCGCAATGGGGGGTGAGCCGCGCGGCCGACGCCTTCGCCTTCGCCTTTTCGCTGTCTGCGCCGTTTCTGGTGGCGGCCTTCGCCTACAACGTCGCGCTTGGCGCCATCAACCGGGCCATGCCGCAGCTGATGGTCGCCTTCGTCGGCGCCCCCGCCATCACCGCCGGCGCGCTGGCGCTGCTGGCCCTTGCGGCGCCGCTGATCCTGCGCCTGTGGCTGGGCCGGCTTGACGCCACGCTGGCCGCGCCGTTCGGAGCCCTGCCATGAGCGGCGCGCAGGACGAAGGCGCCGAGAAGTCGCACGAGCCGACGCCGCGCAAGCTGGAAGAGGCGCGGCGCAAGGGCGACGTTCCCAAATCGACCGACATGGGCGCGGCGGCGGGCTATCTTGGCCTTCTGGCCGCCATCACGGCCTTCGGCGCCGTCAGCGTGCAGACGACCGGCTCGGCGCTGGCCGCGTTTCTGGACCGCGCCGACGGGCTCGAGGGCCGCATCCTCGGCCCGGGCGGCGCGGGGCTCTCGGCGGCGCTGATCGGCCGCGCCGCGGCAGGCCTGGCGCCGCTGCTGCTGATCCCGTTCGCGCTGGTTCTGGCCTCGTATGTCGCGCAGCAGGCCTTCGTCTTCGCGCCCGACAAGCTGGCGCCGAAGCTCTCGCGCATCTCGATCATCTCGAACGCGAAGAACAAGTTCGGCCTGACGGGCCTGGCCGAGTTCGCCAAGACGCTGGTCAAGCTGTGCGCGGTCTCGGCCGTGCTGGGGTTGTTCCTGAGCTCCCGCCTCGACGAGATGATCGGCCTTGCGCGCGCCGCTCCCGCCGCGGTTCCCGCCGCGCTGATGCGCATCGGCGTCGGCCTGCTGGGCGCCATCGCCGCCATCGCCGTCTTCATCGCCGCCATCGACGTGGTCTGGCAGCGCTTCAACCACGCGCGCAAGCTGCGCATGAGCTTTCAGGAGCTGAAGGAAGAGCACAAGGAATCGGAGGGCGACCCGCATGTGAAGTCCGAGCGCCGCCGCCGCGCGCAGGACATCGCGACCAACCGCATGATGCTCGAGGTGCCCAAGGCCGACGTGGTGATCGTGAACCCGACCCATTACGCGGTCGCGCTCAAATGGTCGCGCAAGCCCGGCTCGGCGCCCGAATGCGTGGCCAAGGGCGTGGACGAGGTCGCGCTGATGATCCGCGAGAAGGCCGTCGAGGCCGGCGTTCCCATCCACTCGGACCCGCCCACCGCCCGCGCGCTGCACGCCACGGTCGAGATCGGGCAGGAGATCGCCCCCGAGCACTACGCCCCCGTCGCCGCCGCCATCCGCTTCGCCGAGGCCATGCGCGCGCGCGCGCGCCAGCAGGGATGGCGCGGCGAATGAGCGTCGATCTGCGCAAGCTGCGCCTGCTGGCCGACCTGGCCGAGCGCGTCTACGAGGCCGAAGCCGCCCGCCTGCGCGCCGCCCGCGCCGAAGCCGAGCGCGCCGAGGCCGAGGCCGCGCGCGTCGCCGCCGAGCGCGCGCGCGAAGAGGCCGAGCTGGCCGAGGCCGACCTGGCCGCCCAGGCCCGCGCCGCCGTCTGGCGCGAATGGGCCGAGCGCGAAGAGGCCCGCCTGCGCGAAGAGGCCCGCCGCCGCGAGGCCGAGGCCGAGGCCGTGCGCCAGGGCGCCGCGCATGCCTTCGCCCGCACCCGCGCCATCGAGATCATGACCGACCGCGCCCGCCTCGACGCCCGCCGCGAGGCGCGCCGGCGCGCCGAGCGCGACGGCGGGACAGAGGAATGACCCCCCGCGGCGACGGCGGCCTTTCCCCGCGGCGCGCCAGCGGATAGTGAAGGCGGCGACCCGTCCCAGCGCCGGAGCCGCCGCCATGCCCGATCCCTTGCGCCTGACCATCCGCCGCCCCGACGACTGGCACCTGCATCTGCGCGACGGCGCGATGCTGCGGGCCGTCGCGCCCCATTCGGCGGCGCATTTCGCGCGCGCCATCGTCATGCCCAACCTCGTGCCGCCGGTGGCGACCGGCGCGCAGGCCGCCGCCTATCGCGCGCGCATCCTCGACGCGCTGCCCGAAGGGGCGCGCTTCGCGCCGCTCATGACGCTTTACCTGACCGAAGAGACCGACCCCGACGACGTCGCCGCCGCGGCGGCCTCGGGGCTTGTCCATGCGGTCAAGCTCTATCCCGCCGGGGCGACGACGAACTCGGCCTCGGGCGTGCGCGACTTCGACAAGGTGCGCCCGACGCTCGAGCGCATGGCGCAGATCGGCCTGCCGCTGTGCGTGCATGGCGAGGTGACCGACCCCGACATCGACATCTTCGACCGCGAGGCCGTCTTCATCGACCGCGTTCTCGACCCGCTGCGCCGCGCGACGCCGGGCCTGCGCGTGGTCATGGAGCACGTCACCACCCGCGAGGGCGTCGCCTATGCGCGCCAGGGCGGCCCCGACCTTGCCGCAACGATCACGGTCCATCACCTGGTCATCAACCGCAACCACATCCTGGCGGGCGGCATCCGGCCCCACTACTACTGCCTGCCCGTGGCCAAGCGCGAAACCCACCGCCTTGCGCTGCGCGAGGCCGCGACCTCGGGCGAGCGCATGTTCTTTCTGGGCACCGACAGCGCCCCGCACCCCGACTCGGCCAAGGAATCGGCCTGCGGCTGCGCCGGCTGCTTCACCGCGCCCAACGCCTTGCAGATCCTGGCGCAGGTGTTCGAGGACGAAGGCGCGCTCGACCGCCTCGAGGCCTTCGTCTCGCTCAACGGCCCGGCCTTTTACAAGCTCGCCCCCAATGACGGGCGGATCACGCTCGAGCGGCGCGACGAGCCCGCGCGCTTTCCCGCCAGGATCCGCGCCGGCGACGAAGAGGTGACCGTGTTCGACCCCGGCTTTCCCGTGCACTGGCACGTCGCCGCGCAGGCAGACGACGAAAGGACATGACCATGACCGCCGCCACCTTCCCCGACAAGGCGCTGATGGCCGAGCTGGCCGCGAAGATGCTGCTCGAGATCGAGGCCGTGCATTTCCGCGCCGACGAGCCCTTCCGCTTCACCTCGGGCCTGGCCAGCCCGGTCTACATCGACTGCCGCAAGCTGATCTCCTACCCGCGCATTCGCGGCGCGCTGATGGATTTCGCCGTCTCGACGCTGATGCGCGAGGCGGGTTTCGAGCGCTTCGACGCCGTGGCGGGCGGCGAGACGGCGGGCATTCCCTTCGCCGCCTGGATCGCCGAGCGCATGGGCCTGCCGATGCAATACGTGCGCAAGAAGCCCAAGGGCTTTGGCCGCGACGCGCAGATCGAGGGCGACATCCGCGAGGGACAGCGCGTGCTGCTGGTCGAGGATCTGACCACGGATGGGGGCTCGAAGCTGAAATTCGCCCAGGCCATCCGCAACGCCGGCGCCGAATGCGCCCATACGCTGGTCGTGTTCTACTACGACATCTTCAAGGACACTCACGAGGTGCTGGCCCGCAACGGATTGCGGCTGCACCATCTGGCCACCTGGTGGGACGTTCTGGCCGCCGCGCGCGCGGGCGGGGCGTTCGACGCCGCGACGCTGGATCAGGTCGAGGCCTTCCTGCACGCGCCGCTCGAATGGTCTGCCCGCCATGGCGGCGCGACCGAGCTGCCCGGCCGCGGCTGAGCGCCCCCGCATCGGCCGCGGGACCGGCCCCCGACCCCTCGCCCGGACAGGCCGGCGGGTCGGGCCTCAGGTCTGCAGGAACGCCACCTCGCCCTGCGCGATGCGCGCGGCGGTCAGGCGGCCCGAGAACCACGCGCCGGTGTCGAGGGCGATGCGCCCCTGCTCGGCCGAAGGCTCGTCCACCACCCAATGGCCGTGCGCCACCCACAGCCCGTCGGCGCGCGGCGTGCGGCGAAAGCCGGGCGCGCCCCACAACAGGGCGCGCGCCTCTTGCCGTTCGGGCGGCAGGGCGGGGTCCGCGCCGGCATGGGCGAACAGCACGCGCCCGAACAGGGCGCGGTCGGGCGTCAGGCGCAGAAGGTCCAGATCGGGGCCCATCGCCTGCGCCAGGCGCGCGGCGGCGTCGGTCAGCGCCTGCGGGTCCGAGGCCGGGCCAAGCCCGCCCACGCCATAGCTCATCAACGTCTGAAGACCGCCGTTCGACAGCCAGCGCGGCCCGCCGGCCACCGGATCGGCGATGAAGTCGAGCAGCATCTGTTCGTGATTGCCGCGCAGCAGCGCCACCGAATCGCCGCCGTCGCGCGCCAACGCGCCCAGCGTGGCCAGAACCTGCGCCGACTCCTCGCCCCGATCGACGTAGTCGCCCAGAAACACCAGCCGCGCGTCCTCGAAGCCATGCCGCGCGGCGTCGTCGGCGATCCGCTCGAGCAGCGCGATCAGCAGATCGTGCCGGCCATGGATGTCGCCGATGGCGTAGGTGGGGCGGTCGATCTCGATCGGCGCATCGAAAACGGGCGAGGCGGCCCTGCGGCGCAGCAGCTTTTTGATCGGTCCGAGCATGGCCCTGTCCTACACCGGCGCGGGCCGCCGGTCCATGCGGCCCCTGGCCCGGGCCGGGGATGGGCGGCGCCGCGCCAGCCGGCCCGGCCCGCCCGTTCGCCCCCGCCCGTTCGCCCCCGCCGCCGGCCGGCGGGCCGAGGCGGCGCCGCCGGAAGGGCCATGCGCAGGCCGACGCGCGGGCGCATGTCGCCAGGGGCGCGCCGTCAGGCGCGGCGCGCGCGGGCCTCCTGCAGCCAGGTCCAGATCCGGTGCGGCGTCATGGGCATGTCCACATGCGTCACCCCCGCGGGCGCCAGCGCGTCGAGCACCGCATTGGCCGCGGCGGCCAGGGCGCCGACGGTGCCGGCCTCGCCGCAGCCCTTCATGCCAAGGGGATTGGCGGTCGAGGGCGTGGGCTCGGAGTGGAACTCGATCATCGGCACGTCCTCGGCGCGCGGCAGGGCGTAGTCCATGAAGCTGGCGGTCAGAAGCTGGCCGTTCTCGTCATGCACGACGCGCTCGCTCAGCGCCTGGCCAAGGCCCTGGACGACGCCGCCATGGACCTGCCCCTCGGCCAGAAGCGGGTTCATCAGCACGCCCAGATCGTCGACCACGACATAGCGCACGACGCGCGCCGCGCCGGTGTCGGGGTCCACCTCGACCTCGCACACATGGCAGCCGTTCGGGAAAGAGCGGCCCGGCAGCGTCGCCTCGCGCTCGGTCGTCAGAAGGTCGGCGCGGCCCTTTTCGCGCGCGATGCGGGCCAGCTCGATCATCTCGACCGCCCGATCGGTGCCGGCCACGCGGAAGGCCCCCTCTTCGAACACGATGTCGGCGGCGGCGGCCTCGAGCTCTTCCTCGGCCAGGGGGCGGAACTTCTCGATCATCTCGTCCGCGGCGGCGTTGATGGCCGTGCCCTGCGTGGTGACCGAGCGCGAGCCGCCCGTGCCGCCGCCCTTGGCGATCAGGTCGCTGTCGCCCTGGATGACGCGGATGCGGTCGAAGGGCAGCCCCGCGCGCTGGGACAGGATCTGGGCGTAGACGGTCTCGTGCCCCTGGCCGTTCGACTGGGTGCCGACATAGAGGTTCACGCCGCCATCCTCGGCGAACTCGATCCGCGCGGTCTCGTTGGGCGCGCCAAGGATCGACTCGATGTAGTAGCACATGCCCCGGCCGCGCAGCATGCCGCGCGCGGCGGCCTCGGCGCGGCGGGCCTCGAAACCGTTCCAGTCGGATTCGCGCATGGCGCGGTCCAGCACGCGCTCGAAATCGCCGACGTCGTAAAGCTCGCCCGCCAGGGTGCGGTAGGGGAAGGCCTCGCGCGGGATGAAGTTGCGCCGGCGCAGCTCGGCAGGATCGACGCCCAGACGGCGGGCGGACCATTCCATGAGCCGCTCGATGACGTAGATCGCCTCGGGGCGGCCGGCGCCGCGATAGGCGTCGACGGGGGTGGTGTTGGTGTAGACGCCCTTGACCGAGAAGAAGGCGGTCTGGAAGTCGTAGACGCCGGGCAGCACGTATTTCGCCAGCGTCGAGGGGATGTTCTGCGCAAATCCCGAGTTGTAGGCGCCCATGTTCGCCACGCAGTCCACGCGCAGCGCCGTCAGGCGCAGGTTCTCGTCGAAGGCGGCCCTGGCATGCGTGACGTGGTCGCGGCCCTGGACGTCGGCCATCATGGCCTCGGAGCGGTCGGCCATCCAGCGCACCGCGCCGCCCAGCAGCCGCGCCGCGACCGCAAGGGCGAAATGCTCGGGATGCGGGAAGGCCTTCATGCCGAAGCCCCCGCCCACGTCGGGGTTGGTGACGCGCACCTGCCCCGGGTCAAGGCGCAGGCGGCGGGCGAGCTGCTCCTTCAGGCCCCAGACGCCCTGACCGTTGAAGCAAAGATGCAGCCGCTCGGCCTCGGGGTCCCACTCGGCGAAGGCGCCGCGCGGCTCGATCGGACAGGCGATGACGCGGTTGTTGACCAGCGGCAGCTCGACGACATGGGCGGCGCGGGCGAAGGCGTCCTCGGCGGCCTGCTCGTCGCCGAAGGCCCAGTCGAAGGCCAGGTTGCGCGGCGCGACGTCGGGGTGCACCTCGGGCTGCTCCATGGCGCGGGCGGTGTCGAAGGCGGCGGGCAGCTCTTCGTATTCGACGGCGATCAGCTCGGCCGCCGCGCGCGCCTGGGCCGGCGTGTCGGCGACGACCATCGCCACCGCGTCGCCCACGAAGCGCACCCTGTCCACCGCCAGAACGGTGCGGCGCGGCTTGGCGCCGGGCGTGCCGTCGCGGTTGACCACCACGGCGCTGTCGATGTCATGGTCCATGTGCGCGTCCATGTCCGCGCCGGTCAGGACCAGCCGCACGCCCGGCGCCGCCTGCGCCTCGGACACGTCCACCGAAAGGATTCGCGCATGCGCGTGCGGCGAGCGCACGAACGCCGCATGCGCCGCCGAGGCGGGGGCGATGTCGTCCACATAGCGGCCGTGGCCGGTCAGAAAGCGCTGATCCTCGACCCGCCGAACGGGCTGCGAGACGCCGAATTTCGTCATGTTTCCTCACCCTGCAACCAGTGCGCGGCCTGCGGGGCCGCCTTGCGCGCCAGCCTAGCGGGCAGCGCGGCGAAGTCCACCGTTTGATAAGTCCGCCTTATTCCCTTGCGCCGGGGTCCAGCCGCAGGCGGTAGAGCATGAAGCCGCCGGGGCCGGGGCCGACGGGCGCGATTCCGGCGGCGTGGGGCTGGTCCAGATGGGCGACCGCGCGCGGGCTTGAGGGAAACAGCGCCGAGGCGTCCATGACCGGCGCGAAACGCCACCCCGGCGTCCGCGGCGGCGCGACCTGCCCGTGCGCGCGCAGATAGGCCAGCAGGGCGTCGCGGTTGGTCTCGGCGGTCTCGAACACGATCGCCTCGGGGCGCACGCCCGGAAAGGCGCCGCCGCCGCCCGCGCGATAGCTGTTCGTGGCCAGCACCAGGCGGGCGCAGGGGTCCAGCGGCCTACCGCCAAGGCGCAGATCGACGATCCGCTCGGCGCCGGGGTCGATCAGCCGCCCCGACAGGTCGTAGCGGGCCGGCGCCGTCAGGTCGATGCGGTAGGTCACGCCATCGACGACGTCGAAGTTGAAGCTGGGAAAGTCGGGCGCCAGCAGCGGCTGATCCTCGCGCCCGGGCAGGATGCGGTTGAAGGCCGCGGCCGCGCGCTCGAGCCATTCCTTGAGCGTCGCGCCGTCGATGAGCAGCGCCCGCAGCTCGTTGGGATAGGGATGAAGCTCGGCCACATGGCGCATGGTGATCGCGCCGGCGGGCGCGCAGGCATAGTTGTCGGGCCCTCCGCGTCCGCCGCAGCGAAACGGGGCGGCCGCCGACACAAGCGGCAGCCGCGCGAGCGGCGTGCCGCGCAGGGCCTGCGCCACGCGCCAGCTCTGGGCGCGGTTGACCAGCCGCAGCGACGGGTCGTCCGCCGCCATCGCGAAGAAGGTGCTGATCGGCGCGCGCAGCCGCCCGACCGGCTGGCGGATATGCGCCAGCGCGCGCGCGTGGGCCGCGTCGGCGGCGGCCTGAACGGCGGGGTCGGCGGCCTCGGCGGGCAGCGCGGCGGTCCGGGCCAGACGCACCTCATGCGCCATCACCCGCCAGCCGCCGCGGCCGCGCCCGAGCAGAAGGTCGATCGCGGCCACATGGGCGCCGCCGAAGCCGGCCATGGCCGCGGGCTTGCCGTGAACCGTTCCGCGCGCCGGGTCCACGCCGGGGGCGGCGGGATGCGCGCCGGGAAAGGTCAGGTGCTGATGCCCGGCCAGGATGACGTCCACCCCCTCGATCAACGCCAGATCCTGCGCGCCTTCCTCCTCGTCCGGGCGCGCGGCGATGGGCACGATGCCCGCATGGCACAGCGCCACGACCAGATCGGCGCCCTGCGCCTTCATGAGCGGGACCAGCGCCCGGGCGCTCTGGGCGATGCCGCGCGCCTCGACCAGGCCGGCCAGGCGCCCGTGATCCCATTGCAGCGTCTGCGGCGGGCAAAAGCCGATCACCCCGATGCGGATCGGCGCCGCGGCGCCGGCGCCGTCGCGCAGCGTGCGTTCGAGGATGACGTAGGGCGGCACGAAGCCCTCGTCCCGCGTCGGATCGGCGCCGCGCCTGCGCGCCAGATTCGCCAGAACGACCGGAAAGCGCGCCTGGCGCAGCGCCGCCGCCAGCGTGTCGAGCCCGTAGTCGAATTCGTGATTGCCCAGCGTCGCGGCATCGTAGCCCAAGGCGTTCATCGCCGCGATGACCGGATGCGTCGCGCCGGGGTCGCGCGCCTGCTCGCGCGCCGCCAGATCGGCCAGTGGATTGCCCTGCAGGAAGTCGCCGTTGTCGAACAGCAGCGCGTTGGGCGCCTGGGCGCGCAGACTGCGGATCAGCGCCGCCGCGCGGCTCAGCCCCAGATGAGGCGCCGGGCGATCGGCGAAATAGTCGTAGGGCGCCAGATGCGCGTGCAGATCCGTGGTGCCGAGAATGCGCAGATGCGCGCGGCCCGGTCCCAGGCGCCGGGCGAAAGCGGCCTCGCCCCCGGCTTCGCGCCCGTTGGTCATGCCTCGCCCGCCGAAAACAAATCCCGCTCCCTCAAATGCCTTGGCGCAAACACAAACCGGCCCGTCGCGCCTTGGCAACGGGTGCGCGCCGACGCCCCGCGCAAGGCGGCGGCGCGTTGCGCGCGCGCAACGGATGATCCGAAACGCGAAGCCGCGCCGCAACCCTCAGCGCAAGCGCGGCGGGCGGTCGGGGTCGGCGCTGGGGGCGGCGGGGCGCCTGGGCTCGGGCGGCGGCGCGAGGGCGAAGCCCAGACCCGCGGCGCGCGCGCGCGTCAAAAGGGCTTCGCCCTCTTCGGCGAAGGCGACGTCAAGCGGCGGCGCGTCGGGATCGGCCAGAAGCCCCGTCTCGGCGATGGCCTGAGCGGCCGGCCCCTCGGCGCCGGGCGCGCGCAGCCGCGCCACCACCGCCAGGCGCGCGGCGTCGGGCGCGCCCTCTTCGCGCACGCCGACCAGCCACGCCTCGGCCAGAACGGGCGACAGCGCGGCCAGCTTGGCGTCCAGCGCCTCGAGCAGCGCCCGCGGCGCGGCGCGCGGCGGCTCGACCGCCGTCAGCCGCGGCGCCTGAGCGCGCGCGGGCGCCTGGGCCAGGATCCCGGCCGCCCAGCGCAGCGCCTCGGCGTCGTAGAACAGCTCGGACGGCGCAACGCCAGGATTGACGGCAAGGTTCACCGGCGCGCCGCTTTCGGCGCGCGCCGCCAGCAGCGAGACCAGCGCCCTTCCGGGCATCGCCGCATAGGGCGCGGGCCGATCGACGAAGGCGGCCAGCCTTTCGACCCGATCGAAGGCCAGCGCGGTCGGGCCGGCCTCGAGCGCCAGCAACACCGGGCTGATCGAGTCGCCCTGCGGCTCTTCGGTCAGCATCAGCAGCATTTCCGAGTTGAACAGCGCATCGAACACGGCGCCGGCGGACTGGTCGCCCCCCGCGCGCGCGAAGGCCGCGTCAAGCGCGGTCGGCCGGGGATCGGTCATGGCGGCTCCTTGCGAGTGGCCAGGGCGGAACGGCCCGGCGCGCCGCGGCGCGGGCCGCCAAGTCATAGGGCCGCGCCGCGCCCGCGTGCAAGCGCCTCAGCGCAGCAGCTGCGCGACGCGCGCGCGCAGCCAGGGCACGACCTCGGCCTCGAACCACGGATTGGCGCGCAGCCACGCGGTGTTGCGCCATGAAGGATGCGGCAGGGGCAGGACGGCGGGCGCGTGGCGCCGCCATTCGGCCACCGTGCGCGTGACGTTGCGCGCGCCCAGCGCCCAGGCCTGCGCGTGCCCGCCGACCAGCAGCGTCAATTCGATCTGCGGCATCAGCGCCAGCGCCTCGCGCCGCCAGGTGCGCGCGCAGATCGGCGGCGGCGGCAGATCGGCGCCGCGCGCGTCGTAGCCGGGAAAGCAGAACGCCATGGGCAGGATGGCGATGCGCGCGCGGTCGTAGAAGGCGGCGCGGTCCACGCCCATCCAGTCACGCAGCCGATCGCCCGAGCGATCGTCGAAGGGCAGGCCCGAGGCATGCACCCGCGCGCCCGGCGCCTGCCCGGCGATCAGGATGCGGGCCGTCGCCGACATGCGCGTCACCGGCCGCGGCGCATGGGCCGTGGCGGTCGCCGCGAAGCGCGGGGCGCACAGCTCGCAGGCGGCGATGCGCGCCTCGAGCCGCGCGATGGCGTCGTCCGTCATCGCTGCGGCGCGCCGGCGGGCGGCTTGAGGGCGACCAGCATCTCGCGCTTGCGCGCGAAGCCGGGGCGCTTGCGCACCTCGAAGCCGGCCGCCGCCAGCGCCCGCCGCACGGCCCCGGCCGCCGAATAGGTGACCGCCGCGCCCCCCGGCCGGCAGGCCTCGAACACCGCCCGCATCAGGGCCGGCTCCCACATCTGCGGATTGCGCGCCGGGGCGAAGCCGTCGAGGAACCAGACATCGGCCTCGAACCCGGCCCGCGGAACCAGCGCCCGCGCATCGCCCAGCCGCACCTCGAGCGCCAGGCCCGGCAGCGCGGCGCGAACCGCTTCGCCCTCGGGCCGCCAGGCGGCGCAAAGCGCGCGCGACAGATCGGCCAGTTCGGGCCAGCGGGCGTGCGCGCGGGCCATGACCTCGGCCGGAAGGGGATGCGCCTCGAACGAGGTGAAGCGCAGCGTCCCCTTGCCCGCCCGCAGGTGCAGCCGCCATGCGGCCAACAGGTTCAACCCCACGCCGAAGCCCAGCTCGGCCACATGCAGCCCGCCCGGCGCCGCCGCCATGCGCGCGGGCAGGTCCGCGCCCTCCAGAAACACGTGGCGCGCCTCGGCCAGGCCGTCGAGCGGCGAGTAATACGGATCGGCGAAGCGCCGCGACGTCGGCGTGTCGCCGCGCCATTCCAGATCGTCTTGCGCCGGGGCGCGGTGGGTGCTTGTGTGCCCGCTCATCGGGCCGGAATGTAGGCGGAGGCGCGGCATGCAGGCAAGCGACGTGCTTGTGATCGGGGCGGGCGCCTTCGGCCTGTGGACGGCGCTGGCCTGCCTCGAGCGCGGCATGAGCGTCACCGTGATCGACGAGCGCGCGCCCGGCGCGGGCGCCTCGGGCGGGCCGGTGGGCGCGCTTGCCCCCCATGCCCCCGAACGCTGGAGCGCGAAGGCGGATTTCCAGCTGCGCGCGCTGGTGTCGCTGCCCGAACGCATCGCCGCGCTCGAGGCCCGCACGGGCCTTGCGACCGGCTATCGCCGCATCGGACGCGCCGTGCCGCTCGCCGACGCGGCCCAGCGCGCCCAGGCCGAGGCCCGCATCGCCGCCGCCGCCCGGCGCTGGCCGGGCGCGCGCATGTGGATCGAAGAGCGCGCGCCCGAGGCATGGACGCTCGCCGCGCCCTGGGGCCTGCAACGCGACGACCTGACCGCCCGCATCGATCCCGCCGCCCTGTGCGCGGCGCTGAGCGTCGCGGTCGCGCAGGAAGGCGGGCGGATCTTGCCGGGGCTTCGAGCGCGGCGCGTCGGGCCCGGATGGGCGCAGATCGGCGCGCGGCGCGTGCGCGCGCGCGCCGTGGTGGTCGCCGCCGGATGGCGCAGCTTCGCGCTGCTGGCGCCGTGGCTGCCCGGCGCTGGCGAGCCCGAGCACGGCCAGGCGGCCCTTCTGGCGATGCGCCCGCCGCCCGAGGCCTTCGCCATCCAGGCGCGCGGGCTGTGGATCGTGCCGCATGCGCAGGGCGTCGCCGTCGGCTCGACCGCGACGCGCAGGCGCGCGGATCGGCGCACCGACGCCGCGCTCGAGGCCGTGATCGGGCGCGCCCGCGCCCTGTGCCCGGCGCTGGAGGGCGCGCCCGTCATCCGCCGCTGGGCCGCGGCGCGCCCCCGCGCCGCCTCGCGCGCGCCGCTGGTCGGCCCGGTCCCCGGCGCCCAGGGGCTGTTCGCCGCCACCGGCGGGTTCAAGATCGGCGTCGCCATCGCCCATGCGGCGGCCGAGGCCCTTGGCGCGATGATCGCGCGGCAGCCTCACGCCCTGCCGGACGAGTTCCTGCCGCGCAAACTGCCCCGCGCGGCCGCGCCATGGCGGCGGGCCGAGCGTTCCGAAGCGCCCGGGGCCTGAAAGCCGCGCCGACGCCCTCTTCGGCTCAGCGCTCTGTCATGCCCGCGCGCCCCCCGCGGTTCGATTGCGTCGCGCATCGGCGCTTGGCGAGCCCGGCGCTTTCCTCGCTCTTCTTTCACGGCTGGCGGGACGCGCGCTTCCCGCTCCTTCCGCCCGGCTCGATCCTGTTCGGCTTTCGTGTCGGCCGGCGCATCCTGGCCGTGGGATGGGTACCCATAAATGGCATTCACGATTGTCGTGATTGGTGATTCACCGTCTTCGACGATGGAGGCGGCGATGGCGCGATTTGATCTGACCAATTTCGTTTGGGGGCTGATCCTGCCGCTTCTTCCCAACAAGCCGCGTGTGGACGACCGCCGGGTGCTGAACGGCATCTTCCGGGCGCCGAGAACCGGCTCGCTCTGGCGCGATCTGCCCGAGCGCTACGGCCCCTGCGCGACCGTCTACCATCGCTTCAATCGCTGGGCCAAGGCGGGGGGGTGGGTGCAGGTATTTGAAACTCTTGCGGAAAAGTCTCCGGGCAGCATGCAGTTCATCGACAGCTCGATCATCCGCGCCCACCAGCAGGCGGCGGCTCAAAAGGGAGGTCGGATCACACCCTCGGTCGCTCTCGCGGTGGATTGAGCGCCAGGATCAACGCCATGGTCGATCACCGCGGCCTGCCGCCGGCGGTCACGCTGTCGCCGGGGCAGGCCTCGGACAAGGCGGCGGTGGCGGAATTGCTCGCAGCCCATCCCGCGCCCGGCGACGTCGTGGCCGACCGCGGCCATGACGCCCGCGCCATCCTCGAACTCATCGCCGAGCATGGCGGGCGCGGCCACATCCCGACGCAGCGCCACCGGAAGGCGCAGCGTTCGGTCGATCCGGTGATCTACCGCCAGCGCAACCTCGTCGAGCGCTTCTTCAACAAGATCAAACACTTCAGAAAGGTCGCCACCTGCTACGAGAAGTCAGCGCGCAACGACCTCGCCGCCGTTCTCATGGCCTGCACACGCCTGTGGGCGATACATTATGAGTCCGCATCCTAGCCGAGACCACAAGCCGGGCACGCGAGGCCATGGGCGCGCATGCGCCCCTGCGGCAATCCGAAGGCTCGTGCGGCCGCGCGGGGAACGGCCTGCCGCGCACGGACGCCCGGTGCCGGACGGGCGCCTGCTCGCGCTGACGCAAACCCGTTCGGCGAAACTCCCACCGCCGACTCAGCCCCCCTCGCGGGCCAGGGCGCGGAAGGCGGGGCTTGTCGCGATCAGCTCGTCATAGGTTCCCGACGCCGCGACGCGCCCGCCCTCGAGCAGGTAGATGCGATCGCAGCCGCGCACGGTGCTCAGCCGGTGGGCGACCATGATGATGGTCTTGGCGCGGCCAAGGTTGCGCACCGCGTCCATAACCGCGCGTTCGGTCAGGTTGTCGAGAGCCGAGGTCGCCTCGTCCAGCACCAGCACGTCCGGGTCGTGATAGAGCGCGCGCGCGATCCCGATGCGCTGGCGCTGACCGCCCGACAGGCGCACGCCGCGCTCGCCCACATTGGTGGCGTAGCCCTCGGGCAGATCGCGCTCGACGAAGTCGTGCAGCTCGGCGATGCGCGCGGCGCGGCGCACCGCCTCCATGTCGATCCGCTCGGGCGGAACGCCGAAGGCGATGTTGGCGGCCACGCTGTCGTCGGCAAGGTAGATCTGCTGGGGCACATAGCCGATCGAGCGCCGCCAGGCCCGCAGCTGCTCGGGTCCGATCCGCGCGCCGTCGACGATCAGCGCGCCCTCCTGCGGCTCGAGCAGGCCCAGGATCACGTCGACCGCCGTCGTCTTGCCCGCGCCGGTGCCGCCCACCAGACCGACGGCGGTGCGTGCGGGCACGGTCATGTCAAGCCCGCGCAGCGCCGGGCGCCCCGCCTCGGGATAGACGTAGGAGACCCCGCGCAGCTCGAGCGCGCGGCGCAGGCCCAGCGGACGCTCGGGCGGCTCGGGCAGGGGCGGCGGCGCGCCGCGGGGCGCGGTGGCCATCAGATCGGCGTGCATGGCCTCGAGCGTGGGCAGCGAGAAGCGCAGCGCCGTCAGGTCGCGATAGAGCTGCTGCATGGCGGGGAACAGCCGCGCGCCGGCGAAGGCGTAGAGGCCCAGCGTGGGCACGATCTGGGCGATGCCGCCCTCGCGCGTCAGCAGCATGTGCAAGAGCAGCGCCATCATGCCGCCGAACAGGATCGCCTCGAGCAGCTGGCGCGGCAGTTCCCCGATCACGGCCACCAGCGTGCGGATGCGCGCCAGCCGCTCGGCTGGCGCGCGAAAGCGCCGCGCGGCGGGGGCCTCGAGGCCAAGCACCTTGATCTCCTTGATGCCGCCAAGCGTCTCGTGCGCGGCGCGGAAACGCGCGCGGTTCATGCGCACGCGCTCGGCGCCGATGCGCGCCAGCAGCCGCCGCGCGGCCAGGTAGACCAACGCATAGGCGCCGCCCACCGCCGCCGCCGCCGTCAGCGCCACGAACGGATCGATCGCCACGATCAGCGCCACCAGGAACAGCACGATGGCGCCATAGGCGATGACCTTGATCGCGGGCAGCACGGCGCCGTTCACCACCACGTCGACCTCGGCCAGAACGCTTTTGGCCAGATCCGCGCCATGGCGGTTCAGGAACCAGGCGTAGGGCTGGCTCAGATAGCCCGTCAGAAGGCGCGAGGCGATGCTGTAGGCGCGCATCTGCGCAAAGCGGTTCATCGCGTAGAAGGTGGCGGTCTTGACCGCCAGGTTGAACAGGATCACGCCCAGCACCGCCGCGCCCAGCGCGACCAGGAAGGATTCGTCGCTTTCGAACCCGCCAAGCTCGTAAAGGCTGCGCAGCACGGCGTTCTCGCGCGTCAGCTCTGGGCGCGAGACGACGGCCAGGAAGGGCAGGATCGAGGCCACGCCCGCCGCCTCGATGATCCCCATCGCCAGGATCATGACCAGGAGCAGCCCGAAGCGCCGGCGCTCGGCCGGGGTGAGCATGTCCAGCACCATGGCGTAGATGCGCCGCATCCGTCCTCCGCATCGCCGCGCCGCCGCGCGGCCGTCATCCCCGGCGGGCGGCCGCGCGCAGCCGCGCGGGCCTGCGCGCCATGCGGCGCATCGCCCGCAGCGCCGCCCCCACATCCTGCTGCATCAGCGCCAGCGCCGGCGTGACCACAAGCACTAGAAGCAGCCCGAAGCCAAGCCCATAGCACAGAGAGATGACCGCGGGCTTGAGAAACTGCGCCTGCTGGCTGCGCTCGAACAGCAGCGGGGCAAGGCCGAGCACCGTGGTCAGCGTCGTCAGCAGGACCGGGCGAAGGCGCTCGCACACCGCGTCGATCACGGCGGGAAACAGGGCGCGGCGGCGGGCGTGTTCGTCGATCGCGGCGATCAGCACGATGGAATCGTTGATGATGATGCCCGCCATGCCCATCAGCCCCACCACCGAGAACATGCTCAGCGGCGTGTCGTGCAGCCAGTGCCCCCACACCGCGCCCACCAGCCCCAGCGGGATCACGACCAGCACCGCCAGCGGGCGCGTCCAGCTGCCGAACACCCAGGCCAGGATCAGCCAGATCCCCGCGATGCAGGCCAGAAACCCCTTGAGCGCGTCGGACAGGAAGGCCTGCTCGTCCTCGTCCAGCCCGGCCAGCCGGTAGGCCACGCCATGCGCGTCGGCCACTTCGGGCACGATGCGCTCGCTCAGCTCGGCGCGCAGCGCCGCGGCGCGGGCGGCGTCCTGGTCGTCCAGATCGGCGGTGACCGAGACCCGCAGCAGCCCGTTCTCGCGCCGCAGCCGCGCAAAGCCCTGCCCCTCGCGCAGCTCGGCCACGGCCGAAAGCGGCGCCCAGGCGCCCGAGGGGGCGCGCACGCGCGCGCGGGTCAGGAAATCGGCGGCCGTCTCCGCCTCGGCCTGCCGGACCACGATGCGCGCGGTGCGCTTGCCTTCGGCGAAGCGGGCGGCCTCGATGCCCTCGAGCCGCGCGAACAGCTCGCGCCCCAGCGACTGCGCCGTGAAGCCCAGCGCGCGCCCCAGCGGCGTCGGCTCGATCACCAGCTCGGTCTTGTCGTAGGGCATGTCGTCCTCGATCGCGCCGACGCCGTCCAGCGCGGCCATGCGGGCCTTGAGCGCCTCGGCCGCGGCCTTGAGCGCGCGCGGGTCGGCGCCGTGCAGCTGCACCTCGATCCCGGCCTCGGGGCCCGAGCGCATGCTGCGGAAGCTGACCGTCTCGGCCATTGGATGGGGGCGGCTTTCGCGGCGCACCGCGTCGAGGAAGTCGAATGACGAGAAGGGGCGCAGATCGGCGTCGATCAGCTCGACCGAGACGGCGCCCAGCTCGTCGGGGTCGCGCGTTTCGGCGCCGGGCACGCCGCGCCCGGCCAGCGCGCCGACGCGCGTTTCGACGAAGGCGACGGGGTCCACGCCGTGCTCGGCCTTCATGCGCGCGGCGGCGGCGGCGACGGCGCGCGCCGCCTCGTCCACCGCGGCGCGGGTGTCGGCGCGCGAGGCGCCGGGCAGCATCACCACGTTGACGGTCAGCGCGCCGCGCTCGGGCGGGGCCCAGAAACGCCACGGAACCGTGCCGCGCAGGATCTGCTCGACCGACAGCGCCAGCAGCAGCACCGCGGCCGCCGTCAGCGGGTAGCGCAGGCGCATGGCCACGGCCAGAACCGGGCGGAAGGCGCGCTCGCGAAAGGCGCGGAAGGCGCGGTTGAAGGCGCGCGAGGGGGCGTCATACCAGGGCGCGCGGGTCTTGGCCGCCAGCGCATGGGTCATGTGCGCGGGCAGGACCAGGAAACACTCGGCCAGCGAGGCGGCCAGCACGGCGGCGACGGTGAAGGGGATGTCGGCGATCAGCTCGCCGAAGCGCCCGCCCACCAGCGTCAGCCCGCCGAAGGCGACGATCGTCGTGGCCGAGGCGGCGAAGACCGGCGCCGTCATGCGTCGCGCGGCGGCAAGCGCGGCGCGCGCCGGCGGCATGCCGCGCGCGCGCGCCAGATGGTCGGCGTGCTCGCCCACGACGATGGCGTCGTCCACCACGATGCCCAGCGTGATGATGAGCGCGAACAGCGACACCATGTTCAGCGTCAGCCCGAAGGCGTGCATCAGCCCGACCGCCGCCAGCATCGAGGCCGGAATTCCCGCCGCCACCCAGAAGGCGGTGCGCGCGCTCAGGAACACGAACAGCAGCGCGACGACCAGCGCCAGCCCCGTTGCGGCGTTGTCCAGCAGCATCGCCAGGCGCTGCTCGATCCGCTCGGCGCGGCTGCGCACCAGCTCGATGCGCACGCCCTCGGGCAGGCCCTTGTTCATGCGCGCGGCCAGCTCGGCGGTCTGGCGCTGGATCTGGATCGCGTCGCCCGCGGCCGAGCGGTCGACCCGCAGCGCCACCGCCGGATTCGCGCCCACGCGCAGCTCGACGCCCTCTTCGACGCCCAGGCGCTCGATGCGGGCCACATCGCGCAGGCGCAGCGCCTCGCCCAGGCCCGAGACGGGCAGCTCGAGCTCGGCCAGCGCCTCGGGGGTGCGGCGCTCGAGCCCGGCGCGCAGGCGCGCGGCGCGCGACTCCATCTCGCCGGCCGGCGAGGCGCTGACCGCGGCGCCGACCGTGCGCGCGATGGTCTCGAGCGTCAGGTCGTGGCGGATCATCGACGCCTCCTCGACCGAGACGCGGATGGTCGGCGCCGGCGCGCCCAGCACCTCGACGCGCGAGATGCCGCGCTCGGCCAGGCGGGCCGCGAACTCGTCGGCGATGCGGGTCAGCTGCTCGGGCGGCAGGGGGCCGTGGACGACCACGTCGGTCACGCGGTCGCGCCAGACGCCGCGGCGCACCTCGGGCGGATCGGCGGCGTCGGGCAGGCCGGTCACGGCGTCGACGGCGGCTTGAACCTCCTGCACGGCGCGGTCCATGTTCCATCCCGGCTCGAACTCGGCCGTGATCCAGGCGCCGCCCTCGCGCGCGTCGGAGCGCGTGCGCGCCACGCCCTCGACCGCGGCCACGGCGGGCTCGATGCGGGCCACGACCGCGTCGTCCATCTCTTGCGGCGCGGCGCCCTCCCAGGCGACCGAGACGATCACCGTCTCGATGACCACGTCGGGCAGGAACTGCGCGCGCAACGCGCCGGCGCCCCATGCGCCCAGCAGCACCATCAGCGCCAGCAGCAGGTTGGCCGCCGTCGGATGGCGCGCGAAATGCGCCAGAAGCCCGCCGCGCCAGGCGCCCGCGCCGCGCGTCTGCATCGCTCAGCCCCCCTCGGGCGATTCGAGGCGCTCGACCAGCGCGCGGGGCGCGCGCTCGGCCGACAGCGCGGCGAGAAGGCGCGCGCGCTCGTCCTCGGGCAGCGGCGCGGCGCGCACGCGCGCCATCAGCCGCGCGCGGCGGGCGGGGTCGAGCGTCACCGTGTCGTCGCCCGTCTCCGCGCCCCCTCCCGCGCCCCCTCCCGCGCCATAGCCCGCGCGCGTGTCCGCGCCCGGCCCGGCCCCGGCGCCCGCCCGCGGCGCCGACGCGGCCTCGGCCGCGCCGCCCGACCCCGTCGCCGCGTCGGCCGGCACGGGGCGCACCCTGACCCCGGGCGCAAGCTGGGGCAGCCGCGCGGCGGCGTAGCGCGCGCCGAAGGGCGCGTCGGCGACGATCAGCGAATCGCCCTGGCGACGCAGGATGCGCACGGCGCGCTCCTCGAGCCGGCCCTGCGCGTTGACGATCAGGATGCGCCCGGCCGCATCCGCCGCCGCGGCGGGTATGACCGCGACGTCGGCCAGCTCGGGCTCGGTGACCTCGACGGCGACGAAGTCGCCCGGCCGCAGGAAGGCGCCCGCCGACGGATCGAGCCGCGCATAGACCATGCGCCCCGCCCCGCCGGCCGCGACCTCGGCTCCGGCGCGGGCCAGAACGGCGGGGGCGCTCAGCGGCAGGCCGTCCATCTCGAGCAGCACGCGCACGGGCGCGTCGATCAGCCGGCCGTCGGGACCCAGAAGGCGGGCGAACTCGTCGGACGAGACCTCGAAGGCCGCCTCGAGCGCGGACAGGTCGATCAGCTCGGCCAGCCGCTCGCCCGCCGCCACGCGCCGCCCCTGCGCCGCGGCGGCGTTCGCAAGGATGCCGTCGAAGGGCGCGGCCACGCGCGCCTCGCGCAGTTCGCGCTCGGCGTCGGCCACCTGCAGGCGGGCGCGGGCCAGGGCGATGCCCGCGCGCGTCACCCGCGCGCGCGCCGCGGCCAGCGCCTGCTGACGGCCCAGCGCCGCCTGCCGCGCCGCCGCAAGGGCCAGCTGCGCCGCCTCGACCGAGGCGTCGGAACCCACGCCGCGCTCGCGCAACGACCGCTGCCGCTCGAGCGCGGCGGCGCGCAGATCGGCCTGCGCGCGCGCCGAGGCCAGCTCGGCTTCGGCCAGCGCCACCTCGTCCTCGGCCTCGGCCAGGGCGGCGTTGGCCTCGTCGCGGGCGATGCGCGCGCGCTCGAGGGCCGATTGCAGCGGCGCGGGGTCCAGCGAGAACACCAGCTCGCCCGCCGCCACATGGCCGCCATCGGCGAAGTTGGGCGACAGCTGGGCCAACGTGCCCGCCGCCGAGGCGCGCAGCTCCAGCGTCCGCCCGCTGCGCACGCGGCCATGGGCGCGGATGACCGGCCGGACCCGGGTCGGGGTCAGGGTCAGGACCGCGGCGACGCGCGCGCGCTCGGCCGCCGCCTGCGGCCGCGCGCCGCCCTCGCGCCGCGCCTCGAGCGCGTCGCCCACGCGCAGCGCCGCCAGCGCCAGAAGCGCCAGCGTCGCCGCCGTCAGCGCGGCGCCGATCGCCGCTCGCATCACGAAACGCATCGCGCGATGAATCCTCCCTTCCGCATTCGGGGCGCGCCCGTCGCGAACCTGTCCCCGAACGTAGCGGGCGCGCGCGCACATTCTACGCGCGATTCGCCCCCGTCCGTCGACGCCCCCGTCCCACCGCGCCGTCGCGGGCGCCGGTTGAAATCGCGCCCCCCGCGCCCTATGCCATCGGGGCAGACGCGCCGCCCCGCCGGGCGCATGCGCGCGCATGAAGGACTGCGCCATGAGCCGACCGCCCATCACCCTTCACCTGGCCGCCCCGCGCGGCTTTTGCGCCGGCGTGGACCGCGCCATCAGGATCGTGGAGATGGCGATCGAGAAATGGGGCGCGCCGGTCTATGTGCGTCACGAGATCGTGCACAACCGTTACGTCGTGGACGCGCTGCGCGCCAAGGGCGCCGTCTTCGTCGAGGAGCTGGACGAGTGCCCCGCCGACCGCCCCGTTGTGTTCTCGGCGCATGGGGTTCCGAAATCGGTTCCGGCCGAGGCCGAGCGGCGCCGGATGCTGTATGTGGACGCCACCTGCCCGCTCGTCTCCAAGGTCCACATCGAAGCCGAGCGGCACCACCAGAACGGCCTGCAGATGGTCATGATCGGCCATCAGGGCCACCCCGAGACCATCGGCACCATGGGCCAGCTGCCCGAGGGCGAGGTTCTGCTGGTCGAGACCGTCGAGGACGTGGCGCGCCTGACGCCCCGCGATCCCGAGCGCCTGGCCTACATCACCCAGACCACGCTCAGCGTCGACGACACGGCCGAGATCGTCGCCGCCCTGCGCGCGCGCTTTCCGAACATCGTCGGCCCGCACAAGGAGGACATCTGCTACGCCACCACCAACCGCCAGGCGGCGGTCAAGGCGGTGGCGCCGCTGGTGGACGCGCTGCTTGTGATCGGGGCGCCGAACTCGTCCAACTCGCGCCGCCTGGTCGAGGTGGCCCGGCGCGCGGGCTGCGGCTATGCGCAGCTGGTCCAGCGCGCGGCCGAGATCGACTGGCGCGCGCTGGAGGGGGCGCGCGCGGTGGGCATCACGGCCGGCGCCTCGGCGCCCGAGATCCTGGTGGACGAGGTGGTGGACGCCTTCCGCGACCGCTACGAGGTGGATCTGCGCACCGTCGAGACGGCGATCGAGCGCGTCAGCTTCAAGCCGCCGCGCATCCTGCGCGACGCGGCCGCCGGCCAGGAGAGCCGCGAGGAAACCGGCGCATGACCGAGATATTCGCCTACACCGACGGCGCGTGCTCGGGCAATCCGGGGCCGGGCGGCTGGGGCGCGCTGCTGGTGGCCGTGCGCGACGGCGCGCGGGTCAAGGAGCGCGAGCTTTCGGGCGGCGAGCCGGCCACCACCAACAACCGCATGGAGCTGATGGCCGCGATCCAGGCGCTCGAGGCGCTGGGGCGTCCGGCCAAGGTCACCGTCGTCACCGACAGCGCCTATGTGAAGGGCGGCATCACCAGCTGGATGAAAGGCTGGAAGCGCAACGGGTGGAAGACGGCCTCGCGCCAGCCGGTCAAGAACGAGGATCTCTGGCGCCGGCTCGACGCGGCGCAGGCGCGCCACGACGTGACGTGGAAGTGGGTCAAGGGCCATGCCGGCCACCCCGAGAACGAGCGCGCCGACGCGCTGGCGCGCGCGGGCATGGCGCCCTTCAAGCCCCAAGGCGCGGACAAGCCGCCGCGTCCCGCCCGCGCCCGCCGCCCGCGAAAGCCCGCCGGCGCCGCGGGCGGATGACCCGGCGGGCTTTTCCGGTCGGGCGTCTTCGCGTTATGGTGGCGTCGTGACCGGAACCCCCGGCCCGGTGTTCGGAGCGTGAATCGGCCATGCGTCGCAGGCGTCGCCAGCAGCAGGAAGAAGATGTGGACATCGTCGCCCTGTTCGGCGACCTGATCCGCGAAGACGCCGAGCGCCTCTATGGCGATGACGAGCTCTCGGCTGCTTCCCCGCGCAAGGCAGGCGGCGGAAGGTCCGGCGCCGAAGCCGACGCGGCGCGCGCCAGGGCGACGCCCGCTTCGGCCAAGGCCGCGCAGAAGGCGCCGCGCAACGCCGCCGCGCCGCCCGCGCCATCGGCAAAGGCGCCGGAAACGTCGCCCGCCCGGACGGCCAGCAAGGATGCGGCCGGCCGGCGCCCGCCGCTGCCCGATCCGGCCAAGGGCGCGCCGACGCACGAACCCGCCGCGCCCTCGCCCGCCCGGCCCGAGCCGGACCGCCCGGCGCCCGACAACGCGGCGCCCGACCGCCCGGCGCCCGACCACCCGGCGCCCGAACCGCCCGAAGCCGTCGAACCGATGCCCGAACGGTCCGCCCCCGCAGCGGGCGAATCGGCCGCGGCAGCGGCGCAACCGGTCGACGAAGACCAGCCCATCCTCACAGCCGACCCGTATGACGAAGCCGAGCCCGAAAACGGCGCCGCCGGGCCCGAGGCGCCCGGCGCCCCGTGGGCCGACGCCGACGGCGCCATGGCTTTCGACGCCGAGGATGACGGCCCGCTCAACCGCCTTGCGCTGCGCGGCGCCTTGCTGGCCAGCTTCACGCTAGGCCTTGGCCTGCCCTGGCTGCGCGCGGCGATCGACGAGGCGTTGTGGGCGCGCACGCTGATCGACGGCGAGGCCGTGCGCATGGCCTCAACCCGCCGCGCCGCGCTGCGCGACGGCGCGATGCTGGCGGCGATCGGGGCCGCGATCGCGCTCGGCGCCTGGCTGGCGGCGCCGGCGGCGCTGGCCGCGCTGGGCGCACCCGAGGCGGCCGGGCTGCGGGCGGCGGCGGCGGCGCTGCTGGCGGCGCTTCCGCTGGGCGCGCTGGCGCAGCTGGCGACATGGCGGCGACGCGCCCGGCTGCTGGGCGCGGCCAGCTGGCGCGGGGTCGGCGCCGCGCTGCGCGGCTCGGCCTGGTCGCTGCCGGCGCTGTGGCTGGCATGGGCGCCGCTGGTGATCGGCTCGGCCGGGCTGCTGGCGCCCTTCTGGCGCATGGCGCGCGAGCGGCACATGCTCCGGCGCGCCTACTGGGGCGAAGAGCGGTTCGGCTTCGAGGCCTCGGCGCTGGGCGCCGCGCCGCGCTGGCTGGCCTTCTGGGCGCTGACGGCGGGCGGCGGGGCGCTGGCGGCCATCGGCGCGCTGGGGCCCGACCTGCCGCCGGCCCTCCACCCGCTGCTCGGCCCGGTGGCAGAGCTTGTCCGCGCGGCATGGCGCGCGCCGGGCGCCGAGCTGGCGCTTGCGCTTTGGGCGGGGGCGGGGGCTGCGGCGCTGTTCGCCTACCGCGCCGCCGAGCTGCGCGCCATGATCGGCGGGCTGCGCCTGGGCGGCGCGGCGGCGCGCTGCGGGCTGCGGGCCTCGGGGCTGTGGGCGGCGCTCGCCTCGACGGCGCTGCGCGCGCTCTGGCCCGGCGCGCTGATCTGGGCGGCGCTGGCGCTGATCGCGGCCATCCCACTGGCGGCGAATGCGGCGCTTGGCGCGCCGGGGGCGGATTACTGGCGCAACCCGGTCCTGGCCGCCGCGTCGCTGGGCGCAGCCGGCGCGCTGGGCGCGGCGTGGTCGCTGTGGCTGTGGAGCGCGGCGTGGCTGCGCGCGCGGCACGCGCGGCTGTGCATGGCCAGCGACGTCATCGCCGTCGAGGACCTGCGCGCCCTGCGCTGGCGCATGTCGGGCGCGGCGCCGCCGCGGGTGGCGAAGGCGGACGCATCGGAGTAAACCGATGCTCTCGCGCCCCACGGCGCCAGGGCGGCCCGCGCCGCCTCAAGGATCGGAGACGGCCAGTCGATGCGCGCAATCACGGGCGCGACCGCGCTCAAACGCTACGCCCTGCTCGAGGCCGAAGGACGCTACGTCCCGGCGCCCGGCGCCCAGCCGCAAGAGGTGATCGTCAAGTTCGGCGCGGCCTCGCTGACGCTTTTCACCCTGTCAGACGAGCCCATCGACCATTGGGCGCTGGGCAGCCTGCGGGCCGATCCCGCCGCCGCCGACCCCAAAACCGGCCACGCCGAGGCGCTGACGCTCATGCCCGACGCCGATGCGCCGGAGCGGCTGACCATCGCCGACCGCGACATGATCGCCGCGCTGGAAGAGGTCTGCCCCGACCTGCGCCGGCCGCCCCGCGCGCCGCGGCGGCGCTGGCGGCGCCTGGCGTGGATCGCCGCCGCGCTGGCGCTGGCCGGGGCGCTGTCGGCGGCGACGCCCGCGGCGCTGCGCGCGCTGGCCATGCGCGCGCCGATCGAACGCACGGCGGCGCTGGGCCGCGCGCTGGCGCAGGCCGCCCCGGCGGCCCTTGGCCCCGAAGCGCGCCTGTGCGCGGCCCCCGACGGCGTCGCGGCGCTCGATCGCCTGGCGCGGCGGCTGACGCCGGCCCTTGACGCCGCGCCGCCGGCGCGTCTCGCGGTCGTGGACTGGCCCGCGCGCAACGCGGCGGCGCTGCCGGGCGGCTGGGTGCTGATCCTTCGCGGGCTGATCGACGCGGCCCGCACCCCCGAAGAGCTGGCCGCCGCCGTCGCACACGAGCTGGCCCACGCCGCGCGGCGCGCGCCGCTGGACGCGCTGCTGCGCGCCGGCGGCCCGCGCGAATCGCTGCGGCTTCTGACCGGCGGCCTGCCGGGCCCGGCCGAGGCGCCCGCCCTCGCGCAAGCCCTGCTGCGCGCGCGGCACGATGCGCGCGCCGAGGCCGGCGCCGACGCCGCCGCGCTGGACGCCTTCGCCAAGGCCGGGCTGCCCGCCTCGGCCATGGCGGCGCTGCTCGAGACGCTGGCGCGCGACCCGGGCCCGGCGCCGCGCAGCCACCTGTCGCGCGACCCCGAGGCGCGCGCCCGCGCCGCCCGCGCCCGCGCAGCGGACGTGATCGGGGCAAGCCCCTTCCGCCCCGCGCTCGAGGACGGCGACTGGGTGGCCCTGCGTCAGATCTGCGATTGAGCCCGGCGGCTCAGGCTGCGAAGAACCGCGCCGTCGGCGACAGCGGCCCCTCGTGGCGCGCGCGCCCATCCTCGATCAGGCCGATCAGATGGGCGAAGACGTTGCGCGCCGCCGCCGGATGCAGCGCGGGATCGACCTCGGCGTAGATGCGCGCGGTCAGGGCGGCGACGTCGGCGCCCTCGGGCGGCAGGGCGCGCAGGATCTGCTCCTCGCGCATCAGGCGGTGGCGGATCTGGTGATCGATCATCGCGCGCGGATCGCGCACGGGCGCGCCATGGCCGGGATAGTAGATCCGGTCCTCGCGCGCGCGCATCCGGCGCAGGCTGGCCATGAAGGCGCGCATGTCGCCGTCGGGCGGCGAGACCATGGTCGTCGCCCAGGCCATGACGTGATCGCCCGACAGGACGGCGCCCGGGGCCATGCCCTCGGCCTCGACCGCGAAGCACAGATGGTTCGACAGATGGCCCGGCGTATGCAGCGCCGTCGCGGCCCAGCCGTCGCCCTCGACGCGCTCGCCATCGGCCAGCAGGCGATCGGGAACGGTGGCGCGGTCGGCCCCCTCGCCGCCGCCCAGATGCGCGCCCTCGGCCTCGAGCCGGGCCATGCGCGCGCTCAGCCCCGCGCCATGGGGGCCGAAGCCCATCACCGGCGCTCCGGTGCGCGCGGCCAGCGCCCGCGCCCCCGGCGAATGATCCACATGGGTGTGCGTGAGCAAGATGGCCTCGATGCGCTCGTCCGGCGCGAGCGCGCGTTCTATCGCGGCCAGATGCGCCGCGTTCTCGGGGCCCGGATCGACCACCGCCACGCCCCCGCGCCCGAGGATGTAGGTCTGCGTGCCGGTAAAGGTCATCGGGCCCGGATTGGGGCAGGTGACGCGGCGCAGCCCCGGCTCGAGCGTCTCGGCCACGCCATGCGCCGCGCGCGCGTCCCTGTCGAACGGATCGTCCATCGCCGCATCCCCTTCGGCGCCTCGCGCCCCTGATTCCTTGCGCCGCCGCGGCGGGCGGGGCACAGAATGCGGATGATGAAAGCCCTGCTCAAGCGATACCTGCCGCGAAGCCTGTTCGGCCGCGCGCTGATGATCCTGGTCCTGCCGATCGTGCTGTTGCAGCTGGTCGTGACCGGGCTGTTCATCCAGCGCCACTACGCCGGCGTGACCGAACAGATGGCCGACGCGGTGGCGCTCGAGCTCAACTACATCGTCGAGACGGTCGAGTCCGCCCCCGACGACGCAACCGCGCGCGCGCGCCTGGCCGAGCTGGCCCGCCCGCTGAACATGCGGCTCGAGCTGATGGACGAGGCCGCGATCCCCTCGCGCAGCCTGCGGCATTTCTACGACGTGTCGGGCGACGCGCTGTCCGACACGCTGCGCCGCCGCGTGACGCGGCCGCTGACCGTCGATCTGGTGACGGATCGGCGCAGCGCGGACGTGCGCATCCTGACCGCGCGCGGCGTGCTGCGGGCGGTGATTCCGCGCCGGCGGGTGATCGCCTCGAATCCCCATCTGCTGCTGGTGTGGATGGCGGTGACGGCCAGCGCGCTGGTGGTGGTGGCGGTGCTTTTCCTGCGCAACCAGGTGCGCCCGATCCGCCAGCTGGCCGAGGCCGCCGACAGCTTCGGCAAGGGCCGTCCGACGCCCTTCCGCCCCGCCGGCGCGGAAGAGGTGCGCCGCGCCGGGGCCGCCTTTCTGGACATGCGGCGCAGGATCGAACGCCAGATCGAGCAGCGCTCGAAGATGCTGTCGGCCGTCAGCCACGACCTGCGCACGCCCCTGACGCGGATGAAGCTGGCGCTGGCCATGGCCGAGGACAGCGAAGAGACGCGCGAGCTGATGCGCGACGTGGACGAGATGGAGCGCATGCTGGGCGAGCTCCTGGACTTCGCCAGCGGCGGCCATGGCGAAGAGCCCGAGCCGACCGATCCCGTCGCCATGGCGCACGAGCTTGCGGCCGACGCCGCGCGCATGGGCCGCGCGCTGGAGCTGCGCGTCGAGGGCGTCGCCGACCCCGACGCGCCGCCGGTCATGCGCCCCGGCGCGGTGCGGCGGGCGGTGCAGAACCTGCTCGACAACGCCGCGCGCCATGGCGAGCGCGCGCGGCTGACCCTTCGGATCGGGCCGCGCAGCGTCGAATTCGTGGTCGAGGATGACGGCCCCGGCATCGCGCCCGACCAGCGCGAGGCGGCGCTGCGCGCCTTCTCGCGGCTGGACGAGGCGCGCAACCAGGATTCGGGCGGCGGCGTGGGGCTTGGGCTGTCGATCGCGCTGGACGTGGCGCGCGCGCATGGCGGCGCGCTTGAGCTGGGCGACAGCGCCGATCTGGGCGGCCTGCGCGCCACGCTGCGCCTGCCGCGCTGAGGCCCGGCCTCAGAACAGGCGCGCGCCCGGCGGAACCTCGGCGTCCGGAGCCACCAGCGTCACCGCCCCCGCGGCGTCCGGCACGCCCAGGATCAGGACTTCGGAGCGGAACTTGCCGATCTGGCGCGGCGGCAGGTTCACCACCCCCAGAACCTGGCGGCCGATCAGCGATTCGGGGGCGTAGCGTTCGGTGATCTGCGCGGACGAGGCCCGCAGCCCGATCTCGGGGCCGAAATCCACCCACAGCTTGATGGCGGGCTTGCGGGCCTCGGGGTAGGGCTCGGCGCGCACGACGCGGCCGACGCGCACATCGACCCTGGCGAAGTCGTCATAGACGATGGTCGGCGAAGCGGATGGATCGGACATCGGGCCTCCGGCGGCTGAATTGCGGAACGCCAGCGGTAGCGCGCGGCGCCGCGCCGGGCAAGCCCGCGCCCGAACGCGAATCGGCCGCCCGCGGGGAGGACGCGGGCGGCCGATCCTTCGGCGCGCGAGGGAGAGGGCGCGCGCCGGGATTCCGTCTCGATCAGGCGGTCTTGGCGGCCTTGGCCGGCTTGGCGGGCTGGGCGGTCTTGGCCAGCTCCTTGATCTCCTCGATCGATTCCTTGACGCGGGCCTGAACGATCTCGAAGGCTTCCATGTTGGCCTTCTTCGCGGCCTCGGCCAGCTCGGTCATGTTGGCGACGGCCTTCTCGAAGGCGGTCTTGACCAGCTCGGCCTGCTTGGCCGACGCCTCGGGGGTCAGCTGGTCCATCTTCAGCTCGGACAGCTGGGCCTGCGCGGCGGCCATGGTCTCTTCGAAGATCGCGACCTGCTTCTTGAACAGATCCTGGTAGCCGGCGGCCACGGCCTTGTTGGCGGCGATCAGCGCATCCATGTTCTTCTTCTGCGCGTCCATGACGGCGGTCATGTCGAACATGGGCATCTTGGCCTGCTCGAAGAACTTGGTCATGTCGGCGGTCTTGAAGAGCTCGGCGAACTTCTCGGGCTCGAAGGTGTAGAACTTGTCGAACATCTGGCGTCCCTTTCCTCTGGGCGTCTGGGAGGAGGTCAGGTGTTTCCGCCTCCTGCTCATGAGGGGAATATTGTGCAGCGCAACATGAAAGTCAAGCCCTCTGATTGTGCGCCGCACAAAAAGACGCCCGCCCCGAGTCCCGGTCAGCCCGCCAGCTCGCGGCTGCGGCGCGCGGCGGCGGCGGCGGCGCGGGTCATCAGCGCCGTCAGCCCGTCGGGCGCCATCAGCACCTCGAGCGCGGCGGCGGTGGTGCCTCCGGGGCTGGTGACGTCGCGCCGCAGCTGCTCGGCCGAGGCGTCCGAGCGGCGCGCCAGCTCGGCGGCGCCGATGACGGTCTGCCTGGCCAGGGTCATCGCCAGCTCGTCGGGCAGGTCCAGCGCGCGGCCGGCGGCGGCCATGGCCTCGATCATGTGAAAGACATAGGCCGGACCCGAGCCGGATATGGCCGTGACCGCGTCCATCTGCGACTCGGCTTCAAGGCGCACCACGGCGCCGACCGCGCCGGCAAGCGCCTCGGCCAGCCGCATGTGCGCCTCGGTCGCGGCGGCGTTGCCGATCAGCGCCGTCACCCCGCGACCCACCGCGGCCGGCGTGTTGGGCATGGCGCGGACGATGGGCGCGTCGGCGCCGAAGAGCGATTCGAAGAAGCTGATCGGCGTGCCCGCCGCGATCGACATGAACAGGGCGCCGCGGCCCGCCAGATGCGCCACCTGCGGCGCCGCCTCGGCCATGACCTGCGGCTTGACGGCCAGCACGCACACGGCCGCATCCTCGACCCGCTCGGGATTGAGGCGCAGGCCGCGCGCGGCCAGCTCGCGCAGCCAGTCGGCGGGCGCGGGGTCGAGCACGGTCGCGGCCTCGGGCGGCAGCCCCGCGGCCAGCCAGCCGCGCAGCATGGCGCCGCCCATCTTGCCGCAACCCAGAATCGTCACGCCGCGCTCGGCCAGCGCGGCGATGTCCGCAGCGGTGGTCTGCGTCATCCTCTCCTCCTGTCCCCTGGGGCGCCGGCGCCTTGCCGGACCGCCGTCAGGCGCGACCGTAAGGGTCCGAGATGACGATTTCCAGCGCCGCCTCGGCCCCGGCGCGCCCTTGCGCCGCCAGTTCGAAGGCGGGGACGAAGCGCTCGCACGCATCGACGGCGGCGCCGATCATGTCTTCGAGCCGGCCGCGCGCCGGCGGCTCGTCGACGGCCAGCGCCAGCGCGGCGCGAAAGGCCACGACGTCGTGCTCGGGCCAGACGACGAAGGCGCCGCCCCAGCAATGATCGTTGGCCATGTTGACGGCGCGGGCCAGCTCGAGCTGCGCCGCGCGGCGACGGGGCGCGGCAAGGTCGAAGGTCAGAAGCAGGCGCAGCGCCCCTTCGCGCGCGCGCCATTCGAGGCCCATGGAATAGAGCCGCCACGCGCCCTGCACCGCCAGATCTATGCGGTCGGGCGCGACCCGGTCGAAAGGCCAGCTGCGCCCCGCGGCCAGGGCCTGAACAAGGTCGATGGGGTGGGGATCTTCGGCGAAGGGATCGTGCGCGTATGCGGGCATGGAGCCGTTCCTCCTGCTCGGCGGGGCCGGCGCGGCCCCGAGGATGCGCCGGAGGACGTTCTGCGCGCCCTTCCGCCCGGGCATGTTGCCGCAAATCGGATTCGCGCAAAAGGGGAAAAGACGCGATCCGTTCAGTCGGGGGTCAGCATGTAGCCCGCGCCGCGCACCGTCTGGATGTAGCGCGGCGCCTTGGGGTCGGGCTCGATCTTGCGGCGCAGGCGGGTGATCTGGACATCCACCGCGCGCTCTTGCGCGTCGTCCAGCTCGGCCAGGAGGGTGGCGCGGTCCACCGGCTCGTGCGCGGCGGCGGCCAGAACGCGCAGCAACGCGCCCTCGGTCGCGGTCAGGCGGATGCGCTCTTCGCCGCGCCAGAGCTCGCCGCGGGCGACGTCGTAGCGCACCTCGCCCAGCGACAGCACGCGCGGCGGCTCGGGCGCGGGCTCGGGCGGCGCGGCGCGGCGCAGGATGGCATGGATGCGCAAGAGCAGCTCGCGCGGCTCGAAGGGCTTGGCCAGATAGTCGTCGGCGCCGGCCTCGAGCCCGCGAATGCGGTCCTGCGCGGCGCCGCGCGCGGTCAGCAGCAGCACCGGCGTGGCGATCCGGGGCCGCAGCGAGGCGACCAGCGACAGGCCGTCCTCGCCCGGCATCATCACGTCCACGATCAGCAGGTCGAAGGCCAGCCCCTCGAGCAGGCGCCGCGCATGCGCCGCATCGCGCGCGCCGGTGACGTAGAAGCCCGACCGCGCAAGGTAGCGGCGCAGCAAGGCGCGGATGCGCTCGTCATCGTCCACCACCAGCAGATGCGCGCCGGGGCGCGACGCATCGGATGACGCACCGGATTCGGCGGCGCCGGCCGCGCCGAAGGGCCGTCCGCTCATCGCTTCCCTCCTTCGGGAAAGCGGTCCTCGACCAGATCCAGCACGGCGGCGCGGCGGCCCTCGTCGATCATGCCGGCAAGCACGGTCTTGAAGCCGTGCACCGCCTCGGGGCCGGCCTCGAGGAACACCCGGCGCATGCGCGCGTTCTGGGCGTTGGCCAGATCGCGCACCAGATCTTCGCCTCTGGGGGTCAGGCGCAGAAGGCGCTGGCGCCGGTCGGCCTGCCCGACCCGGCTTTCCACCAAGCCGTCGCGCACCAGCTGCCGCAGGACGCGGTTGAGCGACTGCTTGGTGACCGACAGGATGTCCAGCAGCTCGGCCACCGACAGGCCGGGACGGCGCCAGATGAAGTGCAGGCAGCGATGATGGGCGCGCCCGTAGCCGCGCTCGGCCAGCACGCGGTCGGCGTCGGCGACCATGTCGCGATAGGCGAAGAACATCAGCTCGACGCCCTGGCGCAGCTGATCGTCCGTCAGGAACAGCAGCCGCTCGCCGCCGGACAGCTTCGCGGGCCTGGATCTGGGCTGGGTCATGCGCTGCGGCTCCGTTGGTTGCTGGGCGGCATTTTAAGTCAGGCTTGTTGACATTCCAAGGGCGCAATGCTAGCGATTCCCCCGCTGCGGAGAAACAATATTTCCCTCTTTCCCGCAACCGGGACATATCCCGCAATGCAAGGCCCCGCCGCGCGCGGGCGAGGATGTGGAAGGAACACGGCGACATGGCTGCTGAGGCGTATGACGATCGGGACGGCTTCATCTGGCTGGACGGCAAGCTGGTCCCCTGGCGCGAAGCGAAGGTGCATGTGCTGACGCACGCGCTGCACTACGCCTCGTCGGTCTTCGAGGGCGAACGCGCCTATGACGGCGTCATCTTCAAGTCGCGCGAGCATTCGGCGCGGCTGATCGCCTCGGCCGAGGCGCTGGACATTCCCATGCGCTGGTCGGTGGAGGACATCGAGGCGGCCAAGAAGGCGGCGATGGAGGCCAACGGCCTCAAGGACGCCTATGTGCGCGCCTTCGTCTGGCGCGGCTCGGGGCCCGACATGGGGGTGGCCTCGGCGCGCAACCCCGTGCACATGGCCGTCGCCACCTGGGAGTGGGGCGCCTATTACGGCGACGCCAAGACCCGCGGCGCCAGGCTCGACATCTCGAAATGGCGCCGCCCCAGCCCCGAGACGATCCCCAGCCACGCCAAGGCGGCCGGGCTTTACATGATCTGCACCATGTCCAAGCACGCCGCCGAGGCGAAGGGCTGCTCGGACGCGCTGATGATGGACTATCGCGGCTTCGTCGCCGAGGCGACCGGCGCCAACATCTTCTTCGTCAAGGACGGCAAGGTGCACACGCCCACGCCCGACTGCTTCCTCAACGGCATCACCCGGCAGACGGTGATCGAGCTGCTGGGCCGCCGCGGCGTCGAGGTGGTCGAACGCCACATCCGCCCCGAAGAGCTGGACGATTTCGAGCAGTGCTGGCTGACCGGCACGGCGGCCGAGGTCACGCCCGTGGGCCAGATCGGCGAGCATCGCTTCGAGGTCGGCGACCTTGCGCTGACCGTCGCGTCGGATTACGAGAAGCTCGTTCGCGGCCGGCTCTGACCGGCGCGGGCCGCGCGCGACGGCTGCGCGCGGCGTCGCGGGGCGCTTTTCTTGAGCGCCCCACCCCTTTGCGCTAGACTGTCCGCGCCCGGCGCCGGGGCGCGAAGGACGGCGCGCATTCAGGAGGACACTGTTCTGTCGGAACGTGTTGACTCGGGAGCGGCCGGTTCGGAACCCGCTCCCGCGGGGGCGGCGAGCAGCGATCAACTGCTGCGGACCGTGCTCGATTCGCTCGAAGACGACAAGGCCGAGGACATCGTCACCATCGACCTTCGCGGCAAGACCCAGATCGCCGACTACATGGTGATCGCGTCCGGCCGCTCGTCGCGCCAGGTCACCGCCATCTCGGAAAAGCTGCTCGAGCGCCTGAAGGAGACGCTCGGCCTGTCCGCCCGCGTCGAGGGCAAGGAGGCCGGCGACTGGGTGCTGATCGACGCGGGCGACGTGATCGTCCACGTCTTCCGCCCCGAGGTGCGCGAGTTCTACCAGCTCGAGAAGATGTGGGCCGCCGCGCCGCAGGGCGGGCAGGCTCCGGCGCGGGCGGCGCGCGCGGCCGGGTCGGCCTGAGCGCGGGGTGAAGGTCTCGATCCTCGCCGTGGGGCGTCTGCGCCGCGGTCCCGAGGGCCAGATGGTCGCCGACTACCTCAAGCGCTTCGACCAGACCGGGCGCCGTCTCGGGCTGGGCCCGGCGCAGCTGCGCGAGGTCGAGGACCGGCGCGGCGGCGGCGCGGAGGCCGAAAGCGCGCTGCTGCTCGCCGCCCTGCCCGACGGCGCCGCGCTGGTGGCGCTGGACGAACGCGGAGAAACGCCCTCCTCGCCCGAATTCGCGCGCTGGCTGGCCGAGTGGCGCGACCAGGGCCGCGGGCATGTGGCCTTCGCCATCGGCGGCGCCGACGGCCACGCCCCCGCCTTGCGCGCGCGCGCCGACCGGCTGCTCAGCTTCGGGCCGATGGTCTGGCCGCACATGCTGGCGCGCGTGATGCTGGCCGAGCAGCTGTATCGGGCCGCGTCCATCCTTGCGGGCGCGCCCTATCACCGCGCCTGACCCGCGGCGCCGCGCCCGGTTGCGCGCGCGCCCGCGCGGCTCTACATCCACAAGGCGCAACCCTCGAAGGAGAGCCCCATGACCGCCGCAGCGCCCAAACCCGTCGTCCTGTGCATCCTTGACGGCTGGGGCCTGCGCGAGGCGCGCGAAGGCAACGCCGTCGCGCTGGCCGACACGCCCAATTTCGACCGCATCTGGGCCGAATGCCCGCATGCCTCGCTGCGCGCCTGCGGATCGGCGGTGGGCCTGCCCGAGGGGCAGATGGGCAATTCGGAGGTCGGGCACACCAACATCGGCGCCGGCCGCATCGTCTGGATGGACCTTCCGCGCATCGACCGCGCCATCGAGAGCGGCGACTTCGACCGCAACCCGGCGCTGCAGGACTTGATCGCGCGCCTGCGCAAGACGGGCGGAACCGCGCATGTGGCCGGGCTGGCCAGCCCCGGCGGCGTGCACGCCCACCAGCGGCACATCGCCCATGCCGCCCGCGTCATCGCGGCGGCGGGCGTGCCCGTGCGCGTCCATGCCTTCCTCGACGGCCGCGACACGCCGCCCCAAAGCGCGCGCGAGCAGATCGCCGAGCTGGCGCGCGCGCTGCAGGGCGCGGGCGACGCGCGCATCGCCACCCTGTGCGGGCGCTTCTACGCCATGGACCGCGACAACCGCTGGGAGCGCGTCGAAAAGGCGTGGCGGCTGATGGTCCGGGCCGAGGGCGAACGCCATGACGACCCCCTGGCCGCCATCGAGGCCGCCTATGCGCGCGGCGAAACGGACGAGTTCGTCTCGCCCGCCGTCATCGGCGACTATGCGGGCATGAAGGACGGCGACGGGCTGCTGTTCATGAACTTCCGCGCCGACCGTGCGCGCGAGATCCTTTCGGCCCTTGGCGACCCCGAATTCGACGCCTTCGACGTCTCGGGCCGTCCGCGCCTGGCGGCCATGTGCGGGCTGGTCGAGTATTCCGAGCGCCACAACGCCTTCATGACCGCGATGTTCCCGCCCGAGCCCATCGTCAACACGCTGGGCGAGTGGGCCGCGCGGCACGGCAAGCGGCAGCTGCGCATGGCCGAGACCGAGAAATACCCGCACGTCACCTTCTTCCTCAACGGCGGCCGCGAAGAGCCCTTTCCCGGCGAGGACCGCTTCATGGCCCCTTCGCCCAAGGTGCGGACCTACGACCTGCAGCCGCGCATGTCGGCCGACGAGGTGGCCGGGAAGCTGGCCGAAGCGATCGCCGCGCGCGAGCATGACCTGATCGTCGTCAATTTCGCCAATCCCGACATGGTCGGGCATACCGGCGTGCTCGAGGCCGCCATCGCCGCCTGCGAGGCGGTGGACCAGGGGCTTGGCCGCGCCCTCGCCGCGCTCGAGCAAGCGGGGGGCGCGATGATCGTCACCGCCGATCACGGCAATTGCGAAATGATGATCGACCCCGAAACGGGCGGCCCGCACACGGCGCACACGCTCAACCCGGTTCCGGTCGTGCTGGTCGGCGGGCCAGAGGGCGCGGCGCTGCGCGACGGCGGCGTGCTGGGCGACCTGGCGCCGACGCTTCTGGCGCTGATGGGCCTGCCCCAGCCGGCCGAGATGACCGGACGCAGCCTGCTCGAACCCGCGCCGGCCGCCGCCGAGGCATGACCCGCGGCCTGCGCGCGGCGCTGGCGCAGGCGCTGGCGGTGGGGTTGGCCCTGTCGCCGCCCGCGGCGCGCGCCGAGGACCCGGCCCACGCGCCCGCTCCCGTCGCCGCCGCGCCCGAGATCGAGGCGGCGCTGGCCGTCGCCCTGATCGAGGATGCGGCCGATGCGCTCGAGAACGCGCGCGACGAAGCGGCGGCGCTCAAGGCCGCCGCAGACGCGGCCGCGGCGCTCGAAAGCGGTCTGGCGGCGGCGCGCGCGCGGCTTCGCGCGCTGGACGCGGCCGAGGCGCGGCTGGCCCGCCGGACCGAGGCGCAGCGCGCGCAGGCCGACCGGCTGTTCGCCACGCTCATGGCCATGCAGATGACGCCGCCGCCGGCGCTGTTCGCGCATCCGCTCGGCCCGGTGGGGCGCGATCGCGCGGCGATGCTGATGGCCGAGCTGACGCCGCAGCTTGCCCGCAAGGCCGCCGAGCTGCGCAGCGACGTCGCGCGGCGCAGGGCGCTGCGGGCCCGCCACGAGGAAACGCGGGCCGCCGCGCGCCGCACCCTGGCCGCGCTGCAGCGCGCGCGCGCGGCGCTGGCGGCGGCGCTGCGCGAGGACGAGGGCGGCGCCCCCGCCCCTTCGGCCGACCGGCTGCGCCGTGCGGCGCGCGATCTGCGCGCCTTCGTCGCTCTTCTGGCCGCCCCGCCCGACGCCGCCCCGCCCCCCGCGCCCGCCTACGGCGCCCTGCCCCCGCCCGCGCCGGGGCGCGTCGCCGGCCGCTTCGGCCAGACCGGGCCCGACGGCGCGCGGCTCGAGGGCGTTCTGCTGGCCGCGCCGCCGCTGACGCCGGTCCTCGCCCCCTTCGACGCCACGCTGCGCTATGCCGGCGAAATGGAGGGCTACGGCCGCGTCGCGATCCTTGAACCCCAGCCGGGGCGACTGCTCATCCTGGCCGGGCTGGCCGAAACCGAAGGACGGCCGGGCGACACCCTGCCCGCCGGCGCGCCGGTGGGGCTGACCGGCGCCGCGACCGGGGATCAGGGGCAGTTTTTCGTTGAAGCCAAGGGGGGCGACGGGGCAATCTCGACCGCGACGCTCTATATCGAAACGCGAGAGGACGGCGCGCCCGTGGATCCGGCCTCGTGGTTCGCATTCGCTCAGTGAAGGGTCTTGACCGCATGAAGAAGCTCGCTCTGGCCGCGTCGATCGGCGCCATCGCCGGCGTCGTCGCGACGACGCAGCTCGTCGCTCCGCTGCTCGCGCAGGAGAACGACGCCGCCGTCACTTACGAATATCTCGACCTCTTCGGCGATATCCTCGAGCGCGTGCGCGCCTCGTATGTCGAGGAGGTGGACGAGAAGCAGCTGATCGAGGCCGCGATCAACGGCATGCTGACCTCGCTCGACCCGCATTCGAGCTACCTGCCGCCCGACGATTTCGACGACATGCGCATCCAGACCAAGGGCGAGTTCGGGGGCCTGGGCATCGAGGTGACCATGGAGAACGGCTTCGTCAAGGTCATCTCGCCCATCGACGACACGCCTGCGGCGGCGGCCGGCATCCAGGCCGGCGACTTCATCACGCATATCAATGGCGAAAGCGTGCTGGGGCTGACCCTGTCCGAGGCGGTGGACAAGATGCGCGGGCCGGTGGGATCGGACATCGTCGTCACCATCGCGCGCGAGGGCGCCGAAGAGCCCTTCGACGTCACCATCACCCGCGACGTCATCAAGATCCGCGCCGTGCGCGCGCGCGTCGAGGGCGATGTGGGCGTGCTGCGCGTGACCGCCTTCAACGAGCAGACCTACGACAACCTCGTCGCCCGCATCGCCAAGATCAAGGAAGAGCTGGGCGGCGCCGAGAACGTCAAGGGCTATGTGCTGGACCTGCGCAACAACCCGGGCGGGCTGCTGGGGCAGGCCATCGCCGTGTCCGACGCCTTCCTCGACGCGGGCGAGATCGTCTCGACCCGCGGACGCAACCCCGAGGACAGCGAGCGCTACAACGCCGAGCCGGGCGACCTGACCGACGGCAAGCCCATGGTGGTGCTCATCAACGGCGGCTCGGCCTCGGCCTCCGAGATCGTCGCGGGCGCGCTTCAGGACCATCGGCGCGCGGTGGTGATCGGGACCAAGAGCTTCGGCAAGGGCTCGGTGCAGACCATCATGCCGCTGGCGGGCAAGGGCGCCATCCGCCTGACGACGGCGCGTTACTACACGCCCTCGGGGCGCTCGATCCAGGCGCTGGGGATCGAACCCGACATCCTCATCGAGCAGCGCAAGCTGGCCGCGGCCGACGACGCCGCGCGCCGCGGACGCTCGGAAGCCGACCTGCGCGGGCGCCTCGACAACGACTCGCTGACCGAGGACGAGCGCAAGCAGCTTGAGGAGGAGCGCAAGCGCCACGAGGCCACCGCCCAGCTGCGCGACAAGGATCTGCAGCTGGCCTACGCGCTGGACCTGCTCACGGGGCTGTCGATCTATGCCGAAAAGCGCTGACGCGGCCATGAGCGACGTTTCGGCCCTGCCCTACCGTCCCTGCGTCGGGACGATGATCCTGAACCCTGCCCGGCTGATCTTCGCCGGGCAGCGGATCGACACGCCCGGCGCCTGGCAGATGCCCCAGGGCGGCGTCGATCCGGGCGAGGACCTGCTGGCCGCCGCCTATCGCGAGATGGCCGAGGAAACCGGCATCGCCCCCGAGCAGGCGCGGCTGCTGGCCAGCTCGTCGGACTGGATCCCCTACGACCTGCCGCCCGAGCTGGTCGGCAAGCTGTGGGGCGGCAAGTATCGCGGCCAGAAGCAGCGCTGGTTCGCCTTCGCCTTCGAGGGCTCGGACGACGACATCGACATCACGCGCCAGACGCCCGAATTCAGCGAATGGCGGTGGATGACCCGCGACGAGCTCCTGACCTCGATCGTGCCCTTCAAGCGCCCGACCTACGAGCGCATCTTCGCCGAGTTCGCGCCGCTCTTCGACTGAGCGCCGCCGCCGACAGGAAAGGCCCCGCGCGAGCGATCGCGCGGGGCCTTGCCGTTCGGGCTCGTGCGCTGGCGTCAGAGCCCCAGCTGGCCCCCCAGCGCCTTCAGGTCGTTGACCCTGAGCGCGGCCAGCGCGCGCGCCTTCTCGCCGCTCACGGCAAGGGCCTCTTCGGCGTCCTTGATGGCGGCGTCGAGCCACTCGCGCGTGACCTCCTCGCGCGGGACGGCCTCTTCGGCCAGGACCTGCGCCCCGGCGGGCGAGATCTCGGCGAAGCCGCCGGTCACCACATATTCCATCACCGAACCGCCCTCATAGGCCCGGACGACGCCGGGCCGCAGGGTGGTCAGCAAGGGCGCGTGGTTGGGGAGGGCGGTCAGGTCGCCCTCCATCCCGGGAATCGCCACGCGGTCCACCTCGGCGGAGACGAGACGGCGCTCGGGCGACACGAAGTCGAACTGCATCTTGTCGGCCATCACTGCCTCCTTTCAGAGCGCGCGGATCAGGCCGCCGCGGCGGCCAGCCTCGCGGCCTTCTCCTGCACCTCGTCGATGTCGCCGACCATGTAGAAGGCGGCCTCGGGCAGGTGGTCGAACTCGCCGGCGCAGACGCGCTTGAACGAGTCGATGGTCTTCTCGAGCGGCACCTGCACGCCCGGCGAGCCGGTGAACACCTCGGCCACGTCGAAGGGCTGCGAGAGGAAGCGCTGGATCTTGCGCGCGCGGGCGACGATCAGCTTGTCCTCTTCCGACAGCTCGTCCATGCCGAGGATGGCGATGATGTCCTGAAGCGCCTTGTAGCGCTGAAGGATCTCCTGCACCTGGCGGGCGACGTTGTAGTGCTCTTCGCCGACGATGGCCGGGTCGAGCATGCGCGAGGTCGAATCGAGCGGGTCCACGGCCGGGTAGATGCCCAGCTCGGAGATCGCGCGCGACAGAACCGTGGTGGCGTCAAGGTGCGCGAACGAGGTCGCCGGCGCCGGGTCGGTCAGGTCGTCCGCGGGCACGTAGATCGCCTGCACCGAGGTGATCGAGCCGTGCTTGGTCGAGGTGATTCGCTCCTGCAGGGCGCCCATGTCGGTGGCCAGCGTCGGCTGGTAGCCCACCGCCGAGGGGATGCGGCCCAGCAGCGCCGACACCTCGGAGCCCGCCTGGGTGAAGCGGAAGATGTTGTCGACGAAGAACAGAACGTCGGTGCCCGACTGGTCGCGGAACTGCTCGGCCAGCGTCAGGCCGGTCAGGGCGACGCGCGCGCGGGCGCCCGGCGGCTCGTTCATCTGGCCGAAGACCAGCGCCACCTTCGACTCGGACAGGTTGTCGGCGTTGATGACGCCCGACTCGATGAACTCGTGGTAAAGGTCGTTGCCCTCGCGGGTGCGCTCGCCCACGCCGGCGAACACCGAGTAGCCCGAGTGCACCTTGGCGACGTTGTTGATCAGCTCCTGAATCAGAACCGTCTTGCCCACGCCGGCGCCGCCGAACAGGCCGATCTTGCCGCCCTTGGCGTAGGGGGCCAGCAGGTCGATGACCTTGATGCCGGTGACGAGGATCTCAGATTCGGTCGACTGCTCGGAGAAGCTGGGCGCCTCAGCATGGATCGGGCGGCGCTCGGCGGTCTCGATCGGGCCCTTCTCGTCGATCGGCTCGCCGACCACGTTCAGGATGCGGCCCAGCGTGGCGTCGCCCACGGGCACGGTGATCGGGCCGCCCGTGTCGGTCACGGTCTGGCCGCGAACCAGACCCTCGGTGGCGTCCATGGCGATGGCGCGCACGGTGTTCTCGCCCAGATGCTGGGCGACCTCGAGCACGAGCCGCTGCCCGTTGTTGTCGGTCTCGAGCGCGTTGAGGATCGCGGGAGGCTCGCCGTCGAACTGCACGTCGACGACGGCGCCGATCACCTGGGTGATTTTGCCGGTCTTGGCCATTTTCGGTCTCTCCGTATCGTCAGAGCGCCTCGGCGCCCGAGATGATCTCGATCAGTTCCTTGGTGATCGCAGCCTGACGCGAGCGGTTGTATTCGATGGTCAGCTTGTCGATCATTTCGCCGGCGTTGCGGGTCGCGTTGTCCATGGCGGACATGCGCGCGCCCTGCTCCGAGGCCGCGTTCTCGAGCAGTCCGGCGAAGATCTGCGTCGCCACCGAGCGCGGCAGAAGGTCGGCCAGGATGGCCTCTTCCTCGGGCTCGTAGTCATAGACCACGGCCGGGGCGTTCGCGGCGGCTTCGTCCTGCTCGAACACGGCCGGAATCAGCTGCTGCGCCGTCGGGACCTGCGAGATCACCGACTTGAACCGCGCGTAGAACAGCGTGGCGACGTCGAACTCGCCGCCCTCGAAGCGGGCGAGGATGTCGTGCGCGATCTCGTGCGCGTTGGCATAGCCGATGCGCTTGACCCCGCTCAGATCCACATGCCCCACGAACAGGTCGGCGTATTCGCGCTTGAGCTGCTCGCGCCCCTTGCGGCCGATGGTCAGGATCTTGACCTGCTTGCCCTCGGCCTTTAGCCGCTCGATCCGCTCGCGCGCCAGGCGCACGATGGACGAGTTGAAGCCGCCGCACAGGCCGCGCTCGGCGGTGGCGACGATCAGAAGATGCACGCGATCGGAGCCCGTGCCGCGCAGCAGGCGCGGCGCGGTGTCCGGGTTCGCGCCGCGCGCCAGATTCGCCAGCACGGCGTTCATGCGCTCGGCATAGGGACGCGCGGCCTCGGCCGCCTCCTGGGCGCGGCGGAGCTTGGCCGCCGCGACCATCTGCATGGCCTTGGTGATCTTTCGCGTGGACTTCACGCTGTTGATCCGGATTTTCAGATCCTTGAGGCTCGGCATCTGCCTAACTCCTCCTCAACAGCGGGCGCTTACGCGAAACCCTTGGCGAATTCCTCGATCGCGGCCTTGATGCGCTCGGCGATGTCGCCGGCGATCTTGGGGTCGGTGTCGCGGATCTCGTCGAGCAGGTCCTGATGCTTGGTGCGGAAATGCGCCAGCAGGCCCTTCTCGAAGCGGCCGACCGCCGAGACCGGCAGCGGGTCAAGGAAGCCGTTGGTGCCGGCGAAGATCACCACCACCTGCTCGGCGTTGGTCAGCGGCGAATACTGCGGCTGCTTGAGCAGCTCGGTCAGGCGCGCGCCGCGGTTCAGCAGGCGCTGCGTGGCCGCGTCAAGGTCCGAGCCGAACTGCGCGAAGGCCGCCATCTCGCGATACTGCGCCAGCTCGAGCTTGATCGAGCCCGCGACCGACTTCATCGCCTTGGTCTGGGCCGCCGAACCCACGCGCGACACCGACAGGCCGACGTTCACGGCCGGGCGGATGCCCTGGTAGAAGAGCTCGGTCTCGAGGAAGATCTGGCCGTCGGTGATCGAGATCACGTTGGTCGGGATGTAGGCCGACACGTCGCCCGCCTGCGTCTCGATGATCGGCAGCGCGGTCAGCGAGCCCGAGCCGAAATCCTCGTTCAGCTTGGCGGCGCGCTCGAGCAGGCGCGAGTGCAGGTAGAACACGTCGCCCGGATAGGCCTCGCGCCCCGGCGGACGGCGCAGCAGCAGCGACATCTGGCGGTAGGCGACGGCCTGCTTGGACAGGTCGTCGTAGATGATCAGCGCGTGCATGCCGTTGTCGCGGAAATACTCGGCGATGGCGCAGGCCGCGTAGGGCGCCAGGAACTGCATCGGCGCGGGGTCCGAGGCGGTGGCGGCGACGACGATCGAATACTCGATGGCGCCGCTTTCCTCGAGCTTCTTCACCAGCTGCGCGACGGTCGAGCGCTTCTGCCCGACGGCGCAGTAGACGCAGTAGAGCTTCTTGGACTCGTCGTCGCCGGCGGCCTCGTTGTAGCTCTTCTGGTTCAGGATGGCGTCGAGCGCGACGGCGGTCTTGCCGGTCTGGCGGTCGCCGATGATCAGCTCGCGCTGGCCGCGGCCGATCGGGATCAGGCTGTCGATCGCCTTCAGGCCGGTGGCCATGGGCTCGTGCACCGAGCGGCGGGGAATGATGCCCGGCGCCTTGACGTCGGCGCGGCGGCGCTCGGCGGCCTCGATCGGGCCCTTGCCGTCAAGCGGGTTGCCCAGCGCATCCACGACGCGGCCCAGCAGGCCCTTGCCCACGGGAACGTCCACGATGGCCCCGGTGCGCTTGACGATGTCGCCTTCCTTGATCTCGCGGTCCGAGCCGAAGATCACGATGCCGACGTTGTCCTGCTCGAGGTTCAGCGCCATGCCCATGATGCCGCCGGGAAACTCGACGGTTTCGCCGGCCTGCACGTTGTCCAGCCCGTGGACGCGCGCGATGCCGTCGCCCACCGAGAGCACCCGGCCCACCTCGGCGACCTCGGCTTCCTGGCCGAAGTTCTTGATCTGCTCCTTGAGGATCGCAGAAATCTCAGATGCCTGGATGCCCATCACCCGACCTCTTTCATAGCGTTCTGGAGATTGGCGAGGCGCGCGCGGATCGACGTGTCGATCATGCGAGAGCCCACCTTCACGACGAGACCGCCGATGAGGGATTCATCGACGGCGACATTCAGTTTCACGTCCTTGCCGACCGCCTTGCGGATCGTGTCGGCCAGGGCCTCGCGCTGCGCGTCGGTCAGCGGCGCGGCGGCGCGCACCTCGGCCGAGATCTCGCCCCGCTTGTCGGCGGCCAGCGCCGCGAAGGCGTCGCACACCGCGCCCAGCGCGAACAGGCGGCGCTTGGCGGCCATCAGGCCCAGCAGGTTGCGGGTCAGGCCGTTCAGGCCCATCGCCTCGGCGACGGCCGCGATGGCGGCCGCCTGTTCCTCGCGGCTGTAGACCGGGCTGGTCGCCAGGTCGCGCAGCGCGGCGCTGTCGGCCAGAGCGGCCTTCAGTTCCGCAAGATCCTTTTCCACTTCGGAAAGCTTGTCGGCTTCCTCGGCGAGTTCGAACAGCGCGGTCGCGTAGCGCCCGGCCAGTCCGGATACAAGAGAAGCTGAATCGACCACGTGATCCCTTCCGCGTTTTCCGGCGGGCGCGACAAGCATGCGCCCAGAAAGGGTGGAAAACGAACGTTCCCCCCGAATTCGTGCGGTTGCTAGCACAGCCCCCCCGGCCATGCAATACGGGCCTTGGAAGGCGGTTTTTCGGGCTTTTTCGTTTCAATTCATACGGTTGAGCCCGAGAATCGGGGTTTCGAGGGCAAATGCCGCGTCGCCGCCGGGCGAGATTGCGTCGTTGTGCGGCGCCCTGGCCGGCTCAGAGGTCGGCGCCGACGGCCTGATCGACATGCGAAAAGCCGTCCCGGGCCAGCAGCTCGTCCAGCTCGCGCACGATGCGCGCCGCAAGTCCCGGCCCCTCGTAGACGAGGGCGGTGTAGAGCTGCACCAGCCGCGCTCCGGCGCGGATCTTGGCATAGGCGTCGCGCCCCGAGAACACGCCCCCCACCCCGACCAGCGTGACGCGCCCCTGCGTCAGCCGCGCCAGCGCGCGCAGGGTCTCGGTCGAGCGGGCGAAGAGCGGCGCGCCCGACAGCCCGCCAGCCTGCGCCGCGTGCGGGCTGCGCAGCCCCTCGCGCGAAAGTGTGGTGTTGGTGGCCACGATTCCGTCGATTGCCCGGCGCATCGCTACCTGGGCGATGGCGGCCAGCTCGTCGCCGGACAGATCGGGCGCGATCTTGACCAGAACCGGCTTGCCGGGCGCGGCGGCGTCGCGGGCCTCCTGACACAGGGCCAGAAGCCGGTCGAGCGCGGCCGCGCCCTGCAGGTCGCGCAGACGCTCGGTGTTGGGAGACGAGACGTTCACGGTGAAGAAATCGGCCAGCCCGGCGAAGCGGCGCAGAACGGCCGCATAATCGGCCGCGCGGTCGGGCGAATCCTTGTTGGCGCCCAGATTCACCCCCACGACTCCGTCGCGGCGCGCGCGCTCGAGCCGGCGGGCTATGGCCTCCATGCCGTCATTGTTGAAGCCGAAGCGGTTGATCGCCGCCCGGTCCCGGGGCAGGCGAAACAGGCGCGGGCGCGGATTGCCGGGCTGGGGCCGCGGCGTGACGGCGCCGATCTCGACGAAGCCGACGCCCAGCCTCAACGCCGCGTCCACCGCCTGGGCGTTCTTGTCGAAGCCGGCGGCGATGCCGACGGGATTGGGGAACTCCAGCCCCATCGCCCGCCCCGCCAGCCGCGGCGACGAAATCGGCCCCGGCGCGGGCGCAAGCCCCGCCGCCAGCGCGCGCAGCGCCAGCGCATGGGCGGTCTCGGGATCGAGCAGGCGCAGCGCCGCCAGCCCGGCGCGCTCGACGACGCGCATCATGAGGCGCCGGCCTCGCCTTCGGCGCGCTCGGGGGCGGGGAATTCGGGCGGAAAACGGTGCGCGCCGTCCGGCCCGAGGGGCAGGGGCCGCGCCCATATCACCGCCGCGCGCGGCAAGGGCGCGTAGAGATGCGGGAACAGATCGCCGCCGCGCGCCGGCTCCCATCTGAGGGCCTCGCCCAGCGCCGCCGCATCGCACGCCGCAAGGACAAGACCCTGGGCGCCGGCGAAGTGCCTGCGCGCCGTCTCGGGCGCCTGCGCGGCGGTCGAGAAATGGATGTATCCGTCGGCCAGATCGACGGGCGCGCCCTCGAACGCGCCCTCGGCCTCGAGGCGCGCCCATTCCTCGGCGCGCAGGATCTTGTAGATGACGCCGGCGGTCATCGCATCAGCCCCTCGGCGCGCGCCCATGCGAGCGTGGCGTCGAGCGCGTCGGGAATGGGGGCGAACAGCTCTTCGATGCCGTCCTCGTCGATGATCATGGGCGGGCAGAAGCCGATCACGTCGCCCATGGCGCGCAGGATCACGCCGCGCGCCTGCAGCTCGGCCGCCATGCGCGCGCCGACCTTGCCGGCGGGCTCGAAGGCGGCGCGGCCCGACTTGTCGGGCGCCAGCTCGAGCGCGCCCAGCAGCCCGAGGCCGCGCGCCTCGCCCACCAGCGGATGATCGGCCAGCGCGCGCAGCCGCGCCTGGAACAGCGGCGCGATCCTGCGCACATGGCCGGGGATGTCGCGCCGCTGGTAGATCTCGAGCGCCTTGGCGCCCACGGCGCAGCCCAGCGGATGGCCGCCATAGGTGAAGCCATGCCCGAACACGCCGATGCGCGAGGCGTTGTCCTCGACGGCCGCGGCCATTTCGGCGTCGATCGCCACCGCCGACAGGGGCGCGTAGCCCGCAGTCAGCTGCTTGGCCATCGAAATGGCGTTGGGCTTGAAGCCCAGCGTCTGGTGTCCGAACCACTGGCCCGTGCGCCCGAAGCCGCAGATCACCTCGTCGGCGATGAGCAGGACGTCGTGGCGGGCCAGCACGGCCGAGATTTCCTCGAAATAGCCCTCGGGCGGGACGATGACGCCGCCGGCGCCCATCACGGGCTCGGCGATGAAGGCGGCGACGGTGTCGGGGCCTTCGCGCTCGATCAACGCGTCCAGCTCGCGCGCAAGGCGGGCCGCGTAGGCGCGTTCGTCTTCGCCCGGCTCGGCCCCGCGCCAGGCGTGCGGCGTCGCGGTGTGCAAGATGCGGTCCACCGGCAGGTCGAAATCGCGATGGTTGTAGGGCAGGCCGGTCAGCGAGGCCGAGACGATCGTCACCCCGTGATAGGCCTTCGCGCGGCTGATGATCTTTTTCTTCTGCGGCTTGCCCCGGGCGTTGTTGAAATACCAGACGAGCTTGATCTGCGTCTCGTTCGCCTCGGAGCCGCTGGACTGGTAGAAGACGCGCGCCGCGCCGGGGGCCAGCTCCTTGATGCGCTCGGCCAGCTCGATGGCGGGTTCGTGGCTGCGCCCGGCGAAGAGGTGGTAATAGGGCAGGCGGCCCAGCTGTTCGCGCGCGGTTTCGATCAGCTCGGCGTCGCCGAAGCCCAGCCCGCAGCACCACAGCCCCGACATGCCTTCGAGATAGCGCCGGCCCTCGGCGTCGAAGACATGCAGCCCCTCGGCGCGCGAGACGATGAACGGCCCCTCGGCGCGCAGCGTCGCCGGATTGGCGTAGGGATGGAGCAGGGCCTCGACGTCGCGGGTCTGCATGTTGGTCAGGGGCGGGCGGGTCATGGGGGCGCTCCTTGGCAGGTTTTCCATGTGGTGGCGCGGATCGGCGATTGACGCAAGGGGGCGCGCGGGCGAAACCGGGGCGATCCATAAGGGAGCCTTGTCAGATGGACGTCGCAGCGCTGTTCGCCGCCTATGTGCTGAGCCAGTTCTTCCGCTCGTTTCTGGCGGTGCTGTCGCCGGGGCTGACGGCGGATCTGGGCCTGAGCGCGGTGCAGCTGTCGGACGCGGCCGGGGCGTGGTTCATGGCCTTTGCGCTGGCGCAGTTTCCGATCGGCGTGGCGCTGGACCGGATCGGCCCGCGGCGCACCGTGGGCTGGCTGATGCTGGTCGGCGCGGCGGGGGGCTCGCTGCTGTTCGCCTCGGCGCAGAGCGCCGGCGCGCTGATCGCGGCCATGGCGCTGATCGGCGTCGGCTGCGCGCCGGTGCTGATGGCCGGCATGTTCATCTTCGCCCGCCGCCATGCGCCGGCGCGCTTCGCCACTCTGTCGGGGCTGATGATCGGCTTCGGGTCGCTGGGCAACGTGCTTGGCGCGGGGCCGCTGGCCCATGCGGCCGAGGCCTTCGGCTGGCGCGGGGTGATGCTGGGTCTTGCGGCGATGGCGGCGCTTCTGGCCGCGATCGCGTTGACCGCCATCCGCGATCCCGAGCGCATCGCCGCCGAGGGCGACAGCGCGCTGGGCGGGGTGCTTGCGGTGCTGCGGATGCGCGTTCTGTGGCCGCTGCTGCCGCTGGCGGTGTTCAACTACGCCTCGTCGGCGGGCATCCGCGGGCTGTGGGCCGGCCCCTACCTGTCCGAGGTCCACGGCATGGACGCGATCGGCATCGGCCAGGCGATGACGTGGATGGCGCTTGGCATGGTGGCGGGCAGCGTGCTGATCGGTTCGGCCGACAGGCTGCTGGGCACGCGCAAGTGGTTGAACCTGAGCGCGAACGCCATCGGCGCGGCCTGCGTGGCGGTTCTGGCCATGGGCGTCGCGCCGCAGACGGCCACGGCGCTGATGACGGCGATCGGCTTTTTCGGCGCGTCCTATGCCGCGCTCATGGCCCATGCGCGCAGCTTCTTCCCCGCGCATCTGACCGGGCGCGGCGTGACGGTGATGAACTTCTTCAGCATCGGCGGCGTCGGGCTGGGGCAGTTCGCGACCGGGCGGATCGCCGAAGCGGCGGCCGATCCGGCCGACCCGGCGGCCGCCTTTCACGCCATCTTCGCCTATTACGCCGCCACGCTGACCGTCGCGCTGGCGATCTACCTTTTCAGCCGCGATTCGAAGCCCTGAGGGCGGCGCGTCAGGCCGCCTCGCGGCTTTCGGCGGCGACCAGGTCGACGATGTCGGACATGATGCGGTTCAGCTCGAAATCCTTGGGCGTGTAGACCCGCGCCACCCCGTAGGCGCGCAGCTCTTCAGCGTCGGCCTCGGGAATGATGCCGCCGACCACGACGGGCACGTCGTCAAGCCCGGCCGCCTTCATGCGGTCGATCACCTCCTTGACCAGCGGCAGATGCGAGCCCGACAGGATCGACAGGCCGACCACATGCGCCGATTCCTCGAGCGCGGCGTTCACGATCTGCGCCGGCGTCAGGCGGATGCCCTCGTAGACGACCTCCATGCCGCAGTCGCGCGCGCGCACGGCGATCTGCTCGGCGCCGTTCGAATGGCCGTCGAGCCCCGGCTTGCCGACCAGGAACTTGAGCCTGCGGCCCAGCCGGGCGGACACCTCCTCGACCGCGGCGCGCACCTCTTCAAGACCCGCGGCGTCGACCGAGGCGGCCTTGGCGACGCCGGTCGGAGCGCGGTATTCGCCGAACACCTCGCGCATGGCGGCGCCCCACTCGCCGGTGGTGACGCCCGCCTTGGCCGCCGCGATCGAGGGCGGCATGATGTTGGCGCCCGAGCGGGCGGCCTCTTTCAACGCGGCCAGGGCGGCCTCGACGGCGGCGGGGTCGCGGGCGGCGCGCCAGGCGTTGAGGCGCGCGATCTGCTCCTGCTCGACGGCCGGATCGACGACCAGGATGTCGCCGTCGCCGGCGGTCAGGGGGCTGGGCTCGGTCTCGGTGAAGCGGTTGACGCCGACCACCACGGTCTCGCCGCGCTCGATGCGCGCAAGGCGGGCGGTGTTGGCCTCGACCAGGCGGGACTTCATGTAGTCGATCGCCTGAACGGCGCCGCCCATCTCCTCGATGCGGGCAAGCTCGGCGCGCGCGGCCTCCTTCAGCTCGGCCACCTTGCGCTCGACGGCGGGGTTGCCGTCGAAGAGGTCGTCATATTCGAGCAGATCGGTCTCGTAGGCCATGATCTGCTGCATGCGCAGCGACCACTGCTGATCCCAGGGCCGCGGCAGACCCAGCGCCTCGTTCCAGGCGGGCAGCTGCACGGCGCGCGCCCGCGCCTTCTTCGACAGCGTGACGGCCAGCATCTCGATGAGGATGCGGTAGACGTTGTTCTCGGGCTGCTGCTCGGTCAGGCCCAGGCTGTTGACCTGCACGCCGTAGCGGAAGCGGCGCAGCTTGGGATCCTCGACGCCGTAGCGGTCGCGGCAGATCTCGTCCCACAGATCGACGAAGGCGCGCATCTTGCACATCTCGGTCACGAAGCGGATGCCCGCATTGACGAAGAACGAGATGCGCCCGACCACGGTCGGGAAATCCTGCTCGGGCACGGCGCCCTGCGCCTTGACCGTGTCGAGCACCGCGATGGCGGTGGCCAGCGCATAGGCCAGCTCCTGCTCGGGCGTCGCCCCGGCCTCTTGCAGGTGATACGAGCAGACGTTCATCGGGTTCCACCTGGGAACCTCGCGATAGGTGTAGGCGGCGATGTCGCCGATCAGCCGCAGCGAGGGCTGCGGCGGGAACACATAGGTCCCGCGCGAGAGGTATTCCTTGATGATGTCGTTCTGCACCGTGCCCTGAAGCTTGCGGATGTCGGCGCCCTGCTCCTCGGCCGCGGCGATATACAGCGCCAGCAGCCAGGCGGCGGTGGCGTTGATGGTCATCGAGGTGTTCATCTGCTCGAGCGGGATGCCGTCGAACAGCGCGCGCATGTCCCCCAGATGCGAGACCGGCACGCCGACCTTGCCCACCTCGCCGCGCGCAAGGGGGTGGTCGCTGTCATAGCCGGTCTGGGTCGGCAGGTCGAAGGCGACCGAAAGGCCGGTCTGCCCCTTGGCCAGGTTGGAGCGGTAAAGCGCGTTGGACGCCTGCGCGGTGGAATGGCCGGCATAGGTGCGGAAAAGCCAGGGGCGGTCGCGGCGGGTCTCGGTCATGGGCGGCTCCTCGTCGGCGGCTCGCGCGCGCGGGCGCGGGCATGCGTTGCGCGGGCCGCGATTCGCGCCGCCCGCCTTGCCTCAGGCTATAAGGTATTTTGCAACGCAGCGCAAAGCGATTGAAACATTCTGTCGCCACCGTGTCGCCTGTGGGAATTAAGTTGCTCGCTACCGCAGCGCACAAAACGCTTGCAAGGCCGCGCGAGCAATGTCATTCCTCAAGCCAGACGAAATTAGCACGATTGTTGCGCACGGCCGCGTCGGCCGACCGCGCCGCAACATGGAAGGAGACCCTCATGGCCCCCCTCGACACCCCCGCCGCCCCGATCGAATACGAGGCGCCGATCAAGGACCTTTACGAAGTCGGCGAAATTCCGCCCCTGGGCCATGTGCCCAAGAAGATGTATGCCTGGACCATCCGGCGCGAGCGCCATGGCGAGCCCGAGAAGTCCATGCAGCTCGAGGTCGTGGACGTTCCCGAGATCGACAGCCACGAGGTGCTGGTCTTCGTCATGGCCGCCGGCGTCAACTACAACGGCGTCTGGGCGGGGCTGGGCGTGCCGATCTCGCCCTTCGACGTGCACAAGGCCGAATACCACATCGCCGGCTCGGACGCGTCGGGAATCGTCTGGAAGGTCGGCGACAAGGTCAAGCGCTGGAAGGTCGGCGACGAGGTCGTGATCCACTGCAACCAGGACGACGGCGACGACGAGGAGTGCAACGGCGGCGATCCGATGTTCTCGCCCAGCCAGCGCATCTGGGGCTACGAGACGCCCGACGGCTCGTTCGCGCAGTTCACCCGCGTGCAGGCGCAGCAGCTGATGAAGCGGCCGCAGCACCTGACCTGGGAAGAATCGGCCTGCTACACCCTGACCCTGGCCACCGCCTACCGGATGCTGTTCGGCCACCGCCCGCACACGCTCAAGCCCGGGCAGAACGTGCTGGTCTGGGGCGCCTCGGGCGGCCTCGGCTCCTACGCGATCCAGCTGATCAACACGGCCGGCGCGAACGCCATCGGCGTCATCTCGGACGAAGACAAGCGCGACTTCGTCATGGGGCTGGGCGCCAAGGGCGTCATCAACCGCAAGGACTTCAACTGCTGGGGCCAGCTGCCCAAGGTCGGCACGCCCGAATACAAGGCCTGGTTCGACGAGGCCCGCCGCTTCGGCAAGGCGATCTGGGAGATCACCGGCAAGGGCAACAACGTCGACATCGTGTTCGAGCACCCTGGCGAGGCGACGTTCCCCGTCTCGACCTTCGTGGTCAAGCGGGGCGGCATGGTGGTGATCTGCGCCGGCACGACCGGCTACAACCTGACCATGGACGCGCGCTACGTCTGGATGCACCAGAAGCGCATCCAGGGCAGCCACTTCGCCAACCTCAAGCAGGCCAGCCAGGCCAACCAGCTGATGCTGGAGCGGCGTCTGGACCCGTGCATGTCCGAGGTCTTCCCCTGGAGCGACATTCCCAAGGCGCACATGAAGATGATGCGCAACGAGCACAAGCCGGGGAACATGGCGGTGCTGGTCAGCGCGCCGCGCACGGGGCTGCGCACCTTCGAGGACGCGCTCGCGGCTTCGCGGAACTGATTCGCCACGGGCGAATCACCCTGACGAACACTGCCGGCGGAGGGTCGAAACAAGGCGGCCCTCCGCCCTTCTTTTGCCGCAATTGACAACTTGACGCAACGTCTTCCGAGGCTTAGACGGCCCGGCCTCGCGATTTCCGAGGAATGTTTCGCCTTCCAGATTAACCTATTCTTCTGAACGTAGCGTGGCGTAAGCGAGTGACGACAAGCGTAGCGAGCGTAAAGGCGGCGTCGGATTCGGGCCAGGGGCGAGTGCGCCCCAGACCCTGATCCGGCCCCGGAAAGCCGGGCCTTTCGCCTCAAGGCGGCGAAGAGGCTGCGCGATTCGCCTGCATCGAGGGCGGTCGCACGGCTTGCGGCGATCTTCCGCGCACCCCAAACGCGGCGGATTGCGGCGCCCGGGAGCTGGCCGCCGGCGTGCGTTCAGGGGGTGGCCGCGCGTAAGCGTTTGAAACGGCCGCATTGTGGTGCGTGTTGCGTGGCCGGTCCATCAGTCATCCCCTGGCGCCGTCGCAGGGAGGGCCTGATTGGCGTGTCCTCGCGCCCGGCTCCACCGGCGGTGGAGCGGGCCGCTCATCCGGCGTTCAGGTCGCCGGACATGGCTTGAGCGCGGCGCAGATAGTATGCTCCGCGACATCGAGACGTGTCAGGCGGAACCCATGTCGGAGCGCATACGCGCCATCATCGAAAGGCTTCCCGAGTTCAGAACCGTGGAGGACGTGCGTCGCTTCGCGGATCTCATTCGGGACGTCTACGACGTGGATCATGTGGTCTACGTGGTCATGTCCTTCGGCGGCGACCCCGGACAAGGGGCGTATGAGTTCGGCGAGATCACGTATCGAGCCGAGTGGTCGCAACGATATCTGGAGGAGAACTACAAGGAGGTCGACCCGACGGTCATCGGCGCGGTGCAAAGCTTCACCCCGCTCGACTGGAAGCGTCTGGACTGGAGCCCGCGCAAGCGGCGCAACCTGATCCTCGAGGCGGTGGATGCGGGCGTCGGCAACCAGGGCTACACGGTGCCCATTCGCGGCCCCAACGGCCAGTTCGCGGTGCTGACGATCAACAAGACATGCACGGACGCCGTCTGGGAGCGCTACCTGGCCGAAACGGCCACGGATTGGCTGCTTGTGGCCAATTTCATGCACCAGAAGGTGTTGGAGATTTTTTCGGTCGACGAAGAGAAAGGACTTCCTGCTCTTTCGCCGAGGGAACGCGATGCATTGGCGATGATTTCGTCGGGCATGAGCAGAAGCCAGATCGCCGAATCGCTCAAAATCTCCGAAAACACGCTGCGAGTTTATTTGGACAGCGCCCGCAACAAGCTGGGCGGACTGAACATGCCTCATGCTGTCTCAATAGCGGTAAGAACAGGTATAATAAACATTTAGAGTTTGACATGAAAAATTAACCTTTCATTCAGTTAACATTCATGGTTAATTGCCGATCATGGCCTCCCCTGCTTCCCCAAGGAGAGTGCCATGATCCGCTATGTTTACGCCCACGAACTCGACAAGCATCCCCGCCTGGTCGACGAGATGTTCAAGGACCGCGCCCGGCAATTCCGCGACCGGATGAAATGGGACGTCCATGTGGACGAGAACGGGTGGGAGCGCGATCAGTATGACCCGCTTGGCCCGCTCTACATCATCTACGAACGCGAAGACGGCAGCCATGGCGGCTCGGGCCGGCTCATGCCCACCACCGGCCGCACCATGATCGGCGAGCATTTCTCGCACCTGACCGACGGCGTCGTCATCAGCTCGCCCACGATCTGGGAGATCACGCGCTTTTGCGTCTCGCCAAGCGTGCGCTCGGCGCGCGAGGCGATGCACATCACCACCTCTCTGCTGCTCGCGGGCATCGACGCGGGGCTTCGCTTCGGCGTCGAGTTCTACGTCGCGGTGTTCGACGAGCCGATGCTGCGCGTCTATCGCAGCCTGGATTTCGCGCCCGACGTGATGGGCGCCGCCGGCGAAGGCCGCAAACGCATCTGCGCGGGCATCTGGCCCTGCACCGAAGAGGTTCGCGACAAGATGGCGCGCCGCGTCGCCGAGCACGAGCAGATCGCCGCCGCGGCGCGAGAGCTGGAATTCGCCATCGCCGCATGAGCGCCCCGACGGGCCGGGGAAGCGGCCGCGCCGCGCGCGATGCGCGGTGCGGCCCTTGCTTTTCCCGATCGCCCGGAACCTGCCGGGATGATGAAGGCCGAGTTAACGGCGTTTCGATTCGCTCGGAAAAATTTCCTTGTCTTTCAGACTTTTGATCGCTCCCCCCTCACCATTTTCGATGAGCTTGTTTTGGTGAATGGCGCCAGACGCGCAGCCGGGGCAATCTTTGGTCATCAGGGATCAACCGATGGGAGAAGCCCGGTGAAGAACGAATGGATGATCGACGTCCTTGCCGACCTTCGGCAGTTCGCGCTGCGGAATTACTACATCAGCCTTGCCGAACAGATCGACGACGCCATCGTCGTCGCCGCGGTCGAGCTGAAGAAGCGCGCTTCGAGCGGATCGGACTCCGCCCCGAGCGAAACCCACGCCTGAACCTGGATGCGACGCTCTGACGGAGGCGGCGAAGGCGCGCGCAATTAGAAGTTGAAATGAATCATGGTTAATCTATCCTGACCCCGCACCCGGCGTGCGGGGCGGGACTGCTTGCGCCCTGACGCCGAAGATCCACGGCGCAGCGGAGCAGGCCATGAGCGAGAAACTCCAGACGATCGTCGATCAGCTTCCTCAAGCCGTCACGGAAGAAGGACTCCGGCGTCTGCTGGTGAAGGTGCGCAAGCTCTACGACCTGGACAACGCCATATACTACGCGCTTTCTCTGGGCGGCGACCGGGCGGCCGAGGAGTTCGGCGCCATGACCTACTCGCCGGACTGGCACGCGCGTTACGAAGAGGCCGGCTATCGCTACACCGATCCGACCGTGGTCGCGATGCAAAGCGGCTTCGCGCCGGTCGAGTGGCGCCACCTGGACTGGAGCGGGCAAGCGAATCGCCGCCTTCTGGCCGAAGCCGCCGAGTTCGGCGTGGGGAATCACGGCTACTCGATTCCGCTGCACGGCCCCATGGGGCAGTTCGCGATGTTCAACGTCTCGAAATCCTGCACCGAACGCGAATGGGCGCTGCTCATCCAGGAGATCAGCCAGGAGCTTTTGATTCTGGCGCACAGCATCCACACCCATTCGATGTCCTCGCTGAACATCGAGACGAGGCTGCCCTCCAAGACCCTGTCGCCGCGCGAACGCGACGTGCTGACGCTGATTTCGCAAGGCGTGCGGCGCGCGCAGATCGCCGAAAAGCTGCAAATCTCGGAAAACACGCTGCGGGTTTACCTGGAATCGGCGCGGAACAAGCTGGGCGCGGTCAACACCTTTCATGCGGTTGCGAAGGGCGTGAAGGCGGGAATAATCCGCGTCTGATGCACGATTTGTTAATCATTTCGTGATTCCGCGAAAATTTACCTCTTTGTGGAATCCTTGGCGCATCCCCCAACAGGAGTGCGCCCATGATCCGTTTCGTCTACGGCTCCGATCTGCCTGCCTTTCCGCGCCTTGCCGACTCCATGTTCCGCGACCGCGCGGCCCAGTTCCGCGACCGCCGCGCCTGGGATCTGCGCATCGACGAGAACGGGTGGGAGACCGACGAATACGACCGCATCAACCCGCTCTACTGCATCTACGAGCTGCCCGACGGCACGCATGGCGGATCCGGTCGCCTGGCCCCGACCACGGCGGGCTGCATGATCAACGATCATTTCTCGGACATCCTCGGCGGCACGATCGAAAGCCCGCTCATTTGGGAGAGCACGCGCTTCGTCGTCTCGCCGCGCATCAGCGGCGGCATGCAGGCGGCGCGGCGCATCTCGACGGCGCTGATGCTGGCCGGAATCGAAGTGGGCCTGCGCTACGGGCTGACCCACTACATCGGCTGCTACGATCCGCCCATGCGCCGCATCTGGCGCAACGCGGGCTGGCCGGCCGAGGACATCGGCGCGCGCGGAACCGGGCGCGACCAGATCATCGTCGGCGTGTGGGAAATCTCGGAACAGGTGCGCCAGAACATCCTGGACCGCGCGCCCGAGGGGCTGCGCCTGGGCGCGATCCCGCCCATCGTTCCGCACGCGGCCATTCCGGCGCTGGCCCGCGCGGCCTGATCGGGCGCCCGGCGCGCGGCGGTTTCCATGCGCCGCGATCCGGGCTAAGGCTTGGGCGGGCCAAGCGGGGCCCGAAGCGACAGAGCCAGACGTGACCACCACGCCCGCCCAAAGCCAAGCGCCAGGCGACCTTGCGCTGTCCGACGACCAGGCCGCCGCATTCGCGGCCGTCGCCGCCGCGCTGCGCCGTCATGGCGTCGATCTGAGCGGCGGCGCGACCATGGCGCGCGCCGACGGACCGGCCGAGGTCATGGCCGTTCTGGGCCGCGCGGGATCGGGCAAGACGCGTCTCTTGTCGCTGCTGGTCGAGGCGCTGAGCGCCGCCGGGCTCGAGCCTGTGACGGGCGACTGGGAAGGGCGCCGCAACAAGGACCGGCGCAGCTTCGCCGTGCTTGCGCCCACCAACAAGGCGGCCAGCGTGCTGCGCAATCTGGGCGTGCCGGCGACCACGATCCACCGCATCATCTACACTCCGGTCTACGACCCGCAGTTCGAGAAGATCGCCGAATGGCTGGCCGGCGAGGGCGAACGCCCCGAGGTCGAGAACATCGAGGACGAACAGCTCGACCGCGTGCGGGCCAGCTACGAGCGGCACAAGTCCATACCGGGCGCGCTGGCGGCCATAGGGCTGCGCGGCTCGGACTTCATCACCGGCTGGGCGCGGCGCGACGATCCGCTGGACATCGCGCTGGTGGACGAGGCCTCGATGCTGGACGACAAGCAGCTTGAGGATCTGCGCCAGATCTTCGGGCTGATCGTGCTGTTCGGCGACCCGGCGCAGCTGGCGCCGGTCGGGCAGTCGGGGGCCATGGTGTTCGACGCGCTGGGGCCGGATCGGCGGATCGAGCTGTCGCGCATTCACCGGCAGGCGGCCGGCAACCCCATTCTCGACATCGCGCACGCGCTGTCCGATCCCGACATCGGCTTCGAGGACTTCGAGCGCCTGATCGAGCGCGCCGCGCGTCAGGACCCGCGCGTTGTCGTCGCCGAGCGCGCAGATCCGACGTTGATGGCGCGCTCTCCCATGCTGGTCTGGCGCAACGCCACGCGCATCCGCCTGATCGACGCCTTCCGCAAGGTGCATGGCGCGCCCGAGGACGCGCTCTTGCCGGGCGAGCCGCTGATCTGCGACGGCATCGAGCTGCCGGCGCGCCATCGCAAGAAGCGCATCGACCTCGAGGCGCGCGGCCTGGTGAAGGGCGCGCAATGCGTCTTTCTGGGCCCCGGGCGGCGCAAGGGCTTTGCAAAGCTGCATATCCTGGGCGCCGAAGAGCCGCAGATCAGCGTCGCCTCGATCATTCGGATCGAGCGCCCCGATCAGGAAGAGCCCTTCATTCCCGCCGCGGCCGCCATGGGCGCGACCTTCGTGCATGGCGCGGCGGCGACCATCCACAAGGCCCAGGGTTCGCAATGGCCAAGCGTTCAGGTCTTTGCGCCCGACCTGTGGGCGGCCTGTCGCGCGGGACGCAGCGACGCGGGCATGCCGCTGTGGAAGCGCCTTGCCTATGTCGCCGTCACCCGCGCCGAAGAGCGCCTCATCTGGGTCACGCGCAACCGCATGGCCCGCCCGCAGGCGTCGCTCGGCGTCGAGGATCTGCGCCTGGCCGCCCCCGCGCCGCTGACCCTGTCGGATCAGGACCCCGACGGCTGAGCGTCAGCGGCCCCGAAAGATGCCGCCCAGCACGCCCCGCACGATCTCGCGCACAAGGCGCGTGCCGATGCTGCGCGCCACCGACTTGGCGAAGGCCTCGCCGACGCTGTCCGAGCGCGAGGCGCGGCTGCGCGTGCGCGCCTGAGGGGCCGACTCGGCCTTTTGGGCCTTCTCGGCCTCTTCGGCGGCGCGTTCGGCGCGCTCGGCCAGGATCTCGTAGGCGCTATGGCGGTCGAGCGGCCGGTCATACAGACCCGCCACCGGCGACGCGCGCCGCGCGGCCTCGAGCGCGGCGGGCTCGGCCGGACCAAGGCGCGACGAGGGCGGCCGGATCAGCGTCCGCTGCACGACGCCCGGCCTGCCCTTGCGGTCCAGCGTGGACACCAGCGCCTCGCCCACGCCCAGATTGGGAATGACCTCTTCGGCGTCGAACTCGGGATTGGGGCGGAAGGTTTGCGCGGCGGCGCGCAGCGCCTTCTGGTCGCGCGGCGTGTAGGCGCGCAGCGCATGCTGCACGCGCGAGCCCAGCTGCCCCAGCACGTCGTCCGGCACGTCGGCGGGGTTCTGGGTGATGAAGAACACCCCCACCCCCTTCGAGCGAATCAGCCGCGCCACCTGCTCGACCTTGTCCACCAGCGCCTTGGGCGCGCCGTCGAACAGCAGGTGCGCCTCGTCGAAGAAGAAGGCCATGACCGGCTTTTCCGGGTCGCCGACCTCGGGCAGCTCCTCGAACAGCTCGGACAGGAGCCAAAGAAGGAAGGTCGCGTAAAGCCGCGGCGAGGACATCAGCCGCCGCGCCGCCAGCACGTTGATGCGCCCCTTGCCGCCATCCTGCGCGATCATGTCCGACAGGCGCAGCGCCGGCTCGCCGAAGAACTGGGCCGCGCCCTGGTTCTCGAGCACCAGCAGCCGCCGCTGGATCGCCCCCACCGACGCCGCCGAAACGTTGCCGTAGCGCGCCGACAGCTCGCGCGCGCGCTCGGAGACATGCGTGAGCATGGCGCGCAGATCCTTGAAGTCGAGCAGCAGCAGCCCTTCCTCGTCGGCAAGCCGGAAGACGATGTTCATCACGCCTTCCTGCGTCTCGTTCAGATCCAGCATGCGCGAGAGCAGAAGCGGCCCCATCTCGGACACCGTGGCGCGCACGGGGTGCCCCTCTTGCCCGAACAGGTCCCAGAAGACGACGGGAAAGCCCTGATAGCCGAAATCGTCGAAGCCGATCTTGCGCGCCCGCTCGAGGAAGGCGCCGTGCAGCTTGTGATCGGGCGATCCGGGCTGGCACAGGCCGCTCAGATCGCCCTTCACGTCGGACAGGAACACCGGCACGCCGGCGTTCGAGAACCCCTCGGCCATGATCTGCAACGTCACCGTCTTGCCCGTGCCGGTGGCGCCGGCGATCAGGCCGTGCCGGTTGGCCTTGTCCAGCCGCAGATGCTGGGGCTGGGCGTAATCCTTGCCGCCGCCGCCCAGGAACACGCCCTTCGCGTCGATCTCGTTCATTGTCGCCTCCGCCTTTGGGCAAGACAGACACGGGCGCGGGGCCAAGGGCAAGCCCCTCGGCCGTTTCGAATCGGGCGGGGCGCGCGGCGGGGGCGCGAATCGCTTGACCGCGGCGGTTTGTCGCGCCCATGATTTGCGAAATTTGATTTCGCTTTTTTCTCGCCGGCCGCCGCGCGCGGCCCGCTTTCAGAAAGGAAGACGCTCATGCGCAGATCCATCGCCGCCTGCATCGCAGCCGCCGCGCTCATGGCCGGGGGCGCGGCCCTCGCCGACGATTGCGCCCATTCGAAATGGGGCCCGGAAGACGAGATCGGCTCGGCCAACCTCGTCACGCCCGAGAACACGCTTGCCGCGCTGAAGCTGGTCAAGCAGGGCAAGTCGCTGCCGCTGGGCATCGTGATCGACAGCTCGACCCCGGCCTTCCCGCCGCGCTCGCTTTCGCTCGAAGTCGTGCAGCCCGGCCAGCAGGGCGGCAAGAAGCTGACCCAGTTCGGCTATGAGGGCAATTACAACGACGACCTGGTCCAGACCTGGCTGGGCATCGGCAGCCAGATCGACGGCCTCGGCCATCTGGGCGAGAAAGGTTACTACTACAACTGCAACGACGAGAAGGACATCGCCGAGCTGACGGGTCTCAAGCGCCTTGGCACGCACAACATCCCGCCGCTGGTCGGGCGTGGCGTCGTGCTGGACATGGCCGCCGCGGCGGGCAAGCCGCATCTCGAGGCCGGCGACCACTTCGGCCCCGAAGAGATCAAGGCCGCCGCCAGGGCGCAGGGGGTCGAGCTGCGCAAGGGCGACATCATCCTGTTCCACACGGGCTGGACCGAGGCCATGCTCGAAGCCGACCCCAAGGCCTGGGTGTCCGGCGAGCCGGGCGTGAGCGTCGAGGGCATGCGCTACCTGGTCTCGCTCGAGCCCATGGCCATCGGCGCCGACACCTGGGGCGTCGAGCCCATTCCGCCGGCGCCGGGCGACGGGGCCTTCTACGGCCATGTGGTCGCGCTGAAGGAAAACGGCGTCTATCTGCTGGAAACCATGAACACCGGCCCGCTCCTGCGCGAGGGCGTGAACGAATTCATGTTCGTGCTGGGCCAGGCCCGCATCCGCGGCACGGTGCAGATGATCATCAACCCCGTGGCGCTCTACTGACCCTCGGCGCCGGCCGCCCCGAACGGGCGGCCGGCCCCCTCAGCGCGCCGAGCGCGGGCCGAACAGGAGCCAGGCCAGAAAGCCCAGGAGCGGCAGCAGCAGCACCGCCAGCACCCAGGCCACCTTCGCCCCCGTTCCCGCATTCGAGCCGATCACCGAGACGATCGCCCATATGTCCAGCGCCAGGAGCGCCAGCCCCCAGAGCCCCATTCCGTGCATTCCGTGAAAAGGCATCTCGCGCTCCTTCCTCGCCTCAGGGCAATGCGGGGATCAGCCGGGCCAGGATGCGGCCGATCTTCTCGCCGGCGACGGCGGCGTTCGCCAGAACCTCTTCGATGGTGTCCGGCTGCTGATCGGGGCCGCCGTCGGCGGCGTTGGTGATGGCCGAGATCGCCGCCACCCGCATGCCGCAGTGATTGGCCGCGATCGCCTCGACGACGGTCGACATGCCCACCGCGTCGCCCCCGGCCATGCGCAGGAAGCGGCGCTCTGCCGAGGTTTCGAGCGAAGGACCCGCGACGCCCGCATAGACCCCCTCGGCCAGCGGCTCGCCCGCCTCGGCCGCCGCGGCGCGCGCCAGCGCGCGCAGCTCGGGATCATAGGCGCGGCTCATGTCGGGAAAACGGGGGCCGATGCGCTCGTCATTCGGCCCGGTCAGCGGATTGGCGCCGGTGAAGTTCAGATGGTCGGCGATCAGCATCGGCGCGCCGGGCTTCAGATCGGGGTTCAGCGCGCCGGCCGCGTTGGTGATGACCAGCGTGCGCGCGCCCATGCGGCGCAAGAGCCGCACGGGCAGGGCGATCTGCGCCGCGCTCCACCCTTCGTAAAGGTGCAGCCGGCCCTGCATCAGCGCCACGCGCCGCCCGTGCAGGCGCCCGACGACGAAGCGCCCGGCATGGCCCGGCGCCGTCGAGACGGGAAAGCCAGGCAGCTCGGCATAGGGCAGCGCGCGCGCCTCTTGGACCTGATCGGCCAGCGCGCCCAGGCCCGAACCCAGGATCAGCGCCGCCTCGATCGGGCCGAGTTCGGCAAGGCGTCCCGCCGCGGCGTCAAGAGTGCGTTCGGCGTCGGTCATGCGGCGTCCTTCCCGTGGCGCGGTCAGGCGATGGCGGCGCGGATGCGCGGCGCAAGCGCGCGCACCGCCTCGAGCGTCGGCGCGATGTCGATGCGGGTCAAGCGGCGGTCGCGCACGATCTGCTCGCCGGCGACGAACACATGGCGCACATCCGCGCGGCCGGCCGAGTAGACAAGATGCGTGAGCGGGTCGAACATCGGCGCCGCATGCGGGCCCGAGACGTCGATCAGGATCATGTCGGCCTGCTTGCCCACCTCGATCGTGCCGATGCGGTCGCCCAGCCCCATCGCCTCGGCGCCCGCCTGGGTGGCCATGCGCAGCGCCTCATGCGTCGAGACCGCGTCGGCGCGGCCGGTGGCGGCCTTGTGGATGGTGGCGGCCAGGCGCATCGCCAGCCACATGTCCAGATCGTTGCCCGAGATGGCGCCGTCGGTCCCCAGCGTCACGCGCACGCCGGCGGCCAGCATGTCGGGGATGCGGGCGAAGCCGCTGGCCAGCTTGAGATTAGACAGCGGGTTGTGCGCCACCGCCGCGCCGGTTCGCGCCAGAATGGCGATCTCTTCGTCGTCGAGATGCACGCAATGGGCCAGCACCGCGCGCTCGTCCAGGGCGCCCAGCTCGTGCAGCAGCCGCACGGGCGTCGCGCCATGGCGGGTCAGCACGTCCTGCCGCTCGAAAGCGGTCTCGGAGGCGTGGATCGAGAAGATCGCGTCATGCTCGCGCGCCAGCTCGGCCGCAAGGCGCAGATTGTCCGGGCCGACGGTGTAGGCGCCGTGCGGAAACACGCCGGGGCGCAGAAAGTCGCTCGGCGGATGCTGGTCGAAGAAGGCGCGGGCGTCGTCGGGCCTGTGCGCGGCGGTCTTGCCGTCCATGCCCGGCGGGTCGAAGAACAGCCCCCCGCACGAGACGCGCACACCCACCTCGGCGGCGGCCTGAACGGTCTGCTCCGGGAACCAGAACATGTCGATGACCGAGGTCACGCCCCCCAGCGCCAGCTCGGCGAAGCCCAGGCGCGCGCCAAGGCGGCAGGTTTCGGGGTTCAGGATCGCGCCCTCGGCCTTCCAGACCGTTTGCAGCCAGGGCTCGAGGGGCAGGTTCTCGACCAGGCCGCGGAACAGGCTGTCGGCGGCGTGGCAATGGGTGTTGACCAGGCCGGGCGCCAGGATCATGCCCTGGCCGTCGATCACCTCCTGCGCGCGGTCGGGGGTCTTGCCCACCGCCTCGATGATCCCGCCCGAGACGGCGACGCCGCCCTCGATCACGGCGTCGGCGCCTGCGCCGGTCACGATGCGAACGTTGCGAATGAGGAGGTCGGTCATCTGCGGCTCCTGCGCAATGGGCTGGCTGTCGCCCACATTGATAGAGCCGCGCGGCGCGGGTTTCCACGCCCAAGACGCGCGGACCCCGGCCCGCCGGCGAGGGCGGGCCGGGGCGCAGGGGTCAGAAGATGAAGTCGCCGTCGTCGATCTGCGCCAGCGTCATGTGCTCGAGCGTGAGCGAATCGCCGCCGCCCAGGTCGATCACGACGCTGTCGCCCGCCTGGGTCATGCTCGACGCCAGATCCGCCGCGGCCGAGAAGTCGAAAGACGAAAGGTCGATGCGGTCGACGCCGTCCTGGAAGTCGTGGATCCTGTCGGCGCCGTCGCCGGGAGCGAACACGAACACGTCCGCGCCGCCGCCGCCCCAGGCGCGATCGGCGCCCGCGCCGCCTTCGATGACGTCGTCGCCCGACCCGCCGCGCACGCGGTCGTCGCCCAGCCCGCCCGAAACCTGGTCGTCGCCGCCGCCGCCCTTGACGACGTCGTCGCCCTCGTCGCCGAACACGGCATCCGCAGACCCGCCGCCGATCACGCGGTCATCGTCTGCGCCGCCATGGGCCGTGTCCGAACCCTTGCCGCCCTTGAGCCGGTCCATGCCCGCGCCGCCGTCAAGCACGTCATCGCCGTCATCGCCGCGGATGTCGTCGTCGCCCTCGCCGCCGCTGGCCTGGTCCGCGCCGGCGCCGCCGCGCAGGTCGTCATTGCCAAGGCCGCCGTCAAGCATGTCGTCGCCCGCGCCGCCGCGCAGGTCGTCATCGCCGTCGCCGCCGCGCACGTCGTCGTTCCCGTCGCCGCCGCGCAGGCGGTCGTCGTCGTCGCCGCCGTCAAGCAGGTCGTCCATGTCGCCGCCGCGCAGGTCGTCCAGGCCGGCGCCGCCGAACAGGCGGTCGCGCCCGGCGCCGCCGTCGATCATGTCGTCGCCCAGCCCGCCCCTGACGCGGTCGGCGCCGGGACCGCCGCGCAGATCGTCGTCGCCGTCGTGGCCGAAGATGTCGTCCGAGCCGCGCCCGCCGTCCACGATGTCGTCCGAGCCGCCGGCGTCGATGTGATCGTCGCCGTCGCGGCCGTTGAGGTCATCGGGCGAGTCGCCTCCCGAGATGTCGTCGTCGCCGCTCAGATCGTCGATCAGCGAGGCGTCCGCGCCGTCGGCCAGAGTCTGAAGGCGCAGCACGTCGTCCTGCGTCGCGGCGCGGCGTTCAAGCACCGTGCCGTCGCCCGCCTTGCTGGTGAAGATACCGCGCTCGATCTGCTCTTTCGAGCCGTCGGCATAGACGATCTCGATCTCGTCGTTGGAAATCTCGACCTTGATGACGTCGCCTGCCATGCCTCTCTCCTCCGTGTTCGTCGCGATGCCGGGTCATTCGACCCGTGAGTCCCAGGATCGGCGATTCGCCGCCCGTCCGACACGGACCTTGGTCCGGCGAATCGGCGTTCAGCCCCCGGGCCAGCGTTCGCGCGCCATCATGGCGGCCTCGACGCGATTGCGCGCGTGGAGTTTCTGAAGAATTGAAGTCATGTAGTGCTTGACCGTCTTTTCCTGCAGGCCCAGGGCCTCGCCGACCTCGCGGTTGCTCAGACCCTGGGCGACCAGACGCAGGATGTCCTCCTCGCGGCGGGTCAGCGCATCGACGGGCGAGGGGCCGGCGGGCCGCGCCATCTCGCCCGAGATGCGGCGCGCGACGGCGGACGAGACCCAGCTGCGGCCGGCGCATATGTCCTTGACCGCTTCGATCAGCTCGGCGGCGCCGACGCCCTTGAGGATGTAGCCCGAGGCCCCGGCGCGCAGCGCGTCGAGGATGTCGTCGTCATCCTCGGACACGGTCAGCATCGCCGCCGCGGGCGGGTCGGGCAGCGCGCGCACGCGCCGCAGGGCGGCCAGCCCGCCGCCGGGCATGGAGACGTCCAGAAGGACCAGGTCCGGCGACAGGCTGCGGGCAAGCCGGACGGCGCCGTCGGCATCCTCGGCCTGTCCGACGACGTCCAGCTCGGGGTCCTCGGACAGCGCCTTGGCGACGCCTTCGCGGAACAGGGGGTGGTCGTCGGCCAGAACGATGCGGATCGCGCTCATCGGTCGTCTCCTGCGCAAAGGATCATCGCGACCTCGGTTCCGCCCTGGGGGCGAGGGCGGACGAAGAACTCGCCGCCCAGCGATTCGACGCGGTCGCGCAGCCCCGCCAGGCCAAGGCCCGTCGACGCGCGGCCATGCGCGGCGGCTCCGGGCCCGGGGCCCGCGTCGAGAACGCGCAGGCGCAGCTCGGTCGGCGACTGGCGAAGCTCGACGCGCAGACCCTCGCCCCCCGCATGCCGGTGCGCGTTGTTCAGCGCCTCCTGCACGAAGCGGAAGATGCAGATCCGCGCCGCCGCGGACAGCGCCGGCGCCTCGTCGCCGGCGATGTCGATCCCCACCGCGTCGCGCGTGCGCATGCGGTGCGCCTCGACGGCGGCCTCGACGATCTCGGACGGGCTCAGGCGCTCGACCTCGGGGCGCGAAAGACCGCGCGAGACGGCGCGCAGCTCGCGGATCGATTCGCGCAGGGCGCTTTCGATGGCGTCGATGTCGGCGGCCGCGGCGGGCGCGGCGCGGCGCAGGGCGTCAAGGCGCAGCGCCGCGAAGGCCAGAAGCTGCGCCGGCCCGTCATGCAGATCGGCGCCGATGCGGCGCAGGGTCTGCTCGCCCGCGGCGGCCGAACGCGCCGCCGCCTCCTGCACGCGGCGGCGCAGGGCGCGATTGGTCTCGGACAGCGCGGCCAGCTCGTCAAGGCGCATGGTCAGCGCGGCGCGCTGGCGCTCGATGGTGCGGCTGCCGCGCGCGACGATGCCGAACAGCGCGGCGAAGATGGTCAGCATCGCGGCGCCGACCGCGATCCAGCTGTTGCGCCGCGCGGCGGCCAGGTCGGCGGCCAGCTTCTCGCTGCGTTCGTAGAATTCGGCCACGGCGATGATCCGGCCCGACCAGTCCTCGCGGATCGGAGAGTAGATCTCGAGCAGCGGAATGTTCAGGGCCTTCTCGCCGGCGTCCTCGTCGTCGCGAAGTTCCTGCAGGTCGGCCCGCACCTCGCCCTTCCACGCCTCGCGCAGGTTCTCGGTCGGCGCGAAGCGGCGGCCGATCAGCGCCGGATCGCTGGCGTCGGCCACAAGGCCGCCGGGCTTCCAGATCTTGTAGGAGACGACCCGCGCGCCCAGCGGCGTTTCCTCGAAGATGCGGCGCAGGGCGCGGCGCGAGTCCTCGGACAGCCGGTCGCTGCGCGCCAGCTCCTGGCTGAGCGGCGAGATCACGCTTTCCATGTAGTGCGCGGTGGCGTTGGCCGAGTTGCGCAGCACCCCATGTTCGATGCGCTCCGAGACCCAGAAGCCCGCCACCAGCGTCGCCGCCGCCATCACGACCCCGCCGACCAGCGCGAACTGCGCCGCCAGCGTTCGCCGCCGGCCGCGCGGAATGCTCATGCGGATGCGCCGCGCCTTGTGCATCGTCATGCGCGCATCTGAGCAGGCTGGGCGGGCGCGGGCAACGGACCTTGGTCCGACGATGGCGTCAGCCGCGCTCGGCTTCGCCGGCCAGACCGTCGATGATCGGGCAATCGGGGCGGTCCTGCCCGTGGCATCGCGCCACCAGATCGGCCAGCGCGGCGCGCATCTGGCGCAGCTCGTCGATGCGGCGGTCGATCTCGGCCAGATGCGCGGCGGCGATGCGGCGCACCTCGGCGGCGCTGCGCCGCTGGTCCTCGTAAAGGTCGAGCAGGGCGCGGCATTCGTCGATGCCGAAGCCCAGCCGCCGCGCGCGCGCCAGAAAGGCCAGGCGGCGGGCGTCGGCCTCGGAAAAGCTGCGGTAGCCCGAGGGCGTGCGGCTCGGGCGGATCAGCCCGATCTCTTCGTAATAGCGGATGGTCTTGGGCGGCAGCCCGCATTGCCGCGCGACTTGCGAGATGTTCATGCCGCGCCTCGGTCCATCGGGCGATCCGCCTCGGGCCGCCAGCGGCGCAAGGTCAGCGCGTTGGTGACGACCGAGACCGAGGACATCGCCATCGCCGCGCCGGCGATCGCCGGGTTCAGCAGCCCCGCCGCCGCGATCGGCAGGCACACGACGTTGTAGGCGAAGGCCCAGAACAGGTTCTGCCGGATCTTGCGCGCGGTGGCGGCCGCGACGTCGAGCGCATCGGCGACCAGCATCAGCCGCGGCCGCATGAGCGTGATCCCCGCCGCCTCGCGCGCCGCGTCCGCGCCCGAGCCCATGGCGATGCCCACATCCGCCGCGGCAAGGGCCGGCGCGTCGTTCACGCCGTCGCCGACCATGGCCACGCGCCGCCCGCCCTTGCGCAGATCGGCGACGGTCTGCGCCTTGTGCTCGGGGCGCACCTCGGCGGCGACGTCGTCGATGCCCAGCCTCCGGGCCACGCGGCGGGCGACGGCGGCGTTGTCGCCCGTCAGCAGCATGGTGCGCAGGCCGCGCGCGCGCAGCCGCGCGATGGTCGCCGGCGCGTCGGCCCGCAGCGCGTCCTCGAGCGCGGCGACGCCCAGGATTGCGCCGTCGTCGGCGATCCAGACCACCGTCGCGCCGGCCTCGGTCCAGGCGCGCGCCTGTTGCGCCAGCTCGGCGGGCGGCTCGGCCTCGACCAGCGCGCGCGTGCCGATGCGCACCGTCCGGCCGCCGACCCGCGCGATCACGCCGGCGCCGATGACGGCCTCGAACGAGTCCGGCTGTTCGGGCTCGAGCCCCCGTTCGCGCGCGGCGCGGGCCATCGCCTTGCCCAGCGGGTGCTCGGAGCCGAGCTGCGCCGAGGCGGCCAGCAGCAGCAGGGCGTTCTCGTCCATGCCCTGCGCCGGCGCCAGGGCCGTCAGGCGCGGCGCGCCCTCGGTCAGCGTGCCGGTCTTGTCGAAAACGATGACGTCGAGCCGCGCCGCGCGCTCGAGCGTCTCGATGTCGCGGATCAGGATGCCCGCGCGCGCCGCCGCGCCCGTGCCCGCGACCAGCGCGGTCGGCGTGGCCAGGCCCAGCGCGCAGGGGCAGGCGATGACCAGAACCGACACGGCGGCGCGGAAGGCGTGCTCGAACCCGCCGCCCGCGGCCAGCCAGCCGCCGAAGGTCAGCGCCGCCAGCGCCATGACCACGGGCACGAAGACGGCGCTGACGCGATCGACCAGCCGCTGGACCGGGGCCTTGCCCGTCTGGGCGTGGGCGACCAGCTCGGCGATGCGGGCGAGCGTGGTGTCGCGGCCCACGCGCTCGGCGCGGATGCGGATCAGCCCCGGACCGTTGAGCGCGCCCGCCGGCGCGACGTCGCCGGGCCCGCGGCGCACGGGCATGGATTCGCCGGTGATGAGGCTTTCGTCCAGCTCGGTCTCGCCGCGCAGGATCACGCCGTCGACGGGAATGCGCTCGCCCGGGCGCACGACGAGAACGTCGCCGACGCCGACCGCATCGACCGGGCGCTCGTGCTCCTTGCCGGCGATCAGGACATGGGCGGTTTCCGGCCGCAGCGACATCAGCTCGCGCAACGCGGCCGAAGCGGCGCGCTTGGCGCGGTTCTCGAGCGTCTTGCCCAGAAGGACGAGCGCGATGATGACGGCCGAGGCCTCGAAATAGAGATGCCCCGCCGCCCCCTCGCCCTGCGTCGCGACAAGCCAGAGGCTGTGCAGATAGGCCGCCCAGGAGCCGAGCGAGACCAGCACGTCCATGTTGCCGGCCCCGGCCCGGATCGCCCGCGCCGCCCCGACATGAAAGCGCCGCCCCGCCCAGAGCTGAACCGGCGTGGCAAGGGCCAGCTCGGCCCAGACGGGCATGCGCATGTCGAAGCCGAGCGCCATCAGGACCATCTGCCCCGCCAGCGGCGCCGCCAGAAGCAGCGCCAGCGCCAGGTCCTGCACGTCGCGCCGACGCGCGGCGGCGGCCTCGGCCTCGGCGGCGTCGTGGTCGCGCGCGCCCGCGGGCGCCGCATCGTAGCCCGCGGCCTTGACCGCCGCCATCAGCTCGGCCGGACCGGCCATGTGGGGCAGGTGACGGACGGTCGCGCTTTCGGTGGCAAGGTTGACCGCGGCGTCGATCACCCCCGGCGTGCGGCGCAGGGCCTTTTGCACCGTCGCCGCGCATCCGGCGCAGGTCATGCCCCGGATCGCCAGATCGGTTTGCGCCAGCCGCACGCCGAAGCCGGCCTTGCGCACGGCCTCGACCAGCGCCGCAGGGTCCGCCGCGCCGTCGATGTCGGCGCGCTCGAGCGCGAGGTTGACCTGCGCGTCCCGCACGCCCTCGACCTCGCGCAGGGCGCTCTCGACGCGGCGCGCGCATCCGGCGCATGTCATGCCGGTGATCTCGAGCGAAACCGCCGCCTCGCGGCGCCCTTGGATCTGGTCGTCCAGAGCATTCATGGCCGTTCCTCCTGCCGGGTTGGCGCGAAGATAGGCCTTCCAGCGACTGGAAGGTCAAGGTCCTGCTCGACGCGGCCGACGACGCCAGCTAGGGTTGCACGAGTTGCAGATTGAATTATCGAGGCGAGATTTCGTGCCCATTGCGCCCCAGATCATCGTCGCGGCGGACGGCCGCCGCTTCCGGCTGCGGCCCATCCGCCCGTCGGACGCTCCGGCGCTGATGGAGGGTTACGAGACCCTGCCCGACCGCCAGAAATGGTTCCGCATGCTGCATGCCGTGCCGCATCTGACGCCCGAGCTGGCCAGGCGGCTGTGCACCATCGACCCGGCCCGCGACGTCTGCCTGGTGCTCGAACCCGAGCAGGGCGGCCCCATCGTCGCGGGCGCGCGGCTGATGGGCGACGGCGCGGGCGCGGCCGAATTCGCCGTTTCGGTGCGCGGCGACCATCAGGGGCTGGGACTGGGCCGGGCGGCGTTGCGCGCGGCGCTCGAAGCCGGACGGCGCATGGGCCTGCGCCGCATCTGGGGCGAGATCGCCGCGCAGAACGGACCCATGCTTGGCCTGGCGCGTTCGCTGGGCTTTTCCCTGCGTCCCGACCCGGACGAGCCGGGTCTGGTCCTGGCCGAGTTGCGGCCGCCCGAACAGAAGGATGCGCGTGACGAAAAGGCCGCCAGCGCATAACGTGCTGCGCTGCGAGGAGTTTTCGCTCCATACACGAAATCGAAAGCTCGCCCGGCGAAGCTGGCCCCGGCGCCAGGCCAGATTTCTGGATGATCACATGTTGGACTTCGACGAACAGAACGCCGACATCCGCGTGCTCGAGGAATTGCACGAGAACGCGGCGGCGCGCTTCCTGGCGACCACGATCGTGGGTCTCGTCGTGTTCAAGGTCGCCGGACCGATCGTCCTCCTGGCCTGGTCGCTGGGCGTCATCATCAACGAAGCGATCGAGATACTCGTCTACCAGCGCGCCTGCGTAAGGCGCGAGCCGCCCGAGCGCTGGCGGCACATGATGGAGGCCAACTTCCTCTGGGGCGGCCTGGCATTCGGCGCGGCCAGCGTCATCATATGGCTCAACGGCGGGGTGTACGATCAGATCTACGCCTTCATCCTGCTGATCGGCAGCCTTCTGCACACGATCATCTTCTTCTCGCACTCGCGTCGCCTGTTGCTGATGATGGGCGCCGCGCCGGCGCTTTATCTGGCTGCCATGCCGGCGATCATCGTCTATCGCGACTGGGAGCGGATGAGCCTGTTCGATGCGGCGCCCATGGTTCTGGGCGTGACGATGTTCCTGTTCTACTTCATCGTCGCCTCGCTCGAGAACAGCCGATCCGTGACGCGTCTTTACGCCGCGCTGCGCGAGGCGAAGACAGCCCGCCGCCAGGCCGAGGAGGCGAACCGCACCAAGTCGCTGTTCCTTGCCAACACCAGCCACGAAATCAGAACGCCCCTCAACGGCGTCCTCGGCATGGCGCAGGCGCTGGCGCGCACCGAGCTTTCGGCGTTGCAGCGCGAACAGGTCGAGGCGATCATCGCATCCGCCTCGGCCTTGAACACCATCCTGAACGACATTCTCGACGTGTCCAAGATCGAGGCCGGCAGGATGGAGCTCTCGCCGACGCCGACCGACGTTCGAGACATGCTGACCAAGACGGCGATCGTCTGGAAAGCGCTGGCCAACCAGAAGGGACTTGCCTTCGAGCTCGTCATCTCGCCAGACCTGCCGCCGCGCCTTCTGGTCGATGCGAACCGCCTGCGCCAATGCGTCGGCAATCTGGTGTCGAACGCCCTCAAGTTCACAAGCGAAGGAGGCGTGGCGGTTCATGTGACCTCGACGCCCGCCGAAGACGGTCGTCACGAGTTGCGCATCGTCGTCGACGACACGGGCATCGGCGTCAACCCCGAGCAGATCGGCGCCATTTTCCAGCCATTCGTTCAGGCCGACGCCTCGATTGGCCGGCGGTTCGGCGGAACGGGCCTAGGGCTGGCTGTGACGCGCGAAATCGCGCGCATGATGGATGGCGACGTCTCGGCGGCGCCGCGGCCGGGCGGCGGCTCGCGCTTCACCCTGACGTTGAAGGCGGCCGCGGTCGAGCCCGAAGCGGATGCGCCCGCCGCGGCGCGGGCCGCGCTGCCCCGCGCGATGCGAATCCTGGTCGTGGACGACACGCCGACCAACCGGCTTCTGGCGCGCATGCTGCTCAACGGCGACAAGCGCGTGATCGACGAGGCGGCCAACGGGCGCGAGGCGCTCGATGCGCTGGCGAAGGGGCCCTATGACCTGGTGCTGCTGGACATCCACATGCCGGAGATGGACGGCATCGAAACCATCCGCCGCCTGCGCGCGTCGCCGCCGCCGGTGCGGGACGTGCCGGTCATCGCCCTGACCGCCGATCCGGCCGAACGCGAAACCTATCTGCGCCTCGGGATGAACGGCCATGTGGCCAAGCCGGTGGATCGAGCCGCGCTGATCGCCGAGATCGCCCGCGTGACGCAGGGCGGCGCAGGGCACGCGCCGCAAGCGGGACTGGGCGCGGCCTGACGCGCCCGACAGGCCCGGGGCAAGCCGACATCACGACGACCACAAACCGAAAAGCTCCGGACCCAACCGGGCCGCTGCAACCGAAGGCGGCCGGACGCCGACTGGCCCGATGGGTTTTCCGATGCGCCCGCCGCGGATGGCGCGCCCCGTGCGCGGCGGGAGCGGCCCGGGCGTTCCACAGGCGGTGCGGGGCGCCATGACGCGGTCGACTGATCGCAGCGGTTCGAGAAACGAGAAAGGGGCGGTCCTTGCGGACCGCCCCCGGATCGAAAGCCGATTGGCTCTGGATCAGAAGCCGAGGCTCATGACGGCCATGCCGGCGGTGCCGTCGGGGTTCGTGCCGTCCGAGTTCTGGTGCTCGACGCCAAGACCCACCGACACGCCCGGCGCGAGGGCGTAGGTCACCCAGCCGGCGAACTTGTCGACCTCGTAGCCGCCAGCCAGATCCTGCTCGATGCGGGCATACTGCAGGCCGAAGCCCCAGGGGCCGGTCTTGTAGCCGATGTTGCCGACGTAGTCGTCAGTGTCGCCGGCGACCAGGGCCTGCTTGTAGTGGCCGCCCAGGACGAAGCCCATGTAGCCGATCTGAGCGCCGGCCATGAACGCATCCTCGGACGAACCGCCGTTGCCGCCCAGCTCGTCGACATAGTCCCAGCCGCCCGACAGGCGGATCTCGACGCCGTTGAACTCACCCTGGTAGTTCAGACCGATCGAGATCTGGTTGTTGTTGGCGGCGGCGTTGTTGTCGGTGACCAGCGAGTTGCTGTCGCCCGAGCCGTCCGACGAGCCGTTCGGCTGCCACGAGATCTCGGCCTGGAAGCCGTTGAAGTTCGGGGTGTTGTAGTACACGCCGATGTCGTCGCCGAAGCGGTTGTTCGACGCGAACGCGGCCGGACCGCCCGACTCGCCGAAGGCGTCATAGGCGCCGATATGCGCGCCCATGAAGTAGAGAACGCCGGTGGCCATGTTGTACGACGCGTGGTCGTCGGCGCCGATCTTGATCGAACCGAACGAGCCGGACACGCGGGCCCAGTTCTCGTCGATGATGTCGCCGCCCTGCGACCAGGCCTCGAGCTCGACCTTGCCGTCGAAGGTCAGGCCGTTGTCGGACGAGCCCTTGACCTTGAAGTGGATTTCGCCGTCGCGCAGGACGCCGATGCTGCTGTCCTGGCCGTCGATGTCGTTGGCGCCGACGCCGACGAACATGTAGCCGCCGACGGAGGCCTTGAGCGGCTCGGCCGCCTGGGCGACGGAGGCCACGGCGACCAGGGCCGTGGACATGATGAGAAGGTTCTTCATGGTGTCCCTCGCGGTTGATGCGATGTCTTGACCCTTCCGCGGGTTATCCCCGGAAGGCCACGCAGACTTTCGTCAAAAGGCGGCTTCAACGTCAAGCGACATGCGTCGCGGCGCTCAATCCGCGGACGGGTTGTGACGTGCGCGCAACAATTGCGGCGGCGCCGGGGGCGCGCGCAGGCTTTACACCGGGCGCGGCGCCCAGCTAAATGCGGCCAGGGACGCGCCGCCGCGCGGCGCAAGCGAGGAGGCCTCGAGTGAACAAGATCCTGCCGATCGCCGGCGCGCTTGCCGCGTCTCTTGCTCTTGGCGCCTGCGGCGGGGGCACGCCGCCCAAGGAGCAATACGACCCGACCCTTGCGGACATGACCCGCGACCGGCGGGCCTCGACCATCGGGGACCTGCTGCGCGCGAACCGCGTCGAGACCGAGGGCGGCGGCGCGGGCATCGCCATCAACCGCCATCTGTGGCGCGCGTCGCTCGACACGCTGGCCTTCCTGCCGCTGAGCTCGACGGACCCGTTCTCGGGGGTGATCGCGACCGACTGGGGGGTGAATCCCGATGCGCCGGACGAGCGCTTCAAGGTCACGGTTCTGGTGTCGAGCCCCAAGCTGGAGGCCAGTTCGCTGAAGGTGGCGGTCTATCGGCAGGTGCGCGGCGAGGGCGGCGAGTGGCTGCCCGCCCCGGTCAGCCCCGAGACGGCGCGCAAGCTTGAGGACGCCATCCTGGCGCGGGCGCGTCAGATCAAGGTCGCCGAGCTGGCCAAGCAGAAGGGCTGAGCCGGGCGCCATGCCGGATTGAAAAGCCCGCCGCCCGCCCGTAAGACAGGGCGTCCGCAGGGCAGCAATCCGAGGGAAGACATGGCGCGCTACAACCACCGGGAAGTCGAGCCGAAATGGCGCAAGGCGTGGGAAGACGGCGGCTGCTTCCGCGCGCAAGCCGATCCCGCGCGCCCCAAATGCTACGTTCTTGAAATGTTCCCCTATCCGTCGGGGCGCATTCACATGGGGCATGTTCGCAACTACGCGATGGGCGACGTCGTGGCGCGCTACAAGAAAGCGTGCGGATTCAACGTCTTGCACCCCATGGGGTGGGATGCGTTCGGCATGCCCGCCGAGAACGCCGCCATGGAGCGCGGCGTGCATCCGGGCAAATGGACCTATGACAACATCGCCGCCATGAAGGCGCAGATGTTGCCGCTTGGCCTGTCGCTGGACTGGTCGCGCGAATTCGCCACCTGCGATCCCGAATACTACGCGCAGCAACAGGCGCTGTTCCTGGACATGCTCGAGGCGGGGCTGGTCTATCGCAAGTCCTCGATGGTCAACTGGGATCCCGTGGACATGACCGTTCTGGCCAACGAGCAGGTCGAGAACGGGCGCGGCTGGCGCTCGGGCGCGCTGGTCGAGCGGCGCGAGCTGACGCAGTGGTTCTTCCGCATCACCGACTTCGCCGAGGAGCTGCTCGAAGGCATCGACCGGCTGGAAAAATGGCCCGAGAAGGTGCGGCTGATGCAGCGCAACTGGATCGGACGCTCGGAGGGGTTGGAGTTCCGCTTCGAGACGATCGGCGCGCCCGAAGGCCATGAGGAGCTGACCGTCTACACCACGCGCCCCGACACGCTGTTCGGCGCCAGCTTCTGCGCCGTGGCGGCGGACCATCCGCTGGCCAAGGCGCTGGCGCGCGAGAATGCCGAGCTTGCGGCCTTCGCCGAGGAATGCCGGCGGATCGGCACTTCGGAAGAGGCGCTGGAAAAGGCCGAGAAGAAGGGCTTCGACACCGGCGTGCGCGTGCGCCATCCCTTCGACCCCGACTGGCAGCTGCCGGTCTACGTCGCGAACTTCATCCTCATGGATTACGGGACCGGCGCCATCTTCGGCTGCCCCGCGCACGACCAGCGCGACCTTGATTTCGCGCGCAAATACGGCCTGCCGGTGACGCCGGTGGTGTGCCCCGAAGGCCAGGACCCGGCCAGCTTCGTCATCGAGGACGAGGCCTACACCGGCCCCGGGCGCATCGTGAACTCGCGCTTTCTGGACGGCATGAGCGTCGACGAGGCCAAGGCCGAGGTCGCCCGCCGCATCGAGCAAGCCGGCAAGGGCGAGCGCAAGGTGAACTATCGCCTGCGCGACTGGGGCATCAGCCGCCAGCGCTACTGGGGCTGCCCGATCCCGGTGCTCCACTGCCCCGAATGCGGCGTGGTGCCCGAGAAGAAGGAAAACCTGCCCGTTCGCCTGCCCGAGGACGTGACCTTCGACAAGCCGGGCAACCCGCTCGACCGCCATCCGACCTGGCGCGACGCGCCCTGTCCGCGCTGCGGCGGCCCCGCCAAGCGCGAGACCGACACGATGGACACCTTCGTGGACAGCTCGTGGTATTACGCGCGCTTCACCGCGCCGAGGGCCAAGACGCCGACCGATCCCGAAGCGGTCGATTACTGGATGAACGTCGATCAGTATATCGGCGGCGTCGAGCATGCGATCCTGCACCTGCTCTATTCGCGGTTCTTCGCGCGGGCGATGCACAAGACGGGCCACCTGCCCGAGAAATGCGTCGAACCCTTCGAAGCGCTGTTCACCCAGGGCATGGTCTGTCATGAGACCTACCGCGCGCAGGACGGGCGCTGGCTGAGCCCGGACGAGGTGCGCATCGTGGACGGGCGCCATGTCGAGGCGGCCACCGGCGCGCCGGTCGAGGTCGGCCCCTCGATCAAGATGTCCAAATCCAAGAAGAACGTGGTCGATCCGACCGACATCATCGACCAGTACGGCGCCGACACGGCCCGTTGGTTCATCCTGTCGGACAGCCCGCCGGATCGTGACGTCGAATGGACGGCGGCCGGCGCCGAAGCGGCCTGGCGGTTTCTGCAGCGGGTCTGGCGTCTGACCGAGGACGCCTTGCCTTCGCTGCCCGCCAGGGGCGCCGAGCCGCCGGCCGATCCGTGCGAGGCCGCCATGGCGCTTCGCCGCGCCACGCATCGGACCATCGCCGGCGTGACGGCCGACATCGAGGGCTTCGCCTTCAACAAGGCGATCGCCCGCATCTACGAGTTCGTCAACGCGATCTCGAAGGCGCCGGCCGAGGGCGAGGGCATGGGGCACGCCAGGCGCGAGGCCCTGTCCGCCCTGGCCCAGCTCATGGCCCCGATGGCGCCGCACATCGCCGAGGAAATCTGGTCGGCTCTGGGAGAGACGAAGCTGGTCGCGCAAACCCCCTGGCCCAAGGCCGATCCCGCCTTGCTGGTCGAGGACACGACCCCGATCGCGGTTCAGGTCAACGGCAAGCGGCGCGCCGAGATACGCGTCCCGCGCGAGGCCTCGCGCGAAGAGATCGAGCAGATGGCGCTGGCTGACGACAACGTGCGCCGCTTTCTGGACGGCAAGACGCCGCGCAAGGTGATCGTCGTGCCCGGACGCATCGTCAATGTCGTGCTCTGAGCGCCGCCGCCTCTGCGCCGCGCTGCTGGCCGCGGCGACGCTGGGCGCGTGCGGCTTCGCGCCGATGAACCGCGCTGGTTCCGGCCCGGCGCGCGCTCTTGGCGCAATTGCGCTCGACGTGCCGACCGACCGGCTCGGCTTCGCCCTGCGCGAGGCGCTCGAGCGTCGGCTCGGTCGCGCCGCACCGGATGCGCCCCTGCGCCTGACGGCCGAACTTTCCTTCTCTTCGTCCGGCCTGGCGATCACCGACGACAACTCGATCACGCGCTATGTTCTGCGGGGACGCAGCCGCTACATTCTGACGGGCGGAGAAGACTTTGCGCCCGTCTCCGGCTTCGTCGAGGCCGTGACGGCGTATTCCGCCACCGGCTCGCTCTTTGCGACGCGCGCCGCCGAACGCGATGCGCAGGAGCGCCTGGCGCGCGAGCTGGGCGAGCGGATCGCGGACCGCGTCCTGGCCGAGCTGAGCCGCCGCGCGCAAACATGAAGCTGACCGGCCGCGAGGCGAAGCGTCATGTCGAGCGCCCGATCGAGGGCGTCGCCGGCACGCTGCTTTTCGGCCCGGATCCTGCCGAGACCGCGGCGCGGCGCGAGCGCCTTGCGCGCGCGCTGGCGGGCGAGGACGGAGAGCTTGTTCGGCTTGCGGGCCCGGCGGTCCAGCGCGACCCGGCGGCGCTGAGCGATGCCTTGCGCTCACGGGGCTTCTTCAGCGCAAGAACCGTCGTCGTGATCGAAGGCGCCGGCGATGGCGTCGCGAAGGCGGTCGAGGCGGCGCTTGAAGACCTGCGGGGCGGCGATGCGGCGCTGGTGGTTTCCGCCGGAGATCTGAAGCCGAAGGGCGCCTTGCGCAAGCTGTTCGAAGCGCACGCGCAGCTGGCGGCGGTGGGGGTGTACTCCGAGCCTCCCGACCGGGAGGAGATCGCCGCCATGCTCAAGGCGGCGCGCATCGCCAGCTGGTCGCCGGAAGCCATGGACGCCCTTGCGGCGCTTGCCGAGGGGATGGAGGCGGAAGAATTCCGCGCGCTGATCGAGAAGCTGGCGCTGTATCTGGGCGAGGGCGAGGGAGCGCTTCGGGCCGAGGACGTCGCCGCCTGCGCGCCCGCGCAGCTGGAGGCCGAGCTTGACGAGCTGGTCGCGGCGGTGGCGAAGGGCGAAGTCGAGCGGCTTCCCATCATTCTCAGACGGCTGGCGGCCCAGGGCGCCGCGCCGACGGGCCTGCTCATCGCGACGTCGCGGCATTTTCGCCAGGCTTTCGAGATCGCATCGGCGCCCGATGGCCCAGAAGCGGCGGCGGGACGCGCGCGGCCGCCCCTGTTCGGTCCGAGGCGTTCGCTGATGGTCGCGCATGTGCGCAGGCTGGGGCGCGAGGGGATCGAAAACGCGCTGCGCGCCTTGCTCGAAGCGGATCTGGCGCTTCGCTCTCCGAACCCGCCGCCGGCGCAAGCGCTGGTCGAGCGCACGCTCATGCGCCTTGCGATGCAGGCGCGGCAGCGCCGTTAACGGCTCAGAAGCTGACAGATGCCGTCCAGCTCTTCGAGACTGGCATAACGCAGGCGCACCTCGCCGCCTTTCTCTCCCTTGTGCTCGATCTTGACGGGAAGGCCGATGCTGGCGCTGAGGTCGGCCTCGAGCGCGAGCGTGTCGGGGTCCTTGACGACGCGCGGCTTCGGCGCGGCCGTCGCCTTGGTCTTCTGGTCCTTGACGAGCCTTTCGGTTTCGCGAACCGAAAGGCCCTGAGCGATGACGCGCTCGGCGAGAGCGGCGGGATCCTCCGCCGTGATCAGCGCGCGCGCATGTCCGGCGCTGAGCCGGCCGGCGGCCAGGTGGTCGAGCACGCTTTGGGGAAGCGTCAACAGACGCAAGGCGTTGGCGATGTAGCTGCGGCTCTTGCCCATCGCTTCGGCCAGTTTTTCCTGGGTGTGGCCGAACTGCTCGATCAGCTGCGCGAAGCCGCGCGCCTCTTCGACCGGATTCAGGTCTGTTCTTTGAATGTTCTCGATGATCGCAAGCTCGAGAACCTGCGCATCATCGAGGTCGCGGATGACGACGGGAACCTCGTGCAGTTGCGCCTTCTGCGCCGCGCGCCAACGCCGCTCTCCGGCGACGATCTGGTATCGCCCCTGCTTGCCGGGATCCGGCCGCACGATCAGCGGCTGGATGACGCCGCGCTCTCGGATCGAGGCGGCAAGTTCGTCGAGCAGATCGGGGTCGAAGTGGCGTCGAGGCTGCGCCGGATTCGGGACGATGACGTCGATCGGCAACGTGGACTCGCGCTGCGTCGTCTCGGCTTCGTCGTCGGCCAGGAGCTCGGCGAGGCCACGTCCCAAGGCCTTGTTGTGCGGTTGCTTGGCCATTGCGAAACCCTTTCGTTCTCAGGCGGCGGCGAGGGCCTGGCGCTCGATGAATTCGCGCGCCAGGGCGCGGTAGGCGAGACTTCCGCGCGATGCGCTATCGTAGACCGTGATGGGCGCAGCATAGGAAGGCGCTTCGGACAGACGAACGTTTCGCGGAATGACGGTCCGGTAGACCAGATCCCCAAGGTTGCGCCGCACATCCTCGGCGACCATCTGCGACAGGTTGTTGCGTCGGTCGAACATGGTGAGGATGACGCCTTCGATCTTCAGATCGGGATTCAGGCTTCGCCGAACCTGCTTGACGGTCTTGAGGAGTTGCGACAGCCCCTCCATGGCGAAAAACTCGCATTGGAGCGGCACCAGAACCGCGTCGGCCGCGCCCATGGCGTTGATCGTCAGAAGATTGAGCGATGGCGGGCAGTCGATGACGACATGATCGTAGTCGCGCGCGATTTCGGCCGCGGCCAGGGCATCGCGCAACCGACGATTGCGGCGCTTGTCGCTCACCATCGCCACATCGGCGGAGCTGAGATCGACCGTCGCCGGCACGATGTCCAGGCGCTCGAGATCCGTGCGTTGGATCGCGTCGCGCAGCGGGTCGTCCGCAATGAGGACATCGTAGGCGGTCTTCACGCGCCGGTCCGCGTCTATGCCCAGGCCGGTGCTGGCGTTCCCTTGCGGATCAAGGTCGATGAGGAGCACCTTCCGCCCCGTCTCGACCAACGCCGCCGCCAGGTTTATGGCGGTCGTGGTCTTTCCCACCCCGCCTTTCTGATTGGCAATGGCCAGAATCCTGCGGGCGTCGCTCATCAAAGGCTGGTCAGGCGTGCTGGACACGGGAAAACCTCGATATTTCCAGGATTTGGCCGCGGGGATCGACCCGACTTGGCATGAGCCGCGCGTCGATATTCCAGCTTTTTCGCGCCTCGGTCAACTCCGACAGCGCATTGGCGCCTTTCGGGAAAAGCAGGCGTGGCGAGAATGGCGCGAAGCGTTCGGTCATGTCGAGAAGCTTGGAGAGCGGCGCCAGCGCCCGGGCCGAAATGACTTCATGTGGCCCCGCCGGGATGGACTCGATCCTCTTGTTCAGAACGGTCGTATTCACGCTCATCTCTCGTGCCGCGGCAAGAAGAAAGGCGCACTTGCGGCTGTCGGACTCGACGAGCGTAACCTGAAGGGTCGGATTGAGCTCGGCTGCGATGGCGGCGATCACGAGGCCCGGAAAGCCACCGCCGGAACCGAGGTCCAGCCAGGACGTGATGACTTCCGGCCGCAGAAGCCACAGTTGGGCGGAGTCGGCGAAATGACGCTCCCAGATTGAATCGAGGGTGGAAGGACCGACCAGATTGATCGCGCGATTCCAGCGACCGAGAAGCTGCTCGAAGAGATCGAGCCGCTCGAGCGTTTCACGTGAAACACCGACCTCGTTGGCGAGGAAATTTTCAACGTCACGCCGGTTCATACGGCGCGCTTGCGGATGCTGGCGAGAACAAGCGCCATGCCGGTTGGCGTGACGCCCTCGATGCGCATGGCCTGGGCCAAGGTCTCGGGCCGGGCTGCGGCCAGGCGTTCCTGCAGCTCGGCGGAGAGGCCCGCGACTCGACGGTAGTCGAAATCGGGCGGGATCGGGATCGATTCGCTCGCGCGAAGGCGCGCAATTTCCTGTTCCTGCCGCTCAAGAAACGGCGCGTATTTCGCGTCGCGGGCAATCTGGTCGCGAATGTCGGCGTCCAGTTTTGCCAGCTCCGGCGCGATCGTGCACAACGCATCCCAAACCTGGTCTCCGGCGCCAAGCAGCTGGTAAAGAGAGCGTCGCGCGCCGTCCATGTTGACGCGTATCCCAGCCGAACGCGCCTCCTGAGGCGAAACCGTGCGGGATTGGAGCAGCGATCGGGCGGAATCAAGCCGGCGCCATTTTTCCTCGAACTTCCGCTGCCGCTCTTCCGTGACAAGGCCCAGGCTGACGCCCTTCGGGGTCAGCCGCTGGTCGGCGTTGTCGGCACGAAGACTGAGCCGAAACTCGGCGCGCGATGTGAACATGCGATAGGGTTCGCTGACCCCGCGCGTGACGAGATCATCGACCATGACGCCGATATAGGCTTCATCACGCGAGAGCTCCAAGACCTCAAGCCCCCGAGCGAATGCCGCCGCGTTTGCGCCGGCGAGCAATCCCTGCCCCCCGGCCTCTTCATACCCAGTGGTCCCGTTGATCTGACCCGCAAGGAAAAGGCCCGGCAAATCCTTGAGCATCAAACGGCGGTCCAGCGCTCGTGGATCAATGAAGTCATACTCGACCGCATAGCCCGGCTGCGAAATCTCGGCCTTCTCCAGCCCCTTGATCGTGCGGACATATTCAAGCTGGATGTCGGCCGGGAGCGACGTCGAGATCCCGTTCGGATAGATGGTCTGGGCGCCCGCGCCCTCGGGCTCAAGAAAGACCTGATGTGCGCCGCGTTCGGGAAATCTCGTCACCTTGTCCTCGATGGAAGGGCAGTAACGCGGACCGCGCGCGGCGATGTGGCCGCCATACATGGCTGATTTCGAGATATTCTCCTGAATGATCTCGTGCGTGCGTTCGTTGGTCGCCGTGATGTAGCAAGACTCCTGCGGCGCAATGATCCCGTCCGTGAGGAACGACATGAAGGAGGGGTCGGCGTCGCCGGCTTGCTCCTCGAGGATCGAGAAGTCGATGCTGCGTCGCCAGAGTCGCGGCGGCGTGCCGGTCTTGAGGCGCCCCATGGGCAGACCCATGCGCTCGAGTTCGAGCCCAAGAGCCGTTGCCGCGCGCTCGAAAACCCGGCCGCCGCTTTGCGACTGGTCGCCCACGAATAGCTTGCCCCGCAGAAACGTGCCGGTGGCGAGGACCACAGCCGCGCAGCCGATGACGCCTCCGCTCGCAAGAACGACGCCATTTATTTCGCCCCGTCGGCAGTTCAGTCGCTCGACTTCGGCCTCAATGACATCGAGATTGGGCAAAGCGGCCACAAATCTCTGGACGTATCTGCGGTATCGGTCCCGGTCGGCCTGAACCCTTGGCCCTTGAACGGCGGGGCCCTTGCTTCGATTGAGCAAGCGGTAGTGAATCGCCGAGTAGTCGGCCGCTCGCGCCATCACGCCGTCCAGCGCATCGATTTCGCGAACGATGTGACCTTTCCCCAGACCGCCGAAGGCGGGGTTGCAAGACATCTCGCCAATCTTCGAGGCATCCAGGGTGATCAGCGCCGTGCGCGCTCCGCCGCGCGAAGCCGCGCAGGCAGCCTCGACGCCGGCATGCCCGCCGCCAACCACCACCACGTCATAACGCCCGTGTTTCACGTGAAACATGCCTATTTCCCTATGCAGAAACTGGCGAAGACGTCATCCAGCAGGTCCTCGACATCGACCCGCCCGATCAGGGCCTCAAGTTGCCTTAACGCGTAACGCAGTTCCTCGGCAAGAATCTCGGGCTCGCCGATCCCGGATCGCGCCAACGAAAGACACCTTTCCAACGCCTCCGCGCCGCGCTCCAGCGCGACGCGTTGGCGAACGCGGATCACGTGGCTCGATGTCTGCGCCGTCGCCCGAAGGCGATTGAACAGCGTCTCAAGCAGCAAGTCCACGCCTTTTCCGGTCAATGCGGATACGGCCAAACCATCAGGGGCGGAGCCTCGATCCGCCTTGCTGATGACGACCAGGTCGGCATCGCTCAATGCAATTTCCGGCTCGGCGCCATCGTCGATCTCCTGGAGCCAAAGCCGAACATCCGCGTTTTCCGCCGCCTTGCGAGAACGTTCGATGCCGATCCTCTCGACCGGATCATCCGTTTCCCGCAGCCCGGCGGTGTCTAGGAACGTCACCGGCAGGCCCCAAAGATCCAGATGCACCTCGATGACGTCCCGAGTCGTCCCCGCATGCTCCGAAACGATTGCCGCGTCGCGCTTCGCCAGAGCGTTGAGCAGCGTCGACTTGCCCGAGTTTGGCCGCCCCAGGATCGCTACCCGGAAACCCTCCCTGATGCGCTCAGCCGCCTGGGCCCCGGAAAGCTCCGCCTTGACTTCGGCAAGAACCGTCTCCATGGCGTCCGCCGCGCCATCGAGCAAACCCGCGGGCAAATCTTCGTCCGCGAAATCGATGCCGGCTTCGATCAACGCCGCGGCGCGGATGAGCCTTTCGCGCCAATGATCGACCAGCCGGCTCAAGCCGCCTTCCATGACCCGCATGGCCTGAAGCCGCTGCGCTTCGGTTTCGGCGGCGAGCAGGTCCGACAGCCCCTCGACCTGCGCAAGATCCATGCGGCCGTTGAACAGCGCCCGGCGCGTGAATTCGCCCGGCTCGGCCGGCCTCAGCCCCTCCATCTTCGCCAAGGCATCCAGGACCGAGCGCACGACCGCTGCGCTTCCGTGCAGGTGCAGCTCGGCCGTCGGCTCGCCGGTGAAGCTGGCCTCGGCTGCGAAGCGCACCGCCAGGGCATGGTCCAGAGTGTCGCCATTCGATGGGTTCGCCACTCGCCGCAGGACCATCCTTCGCGGCTCGGGCAAAGGTCCGGCCAGGGCCGACAGGGCGGAATCGGCCAGCGGTCCCGAGATGCGGATGACGGCGACGCCCGCCTTGCCGGGGGCCGTCGCCTGGGCGAAGATCGTTTCCTCGTCCATCGACCACTCCAATAAAATCGGCCCGAACAGCCTGGTGCTCGGGCCGATCGACGAAAATTCCGGTCGGGCGTCAGGCGTTCATCGAATCGAAGAATTCGGCGTTGGTTCTGGTCTGCTTGAGCTTGCCGAGCAGGAAATCGATCGCGTCGGCCGGACCCATGGGGTTCAGGATGCGGCGCAGGACGAACATCTTGGCCAGGTCGCTCTTCTCGACCAGAAGCTCTTCCTTGCGGGTGCCGGATTTCAGGATGTCGATCGCCGGGAAGACGCGCTTGTCGGCGACCTTGCGGTCAAGCACGATCTCCGAGTTGCCGGTGCCCTTGAACTCTTCGAAGATCACCTCGTCCATGCGGCTTCCGGTATCGATCAGCGCGGTGGCGATGATCGACAGCGAACCGCCCTCTTCGATGTTCCGCGCGGCGCCGAAGAATCGCTTCGGCCGTTGCAATGCATTCGCGTCGACGCCGCCGGTCAGAACCTTGCCCGAGCTGGGAATGACCGTGTTGTAGGCGCGTCCCAGCCTGGTGATCGAATCAAGCAGGATCACGACGTCGCGGCCATGTTCGACTAGGCGCTTGGCCTTTTCGATCACCATTTCCGAAACCGCGACATGCCGCGTGGCCGGCTCGTCGAAGGTCGAGGAGATGACCTCGCCCGCGACCGAGCGCTGCATGTCCGTCACTTCCTCGGGGCGCTCGTCGATCAGCAGGACGATGAGGTAGCACTCGGGATGGTTCTTCTCGATCGAGTGCGCGATGTTCTGGAGCAGAACCGTCTTGCCGGTCCGCGGCGGCGCGACGATCAGGCAGCGCTGTCCCTTGCCGATCGGGGCGACCAGATCGATCACGCGCGCCGACTTGTCCTTGGTCTGTTCGTCTTCGATTTCCATCTTGAGCCGCTCATTCGGGTAGAGCGGCGTCAGATTGTCGAAATGTACCTTGTGGCGCGCCTTCTCGGGATCTTCGAAGTTCAGCGTGTTCAACTTGACCAGCGCGAAATAGCGTTCGCCTTCCTTCGGCGCACGGATCAGGCCCTCGACCGTGTCTCCGGTGCGCAGGGCGAATTTGCGGATCTGGTTGGGGCTGACGTAAATGTCGTCCGGTCCCGGCAGATAATTGGACTCGGGCGAGCGCAGGAACCCGAATCCGTCCTGAAGAACCTCGAGCACGCCGCCGCCGATGATCTGGACATCCCGGTCGGCAAGCTCTTTCAGGATGGCGAACATCATGTCCTGCCGGCGCATGGTCGACGCGCCTTCGATCTCGAGCTCTTCGGCGAACTCCAGCAGGGCAGTGGGCGACTTCTCCTTCAGGTCGGAGAGCTTAAGTTCTTGGATTTCCATGTATTTCCCGAAGATTTGCCCGCGCGGCCTCGTCTCTCGGCAGCTGGCGGCAAGAGGATTTCCGTGCGGGAAGGAGGGTCGGACAGGGCTGCACGGACGCGCGAAACGCTACGGGAAGGCGGCCGCGCTTGTCAAGATCCTCAGAACGGCTCGACGATGGCCATGATCACGATCAGAACCATGAGAAGGGTCGGGATCTCGTTGATCATGCGAAAGGCGCGGCCCGAGCGTCGATTGGCGCCCGCCTGAAAGGCGCGCATCTCGCGCCCAAGGAACTCGTGATAGATGGTCATGGCCACGACCAGCGCCAGCTTGGCCTGCAGCCAACCTGCGGCCAGGATCCCCTCGAGCCCGATCGCGATCAGCATCGACGCGCCGAAAATCCAGCTCGAGATCATCGCCGGAACCATGATCGCACGATAAAGCCGCCGCTCCATGACCTTGAAGGTTTCGTCCAGAACCGGCTCGGCGCGTCCGCGTTCGGCGTGATAGACGAAAAGCCGCGGCAGGTAGAAGATCCCGGCCATCCAGGCGATGACGCTCATCACATGCAGCGCCTTGAGCCAGTCGTAATGCGCGGCCAGCCAGTCCGTCATTCCGCGCTCCGCACGATTTCGACCAGCCGCGCGACGTTGTCGGGATCGGCGTCCGGCGTGATGCCGTGTCCAAGGTTGAAGACATGCGGCCCGTTGCGCAGCGCGCGCAAGATGCGCCGCGCCTGGGACTCGAGACGCGCGCCGCCCGTCACCAGCAAGAGCGGATCGAGGTTGCCCTGCACCGCGCATTTTCCTTGCAGATTCTCTGCGGCCCAAGCCGGATCGACGCTTTGGTCTATGGCGATCGCGTCAGCGTCGGTGGCCTTGACGAACGCCGCGCTGCGCGCGCCGGCCCCGCGGGGAAAGCCGATGATTGGCACGTTCGGATGCCGTTCCTTCAGCGCCGCGGCGATGCGGTTGAAGGGCGCGATGCAGCAGGTTTCGAAATCCTCGAAATTGAGCGGTCCGGCCCAGCTGTCGAATATCTTGACCGCTTCTGCGCCAGCCTCGATCTGCGCGTCCAGATATTCGATGGTGGCTTCGGTGATCCGGTCGAGCAACGCGGCGAACAACTCGGGCGCCTCGACGATCATGCGCCGCGCCGGGGCCTGGTCCGGCGTTCCGCGCCCGGCGATCATGTAGGTCGCGACCGTCCAGGGCGCGCCGGCGAAGCCGATCAACGCGACGTGCGAGGGCAGCTCGCTGCGCAAACGGCGGACGGTTTCGTAGATGGGCGACAAGGTTTCGTGGACTGCCGAGGCCGGCTTCAGAACGGCCAGGTCCTCCTTGCGTATGACGGTGGACAGGCGCGGGCCCTCTCCGGCCTCGAAGGCCAGTTTGGCGCCCAGGGCCTGGGGAACCAGAAGGATGTCGGCGAACAGGATCGCCGCGTCGAAGCCGAAGCGTCGGATCGGTTGCAGCGTCACCTCGGTGGCCAGGTCCGGGTTGTAGCAAAGATCGAGGAATCCGCCCGCCTTCTCGCGCACCGCCCGGTATTCGGGCAGGTAGCGTCCCGCTTGACGCATGAGCCAGATCGGCGGCGTCGGCAGGGTTTCGCCGGCCAGGGCGCGCAGAAGGGTCTTTGTCGGCGGGGTCATGTCATCCTCAGAGAAACAGGGGGAGATTTGAAGGTTGTAGTGCTTAGTAGGGCCCCTGCACAGTGGGGATTACCGTTTCGAGTCCGAAGCTCCACAAGGTTATCCACAATTTTGTCCAGCGCGCGCGGATTCATCGCCGCTTTTCAAGGTTCTCCACGCCTGTCGTGTTGATAAAAAACCTCGAAAAAACAAATTCTTAAGCCATAAGCGTGAGAGTTTTCCTCAGCTCGGCGCGCCATGCTGCGGCGGGGCGTCGCGATGGGCGAAAGTTATCCACAGCCGACGCGGCCGGGGCCGGATTCCTCGTCAACAGGTGGATGACTCGGGCGCCCGATTGAAGCGATCTCGCCACACCTCGCGCCGATGCCGGGTTATCCCCGACAATCCACGCTATCCCCAGGCGCGCGTCGCGGCCAATATGCGCCGCGCGCAAGAGAACACCGGAAAGGCGATTCATGTCCGCTTACGTTCTGCATCTGGTCTCGGACTCGACGGGCGAGACGCTCAGCGTCGCGGCTAACGCGGCGCTGAGCCAGTTCGAGGACCCGAAGGTCAAGCGGCGCATGCATGTCTTCGTGCGCTCGCCCAAGGACGTCGAGCGCGTTATGGAGGATGTCGAGAAACACCCCGGCGCCGTCGTCTACACCCTGCTCGATCAAAGCTTGTGCGCCCGGCTCGAGGAAGGCTGCCGCAAGCTCGGCGCGCCCACCGTCCCGCTGCTCAAGCCGCTCTTCGCTCTGCTCGAACAGGCGCTTGGCCCCGCGCGCAGGATGCGGCCGGGCAAGCAATACGAAACCGACCGGTCGTATTTCGACCGCGTGGCCGCCATCGAATACGCCATGTCGCACGATGACGGGGCGGTCGGCGATCGTCTGCGCCGCGCGGATGTGATCCTGCTGGGCGTCAGCCGCACGTCCAAGACGCCGACCTGCCTTTACCTGGCCGTGCGCGGCGTCAAGGCGGCCAACGTTCCGCTGGTTCCGGGCCGGCCGCTGCCGCCCGAGCTTGAGCAGGCGATCGCCGAGGGCGTGCCCGCCATCGGCCTGACCGCCAGCCCCAACCGGCTGGCGCAGATCCGCGGCCAGCGGCTGCGCGCCATCGGCGGCGAGGGGGGCGACGGATACGCCGATCCCGAGCGCATCCGCGAAGAGGTCTCGCAGGCCCTGCTCACCTTTCAGCGCCTCGGCGTGCCGGTGATCGACGTCACGCGCCGCTCGATCGAGGAAACCGCCGCCTCGATCATGGCCGAGCTGCGCGCGCGGGGGCGGGCGGAATGAGCGCCCGGGTCGTTCTCGCCTCGGCCAGCCGCGCGCGCGCGCGCATGCTCGAGGCGGCGGCCGTTCCCGTCGTCATCGAGCCCGCCCGCGTCGACGAGGCCGAGATCAAGCGCGCCATGCTGGCCGAGGGCGCGCCCGCGCGCGACGTCGCCGACGCCCTGGCCGAGATGAAGGCCATGCGCGTCGGGCTCCGGCGCGCCGACGCGCCGGGCGATCTGGTTCTGGGCGCCGACCAGGTGCTGGTCTGCGAGGACCGCCTGTTCGACAAGCCGGCCGATCGCGCCGAGGCCGCCGCGCAGCTGCGCGCCCTGCGCGGCCGCACCCATCAGCTGCTGTCGGCTGCGGTCATCGTGCATCAGGGCCGGCCCGTCTGGCGTCATGTGGGGCGCGCGCAGCTTGCCATGCGCCCCTTCTCGGACCAATTTCTGGATGACTATCTGGACCGGCTGGGCGATACCGTGACCGAGACGGTCGGCTGCTATCATCTCGAAGGGCTTGGCGCGCAGCTCTTCAGCCGCGTTCAGGGCGACCACTTCACGGTCCTCGGCCTGCCGTTGCTCGAGATTCTGGGTTTCCTGCGCGCCAGGGGAGTTTTGGGGGAATGACCGAGCACGACCGCGTTCCGCTTGCGGGGGTCGTCGGCTGGCCCATCGCGCACTCGCGATCGCCGCGCCTGCATCGCCACTGGCTGCGGCGCTACGGGTTGGCGGGCGACTATGTGCCGCTGGGCGTCGCGCCCCGCGACTTCGAGGCCGCCTTCCGCGCGCTGCCTCTCTTGGGCTTTCGCGGCGTGAACGTCACCATTCCCTTCAAGGAAACCGTGCTCAAGCTGGCGACCAAGGTTTCGGACCGCGCCTCGCTGATCGGCGCGGCCAACACCATCACCTTCCGCGAGGACGGGACCATCTACGCCGACAACACCGACGGCTACGGCTTTCTCGAGAACCTGCGCGCCGGGGCGCCGGGGTGGAAGGCGTCCGACGGTCCGGCGCTGGTGTTCGGCGCCGGGGGCGCGGCGCGGGCGATCATCTCGGCGCTTCTGTCCGACGGCGCGCCGGAAATCCGCCTGACCAACCGCACCCGCGCGCGGGCCGAGTTCCTGGCCGAGCATTTCGGCGCCAAGGTGCGGGTGGTCGACTGGATCAAGGCCGAAGCCGCCATGGACGGCGCCGCGACGCTGGTCAACGCCACCGCGCTGGGCATGACCGGCCATCCGCCGCTGCCCGTCTCGCTGCGGCGCGCGCCCAAGTCGATGCTGGTGACGGACATCGTCTACACGCCCTTGATGACGCCCCTTCTCGAAGAGGCGCGCGAGCGCCGCATGCGCTGGGTCGACGGCCTGGGCATGCTGCTGCACCAGGGCCGGCCGGGCTTCGAGGCGTGGTTCGGCGTCGCTCCCGAGGTGGACGAGGAGCTGCGCCGCGCGGTGCTGGAGGAGTGACATGCGCGTTCTCGGACTGACCGGCTCGATCGGCATGGGCAAGTCCACCACCGCCGCCATGTTCGCCGATCGCGGCGTGCCCGTCTGGGACGCCGATGCGGCGGTGGCGCGGCTTTACGGCCCCGGCGGCGCCGCGGTCGAGGCGGTGCGCGCCGTCGCGCCCGGCTGCGTGATCGACTCGGCCGAGGGCGCGCGCGTCGACCGCGCCGCGCTGCGCGCCGCGGTCACGGCCGATCCGTCGCTGATCCCGCGGCTCGAACAGGCCGTGCATCCGCTGGTGGGCATGGACCGCGCCCGGTTTCTGGACGAGGCCCGCGCCCAGGGCGCGCCCGTGGCGGTGTGCGACATTCCCCTGCTGTTCGAAACCGGGGGCGATGCGGCCTTCGACGCGGTGGTCGTCGTCTCGGCGCCCCCCGAGATCCAGCGCAGCCGGGTGCTGGCCCGTCCGGGCATGAGCGAAGAGACCTTCCGCGCCATCCTGGACCGCCAGATGCCCGACGCGCAAAAGCGCGCAAGGGCCGACTTCGTCGTCGATACGGGGCGGGGCCTCGACCATGCCCGAAGCCGCGTCGGCGCGATTCTCGACGCCGTGCGCGACGGTCGCCTGCGCGACGAGGAGGACCGCGATGCGTGAGATCGTTCTCGACACCGAAACCACCGGCATCGACCCCTACGACCCCTCGGGCCGCCATCGCATCGTCGAGATCGGCGCCGTCGAGCTGGTGAACCACGTCGCCACCGGCCGCCACTATCACCAGTATCTGAACCCCGAACGCCCCATGCCGCGCGAGGCCTTCGAGGTGCACGGCCTGGGCGACGACTTCCTGGCCGACAAGCCGCTGTTCAAGGACGTGGCGCAGGCGTTTCTGGACTTCATCGGCGACGCGAAGCTGGTGATCCACAACGCCCGCTTCGACATGCGCTTCATCAACGCCGAGCTCGAATGGGCCGGCCTGCCGCCCCTGCCCATGAGCCGCGCCATCGACACGCTCGAGATGGCGCGCAAGCGTTTTCCGGGCGCGCAGAACACCCTCGACGCGCTGTGCCGCCGCTTCGGGGTCGACAACTCGGCCCGCGACAAGCACGGCGCGCTGCTCGACTCCGAGCTTCTGGCCGAGGTCTATCTCGAGCTGATCGGCGGCCGTCAGCCCGATTTCGCGCTGGGCGTGATCGAGGGCGGCCGCGGGCAGAGCCGCTCAGACGGCGCCGAGGCCGAGTGGGTCGCCCCGCCGCGGCCCGCCCCGCTGCCTTCCCGGCTGACCGAGGCCGAGCGCGCCGCGCACGAGGCCTTCGTCGCCGAACTGGGCGAAGACGCCCTGTGGCGGCGCCTGGGCGGCTGAGCGCGGCGCGCGCGCTCGCCCAGGTTCCGGCTCAGGCCTGGCCCGAGCCTTCGGCGGCGGCCTGCTCGGCCTGGCGGCGCTGAAGCTCCTGGCGGTAGATCGCCACGAAATCGACCATGTCCAGCATCAGCGGCGGATAGCCGCCGTCGCGCGTGACGTCGGCGATGATGCGGCGCGCGAAGGGGAACAGCTGGCGCGGGCATTCGATCAGCAGGAAGGGATGCAGCTGCTCCTGCGGCACGTTGACCACGTGGAACACGCCCGCATAGTCCAGCTCGACCATGAAGAGCGACTCCTCGCCCGACTTGGCGTTCGCCGTGATCTTGAGCGACACCTCGTAGCGGTCCTCGCCGCGCGCGCGCGCGTCCAGATTGACGGCCACCTGGATGTCGGGCTTGCCCTGCGGCGCCTGCTGCTTGATGGCGGCGATGTTCTCGAAGGACAGGTCTCTGGTGAACTGCGAAAGGATGGAAACCTGCGGCTGCGGGGGCTGCTGGGCGTTCTCGGCCATGTCGGACATGCTCCGTTCAATGATGCGGTCGGGCGGCTGCGCCCGCGCCGATGGCTAGCACTTCCGGCCGGCCGCGACAATGCGCGCCCCGCTCAGCGCGGCGGAACGCGGCGCGCGTCGGGGTCCGGTTCGGGCCTCGGGCGGCCGTCCTCGTCGAGGACCACGAAATCGGCGTCGATCACCTCGTCCTCGCCGGCCGGACCCGGGCCGGGGCCCGTGCGCGCGGCGTGCACATGCACCTCCATGCGCGCGGCCATGTGACGCGAGGCCCAGCGGATGACTGCCGCCCGCACCGGCCGGATCAGCAGCGCCAGGCCCACCGCGTCGGTGAAGAAGCCCGGCGTCAGCAGCAGCAGCCCCGCCGCCAGCACCAGCGCCCCATGCGCCAGCGCGCCCGCCGGATCGCCGCCCTGCGTCAGGCTGCGCTGAAGATCGTCGATCGCCTCGCGCCCCTGCGCGCGCAGCAGCAGCGTGCCCGCCGCCGCCGTGGCCAGCACGATCGCCAGCGTGGGCCACAGCCCCAGAAAGCCGCCGACCTTGATGAAAAGCGCGATCTCGACGATCGGCACGGCGACCAGGATCAGGAAAAGCCACATGGGGCGACATCCTCCGCTTGCGTCTCGGGCGCTGCGAAACGCAAGCTGGTTGGACTTGCGCCGCGCCACGCCTTACATAGGCTCTAGCCGGGCCGGGCGCCACGTTCCCGCAAGGGGATCTGGCGCGCGCCCGGGGCGGCCCCGAAACGCGATCCCAGCGAGACGCAATCGAAGACATGAACAGCGCCATGATCGAACTCCTGATACTCGCCGCGATCGCGGTGTTCGTCTTCCTTCGGCTGCGCAGCGTGCTTGGAACGCGCACCGGCTTCGAGAAGCCGACCGCGCCGCCCCTGCGCCCGGTCGAGGCCGACGCGCCCGCCGCGCCGTCCTGGTCGGGCGAGGATCGCGAGCGCACCCTCGAAGAGGAGATCGCCCGCGTCGCCGATCCCGACAGCGAAACGGCGCTGGCGCTGCGGCGCATGGCGCGGGCCGAGCCGGGCTTCTCTCCGGTCGCCTTCATCGAGGGGGCCAAGCGCGCCTACGAGATCATCCTCATGGCCTATGAGAACGGCGATCTCGACACCCTTCGCCCGCTGCTGTCGGACGAGGTGTATCAGAGCTTCGCCGACGCCATCGAGCGCCGCCGCGCCCAGGGGCTGACGGTGGACGCGCGCTTCATCGGCGTGCGCGAGGCGCGGATCTTCTCGGCCATGTTCTCCGAGGACACGGGCGAGGCCGATATCGAGGTGCGCTTCGTGGGCGAGCTGATCTCGGTCGTGCGCAACGCCGATCACGACATCGTCGAGGGCGACCCGAACGAGGTCCGCCGCCAGACCGATCTGTGGACCTTCACGCGCAAGATGGGATCGTCCGATCCCAACTGGATCCTGACCGCGACGGGCGGATGATCGGCGCGCTTCGGGCAGGCCTGGCGGCGCTGGCGCTGGCCGCCATGACGCCGGGCGCCCCCGGCTGGGCCGGGCCATGGCGCGCGCTCGACTTCGCGCAGCTGCAGGGCTGGGCCGACGAGGATCACGCCGCCGCCCGCCGCGTCTTCGCCGCCACCTGCGACCTCGCGGGCGCGGGCGGGCGCGGCGACGGGGCGCCGGGCGTCGCGCTGAGCCCCGAGGACTGGCGCGCAGCCTGCGCCGCGGCGCGCGACCCGGCGATCGAGGCGCGGCGGTTCTTCGAGACCTTCTTCGTTCCGGTGCTGGTTTCGCCGCCCGAGGGCGGCTTGCTGACCGGCTATTTCGAGCCCGAACTGCACGGCGCCCTGCGCCCGGATGCGCGTTTCCGTCACCCGCTGCACGCCGCGCCGGACGACCCGGCCTTGCGGCGGCTGACGCGCGCGCAGATCCGGGCCGGCGCGCTGCGCGGCCGCGGGCTCGAGCTGGTCTGGCTCGATGATCCCGTGGCGGCCTATTTCCTGCACGTCCAGGGCAGCGGCCGCGTCCGGCTGACCGACGGGCGGGTGCTGCGGCTGGGCTTCGCCGGGCGCAACGCGCATCCTTACCGCTCGCTCGGCCGCGCGCTGGTCGAGGCCGGCGCATTCGCGCCGGGGCGGCTTTCGGCCCAGCGGCTGCGCGCGTGGCTGTCCGAGGATCCCGAGCGGTTGCGCTGGCTGGACGTGAACCCGTCCTACATCTTCTTTCGCGAGATCGCGGAGCTTGACCCCGATGACGGCCCCATCGGCGCCATGGGCCGGCCGCTGCATGCCGGGCGCTCGGCGGCGGTCGATCCGGCCTTCGCGCCCCTTGGCGCGCCGCTGTGGGTCGAGGCGCCGGGCGCGCCGCCCCTGCGGCGGCTGTTCGTGGCGCAGGATGTGGGCGCGGCGATCAAGGGGCCGGGGCGGGTCGATCTGTTCTTCGGCGCGGGCGAAGAGGCCTTCGAGAAGGCCTCGGCCATGCATGGGCGCGGACGCGTGGCGGTGCTGCTGCCGGTCTCGGCCGCGCGGCGCCTGGCGCTGGCGCGGTGAGGGCGCGCCATGGCCCGCCGTCGCCGCCCGCGTCGATTGACCCCCGAGGAAAGCGCCCTGTGGAGCCAGGTCGCCGCCACGGCCGATCCCTTGCGCCCCACTCCGCCGCCCGCGCCGTCCGAGGCGCCCCCGGACGCCGCGCAGGCCATGCCGCTTCCCGCCGCCGAGGCGCCGCCCTCGGCCCTTCGGGGCGCGCCGGCGCAGCCCGCCATCCAGGCGCCGCCGCGCAAGTCGCCGCGCCGGCCGGGCGCCGCGCCGCCGCCCCCGCCCCCGTCACCTCCGGCGCCGTCGGTCGCCTTCGACTTCGCTCCCGAGCCCTATGACAGCCTGGCGCCGGCCGAGGGGCTGGACCGCCGCACCGCGCGGCGTCTGCGCGCCGGCCGGCGCGAGCCCGAGGCGCGGCTTGATCTGCACGGCATGACGGCCGAGCGCGCCCACGCCGCGCTGACCGGCTTCGTGCGCGCCAGCCGCATGCGCGGGCTGCGCTGCGTTCTGGTCATCACCGGCAAGGGCGGGCGCGCGCGCCGCGCGGGCGAAGACGCGCCCTTCATGGCGCCCGCCGAGGGCGTGCTGCGCCGCGCGGCGCCGCGCTGGCTGCGCGCGGGACCGCTGGCGGGAATGGTGGTGGGCATCTATCCCGCCCATCGCCGCCATGGCGGCGAGGGCGCCTTCTACGTCTACCTCAAGAAGCTGCGCTAGGGCCGGGGGCCTCAGTCGCGCTCCAGGCCCAGAACGTCGAGCATGTCGTATTCGCCGGGCTTGCGGTCCTGGCCCCAGATCGCGGCGCGCACCGCCCCGCGGGCGAACAGCATCCGGTCGGTGGCCACATGGCGCAGCACGATGCGCTCGCCCGCGCCGGCGAAGATCACCTCGTGCTCGCCCACCACGTCGCCGCCGCGCAGCGAGGCGAAGCCGATCGCGCCCGGCTTGCGCGGGCCGCACATGCCGTCGCGCGCGCGCTCGGCCGCTTCGGCCAGCGTGGTTCCGCGCCCCTCGGCCGCGGCCTCGCCCAGCATCAGCGCCGTGCCCGAGGGCGCGTCCACCTTGCGGTTGTGGTGCATCTCGAGGATCTCGATGTCGAAGCTTTCGTCCAGCGCCTTCGCCACCTTGCGCGTGAGCATCGTCAGCAGGTTCACGCCGAGCGACATGTTCCCCGCCCGCACGATGACCGCATGGCGCGCGGCGGCGGACAGACGCGCAAGGTCCTCGTCGCCGAAGCCGGTGGTGCCGATCACATGCACGCAGCGCGCCTGCGCGGCCAGCGCCGCATGCGCCAGCGTCGCGGCCGGCGCGGTGAAGTCCAGCACCGCCCGCGAGCGGGCGAAGGCCTCGAGCGGGTCGTCCTCGACCGTCACGCCCATGGGCGCGCCGCCCAGCGCCTCGCCCAGATCGCGGCCGATCCATGGGTGACCGGGGCGCTCGGTGGCGCCGGTCAGGACGACGGCGGGGTTCTCGCGCACCGCCTCGATCAGCATCCGGCCCATGCGGCCGGACGCGCCGACGACGGTGACGGGAATGGGGGCGGTCTGGGTCATGCCTGCTCTCCTGCTGGGTGGTGGGCGCCTTGATAGCGCGCCCCGCGCGCCGCGCCTAGCGGTCGGTGGCCGGCATCCCCGACAGAAGCGCCAGCAGCTCGGCGACGTTGGCCGCGCCGAACTTGCGCAAGAGGCGCGCCCGGTGGGCCTCGACCGTGCGCGGCGACAGCGACAGCGCCTGCGCGATCTGCTTCGATGTGCGCCCGTCGAACAGATGCATGACGATCTGCCGCTCGCGCGGGGTCAGGCTGTGGGCCGGGCGCTGGTCCGACAGATCGGCGAAGCTCAGCACCACGCGGCTGAGCGGGTCATCCGGGTGCGGCGTGGTCGCGCGCACGCGAACCCAGAACAGCGTGCCGTCGCGCCGGGCCATGATGCGCTCGTCCGAGTAGCGGCCCGAGGCGCGCAGCGCCTCGATCCCGATGTCGCCGAACTGCTCGAACTCGGCCGCCGAGGGATACAGATCGCGAAAGGAGCGCCCGATCAGCTCGTAGCGCTCATAGCCGAACATCTGCGCGAAGGTGCGGTTGCAGACCCTGATGACGCGGCGCTCGGCCAGGGCGATGCCCACCGGGGCGCCGTCGAAGGCCAGATCCCACAGCTGCTGGTCGGCGGTCGGGTCCATAGGGTGGTTCCACGATATTGCGCGGCGCGCGCAGGGGCGCGGATAATTCTTGCGCAAGGCAAGCATGAAGGAGCCGGCAGATGCAAGACGCCGCGATCCGCGACGCGATCGACGCCGCCATCGAGGCGCGCCGCGAGGATCTGATCGAGCTGACGCGCGCGCTGATCCGCGTGCCCTCGGTCAATCCGCCCGGCGCCGATTACGAGGCCTGCGCGCGCATCGTGGCCGACCGGCTGGCGGCGGCGGGCTTCGACGCGCAGCTGATCCGCGCCGAGGGCGCGCTGGCCGACAGCGAGCGTCACCCGCGCATCAACGTGCTGGCCCGGCGCGAGGGCGCCGGCCCCGGCCCGTGCGTGCATTTCAACTCGCATTACGACGTCGTTCCCCCCGGCCAGGGCTGGAGCGTGGACCCGTTCGGGGCCGAGCTGCGCGACGGCCGCATCTATGGCCGCGGCGCGTGCGACATGAAGGGCGGGCTGGCGGCCTCGATCATCGCCGCCGAGGCGCTGGCCGAGCTGGGCGGCTGGCCCGGCGCGATCGAGGTGTCGGGCGTGGCGGACGAGGAATCGGGCGGCTTCGGCGGCGCCGCCTGGCTGGCGCGGCGCGGCCTGTTCGCCGCGGGGCGCCAGGATCACGTCATCATCCCCGAGCCCTTCTCGCCCGACGGCGTGTGCATCGGCCATCGCGGCGTGTGGTGGGGCCGGATCGAGACCTTCGGCCGCGTGGCGCATGGCTCGATGCCGTTTCTGGGCGAGTGCGCGGTGCGGCGCATGGGCTGGGTGCTGCATGCGCTCGAGACCGAATACATCCCGCGCATCGCCGCGCGCGTCGCCGCGGCGCCCGTCGTGCCCGAAGCGGCGCGGCGCGCCTCGCTCAACATCGCCGCGCTGCATGGCGGCCAGCCCGAGACGGCCGAGGGCTTTCTTGCGCCCAACGTGCCCGACCACGCCAGCCTGGTCTTCGACCGCCGCCTGATCCCCGAGGAAGACCCCGCCGAGGTCAAGGCCGAGCTGCGCGCCCTGCTCGACGAGGTGGGCGCGCGCCACGGCTTCGAGGCGCGGCTGACCGACCTGTTCGAGGTGCGCCCCACCATGGCCGACCCCGAGGGCCCCGTCGCGCGCGCCGTGCGCGGGGCCGTGCGCGACGTTCTGGGGCGCGAGGCGCGGGTGGTGGTTTCGCCCGGCACCTACGATCAGAAGCATTTCGACCAGATCGGCGGCGTGCGCGACTGCATCGCCTACGGGCCCGGAAGGCTGGACCTTGCGCATCAACCCGACGAATATGTCGAGGTGGAGGATCTTGCGGCGTCGGCAAGGGTCATGGCGCTGGCCGCATGGCGGCTGCTGACCGCCGGCGCGGCGAAGGATGCGGCGCCGGCATGAGCGCCGCGCGACAGGGAGCGAAGGCATGAAACTGTTCACCAGAACGGCGGCGGCGCTGGCCATGATGATCGGCGCGGCGCAGGCGGCGCCCACGCATCTGACCGTGGGCATGCAGCTCGAGCCGCCCAATCTCGACCCCACCGCCGGCGCCGCCGCGGCCATCGACGAGGTGACCTACGCCAACATCTTCGAGGGCCTGACGCGCATCGGCCCCGACGGCTCGGTGCGGCCGGCGCTGGCGCGCTCGTGGGAGGTGTCCGAGGATGGGCTGACCTACGTCTTCCACCTGGTCGAGGGGGCGCGCTTTCACGACGGCGCGGCGTTCGACGCCTCGGACGTGAAGTTCAGCTTCGAGCGCGCCATGGCCGAGGGCTCGACCAACGCGCAAAAGGGCCTGTTCGAGCCGATCGAGAAGATCGAGGTTCTGGACCCCGCCACCGTGCGCATCACGCTCAAGCGTCCGACCGGCCAGTTCCTGTTCAACATGGGCTGGGGCGACGCGGTGATCGTCGATCCGGCCAGCGCCGAGGGCAACGCCACCCATCCGATCGGCACCGGCCCGTTCCGGTTCCGCAACTGGGTCAAGGGCGACAGCGTCACCATCGAGCGCAACCCCGACTACTGGGGAACGCCGGCGCGCCTTGAAAGCGCGACCTTCAAGTTCATCGCCGACCCGACCGCGGCGCTGGCGGCGCTGATGGCCGGCGACGTCGACGCCTTTCCCGGCTATCCCAGCCCCGAGACCGTGCCCCAGCTTCAGGCCGATCCGCGCTTCGAGGTGGTGATGGGCTCGACCGAGGGCGAGACCATCCTTTCCACCAACAACGCCCGTCCGCCCTTCGACGATCTGCGCGTGCGCCGCGCCATCGCCCACGCCATCGACCGGCAGGCGATCATCGACGGCGCCATGTTCGGCGTCGGCACGCCCATCGGCAGCCATTTCGCGCCTCACAACCCCGCCTATGTGGACCTGACCGGCCTCTATCCGCACGACCCCGACAAGGCGCGCGCCCTTCTGGCCGAGGCGGGCCATCCGAACGGCTTCAAGGCCACGCTCAAGCTGCCGCCGCCCTCCTATGCGCGGCGCGGCGGCGAGCTGGTCGCCGCGCAGCTGCGCGAGGTGGGCATCGACCTGACGATCGAGAACGTCGAATGGGCGCAGTGGCTCGAGCAGGTGTTCCGCGGAAAGGATTACGACCTGACCATCGTCTCGCACACCGAGCCCATGGACATCGGCATCTATGCGCGGCCCGACTACTACTTCCAGTATGACAATCCGGCCTTCCGCAAGCTGATGCAGGACCTGAACGCCGCCGTCGACCCGGCCCGCCGCGCCGCCATCCTGGGCGCCGCGCAGGCGGTGATCGCCGAAGACGCCGTGAACGGCTTTCTGTTCCAGCTGGGCAAGATCGGCGTCTGGAACGCCAAGGTCAAAGGCCTGTGGCATGACGCCCCCACCCAGGCCAACGACCTGACGGCCGTCTACTGGGAAGACTGACCGCGCCCCGCGCGCCCGGCCCAGGCCGGGCGCGCGGCGGCGAACGCAAGGACGCAGCATGGCCCGGTTCCTCGTCGCTCTGGCATTCGTCGCATTGGGCTGGCTGCTGTGGCGCAACCTCGCGCAGACGCGGCCGGCCCCGGCGCGGCGCAAGCTGTGGGACGCGCCGCTGCGCCCGGGGCATGTGGCGATCCTGCGCGCGCGGCCGGCCTGCTGGGGCTGGTGGGCGGCGCTGGTCGCGGCGACGGCGGTGCTGGCCTGGACCCTGTATGAGCGCGTGCGCATGGGCCAGCCTCTGGCCGACGCGCCCATGCACCTGGCGCTGACGCTGATCTTCGCCGCCGCGGCCGTCTGGCGCTTCGTGCAGCTGACCGAGCATGTGACCGTGACCTGGGACCGCATCCGTTCGCAGAACATCCTTGGCCCGCGCTACGACGTGCCGATCGAGCAGGTGTCGGCGGTGTCGGAAAGCGGCGCCATCGCGCTGGCCGACGGCCGCGCGCTCGAGCTGTCGCCCTGGCTCGAGGGGCGCCGCTGGCTGGCGCGCGAGCTGCGCGCGCGGCTGGAGGCGCGCCGATGATCGCCTTTCTGGTCAGGCGCGCGGCGACGCTGGCGCTGACCCTGCTGGCGGCCACGGCGGTGATCTTCGTGATGCTCGAGGTCGCGCCCGGCGATCCGGCGGTGACCATGCTGGGGCTCAACGCCTCGGACGAGGCCGTGGCCGCGCTGCGCGCCGAGCTGGGCCTGAACGCGCCCCCGCTCGAGCGATACCTGGCCTGGCTTGCGGGCATGCTGCGCGGCGATTTCGGCGTCAGCTACACCTACCGCACCCCCATCGCCGAGCTGATCGCCGATCGCCTGGCCGTTTCGGGGCCGCTGACGCTGTATGCGCTGGCGCTGTCCACGCTCATCGCCATTCCGGCGGGGGTTCATGCGGCGGCCCATCGCGGGCGCGCGGCCGATGCGGCGACGCTGGGGCTGGTGCAGATCGGCGTCGCGACGCCCAATTTCTGGGTGGCGATGCTGCTGGTGCTGGCGTTCTCGACCGGGCTGCGCTGGTTCTCGGCGGGCGGCTTTCCGGGCTGGGGCGATCCGCTCGAGGCGATGCGCGCGCTGACGCTGCCGGCCGTGTCGCTGGCGCTGCCGCAGGCGGCGATCCTGACGCGGGTGATGCGCTCGGCGCTGATCGAGACCATGTCCGAGGACTACATCCGCACGGCGCGCGCCAAGGGTCTGAGCGAACGCCAGGCGCTGCGCCGCCACGCCCTGCGCAACGCCATGATCCCGGTGCTGACCATCATCGGCATGCAGTTCAGCTTTCTTCTGGCCGGCGCCGTCATCATCGAGAACGTGTTCTTCCTGCCCGGGCTGGGGCGGCTGGTGTTCCAGGGCGTCGTGCAGCGCGACCTGATCGTGGTCAAGTCGGTGCTGACGCTGCTGGTGCTGGCGGTCACGCTGGTGACGCTGGCGGTGGACGCGGCCTACGCGGCGGTCGATCCGCGCCTGCGCGCGAGGCGGCGATGAGGCTCTCGCCCGCGCTGGTCATCGGCGCCGCGCTCAGCCTGACTGCGGTCGGGCTGGCGGCGCTGTCCTTCTTCTGGACGCCCTACGACGTCACGCGGCTGACCGTGGCGGCGCGGCTGCAGCCGCCCTCGGCGCAGCACTGGTTCGGCACCGACCATTTCGGGCGCGACATCTTCTCGATGGTCATGGTCGGGGCGCGGGCCTCGATCGCGGTGGCGCTGGTGGCGGTGGGCGTGGGCGCGGGGCTGGGCGTGCCGCTGGGGCTGGCCGCCGCGGCGCGGCGCGGCGGCTGGCTGGACGAGCTGGTCATGCGGCTGAACGATCTGATCTTCGCCTTTCCCTCGCTGCTGCTGGCGATCATGATCACCGCCACGCTCGGCCCCGGGGCGTTCAACGCCGTCATCGCCATCGGCATCTTCAACATCCCCGTCTTCGCCCGCGTCACGCGCGGCGCCGCGCTCAGCCTGTGGACGCGCGACTTCGTCCTGGCGGCGCGCGTGGCGGGCAAGGGCGCGGCGCGCATCTCGGTCGAGCATGTGCTGCCCAACGTCGCCAATCTGCTGATCGTGCAGGCGACCATCCAGTTCAGCCTGGGCATCCTGGCCGAGGCGGGTCTGAGCTATGTCGGCCTGGGCGTGCAGCCGCCCATGCCCTCGTGGGGGCGGATGCTGAACGAGGCGCAGACCATGATCTACGTCGCGCCCTGGTTCGCGATCTTTCCGGGGCTTGCCATCGTGCTGACGGTGCTGGGGCTGAACCTGCTGGGCGACGGCCTGCGCGATCTGTCCGACCCGAAGGTGAGGCGCGCGCGATGAGCCTTCTGCGCATCGACAGGCTGTCGCTTCGCATCGGCGCCGCGCAGGTGCTGCGCGACGTCTCGCTCCACATCGCCCCGGGCGAGGTGCTGGGCGTGGTCGGCGAAAGCGGCTCGGGCAAGTCGATGACCGCGCTTTCCGTGATGCGCCTTGCGCCGCGCGGCGTCGCCGAGGGGCGCGTGCTGTTCGAGGGCGAAGACCTTCTGGCCGCCTCCGAGGCGCGCATGTGCGCCCTGCGCGGGGCCGCCATCGGCATGGTGTTTCAAGAGCCCATGACCGCCCTCAACCCCCTTCACCCCATCGGCCGACAGGTCGAGGAGGTGATCCGCCTGCACCGCCCCGACCTTGACGCCCGCGCCGAGGCGCGCCGCGCGCTCGAGCGCGCCGGCCTGCCCGCGGACCGCGTGCCGCATGACCGCTATCCCCACGATCTGAGCGGCGGCCAGCGCCAGCGCGTGGTCATCGCCATGGCAACGGCGCTGCGGCCCAGGCTGGTCATCGCCGACGAGCCGACCACCGCCCTCGACGTGACCACGCAGGCCCGCATCCTCGACCTGCTGCGGCGGCTGACCGCCGAGGACGGCGCGGGCCTGATGCTGATCACCCACGACCTGGCGGTGGTCGCCGAAATGGCCGACCGCATCGCCATCATGAAGGATGGCGAGGTGGTCGAGACGGACGAGACCGTGCGCCTGTTCCGCAACATGCGCCACCCCTACACGCGCGCGCTGTTCCAGGCCTCGGTTCACCAGCCCGCGCGCCGCGCCCGCCCCCCCGGCGACGAGGTTCTGCGCGCCCGCGAGGTCACGCGCGAGCATGTCTCGCGCCGCGGCCTCTTGCGCCGCCGAACGGCGTTCCGCGCCGTGGACCGCGTGTCGCTGGCCATCCGCCAGGGCGAGAACGTGGGCCTGGTCGGCGAAAGCGGCTGCGGCAAGTCCACGCTGGCGCGCGCGCTGCTGGCGCTCGAGCCGTTGCAGGGCGGCGCGGTGACGCTGTGCGGCGCGCCCTTCGCGCCCGGCGCGCCGCCCGAGCGACGCCGCCACGTCCAGGCGGTGTTCCAGGATCCGTATGACAGCTTCGACCCGCGCTGGACCGTGGCGCGGCTTGTGGCCGAACCGCTGCACATGCTGCGCCCGCGCCCCTCGCGCGCCGAGGCGCGCCGCCGCGCCGCCGCCGCCCTTGCGCGGGTCGGGCTGGGGGACGAGGCGCTCGACCGCTATCCGCATGAATTCTCGGGCGGCCAGCGCCAGCGCATCGCCATCGCCCGCGCGCTGGTGTGCGAGCCCCGCCTGGTGGTGCTGGACGAGGCGGTCAGCGCGCTGGACGTGTCGGTGCGCGCGCGCATCCTCGACCTGTTGGCCGAGCTGTCCGACCGGCTGGATCTGAGCATGCTGTTCATCAGCCACGATCTGCACGTGGTGCGCGCCGTGACCGACCGCGTGGCGGTGATGCAGGCCGGACGCATCGTCGAGGAAGGCCCGACCGAGCGCATCTTTTCCGCGCCCCGCCACCCCTGCACGCGCGCCCTGCTCGAGGCGACGCCGGACCTCGAGCGGGCGCTGGCCGCCCGCGCCGCCCGCGCCCCGCACGAAAAGGAGCCCGCCCGATGACCGACCCGGACCTGCCGCTGTTCTTCGACCCACGCCGGATGCTGATCGGCGGCGAATGGCGCCCGGCGCGGCGAAGCATGACGCTGCGCGATCCCTCGACGGGCGCGCCGCTGGCCGAGGTCGCCCGCGCCGACGCGGACGAGATCGAACAGGCCGTCGCCGCCGCGCGCGCCGCGCTCGATGGGCCGTGGGGCCGCATGCCGGCCTTCGAGCGCGGCCGCATCCTGGCCCGCATCGGCCGCCTGGTCGAGGAACGCATCGAAGAGCTGGCCGCGCTCGAGGCCCGCGACGTCGGCAAGCCGCTGTCGCAGGCGCGGGCCGACGCCCGCGCCCTGGCCCGATACATGGAGTTCTACGCCGGCGCCGCCGACAAGGTCCACGGCCAGACCATCCCGTATCTTGACGGCTACACCGTCTTCACCCTGCGCGAGCCGCATGGCGTGACGGGTCACATCGTGCCGTGGAACTATCCGATGCAGATCATCGGCCGCTCGGTCGGCGCGGCGCTGGCGATGGGCAACGCGGCGGTGCTCAAGCCCGCCGAGGACGCCTGCCTGACCGCGCTGGCCTTCGCGCGCCTTGCCTGCGAGGCGGGGCTGCCCGCGGGCGCGCTGAACGTCGTGCCGGGTCTGGGCGAAGAGGCCGGCGCCGCCCTTGCCGCCAGCCCCGGGGTCGATCATCTGAGCTTCACCGGTTCGGTCGCCGTCGGCGTCCAGGTCCAGGCGGCCGCGGCGCGCAACGTCACGCCCGTCACGCTCGAGCTGGGGGGCAAGTCGCCGCAGCTGGTGTTCGAGGACGCGGACCTGGACGCGGCGCTGCCCTTTCTGGTGGGGGCGGGCATCCAGAATGCGGGGCAGACCTGCTCGGCCGCGTCGCGCATCCTGGTGGCGCGCGCGCGGTTTGACGAGGCGGTCGAGCGCATGGCCCGGCGCTATCGCGCGCTGCGCGTCGGCCCGGCCATGAGCGACCCCGACGTCGGCCCGCTGATCTCGGCGCGGCAGAAGGCGCGCGTCGAGGGGCTGCTGGCCGCGGGCGCCGATCTGAGCGTGGCGGCCGAGGGGCGGATCGACGCCGACGCGCCGGCGGGGGGCTTTTACGTCGCGCCGCGGCTGCTGACCGGCGCCGCGCCCGACCATCCCCTTGCGCAGGAAGAGATCTTCGGCCCCGTCCAGCTGGTCATCCCATTCGACGACGAGGACGAGGCCGTGGCCATCGCCAACGGCACGCCCTACGGCCTGGTCGCCGGCGTCTGGACGCGGGACGGCGCGCGGCAGATGCGCCTCGCGAAAAGGCTGCGGGCGGGGCAGGTGTTCGTGAACAACTATGGCGCCGGCGGCGGGGTCGAGCTGCCTTTCGGCGGGCGCGGCGCCTCGGGCCATGGGCGGGAAAAGGGTTTCGAGGCGCTATACGGCTTTTCCACGGTCAAGACCGTGGCGGCCCTGCATGGCTGACGCTCAGTCCTCGCGCACGGTCTCGGCCGGGTCCAGCACGCGCGCGCCCTCGGGGCCGATCAGAATGCGCATGTTCTGCCGCGCCATGGCCGCGACCGGCAGGCGGCGGCGCAGCCGGGCCTCGATGGCGTCAAGCTCGTCATCCGAATGTTCGGGCTGGTGGTGGTAGATCAGCGCGCGGCCGGCCCCGGCCTCGCGGGCGAAATCCGCGCCGTGCTGCCAGGTCGAATGCCCCCAGCCGCGGCGGCGCGCAAAGTCGTCGTCGTCATAGGCGCCGTCATACAGCAGCAGGTCCGCCCCGCGCGCAAGTTCGGCCATGCGGGCGTCGGCCTCGGGGTCGCCATGCTCGTGATCGCCGATGATGGCGATCGCGCCGTCCGGGCCTTCGATGCGGAACGCGCAGCACCCGCCCGGATGGTGGCTCAACCCCGGGGTGATCCGCATTCCGCACAGCTCGAAGGGCCGCGTGGGGTCGAAACGCGCATAGCGCACGGTTTCCATCTGCAGCGGATGGACCGGAAAGAAGGGCGGCGCGGCGAAGCGCGAGAGCTTGTCCTGCAGGTCCCATGCGCTGTCCACCACCCCGCAATGCAGCCGCAGCTGCGCGCCCGGCGTGTAGAAGGGTCCGAAAAAGGGCAGGCCGATGACGTGATCGAGGTGCAGATGGCTCAGCAGGATCTCGGCCGCGATCGGGCGGCCGGCGGCCGCGGCGCGGCGCGCCAGATCCGCGCCCAGATTGAGCGAGGCCGAGCCAAGGTCGATCACCAGCGGCGGCGCGGCCTCGTCCAGGCGGCGGACCTCGAAGCAGATCGTGTCGCCTCCGAACCGGCTGCGGCGCGGGTCGCCCGTGGGCGCCGATCCGCCGGCGCCCCAGATCGTGAAGAGCGTTCCCCTGTCGATCCTTGCGGCGGTCACGACGGTTCGGACGGCGGGCACTTGGCGCGAAGGCGGGCCAGCTCGGCCGTGGTCCGTTCAAGGCGATGGGCCAGAGAGCGCGCCATCTCGACCGCCATCTCGGGAAATTCGCGCAGCAGCCGCAACATGCCCTCGCGCTCGAACATCAGCGTGCGCAGCTCGCCGCGGGCGCGCACGGACGCGGTGCGGGGCGTTTCGCACAGCATGGCCATCTCGCCGAAGACCTCGGAATCGCCCAGCGTCGCCACGACCGTCGCCTTGCCGTTGACCTCGACGATCACGTCGGCCTTGCCCTCGAGGATCAGATAGGCGCTGTCGCTGACGTCGCCCTGGCGCACCACGTATTCGCCGTCATCGAAGCGCCGATCCTCGCCCATGAAGGCGAGCAGCCGCAGCCGCGACGCATCCACGCCTTGAAACATGGGCGTCTTCTGAAGTGCGGCCACCTCGGTCTCGAACTTCATGCGGGTCGCCCCCAATGTCTTTCGTCCCCCGCGAACACTATCGACCCTCGTCTTCTGCGCCGTCAAGGCGCGCGAGCGATTCGGGGCCCTCCTGCAGCAGAACGCCGCCCGCCGCGTCGTCGAAGCGCAGGATGGCGTCCGCATCGCGCGCGGCGCGCGCCGTCGCCGCCCCCCAGACCAGCGCGCCGCCGTCCAGCGCCCGGTGCAGCCGCGCGCGGGCGTCGAGATCGGCCTGCTCGTCGCCCGCGGCCACCCCGTCGAGCAGCAGCGCCGCGGGGTTCTTCATCAGCGCCCGGCCCAGCGCCAGCCGCACGCGCTGGCGCGCGTTCAGCGTCATGCCGCCCTCGCCCACGGGCTGGTCGAGGCCAAGGCGCAGCACGTCCTCGCGCAAGCCCGTCTCGCGCACCAGAACGTCGACGCGGCGCTTGAAGGGGCCCCAGCTGTCGCGGCGCTCGACGCGGACGGGGCCGAAGAAAAGGTTCTCGGAGATCGAGAAGCTGCGCATGTAGCGGCTCTCGTCGATGAACTCGAGCCGCGGATCGCCTGCAAGCGCCTTGCGCAGGGCCGGCCGCGCGGCGACCAGCGCCGGCTCGCGGCCCTTGGCGCGCAGAACCGCCAGGCGAAAGCGCGCGGGGCGGTAGTCCATGGCGATGGTCAGCAGGCGGCGCGTCTCGGCGCGCGACAGCCGGCCCGGGCCGCGCCGGCGCGCCTTCTGGACGATGGCGCGGATCTCGGGCGTTTCCGAGCGCGAGAAAAGCCCGTATTCGCGCAAGAGGTCGCTGTCCGCGGCCACGCCTTCGAACAGGCTCAGCAGCGTCTCGCACAGGTCGATGGCGATTTCGGTCAGCAGCGGACGTATCCCCGCCGCGTCGAGCGCGCGCATCACCTTGCGGTCGGCCAGCAGTCCCGCCCAGCCGCTTTCGGGGTCGAGCGGTCGGGCGTAGAACACGTTCTCGCCCAGCGAGGCGTTGGCGTTGAAGCGGTCGGGGCGCCAGACGTCGATGAAGTCCTCGCGCATGGGGCCCAGCTCGGCCGAGGCGGCGATGTGCGTGCGCAGATCGAGCAGCGTGCGCGCCAGGCGCGGGCGGGCGTCGGGGTCGGCGCGGCTGCCAAGGCCGATCACATACAGGTCGTCGTCCAGCTCGAGCCCGTGAACCGCTTCGAGGATGCGGCTTTCGACATGCGCCATGTCGCGGTATCCGGCCTCGGCCGGGTCGATCCAGCGCGCGTCCACGTCGTCGGGGGGCGCGCCGGTGGCCAGGGCCTCGCGGCGGCGGGCCTCGGCCTCGGGGTCGTCGGCGTCGGCGACGGGGCGGAACATCAGCCCCAGCAGCATGTTGAAGCGGAAGCTGCCGGCGAAGACCCGCGCGTCCGAGCGCACCAGCGCCGAGGCGCGATAGATGATCGGCTGGGACGAGGACCAGCCGCCCGACTGCAGCTCGGCGATGCCGGCCAGCGCCGCCAGCAGCGCCCCCCGCCGCGCCGCGTCGCGGTCCACCACCGCCACGCGCGCGCCGGCGGGCACGTGGCAAGTGACCGGCGCCGGCAGGCCGGGCGCGCGCGCATCGGTCAGCGCAAGCGCGTGCGGGCCCTGGGGCGCGCGTTCGGGCAGGGCGGGGGCCTCTTCGTCGTGCTGGAACTGGTCCATCACGTATTGATAGCGCGCGGCCATGTCCGAGAAGGTCTGGTAGTAGTTCAGCAGCTCTTTCCACGGGGCCGAGAGGTTCTTGTAGGCGATGAGCACCGCCGTCAGCGCGCCCAGGTCCAGCGTGCCGTCGATCACGAACCAGCCGCCGATCAGGAAGATGAAGAACGGCGTGACGTGGTCGGCCACGTTGTTCACGAACTTGATGAGATATTTCAGGTAGAAGATGCGCTTGCGGATGACGAAGTTGTCGTAGAGCCGCCGCGACACCACGGCCATGTGCCAGCGGCGCGTGCGCAGGGCCAGGATCTCGGGCGCGCCCTCGATCGATTCGGTGACGTCGCGCGCCATGGCGCGGATGTTGGCGATGCGCTCGCGGATCAGCGCCACCACCCGCGCCTGCAGCTTGGGCACCAGCCACGCCTGGACCGGATACAGCGCCAGCGCCGCCGCGCCGATCATGGCGTTCTGAACGATGATGAAGCCCAGATAGACGATGAACTGCCCGCCCGCCATCAGCGGCGTGGCGAAGATGGCGCCGATGAAGTCGCCCACCGGCGCCAGCTCGGCCGATATCATCTGCACCAGCTCGCCGGGATTGGTCGCGCGCAGGCGCGTCAGCGGCCGCCCCATGACGCGGCGGAACAGGTCGAAGCGCATCCGGCGCAGCATGCGCTCGCCCGTCAGGCCGCGGCGCACGTTGAGGATGTATTTGAGCGCGTTGTTCCCCGCCACCGCGCCCAGATAGGCCAGGCACAGCGCCAGCAGATACTGGGTCTGCTCAAGCTCCATCCAGCCGATCTGGCGGGGAAAGTTGCGCCCGTCGATGGCGTCGTTGATGATCCGCTTGGGCAGCTCGAGCGTCGCCCACATCAGCGGAAAGGTCGTCGCCGTCAGCGCCGTGATGATGATCTGGTCTCGCCGCGAGTGCCGCCAGGCGAAGGCCGTCAGCTTGTCCGCCATGCAGGTGCGCCCCTCGTGGCCTTGGCCGGACTCCGATCATCCCGCAATCGGGCCGGCAAGAAAAGGCCGGCCCGCCCAGCCGTTCATCGGCGCCCGCGCGCTCAGGCGCCGATCGGGTCGAACAGGCGGTTGCGCGTCGGCGCGACGAGGATCTCGTTCAGGCAGACATGCGGCGGGGTTTCGGCGGCGAAGCGGATGATGCGCCCAAGGTCGGCCGCCTGCAGCATGCGCGCGCGCTCTTCCTCGGGCGGGGGAACGGGGCGGCCGTCGAGAATGGGGGTGTTCACCTCGCCGGGCATGACGACGGTCGAGCGGATGCCGTTCACGCCCTCTTCCATGTTGAGCGAGTGCGACAGCGCCACGACCGCGTGCTTGCTGGCGTTGTAGGCCGGGCCTGTCAGGCGCGCGGCGTGGCGTCCGGCCCAGGACGAGATCATGATCACCAGCCCGCCCCCCTGCGCGCGCATGGTCGGCAGCGCGGCCAGAACGCAGCTCATCACGCCGTTCAGGTTCACATCCACCACCTTGCGCCAGCCGGCCATGTCGACCTCGGCGAAGCTGCGGCGGGGGACGTTGACGCCCGCATTGGCCACCAGGATGTCGAGCCGGCCGCGGCGCTCGGCGATGGCGCGGCCGGCCTCGGCGACGGCGTCGTCGTCGGTCACGTCGAGCGGCAGCGTCTCGGCCGAGCCGCCCGCCGCGACGATGTCGCGCGCCACGCGCTCGAGCTCGGCGGCGCGGCGGCCGCTCAGCGCGACATGCGCGCCGCCTTCGGCCAGGGCGCGGGCCGCGGCCTCGCCGATTCCGCCGCCGGCGCCGGTGATCCAGGCGACCTGTCCTTCCAGGCTCATTGCTTGGTCCTCCTCTCGGGCGCGTCGCGGGTTCAGTAATGCGGGGGCTTTTCGGCCGCGTGCGGGCCGAGGGCGCCTTGCAGCTCGCTCAGCCGGGCCATCGCCTGCGCAAGGCGCTTGCGCAGGCGCTCGACCTCGTCCCACTGGCGGCGGACGGCCTCGTCCAGATCCTCGATCAGACGGGCCTGATGCGCGGCATGCTCTTCCAGCGCGGCAAGCCGCGCCTCGATGTTCGCGTAGTCGGACATGAGCCCCCCTTCGCCTGCTTCGCGGCCCGCAGGCTAGCGCAGGCCGGGGCGCGGGCGAAAGGGGATTCGGGCGGCGATCGGCGCCGCGTCAGAGGGTCAGGCCCTCGGGCTCGGGCAGGCCATGGGCGCGGCAGCAGGCGGTCAGCGTGTTGGCCAGCAGGCAGGCGATGGTCATGGGGCCGACGCCGCCGGGAACCGGCGTGATCGCGCCCGCCGCTTCGACCGCCTCGGCGAAGTGCACGTCGCCGACAAGGCGCGTCTTGTCCGGCCCCTTGTCGGGGGCGGGCACGCGGTTGATGCCCACGTCGATCACCGTGGCGCCCGGCTTGATCCAGTCGCCGCGGATCATCTCGGGCCGGCCGACGGCCGCCACCAGGATGTCGGCGCGGCGGCACGTCTGCGGCAGGTCGCGCGTGCGGCTGTGGGCGATGGTGACGGTGCAGTTCTCGCGCAGCAGCAGCTGGGCCATGGGCTTGCCGACGATGTTCGAGCGCCCCACCACCACCGCCTCGGCGCCCGAAAGGTCGCCCAGCCGGTCGCGCAGCAGCATCAGGCAGCCCAGCGGCGTGCAGGGAACCATCGCCTTCTGCCCCGTCGCCAGCCGCCCGACGTTGAGGATGTGGAAGCCGTCCACGTCCTTGGCCGGGTCGATGGCGTTGATGACCGCCTCGGCGTTCAGCCCCCTGGGCAGCGGCAGCTGCACGAGGATGCCGTGCACGGCCGGGTCGGCGTTGAGCCGCGCGATCAGCGACAGAAGCTCGTCCTGCGACGTCGCGGCGTCGAGCCGGTGCTCGAACGAGGCCATGCCGGCCTCGACGGTCTGCCGGCCCTTGTTGCGCACATAGACCTGGCTGGCGGGGTCCTCGCCGACCAGAACCACGGCCAGCCCGGGCGTGATCCCCTGTCGCTTGAGCCGGGCCACATGTTCGGCCACGCGCGCGCGCACCTGCTGGGCGAAGGCCTTTCCGTCGATGATGGAGGCGGTCATGGCATGATCCTTCGAAAATGCGTTCGCAGAACGGGCGCTCAGCCGCGCCCGCGATAGGGCGGCACGCCCTGATCGGGCAGCCACAGCCCCTCGGGCGGGGGGCCGCTTTGCCAGAAGACGTCGATGGGGATGCCGCCGCGCGGATACCAGTATCCGCCGACGCGGATCCAAAGCGGGCGGATGGCCTCCTGAATGCGGCGGCCCACCTCGACGGTGCAATCCTCGTGAAACGCGCCGTGGTTGCGGAACGAGGTCAGGAACAGCTTGAGCGACTTCGATTCCACCAGATGCGCATCGGGCGCGTAGTCGATGACCAGATGGGCGAAGTCCGGCTGCCCCGTGACCGGGCACAGCGAGGTGAACTCGGGGCAGGTGAAGCGCGCCAGGTAAAGCGTGCCGCGCTTGGGGTTGGGCACGGGGTCGAGCCGCGCCTCTTCGGGCGAGCGCGGCTGCGGGGCGGCCCGGCCCAGCGTGGTGATGGCGCTCAGGTCGGTTTCGTCGGTCATTCGGCCCTCCTGTCGAAGATGACGCGGTGCGACCAGGTCGCGCCGTCGGTCACGGTCAGGCTTTCGAAATCCAGCATCGCCAGCATGTCGAAGAAGGTTCCGTCCTGCGACAGGCCGTTCTCCTTGAAGAAGGGCGCGCCGCGCATCGCCGCCGACAGCCGCGCCATCACGGCGCGGGCGCGGAAGGGCGTGCGGAAGATCTGGTCGTCGAGCGCGACCATGATCAGCTTGCGCGAGCCGGCCCCCTTGGCGAACAGCGCGTAGCCCGCCGGGTGGCGCCCGTCGAACTGCGCCGCCGCGATCATGCTGACGAAGGCCTCGCGCGCGGCCGCGTCCGGCGCCGGGCCGCGGATCAGGTCGCGGGCGAAGACCTCTTGCGAGCCGACCGGCGGATAGTGGTAGCCGGCGTATTTGTCCTGCCCGGCGGGCTGGTCCGCCGCCGCGCCCGAGGCGGCGAGCAGCGCCAGCGCGGCGGCGCGCATCAGTGCCATGGGGGTCATGGTCGGTCCTTTCCGAACGGCGCCGCGCGTGCGGCGGGTCCGGCGGTTGTAGCGCGGCGCGCGCGTCGAGGCCATCGGCGCGCGCCGCGCCGGTTCAGAACAGCCCCTCGACGAAGCCTTCCTCGTTGAAGCGGATCGTCTCGGCGGCCGGGCGGCGAGGCAGGCCGGGCATGGTCATGATCTCGCCGCAGATGACGACGACGAAGCCGGCGCCGGCCGACAGGCGCACCTCGCGCACGGGCACCGAATGGCCGGTGGGCGCGCCGCGCAGGTTCGGGTCGGTCGAGAAGGAATACTGCGTCTTGGCCATGCAGATGGGCAGGTTGCCGTAGCCGGCCTCCTCCCAGGCGCGCAGCTGGTCGCGGATCTTCTTGTCGGCCAGCACCTCGTCGGCGCGGTAGATGCGCTTGGCGATGGTCTCGATCTTCTCGAACAGCGGCATGTCGTCGGGGTAGAGGGGGGCGAACTGCGCCGCGCCGCTTTCGGCCAGCTCGACCACGCGGCGGGCCAGGTCGGCGATGCCGGCCGAGCCGTTGGCCCAGTGGGTGCACAGGATGGCTTCCGAGCCCTGCTCGGCGACATAGGCCTTGACGGCCTCGATCTCGGCCTCGGTGTCGGTGACGAAGTGGTTGATGGCCACCACCGCCGGCACGCCGAACTGCTTCACGTTCTCGATGTGACGGCCCAGATTGGCGCATCCCTTGCGCACGGCGGCGACGTTCTCGGCGCCCAGATCGGCGCGGGCGACGCCGCCGTTCATCTTCAGCGCGCGCACCGTGGCGACGATCACCACCGCGTCGGGCGCAAGCCCCGCCTTGCGGCACTTGATGTTCATGAACTTCTCGGCGCCCAGATCGGCGCCGAAGCCGGCCTCGGTCACCACGTAGTCGGCCAGCTTGAGCGCCGTGCGCGTGGCGATGACCGAGTTGCAGCCATGGGCGATGTTCGCGAAGGGGCCGCCATGGACGAAGGCGGGGTTGTTCTCGAGCGTCTGGACCAGGTTCGGCTGCATCGCCTGCGCCAGCAGCACCGTCATCGCGCCGTCGGCCTTGAGGTCGCGTGCATAGACCGGCGAGCGGTCGCGCCGATAGGCCACGATGATGTCGCCAAGGCGCCGCTGCAGGTCCTTGAGGTCCGTCGCCAGGCACAGGATGGCCATGACCTCGGAGGCCACGGTGATGTCGAAGCCGCCCTCGGCCGGAAAGCCGTTGGCCACGCCGCCCAGGCTGGTGACGATCTGGCGCAGGGCGCGGTCGTTCATGTCCATCACGCGGCGCCAGGTCACGCGGCGCTGGTCGATGCCCAGCTCGTTGCCCCAGTAGATGTGGTTGTCGATCATCGCCGACAGCAGGTTGTGCGCCGAGGTGATGGCGTGGAAGTCGCCGGTGAAGTGAAGGTTCATGTCCTCCATCGGCACGACCTGCGCATAGCCGCCGCCGGCGGCGCCGCCCTTCATGCCGAAGCAGGGGCCGAGGCTGGCCTCACGGATGCAGATGGCGGCCTTCTTGCCGATCGCGTTCAGCCCGTCGCCCAGCCCGACGGTGGTGGTGGTCTTGCCCTCGCCGGCGGGGGTGGGGTTGATCGCGGTGACCAGGATCAGCTTGCCGTCGGGCCGGTCGCTCAGCGACTTGATGAAGGCGTCCGAGACCTTGGCCTTGTCATGGCCGAAGGGCAGCAGATGCTCGGCCGGGATGCCCAGCTTGGCGCCGATCTCCTGGATCGGCTTCTTTTTCGCTTCGCGGGCGATTTCGATGTCGGTCTTGTGTGCCATGGAGCGTCGTCTTTCATGCTGGAGCGCGCCGGCCCGGCGGCGTGCGGGCGGCGGCGCGCGGCCGCGCCGGATGGCCCCGATTAAGGAGCCGTCCGCGCCGCGATGGGCAAGCTTTTGCGACGAAATCCGCCCGCGAAGCGACGGCGGCGCCGATTTCCGCGCCCGCGGCCGTTTCCGACAGGAAACCCGCGCGCGCCATCGGCGGCGCCCGTCGCCGTTCGCGGACGCGCCCGAACGGCGCGACGAGCGCGCGCGGCAAGGTCCGGGCGGGGCGTGCGAATCGCCCCCGCGCGGCCGCGCGGAGGCCGGATTTCCGCCTTGTTCCTCGCCCAGGGATGAATTCGACGCTTGATCGGGCCGAACGCGCGGTCATGATCGAGGGCGACGCCTTGAAAACGCCAGGGAGGATGCGAAATGGGCAAGCGCGACGAGCTGATCGAGAAATACGCCGCGGATCTGCGCGAGAAGTGCGGGGTCGAGCCGGACATGGACCTGCTGCGCAAGGTCACCATCGGCTGCGGCCCGTCGATCTACAACGCCGACGCCTCGACCGTGTCGGGCTCGGACCCGGCCGAGCTCGAGACCGTCAAGCGCAACTTCCTGATCGGCAAGCTGGGCCTGCCCGACGGTCCCGAGCTGGACAAGGCCATCGACGAGGCGATGGAGACCTACGGGCGCTCGAACCGCAGCAAATACCGCGCGGTGGTCTACTATCTGCTGGTCAAGCGCTTCGGCAAGGAAGCCGTCTACGGCTGATCCGCCGCGGCGCCGGCCTGCGCCGGAAGGTGCGGGTAAAGGCGCAGCGGCGGGACGTGCAGCCGAACCTCGTCGCCGAGCGCGATGGGGCCGGGCCGCTCGACCCAGCCGACAAGCCCGCGCCGCCCCTCGGCCGCGGGCTTGAAGCCCTTGCCCTTGCCGGGGCGTTCGCGCTCGATCTCCTGCGCGGGGAACTGGCAGGGGCCGTTTTCCATGTCCACGACGATGCTTGCGCCGCTGGCGAAGATCAGCCGCGACGAGGGCGGCAGAAGCGTCAGGTCGGGGATGCCTTCGAGCACGAGGTTGGCGCCCAGCCATTCGGGGCGCAGCGCCTCCAGCCCCATCCGCGCCGCGATGTCGGCCAGCTCCTCGACCGACAGGATCGAGACCTGACGCGCGTTGCGGATCTCGGTTCCCTTGGGATACTGGGCCGCCACGCGCGAACATGACGGGCGCGTCAGCCCGCCATGGCACTCGCCCGCAAAGCCCTCGAAGGTCGCCTCGACCGCGGTCAGCGGCTCGGAGCGCAGGGTGACGCGCCGGTCGCGCACCACCCCCAGAAAGGCGACGCGGCCGGCGATGGATGTGGGCGAGAGAATGGGCATGGCGGCTCCTTGCGCCGGGCGGGAAACGATCCGGCGCGCAGGTTCGCGCTCGGGGCGCGCGGGGTCAAGCCTTCACAGCCCCATCTGCCGCGCCGCGAGGTCGCGCAGGATCTCTTCCGAGCCGCCGCCGATGGCCATGACCTTGACCTCGCGCCATGTGCGCTCGACGGCGTTGCCGCGCATGTAGCCGGCGCCGCCCATCGCCTGCATGCATTCCGAGGCCACGAATTCGAGCGTCTTCGTGGCCAGGAACTTGGCCTTCGAGACCTCGGGCACGGGCATCGCGCCTTCGTTCGCCTGCCAGCAGATCATGTGCAGATAGCTTTCCACCGCGTCGATGCGCGCCGACATCTCGGCGAACTTGTGGCGGATGACCTGGCGCTCGATCAGCGGCTTGCCGAAGGTGCTGCGCTGACGCGCCCAGTCCAGCGCGTCGCGCCAGCAGCGGCGGGCCATGCCCACGCAGGCGGCGACCATGTTGAGGCGCTCGTAGTTGAAGTTGTGCATGATGGCCAGAAAGCCGCGGTCCTGCGGGCCCAGCATGTGACGCGCGGGCACGCGCACGCCCTCGAAGCGCAGCGTCGCCTGGTCCGAGGCCCACCAGCCCATCTTGCGCGTCATCGCCGCGCGCGAAAAGCCCGGCGCGCCGGCCTCGACCAGGAACAGCGAGATGCCCCCCAGCCCCGGCCCGCCGGTGCGCGCGGCGACCACGAACCAGCGCGATTTCATGCCGCCGGTGATGAAGGTCTTTTCGCCGTCGAGGACGTAGTCGCCGCCGTCGCGGCGCGCGCGCGTGCGCAGGTTGGCCACGTCCGAGCCGCCCGAGGGTTCGGTCACCGCCAGGGCCGAGCTTTCGCGCCCGGACAGGACCTCGGGCAGCACGGCGGCGCGGATCTCGTCCGAGCCGAGCGCGGCGATCGGGCCGACCGAGATGTTGCGCGCGCCCAGCGCCGCGAAAACCCCCGAGGCGCCGCACCCGCCCAGCTCCTGGCTGGCGGCGGCGCGCATGAAGCAGTCGTCGAAGCCCAGCCCGCCCCATTTCTCTTCGATGCCGAAGCCGAACAGGCCCAGCGCCCCGGCCTTGAGGTGCAGCTCCCACGGGACTTCGCCCGCCTCGTCCCACTCGTCGGCATATGGGGCGATGTCCCTGGCCACGAAGCGGGCCACGGATTCGCGAAAGGCGCGGCGTTCGTCCGTTTCGAAGGGGTTCTTCATGGGGCCTCCTCGGGCGCGGCGGGCTGCAGGTGCGGGGCGACGATGTCGGCGAAGCGCGCGACCATGGCGTTCAGCTCGGCCGGGTCCGCGACGAAGCGCTCGTGGATCACGAGGCCGCGCAGGAAGGTGCGGCAGATGGCCCAGACCCGGGCCGCGTCGCCCTCGGGGGTGCGGAAGATCTGCGCCACGGCCGCGCCCACGCGCGCCTCCCACGCGGCCAGCCGGGGCAGGATGCGCGCGCCCAGCGCGGCGTCGGTGCGCGCGGCGACCAGGATCTCGACGAAGGCGCGGCCCTCGGGGGTGTTCACGATCCGCCGCCAGGCGTCGATGATCTGCTCGCGCGCGGGGCGCGGGTCGCGGCGGCGCGCGGGCTCGAGCGCCGCGTCCAGCAGCCGTTCGGCCGCCGCGGCCATCAGATCCTCCTTGCTCGGGAAGTGATGGGTCAGCGCCCCGCGCGAGACGCCCGCGCGCGCCTGCACCTTGGCGATCGAGGTGTCGGCGTAGCCCAGCTCGTCCAGGCAGGCGACGACCGCCGAAAGAATGCGCGCCCGCGCCGCGGCGACGCGGTCGGTGGCGCTCTCGGGCGCGGGTGCGGCGGCGGTTCCGGGCGTGGGCGTCGTCACGTCATCGTCCTTTTCGGCTTGCGCGGCGCGCGGGTTTCGACAAACATACAGACAGAACGTTCGTTCTGACGCAAGCGGAAAGGACGGCAAGGGGGGGCGGCGCCATGGCGGACATCATCAGAATCGGCGGCGCGAGCGGCTTCTGGGGCGACGCGCCCCATGCCGCGCGGCAGCTGCTGGATGCGGGCGTGGATGCGCTGATCTTCGACTATCTGGCCGAGATCACCATGTCGATCATGGCGCGGGCGCGGGCCGCCGACCCGGCCATGGGCTATGCGACCGACTTCGTGACCGCCGCCATGGCGCCCAATCTGCGCGCGATCGCCCGGGGCGGCGTCGCCGTGGTCTCGAACGCGGGCGGCGTGAACCCGCCCGCCTGCGCCGCGGCGCTGCGCGCCGAGATCGCGCGCCAGGGGCTTGATCTGACCGTGGCCTGCGTGACCGGCGACGACCTGACCGCCCGCGCCGCCGAATTCGCCGATCGGGTCGAGATGTTCTCGGGCGCGCCCTTTCCGCCGGCCGCGAAGGTGGCCTCGATCAACGCCTATCTGGGCGCCGTTCCCATCGCCGAGGCGCTGCGCCGCGGGGCGGACGTGGTCGTCGCCGGCCGCTGCGCCGACAGCGCGCTGGCGCTGGGCGTGCTGATGCATCGCTTCGGCTGGGGGCCGGACGATCATGACCTGCTGGCGGCCGGCTCGCTGGTCGGCCATCTGCTCGAATGCGGCACGCAGGCGACCGGGGGCAACTTCACCGACTGGCGCACGGTCGGCGACTTCGCCCGCATCGGCTATCCGATCGCCGAGGTCCGCCCTGACGGGACCGCCGACATCGTCTTGCCCGAGGGCTGCGCGGGGCTTGTCTCGCCCGCGACGGTGGGCGAGCAGATGCTTTACGAGATCGAGGACCCGCAATCCTACGCGCTGCCCGACGTGATCTGCGACTTTTCGGGCGTGACGCTGACGCAGGCCGGGCCGAACCGGGTGCGCGTCGCCGGCGCGCGCGGGCGCGCGCCCAGCGGGCTGCTGAAGGTCGGCGCGACCTGGGCCGACGGGTTCCGCGCCGGCCAGATCTTCGCCTTCGAGGGCCGCGACGCGCGCGAGAAGGCCGCCGTCTTCGCCCGCGCGGTCGAGGATCGCGCCCGCGCGGCGCTGCGGGCCATGAACGCCCCCGATTTCGACCGGATCAGCGCCGAGATCTCGGGCGGCCGCGTCGATGACCCGCCCGGCTACGAGGAGGTCGCGCTCAAGCTGGCGGTCCGGCATGCCGACGCGCGCGCGGTGGCGACGTATCTGAAGGCGGCCGTCGGCCTGGCCCTGTCGGCCCCGCCCGGGCTGAGCATGTTCGCCGGCGCGCGGCCCAAGCCCTCGCCGGTGGTGCGGCTGTTCTCGTTCCTTCTGCCGGCCGAAGAGGTGCGCGCGCGCCTCGACATCGGCGACCCGGCGCCCCTGCCCGCGCCGCGCGGCGCGCCCGACGCGCCCCCGCCGCGCCCCGCGCCCCCGCCGCCGCCCGAGGCGCCCGCGGCCGGGACCGCGCCGCTCGAACGGCTGGCCTGGGCGCGTTCGGGCGACAAGGGCGACCGGGTGAATGTCGGGGTCATCGCGCGCCGCCCCGAATGGCTGCCGCTGATCTGGGCGGCGCTGACCGAGGAGCGCGTCGCCGAGGTCTTCGCGCGCTTCGGCCCCTCGCGCGTCGAACGCTTTCTGCTGCCGGGGATCAACGCCATGAACATCGTGCTGCATGACGTGCTCGAGGGCGGGGGCGTGGCCTCGCTTCGCGCCGACCCGCAGGGCAAGGGCTATGCGCAGCGCCTGCTGGCCGCGCATGTGCCGGCGCCCGCCGAGCTTGCCGAAGCCGCCAAGCCCCGGGAGGGCCGCTCATGACCGTGTTCCGATCGCGCATCTCGCCCGCCTCGGCCGAGTTCGCCGCCAACCGCGCCGACATGCTGGCGCTGGTCGATCGGCTGCGCGCGCTCGAGGCGCGGGCCGCCGCCGCCTCGGAGAAACGCCGCGCCCGGTTCGAGGAGCGCGGCCAGCTGACCCCGCGCGAGCGCGTGGCGCGCCTGCTGGACCCGGGGGCGCCGTTTCTCGAGCTCTTCAGCCTGTGCAACTACATGGTCGAGGACCCCGACCCCGAAACCTCGATCCCCGGCGGGTCCATGATCGCCGGCATCGGCTTCGTCTCGGGCGTGCGCTGCATGGTGCTGGCCGACGACAGCGGCATCAACGCCGGCGCCGTCACGCCCAAGAGCGTGGACAAGGCGCTGCGGGTGCTGGACATCGCCATGCGCCAGAAGCTGCCGCTGGTGCATCTGGTCGAAAGCGCCGGCGCCAACCTGATGAACTACGAGGTCGAGCTGTGGGCCCATGGCGGCGCCATGTTCTGCAAGCTGGCGCGGCTGAGCGCGGCGGGCATCCCCACGATCACGGTCCTGCACGGCCCCTCGACCGCGGGCGGCGCCTATCAGCCGGGCCTGTCGGACTACGTCATCGGCGTGCGCCGCAACGGCATGGCCGCGCTGGCGGGCGCGGCGCTGGTGCGCGCCGCGACGGGCGAAAGCGCGACCGACGCCGAGCTGGGCGGGGTGGACATGCACGCCTCGGTCTCGGGGCTGGTCGAGTATGTGGCCGAGGACGACGCCGAGGGCCTGGCCATGGCGCGCGAGCTGATGGCCCGGCTCGACTGGAACCGCCGCTGCGCCGCGCCGCGCCCCTCCTTCGCCGAGCCCCTGCACGACCCGGACGAGATCGCCGGCCTCGTCCCCGTGGACTATCGCAAGCCCTACGACATGCGCGAGCTGGCCGCGCGGCTGGTCGACGGCTCGGACTTCATGGACTTCAAGCCGCGCTTCGGCGCCTCGACCGTGTGCCTTCAGGCCGCGATCCATGGCGTCGAGGTGGGCATCATCGGCAACAACGGCCCCATCGATCCGCAGGGCGCGGCCAAGGCGGCGCAGTTCATCCAGCTGTGCGACCAGGCCGACGCGCCGCTGATCTTCCTGTCCAACACCACCGGCTACATCGTCGGCGTCGAAAGCGAGCGCGCCGGCATGATCAAGCATGGCTCGAAGATGATCCAGGCGGTGTCGAACGCGCGCGTGCCCAAGATCACGCTCTATGTCGGGGCCAGCTTCGGCGCCGGGAACTACGGCATGTGCGGGCTGGGCTACGACCCCGACTTCCTGTTCGCCTGGCCCAATGCGCGCACGGGGGTGATGGGCGGCGCGCAGGCCGCCGGCGCCATGGATCTGGTCGCCCGCGCTGGCCTGCGCCGGCGCGGCCTCGAGCCCGACGAGGACAGGCTGGCCGCCCAGCGCGCCGCCATCCAGGCCCATTTCGAGCGGCAGGAGGACGCCTTCTACACCTCGGGCCGGATGCTGGACATGGGCGTGATCGACCCGCGCGACAGCCGCAAGGTGCTGGCCTTCGCCCTGCAGACCTGCCGCGAGGCGCGCGCGCGCCGCCTTCGGCCCAACGCCTTCGGCGTGGCGAGGATGTGACCATGGCCCGGAGCGAAATCGAGATCGAGCGCGACGGCCCCTGGCGCACCGTCTGGCTTTCGCGGCCGCAGGCGCGCAACGCCCTCACGCCGCAGATGGCCGCGCAGCTGCGCGAGGCCTGCGCGGCCATGGTCGCCGAGGGCGCGCGCGGCCTGACGCTGCGCGGGCGCGGCGGGGTGTTCTGCGCCGGCGGCGACCTCAAGGGCTTCGCCGCCGCGCTTGACGGCGGCTTGGACCGCGCCGCCGCCGAGCGGATGAGCCGCGAGGCCGCGCGCCTGTTCGACGAGATCGACGCGCTGCCCATCCTGGTCGTGGCCGCGGTCGAGGGCGCGGCCGCCGCCGGCGGGGTGGGGCTGATGTGCGTCGCCGACGTCGCCATCGCGGCCGAGGACGCGCGCCTGGCCCTGACCGAGACGCGGCTGGGCCTGTCGCCCGCCCAGATCGCCCCTTTCGTGCTGCGGCGCACGGGGCCGGCGGCGGCGCGGCGGCTCATGCTGACCGGCGCCGCCCTCGACGCGCGCGAGGCCCAGCGCCTCGGCCTTGTGGATCAGGCCGTGCCCGCGGACCGGCTCGACGCGGCGCTGGCGGCCGTGCGCGCGCAGGCCCTCGCGGCCGCGCCCGGCGCCGTGGCCGAGACCAAGGCCCTGCTGCGCGCGCTGCCGGGGCTGGAGCGCGCGGCGCAGATCGAGCGCGCCGCGCGCGGCTTCGCCCGCCTTCTGACCGGCGACGAGGCGCGCGAGGGGCTGGCCGCCTTCGCCGCTCGCCGCAAACCGCGCTGGGCCTTGGCGGCCCCGGAGGAATGAGCATGTTCGACTCCATCCTTGTCGCCAATCGCGGCGAGATCGCCCTGCGCGTGATGCGCGCCGCGCGCAGCCTGGGGCTGCGCTGCATCGCCGTCCATTCGGACGAGGACGCCGACGCCCCCCATGTCGCCTTCGCCGACGACGCCGCGTGCATCGGCCCCGCCCCGGCGGCGCAAAGCTATCTGAACGCCGAGGCGATCCTGCGCGCGGCGCGCCGGACCGGGGCGCAGGCGATCCACCCGGGCTATGGCTTCCTGTCCGAGAACGCCGACTTCGCCCGCGCGGTCGAGGCGGCGGGGCTGGTCTTCGTCGGCCCGCCGCCCGAAGCCATCGCGCTGATGGGCGACAAGGCCGCCGCGCGCCGGCGCGTGGCCGAGGCCGGCGTGCCCTGCCTGCCCGGATATGACGGCCCCGACCAGTCCGACGCGCGCCTGATCGCCGAGGCGCGCGCCATCGGCGCGCCGCTCATGGTCAAGGCCGCGGCGGGCGGGGGCGGGCGCGGCATGCGCCTTGTGCGCGAGCTTGACGCGCTGCCCGACGCCCTCGCCCGCGCCCGGGCCGAGGCCCTGGCCGCCTTCGGGTCGGACGCGCTGATCCTGGAACGCGCGGCGCTGGGCGCGCGGCATGTCGAGATCCAGATCATGGCCGACGCCCACGGCGCGACGATCCATCTGGGCGAGCGCGACTGTTCGGTGCAGCGCCGCCACCAGAAGCTGATCGAAGAGGCCCCCAGCCCCGCCCTCGATCCCGAGCTGCGCGCGCGCATGGGCGCGGCGGCGACGGCGGCGGCGCGCGCGGCGGGGTATCGCGGCGCCGGCACGGTCGAGTTCCTTCTGGACCGGGGCGGCGACTTCTTCTTTCTCGAGATGAACACGCGCCTTCAGGTCGAGCACCCCGTGACCGAGGCGGTCTGCGGCCTTGACCTTGTCGCGCTTCAGATCCGCGTCGCGCAGGGCGCGCCCCTTGGCCTTGCGCAGGAGGATGTGCGCCTGAACGGCCACGCCATCGAGGTTCGCCTGTGCGCCGAGGATCCCGCCGCGGGGTTCCTGCCCTCGACCGGGCCGGTGGCGCTGTGGCGCGCGCCCGAGGGCGTGCGCGTCGATCACGGCGTGGGGCCGCGCATCTCGGCCCATTACGACTCGATGGCGGCCAAGATCATCGCCCATGGCCCCGACCGCGAAACCGCGCGCCGGCGGCTGATCGCCGCGCTCGAGCGCACGGCGCTGCTGGGGCCGGCGACCAATCGCGGCTTTCTGATCGCCGCCCTGCGCGCGCCGCTGTTCGCGCAAGGCGCCGCGACGACCGCCTTTCTGGACGAGGCGGGCGTGGACCCCGCGCCGCCCCTGAGCGAAGAGGACTGGGCGCTGGGCGCGCTGGCCGCCTTCCTGCGCGGGCGCCGCGCCTCGCGCGCGGCCATGGTCTCGGACCCCGCCGGGCTCGAGAACTGGTCCAGCGCCGGCGCCGCGGCATGGACGGCGCGCCTGCGCGCCGCCGAGGCCGAGCGCGCCCTTCGCGTGAGCGCGCGCGGCGCGGCGCTGCGCGTCGAGACCGGCGCCGCCGCCTTCGCCGCCCGGATCGAGCGCGACGAGCCCGACGGGGCGACGCTGCGCCTCGACGAAAGGCGCGTGCGCATGTTCCACGCCGCGCAGGGCGACGCGCTGCTGCTGGCCCTGCCCTGGCGCGACCTGCGCTTCACGCGCGCCGACCGCGCCGCCGCCGCGGGCGACCAGGCCGGGCCGGGGCTTGTGCGCGCGCCCATGCACGGCGTGCTGACCGACATGGCCGCCGAGCCGGGGCTTGAGGTCGCCCAGGGCCAGCGCCTGGCCACGCTCGAGGCGATGAAGATGCAGCACGACATCCGCGCCCCCGCCGCCGGGCGCGTCAAGGCCGTGCACGCGCAGGCCGGCGCGCAGGTGGCCGCGGGCGATCCGCTGGTCGAGATCGAAGAGCCGTGACGCGGCGCCGGGAAAGGAGCGAGCCATGAACTCGGAGCTTTGCCGAAGGCTGGGCATCGAATTTCCCCTGTTCGCCTTCTCGCACTGCCGCGACGTGGTGGCGGCGGTTTCGCGCGCGGGGGGCATGGGCGTGTTCGGGGCGGTGAAATACACGCCCGACGAGCTGCGGCGCGAGCTGGCCTGGATCGACGCCCATTGCGACGGCAAGCCCTACGGGGTGGATCTGATCGTGCCCAACGCCATGGCCGGCAAGGGCATGGCGCTGGAGGACGACGCCCTGGCGGCCATGCTGCCCGAGCCCCAGCGCGCCTTCGTCGAGCGCCTTCTGGCCCAGGGCGGCCTGCCCGCCGCCGATCTCGACCAGGACCGCCGCGCCGCCCTGCGCGCCGCGCGCAACATGAGCGAGGCCGGCGCGGCCGAGATGCTCGAGGTCGCCTTCTCTTTTCCCATCCGCCTGATCGCCAATGCGCTGGGCGCGCCGCCGGCGGCGATGATCGAGATGGCCCGCGCGCGGGGCGTCCCGGTGGCCGCGCTGGTGGGCGCGCGCGAGCATGCGCTTGCGCAGATCGCGGCGGGCGTCGACATCCTGGTCGCGGCCGGCGCCGAGGCCGGCGGCCATTGCGGCGAGGTCCCGACCATGGTTCTGGTCCCCGAGGTGGTCGAGGTCGCGGGCGACGTTCCCGTGCTGGCCGCCGGCGGCATCGTGACCGGCCGCCAGATGGCGGCGGCCATGGCGATGGGCGCGGCCGGGGCCTGGTGCGGCTCGGTCTGGCTGACCACCGCCGAGGCCGAACCCCCCGAGCCGATCAAGCGCAAGCTGCTGGCCGCCGGCTCGCGCGACACGGTGCGCGCGCGCAGCCGCACGGGCAAGCCCTCGCGCCAGCTGCGCTCGGCCTGGACCGATGCGTGGGAAGGCCCCGACGCGCCGCCGCCCCTGCCCATGCCGCTGCAATCGCTGCTGACCGAACCGGCGCTCGCCCGTGTCGAGAAGCTGGCCGCCGCGGGCCATCCCGGCGCCGAGCGGCTGGCCACCTATTGGGTCGGGCAGGGCGTGGGGCTGATGCGCGCCGCCGGCTCGGCCGCCGCCGTGGTGCAGGAGTTCAAGACCGACTTCCTGGCCGCCTACGAGCGCCTGTCGCGCCTTCTGGAGGAATGAACATGATCGAGCAAGCCCGCGATTTCCGCGAAGAGAGCGAGACGCTGCACGCCGTCGTCGCCGATCTGCCCGAGGCCGATTTCGACCGCCCGACGCAGTTCAAGGGCTGGACGATCAACGACGTTCTGGGGCACCTGCATTTCTGGAACGTCGCCGCCGACCGCTCGCTGACGGACGAGCGCGCCTTCGACCAGATGTTGGCGCCGGTCATGGATCGGCTGGGCCGGCGCGGCCTGCGCCAGGCCGAGGACGAATGGCTGGGCGGCCTGCGCGGCCACGCGCTGCGCGAGGCCTGGCGCGCGCACTATCTGGACATGGCCGCGCGCTGGGCCGAGGCCGACCCCAGGGCGCGCGTGAAATGGGCCGGGCCCAGCATGTCGGCGCGCTCGTCCATCTCGGCGCGCATCATGGAGACCTGGGCCCATGGGCAGGAGGTGTTCGACCTTCTGGGGCTGGAGCGCAAAGAGACCGACCGCATCCGCAACGTCGTGGTGCTGGGGGTGAACGCCTATGGCTGGTCGTTCCGCGTGCGCGGCGAAGAGCCCCCCGCCCCCATGCCGCGCCTGCGGCTGACCGCGCCCTCGGGCGCCGTGTGGGAGTTCGGCGAGGGCCCGGATCTGATCGAGGGATCGGCCGTCGAGTTCTGTCAGGTCGTGACCCAGACGCGCAACGTCGCCGACACCGCCCTGCGCATGGTCGGCCCGACCGCCGAGCGCTGGATGCGCACGGCCCAATGCTTCGCCGGACCGCCCGAGACGCCGCCCGCGCCGGGCACGCGCGGCCCGGTTCGGCGCTGAGGCGCCCGCGCCGGGCGGGCGGGCGGCGCAGATCGCCGCGCGCGAAAGCGACGCGCCGTCAGGCGCTTGGCGTCGCCGCGGCGGGACCGATCGCCGCGTTGCAAGGCGTTGCGATTGACCATCGGCCCTGAAAGTGCAAATTGGCAGACCGGACGCGCTCAAACCGCCCGCGCAAAAGGCGGGCCGCGCGCCGATGACATCAGACGGGAGGTATGAATGGAACGCCGCAAGTTTCTGAAGGGCGCCGCGCTGGGCGGCGCGGCCGCCGCCGCCGGCGGGTTGGCCGCTCCGGCCGTCGCGCAGGCGCGCAAGACGATGACCATCGTCTCGACCTGGCCGCGCGACTTCCCCGGCCTGGGCATCAGCGCCCAGCGCCTGGCCCAGCGCATCACCGATCTGAGCGAAGGGCGCATCGTCACCGAGTATTTCGCCGCCGGCGAGCGCGTGGGCGCCTTCGACAGCTTCGACGAGGTCGCCTCGGGCAACGCGCAGGCCTATATCGGCGCCGACTACTACTGGAAGGGCAAGCACCCCGCGCTGGCCTACTTCACCGCCGTGCCCTTCGGCATGACCTACACCGAGCACACCGCCTGGATGAAATACGCCGGCGGCAACGAGCTGATGGACAAGGTCAAGGGCGAGTTCGGCCTCAAGGGCCTGCTGGCCGGCAACACGGGCTGCCAGATGGGCGGCTGGTTCAACAAGGAGATCGAGACCGCCGACGATCTCAAGGGCCTGAAGATGCGCATCCCCGGCCTTGGCGGCGACGTCATGGCCAAGCTGGGCGCCTCGCCGGTGTCGCTGCCCGGCGGCCAGATCTACGAGAACCTCGTCTCCGGCGCCATCGAGGCGACCGAGTGGGTCGGCCCCTACAACGACTACTTCATGAAGTTCTACGAGGCCGCCAAGTATTACTACTATCCCGGCATGCACGAGCCGGGCGCGGCCCTGTCGCTGACCATGAACGCGTCCTGGTGGGGCTCGCTGACCGATTGGGAGCGTCAGGTCATCACCGCGGCCGCCTATGAAGAGCACGCGAACTCGATGGACGAGGTGAACGCGCTCAACGGCGAATACCTGTCGAAGATGATCAACGAGAACGGCGTCGTGCTGAAGGAGTTCTCGGACGAGATCTACGAGAGCTTCGCCGAGGCCGCCGCCGAGGTGTTCGAAGAGACGCGCGCCCACTCGGAGCTGACCCGCGAGGTGGACGACAGCTTCCAGAAGGCGCTGCGCGAGATCGGCGCCTGGATGAAGATCTCGGACGTCGCCTACTCGCAAAAGCGCAACCGCGCGCTGGGCATCTGAGCCGCGCCGCTACGATGACGGGAACGGGGCTTCGGCCCCGTTCCTCGCACAGGGGGGAACGCGATGACCTTGTCTGGCGAAGAGGGCCGCAGGATCGGCAAGGCCGGCGGCAATGACGGGCTGGACGTCGCCGCGCGGCTTTTCGGCTGGGTCAACCTGGCCATGCTGGCGGTGTTCCTGGCCGAGATCTGGCTGATTTACGGCGCGCCCGAAATGCCGGGCCCGGCGCAGGCCCTGGCCGGCGGCGGCGCGGCGGCCTGGGTCATGCTGCTGGCCTGGCCGGCGGCGGCGCTGGCGGCGGCCTTCTGGGTCGTGCGCACGCCCCTGCGCGGCCTGCGCGAGGATTGCGACGACATCGCCGCCTTTAACGCGTTTCTGATCCGCGGCTGCTTCTTCGCGGTGCTGTATGTGGGCATCGCCGACGCCGCGATTTCCTTCCTGCGCGTCGAGGGCCTGCTCGAACAGGTCGTCGGCGCCGATCTCGCCTCGGATCTGGGGCGTTCGCATTTCCGCGGGCCGAACGTTCACCTGCCGCTTGTGGCGCTGGGGTTCGCGACGGCGTTCTTCTCGCGCACGCTCGGCTTCACCTGGCTGGCGCTGCTGATCGTGGCGGCCGAGCTGCTGATCGTGATCACGCGCTTCATCTTCTCCTACGAGCAGGCCTTCATGGGCGACCTCGTGCGCTTCTGGTATGCGGCGCTGTTCCTGTTCGCCTCGGCCCACACGCTGATGGAGGAGGGGCATGTGCGCGTCGACGTGTTCTACGCCGGCTTCCGCCCCCGCACCAAGGGCATGGTGAACGCCGTCGGCACGGTGCTGCTGGGCATGGTCCTGTGCTGGACGGTCCTCATCATCGGGTTCGCGGGCAGATCGGCCATCATCACCGGCGCGCTCTCGAACTACGAGGTCTCGCAGTCCGGGTTCGGCATGTATGTCAAATACCTGATGGCCGGGTATCTGGGCGTGTTCGCCATCACCATGCTGATCCAGTTCACCGCATATTTCTTCGACGCCGTCGCCGACTGGCGCGGCGAGCCGGGCGGCCGCGCCCATGACGGCGCGCACGCCGCCTGATCGGAATCGCTGACATGGAACTCGTTTTTCTGGCCCTTCTGATCCTGCTCATGGCGCTGGCGCTCGGCTCGGGCTATCCGGTCGCCTTCGCCCTGCCCGGCTCGGCGATCCTGGCCGTGGGGGCGGCGGCTGCGGCGGGTTGGCTGTTCGCCGGCTCGCCCGACGCCTATTTCGCCTCGGGCGGTCCGTCGCAATGGCTGTCGGCGGGGGTGACGAACCTGCGCGGCGTCTATTGGGAGGCCGAGCGCGACACGCTGATCGCGATTCCGCTCTTCATCTTCATGGGCATCATGCTGCAGCGCTCGCGCATCGCCGAGGATCTGCTGGTGACCATGGCGCAGCTGTTCGGGCCGATTCCCGGCGGGCTGGGCATCTCGGTGGTGTTCGTGGGCGCGCTGCTGGCGGCGACCACGGGCATCGTGGGCGCGACGGTGGTGGCGATGGGGTTGATCTCGTTGCCGGCGATGCTGCGCAACAACTACTCGAAGCCGCTGGCCACCGGGACCATCGCCGCCTCGGGCACGCTGGGGCAGATCATCCCGCCCTCGATCGTGCTGATCATCCTGGCCGACCAGCTGTCCAGCGCGGTGGATCAGGCCGGCACGGCGCGCAAGGCGCTTTACAAGGCCGCCACGGGCGAGCTGTCGATGCCCTCGGATTTCGACGTCGCCTCGACCTCGGCGGGCGAGATGTTCCTGGGCGCCTTCGTGCCCGGCCTGGTGCTGGTCGGGCTCTACATGGCGTTCATCCTGGTCTTCGCGCTGCTCAACCCCAAGAAAGCCCCCGCCGTGCCTTACGAGGGCGACTATGACGCCCGTTTCTGGGGCAAGGTGGCGATCACCCTGGTGCCGCCGCTGGCGCTGATCTTCCTGGTGCTGGGTTCGATCATCGCCGGCGTGGCGACGGTGAACCAGGCCGGCGCCATCGGCGCGGCGGGCGCGCTGGTGATGGCGGGCTACCGGCTCGAGACCGGGCGCGGGGCCTATGCGCCGGCGCTGCTGTTCATGGCCTCGCTGGCCGTGGCGGCCTTCGCGCAGGTGGTCTATGCGCCGAACATCAAGAACATCCAGACCCCCGACGACCAGATCGGCGTCGTCATCGCCCTGATCGGCAGCGCCGGGCTGATCGCCTCGCTGGTGTGGTCCGGGGCGAGGGCGCTGCGCATCGACAACACGCTGCAGGGCGTGATGGTCGAGACGGCCAAGACCTCGGCGCTGGTGTTCATCATCCTGATGGGCGCGGCCATGCTGACCGCCGCCTTCCGCGGCTTCGGCGGCGAGCATCTGGTGCAGGAGTTCCTGGAATCGCTGCCCGGCGGCTTCTGGATGCAGTTCTTCATCGTCATGACGGTGATCTTCATCCTGGGCTTCTTCCTGGACTTCATCGAGATCGCCGTGGTCGTGGTGCCGATCGTCGCGCCGATCCTGCTGGCCGATCCGGCCGCCAACGTCACCGCCGTGTGGCTGGGCGTGATGATCGGGCTGAACATCCAGACCTCGTTCCTGACGCCGCCCTTCGGCTTCGCGCTGTTCTACCTGCGCGGCGTGGCGCCCGCGGCGGTGCGCACGATCGAGATCTACAAGGGCGTCATCGCCTTCATCGCGCTGCAGCTGGTGGCGCTGGGCATCGTCGGCTTCTACCCGCCGCTGGCCAACTACCTGCCCACGCGCGTCTCGCTGACCTCGGAAACCGCGCCGCCGCCGCGCAACCCGAAGTTGCAGCTGTGCCTAGAGGAATACGTCGCCGAGCGCCTTGCGCAGGACGCGGACCGGATCCGCGCCGCCGCCGATGCGGTCCGCGCCCAGGATCTGAGCTATCTGCCCTCGAAGCTGGCCAAGGACCTGACCGCCGGGCTGGACAAGGCCGAAGAGGCCATCGCGCTGCTCGGCCAGGCGCGCAAGGCGGCCGAGGCGGTCGAGGCCGCGGCCCCCGCCTATCGGCCCGTGCACGACGCCGTGCGCACGCTCGAGAAGGACATCCGCCGTCTGGACAAGGAGGCGGACCGCATCCGCACCCGCCTCAGCCGCCTGCGGCCCGAGGATGGCGACCAGCTCAAGCCCCGTCTCGAGGCGCGGCTGAAGGAGATCGAGACCGAGCGCGCCGCGCTGGCCGCGCGGATCCCCGCCGACTGGCCCGAGGTCTACAAGGCGTTCCACAAGCTGGACCAGGCCGAGAGCAAGGCGCGCGACGCCTATCGCCGCGCCGCGGATCAGAGCTACGAGGCCGCGGCCGAAATCAAGGCGACGCTGGCCGCGACCGAGGCGCTGCGCGCCCTGGCGCCCGATCTGCGCGCCCTGGCCGAGGCAGTGGCCGCGAACGAGCCTGCCGAGATGGTCGAGCCCGTGACCGAGATGCGCAGCCGTCTGGGCGATGTCGAGGGCGCCGACGCGATCCGTTCGGCCGTGTCCAAGGCGCGCTCGGCCCTGCGCGCCCGCACGCCCGACAAGGCCGAGGCCATCGCCCAGATGCAGGCGGCGCTGAACGCGCTCGAGGCCGATCTGACCTGGCGCGAGCGGGCGCTGGCCGAGCTGGCGCCGGCGCTCGATCGCTACGAGGCCGCCATCCGTGACACGCTGGGCGCGCGCCAGCAGCCCCGACTGACGCGCGAGCAGGCGCTGTTCATCGCCTCGTGTTCGGCGGATCACCGCGACATCTCGCTCAGCTTCTGAGCCACCACGACGCCCCGCCCCCGCGGCGGGGCGTTCGCTTTCGCGCTCAGTCGTCCTTCACCGCCTCCATGACCACGAAGGTCGAGCTGTGCGAGACATGCGGCAGGCGCGACAGCGTCTCGCCCAGCAGGCGGCGATAGGCGCCGATGTCGCGCGTGCGGATCTTGAGCAGATAGTCGAAGCCGCCCGCGATCATGTGACACTCGACGATCTGAGGAATGTCGGCCACCGCGCGGTTGAACGCTTCGAGCGCGTGCGAGCGCGTGTCCGACAGCGTGACCTGCGCGAAGGCCACATGCCCCGCCCCCAGCCGCGCGTGATCGACCCGCGCCGCGTAGCCGCGAATGACCCCCAGCCGCTCAAGCCGCTTGACCCGCGCCTGCACGGGCGATTTCGACAGGCCCACCTTTTCGGCCAGCCGGGCGAAGGACTGGCGCGCGTCGCGCTCGAGCTCGCGCACGATGCGCAGGTCGATGGAATCGAGTCGGTCCGTTTCTTCCTTCATGCGCGGGATGATGGCTGAACGGGACGACGAACAAAAGTCAGATGGCCCGAAACAGGCCCGCAAGACGGGACGCAAGCCCCCTCGCGGCGGGTTATGCTCGCAAGCATGAGCCCAGGAGAGCCCCGCCATGTCCCAGACCTTCGCCGATTCCGCCGCCCCCGCCGCCCTTGACGAGCTGCGCGCGCGCATGCGCCGCCGCATCCTGACCGACGAGAGCGAGGCCGTCGCCGCCCTGGCCGCCGCCGCGAGCCTGACCGCGGACGAGCGCGCCGCCATCGGCGCCCGCGCCGCCGACATGGTCCGCGCGATCCGCAAGCGCGACGATCCGGGGCTGATGGAGCTGTTCCTGGCCGAATACGGCCTGTCCACCCGCGAGGGCGTCGCGCTCATGTGCCTTGCCGAGGCCATGCTGCGCGTGCCCGACGCCGAGACCATCGACGACCTGATCCAGGACAAGGTCGCCCCCCATGACTGGGGCGCGCATCTGGGCGACAGCGGCTCGATCCTGGTCAACGCCTCGACCTGGGGGCTGATGCTGACCGGACGCATGTTGTCGGACGAAGGCGAGGGCGTCGTCGCCGCCCTGCGCGGGCTGGTCCGGCGGCTGGGCGAGCCGGCGATCCGCCTGGCCGTCTCGCGCGCGATGCAGGAGATGGGCGCCCAGTTCGTGCTGGGCGAGACCATGGAGCAGGCCGTCAAGCGCGGCGCCCGGATGCGCGAGCGCGGCTACACCTTCTCTTACGACATGCTGGGCGAGGCCGCCCGCACCGACGCCGACGCGCTGCGCTATCACCGCGCCTACGCCAAGGCCATCCGCGTCGCCGGCGAGGGCGCGCGCTGCACGGTGCGCGACAATCCGGGCGTGTCGGTCAAGCTGTCGGCGCTGCATGCGCGCTACGAATACGGCCAGCGCGACGTGATGCTGCCGGTGATGGTCGAGCGCCTGTCCGAGCTGGCCCGCGCGGCGGCCAGGGCCGGCATCGGCCTGAACATCGACGCCGAAGAGGCCGACCGCCTGGACCTGTCGCTTGACGTGATCGAGGCCGTTCTGTCGGACCCCGAGCTTGCCGGCTGGGACGGCTTCGGCGTCGTGGTCCAGGCCTACGGGCTGCGCGCGCCCGAGGTGCTGGACTGGCTGCACGCGCTGGCCCGCAAGCTGGACCGGCGGATCATGGTGCGGCTGGTCAAGGGGGCCTACTGGGACTCGGAGATCAAGCGCGCCCAGGTGCTGGGGCTCGAGGGCTATCCCGTCTTCACCCGCAAACGCCACACCGACGTCAGCTACATCGCCTGCGCGCGCAAGCTGCTGGGCATGACCGACCGCATCTATCCGCAATTCGCCACGCACAACGCCCACACCGCCGCCGCGGTCTTGCACATGGCCGGCGAGCGGCGCGATCATTTCGAATTCCAGCGCCTGCACGGCATGGGCGAGGGGCTGCACGATCTTCTGTTGTCCGAGCATGGCGTGCGCAGCCGCATCTACGCCCCGGTCGGGGCTCATCGCGACCTGCTGGCCTATCTGGTGCGGCGGCTGCTCGAGAACGGCGCGAACTCGTCCTTCGTGCACCAGATCGTGGACGAGGACATTCCCCCCGAGGTCATCGCCGCCGACCCGATCGCCGCCGCCGAGGAGGACGAGTTCGCGCCCGATCCGACGATCCCCGCCCCGCCCGACCTCTACGGCGCCGAGCGGCGCAACTCGCGCGGGGTCGATCTGACCGATCCGCTGGCCGTGCGGGCGCTGGCGCGGGCGCGCGCGCCCTTCGCCGCGCCCCATCGCTGGATCGCCGGCGAAGAGGGGGCGCCGCGCGCCGTGACCAACCCCGCCGATCCGGCCGAGGTGGTGGGCGTGGCGCACGAGACCGACGCCCAGGGCGTGGCCCGCGCCGTCGCGCGCGCCCGCGCCGCCCAGCCGGCCTGGGAGGCGACGCCCGTCGCCGCCCGCGCCGCCATCCTGCGCGCGGCGGCTGATCTTTACGAAGACAACATGGCCGAGCTGATCGAGCTGGTCGCGCGCGAGGCGGGCAAGAACTGGCTCGACGGCGTGGCCGAGGTGCGCGAGGCGGTCGATTTCCTGCGCTACTACGCCGCCCAGGCGCCGCTGGCCGAAGCGGCCGGCCCCGCGCGCGGCGTGATCGCGTGCATCTCGCCCTGGAACTTTCCGCTGGCGATCTTCACCGGCCAGATCTCGGCCGCCCTCGCCACGGGCAACGCCGTGGTCGCCAAGCCAGCCGAGCAGACGCCGCTGACCGCCGCGCGCGCCGCCGCGCTTCTGGCCGAGGCGGGCCTGCCCGAGGACGTGCTGTGCATGGTCTATGGCGACGGCCCCGGCGTCGGCGCGCCGCTGACCGCCGATCCGGGGATCGACGGCGTATGCTTCACCGGCTCGACCGAGGTCGCCGCCCTGATCAACCGCCAGTTGGCCCGCAGCGCCCCCGAGGCGATGCTGATCGCCGAGACCGGCGGGCTCAACGCCATGATCGTCGACAGCTCGGCGCTGCCCGAACAGGCGGTGCGCGACATCCTGGCCAGCGCCTTCCAGTCGGCGGGGCAGCGCTGCTCGGCGCTGCGCATCCTTTATGTGCAGGAGGACGTCGCCGCGACGGTGACCGAGATGCTGCTGGGCGCGATGGACCTGCTGCGCATCGGCGACCCGCGCGCCCTGTCGACCGATGTCGGCCCGGTCATCGACGCCGAGGCGCGCGCCCGCATCGAGGCTCACATCGCCCGCGCCGAGGCCGAGGGGCGGCTGCTCAAGCGCCTCGCGGCGCCGGCGGGCGGGCTGTTCGTGGGGCCGGCGGTCATCCGCGTGCCGGGCATCGAGGCGCTGGAGGAAGAGATCTTCGGCCCCGTCCTGCATATCGCCACCTTCCGCGCGCCGGATCTGCTGCGCGTGGTCGAGGCGGTGAACGCGCGCGGCTACGGGCTGACCATGGGCGTGCACAGCCGCATCGACGGGCGCGTTCAGCGCATCGTCGATCGGGCGCATGTCGGCAACATCTATGTCAACCGCAACCAGATCGGCGCCGTGGTCGGCTGCCAGCCCTTCGGCGGCGAGGGGCTGTCGGGAACCGGGCCGAAGGCGGGCGGGCCGAACTATTTGCCCCGCTTCCGCCGGCCCGTGACGCAGCCGACGGCGGTTGCGGCCGGTCCGGCGCTGGACGAGGCCGCGGCGCGCGCCGCGCTCGAGCGCCTCGCCGCCGCGCCCGAGACGCGGGCCTGGGCGGCCGATCCCGCGCGCCTCGCCACGCTGCGCGCCCTGCTGCGCGGGCGCGCGGCCCGGGCGCTGGCGGCGGCGGCGGCGGTGGACATGGGGCCCATCGACCTGCCCGGACCGACCGGGGAATCGAACCAGCTGTGGCTTGCGCCCCGCGGCCCGGCGCTGTGCCTTGGGCCGGACGAGGAGGCGCTGCTGACGCAATGCGTCCACGCGTTGGCCATGGGCTGCCCGGTCGTCGCCGCCGCGCCCGGGGCGCCGCGCATCCTGGCGCCGCTGCTGCGCGCGCCCGGCCGCGGCCGCGCCGCGCCGCCGCTCGTCGCGCTTGACGGCGCGCTCGACCCCGAGGCGCTGACGCGCCTGCCCATCGCGGTCGCCGCCGCCACGCCCTGCGCGCCCGACCGCTTCGCCGCGCTGCGCAGGGCCCTTGCGGCGCGCGAGGGGCCCATCGCGCCGCTGGTCGCCGGGCTGGACGCGCCGCAGGATTTCGCGCATGAGCGCGTGCTCAGCGTCGACACCACCGCGGCGGGCGGCAACGCCGAGCTGCTGGCGCGCTCGGCCTGAACGGGGCGCGCCGGGCTTGCGTCCGGCGCGCCGCGGCGCTATCTGGAAAGCGTCGGCGGGCATGGTGAAACGGTATCACACGAGCCTTCCAAGCTCTTGTTGCGGGTTCGATTCCCGCTGCCCGCTCCACGCCTTCCCCATTTTCGCGCGCCGCGCGGAGCGATGACCGCATTCCCTGTTGCGCTGCGACGCTTTTTTCACTAAGCGGGCGCGGTTGATCCGCGGTTGCGCGGATGGGACCTCGAAATCAGGGAACGGACGGATGGCGAAGGCAAAGTTCGAGCGCACGAAACCGCATGTGAACGTCGGCACGATCGGCCACGTTGACCACGGGAAGACGACGCTGACGGCTGCGATCACGAAGTATTTCGGCGAGTTCAAGGACTACAGCCAGATCGACGCGGCTCCCGAGGAGCGCGCGCGCGGCATCACGATCTCGACGGCGCATGTCGAGTACGAGACCGAGAAGCGCCACTACGCGCATGTCGACTGCCCGGGCCACGCGGACTACGTGAAGAACATGATCACGGGCGCGGCGCAGATGGACGGCGCGATCCTGGTGGTTTCGGCGGCCGACGGCCCGATGCCGCAGACGCGCGAGCACATCCTGCTGGCGCGCCAGGTGGGCGTTCCGGCGCTGGTGGTGTTCCTGAACAAGGTGGACCAGGTCGACGATCCCGAGCTGCTCGAGCTGGTCGAGATGGAGGTGCGCGAGCTGCTGTCGTCCTACGACTTCCCGGGCGACGAGATTCCGATCATCGCGGGCTCGGCGCTTGCGGCGCTCGAGGGCCGCGACCCCGAGATCGGCGAGAACAAGATCCGCGAGCTGATGGCGGCGGTCGACGAGTACATCCCGACGCCCGAGCGTCCGATCGACCAGCCCTTCCTGATGCCGATCGAGGACGTGTTCTCGATTTCGGGCCGCGGCACGGTGGTGACGGGCCGCGTCGAGCGCGGCGTGATCACGGTCGGCGACGAGGTCGAGATCGTGGGTCTGCGTCCGACCAAGAAGACGACCTGCACGGGCGTCGAGATGTTCCGCAAGCTGCTGGACCGCGGCGAGGCGGGCGACAACATCGGCGCGCTGCTGCGCGGCA
>NZ_VNHJ01000007.1 GCF_008124525.1 Oceanicella actignis
GCGCAGGCCAGCATCGCATAGGCCGCCGCCGGGATCATCGGCAGATACAGCACCACCCGGTCGCCCTTCGACACCCCCATCGCCCGCAGAACGTTCGCAAAGCGGCACACCTGGCGGTGAAGCTCGGCGTAGGTGATGTGTTCGCTCACTCCCGGATCGTCCGATTCCCAGATGATCGCCGTCTGATCCGCCCGCTCCTTCAGGTGACGGTCCACGCAGTTCGCGCACACGTTCAGCGTCCCGTCCTCGAACCAGCGGATCGACACGTCGGGATACGCGAAGGACGTGTTCTTCACCTTCGTATACGGCCGGATCCAGTCCAGCCGACGGCCATGCTCGCCCCAGAAAACCTCGGGATCCGAGATCGAGCGCGCATACATCCGCTCGTAGCCCGCCGCGTCGACATGCGCCCGCGACGATATCTCGGGCGGAATCGGGTAGATCCTGGGTTCGGTGGTCTCGCTCATCAGGGTTCCTCCGGTCTGCGGTCTGAAGCGCCGCGGGCGGGCGCGGCGTCGGCGCGCCCGGCCCTGTTGACCCGAGGTCATAGCACAATTCGCAAAGAAATGCGCAACTTTCTGACCCTGAACGATTTTTTTGTAAATTTACATACCGATGCGACGTCAAGAATGTGAATTCTTGACGCGCCGGTTCAGAATCCCGCCGCCTCGAGCGCGAACAGCCAGAACGACGCCGTCGCCACCGAAGCCGCCGTCGCCATCAGCACCGTCGAGGCCGCCACCGCCGTCGCGCGCTGATACATCGCCGCGAAGACATAGGCGTTGATCCCCGGCGCCATGGCCGCCGTCACCACCGCCGAGCGCACGAACTCGACCGGCAGCGCGAACACCCATCCCGACAATACAAGGGCGATGGCCGGATGCACCAGCAGCGACAGGACCGAGACCATGATCCCCTCGCCCAGCCCGCCGCGGATCGCATAGCGCGTCAGCGCGCCGCCCAGCCCGAACAGCGCCGCCGGAAGCGCCGCGCGCGCCAGCATCTCGACCCCCGCCAGCGCCGGCTCGGGCAAGGCGAAGCCGCTCGCATTCGCCGCCAGCCCCAGCGCCAGGCCGATGGTCAGCGCGTTGCGGAACATCGTCCCCGCCACGGCGCGCAGGGTCGCCGCGACGCCGCGTCCGTCGGCGCGCACGGTCTCCATCGCCAGGATGCCCACCAGATAGCATAGCGGCGCATGGATCGAGATGATCACGTAGTTTCCCGCCACCGCATCCGCGCCATAGGCGCGCTGGGTGATCGGCAGCCCCAGCAGCAGCGAATTCGAGAACAGCGCCGCGAAGCCGATCGCGACGCTCTCGCCCGGGCGGCGGCCGAACAGCCGCCACGCCCCCAGCGCCCCCAGCGCGAAGCACAAGAGCGCCCCGGCGTAGAAGCTGACCAGAAGCCGCCAGTCGTATTGCGCGTGCAGGTCCAGCCGATACATGCCCAGGAACAGCAGGCACGGCACGCCGAAGCGCATGGCGAAGGCCAGCACCCCGTCCACATGCCCCGGCTGGAAGAAGTTGGCGCGCGCGGCGCCGTAGCCGCCGGCGACCACCACGAAGACCGGCAGGATGATGCGCAGGATGTCCAGCATCGCCGCCCTCAGGCGTCCGCCGCGGCGTCGGCCGGCGGGAAGGCGTCGGGAAAGACCAGCGTCATGCCGTCATGGGCGGGCTCGACATGGTCGGGCGTGCGCGCGGCGACCTCGTCATAGTCCATGTCGATGTGCATGTTGGTCAGCACCCCCCGCCGCACGCCGGCGCGGGCGATCCAGGACAGGGTCTTGTCCAGATGCGCGTGGGTGGGATGGGGCTTGTAGCGCAGCGCGTCCACGATCCAGGTGTCGGCGCCCTCGAGCGCGGCCCAGGCCTCGTCGGTCATCTCGTGCACGTCGGGCAGATAGACCGCCGGCCCGATGCGAAAGCCCAGCGCCGCGATCGCGCCGTGATCGACGGCGAAGGGACGGAAGGGAATCGGCCCGCCGGCGCCGTCGATGACGAACGGCCCCTCGATGGTGCGCAGGTCGAGGATCGGCGGATAGGGCGAGCCCTCGGGCTGCACGAAGGCGTAGCCGAAGCGCCCGATCAGGGCGTTCTGCGTCTCGGGCGAGGCATAGACCGGCAGGCGCGCGCGGCGGTTGAAGACGATCATGCGCAGATCGTCGAGCCCGTGGACATGGTCGGCGTGCTCATGCGTGTAGAGCACCGCGTCCAGCAGCCCCACCCCTGCATCCAGCAGCTGCCGGCGCAGGTCGGGCGAGGTGTCGATCAGCACCCGCGTGACGCCCTGCGGCCCCTCGCGCTCGACCAGCAGCGAGCAGCGCAGCCGCTCGTTGCGCGGGTTGGTCGGGTCGCACGCCCCCCACAGCCCGCCAAGGCGCGGCACGCCCCCCGACGAACCGCACCCCAGGATGCGCAGGCGCAGGGTCATGCCGTGGCCTCCTGCGGCGCCCAGGCGGCGGCCTTGGCGAAGAGGCGCTCGAAATTGGCGGTGGTCGCGGCGGCGAACGCCTCGAGCGACAGGCCGAACAGCTCGGCCCCCACCTGCGCCGTCAGCGCCACATGGGCCGGCTCGTTGCGTTTGCCCCGATGCGGCGGCGGCGCCAGGTAGGGCGCGTCGGTCTCGACCAGGATGCGGTCGAGCGGCGCGTCGCGGAAGATGGCGCGCAGCGCGTCGCTGCGCTTGAAGGCGGCGATGCCGGACATGGACAGGTGGAAACCCAGCGACAGGGCCTCTTCGGCCAGCGCCCGGCCCGACGAGAAGCAGTGCATCACGCAGCCGAAGGCGCCGGCGGCGCGCTCTTCGCGCAGCACGCGCGCCACGTCCTCGTCGGCGTCGCGCGCGTGGATGATCAGCGGCAGCCCGGTGCGGCGCGCCGCCTCGGCATGCACGCGCAGGCTTTCGATCTGGGCGTCGCGCGTGTCGGCCGAATAGTGCAGGTCGATGCCCGTCTCGCCGATGCCGACCATCTTGGGGTGGCGCGCCAGCGCGACCAGCGCCTCGACCGTGGCCTCGGGCGAGCGGCCGACATTCATCGGGTGGACCCCGACGGCGTAGAAGACCGGGGCGTGCTCCTCGGCGATGGCGCGCACGCGCGGCTCCTGGTCGAGACGGGTGCAGATGCTGACCATCCGCGTCACCCCCGCCGCCTGCGCGCGCTCGATCACCTGAGGCAGGTCGTCGGCGAAGTCGGGAAAGTCGAGGTGGCAGTGGCTGTCCGCAAGGACGGGAGGCATGGGCGGCTCCGGCGTTCGTGACCCGATGCGCGGCGGCGCCGGCTTGCGGCGTCAGGCCTGCCGCGCCGCGCGGGCGGCGGCGGCGTCAAGCGCCAGCAAGGTATCGAGCATGATCTGCGCCGGGTCAAGATTGACCGCGCGCGCCGCGCGCGCGCGCGCCGGCGCCGTCATGGCCGCCTCGGCCCAGATGCGCGCGCGCGCCTCGCCGCCGCCCAGCCGCCGATGCAGGGCCTCTTCCTCGGGCGTCGCCGCTTCGGGCGCCGCGCCCAGCGCAGCGCCGCGCGCCAGCCGCGCCAGCAGCAGCGCCAGAAGGCGCAGCGCGGCGTCGAAGCGTTCCTCGCCCGCGGGGCCGGCGCACTCGGCCGCAAGGCGCTGCATCTCGACCCGGTCCATGCCCGGCGCGCCGGCCAGGAGCCGCGCCAGGCGCCGGAACAGCGCCGGTCCGTCGGCCGCGCGCAGCCGCAGCGCCTCGCCCGCCGAGCCGGCCGCCAGCGCCGCCAGCGTCGCCGCCTCGTCCGAGGCAGGATCCAGCCCGATCGCGCGCGCCAGCGGCTCGGCCGCCAGAGGCCGCAGCGCCAAGCGGCGGCAGCGCGAGCGGATGGTGGGCAACAGCCCCGCCGGCGCGTGGCTGACCAGCAGGAACAGGCTGCGCGCGGGCGGCTCCTCGATCAGCTTGAGCAGCGCGTTGGCGGCGCTGGGGTTCAGGTCGTCGGCCGAATCCACGATCGCCGCCCGCCAGCCGCCATCGGCGGCGGTGCGGCGGAACAGCTCGGCCATGGCGCGGGCGTCCTCGACCACGATCTGCGCGCGCAGGCGCTTGCGCGCCGGGTCCCAGCCGCGGCGCAAGAGCCGCAGCCGCGGCTCGGCCAGCGCCGCGGCGCGGCGAAAGACCGGATGCGCGGGATCGAGCGCCAGGCTGTCGGGCGCCGGCCCCTCGGCGCCGCCTTCGGACCAGGCCAGCACCGCCCGCGCGATGCGCCAGGCCAGCGTGGCCTTGCCGACGCCGCGCGGCCCCTCGAGCAGCCAGGCGTGGTGCAGACGCCCGCCGCGCCAGGCGTCCAGAAAGGCGCGCTCGGCGGCCTCCTGCCCGAACAGCGCGACCGCCTCGCGCGGGTGGGGGGCGCCCTCGACCCGGTCGGGCTCGGGCGGGGCGGCCTCGGGCTCGATCTCGGCCGGGCGCCTCATGCGCGCGCCTCGAACAGCGGCGCCGCGGCGGCCCAGACGCGCGCGGCCACGGCCTCTTCGTCGCCCTCGGCGTCGATCAGGCGGCAGCGGGCGGGGTTGGCGGCGGCCAGATCGCGGAAAGCGGCGCGCACCCGCGCCTGAAAGGCCAGGCCGAAGCGCTCGAAGCGCTCCTCGGCCGTGCCGCGGGCCAGGCCGCGCGTCAGCCCCGTGCGCGGCGCGATGTCGAGGATCAGCGTCAGATCGGGCTCGATCCCGATGGCCAGCGCATGCAGCGAATCGGCCAGCTCGGCGCCGGCGCCGCGCACCACGCCCTGATAGACGCGGCTCGAATCGGCGAAGCGGTCGCACAGCACCACCGCCCCGCGCGCAAGCGCCGGCGCGATGGTGCGCTCGACGTGATCGCGCCGCGCGGCGTTGAAGAGCAGAAGCTCGGTCACCGCCGACCAGCGGGCCGGGTCGCCCTCGAGCACCAGGCGGCGGATCTCTTCGGCGCCCGGCGCGCCGCCCGGCTCGCGCGTCTCGACCACCTCGCGCCCCTGGGCGCGCAGGCGGACGGCCAGGCGGCGCAGCTGGGTCGTCTTGCCGGCGCCGTCGGCGCCCTCGAAGCTGAGGAACACGCCGCGCGCGCTCACCGCGCGCCCTCCGCGCCCTCGCCGGCGACATCCTCGGCCGCCTGGCTGAGCGCGCGCATGGCCCGGGCGAAGACAAGGCGCGCGGCGGCCTTGAAGCGCTCGGGGAAGCCGCCCTCGGGCACGGCTTCGGCCGCCACCACCGGGACCTCGATGGGCGCCATGTCGGGGGCCTCGATCACCAGCCGCGCCACCTCCTGCCCCCTGGCCACGGGCGCCTCGAGCGGACCTTCGTAGACGATGCGCGCGCGCAGCTTGTCGCGCGCGCCCCAGGGCACGGTGGCGACCACGTCGCGCGCGACCGTCAGCGGCGCGCTGGGGCGCGCGCCCAGCCACACCTCGGCCTCGCCCAGGATCTGCCCGGCGGCGTAGAGCTTGCGGTTCACGAACTCGCGGAACGCCCATTTGACCAGGCGCTCGGCCTCGAGCGCGCGGGCCTTGGCGTCGGGCAGCCCGCCGATCATCAGGATCACGCGCCGGTCGCCGCGCCGGGCCGACCCGACCAGGCCGTAGCCGGCCTCTTCGGTGTGACCGGTCTTGAGCCCGTCGGCGCCGACATCGGCGAAGAGCAGCGGGTTGCGGTTGCGCTGGCGGATGCCTTCCCAGGTGAACTCGGTCTCGGCGAAGATGGGGTAGTATTGGGGGAAATCCTCGATCAGCCGCTGCGCCAGGGTCACCAGATCGCGCGGGGTCATGCGCTGGCCCGGATCGGGCCATCCGGTGGCGTTGGCGAAATGCGATCCGCGCAGGCCCAGCTGCCGGGCGCGCTCGTTCATGCGCGCGGCGAAGGCCTCCTCCGAACCGGCCAGGCCCTCGGCCAGCACGACGCAGGCGTCGTTGCCCGACTGGACGATGACGCCGCGCAGAAGGTCGGCGACGCGGATCGCGTCGCCCTCGCGCGCGAACATCTTCGAGCCGCCCATGGCTGCCGCCCGCGCCGAGACGCGGAAGCGATCCTCCATGGACAGGCGGCCCTCGGCCAGCGCCTCGAAGACCATGTAGACGGTCATCAGCTTGGACATCGAGGCGGGCGGGATCGGAACGTCGGGGTCGCGCGCCAGAAGCTCGGCCCCCGTGCCCGCGTCGATCACCAGCGCGGCCCGCGCGGCGGTGTCGAGCGCGCGCGAGGGCGCGGCGGAGCCAAGCGCCAGCGCGGCGAACAGGGCCGCGGACAGGGTTGCGCGCAGGCTGGGGCGCAAGATGGGGCGCAGGCTGGGACGCGGCGGGCGGGAGGCGGCGGAGCGCGGCGTGGCGTCAGGCATTGCGCTGTCCTTCTCGTGCGGCGGCGCCGGTCATCGGCGCACGCGCATGGCGTCGGGAAAGCCCGCGGCACGGGCAAGGTCCAGGGCGTCGCGCGCGGCGCCCTCCCGGGCGAAGGGGCCGAGCAGCAGACGCACCCAGCCGCCCTCGGGCGCGCCGACGCGCACCGGCAGCCCCTGGGCGGCGAAGCGGCGCGCGGCAGCCTCGGCGTTCGCCGGGTTGCGGAAGCTGGCCACCTGAACATACGGCCGTTCCGGCGCCTCGGCCAGATCCGGCGGCACGCCCGCCTGCGCGCCCTGCGGCGCGGCGGCGCCAGCCTTGGGCGGCGGCGCGCCGCGCGCCGTCTCGGCGCCGGACGCGGGCGCGGCGCGGCCCGGCGCCACGCCCGCGGGCGCGTCGGCGCGCAAGACGGCCCCGGGCGAGGCCGAAGCCGCCGCCGGCGACGCGATGGGCGGCGAGGAGGGCGACGGGGCGGGCGACGGGGCGGGCGAAGCGGCGGGGGACCGGCGAGGCGGGGCCGCGGCGCCTGCGCCCGTTCCGACCTCGATGGGGCGGGCGGCGCCAGCTTGCGCAGCCGTGGCGGGCGCCGGCGCCTCTTGCCTTGCCGGATCCGACGGCGCAGGGGCGGCTCCGGCGAGCGCGGGCGCGGCGGCCGCATCGCCCCCCGCCGTCCCGGCGCCGGCGGCCGATGGATGCGCGGCGGGCGACGCTCCGAGGGCCGAGCGCCCCGCCCCGGCCCGCGGCGCGCCCGCCGCCTTGGGCGCCTCGGCGCCCGGCCGCGCTTCGGCGTCAGGCGGCACGCCAGGGGCCTGCGCGCGCGCCTTGGCGACATCGCCCCCGCCCGCCTCCGCCCCCTCCTCGCCGGCCGCCCCGGCGCGCGCTCCCGACGGGGCGGGCGCGAGCGCGGTCAGGCGCACGCGCGCCACCTGCCCCGGTTCGATCCCCAGCGCGCGCGCCGCCTCGGCCGAAAGCAGGATCGAGGGGCCCGCCAGCCATCCCTCGCGCCCCAACAGCGCGCCGTCCACGAAGGCGCCGCCGTCGAGATTGCGGATGCGCCCGCGCAGCGGACCGCGGATGCCCGGATGCGCCGCCCACACGCCGCCGAGCGAGGGCGCGCCGTCCCACAGCGTCAGCCCTTCGACGTCGAAGGCGGCGGGATCCTCGATCAGGGAGGCAGGGGCCAAGGGGGCGGCCGAGGCGGGGGCTTGCGACGACTCGCGCGACGACTCGGGCGGCGTCGAGGCCGGCGCGCCGCCCTCGCGCCCGTCGGCCGGCGATGGCGCCGCCGCCCCATCGCGCGCCGTCGCAAGGCTCGCCGCGCCCACCGCCGCGTCAAGCCCCGCCGCGCCCGCCGCGCCGGGCCGCAGGTCGGGCCGCACAGGCCCTGCGCCCGGCTGCGGCGCGCAGGCGGCGGCGAGCAGCGCCGCGCACGAGGCCAGGGCGCAGCGCCCCGGCGCGGCCCGCGCGCTGGGCCGGGCGCTGGGCCGGGCTGCGCCCGGCAAGGGGCTCGGCGCGCGCGCCCTCACGGCTCCAGATGCAGATGGACGCGCCTGTTGCGGCGGCCCTTCTTCTCGATCTTGCCCAGACGAACGCCCCCGATCAGCCCGGTGCGCGCCACATGCGTGCCGCCGCAGGGCTGAAGGTCGATCGGCGCCTCGGCCGGGCCGATGCGGATCAGGCGCACGCGCCCGGCGCCGACGGGCGGCCGCACGCTCATGGTCTTGACGAGGCCGGGATTGGCCGCGAGCTCTTCGTCCGAGATCCAGGTCTCGGTCACGGGGTGATCCTGCGCCACAAGCTCGCGCAGCCGCGCCTCGAGCGCGTCCCTGTCCTCGGGCGCCTCGGGCATGTCGAAATCAAGCCGCCCGCGATCGGCGGCGATCTGCCCGCCGGTCACCGGCAGCGGAATGACCACCGACAGCAGGTGCAGCGCCGTGTGCACCCGCATGTGGCCCAGGCGCCGCTCGGCGTCGAGGCGCTGCATCACCTCGGCGCCCGGCGCGGGAACGGGGGCGCCGGGCTCGAGGATCAGAAGGCTTTCGTCGCGCCCCGCGCCCTTGAGCGTGTCGGCCACGCGCGCCGCCCCGCCCGCCCATTCGATGACCCCCGTATCGCCCGGCTGGCCGCCGCCGCGCGGATAGAAGATCGGAGCGTCGAGGACCACGCCCTCGGGGCCCGAGGCCAGCACGCGGGCCGGCGCCTCGAACAGCTCGGGGCGCTGACGCCAGAGCGGCGCGGGCGCGCTCATGCCGCGCCCCCCTCGCCGCCGCCCGAAGGCGCCCCGTCGCCCGCCGCGCCGCGCTCGGCCAGCAGCGCGCGCAGCGCGTCCACGTTGCGCAGGTTGAGGTCGCGCTGCGGGAACGGGATCTCGATCCCCTCCTCGCGGAAGCGGCGCTCGATCTCGAAATTCATCTCGCTGCGCACGCTCACCACCTTGTTCACATCGCGCAGATAGGCGCGGATCTCGAAGTTCAGGGCGCTGTCGCCGAATCCCTGGAACACGACGAAAGGCGCAGGATAGCCCATGGTCAAGGGGTGCGCGCGCGCGATCTCGAGCAGGATCCGCTCGACCTTGCGCACGTCCGAGCCATAGGCCACCCCGACCGGCACGATCACCCGGCCGATCGTGTTGCCATGGGTCATGTTCAGCACCTGGCTCGAGATGAGCTCGGAATTGGGCACGATCAGCGTGGCGCGGTCGAAGGTCTCGATCTCGGTCGCGCGCACGGCGATCTTGCGCACCGTGCCCTGGCGCCCGCCGACCTCGATCCAGTCGCCGGTCTTGACCGGGCGCTCGATCAGCAGGATCACCCCCGAGACGAAGTTCGACACGATGTTCTGAAGGCCGAAGCCGATGCCCACCGACAGCGCGCCGGCGACGATGGCCAGGTTCGACAGGTCGAGCCCCGTGGCCGTGATCGCCGCCAGCCCCGCCACCGTGTAGCCCACATAGCCCACGCCCGAGACCACCGCCGCCCGCGCGCCCGTGTCGAGCCGCGTGTTGGGCAGCACCGAGCCGCGCAGCACCGCCTGCACAAGCCGCGTCGCGCTGACGCCCAGCACCAGCACCACGGCGAAGGTGAGGAAGTCGAGCGGCGAGAGGCGCACGTCGCCCACCGCGAAGCCGCCGGTCAGCATCCGCCACCATTCGCTCAGATCCGAGGGCCGCGCGCCCCAGACCAGCGCCAGCAGCGGCAGCTCGACGCACAGGATGGCGAAACCCGCCAGGATCGGGATCAGGCGCAGGCCGCTGTTCTCGTCCCCGCCGACCAGGGCCTCGACCGCGTCGCGCACAAGGCGCTGCAGCACGATCCCCGCCCCGATCAGCCCCACCGTCAGGATCGGCGGCTCGGTCAGATAGCGCGAGGCCGCATAATAGCCCGCGGCCGCAAGCAGCACGCTCAGCGGCGCGCACAGCCGCAGCCCCAGCGCGCCCAGCGCCTGCGCGCGCCGCACCAGCTGGGATTGCTCGGCGACGGCCTCGTCCTCGACCGCCAGATCGTCGCCGCCGGCGCCGGCGGGGGCGGCCGGATCGGGCCGCACATGGCGCGCGAAGGCCAGCATCGCCGTCGCGCCCAGCGCCGTCACGCCAAGGTTCCACACCGCCAGCGTGTTCGGGCTCAGCCCCAGCGCCTGGCCGCCGCGCAGGAAAAGCTGCGCGCAGAACAGCGCCAGCCCCAGCAGCATCGTGGCGCGAAAGGCGCTGCGCGCCTCGCGGTCGTCGGCCGAGGACAGCCGCAATTCGGGATCGTAGGGCGCGTAATAGGCCAGGCCGATCGCCCGCGCGCCCAGAAGCGCGATCAGCGCCGGCGCCAGCGCGTCGGCCAGAAGCCGCCCCGTCGCCCCCGTCAAGCCGCCATGGCGCAGGATCAGCACCAGGCCCGCCGCCGCCGCGGCCGGCGCCAGCACGCGCACCGTCGCGGCGAAGACGGCGATCAGCAGGCGCCGCCCCCCGCCCGCGCCCTCGAGCATGCGGCGGAACATGGACGAGGCGCGCGCGCGCATCGCCGCCGCCGCGCCCGCCGCGGCGATGACCAGCCCCAGCAGCAGCGGCAGGCGGTCCTCGCGCTGACGCGCGCGCACCGGGTCGCTCCAGGCCTGGCGGACCTCGGCGGCCACGCGCGCGCCGAACGCGGCCGTCTCGGCCAGGGCCGGGCGCCAGACCTCGGGCGACAGGGGCGTGGGGCCGCGCGTCAGCAGCTCGCGCGCGAAGCGCTCGCGCACGCTGGCGTCGATGCGCGCGATCAACGCGTCGGCCAGCGCGGCGGCCTGCTCGGCCTTGCGCGCGCGCCCGTCGATCTGGGCCAGCTTCTCGTTCAGCGCGGCGCGCTCGGCGGCGACCGATTCGGCCTCGGTCGCGCCCTCCTCGGGCGGCGGGCCAAGGGCCTGGAGCTGGGCGCGGACCGGATCGGCGTCGGCGCGGATCTTCTGCGCCAGAGCGCGCGCCGCAATCCGCGCCGCGTCAAGCTGCGCGCGCAGCTCCTCCAGCTCCTGGGTGGCGACCTCGGGGTTCTGCAGCAGCTTCTCGGCGCGGGCGGCCAGGGCCTCCCAACCGGCGATCTGCTCGGCCTCGACGCGCGAGGGGTCGCCCTCGCGCGCGCTGGCCGACACCGTCGCCGCCATGGGCGCGGCCAGCGCGGCGACGGCCATCAGCGCGCCGGCCAGCAGCGCGCGCAGGATCTTCAGCTTCATGGCGGAATTCTCCGTGCTCCCGCCGCGCGGTCAGACCTCCTCGAACACCGTCGGCAGCTCGGGCGCCGGCGCCTCGAGCCAGTCGGGCGTCGGAAGTCCCTTTTCGCGCAGGAAGGCGGGGTTGAACAGTTTGGACTGGTAGCGCGTGCCGTAATCGCACAGCACCGTCACGATGGTGTGGCCGGGCCCCATCTCCCTGGCCATGCGGATCGCGCCGGCGACGTTGACGCCGGACGAGCCGCCCAGGCACAGCCCTTCCTCGCGCAGAAGGTCGAAGATTACGGGCAGGGCCTCGGAGTCGGGGATGTTGTAGGCCATGTCCACCTCCAGCCCCTCGAGATTGGCGGTGATGCGCCCCTGGCCGATGCCCTCGGTGATGGACGAGCCCTCGGCCTTCATTTCGCCCTTGGTATACCAGTTGTAGAGCGCGGCGCCGTCCGGGTCGGCCAGACCGATCTTGACGTCGGGCTTGCGCGCGCGCAGCCCCGCGGCGACGCCCGCCAGCGTGCCGCCGGTGCCGACGGCGCAGATGAAGCCGTCGACCTTGCCGCCGGTCTGCTCCCAGATCTCGGGCGCGGTCGAGTCGATATGCGCCTGGCGGTTCGCCACGTTGTCGAACTGGTTCGCCCAGAAGGCGCCGCCGGGCTCAGTCTGGGCCAGGCGCTCGGCCAGGCGGCCCGAATAGCGGACGTAGTTGTTGGGGTTGCGATAGGGAACGGCGGGCACCTCGACCAGCTGGGCGCCGGCCAGGCGCAGCATGTCCTTCTTTTCCTGGCTCTGGGTCTCGGGGATCACGATCACGGTGCGAAAGCCCATGGCCCGCCCGACCAGCGCAAGCCCGATTCCCGTGTTGCCCGCCGTGCCCTCGACGATCGTGCCGCCGGGGCGCAGAACGCCGCGCGCGACCGCGTCGCGGATGATCCACAGCGCCGCGCGGTCCTTCACCGACTGGCCGGGGTTCATGAACTCGGCCTTGCCCAGGATTTCGCAGCCCGTCAGCTCGGAAGCCTTGCGCAGGCGGATCAGCGGCGTGCCGCCGATGGCGTCGGGCATGTCCTTGCACAGTCTCATCGCGTGGATCTCCGTCATCGTCGCGCAGGCGACATACCTAGCCTTGCCGGGCGCGGGCGGCAACCGGCGCGCGCAGGCGCCGGCGGAGCGAAGCGGGCAATTGCGCGCCGCCCCTCATCGGCGGCCGCGCCGCCCCGCGCCCGTCGGCAAGCCGCCCCCGCCGCGGCCGTGGGCGTCCGGCGCGCCGCCCTCGGGCGCGCGGGGCTTGACGCCCTCGGGCGCGCGGGGCTTGCGGGCCGGGCCGGGCTTGCCCGCGGGCGCGGGCGAAGCGGGGCGCGCGGCCTTGCCCTGCGGCGCGCCGTCCTCGCGCCCGCGCAGGCCGCGGCCGCGCCGGGCGCCCTTGCCCGCCGGGGCCGACGCCTGGCCGGCCTCGCCCTCGGGGCGCGGGGGCGCGGGGGCGCGGTCCGAGGGATCGATGGCGATGCCCAGCTGCTCGCGCAGCACCTTGGGGCGGATCTCCTCGACGGCGCCGGGCGCAAGATCGCCCAGCTGGAAAGGCCCGTAAGAGATGCGGATCAGCCGGTTGACCATAAAGCCCAGCGATTCGAGCGCGCGGCGGATCTCGCGGTTGCGGCCCTCGCGGATGCCGATGGTCAGCCAGGCGTTGGCGCCCTGCTGGCGGTCGATGGTCACGACCATGGGCTGGAAGCGCTCGCCATCCACCGTCACGCCGCGCTCGAGCGGGGCCAGCGCCTCGGGCGTCGGCGCGCCCTTCACGCGCACGCGATACTTGCGCAGCCAGCCCGTCGAGGGCAGCTCGAGCCGCCGCTTGAGCGCGCCGTCGTTGGTCAGCAGCAGCAGCCCCTCGGAATTCAGGTCGAGCCTGCCCACCGACATCACCCGCGGCAGCTCGGCGGGCAGGCTGTCGAACACCGTCGGGCGGCCCTTTTCGTCGCGCGCCGAGGTCACCAGCCCGGCGGGCTTGTGATAGCGCCACAGGCGCGGGCGCTCGGGCGCCGCCACCGGCTGGCCGTCCACCTCGATCCTGTCGTCGGGGCCGACATTGAGCGCCGGGCTGTCGATGCGCCGGCCGTTCACCTTGACGCGCCCCTGGGCGATCATGCGCTCGGCCTCGCGGCGCGAGGCGACGCCCGCGCGCGACAGGCGGCGCGCGATGCGTTCCATTTCGTTCTTTTCGCTGGTCATGCCCCTCACTACGCCGCGCGCGCCGCGGCGCCAAGAGCCGTCTGCGCGCCCTTGCCAATCGCCGCGCAAGGGCGAAGATGGAGGCATGACCGCAACGCCTCCGCCACACCGGCCCGACGCAAGGCCCCGAACGCGCCCCGACCGGGGCCCCGCGGCCGGTTGCGAAGCCTCGGCGGGCCCGCCGCAGGCCGCGCGGGCGGGCGCGGCGGCGCCGCGCGAGGCCGGCGCGCGCGGCCCGGACGGACCCGCCCCCGCCCCACGCATCGCCGCCGCGCCCGCAGACGCGCCCACCGTCGCGCCAGCCGACGCGCCACCCGTCGCGCCAGCCCTCGCCCCCGTGCGCTGGCTGCGCACCGCGCGCATGAGCGGCCGCCCCCTGGCCGAATCCGATGCGCCCTTCCTGCGCGCGCTGTTCGCCGATCCAGCCGTGGGCCCTCTGGTCAGCGCCGAGCGCCGCCCCTGGGACGCGGCGCTGGCGGCCGAGGCCGCGGCCGATTACGCGCGCCACTGGCGCCGGCGGGGCTGGGGGCTGCGCCTGTGGATCGAGGGCGGGCGCGCGCGCGGCGTCGCCGGCTTCAACATGTGCGAGATCGGGGGCGTCGAGGCCGTCGAGGCCAGCTTCGCCTTCGTGCCGCGCGCCCAGGGCCGCGGCCTGGCCGAAGAGGCCATGCGCGCCGCGCTGGACGAGCTGCGCCCCCCGGTCGTGTGGGCGGTGATCCATGCCGACAACGCGCCCTCCGAGCGGCTCTTGCGCAAGCTTGGCTTCGCGTCGGCGGGCGCGCTGCCCGCCGAGGGGCCCGAGGAGGTCGCGCCGCGCGCGCGGCTGCTTTTCGTGCGCGCGGCGCAGCGCGAGGCGCCGCCGCGCGCCCCGGGCGCCGGCGCGCGAACCCCCGGCCCGACGACATGAGCGCGCCACGATCCGCGCCGCTCCGCGCGCCCCAGCCCCCCTTCCGCAGCCACATGGCGCTGGCGCTGGACGAAGCGCGCGCCGCCGCCGCGCGCGGCGAAACCCCCGTCGGCGCCGTGATCGTGGACCCGCGCGCCGGCCGGATCGTGGCGCGCGCGGGCAACCGCACCCGCGAGCTGCGCGATCCCACCGCCCACGCCGAAACCCTGGCCATCCGCGCCGCCTGCGCGGCGCTGGGATCCGAGCGGCTGCCGGGCCTCGACATCTACGTCACGCTCGAGCCCTGCCCCTTCTGCGCCGCCGCCATCGCCGCCGCGCGGCTGGCGCGCGTGTATTACGGCGCCGCGGACCCGAAATCGGGCGGAGTCGAGCAGGGGCCGCGCATCTTCGACCACCCGCAGTCGCACCACCGACCCGAGGTCTATGGCGGCATCGACGAGGCCGCCTCGGCCGCCCTCCTGCGCGCCTTCTTCGCCGCCCGGCGCGGCTGAAGACGCCCAGCGCCGCCCCTGCCCGCATCGCCGCGGGCCGCCCGGGCGCGAGCCGCACGGCGGCCCCGGAGCGGGGCCGGGGTCGCCGCGCGGGGCGCGCCTTGCGCGCCGGCTGGCCCGCCCGCGTTACGCCGCGCAGGAGCGCCGCCGCCCCGCTCCGCGGCCCGCGCGCGGCGCCCGATCCGGCGCCCGCGCCCATCCGCCGCATCGCGCCGCGGCCCGCGCGCGGGGCGCGAATCCTGCGCCCCCCGGCTCGCAGCGGGCGGGGATGTCGGCCCACCCCGCGCTCGGCCCCCTCTGCGGGCCGTCGCGGCGCGCGCTCAGAGCTCGAAGGGAACCATGACCTCGGGCTCGAGCACCTGAACCCCCGGCAGCTCGGCCTTGAGCACCTCGGCGTCCTGCGCCAGCAGCGGGAAGGTCTTGTAGTGGCAGGGGATGACCGTCTTGAAATCGAAGAAGGTGCGCGCCGCATAGGCCGCCCGCCGCTGATCCATGGTGAAATGGCCGCCGCAGCACAGGATGCCGATCTCGGGCCGGTGCAGATCCTGGAAGATCGCCATGTCGGCCATCACGTCCGTGTCGCCCGAGAAGTAGATCGTGCGCCCCTCGCCGGCGATCATGAAGCCGGCCTCGGTCCCCGAATAGGGCAGGTCCGGCCCCGACGAGGAATGCGTCGCCGAGACCATGGTCACCGCCGTCTCGCCCAGCGCGACCGTGCCGCCCTTATTGAAGCCGATGGTGGGCACGCCGCCGGCGACGCGGAAATGCTCCATCAGGTCGTAGATGCCCACGATGGGCGCGCCCGTGGCCTTCGAGATCTCGACCGCGTTCGCGCTGTGGTCGCCGTGGCCATGGCTGATCAGGATGTGCGTGGCGCCCGCCACCGCCTCGTCGAATCGGGCCTCGTCGAACATCGGATTGCCGCGAAGCCAGGGATCGACCAGCAGAACCTGGTCGGCGATCTCGATGCGGAAGCCGGAATGGCCAAGCCATGCGATCTTCATGAATGCTCCTCCTGCCGCGATTGCCGTATCGCTTCGGTCCGCTATCATCGCCCCCGAACGGGCCGCTGGCAAACCCCGCGCGCAAGGGGCGCGGCGGGCCCCCGACGCGGCCGCATCGAGGCGGGCGAGCGAAGCGAGGACGCGGCATGGCATTCGACCCCTACCGGCACATCGACGATTATTGCGAGCGCGTGGACGCCGCCTTCTGGGGCGAGCCGCTCAACGCCCTCACCAACGCCGCCTTCCTGATCGCCGCCTGGGTCTGCTGGCGCGCGGCGCGGCGCGCGGGCGGGCCCGACTGGGCATCGGGGCTGCTGATCGGCCTGATGGCGACCATCGGCGTGGGCTCGTTCCTGTTCCACACGCTGGCCAACGGCTGGTCGCTGTGGGCCGACGTGATTCCCATCCAGCTGGCGATCGTCAGCTACTTCTACATCATCGGCGTGCGCTTTTACGGCCTGCCGCGCTGGGGCGCGGGCGCGCTGACGGCGGGGGCGCTGGCAGCGATCTTCGCGCTGGGAACGGCGCTGACCGCGGCGCTCGGGCCGATGAACGGCTCGAGCGGCTATCTGGCCGTGGCGCTGGTCATCCTGGCGCTGGCCGCAGGGCTGGCGCTGCGCGGGCATCCGGCGGGCGGGGCGATCGCGGCGGGCATGGGGATCTTCGCCGTCTCGCTGACGCTGCGGACCATGGACATGGCCTGGTGCGAGGCCCTGCCCATCGGCACGCATTTCATGTGGCATGTGCTGAACGGCGTCACGCTGGGCTGGCTGACCCTGGCGGTCATCCGCCATGGCGGCGGCGCGCGCCGGGCGGCCGAGGCGGGGCGCTGAGCCGCGGCCGCCCGGTCCCTCGCCCCTTCGCGCCGCATCCGGGCGCGGAAGGGCTGGCCGCACGAACCGGCCGCGCGGCGCCGGCCGGCCGCGCGGCCCCGCGCCGGGGCGCCATGCAGGACCTTCGCCGCCGCGCGCCGGCGCCTCCGCCCGTGCGCCTCCGGGCGCCCCCGCCCATGCGCCATCCACCAGGCGCCCCCGCCATGCGCCATCCAGGCGCCCCGCCCGTGCGCCCTCCCCCGCGCCCCGTCTCCGCGCCCGGTCCCTGCGACCCATCCCTGCTCCCGATCCCTGCGCCGCGCCCCTTGCGCCCCGCCCGCCCGGCGCTTAGAACCGGGCCGGATCGCGCCGGGCTTGACCGCCGCGCCCCGCCGCCGGCCCCGCGCCCGGCCTCGTCCGAACGCAGTTGACAGGATCCGCCCGATGGCCATCGACAAGGACACCGCCCGCCGCGTCGCGCATCTTGCGCGCATCAGGGTCGAGGAGACCGAGCTCGAGACGCTCGCGCGCGAGCTTTCGGGCATTCTGGAGTTCATGGAGCAGCTTGCCGAGGTGGACGTCGAGGGCGTCGAGCCCATGACCTCGGTCACGCCCATGGCCCTCAAGCGCCGCAAGGACGAGGTCACCGACGGCGGCATCCGCGACAAGATCCTGGCCAACGCGCCCGACGCGCGCGACGGCTTCTTCACGGTGCCCAAGGTCGTCGAGTGAGCCGCCGGCGCCCGCGCGCCGCGCCCTGCCGCCCGTCCCCGCACCGCACCGCCAGCCGCCCCACCGGAGCCCCGCCATGTCCGACCTGACCCGACTGACCATCGCCGAGGCGCGCGACCTTTTGCGCGCGCGCAAGATCAGCGCCGCCGAGCTGGTCGAGGCCAGCCTGGCCGCCATCGAGGCCGCCGCGCCGCTGAACGCCGCCGTCGAGATCACCGCCGAGCAGGCGCGCGATGCCGCCCGCCGCGCCGATGCGCGCCTGGCCGAGGGCGACGCGCCCGACATGTGCGGCATCCCCATCGGGGTCAAGGACCTGTTCTGCACCGAGGGCGTGCGCAGCCAGGCGGCGTCGCGCATTCTCGAGGGCTTCCGCCCGCCTTACGAGAGCACCGTCACCGCCCAGCTTCGCGACGCGGGCGCGGCGATGACCTGCAAGCTGAACATGGACGAGTTCGCCATGGGCTCGTCCAACGAGACCTCGTGCTACGGCCCGGCGGTCAACCCCTGGCGCGCCCGGGGATCGGACGCGCGGCTGACGCCGGGCGGCTCGTCGGGCGGCTCGGCCGCGGCGGTGGCGGCGGGGCTGTGCCTGGGCGCCACGGGCACCGACACCGGCGGCTCGATCCGCCAGCCCGCCGCCTTTGCGGGCATCGTGGGGGTCAAGCCGACCTACGGGCGCTGCTCGCGCTGGGGGATCATGGCCTTCGCCTCGTCGCTGGACCAGGCCGGCCCGATGACGCGCACCGTGCGCGACGCGGCCATCATGCTGCGCGCCATGTCCGGGCACGACCCCAGGGATTCGACATCGGCCGACATGCCCGTGCCCGATTTCGAGGCGGCGCTGACGGGCGATCTGCGCGGCAAGCGCATCGGCGTGCCGCGCGAATACCGCATGGAGGGCATGCCCCCCGAGATCGAGGCGCTGTGGGCCCGCGGCGCCGAGATGCTGCGCGACGCGGGCGCCGAGCTTGTCGACATCTCGCTGCCGCACACGAAATACGCCCTGCCCGCCTATTACGTCATCGCGCCGGCCGAGGCCTCGTCGAACCTGGCGCGCTATGACGGCGTGCGCTACGGGCGGCGCGCCAAGCTGGCGCCGGGCGACGGCGTGACCGAGATGTATGAGAAGACCCGCGCCGAGGGCTTCGGCCCCGAGGTGCGCCGGCGCGTGATGATCGGCGCCTATGTGCTCAGCGCCGGCTATTACGACGCCTACTACCTGCGCGCGCAAAAGGTGCGCACGCTGATCAAGCGCGATTTCGAGCAGGTCTTCGAACAGGGCGTGGACGCGATCCTGACGCCGACCACCCCGTCGCCCGCCTTCGAGCTGGGCGCCATGGCCGAGCAGGACCCGGTGAAGATGTATCTGAACGACGTGTTCACCGTCACGGTCAACCTCGCCGGCCTGCCCGGCGTGTCGGTCCCCGCGGGGCTGAGCGCCGAGGGGCTGCCCCTTGGCCTTCAGGTCATCGGCCGCCCGTGGGAGGAAGGGCCGATGATGAACGTCGCCTACGCCATCGAGCGCGCCGCCGGCTTCGACGCCCGCCCCGAGCGCTGGTGGTGACGCCCCCGCGCCGCCCCTGCGCCGCGCGCCTTCCCGGCTGAGCGGGCGGGCGCAGGCGCGGCGGCGCGAGCCCGGCGCAAGGGCGCAATTCCGCGCCCCGTCCTTCAGGGCGCGAACCGCCGCGCCGCCCGCCATGGCGTCCGCCCCCGCCTCGATCCAGGCGCGGCGCCCGAACCCCGCGGCCGGCGCGCAAGCGCCCCACGCCAAGCCCTGGCAGGCAAGCCTCATGGCCCCGCGCGCAAGCCGAGCCGACCGGCGACGCAGCCCTGCGCCCCGGCGCGCGGATCGCGGCGCGGGGCCGGCCGCAACGGCGGCCCGAGGCTCAGTTGCTGCGGCGGGGGCGCAGGACGTGCGGATGGGCGCCGTCGTAAAGGGCGCTGTCGCGGAAGGCGCCGGGGTCTAGCGCCCGCCCCACCAGGATCAGCGCCGTGCGCGTCAGCTTGGCCGCGCGCACCTTCGCGCGAATGTCGGCCAGCGTGCCCTCGATGAAGGCCTGATCCGGCCATCCCACCCGATAGGCGACCACGACCGGGCAGTCGGCGCCGTAGAGCGGGATGAGCTTGCGCTCGATCTCGCGCAGATTGCGGATCGACAGGTGGATCGCCAGCGTCGCGCCGGTGCGGCCGATGGTCTCCAGATCCTCGCCCTCGGGCATGGCCGAAGACTTCATCGCCGTGCGCGTCAGGATCACCGTCTGCGCCACCTCGGGCACGGTCAGCTCGCGCCCCAGCGCCGCCGCCGCGGCGGCGAAGGCGGGCACGCCCGGCACGATCTCGTAGTCGATGCCCGCCGCGCGCAGGCGGCGGATCTGCTCGGCGATGGCGCCGTAAAGCGACGGATCGCCCGAATGCACCCGCGCCACGTCCTCGCCGCGGTCGCGGGCGGCCTCGATCTCGGCCATGATCTGGTCCAGCGTCATCGGCGCCGTGTCGATGACCCGCGCGCCGGCGGGCGCCTCGGCCACCACCGCCTCGGGCACCAGCGAGCCGGCGTAAAGGCACACCGGGCAGGCGCGGATCAGCCGCAGCCCCTTGACCGTGATCAGATCCGGGTCGCCCGGACCCGCGCCGATGAACCACACCTTCATGCCGCGCTCCCTTCCTCGCGCCCCGCACCCGCGCGCGCGTCGATCCGCCTGGCGTAGCCGCGCGGCGTATACATGCGCGGCCCCTCGCCCAGCATCGCCAGGCGCGATTGCGACGAGCCCACCAGCACCACCGTCAGCATGTCCACCTCCTCGACGCGCAGCGCGTCGAGGCGCCGGTAGGCGATGCGCTCTTCGGGCCGGCCCAGCGACGAGGCCAGCAGCACCGGCGTGTCGGGCGGGCGGCGTTCGAGCAGCATGTCGCGGGCGATGGCCAGCAGGTCGCGCCGGCGGCGCGAGACGGGGTTGTAGAAGGCGATGACGAAATCGCCCTCGGCCGCCGCGCGGATGCGTTGCAGGATCGTCTCGCGCGGGGTCAGCAGATCGCTGAGCGAGATGGCGCAGAAATCATGGCCCAGCGGCGCGCCCGCCCGCGCCGCCGCCGCCTGCAGCGCCGAGACCCCCGGCGCCGAGATCACCTCGACCCGCCGCGCCGCGTCGCCGACGCCGCCCTTGTCCGGCGCGCGGTCCATCAGCTCGAACACCAGCGCGCCCATGGCGTAGATCCCCGCATCGCCCGAGCACACGATGGCCACGTTGCGCCCCCGCCCCGCTCGCTCGAGCGCGTAGCGGCAGCGGTCCTCCTCGGCGCCCAGCGGAAAATCCGCGCGCGGCTTGCCCGCCGCAAGCGGCCCGAGCAGGTCGAGATACAGGCTGTAGCCCACCAGCTCGTCCGCCTCGGCGATCAGGCGCGAGGCCTCGGGCGTGCGCCAGTCGGCCTGCCCCGGCCCGATGCCCACCAGCGCCACGCGCCCGCGCGCGCGCCCCGCCGCCCATGGCGCCGCGCCGGGACCGATGCGCGCCGCGGCGCATGTGGCGTTGGCGCTCTTGCGCTTGGGCGCGATCAACGCGCCCTCGGGGCCGGCCAGCGCCAGCGCCGCGCCCTCGGCCACGCCGTGGCAGCCGACCTCGGCCAGCACCGTGGGCGAAGGGTTGGCCAGCCGCGGCGCCTCGGCTTCAAGCTGTTCGGCCGTGAACAGCCGCAGCGGCGCGCCAAGGGCGCGGGCGGTCTCGATCACCGCCGGCTCGTCGGCCTTCAGGTCCAGCGAGCCCGCGAAGGCCACCTGCAAGGGCGACAGCCCCGCCTCGCGCAGGGTGCGCCGCGCCAGATCGGCCATCTCGGCCGGATCGCAGCCGCGCGCGCAGCCCAGCCCCAGCGCGACGTCGCGCCGCCAATAGCGCAACGGCCCGGCGCCGCCCGCCGCAAGCGTCGCCGTCGGGGCCGGAGCGGCGCTTGCCGGCGCCTCGGGCGCCGCTCCGGCCGCGCCGGAGGCGGGCGGCCTGCCCGCCCGCGCAAGCGCCTCGGCCAGCCACGGCGCCTCGCCGGTCATCGCCGGCGCGGCGCCCGAAAGCAGCGCCGCGGCCAGCGCCTTCGCATCCTCGGGGTTCTCCAGCGCCCAACCCTCGGGCGGCTCGTCCAGCGCCACGCCCAGCGCCAGATCGCCCGCCGTGGTCAGCGCCGCCGCCCCGCCCAGCGCCGCGGCCAGCGCGCGCGCCATGCGGTTCGCCCCCCGGTGCCCGCCCAGCAGCGGCACGGCCGCCGAGCCGTCCTCGGCCAGCGCCACCACCGGCGGCTCGGCGCGCTTGTCGCCAAGAAGCGGCGCCAGGGCGCGGATCACGATCCCGGCGGCGCACACCGCCACGATGGGCCGGCCCGCGGCGAACAGCGCGCGCAGATGCGCGGCCGCGTCCTCGAAGGGCGCGCCCTCGTCGACGCGCCCGGCGCGCCCGTGCAGATCGGCGCCCAACGCGCGCGCGGCGCGGCGCGCGGTCTCGAGCCCCGAGGCCGTCAGGCACAGGACGGCCGGGACCGCGCCGGGCGCATAGGCCCGGGGGCGGATCTCGGGGCGGGAGTCGGGGCGGAAGTCGGGGCCGGCGGCGGTCAGGTCAGCCAAGGATCGTTCCCCTTGTAGATCAGGATCATCGAGAAATACGGCGCCTGCTCGGGCGCCTGCGCCAGCGGAACCGCGCGCTGGACGGGCAGCGAGGCGCGCTCGACATAGCCGGCGCGATCGGCCAGCCCCATGCGCCCCAGCAGCGCGCGGATGCGGGCGAAATGGCGCCCGACCTTCATGATCGCGACCGCCTCGGCGCCCTCGATGCGGCGGCGCATCTCGTCGTCGGGCAAGGGGCCGGGGATGACGGTCAGCACGTCGTTGCGCGCCGTCAGCGGCCGGCCCAGCGCGGCGGCGCAGGCGCCCAGGCTGCTGACCCCCGGCGTCACCTGCACCCGGTGATGGGGCGCCAGACGCGCATGCACATACATGAACGAGCCGTAGAAGAATGGATCGCCCTCGCACAGCATCACCACGTCGCGCCCCGCATCGAGGCGGCGGGCGATGCGCGCGGCCGCCGCGTCATAGACGCCCTGGGCGGGGTGGCGCTCGACGGCCATGGGGACCTCGATGCGCAGCTCTTCGGCGTCGGGGCGGATATGCGCGCGGGCGATGGCGCGCGCGAAGCTGTCGCCGCCGGCCGGGGCCAGATAGGCGACGACGTCGGCCGCGCCGATCAGCCGCGCCGCGCGCAGGGTCAGAAGCTCGGGGTCGCCCGGCCCGACCCCGACGCCGTGAAGCGTTCCGGTCGCGCTCATCGCTTGATCAGGCTCCACTGCACCACCGGCATCAGCGGCCGCCAGCCCTTGAGCCGCCCCACCGGCTCGACCCGCTCGACCGAGATGCGGGCCAGATCGCCCCCCATGCGGGCATGCAGACCCAGCAGGACCGCCTCGCTTTCCAGCGTCACCGCGTTGGCCACCAGCCGCCCCAGCGGACGCAGCGCGCGCCAGCAGGCCTCGAAGACCTGCTCGCTCAGCCCTCCGCCGATGAAGATGGCGTCGGGCGCCGGCAGCCCCTCGAGCGCGGCCGGGGCCTCGCCCTCGATCAGCTCGAGGCGCGGCGCGCCCAGCGCCAGCGCGTTCTCGGCCGCCATGGCGCGGCGGTCGGCGCGCGGCTCGATGCCGATGGCGCGGGCGTAGGCGGCGGCGCGCATCCACTCGATGGCGACCGAGCCGCAGCCGCAGCCCACATCCCAAAGCAGCGCCCCGCGCATGGGCATCAGCTTGCCCAGCGTGGCGGCGCGCACCTCGCGCTTGGTCATGGTCCCGTCATGGCGGAAGGCGTCGTCGGGCAGGCCCGGCGCGCGCGGCAGCAGCGCGGCATCGGGCGCGGCCACGCATTCGACCGCCAGCGTGTTGAAGGCCGGCACCTCGTGCGACCAGCTTTCGGCCAGCCCGTCGAAGCGCGCCTCGTCCTTGCCGCCCATGGCGGCGAAGACCGTCATGCGGCTGCGCCCATAGCCCCGTTCGGTCAGGAAGCGGGCGATGCGCGCGGGGGTGTCCGAGCCGGTGGTCAGGATCAGCAGGCGGATATCGGGCTGGATGAAGGCGATCATCTGCTCGACCGGGCGGCCGTGGACGGTCAGCGTCTCGACGTCGGCCATGGACCAACCCATGCGCGCGGCCGCCAGCTGAAAGGCCGACAGCTGCGGGTGGTAGACGATCTCGGCCGGGTCCAGCGCGCGCCCGATCCGCGCCCCGACCGAGAACCAGAGCGGATCGCCCGTGGCCAGCACCACCACGCGCCGCCCGCGCAGCGCGCGCAGCGTGTCGATGAGCGCATCGAAGGGCGAGGGCCACGAGATGCGCTCGGCCTTGACCTTGTCGGACAGGCGGTGGTGGCGCTCGCCGCCGATGATGATCTCGGCGCTTTCGACGATGGCGCGGGCGGCGGGGCTGAGCCCCTCCATCCCGTCCTCGCCGATGCCGACGACATGAAGCCAGGGTTCGCTCATGACAGCCCCTTCGCGATGGCGTTGACGGCGGCCGAGGCCATGGCCGATCCGCCCCGGCGCCCGCGCAGCGTCAGGAAGGGCGCGCCGCGCGGGTCGGCGGCCAGCTCGGCCTTGGACTCGGCGGCGCCGACGAAGCCCACGGGAAAGCCGAGTATGGCGGCGGGCCTGGGCCAGCCCGCATCCAGCAGCTCGAGCAGGTGGAACAGCGCGGTGGGCGCGTTGCCGATGGCCACCACCGCGCCCTCGACGCGCTCGCGCCACAGCTCGACCGCCGCGGCCGAGCGCGTGTTGCCGATGCGCTGCGCCAGCTCGGGCGTGCGCGGGTCGTTGAGCGTGCACAGCACCTCGACCCCGGCGGGCAGGAGGCTGCGGATGACGCCGGCGGCGACCATCTCGCAATCGCACAACACCGGCGCCCCCGCCATCAGCGCCTTGCGCGCCGAGGCGACGACGTCGTCGGACCAGGCCAGGCGGTTGGGCACGTCGGCCATGCCGCAGGCATGGGCAAGGCGCACCGCCACGTCGCGCAGATCCTCGGGCAGGTGATCGAGCCGCGCCTCGGCGCGCACGGTGGCGAAGCTTTCGGCGTAGATGGCGGCGGGGTCGCGCTCGTATCGCAGGCGCCGCGCGCCGGGAACGACGGCCCCCGACAGCGCGTGCTCGAGACCCAGCATCCACCCCTCTTCGCGCGCCACGGCCTCGCGCTCGGCCTCGCCCAGCTCCTCGGGGCCGGCGAACAGCGGAGCGAGGCGGCCCTCGGCGTCCAGCGCCGCCAGCTGCGAGGCGGCGGCGCGCACGCGCGCGGCGCGGGGGGGCTCGCCGGGGCGCGGGGCGGCCTCGACGAAGGCCAGGGCCGCTTCGGCGAAGACGATCGGCGCGGCGTCGGTGTCGGGGGCGGTCAGCCCGGTCTCGAAGGGCCAGATGCGCGCGCCCTCGAGCCGCGGATCGTCGCGCAGCCGGGCGACGGCGGGAATGCCGGTCAGCGCCTCGCCGCCGACCGAGCCGACGCCGTTGAGCTGCCACACCGGCGCGGGCCGCGCGCCGCGCGCGGCGGCCCAGGCCTCGGTCAGGCGCAGCTCCTCGAGCCCCAGCTGCGAGAAGGCCGCGGCCTCTTTCGGGCGCAGCTGGCTCAGTCCCGGATGGCGCTGGCTGGGCGGGTGCCCCCAGAAGGGGCCGTCCGCAAGGCCGAGGCGGCGGTTGAGCTCGCCGGCGATGGCGAATCGGTTGTTGTGATTGGCGCCCGTGTCGATCAGCGCCTCGGTCAGCCCGGCCCAGACGGCCATCCAGTCCGAGGCGCCGTAGGCCGCCGCGGCGAAGCCGCGCGGATAGCCGAAGGGAAAGCCGAACCCGGCCAGGACGCGCCGCCCCGAGGCGCGCTCTTGCGCCAGAAGATCGCCCAGCGCGCGCAGCGCCTCGGCCCGGGTCGGCGCGCTTTCAAGGCGCGCCAGCCCGTCCTTGCGCCGGTGCAGCGCCCAGGTCGGGGCGTCGGCGCCGGCGCCGGGCTGGCCGGCGGCCGACCAGGCGACGATCAGGTAGCTGTCGAAAAGGCTCACGGGTCTGCGCTCCTGCGCCCTGGGGCTCAACGGGGGCGCTTGAGGTGCTTGCGCACGCTCTGCGGCCCCAGCGGATGATCGGCGTGGGGGTAAGGCGGGTGGTGGTGATGGTGGTGGCCATGGTCATGGCCGTGCCCATGGCCGTGCGCGTGCCCATGGCCGTGCGCGTGCCCATGGCCGTGCGCGTGGTCATGCCCATGCTCATGCTCATGCGCCGCGTCCAGGCGGCACGCGCCGGTGCAGAAATCGTCGCACAGCGCGCAATCGGCCACGTTCGAGCCGGGCGCCGAGGCGCCCTGCCCCTCGACATGGTGATGGTGGCTTTCCTGCGGCATCCCCACCTCGGCCTCGAAGCCCAGCACCTGCGCGCGGTATTTGCACATGGCGCAGTTCATGGCGTTCTGACCCTCGAGGATCTCGGTCACGCGCTCGGCGAAGGTCTCGATCACCTTGGGGTGGTCGTTCAGATACCCTGCCTTCACGAACTCGATGTGCGGATGCGCCTTGGCCACCAGGTCGGCGAAGCCGTAGATGCGGTCGATGAGGATGCCCGTGAACAGGAAATAGGGGAACACGATCACCCGCCTGTAGCCCAGCCGCGCGACATGCTCGAGGCAGGGCTCGACCAGCGGGAAGGTGACGCCCGAATAGCCGGTCTCGGCCCAGCCGAAGCCCATCCCCTCCCACAACAGGCGGGTGATCTTGGCGACGTTGGAATTGGCGTCGGGGTCCGAGGCGCCGCGCCCGATCACCACCAGCGCCGTCTCGGTCAGCGGCACGGGGCCATGCTCGGCGTCGGCGCGCGCCACGGCCTCTCGCACGCGGTCGGCGGCGGCGGCGATCATCTTGGGATCGACGCCCAGCTCGCGCCCGTATTGCACGGTGACGCCATGCTCGGCGGCGTAGGCGTTCAGCACCGAGGGAATGTCGTTCTTGGCATGCATGGCCGCGAACAGCATCCCCGGCACGGCCAGGATGTGGTCGCAGCCCTGCGCGCGCAGCCGGTCCAGCCCGGCGCGGATGACCGGATTCGCGAATTCGAGATAGCCGTATTCCACCGGCCAGCCCTGCGGCAGATGCGCCGGCAGCTTCTGCGCAAGCACGGCGAATTCGTCCACCGCGGCCTGGCTGCGCGAGCCATGGCCGCAGATCATCACCCCGATGCGGCTCATGCGCGCTGGTCCGCGCCCGAGGCCTCGGGCTGCGCGTCGGCCTGCGAATCCTCGGCCTCGTCCTCGGCCTCGGCCGCGCGGCCGCGGCTCTTGGCCAGCCACGCCGCCAGCGCGGCGGCGGCCAGCATGGCGCCGGCGGCCAGCCAGTGGCTGTGGCCCGAAACCTCGGCCAGGTGCCCCGGATGGGCCAGGGCCGGCGCGGCGGCAAGCCCCAAGACGGCGGCGATAGCGTGACGGGTCATGGTCGGGTCCTTTCCTCCTGCTGCGCCGAGGAGGAAGCCCGCCGCGCCCGATGGCCCGGCCGGCCGGCGGATCGCTCCGCCCGTCGAACGGCCCCGGACCGCGCCCCCGGTTTGGGTCGGCGCCGCGCCCGAATCCGCTCCGCCCCTCCTCGGGGCGCCGTTCGCGCCCCTTCCTTATCATCTGGGGCGCGTGTCGCAATCCACTTTGATTCCGTCCCCCCGCGCGCATAAGACGACACGCGGCGGCGCCATCACGCGCCCGCCCCGCCCGATGCGCCAAGGAGAGCCGATGTCCGTCCGACTGATCATATGCGAAACCTGCGCCCACGCCCCCGGCGAGAAGGTGCGCGACGGGCGCACCGGCGGCGAGGCGCTGCTGGCCGAGGTCGAACGCGCCGCGCGCGACGCGCCCCAGGTCCGGGTCGAGCGCCACGCCTGCCTGATGGGCTGCGAGCATCCGTGCAACGCCGCCATCGCCGCCGAGGGCAAGATCGGCTATGTGCTGGGCCGCTTCGCCCCCACCGCGGACAGCGCGCGCGCGCTGGTCGAATACGCCGCGCTCTACGCCGACAGCCCCACCGGGCAGGTGCCCTACCGGCAGTGGCCGCAAGGGGTGAAGGGTCATTTCATCGCCCGCATCCCCGCGCCGCCCGCCGATCACGTCAAGGAGTGACCATGCTTGCCGATCTTCGCGTCCCGCCCTTCGACCCCGCGCTGCGCGCCCGCGTTCAGCACGCCATCGACGTCAAGACCAAGCCCCCGGGCTCGCTCGGCCGGATCGAGGAGCTGGCCCTGCAGCTGGCCCTGATCCAGGAAACCGAGGCCCCGCGCGTCGAGGCGCATCTGCTGTTGTGCGCCGCCGATCACGGCGTCGTCGCCGAGGGCGTGTCCGCCTGGCCGCAGGAGGTCACGGCGCAGATGGTCGCCAACTTCCTGGCCGGCGGCGCGGCCTCGACGGTCTTCGCGCGCGAGATGGGCTGCAAGGTGACCGTCGCCGACGCGGGCGTGGCCGCCCCGATCCCGCCCGCGCCAAAGGGCGCGCCGGCGCTGCGGCGCGCGGGCATCCGGCCGGGCACGCGCAACTTCGCGCGCGAGGACGCCATGACCCCCGCGGAACTGTCGGCGGCGCTGGAATTCGGCGCGGCGCTGGCGCGCGAGGCCATCGCCGAGGGCGCGACCGTCATCGCGCTTGGCGAGATGGGCATCGGCAACACCTCGTCAGCGGCGATGCTGGCGCACAAGATCGCCGGGATCGAGCTGGCGCCGCTGGTCGGCCCCGGCGCGGGGCTGGACGGCGAGGGCGTGTCGCGCAAGCAGCAGGTGCTCGAGCGCGCCGCCGCGCGCCATCCGCGCCGCATGGATCCGATGGCGGCGCTGGCGGCCTATGGCGGGCTCGAGATCGCGGCGCTGACGGGCGCCTGCGCCGCGGCCGCGGCCGGCGGGGCGGCGGTGCTGTCGGACGGGTTCATCGCCTCGTCGGCGGCGCTGGCGGCCATCGCCGCGCGGCCCGAGATCGGCCCGCGGGTGATCTTCTCGCACATGAGCCGCGAACCGGGTCATCGCCTGATGCTCGAGGCGCTCGAGGCGCGCCCGCTGCTCGATCTCGACCTGCGGCTGGGCGAGGGCACGGGCGCGCTGCTGGCGCTGCCGCTGCTCAGGGCCGCCTGCGCGATGCTGGCCGAGATGGCCACCTTCGAAAGCGCCGGCGTCTCGGGCAAGGACTGATGGCGCCGCCGCCCCGCCCCGACGCGCCCGAGCCGGGCGCCGCGCCCGAGGCGCATGGCGCGTCCGCCCCGCATGGCCAGGGCGCAAGCCCCGGAGACGCCGACGCGGCCCGCCTGCGCGGCCGGGCCGGCGCGGGCGGCGATCAGGGCGGCGGCGCGAGCGCCGACGCGGGGGGCCGCGCGGGCGGCGGCGGGAACGGCGCGCGCGCCGGGGCGGCAGGGGCGGCCGGCGCGCTGGGGCGCGAGTTGCGGCTGATCGTCGGCGCGCTGGGCTTTCTGACCCGCGCGCCCCTGCCCGCGCGGCTCTGGGCCTGGGCGGGGCACGAGCCCGACCGGCTGGCGCGCGCCGCGCGCTGGTTTCCGCTGGTCGGCGCGGCCGTCGGCGCGCTGTGCGCGGCGGTGTGGCTGGCGGCGGGCGCGGCGCTGCCCGCGCCGCTGGCGGCGGGGCTGGCGGTGGCGGCGGGCGTCGCGGCCACGGGCGCGCTGCACGAAGACGGGCTGGCCGATTGCTGCGACGGGCTCGGCGGCCATGCGGGGCGCGAGCGCGCGCTCGAGATCATGCGCGACAGCCGCATCGGCGCCTATGCTGGGCTGGGGCTGATCTTCTCGATCGGCCTGCGCTGGGCGGCGCTGGCGGCGCTCGAGCCGGCGGCCGGGGCGGCGGCGCTGATCGTGGCGCATGCATGGGCGCGGGCGCTGATGACCGGCGCGCTGGCGGCGTCGGACTATGCGCGCCCGACCGGCGCGGCGGCCGGCGCGGCGGGCGTGACGCGGGCCGAGGCGGGCGCCGCCCTCGGCCTTGCGCTGGCGATCGCCGCGGCGCTGGGCGGCGCAGGCGCCGTGGCCGCATGCGGCGCCGGTCTCGTGGCCGGCCTGTGGATGCTGCGCCTTCTCAAGCGCCGGCTGGGCGGCCATACGGGCGACGGGTTGGGCGCCATCGAGCAACTGGGAGAGATCGCCGTGATGACGACGCTGGCGGGGCTTTGGACATGATCTTCCTGCGCCATCCCACCCCCGACGCCCCGCCGGGGCTGTGCTATGGGCGGCTCGACCTGGACCTGGCCCCCGGGGCCGAGGCCGAGATCGCCGCCGCGCTCGACGCGACGCCGCGCGCGCGGCACGTCGTCTCGAGCCCCGCCCGGCGCGCGCGCATCCTGGCCGAGGCGCTGGCCGCGCGCGACGGGCTGGAGGTGCGCTTCGACGAGCGGCTGTGGGAATACGGCTTCGGCGCCTGGGAGGGGCGGCTGTGGTCCGAGCTGCCGCGCGAAGACACCGAGCGCTGGATGCAGGACATGTGGACGCGCCGCGACCATGGCGGCGACAGCTTCGAGCAGCTCCACGCCCGCGTCGAGGCCGCGCTGCGCGACATGCCCGACGGAGCGGTGGTCGTCTGCCATGCCGGGCCGATCCGCGCCGCGCAGATGATCCTCATGGGGCTGAGCTTCGAGCAGGTCTTCGCCCGCAAGGTGCCCTTCGCCGCGCCCATCGATCTGCGCAAGGAGGCCGCCCTATGGCGCGCGTCGCTCTGATCCTTGGCGGCGCGCGCTCGGGCAAGTCGGCGCGCGCGCTGGCGCTGACCCGCCCGCCGCGCGTCTTCCTGGCCACCGCCCAGGCGCTGGACGAGGAGATGGCCGCGCGCATCGCCGCCCATCGCGCCGAGCGCGGCCCCGACTGGACCGTGGTCGAGGAGCCGCTCGAGCTGACGCGCGCCCTGGCCGCCCATGCCGCCGAGGGGCGCTGCGTGCTGGTCGATTGCCTGACGCTGTGGCTCAGCAACCTCATGGCCGCCGGCCGCGACCCCGAGGCCGAGGCGGCCGCGCTGGCCGCCGCCCTGCCCGCGCTGCCGGGCGAGATCGTCTTCGTCTCGAACGAGGTCGGCATGGGGCTGGCGCCCATGAACGCGCTCGGGCGCGCCTTTCGCGACGCGCAAGGGCGGCTCAACCAGACCATCGCCGCCGTCGCCGACCGGGTCGAGTTCGTCGCCGCCGGGCTGCCGCTGACGCTGAAGGACAGGCCATGACCGCGACGCTGATGATCCAGGGCTGCGGCTCGAACGTGGGCAAGTCGGCGCTGACGGCGGGGCTTGCGCGGCTGTTCGCGCGGCGCGGGCTGCGCGTGCGCCCCTTCAAGCCGCAGAACATGTCCAACAACGCCGCGGTGACCGCCGACGGCGGCGAGATCGGCCGCGCGCAGGCGCTGCAGGCGCGCGCGGCGGGCGTGGCGCCCTCGGTGCACATGAACCCGGTGCTGCTCAAGCCCGAGACCGACCGCGGCGCGCAGGTCATCCTGCGCGGCCGGCGGCTGACCACGGCGCAGGCGCGCGACTATCACCGCCTCAAGCCGCAGCTGATGGAGGCCGTGCTCGACAGCTTCGCGCGCCTGCGCGCCGAGGCCGACCTGGTGCTGGTCGAGGGCGCGGGCAGCCCGGCCGAGGTCAACCTGCGCGCCGGCGACATCGCCAACATGGGCTTCGCGCGCGCCGCCCATGTGCCGGTGGCGCTGGTGGGCGACATCGACCGCGGCGGGGTGATCGCGCAGATCGTCGGCACGCAGGCGGTGCTCGACCCGGCCGACGCGGCGCTGATCCGCGGCTTCATCGTCAACAAGTTCCGCGGCGATCCGGCGCTGTTCGAAGACGGTCTGCGTCTGATCGAGCAGCGCACGGGCTGGCGCTCGTTCGGGGTCGCGCCGTGGTTTCCCGACGCCCATCGCCTGCCGGCCGAGGACGCCGCCGATCTGACGCGCGCGCGCGCCGCCGACGCGCCGGACGGCGCCGGGCGCGACGGCGCGGCCGCCCCGGCGCGGCCGCCGGTCAGGATCGCGTGCCCGCTCATCTCGCGCATCGCCAATTTCGACGATCTCGACCCGCTGCGCCTCGACCCCGCCGTGCGGCTCGAGATGATCCCCCCCGGCCGCGCCCTGCCCGGCGACGCCGACCTGGTGATCCTGCCCGGCGCCAAGTCCACGCGCGGCGATCTCGACTTCATCCGCGCCCAGGGCTGGGACGTCGACATCCTGGCCCATTGGCGGCGCGGCGGGCGCGTGCTGGGCATCTGCGGCGGCTACCAGATGCTGGGACGCAGCGTGGCCGACCCCGACGGCGTCGAGGGCCCGCCCGGCGAGACGCCCGGCCTTGGCCTTCTGGACGTGACCACGGTCATGCGCCCCGACAAGCGCCTGACGCTGGCGCGCGGGCGTTGCGCGCTGACGGGCGAGGCGGTCGAGGGCTATGAGATCCATATCGGCGTCACCGAGGGCCCCGACCGCGTCCGCCCGGTGTTCGAGCTGGACGGCCGCGCCGAGGGCGCCTCGAGCCCCGACGGGCGCGTGCGCGGCAGCTATCTGCACGGCATGTTCGCCGCCGACGGCTTCCGCGCCGCGTTCCTGCGCATGCTGGGCGCCGCGCCCGCGCATGACTCCGCGCCGGGCTACGAGGCGCAGATCGACCGCACGCTCGACGCGCTGGCCGACCATCTCGAGGCGTCGCTGGATGTGGACGGCCTGCTCGAGGTCGCCCGCGCGGGCGTGTAGGGCGCGCTCGGCGCAGCGCCCGCGCGCCGACACGGCGCCGGGGCGCGCGCCGGCGCCCGCATCGGCAAGCCGCTGCGGGCCGCAAGCGCGCGCGCAACGGCCGCCGAAACGGCGATGCGACCCGTCGCGGAACCGGCGCAGCGACGCCGGGGGCAGGCGCCCGTCGCGCCGCGGCGCCGGCGACGCGACGCCCAGGCGGCGGCGCGCGGGCGCACCGCGCGCCAGCCGCCGCAACAGACACGACCTTTCAGCCTTCCGACGCGCGCGATCGCGACCCTGGCCTGCACGGTCGGCATCCTTTCGGCGGCCGCCCCACCTGCGCGATCGCGCGCTCGCGCCAAGCGCATCGCCGATGGGCGGGCCGCCCCGCGCGTTCGCGGTCTTCTCGCGGTCTTGCGGATCGCTGCGAACCGCAACCTGTGCGTGCGACTACCCGCGCGCGATCGCGCGAACGGCTGCGTCGATCCAGATGCTCGATTGCGCAAGGCCGCCCCACCCCCTCGCGCGGCGGCGCCATCCTCGACAAGTGCGCTCGCGCTCGCGGCGCCCCATCGCGCGTACGGTCGCACCTCGGCGATCGCGCGTCGCGCACGCCTCGCGCGACGGCGCCGCCCCGCACGCGCGCTCGCGCGCCAAACGCCGCCTTGTGCGCCGGCCGCGTCCGGGGGCCGCCACGCGAGCGCAAGACCCGGCCATGCGCCGCGCCCCCGCGGCATCCGGGCCCCGGCTGCATGCGCTTGCGTCCCCGAGCGGCCCCGGGCGCGGCACGCGATCCTTGCCGGAAGCTCCCATTCCGCCCCGCCCGGCGCCGCGCTCGGGGGGCGCAGGGCGCGGCGGCTCTTGACTTCGGGCCACGCGCGGCGTTCTCAGGCTTCATGACCCCGAAACGCATCCCCGACAGCGCCGGGAACGCGCGCGTCATCGAGGACCCGCTCGACCCCTGGCACGCCGCGGCGCTGCACGCCGCGCTCGACCTCGACGGCCCGCCGCCGCAGGCCGGCGATCCGCTGCCGCCGCTGTGGCACTTCGTCTATTTCCGCGAGGCGGCGCGCGCCTCGGCGCTGGGCCATGACGGCCACCCGCGCACCGGCGACTTCATCCCCGACGTCGGCCTGCCGCGCAGGATGTGGGCGGGCGGGCGGCTGCGCTTTCTGGCGCCGCTGATCCTGGGTGCGCCCGCGCGGCGGGTGTCGGCCGTGCAGAACGTGGCGCTCAAGCAGGGCCGGGGCGGGCCGCTGGCCTTCGTCACCATCCGCCACGAGATCTTCGCTGGCCAGACCCTGGCGATCCGCGAGGAGCAGGACCTGGTCTACCGCCCCCTGCCCGCGCCCGGCGACCCCGCGCCCGCGCCCGCGCCGCGCCGCGCCGACGCGCCCGCCTGGCGGCGCGAGGCGACGGCGGACAGCACGCTGCTGTTCCGCTATTCGGCGCTGACCTACAACGGGCACAAGATCCATTACGACCTGCGCCATGCGACCGAGGTCGAGGGCTACCCCGACCTGGTGGTCCATGGGCCGCTCATCGCGCAGCTTCTGGCCGATCTGGCGCGCGCGCATGCGCCCCGGCCCCTGGCGCGGTTCGAGTTCCGCGCCGTCTCGCCCGTGTTCCGCGGCCGCCCCTTCGCGCTGTGCGGCGCGCCCGAGCGCGCGGGAGGGGCGGAGCAGGCCATCGACCTTTGGGCGCTGAACGAGGACGGGCGCCTGGCCATGACCGCCCGCGCCACGCCGGAGCCCGACCGGTGACGCGCGCCGGGGCCGGGGAAGGCGGCGCATGAAGGCCTTCGCTGCCGCGCCCGAGGGGGCCGAGCGCGCGCCCGCGCGCCCGCCCTATCGTCCCGACATCGACGGGCTGCGCGCGGCGGCGGTGCTGGGGGTGGTGGTCTATCACGCCTGGCCCGCGCTTCTGCCCGGCGGCTATGCGGGCGTGGACGTGTTCTTCGTGATCTCGGGCTTTCTCATCACCGGGATCATCGCCGCCGAGATGCGGGCCGGGGCGTTCTCGCTCACGCGCTTCTACGAGCGGCGCTTTCGCCGCATCCTGCCCGCGCTGTTCGTCATGCTGGCGGCCTCGACGGCGGCGGCCTGGGCGCTGCTGCCCCCGCGCGAGCTGATGGAGTTCAGCCACGCCCTGCGCGGCGCGGCGGTGTTCGCGGCGAACATCGCGCTGGCCGACCTGACCGACTACTTCGCCGGCCCGGCCGAGATGCAGCCCCTGCTGCACACCTGGTCGCTGGGGGTCGAGGAGCAGTTCTACCTTGTCTTTCCGCCGCTGCTTTGGGCGCTCTTGCGCCTTGGCCGCGGGCGAACGCTGGCGGCGCTGGCGGCGCTGGCGGCGGCGAGCTTCGCCATGGCGCTGTGGGGCGTGCGCACGGCGCCCGACAACGCCTTCTTCCTGCCGCACATGCGCATGTGGCAGCTGCTGGCCGGCGCGCTGCTGGCGCTGGCCGCGCCGCGCCCATCGAGCGACGCCGCGGCGCTGGCGCTGGCGGGGGCGGGCGCGGCGCTGATCGCGGGCGCCTTCGTCCTGCTGGGACCGCAGGCGGGCTTTCCGGGCTGGCCGGCGCTGGCGCCCACGCTTGGCGCGGTGCTCATGATCGCGGCAGGCGGGCGGGCGAACCCGGTTTCCCTGATGCTGGGGGCGCGCTGGCCGGTGGCGATCGGGCTTGCGTCATATTCGCTTTACCTGTGGCACTGGCCGCTGCTGGCCTTTGCGCGCACGCTTTCGGACGGGCCGCTGGAGGGCTGGACGCGGGCGCTTCTGGTGGCGGCGGCCTTCGCGCTGGCCTTCGCCTCGTGGCGCTGGATCGAGCGCCCCTTCCGCGCGCGCCCGCCGCTCTTGTCGCGGCGCGCGGCGTTCGCATGGGCGGCGGCGGGATCGGCGGCGTTCTTCGCGCTTGGCTGGGCCGGCAAGGTCGCCGACGGCGCGCCCTGGCGGTTCGACCCGGCGCTGCAAGCCGTCTATGGCGCGCGTCAGGCGTATTTCGAGGGCCCCGGCCGGGCCTGCGGCGCGCGCACCGGCGCGATCGCGCGCGCAACGGACCCGGCCGAAGCCGCCGCCCTGGCCTGCCGCATCGGCGCGCCCGAAGGCCCGGCGCAATTCGTCCTGTGGGGCGATTCGCTGGCCATGGCGCTGCAACCGGCGCTGGACGAAGCCGGGCGCGCGCTGGGCGCCGGGGGGCTGGCGCTGGGCCGCTCGGCCTGCGCGCCCCTGCCCGGCTTCCTCCGGCGCGAGGACGCCAAGTCGCGCGAATGCCTCGCCTTCAACGCGCGCGCGATGCAGATCGCCGCCGCGCCGCAGATCCGCGCCGTGGTCATCGTCAGCGCGCTGCAGTCGCTGCTTGCCGGGCCGCAAGGCCCCGAGTTGCGCGCGCGCCTGCTCGACACGGTCGCGCGGCTGCGCGCCATGGACAAGCAGGTCGTCATCGTCGCGCCGCCGCCCCGGCCCGGCTTCGACGTGCCGCAGGCGCTGGGGCGCGCGCTGCGCTTCGGCCGCCCCGCCCCCGAGGGCCCCGCCCGCGCCGAGGCCGAGGCCGCCCTCGCCCCGCTGACCGAGGCCATGGCCGCGGCGCGGGCGCTGGGGGCGCTGACGGTCGACTCGACGCCCGTCTTCTGCGCCCGCGGCCGCTGCGACGTCGCGCGCGAGGGCCGCGCCCTGTTCGCCGATTCGCTGCACCCCTCGCCCGAGGGCGCGCGGCTGATGACCCCCGCCATCGCGCGCGCGCTCGCCCACGCCCTGCGCGCCGCGCCCCAGACCCAGGACGACGACCCATGAGCGACCGCGACGCCGAACCCGCCCGCCCGCCGCGCCTGACGGCGCTGGCCCGCAGCCTGCCCGCCTCGGTTCCCTTCGTGGGCCCCGAGGCGCAGGAACGCGCGCTTGGCCGTGCTTTCCGCGCGCGGCTTGGCGCGAACGAGAACGTCTTCGGCCCCTCGCCGCGCGCGCAAGAGGCCATGCGCGCCGCCGCGGCCGAGGCGTGGATGTATGGCGACCCCGAGGCGCACGAGCTGCGCGCGGCCATCGCCGCCCATCACGGCGCCCGCCCCGAGAACGTCATCGTCGGCGCGGGGATCGACGGGCTTCTGGGCGATCTGTGCCGCCTGATCGTGGCGCCCGGAACGCCCGTGGTCTCGTCGGACGGCGCCTATCCGACCTTCGCCTATCACGTCGCGGGCTTCGGCGGGCGGCTGGTCGCGGTTCCCTACGCCGCCGACGACCGCGAGGATCCCGAGGCGCTGGCCCGCGCGGCGCGCGAATGCGGCGCGCCGCTGGTCTATCTGGCCAACCCCGACAACCCGATGGGCTCGTGGAACGGCGCCGAGGCCGTGCGCGCGATGCTGGACGCGCTGCCGCCCGATTGTCTGCTCTGCCTTGACGAAGCCTATGCCGAGTTCGCCCCCGAAGGCGTCGCGCCCGAGCTGCCGGCGGACGATCCGCGCGTCATCCGCATGCGCACCTTCTCCAAGGCGCATGGCCTGGCGGGGCTGCGGGTGGGCTATGCGCTGGGCGCGCCCGAGCTGATCTCGGCCTTCGACAAGGTGCGCAACCATTTCGGCGTCGGCCGCCTGGCGCAGGCCGCGGCGCTGGCGGCGCTGGGCGACCGGGCCTGGCTTGACCATGTCCGCGCCGAAGTCGCCCGCGCGCGCGCGCGCATCGCCCGGATCGCGCAGGAGGCGGGACTGCGGGCGCTGCCCTCGGCGACCAACTTCGTCGCCGTCGATTGCGGGCGCGACGGCGCCTTCGCGCGGCGCGTGGTGCAGGCGCTGGCCGCGCGCGGGGTCTTCGTGCGCATGCCCTTCCGGGCGCCGCAGGACCGGTGCATCCGCATCTCGGCCGGCCGGCCCGAGGATCTGGACCTGCTGGCCGAGGTCCTGCCCGCGGCGCTGACCGAGGCGCGCGCGGGCTGAACGGGGCGCGGGCCCATCCGCGACGGGCGGCGGCCGGCCCAGGGCGCCGGCCGACCGCCCGCGCAGCGCCGCCGGCGCGAAGGCGGCGCCGAGGCAAATGCTGCGGCAAATATCGCATGCCCCCCGCGGCGGAGCCGGGCTATGCTGCGCCCTCACGCCCTCTTGCGCCGGACCGCCATGATCGACCGACTGCCGCCGCAACATCCCGACCGCATCGCCCTGGCCAACGAGCTGCACGCGCGCCCCTTCCCCGAGCTGGCCGCGCCCTGCCGCGCCGCGATGATCGCCCTTCAGCCAGAAAGCGGCGCGGCCGAGCGCGACCCCGAGGCCGACCGCGCCCATCTGCGCGCGCTGCTCGACCGCCACGGCGCGCAGCACCCGGCGCCGGGCGCCGACCACTATTTCGGCGCCCTCGGCCGCGCGCGCCTGAAATGGGAGCGCCACACCGAGTTCGTCTCCTACACCCTGTTCCTCGACGGCCCCGCCGCCCAGCCCTTCGACGGCGCCGATTTCGCGCTGTTCCCGCCCGACTGGCTGGCCGAGGCGCCGGGCCGGATCATCGCCTCGGCGCTGGTGCATGTGGATCTGACCGAGGACGCCGCCGCCCCCGGCCCGGCCGAACGCGCGATCCTCGAGCGGTGCTTCTCGGCCGAAAGCCTGGCGCTTTCGCGCGTGCTCGACGGCAAGGCGCTGGCGGCCACCGATTTTCGCCTGCACGAGCATGGCTGCGCGCGCATCGCCGTCTTCGTGCGCCCCGAGGTCGGACGCCGCCGGCTGGGGCGGCTGGTGCAGCGCCTGCTCGAGCTGGAAACCTACAAATCCGCCTCGATGCTGACGCTGCCCGTGGCGCGGCGCGCGCAGCGGCGGCTGTCGGAGATCGACCAGGAGCTGACCCGGCTGATGGAGGGGCTGCGCCGGGGCGACGGCGACTCGCGCGCCACGCTCGACGCGCTCATGGAGCTGTCCACCGAGATCGAGACCATGGCCGCGCGCGCCGCCTTCCGCTTCGGCGCCGGGCGCGCCTACGAGACCATCGTGCGCGACCGCATCGCCGCGCTGCGCGAGGAACGCGTCGAGGGGCGCCAGACCTTCGCCGAGTTCATCAACCGCCGCTACGATCCGGCCATGCGCACCTGCCACGCGGCCGAGGGCCGGCTGCGCGATCTGGCGGCGCGGGCGGCGCGGGTGGCCGATCTGCTGCGCACGCGCGTCGACGTCGAGATGTCGGCGCAGAACCAGGCGCTGCTCGAAAGCATGGACCGGCGCGCGGCGCTGCAGCTGCGCCTGCAGGAAACGGTCGAGGGCCTGTCGGTGGTCGCCATCAGCTACTACGCCGTCAACCTGGCCGCCTACACGCTGGCGCCGCTGGCCAAGATGGCGCATGTGGACAAGACGTGGCTGACCGCCGCGCTGGCGCCGCCGGTCGTGGCGGCCGCGTGGTGGGGGCTCAGGCGCATGCGCCGGCGCCTGGCGGGCGGCGGCGACTGAGCGCTCAGCCGTCGGGCCGCGCCAGCCGCCGCTCGAGCCAGCGCACCGCCTGGCTCGCGATCAGGATCAGCGCAAGATATTCGAGCACCAGGATGGTGTAGATCTCGAGCGCCCGATACTCGGTGGTGTTGAGCTCGTTGGCCCTGCGCGTCAGCTCCTGCGCGCCGATGACCGAGACCAGCGACGACATCTTGAGCATGTAGACGAACTGGTTGCCCAGCGCCGGCAGGATGCGCCGCAACGCCTGGGGCAGGATCACCAGCCGCATCGTCTGCCACGAGGACAGGCCGATCGAGCGCGCGGCCTCGATCTGCCCGCGCGGCACCGACTGGATGCCGGCGCGGAAGATCTCGGCCTCGAAGGCGCTGTCCGACAGCGCCAGCGCCAGCACGCCGGCCCAGAACACCCCCAGATCGGCGCCCGAGCCGAGGATCGCCGGCAAGCCGTAATAAACGTATAGCAGCAGCACCAGCACCGGCACCGAGCGCACGACCTCGACATAGACGCGGTTGACCGCCCGCCACCAGGGGCTGCGCGACAGGCCGGGCAGCGCCACCACAAGCCCCAGCGCGACCGAGATCGCCAGCGCCGTCAGCGACAGCGCCAGCGTCAGCTTCAGCCCGCCGAGCATGAACAGAAGGTTGCTGCGCCCCGAGGGCAGCAGCGGCGACACCACATACCACCCGCCGGACGCGCATCCGCCCAGCGCCAGCGCCGCCGCCAGCGCCCCGGCCACGCCCGCCGCGCGCCGCCATCCGCCTGTTCCGCCGGCCATGCCGTCCCGCCCCCCATGCCCGCGCGCAGCCGCACGCGCCCCATGCCTGCGCGCATCCGCGCGCCCGAACTCATGCGCGCATCCGCGCAACCGAACCGGTGCGCGCATCCGCGCGACCGGAATGACGCGCGCATCCGCGCGACCGAACTGACCCGCGCATCCGCGCGCGGGGGGCATCCTAGCGCCCGGCCCCGCCAAGGCAACCGCCGCCCCCGGCCTAGACCGCGCCGCCACGCCCGCCCGGCCGAGGCGAACGCCTCGCCCGGGGGCGACATCGGCGCCGCACGCGCTATGATCTCCGAACGGCCCGCGCGCGGCGCGGGCGCGACAAGGACGGAGAAGCACATGAAGAACTTCATCGCCGGCGCGATCGCCGCCCTCGGGCTCGGGGCGCTGAGCCTTGCGGCCGGCCCCGCCGCGGCCCAGTCAGCGCTGCAGGACATCCTTCAGAGCGGCAAGCTCAAGGTCGGCGTGACGGGCGACTGGAACCCCATGTCCATGCGCGACCCGGCCACCAACACCTTCCAGGGCTACGACATCGACGTGACGCGCAAGCTGGCCGAGGATCTGGGGGTCGAGGTCGAATACGTGCCCACCGACTGGAAGACGCTGGTCAACGGCGTGACCTCGGGCAAGTATCACATCACCGGCTCGGCCTCGATCTCGCCCGCGCGGCTCAAATCCGCCGGCTTTTCCGACAGCTATCTGACGGTGGCCATCCTGCCCTTCACCACCCGCGACAAGCTGCCGCGCTTCGCCGGCTGGGACAGCATCGACAATCCCCAGACCCGCGTCGCCACCACCCTGGGCACGACCTTCGAGCGCATGGTCAAGGACTGGTTCCCCAACGCCCAGCGCAAGACCGTCGAGGCGCCCGCCCGCGGCTATCAGGAGGTTCTGTCCGGGCGCGCCGACGTCTTCATCACCTCGAACGTCGAGGGCGCGACGCTGACGAAGAAATACCCCGATCTCGTGCAGATCCCGGTCGACAAGCCCCGCGCGCCTTCGGCCATCGCCATGCTGCTGCCGCAGGCCGATCAGGTGTGGATCAACTACGTGAACCACTGGATCCGCATCCGCAAGCTGTCGGGATTCTTCGACGAGACGGCGGCCAAGTGGGGTCTGGCGCCGCCCTCCTGACGCGCGGGCGCGATCCGGGCTGGATTTCGCATTTCGGCGGATCGGGATTTTTCCGATCCGTCGTTCATTTTAAAGTTGTGTTATGAATTTTGCATGAATAAGACTCGGCAAGAGAGCGGCGGCGCCGCTCTCTCGGACCCTGGGGGCGGGCGCACCGCTACGCTACGCTACACCGAACGGGCCGCTTGCGGCCCGGGCCTGTCCCCGCCCCCGGGGCTCCGTCACGCCAGCCGCGCATCGCGCGAATGCGGGACAATTCCCGAATTTCGTTCACCTTTGGGAAATCTCGCGCCGCTCAGCCCTCGAAGCGGCGCGCGACCAGCACGGCGTTGAGGCCGCCGAAGGCGAAGGAATTGCTCATCGCCGCGCGCAGCTCGGCCCGCCGCGCCTCGTTCGGCACCACGTCCAGCGCGCATTCGGGATCGGGCTCTTCGAAATTGATGGTGGGGGGAATCACCCCTTCGCGCAGCGCATGAATCACCGCCGCCAGCTCGACCGCACCGGCGCCGCCCAGGCAGTGCCCGTGCATCGACTTGGTGGACGAGACCATCAGCCGCTCGGCATGTGCGCCGAAGGCGGCGCGCAGCGCCTCGCACTCGGTGCGGTCGTTGGCCGCCGTGCCGGTGCCGTGCGCGTTCACATAGCCGATCTCCTCGGGGGCGATTCCCGCATCCTCGAGCGCCGCGCGCATGGCCCGCGCCGCCCCCTCGGCCGAGGGCTGCACGATGTCGCCCGCATCGGCCGACATGCCGAAACCGGCGATCTCGGCCAGGATCGGCGCGCCGCGCGCCTGCGCCGCCTCGAGCGGCTCGAGCACGAAGATCGCCGCGCCCTCGCCCTGCACCATGCCCGTGCGGTTGCGCGAGAAGGGGCGGCAGGCGTCGCGCGCCATCACGCGCAGCCCCTCCCACGCCTTCATCACGCCGAAGACCAGCGGCGCCTCGGCCCCGCCGGTCACGGCGATGTCGGCCATGCCCGCGCGCACCATGTGAAAGGCCTGCCCGATGGCGTGATTCGACGACGAGCACGCCGTCGAGACCGACCAGGCCGGCCCGCGCAGGCCATGGCGCATCGAGATGTTCGAGGTCGGCCCCGACACCATCAGCCGCGGCACCACGAAGGGGTGCACGCGGTTCTTCCCCTCCTGGAACACGGCGCGATAGGCCTCGTCGATGGTGCCCATTCCGGTCAGCGCCGTGCCGATCACCGTCGCCGCGCGCAGCCCCGCCTCACCGGCGAAGGAGACGCCCGATTGCGCCACCGCCTCGTCCGCCGCGGCCAGCGCCATCTGCGTGGCGCGGTCGAGCAGCGCCAGCTCCGAGCGCGAAAAGCGGTCCTCGCCGCGGAACTCCCTGGCCTGCGCGCCGATGCGCACCGACAGGCGCTCGACGTCGGGCATCTCCAGCTCGCCCACGCCCGAGCGCCCCGCCTCGAGCGCGGCGCAATGCTCGGCCGCCGTCGAGCCCAGCGCCGAAACCACGCCCATGCCGGTGACGACGACGCGCCTCATGCGCCGCTCAGCCCTTTTGCTGCGCGATCAGCGTCCGCACCCCTTGGGCGATCTTCTCGACCGACGAGATGTCGAACTCGCCCGAGGTCGGATCGTTGGCGTTGAAGGGGACCGAGATGTCGAAGGCCTCTTCGATGGCGAAGACGGCCTCGACCAGTCCCAGGCTGTCCACGCCAAGCTCCTCGGGGCTGGACTCGGGCTTCACCTCCTCGGGCGAGATCAAAGCCTGCGCGGCGATGATCTCGACGATCTTGCGCATCACCTCGTCCGACATCGCGTTCTCCCAATCCTGCGTCGCCGTCTCCTATCGCGTCGGGCGGCGACGGGAAAGCCGAAATTCATTTCCCGAGCCGCCCGATCAGCCGCGGCAGGCGCCGCATGGCCATCATCATGCGCATCCATTCGTCGCGCGCGATGGCCGGCGAGCCGATCACCACCGCCCGCGGCGGCACGTTCGAGCCCACCCCGGACGAGGCCGCCACCACCGCGTCATGGCCCACGCGCACATGATCGGCCACGCCCACCTTGCCGCCCAGCACCGCGCGGTCGCCGATGCGGGCGCTGCCGGCCACGCCGACCTGGGCGCAGAGCAGGCAGTTCTCGCCGATCTCGACGTTGTGGCCGATCTGCACGAGGTTGTCGATCTTCGTGCCCGAGCCGATGCGCGTGTCGGTCAGCGTGCCGCGGTCCACCGTCGAGCCCGCGCCGATCTCGACGTCGTCGCCGATGCGCACGGCCCCCAGCGAGTGGATGCGCGCGTGATGGGTGTTGAGCGCGTCGGCCGCCACGGCGCCGGTCTGGCGCGCGCTTTCGACGGCGCCCTTCTCGGGCGTGACGAAGGAAAAGCCGTCGCCGCCGATCACCGCGTTGGGCTGGGCGATGAAGCGGTCGCCGATGCGCACGCGCTCGCCCACCCGCACGCCCGCATGCAGCAGCGCATCGTCGCCGATGCGCGCGTCGGCGCCCACGCTGGCATGCGCCAGGATGCGCGCGCGCGCCCCGATGCGCGCGCCCGGCCCGATCCAGACGAAGGGGCCGATCGACGCGCCGGGGCCGATGCTGGCCGACGGATCGACGACGGCCGAGGGGTGCACGCCCTCGGGCGCATGCGGCGGATGCTGGAAGGTCTGCGTCAGCGCCGCCATCGCATAGCGCGGACGCGGGGCGAACAGCGCCGCCTCAAGCCCCAGCGCCCGCCAGTCGGCGCCCGGCCACAGCAGCGCCGCGCGCGCGCCCCCGCCCTTCAGCGCCTCGGCGTAGGAGGGGCTGGCCGCCACGGCCAGATCCTCGGGTCCCGCCTCGGCCGGATGGGCGGCGCGGACGACCGCGATCGACAGATCGCCCGCCCCCTCGACGCCAAGCGCGCGGGCAAGGTCGGAAAGCGTGATGCGGCGAAGATTCTGGGGCATGGCGCGGCCTCGGGCTGGGTTCGTTGCGCCGACCCTATACCCTTCGCGCCGCCCCGGCGCCAGAAGCGGCGCGCTCAGCCCTCGCCGGGCCCCGCCTCGGCCACGCGCGCGCCCTCGCCCGAGGGGGGGTCGCTCAGGCCCTGCGCGCGCAGCGCCTCGTAAAGCCGGGCGTCGCGCCCGTAGACGTCGGCGCGGAACTGCGGCGTGCCGTCCGCCGCGACCCAGACCGTGCGATAGCCGATATGCACCGGCATCGGCGGCCGCAGCGTCACATAGACCTCGCGCCCGGCCTCGAGCCAGCGCGCCATGCGCTCATCGACATCGGGATATTGCGGCGCAAGCAGGCGCCGCGCCAGCGCGAAGGGGTCCTCGACGCGCACGCAGCCATGCGAATAGGCGCGCCGGTCGCGCGCGAACAGCCGCTTGGCCGGCGTGTCGTGCATGTAGATGCTGAAGCGGTTGGGGAACATGAACTTCACGCGCCCCAGCGCGTTCTCCTCGCTCGGATCCTGCTTGACGAGGAAGGGGAAGCGATCGGCGTCGAAGGCCGAGAAGTCGGCCGGCATCTGCTCGGGCGGCAGGGGCGCGCCGTCGCGGCCGACAAGGCGCATGCCGTTGCGCTCGAGATAGGCGGGGTCCTCGCGCAGCTTGGGCAGGATCTCCTTGACCGCGATCGAGCGCGGCACGTTCCAGATCGGGTTGAAGACGAGATGGGTCATCTCGTCGTCGAACTCGGGCGTGCGGAACCTGGGCGCCTTGCCCGCCACGATGCGCGCCGAGTGGACGGGCGCGCCATTCTCGAACAGCGTCATGCGGAAATCGGCCAGGTTGACCTCGATCCGCCGGGGCGCCGGCGCGCGCGGCCGCCAGCGGATGCGCTCGAGATTGACCGCCGCCTGGCGCATCCGGTCCTGCGCCGAGGCGCCGAGCGCCTCGAAGCTGAGCGCGCCGGCCACGCCGTCATCGTTCAGGCCGTGCCGGCGCTGAAAGGCGCGCAGCGCCCGCTCGAGCGCTTCGTCGAAAAGCTCGGGGTCCTCGGCGGGCGCGGGCTCGGCCAGATCGCCCATCAGCGCAAGGCGCGCGCGCAGCCGCGCCACGCGCGGGCCGCGATCGCCGCGCCGCAAGGTCGGGCCGCTCAGATCCTCGGGCGGCCAGACGCCGGCGCGCGCAAGGCGCCCGAGCTCGGCGTAGAGCGCGCGCAGGGCGGCGTAGTCGGCGTTGGCCGGCGCCAGCGATTCCAGCGCCGCGCGCAGGGCGGCCCCATCGCGCGCCTGGGCGGCCAGCGCGATCAGACGCTCGGGCGCGGGGCGCTCTGGGCGGATCTGGATCTCGGGATCCACGCGCGAGGGGTCGAGCGCCCCCGAGGCGAGCCCCGTTCCCACGCGCAGCAACGCGCGGCTGAGCGCCGCCTCGGCCCGCGCGGCGGCGCGCATCGCATCCGGCCCCGGCGCCTGGGCGCGCGCCATGGCGGCGCGCAGATCCTCGGCCAGCCCCGCCGGCAAGGGCAGCGCATGCGCGCTCGCGTCTTCGATCGCGGACAGAAGTCCGCCCGCCCGCCCGCGCCCCGCATCGTCGAGCCAGAGCGGGCGCCATGCCCGCGCCTCGTAGGCGCGGCGCAGCGCGGCGTCTCCGGCCAGCTCGGCGCCCAGCGCGGCCGGCCACGAGGCCTCGTCCCAAGGCGCGGGCGCAAGCGCGCCCCGCTCCTGCGCGGCCCCCGAGGCGGCCCCCGAGGCGGCGCGCGGCCCGGAAAGGTCCGGCGCCAGCGTCAGCGCCAGAAGCAGCGCAAGAGGGATCGCGAAAGGCCTGAAAATCATCGTTGCACTCCGAACACGGCGCCAAGGGCTTTGCGTCGCATCATAGACGCGCCGCCCTCGCGGCACGAGAATGACGCGCGATGCGTGAGCAAATCGTGATCATGCGTGGGATTTTCGTCGCAGAAGCGGCCCGCCCCGCCGGCCGCGCCCGGCCGATGGGCGCCGAAATTGCGGCGAATCTGCAACTTGGCGCGACATTCGCCTCATGTGATATGGTTGACGCAATGCTCCGCAACCGGGGCGAAGCCGGGCAACTCCGGCGGCGTAGTGTGAACGAGGCGGCAGGAAGCATCATGACCATGGACCAGCGGCTCACCCGCAGGGGCCTTCTCGGGCTGATCGGCGCCGGAGCGGCGCTTGCCGCGGCGCCCGGGCTGGCGGCGCCGGCGACCTTGCGCGGCAAGGGCGACTATCGCGCGATCCACCTCTTCAGCTCGCGGCTTGGCGAAAGCGTCAATACGGTCTACTGGATCGACGGCGAATACATTCCCGAGGCGCTCGACGAAATCAGCCATCTGCTGCGCGACTGGCGCCAGGATCTGGTCAAGCCCATCGACCCGCGCGTGATCGACATTCTGGCCGAGGCGCACCGCAAGCTGGACGCGGCCGAACCCTTCGAGGTCGTCTCGGGCTATCGCAGCCCCCAGACCAACGCCATGCTGCGCCGGCGCAGCAGCGGCGTGGCGCGCAACAGCTATCACATCAAGGCCATGGCGGCGGACGTGACCATGCGCTCGCGCAGCGTGGAGCAGATGTATCGCGCCGGCCTGTCCTGCCATGGCGGCGGCGTGGGCCGTTACTCGCGCTCGGGCTTCGTGCACATGGATTGCGGCCCCGTGCGCAGCTGGGGCCGCTGAGCGCTCAGAACCAAGCCAGCGGATCCGGCCCGATCAACGCCGGATGCAGGCGCAAAAGCGCCAGCCAAAGCGCCGCGCCCGCCGCCGCCTCGACGGCGAGGCGCGCCGACGCGGCGCGGCGAAGGCGCGCGGCAAGGCGGCCCGAGCGCGGCGGCGCGCGCCGCTCGAACGCCGCGACGCCGGCCAGGGCGAACAGCGCGAAGCCGCCGAACATCATCGCCGCGACCGCGTCGCCATTGGCGATCAGATGCGCCAGCGCCCAAAGGAACAGCCCCCACAAGAGCGGATGCCGCGTCAGCGCCGCCACCCCGTCGGGGCTGGCCGGCGCCGCGCCGGGCAGGATCGAGACGGAATGCGGATTGGGCCGCGCCGCCCCGGCCGCCAGCAGGATCGAGGCCGGCAGCATGAGCGCCACCGCCGCGGCGGCCGTCTCGGGGCCCGAGGGCCAGAGCTCGACGGTGGGCGCGCGCAGCGCCGCCGAGATCGTCCAGGCCAGAGCCCCGACCGACAGCGCGCTGTAGAGCGCGACGTAGCGCCCGCGTCCAAGGCGCGCGATGAGCCTTGCGCGCAGGTCTGCGACGCGCGGCGCCAGGTGCAGGGCCAGAAAGACGGCGTAGGCGGCGAGAAACTCGGCCATCGGGCGCTCCGCGAGCATGGCGACGATCCGGCCTCCGTTCTGGACCGCGCGAAGACGGCGCGCAAGCCCCCGCCGGCGGCCCGCAGCGGCGGGCCGATGCCGCGCCGGGCGCGGCGGCGCGCGAAGCGGCGCCTTGGGGCGCACGGCGCCGACGCCCACGCGAGCGGCGGGCCGAATGCGCGGCCCCGGCGGCGCCGGGCCCGAGGGCGGCGCGCCGTCGAGGCGCAAGGGGCGCCCGAGGCGCGCGCCGGCGGCATGGTCGGCTTGCAAGCCGACCGGGCGAATGCCGGTCGCGCGGGCCCGGCCCCATCGGTCGGCCGCGCAAGGCGTCGTCGAAGGGAACGCAAGGCGCAGGCCATCCGCCGCACCGCCCGGCCCATGCCCGGACGTCGCGCGGGAAAGCCATGCCGGAACGAAGCATCGCGCGGCGCCGGTGCGTGGAAGCCGAGACGAGGTTGATGAGCGGAACCTGGTGCAGCGCGCCGCCGCCCGATTGACGGTCGCGCGGCCCCCCGAAACGCCCTGCGCCCCGCCCGCGCCGGTCGGCGATGGCGCTAGCGGATCCGCCCCGCCAAGCCCGAGCCCAAGCGCGAAAAGCCCGGGTCGGCCTTCGCGCGAGCGGAAGCGCCCGCGCCCATCGCCCGATGCGCTCGGCGCCCGGCGGCGCCTCCTTCGCGAATGGCGCGATCCCTGGAACGCGGGGCCCGCGCCGCCGCCGCAAGGGCGCGATCCGCCCCTCGCCGCCCCTTGCCCGCCGCGCGCTCAGGGCTAACTTGCGCGGCGCGGGCGAAGCGCCGCCGCGCCGGACACCGAAGGAGCTTGACATGAACGCACCCGCGCTCTCGCCGCCCGCGGTCGCGCTGCTCATCGCTCATGGCTCGCCCAGCCAGCCCGAGCGGGCCGAAGCCGCCTTCGCCGACATCGCCGCGCGCGCCGAGGCGCTGGCGGCGCCGGCGCGCATCATCTCGGCCACCCTGGCCGCGCCGGGCGCGCTGGCGCGGGCGCTGACGGAAGCGGGCGCGCTGGCGGGACCGGGGGCCGAGGCGGCGGCGCTGCCCTTCTTCATGACCGATGGCTGGTTCGCCTCGGACGAGCTGCCGCGCCGTCTGGCCGAAGCCGCGCGCGCCTGCGCCGGCGCGCCGCGGCTGCGCCTGCTGCCCCCCTTCGGCGCAGAGCCCGAGCTGGTCGAGATCGGCGCCGCGCGCGCCCGCGCGGGGGCGCTGGCGGCGGGGTTCGATCCCGCCGAGGCGACGCTGGTCGTGGCCGCGCATGGATCGCCCTCGGACCCGCGCCCCGGCGCGGCGGCGCGCGACTGGGCGCGGCGGGTGCGCCGGCTGGCCGGCTTCGGGGCGCTGAGGGTGGGCTTCGCCGACGAGGCGCCCAGCCTTGCCGAGGCCCTGCGCGTGCGCGGCCCGGCGGTGTGCCTGCCCTTCTTCATCGGCCATGCCGGCCATGCCGAGCGCGACCTGCCCGAGGCCGCGCAAGAGGCGCGCTATGCGGGCGTCATGCTCGACCCGATCGGCGCCGATCCCGAGACCCCGCGCCTGATCGCGCAGGCGCTGGCGCGGGCCGCCCCGCGCCCCGCGCCCTGAGCGCAGGCGCCCTCAGCAGACCGTCTCGCCGCCATCGGCCACGATCACCTGACCGGTGATGTAGGCCGCGGCCGGCGAGCACAGGAAATGCACCACCCCGGCGATGTCGTCGGGCACGCCGATGCGGCGCAGGGGGTTCTTCTCTTCGGACTGGCGCCGGCGCTCGGGATCGTCGGTCAGCGCCTTGGCGAAATCGGTCGCCACCAGCCCCGGCGCGACCGCGTTGACGCGCACGCCCTTCGGGCCCCACTCGACCGCCAGATTGCGCGCCAGCGAAGCCTCGGCCGCCTTGGACATGCCGTAGCACCCGATGACCGCGTTGCCGCGCAGCGCCGCGATCGAGCTGAGCAGCACCACCGCTCCGCCGCCATTGGCCGCCATCTGCGGCAGCACCAGATTGGTCAGCCAGATGGTCGAGAGCACGTTCACCGTCATGATCTTGTGAAACGCGTCGTCGCTCAGCGCCGAGATCGGCCCGTAGACCGGGTTCGTGGCCGCGTTGCACACCAGAATGTCGATGCGCCCCCAATGGGCCAGCGTCTTCTCGACCAGCTCCTCGATCTGGGCCTTTTCGCCCACATGGCAGGGAATGGCGATGGCCTCGCCGCCGGCGGCGCGGATCTCTTCGGCCACGGCCTCGCAAGGGCCGGCCTTGCGCGACGAGATCACCACCTTGGCGCCCGAGCGCGCCATCTGCATCGCGGTCGCCTTGCCGATGCCGCGCGACGAGCCGGTGATGACGGCGACCTTGCCTGAAATGTCGAACATGGCGGCCTCCTCAGGGCTTGAGCACGATCTTGCCGATCGCCTGGCGGTTCATGAGCATGCGCAGCGCCTCGGGCGCCTGCTCGAGCGGCAGCACATGGCTGACGCGCGGCTTGAGCTTGCCCTCGGCGTGCCAGGCGAAGAGCTGCTCGAAATTGCGCCGGTCCTCTTCGGGTTCGCGCATGCGGAAGGCGCCCCAGAACACGCCCACGATGTCGCAGCCCTTGAGCAGCGGCAGGTTCATCGGAACCTTGGGAATGGTCCCCGAGGCGAAGCCGATCACCAGCACGCGGCCCTTCCAGGCGGTGGCGCGCAGGGCCTGCTCGAACAGATCGCCCCCGACGGGGTCGTAGGTCACGTCCACGCCGTTGCCGCCGGTCAGCTTCTTGAGCTTGTCCTTGATCTCGCCGTCGGAATAGTCGAGCAGCTCGTCCGCGCCGGCGGCGCGCGCGGCTTCGAGCTTCTCTTCGCTCGAGGCCGCGGCGATCACCTTCGCGCCCATCAGCTTGCCGATCTCGACCGCCGCAAGGCCGACGCCGCCGCCCGCGCCCAGCACCAGCAGCGTCTCGCCCGGCTGCAGGCGCCCGCGCTGCTTGAGCGCGTGCATCGAGGTGCCGTAGGTCATCGAGAAGCCCGCCGCCGTGACCCCGTCCATCGACTCGGGCCGGCGCATGAGCGCGGCCGCCGGCGCCAGGATCTGCTCGGCGAAGCCGCCATAGCCCGTCATGGCGATGACGGGATCGCCGGGGCTCCAGCCGCTCACGCCCTCGCCCACCGCATCGACCACGCCGGCCACCTCGCCGCCGGGCGAGAAGGGCGGCTCGGCGCGCAGCTGATACTTGCCCTCGATGATGAGCGTGTCGGGAAAATTGACGCCGCACCCCTCGACGCGGATGCGCACCTGGCCCTTGCCCGGCTCGGGCACGGGAACCTCCTGCACCGCCAGCTTCTCGGGCGGGCCGAACTCGGAACAGATCACAGCGCGCATGTCGCCTCCCTTTCGATCGTTTCGCCTGGCGCGGCGGCCGCGCCGCCGCTCCTGCGGGCACATTGCCCGCCGCGAAACAAGATTTCAACATGCAGAACGGCCGACCCGCCGGCCGCCCGCGCTGACGTGGCGGCGCCCGCGGCCGGAGACGTTGACAGGGACCGGGGCGCACCTTAGCGTTTCGGCGGCATTGCGGAACGCGCTTTCGCAAGCCGCCGACGCCGCGCCGCCCGCCCCCCGCAAGGCCGGCGCGCGCGGCGCGGCGGCGCGCAGGCCGCGCCCCGCCCCCGACAGGAGACGAGCATGGAACTGGCCTTCACCAAAGAGGAACTCGCCTTCCGCGACGAGGTCCGCGCCTTCATCGACGCGAACCTGCCCGCGCGCATCCGCGACAAGCTGCGCGACGGAAGGCACCTTTCGAAGGAAGAGATCGTGGAGTGGACCCGCATCCTTCACAAGAAGGGCTGGTCCGTGCCCAAATGGCCCGTCGAATACGGCGGCTGCGACTGGACGCCGATCCAGCAATACATCTTCTCCGAAGAGCTGGCCGCCGCCCCCGCGCCCGAGCCGCTGCCCTTCGGCTACTCGATGGTCGGGCCGGTGATCTACACCTTCGGCAACGAGGCGCAGAAGAAGCGCTTCCTGCCGCGCATCGCCGACCTGTCGGACTGGTGGTGCCAGGGCTTTTCGGAACCGGGCGCGGGCTCGGACCTGGCCTCGCTCAAGACCCGCGCCGTGCGCGAGGGCGACCACTACGTCGTCAACGGCCAGAAGACCTGGACCACGCTCGCGCAGCATGCCGACTGGATCTTCTGCCTGGTGCGCACCGACCCCGAGGCCAAGAAGCAGCTGGGCATCTCGTTCCTGCTGATCGACATGAAGACCCCCGGCATCACCGTGCGCCCGATCCAGACCATCGACGGCGGGCACGAGATCAACGAGGTCTTCTTCGACGACGTGCGCGTGCCGGCCGAGAACCTGGTCGGCGAGGAGAACCGCGGCTGGGACTACGCCAAGTTCCTGCTCTCGAACGAGCGCGTGGGCATCGCGCGCGTGGGCGCCTCGAAGGCGCGCATCCGCCGCATCAAGGAGCTGGCCGCGCTCGAGCGCATCGGCGAGGGCCGCGTGATCGACGATCCGCGCTTCCGCGCCAAGCTGACCGAGGTCGAGATCGAGCTCAAGGCCCTCGAGATGACGCAGCTGCGCGTGCTCGCCTCCGAGGCCCGGAACGGCAAGGGCAAGCCCAACCCGGCCTCGTCGGTGCTCAAGATCAAGGGCTCCGAGATCCAGCAGGCGGTGACCGAGCTGCTGATGGACGTCGTCGGCCCCTACGCCCTGCCCCGAGCCCCGCAGGAGGACGGCTGGAACGAGCCCCCGGTCGGGCCCGACTGGGCCGACGCCGTGGCGCCGTCCTACTTCAACACCCGCAAGGTGTCGATCTATGGCGGTTCGAACGAGATTCAGAAGAACATCATCGCCAAGGCCATTCTGGGCCTGTGAAGCGGACGGAGAACGACGAGCATGGATTTCGACCTGAACGAGGAGCAGCGCCTTCTCAAGGAGAGCGTGGACCGTCTGCTGCTGGACCGCTACGACTTCGAGGCGCGCAAGCGCCACATGAGCGGCCCCGAGGGATGGAGCCCCGAGATCTGGGAAAGCTTCGCCGAGCTGGGGCTTCTGGCCCTGCCCTTCTCGGAAGAGGACGGCGGCTTCGGCGGCGGCGGCGCCGAGGCGATGCTGGTGATGGAGAGCTTCGGCCGCGCGCTGGTCGTCGAGCCCTATTTCGCCACGGTCATCCTGGGCGGCGGGCTGATGGCGCGCGCCGCCTCGGCCGAGCAGCGCGCCCGGGTGCTGCCCGGCGTGATCGAGGGGCGCACGCGGCTGGCCTTCGCCCATTCCGAGCGCCAGTCGCGCTATGACCTGGCCGATGTGCGCGCCACGGCCGTGCGCGACGGCGAGGGCTGGAAGCTGAACGGCGACAAGACGCTGGTGCTGCACGGCGACTGCGCGCAGCAGCTGATCGTGTCGGCGCGCGTGGCGGGCGGGCCGCGCGACGAGGGCGGCGTGGGCCTGTTCCTGGTCGCCGCCGACGCGCCCGGCCTGTCGCGGCGCGGCTACGCCACGCAGGACGGCATGCGAGCGGCCGAGGTCGCGCTGCGCGACGTGCGCGCCGAGGCGCTGGGCGATCCCGAGGGCGCCATGCCGATCATCCGCCAGGTCGCCGACGAGGCCGTCGCCGCCCTGTGCGCCGAGGCCGTCGGCGCCATGGAGCGGGCGCACGAGCTGACCATCGAATATCTCAAGACCCGCCAGCAGTTCGGGGTGCATATCGGCGCCTTCCAGGCCCTGCAGCACCGCGGCGCCGAGATGTTCGTGGCGCTCGAGCAGGCGCGCTCGATGGCGATGCTGGCGGCGATGATGTCGCGCGATCCCGACCCGGTCGAGCGCAGCCGCGCCGTGTCGGGCGCCAAGGTCCAGGTCGACCGCTCGGGCCGCTTCATCGGCCAGTCGGCCATCCAGCTGCATGGCGGCGTGGGCATGACGATGGAGTATGCCGTCGGTCACTACTTCAAGCGTCTGAGCATGATCGAGAAGACCTTCGGCGACATCGACCACCACCTGCGCCTGGTCTCCGAGGCGGGGGGCATGGCGCTCTGACCCCGGCCCGGGCCGCGGGACGAGACGGCGGCGGAGGTCATCCGCCGCCGTTTTCCTTTCGGCGGCTCCGGGCGCCATGGCCGCACCCCGCGCGCGCTCGCAAGCCGCAGGTTGCCCAGGCGCGGCGGGGCCGACGCCCGGCGCGCGCCCGAACCTTGGCGCAGGTGCTCAAGACGGGACCGAGACGCACGCCCCCCGGCGCATTTTCTCCGCAGCGCGCGCATGCGCGACGGGCCGCCCGACAAGGGGCGCGGCGCGCGGGTCAGTCGAAGCGCGGCGGCCGGCCCTCGAGCCCGGCGCGGACGCATTCGAGCTGCTCGGGACCGCCGATGATCTCCATCTGGATGCGGCTTTCGGCCATCAGGATCTCGGCCTCGCGATCCTCTTCGACCAGGTTCAGAAGCCGCTTGGCCGCGCGGATGGCGGCGGGGCTCTGAGCGGCGACGGTCGCGGCCAGCTGGCGCGCGCGGGCCAGCGGATCGTCGGCGATCTCGGTCACAAGGCCGAATTCCAGCGCCTTTGCGGCGTCGATCATCTCGGCCGTGTAGGTCAGACGCCGGATCACGTCGCCGCGCGCCAGCCGGCGCATCAGCGCCATGCCGCCCATGTCGGGCACGATGCCCCATTTCATCTCCATCACCGACACGCGCAGATCCGGCGCGGCCACGCGCATGTCCGCCCCCAGCGCGATCTGGAGCCCCCCGCCCAGCGCGACGCCATGCATCGCGGCGATGACGGGAATCGGCGCGCGTCGCCACATCATGGCCGCGTGCTGGAACAGGTTCGCGTCGCCCCGGTCCCGCACGGTCAGATCGCCCAGCCCCGCGCCCGGCTGGGCCATGCGCGCGAAGTTGCTCTTGTCGAGCCCGGCGCAAAAGGCCCGCCCTTCGCCGCGCAGAACCACGGCGCGCACCTGCGCATCGGCGCATGCGCGCTCGAGCGCCGCTTCCATGCCCGTTATCAGCTCGGGCGTGATGGCGTTCATGCGCTCGGGCCGGTTGAGGATGATCTCGGCCACATGGCCGTCCTTCTCCAGCAGAACGGGGGTCGCTTCGTCGGTCATGCCTGCCTCCTGTCCGCGCGCCTTGCCGGGGCCGCAATCGCGCGCCACTCTCGGGCCATGGAACAGAAGCGACTCGGCCATGGCAAGCGCGACGCGGCGGAAGCAGGGGCGCGGCGCGCGGCCCGCCGCGCCGGCCTGCTGGCGCTGGCGCTGGCGGCGCTGACCGCGGCGGGCGGCTGCGCGCCGCGCGCGGGCCTGGGTCCGCCGCCCGCCCCCGTCATCCGCGCCGGCGATTGCGAGGACCCGGACTGGATGCTGCTGGGCTTCGAGGACGGCCTGCGCGGCGTCGCCCCGGCGGCGCGCGGCTATGCGCTGCGGCGCGCGGCGTGCAAGCTGCCCAACGACCCCGACGACGCGCGCGCCTATGCCGCCGGACACGCGCGCGGCCTGCGCCGGCGCCCCGCCGCGGCCGACGCCCCGCCCGCCCGCTGGCCGCTGCCGCGCATCGGCGCGCATGTGGGGCTGGGCTCGGGCGGCTGGACGACGGGCGGCGTCTCGATCGGGTTCTGAGCGGGCCTAGCCCTCGGCCCTCCCGGCCCCGGCGCGATGGCTGCGCGCTCCGTCCGGGGCCGGACGGGGCCTGCCGGCCAGCCCGGCCAGCACGTCCTCGATCGAGGCGCGCGCCCGCTCGCGGCGCCCGCGCGGCAGGGCGTAGACCGTGCGCGTCGCCTCGACCAGCACCGCGCCCGCGAGGCGGTGCGCGCCAAGGCGGCGTCCGGCGCGTTCCCACAGCTGATGGGTCTTGAGCCAGAAGCGCCTGTGGCTGGGCGGCCCGAACAGGGCGGCGGCGTGACGCTCGGGCTCGAAGCCATGGGCGGCCAGCGCCGCGTCCAGCTGGGCCGCGCTGTAGGGCCGGCCGTAGCCGAAGGGCGTGGCGTCCGAGCGCGCCCACATGCCCGAGCGGTTGGGCGCGATGATCATGACCTTGCCGCCCGGCGCGAGAACGCGGCGCATCTCTTCGAGCAGGGCGTCGGGGCGCGCGCAGCTTTCCAGCCCATGGGCGACGATCAGCCGGTCGGCGAAGCCCACGGGCAAGGGCCAGTGAGTCTCCTCGACCAGGACCGAGACGTTCGGCCCCTCGGCCGGCCAGGGGCACACCCCCTGCGGCGCGGGCATCAGGCAGAGGGTGCGCGCGGCCTCGGCCATGTAGGGCCGCAGCAGCGGCGCGGCGAAGCCGAAGCCCACCACGGTCTCGCCGCGCGCCGATGGCCACAGCGCGGCCATGGCCTCGCGCAGGGCGCGCTGCGCCGCGCGCCCCAGCTGGGTGCGGTAGTAGAAGCGGCGAAGCTGGACCACGTCGAGATGCATTGCGCGGCTCCGAGGCTTGGGACAGGATGCGCCCGACCTTAACAGCTTCGCGCGCCCGGCGGTAACCCGGCCGCGCACCGCGAAAGGAGGCGCCGATGGCCCTGCACGTGACCGTGATCCCCTGCCTTTCCGACAACTACGGATACCTGATCCACGACGACGAAGCGGGCGTGAGCGCGCTGATCGACGCGCCCGAGGCCGCGCCGCTGCGCCGCGCCATCGAGGCGGCGGGGCGGGGGCTGGACCTGATCCTGCTGACCCACCACCACGCCGATCACGTCCAGGCCGCGGCCGAGCTGGCGCGCGCATACGGCGCGCGAATCGCCGGCCCGGCGGACGAGGCCGACAGGATGCCGCCCCTCGACCTGCATCTGCGCGACGGCGACGTGATAGCGGTGGGCGCGCAGCCGGCCCGGGTCATGGCCGTGCCGGGCCACACGCTGGGGCACATCGCCTATCACTTCCCCGACGCCGAGGTCGCCTTCACCGCCGACAGCCTCATGGCGCTGGGCTGCGGGCGCGTGTTCGAGGGCACGCATCTGATGATGTGGGAAAGCCTGAGCAAGCTGGCCGCCCTGCCCCCGCGCACGCGCATCTATTCGGGCCACAACTACGGCGCCGCCAACGGCCGCTTCGCCCTGACCATCGAGCCCGACAACGCGGCGCTGCGCGACCGGGTGGCGCGCATCGCGGCGCTGGACGCCGAGGGCGCGCCCATCGTCCCCGCCACGCTCGAGGAAGAGCTGGCCACCAATCCCTTCCTGCGCGCCTCGGTTCCGGCGGTGAAGGCGGCGGTCGGCCTGCCCGACGCCGACGACGCCGCCGTCTTCGCCGAGATCCGCCGGCGCAAGGACGCCTTCTGATGCCTCCGCCGCGCCCGGCGCCGCGCAAGATCCGCGCGCCGGGCGACGGCGCGCTGCCCGAAACGCTCTGGGGCTATGTCGTGCAGATGAGCGGCCGCAGCCAGCTGGGGCTGTGCCTGCTGGCGGTCGGGGTCTCGGCGCTGAACCTTGCGCCGGTCGAGCTGCAACGGCGCATCATCGACGACGCGATCGCCGCGGGCGACGCGGCGCTGCTGACGCGGCTTGCGGCCCTTTACGGCGCGGCGCTGCTGGTCCACCAGGGCGCCAAGTTCGCGTTGCGCATGTGGCAGGGGTGGATCTCGGAAAGCGCCATCGCCCATACCCGCCGGCGCGCGCTGGCGGCCAGGCGCGCGCGCACCGGCCAGAACGCGCCCAAGGGCGCGCCCATCGTCCTGGGCGCCGAGATCGACAAGCTGGGCGGCTTCGTGGGCGAAGGCCTGTCGGGCGCGGCGGCGAACCTGGCCATGCTGATCGGCGCGGCGGGCTACATGCTGGCGGTCGAGCCGACGATCGCCGCCTTCGCCATGCTGTTCCTGGCGCCCCAGCTGGCGCTGACGCCGCTCCTGCAGCGCCGGCTCAACGCGCTGATCGAAGAGCGCGTGGCCCTCGTGCGCGAGATGGGCGCGAGCGTGCGCAACCCCGACCTGTCGCCCGAGGCGCAGAGCGCGCAGATCGCGCCCATCTTCCGCAACCGGATGAAATTCCTGGCCTTGAAATTCGCCATGAAGGCGGCGCTGAACCTGTCCAGCGCGCTGGCGCCGCTGGCGGTGCTGGGCGTGGGCGGCATGATGGCCGTGCGCGGCGAAACCAGCGTCGGCGTGCTGGTGGCCTTCCTGTCCGGCTTCCAGCGCATCGCCGACCCGCTGCGCAAGACGGTCTCGTTCTACCGCCAATGGGCTCAGACCGAGGTCCAGCGCCGGATGGTCGCGCGCTGGATGCGCGGCGAGGACGGCCTAGATGAGGACGGCTGACGTCGCGCCCGCAGGCGGGCGCATGCCAACCGCCGCCGGCAAGGCGGCGCCGAAGAAGGAACCCCGATGACCGACGAACCGCTCTTGCTGCTCGTCTGCGGCTCGCTGCGCAAGGAAAGCCGGAACGCCGCGCTGTTGAACGAAGCCGCGCGCCTGTTCGGCCCCGCCCGGATCGAGCGCGCCGACCTGCGCCTGCCGCTATACGACGGCGATCTCGAGGCGCAGGGGATTCCGCCCGAGGTGATGCGCCTGGTCGAGCAGTTCCGCCGCGCCGACGCGGCGGCGATCGCCACGCCCGAGTACAACAAGAACCTGTCCGGCGTGCTCAAGAACGCGCTCGACTGGATCAGCCGCGTCAAGCCGCAGCCGCTTCTGGACAAGCCGGTCGCGATCATGTCCGCCGCGGCGGGGCGCTCGGGCGGCGAGCGCAGCCAGTTCTCGCTGCGCCACTGCCTGACGCCCTTCCAGCCGCGGGTGCTGCAGGGCCCCGAAGTGCTGATCGCCAACTGCGATCAGGCGTTCGACGAGGACGGGCGCCTGAAGGATGACCAGGCGCAGGCGCTGCTGCGGCGGCTGATGAACAAGCTGCGCGCCGAGATCGCGCTGCGCGCGGCGCAAGGCTCGTGACGCGCGGCCGCGCGCAGCGGGGGGCCTGAAGCGCCGCCGTCCGGGGGACCCGATGCGCCGGCGCGCGGCGCGGGCGGGCCGAAGCGCCGCCGCCGGACGCGCGCCCGACGGCGGCCGACGCGCCTAGCGGCGGATCTTTTCGGGCAGGATGCCCCTGGGCGCAAAGCGCAGCACCAGCAGCAGGATGAGCCCCATGAAGATCATCCGCATGTGCGGCGCGCCCTCGGACAGCGCCTGCGCCAGCGGGCTGCCCTCGGGCAGCAAGGCGCCCACGGTCTCGGCCAGCATCAACCCCGCCGGTTCGGCCTGAACCCAGACGAACCAGATCAGGAAGCCGCCCAGCACCGCGCCCCAGTTGTTGCCCGAGCCGCCCACGATCACCATCACCCAGATCAGGAATGTGTAGCGCAGCGGGTTGTAGGTTCCGGGCGTGAACTGACCGTCCAGCGTGGTCAGCATGGCGCCGGCCATGCCGATCACCGCCGAGCCCAGCACGAACACCTGCAGATGGCGCGCGGTCACGTCCTTGCCCATGGCCGCGGCCGCATGCTCGTTGTCGCGGATGGCGCGCATCATGCGCCCCCAGGGCGAGCGCAGCGCCCGCTCGGCCAGCCACAGGATCGCCAGCAGAACCGCCGCGAACAGCCCCGCATACATCGCCTTGACCGCCAGGCCCGAGGCCTCGGCCGGGTCCAGCCCCCAGGACTGCGCCTTGGCCACGAACCAGGCGCTCTGCTGCAGCTCCAGCTCGTAAGGCACCGGGCGCGACAGGCCGGACACGTTCTTGACCCCGCGCGCCAGCCAGTCCTCGTTCTTGATGATGGCGATGATGATCTCCGAGATGCCCAGCGTCGCGATGGCCAGATAATCCGAGCGCAGCCCCAGCGCGATCTTGCCCACCAGCCAGGCAGCCGCGGCCGCGAACAGCCCGCCCACCGGCCAGGACAGGATGATCGGCAGGCCAAGGCCGCCGATGTTGCCCGCGCTCGACGGGTCGATCGCCTCGATGGCCTCGACCGCCGGGTCGAAGAAATGCCGCGCCAGCGCATAGCCGCCCATGGCCAGGATGGCGGTCAGCGCCCCGCGCGCAAGGCCCGGCCGCATGCGCCGCCGGATGGCCGCGATCAGCGCCGCCGCCGCCAGCGCGCTGGCCGCCGCCGCGCCCAGCCCCGCGCCGCCGGCGCGCCATGCCTCGGGGCGGAAGGGCTCGGACACCAGCACCGCCGCCAGCCCGCCCAGCGCGACGAAACCCATCACGCCGGCATTGAACAGCCCCGCATAACCCCACTGGATGTTCAGCCCAAGCGCCATGATCGCCGAGATCAGGCACAGGTTGAGCATGGCCAGGCTGACCGACCAGCTCTGCGCATAGCCCACCGCGATCAGCAGCGCCGCCATCGCCCCGAAGGCCGCAAGGCCGCGGCCAAGCCCATTGCCCGCCATCACAGCACCCTTCCCTTGAAGATGCCCGTCGGCCGCACCAGCAGCACGACGACCAGGATGATGAAGCTGACCGCGAACTTGTAGTCGGTCGAGAGGATCTGCAGCAGCCCGTCGGGCTCCCACGCCGGGACCAGATAGGCGAAGAACTTGCGATAGGCGTAGGTCAGCGTGATTTCCGAGAAGGCGACCAGGTAGCCGCCCACGATGGCCCCGATCGGCTGGCCGATGCCCCCGACGATGGCGGCGGCGAAGATCGGCAGCAGAAGCTGGAAATAGGTGAAGGGCTTGAAGCTCTTGTCGAGGCCGTAGAGCACGCCGGCGATGGTCGCCAGCGCCGCGGCGATGATCCAGGTCACGCGCACCACCCGGTCGGGGTCCACGCCCGAGAGCAGCGCCAGATCCTCGTTGTCGGAATAGGCGCGCATGGCCTTGCCCGTGCGGGTGCGCTGAAGGAACCAGAACAGCGCCGCGACCACCAGCGCCGCCACGACCACGGTCAGCGCCTGGCTCTGACGCAGGGCGACGCCCTCGGCCAGCCCAGACCATTCCTTGAAGTCGCGGGCCGTGAAGACGAAGCGCGCGCCGTCGGCGAAGCGTTGATCGTTCGGCCCGATGATCAGGCGCACCAGACCGTTGAACAGGAACATCACGCCCACCGAGGCCATGACGAAGATCACCGGCTTGGCCCGCCGCGCGCGGTAGAAGCGGAACACCGCGCGGTCCGCGGCCAGGCTCAGCGCCACGGCGCCGAGAATGGCGACCGGCAGCGCCAGCAGCGCCGTCGGCAGCGGCGCGATGCCGATCCCCGCCCCCTGCAGCCCCCAGGTGGTCAGCACCGCCAGCATGGTGCCGAAGGCCATCAGGTCGCCATGGGCGAAATAGGCGAAGCGCAGGATCCCGAAGATCAGCGTCACGCCCAGCGCCCCCAGCGCCAGCTGCGAGCCATAGGCCAGCGCCGGGATCGCCACGAAATTCGCGAACAGCGCCAGCGCGTTGAGAATGTCGATCGTCTCGGGCACGGCCTCAGCCTCCCAGGAATGAACGGCGCACCTCGGGGTCGGCCAGCAGCTCGGCCCCCGTGCCCGTGTAGCGGTTGCGCCCCTGCACCAGCACATAGCCGCGGTCGGCGATGTTCAGCGCCTGGCGCGCGTTCTGCTCAACCATCAGCACGGCGATGCCCGCGCGGGCGATCTCGATGATGCGGTCGAACAGCTCATCCATGACGATGGGCGACACGCCTGCCGTCGGCTCGTCCAGCATCAGCACCGAGGGCCGCGTCATCAGCGCGCGCCCCACCGCCACCTGCTGGCGCTGGCCGCCCGACAGTTCGCCCGCGGGCTGGCGGCGCTTCTCGCGCAGCACGGGGAACAGCTCGAACACCTGCTCCATCGTGGCCGAGAAGTCGTCGTCGCGGATGAAGGCCCCCATCTCGAGATTCTCCTCGACGGTCATCGAGGCGAAGACGTTGTTCGTCTGCGGCACGAAGGCCATGCCCTCGCGCACGCGCTCCTGCGGGGTCAGGGCGGTGATGTCGCGCCCGCCCAGCCGAACCTGGCCCGCGCGCAGCGGCAGCATGCCGAACATCGCCTTCATGGCGGTCGACTTGCCGGCGCCGTTGGGGCCGACGATGACGGCGATCTCGCCCTTGTCCACGGCGATGGTCACGCCATGCAGGATGTCGGCGCCGCCATAGCCGCCGGTCATCTCGTCGCCGATCAGATAGCTGCCGGTCATGCGCGCGCCTCCGCCGCCCGCTGGGCGGGCGTCTTGTTCTTCAGGCCCGTGCCCAGATAGGCCTCGATCACGCGCTCGTCGTTCTTGATCTCTTCGGCCGTGCCCTGGGCCAGAACCTTGCCCTCGGCCATGCAGATCACCGGGTCGCACAGGCGCGAGATGAAATCCATGTCGTGCTCGATCATGCAGAAGGTGTAGCCGCGCTCGCGATTGAGGCGCAGGATCGCGTCGCCGATGGTGTTGAGCAGCGTGCGGTTCACGCCCGCGCCGACCTCGTCCAGGAACACGATGCGCGCGTCTGTCATCATGGTGCGCCCCAGCTCGAGCAGCTTCTTCTGGCCGCCCGACAGGTTGCCGGCCAGCTCGTCGGCGACGTGGCCGATCTCGAGAAACTCGATCACCTCGTCGGCGCGGGCGCGGATGCGCTCTTCCTCCTCGCGCACGGCGCCGCCGTGGAACCAGGCCTGCCACAGGCGCTCGCCCGGCTGGTTCGGCGGCACCATCATCAGATTCTCGCGCACCGTCAGGGTCGAGAACTCGTGCGCGATCTGGAAGGTGCGCAGCAGACCCTTGGCGAACAGCTGGTGAGGCTTGAGGCCGGTGATGTCCTCGCCGTCCAGATAGACCTTGCCCGAGGTCGGGGGAAAGGCCCCGGCGATGACGTTGAACAACGTCGTCTTTCCCGCTCCGTTGGGGCCGATCAGGCCGGTGATCGTCCCGGTCTTGATCTCGAGCGTCGCTCCGTCCACCGCGTGCACGCCGCCGAAATGCTTGTGCAGGTTCTCGACACGGATCATGAGACGCGTCCCGTCTTGTCAAAGACCCGGCGCGGGGGCCGCGCCGGGTCCGGTTGCGTGGATGAGGCCGCGCTCAGCGAACGCGGACGGTGGTGAACTTGCCGCCCTTGACCTCGAGTTCGCGATACGAGCCGGCGGCCTCGCCCGGGCCGATCAGCTCGACATTGGTGGCGCCGACGTAATCGACGTCGCCGCCCTTGGCCAGGATGTCCAGCGCCTTGGCCAGCTCGCCGGGGCCGATGGGCTCGCCGGGGGCGTTGGCCACCTCGATGATCTTGGACTGGATGGCGGCGCGGTCGTCGGAACCGGCGGCCTGCATGGCCAGCGCGATCAGCGCCGCGGCGTCGTAGGATTCGCCGCGATAGGGACCGTCGCCCATGATGCCGTTGGCCTTGGCCATCTTGTCGAACTTGGCGAAGTTGTCTCCCGCCGAGCCGGGCGCGGTGCCGAAGCTGCCGTCCAGCGCCGAGCCGAAGGTCTGGGTCAGGCTGTCGCCGATCATGCCGTCGCCAAGGATGAAGGTGTCGAAGGCGCCGGTGTCGAGCGCGGCCTGGATCACGCCCTTGCCGCCCTGATCGACATAGCCGAACACGGCCAGCGCGTCGGCGCCCGCCGCGGCCAGCGCGCCGACTTCGGCCGAGTAGTCGCCCTTGCCGTCCTCATGCGCCGAGACGATCGGAACCTCGCCGCCCGCGGCGGTGAAGGCGGCGACGAAGGCGTCGGCCAGGCCCTTGCCGTAGTCGTTGTTGGTGTAGGTGACGGCCACGCTCTTGATGCCGCGCTCCTTGACGATGTCGGCCAGCACCTGGCCCTGGCGCGCGTCGGACGGCGCGGTGCGGAAGAAGTAGCCCTTGTCCTCGATGGTCGAGAGCGCCGGCGAGGTGGCCGAGGGCGAGATGGTGACGACGCCGTTGGGCACCGACACGTTCGCGGTCACGGCCATGGTCACGCCCGAGCAGTCGGGGCCGTAGATGGCGGCGACCTTCTCCGAGGTGACCAGGCGCTCGGCCGCGGCGACGGCGGCGGCCGAGTCGACGCAGGTGCTGTCGGCGCGCACGGGCACGAGCACCTTGCCGCCCAGCAGCGTGCCGGCGTCCGAGGCCTCCTTCATGGCCAGCTCGGCCGAGGCGGCCATGTCGGGGGTCAGCGACTCGATCGGGCCGGTGAAGCCCAGGATGACGCCGATCTTGACCTCCTGCGCGCCCGCGGCGCCGGTCAGCGCCAGCGCGACGGCGGCCGAGGCGAGAAGCGTTTTCTTCATGATCATCTCCCGTTGGGTGTCTCGTTGCTTGTTGGGCGCGCGCCGGGCGCGCGGCGACGGAAAAGCCTTCCGCGCCGCCCGCCGGGGCGCCATGCCGCGGCGCCATTGTGTCTTGGATCGGCGGCGCGCTGTCAATCAAGACAAGCGCCAGCATATGTCTATTTGCGCGCCCTGCGCGCAGAATTCCGCCCCCGCAGAGGGCCGCGCGGCAATTTTCTTCCCAACTTTCCCCGCCGCGCCCCCCGCGCGCGAAATCCGCCCCGGCCGCGGCCGCGAAGGCGCGCTCAAGCGCCCTTGCGAGCGGCGCGCCGAGCCGCGATAAAGACCTGATCCTTCCCGCGGCGCCCCGGCCGCTCACAGGAACAAGGCTGGAATGGAAGCGAAAGACGTCAACCCGCGCTCGCTCGGCTTTCTGATCACCGACGTGGCGCGGCTGCTGCGCGCCGACCTGGAACGGCGCGTGGCCAGGGCCGGGCTGGCCCTGACCAGCGGCGAGGCGCGCGCGCTGGTTCATGCCGCCGCCGCCGAGGGCGCGCGCCAGACCCACCTGGCCGAGCGCATGGGCGTCGAGCCGATGACCCTGTGCGGCTATGTGGACCGCCTGGAATCGCAGGGGCTGGTGGCCCGCCAGCCGCACCCGCAGGACGGGCGCGCCAAGATCGTCACCCTGACCCCGCAAGGGCGCGAGATGATCCGCGAGATCGCGCCCCTGCTCGTCGCCATGCTGGCCGACGCCACCGAGGGCATGTCGCAGGCGCAGATCGACGCGCTGCGCGCCGCGCTCGAACACATGCGCGCGCGCCTGACCTCGGACGAGGGCTGAACGCTCAGCCCTACGGGGCGTGGAGGAACCGCGCCTCGGGCGCGCCGCGCACATCCTCCAGATCGATCGCGAACACCGCCCCCGCATCGGGCTGCGCGGCCAGCTGCGCCTCGCTCAGCCCCGCGCGCGCCGAGACCACGAAAAGCCGCCGCAGATCCGGGCCCCCGAAGGCCGGGCAGGTCGGGCGCTGGATCGGCAGCTCGACCACCCGCTCCTCGCGCCCGTCCGGGGCGTAGCGCACCACGCGCCAGGCGTCCCACTGCGCGTTCCACACATGCCCCTCGGCGTCGCAGACCGAGCCGTCGGGCCAGGCCTTGCCGCGCAGGTCCACGAACACCTCGGACTCGCCGCGCGGCGCGCCGTCGGCCGGGTCGAGCGGCTGGCGCCAGATGATCTGCTCGACCGTGTCGGTCCAGTAGGCCGCGCGCCCGTCGGGCGAGAAGCAGATCGAGTTGGGCACCGTCACGCCCTTGCGCCAGAGCCGCGGCCCCTCGGCGCCGACGCGCCAGATGGCGCCCGCGCCGCGCTCGAACTTCCAGCCCATGGTCCCGATCCAGAAGTTCCCCCACGGATCCGCCCGCCCGTCATTCGCGCGCGTGACGGGATCGTCGGCCTCGAGCGGCCAGAGGCGCTCGCACGCCTCGCCGTCCAGATCGAGCCGCCAGAGCCCGCTCTGCGAGGCGGCCAGGATGCGGCGGCGGTCGATCCAGGCGGCGGCCGAGAAGGCCTCGGGCAAGGCGCGGCGGCGCAGATTCCCGCCCTCCGCGCCGCATTGGAACATCGCGCGCTCGGGGATGTCGAACCAGATCAGCTCGCCGCGCTCGGGATGCCAGAGCGGCCCCTCGCCCAGACGGCAGCGCGTCGGCGCGATCACGCGCGGCCTGCCCATGCCTGCGCCTCCAGCCGGCGCGCTCAGCGGCCCGGCCCGAGCGATTCGCGCGCCATCTCGGCCGACAGGGCCAGGAACAGCCGCCACGGCGCCGCCAACAGCGTCATCATGTTCTGCACGCCCTGCAGCTGCGCCTCGGCAGCCCCGAACGAGAACGCGTCGCCCGCGACGGGCGCCGGGGCCTCGGTCATCGAATGTCTGCTCATCTTCGCCTCACGCAACTTTCTCGCGATCAACGGCGCAGCTGCGCAACGCCGTTTCGCAAAAGCTATCATGCGAAGAGTTTATGACAGGTTTCAAGCGCTTCGATCAGCGCATCGACCTCTTCGATGGTGTTATACAGCCCGAAGCTCGCCCGGCAGGTGGCGGGCACGCCCAGATGCTCCATCAGCGGCTGCGCGCAGTGATGGCCCGCGCGCACGGCCACGCCCTTGCGGTCGAGCACGGTCGAGATGTCGTGCGCATGGGCCGGCCCGCGCATGGTGAACGAGAAGATCGCCCCCTTGCCCGGCGCATCGCCCTGCACCTCGAGCCAGTCGAGCGCGCCGAGCCGCGCGCGGGCATGATCGCGCAGCCGCGCCTCGTGGGCGGCGATGTTCTCCATCCCCAGCCCCTCGAGATAGTCGATCGCCGCGCCCAGCCCGATCATCTGCACGATGGCGGGGGTGCCGGCCTCGAACTTGTGCGGCGGATCGTTGTAGGACACCGCGTCGCGGCGCACCTCGCGAATCATGTCGCCGCCGCCGAAGAAGGGGCGCATCTGCGCCAGCCGCTCGGCGCGCGCGAACAGCGCCCCCGAGCCGGTGGGGCCATACAGCTTGTGGCCTGTGATCACATAGAAGTCGCAGCCGATGCGCGAGACGTCCACCTTCATGTGCACCGCCGCCTGACTGCCGTCGATCAGCGTCGCCACGCCCCGCTCGCGCGCGGCGGCGCACACGCGCGCCACATCCACCACCGTGCCCAGCACGTTCGACATGTGCGTCAGCGCCACCAGCTTCGTGCGCGGCCCGATGGCGTCGATCACCTTCTGCGGATCGAGGCTGCCGTCGGGCTCGGGCTCGACCCAGCGCAGGACCGCGCCGTGGCGCTCGCGCATGAAATGCCAGGGGACGATGTTGGCGTGGTGCTCCATCACCGACAGGACGATCTCGTCGCCCGCCTCGATGCGCGGCTCGAGCCAGGCGTAGGAGACCAGGTTGACGCCATGCGTGGCGCCCGAGGTGAAGATGATCTCCTCCTCCGAGGGCGCGCCGAGGAAGGCGGCGATGCGGGCGCGCACGCTCTCGTAGCGCTCGGTGGCCAGGTTGGACAGGTGGTGCAGGCCGCGATGGACGTTGGCGTATTCCTCGGCATAGGCGCGCGTCACCGCCTCGATGACCGCGCGCGGCTTCTGCGCCGAGGCGCCGTTGTCCAGATAGACCAGCGGCTTGCCGTGGACGGTGCGCGAGAGGATCGGGAAATCCCGGCGCACGGCGTGAACGTCATACATGCGAAAGCCTCCTTGGATACCCGGCCCTCATCCCAGCAGCCCCCCGATCAGCCCCGCGGCGACCAGCGCCACGAAGCCCAGCGCGACGAAGCCGACCAGCGTGGCGCCGATGACCGGCGCAAGGCGCGTGAAGCCATGCGCCTCGGCCACGAACTGCGCGAACATCCAGATCGACACGCCGACCGAGAAGGGCAGCAGCAGCGCCAGCCCCTCGGGCAGCCCCGCCTCGGGGCGCGCGGCGGCCATGCCCAGCGCCGTCGCCGGCGCCAGGGCCGAGGTCGCCAGGCTGTGCCACGCCACCGCGGCCGCCACCTGCATGCGCGCGCCGCGCCCGCCGAAACGCGCGCCAAGGGCGTAGGCGCCCTGCGCGAGCAGCGCGAACATGAACAGCTGCGCCAGGAGCTCGAGCGCGCGCGCCGCCAGCCCCGCCGGCGCCGGCGGCAGGCCGGCCAGCGCGAAGGTCAGCCCCGACAGCACCGACTGGATCAGGTAGCCCAGCGTCACCATCAGCACGCAGGCCGACATGTCGGGCGCCGCGGCGATGATCCGCCGCGCCGATTCGCGCGGGCGCAGATAGGCGTCGCGCAGGTTCAGAAGAAAGTCGTTGATCATGCGGCGCGTCCCCTGATGCCGGGGCGACGCGCCGCGCGCGCGCGGGTCAGACGACGCCCCTCGCCGCCAGATAAACCGTGAAGACCGAAAGCGCCACCGCCGCGACGGACAATCCCATGAAGAGGAAACCCATGCGCCGGAAGCCATGCACCTCGGCCAGGGCGGAGGAGATGAAGAACAGGAAGGGAATCAGCCCCACGTAATAGGGCGGCAGGGCCAGCATGTCGTGCCTGAGGATCGGAAAATCGTCCTCGAACCAGCTCATCGCCACCGTCAGCAGCGCCGCCGCCAGGCCGAAGGGCGCCGAGACCAGCGCCCCCCAGAACACGGCCAGGCGCGTCTCCCACCACCCGGCGGCGCCGCCGAAGACGCGGCACACGATCCGCAGCCCGGCCGCGAGCGCATACATGAAGCTCGTGCGCGCCAGCAGCGCCAGCACCAGCCACATCCCGATCTGCGCCGGCAGCTTGGCCTGCGCGGCCGCGGTGGGCGCGACCACCGTCTTGATGGTCCAGCTGAGGAAGAAGATGATGTCCGAGAGCATGACGTAGAACAGGAGCCGCGCCTCGGAAGGCTCCTCGCGCAGCAGGCGCCGGGTCGAGGCGCGCATGTCCGCCCACGCATCCAGCACCCTGTCCTTGAGCGAGGCCCGCGCCAGATCGTCGCCATCCATGGCCGCAAGCCCGGAGTCCGCACGCTCCATCGATCCGCTCCCCTACGCAACGCACACGCCAAGCGCCCCCCGAAGGCAGGCGCCGCGCGCCGAGGCTAGCAAAGAACGGTCGGGTTGCGAAACCCTTTCGCGCATCGCGGCCCGCGGGCGCGGGCGTCGGGCAGCGCGCGGGGCCGGGCGCGCTCATGCCCCGCCCGTCAGCGCCGCCAGCGTCATGAAGGCCAGCGCCGCCCCGTTGACCAGCACGAACAGGCCCGCGAACACCGCCGCCGCCGAGCGGAAGCCATGCGCCTGCGCCACGCACGAGGCCCAGATCCACGCCGTCAGCGCCCAGGCCGCGGCGCCAAGCGCCGTCGCCGCCCAGCCCGCCCCCGCCATGCGCAAGAGGTCGCCGACCAGCGTCGCCCCCAGCTGCGCCGGCGCCGCCACGAGCAGCGCCCAGAAGGTCGCCAGCCGCGTCTCGTACCAGCCGCCGGCGCCGCCGAAGGCCCGCGCCCCCAGCTGCGTCAGCGCCGCGACGGCGTAAAGAACCAGCGGCAGAAAGAACAAAAGCGCCAGCATCGCCGCCCCGACCTGCGCGCCAAGCCCGCCCTGCAGGCTGCCCGCGGGCGCATGCAGCAGCTGCGCCAGACGGCCCAGGAACAGCGCCAGGCACGCGCCCATCGCATAGGCCAGCAGCCGCGACTCGGGCGGCCGCTCGGCCAGCTGCGCGGCCATCGAGGCGCGAAACCGCGGATACGCCCCCAGCACCGCCGCGGCCAGGCCGCGGCGGCGGGCGGGGGCGGATCCGGCGCCCGGCGCGCTCATCGCGAGCGGCGCTCGAGCCACGCGGCGACGCGCGCGCGCACCACGTCGGCCAGGGCCTCGTCCTCGATCTCGGCCACGGCCTCGTCGAGGAAGGCCAGCACCAGCATGTTGCGCGCCGCATCGGCCGGAATCCCGCGCGAGCGCAGATAGAACAGCGCCGTCTCGTCCACCGCCCCGACGGTCGAGCCGTGCGAGCACGCCACGTCGTCGGCGTAGATCTCGAGCTCGGGCTTGGAGTCGAACTCGGCGTTCTCGGTCAGCAGAAGCCCCTGGCTGAGCTGATACCCGTCGGTCTTCTGCGCGCCGGGCCGGACCAGGATCTTGCCCTGGAAGACGCCGCGCGCGCCCTCGCGCAGGACCTTCTTGAACACCTGGCGGCTTTCGCAGCCCACGGCGTCATGGGTGATGAACACCGTGTCGTCGTGCAGGAAGGCGCCGTCGCCCACGCACGCCCCGGCCAGATGCGCCGAGGCGCCGTCGCCCGCCAGGCGCACCACGGTCTCGTTGCGCGTCAGCCGCCCGTTCGCGGTCAGCGTGAAGCTCTTGAACGAGGCCTCCGCGTCGAGCAGCGCGAAGATGTGCGCGGCGCCCACGCGCTCGTGATCGCGCCCCTGCGCGCGCACGTGATGCAGCCGCGCGCCCTCGGCCAGCGAGACCTCGAGGCACATGTTCGCGCGCGCCGCCACGGCCCCCTCCTCGAGCAGCGTCAGCTCGGCGCCCGGCTCGAGCCGCACCAGGTTGCGCACCATGGCGTCGGCGCGCGGATCCTCGTGCACGTAGCGCAGGTCGATCGGACGCGCCGCCTTGCCGGTCGCGCGGATGGCGAAGCCCTGCGCCGCGCACGCAGTGTTGAGCGCGGCCAGCGGGCGCTCGACCTGCGACTGGCCCTCGGCCTCGAGCCGGCCGAACAGGTCGGCCGCCCAGTGGATGTCGGCCGCAAGCGCCTCGGACAGGGGCGCGATCTCGACCCCCTCCATGCGCGGATCGTCCGACAGGTCGGGGCGGAAGACGCCGTCCACGAACACCAGGCGCAGCGCGTCGGTCCCGGCCCAGAGCGGCCCCTCGTCGTCGGCCATGGCGGGCGCGGCGTCCGGCGCGGGCTGGAGCAGCGGCGCGGGGTCGGTGTATTTCCAGTATTCGTCGCGGCGCGCGGGCGCGCCCATCTCGCGCAGGCGCGCCTCGGCCGCGGCGCGGGCCTCGCGCGCCCAGCGCGCCTCGCCCTCGGGCGCGGGCCGGGCGGCCAGCAGCGCCTCGGCCGCCTCGAGCTTCTGCGGCGTCTTGCGGGTGCGGATCGGCGCCAGCATCAGGCGACCTCCGCCAGGATGTCGGAATAGCCGTTGCGCTCGACCTCGAGCGCCAGCTCGGGCCCGCCGGTCTTGACGATGCGCCCATCGGCCATGATGTGCACCACGTCGGGCGCGATGTGGTCCAGCAGGCGCTGGTAATGCGTGATGACCAGGAAGGCCCGCCCCGCGTCGCGCAGCGCGTTCACGCCCTCGGCCACCAGCTTCATCGCATCGACGTCAAGGCCCGAGTCGGTCTCGTCCAGGATGCACATCTTCGGCTCGAGCACCGCCATCTGAAGGATCTCGTTGCGCTTCTTCTCGCCGCCCGAGAAGCCCACATTGACCGGCCGCTTGAGCATCTCGGCGTCGATCTTCAGCGCCTTGGCCTTCTCGCGCACGATCTTGAGGAACTCGGCGGCCGAGACCTCGGGCTCGCCGCGCGCCTTGCGCTGGGCGTTGTAGGCGGTGCGCAGGAAGGTCATGTTGCCGACGCCGGGGATCTCGACCGGATACTGAAAGGCCAGGAACAGGCCGGCGGCGGCGCGCTCCTCGGGCTCCATCTCGAGCAGGTCCTTGCCCAGCAGCGTGACCGAGCCCTCGGTCACCTCGTAGCCCTCGCGCCCGGCCAGCACGTAGCTGAGCGTCGACTTGCCCGAGCCGTTGGGCCCCATGATCGCGTGCACCTTGCCCGCCTCGACCGTCAGATCGACGCCCTTGAGGATCGCCTTGTCCTCTTCCTCGAGCTTCACGTGCAGGTTCCTGATCTCAAGCATTCCCGATTTCCTTCTTTCCGTTTCGTCGGCCGCCTGGCGGCCATGTTCCGCGGGCGTCAGGGGCGCGACAGCGAAACCGCCGTGCCCGAAGCCGACACCATCAGCATCGACTCGCCCAAAACCTCGTAGTCCAGATCGACGCCCACCACCGCGTCGGCGCCCAGCGCGGCGGCGCGCTCGGTCATCTCGCGCAGCGCCGTCTCGCGCGCGTCGGCCAGCTTGCCTTCATAGGCGCCCGAGCGGCCGCCCACGATGTCGGTGATGGAGGCGAAGAAGTCGCGCAGCACGTTCGCGCCCATGATCGCCTCGCCCGTCACGATGCCGCGATAGGCCGTGATGCGCGCGCCCTCGACGGCGTGGGTTGTGGTCACGATCATGCCTCTCGCTCCGTCTCGTCGGCCTGACGCCGCTCCTCGTCCCCTTCGGCCAGGTTGAGCAGGATGCCCACCAGCGCCATGCCCGACAGCGCCGCCGCGCCCAGCGCGGCGCGCCCGACGCCCGTGGCGAAGCCGCCGCCGAAAAGCCCCGCCGCCGCCGCCGCCAGCATCAGCGCGAAGGCGGCCATGGCCCATGCCCGCGCCCCGCCCGACAGGAAGCGCGCCGCGGCGCGCCGCCCCTGGCGCGGGTCCGGCGCCCAGCGCGCCATGAAACCCGACAGGGTCAGAGCCCAGGTGCCCTGCGCCACCACCAGAAAGATCGCCGCCTGCGAGACCAGACCGCCCCCGGCGCGCGCCGACAGCGTGGCCGCCCCCTGGGCCGCCAGGACGGGGGCCAGCACGCAGGCGGCCCCCTCGAGCATCTGGCGCAGGCGGCGCGGCGTCACCCGACCGACCCTTCGAGCGAGATCGCCACCAGGCTTTGCGCCTCCATGGCGAATTCCATGGGCAGGGCCTGCAGCACCTCGCGGCAGAAGCCGTTGACCACCAGCGCCACGGCCTCTTCCTCGGTCATGCCGCGCTGGCGGCAGTAGAACAGCTGGTCCTCGTCCACCTTCGAGGCGGTCGCCTCGTGCTCGACCCGCGACGAGCTGTTCTTGCACTCGATGTAGGGCACGGTGTGGGCGCCGCACTTGTCGCCGATCAGCAGGCTGTCGCACTGGGTGTAGTTGCGGCTGCCCGACGCCTTGGGATGGATCGAGACCAGCCCGCGATAGGTGTTCTGCGCCCGACCCGCGCTGATGCCCTTCGAGACGATGCGGCTGCGCGTGTTGCGCCCCAGATGGATCATCTTCGTGCCTGTGTCGGCCTGCTGCATGTTGTTGGCGATGGCGATCGAGTAGAACTCGCCCTGGCTGCCCTCGCCGCGCAGGATGCACGACGGATACTTCCAGGTGATGGCCGAGCCCGTCTCGACCTGCGTCCACATCACCTTCGAGCGCGCGCCGCGGCAGTCGGCGCGCTTGGTGACGAAGTTGTAGATGCCGCCCTTGCCGTTCTCGTCGCCCGGATACCAGTTCTGCACCGTCGAATACTTGATCTCGGCGTCGTCCAGCGCCACCAGCTCGACCACCGCGGCGTGCAGCTGATTGGTGTCGCGCATGGGCGCGGTGCAGCCCTCGAGATAGCTGACGTAGGAACCCTTGTCGGCGATGATCAGCGTGCGCTCGAACTGGCCGGTGTTCTCGGCGTTGATGCGGAAATAGGTGCTCAGCTCCATCGGGCAGCGCACGCCGGGCGGCACGTAGACGAACGAGCCGTCCGAGAACACGGCCGAGTTGAGCGTGGCGTAGAAGTTGTCCGTGGCCGGCACGACCGAGCCCAGATACTTGCGCACCAGCTCGGGATGCTCCTGCACCGCCTCGGAGATCGAGCAGAAGATGACGCCGGCGCGCGCCAGCTCTTCCTTGAAGGTGGTGCCGACCGAGACCGAGTCGAACACCGCGTCCACCGCCACCTTGCGCGCGTCGGCGCGCGCGTCGGCCGGCGCCGCCTCGGCGCCCTCGACGCCGGCCAGGATCATCTGCTCGCGCAGCGGAATGCCCAGCTTCTCGTAGGTGCGCAGAAGCTCGGGGTCCACCTCGTCCAGCGACTTGGGCTTCTTGGCCATGCTCTTGGGCTGGGCGTAGTAATACTGCTCCTGGAAGTCGATGGGCGGATGCTCGAGCATCGCCCAGCGCGGCGGCTCCATGCCCTGCCAGCGGCGGAAGGCGTTCAGGCGCCATTCGAGCAGCCATTCGGGCTCGTTCTTCTTGGCCGAGATCAGACGCACGATGTCCTCGTTCAGGCCCTTGGGCGCGTATTCCGTCTCGACCTTGCTCTCGAAGCCGTATTTGTAGCGCTCGCCGATCGAGCGGACCGCCTCGACGGTCTCCTTCTCGACGCCTTCCTTGACCTTCGTCTCGTCCAAAGCGGCCATCCTCGTCTCCATTGCGTTTCGCCGGGGCGCAAGGCCGGCCGGCGTCCTGTCCTGCTGCGCGGCCCCCGCGGGCCGCATGGGGGCGCGCCCCCGTTCGTTCCTCATCCCCCGTCCGGATCCCCCGTCCGGGCCCCTCGGCGCCCGCGCGGGCCGTTCAGGCCGCCGAGGCGCTCCGGCGGCGCCGGCGCAGCTCGGCCCAGGCCTCGGCGAAGGCCAGCGCCTCGTCCTCGCGCGTGTCCGGGCCCAGCGAGACCCGCAGCGCGCAGCGCGCCAGTTCGGGCGCCAGCCCCATCGCCGCCAGCGCGCGGCTGGGCGCCGTCTTGCCCGAGGCGCAGGCCGAGCCGGCGCTGACCGCGAAGCCGGCGAGATCCAGCTGCATCACCTGCGTCTCGCCCTTCCAGCCCGGCGTGACGGCGCAGGTCGTGTTGGGCAGGCGCGGCGACCCCCTGCCGGGGAAGATGGTTTCGGGAGAAGCCTTTTCGAGCCGCTCCTCGATCATGTCGCGCAGCCTTTCGACCCGCGCCCAGACGCCCGCCTCCAGATCGCGCAGCGCCGCCTCGGCCGCGGCGCCGAAGCCGGCGATGCCGGGCACGTTCTCGGTGCCCGGCCGGCGGCGCAGCTCCTGCCCGCCGCCGGCGGGGCCGAAATCGACCCCGGCGCCCGCGCGCACGATCAGCGCGCCCACGCCCTTGGGCCCACCGATCTTGTGCGCCGACAGCATGAGCGCCCGCGCGCCCATGGCCGCGAAATCCAGCGCCGTCTTGCCCGCCGCCTGGGTGGCGTCGCACAGAAGAAGGGGTGCGCGGCGCGCGGCCGGCTGCATCACGCCGGTCTCGGAATTGGCCAGCTGAAGCGTCGCGGGCGCGCCCTCGGGCGCATCTTCAAGACGCACGCGCCCGCCCGCCTCGACCCCCAGCCGCGCCGGCGCGGCGCAGGCGACGGCCTCGGCATGGACCGAATCGTGCTCGACATCGGCGAAGGCCAGCGCGCGGCGCCCGCGCAGCATGATCCGCGCCGCCTCGGTGGCGCCCGAGGTGAAGACGACCTCTTCGGGCGCGCAGCCCGCCAGCGCGGCGACCTGGCGGCGCGCGCGCTCGATCGCGGCGCGGGCGGCGCGGCCCTCGGCATGGACCGAGGACGGGTTGCCGCAAAGGTCCAGCGCCGCCAGCATGGCCGCGCGCGCCTCGGGGCGCAGCGGGGCGCTGGCGTTCCAGTCCAGATAGACGCGCCGGGCGCTCATGGCGCGTTCGCCGCCGCGGCGGAATCCTCGGCGTCGTCCTCGATCAGCGCGGCGAAATCCGGCACCGCCGGGCACGGCGCCAGCCGGTCGGCCACCACGTCGGCCAGCGTCATGCGCGCCAGGAACACATGCACATGGGCCGAGAGCTGCTCCCACAGGTTATGCGTGAGGCAACCCGCCTTCGAGCCCCCGCAGCCCTGCCCCGGCTTCTTGTCGCAGCCCATGGCGTTGAGGCGCTCGTCCACCGCCGCCATGATCTGCGCGATGTTGATCTGCGTCGCGGGCCGCGCCAGCCGGTAGCCGCCGCCCGGGCCGCGCATCGACTCGACCAGCCCCGCCCGGCGCAGGCGCGCGAAGAGCTGCTCGAGATAGGCCAGCGAGATGTCCTGCCGCTCGGCGATCTCGGCCAGCGAGACCAGCCGCGCCTCGTCCCCGCCCGGCTCGGCGCCCTGCAGCGCGATGTCGGCCAGCGCGGTCACGGCGTAGCGTCCCTTGGTGCTGAGCTTCATGGCCGTGTCCTTTCCGAGGGGCGCGCAGGCGCACGCGACGCCGCGGCCATTGACGGCGCGGCCCGCGCCGACTACCTCCTGTCGGTCGATCCAGGCCGCGCACGGCGTGGCGGCCGCGCTCGATTCTGGAATGTTTCTAGGTTTTCCTAGTCAAACAGTCAAGCATCGGCGCGCGCATTCGCCGCCGCCGGCCCCAAAGGATGAGGAAAAGGCATGCCCGAGGTGATTTTTCCCGGCCCCGAAGGCTGGCTGGAGGGACGCTATCACCCGCAGAAGGAGAAGGACGCGCCGATCGCGCTGATCCTTCACCCCCACCCCCAATACGGGGGGACGATGAACAACAAGGTCGTCTACAATCTGCACTACGCCTTTCACCGTCTGGGCTTCTCGGTGCTGCGGTTCAATTTCCGCGGGGTCGGCCGCAGCCAGGGCGAATATGACCAGGGCGTGGGCGAGCTGTCGGACGCCGCTTCGGCGCTGGACTATCTGCAGGCGATGAACCCGGGCGCGCGCACGACCTGGGTGGCGGGGTTCTCGTTCGGCGCGTGGATCGGGATGCAGCTGCTCATGCGCCGCCCCGAGATCACGGGATTCGTCTCGGTCGCGCCGCCGGCGAACATGTATGACTTCAGCTTCCTCGCCCCCTGCCCGGCCTCGGGCCTGATCATCAACGGCGAGGCCGACCGCATCGCTCCGAAGGACGACGTGCAGAAGCTGGTGGACAAGCTCAAGACCCAGCGCGGCATCGAGATCACGCACAAGGTCATCCCCGGCGCGGGCCACTTCTTCGAGAAGGAGCTGGACGACATGATCGCCCAGGTCGAGGACTACGTGCGCGGGCGCATGCTGGCCGACGCCATCTGACCGGCCGCTCCCGCCCGACGCCATCTGATCGGCCGCTCCCGCCCGACGCCATCTGATCGGCCGCTCCCGCCGCCGCCTGGCGCAGGGCCGCGCGGGCGGGGCCGCGGCGCGCCGCGCGCTCAGGGCGGGCTGACGCGGCCGCCCCTGGTGGGCGCGCGGCAGCCCGTCGCGCCCGGCGCCGACAGCGGCAGGCCGCGCAGCGCGCGCACCGCCAGATGCGCGAAGGCCTGCGCCTCGAGCATGTCGCCGTCCAGCCCCGCCGCCTCGACCGGCTCGACCGGGGCGTCGAGCCGCTCGGCCAGCATCGCCATCAGCGCCGCGTTGCGCCGCCCGCCTCCGCAGATCAGCCAGCGCGCCGGGGCCGCCGGCAGGCGGCTTGCCGCCGCCGCGACGCAATCGGCCGTCAGCGCCGTCAGCGTGGCCGCGCCGTCCTCGACGCTCATCCCCGCGACCGCCGCCATCGCCGGCGCGAAATCGTTGCGGTCGAGGGATTTGGGCGGCGGACGCTCGAGCCACGCGGCGACGCCGCCAAGCCGCGCCAGACGCGCGCGCACGCGCCCGGCGGCCGCCGCCGCGCCGTTCTCATCGCATGGCGCGCCGGCGCGCGCGCGCATCCAGTCGTCGATCAGCGCATTGCCCGGCCCGGTGTCGAAGGCGACCAGGGCGCCGGGCGCCTCGGGCGCCGGGGCCGCGGGATCGACCCAGGTCACGTTCCCCACCCCGCCCAGGTTCAGAAACGCCAGCGGCGCGTCGGCGCCGATCATCCGCGCCAGCGCGAAGTGAAAGAACGGGGCCAGCGGCGCCCCCTGCCCGCCCGCCCGCATGTCCGCCGAGCGGAAATCCCACGCCACCGGCACGCCCAGCGCCCGCGCCAGCGCCGCGCCGTCGCCCAGCTGCCAGGTCCAGCCCTGATCGGGCGCATGCGCCACCGTCTGCCCGTGAAAGCCGACGATCGCGGCCGGCGGCGCGCCCGGCGCCGCCAGAAGCCGCCGCGCCGCGCGCGCGTGCAGCGTCAGCACCTCGTCCTCGGCCGCGGCCAACGCCGCCGCCTCGGCCGGGCCGCGCGGCGGGCGGAACGGGCGCCAGTCGGCGTGAACGCGCCTGAGCGCCGGCGCGTCGCCGGGCCCGTAGGGCGCCGCCAGGCTGGGGCCGAAGGCGCGCGGGGTCTCGCCGTCGGTCAGCACCAGCGCCGCGTCGATCCCGTCCAGCGAGGTGCCGCTCATCAGCCCGAGAGCCCATACCGGGCCATGCGCCGCTTCGTTCATGCGCTGCTCTTTCCTTCCTCGCGCGGCCGGTGCATACATCGCGGGCCGACCGGCCAGAGGTTAGCCAAAGCGACGGAACAGGACCATGACCTACACGCCCAAGTCTGACTTCCTTCACGTCATGCAGACGCGCGGCTTCCTGCAGGACTGCACGGACCTGCAGGGCCTGGACGAGGCGCTGCTTGCGGGCGTGGTGCCGGGCTATATCGGCTTCGACGCGACGGCGCCCTCGCTGCATGTGGGCTCGCTGATCCAGATCATGATGCTGCGCTGGCTGCAGAAGACCGGCCACAAGCCGCTCGTCCTGATGGGCGGCGGCACCTCGAAGGTGGGCGACCCCTCGTTCCGCGCCGAAGAGCGCGCGCTGCTGTCCGAGGAGCAGATCGCCGCCAACATCGCGGGCATCCGCCGCGTCTTCGCCAACTATGTCGAATTCTCGGACGCGCCGACCGGCGCGCTCATGCTCGACAACGCCGAGTGGCTCGACAACCTGAACTACCTGCGTTTCCTGCGCGAGGTGGGGCGGCATTTCTCGGTCGGGCGCATGCTCAGCTTCGAAAGCGTCAAGCAGCGCCTCGAGCGCGAGCAGTCGCTGAGCTTTCTCGAATTCAACTACATGATCCTGCAGGCCTACGACTTCATGGAGCTGAACGCCCGCTACGGCTGCCGGCTGCAGATGGGCGGGTCGGACCAGTGGGGCAACATCGTCAACGGCATCGACCTGACGCGGCGCATGCGCCGGCAGGAGGTGTTCGGCCTGACCTCGCCGCTGCTGACCACGGCCGACGGCAGGAAGATGGGCAAGACGCAGGACGGCGCGGTGTGGCTGAACGCCGACATGCGCTCGCCCTATGAGTTCTGGCAGTTCTGGCGCAACACCGCCGACGCGGATGTGGGCCGGTTCCTCAAGCTCTACACCGAGCTGCCGCTCGAGGAATGCGCGCGGCTGGGCGCGCTGCAGGGCGCCGAGATCAACGAAGCCAAGATCCGCCTGGCCAACGAGGTCACCGCCCTGGCCCACGGCCCCGAGGCTGCGGCCGCCGCCGAGGCCACCGCGCGCGAGGTGTTCGAGCGCGGCGGCGCGGGCGAAGACCTGCCCAGCGTCGCCCTCGGCGCCGACGAGCTGGCCGGCGGCCTGAGCGCGGCGCAGCTTTTCGTGCGCGCGGGGCTGGCGGCCTCGGGCAAGGAGGCGCGGCGGCTGTTCAAGGAGGGCGGCGCGCGCATCAACGACCGCCCCGAAAGCGACCCGGGCCGGATGATCGGCGCCGCCGACTTCGCCGACGGGCCGCTCAAGCTGTCGGCCGGCAAGAAGCGCCACGCCCTGGCCCGCCTGGCCTGAGGCCGCCCGCCGCGCCGGCGATCGCGGCGGCGGGCGCGGCCGGCCGGCCCCCGCGCCCCGTCGCGGGCCGCCCGCGCCGCCGGGCGCCGACAAGGGCCGCGCGCACGGGCAAGGCCACGCGCGCGCCGACACGCACCGGGCGCACGGGCAAGGCCATGCCCGCGCGGACATGCACCGCGCGCAGGAGCAAGGCGGCGCGCGAGGCCGACACGCACCGGGCGCTGCGGGCAAGGCGAAGCGGACCGGGCGTAGCCGCCGCGGCGACCGAGCCGCTCGGCGCCGGTCCCGCGGCCTGCGGCATGTCGCGTCTCAGCGTTCGATGCGCTCGTCATCCCGGACCGAGAACCCACCGCGGCGTCCAAGCCGCTCGGCGCCGGTCGGGCGCCCTGCGGCATGTCGCGTCTCAGCGTTCGATGCGCTCGTCATCCCAGACCGAGAACCCGCCGCGGCGCGCCGGAGGCGCCGGCTGCGCCGCGGGCGGACGAGCGCCCGCGGCCCCGTCGCCGGGCGCATCGGCGTCGCCCGCCGCCGCGCCGCTCCCGGCCCCGGCCCGGTCGGGCGGCGGGGCGGCTTGCGGCTCGCTTGCCCCGCCCGATCCGCCCGGCCCCGCCGACGCGGCTGCGGGGCCATCGCCGCTCGGGGCGGAGGACTGCGCATCCGCGCCCGGCCCCGCCGCAGCCGCATTTGCGCCTTCGGGCTGCGCGGGGCCCGCATCCGGCCCGCTACGGGCCAGGCCGCCCTCGTCGGGGCTGGCCACATCCTCGGGCACGCCGCGGCGCGGGGCGATCAGCTTGCGCAGCACCCCCGGCGCCAGCGCGGACAGCGGGTTGACCGACACCTCGGGATCCTCGCGCGGGCCGGCGATGGCGAAGGTCACGCCGATCAGCCCCTCGCCCTTGCCGCCGAACAGCGCGCCCAGAACCGGCAGCTGGGCCAGCGCCCCGTTGACGGCGTAGGCGGGGGTCAACACCCCGTCCATGGCGATGCGCCCGTCGCGCAGGTTGTAGACGCCGCCCAGCGTCAGCCCAAGGCTGGGGCCCTGGGCGCGGGCGTTCTCGATCTCGATCACGTCGCCATGCAGGCGGAAGGGCGCGTCGATGGTGGTGAACAGAAGGCCGCCGCCGCCCATGTCCTCGATCACGCCGAACAGCGACGCCGAGCGCAAGAGCCGCGTCAACGCCGTGTCGCTTTTCACGCGCATTCCGCGCACGACCAGCCGCCCGGTCAGATCCGCCCCCTGGGCGCCGCCCTGCGCGGCCGGGCGCGCGGTCAGCGTCAGCGCGCCGCCCTCGCCCGAGGGGAACAGATCGAGCGCGCGCAGCGTCGCGCCGGCATCCTCGGCCCGCACCCGCAGGCGCCCGCCCTGGCCGTCGTCGCTCCAGCGCGCCGTCGCCTCGGGGCCGCCGTTCACGCGCCCGCTCACCTCGGCGAGGACGCGGCCGGGCGCGATCTCGGCCGATCCGCGGGCCTCGTGCAGCGCGGCGCCTTCGGCCAGGATCAGCCGCTCGAGCGCAAGCGAGACGCGGGTCGGCACCCCCTCCGAGGCGCCCCCCGAGGCGCCCGACGAGCCCGCGTCCCGGGGCGCGGCGCCCTCGGACATCGCCTTGAGGCGGCGCAGATCCAGCAAGGCGCCGCTCAGCCGCAGCGTGCGCGCGCGCGCGTCGTCCTGCGACAGCTCGACCGCCAGATCGGCCGCCCCGTCGATCTTCAGCCGCGACAGCCGCAGCCGCGTCAGCGCCCCGCCGGCCGAGACCTGGCCCCGCCCCTCGGCCTCGAGCCCCGGCGCGCGAAGGCGCAGCGCGGTGATGCGCGCCGCCCCGCCGGGCGCGATCGCCGCCTCGGCCGACAGCGTTCCGGGCGCGCCGGCGGGCTTCGACCAGCCAAGCGCCGGGATCGACAGCGCCGCCTCCTCCAGCCGCGCATCGAGCCGCGCTTCGCCGCCGCGCCCGATGCGCGCATCAAGGCTGACCGCGGCCGCTCCCGCCTCGATGCGCACCGCCTCAACCCCCAGCCGACGCAGCAGCGCTCCGTCCACCGCCGCCGAGGCGCGCAGCCGCGTGCCCGCCCCCCCATCCGGCGGCGAAAAGCTCTCGTCCCAGCGCAGACGCACCGGCGCGCCTTCGATCATCGCGTCGCCGCTCAGGCTCAGCCCGTCGTCATCGGCCTTGAGCGTCGCCGTCTCGGCCCGCACCTGCAGGCCCAGCGCCGGATCGCGCAGCGCCAGCCCGCGCAGCGCCGCCTCGACCTGAACGCCCACGCGCTCGATCGACAGATCGGCCAGAAGCGGCACGCGCAGCCGCGCGCGCACGTCGGCGACGCCCCGCACCGGCCCCAGATCGGCGCCCAGCCGGCGCACGAGCCCAAGCGGCGGCTGGTCGATCAGCGCCAGCATGTCGGCGACGGCCCCGCGCGCGCGGATGTCCGGGCGGCCGATCTCGGGCGAGCGGGACAGGTCCTCGATGGCGAAGGACGATCCGGCCAGGTCGATGCGCCCGCCGCCCGGCGGCGCCGTCCAGCCGCGATCGATGCCGATCTCGAAGCGCCCGCCCGCAAGGCGCCCGCGCCCGGCGCCCTCGCGTATCGGGGGCATGCCGTCGAGCACGCGCGCCGACACGCCCGAGAAGGCGAAGTCAAGCGCCGCCTCGACGTCGTCGGGGCCGCGGCGGGCGAAAAGCTGGGCGCCGTCCACCCTGCCGCCGCTCAGACTGCGCGCGACCCATGCCCGCGCCCCGGGGGCCGCACCCAGCGGCCAGTTGGGCGCCAGCGCGGCGACGGGCATGGGGCCGAGCGTCGCGTGCAGCGCGCCCGCAAGGCCCGCCTCGACCAGGCGCCCCTCGACCCGGCCCTCGATGCGCGCGCCGGCCAGCGTCAGGGCGAAGCGCCCGTCGCGCAGCGCCCAGCCGGCGGACGGGTCGGACAGGTCGAGCGCGCCGCGAAACTCGGCCCCTTCCAGCGGGCGCGGCGCGGCGAACCCCAGCCCCGCGCCCAGCGCCCCGCGCTCGAGCAGCCGCAGCGCAAGCCGCGCCCCCGCGATGCGCCCCTCGGGATCGCGCGTCAGATCGGCGCGCCCCGCCAGCTTCAGCGCGCCGACATCGCCGCTCAGACTGGCCTCGCGCAAGGTCACGCGGTCGGACGAGGCATCATAGGCGAAGCGCGCCAGGGCCTCGGAGAGCGCCGGAACGGGCGCGGACAACGGCGCGCCCTGCCGCTCGAGACGCGCCGCGCCCTCGAGCGAGACCAAACGCAGCCCCGGGGCGAGGCGCGCGCGCGCCTCGATCGCGGCCGAGCCCTCCAGCCCCAGCCCCGCAAGCGCCGGCGCGCGCGCGCTCAGCGCGTCAAGACGCACCCCGGTCAGCCGCAGCCGCGCCTCGACGAGGCCGTCGGCGTCCATGCGCCGCGCCGTCGCGGTCAGCCGCGCGGGCGCGCCGCCGGGCAGCGGCAGCTCGGCGGCAAGCGCGGCCGACACGCCCCCGGCGACCCGCCGCAGCGTCAGCCGCGCGTTGCGCGCCGTCAGGTTCGCCCCCGCGGCGCGATCGACGTAGCGCAGACGCAGGCCGCGCCCCTCGATCACCCGCAAGGCCCCGGTCGGCCCCTCGGCGTCGGGCAGAAGCAGGTCCAGAAGCTGGTCGCCCGCCGCATCCTCCTCGGCGGCGCCCAGCGCGATGTCGAGCCGCCCGTCGCGGCCGCGCTCGAGCCGCAGATCGAGCCCCTCGGCCAGGATCGCCGTCGGCCTCAGCCGCCCCATGACCAGGTCCGGCAGGCGCACGCGCATGGTCAGCGCCGGCAGCCGCGCCACCACGCGCCCGTCCGCGTCGCGCATCCGCACGCCGCGCAGGCGCAGCCCGCCCATGCCCTCGGCCGCGCCAAGGGCGAATTCGGCGCCGTCCGCTTCGAACAGCGCGTTGGACGACTGGTTCAGCGCCTCGATCGCCGGCGCCAGCAGCGCATCCAGCGGCGCAGGCCCCTGGCGCAGGCGCAGATACCCCGCCGCGCCGACCAGCGCCGCCAGCATGGTCAGGCTGACCGCCAGGCCGACAAGCCGCGCCAGCGCCGCGCGCGCCGCAGAGCGCCGCGGCGGCCCCGCGCGGCGCGCCCGCGCCATTCGTTTGCGGTGATGCGGGTGCATCGGCCTCCATCTTTCGCCGCGCCGCGGACGAAGGGCGCCGCGCGCTTGACGCGGGCGGCGGCGGCTGTCTTCCTCGCCCGCGGAACCAGCAATGCTGGTCCACTCTAGGGCCCCTGCCCGTCAAGGAGAAGTCGAAGGATGAACGAACCGCTCAAGGTCGGCGCCCCCGCGCCGGATTTCACCCTGCCCAAGGCCGGCGGCGGCGAAACGTCGCTGCGCGATCTGCGCGGACGCAAGGTCGTGCTCTACTTCTACCCCAAGGACGACACCTCCGGCTGCACCCGCGAGGCGCAGGAGTTCACCGCCCTGCTGCCCGAATTCGAAGCCGCCGGCGCCGTCGTTCTGGGCGTGTCGCGCGATCCGGTCTCGAAGCACGAGAAATTCGCCGCCAAGCACGGGCTCGGCGTCACGCTGCTGTCGGACGAACAGGGCGAGACCTGCGCGCGCTACGGCGTGTGGGTCGAGAAAAGCATGTATGGCCGCAAGTACATGGGCATCGAGCGCGCCACCTTCCTGATCGACCCCGAGGGCCGCATCGCCCGCATCTGGCGCAAGGTCAAGGTTCCGGGCCACGCGCAGGCGGTGCTGGACGCGGTCAAGGCGCAATGAGGGGGTCCGACGCCCCCTCCGCCGCACAGCCCCCGGCGCTGCCGCCGACCCTGGCCGCCTGCGCCGAGGCGGTGCTGCGCGAGGGCGACGCGCGCGCCAAGGCCGCGCTGGCCCGCCGCGCCGCCGCCGCCTGGCTGGCCGGGCGCGAGGCCGGCGCGCCCATGCCGGTCGGGCGCGCCGATCCGCCCGACTTCCCCGCCCGACCCGCGCGCCCGGAACTGCGCCCCCCGCGCGAGATGCCCCGCCGCCGCGGCGGCACGCAGGCCGGGCGCGCGGCGCTGCTGCATGCGGTGGCGCATATCGAGCTCAACGCCGTCGATCTGCACTGGGACGTCATCGCGCGCTTCGCCCACATCCCCATGCCGCCGGGCTTTTACGACGACTGGGTGCGCGCCGCCGATGACGAGGCCAGGCACTTCAACCTGCTGGCCGACCGGCTCGAGGCGATGGGCAGCTTCTACGGCGCCCTGCCCGCCCATGCGGGCATGTGGCGCGCCGCCTCGGACACCGCGCATGACCTGATGGCGCGCCTGGCGGTGGCGCCCATGGTGCTCGAGGCGCGCGGGCTGGACGTGACGCCCGGCATGATCGAGCTCTTCCGCAAGGCCGGCGACGCCGAGACCGTGGCCGCGCTCGAGATCATCTACGCCGACGAGGTCAGCCACGTCGCCTACGGCGCCAAGTGGTTCAACTTTCTTTGCGGGCGCCATGACCTCGACCCGCGCGACGCCTTCCACGCCCTGGTGCGCAAGCATTTCCGCGGCGCGCTCAAGCCCCCCTTCAACGAGGAAAAGCGCGCCGAGGCCGGCCTGCCGCCCGATTTCTACTGGCCTCTGGCCGAAGAGCTCGCGCAGGCGGACGGGACGGCCGAGACCGATTGACGCGACGATCGCCGCGCGCGGGCGCGATTTACGTTGATCGCGGGGTCAAGCTTCGCTATCGATGCATTTCGACAACACAAGAACAAAAAATGCGGCCCCCGCGCGCCCTTCCCCACGCGCGACGGCCGCGCAAGCCGAGGGACCCGGACGATGGCTCAAGACGGGAATCACGCCGGCGGCTCGTCGCCCGAACATCCGGCGGGGCGCGCCGGCGCCGGCCTTTTCGCCGAGAAGCGCATCTTCATCCGCAGCGGCGAGCGCATGCGCTATCTGCGCCTGTCGCGGCGCGCGCAGATCGCCGCGGCGGCGCTCGGCGCGGCGCTGACCTGCTGGACGGCCTTCGCCACGGTCTCGCTGGCGACGCTTTACGCCGAGCGCGCGGCGCAAGGCGAGGCGGTCGCGGCGCTTCGCGCGGGCTACGAGCGGCGCCTGGCGCGCGAGGTCGCGCGCGCCGAGGCGGCCCAGGACGCCATGAGCCGCCTGCGCGAGCGCGTGGCGGCGCTGGATGCGGCGCTCGATTCCGAGCGCGGCGCGGTGATCGCCGCGCGCGCCGACCGCGCCGCCGCCCAGGCCGAGGCCGCCGCGCTGCGCGAGCGTCTGCGCCAGGCGGTCGCCGAGCGCGAGGCGGCCCGCCGCTCGGCCGAGGCGCTGCGCCGGGGGCTGGACCAGGCGCGCCGCCGGCTGGCAGGTCTGGACGACGCGGCCGAGGACTGGGGCGCGACCGTCGCCGCCGTCGCCGAGGCGCTGGATTCGGCCGTGGCCGAGCGCGACGCCGCCGAGCGCCGCGCCGCCGAGGCGGCCGAGAAGCTGGCCGCGCTCGAGAACCGCATGCGCGAGGACGAGGCGCGGCGCGCGCGCATGTATGCCCAGCTTGAGGATGCGATGCAGATCGGGCTCGGCTCGCTCGAGCGGATCTTCGCGCGCGCGGGCATGGATGTGGAAAAGCTGATCGGCCGCGTTCGGGCCGAGTATTCGGGCGCGGGCGGCCCGTTCATCCCCGTCGAGCCGGCTTCGGTGAACGCCGAGGCCGGCTCGGACGCGGCGCGGGTGACTTCGCTCATCACCGGGCTCGAGCGGCTCAACCTGATGCAGGTGGCGGCCGCGCGCCTGCCCCTGGCGGCGCCGCTGCGCGGGTCCTACCGCCTGACCTCGGGCTTCGGCATCCGCCGCGACCCCAAGAACGGACGCCGGCGCATGCATGACGGCGTGGACGTGGCCTCGGCCCGCGGCACGCCCATCCTGGCCACGGCCGACGGGGTGGTGACCTATGCCGGCTGGCAGCGCGGCTATGGCCGCGTGGTCAAGATCAGGCATGATTTCGGCTACGAAACCGTCTACGCGCATCTGGACAAGATCCGCGTCAAGAAGGGCGAGCGGGTTGCGCAGGGCGACCGTATCGGCGATATGGGGAACTCTGGTCGAAGCACCGGCGTCCATCTCCACTACGAGGTGCGCAATGGCGGAAGGCCGATCAACCCGCTCAGATATATCGAGGCTGCGCGCAATGTTTTCTAAGCCGAAGATCACCGACCCGATCGAGCCCGCGAAGGACCAGGCCGCCCCCAAGGCGCCGCCGGCCGCCCCGCCCGCGCCCTCGGGCGCGCCGGCCAAGCCCAAGGCCGCGCCCTCGGTGCTGTCCTCGGACCTGACCATCAAGGGCAACGTGACCACCACCGGCGACGTGCAGGTGGAAGGCTCGGTCGAGGGCGACATCCACGCCCATCTGCTGACCGTGGGCGAGACTGCCACCATCCGCGGCGAGGTCGTGGCCGACGACGTGGTCGTGCACGGCCGCGTGGTGGGCCGGCTGCGGGGGCTCAAGGTGCGGCTGACCTCGACCGCCAAGGTCGAGGGCGACATCATTCACAAGACCATCGCCATCGAATCGGGCGCGCATTTCGAGGGCTCTGTGCAGCGCTCGGACGACCCGCTGGGCGACGGCGGCAAGGCCAAGCCCGCCGCGGGCTGACGGCCTAAGACCGCTTGCCGGGACCGAGCGCCCGGCGCGCTTGGGGGGGGCGGGCGGCCGCAGGGCCGGCCCGCCCCTTTCGCATTTCTCCGCGGCGTTTCCGCCGGCCCGGCGCCGACAGGAGGCGGGCAAGCGCCTTGAGTCGGACAGGACGCACCGCGCCGCAAGAACCACGCCGGGCCGGGGCAGCGCCCGCGATGGGGCGCACCGCCTCGCGCCCCGGTTCGGCCGGCCGAGCGGCGGCTTGGGGGCGTCCCGCGCCCGGTTCCCTTGGTCTGGTTCCTTGCGCCCGGTTCCTTGCGCCCGGTTCCTTGCGCTCAGTCCTCGGCCTGGGCCTCGGCGCGCGACTTGCCGGAGACCTCCATGGCCAGGGCGGCGGCCATGAAGCGGTCGAGATCGCCGTCGAGCACGCCCTGGGTGTCGGAGGTCTCGACGCCCGTGCGCAGGTCCTTCACCATCTGGTAGGGCTGCAGGACGTAGGAACGGATCTGGTTGCCCCAGCCGATCTCGCCCTTGGCGTCGTGCTGCTCCTGGATCGCCTGGGTGCGCTTGCGCATCTCCAGCTCGTAAAGGCGCGACTTCAGCGCCGCCATGGCGTTGGCGCGGTTCTGGTGCTGCGACTTTTCCGAGCTGGTCACCACGATGCCCGTGGGCAGGTGGGTGATGCGCACCGCCGAGTCGGTGGTGTTCACGTGCTGCCCGCCCGCGCCGGACGAGCGGTAGGTGTCGATGCGGATCTCGTTGGGCTTGATCTCGATCTCGATGCTGTCGTCCACCACCGGATAGACCCACACCGACGAGAACGAGGTGTGCCGCCGCGCGGCGCTGTCATAGGGCGAGATGCGCACCAGGCGGTGCACCCCGCTTTCCGACTTCAGCCAGCCATAGGCGTTGGGGCCGATGATCTTGTAGGTGGCCGACTTGATGCCCGCCTCTTCGCCGGGGTTTTCCGAGATCAGCTCGACCTTGTAGCCGTGCTTCTCGGCCCAGCGCACATACATGCGCGCCAGCATCGCCGCCCAGTCGCAGCTTTCGGTGCCGCCGGCGCCGGCGTTGATTTCAAGGAAGGTGTCGTTGCCGTCGGCCTCGCCGTCCAGCAGCGCCTCGATCTCCTTCTGCGCGGCGCGCTCGCGCAGGTCCAGAAGGGCCTGCTCGGCCTCGGCCACCACCTCGGCGTCGCCCTCGGCCTCGCCCATCTCGATCAGCGCCCGGTTGTCGTCCAGCTCCTGCATCAAGGCCTTGCAGGCGTCGATGGCGTCGGCCAGCGTCTGGCGCTCGCGCATCACCTTCTGGGCCTTTTCGGGATCGTTCCACAGCTCGGGGTCCTCGGAGCGCGCGTTCAGCTCCTCGAGCCGGTGCTCGGCGGTTTCCCAGCCCAGGCGCTGGCGGATCAGATCCAGCGACTTCTCGATCTGCGCGACGGCGGATTGGATTTCGGCCCGCATCTGAAGTTCCGCTCCCATCATCGATGCCGCGCGCCAGCGCGCGCGCGAGGGTCAGAGAGATAGCCGCCGACGCGCGCCCCCGCAAGGGCGCGCGGGGCGCCGTTCAGTAGAGCCCGCCGCTGCCGAAGCCCGCGGCCGGGCGCGGCGGCGCCGGGCGCGCGTCCTGCCCGGCGCCGGGCGCGGCGGAGCCGGGGGCGCCGGAGGGCGGCGGCGCGGGCGCATCCTCTTCGGCGCGCATGGGCAGATCGCCCCCGTCCGGCGTGAAGCCGAACACGCCCTCGCCCACCACCGCGCCGCCGGTGAAGGCGCCGATCTGGGGGACCTGATCGGAGCGGAAGGCCTCGACCACCACCTCGGGGCCCTCGGCCTCGTCGGGCAGGCGCACGCCGGTGTGGCGGTCGATCTTGACCAGGACGGCGTCCCTGGGCGGCTTGAAGTCCAGCTTCGGGCGGTCGCGCATGGCCGCCTCCATGAACTCCTGGAAGACGGGCGCGCAAAGCGTGCCGCCATAGGCGCCCTTGCCCATGGGCCGGGGCGTGTCGTAGCCGATGAAGCAGCCGGCGACGAGGTTGGGCGTGAAGCCGATGAACCATGCGTCGCGCGCGTCGTTGGTGGTGCCCGTCTTGCCCGCCACGGGAAAGCCCAGCGCCGCCAGCTGACGCGCGGTGCCGCGGGTGGTCACGCCCTGCATCATGGAGGTCAGCTGATAGGCCGTGACGCCGTCCATGACGCGGCGCGCGGGGTCCTTGAGCCACGGATCGGGCAGATCGGGCCGCCAGGGCGCGTCGCAGCCCACGCACACGCGCCGGTCGTGGCGCAGCACGGTGACGCCGCGGCGGTCCTGCACGCGGTCGACCAGCGTCGGCTCGACCCGGAGCCCGCCATTGGCGAACATGGCATAGGCGGCGACCAGCCGGTAGAGCGTGGTCTCGCCCGCGCCCAGCGCGTAGCTGAGCAAGGGCGGCATCGAGTCGTAGACGCCGAAGCGCTCGGCGTATTCGGCCACCTTGTCCATGCCCAGATCCTGCGCCAGGCGCACGGTCATCACGTTGCGCGACTGCTCGATCCCCAGCCGCATGGGCGAGGGGCCGTAGAACTTGCGCGAGCTGTTCTGCGGCTTCCAAAGCTCGCCCGTGCCGTCGTCGACCACGATCGGCGCGTCCATGATGACGGTCGAGGGCGTATAGCCATTGTCCAGCGCCGCGGCGTAGACGAAGGGCTTGAAGGCCGAGCCGGGCTGGCGGCGGGCCTGGGTGGCGCGGTTGAAGACGCTCGTCTGGTAGGAAAAGCCCCCCTGCATGGCCAGCACCCGCCCCGTGCGCGGGTCCATGGCCATGAAGGCGCCCTCGAGCAGCGGGATCTGCCGCAGCGACCAGCGCAGGAAGGCGCCCTTCTCGTCGCGCAGATCGGTGGTCAGGATCACGTCGCCGCGCGCAAGCACGTCCGAAGGCCGGCGCGGCGCGGCGCCCAGCCGCCCGTCCTTGCCGCGCGGGCGGGCCCATGTCATGTCGCTGAAGGGGATGAAATGGCCGTCCGCATCCTCTTCGACGCCCTCGATGCCGATGCGCACCGACTTGGCGCCGACCTCCAGCACCACGGCCGGGCGCCAGCCCTCGATGTCGCGCGGGATCTCGCGCAGCTCGGCCAGGGCGGCGCGCCAGGCGGCCTCGTCGGCCATCTGCTCTTCGCTCAGGCGCGCCAGGGGGCCGCGCCAGCCGTCGCGCTCCCGATCCCAGCTTTCGAGCCGCCGCCGCAGCGCCCGCGCGGCCGCGCGCTGCATCTGGGGATCGACCGTCGCGCGCACCGTCAGGCCGCCCAAGGCGACCTCTTCCTCGCCCAGGACCGCCGTCAGCTGGCGGCGCACCTCTTCGGTGAAATGGTCGGGCGCGGGCGGGCGCGGCAGCCGGTCGGGCAGCCCGCCGTCCAGCACGGTCAGCAGCGGCGCCCGCATGGCGGCGTTGGCCTGCTCCTCGTCGATGTAGCCGTTCTCGAGCATCTGGCCGATGACGTAGTTGCGCCGCGCCACGGCCCGCTCGCGGTTGCGCACGGGGTGCAGCGTGCTGGGCGCCTTGGGCAGCGCGGCCAGATAGGCGGCCTCGGCGATGGTGAGCTCTTCGAGCGGCTTGCCGAAATAGGCGTCGGCGGCGGCCGCCACGCCATAGGCGCGCGCGCCCAGATAGATCTCGTTCAGGTAGAGCTCGAGGATCTGGTCCTTGCTCAGCGTCCGCTCGAGCCGCACGGCGAGGATGATTTCCTTGAGCTTGCGCTCGCCCGAACGCTCGTTCGACAGCAGGAAGTTCTTCATCACCTGCTGGGTGATGGTCGAGGCGCCGCGCAGCCGCCCCCCCGCCAGATAGTCGCGCACCGCCGCGAGGATGCCGATGGGGTCGAAGCCCGCATGCTCGTAGAAGTGCTTGTCCTCGGCCGAGATGAAGGCCTGCTTGACGATGTCGGGGATCTCGTCGATCGGGGCGAAGATGCGCCGCTCGGTCAGGTATTCGGCGATCAGCCGGCCGTCCTTGTCGTAGACGCGGCTGAGCGTTGGGGGCTGATAGGCGGCCAGCTGCTCGTGATCGGGCAGATCGCGCGAGAAATGCCAGATCAGCCCCGCGAATGCGCCGAGGCCGGCGATCCCGGCGATCGAGGCGAGGCTGAAGAGCGTGGCCAGAATTCGGATCATGCGTTCGGCGTCTTTCCCGTCATCGGGCGCGGCGCGGCCGATCCGCGCGCGCGCCGCGCACCGCATATATCGCCTGCGGCCCTCATTGGCGATACCCGGGCGCCGCCGCGCGGGCCTCGGCGGGCGGCGGCGCGAAGGCGGGGGCGCGGGCGCGCCGCTCGGCCCAGTCGCCCAGCGCCGCCGCCATCGCCCGCGCCGCGCGCCGCCGCCAGGCGGGATCGCTCAGGTTGCGCAGATCGTCCGGGTTCGACATGAAGCCCAGCTCGACCAGCGCCGAGGCCATGCTGGGCGATTTGAGCACGCGGAATCCGGCGAAACGGTGGGCGCGCCCGGGCAGGATCGGGGCGGCGCGGCCCAGCCCGCGCAAGAGCGCCTCGGCCAGCTCGCGCGAGCGCGCCTGCGCGCGCCGGCGCGCCAGGTCGATGAGCGCGCGCGCCACGTCGTCGCCCTCGCCCTCGAGCTCGTCGCCGCCGGGCAGGTCGGCGCGGTTCTCGAAGGCGGCCAGGGCGGCGGCCTCCTCGTCCGAGGCGCTCTCGGACAGGGTGTGCACCGAGGCGCCCGAGGCGTCGCCGCTCTCGACCGTGTTGACGTGGATCGAGACGAAGGCGGCCGCGCCCGCGGCGGCGGCGATGCGCACGCGCTCGCGCAGGCCCAGAAAGACGTCCTCGTCGCGCGTCATGGCCACGCGCACGCGCCCGTCGCGCCGCAGGGCGTCGCGCAGCTCGCGCGCGAAGGCCAGCGCCAGGTCCTTCTCCAGAACATCCCCGCGCACCGCGCCCGGATCGGCGCCGCCATGGCCGGGGTCGATGACCACCAGCGGCGGCGGCGCGGGCCGGGGCGCGGGCGGCGGCGCGTCGGCAGGCTGGGCGGGGGCCGCGCCGGGCAGCGCGCGCAGCAGCAGCTCGAAGCCGCCGCCGCCCTCGGGATAGCCGGCCGAGACGATGCGCGCCGGGCGCGACAGCGCCACCGTCAGCCGCGCGCCCCCCGCCCCCGCCGGCGCGGCCGAAAGCGCGCGCGCCAGCCCGCCCGCGGCGCGCGGGGCGGGAAGGGGCGCGCGCCATTCGAGGCGCGGAAACTCGAGCACGGCGCGCGGCGGATCGGCCAGCATGTAGGCGCGAAAGGGCGCCATGCGGTCAAGCTCCAGCCGCAACGCGAAGCCCGCGCGCCCCTCCTCCAGCCGCGCCGAGCGCACCTCGACCGACTGCGGCCCGGCCGCCGGCGCGCGCGGCGCCGTCGCCGCCCCCAGCAGGGCCAGCGACAGAAGGCCGGCCGCAAGGCGCGCCCACGACCCATGGCGCCCGTTGCGCGACGGTTCTTTCCGGCGCTCCTCGCCCGACAAGCCTTCCTCCCGCATGCGCGCGTCGATCGCGGCCGCTTCCCGCCCGCGCAGCATAGGGGGGCCTTGCGCCAATTCCAATTGTCAAGCCCCTCGCGGCAAGGCTATGGTGCTCGGGCCGCGAACCGTCCGCGCGTCCGCCCTCCGGCGGCGATCGGCGGCGCGCGCGAAAGACGAATTTTCGAATGAAGCGGCCAGACCTCGCCGAAGCTCCGCGGACGGAGCCGCCCGGGGTCCACCGAAAAGCGCTGCAGAGTTTCGAATGGCCCCGGCCCGAAGCCGCCCCAGGCGGCGCAGGAACCGGGGACCCGCCCGACCGGGGCCGACGCCGAATCGGCGCGGCTCGAAGAGAGATGAACGCGATGACCCGAGCCGAACGACAGGACATGCACGCCGCGCAGGACGGGGCCCAGCGCCCCGCCGGCGCCGCGCCGCGCTGCGGGCGGCCGGCTCCTCTCGCACAGAACGAGAACGCGGCGCCGCCCCGCGGCGGATGCGATCCCGCCCGGATTGCGCGCGCGCCGCGGCGCAGGAGAACATGGCCAAGAAGATGCTTATCGACGCGACGCATCCCGAGGAGACCCGGGTCGTCGTCGTGGACGGAAACAAGGTAGACGAGTTCGATTTCGAATCGAGCAGCAAGAGGCAGCTTGCAGGCAACATCTATCTGGCGAAGGTGACGCGCGTCGAGCCGTCGCTGCAGGCCGCTTTCGTCGAATATGGCGGGAACCGGCACGGCTTCCTCGCCTTTTCCGAGATCCACCCCGACTATTACCAGATCCCCAAGGCCGACCGCGAAGCGCTGCTGGCCGAAGAGGCCGCCGCCTCGCGCGCGGCGCAGGCGCGCGACGACGCCGCCGCGGGCGACGCCCCGGCCGGGGACGAGGACGAAGACGAAGCGCAAGAGGCCGGCGCCGCGGGCGACGAGGACGGATCGCGCAAGCGCCGCGGCCGCGCCCGCCGGGGCGGCCGTCGCCGGCGCCGCGAGGAAGGCGGCTCGGACGACGCCGCGGGCGGCGGCGAAGCGGCTGGCCAGGCGACGGGCGACGCCTCCGCCGAAGCAGCCGAGGCCGCCGCGCCCGCGGGCGACGAAGCCCCGGCGCCCCAGGGCGGCGCGCAGGCCGAGGACGCGGCGAATGCGGCCGACGCGCAGCCCGAGGGCGGCGAGGCCCCGGCGGCCAAGGCCGACGCGCAAACCGCGAACGCGGAGAAGGAGGCCGACGCGCCGGCTGACGCGGCAGCCGCCGCCCCCGAAGGCGACGAGCTCCCCGCCGCGCCCCAGACCGCCCCCGCCGACGCGCCCGCCGAGGATGTCGCGGCGGCTCGGACGGCCGACGCGGCGGACGAGGCGCCGATTTCGCCCCGGCAGCCCGCCGAAACGGCGCCCGCCGACGCGCCGGCCGGCGAGGGGGCGGCTGACGAGGCCGCTGACGGGGCGGACGACGCGAAGGATGATTCCGGCGAAGGCCCCCGCTCGATCGCCGAAAGCGCCGGCGCGGACAAGGACGAGACCATCCACGAAGACTACGCGCCCGCCGAGGCCGCCGGCGCGCGGGCGCCGGATGCGGCCGCGGGCGCCGAGGACCAGGCGGCCCCGCCCGTCGCCGCCGCCGGCGAAGCCGGCGAAGATGGCGCGCCCGCGCCCGAAACGCCCCTGACCGAAACGCCCGCCGCAGACGCCGCCGCTCAGGCGCCCGACGCCGTGACGGTCAAGGCCGGCGACGCGCCCGCCGACGAGCGCAACGAGACGACCACCGACGCGGCCGCCGAGTCGCCTTCCGACGCAGGCCGGCCCGACGCCGCCGATGCGCCCGAGACCGACGCCGAGGGCTCCGAAACGCCCGACTCCGGCGCCGCGGCGGCCGAAACGCCGCAGGACGACGACGCGGAAGGCGGGGCGGCGCAGGCCGAAACCGATCCGGCCCGGAGCGGGGAAGCCGAAGCGGACGAAGCCGACGACGCCCCCGCCCGCCCCCGCAGCCGACGCCGCCGTCCGGCGCGCGGCCGCGGCCGGGCGCAGCCCGACGCGCCCTCGGACGAGGACGCGCAGCCCGAAGCCGAAGCCGAAGCCGAGCCCGAGGTCGAGGAGATCGCCCCCGAGGATCCGATCGAAGAGGCGCGCCCCCAGCGCCCGCGCATGCGCCGCTACAAGATCCAGGAGGTGATCAAGGTCCGGCAGATCATGCTGGTTCAGGTCGTCAAGGAAGAGCGCGGCAACAAGGGCGCGGCGCTCACCACCTACCTGTCGCTGGCCGGGCGCTACTGCGTGCTCATGCCCAACACCGCGCGCGGGGGCGGCATCAGCCGCAAGATCACCAACGCCGCCGACCGCAAGAAGCTCAAGGAGATCGCCGCCGAGCTGCAGGTGCCCAAGGGCATGGGGCTGATCATCCGCACCGCCGGCGCCAAGCGCACGCGCGCCGAGATCCGGCGCGACTACGAATACCTGCTGCGCCAGTGGGAGCAGATCCGCGAGCTGACGCTGCGCTCGATCGCCCCGACCCTGGTCTACGAGGAGGGCAGCCTGATCAAGCGCGCCATCCGCGACCTCTACAGCCGCGACATCGACGAGATCCTGGTCGAGGGCGAAGAGGGCTACCGCGAGGCCAAGGACTACATGAAGATGCTCATGCCCTCTCACGCCAGGAACGTGAAGCGGTATGAGGACCGCGTCCCCCTCTTCATCCGCTACAAGGTCGAGGACGAGCTGGCCTCGATGTTCAACCCCGTCGTGCAGCTCAAGTCCGGCGGCTACATCGTCATCGGCGTGACCGAGGCGCTGGTGGCCATCGACATCAACTCGGGCCGCTCGACCAAGGAGGCCTCGATCGAGGAGACGGCGCTCAAGACCAATCTCGAGGCCGCCGACGAGATCGCCCGCCAGCTGCGCCTGCGCGACCTGGCGGGGCTGATCGTGATCGACTTCATCGACATGGACGATCCGCGCAACAACCGCGCGGTCGAAAAGCGGATGAAGGAGCGGCTCAAATCCGACCGCGCCCGCATCCAGGTCGGGCGCATCTCGCCCTTCGGCCTGATGGAGATGTCGCGCCAGCGCCTGCGCCCGGGCATGCTCGAGGCCTCGACCGCGCCCTGCCCCCACTGCCACGGCACGGGCGTCACGCGCTCGGACGAATCGATGGCGCTGTCGATCCTGCGCGAGGTCGAGGAAGAGGGCGTGCGCGGCAAGGCGCCCGAGATCCTGGTCAAGGCGCCGCTTTCGGTCGTCAACTTCCTGATGAACCAGAAGCGCGAGCATCTGATGCGCATCGAGGCGCGCTACGACATCTCGGTGCGCGTCGAGGCGGACCCGACCATGATCGTGCCCGACCGCAAGATCGAGCGCATCAAGACCCCGCTGCGCGAGCGCGCGCGCGTCCAGGCGCCGGCGGCGGTGACGGCGGCCGCCGTCTACGCCGCCTCGCCCGACCTGGCCGGCGCGGTCGAGGACGCCGAGATCGTCGCCCCCGGGGCCGAGGCGCCCGAGGCGCCCACGGCGCCCGCCCCGGCGCCCGAGGCCGAAGGCGCCGAGGCCAAGCCGCGCCGCGGCCGCCGCGGCGGACGGCGCCGGCGCAAGAGCGCTTCCGCCGAGACCTCGGATCAGGGCGCGCCCGTGCAGGCCCCGGCGCAGGCCGATGCGCAGCAGCGGGCGGATGCGGGCGCCGAGGCGGCGCTGGGCTTCGGCCCCGAAGGTCCGAACATCGCGGCGAGGGCGCCGAGGCCGACATCCCCGCGCCGCGCCGCAGCCGCCGCCGGCGCAAGCCCCGCGGCGAAGGCGTCGCCGAGGCCGCGCCGACGCCCGAAACCGGGACCGAGGCCGAAGCCGAAGCCGGGACCGGAGCAACGACCGCGCCGGCCCCCAAGGATGAGGGTGTCGCCGAGACCGGGGCGGCGACTGGCGCCGAGACCGGAGCCGAAACCCGAGCGGCCGAGACTGGGGCCGGGGTCGATGCCGCCGCAGGTCGGGCGGCCGACGCCGCCGCGCCGCCGGAACCCGAAGCGGACGAGGCCATGGCGACGGCAGAAACGCCGACGCAGGCCGAGGCCGCGGCCGAGGGCGCTCCTGCGCCGGAGCAACCGGCGACCGGCGACGGGTCCGCGCCCGCCGCCGCGCCCAAGGCCGAGGACGAAGCCGCGGCGGACGCACAGGCGGCGCGGGCGCCCGAAACCGAGCCCGAAACCCCGGCCGAAACCCTGACCCAAGCCGGGGCCGAAGCGGCGCCGACGCCCGAGGCGGGGACGAGCGACGCCGAGGACGGCGCCGCGCCAGAGCAAGGCGCGCAAGCCGAGGCGGCGCAGCCGCAAGCCGATGCCGCGCAGCCGCAGGGCGCCGCGCCGACGGACGCGGCGCCTCAGCCCGACTCGCCGCCCAAGCCGCGCAAGCGCGGATGGTGGTCGCTGCGCCGCTGACGCGCCTTGCCCTCTGAAAGACGACGCCCGGCCGCGCCTGCGGCCGGGCGTTTTCGTCGCCTCCTGGGTCCTGATCGCGCGGGCGCTCCTGCACATCCGCCGCCGCGCCGCGGCTGGCCATAGCGTTCTGCGCGACGATCCCGCGCCCGGGCCGCGCGGCCTTGTGGAGCCGCCGTGCCGGGCCGCCGGTTCCCGGGCGCATCTTGCGCCTCGGCCCCGCCGCCCGGCGCCGCCGCGGCGCGCATGCCATCGAGATTCGCTTGCGATCGCGCGGCGCAGCCCCGTCCGGCCGCATCGCGGGCGCCGCCGCGGCCAGGCGGGCGGTCAACGCGCCGCCTTGCCGCCCGCGCCCAGCCATGCCCTGAGCCGCCGGGCGCCCTCGCGCATCTGCGCCTCGGAGCCGGCGAAGCTGAAGCGGACCGTCCGCGCCCCGCGCACCGGGTCGAAATCCAGCCCCGGCGTCGCCGCGACGCCCGCCTCGTCAAGCATCCGCGCGCAAAAGGCGCGGCTGTCGTCGGTCAGATGCGCGACGTCGGCGTAAAGATAGAACGCCCCGTCGCAGGGCGCGATGTCGCGGAACCCGGCGCGCGGCAGCTCCTCGAGCAGCAGGGCGCGGTTGCGCGCATAGACGGCGCGGTTGGCCTCGAGCTCGTCCTCGGCCTCGAGCGCGCCCAGCGCGGCGACCTGGCTGGCATGGGTCGGGCAGATGAACAGGTTCTGCGCCAGCCGCTCGACCGCGCGCAGATGGCTCGGCGGCACGACCATCCAGCCGATGCGCCACCCCGTCATGGAGAAATATTTCGAGAAGCTGTTGATGACGAACACATCGTCCGTCGCCTCGAGCGCCGAGACCGCCGGGCGCTCGTAGGTCAGGCCGTGATAGATCTCGTCCGAGATGAAGGCCGCCCCGCGCGCGGCGCAGGCCTGCGCCAGCGCGCGCAGCTCGTCCAGCGCCAGCATCGTGCCGGTCGGATTGGCCGGGCTGGCGACCAGCAGGCCGTCCGAGTCGCCCAGATCCGCGGGCGTGGGCTGATAGCGCGTCTCGGGGCGCGTCTCGATCCGGCGCACCCGCACGCCCAGCGCCTTGAAGATGTTGCGATAGCTCGGATAGCTGGGATCGCCCAGCGCGACCTCGTCGCCGATCTCGAACAGCGCCAGAAAGGCCAGGAGGAACGCCCCCGACGAGCCCGCCGTGACCACCACCCGCGCCGGGTCCAGATCCAGCCCGTGCCGGCGCTTGTAGAGCCGCGCGATGCCCTCGCGCAGCTCGGGCAGGCCAAGCGCCACCGTGTAGCCCAGCGCGTCGCTGTCCAGCGCCCGCGCCAGACGCTCGCGCGCGAGGCGGGGCGCGGGCGTGGCCGGCTGGCCGACCTCCATGTGAATGACGTCGCGCCCGGCGGCCTGGGCGGCGCGGGCCTGCTCCATCACGTCCATCACGATGAAGGGATCGACCGATCCGCGTCTTGAAATCTTCATCTTCGCGCAGTCCTCTGATCGGGCCTCTGATCGGGCCTCTGGCCGGGTTCGCGCCGTGGTATGGGCCGCCGCGCGCCCAAGGGCAAGCGGCGCGCGCGCCCGAGTGCAAGCGGCGCGCGCGCCCGCCGGGGGTGACATGACGGCCCGAAGGGGCCATATGGTCGGGAATGATGACGCGCTTGACACGAACCCTATCGCGCGCGGCATGCGCGCTGGCCGTCGCGGCGGCGACGCTGCAGGCGGCGCCTGCGCAGGCCCTGTCGCTGATCCGCGACGCCGAGATCGAGGCGACGCTGCGCCGCCTGTCGGGGCCGGTGTTCCGCGCCGCGGGGCTCGATCCCGACGAGGTGCGCATCGTCATCCTTCAGGACCCGAGCGTGAACGCCTTCGTCTTCGGCGGGCGCAACATGGCGCTGACCACGGGGCTGCTGCGCGAATCCGAGCGCCCCGAGCAGCTGATCGGCGTCATCGCGCATGAGGCGGGGCATATCGTCGGCGGCCATCTGGCCCGGCGCCAGATCGCCGAGCGCAACGCCCGCGGCCCCGTGCTGCTGGGCCTGGCGCTGGGCGTGGCGGCGGCGGCGGCCGGCGGCGGGCCGGCGGCGGCCGCGGCCATCGCCGGCGGCGGGCAGGCCGCCGAGCGCGCGCTTCTGGCCTACAGCCGCGCCGAGGAAAGCGCCGCCGACCAGGCCGCGCTGACCTATCTCGAGCGCGCGGGGATCGACCCGGGCGGGATGCTCGAGGTGCTGGACCGTTTCCGCGGGCAGGAGGTGTTCTCCCAGCGCCACCAGGACCCCTTCGCGCGCACCCATCCCATCAGCGCCGAGCGCCTTTCGCTGGCGCGCGCGCGGGCGATGCGCTCGCCGGCCTGGGGGCGGGCCTCGCCGCCCGAAACCGTCTATTGGTTCGATCGCATGCGCGCCAAGCTCGACGGTTTTCTCGAGCGGCCCGACCGGCTTCTGGCGCGGCTCGATCCGGCCGACGGCTCGGAATTCGCGCGGCTCCGCCGGGCGGTGGCGCTGCATCGCCTGCCCGATCCCGACCGGGCGCTGGCCGAGGTGGACAAGCTGATCGCGATGCGCCCCTCGGACCCCTATTATCACGAGCTCAAGGGTCAGATCCTGCTCGAAAGCGGCCGCGCGGCCCAGGCCGTGCCCGCCTATCGCGAGGCGGTGCGCCTTGCGCCGGACGAGCCGCTCATCCTGGCGTATCTGGGCCGCGCCTTGCTGGCGCTGAACGATCCGGCCGCCGACCGCGAGGCGCGCGCGGCGCTCGAGCAGGGGGCGGCGCGCTCGGGCGGGGGCGACGCGACGCTGCTGCGCGATCTGGCGCTGGCCTATGCGCGCACCGGCGACGAGGGCATGGCCGCGCTGACCACCGCCGAGCGGCTGGCCATCGCCGGCGCGCGCCGCGACGCGGTGAACCAGGCCCGCCGCGCCCTGACCCTGCTGCCCAAGGGCAGCCCCGCCGCCACGCGCGCGCAGGACATCATCCTCAGCCTGCAGGACGGCTGAGGGAAGCAGACAGACCGCGAAAGGACCGACATGCCCGTTTTCCAGACTCTCCGCAGCCTTGCCGCAGGCGCCCTCGGCGCGCTGTGCGCGGCCGCCGCGCTGCTTCCCGCCGACCCCGCCGCCGCGCAGGAGATGCCGCCCGAGGAACGCGCCCTCTTGCGCGCCGAGGTGCGGCGCTATCTGCTCGAGCATCCCGAGGTGGTGATGGAGGCGCTGCGCACCCTCGAGCAGCGCCGCCGCGAACAGGCCGCCCAGGCCGACGGCCATCTGGTGCGCGCCAACGCCGACGCCTTGTTCAACGATGGCTACTCCTACGTCGCCGGCAACCCCGAGGGCGACGTGACGGTGGTCGAGTTCCTCGACTACAACTGCGGCTATTGCAAGCGCGCCCATGGCGAGGTGAAGAAGCTGCTCGAAACCGACCCGAACGTGCGCCTGATCATCAAGGAGTTCCCGATCCTCGGCCCCGGCTCGACCGTGGCGGCGCAGGCCGCGCTGGCGGCGCTCGAGCAGGATGGCGGGTCGCGCTACCTGGCCTTTTCCGACGCGCTGATGCGCCATCGCGGCGCGCTGGACGAGGACGCCGTGTGGCGCATCGCCGAAGAGGTGGGGCTTGACGTGCGGCGCCTGCGCGACGACGCCGCCTCGCGCCGGGTGCGCGAGCGCGTGCGCGCCAATCACGACCTGGCGCGCGCGCTGCGCATCGAGGGTACGCCGACCTTCGTCGTGGGCGATCAGCTGGTGCGCGGCTACGTGCCGCTCGAGCAGCTGCGCCAGCGCATCGAGAAGGCGCGCGCCGACAAGGGCTGAGCCGCGCTTGCAACCGCGCGGCGCGTTGGTGTAAAGCGCGGGTCTGTGAACGCGCCCGACAACGGGCCGGGCCGCGCCGAACGCGGACCGGGGCAAGCGCCGCGCGGGCCGTCATGGACCGCTGCGCCAGGAGATTCAGGGATCCCATGAGCAAGACCCACGAAAGCGACATCGCCTTCATCCGCGAACTGGCCGAGCTGCTGCGCGAAACCGACCTGTCCGAGATCGAGGTTGAGCGCGAATACGGCAAGGAAGACACCCTCAAGGTCCGCGTCGGCCGCCACGCCGCCGCCGCGCCCGTCGTCCATGCCTACGCCCCGCCGGCGCCCGCGGCGCCGGCCGCCCCCGCCCCTTCCGCCGCGCCGGCGGGCGAGGCGCCCGCGCCCGCCGATCCGGCGCAGCATCCGGGGGCGGTGACCTCGCCCATGGTCGGCACGGTCTATCTGCAGCCCGAACCGGGCGCCGCGCCCTTCGTCAAGGTCGGCGATCAGGTGGCCGAGGGGCAGACGCTGCTCATCATCGAGGCGATGAAGACCATGAACCAGATCCCCAGCCCGCGCGCGGGGACGGTCAAGCGGATTCTCGTCGAAGACGGCACGCCGGTCGAGTTCGGCGCGCCGCTCATGATCATCGAATAACCGCCCGGGAGGACCGGGCATGTCCCGAAACGAGCCGCTTTCCATCAAGAAGGTCCTGATCGCCAACCGCGGCGAGATCGCCCTGCGCATCCAGCGCGCCTGCCGCGAGATGGGCGTGCGCACGGTGGCGGTGCACTCGACCGCCGACGCCGACGCCATGCATGTGCGCCTGGCGGACGAGAGCGTGTGCATCGGCCCGCCCTCGGCGGCGCAAAGCTATCTGAACGTGCCGGCCATCATCTCGGCCGCCGAGATCACCGGCGCCGACGCGATCCACCCCGGCTACGGCTTTCTGTCCGAGAACGCCAGCTTCGTGCAGATCGTCGAGGATCACGGCCTGACCTTCATCGGCCCGACCGCCGAGCACATCCGCCTGATGGGCGACAAGATCGCCGCCAAGGAGACCATGCGCGCGCTGGGCGTGCCCTGCGTCCCCGGCTCGGAGGGCGGCGTCGCCGACGTCGAAGAGGCCCGGCGCATCGCCGACCAGATGGGCTATCCGGTGCTGGTCAAGGCCGCGGCGGGCGGCGGCGGGCGCGGGATGAAGGTGGCGCGCTCGGCGCAGGAGCTGCCCAACGCCTTCTCGACCGCGCGCTCCGAGGCCAAGGCCGCCTTCGGCGACGACGCCGTGTATATCGAGAAATATCTTGGCCGCCCGCGCCATATCGAGGTGCAGGTGTTCGGCGACGGCAAGGGCGGCGCCGTGCATCTGGGCGAGCGCGACTGCTCGTTGCAGCGCCGGCATCAGAAGGTCTTCGAGGAAAGCCCCTCGCCCGCCATCTCGGACGCCCAGCGCGCCGAGATCGGCCGCGTCTGCGCCGAGGCCGTGGCGCGCATGAACTATCGCGGCGCGGGCACCATCGAGTTCCTCTACGAGGACGGGGCCTTCTACTTCATCGAGATGAACACCCGCCTGCAGGTCGAGCATCCGGTGACCGAGGCGGTCTATGGCGTCGATCTGGTCAAGGAACAGATCCGCGTCGCCGCCGGTCTGCCCCTGTCCTTCCGCCAGGAAGAGCTGCGCCCGCGCGGCCATGCCATCGAGTGCCGCATCAACGCCGAGCGCCTGCCCGACTTCGCGCCCTCGCCGGGGCTGGTCTCGCATTATCACGCGCCGGGCGGGCTGGGCGTGCGCATGGACAGCGCGCTTTACTCGGGCTACCGCATTCCGCCCTATTACGACAGCCTGATCGGCAAGCTCATCGTCCATGCCGAGGACCGCCCCGCCGCGCTGGCGCGCCTGCGCCGGGCCCTGCGCGAGACGGTGGTGGACGGCATCGACACGACGCTGCCGCTGTTCGCGCAGCTGGCCGACGATCCGCAGGTGATCGCGGGCGATTACGACATTCACTGGCTGGAAAAGAAGCTGTCCGGCAAGTGACCCGGCGCGCCCGCGCGCCGCGGCCGTCAAGCGCAAGGCGTCCCAGCGCAAGGAGGCCCCATGCCCGGCCCGTCCGACCGCGACGGCGTCACGCCCGAGCTGCTGCTGCAAGCCTATGCGGCGGGGGTGTTTCCCATGGCGCAGTCGGCCGGCTCGACGCGCATCTACTGGGTCGATCCGCGCTGGCGCGGGATCCTGCCGCTGGCGCGCTTCCACGTCCCGCGCTCGCTGCGCAGGCGCGCGCGGCGGGGCGACTTCTCGATCACCGTCGACCGCGACTTCGCCGGCGTGCTGGACGGCTGCGCAGACCGTCCCGAAACCTGGATCAACCCGCGCATCCGCGAGCTTTACCTTGCGCTGCACCGCATGGGCTGCGCGCACTCGATCGAGGTGCGCATGGACGGCGAGTTGGCCGGTGGGCTGTATGGCGTGCGCATGGGGGCGGCGTTCTTCGGCGAAAGCATGTTCTCGCGGCGCACGGACGCCTCGAAGCTGGCCCTTGTGTGGCTGGTCGCGCGGCTTCGGGCCGGGGGCTTTCGCCTGCTGGACACGCAGTTCGTGACCGATCATCTGCGCCGCTTCGGCGCGATCGAGATCCCGCGCGCGCGCTACCTGACGCTGCTGGACGAGGCGCTGTCCTGCGCCGCCGATTTCCACGCGCTGCCCGAAGACGCCTCGTCCGAGCTGGTGCTGCAATTGACCAGCCAGACGTCGTAGCGCGCGTGATCCATGGCCGAGAGCGCGGGGCTCGAGGCGAACATCCACCCGGCGAAGCGCGGCGCCTCTTCGCGCAGGTCGCGCGCCTCGAGATAGGCGAAGGCGTCTTCGGCGGCGACGTCCTCGGGCGGGACGCGGCAGGCGCGCAGGACCAGTTCGAGGCGCCCGCGCCGCAGCCGCGCGCCCACGGGCAGGTCCAGCGTCTCGACCCGGCCGGTCATCTTGTCCAGCAGCCGAAGCCGCGCGCCGGGCTGGGAAACGCCGCGCCATTCGGGCGGGCGCGCGTCTTCGAAGCCGAACCATTGCGGCCCGTCCTCGGGCGCGGCGCCGTCCGGCGGGCGGCGGAAGAGCGCGCCCAGCGGGCCGCGATCGGCGCCGTCGTCGGGCGCGCGCGCGGCGGGCCCGTCGGCGGGTCCGTCGGCTGGCGCTTGCGCGGGGGCGTCCGGGGGCGCGGCGCCGGGGATGGCGGGCGTCTGGGCCGGCGCGGGCGCGGCCAGAAGCGCCAGGATCGCCGCGCAGGGCAGCGCGCGTCTCACTGCCCCGCCGCCGAAATCGCCTTGCCGACCAGGTCCAGGATGCTGATCGAGCCCTGCGTATACTGGATCTCGTCGCCGTTCTCGAACATAACGTCCGACGAGCCGGGCGTGATCGCCACATAGGCGCCGCCCAGAAGGCCCTCGGTGGCGACGGCGGCGTCGCTGTCCTCGGGCAGCTTGATCTTCTCGTCGATGGCCAGGCGGGCCAGCGCGCGATAGGTCTTGAGGTCAAGCTCGAGCGCGGCGACCGAGCCGACCTTGACCCCCGCCACGCGCACGTCCGAGCCCACGGCCAGCCCGTCGGCCTTGCGGAAGGGCGCGACCAGCTCGTAGACGCCGGCCTTCCCGCCCAGCTCGTAGCCGGTGGTCTGCGCCGCATAGGCGAAGAAGCCGCCGGCGGCGAGCAGAACCGCCGCTCCGATCACGGTTTCGGCTGCGGAATTGGCCATGTCGCTGTCTCCCGGAAAAGGCGGCGGCGCGCCGGGCGCGGCTCAGTCGGCGGGGCGCCAGGCTTCGTAGTCGGGGCGCATGCGCGGCGCTGGATCGGGGTTCAGCAGGCTTCCCGGCGGGTGATAGGCCGCCTCGGTGCCGGTCATGTTCGGCTTGTGCGGCTTCTCCCACGGCTTGTGCGGCAGCGGCGCCGCGGTGGGCGGCTGATCCCAGGTGTGGTGCAGCCAGCCATGCCATTCGGGCGAGATGCGCGAGGCCTCGGCCTCGCCGTTGTAGATCACCCAGCGGCGCTTGCCGTCGCGGCTCTGGTAGAACTGGTTGCCCTGCTCGTCCTCGCCCACCTTCACGCCATGGCGCGAGGTGAACAGCAAGGTGCCGACGGTGGCGCCGTTCCACCAGGTGAAGATCCTCTTGAGCAGCTGCATCACGGGCGTGGTTCCCTTGGCGATGTGTCCCGGGTCGCCCGCCGTTCTATCACAGCCTGCGGCCGGGTCCAGCCCGACATGGCGCCGCGCCGCTCAAAGCGGGGGCAGGTCGCCCTCGGCGCGGCGGGCGTGGAAATCGGCGACGAAGGCGTCGAGCCGCCCGGCGGCGATGGCGTCGCGCAGGCCCTGCATCAGCTCCTGGTAGTAGTGCAGGTTGTGCCAGGTCAGCAGCATGGCGGCGATGATCTCCTGCGCCTTGTGGACGTGGTGCAGATAGGCGCGCGAGTAGTTGCGGCAGCACGGGCAGGCGCAATCGGGATCGAGCGGGCGCGGGTCGTCCTGGTGGCGGGCGTTGCGCAGATTGACCGCCCCGCGCCGCGTCAGCGCCTGGCCGGTGCGCCCCGAGCGCGTCGGCAGCACGCAATCGAACATGTCGACCCCGCGCTGCACCGCGCCGACGATGTCGTCGGGCTTGCCCACGCCCATCAGATAGCGCGGCTTGTCCTCGGGCAGCAGGCCGGGGGCGTAGTCCAGCACGGCGAACATGGCCTCCTGCCCCTCACCCACCGCCAGCCCGCCGATGGCGTAGCCGTCGAAGCCGATGGCGCGCAGCGCCTGCGAGCTTTCCTCGCGCAGCTCGCGGAACACGCTGCCCTGCTGGATGCCGAACAGCGCATGGCCCGGCCGGTCGCCGAACGCCTCGCGCGAGCGCGCGGCCCAGCGCATGGACAGCCGCATGGATTCGGCCGCCGTCGCCTCGTCGGCCGGAAAGGGCGTGCACTCGTCGAAGCACATCACGATGTCCGAGCCGAGCAGGCGCTGGATCTCCATCGAGCGCTCGGGCGTCAGCTCGTGGCGCGAGCCGTCGACATGCGACTTGAAGGTCACGCCGCGCTCGTCCAGCTTGCGCAGGCCGGCCAGGCTCATGACCTGAAAGCCGCCCGAATCGGTCAGGATCGGCCGCTCCCAGTTCATGAAGCGGTGCAGCCCGCCCAGCCGGGCGATGCGCTCGGCGCCCGGGCGCAGCATCAGGTGATAGGTGTTGCCCAGGATGATGTCGGCCCCCGTGGCGCGCACGTTCTCGGGCAGCATGGCCTTGACGGTGGCGGCGGTGCCCACGGGCATGAAGGCGGGGGTGCGGATCTGGCCGCGCGGGGTGCTGACGACCCCCGCGCGGGCGGCGCCGTCGGTCGCGTGGACGGTGAAAGAGAATCGGGTCACGGGCCTTGCTCCTGCTTGCCGGATGGCGCTGCATACCCCCGCAAGGGCGGCCGACGCCAGAGCGGGCGGCGCTGGACCTGAACCCGCGCCGGGCCTATATCTGAGGAAACGGATCAGGCATGGAGAACGCGATGACGGACGCCGTCAAGGACCAAGCGCCCGAGGCCGGGCTCGGCGAGCGCGCCGGGACCGACGCGCCGGCCGAGGGACAGCCGCTGATCGGGCCCTCGAGCGTCGATCACCCTCTTTATCCCCAGATCGTCGAGGCGTGCCGCACCGTTCACGATCCCGAGATCCCGGTGAACATCTACGATCTCGGGCTTGTCTATCGCATCGCCATCGACGACGAGAACAACGTCGAGATCGACATGACCCTGACCGCCCCGGGCTGCCCCGTGGCCGGCGAGATGCCCGGTTGGGTCGCCGACGCGGTCGAGCCCCTGCCCGGCGTCAAGACGGTGAACGTGCGCCTGGTGTGGGAGCCGCCCTGGGGCATGGACATGCTCTCGGACGAGGCGCGGCTGGAGCTGGGCTTCATGTGAGGCCCGCCTTTCGGATCAAGGGAGCAAGCCGATGTTCGCAATGCCCGGAAAGCCGCCGGTCACCCTGACCGAGGCCGCCGCGCGCGAGGTGCGCCGGCTGATCGAGGAATCCGACGGCCGCGTGTTCGGCCTGCGCATCGGCGTGCGCAAGGGCGGTTGCGCGGGCATGGAATACACCATGGACTATGCCGAAGAGGCCGGCCCCCATGACGCGGTGGTCGAGCAGGACGGCGCGCGGGTGCTCATCGCCCCGACGGCGCAGATGTTCCTGTTCGGGACCGAGATCGACTACAAGTCCTCGCTGCTCGAATCGGGCTTCGTCTTCAACAACCCGAACGTGACGGAGGCTTGCGGCTGCGGCGAATCCGTCAAGTTCGCGAACGCATGATCATGGCCCTGGGCGCCGAGGCGCTGGCGCGGGCGCGGCGGCTGTTCGCCGCGCTGGCCGAGCTTGAGGTGCGCCCGATGGCCGGGGGCGCGGGGCTCTACTCGCAGGGCGTGCTCTTCGGGCTGATCTGCCCGCGCGCGCAGATCTTCCTGCGCGCCGAGGGCGTCGTGGCCCGCGCCATGGCCGCCGAGGGCGCGACGCGCTTCGCCTTCACCCGCGACGGCGCGCCGCGCACGCTGGGCTATTGGAGCCTGCCGGCCGACAGCGAAGACGACCCCCTCGCCGCCGCCCGATGGGCCCGCCGCGCCATCGAGCTGGCCCGCGCCGAGGCGCTGGGCTGACGCGGGGCCGATCGGCAGGGCGCAGGGCGCCTGCGCCCGCATCGTCGCAAGGCGCGCCCCGGGCTGTTGCGTGATCCGCGGCCGGCCGGCAAGGCGGCGGGCGCCCGCGCTCTTCTCGCGAAAGGCCTCGCGCGCCCCCGCCCTTGCCCCCCTTGCCCACGGCCCCTCGCGCGCCGAGGCGCGGGCCCGGAGCGACGCAAGGTCCGGCTTCGACGGCACGCGCCCAGGCCCCGCCGCCGCATCCGCGCCCTGCGGCCCCGGGACCCCCTGCGCGCGCCGCGCCCCTTGTCCCGCCAAGCCGAGGCCCGCGCCTCGCCCGTTCGCGACCGGCCGGCCCGCCGCGCGGCCCCCGCGCCCCCTTGCGCGCGCCGCGCCCCTGTCCCGCCAAGCCGCGGCCCGCGCCTCGCCCGTTCGCGACCGGCCGGCCCGGCCCGCCCCGGCCCCGGGCCCCTTGCGCACGCCGCGCCCCTTGTCCCGCCAAGCCGAGGCCGGCGCCTCGCCGCCCCTCCCGCGCCTGCGGCCGCCCGGCCTCAGCCCCGCCCCGGCCCCGCCCCGGCCCGCGCCGGCTCGGGCGAGCGCGCCTTGGCAGTCGGCGGGGCGCGGGCGGCGCCTTGTCCGCTGCCATGCGCGCGCGTTCCTGATATGACGCGGCCCAGGCATTGATCCGATCCGCAACAAGGGAGACCCCGCCATGGCCCGACGCAAGCTGGCCGCCGGAAACTGGAAGATGAACGGAACCCGCGCCGCCCTGGCCGAGGCCGAGGCGCTGGCCGCCGCCTGCCCCGCGCCGGGCTGCGACGTGCTGCTGTGCCCGCCCGCCACGCTGATCGCCGCCATGGCCGAGCGGCTGCGCGGCGGCCCCGTGCGCGTGGGCGGCCAGGATTGCCACCCCGCCCCTTCGGGCGCGCATACGGGCGACATCGCCGCCGAGATGCTGGCCGATGCGGGCGCCGTCGCGGTCATCGTCGGCCATTCCGAGCGCCGCGCCGACCACGGCGAGACCGACGCGCTGGTTCGCGCCAAGGCCGAGGCCGCGTGGCGCGCCGGGCTGACCGCCATCATCTGCGTCGGCGAGACCGAGGCCCAGCGCGACGCGGGCAAGGCGCTCGAGGTGGTGGGCGCGCAGCTTGACGGGTCGGTTCCCGACGGCCCGACGCCCGAGCGGCTGGTGATCGCCTACGAACCCGTCTGGGCCATCGGCTCGGGCCGCACGCCCACGCTCGAGGACATCGCGCAGGTGCACGAATTCATGCGCGCGCGTCTGGCCGCACGCTTCGGCGACGCGCTCGCCGACGGGGTGCGGCTGCTTTACGGCGGCTCGGTCAAGCCGGGCAACGCGGCGCAGATCTTCGGCGTGCCCAATGTCGATGGCGGGCTGGTCGGCGGCGCCAGCCTGAAGGCGGCGGATTTCGCCCCCATCGTCGAGGCCGCCTCGGCCTGAGGATCCGAAGCCGCTCCCGCGCCGCGCCGCGCCGTCGCGGCGCGGCCGCCGGTCGCACGCCGGGCGGGGGCGGGCAAGGGGCGCCGCGCGTCCGGTTCGGCGCGCCCGGTCAGGGGCCGCATGCGCCCGCCGAACGCCCCGGAACGGACCGCCGGCGCAAGACACGCTCGCCGGCCCAATTGCAGGGTTCGATCGCCCCGGTCGATCGTCTTGGCCGGTCGCCCACCAGGTCAGTCGCCCGGGTCAATCGCCTTGGCCGGCCGCCCGGGTCAATCGCCTTCGGGCGCCGCGCGCCGCCCTGGCCCGGTCGCGTCCTCGACCGCGTCGGCGAAGCGGTCGGCCAGCGCGGGCGCCATGCCCAGCCAGCGCTCGGGCGCCAGGATCACGGCCCAGTCGCCCTCGGGCGCGGGGGCCGGATGCAGCGTCTCCAGCGCCTCGGCCAGCGCGATTCCCCTGGCCAGCGCCTCGGCGCAGGCGCGCTTGACCAGCGCCTGCGCCTGCGGGCGCGGCAGGCTGCGGGCCAGGGCGAAGCTGGCCGCCTCGGCCATCGCCAACCCGCCGCGCGCGCCCAGATTGGCGGCCATGCGCGCCGGATCGGGGCGCAGATCGGCGGCCAGCGCCGCCGCATGGCGCAGCCCCCCCGCCGCGCCCACGCACAGCTGCGGCAGGGCGTGCCATTCCAGCGCCCAGGCCGCGCCGTCGCGCTCTCCTTCGTGCAGGAGCGCGTCGTTCATGCTTCCGGCCAGCCGCGCCGTCAGCCGCGCCAGCGTCACCAGCGCCTCGGGGCCGACCGGGTTCGCCTTGTGCGGCATGGTCGAAGAGCCGCCCCCCGCGCCGGCCCGCAGCTCGGCCACCTCGTCCTGGCCCATCAGCGCCACGTCGCGCCCCATCTTGCCCAGCGCGCCGCACAGGGCGGCCAGCGCGAAGGCCAGCTCGGCCAGGGGATCGCGCGCCGAATGCCAGGGCGCGGGCGCCGGCTCCAGCCCCAGGGACTCGGCCATGCGCCGCGCGGTCTCCTCGGCCTGCGGGCCGAGCGCGGCCAGCGTGCCCGCCGCGCCCCCAAGGCTCAGCGTCAGAAGGCGCGGGCGCAGCTGCGCCATGCGCGCGCGCGCGCGCAGGAGCGGCCAGCCCCAGCTCGCGACGCGCGCGCCGAAGGTGGTGGGGGCGGCGATGCGCCCGCGCGTGCGCGCGGCCATGGGCAGAGCCCGGTTCGCGCGCGCCGCCGCGGCCAGCGCGCGCAGCGCGTCGTCGAGCTGCGCCTCGATCAGCGCCAGCGCCCGGCGCAGCCGCAGCGCCAGCCCGGTGTCGGCGGCATCCTGGCTGGTGGCGCCGAAATGCACGTAGGCCGCGTGCTCGGGCGCGCCCATCGCGGCGCGAAAGGCCTCGACCGCGGCGGGAACGGGCGTGCCGTCGCGCGCGGCGCGGGCGGCCAGCGCGCCGGGGTCCAGCGTCACCTCGCGCGCGGCGCGGGCGATGGCGGCGGCGGCCTCGGCGGGGATCACGCCCAGCGCCCCCTGCGCCTCGGCCAGGGCGCCCTCGAACAGCAGGATCGCGCGCAGCTCGGCCGCGTCGGAAAACAGCGCCGCCACCTCGCGCGCCCCGAACAGGTCGCGCAGCAGCGCCGAGTCGAAGGGCGAGACGGCCATGCGCTCAGCCCGGCTCGGGCAGGCCCAGGATGCGCCGCGCCTGGCGCCAGTCGGCCACCGGGCGGCCGTGCTTCTCGCAGATCTCGGCCGCGATGCGCACCAGCGCCGCGTTGGACGGCGCAAGGGTGTCGCGGTCGAGGCGGATGTTGTCCTCGAGCCCGGTGCGCGTGTGGCCGCCCGCGGCGATGGACCATTCGTTCAGCGTGCGCTGGTGGCGCCCGATCCCGGCCCCGCACCAGGTGGCGTCGGGCATCAGGCGGCGCAGGGTGCGCACGTAGAAGTCGAAGACCTCGCGATCCACGGGCATGGCGTTCTTCACGCCCATCACGAACTGCACATGCAGCGGCCGCTTGAGCCGCCCGTCCTCGACCATGGCGGCGGCCTGGAAGATGTGGCTCAGGTCGAAGGCCTCGATCTCGGGCTTGACGTCGTGGCGGATCATCTCGGCCGCCAGCCAGTCGACCAGATCGGGCGGGTTCTCGTAGACGCGGGTGGGAAAGTTGTTCGACCCGACCGACAGCGAGGCCATGTCGGGCCGCAGGGGCAGCATGCCTCCGCGCGCCTTGCCCGCCCCCGAGCGCCCGCCCGTCGAGAACTGGATGATCATGCCGGGGCAGTGCTTTTCGATCCCCTCCTTGAGGCGCGCGAAGCGCTCGGGGTCCGAGGTCGGCCTGCCCTCGTCGTCGCGGACATGGCAATGGGCGATGGTCGCGCCGGCCTCGAAGGATTCGTGGACCGACTCGATCTGTTCCTCGACCGTGACGGGCACGGCGGGGTTGTCGGCCTTGGTCGGCACCGAACCGGTGATGGCGACGCAGATGATGCAGGGATCGGACATGGGGTCCTCGCTGGGTCTGTGGCTGGTTCCGTCCTAGACGTCGAGGAAGACGGTTTCCAGAGGTCCTTGCAGGCGGATCTCGAAGCGATGCACGGTCGGCCCGCCGCCCGGGTCGGGCTCGGGGCGCGAGATCAGCGTCTCGCGGCGGGAGGGCTGCTCGATCATGGCCAGGAGCGGGTCGGCGGCGTTGGCCTCGGGCTCGTCGCCGAAATACATGCGCGTGTGCAGGCCCATGTTGATGCCGCGCGCCACGATCCAGAAGGTGATGTGCGGCGCCTGCAAGCCGCCGCCGGGCCAGGGCACGGGGCCCGGCTTGACGGTCTCGAAGCGCCACAGCCCGTCCTCGAAGCCGGCGCACACGCGCCCGAAGCCGCGAAAGCGCGGATCGACCTCGTTCGCGCGGGGGTCTTCGGGGTGGCGGTGGCGGCCCATGTGGTCGGCCTGCCAGACCTCGATCAGCGCGTCGCGCAGGGGGGTTCCGGTTCCGTCCAGCACCACCCCCTCGACGGCGATGCGCCGGCCCGGGCAGCCGGGCGCCGCCGGGTCGCCCGCAAGCGGCCGGCCGACGGCGCGCAGCCCCGCCGCCTCGGGGGCGAGGCCGATATGCACATAGGGCCCCGCGGTCTGCGAGGGCGTCTCCTTGAGGTATCGGGGCGCGTTCGGGGTCATGTTCCCTCCGGGCGGTTCTCGAACGGGGTGGCGCGGCGGCCGCGCAGCACGATGTCGAAGCGGTAGGCCAGGCAGTCGAAGGGGATGGCGGCGTTCATGTCGAGCCGCGCGGTCAGCAGCTCGACCCCCGCCGGATCGGGCAGCGTGCGCACGATGGGGCATCGCGGGATCAGGGGGTCGCCCTCGAAATAGAGCTGCGTGATCAGCCGCTGGGCGAAGGCGCGCCCGAAGACCGAAACATGCACATGCGCCGGGCGCCAGGAGTTCGAGTCGTTGCCCCACGGATAGGGCCCCGGCTTGATGGTGCGGAAGGCGTAGCGCCCCTCGTCATCGGCCAGGGTGCGGCCGCAGCCGCCGAAATTGGGATCGAGCGGCGCAAGGTAGCGGTCGTTGCGATGGCGGTAGCGGCCGGCGGCGTTGGCCTGCCAGATCTCGATCAGCGCGCCGGGCACGGGGCGGGCGTTCTCGTCCAGAACCCGGCCGTGCAGGATGATGCGCTCGCCAACGGGCTCGCCGTCCTGCGCGTAGTTGCGGATCAGGTCGTTGTCGAGGGGGCCGATGTCGTCATGCCCGAAGACCGGCCCGGTGATCTCGGACAAGGTGTTGCGCAGCGACAGAAGCGGCGCGCGCGGCGCGCGGTGGACGGTGGTCTTGTAGAAGGGCGCGAAGGCGGGCGTGCGCCAGGCCGGATCGCGCGGGAGATAGTCGTGCGGCGTGCTCATGAGGCGGGCTCCTGCTGGGGGCGGGATTCGGCGCGCTCGGCGAACACCTCGCGCGCGATGGCGAAGGCGCGGTTGGCGGCGGGCACGCCGGCGTAGACGGCGACGTGCAGCAGCGCCTCGCGCACCTCGGCGGGGGCGGCGCCGGTGTTGCGGGTGGCGCGCAGATGCATCTCGAATTCCTCCCAGTGGCCCAGCGCCGCCAGAAGCGCCAGCGTCACCAGCGAGCGCTCGCGCCGGCCCAGCCCCGGCCGCGCCCACACGCCGCCCCAGGCGGCCTCGACGATGTATTCCTGGAACGGCGCGTCGAAATCGGTGGCGCGGGCGGCGGCGCGCTCGACATGCGCGTCGCCCAGAACCTGGCGGCGCACGCGCATGCCGCTTTCGCGGCGCGAGAATCCGGCGGGGTCGTCGGCGCGATCAGGCAAAGCCGTTCTCCTTCAGAAAATCCAGAATCAGCCGCGCGGTCTCGTCGGGGCGCTCGACGCCGGGCAGATGCCCCGCCCCGCGCACCAGCGCGAAGCGCGCGCCCGGGATCAGCGCCGCGGTCTCGCGCACCAGATCGGGCGGCGTCGAGCCGTCCTCGTCGCCCGCCAGCGCCAGGGTGGGCAGGCGCAGCCGCGCGGTGCTTTCAAGCAGGTCCGTGTCGCGGATCGCGGCGCAGCAGCCCAGATAGCCCTCGACCGGCGTGCGCGTGAGCATGTTGCGCCACAGCGCCAGCTCGTCGGGCCGCGCGGCGCGCGTTGCGCGCGAGAACCAGCGCTCGAGCACCTGATCGGCCACCGCCTCGACGCCCCCGGCGCGGATGGCGGCGATGCGCGCGTCCCACATGCCCGGCGCGCCGATCTTGGCGGCGGTGTCCATCAGCACCATGGCGCGGACAAGGTCCGGGCGCTCGGCCGCCAGGCCCTGCGCGATCATTCCGCCGATGGACAGGCCGACCACCGCCGCGCCTCGCACCTCGAGCCGGTCGAGCAGCGCCGCCAGGTCCTGCACCAGGTCGCCCATGCCCCACCCGCCCTCGGGCAGGCCGCTGAGCCCGTGCCCGCGCTTGTCGTAGCGGATGATGCGCAGCCCTTCCGGCAGCCGCGCGATCAGCCGGTCCCAGACGCGCATGTCCGTGCCCAGCGAGTTGGCGAAGACCACGGGCGCCCCCGCGCCCTGGTCGGCGTAGTGCATCAGGCATCCGTTGATGAGCGCGGCTTGCATGACCCAGGCTCCTTCTCAGCGTGCGGAAAAGAGTGTTGCCCGAAAGAGGCGGTTATGTGAAATGATGTTATCTGGCTTTTCCATAACCGGAACAACATGAACTTCGCGGCGCGCATAAAATTCCGCCATCTCCAGTGCTTCATGGAGATCGCCCGCCAGGGCCACCTGTCGCGCGCGGCCGAGGCGCTGGGGGTCACGCAGCCGGCCGCCTCGAAGACCCTGCGCGAGCTGGAAGAGACGCTGGGCGCCGCCCTGTTCGACCGCAGCGGCCGGCGCATGCGGCTGACCCCCGAGGGAGAGACCTTCCTGCGCCACGCCGGCGCCTCGCTGGCCGCGCTGCGGCGCGGGGTGGACAGCCTGCGCGGCGGCGGCGGGCGGCCGCGGCGCATCCGCGCGGGCGTGCTGCCGACCGCCGCCGGGCGCGTGATGCCGCGCGCGGCGCTGAACTTCGCGCGGCGCGCGCCCGACGTGCTGCTCAGCATCCATGCCGGGCCGAACGCGCTGCTGCTCGAACGCCTGCGCGCGGGCGAGCTGGACCTGATGATCGGCCGCCTGCCCGAGCCCGACCGCATGGCCGGGCTGACCTTTCAGCATCTCTACGACGAATCGATCCGCGCCGTGGTGCGCGCCGGCCATCCGCTGCTGGGACGCCCGCCCGAATTCGCGCGCATCGCCGCCTATCCGATGATCCTGCCGACGCCCGACTCGATCATCCGCGCGGACGTCGAGCGCTTTCTGCTGGCCAACGGCCTGCATTCCGAGGGCGCGCGCCTCGAAACCGTGTCGCTTGCGGCTGGGCGCGGCCTGCTGCGCGGATCGGATGCGATCTGGTTCATCTCCGAAGGCGTGGTGGCCGACGAGCTGGCCTCGGGCGAGCTGGCCGCCCTGCCCTTCGAGATCGGCGAAACCGCCGGCGCCGTGGGCGTGACCATGCGCGCCGATCACAAGCCCGACGCGCCGCTCTCGGATCTGGTCGCGGCGCTGCGCGAGGCGGCCATGGGGCTGCCCGGCGCGCCGCCCCCCGCCCCGCCCTGGGCCGCCCCGCGACAGGCGGCGGCGCGCTGACCACGCCCGCCCCCGCAACCGATCCCTCATGGCCCGCCATCTGCAAGGAACGCACGGCATGCCCGCCAAAGACGACGACATCCGCATCGGTCAGGTCCGCTCGGTGACCCGCGCGCTGACCGTGCTGCGCACCCTGGCCGAAAGCGCCGACGGCCTGACGCTGACCGAAACGGCGGCGCGGGCGGGGCTGGCCGCCTCGACCGCGCACCGCATCCTGACCACGATGGAAAGCGAGCGCTTCGTGCGCTTCGACGCGGCCAATGGCTGCTGGCATGTGGGCGTGGCCGCCTTCACCGTCGGCGCCGCCTTCGCGCGCACCCGCGACGTGATCCAGCTGGCGCGCCCCTACATGCGCCGCCTGGTCGAGCAGACCGGCGAGACGGCCAACATCTTTCTCGAATCGGGCGGCGAGGTGATCTGCATGGCGCAGGTCGAATCGCGCCACCAGATGCGCGCGCTGACCCGCGTCGGCGGCCGGGTGAAGATGCACTGGTCCGGCGCGGGCAAGGCCATGCTGGCCTTCATGGACCCCGCCCAGGTCCAGGCCGTGATCGCCGAGCACGGCCTGCCCCGCGCCACGGCGCGCACCATCGTCGCCCCCGAGGCGCTGGCCGACGAGCTGGCCCGCATCCGCCGCGAGGGCGTCGCCATCGACGACGAGGAGAACGCCGAGGGCCTGCGCTGCGTCGCGGCGCCGGTGCTCAACGAATCCGGCGCGCCGGTGGCGGCGATGTCGGTCTCGGGCCCCAAGACCCGCATCACCAACGAGCGCCTGCGCCATCTGGCGCAGGTGGTCGCCCGCGTGGCCGGCGACGTGACGCGCGATTTCGGCGGCGCGGCCGCTCCCGCGGCGCTGGGCGCGGCGCGCTGACAGGCCGCGCGGGCCCTTCGCGCGGGCCTGCGCGTGCGGGACGAAAAGCCTCTGGACGCGGCGAATCCGCTTTGCTATACGCTGCGGCGTCCCGGGGGGCCGGCCCTTCTGATCCGGCGTAGCTCAGTGGTAGAGCATCGGACTGTTAATCCGCTGGTCGCAGGTTCGAATCCTGCCGCCGGAGCCAATGACAGGCCGCCTCCCGGGACGATCGCCCCCTTCCCCGCAAACCGCGCCGCGCGCGCAACGCCGAACCGCGCCCGATCGCGCCGCGCGGCGGGGCCCGGCGCGCGCCGCGTCGGCCTGCCCGCCTTTCGCGCATGAAAAAGCCCCTCATCCGCGTCGGACAAGGGGCCTTGGGCGCCGCGCGCCGGCCGCCGCGCGGGGCGGTCAGCGGTTGAGCGTCTCGGCGATCTCCTCGATCGTCATGTCGGCGAAGCCGATGTCGGCCAGCTGCGTGGGCGTCAGGCGGCGCAGCGCGGCGATGGTGCGGCGGCGGCGCAGATGGGCGTGAACCGACGCGATCGCGGACTCGACCGCGGTCACGATGCGAAGGGCGGCGATGGCGCCGAAGGGCGCGACAGGCGCGTTGGGAGCGATGGCCATGGCGGCGTTCCTTGATGAAAGAGGGCGACGAACCGGCGACGGGCAAGCGCCTGTCGATGCGCGGCAGGTAGGCCTGCCCGCGTCTTTTCGCAACTGCGAAAAAAGCATGTCTCCCATGCGCGCCGCGCAAGGCCGGGCGGCGCCGAAAACGGTCGCCTCGCGCGCGTCGGGCCGCTATGCACCCGACATGAGCACGCAAGACGATCTGGACATTTTCCTGGCCGCCCCGCCGGGCCTCGAGGACGAGCTGCTGGCCGAGGCGCGCGAGCTGGGCTTCGCCGATCCGCGCCCCGAGCGCGGCGGCGTGGCCGTGCGCGGCGGCTGGACCGAGATCTGGCGGGCGAATCTGCAGCTGCGCGGCGCCCAGCGGGTCATGCTGCGGGCGGGCGCGTTCATGGCCTTTCACCTGGCGCAGCTGGACAAGCGTGCACGCCGCTTTCCCTGGGGCGATTTCCTGCGCCCCGACGTGCCGGTGCGGGTCGAGGCGAGCTGCGCGCGCTCGAAGATCTACCACGCCGGCGCGGCGGCCGAGCGCGTCGCGCGCGCCATCGCCGAGACCCTCGGCGCGCCCGTGCGCGACGACGCCCCCGTCCGGGTGCTGCTGCGCATCGAGAAGGACCGCGCGCAGCTGAGCATCGACTGCTCGGGCGCGCCGCTGCACAAGCGCGGGCACAAGCTGGCCGTCGCCAAGGCGCCGCTGCGCGAGACCATGGCCGCGCTGATGCTGCGCCGCTGCGGCTATGCGCCGGGCGCGCCGCTGGCCGATCCGATGTGCGGCTCGGGCACCTTCGTGATCGAGGCCGCCGAGATGAGCGCGCGCCTCGCCCCCGGACGCGGACGCGACTTCGCCTTCGCCCTGCTGCCCTCGTTCGACGCCGAGCGCTGGGAGGCGATGCGCGCCGAGGCCGCCGCGATGGCGCGCACGCCCGAGCCGGCCTTCTTCGGCGCCGACCGCGATCAGGGCGCCGTGCGCGCCGCCGCCGCCAACGCCGAACGCGCGGGCGTGGCCGCCTTCGCGCGCTTCGCCTGCCAGCCGGTCGGCGCCTTCGCGCCCCCCGACGGCCCGCCCGGCCTTGTGATGGTCAACCCGCCCTATGGCGGCCGGATCGGCCAGCGCCGCCCCCTGTTCGCGCTTTACGCCACGCTCGGGCGCGTGCTGCGCGAACGTTTCCAGGGCTGGCGCGTGGGGCTGGTGACCTCGGACCCGGGGCTTGCGCGCGCGACCGAACTGCCGCTCGCGCAGCTGGGGGCGCCGATCGGCCATGGCGGCATGACGGTGCGCCTGTTCGCCGCCGGGCCGCTCTGAGGCCCGGCCCGCTCAGTCGGCCAGGCGCTTGCCGCTGGCGGCGTCGAACAGGTGCAGCTGACCGGGGGCGAAGCGCATGATCCGCCCCGCCTCGGGCGCGCGCACCCCGTCGAGCTGCACGGTCATCTCGTGCTGCGTCCCCTCGAGGCGGCCATGGACCAGCGTCGCCGCGCCCAGCTGCTCGAGCACCTCGACCTCGACCGCCACCGGCCCGGCCTCGTCGGGCGTCAGATGCTCGGGCCGCGCGCCCAGCGTGGCCTCGCCCGCGGCGCGGGCGGGCGCGGGCAGCCGCGCGCCGTTCGGCAGGATCGCCGCGTCGCCCTCGACGCGCACGGGCAGGAAGTTCATCGCCGGGCTGCCGATGAAGCCGGCCACGAAGACCGAGGCCGGGCGCTCGTAAAGCTCGATGGGCGAGCCGAACTGCTCGACCACGCCCTTGTTGAGCACCATCAGCCGGTCGCCCAGGGTCATCGCCTCGACCTGGTCATGGGTGACGTAGATCGACGTCACCCCGAGGCGCCTCTGCAGCTTGCGGATCTCGAGCCGCATCTGCACGCGCAGCTTGGCGTCGAGGTTGGAAAGCGGCTCGTCGAACAGGAACACCTGCGGGTGCCGCACGATGGCGCGGCCCATGGCCACGCGCTGGCGCTGGCCGCCCGACAGCTGGCGCGGCTTGCGGTCAAGATAGGGGCGCAGCTCGAGGATGTCGGCCGCCTCGTCCACGCGCCGGGCGATCTCGGCCCTGGACATGCCGCGGATCTTCAGCCCGTAGGCCATGTTCTGCCGCACCGTCATGTGCGGGTAGAGCGCATAGTTCTGGAACACCATGGCGATGTCGCGCTGCGAGGGTTCAAGGTCGTTGACCACGCGCTCGCCGATCAGGATGCGCCCGGCGGTCACGGCCTCGAGCCCGGCGACCATGCGCAGCAAGGTGGACTTGCCGCAGCCCGACGGGCCGACGACGACGATCATCTCGCCATCCGCGATGTCGGCGTCGATGCCGTGCAGGATGCGCGTGTCGCCATAGGATTTGATCAGGTTCTCAAGCTTGATTCCGGCCATGGGTCGAACGCCTTACTTGTCGGTTTCCGTCAGGCCCTTCACGAAGAGCTTCTGCATGGCGATGACGACCGCCACCGGGGGCAGCATGGCCAGAAGGGCCGTCATCATGATGATGTTCCATTGCGGCGACTGCTCGGCCGCCTCGAGCATCTGCTTGATCGAGATCATCACCGTGGACATGTCGCGGTCGGTGGTGATGAGCAGCGGCCACAGATACTGGTTCCAGCCGTAGATGAACAGGATCACGAACAGCGCGGCGATGTTCGTGCGGCTGAGCGGCAGCAGGATGTCCCAGAAGAAGCGCAGCGGCCCCGCCCCGTCGATGCGCGCGCTTTCCAGCATCTCGTCCGGGATGGTCAGGAACACCTGACGGAACATGAAGGTCGCCGTGGCCGAGGCGATCAAGGGCACGGTCAGGCCCCAGTAGCTGTTCAGCAGGCCCAGATCCGAGACCACCTCGTAGGTGGGCAGGATGCGCACCTCGACCGGCAGCATCAGCGTGATGAAGATCATCCAGAAGAAGGCCATGCGGAAGGGGAACTTGAAATAGACGATCGCGAAGGCCGAGATGATCGAGATCGCGATCTTGCCCGCCGCGATGCCCAGCGCCATGACCAGGCTGTTGAGCAGCATGCGCCAGACGGGCGCGGTCTCGGCGCCGGACAGGCCTTCGCCGAACAGCGTGGCGCGCAGGTTCTCCCAGAAATGGCCGCCGGGCAGCATGGGAATGGGTGCCTGCATCATGCGCGCGGCCTCGTGCGAGGCGGCGACGAAGGTGATCCAGATGGGCAGCGCGACGATCGCCACCCCCAGGATCAGGGCCAGATGGGCGAAAAGGTTCAGCCAGGGGCGGTTCTCGATCATCAGTATTCCACCCGTTTTTCGACGAAACGGAACTGCACCGCCGTCAGGGCGATGACCAGCGCCATGAGGATCACCGACTGCGCGGCCGAGCCGCCCAGATCCAGGCCCACGAAGCCGTCGTTGAACACCTTGTAGACCAGCGTGGTCGTGGCGTTCGCCGGCCCGCCCTGCGTGACCGCGTGAATGATGCCGAAGGTGTCGAAGAAGGCGTAGACCGCGTTGATGACCAGCAGAAAGAAGGTCGTCGGCGAGATCAGCGGGAACACGATCGAGAAGAAGCGCCGCACCGGCCCCGCCCCGTCGATGGCCGCCGCCTCGATCACCGAGCGCGGGATCGACTGCATCGCCGCCAGGTAGAACAGGAAGTTGTAGGCCACCTGCTTCCACGCCGCCGCCAGGATGACCAGCAGCATCGCCTGCGTGCCGTTCAGATGGTGGTTCCACTCATAGCCGACCATCTCGAGCAGATAGGGCAGGATGCCCAGCGTCGGGTTGAACATGAACAGCCACAGCGCGCCCGCCAGCACCGGCGCCACCGCATAGGGCCAGATCAGCAGCGTGCGGTAGGTTCCCGCGCCCCGCCCCACATGATCGGCGAAGGCCGCCAGCGCCAGGGCGAAGGACATCGACAGGAACGCCACCGCGCCCGAAAAGACCAGCGTGCGCCAGAAGCTGGCCAGATACTGGCTGTCGTGGAACAGGGCCTCGAAATTCTCGAACCACACGAATTCGGTGGACAGGCCGAAGGCGTCCTCGATCAGGAAGGACTGCCACAGCGCCTGGCTTGCGGGCCAGATGAAGAAGACCAGCGTGATCAGCACCTGCGGCGCCACCAGCAGATAGGGCAGCGGCGAGGCGGGGAAGTGGACGCGCTTGAGCATGGCGAGGGGGAATCCCGGCGGATCTTGCGACGAAATCGCCCCGGCCGCGCTGGGCGGCCGGGGCGTCGGCGGGTTCGGGGCCTCAGCGGGCCGAGCGCTCGAACTTGCGCAGCAGGACGTTGCCGCGCGCCACGGCCTCGTCCATGGCCTGACGGGCGGTCTTGTCGCCCGCCCACAGGGCCTCGAGCTCTTCGTTGATGATGTCGCGGATCTGCACGAAGTTGCCGAAGCGCAGACCGCGCGAGTTCGGGGTCGGCGGGTTCAGGCTCAGCTGCTTGATGGCCGTGTCCGTGCCGGGGTTCTTCTCGTAGAAGCCCTGCTTCTTGGACAGCTCGTAGGCGGCGTGGGTGATCGGAACGTAGCCCGTCTCCTGATGCCACCAGGCCTGCACCTCGGGCGAGGACAGGTAGGACAGGAACTTGGCGACGCCCTTGTATTCCTCGGCGTCATGCCCCGACAGCACCCACAGCGTGGCGCCGCCGATGATCGAGTTCTGCGGCTTGTCGCGCACGGCGGTGTCGAGCGGCAGCATCGTCTGGCCGAAGTTGAACTTGGCCTGGCTCTTGATCGAGCCGTAATAGGCCGACGAGTTCATCCACATGCCGCACTCGCCGTTGACGAAGAGCGGCAGGCTGTCGCCGCGGCGCCCGCCATAGACGAACTCGCTGCGCTTGCCCATGTCGGCCACGCGGTCAAGCCGGTTGACCACATGGTCGTTGTTGAAGACCAGCTCGGTGTCGAGGCCGGCGAAGCCGTTCTCCTTCGTGCCGATGGGCAGATCGTGCCAGGCCGAGTAGTTCTCGATCATCACCCAGCTCTGCCAGCCGAAGGACAGGCCGCATTTCATGCCGTTGGCGACCAGGGCCTTGGCGGCGGCCTCGACCTCGTCCCAGGTGCTGGGCGGCTTGACGCCCGCGGCCTCGAGCGCGTCGGCGTTGTACCACAGCACCGGCGTCGAGCTGTTGAAGGGCATCGACAGCAGCTGGCCGTCCGAAGTCTGGTAATACGAGATCACCGCCGACAGGTAGTCGGACTTGTCGAAGGGCTCGCCCGCGTCGGCCATGAGCTTCTCGACCGGGTAGATGGCGCCCTTGGCGGCCATCATGGTGGCGGTGCCGACCTCGAAGACCTGCACGATGTGGGGCTGCTCGCCGGCGCGGAAGGCGGCGATGGCGGCGGTCATCGTCTCGGTGTAGTTGCCCTTGTAGACGGGCTTGACCTCGTATTCCGACTGCGTGGCGTTGAAGTCGGCGGCGATCTTGTTGACCCGCTCGCCGTTCACGCCGCCCATGGCGTGCCACCACTCGACCGTGACCTTGGCCGAAGCCGATCCGGCCGTGAGCGCAAGCGCGGCGACCCCCGCGGCGAAGGCTGTTTTCATCGTCATGCGACGTTTCTCCCTGCAAATGCCTGACGCGGGCGGTTTGGCCCAGGCGCCGTAGCCGCGCAAGTGAAACATTCTTGACGCCGGATGTCACCGATTTTTCACATTACCACGCAGAAACGAACGCAAACGCGGAATTTCGCGCATGCCGGCGCGCGAAACCGCCCCATGGGCGCGCAACCCGAAAGAAAAGGGCGGCGCGGGGCCGCCCAGTCCGACGTCGAATTCTCAGGCTTCTGATTGCTGCTCGGAGGTTTCTGCGCCCGCGGCCTGATTCCGTGGCCGGGGCGCGCGCGCCCCGGCGATTCTCGCTCAGCTGCAGCCGCTGGTGGCGCCGCAGGTGTTGCACTTCATGCAGGTGCCGTTGCGCACGAGGGTGAAGTTGCCGCACTCGCCGCACGGGTCGCCCTCATAGCCCTGCATCCGCGCCTTGGCGCGCTCGTCCATCACGGCCGCGCCCACGCGCGCCACCGTTTCGGCCACCGAGGCCGAGCCGCCCACCGTTTCGAGCACCGGCGCGCCCAGCCGCGCCGAGGCGCCGCCGTTCAGCACCACCAGCTCCTGCGGCAGGCGCTTGCGCAGATAGCCCGGCGACGAGACCTGGCGGATCATCTCCACCGCCGCCTCGGACACGCGCGGCGAGGCCTTGACCACGTTCGAGCGCCCCTCGTCCTGGCCGCGGCCGATCTCGTCCCAGCCCAGCCCGTCGGGCTTCACATGCGCAAGGTCCGTGCGGTCGAGATAGCTGACCGCCAGCTCGCGGAAGATGTAGTCGAGGATCGAGGTCGCGTTCTTGATCGAGTCGTTGCCCTGCACCAGCCCGGCCGGCTCGAAGCGGGTGAAGGTGAAGGCCTCGACGAATTCCTCGAGCGGCACGCCGTATTGCAGGCCCACCGACACGGCGATGGCGAAGTTGTTCATCATCGCGCGGAAGGCGGCGCCCTCCTTGTGCATGTCGATGAAGATCTCGCCCAGCGTGCCGTCCTCATACTCGCCGGTGCGCAGATAGACCTTGTGCCCGCCGACGATGGCCTTCTGCGTGTAGCCCTTGCGCCGCTCGGGCAGCTTGCGGCGCAGGCCGCGCTGGCGCTCGACCTCGCGCACCACGACCTTCTCGACGATCTTCTCGGCGATCATCTCGGCGCGGGCCGCGGCCGGGGCCTCGGTCAGCTCGTCGATGAAGTCCTCGTCATCCTCGTCGTCGATCAGCTGCGCGGCCAGCGGCTGGCTCAGCTTCGAGCCGTCGCGGTAAAGCGCGTTGGCCTTCACCCCGAGGCGCCAGCTCAGCTCGTAGGCCGAAAGGCAGTCCTCGATGCGGGCGTCGTTGGGCATGTTGATGGTCTTCGAGATGGCGCCCGAGATGAAGCTTTGCGCCGCCGCCATCATGCGGATGTGGCTTTCGACCGACAGGTAGCGCTTGCCGATCTTGCCGCACGGATTGGCGCAGTCGAAGACGGGCAGGTGCTCGGGCCGCAGGCCGGGCGCGCCCTCGAGCGTCATGGTCCCGCAGACGAAGTCGTTCGCCTCGGCGATCTGGCGGCGCGAGAAGCCCAGATGCGCCAGCAGGTTGAAGGTCGGATCGATCAGCTTCTCGGCCGGGACGCCCAGCACGCGGGTGCAGAACTCCTCGCCCAGCGTCCACTGGTTGAAGACGAACGAGATGTCGAAGGCCGTGGCCAGCGCGTCCTCGATCTTTTCGAGCTCGGCCTTGCCGAATCCCAGCGCCGCCAGCGTCTCGTGGTTGATGTGGGGCGCGCCGGCCAGCGTGCCGTGCCCGACCGCGTAGGCGACGATGCGCTCGATCAGCAGCGGATCGTAGCCCAGCTTCTGCAGCGCGGCGGGCACCGACTGGTTGATGATCTTGAAATAGCCGCCCCCGGCCAGCTTCTTGAACTTGACCAGCGCGAAGTCGGGCTCGATGCCGGTGGTGTCGCAGTCCATCACCAGGCCGATCGTGCCGGTGGGCGCGATGACGGTGGTCTGCGCGTTGCGGTAGCCGTGGCGCTCGCCCAGCTCCAGCGCGCGGTCCCAGGCGGCGCGGGCGCGCGCCGACAGCTCGGGGTCGGGGCAGTTGGCGTGGTCGAGCGGCACGGGCGGGGTGGCCAGCTCCTCGTAGCCCGAGGCCTGACCATGCGCGGCGCGGCGATGGTTGCGGATCACGCGCAGCATGTGCGGCGCGTTGCGCTCATAGCCGGGGAAGGCGCCCAGCTCGGCGGCCATCGCGGCCGAGGTGGCGTAGGCGACGCCGGTCATGATGGCGGTCAGCGCGCCGCACAGGGCGCGGCCCTCGTCCGAGTCGTAGCCATGGCCCATGTTCATCAGCAGGCCGCCGATATTGGCGTAGCCGAGGCCCAGCGTGCGGAACTCGTAGGAGCGGCGCGCGATCTCCTTCGAGGGGAACTGCGCCATGAGCACCGAGATCTCGAGCGTCACGGTCCACAGCCGCGCCGCGTGCTCGTAGGCGTCCACGTCGAAGCGGCCGTCCTTGTAGAACTTGAGCAGGTTCATGGACGCCAGGTTGCAGGCGGTGTCGTCCAGGAACATGTATTCCGAGCACGGGTTCGAGCCGCGGATGGGCCCGTCCTCGGGGCAGGTGTGCCAGGCGTTGATGGTGTCGTGGAACTGCACGCCCGGATCGGCGCAGGCCCAGGCGGCGTGGCCGATCTGCTCCCACAGCTCGCGCGCCTTGACGGTCTTGGCCACCTTGCCGTCGGTGCGGCGGATCAGCTCCCAGTCGCCGTCGCGGCGCACGGCCTCGAGGAAGGCGTCGGTGACGCGCACCGAGTTGTTGGAGTTCTGCCCCGACACCGTCAGATAGGCTTCGCTGTCCCAATCGGTGTCATAGGTGGGGAACTCGATCGAGGCGTAGCCCTGCTCGGCGTATTGCAGCACGCGCTTGACGTAGGTCTCGGGGATCATGGCGCGGCGCGCGGCCTTGATCGCCTTTTTCAGCGCGGGGTTCCTGGCGGGGTCGAAGGCGTCGGCCTCGGCGCCGTCCCAGCCGCGGATGGCGGCGAAGATCTCGTTCAGCTTCTTCTCGTGCATCTTCGAGCCGGCGACCAGGCTGGCCACCTTCTGCTCTTCGCGCACCTTCCAGTTGATGAACTCCTCGATGTCCGGGTGATCCATGTCGCAGATCACCATCTTGGCCGCGCGGCGCGTGGTGCCGCCCGACTTGATGGCCCCGGCGGCGCGGTCGCCGATCTTGAGGAAGCTCATCAGCCCCGACGACTTGCCGCCGCCGGCCAGCGGCTCGTTGGCGCCGCGGATGGACGAGAAGTTGGTGCCCGTGCCCGAGCCGTATTTGAACAGCCGCGCCTCGCGCGTCCACAGATCCATGATGCCGCCTTCGTTCACCAGGTCGTCCTCGACCGACTGGATGAAGCAGGCGTGGGGCTGCGGGTGCTCGTAGGCCGATTCCGAGCGCACCAGCTCGCCGGTGCGGAAATCGACGTAGTAGTGGCCCTGCCCCGGGCCGTCGATGCCATAGGCCCAGTGCAGGCCGGTGTTGAACCATTGCGGCGAGTTGGGCGCCGCCATCTGGTTGGCCAGCATGAAGCGCATCTCGTCGAAATAGGCGCGCGCGTCGGCCTCGGACGAGAAATAGCCCCCCTTCCAGCCCCAATAGGCCCAGGCGCCGGCCAGGCGGTCGAACACCTGGCGGGCCGAGGTCTCGCCGCCGAAGCGGACGTCTTCCGGCAGCCCGGCAAGCGCCTTCTCGTCGGGGACCGAGCGCCAGAGGAACTCGGGCACGTCCTTTTCGGCGACCTTGCGCAGGGCGCGCGCCACGCCGGCCTTGCGGAAATACTTCTGCGCCAGAACGTCGCAAGCCACCTGGCTCCACGCCGCGGGAACCTCGATGTCCTTGAGCGCGAACACCACCGAGCCGTCGGGGTTTCGGATCTCGGACGAGGTGCGGCGGAACTCGATGCGGGCGTAAGGCGACTCGCCCTCGGCGGTGAAGCGACGTTCGATCTTCATCTTTTTCCTGTCCCCGTCATCCGGGCGCAGCCGTTCGGCGGCGCGCAAGGCGCCTGCGGGCGGCGGCGGCCCGGGTGATGTGCTCGTCATGTGGTTGAGGGACGGACGCGCGGCGTCCAACCCGTTTCGGCGCGCGGGCCGCCCTGGCTTCAGCCACCAGATCTTGCGGCCAGCGCCCCCTGCACCACCAAGATTAGGGAATTCGGGGGGCGCATCAACCGATTTTTTATCTGTCTTAACGACATTTCGCGGTTGACGCGCCGCCGGCCGCCAAATGTGGGGCCCGCAATCAAGGGCTGCCTTTGGCCGACCACGCACACCCTATCCGTGTGTCGCGTCGGGCATTTTCGCCGCCGGGCGCATGCCGCGCTCGATTCGCGCGCCCCCGCCGCGCCGCGCCCGCGCCATGCGCGCCGGGGCGGCGGGCAAGGGACGGGCAAGGGACGGGCGGTCGAAGGGAATCGCCGCCGTCAGCCGCGGCGGGCGGGGGCGATGATTCTGGTCGCCTCGGTCCGGCGCACCGGCTCGAAGCCCGCGCGCTGATACAGCGGCAGCGCGCGCGGATCGTCGAGCGAGCAGGTGTTGACGGTCATCTTCTCAACGCCCTCGCGATCCCAGCCCATGCGCACCGCCTCGCCCAGCAGCCACTTGCCAAGGCCGCGGCCATGCAGCTGCTCGGCCAGGCCGAAATAGGCCAGCTCGCAGCGGCCCGCCTCGCGCCAGTCCAGAACGAAGAATCCCCCCGGCCAGCCGTCATGCAGCATGGCGAACAGCGCCACGTCGTCATCATGCAGCCAGGCGCGCAGCGCCTCGGCCGAGTCGGCGTGCCGGTCGGTCCAGTGATAGGCCGCGCCGACCATGTCGTAGAGATAGAGGAAATACGCGACCGGCGGGCGCACCGCCCGCATCAGCGACACCGGCGCGTTCATGGGCAGCGGCGCCGGCGGCGCCGAGGGGCGGCGCGTCATCTCGAGCCAGGTCACCACATAGGAGACTTCGTCGCCGGGCGTGGGGCTCATCCGCGTTCCACCTTCAGGTCGGGATAGGCGCCCCACTCGGCCCAGGAGCCGTCGTAAAGCGCGTGGTCGCGGTGGCCGATCAGCTCGAGCGCCAGCGACAGGATCGCCGCCGTCACGCCCGAGCCGCAGCTGGTGATCACCGGCCGCGACAGATCGACCCCGGCCGCCTCGAAGGCCGCGCGCAGCTCGGCCGGCGGCTTCATGCGCCCGTCCTCGGTCAGCAGCTCGCGGTAATGCAGGTTGATCGCGCCCGGGATGTGCCCCGAGCGCAGGCCGGGGCGCGGCTCGGGCTCGTCGCCGCGAAAACGCCCGGGCGAACGCGCGTCCACGATCTGCTCCGAGCCCAGCTTGACCGCCTGCGCCACCTGCGTGACGTCGCGCACCAGCGACGCGTCGCGCCGGGCGGTGAAGTGCCGGTCGCGCGGCGTCGCGGGCAGGTCCTCGACCGGGCGCCCCTCGGCGATCCAGCGCGGCAGGCCGCCGTCCAGCACCGCCACGTCGCGATGGCCGAACAGCCGGAACAGCCACCACGCCCGCGGCGCCGAGAAGATGCCCGCCTGATCGTAGATCACCACCCGGTGCCCGTCGCCCACCCCCAGCTTGCGCACGCGCGAGACGAACTTCTCGGGCGGCGGCGCCATGTGCGGCAGGGACGAGCGCGTGTCTGCGATCTCGTCGATGTCGAAGAACTGGGCGCCGGGGATGTGCGCGGCCGCGAATTCGGCGCGCGCGTCGCGGCCGCTGTCGGGCATGTGCCACGAGGCGTCCAGCACCTTGACGTCCGGCGCCGACAGATGCTCGGCCAGCCATTCGGTCGAGACCAGAAGCCTCGGATCGCTCTGGTATGAATCGCCATGCGCCACGCGCGGCCCTCCGGGTTGCGTTCCTTGCGTCTGCGGAAAGGCTTAGAGAAGCGCGGCGGCCAGATCAAGCGCCCGGGCGCGGGCGATCGGGCGCTGAAGCCGTGGTGCCGCAGGAGGGACTCGAACCCCCGACCCCATCATTACGAATGACGTGCTCTACCAGCTGAGCTACTGCGGCGTCCGACGCGCTCTATAGAGAGCGCGCCGGGGGATTGCAAGGGCTCACGCGCCGGCCGCGGGGCGCGCGCCGTCCTCGGCCTTCGCGCGGCCGTTCTCGCCCGCCTCGGCGTCGGGCGCGTCGGCCAGCTCGGCGTCCTGTGCATCCTCGCCGCGGCGCGAGGGCGGCGTCGGCGCGGCCTCGAGCGCGCCGACGATCAGCGGCAGCATCGCGCTTTCGGCGGCGGTCGATTCGCCCGCCCCCTCGGGCTGCTTCCACGCCAGGCTGTCGACCGCGCGGCAACGCTCGCACAAGGGGCGCCATTCGTCATGCACATGGCCGCAGGCCTCGCAGGTCCAGCGCTCGCCGCGCGGGGCGGACAGGGCCTTGGCCAGCCAGGCGCGCACCACATGCTCGTCGGCGCCCGAGCCGCGCTCGGCCGCCGCCATGATGGCCAGCGCGCGGGTGGTCGGCTCGGTGGTCGGCAGATCGCCCAGCGCGGCGCGCGCGCCGGGAAAGTCCTCGGCCGCCAGGGCCAGCTCGGCCTCGAGCATCCGGCTTTCCTTGTGGTCCGGGTTCTCGGCGATCAGGGCGCGGAAACGGCGGCGGCGGGCGACCGGGTCCTCGTCCGGCTCGAGCGCGGCGTAGGCGCGGGCGATGTCGGGATGCGGCGCCAGCTTCCAGGCCTTGCGCAGGATCTTCTCGGCGCGGCGCTTGCGCCCCTCGGCCATCAGGCGCTCGGCCGCGGCGACGGCGGCGGGCGCCAGGTCGGGCGCGCGGCGGTTGGCCTCGAGCGCCGCGTCGCGCGCGCGCGCCAGGTCGCCCTTCTCGAGCGCCTCGCGCGCCTCGGCCAGCGCCAGCACCGCGTCGCGGCGCGCGCCCACGTCGCGGGGCAGCACGCCGGCGCGCACCTCGGCCGCCAGCATGCGGCGCGCGGCGGCCCAGTCCTCGGCGCGGGTTTCGAGGTCGAACAGCGAGGACATCACCTCGGCGTCGCGCGGGCGCAGCGCGAAGGCGCGGCGGCCCAGAAGCAGGGCGCGCTCGACGTCGCCCTCCTCCATGGCCTGCTTCATCAGCCCCTTGACGCCGATGGCCTGGGTGCGCTCGTCGCGCGCCAGCGCCTTCAGATAGGCCTGCGCGCGCGCCTTGTCCCCGGCCAGCGAGGCGGCCTGCGCGCCGACCAGGTTGGTCAGTTCGGGATGGTCCAGAAGCCGCCCGGCCTTTTCGGCGCGCTCGACCGCGCGGCGCGCGTCGCCCTCGGCCAGGGCGATGAGGCTTTCGGCCATGGCGTTGACCCCGCGCCGCTGGCTCGAGCTGTTGAAGAAGCGGCTGAGCGCGGTCTCGTCGCCGCCGATCAGCCGCGCGATCGCGATCAGCAGCCCCACCAGCTTGAACAGAAGCCAAAGCGCGGCGAAGCCGGCCAGGATCAGCCCCGCGAAGGTGAGCGGATCGAACAGATAGCTCCGCCCGTTCCAGGTCAGCTCGACGCCGCCGGGCGTGTCGAGCAGCATCGAGACGCCCCAGGCCCCGGCCAGAACCAGGGCGACGAAGACGGCGGCGCGCAGAAGAAGCCAGATCATGGTCGCGTTCCTTTCCTGTGCGCAGCGTTCAGCCGCGGGTCAGCGCGGCGCGCCACTGGGCCAGCGCGCTCAGCGCCGCCTGGCGGGCGCGGGCGCGGTCGAGCCACGCGCCCATCGCCGCGCGCGCCGCTTCGGGCAGCGCCTCGGCCTCGGCCAGCGCGTCGTCCAGCCGCCCCTCGCTCAGCGCCGCGTTCATGCGCCCCAGCGCCGCGTCGGGCGAATCGCCCTCGATCGCGCCGGTGGGCAGGCCCGTCAGCCGCGCCTTGAGGCGCGCCGCCAGCCGTCCCTGCACGGTCGGCTCGACCTCGGCCATGATCGCCGCCTCGAGCGCGGCGCGCGCGGCGGCGGGGAATGCCTCCTGCAACGCCAGAAGCGTCGGCGCCCCCTTGGCCGCGACCAGCGCCAGCGCCTCGGGGGCGGCGACGCCCGAGGCGGCCTCGACTTCGTCCAGCGTCGCGGCGAAAGGCGCGCCGGTGTCGAGCGCGGCGCCGATGGCCTCGAGCCCGGCGCGAATGCGCGCCTGCGCCGCGGCCTTCGCGGCCTCTTCGCGCGCGGCCGCGGCCTCGGCGTCGGCCTGGGCGACGCGCGCGCGCATCTTCTCGAGCGCGTCGTTCAGACGCCGCTCGACCCCGGCCTCGACCGCGTCCACCCGGCCCGTCAGCGCCTCGACCCGCCGCGCCAGCTGGGCGAACTCGCCGCGCAAGGCGTCCACCTCGGCCTTGAAGGCGGTCACGCGCATGGCCGATTCCTCGCTCAGCCCGCCATTGGCCTGCCCCAGATCGGCCAGCCCGCCGGACAGCGCGCCAAGGCGCCCCTCGAGCCCGGCCAGCTTGGTCTCGAGCCCGGCGACGCGCGCGTTCACCCCGGCCGGGTCCAGCGCGTCAAGCTGCGCGGCCAGCGCCTCGAGGCGGGTTCTCAGCTCGGCCAGCTCGGCCGGATCCGCTCCCTGCGCGCGCGGCGCGGCCGACAGGCGCGACAGCTCGGCCTCGACCGCCTCGATGCGCGCCATCGCCTGCTCGAGCGCGGCGCCGACGCGCTGGTCCATCTGCGCGCCGATGCGTTCCTCGAGCGCGGCCAGATCCTCGGGCGTCACCGCCGCGGCCGGGGCCAGCAGGCGCGCCACGGGCGCGGGCAGATGCGGCGCGGCCTTGGGCGCAAGCCACAGCGCCAGCCCCGCGCCGGCCAGCAGCAGGATGAGGCCGGTCAGCAGCACCCCGGCCACCGAGCGCCCTCCCTCTTCGTGTTCGTCATGCGCCTCGTCCTCGAGCGCGCCGTCCTCGTCATGCGGATCGTCGAGCGGATCGCCATGCAGATCAGGCGCCTCGGAGCGGCGCCCATCCGCGCGCCCGGCCTCGGCCGAGAAGCGGCCCGCGCCGGGCGCGTCGGCCTTGTCCGTCGCGCCGGCGCGCGGGGCGTCGGCGCCGTCCTCGTCCTGCGCGGAGGCGGTTTCGGCCGCCTCGTCGGCCGCCTCGCCCTTGCGCGGCGCGGCGTCCTCGCCCTCGTTCGACGCGGCGCCCGCCGGGGGCGCGTCCGGCTGCGCGCCGTCCTCGGCCGGCGCGGCGTCGGCCGCGGCCGCCGCCTTGCCCGGGGTTCCCTCGCCCTGCGCCTGTTCGGAGCGCGGCGCGGCCTGCCCGGGGGTCTTTTCGTCTTCCGAGTCGCCGTTCCTGCCCGTCATTCGCCCGCCTCTGATCCTGAGTTTCCTGCCCGCGCGATAGTGCCGCCGCGCCTTGCGCCTGTCGATCCGCAACCGCCGCGGCCGATTGCTGCGGCCGCGCGCGCCGCTCACAAGGGCTTAGCGCGAAGCGCGGATGCGGTCCAGCAGCCTTGCCGCCGCGTCGCGCATCGCCGCCCCGTCGGGACGGGCTGCGATCTCGACCAGGCCCGGCGCCAGCGGCGCCAACGGCGCGGCCGCGGCGGGGCTGATCGCCGCCGCCCCCGCCAGCCGCGCAGCGCCCGCCAGCCGCGCAGCGCCCGCCAGCCGCGCAGCGCCCCCCTGCCCCGCCGCGCCCGCCTGCCCCGCCGCCAGCCGCGCCAGAAGGGCCGCGCCGCGCGGCGAATAGACCGCCGCCGACGCCCCGCCCTCGGCCAGCGCGCGCTGCGCGGGCTCGGGCAATGCCTCGCAGGCCTGCATGCGATAGACCACGGCCTCAATCACCTCGACGCCCGCAGCGCGCAGGCTGCGCGCGGGCTCGACGCGCGCCTCGGCGCCGCGCAGATGCAGCACCGGCCCGCGCTCGCCCGCCGCCAGCATCCGCGCCGCCAGCGCCGCGCCGTCGCCGCCGCCCTCGCGCACGTCGCGAAACCCCGCCGCGCGCGCCGCCGCCGCCGTGGCCGGCCCCACGCACCAGACCGGCAGCGCCAGCGCGGCGGCGCAAGGCCGCACGGCCCGCAGCGCCTTGGCCGAGGTCAGCGCCAGCGCGCGGGCCGAGGCCCAGTCGGGCGCCTCGGTCGTCGGGACGAATCGCGAGACCGGGCAGGGAATCGCCCGCCACCCCAGCGCCGACAACGCCTCGGCGTCGCGCTCGGCCTCGGGGCGGGCGCGCACGACCAGAAGCGGCGGCGCGCGCATGCTCAGCCCCAGTCGAAAAAGCCGGGCCCGGCGCGCCCGCGCAGCTCGGCCGCGGCGTCGGCCCCCATGGCGGCCCCGTCCGAGGCCGGCCCCTCGCGCTCGGTCGCAAGGCGCTCCGAGCCGTCGGGGCGCAGGATCTCGGCGCGCAGGCGAAGGCGGTCGCCGTCAAGCTCGGCAAGGGCGCCGATGGGCGTGCGGCACGAGCCGTCGAGCCCCGCCATCAGCGCGCGCTCGGCCGCAAGGCGCAGCCCGGTCGGGGCGTGGTCGATCGCCGCCAGGAGGGCGCGCACCTCGTCGTCGGCGGCGCGCTGCTCGATCCCGATCGCGCCCTGCGCGACCGCCGGCAGCATCACCTCGGGCGCGATCGGATGCGCGGCCAGATCCGCCATGCCCAGGCGCCGCAGCCCGGCCACGGCCAGGAAGGTCGCCTCGGCCACGCCCTCGGCCAGCTTGCGCAGGCGCGTCTGCACGTTGCCGCGGAACTCGACCACCTCGAGATCCGGGCGGAAGTGGCGCAGCTGCGCGCGCCGCCGCAGGCTCGAGGTCCCGACCCGCGCGCCCGGCGGCAGCGCCGCGATGCCCGCATGGCGCGACGAGATGAAGGCGTCGCGCACGTCCTCGCGCTCGAGATGGCAGGCGATGACGAGGCCCTCGGGCTGCTGCGCGGGCATGTCCTTCATCGAGTGCACCGCGATGTCGATGCGCCCGTCCAGCAGGGCCTCCTCGATCTCCTTGGTGAACAGGCCCTTGCCGCCGATCTCGGACAAGGGGCGGTCCAGCACGCGGTCGCCGGTGGTCTTGATGACGACGATCTCGAAGGCGGATTCGGGCAGGCCATGGGCGCGCATCAGCCGCGCGCGCGTCTCGTGCGCCTGCGCCAGCGCAAGCGGCGAACCGCGGGTGCCGATGCGCAGCGGCGCGTGGGCGCCGAAACGGCTCGAGGAACGGGCGGCGGGGCGCGGCGCGCGGGCTTCGGATTGCATCGTCATGCGCGCGGTGTTACCTGCCGCGAAAGCCGCGCGCAACGCCCGCGCGCCGTCCGGGGCCCGCGCGAGGGCCCCGCGGGGCGCGGCGGCGCGCATGCGAGCGGAGGTGCGACTGACCCGCCATCTGACCATTCTGGGCCTTGAGTCGAGCTGCGACGACACCGCCGCGGCGGTGGTGCGCGCGCGCATCGAGAACGGCGCGCCCGTCGGGCCGGGGCGGATCCTGTCCTCGGTCGTGGTGGGGCAGAACGCGCTGCACGCGGCCTTCGGCGGCGTCGTGCCCGAGATCGCCGCCCGCGCCCATGCCGAGCGGCTGGACCTGTGCGTCGAGCGCGCGCTGGCCGAGGCCGGCCTGTCGCTGCGCGACATGGACGCGGTGGCGGCGACCGCCGGGCCGGGGCTGATCGGCGGGGTGCTGTCGGGCGTGATGTGCGCCAAGGGGCTGGCCATGGGCGCGGGACTGCCGCTTGTGGGGGTCAACCACCTCGAGGGGCACGCCCTGACGCCGCGCCTGTCCGATGGGCTGCCCTATCCCTATCTGATGCTGCTGGCCTCGGGCGGGCACTGCCAGCTGCTGGCGGTGCGCGGGCCGGGCGCCTACGAGCGGCTGGGCGGCACCATCGACGACGCCCCCGGCGAGGCCTTCGACAAGGCGGCCAAGCTGCTGGGGCTGGGCTATCCGGGCGGCCCCGAGATCGAACGCGAGGCGGCGGCGGGCGATCCCTCGCGCTTCGCGCTGCCGCGCCCGCTGCTGGACCGCCCGGGCTGCGACATGAGCTTCTCGGGGCTCAAGACCGCGCTGCGGCGCGCGCGCGACCTGCTGGTCGAGCGGCAGGGCGGGCTGACCGCCGCCGACCGCGCCGATCTGTGCGCCGCCTTCCAGGCCGCCTGCGCCGAGGTCCTGGCAGAAAAGACCCGCCGCGCCCTGGCGCAGGAGCGCGCGCGCGCGGGCGCCGCGCCGGCGCTGGCGGTGGCCGGCGGCGTGGCGGCGAACCGGACGCTGCGCGCCGCGCTCGAGCAGGCCGCGCGCGACGAGGGCGGCGCCTTTTTCGCGCCCCCGCCGGCGCTGTGCACCGACAACGCCGCCATGATCGCCTGGGCGGGGGCCGAGCGCTTCGCCCGCGGCGCGCGCGACGGGCTGGACCTGGCGGCGCGGCCGCGCTGGCCGCTCGACCGTTCGGCCGCGCCGATGCTCGGCTCGGGCAAGCGCGGGGCCAAGGCCTGAGCGCCTTGCGGCGCGCGCCGGCGGCGGGCATATCTGCATCGGATCGCGCCCGATCCCGAACCCGGAACCCAGAACCCGACGGAGCGCCCATGCCCCATATCCTGATCTGCAAGGACAAGCCCGGACATCTCGAGGTCCGCAAGGCCAATCGCGACGCCCATCTGGCCTATGCCGAGCAATCGGGCCTGGTGATCTTCGGCGGCCCGATGACGGACGAGGGCGGCGCCATGATCGGCTCGGTCCTTGTGCTCGACACCGAGGATCGCGCCCGCGCCGAGGACTTCGCCGCCGGCGATCCCTATGCGCGCGCCGGCCTGTTCGAGAGCGTCGAGATCCGCGGCTTCCGCAAGGTGTTCGGCTGATGGCGCGCTGGCTGTTCAAATCCGAGCCCAACACCTGGTCCTGGGAGGATCAGGTCGCGCGCGGCGACGCGGGCGAGCCCTGGGACGGCGTGCGCAACTACCAGGCCCGCAACAACATGCGGGCCATGAAGAAGGGCGACAAGGGCTTCTTCTATCACTCGGTGAACGAGAAGCGCATCATGGGCGTGGTCGAGGTGATCGAAGAGGCCCGCCAGGACCCCACCACCGACGATCCGCGCTGGGAGTGCGTGACCATCCGCGCCCTCGCGCCCCTGCCCCGGCCGGTCACGCTCGAGGAATGCAAGAACGATCCGCGGCTGAAGGACATGGTGCTGGTGCGCAACTCGCGCCTGTCGGTCCAGCCCGTGAGCGAAGAGGAGTGGCGCGTGATCTGCGAGCTGGGCGGCCTGACCGGCCCGGCGGCGGACTGACGCCGCCCGCGCGCGCGCCGCAGGGGGGCTTGCGCGTGCGGGCCTTCTCAGGCGCCGGCGCCGCGCCCTGCGGCGCATGCGCGGCCCGGCATCGGGCGCGGCGGCTGCAAGAGCCAAGGCGCGCGTCATCGGCCCCGCATGGCGGCGCATCGGGCCTCGGCGCCCCGCCCCGCGGCGCACGCAACCCGGCATCCGCAAAAACCTGGTCGCGCGTCGTCGGCCGCACCGACGCCCCCGCCGAGGCTGCGCCGAGATCCCGCTGCGAAGGCGCGCAGCCGCCCCCCGGAACGCAACGCCAAACGCGGGCGACGAGGACGGGCGCGACCGGCAAGGCCGGCCGCGGCCGACGCATCCCGCCATCGCCCTCGCCCGTTGCCCCGAATGGCGGCCGCGACCTGCGCGGCGCGGCCCTGCGCGGCTCAGGCGAGCGCCTTGTCCGCGCCCGGTTCGGCCTCCGGCGCCGTCGCGCGGCGGTATAGATGCCAGGTCGCATGGCCCAGCACCGGCACCGCCACGACAAGCCCCGCGAACAGGGGCAGCATCCCCAGCGCCAGGGCGCCCGCCACGATCGCCCCCCAGGCCAGCGCCGGACCGGGGTTGAGCAGCGTGAAGCGCACCGAGGCCACCACCGCCGCCGGCAAGCCGACGTCGCGGTCGAGCAGCATGGGAAACGAGATCACGCTCGCCGCCAGCACCGTCGCGGCCAGAAGGCCGCCGACCGCCGCGCTGGCCGCGATCAGCGCCCAGCCCTCGGGCGTGGTCAGCGCAAGGCGCGCCAGATCGGCCAGCGAGGCCGGCGCATGGGCGCCCAGCGTCGCCGCATACAGCGCCGCCGCGATCGCCATCCAGGCCACGAAGACCGCGCCAAGCATCAGCGTCAGCGCGAAGACCGGCCCGAAGGCGGGCGAGCCGATCACGCGAAAGGCGTCGATCCAGCTGGGAGTCTCGCCGCGCTCGCGCCGGCGGCTGAGCTCGTAGAGCCCGATCGCCGCCGCCGGCCCGATCAGCGCAAAGCCGGCGGCGGCCGGAAACAGCAGCGGCAGAAGGCGCGCATCCGCGGCCGCCATCCAGGCCGCCAGGCCGACAAGCGGATAGATCACGCACAACAGCAACGCATGCGTGCGGCAGGCCAGGAAATCATCCCAGCCCGCGCGCAGCGCGGCGCGGATGTCCTCCATCCCGATCCGACGCAGGGCCGGCGGCGCCTCGCGCCCATCCGCCGCCCCGCCCAGGCGCGCGCCCGCCTCGGACAAGCCGCCCAGCGCGCGTTCCAGCGCCTCGGCGCCCCAGACCAGGGGGTTTCGTATGGTGTTCGCCATGACGGACTCCTTTCGAGCCTCGCCCGCCGCCGCGGCGCCTTCGCGCACGGCTGGCGGGCTATTGTTGACGTAACGTCATCATAGCACGATGCGCCGCCGCGCGCTTTCACATCTGCGCGCCGCCACGACATGCGCGGCCCAGGGCTCGGTGATCTGGATCAAGGCCGGCAAGGGGCGGCGCCGGCACGATGCGCGCCGAACGCCGCAACGGATTGGACGCCCATGCCCGCTTTCGCCCTCGCCCTTGGCTATCTTGCCACGCTGCTCGGACCGCTGGCGCTGGCGGCCTGGCGCGGACCCGCCCCGCGCAGCCCCGCCGACGAGCTGGCCTCGGGCGCCGGGATGATGGCCCTTTCCATCATCCTGGTCGAATTCGCCCTGTCAGGACGCTTCGCCGTCATATCGCGGCGCACGGGGCTGGATGCGACGATGCGCATGCATCAGCTTTTCGCGCGCACGGCGCTGGCCCTGGCGCTCGTGCACCCGTTCCTCTATCGCGCGCCGGCCGCGCCGCCCCCGCCCTGGGACCCCACGCGCCAGGGCGTGATCGCGCACGAGCCCTGGGCGCTGGCCGGGGGCATCGCCGCCTGGCTGATCCTGCCCGCGCTGAGCCTGTCGGCCATCGGGCGCGACGCGCTGGGCTGGCGGCACGAAACCTGGCGGCTGACCCATGGCGCGCTGGCGCTGGCGGCGCTGGGCGGCGCGCTGCACCATGCGCTGAGCGCCGGGCGCTACGCGGCCGAGCCGACGCTGGCGGCGGTCTGGATCGGGGGATCGGCGCTTGCGGCGCTGTCGCTGCTGTGGGCGCGGATCGGGCGGCCGCTGGCGCTGGCGCGTCGCCCCTGGCGCATCGCCGCGCTGGCGCCCGCCGCCGAGGGCGTGTGGCGGCTGCGGCTCGAGCCCGACGGCTGGCGCGGGTTTCGCTACACGGCGGGCCAGTTCGCCTGGCTCAAGCTGGCATGCGGGCCGTTCTCGATCCGCGAGCATCCGTTCTCGATCGCCTCGGCGCCGGCTTCGGGCGACGGGCTGGAATTTCTCATCAAGGAGCTGGGCGACTTCACCTCGCGCATCGGGGCGCTCGAGGTCGGCGCGCGCGCCTGGGTGGACGGCCCCCATGGCGCGCTGACGATCGAGGGCCGGCCCGCCCCGCGCGTGGCGCTGATCGCCGGGGGCGTGGGCATCGCGCCGCTTCTGGGCATCGCGCGCCAGATGGCGCTGACGAACGACCCGCGCCCGCTGACGCTGGTCTACGGCAACCGCCGCGCCGAGCAGATCGTCCATGCCGACGAGCTCGAGGCCCTGGCCGCGCGCCCGCGCACGCGCGTCGCGCTGGCCCTGTCCGAGCCGCCGCCGGGTTGGCGCGGACATCGCGGCGTCATCGACCCCGGCCTGATCCGCGCGCTGTTCGGCGCGCCCGAGCATCGCGACACGCTGTTTCTGCTGTGCGGACCGCCCGCGATGATGGAATCGGTCGAGGACGCGCTCATCGCCCTTGGCGTGCCCGCCCGACGCATCCTGTTCGAAAGGTTCCGCCATGACTGACCCGCGCGACCGGCTGCCCCAGCGCGCCCGCCTGCTGCTGGCCTTTCACGCGTTCAATCTGGCCGCGGCGCTGGCGCTGATCGCCTTCGCGCTGCGCTGACGCGGCGCGCCCGGCCGGATCGCTCCGGCCGGGCGCTGCGGCAAGATGGCGTCGCAGGATGCCTGCGGAAGATGCCTGCGGGGCGCGCTCAGAAGACCTCGAACAGGCCCGCCGCGCCCTGACCGCCGCCGATGCACATGGTGACGACCACATACTTCACGCCCCGGCGCTTGCCCTCGATCAGCGCGTGGCCGACCATGCGCGCGCCCGACATGCCGTAGGGGTGGCCGATCGAGATCGAGCCGCCGTCGACGTTCAGGATCTCGTCGGGGATGCCGAGGCGGTCGCGGCAGTAGAGCACCTGGCTGGCGAAGGCCTCGTTCAGCTCCCACAGGCCGATGTCGTCCATCTTCAGCCCGGCCCGCTCGAGCAGTCGCGGCACGGCGAAGACCGGGCCGATGCCCATCTCGTCGGGCTCGCAGCCGGCGACCTGGAAGCCGCGGAAGGCGCCCAGCGGCTCGAGCCCGCGGCGTTCGGCCTCCTTGGCCTCCATCAGGATGCAGGCCGAGGCGCCGTCGGACAGCTGCGAGGCGTTGCCCGCGGTGATGAAGTTGCCCGGCCCGCGCACCGGCTCGAGCGCGGCCAGCCCCTCGAGCGTGGTGTTGGGGCGGTTGCACTCGTCGCGGTCGAGGACGACCTCCTTGTGCGTGACCTCGCCCGTCTCCTTGTCCTTGACGGCCATGGTGACGGTGATGGGCACGATCTCGTCGGCGTAGCGCCCCTCGCGCTGGGCGGCGGCGGTGCGCATCTGCGACTGGTAGGCGTATTCGTCCTGCGCCTCGCGGCTGATGCCGTAGCGCTGGGCCACGATGTCGGCCGTGTCGATCATGGGCAGGTAGAGATCGTCCTTGTGCTTCTCGAGCCAGGGATCCTTGCGCGCCACCGGGTTGAGGTTGGCCTGGGTGATCGAGATGCTCTCGAGCCCGCCCGCGCCCATCACCGGCGAGCCGTTCTGCGTGACGGCGTGCGCCGCCATGGCGATCGCCTGCAGCCCCGACGAGCAGAAGCGGTTCACCGTCACGCCGCAGGCGGTGACCGGAAGGCCGGCGCGCAGGGCGATCTGGCGGGCGATGTTGCCGCCCGTGGCCGCCTCGGGCAGGCCGCAGCCCATGATCACGTCCTCGACCTCGGCCGGATCGATGCCCGCGCGCTTGACCGCGTGCTCGAGCGCATGGCCGCCCATGGTCGCGCCATGCGTCATGTTCAGCGAGCCGCGGAACGCCTTGCCGATGCCCGTGCGGGCGGTGGAGAGGATGACGGCCTCACGCATTGTTCAGATCTCCGAATTTCCGGCCGCTCTCGACCAGTTCAACCAGCAGAGGCGCCGGCTTCCAGAAGCGCGGATCCTCCTTCTCGAATTCGCGGATGTCGGCCAGGATCCTGTCCAGCCCGACATGATCGGCGTAGTGCATCGGCCCGCCCCGCCAGCGCGGATAGCCGTAGCCGAAGATGCTGACCATATCGACGTCCAGCGGCCGCAGGGCGATGCCCTCGCCCACCACCTTGGCGGCCTCGTTGACCGTGGCGGCGACGTAGCGGCGCATGATCTCTTCCTTCGAGAACTCGCGCGGGGCGATGCCCAGCTTCTTGCGCTCTTCCTCGATCAGGGGCATGACGCCGGGGTTGGGCGGGCCCGAGCGCGGGTTCTGCGAGTAGTCGTAGAAGCCGATGCCCGCCTTCTGCCCGATCCAGCCCTTCTCGTACATGCGGTCGAGAAAGCCCGCCGCGTAGCGGTCGGCCGGATCGCGCGTGGCGTCGCGGTCGCGGCGCGACAGGTAGCCGATGTCCAGCCCCGCCAGGTCGCCCATCTGGAACGGCCCCATGGGGTAGCCGAACTCGCGCACCGCCTCGTCGATGACGTAGGGGCTGGCGCCGTCCTCGACCATCATGTTGGCGGCCTTCATGTAGCTGCCGAGGATGCGGTTGCCGATGAAGCCGTCGCACACGCCGCAGCGCACGCCGACCTTCTTCATCTTCTTGGCCAGCAGGAAGCCCGTGGCCACCGCGTCGGGCGCGGATTTCTCGCCCACGATCACCTCGAGCAGGCGCATGATGTGCGCCGGCGAGAAGAAGTGCAGCCCGATCACGTCCTGCGGGCGGCGGGTGCAGGCGGCGATCTCGTCGATGTTCAGATACGAGGTGTTCGAGGCCAGCACCGCCCCCTCGGGGACCACCGCGTCGAGCTTGGCGAAGACCTCCTTCTTCACCGCCATGGTCTCGAACACCGCCTCGATGACCAGGTCCACGTCGGAAAGCGCGCCGTAGTCGTCCGTGGCCTGGAAGTTGGCGGCCAGAAGCGCGTCGAGCTGCTCCTGCGTCATGCGGCCCTTCTTGACTGACGAGGCGAAGTTGCGGCGCACGTTCTGCTCGCCGCGCGCGGCGGCCTCGGCGTCGCGCTCGACCATCACCACCTTGAGCCCGGCCTGAAGCGCCGCCGCGGCGATGCCCGCGCCCATGGTGCCGCCGCCGATGATGCCGATCTTCTCGAGCTTGCGCGGCGTGGCGCTGGCCTCGGGCACCTTGGCCACGGCCCGCTCGGCGAAGAAGGCGTGCACCAGCGCGGCGCGCTGGGGATCGTCATGCAGCTTCTGGAACAGCTCGCGCTCGCGCTTGAGGCCCTCGGGCAGCGGCAGGTTCGAGGCCTCGACCGCGTCCACGCACACCACCGGCGAAAGCTGGCCGCGCGACTTTTTCTTCATCTCGGCGCGCCAGGCGTCGAACAGGGCCGGATCGTGGCCCGCGGCGGTCATGTCGCCGGTGCGGCGCACGCCCTTGCCCTCGGCCAGCAGCTTGCGCGCGAAGGCGACGCCCGCGGCGCGCGGGTCGCCCGAATCGTCGATGGCGTCGATGATCCCCTTCTCGAGCGCCTCGGCGGCGGGCACATGGCGGCCCGAGGTGATCATGTCCAGCGCGGTCTCGACCCCGGCCACGCGCGGCAGGCGCTGCGTGCCGCCGGCGCCGGGCAGGATGCCCAGATGCACCTCGGGCAGGCCGACGCGGGTGTCCGGCTGCGCCACGCGCCAATGGGCGCCCAGCGCCACCTCGAGCCCGCCGCCCAGCGGCGTTCCGTGCAGGCTGGCGACCACCGGCTTCGAGCAGGCCTCGATCTCGTTGACCAGCTCGGGCAGCCAGGGCTCCTGCGGGGGCTTGCCGAATTCCGAGATGTCGGCGCCGGCCATGAAGGTGCGCCCCTCGCCGACGATGACCGCGGCCTTGGCCTCGGGGTCCGACTCGAACTTGCGCAGCGCGTCCTGCATGCCCTTGCGCACGGCGTGGCTCAGGGCGTTGACTGGCGGATTGTTGACGGCGATGACGGCGATGTCGCCGTCGCGCGTGTATGTCACCACGTCGGACATGTTCCTCTCCTGACTTCGGACGGCCCGCACGTTTTGCTGTGCGGCACAACGTTTCGCAATGTCGGAGCCGGAGTTTAGACACGCAGACCGCCAGCGCAACCCCCCGCCGCGACGCGGCGCGATTTTCCGCGCCGCCGGGGCGGAGCCGCGCCCGGCGCCCGGCGTCATGGCCCATGGTCCATGGTCCCGAGCGGATCTCGGGCGCGGGCGGTTGGCGCGCCGAGGCCGGATCTTCGAGGCGACGCAAGGGCGCGCGCGGCGACCGGCCGGGCAAGGCGCCCGGGCGCAAGGTCTTCGGCGCCGCCGGATGGCGATCTGCCGATGGACATGCACGCCCCCCGCGCGCACGCGGTCTCGCGGCGGGGCGGCAAGGACTTCGCCCGCGACCCGCAGAGCGCCGCGTTGCCGGCGCCCCGCGCGCACGCAATGAAGGAAATGGCGACGAAGGAACGCCGCGGTCGTTCGGGGGGCGCCATGTCGGGCCGGCGGCGCGGCGCGAACGCGGAATGGCGGAGGGTCCCCCAACCCTCCGCCTCCCCACGTTCAGCCGCGATCGCGGCTGCGCTCCCACCCGTTCGGACGCCTCGAGCGGCGCTGGCGAATGGTCTTCCGTTCTGGAGAGTCTCTTCCGGTCCTCGCGCCGGCCATGGGCCGGGCTTGCCGCGGAGGGCGGGCGCATCCTGCGCCGGCCCGTGGGGGCGGGGCCAAGCCTGCCGCCCCCTCTACATGGATGTTTCTACGGGATGATTCTTAACAAAGCATGGCCGCCCGCCGGCCGCTCGGAAAAAACCGCCGGCGGGCCGAAGCGTCAGTAGCGGTAGTGTTCGGGCTTGAAGGGCCCCTCGGGCCTGACTCCGATATAGGCCGCCTGCTCGGGCGTCAGCGACGTCAGCTTCACGCCCAGCTTGCCCAGATGCAGCCGCGCCACCTTCTCGTCCAGATGCTTGGGCAGGACGTAGACCTTGTTCTCGTAGGCGTCGCCATTGGTCCACAGCTCGATCTGCGCCAGCACCTGGTTGGTGAAGCTGGCCGACATCACGAAGCTGGGATGGCCGGTCGCGTTGCCCAGGTTCAGGAGCCGCCCCTCGGACAGAAGGATGATGCGCGCGCCCGAGGGCATCTCGATCATGTCCACCTGCGGCTTGATGTTGGTCCACTTGCAGTTGCGCAGCGCCGAGACCTGGATCTCGTTGTCGAAGTGGCCGATGTTGCCGACGATGGCCATGTCCTTCATCCTGCGCATGTGCTCGATGCGGATCACGTCCCTGTTGCCGGTGGCGGTGATGAAGATGTCGGCCGTCTCGACCACGTCCTCGAGCGTGACCACCTCGAACCCGTCCATCGCCGCCTGCAGCGCGCAGATCGGATCGACCTCGGTCACCTTGACCCGCGCCCCCGCGCCCGCCAGCGAGGCGGCCGAGCCCTTGCCCACGTCGCCATAGCCGCACACGACCGCGACCTTGCCCGCCAGCATCACGTCCGTGGCGCGGCGGATGCCGTCGACCAGCGACTCGCGGCAGCCATACTTGTTGTCGAATTTCGACTTGGTGACCGAGTCGTTCACGTTGATGGCCGGGAAGGGCAGCCGCCCCTGCTCCATCAGCTGGTAGAGCCGGTGCACGCCGGTGGTGGTCTCTTCGGACACGCCGCGGATCATGTCGCGCTGGCGCGCGAACCAGCCCGGCGAGCGCGCCATGCGCTTGCGGATCTGGGCGAACAGCGCCTCTTCCTCCTCCGACTGCGGCGCGGCGATCAGCTCGGTCTCGCCCTCTTCGACGCGCGCGCCCAGCAGGATGTACATCGTCGCGTCGCCGCCGTCGTCCAGGATCAGGTTCGCGCCGCCCTCGGGGAAATCGAAGATGCGGTCGGCGTAGTCCCAGTATTCCTCCAGCGTCTCGCCCTTGACGGCGAAGACCGGGATGCCCCGCGCCGCGATGGCCGCGGCCGCGTGATCCTGCGTCGAGAAGATGTTGCACGAGGCCCAGCGCACCTCGGCGCCCAGCGCCGTCAGCGTCTCGATCAGGACGGCGGTCTGCACCGTCATGTGCAGCGACCCGGCGATCCGCGCGCCCTTGAGCGGCTGCGCCGCGCCGTATTCCTCGCGCAAGGCCATCAGCCCCGGCATCTCGGTTTCGGCGATGTCGAGCTCCTTGCGGCCGTAATCGGCCAGCGAGATGTCCTTGACGACGTAATCGGTCATGTTCCCGTCTCCTTCGCGCGCCCGGCCCGCGGGCGCATTCCCGCGTGGTGTTATCAGCGCCGGGCGGCCGCGGCAATGCGGGGGCCGGGCGCGCGCTCGACAAGGCGGCGGCGCTGCACTAGACCTCGGCGCGCAGGCTGGATCGGGAACCGGAGGCGACATGGCCGCCGCGCGCGCATGGCAAAGGATGCTTTCGGGGCGCAGGCTGGACCTGCTCGACCCCGCGCCGCTCGACATCGAGATCGAGGACATCGCCCACGGCCTGGCCTTCGTGGCGCGCTGGAACGGGCAGACCCGCGGCGAGTGGGCGTTCTCGGTCGCGCAGCATTCGCTGATCGTCGAAGAGATCTTCGGACGCATGGCCGAGGCGCCGGCGCGCTGGCGCCTGGCGGCGCTCTTGCACGACGCGCCCGAATACGTGATCGGCGACATGATCTCGCCCTTCAAGGCGGCGCTGGGGCTTGACTACAAGGACTTCGAGCGCCGCCTGGCGGCCGCGGTGCACATCCGCTTCGGCCTGCCGGCCGAGCTGCCGCGAACCATCAAGGCCCGCATCAAGCGCGCCGACCGCGCCTGCGCCTGGCTCGAGGCGACGCAGCTGGCCGGCTTTTCCGAGGCCGAGGCGACGCGCCTGTTCGGCAAGCCGCGCTTCGGCGGCTGGGACGGGATCCGCCTGAAGCCCCTGCCGCCGGCCGAGGCGCGGGGGCGGTTCCTGGCGCGCTTCGCGCAGCTCACCGGGGCGGACTGAGCGGTGGCGTCCGCGCGCCCCATCGCCGTCGATCTGAGCGCCGTCATCGTCGCGCTCGACGAAAGCGAGCGCGACGCGCAGCCGCTGGCGCTGGTGACCGATCAGGGGCGGCTGCCCAGCGTCGGCTACGATCCGGGGCGCGGCCGCACCCTGGCGCTGGCGCTGCGCGACAGCGTGCGCCGCACCACGGGTCTGTCGCTGGGCTATATCGAGCAGCTCTACACCTTCGGCGACAGCGCCCGCGCCCCCGAGGACGACCCCGGCGCGCCGCATGTGGTCTCGATCGGCTATCTGGCGCTGACCCGCCGCGGCCCCGAGCCGCCGCCCGGCCACCAATGGGTCCCCTGGCGCCAGTTCTTTCCCTGGGAGGACCGCCGCGGCCCGGCCCCGGCGCTGGACGAAATCGAATCGCGGCTGCGCGTCTGGACCGAAGGCCGCGGCGCGGCCGAGCGCGAGCGCGCGCGGATGCTGTTCGGGCTGGACGGCGCGCCCTGGCGCGACGAGCTGACGCTCGAGCGTTACGAGCTGCTCTACGCCGCCGAGCTGGTCGAAGAGGCCTGGCGCGACCGCGGCGCGGCGCCGCCGCCCGATCTGCCGCGCCTTGGGCTGGCGGGCTGGCGCGACAACCGGCGCATCCTGGCCACGGGCGTCAGCCGCCTGCGCGGCAAGCTCAAATACCGCCCCGTCCTGTTCGAGCTGATGCCCGACGAGTTCACCCTGTTCGAGCTGCAGCGCGCCGCCGAGGCTGTGTCGGGCGTGCCGCTGCACAAGCAGAACTTCCGCCGCATGGTCGAGAAATCGGGGCTGGTCGAGCCCACCGGGCGCACCTCGTCGCGGCTCGGCGGACGGCCGGCGGCGCTGTTCCGCTTCGTCTCGGACGGGCGCTGGGAACGCGGCCTGGTCCCCGTGCGTTTCGGCGGCGCCCGGCGCGGCTGAGCGCGGGTCGCGGGCCGGCTGCGGCGCAGGCCCGCCGCCCCGGGCGGCGCGGGCGATCCGGCCCGGCGCGGGCGCAGAACCGGCCCCGGCCTCGCGGGCGGCATGCGAAAGCGGGCGGGACCTTGCCGGCGGACAAGGGGCGCAAGCGCCGGCCGGGCGTGGCTTGGCGCATGCCCGCGCAAGGCGCCCGAGGCGGCGCCGCGGTCAGGCGTCGGGGCCGCGCTCCTTGGCCGCCTTGCGCGCGCGCTGGAAGGCGTCCGAGAAGGCCGCCGCCAGAATGCCGGCGGGCACCGAGATCAGCGCGATCGAGCTGAGCATGGTGAACCCCGCGATCGCCTTGCCCAGCCCCGTCGCCGGCACCGCGTCGCCGTAGCCGACCGTGGTCAGCGTCGCCACCGCCCACCACATGGCGCGGGGAATCGAGCCGAAAACCTCGGGCTGGACCGCGCGCTCGGCCAGATACAGCCCCACCGCCGAACCCATGATCAGGATCAGCCCCAGCACGCCCGCCAGCGCCAGCTCGATGCCGCGCTCGCGGATCGCCCAGACCAGTTCGCGCGTGGCCATGCCCACCGCCGATTCCCGCGTCAGGGCGAAGATGCGCAGGATGCGCGCCAGACGCAGCATCACCGCCCAGCTCACGTCATGGCCGATCAGCGCCTCGGACCACACCGCCGCCAGCGCCGCCAGGTCGATCAGCGCATGCCAGCGCAGCGCATAGCGCAGCCAGCCCCAGCGCCCGGAAAAATCCGGCGCCAGCGGCTTGACCCACAGCCGCGCGACGTATTCGACCGTGAAGACGGCGGCCAGCGTCAGGCCGATCGCCGAGAGCGTCGGGCGCAGATGGGCCAGCGTCGGTTCCGTGCCGAGCGCCGCGCAGGCGACCGAGACCAGCACCAGCGCCAGGATCAGGCGGTTGAGCGGCGACACCCCCTCGCCGCGCCAAGCGTCGAGATCCAGCTGGCGATAGAGCCGCTCGCGAAGGCGCTCCACGGCTCAGAGTTCCCGCGCGCGCGCGCGCAGCTCGAACTTCTGGATCTTGCCGGTCGAGGTCTTGGGCAGCGGGCCGAACACCACCTTGCGCGGCGCCTTGAAATGGGCCAGATGCGCGCGGCAATGGGCGATCAGCTCGGCCTCGTCGGCCCGGGCGCCCTCGCGCAGCTCGACGAAGGCGCAGGGGGTTTCGCCCCATTTCTCGTCGGGCTTGGCCACCACCGCGCAGAAGGCCACGGCCGGATGCCGGTAAAGCGCCTCTTCGACCTCGATCGAGGAGATGTTCTCGCCGCCCGAGATGATGATGTCCTTCGAGCGGTCCTTGAGCTGGATGTAGCCGTCCGGGTGCCGCACCGCCAGATCGCCCGACCAGAACCAGCCGCCGCGAAAGGCCTTGGCCGTGGCCTCGGGGTTCTTGAAGTAGCCCTTCATCACCACGTTGCCGCGGAAGCAGACCTCGCCCATCGTCTGGCCGTCGGCGGGCACGGGCTTCATGGTCTCGGGGTCGAGCACCTCGAGCGCCTCGAGCGCGGCGTAGCGCACCCCCTGCCGGGCCTTGAGCCGCGCCTGCTCGGCCGGCGGCAGGGCGTCCCATTCGGGCTTCCACTCGTTGATGACGGCGGGGCCGTAGACCTCGGTCAGCCCGTAGACATGCGTGACGCGAAAACCCGCCGCCGCCATCGCCGCCAGCACCGCCTCGGGGGGCGGGGCGGCGGCGGTCCAGAACTCGACGGGATGGGGCAGCGGGCGCTTCTCGCTCTCATCGGCGTTCAGAAGCGTCGACATCACGATGGGCGCGCCGCACATGTGCGTGACCCCGTGGCGGGCGATGGCGTCGTAGATCGCGCCCGCGCGCACCTGCCGCAGGCACACATGCGTGCCCGCCTTGGCCGCGATCGACCACGGAAAGCACCAGCCGTTGCAGTGGAACATGGGCAGCGTCCACAGATAGACCGGGCGGTCGCGCATGCCCGCATGCAGAACGTTGCCCGTGGCCAGCAGCATGGCGCCGCGGTGATGATAGACCACGCCCTTGGGATCGCCCGTGGTGCCCGAGGTGTAGTTGAGGCTGATGGCGTCCCACTCGTCCTGCGGGCCGGGGGCGGCGAAGTCGGGATCGCCCGCGGCGAGGAAGGCCTCGTAATCCTCGCCCTCGGCCTCGGCCGGCGCCGTGGGATCGCGCCAGACGATGACGCGCGGGCGAACGCGCGCCAGCGCCAGCGCCTCGTTGGCCAGCCCGGCCAGCTCGGCGTCCACCAGCAGCACCCTGGTCTCGGCATGGTCGAGGATGAACGCCACCCCCGCCGGATCGAGGCGCGTGTTGATGGCGTTGAGCACCGCCCCCAGCATGGGCACGCCGAAATGGGCCTCGAGCATGGGCGGCGTGTTGAGCAGCAGCGCCGACACCACGTCGTCCCGCCCCACCCCGGCGGCCGCCAGCGCCGAGGCCAGCCGGCGCGAGCGCGCCGCGAACTGCGCCCAGGTGAAGCGCATGTCGCCGTGGATCACCGCCTCGCGGTCGGGAAAGACCTGCGCCGCGCGGTCCAGAAGGCTCAGCGGCGTCAGCGGCTGGTGGTTGGCGGCGCATTTGTCCAGGTCGCGCTGGAAGGCGTCGTTCATGGTCGGGGTCTCCGCGTCATGGCGCATCGGGGCGTGCGGCGCATATTCGCCGCCTTGCGCGGCCATGCGCAAGGGGCCGCGCGCCCTCGCCAGGCGGGCCGCGTTCGGCTAGGGTCCGCCCCGGCCGGCCGCTTCCCCGCCGGCGCGAAAGAACACGGAGATCTTCCGATGACCGATCTGCTCGAGGGCAAGACCGCCATCGTCACCGGGGCCGCCCATGGCGTCGGCCGCGCCGCGGCGCGCCGGCTGGCGCGGGCCGGCGCGCGCGTCGTCGCCTCGGACCGCGATCACGACGCGCTGGCGCGCACGGTGGCGCAGATCGTCGAGGATGGCGGCCAGGCGGTCGCCTTCGCCTGCGACATGCGCGGCGCGCTCAGCGCCTCGAACCTGATCGCCTCGACGCTGGACGCCTACGGGCGGCTGGACATTCTGGTGAACGCGGCGCGCTCGGTGGTGCCGGGAACCTTTCCGGACGGCGACGACGGCGCCCTGCAGGACGCCTTCGACGCCAACGTCCGCTCGGCCTATGTGATGAGCCGCGCGGCCGCGCGGCGCATGATCGCGCAGGCCGAGGCCGACCCGCAAGAGGGCCGCGGGCGCTGCGCGGGGGCGATCGTGAACATCTCGTCCATCGCCGCGCAGCGCACGATCCCCGAGCTGCTGCACTATTCGGTCAGCTGCGCCGCGCTCGACCAGATGACGCGGGCCATGGCGGTGGCCCTGGCGCCGCACCGCATCCGGGTGAACGCGGTGGCGCTGGGCAGCGTGATGACGGCCAGCCTGCGCGACGCGCTGCGCGAGCGCGCCGAGCTGCGCGAGGAACTTGTGCGCGTCACCCCGCTGGGCCGAATCGCCGAGCCCGACGAGGCCGCCGAGGCGGTGCTCTACCTCGCGTCCGAGCGCTCGAGCTTCGTCACCGGGCAGGTGCTGAGCGTGGACGGCGGACGCACCGTGCTGGACCCGCTGAGCGCGCCCGCCCACTGACGCGCCGCGCGCGGCGGCGGCCGGACGCCGGGTCGGCCCGAGATCGCGCCGCCCCCGCCGCGCCATGCCCCCGGCGCGGCGCGCATGACGGGGGCGGATGGGCCGCGCGGCCGCGCGTCATTCAAGACATTGATAGGTGCGGATCACCGTCGTCCGAAGGCAGGTTCCATAGCCGTCGGACACGTCGCAGCGCGTGCGCACGCCCTCGTAACCCTCGGCGCGCGCGTAGCCCCATTGCCGGCAGCGCCTGCTCGCGGCGTCCTCGGCGGCGGTCCAATCGACCACCGGCTTCTCGAAAAGGCCCACCTGATAGGCCATCTCGATCGCCGCATCCGCGCGGCTGCCGCCGATCGGAACCGGCGTCTTGGCCACGTTCTGCGCGCACGCGCCGGTCATGGACGCAAACGCCAAAAGCAGGATCGGCTTGATGCCCGGGCGCATGAACTTACCTCCTGAAGCGAAATATCGCCCCTCGCAACTCTACCTATACGGGCACACAACCTGAACGGCAAACCCCATTTTCCCATAGCACCTTCGCGTCGGCCGGGCCGCGGCGCGCGCCGCACCCTCGCCGGCCGTCGGCGCCCCTTCGGGGCCGCCCGGCGCCGCCGCCATGCCCTGCGCGCAAAAAAGCCCCGGCGGCGCCTTGCGGCGCGCCGGGGCGCGGTCGGGCGGGGCCGGGCCGGTCAGACGGGCTGGTCGTCCTCGTCGCCCTTGCCCTTGGGCAGGTTGAACAGCGCGTCCGGGTCGGCCGAGTCGGGATCCGCGTCGCGCGGATCGTCGGCATGTTCGACAAGGCTGAAATTCTCGAGCCCCGAGATCGCCGAGGGCATCCGCGGCGAGGGCTCGGCCGAAAGGCTTTCGTCGGTGGAAAGAAGGCTCATGCGCTCTTCGGCGGACATGACCTCTTCCTGCTCGCGGCGCTTGCGCTCGGCGGCCTTGCGCACGGCCTCGTCCAGCTCGGTCTGCTTGCACAGCCCCACCGCCACCGGATCGACCGGCACGATGTTGGCCGAGTTCCAGTGCGTGCGGTCGCGGATCGACTGGATGGTGGGCTTGGTGGTGCCGACCAGCTTCATGATCTGCGAGTCGCTCAGCTCGGGGTGATAGCGCACCAGCCAGGCGATGGCGGCCGGCCGGTCCTGCCGGCGGCTCAGCGGCGTGTAGCGCGGCCCCTTGCGCTTCTGCTCGCCCTCGGCGGCGGGGTTGCGCTTGAGGCGCAGCCGGGCCTTGGGATCGGCCTCGCAGCGCTTGATCTCTTCGGGGTCGAGCTGGTTGTTCGCGATCGGATCGAACCCCTTCATGCCCACGGCCACCTCGCCATCCGCGATGCCGTTGACCTCGAGCTCGTGCAGGCCGGTGAACTCGGCGATCTGCTTGAAGGTCAGGCTGGTGTTCTCCACCAGCCACACGGCGGTGGCCTTGGGCATCAGCGGCAGCGTCATCGTTCTAGTCTCCATGCAACATACGGCTTCGCCGCGGTCCGAGAACCAGGCGGGAGGTCCGGCTGAGGTTTTCGCGGGGGAGCTTCGCCGGTTATATAGCCATGATCGAGACCGAACGAAAGGGTCAAACATGCGCCTTCTGCTCGCCATCGCCGCCTTCTGGGCGCTTTCGGGGCCGATTCTGGCCGATCGGCAAAGGCCGGCGGGCGATTTCGACCATTACATCCTGGCCCTGAGCTGGTCGCCCGCCTGGTGCGCCCAGGAGGGGCGCGCGCGCGGCGCCGAACAATGCGCGCCCGGGCGGCGGCTGGGATTCGTGCTGCACGGGCTCTGGCCGCAATACGAGCGCGGCTGGCCCGCCTGGTGCCGGTCCGGGCGCCGCGACCCCAGCCGCGCCGAAAGCGCCGCCATGGCCGACATCATGGGATCGGCCGGGCTGGCCTGGCACCAGTGGAAGAAGCACGGGCGCTGCACCGGGCTGAGCGCGGGCGACTACTACGCGCTGATGCGCCAGGCCTGGGCGCGCGTCGTCCGCCCCGAGGCGCTGCGCCGCCTCGAGCGCGCGGTGCGCATCGACGCGCGGGTGATCGAGCAGGCCTTCCTCGAGGCGAACCCCGAGCTGACGCCCGACGCGATCACCATCGTCTGCCGCGACGGAGCGATTCGCGAGGTGCGAATCTGCCTGAACAAGGACCTGTCCCCGCGGCCCTGCGCGCCCGAAAGCGCGCGCGATTGCCGGGGGATGGCCAGGCTTGACCCGCCGCGCTGACGAAATTTCGCGAACGGGACAAGAACACCCCGCCCGACCGCGCCGCGACCCCTTGACGCGCCCCGAGGCGGGCCTTCTAGGTTGAGTCGGTCACGCCACGTTCACCGACGCGAGGACGCCAGGAATGCGCCATTTGCGGCTTGTCGAGCTGGAACAGCACTGCACCGCCCCCGACGCCTCGACCGCCGAGCGCGCCGCGCTGGCCCGGATCCTGATCTGGGCGCGCGCCGAAGCCGAAAGCATGGGCTGCGAGGGCGCCGCGGCGCATCTGCGCGCGGCGCTCTTGTGCATTCACGGCAAGTCCGACGCCCAGTCCTGACGCTGCGTCACCCTCACCTGACGCGGCGCGCCGGCCCCGCGGCGCGCCGTGACGCCGGCCGCGCCGGTCAGACCGTCAGCACGATCTTGCCCATATGCGCCGAGCTTTCCATCAGCTCGTGCGCCCTGGCCGCCTCGGCCAGCGGGAAGGTCGCGTGCACGCGCGGACCCACGCGCCCGGCCTCGATCAGCGGCCAGACATGCGCCTCGAGCGCGCGGGCGATGGCCGCCTTGGCCTCGATCGACTGCGGGCGCAGCGTCGAGCCGGTGATCGTCAGCCGCCGCACCATCACCGGCGCGAAGTTGAGCGTCGCCTTCGACCCGCCCAGGAAGGCGATCATCACCAGCCGCCCGTCATCGGCCAGCGCCGCCACGTCGCGGGCCAGATACTCGCCCCCCACCATGTCCAGGATCACGTCCACGCCGCGCCCGCCGGTCGCGCCGCGCACCGCCTCGACGAAATCCTCGGTCTTGTAGTTGATCGCCAGCTCGGCCCCGAGCGCGCGGCAGAAGGCGGCCTTTTCCTCCGAGCCGACCGTGGCGAAGACGCGCGCGCCGAAGGCCCGCGCCAGCTGGATCGCGGTCGAGCCGATGCCCGACGAGCCGCCATGGACCAGAAAGGTCTCGCCGTCGCGCAGCCGGGCGCGGTCGAAGACGTTGGTCCAGACGGTGAAGAAGGTTTCGGGCAGCGCCGCGGCCTCGACCGCCGTCAGCCCCGCAGGGATGGGCAGCGCGTGATCGGCATGGGTCAGCGCGTATTCGGCATAGCCGCCGCCGGGCAGCAGAGCGCACACCCGGTCGCCCGGCTTCCAGCGGTCGACGCCGGGCCCGACCGCGACGACCTGGCCCGCGCATTCGAGCCCCGGCAGATCCGAGGCCCCCGGCGGCGGCGGATAGGCCCCCGCGCGCTGCAGGACGTCGGGCCGGTTGACGCCGGCCGCCTCGACCTTGATCAGGATCTGCCCCTGCTCGGGCGTCGGGATCGGACGCCGCGCGGGGGTCAGCGCCTCGGGGCCGCCGGGGCGCGCGATCTCGACCGCGAGCATGTCGGTGGGAAGGTCTTGCATCTGGGTTCTCCGCTGCGCGCCTGGCCGGCGCCGTCGCGCCATCAATGCCCGACCCGCCCCCCGCGCGGCAAGCCCCGCGCGGCCCGTTTCAGCGCGCCGGGGCGGCGGCGCGGGCCTTGCGCGCGCGCTCGGTGGCGGATTTGAGCTGCCCGCAGGCGGCCATGATGTCCTGCCCGCGCGGCGTGCGCACGGGGCTGGCGTAGCCGGCGCGGTTGACGATCTCGGCGAAGGCCTCGATGCGGTCCCAGTCCGAACGCTCGTAGGGCGCGCCCGGCCAGGGGTTGAAGGGGATCAGGTTGATCTTGGCCGGAATCCCCGCGATCAGGCGCACGAGGCGGCGCGCGTCCTCGTCCGAATCGTTCACGCCCTTGAGCATCACGTATTCGAAGGTGATGCGCTCGGCGTTGGACAGGCGCGGATAGGCGCGGCAGGCGTCCAGCAGCTGGGCGATGTTCCACTTGCGATTGATGGGCACCAGCTTGTCGCGCACCTCGTCGGTGGTGGCGTGCAGGCTGATGGCCAGCATGCAGCCAATCTCTTCGCCCACACGCGGGATCAGCGGCGCGACGCCCGAGGTCGACAGGGTGATGCGCCGGCGGCTCAGGCTGATGCCCTCGGGGTCCATGGCGATCTTCATCGCGTCGCGCACGGCCTCGAAATTGTAGAGCGGCTCGCCCATGCCCATGAGCACGATGTTCGACAGCAGGCGCTTGTCCGAGGGGCGCTCGCCCGGGCGCGGCCATTCGCCCAGATCGTCGCGGCACGCCAGGATCTGGCCGACGATCTCGGCCGCCGTCAGGTTGCGCACCAGCCGCTGCGTGCCCGTGTGGCAGAACGAGCAGGTCAGCGTGCACCCCACCTGCGAGCTGACGCACAGCGTGCCGCGGTCCTCTTCGGGAATGTAGACGGCCTCGACCTCGTGCCCGCCCTCGATGCGCAGCAGATACTTGCGCGTGCCGTCCTGCGAGATCTGGCGCGTGACGATCTGCGGCCGGCCGACCACGAAACGCTCGTCCAGAAAGGCGCGAAAGGCCTTGGACAGGTTGGTCATCTGCGCGAAATCCGTCGCGCCGCGCTGGTAGATCCACTGCCACAGCTGCCCGGCGCGCATCCTGGCCTGCCCCTCGGGCGCGCCGGCCTCGATCAGCGCCGCGCGCAGCGCCTCGCGCGTCAGGCCGACCAGCGCGGGCTTGCCCGCCGCCGGGCGCGGGGCATAGGCGGCGACGTCGGGGCGCAGCGGCGCCGGCTCGGGCGTCGCGGCCGGCTGCGGATGCGATGCGGTCATGGCGGCGGCCTCCGTTGCAGGCGCCGCGCGGCCCGCGGCCTGCGGCGCAAAAGCGCGCGCGCCCCCAGCACAGGGCGGGAGGCGCGTCGCCCGTTGGCTATCACATCCGCGCCGCCGCGCCAAGGCGCCGCGGGCGCCGGCGGCTCACTTGCAGCGCGCCTGCGCCTCGGCCAGCGCCGCCGTGAAGCCCAGAAGCGAGAAGGTGTCCTTCGTCACCGTGCCGCGGCTGGAGACGCCCGTCAGCACCGCCGTCGCCCCGCGCTTCATGTCGGCGACCATGCGGTCGTCCTCCTTGGCCGAGCTGAGCCAGGCGCCCTCGCCCTTGGTGAACATCTCGTATTCCGACGAGCCGACCCTGGCCTTCACCTTCGACCCCGGCTTGAACGGATAGCCCGACAGCATCGAGACCTCGTTCTTCACGCCCCTGGTCGGACGCACCGAGACCATCAGGAAGATGTCGCCGCGGCGCACCGACACCGGCTTGCCGTCGCGCAGCGCCACCGAGGCGGTCGGCCTGCTGGCGATCCAGCACAGCTTGCCGTCGCGGTCGGATCCGACGAAGACCGACCAGTCCTTCTTCGCGTCGACGCGGTTGGCCGTCTGCGCCAGGGCCTTCCCCGCCGGCGCGGCCGCCAGCCCCAGCGCGAGGATGGCCGCCGCCGCCGCCCGGATTCCGGTTTCGATTGCTCTCATCATCGCCTCATCGTCGTTTTTCGTCGTCCGCTCGCGGTTCGCTTCTTCGCGGCGCGCGCGCGTCGCGGCTTTTGCTTGTGCGCCTGCACGGTTAATCTAGCCGCAAAGCGCCGCCGCGCGCCACCCCCGGCGGGCCGCCGCGCGCCACCCCCGGCGGGCCGCGGCGCGGGCTCCGCCGCTTGTCCGCCGCTCGAAGGATCCGCCCCCATGACCCGACCCTCATTCGACGACGCCGCCCCCGTGCTGGTCGAGCTGCGCCGCGGCGAGATGACCGAATCGGTCCATCGCGGCATCGCCGCCGTCTGCGCCCCCGACGGCGCGCTGATCGCCGCCTGGGGCGACGTCGATCGGCCGATCTACCCGCGCTCGTCATGCAAGATGCTCCAGGCGCTGCCGCTGGTCGAAAGCGGCGCCGCCGACCGCTTCGGGCTGAACGACGAGCGCCTTGCGCTGGCCTGCGCCTCGCACAACGGCGCGCGGATGCACGTCGCGCGCGTGCGCGCCTGGCTGGCGGATCTTGGCCTGGCCGAGAGCGACCTGCGCTGCGGCCCCCAGCGCCCCGACGACCGCGAAGAGCGCGAGCGCCTGCGCGCCTGCGGCTGCCCGCCCGACCAGACCCACAACAACTGCTCGGGCAAGCATGCGGGCTTTCTGACCCTGGGGCGGCATCTGGGCGGCGGGTCCGAATACGTCGATCCCGACCACCCCGTTCAGCGCGCCGTGGCCGAGGCCTTTCACGAAATGACCGGGCAGGAGCCGATCGGATACGGCATCGACGGCTGCTCGGCGCCCAACCACGCCGCCCGGCTGCGCGGGCTGGCGCTGGCGATGGCGCGCATGGCCCGGCCCGAAGGAACCCTGCCGCCCGCCCGCGCCCAGGCCGCGCGGCGCCTGACCGAGGCCATGGCCGCGCATCCCGAGCTGGTCGCCGGCGAGGGGCGCGCTTGCACCGAGCTGATGCGCGCCGTCAACGGCGGCGGGCGCGTGCGCGCCGTGATCAAGACCGGCGCCGAGGGCGTCTTCGCCGCCATCCTGCCCGAGCTGGGGCTGGGCGTGGCGCTGAAGATCGACGACGGCGCCACGCGCGCCTCCGAGGCCGCCATCGCCGCGATCCTGGTGCGTCTTGGCGTGGCCGATCCCCAGGATCCGGCAGTGCGCAAGCGCCTTTCGCCCGACGAGATCAACCGCCGCGGCCTGCGCGTGGGCGCGCTGCGCGCGGTCCTGCCCGATCCGGCCTGAGCGCCGCTCTCCCGCCCGCGCCCGCCGCGCTAACGCGCCTTTCACGAATGCGCGCCATTCTTCGGAGCGTGGTGATGCGGCGCCCTGCGGCGCCTATGGGAGAGAACGGAGACATGAGCGCAACCATCGTCAGGATTCTGCCGACGGCGCGGGAAGCCGCGCTGGACATCGACGCCATCGAAGCCCTGCGCGAGGCGGTCGGGCCGCATCTGTGCCGCGAGATCATCGAAGACGGCATCCTGCACGCCACCGATCGCCTCGCGGCGCTCGAGCGGGCGCTGCGCGAAGACGACTGGGCCGCCGTCGCCCGCATCGCGCGCGACCTGATCGCCGTGCCGGGCCAGATCGGCATGACCGAGGTCTCGCGCCAGGCGCGCGCGCTGCTGGACGTGTGCGTCGCGCATGACCCAGTGGCGCTGCACGCCGTCGCCGCGCGGCTGCTGCGCACGGGCCGCGACGCGCTGATGGCCGCGCCCTTCGACGCCGACCGGCTGGACGACGAGGGCGGGCGCGGCGTCTGATCCGCCGCCAGACGGAAAGGCGGCCCGGCGCCTCTTGCGCCGCGGGGCGCGCGGGGCGATCGTCCGGCCAGGCGGCCCGCGCCAGGGCCGCGCGCGCACGCAGGAGGATCGCTCATGCCCCAGCCCCTCACGCCCCCGGCCGGCGCCGCCTCCGCGACCGTCTGCGTCTTCGATGCCTACGGCACGCTCTTCGACGTGGCCGCCGCGGCGCGCAATCTTGCCGCCCAACCGGGCAAGGAAAGCTTCGCGCGCATCTGGCCCCGCCTGTCCGAGATCTGGCGCGCCAAGCAGCTGCAATACACATGGCTGCGCGCGGCGGCCGGCGTGCATGCCGATTTCTGGACGGTGACGGCGCAGGCGCTCGACTACGCCATCGAGGCTGTCGGCCCCGACGCCGCCCCCGAGCGCGAGGCGCTGCTCGCGCTCTACCGCCGGCTCGACGCCTATCCCGAGGCGCCGGCGGCGCTGAGGGCGCTGCGCGCGGCGGGCCTGCGCACGGCCATCCTCTCGAACGGCACGCCCGACATGCTGGCCGACGCGGTCGAAAGCGCCGGCATGGCCGATCTTCTCGACGCCACGCTGTCGGTCGAATCGGTGGGCGTGTTCAAACCCGCCCCCGCGGCCTACGCGCTGGTCGAGCGCCATTTCGGCGTTCCCGCGGGCCAGGTTCTGTTCCTTTCGTCCAACGGCTGGGACGCGGCGGGCGCGGCGGGCTACGGCTTTCGCGCCGCCTGGGTCAACCGCGCGGGCGACCCGGTCGAGCGACTGCCCTGGCGCCCGGCCGCCATCCTGCGCGATCTGAGCGGCGTCCCCGCCCTGGCGGGCGTCGCATGAGCGCCGAGCCCCGCTTCTTCGCCGCACCCGATGGCCGCCGGCTGGCCTATTGGGACGAGGGCGACGGGCCGCCGGTGCTGTGCCTGGCCGGGCTGTCGCGCAACCGCCGCGATTTCGAGCCCTTGCGCGACGCGCTGGTCGGCCGGTGGCGCGTCATCCGGCTGGATTCGCGCGGCCGCGGCCGGTCCGAGCGCGCGCGCGATCCGCTGGCCGAATACGCCCCCGCGGTCGAGGCCGCCGACGCGCTGGCGCTGCTCGACCATCTGGGGCTGGAGGGCGCGGCGGTGGTCGGGACCTCGCGCGGGGGCATATTGGGCATGACCATGGCGGCGCTGCGCCCGGGCTCGGTGCGCGCCCTGGTCCTCAACGACATCGGCATCGAGGTGCGGATCAACGGGCTGCGGCGCATCATGGGCTATCTTGGTCTGCCCCCGGACCACGCCAGCTTCGAAGAAGCCGCCCGCGCCATCGCCGAGGCCGAGGCGGCGCGTTTCCCGGGCGTTCCCCTGGCGCGGTGGGAGCGGCATGCGCGCGCGATTTTCGACGACGAGGGCGGGCGGCCCGTCCTGTCCTACGACCCGCGGCTGCGCGACGCGACGGCGGCGGCGCTGGCCGCGGTCGAAGGCGATTCGCTGTCGCTAGAGCCGCTGTTCGCCGCGCTCGAGGGCGTGCCGCTCCTGACGATCCGCGGCGAGAATTCCGACATCCTCGACGCCGACGCGCTGGCGCGGATGGCCGCTCTGCGCCCGGACATGGCGCATGTGACCATCGCCGATCGCGGGCATGCGCCGTTCCTGGACGAACCCGAGGCGATCGCGGCGATCGAATCGCTGCTGGCGCGCGCGCGATGAGCGGCTTCGCGGTCGATCCGGCCATGATCGCCGACGCGGCGCGCCGGCTGGACGGGCGGGCGCTGCGCACGCCGCTGCTGGAATCGGCGTTGCTCAACGAAGCGGCAGGGCGGCGAATCCTGATCAAGGCCGAATGCCTTCAGCATGGCGGCGCCTTCAAGTTCCGCGGCGCCTGGTCGGCGATGACCGCGCTGGCGCCCGAGCGCCTGCGGGCCGGCGTCATCGCCTATTCATCGGGCAACCATGCGCAGGGCGTGGCGCTGGCGGCGCGGCTTCTGGGCGTTCCGGCGGTGATCGTGATGCCCGAGGACGCCCCGCGCGCCAAGCGCGAGGCGACGCGCGCGCTGGGGGCCGAGCTGGCGACCTATCGCCGGGGCGAGGAAAGCCGCGAGGAGCTTGCCGCCCGCATCGCCCGCGCCCGCGGCCTGACGCTGGTGCGGCCCTATGACGATCCGCACGTCATCGCCGGCCAGGGCACGGCGGGGCTCGAGATCGCCGCCCAGGCCCGCGCCGCGGGCGTCGCGCGCGCCGAGGTGCTGGTTCCCTGCGGCGGCGGCGGGCTGACGGCCGGGGTCGCGCTGGCCCTGGCCGAGGCGGCGCCGGACATGCGCGTGCGTCCGGTCGAGCCCGAGGGCTTCGACGACGTCGCGCGCTCGCTCGCGGCCGGGCGGCGGCTGAGCAACCCGTCCGAGAAGGGTTCGATCTGCGACGCCATCCTGACCCCCTGCCCCGGCGAGCTGACCTTTCCCATCATGCGCGCGCTGTGCGGCCCCGGCCTTCGGGTGCGGGACGACGAGGCCCTGCGCGCCATGGCGACGGCGTTCGAGCGCCTGCGGATCGTCGTCGAGCCGGGCGGCGCGGCGGCGCTGGCGGCGGCACTGTTCCGGCCCGATTCGCTCGAATCCGACGCGGCGATCGTGATCGCCTCGGGCGGCAACGTCGATTCGGCGCTTTTCGCGCGCGCATTGACCCGCAATGACGGCGCCGAGGTCTGAATCCCGCGTCGCGCCTCGCCCTGTTAGGTATTTCTACGGCGCCTGACGGCGCTGCGCGCGCGGACGCGTCACGAACCGATCACGCGGAATCGCCCATACATGTCCTGCAACGCACGGTGAGGGTGTGGGGCGAAGAACAGGAAGGCGCAGGACATGTGAACGGCGCCGCTGAGGAACCGGAAATTGAGGCCGGGAGACAGCGGGAACACCGCCGCCACGCGACGGCAACTCTTGGGGAAGACATGCCGCGCCGCGGCGCCGCCTGACGAAGGCCCGTCTCGAGATTTCCGAGACGGGCCTTCAACTTGTTTTCAGCGCCCGCCCCCCCGTCGCGGCGGACGTCGCGCCGGGGCGGGCGCGCGGTCGGCCCCGGCGCGGGCGGACCCGGAGCGGGCGGCGGTCAGCCGTCCTTGCGGATGCGCTCGTTCTTCGGATCGTAGGGGCTTTCCTCGACCACCTCGGCGTCCCACAGCCGGCGCAGCATGCGCACCTGCAGCTTCGTGCCGGGCGCGGCCAGATCGGGGCGCACATAGCCGATGCCGATCGACTTGCCGAAGGCCACCGAATATCCGCCCGAGGTCAGACGCCCGACCTTCTCGCCGTCCTTGAGCAGCGCCTCGCGCCCCCAGGGGTCGGCGTCCTCGGGACCGTCGATCAGCAGCGTCACGCAGGACGAGCGGATGCCCAGGGCCTGCATCGCCGCCTTGCCGCGGAAGTCCTTCTCCATGTCCACGAAGCGGTGCAGGCCGGCCTCGAGCGGGGTGGCGTCGCGGCCCAGATCCGAGCCGAAGGCGCGGTAGGACTTCTCCTGCCGCAGCCAGTTCTGCGCGCGCGCGCCCACCAGCTTGAGGCCGTGCTTCTCGCCCGCCTCCATCAGCCGGTCGAAAAGGTGGTTCTGCATCTCGATCGGGTGGTGCAGCTCCCATCCCAGCTCGCCGGTGTAGGCCACGCGGATCGCCAGCGTGCGGACCATGCCCAGGTCGATCTCCCTGGCCGAGAGCCAGGGGAACGCCTTGTTGGTCAGCGCCGAGGCGGGGTCGGCGTCGACGATCAGCTCGCGCAGGATATCGCGGCTGTTGGGGCCGGCCAGGGCGAAGACGCCATATTGGGTGGTGACGTCCTGCACCTCGATCCAGCCGAATTCGTCGCGCTTCTTCTCGGCCTGCTTGACGAAGAAGTCGTGGTCGTATTCCTGCGCCGCGCCGGCGGTGATGACGTAGTAGTCGTCCGGCGCAAGGCGCACGATGGTCGCCTCGGTGCGGATCGTGCCGGCCTCGGTCAGCGCATAGGTCAGATTGATGCGCCCCACGCGCGGCAGCTTGTTGCAGGTCAGCCAGTCGAGGAAGGCGGTCGCGCCCGGCCCCTTGATGCGGTGCTTGGCGAAGGCGGTGGCGTCGATCATGCCCGCCGCGCCGCGGATGGCCTTGGCCTCTTCGACCGCGTAGGGCCACCAGCCGCCGCGGCGGAAGCTGCGCGCGGCGTGGTCGTCGAAGCCCTGGGGAGCGAAGTAGTTCGGGCGCTCCCAGCCGTTGACCTGGCCGAACTGGGCGCCGCGCGCCTTCATGCGGTCATAGCAGGGGGCGGTGCGCAGGGGCCGGCAGGCGGGGCGCTCCTCGTCCGGGTGGTGCAGGATGTAGACGTGCTCGTAGGCCTCCTCGTTCTTCTTCGCCGCGTATTCGCGGTTGACCCAGCGGCCGAAGCGGCGCGGGTCGAGCGACCACATGTCGATCTCGGCCTCGCCCTCGGTCATCAGCTGCGCCAGGTAATGGCCGGTTCCGCCGGCGGCGGTGATGCCGAAGCTGAAGCCCTCGGCGAACCAGAAGTTCTCGACCCCCGGCGCGGGGCCGACCAGCGGGTTTCCGTCGGGCGTGTAGCAGATGGGGCCGTTGAAATCGTCCTTCAGGCCCACCGTCTCGGTCGAGGGGATGCGGTGGATCATGGACATGTATTCCTCCTCGATCCGCTCGAGATCGAGCGGGAAGAGGTCGGCGCGGAAGCTGTCGGGCACGCCGAACTTGAAGCAGGCCGGGGCGCCGCGCTCATAGGGCCCCAGGATCCAGCCGCCGCGCTCTTCGCGCACATACCACTTGGCGTCGGCGTCGCGCAGCACGGGATGCTCGGGATTGCCGGCCTTGCGCCATTCGACCAGGGCGGGGTCGGGCTCGGTGACGATATACTGGTGCTCGACCGGAATGGCGGGGATGTAGCAGCCGACCATGGCCGCCGTGCGCTGGGCGTGGTTGCCGGTGGCGGTGACGACGTGCTCGCAGACGATCTCGAAGGTTTCCTCGCCGGGCACGAGGTTGCCGCCCTTCTCGATCATCTTGCGGCCCTTGACGACCCACTCGCCGCCGCGGCGCTCGAAGCCGTCGACCTGGACCTTGCGGTAGATCGCCGCGCCGCGCTGGCGCGCGCCCTTGGCCATGGCCTGGGTGACGTCGGCGGGGTTGATGTAGCCGTCGGTGGGGTGGAAGATCGCGCCCTTGAGGTCCTCGGTGCGGACCAGGGGCCAGCGCTCCTTGATCTGGGCGGGGGTCAGCCACTCGACCGGGATGCCGACCGATTCGGCGGTCGAGGCGTAAAGCGCGTATTCGTCCATGCGCGCGTCGGTCTGCGCCATGCGCAGGTTGCCCACCACCGAAAAGCCGGGGTTGAGGCCGGTTTCGGCCTCGAGCGTCTTGTAGAACTTGACCGAATAATCGTGGATGTGGCTGACCGCGTAGCTCATGTTGAACAGCGGCAGCAGCCCGGCGGCGTGCCAGGTCGAGCCGGCGGTCAGCTCGTCGCGCTCGAGCAGGACCGTGTCCCAGCCGGCCTTGGCAAGGTGGTAGGCGATCGAGACGCCGACGGCCCCGCCTCCGACGACGACTGCGCGCGCATGGGTTTTCATCTGTATCCTCCGTCGGATGCCTCGGAATGCGTCGCCCCTATCAAGCGCGCCGCGCCGCGCCGCGCGCGGCGGCAGGCGACGCGCGGGCGCGGCTTTGCGACACGCGCCGTCGCGGCGGGCCGTCAGCGCCTGCCCGCCACGTCCTTGTGGATGATGACCTCGGCCTCGGGGAAGGCCTCGAGCAGGCGCCGGCGCAGCGCCGCGCCGATGTCGTGCGCCTCGCGCAGCGACTGCTCGCCGTCCAGCTCGACATGCACCTGGATGAACAGCCGCGCCCCCGAGGTGCGCGTCTTCAGGTCGTGAAAGCCCCGCACCCCCGGATGCGCGCGCACGATCGCCTCGATCCGCGCCACCACGTCAGGGGCCGCGCGCCGGTCCATGAGCGCGTGAAACGCGCCCGCGGCGATGTTGCGCGCCCCCGCCAGCAGCAGCGCCGAGGCGCCCAGCGCCACGATGCTGTCCAGCGTCGAGACCCCGAACCGCGCCGAGGCCCAGAGCGCGGCCAGCGCGCCCAGATTGGGCAGAAGGTCCGACAGGTAGTGCAGCGAGTCGGCCGCCACCACGCGGCTGCCGGTGCGCGCCGCCACGCGCCGCTGCCAGGCCACCAGCGCCGCCGTCAGCGCGATGGACAGGAGCATGACCGCAAGCCCCGCCTCCTCGTGACGCAGCGGCGCGGGCTCGTCCGCCGTCAGCCGGGCGATCGCGCGCCATCCGATCATCAGCGCCGATCCCGCCACCAGGACCGCCTGCCCCAGCGCGGCCAGATCCTCGGCCGCGTCATGGCCGAAGGCGTGGTCCTCGTCCGGCGGGCGCGCGGCGTAAAGGATCGCCGCCAGCCCGGCCAGCGAGGCGACGAGGTCGAGCGCGCTGTCCGCCAGGCTGGCCGCGATCGACAGCGACCCCGTCTGCGCCAGCGCCCACAGCTTGGCCGCCACCAGGATCACCGCCACGCTCACCGAGGCGGCGCTTGCCGACAGGTTGAGCCGTACGCGCGCGGCCCGGCGATCTTGGCTCATGCGGCGCCTCCTTGTCCGCGGGCCTGACATCGGGTCCGCCCCTTCGTGGCCGGCCCCGGGCGGGCGCGAAACCTAGCAGCCCGCGCCCGCCGACGAAAGACGCCGGCGCGCGGGCGGCGACGCATGGGCGGGCGCGCGAGCCGCCGCCGCGCGGCGCGGATTCCGCCCCCGACCCCCCATCGGCGCCGGCCCGGCGGCGCGCCCGAACGTCGCGCCGCAGGATTTCTCTTTCATATCAACATCTTGCATCTTTACGCCAAGCGCATCGCAGCGGGTTGACACACCATTGACCCCCTCATAATGTGCGCGCCAACCGAAGGCGCGGCTCCGCACCGGCGAAGGAGACATCATGTCGGACCCCGACACGTCGACCGATCGCCTCAAGCGGCTGGAGACGCAGCTGGAAGAAGCGCGGCGACGTCGGGCCCCCAAGCCCCGGGCCGCGCGGCCGGGCAAGTTCGCGGGCGCCGAGCTGGCCTGGCGGATGGTGATCGAGCTGAGCGCGGGGATCGCGGTCGGCACGGGGATGGGATGGGGGCTCGACGGCCTCTTCGGCACGAAGCCGGTCTTTCTCATCCTGTTCATATTGCTGGGCTTCGCGGCCGGGGTGCGGGTGATGCTTCAATCCGCCGCCGGCGAGGAGCGCAGAAGAAAGCGCCGCGAGGCGGACGCCGCGCAGGTCGGCGGCGCCGAGCGGAACGGAAACGAGCCCCCCGGCGGGGGCGGCAACGCCGGCGCCTGAGCGCCGCAAAGCGAGGGAAGCGAACGTGGCGGCGACCGAACACGCCCAGGGCGGCATCAACGCGCATCCGATGGAGCAGTTCACCATCCGTCCGCTTTTTGGCGACGAGGTGGGCCTTTTCACCATCACCAACTCCACGCTGTGGATGTTCATCGCGATCCTTGCGGCGACGGCGCTTCTGGTGCTGCCGACGCGCAACGGCGCGCTGGTTCCCACGCGCATGCAGCTGGTGGCCGAGGGCATCTACGGCTTCGTGCGCAAGATGGTGGACGACACGCTGGGGCCGGAAGGGCGTCCCTTCTTCCCCTACATCTTCACGCTGTTCGTCTTCATCCTGATGTCGAACGTGCTGGGGCTGCTGCCCTGGTCGTTCACCACCACCTCGCACATCGCCGTGACCGGCGTTCTGGCGCTGGCGGTGTTCATCTCGGTGACCGCGATCGGCTTCGCGCGGCACGGGCTGCACTTCATCTCGCTGTTCTGGGTGTCCAGCGCCCCGACCGTCGCGCTGCGCTGCGTGCTGTTCGTGATCGAGTTCATCTCGTATTTCGTGCGCCCGCTCAGCCACTCCGTGCGACTTGCGGGCAACATGATGGCCGGCCACGCGGTGCTCAAGGTCTTCGCCGCCTTCGTGCCGGCCATGGGCATCGCCGGCATCATCCCGATCGGCGCGATGACGGGCATCTACGCGCTCGAGCTGCTTGTGGCCTGCGTGCAGGCCTACATCTTCACGATCCTGACCTGCGTCTACCTCAACGACGCGCTGCACATGCACTGACGGTCGGGACCGCACAACCACCCCAACGGGCAAGCCATTCCAACTCAGAGGAGCACATCATGGAAGGCGATATCGCGAACATGGGCCAGTACATCGGCGCGGGCCTCGCCACGATCGGTCTGGGCGGCGCCGGCATCGGCGTGGGTCACGTGGCCGGCAACTACCTGGCCGGCGCCCTGCGCAACCCGGCCGCGGCCGCCGAGCAGCAGGCGACCCTCTTCATCGGCATCGCCTTCGCCGAGGCGCTGGGCATCTTCTCGTTCCTCGTCGCGCTGCTGCTGCTGTTCGCGGTCTGAGGAAGCGACCCCCGGCGCCGGCCGCCCCAGGGCCGTCGGCGCCGGACGCCAAGCCGGAGCGCGGCCGCGACGATCAGAAGAACGCGCCCCGCGCCGTTCCATGATCGGCCCCGCTCCAGCGCCGCGCCCATCCGCGCGGCGCAGTCATGTCCGCCCGGCGCGGCAGGCGCGCGCGCCCCGCCCCGCCAAAGGGGACGCCGGGGCCGCCGCCCGCCCGCGGCGCCCGTCCACAGCCGCCCCTGGCGGCGCGCAGAACCGGAGAGCCCCATGGGTCTGTTCCTTGCAGCCGCCCAGGCCGCCTCGACCGCCGGTCACGGCGCCGAGGCCGCCCACGGCGCCGAAGCCGCCGCAAGCGGTCTTCCCCAGCTCGCCACCCACACCTACGCCTCCCAGATCTTCTGGCTGGCCGTTGCGGTGGCGGTCATGTATCTCATCTTTTCGCGCGTGGCCCTGCCGCGCATCGCGGGCCTGATGGAAGAGCGCCGCGACGCCGTCGAGGACGATCTCGACCGCGCCGCCGAGCTGCGCCGCAAGGCCGAGGACGCGCAGAAGGCCTATGAGGCCGCCCTGGCCGAGGCCCGCGCCGAGGCCCAGAAGATCGCCGAGCAGACGCGCGCCGAGATCCAGAAGCAGGTCGACGAGGCCATGGCCAAGGCCGACGCCGAGATCGCCGCCCGCACCGCCGAGGGCGAGAAGCGCATCGCCGAGATCCGCGCCTCGGCGCTCGAGGCCGTCGAGGCCGTCGCCGCGGACGTCGCCGCCGAGATCGTCGCCGCCATCCTGCCCGCCGCCGCCGACGCCGAGCGCGTCAAGGCCGCCGTCGCCGCCAAGCTGAAGGGCTGAGACCATGGAACTTCTGCACGACAGCTACTTCGTGGTCGCCATCGCCTTCTTCTGCTTCATCGGCGTGCTGCTGTGGCTCAAGGTCCCGGCCAGGGTGGCCGAGATGCTGGACAAGCGCATCGCCGCCATCCGGCAGGAGCTGGACGACGCCCGCCGCCTGCGCGAAGAGGCGCAGGCCCTGCTGGCCTCGTTCGAGCGCAAGCAGAAGGACGTCGAGGGCCAGGTCGCCGACATCAAGGCGCATGCGCGTCTCGAGGCCGAAGAGGCCGCCCGCGTCGCCCAGGAGCAGATCCGCGAGTCGGTCGCGCGCCGCATCAAGGCCGCCGAAGAGCAGATCCAGGCCGCCGAGAAGGCCGCCATCCGCGAGGTGCGCGAGCGCGCCGCCGCCATCGCCGTCGCCGCCGCGGCCGACGTCCTGTCGGGCGCCATGACCGACGAGCAGCGCGCGCGCATGACCGACGAATCCATCGCCAAGGTCGGCGGGCTTCTGCACTGAACGCCCGGCCGGCCTGAAGGACCGGAAAAAAACGGGGGGCGCCGACCGCAAGGTCGGCGCCCCCTTCTCGTCGCGGCCGAGCCCTTCAGCGCGCCATGGCGTGGTATTCGTCGTTCGGGCGCATGTCCACCGCCGAGGCCATGCGGTTGGTCATGTTGAAGAACGAGGCGACGGCGGCGATGTCCCAGATGTCGCGGTCGCCGAAGCCCGCCTCGCGCAGCGCCTGGCGGTCGGCCTCTTCGATCTCGTGGCCGCGCTCGGTCATCTTGACGGCGAAGTCCAGCATCGCCCGCTGGCGCGGGGTCAGATCGGCGGCGCGGTAGTTCATGACCAGCGCCTCGCCCAGCTTCGGATCGCCCGACAGCTGCCGCACGGCGGCGCCATGCGCCGTCAGGCAGTAGAAGCAGCGGTTGACCGAGGACACGGCCACGGCGATCATTTCGCGCTCGAGCTTGGACAGGCCGCTGTCGGCCAGCATCAGGTCGTTGTAGAGCGTCGAGAAGGCGCGCAGCTTCTCCGGCGCGAAGGCGTAGGCGCGCAGCACGTTGGGCACGAGGCCCAGCTTCTCCTGGCAGACTTCGAAATACCTGGCGATGTCCTCGGGCAGCGGATCGGCCTGGGGCAGATCAAGCGCGGTGGGCGCGTCGGGGTCGGTGCTGGTCATGGGCGTCTCTCTTTGTTCGTCGGCGCGGCCGTCTCGGCGGCGGCGCGGTAATGGTAGCGGCCCGCCTCGCGCATGCCCATGCGCCCATAGAGCGCCAGCGCCGGCGCGTTGTCGGCCGTCACGGCCAGCGCCAGGGTCCGCGCGCCGTGGTCGAGGGCGAAGCGCGCCGCGCCCCTGAGCACGCCGCGCCCCCCGCCCTGGCGGCGGCGCTCGGGGCGCACGACCATGGCATGGACCATCGCCACAGGCCCATGCACGGCGACGAAGCCCACGCCGGCCACGGCCATGTCGGTGCGCGACATGACGACCGTGCGCGGTCCCTCGGCGCGGGCCATGACGGCGCGGCGCTCGGGCCCGATGCCGGCGGCGGTCCAGATCTCGTCAAGCAGGGCGAGGCGCGCGCGCACCTCGACCGCGCGCACGCCGCGCGCCGGCTCGATCGCGGCGATGCGCTCGGCCGGGGCGACGAGGAACAGCGTTTCGTCGCGCCGCGCAAGGCCGCGGGCGGCCAGGGCGGCGTCCAGGTCCTCCTCTCCGGCGCGGATGCGGAACAGCGGCGCGCGGCCCTGCGCGCGCATGGCCGCGATGGCCGCATCCGGGTCGGCGTCCGCCCTGAGCCGCGTCGCCGCCGACACGCGCGCGCCGCCTCCGCCGCCGTCGCGCAGCCGCCAGCCCGGCGCGCTCAGCTCGTCGACGGCAAGGGGCGGCCAGGTCGCTTCGAGCGCCGCCTCGAGCGTCGCCAGATCCGCCTCCGGCGTCATCGCCTCGCCGCCCATGGCCCGTCCTCCTTGCGGCCGCGCTCAGCCCTTCTCGCGCAGAAGGCGGCTTTTCTCGCGCGCCCAGTCGCGGCGCTTTTCCGTCTCGCGCTTGTCGGCCAGCTTTTTGCCCTTGGCCACGCCGAGCAGAAGCTTGGCGATGCCGCGTTCGTTGAAATACAGCTTGAGCGGCGCCAGCGTCATGCCCTGCCGCCCCACCGCCTGCGCCAGGCGCGCCAGCTGCCGGCGGTGGACCAGCAGCTTGCGCCGGCGGCGCTCGTCATGGCCGAAGGCGCGCGCCTGATCGTAGGCGGGAATGTAGCTGTTGATCAGCCACAGCTCGCCATCCTCGATGGCGGCGTAGCTTTCCGCGATGTTGGCCTGCCCGTTGCGCAGCGACTTCACCTCGGAGCCCTGCAGCGCGATGCCGCACTCCAGCTCGTCCTCGATGAAGTAGTGGTGGCGCGCCTTGCGGTTCTCGGCCACCAGCTTGATCTTGGGATCGGCCTTCTTCGCGGCCATGTCAGGCGTCGATCAGACCGGCATGGACCATGGCCGCGCGCACGGCGGCGCGGGTCGGCTCCTCGATCTCGACGAGGGGCGAGCGCACCTCTTCCGAGCAGCGGCCCAGCAGCGAGAGCGCGTATTTCACCGGGCAGGGGTTGGGCTCGAGGAACAGCGCGACATGCAGCGGCATGAGCCGGTCCTGCAGCGTCAGCGCGCGGGCGTAGTCGCCGGCCAGGCAGGCCTCCTGGAACTCGGCGCACAGGCGCGGCGCGACGTTGGCGGTCACCGAGATGCAGCCCCGCCCGCCATGGGCGTTGAAGCCCAGCGCCGAGGCGTCCTCGCCCGACAGCTGGATGAAGTCGGGCCCGCAGGCGGCGCGCTGGCGCGACACGCGCGAGACGTCGCCCGTCGCGTCCTTGACGCCGACGATGCGCGGCAGCTGCGCCAGGCGGCCCATCGTCTCGGGGGTCATGTCGATCACCGAGCGGCCGGGGATGTTGTAGATGATGATCGGCAGGCCGCAGCAGTCGTGCAGCGCCGTGTAGTGGCGGATGAGGCCGCGCTGGCTGGGCTTGTTGTAATAGGGCGTGACGACCAGCGCGCCGTCCGCGCCGACCTTCTCGGCGAAGCGGATGAGGCTGATCGATTCCTCGGTGTTGTTCGAGCCGGCGCCGGCGATGACCGGGATGCGCCCGGCGGCGGTCTTGACGATGATCTCGACGCAGCGCTCGTGCTCGGCATGGGACAGGGTCGGGCTCTCGCCGGTGGTGCCGACGGCGACGAGGGCGTGGCTGCCCTCCTGCACATGCCAGTCGACCAGTTTCTCGAGCGCGGCCTCATCCACCTTGCCGTCCTTGAACGGCGTGACGAGTGCGGGGATGGAACCTTTGAACATGGAGCGCTCCGTGCGTTGCCCGCGCGCGGCGCGGCGGGTCTTCGATCGCGTCAGGGTCTTCGACCGCCCCGGGGCCACGCGTCGCCGCGCGTCGCGCCGCCCCGGGCGGGGTCGCCGGAACCTAGCCGCGAACGCGCGCGCCCGCAAGACGGGCCGACGCCGGCGCGCGCGCCGGGCGGCCGCCCTTCCGCCCTGCGGCGGACGCCCGCCTCGGCGCCGGACGATGCGGCGCGGGCGCCAGGGGGCGCGCCGCAACAGGCCGACGCCGGCGCGCGCCGGGCGGCCGCCGTTTTGCGTGGCGCCGAATGATGGGGGCGCGGGCTCGGATGGGCGCGGCGGGACGCGGCGGGACTCAGCCGGCGGCCTCGGGATCGCGAATCCGCGCCAGCAGCGCCGCCAGGGCGGCGGCCTCTTCGGGCGCCAGGGCGCGGGCGCAGCGGCGCTCCCACTCGGCCTCGTCGCGCGCGGCGGCCTCGAGCAGGGCCTCGCCGGCCGGCGACGGCGCGACGCTGGCGTCGGCGCCGGGCCGGGCCAGGCCGCGGGCGATCAGCGCCTCGTCCTCGGGCGCGCGCGGGCGCGGCCCCTCGGCCAGCAGCTCGAGCCGCGTCCACGCCGCCTCGTCCAGTCCCGCCGCGGCCATGGCGCGCGCGCGCGCCCGCCCCAGCAGGTCGGCGGCGCGCGCGGCGGCGCGGCGCAGCGGATCGGGCGTGGGATCGGCCGCGCCCATCACGGTGCCGAAATCGCCGCCGAAGAAGGTCAGCGGCGCGCCGCCCCGCTCGGTGCAGCGCTCGACGCGGCCGATGAACAGCTCGTGATCGCCGGCGGGGTGGATCGCCTCGTGCACGCACTCGAAGACCGCGATGGCGCCGTCAAGCACCGGCGCGCCTCCAAGGCCCGGGCGCCAGCCCACGCCCGCATAGCGGTCTTCGACGCGGCTGGCGAAGCGGCGGGCAAGCTCGGCCTGCCCCGCGCCCAGCACGTTCACCGCATAGGCCTTGGCGGCGCGGTAGGCGGGAAGGCGCTCGGAGCTGCGCGCCAGGCTCCACAGAATCAGCGGCGGATCCAGCGACACGGAATTGAAGCTGTTGGCGGTGAAGCCGATGGGCGCGCCGTCCGGGGCGCGCGCGGCGATGACCGTCACGCCCGTGGCGAAACGTCCCAGCGCGCCGCGCAGCCCGGCCAGGTCGCGCGGGTCGATCCTGTTTCCGCCTTGCCGCGCCTCGTTCATCGCCGCCCGTCTCCTTGCCCTGCGAACGCGTCCGGGGACCCGTCCGGTCCCGTCCGGCCAAGTCAGACATAGCCCGCGCGCCCGCTTTCGTCGAGGCGCGCCGGGCGCCGGCGCGGCGGGGCGGGAAGGCGGGGCGGGAAATCGTTGCGCGGCGCCAACCGATACGTTACAAAACATTCTCGAAACGCAGCAGGCTCGTAACAATAAAAGGCCGCCGCGGATCGAACGACACCTTCAGGGAGGAAGCCATATGCGCATGTTCCGCACCATCGCCGCCGGCGCCGCCGCGGCGCTGATCTCGACCGCCGCCATGGCGGCGGAATACACGCTCACCATCTCGAGCTGGGCGCCGCCGACCCATGGCATCAACGCCAAGATGTGGCCCGGTCTGATCAAGATGATCGAGGACGCCACCGACGGCCGCGTCACCGCCGAGGTCAAGCTGGGCATCGCGCCCCCGCCCGCCCAGATGGACCTGGTGCAGGACGGCGCGGCGGACATGTCGATCATCTTCCACGGCTATCAGGCCGGGCGCTTCGTCACCACCAAGCTCATCGAGCTGCCCGGCTACGAGGGCAGCGCCGAGGCCGCCTCGGCCGCCTACTGGCGCGTCTTCGAGAAACACCTGTCCAAGGCGAACGAGCATCGCGGCGTCAAGGTGATCGCGCTGCACACCCATGGCCCGGCGCAGCTGCACACCAACGTCAAGGTCACCGCGCTCGACCAAATCAAGGGGCTGAAGCTGCGCGTGCCCGGCGGCGTGGGCGGCGACGTGGGCGCGGCGCTTGGCGCGACGGGCATCAAGGTGCCGGCGCCCAAGGTCTACGAGACGCTGGCCTCGAAGGCGGCCGACGGCGTGGTGATCCCGATGGAAAGCCGCAAGGGCTTCCGCCTGGTCGAGGTCGCGCCCTATGTCTACCGCATGCCCGGCGGCTTCTACCGCGGCTCGTTCGCGATGATCATGAACGAGGACGCCTTCGCCGCCCTGCCCGAGGACATCCGCAAGGCGCTTGAGGAAAAGGTGTTCGGCGAGCCCGCCAGCCGCATGCTCGGCAAGGTCTGGGACGAGATCGACGCCATCGGCCTGGAAGAGACGCTCAAGACCCCGGGCAACGAGATCGTCGACGCCTCGGCCGAGGACGTGGCCGCCTACAAGCCCATCGCCGACAAGATCATCGCCAAGGTGCTGGACGAGGTCGCCGCCGCCGGCGTCGACGCCAAGGCCGCCTACGCCATGATCCGCGAGGAAATGGCCAAGGCCGAGTGACCCCGACCCCGACGCCGGCGCGCAGGCGCCGGCGCGATCGGCCCTGACGCCCCGGGGCCCGCGCCCCGGGGCCGCGCCCCCGCCCCCCTTTCCCGACGCATCAGCCCGGAGCCCGCGATGTCCGCGTTCCTTCGCCTTGCGCGTCTGGCCTCGCTAGCGCCCGTCGCGGCGGCCTGCGCCGCGCTCTTCGCCCTCATGCTCATGACCTTCGCCGACGTGCTCATGCGCTCGGCGCTGGACGATCCGATCGAGGCGGCCACCGAGCTGACGCGCGTCTTCATGGCGATCATCGTCTTCTCGAGCCTGCCGGTGGTTTCGGCGCGGGGCGATCACATCTCGGTCGATCTTCTGGACCCGCTGTTTCGCGGCCGCGCGCGGCGGGTGCGCGACGCGCTGGTGGCGCTGGCCTGCGGGGCGATGCTGACCTGGCCGGCGGGGCAGGCCTGGAAGCTGGCGCTGCGCGCGCGCTCCTATGGCGACATGACCGAATACCTGCACATACCCCAATACCTGCCCGCCGGCTTCGTCAGCCTGATGACCTGGGCGGCGGCGGCGGCGCTGATCGCGCGCGGGGCGCTGCTGTTGCTGGCCCCGCACGCCCTTCGCGAAGAGGAGCCGGGCGCATGACCGAGGCGCTGATCGGATTCGCCGCCGTTCTGGGGCTGGTTCTGCTGCGCGTGCCCATCGCCTTCGCCATGGGGCTGGTGGGCATGATCGGCTACGCGATGGAGACGAGCATGCGCGGCGCGGTCTCGATGGCCGGCCGGCTGCTGATCGACACGGCGCAGGATTACGGGCTGTCGGTGGTGCCGCTGTTCGTGCTCATGGGCCTGTTCGTGAACAAGGGCGGGCTGAGCCGCGAGCTTTACGCCGTCTCGCACGCCTTTCTGGGGCACCGGCGCGGCGGGCTGGCCATGGCCACCATCGTGGCGTGCGGAGGCTTCTCGGCGATCTGCGGCTCGTCGCTGGCCACGGCGGCGACCATGTCCAAGGTCGCCATGCCGCAGATGCGCCGCTACGGCTACGCCGACAGCCTGTCCACCGCCGCCATCGCGGCGGGCGGCACGCTGGGCATCCTGATCCCGCCTTCGGTGATCCTGGTCATCTACGGGCTGCTGACCGAGACCTCGATCGGCAAGCTGTTCATCGCCGGGATCGTGCCGGGGCTGATGGGCGTGCTGTTCTACCTGGCCGCCGTGGCCTGGACGGTGCGGCGCAACCCGGCCGCCGGCCCGGCGGGCGAGCGCACCGACTGGCGCGGGCGCCTGGCGGCGCTGCGCGACGTGTGGGCGGTGCTGCTGCTGTTCTTCCTGGTGATCGGCGGGCTTTACGGCGCGCTGGACGTGTGGCCGCTGCACCTGACCTTCTCGCCCACCGAGGCGGCGGGCATGGGCGCGACGGGCGCGTTCCTGATCGCGCTGGCGCGCGGCGGGCTTGACCTGCGCGGCATCTTCCAGACCCTGCGCGAGACCGCCGACACCACCGCGACGCTGTTCGCGGTGCTGATCGGGGCGTGGATCTTCTCGAACTTCGTCAACATCGCCGGTCTGCCCGAGGCCCTGCGCGCCGTGGTGCAGGAGAACGCCGTCGCGCCCTGGATGGTGATCGCGCTGATCCTGGCGGTCTATCTGGCGCTGGGCTGCGTGTTCGAGTCGCTGTCGATGCTGCTGCTGACGGTGCCGATCTTCTTTCCCCTGGTGACGGGGCTGGGCTACGATCCCGTCTGGTTCGGCATCATCGTGGTGGTGGTGACCGAGATCAGCCTGATCACGCCGCCGGTGGGACTGAACGTGTTCATCCTCAAGGGCGTGGTGGGCGACGTCGGCACCGCCACGATCTTCCGCGGGGTCACGCCCTTCTGGGTCGCCGACATCCTGCGGCTGGCGCTTCTGGCGCTGGTTCCGGCCATCACGCTGTTCCTGCCCGAATCGATGGGTCCGTAAGGCGCGGGCCCGCAGGCGGGCCGGCAAGGAGGACGCGATGAAGGACATGCAGGGCCGCCGCGCGGCGGTGACGGGTTCGGCCACGGGGCTTGGGCGGGCGATCGCGCTCAAGCTGGCCGAGCGCGGCGCGGACGTGATCGTCAACTGCGCGCGCAGCCTGGACGAGGCCGAGCGCACCGCCGACGAGATCCGCGCGCTGGGCGTCGAGGCGCGCGTGGTGCAGGCCGACGTGGCCCGCGAAGAGGGCTGCGCCGCCCTCGCCCGCGCCGCCGCCGACTGGGGCGCGCTGGACATGCTGGTCAACAACGCCGGCATCACCCGCCACGCCCCCGATCATGGCGACATGGACGCGCTGTCGGCGCAGGACTTCCTGGACGTCTACGCGGTGAACGTGGTCGGCGCCTTCATGGCCACCCGCGCCATGCGCCCCCTGCTCGAGGCGGCGGCCGCGGCGTCGGGGCGGGCCTCGGCGGTGCTCAACACCTCGTCCATCGCGGGGGTGACGGGGATCGGCTCGTCGGTGGCCTATGCGGCGTCCAAGGGCGCGCTCAACACCATGACCCTTTCGCTGGCGCGGGCGCTGGCGCCGAGCATCCGCGTCAACGCCATCTGCCCCGGCTTCATCGGCACGCGCTGGTTCCGCAAGCTGATGGACGACGACGCCTACGCCCGCCAGGTCGAGCAGGTGAAGGCCCGCACCCCGCTGCGCGCCGCCTCCGAGGCCGAGGACATCGCCGACGCCGCCCTGTTCCTGCTGTCGGACGCGGCGCGCCACGTGACGGGCGAGCTCCTGTCGGTGGATGCGGGGCTGCATCTGGGCTTCGCGCCGCTCAAGGCGCGCTGAGCCGCGCCCGGCCGCCGCGCCTCGCGGCCCCGGCCGCGCCGCCCGCGATCCGTCGCGCCCCTGATCCGTCGCCCTGCCCCGCGCCCGCGGCCCGGCCGCGTCCGGCGCCGCCCCCGCGCCGCCGCCCCGCTCCGCCCGCGCCGGCATCAGTCGCCCGCGGCCGCGCCTTGACCGGCGCCGGCGCGACCCGCGGCCGCGGCCGCCTCGTGATGTCGGCGGATCGCCTCGTAGGCCTCGTTGATGGCGGCCATACGGGCATTGGCCAGGCGGATTCCCTCTTCGGGAACGCCGCGCGCCAGCAGACGGTCGGGGTGGGTCTCGCGCACCAGCCGGGCGCGGGCGCGACGCGCCTCTTCGAGGCTGGCGCCCGGGCTCAGGCCCAGCACCTCCCACGGGTCGGGCGGCGCGCCGGGGACGTAGCGCGCGATCAGGGCGCGCCAGACCCGCTCGTCCAGGCCGAAGATCTCCCACACCCGGCGCAGGAACCCCTCCTCGGCGGGGTCGAATCGCCCGTCCGCGGCGGCGATGTGGAACAGCCCCTCGAGCAGATGGGCAAGGGGCTCCTTGCGGTCGCGGAACATGCGCGCGATGCGCCGCGCATAGCCCTCGAAGCCGGCCACGTCGCCGCGCGCCAGGTCGAAGACGCGCGCGGCCGCGGCCTCGTCGCGGGGCGGGATGCGGAACACCTCGCGAAAGGCGGCGACCTCGTCGCGGGTGACGCGGCCGTCTGCCTTGGCCATCTTGGCGCCCAGCGCGATGACGGCGATGGCGAAGCCGGCGCTCCGTTCGGGGGGCGTGCGCAGGCGGTCGAACACCGAGGCGAGCGACTCGCCCTGGCGCAACGCCGCGATCAGCTCGCCGATGCGTGACCAGATGGACATGGGCGGACCTTATCCCGCCGCGGGCCGGGCCTCCAGCCCCGCGCGCCCGCCCGCGCGCGCGTTGCGCCGCGCCGCGCCGGGCGCTAGGCATGAGGCGGGCGCCCCGCGCTTCGGGGCCCGCATGGCAGGAGGACGACGATGGAGCTTTGGGATTTCTGGATCGACCGCGGCGGCACCTTCACCGACATCGTCGCGCGCGATCCGTCCGGCGCGATCCGCACCGCCAAGCTCCTGTCCGAGAACCCCGAGCAATACGAGGACGCGGCCCTGGCCGGCATCCGCCGCTTCCTGGGCCTTGGCCGCGACGCGCCCATCCCGGCCGACCGCATCCGCTCGGTCAAGATGGGCACCACCGTGGCCACCAACGCCCTGCTCGAGCGCAAGGGCGACCGCACGGTTCTGGTCACCACCCGCGGGCTGGGCGACCAGCTGCGCATCGCCTACCAGAACCGCCCGGACCTGTTCGCGCGCGAGATCGTCCTGCCCGAGCAGCTCTACGAGCGCGTCATCGAGGCGGACGAGCGCGTGCGCGCCGACGGCTCGATCGAGCGCCCGCTGGACGAGGGCGCCCTGGCCGCTGCTTTGGCCGAGGCGCGCGCCGAGGGGATCGACGCCTGCGCCATCGTCTTCATCCACGGCTATCGCCACACCGCGCACGAGCGCCGCGCCGCCGAGCTGGCCCGCGCGGCCGGCTTCGGCCAGGTCAGCGTCAGCCACGAGGTCAGCCCGCTGATGAAGATGGTCAGCCGCGGCGACACCACCGTGGTCGACGCCTATCTGTCGCCCATCCTGCGCCGCTACGTCGACCGCGTGGCCGCCGCCTTCGAGGGCGACATGAGCGGCAAGCTGATGTTCATGCAATCCTCGGGCGGGCTGACCGACGCGCGCCGCTTCCAGGGCAAGGACGCCATCCTGTCGGGCCCCGCCGGCGGCGTGGTCGGGGCGGCGCGCACCTCGCAGATCGCCGGCGAGAACAAGATCATCGGCTTCGACATGGGCGGCACCTCGACCGATGTGTGCCATTTCGCCGGCGAGTTCGAGCGCGTGCTGCACACCGAGGTCGCCGGCGTGCGCATGCGCGCGCCCATGATGCACATCCACACCGTCGCGGCGGGGGGCGGCTCGCTGCTGACCTTCGACGGCGCGCGCATGCGCGTGGGCCCCGAAAGCGCCGGCGCCGACCCCGGCCCCGCCTGCTACGGACGCGGCGGGCCGCTGGCCGTGACCGACGCCAACGTCATGACCGGCAAGCTCAGGCCCGAATTCTTTCCCGCCATCTTCGGCCCCGACGCCGACCGGCCGCTGGACGTCGAGGCCACCCGCCGCGCCTTCGCCGACATCGCCGCGCGCATCGGCAAGACGCCCGAGGAAACGGCCGACGGGTTCCTGCGCATCGCGGTCGAGAACATGGCCGCCGCCATCAAGAAGATCAGCGTCCAGCGCGGACATGACGTGACCGAATACTGCCTGACCGTGTTCGGCGGCGCCGGCGCGCAGCACGCCTGCATGATCGCCGACACGCTGGGCATGGAGCGCTGCCTGATCCACCCGCTGGCCTCGCTGCTGTCGGCCTACGGCATGGGCCTGGCCGAGATCCGCGCCGCGCGCCAGCAGGCGGTCGAGGCGCGGCTGGACGCGGCCTCGCGGCTGCAGGCGGCGGCGGATCTGGACCGGCTGTCGGTGGCCGCCGCGGCCGAGGTCGAGGCCCAGGGCGTGGACCCGGCCCGCATCGCGCTGACGGCGACGGCGCTGCTCAAGGTCCAGGGAACCGACACCGCCCTGCCCATCCCCTTCGGCACGGAAGAGCGGATGCGCGCCGACTTCGCCGCCGCCCATCGCGACCGTTTCGGCTTCGATCCGGGCGACAAGCCGCTGGTCATCGAGGCCGTCGCCGTCGAGGCGGTGGGCCAGGCCGCCGACCTGACCGAACCCGAACACCCGTTGATCGAGCGCGACGAGGCCGAGATCGAGACCGCGCTGACCGACCGCATCTATTCCGACGGCGCCTGGCGCCCGGCCCGCTTCGTGCGCCGCGAGGCCATGCGCCCCGGCGACCGCCTGACGGGCCCCGCCGTTCTGGTCGAGCCGCACACCTCGATCGTGATCGAGGAGGGCTGGCAGGCGCGCATCACCGCCCATGACCATGTCATGCTGCGCCGCGTCAAGCCGCGCCCCGACCGCCGCGCCGTCGGCGCCGAGGCCGACCCGGTCATGCTCGAGGTCTTCAACAACCTCTACATGTCCATCGCCGAGCAGATGGGCGCCGTGCTCGAGAACACCGCCGTCTCGGTCACGATCAAGGAGCGGCTCGACTTCTCCTGCGCCGTCTTCGACGATCGCGGCGACCTCATCGCCAACGCCCCGCACATGCCCGTGCATCTGGGCTCGATGGCCGCCTCGGTGAAGGCGATCATGCGCCAGAACCCGGACATGAAGCCGGGCGACGTGTTCGCGCTGAACGCGCCCTACAACGGCGGCACGCATCTGCCCGACATCACCGTGGTCATGCCCGTGTGGAACGAGGCCGGCGACGCGCCGCTGTTCTACGTCGCCGCGCGCGGGCACCATACGGACGTCGGCGGGCTGACCCCGGGCTCGATGCCCCCCGACAGCCGCAGGGTCGAGGACGAGGGCGTGCTGATCGACAACTTCAAGCTGGTCGATCGGGGCCGCCTGCGCGAGGAAGAGACGCTGGCGCTGTTCTCGTCCGGGCCGTGGCCGGCGCGCAACCCGGCCGAGAACCTGGCCGACCTCAAGGCCCAGGTCGCCAGCTGCGCCAAGGGCGCGCAGGAGCTGCGCAAGATGGTGGCCCATTTCGGCCTCGACGTGGTGCGCGCCTACATGCGCCACGTGCAGGACAACGCCGAGGAATGCGTGCGCCGGGCCATCACGCGGCTGAAGGACGCCGAATACGTCTATCCCATGGACCCCGACTATGACGGGCGCCCGCGCGAGATCCGCGTGAAGATCACGGTCGATCGCGAACGCCGCGAGGCGACGATCGACTTCACCGGCACGACGGCCCAGCTGCCCACCAACTACAACGCCCCCGAGCCCGTGACCCGCGCGGCGGTGCTCTACGTCTTCCGCTGCCTGGTGGACGACGCCATCCCCATGAACGAGGGGGTGATGAAGCCGCTCCGGGTCATCCTGCCCAAGGGCACGATGCTGTCGCCCGAATACCCGGCGGCGGTGATCGCGGGCAATGTCGAGACGTCGCAGGCGGTCACCTCGGCGCTGTTCCTGGCGCTGGGGGTGCAGGCGGCGGCGCAATCGACCATGAACAACACCACCTGGGGCAACGCGCGCCACCAGTATTACGAGACGATCTGCGGCGGCTCGGGCGCGGGCTGGCTCAATGACGGGCGCGGGCATCACGGGACCTCGGCGGTGCACACGCACATGACCAACTCGCGCCTGACCGATCCCGAGGTGCTGGAATGGCGCTTCCCGGTGCTGCTGGAAGAGTTCTCGATCCGCCGCGGCTCGGGCGGCAAGGGCCTGTTCCATGGCGGCGACGGCACGCGCCGGCGCATCCGCTTTCTCGAGCCGATGACCGTGGCGATCCTGTCCGGTCACCGCGTCGTGCCCCCGCCGGGGCTGGACGGCGGCGCCCCCGGCGAGGTCGGGCGCACGCGCGTCGTGCGCGCCGACGGCTCGGTCGAGGAGCTGCGCTCGGCCGACAAGCGCGAGATGGCGGCGGGCGACGTGTTCTGGCTCGACACGCCCTCGGGCGGCGGCTGCGGGCGCCCGCCCGAGTGAACGGCAACCCGGGGGCGGCGCGGGCGCGCCGCCCCGCCGCCGGGCGGCGGCGCGCGAAAGGAGCGCAAGCATGGCCATTCTCATCTGGATCGGCGCGGCGATGGCGGCTGCGGGGCTGGGCGGGTTGATCTGGTGCATCGTCCAGGCGCTGCGCCTGCGCCGCCAGGCCCCCGACGCCGAAGCCGCGCGCAGGCGGCTTGCCCGGCTGCAGGCCGCGAACCTCGCCTCGGTCGCGTTGGGCTTTCTGGGGCTTGCGCTGGCGGCGGCGGGCGTCATTCTGTCCTGAGGGCGCAAGGACGCCTGACCGCGAAAGGGCGATCGATGGAAGAAGAACTGGCGCCGCTCGCCGCAAGCGCGCGCGCCCTGGCGCTCGAGGCGCTGAACTGGCTGGATGCGCGGCTCTTGTCGCTGGCCAGCGCCTACCAGCTGGCGGCCATGGCCGCGGCGCTGGCGGCGGCGTTCCTGGCGCATCGGCTGATCCGCCGCGCGCTCGAGCGCATCGCCGCGCGCCCCATGCCGCGGCTGCTTCGTCAGGCGCTGCGCACCGCCTCGTCGATCAGCCTGCCGGTGGCGTGGACGGCGGGCATGTGGATCTCCATGGCCGTTCTGCGCGACTTCGGCCAGCCCGTGGCGCTGCTGCGCCTGACCGCAAGCCTGGTGAACGCCTGGGTGGCGATCCGCATCGTCACGGTCCTGATCCCGAGCGCGGGCTGGGCGTCGGCCTTCGCCTGGTGCGCGTGGAGCGTGGCGGCGCTGAACGCGCTGGGGCTGCTCGATCCCACCGTCGAGACGCTGCGCGAGATCGGGCTGAACGTGGGCGGCGCGCGCATCACGGCCTGGTCGGCGCTCAAGGGCGCGGCGCTGACGGCGGCGCTGGTCTGGGGGGCCAACCTGGCGTCCGGGCTGCTCGAGGGCCGGCTGCAGCGCGCCCGGGCCATGAGCCCTTCGATGCGGGTGCTGATCGGCAAGGCCGCGCGCTACCTGGCGATCGCGCTGGCCATCACGGCGGGCCTCGGCGCGGCGGGCATCGACCTGACGGCGCTGGCGATCTTCTCGGGCGCGATCGGCGTGGGCATCGGCCTTGGCATGCAGCGCACCGTCGCCAACCTGGTGGCGGGCTTCGCGCTGCTGGCGGACCGCTCGCTCAAGCCCGGCGACGTGATCGAGATCGAGACCGCCTCGGGCGCCACCTATGGCGTGGTGCGGATGATGGGCGCGCGCTACGTCGCCGTGCAGGCGCGCGACGGCACCGAGACGCTGATCCCAAACGAGCTGCTCATCACCAGTCCGGTCACGAACTGGACCTACTCGAACAAGGCGGTGCGGCGCTCGATCTCGGTGGGCGTCGCCTACAGCTCGGACGTCGAGAAGGCCATGGAGCTGTGCCTGGACGCCGCCAGGCGGACGCCGCGCGTGCTCAGGGCGCCCGAACCGGTGTGCCTGCTGCGCGGCTTCGGCGACAGCTCGGTCGATCTGGAGCTGCGCATCTGGATCGACGACCCGGAGGGGGGCGTGTCGAACGTGGCCTCGGAGGTCAACCTGCACATCTGGCGCCTGTTCCGCGCGCACGGCATCGAGATACCCTTCCCCCAGCGCGACGTGAACTTCCGCACGCCGCTGCCGGTCGAGCTGCGCCGCCCGCCCCGGCGCCCCGAGGCCTGACCGCGCCATCGGCGGCCGCGGTCGGGGGTCGGAGGCGGGGGACCAGAGACGCGGGACCGGAGGCGGGGCGCGGAAGCGGGCGCGGCGGAGCGCGCCTCATCGCCCAAGGCCGCCGCGCCGTCGGGGACCGCCGCGCCGCATCGTCGGGAGCGTCACAGCGTCAGCACGCCCCAGGCCCAGCCGATGATGCGCTGCGCGACGGGCACGGTCATGCCCGGGCTGCGCAAGGCGCCGGCCAGCACATGGCGGTTCGGATCGTCGCCCGGACCGGGGGCGACCTTGTGCGCCACCTTGGGCCCGCCCCAGGCGGCGAAGACGCGCTCGGTCTCGGCGGGGTCGACCACCCGATCCTCGGGCGACCAGATGAACAGCGCCGGCGTGCGCGCCCTTGCGTAATCGGCCGCGCGCGCCGCCTTGACCAGCGCCGCCATGGGCAAGAGCGCCTCGAAGGGATAGCGCAGCGTCCACCAGCGCGCATGCCCTTCGCTCAGCGGCTCGGACACGATCTCGTCGCCCGCGACCAGGCGCAGGACCGGATCGGCGAAGGGCAGCGTCAACAGGTCCGCCCCCGCCGCGCGGACGCGGAAATTGGGCGAGACCAGCACGATGCCCCCGACGCGCGTCATCCAGTCGGGGCGCAGCGCGGCCATGGCCGCCAGCGTGCCGCCGGTCGAGGTCGCGATGACCAGGACGCGCCCGCCCAGCATGCGGCCGATCTCGAGCGCCTCGGCCGTGTCCTCGAACCAGGCGCGCGTGTCGGCCTGCGCCAGCGCCGCGCCGTCGCGCCCATGCCCGCGCAGCCGCGCGAAGAACAGGTTCGCCCCCAGCGCGCGCGCCACCAGGTCGGGAACCGGGCGCAGCTCTTGCTTGGTGGCCGAGAAGCCGTGCAGATACACAACCGAAACCGGCGTCGGCGCCGGCGCCGCCGGGTTGGCCCACACGATCTCCTTCTGCGCGCCGGGGCGCAGGCCGGGCACGGCGGCCTCGCGCGCGGCCAGCCACGCTTCCAGCCGCGCGAATTCCGGCAGGGCGGGCGGCGCGGCGGCGTCGTCGAAGCGCGCGCGCGGACCGAACAGCAGCGCCGCGGCGATCGCCACCGACAGCGCCGCCGCCAGATGGGCGCCCAGCCGCAGCCAGCGCCTCACAGCGCCCCTTCGCGCTCGAGCCGCTCGGCCAGATCGTCGAGCGTGCGGCGCGCGCGCGCGCCCAGCTCGTCGATCTCGTCCTCCGAGATCACCAGCGGCGGCGCGATGATCATCGTGTCGCCCACCGCGCGCATGACCAGCCCGTTGCGCACGGACAGGTCGCGGCACAGCGCCCCCGCGCCCACATGCTCGGGGAAGCGCGCCATGTCGGGCTTCGAGCGCACCAGCTCGAGCGCGCCGACCAGCCCGCGGCAGCGCGCCTCGCCCACCAGCGGATGGTCGGCCAGCGCGCGCCAGACCTGCGCCAGGCGCGGCGCGGCGATCCGAGCGGCGCGCTCGACCAGGCGCTCTTCCTGCATGATGCGCAGATTGGCCAGCCCCGCCGCCGCCGCCGCCGGATGGCCCGAATAGGTGAAGCCGTGGAAGAACTCGCCGGCCTTGTCGATCACCGGCCCGGCGACGCGGTCCGAGATGAGCACGCCGCCCATGGGCTGATAGCCCGAGGTCATGCCCTTGGCGATGGGCATCAGGTCGGGCTCGATGCCGAAGGTCTCGGACCCCCACCACGCGCCGGTGCGCCCGAAGCCGCAGATCACCTCGTCGGCGACCAGCAGGATGTCGCGCTCGCGGCAGATGCGCTGGATCTCGGGCCAGTAGCTGTCGGGCGGGATGACGACGCCGCCCGCGCCCTGGATAGGTTCGGCGACGAAGGCGCAGACATTGTCGGCGCCCAGCTCGTCGATCATGGCCTCGAGCTCGCGCGCGCGCGCGAGGCCGAATTCCTCGGGGGTCATGCCGCTGTCGCGCCCCTCGCCGAACCAGTAGGGCTGGCCGATATGGCGCACGCCCTCGATGGGCAGGCCGGACTGGGCGTGCATCGGCGCCATGCCCCCGAGGCTGGCCGCGGCCACGGTCGAGCCGTGATAGCCGTTGCGCCGGGCGATGAAGATCTTTTTCGAGGGCTTGCCCATGCAGTCCCAGTAGACCCGCGCAAGGCGGAACACGGTGTCGTTCGCCTCGGAACCCGAATTGGTGAAGAACACCCGGTTCATGTGCGCCGGGGCCTGGGCGCACAGGGCCTCGGCGAACTCGGCCGCGGCGGGATGGGTGCACTGGAAGAAGGTGTTGTAGTAGGGCAGCTCGCGCATCTGGCGGGCGACGGCCTCGACGATCTCTTCGCGGCCATAGCCGACGTTGACGCACCACAGCCCGGCCATGCCGTCGAGGATGCGCGCGCCTTCGCTGTCGGTCAGCCACACGCCCTCGGCCTTGACGATCACGCGCGCGCCCTTGGCGTTCAGATCCTTGGTGTCGGTGAAGGGGTGCCAGTGATGGGCGGCGTCGATGGCCTGGTATTCGGCCGTGGTTCGGATGTTGCGGTGCAGCGTCATGTCGTTTCCCTTGCAATGCGGACGGCGCGGGTCCGCCGCGAAATTTCCCTGGCCCCTCGGGCGGTTCAGGCGGCGTCGAGCCCCTCGGAGGACAGCAGCGTCAGCCCCTGGCGCACGTCGGCGCGGATGGCCAGGCGCAGCCCGGCCTCGTCGCCCGCCGCCAGCGCGGCGATGGCCTTGCGGTGATAGTCCATCACCCGGCCCATCCCGATGCGCCCATACAGGGCGCGCATGGACGGCCCCATCTGCAGCCAGACGGTTTCGGCCACGGCCAGCATCGCGGGCGCGTGGGCGCGCAGGTAAAGCGTGCGGTGGAACTCGATGTTCGCGCGCACATAACCCGCGGCGTCGCCGTTCTCGAGCATGTCGTCGATCTCGGCGTCCATGCGCTTGAGCCGCTCGATCAGGCTGAAATGCGCCCGCGGCAGGGCGCGCGCGGCCAGCTCGGGCTCGAGCAGCGCGCGGATGGCGGCCAGCTCCTCGACGCGCTGGGGCGTGAGCACAGGCGCCGAGACGCGCCCCGAGGCCGAGATCGCCAGCGCCCCCTCGGCCGCCAGGCGGCGCACGGCCTCGCGCACCGGGGTCATCGACACGCCCAGCTCGGCCGCCACGCCGCGCAGCGTCACCGCCTGGCCGGGCGCCAGCTCGCCATGCAGGATCTTCCGGCGCAGGCGCCGATAGACGCGCTCATGCGCGGTCGCCCCTTCGTCCATCTTGCTCTCCCGCCGGTTTTCCTATTTTGTGATCACAAACGCATCCCATGTCAACACGCCCGCCCAACCGGAGCCGATTCATGACCGATCCCCATCGCCGCGACTACGCCTTCATGGCCGAAGACCCCAAGGCCGTCACCCATGACGAGCAGATGTTCTCTGGCGCGCTCAGCTTCTGCCGGCGCAAATACGCGCGCGACCTGACCGGCGCCGACGTGGCGGTGGTCGGCGTGCCCTTCGACGCCTCGGTCACCAACCGGCCCGGCGCGCGCTTCGGCCCGCGGGCGGTGCGGGCGGCCTCGGCGCAGCTGGGCTGGTCGCGCTTCTGGCCCAGCGCCTTCGATCCGTTCGAGCGGCTGAACGTGGTCGATTGGGGCGACGTGCACATTCCCCACGGGCGCCCCGATTCGATTCCCGCCCAGATCGAATCGGCCATGGGCGCGATCCTGGACGCCGGCGCCACGCCGCTGGCCATCGGGGGCGATCACTTCACCACCTACCCCGCCCTGCGCGCGCATGCCGCGCGGCTCGGCCGGCCGCTGGCGCTGGTGCAGTTCGACGCGCACACCGACACCTGGAAGGCCGATCCCGACTGGATCGACCACGGCACCATGTTCCACACCGCCGTGCAGGAGGGAATCATCGACCCCGCGCGCTCGATCCAGGTGGGCATCCGCACCACCAACGACGACCCCGAGGGAATCGAGGTCTACGACGCGATCAAGGTGCATGAGCGCGGCGCGGCCGCCGCGGCCGAGGCCATCCGCCGCCGCGTGGGCGATGCGCCGGTCTATCTGACCTTCGACATCGACTGCCTCGACCCCGCCTTCGCGCCGGGCACGGGCACGCCCGTCTGCGGCGGGCTGGCCAGCTGGCAGGCGCTGGCGATCCTGCGCGGGCTGTCGGGCATCCGCCTGACGGGCATGGACGTGGTCGAGGTGGCCCCCGCCTACGACGTGGCCGAGATCACCGCGCTGGCGGGCGCGACGATCGCGCTGCAGCTTCTGTGCCTGTTCGCCGAGCGCCCCTGACGGCCCCGCGCCCCGCGGCGACGCTCGACGCGGGGCGCGGTTCGGGCTAAGGCAAGGCCATGCCGCAGACCAAGCACCCCCACCCGCTCGTCAAGATGGCGCTCGAACTCGGGCCGATCGCCGTCTTCTTCGTCACCTACAGCCGCAGCGACATCTTCACCGCCACGGCGGTGTTCGTGCCCGTGGTGCTGGCCTCGCTGGCCGCGAGCTGGGCGCTGACGCGCAGCCTGCCGCGCATGGCCGTGGTCACGGCGGTGGTGGTGACGGTGTTCGGCGGGCTGACGCTGTGGCTTCAGGACGCGACCTTCATCAAGATGAAGCCGACCATCGTGAACCTGATCTTCGCGGCCATGCTGGGCTGGGGCCTGCTGCGCGGGCAGTCCTACATCCGCTACCTGATGGGCGACGCGCTGTCGCTGACCGACGAGGGGTGGATGGCCTTCACCCGCCGCTGGGCGCTGTTCTTCGTGTTCATGGCGGCGCTGAACGAGCTGGTCTGGCGCACGCAGAGCGAAGCCTTCTGGGTCTCGTTCAAGACCTTCGGCAGTCCGCTGATCTCGCTGGCCTTCATCGCGGCGCAGACGGGCCTGCTGCGCCGCCACGCCGCGCCCGAGGACAAGGCCGACGACGCGCCCCCGCAGGGCTGAAGGGCGGCGCGCCGGCCGGCGACGGGTTCGCGCAGGCGGGTTCGCGCCGGTGGGCCGCCCCTTCGGCCGAGCCGGGGCGAAGGGCGCGGCGCCCTCAGCCCTGCCAGCCCGCGGCGCGCAGGGCGGGAAGGATCTTCGTCTCGAGATCGTCGTTCTGAATGGGGCCGACATGCTTGTAGGCGATGCGCCCCTGGCCGTCGACGACGAAGCTTTCGGGCACGCCGTAGACGCCCCACTCGATCGCCGCGCGGCCCTTCTCGTCGGCGCCCACCTGCGCGAAGGGGTCGCCCTCCTCCTCGAGGAAGCGCAGCGCATTGGCGCGGCTGTCCTTGTAGTTGATGCCGTAAACCGGCACGCCCAGCGCCTTGAGCTGCATGAGGAACGGGTGCTCGACCCGGCAGGGGCCGCACCAGCTGGCCCAGATGTTGACCATCTTCACCCCCGGCGCGCGCAGCAGCGCCGAGTCGAGCGGCGGCTCGCCCTCGCGCAGGCCGGGCAGCGAGAATTCGGGAACCGGCTTCGAGACGAGCGGGCTTGGCAGCGTCTCGTGATCGCGCCCGAGCCCGCCCCAGAACATCGCCGCGATCAGCGCGAACACGGCCAGCGGCAGCAGGGCCATGCGATGGCGGGCGAAAAAGGACGGCGGCCGTTGGGACATGGACAGGCTCCTTGCGTGGCTCGGGGCGGGCGAAAGGCGCTCAGCGCGGACGGCGCGGGGCCTCGGCCTCGAGCGCTTCCAGCTCGCGCCGCACGCGCCGCGCCTCGATGGCGCTGAACAGGGCGACGAGGCCCAGAACGGCCAGCGTCACGCCCCAGCTGCCCAGAACGTAAAGCGTGTATTTTCCAAGGTCAGGCAACATCGGCGGCTCCCTCCAGCGCGCCCTCGCGCGCCTCCTCGGCGCGGGCGCGCGCCATGCGCAGCGCGCGGATGCGGCGGCGGCGGATCTCGGTGCGCGTGCGCAGCAGCAACAGCGCCAGGAAGAACAGCGCGAAGCCCGCGATCATGGCCAGCAGCGGCCAGTAGAAGGCGTCGTCGACGTTCTCCTTCGCATCCAGCGACAGGGATGCGCCCTGATGCAGCCCCTGGTTCCAGAACAGCACCGCATAGCGCGACACCACCGCGAACACCGTTCCCACCAGGCACAGCACCGAGGTCAGGTCCGCCGCCGCGTCCGGGTCCTCGATCGCCGCCCAGAGGGCGATGTAGCCGACATAGAACAGGAACAGGATCAGGAACGAGGTCAGCCGCGGGTCCCAGACCCAGGGCGCGCCCCACATGGGCTGGCCCCACATGGCGCCCGTCGCCAGCGCGATGGCGGTCATGGCCGCGCCGATCGGCGCCGCCGCCTTCGCCGCCAGCGCCGAGACGTGATGCCTGCGCACCAGCCAGATCACCGAGGCCACGGCCATCATCGCGTAGATGTTGATGGCCATCAGCGCCGAGGGCACGTGCACGAACAGGATCTTGACAGTCGAGCCCTGCCGGTAGTCGTCGGGCGTCAGGAAGAAGCCCCAGACCGTCCCCACAAGCAGCGCCAACGCCGCGCCGCCCGCGCACCAGGGCAGCGCGGCGGCGGACAGGCGCATGAAGCGGGCCGGATTGGCCAGTTCCCAGATCGATCTCATGGCACTGCATGTAGCGACCATTGCGCCTTGCGGCAACGGCGCAATGGTCGCGCCTGCCGCTCGCCGGGCCGGCGCGCCGGTCCCTGCGCAGCCCGCAGCGGCCGCGCCCTGGCCCCCGCCCTGGCCCGTCCTGCGCGTCGCCCGTCGGCGCGGGCGGGCCGCGGCGCGCCCATGCCCCGCCGCGGCCCTTTCGCGCCCGGGCGCGAGCGGCTAAACCCTTGCCGGGCGCATCGCGCCGCCCCCGCCCTGACAGGAGCCTCGCCATGACCGCCGCCTTCGCCGTCGCCGCCGGACATCAGCTGACCGCCGAAGCCGCCGCCGCCGTGCTGCGCGAGGGCGGCTCGGCCGTCGACGCCTGCATCGCCGGCGCGCTGACCGCCTGCGTGGCCGAGCCGGTGCTGGCCTCGCTGCTTGGCGGCGGCTTCCTGACCGTGCGCCCGCCGCGGGGCAAGGCGCAGGTGCTGGACTTCTTCGTGCACACGCCGCGCCGCCGCCCCCCCGCGCGCGAGCTGGACCTGCGCGAGATCCACGCCGATTTCGGCGACGCCACGCAGGCCTTCCACATCGGCGCGGGCACGATCGCCGCGCCAGGGGTCGCGCGCGGACTGGCCGAGGCGCATGCGCGCTTCGGCCGCGTTCCCATGCGCGAGCTGGCCGCCCCCGCCGTCGCGGCCGCGCGCGAGGGCGTGGCGCTGACCGACTTCCAGGCCGAGGTGCTGCGCATCGTCGCGCCCATCTTCGGCGCCTCGGCGCCCGCGCGCGCGCTGTATTTCCGCGGCGACGCCCCCGCGCCCGCCGGCGAGACGCTGCGCAATCCCGAGCTGGCCGACGTGCTCGAGGTGTTCGCCATCGAGGGGCCGCGCTTCGTGCACGAAGGCGAAGTGGCCGCCGCGCTGCTGTCGCTTTGCGCCGAGGGCGGGGCGCTGACGGCCGAGGACCTGCGCCGATACGCCCCGATCTGGCGCGAGCCGCTGAGCGTCCGGCGCGCGGGGGCGCGGATCGACCTCAACCCGCCGCCGGCGCTGGGCGGGGCGCTGAGCGCCTTCGCGCTCGAGCTGCTCGGGCCGGGGGCGCGGGCGATCGACCTTGCGCGGGCCTTCGCGCTGAGCGCCCGCGCGCGGCTCGAAAGCGGCATCGATCAGGATGCGGCGGCCGGGGCCGCGCGGCTTCTGTCCGGGGAATCGCTGGCGCTGTGGCGCGCGCGCCTTGCGGGCGCCAGGGCCGCGACGCGCGGCACCACCCATGTCTCGGCGGTGGACCGCGACGGCTTCGCCGCGGCGCTGACGCTGTCGAACGGCGAGGGCTGCGGGCTGATCGCGCCGGGCTGCGGGATCATGCCCAACAACATGCTGGGCGAAGAGGACCTGTGCCCCGACGGCCCCGACGCCTGGCCCGAGGACGCGCGCCTTGCCTCGATGATGGCGCCGGCGGTCGTCTCGTGGCCCGATGGCGCGGTGATGGCCATCGGCTCGGGCGGCTCGAACCGGATCCGCACGGCCATGGCGCAGACGCTGCGCCTGATCCTGGACGAGGGCGCGCCCCCCGACGTCGCCCTCGCGGCGCCGCGCCTGCATGTCGAGGGCGCGCGCGATCCGCAGGTCGATTTCGAGGACCGCTTTCCCGAAGATCAGCGCGCCGAGCTTCTGGCCGCCTTTCCCGAGGCGCGCCCATGGCCGCGCGACAGCATGTTCTTCGGCGGGGTGCACGCCGCCCTGCGCGATGCGCGCGGAGGCGTGGCGGCGGCGGGCGACCACCGCCGCGACGGCGCGGCGCGGCTGGGCTAGACCGCGCCGGCCGCGCGCGCCCCTCGGCGCCCCGCCTTCAGAACAAGGCGCGGCGCAGCAGGTTCAGCCCCGCCAGCGTCAGCACCGCCAGGGTCGCCTGGCGAAAGCGCCGCTGGTCCAGCCGGTCATGGGCCGCCAGCCCCGCCGCCATCCCGGCCGCGGCGGGCAGGACCATCCACAGCGACAGCGCCCCGCCCGTTCCCGCCAGAAGCCCCGAGCGCAGATGCGCCGCCGCCAGGATCAGCGATCCCAGCAGAAAGGCGACGCCCTGCGCGCGCACCATCTCGGCCTTGGGCAGCTCGAGCGCGACCAGATACATCAGGATCGGCGGCCCCCACACGCCCGAAAGCCCGCCGAAGAAACCCGCGACCAGCCCCACCGCCGCCTCGAGCGCGGCCGAGCGCCCGCGCGGGCGCGGCGGGCGCCAGCCGGCCAGCTGAACCGCGCCGAAGGCCGTCACGCCGCAGCCCAGGATCATGTAAAGCGCCCGGTCCGACAGCATGGTGACCAGCTGCGCCGAGGCGGCGATGGTGGCGAACATCGTCGCGTTCAGCACCCAGAAGCGCCGCATGCTGGACAGGGCCGGCCGCAGCCCCTGGCGAAAGGTCTGCCAGAGGTTGGCCGCCACCGAGGGCGCGATCACCGCCGCGATCGCCAGCTGCGCCGACAACGCCGATCCCACCCCCGAGATTGCGATCATCGGCAGGGCGAAGCCGACCGCGCCCTTGGTGAAGCCGCCCAGGAACATCACGGCAAAGGCCGCCGCCACCGCCGCGGCGCCGAATTGCGTGCAAAGCTGTTCGAGCGCGTCGATCATCCGCGATCCATAGCGCGCCGTCTCGCCCCCCGCCAGTCTCCGCCGCCAGTCTCCGCCGCCAGCGCCCCGCCAGCCCGCCGGCGCGGCGGCCGCGCCCCGCGTCGTCGCCGCGCCGCCCTCGCCTCGCCCGCAAAAGCGCGCGCAAGAAAATTCCCCACCCCGCGCATCGCGCAAAACTATGTTGCCGCGCGCTTGACGCTTCCTCGGCCCGACGCTAGCTTTCGGCGCAGCGCAGCATGATTTGCGCACCGCAACATCGGCCGCCCGGCGCGGCCGCAGCAGGAAGGACGCTCGATGACCCAGGCCGCCGCCCTCGACAACGCGCCCGCCGCAGCCGCGCCCGCGGTCCTGCCCGATCTCCTCGACCTGGCCGCCGCCGCCCTGCCCGCGGCGCAGGCCGCGCTCGACGCCGCGCGCAAGGCGCTGGCCGCGCGCGTCGCCCCACAGGGCCGCCCCTCGGCCGCGCTGCTCGAGCAGGACCAGTTCGCCGCCCACGGGCTGAGCTGGTTCGCCACCTATGTCGAATCGCTGCGCGAGATGCTGGACTGGGCCCGCCGGCTCGAGGCCGAAGGGCGCCTGGGCGAGATCGAGAAGCTGATCCTGCAGATCGCCTTCGGCGAGTATCTGAGCCAGATCCACGGCGGCATCCCCATGAGCCAGGGCGAGATCGTGCGCCTTCAGGACCTTGGCGCCGACCAGCAGATCCGCCGCGCGCTCATGACCGAGGCGGTCGAGCGGCTGACCGCGCATGGCGCCTCGGACGCCGCCCGCCGCCGCCTGGTCGAGCTGATGGTCGCCCAGGACGGCGCCGCCACCTTCGGCGCGACGGGGCTCGACGAGGAATTCGAGATGATCCGCGACCAGTTCCGCCGCTTTGCGGACGAGAAGGTCGCCCCCTTCGCCCATGAATGGCACCTGAAAGACCAGCTCATCCCCCTCGAGCTGATCGACGAGATGGGCGCGCTGGGCGTGTTCGGCCTGACGATTCCCGAGGAATATGGCGGCTCGGGCATGGGCAAGACGGCGATGTGCGTGGTCTCGGAAGAGCTCTCGCGCGGGTATATCGGCGTCGGCAGCCTGGGCACGCGTTCCGAGATCGCGGCCGAGCTGATCCTGTGCGGCGGCACGCCCGAGCAGAAGGCGAAATGGCTGCCGAAGATCGCCAGCGCCGAGATCCTGCCCACCGCCGTGTTCACCGAGCCCAACACCGGCTCGGACCTGGGCAGCCTGCGCACCCGCGCCGTGCGCGAGGGCGACGAATATGTCGTCACCGGCGCCAAGACCTGGATCACCCATGCCGCGCGCGCCGACGTCATGACGCTGCTGGCGCGCACCGATCCGAACACCGACAATTACGCGGGGCTGTCGATGTTCCTGGCCGAGAAGCCCCGCGGCACGGAGGAAGACCCCTTCCCCGCCCCCGGCATGACCGGCGGCGAGATCCCCGTGCTGGGCTATCGCGGCATGAAGGAATACGAGCTTGGCTTCGACGGCTTCCGCGTCAAGGCCGAGAACCTGCTGGGCGGGGTCGAGGGCCAGGGCTTCAAGCAGCTGATGCAGACCTTCGAATCGGCGCGCATCCAGACGGCCGCGCGCGCCATCGGCGTGGCGCAGAACGCCATGGAGCTGGCGCTGCGCTATGCGCAGGAGCGCAAGCAGTTCGGCAAGCCGCTCATCGCCTTCCCGCGCGTCTACTCCAAGCTGGCGATGATGGCGGTCGAGATCATGATCGCCCGCCAGCTGACCTATTACGCCGCGCGCGAGAAGGACGCCGGCCGGCGCTGCGACCTCGAGGCCGGCATGGCCAAGCTGCTGGGCGCGCGCGTCGCCTGGGCCTGCGCGGACAATGGCCTGCAGATCCATGGCGGCAACGGCTTCGCGCTGGAATACCCGATCAGCCGGGTGCTGTGCGACGCGCGCATCCTCAACATCTTCGAAGGCGCGGCCGAGATCCAGGCCCAGGTGATCGCGCGCCGCCTGCTCGAGGCTCGGCCCTGAACCCGCCCCGCATCATGGGCGCGGCCCGCCCCGCAAGACGGGCCGCGCGCGCCCTGGCGCTGGCCGCCGCGGCGCTGTCGGCCGCCTGCGCCGCCCCCGCCCCTCGCCAGGCGCCGCCCGAGGCGCGCGCCGCCGCCCCGCGCGCGCCCGAAGACGCGGTGTGGCTGCTGGCGGCCATCGACGGGCGCCCCGCCCGCGCCGCGACGCGGGCGGTCTTCGCCGACGGCGCCGTCAACGCCCAGGGCCCGTGCAACGCCATCCGCGGCCGCTACCGGCGCGAGGGCGCGGCGTTTCACGTCGTGGGCCTGGCGGTGACGCGGGCGACCTGCCCCGACCAGGACGAGGAGAACCGCCTGCTCGACGGCCTCCTGAGCGCCCGCAGCGCCGAGGTCCGGGACGGACGGCTGGTCATCCGCGCATCCGCCGGCCCGACCCTGACCTTCGAGGCCGCCCGCCCCGGACAATGAGGCGCGGCGGGCAAGGCCCGGCCCGAACGCCCCGGCATGCGCCCCGCGGCCAGGGCGGGCCGGCCCCGCGCCGCCGACCCCGCGCCGGTTGCAATGCGCTGGAACGCTTCCCATATTTGCCTCGAGAGCGGTCGCCTGAGCAGGGGCCGCCCTCGCAGTCGCTTGCAACAAGGACACGCCCGATGTCGAAGATGACATTCGCCTCGCACCCCTTCCTCCTGGGCTTCGAACAGCTCGAACGCCTGGTGGAGCGCACCGCCAAGTCGGGCGCCGACGGCTACCCGCCCTTCAACATCGAACAGACGGGGCCGAGCGCCTACCGCATCACGCTGGCGGTGGCGGGGTTTTCGGAAGACGACCTGTCCGTCACGCTCGAGGACAGCCAGCTGGTGATCCGCGGCCGTCAGTCGGACGAGGACGCCGAAAGGCGCGTGTTCCTTCATCGCGGGATCGCATCGCGTCAGTTCCAGCGCAGCTTCGTGCTGGCCGACGGGATGGAGGTGGTCGGCGCCCGGCTCGAGCGCGGCCTTCTGCACATCGACCTCGAACGCGCGCAGCCCGAAACCGTGGTGCGCAAGATCGAGATCGCCCGCGGGAAAGGATGATCAGGGAAGGAACCGAAACATGCCCAAACAGCCGTTCTTCATCGAGGGTCTGGGCCCGGACGACAAGCGGATCGTCTATGTGCGCGAGCTGCGTCAGGACGAGCTTCCGCCCGAGGCGGTCGCGTCGGGCAACAGCCGCATCTACGCCATCCACGACGCCGCTTCGGGCGCGCGGCTGGCCTTGACCGACGATTGCAAGCTGGCCTTCAAGCTGGCGCGCCAGCACGACCGCAAACCGGTCCACGTGCACTGAGGGCGGCCTCGCCGCCCTTGGCCCGCCCCGCCGGCGCCCCCTCAGGCGGCGTTCGACGAGGCCAGATCCTCGACCAGCAGCGCGTAGTGCGCCGCCGGATCCGAGGTCGATCGCAGCTTGGCGCAGCGCCCCTCGTCGCGCAGCAGGCGCGAGACGCGCGCCAGGGCGCGCAGATGGTCCGCGCCCGCATTCTCGGGCGCCAGCAGCATCATCACCAGATCCACCGGCAGACCGTCGGGCGCGTCGTAGTCGACGGGCTTTTCGAGGCGCGCGAAATAGGCGGTCATGCGATCGACGCCCGGCATGCGGGCATGGGGAATCGCCACGCCCCGGCCCATGGCCGTCGCGCCCAGACGCTCGCGCTCCATCAACGCGTCGAACAGGCTGCGCGCGTCCAGCGCGTTGCGCTCGGCCACGCGGTTGGCCAGCTCCTGAAGCATCTGCTTCTTGCTCGACGCGCGCAGGGCGGGGGCGATCGATTCGGGGTCGATCAGCTTTTCCAGATCCATCTGTGCCTCAGCCTCGTTTTCGGAAGAGCAGGCGACGCGCGTCTTCCATCTCTTGCGCGGAGCGGCGTTGACGCGCCGCCCCGCTTGATCGTCGCGGCGGCCCGGCCGCCGCGACGCGTCAGGTCCTGGACAGATTCGCCGGATCGATCCAGCCGATGTTTCCGTCCTGGCGCCGATATACCACATTCAGGCCGCCATTGGCCTCGTTCCTGAACACAAGGAAGGTCTCGTCGGCCATTTCCATCTGCATCACGGCCTCGCCCACCGACAGGCTTTTGATCTGCGCCTTGGTCTCGGCGATGATGACAGGCTGGAGCGAGTCGGGTTCGTTCTCTTCGTCGGCGCTGCTGATGACGTAGGACGGCGCCTCGAGCGCCTCGACCGGCTCGCTGCGCTTCTTGTGGTGGTCCTTCAGCCGGCGCTTGTAGCGCCGCAGCTGCTTCTCGAGGCGGTCGCACGCATCGGCGGCGGCGGCGTAGGGCTCGGTCGCGCGGCCTCGGGCCTTGGCGGTCAGGCCGGTGGACAGGTGCACCAGCGCGTCGCACAGGATCTCGTGCCGATCGCGGGAGAAGGTGACGATGCACTCGGTCGGCCGTTCCGCGTATTTGGTCACAGCGGCGCCGAAATGCTCCTCGACATGAGTGCGCAAGGCGTCGCCCACGTCGATCTGCTTGCCGTTCACCTGAATAAACATCTCGTCTCCCTTGATTCGGAGTTGGCGGTCAGCCGGACCAGGATCCGGCCGGGCATGAACCCCCTCTCCGGCGCGGCGCGCGGAACCTAGGCGGGGCGTTCGGGCGTGTCAACCAAGGGGGGAAAGACCCCTTCGCCCGACGCCTGCCGGCGCCTCAACCCAGCGAAGCGTTCTGGCGTTTGCGCTGCACCGACGAAGGGATGTCCATGCCCTCACGATATTTCGCCACGGTCCGGCGCGCAACATCCACGCCTTCGGCGCGCAAGAGCCGCGTGAGCGCGTCGTCGGACAGGGGGCGGGCGGGGTTTTCGGCCTCGATCAGGGCGCGGATGCGCGCGCGCACGGCCTCGGCCGCCAGGGCCTCGCCCCCGTCGGCGGCCGCCAGCGCCTGCGAGAAGAAGAAGCGCATGTCGAAGGCGCCGCGCGCGCAGGCCAGGCGCTTGCCCGCCGTCACGCGGCTGACGGTGGATTCGTGCAGCCCCGTCTCCTGCGCCACGTCGCGCAGCGTCATCGGCCGCAGGGCTGCGACCCCCTCTTCGAAGAAGCGGGCCTGCAGGCGCACGATGGCGGTCGAGACCTTGAGGATCGAGCGCGCCCGCTGCTCGAGGCTGCGCACCAGCCACAGCCCCTCGCGGCGGCGCTCGGCGACGTAGCTGCGGGCCTCTTCGCAGCCGCCGGCCATGACCCGCGCCGCGAAGACGTCGTTGACCAGCACCCGCGGCAGCGCCTCGGAATTGAGCTCGACCGCCCAGCCGCCCGCCGGGTCGCGGCGCACGAAGACGTCGGGCGGCGCCAGGCGCAGCGGGGCGTGGTCGAAGACGCGGCCGGGGCGCGGATCCAGCCGGCGCAGCCGCGCAAGCATCCGCCCGACCTGCTCGGGAGCGACGCCGCACAGGCGCGAAAGCGCCTTCAGATCGCGCCGCGCGGCCAGCGGCAGATGGGCCAGCAAGGCGCGCATGGGCTCGTCCAGCGCGCCTTCCTCCTCAAGCTGCAGGGCCAGGCACTCGGCCAGGTCGCGGGCGCCGATCCCCGTCGGCTCGCAAGCCTGAAGCACGCGCAGCGCATCGAGGGCGGCCCCGGGATCCGCGCCCAGCCGCGCCGCGACCTCGCGCGGGTCCGCGCGCAGATAGCCGTCCTCGTCCAGCTCGCCGGCCAGCGCGGCGGCCAGCATGCGCACGCCCGCCGGCGCGGGCGAGAGGGCGATCTGGGCGTGCAGGCGCTCGAGCATCGACGGCGGCTGGGCCACGCGCTCGGCGGCCGAGGGGCCGTCCCATTCGCCCGCCGCGGCGCCGCCCGCGCCCGGGCGCGGCGCGGCGCGGTCGGCGTCGAACAGGTTCTCGGCCGCCAGACCCTCGAGCGCCGGCGAGGCCGCCATCGCCTCGGGCGAGGCGGGCGAGGTGGGCGAGGCTGGCGCGGAAGGCGCCGCGGCGGGCGCGGGGTCCGCGCGCCGCAGCGGCGCGGGCGCCTCGGCATCCTCGGCGCGCTCGAGCAGCGGGTTGCGCTCGATCTCGGCCTCGACATGGGCGGCCAGCTCGGCCGCCGACATCTGCAGCATGCGGATGGCCTGCCGCAGCTGCGGCGTCATGGTCAGCCGCTGGCCTTGCCGAAGTTCAAGTCCCGGTCCGATCGACATGCACGCTCCGTCTTCGGGGCCGCCCGCCGCGGAACCCCCTGCTGCGGGCGGGTCAGATGCGGAAGCCGTCCCCGAGATAGACGCGCCGCACGCGGTCGTCCTCGACCACGTCCTGCGGGGCGCCGCTCATCAACACCTGCCCGTCATGCAGGATATACGCCCGGTCGATGATGCTCAGAGTCTCGCGCACATTGTGGTCGGTGATCAAGACCCCGATGCCGCGATCCTTCAAATGCGAGACAAGCTGACGGATCTCGGCCACGGCGATCGGATCGACGCCGGCGAAGGGCTCGTCCAGCAGCACATAGGCCGGGTCCGAGGCCAGGCAGCGGGCGATCTCGACGCGCCGGCGCTCGCCGCCCGACAGGGCCTGGGCGGGCGTGTTGCGCAGATGGGTGATCGAGAACTCGGCCAGCAGCTCGTCAAGGCGGGCGTTGCGCCGCGCGCGCTCGGGCTCGCGCAGCTCGAGAATGGCGCGGATGTTCTCCTCGACCGTCAGACCGCGGAAGATCGAGGCCTCTTGCGGCAGGTAGCCAAGGCCAAGGCGCGCGCGCCGATACATCGGCAGCTCGGTCACGTCGCGCCCGTCCAGCTCGATCGCGCCGGCATCTGCGGCGATGAGGCCGGTGATCATGTAGAAGCACGTCGTCTTGCCCGCGCCGTTGGGCCCGAGCAGGCCCACGGCCTCGCCGCGGCGCAGCTCGAGCGACACGCCGCGCACGACCGGGCGGCGGCGGTAGCTCTTGGCGATGTCGCGGGCGCGCAGGCCGGCCTCGGCCCGCGCAGGAGCGTCCTGCGTCATGGGAGCGGTCACTTGTCCTTGCCGGCCGCGCCGGGGGTGAACACCGACTGCACGCGCCCGCCCGAGATCTGGCCGACCCCGGCGTTGAGGTCGATGCTCAGCCGCTCGCCGCGGATGGCGTTGTCGCCCTGGGTCAGGGTGACGCCGCCGCCCATCTCGACCTTGCCGCCGACCACGTCGTATTCGGCCCAGGCGCCGCTGGCCGTCTCGGCGCCGTTGGACAGGAACACCGAGCCTTCGGCGCGCAGGCGGTCGATGCGCCCGGTTCCCGGCGCCGCCCCCTGGCCGCCGCCCTCGCCGCCGTAGGAGACCACCACCTTGTCGGCCGTCAGGCGCAGCGTGCCCTGCCCCGCCACCACATTGCCCGAGAAGGTCGCCTGCCGGCGCGCGCTGTCGACCATCAGGCTGTCGGCGGTCACCTCGATCGGCTGCGTCGCGTCATGCTTGAACGAGCCGAAGGGATTCGCGCTTTGCGCCGCGGCGCCCGCCCCGACAAGCGCCGCCATGCCGGCGGCCGCGACGATCGATCTGAGCAAGGCCATGCGCGTCAAACTCCCCCTTCGGCGCCCGCTGCGGGCCGGCCGCTTCGTCAAGCCCCGCGCGCGCCCTTCGCGCGCGTTCGTCAATCCCTGCGCGCGCGCCCTTCGCGCGCGGCGGCAGGATCATACGTCACCCTTACCCGCTTCTCGAACCAAAAGTAATCGCCCGGCGCAAGGCCCTCGGGGACCGCGGCGCCGGGGCGCGGCGCCTCGACACGCGCGGCGCGAAAGGCGCCGGCCTCGATCGCGCCGGCCGGCCCGACCGCGCGCACCGGCCCCGGCGCGCTCACCGAGCGCCCGCGCAGATCCGCGCTCAGGCTGGGCGCGGTCACCTCGTAGCCGTCCGAGCTGCGCAGCACCACCCCGCCCTCGAGCGCCAGCGTCTGCTCGTGCACGCCGATGCGCCCCTGCGCCGCGCTCAGCGTCACCTGCGCGCCGTCGCGCCGCTCGAGGCTGGCCTCGACCCGCTCGAGCGCCACCTCGGCCGGATCGGGCGCGTCCGGGCGCGCCACCGCCGCGCGCACGACGAAAGGCTCGCCCTGTTCCGTGCGGCCGGTGAAGCTGGGGCTCTCGACCGCCATGCCCTGCCCCAGCCGCGCCAGATCCGCGGTCGAGTAGCGCAGCCCCGACACCGGCCCGCGCGCGCGCGGCCACAGGAACAGCGCGCTGAGCAGGGCCAGCGCCATGAGGGGCAGCGCGATCTTGAGCCGCCGCACCATGCGCGAGCGGCCCGCATATGCGGCGCGGGCCATCGGCTCAGACCTGGTCGAGCCCGGCGCGCAGGCAGTCATGCACGTGCAGCAGCCCCAGCGGCCGGCGCCCCTGCGCGGGATCGACCACGAACAGCGCCGTGACCTTGCGCTGGTTCATCAGCGCCAGCGCCTCCTGCGCAAGGCGGTCGGGGGCGATGGTGGCGGGCGCGCGGGTGGCCACCTGCCCGGCGACGCGCGCCAGAAGCCCTTCCATGTTGCGCCGCAGGTCGCCGTCCGAGATCACCCCGACAAGGTCGCCCGCCGCATCCACCACGCCGGCGACGCCGAAGCCGCGGCGCGTGATCTCGAGCAGCGTGTCCGTCATGGGCGCGTCCTCGGCCACCAGCGGCAGCTCGTCCTCGGGATGCATCAGGTCGCGCACATGCACCAGCTGCGCGCCAAGCTTGCCGCCCGGATGGAACAGGCGGAAATGCTCGGCCGTGAAGCGGCGCCGCTTCATCAGCGCCACCGCCAGCGCATCCCCCAGCGCCATGGTCAGCGTCGTCGAGGTGGTGGGCGCCATGCCCACCGAGCACGCCTCGGGCGCGCGCGGCAGCACCAGCGCGATGTCGGCCGCGCGCAGAAGCGGGCTTTCGGGCCGGCTGGCCACGCCGATCAGCGGAATGCCGAAGCGGCGGGTATGCGCGATGACGTCGGCCAGCTCGGGCGTGCCGCCGGAATTGGACAGCACCAGCGCCACGTCCTGGCGCGTCAGCATGCCCAGATCGCCATGGCTGGCCTCGGCCGGATGCAGGAACTGCGCCGGCGTGCCCGTCGAGGCCAGGGTGGCGGCGATCTTGCGCGCCACATGGCCCGACTTGCCCATGCCCGAGACCACGATGCGCCCCTTGCAGTCGATCATGGCCTGCACCGCGTCGGCGAAGCTGTCGCCCAGCGCGCCCTCGAGCTGGGCCAACGCCTGCGCCTCGATTCGCAGCACCTCGCGCCCGGCGGCGATGTCGGCCGCGCGCTGGGCGGCGGGGTCGGCGGGCCGGGCGCGGCCGGCTTCGATCAGGGCGTCGATCACTGGTTCCTCTCCCGCGGTCGCGGCCGGAGCGCCCGGCCGTGGCGTTCAGATCAGATAGGCCTTCGCGCCGCCCGCCGCCAGCCCGGCGGCCCGAACGGCGCGGATCAATGGGCGAAGATGTCCTCTTCCGGCCAGCCCTCGAGGTCCAGAAGGGCCCGGTCGGGCAGGAACTCGAAGCACGCGGCCGCGAGGCGCGCGCGCCCCTCGCGCTCGAGCATGCGCTCGAGCTCGGCCTTGAGCCGGTGCAGGTGCAGCACGTCCGACGCGGCGTAGTCGAGCTGGGCGCGCGTCAGCTCGGCCGCGCCCCAGTCCGAGCTTTGCTGCTGCTTCGAGATGTCCACCCCGATCAGCTCCTGGCACAGGTTCCGCAGCCCGTGGCGGTCGGTGTAGGTGCGCACCAGCTTCGAGGCGATCTTGGTGCACCAGACGGGCCGCGCCACCACGCCGAAGCGATGCGCCAGCACGGCGATGTCGAAGCGGCCGAAATGGAACAGCTTGAGCGTTCCCGGATCGGCCAGCATGGCGGTCAGGTTCGGCGCCTCGTAGCTGTCGGGCGGGATCTGGATCACATGCGCGTCGCCGTCCCCGGCCGAAAGCTGCACCACGCACAGCCGGTCGCGATGGGGGTTGAGGCCCATCGTCTCGGTGTCGATGGCCACGACCGGGCCCAGATGCAGCCCGTCGGGAAGGTCGCCGATGTGGTGATGAACCGTCATGCTCTCCTCGCTGATGGGCCGCGGCTCTTGCGCCGTCCGGCCTTCGGCCGCGGGAGAGATATGGTGCCCAGGAGAAGACTCGAACTTCCACGTCCTTTCGGACACTAGCACCTGAAGCTAGCGCGTCTACCAATTCCGCCACCTGGGCAGGTGTCGCTCGGTGAGCGGGCTTCTAGGAGAGTCGGCGCGCCGTGTCAACGCCCCTTTCGCCGATTTTTTCGCCAAGCCAATCACGGCCCGGCGCCGCCCGCCCCGCGCCCGGGCCGAAGGCGGGCCGGAGCCGCGAAATGGACCGCGGGAGGGCCGCGCCCCGCCCCCGCGCGGCGCGGAACGTTGCGGCGCGCGCGAACGATGCGGCGCGCGCGTCGGTCGCCCCCGCCGCCGCGCAGCGCCTCGCCGACCGGCCGCGACGCGGGGCCATCCGGCCGCCGGACCCGCCGGCGGGGCGCCGCCGCATGGGGCGCGGCAAGCGCGGACGATTCCCGCGCGCCCGGCGTCGCCGCCGCCCCCCGCCCCACGCGGCGGGGCGCGGATGGGCGGGAATCGGGCGCAAATCACTTGTTCCGCGCCGCGCCAGCGCATAATCAGGGCGCGAGTTCGACCGCGGCCGCGCAGCCGCGGCGCGCCCCGGCCCGCCGCGCCCGCCGCACGCGTTCAGAGAACCGGCCGCCGGCCGGCCCGCGCAAGTGAGAGGCAGACATGACGAAGACGGCTCCCATCGTCACCATCTTCGGCGGCTCCGGCTTCATCGGCCGCTACGTCGTCCAGCGCATGGCGCGCCGCGGCTGGCGCGTGCGCGTGGCGGTGCGCCGCCCCAACGAGGCCCTCTTCACCCAGACCTACGGCGATGTCGGGCAGGTCGTGCCCATCCAGGCCAACATCCGCGACGACGCCTCGACGCGCGCGGCGATCCGCGGCGCGGACGCGGTGATCAACTGCGTGGGCATCCTGTTCGCCGAACCGCGCCAGGGCTTCGACGACGTGCATGTGGCGGGCGCCGAGCGCGTCGCGCGAATCGCGGCCGAAGAGGGCGCGCGCACGCTGGTCCACGTCTCGGCCATCGGCGCCGACCCCGAATCGGACAGCGACTATGCGCGCTCGAAGGGGCTGGGCGAGGCGGCGGTGCGCAAGGCCTTCCCGGGCGCGACCATTCTTCGGCCCTCGGTGGTGTTCGGCCCCGAGGACCAGTTCTTCAACCGCTTCGCGGCCATGGCGCGCATCTCGCCGGTCTTGCCGATCGTGGGCGGGCGCACGCGGCTGCAGCCGGTCTATGTCAACGACGTGGCCGAGGCCGCCGCGCGCTGCGCCGCCGGCGAGGCCGCGCCGGGGACCTACGAGCTGGGCGGCCCCGACATCCGCACCTTCCGCGAGCTGATGGAGCTGATGCTGCGCATCATCCGCCGCCGCCGCCTGATCGTGGACGTGCCGCTTGCGCTGGCGCGGCTGATGGCGCGCACGCTGTCGGCGGTCGAGACGATCACCTTCGGGCTTGTCCCCAACCGCGTGCTGACGCTGGACCAGATCCGGCAGCTGTCGCGCGACAACGTCGCCGCGCCCGACGCGCCGGGCCTTGCGGCGCTGGGCATCGCGCCGACGGCGCTCGAGGCCGAACTCGAGGCCTATCTCTACGTCTATCGTCCCTACGGCCAGTATGCGCGCGTGACCGAGCAGGCGCGGCGCCTGCGCCACCTGCGCGGCTGACCCGCCGCGCGCCGGGCCGTTTCGGCGGCCGCAAGGGCCGGGGCCGTCCGGGCGGACGCCCCGGCCTTTTCGCGGCCTTTTCGCGCCCCCTCGCGCCCGCCCTTCAGGCGTAGACGTAGATCATCAGCGCCGCGCCCAGGGCGAAGCGGTAAAGGACGAAGGGCGTCATGCTCCAGCTGCGCAGCATGCGCATCATCGCCCACAGCGCCAGCAGCGCCGCCGCAAAGGACAGCCCCGCGCCGATCGCCGCATCCAACCCGAGCCCGGAGTCGCCCGAGCGCGCCAGATCCCGCGCCGTCAGCGCGCCGGCGGCGATGATGGTGGGCGCCGACATCAGCAGCGACAGCCGCGCCGAATCGGTGCGCTCGTAGCCCAGCCATCGCGCCGCCGTCATCGTCACGCCCGAGCGCGACACCCCCGGAACCAGCGCCAGCGCCTGCGCCGCGCCCATCAGCGCCGCGTCGCGCCAGCTCCACTCGCGCCAGCCGCGGCGGCGCGGGGCGTAGCGATCCGCCGCCCACAGCAGCGCGCCGAAAACGATCGTCGTCCAGGCGATGACCTCGACCGAGCGCATGGCCTCGTCGGCGCCGCTCAGCTTCACGGCCAGCCCCGCCGCGACCACCGGAAGGGTGGACAGCGCCAGCAGCAGCGCCAGCCGCGCCTGCGCCGTGCCGAAACGGCCCCGCAGCACATGCGCCGCGCCGACGAAAGCCTCGGCGAACTCGGCGCGGAAATAGATCAGCACCGCCGCCAGCGTGCCCACGTGAACGGACACGTCCACCGCCAGGCCCTGATCGGCCTCGCCCGTCAGCGCCGGAAACAGGATCAGATGCGCCGAGGACGAGATGGGCAGGAACTCGGTGATTCCCTGTATGATCGACAGCAGGATCAGGTCCAGAAACGGCATCGGGCGGCCTTTCGCGCGGATGAGGGACGACGCGCGATGTAAACCGCGCCGGGCGCGCCGCCGCAAGCGCCAAGGCCGACGGCAAATCATAGGTCAGCCATTATGCCATTTCCCGACCCGCGGCGGCGCAACGCCGCGCCGCCCTCGCGACGGGGATCGCACTTTACGTCAGCAATAATGACTTTTCAGGGCGCCGCACTTGCGCTAAAAGACCCCGCAGCCGCGCAGCCGACCGCCGCGGCCACCCCGCGACGCACAGCCAGGGAGGGCGAACGACATGGCCGAGAAGATGCTCAAATTCGTGGACGTCCCGCGCGCCATGCCGGAAAAACGCCCGCCCGAAGAGCGCCGCCGCGATTTCCACGAGATCTACCGCGAGTTCGCCGACGCCAAGGCCGCCGAGCAGGCCGCGCGCTGCTCGCAATGCGGCGTGCCCTTCTGCCAGGCGCATTGCCCGCTGCACAACAACATCCCCGACTGGCTCAAGATGACCGCCGAAGGCCGCCTGCAGGAGGCCTACGAGCTGGCGCAGCTGACCAACACCTTCCCCGAGATCTGCGGCCGCATCTGCCCCCAGGACCGCCTTTGCGAGGGCAACTGCGTGATCGAGCAGTCGGGCCACGGCACCGTCACCATCGGCGCGATCGAGAAATACATCACCGACGAGGCCTGGGAGCGCGGCTGGGTGCGCCCCATCGCCCCCGCCGCCGAGCGCGCGGGCAGCGTCGGCGTGATCGGCGCCGGCCCCGGCGGGCTGGCCGCGGCCGACTCGCTGCGCCGCATGGGCTTTCAGGTGACGGTCTACGACCGCTACGACCGGCCCGGCGGGCTGATGACCTACGGCATCCCCGGCTTCAAGCTGGAGAAGGACGTGGTCATGCGCCGCATCGCCCAGCTCGAACAGGGCGGGGTGCGCTTCGTGCGCAACTGCAACGTCGGCGGCGACGGCCCCGACGATCTGTCCTTCGCCCAGATCCGCGAGCGTCACGACGCCGTGCTGATCGCCACCGGCGTCTACAAGGCGCGCGACATCGGCGGCCCCGGCGCGGGCCTGCCCGGCATCGTGCCGGCGCTCGAATATCTGACCGCCGCCAACCGCAAGTCCTTCGGCGACGAGGTTCCGGCCTTCGACTCGGGCGAGCTGAACGCCGCCGGCAAGGCCGTGGTGGTGATCGGCGGCGGCGACACGGCCATGGACTGCGTGCGCACCGCCATCCGCCAGGGCGCGAAATCGGTCAAGTGCCTCTACCGCCGCGACCGCGCCAACATGCCCGGCTCGATGCGCGAGGTCGCCAACGCCGAGGAAGAGGGCGTCGAATTCGTCTGGCAGACCGCGCCCAAGGGCTTCGTCGGCGACGAGCGCGTGCGCGGCGTGCGCGTGATCCGCATGCGCCTGGGCGACCCCGACGTCAGCGGCCGCCGCGCCCCCGAAGAGATCCCCGGCTCCGAGTTCACCGAACCGGCCGACCTGGTGATCAAGGCGCTGGGCTTCGAGCCCGAGGACCTGCCGGCCCTGTGGAACGAGCCCGCGCTCGAGGTCACGCGCTGGGGCACCATCCGCGCCGACCACCGCACCCATCGCACGGCCATGCCGGGCGTCTGGGCCGTGGGCGACATCGTGCGCGGCGCCAGCCTGGTGGTGTGGGCCATCCGCGACGGCCGCGAGGCCGCCGAGGCCATCGCCGCCGAGCTGGAAGCCGCCGAGCGCCGCCCGGCCGCCGCCGAATGAGCCGCGCGGCGCCCGCCGCGGCGCCGCGCTTCGCACTCGCCACGCCATGCGCCGCCGCGCGCGCCCGACATGCCGCGCCGCCGCCGCGCACCCGCCGCAGGGGACCAAGACCATGACCAAGTATGACGCCGAATGGGCCGCCCGCCACGAAGCCGCGCGCAAGCGCCTTGCCGCCGAGGGCATGTATCGCGAAGAGGACGAGCATGCCTCGTGCGGCGTCGGCCTCGTCGTCGCCATCGACGGCAAGCCGCGCCGCCAGGTGGTCGAGGCGGGCATCGCCGCGCTCAAGGCCGTGTGGCATCGCGGCGCGGTCGACGCCGACGGCAAGACGGGCGACGGCGCGGGCATTCACATCCAGATCCCGGTCGCCTTCTTCCACGACCAGATCCGCCGCACGGGCCACGAGCCCGACGACCGCCTGATCGCCGTCGGCCAGGTGTTCCTGCCGCGCACCGACTTCGCCGCGCAGGAGGCGTGCCGCACCATCGTCGAGAGCGAGGTGCTGCGCATGGGCTACTACATCTACGGCTGGCGCCATGTGCCGGTGGACGTCTCGTGCCTGGGCGAGAAGGCCAACGCCACCCGCCCCGAGATCGAGCAGATCCTGATCTCGAACGCCAAGAACGTGGACGAGGAGACCTTCGAGCGCGAGCTCTACGTCATCCGCCGCCGCATCGAGAAGGCGGTGGCCGCGCGCCAGATCAACGGCTTCTACATCTGCTCGCTGTCGTGCCGCTCGATCATCTACAAGGGCATGATGCTGGCCGAGCAGGTCTCGGTCTTCTACCCCGACCTGATGGACGAGCGCTTCGAAAGCGCCTTCGCCATCTATCACCAGCGCTATTCGACCAACACCTTCCCGCAGTGGTGGCTGGCGCAGCCCTTCCGCATGCTGGCCCATAACGGCGAGATCAACACCCTCAAGGGCAACCTCAACTGGCTCAAGAGCCACGAAATCCGCATGGCGTCGAACTATTTCGGCGACATGGCCGAGGACATCAAGCCGATCGTGCCCAACGGCTCGTCGGACTCGGCCGCGCTCGACGCGGTGTTCGAGGTGATGGTGCGCGCCGGCCGCTCGGCCCCCATGGCCAAGACCATGCTGGTGCCCGAGGCCTGGTCCAAGACCGCCACCAAGATGCCCGAGGCGTGGGAGAAGATGTATGCCTATTCGAACTCGGTCATGGAGCCCTGGGACGGCCCCGCCGCCCTGGCCATGACCGACGGGCGCTGGGTGTGCGCGGGGCTGGACCGCAACGGCCTGCGCCCCATGCGCTACGTGGTCACGGGCGACGGGCTGGTGATCGCCGGCTCCGAGGCGGGCATGGTGCCCACCGACGAGACCACGGTGAAGGAGAAGGGCGCCCTTGGCCCCGGCCAGATGCTGGGCGTGGACATGGCGCGCGGCGTGCTGCTGCATGACGCGCAGATCAAGGACGAGCTGGCCGCCTCGGCCCCCTTCGGCGAGTGGGTCGAGAAGGTGGCCGATCTGAGCGCCACCGCCAAGGCGCCCGAGCCGCGCCTGTTCGCCCGCGACGAGCTGCGCAAGCGCCAGATCGCCGCCGGCTACACGATCGAGGAGCTCGAGACGATCCTTCACCCCATGGCCGAGGACGGCAAGGAGGCCATCGCCTCGATGGGCGACGACACGCCCGCCGCGGTGCTGTCCGAGCGCTATCGCCCGCTGAGCCACTTCTTCCGCCAGAACTTCAGCCAGGTCACCAACCCGCCCATCGACAGCCTGCGCGAGCATCGCGTGATGTCGCTCAAGACGCGGTTCGGCAACCTGAAGAACGTGCTCGACCAGGACGGCAGCCAGACCGAGATCCTGATCCTCGACAGCCCCTTCGTCTCGAGCGGCCAGTTCGAGAAGCTGCTCGAGGCGTTCGGCGACTCGGCGCGGCGCATCGACTGCACCTTCCCCGTCGGCCGCGGCAACGACGCCGAGGGGCGCAGCACGCTGCGCATCGAGCTGCAGCGCATCCGCGCCGAGGCCGAAGAGGCCGTGCGCGCCGGCGTCGGCCACATCATCCTGACCGACGAGGGGCAGAACGCCGAGCGCGCCGCCATGCCCATGATCCTGGCCACCTCGGCGGTGCATTCCTGGCTGGTCAAGCAGGGGCTGCGCACCTTCTGCTCGCTGAACGTGCGCTCGGCCGAGTGCATCGACCCGCATTATTTCGCCGTGCTGATCGGCTGCGGCGCGACCACGGTCAACGCCTATCTGGCGCAGGACAGCCTGGCCGACCGCATCGAGCGCGGCCTTCTGGACATGTCGCTGGACGAGGCGACGGCGCGCTATCGCAACGCGATCGACCAGGGCCTGCTGAAGATCATGTCCAAGATGGGCATCTCGGTCATCTCGTCCTATCGCGGCGGGCTGAACTTCGAGGCCGTGGGCCTGAGCCGCGCCATGGTGGCCGAGTATTTCCCCGGCATGCCCTCGCGCATCTCGGGCATCGGCGTGGCCGGCATCCAGCGCAAGATCGAGGCGCTGCACGCCGAGGCCTTCCGCCGCGGGCGCGACGTGCTGCCCGTGGGCGGCTTCTACAAGGCGCGCAAGAGCGGCGAGGTCCACGCCTGGGGCGCGCAGCTGATGCACATGATGCAGAAGGCCTGCGCCACCGGCGACTACGATCTCTGGCGCCGCTACTCGGAGGGGATGCGCGCCCAGCCGCCCATTCACCTGCGCGACCTGCTGGACTTCAAGCATGACCGCAAGCCCGTGCCGCTGCACGAGGTCGAGAGCATCACCTCGATCCGCAAGCGCTTCGTGACGCCGGGCATGAGCCTTGGCGCGCTCAGCCCCGAGGCGCACCGCACGCTCAACATCGCTATGAACCGCATCGGCGCCAAGTCGGACAGCGGCGAGGGCGGCGAGGACCCGCGCCACTTCCACCCCCTGCCCAACGGCGACAACGCCTCGGCCAAGATCAAGCAGGTGGCCTCGGGCCGGTTCGGCGTGACGGCCGAATACCTGAACCATTGCGAGGAGCTCGAGATCAAGATCGCCCAGGGCGCCAAGCCCGGCGAAGGCGGCCAGCTGCCCGGCTTCAAGGTCACCGAGATGATCGCCAAGCTGCGGCACTCGACGCCCGGGGTGACGCTGATCTCGCCGCCGCCGCACCATGACATCTACTCGATCGAGGACCTGGCGCAGCTGATCTACGACCTCAAGCAGATCAACCCCGACGCCAAGGTCTGCGTGAAGCTGGTCGCGGCCACGGGCGTGGGCACCATCGCGGCGGGCGTGGCCAAGGCCAAGGCCGACGTGATCCTGATCTCGGGGCACAACGGCGGCACGGGCGCGTCGCCCGCCACCTCGATCAAGTTCGCCGGCCTGCCCTGGGAGATGGGGCTGAGCGAGGCGCATCAGGTGCTGGCGCTGAACAACCTGCGCGATCGCGTCACGCTGCGCACCGACGGCGGCCTGCGCACCGGGCGCGACATCGTGATCGCGGCCATGATGGGCGCCGAGGAGTTCGGCATCGGCACCGCCGCGCTCATCGCCATGGGCTGCATCATGGTGCGCCAGTGCCAGTCCAACACCTGCCCGGTGGGCGTCTGCACCCAGGATCCGCGCCTGCGCGAGAAGTTCACGGGCACGGCCGACAAGGTGGTGAACCTGATCACCTTCTACGCCCAGGAGGTGCGCGAGATCCTGGCCTCGATCGGCGCGCGCTCGCTGGACGAGGTGATCGGCCGCGCCGACCTGCTGGCGCAGGTGTCGCGCGGGGCGGCGCATCTGGACGATCTGGACCTCAATCCGATGCTCGTCACCATCGACGAGGCCGAGCACATCCGCTACGACCGCAACCGCCCGCGCCAGGAGGTGCCCGACACCCTCGACGCCCAGATCGTGCGCGACGCCCAGCCCTTCTTCAAGGACGGCGAGAAGATGGAGCTGAGCTACACCGTGCAGAACACGCTGCGCTCGATCGGCACGCGCGTGTCCTCGCACATCGTGCGGCGCTTCGGCATGCGCAACGAGCTGCAGGAGGGGCACCTGACGGTCAAGCTCAACGGCTCGGCCGGGCAGAGCCTGGGCGCCTTCGCCGCGCCGGGCCTCAAGCTCGAGGTCCACGGCGACGCCAACGACTATGTCGGCAAGGGGCTGTCGGGCGGCGTGATCGTCGTGCGTCCGCCGCTGGGCTCGCCCCTGCGGCCCGAAGAGAACACGATCATCGGCAACACCGTCCTTTACGGCGCCACGGCCGGCAAGCTGTTCGCCAACGGCCGCGCGGGCGAGCGCTTTTGCGTGCGCAACTCGGGGGCGAAGGTGGTGGTCGAGGGCTGCGGCTCGAATGGCTGCGAATACATGACCGGCGGCCTCGCCGTCATCCTGGGGCGCGTGGGCGACAATTTCGGCGCCGGCATGACCGGGGGCATGGCCTTCGTGCATGACGCCGACGGCGACTTCGTGGCGCGCGCCAACATGGAGACGCTGATCGTTCAGAAGCTGCGCTCGGTGCATTGGGAGGCCGTTCTGCACGCCATGATCGAAGAGCATGTCGAGCAGACCGGCTCGCCGCTGGGCAAGCGCATGCTGCGCGACTGGGAGAACGAGCGCGAACGCTTCGTGCAGGTCTGCCCGAAGGAGATGCTCTCGCGGCTCGAGCACCCGCTCACCGACGAGGCGGCGGCGGGGGTCGCCTGACGCGGCGCGCGCGCCCCATGCGGCGCGCGGCGCGGCTGGCCGGGCGCGTCCTGGCCAGCCTTGCGGCGGCGGCGACGCTTTGGGTCCTGGCCTATCGCTTCGTCGACCCGCCGACCACGCCGCTCATCGAGGCCGAGCGCGCGCGCCTGGGCGCGGTGCGCCGCGCGCCGGTGCGCCTGTCGACGCTGCCGCCCCATGTGCCGCTGGCCTTTCTGGCGGCCGAGGACGCGCGCTTTTGCGACCATTGGGGCATCGACTGGACGGCCGTTCGCGCGGCGTGGCGCGACAACGCCCGGGGCGGGCGGCTGCGCGGGGGCTCGACCATCACGCAGCAGACGGCCAAGAACGCCTTCCTTTGGCCCGCGCGCAGCTGGGCGCGCAAGGCGCTCGAAGCGGGCTTCGCGCTGCTGATCGAGCCCCTGTGGCCCAAGCGGCGCATTCTCGAGGTCTATCTGAACATCGCCGAAACGGGCCCGGGCCTGTTCGGGATCGAAGCGGCGGCGCAGGCCTGGTTCGGCCGCCCGGCGGCGCGCCTGACGCCGCGCCAGGCGGCGCTGATCGCCGCCGCCCTGCCCGCCCCCAGGGACCGCGACCCGACGCGCCCGTCGCCCTTCATGCAACGCCGCGCAGCCGCCATCGCCGCGGGCGCGGCCGACCTGGCGCAGACGGGCTGCGGCGCCTGCGCCCTGCCCTGACCGGTGCCCCGCCCATCCGCCCCGCCCGCAAGGACGCCGCCCGCGCGCCGGCGATGGGGCGAAGGATGGCTCATACCAACGTGCACGGATCAGGACCCATGCGCCCAGTCGCGCATGCCGATCGTCATGATGCGCCACGGCTGGTCCACGAGCTTGTTCCATGCTTGGCAGCACAGAGCGACGATGTCGTCGTAGTCTCGAAAGACCCGGTTCGAGAGCCAGTTGTCGCGCATGAACTGCCAGACGTTCTCGACTGGGTTCAGTTCTGGCGACCGAGGCGGCAACGGCAGCAGCGTCACGTTGTCCGGCACGACCAGGTCTCGCGACATGTGCCAGCCCGCCTGATCAAGGATCACGACGGCATGGGCGCCTGGGTCGACGGCCCGGCTGATCTCGGCGAGGTGCAGGCTCATGGCATG
>NZ_VNHJ01000008.1 GCF_008124525.1 Oceanicella actignis
TCCGAACCGAAAGGCACGTTCCCACGCGTTACTCACCCGTCCGCCGCTGACCCCGAAGGGCCCGCTCGACTTGCATGTGTTAGGCCTGCCGCCAGCGTTCGTTCTGAGCCAGGATCAAACTCTCAAGTTGAAACGTCGCTCAGCGACGTCCTTGACGTTCGAACCTCTGCACATCGTCACTCTCGACATGCTCAAGTCCCCTCACGGAAAACCCGAGCCGCCAAGCGTGAAGCTGACACCTCATCATCGAGCCAGCCAAAAGCCAGCCCTAGAGGCCGATATCCAGACGTCCGGTCGTCGAAACAACCCAGCCGTCCGCATATCCCTTCCATACGCAATGTCAAAGAGCCGAGCGACAGACGACGAGTGCGTTCCCTTGCAAAAACGCGCCCCGAAATCCGTGCCGCCGCTGAACCAACCCCGAGGCGACGTCGCCGCCGCCCTCGCTGCCGGTGACGCGCTATCTAGGAGATTCGAAATCCCAACGCAACCCCATTCTCGCAAAAAAATCACGCGGACGTCACGGAAGCGTCATGCGCGTCGGAGCCATGCCCTTGAACCTGCTCGAGTTTCACCGCCGTGTCGGGGCTCAGGCGCGCGAGCGCGTTTTCGGGGCCGCGCGCCGGCAGGGCCAGAATCCGGGCGCAAAGAACGGCCTCGGCGAAGGCGGCGATGGGCGTCGTCAGAGGATCGACGACTCGCCACGCGCCGAGGCCTGACGGGGCGGGCGCAAGACGCGCCGAAAGCGCCGCCGGGCCGCCGCGCAGCACGATCGTCGGCGGCCCCTCCTTACGCTGGATCGAAAAGACGCGCGCGATTCGCTCGCCCGCCTCGGCCATGAGGTCCGGCCCGGGCGGCGGCAGAAGCCAGGCCGCCCTGGCCGCGATCACCTTGTCGAAGGCGTGCGCGCGCAGCCGCCGCCGGCCGAACAGCCCCGCGGCCAGCGCATCCTGCGTCGCGTCCTGCGCGCCCAGCGCAAGCCCCACCGTGGCGCGCAGCATCGGCGGCGCGCCGAGGCGATCCAGCATGAGGGTCCGCGGCAGCACCTCGGCCAGAAGCTGCTCGGGCCCCGCCTCGGGGTCGTAGCAGATCGGCGCGATGGCTTCGGCCCTGGAGAGGCTGTGGAACAGCTGCACCACCAGATCCGCCCGCGCATGGGGCGCCATCGCCGCGGCGGCGGGCGCGTCGGCATGCTCGGGCGGCAGGCGCAGCGGCCGCAGGCCGCGAAACAGCGCGCCATTCGCCGGGTTCGCATGGAGCGGCCCCTCGACGATCAGCGCGCCCTCGCCCGCCGGGCGGACCTCGGCCGTCGCGGGCGCGGGCAGCATGGGCGCCAACGCCCGGCTGACCGCCCGCCGCGCCCCGCCGAAAGCGGCGCGCGCCCACAAAACGCGCAAAGACTTCACCTGCCACCCGTTGTATTGGAACCCGTGGAAAGGGGCCCTGGCCCCGGCGGAGGGCAAGAATGTCGGACCAGCTGATCGACCTCAACGTCTTTTCCAACGTCGCGTCGCCCGATCCGGCGCACAACCTGGCGCATCATGCCATCCGCTCGGCCTTCGAGACGTTCGGCCCCCATCTGCGCCCCCGGCTTTTCGTGGACCCGAACCCGAACCCAGAGGGCTTCGACGCCTGGATCGCGCGCACGCGCGACGCGCTGGCGCGTCTGGGTCTGCCCGCGCCCGAGGTCGCGCGCACATGCGGGCTGAGCGACGGGTTCCGCCAGGCGATCGAATCGGCGCGCTCGTCGCACGCGATCATGCTCGAACATGATTTCGTGTTCATCCGCCGGCGAATCCGGCACGGCCTGCCCGAGCTGACGGCAGGCATGGAGGCAGCGCGCATCACCCATCTGCGCTTCAACAAGCGCTGGAACCGTCCGGTGGGCTACGACTACTTCATGCGCGAGCTGACCGACGCGCCTTTCCCCTGCTGCCGCGTGTCGGGGCGTTCGAACAATCCGCAGATCATCGAGATCGACTTCTACCGCCGGCGCGTCCTGCCCGTGCTGGACCCGGCCGCGCGCAAGGCCGCGGGGCTGGAGGGCAACATCTGCGACTTCGTCGGCGGCGGCCATGTCTACGGCCCGCTGGGGCACCTGGCCACCGTGGCGCATCTGGACGGGCGGCGGCGCCGGCTCAAGGACGGGCTTGCGCGCGGGCTGCACCTGCTGCGCGCGCGCGCCGCGGGCGGCGTCTGAGCGCGGCGCGGGCGGGCCGGCGCGAAAAAGGGGGCGAGGCATGCGCCCCGCCCCCTGGCCAGCCCCGCAAGGGGCCGCCTTCAGTGCACGGTCGGCCGCGCGTCCTGCGTCGCGCCGGCGGCGCGGTCGCCGACGACAAGCCCCCGCTCGTCGGCGGTGACGCGGACGGTCTCGCCATCCTTCACCGCGCCCGAGAGCAGCAGCTCGGCCAGCGGGTCCTGCAGCGACTTCTGGATCACCCGCTTGAGCGGGCGCGCGCCGTAGACCGGGTCGTAGCCCTTGTCGGCCAGCCACATGCGCGCGGCCTCGTCCAGCTCGAGCGTGATCTTGCGGTCGGCCAGGCGCCGCTGCAGATAGCCCAGCTGGATGTCCACGATCGCGTCCATGTGGTCGCGCGAGAGCCGGTCGAACAGCACGATCTCGTCCAGGCGGTTCAGGAACTCGGGGCGGAAGTGGCGGCGCACCGCCTCCATCACCTGCCCGCGCACCTCGTCCACCTTGGCGCCCACCGGCAGCTGCGACAGATACTCGGCGCCCAGGTTCGAGGTCAGGATGATGATCGTGTTCCTGAAGTCCACCGTGCGGCCCTGCCCGTCGGTCAGGCGCCCTTCGTCCAGCACCTGCAGCAGCACGTTGAAGACGTCGGGATGCGCCTTTTCGACCTCGTCGAACAGGACGACCTGATAGGGCCGCCGGCGCACGGCCTCGGTCAGCACGCCGCCCTCGTCATAGCCGACATAGCCCGGCGGAGCGCCGATCAGGCGCGAGACCGCGTGCTTCTCCATGAATTCGGACATGTCGATGCGGACCATCGCCTGGTCGTCGTCGAACAGGAACTCGGCCAGCGCCTTGGTCAGCTCGGTCTTGCCGACGCCGGTCGGACCGAGGAACAGGAAGCTGCCCAGCGGCCGGTTCGGATCCTGCAGCCCGGCGCGCGCGCGGCGCACGGCGTTCGAGACGGCGCGCACCGCCTCGTCCTGGCCGACCACGCGCTTGGCCAGCTCCTCTTCCATGCGCAGCAGCTTCTCGCGCTCGCCCTCGAGCATCTTCTCGACCGGAACGCCCGTCCAGCGGCTGACCACCGCGGCGACGTGCTGGGGCGTGACGGCCTCTTCGACCATCAGATCGCCCTGCCCGGCCTTCTCGGCCTCGGCCAGCTTGCGCTCGAGCTCGGGGATGATGCCGTAGCTCAGCTCGCCCGCCCGCGCCAGGTCGCCGGCGCGCTTGGCGTTCTCGAGCTCGACGCGCGCGCGGTCGAGCTGCTCCTTGAGCTGGCGCGCCGCGTGCAGCTTGTCGCGCTCGGCCTGCCAGCGGGCCGTCAGCTCGGCCGATTTCTGCTGCAGCTCTGCCAGCTCGGCCTCGAGCCGGGCCAGGCGGTCCTTCGAGGCCTCGTCCTTCTCCTTCTTCAGGGCCTCGGCCTCGATCTGCTTCTGCAGGATCTCGCGGTCCAGGGCGTCCAGCTCCTCGGGCTTGGAGTCGACCTCCATGCGCAGGCGCGACGCGGCCTCGTCCATCAGGTCGATCGCCTTGTCGGGCAGGAAGCGGTCGGTGATGTAGCGATGGCTCAGCGTCGCCGCCGCCACCAGCGCCGAGTCGGTGATGCGCACGCCGTGATGGACCTCGTATTTCTCCTTCAGGCCGCGCAGGATCGAGATCGCGTCCTCGACCGTGGGCTCTGAGACGAAGACCGGCTGGAAGCGCCGCGCCAGGGCGGCGTCCTTCTCGACATGCTTGCGGTATTCGTCAAGCGTGGTCGCGCCGATGCAGTGCAGCTCGCCGCGCGCCAGCGCGGGCTTGAGCAGGTTCGACGCATCCATCGCGCCGTCCGACTTGCCGGCGCCGACCAGGGTGTGCATCTCGTCGATGAACAGGATGATCCCGCCCTCGGCCGAGGTGACCTCGGACAGCACCGCCTTCAGGCGCTCCTCGAACTCGCCGCGGTACTTGGCGCCGGCGATCAGCGCGCCCATGTCCAGCGCCATCAGCTTCTTGTCGCGCAGGTTCTCGGGCACGTCGCCGTTGACGATGCGCATGGCCAGCCCCTCGACGATGGCGGTCTTGCCCACGCCGGGCTCGCCGATCAGCACCGGGTTGTTCTTGGTCCGGCGGCTGAGCACCTGGATGCAGCGGCGGATTTCCTCGTCGCGGCCGATCACGGGGTCGATCTTGCCCTCGCGCGCCGCCTGGGTCAGGTCGCGCGCGTATTTCTTCAGCGCGTCATAGCCCTCTTCGGCCGAGGCGCTGTCGGCGGTGCGGCCCTTGCGCAGATCGTTGATGGCCGCGTTCAGCTTCTGCGCGGTGACGCCCCCGGCCTTGAGCGCCTTGCCCGCGTCGCCGTCCGACAGGGCCAGCGCGGTCAGGATGCGCTCGACCGTCACGAAGCTGTCGCCGGCCTTGCGGGCCAGCTCTTCGGCGTCGCCCAGCGCCTTGCCGGTCGCCGGGTCCAGATAGATCTGGCCCGCGCCCTGCACCCTGGGCTGGCGCGACAGCGACAGTTCGACCTCCTGCGCCACGCGCGCCGGATCGCCGCCGGCGTTGCGGATGAGGTTGGCCGCCAGGCCCTGCTCGTCGTCGAGCAGCGCCTTGAGCAGATGTTCGGGCAGAATCCTCTGGTGATTTTCGCGCATCGCGATGGTCTGCGCGGCCTGCACGAACCCGCGTGCGCGGTCGGTGAACTTTTCGAAGTTCATTTGCGTCTCCTTCTCAGCGCCCCGCCGCCGTCCGCGATGCGGCCCGCCGGCCGGGGCCCGGCGCTCTTGCGGGCGCCCCTGCGCGGCGCGCCCCTCGGCGTCGATATGGGCGCCGCGGGGCGCGCGCTCAAGACCCCGGCGCGCTTGCCAGCGGCGGCCGCGGCGGCTATCGCTGCCCGCGACCCGACGGAGAAAGCCATGTCCGACCAAGCCCCCCGCCCTACCGAAACCCGCCCCGCACCCGACCCGCGCGAGCGCCTGATCGTCGCCCTCGACGTGCCCAACGCCCTGGCCGGGCTCGAGCTGGCCGACCGGCTGGGCGACAGCGTGCGCTTCTACAAGATCGGGCTGGGCATGCTCACCGGCGGCGGGCTGGCGCTGGCCAACGAGCTCAAGGAGCGCGGCAAGCGCGTGTTCCTCGACATGAAGCTGTTCGACATCGGCGCCACGGTCGAGGCGGCCGTGCGGGGCCTGGCGCAGTTCGAGCCCGACTTCCTGACCGTGCACGGCGATCCGCATGTGGTGCGCGCCGCCGTGGCCGGGCGCGGGGCGGCGCCGACGCGGATCCTGGCGGTGACGGTGCTCACCAGCCTCGACCGCGCCGATCTGGACGAGGCCCTGATGGCCCCGGGCGACGTCGCCGAGCTTGCGCTCGAGCGCGCCCGCCGCGCCTTCGCCGCCGGGGCGGACGGGGTCATCGCCTCGCCGCGCGAGGCCGCCGCCATCCGCGCCCTGCCCGAGGCCGAGGGGCGGCTGATCGTCACCCCCGGCGTGCGCCCCTCGGGCGCCGCGCGGGGCGATCAGAAGCGCGTCGCCTCGCCCGCCGAGGCCATCGCCGCGGGGGCCGATCACATCGTCGTCGGCCGCCCCATCTGGCAGGCCGACGATCCGCGCGCCGCCGCCGAGGCCGTGCAGGCCGAGATCGCCGCGCTCTGAGCGCTGGCGCGCCGGCCCGCGCGCGCGCATGATCGGCGCATGACGCCCGCCCTGCCCGCCCTGTGCCGCGACTGCCTGCGCCGCTTCTCGGCGCCGCCGGGGCCCGGACGCGCGCGCTGCCCCGCCTGCCGCTCGCCGCGCACGCTGCGTCATGCCGAGCTCGAGACGCTCTCCATCGCCCATGTCGATTGCGACGCCTTCTATGCTTCGGTCGAGAAGCGCGACGACCCCGCGCTGCGCGACCGCCCCGTGATCGTGGGCGGCGGGCGGCGCGGCGTGGTTTCGGCCGCCTGCTATCTGGCGCGCATGCGGGGGGTGCGCTCGGCCATGCCCATGTTCCAGGCCATGCGCCTGTGCCCCGACGCCGCCGTGCGCGCGCCGCGCATGGAGGTCTACGCCCACGCCTCGCGCCGCATCCGCGCGCTGATGGACGAGCTCACCCCCCTGGTCGAGCCGCTTTCGCTGGACGAGGCGTTTCTGGACCTGTCGGGCTGCGAGCGCCTGCACCGCGCGCCCCCAGCCGCGCTTCTGGCGCGGCTGGCGCGGCGCATCGAGGACGAGGTCGGCGTGACCGTCTCGGTCGGGCTGAGCCATTGCAAGTTCCTGGCCAAGATCGCCTCGGACCTGGACAAGCCACGCGGTTATTCGCTGATCGGGCGCGCCGAGACCGAGGACTTCCTGCGCGACAAGCCGCTGTCGATCATCTGGGGCGTGGGCGAGGCGACGCGCGCGCGCCTTGCGCGCGACGGGCTGACCCATGTGCGCGACGTTCTGCGCGCCGATCCGCGCCAGCTGATCGCGCGCCACGGGGCCATGGGCCGACGCCTGCTCGAGCTGGCGCAAGGGCGCGACTCGCGCAAGGTCGCCCCCGACGCGCCGACCCGCTCGCTGTCGGCGGAAACGACCTTCGAGGCCGACCTGTCGGCGCCCGACCTGCTGGACGCGCATCTGTGGCGTCTGGTCGAGAAGGTGGCCGCCCGCGCCAAGGCGCGCGGGCTGGCGGGGCGGGTGGCGACGCTCAAGCTCAAGCGCGCGGACCACCGCCTTCTGACGCGGCGCGCGACGCTGACCGAGCCGACCCAGCTGGCCGATCGCCTGCACCGCGCCCTGCGCCCGCTGCTCGAGCGCGCGCTGCCCGAAGCGCCCTTCCGCCTGATCGGCGCCGGGCTGAGCGAGCTGACCCAGGCGCAGGAGGGCGACCGCATGGCCGACCTTCTCGACCCTGACGCCGCGCGCCGCGCCCAGGCCGAGCGCGCCGCCGATCTGATCCGCGCGCGCTTCGGCGACGGCGCGATCGCCAAGGGCCGGGCCTTGTCCGCCGGCGGATTCCGCATCAGCGAAAAGAAGTCGTCGACGACGCGCGGCGGCGGCGCGGCCGATCAGGATTAGGATTTCATAACATGACGATACGTCATGTTGCTACGCAGCAAAAATCGGCTTGCCAATGCTGCACCGCACCCCTATCGTTGTCATGTGGCGTCTGACGTCACCGCCCATTCGGGCGTTTCCTCCCTAGACTTGGGCCGCGCCAGTCGCGGCCCTTTTTTTCGTCGGGAGGTTCCTTTTCCGGCAAGCCGGCGCGGCGGCCGCGATCACTCCGCCGCCAGGGCGCCTTCGGCCCGCGCGGCGGCGCACAAGGCCTCGATCACCGGACGCAGGGCGGCGCGGATCTCGTCGAAGGCGGGGCCGGGCTCGATGCGGCGCTCGTCCAGATACAGGCCGCGGTCGATCTCGACCTGCAGGGCATGCACCCCGCGCGTGGGCCGCCCATGGCGCGCGGTGATGTAGCCGCCGGCGAAGGGCGCGTTGCGGACCACCGAGAAGCCCGCCTTGCGGAAGGCCTCTTCGGCAAGCGCCGTCAGCCAGCGCCCGCAGGCCGCCCCGTGCAGGTCGCCAAGAACGATGTCGGGACGCCGGACATGGCGCGGCAGCGCGCGCAGGGCGTCCGAGGGCATGGAGTGGCAGTCGATCAGCACCGCCGCCCCCGCCTGCGCGCGCGCCTCGGCCAGCAGGCCCTCGAGCGCCCTGTGATAGGGTGCGTGCGTCCGGCGCAGCCGCGCGGCGGCCTCGGACAGGGGCAGCTTGCCTTCGTAGATCGGCGCGCCCTCGGCCACGATGCGCGGAATCACGCCCAGCCCCGCCGCGACGCGCGGATTGGCGCCGGCCGCGCGCACGCCCTCGATCAGGGCGGGGTCCAGCTCGTCCGGCGCGCGGTTCAGGTCCACATAGGCGCGCGAATCAAGCGCATGGATCAGCGGCGCGCCGCAACGCGGGGCATGGTCGAAAAGCCGTTCGACATACGCATCCTCGGACCGTCGCAGGGCAAGGCCCGACAGGCGCGCGCGGCGCAGCATCTGCGGCGGAAAGCGCCGCCCGCTGTGGGGCGAGCTGAACACCGCGCCGCAGGCCGGAGCCGCGGGACCGGGACGCTCGATGCGGAAGGGCTCGTCCATGCTCATGCCCGCGACTATAGAACGGGGCGCGCGCCGCGCAACCGCCGGCGCGCGCCCCTCGCGCGATGGTCAGATGCGACGCGCCTCAGGCGACCTTGGGCGCGGCCGCGCGCACGTCCTCGCCGACATGCGCCTCGTACTGGGCGAAATTGGCCGCGAACATCTCGACCAGGCGCCGGGCCTGCGCGTCATAGGCGGCGGGGTCGGCCCAGGTGGCGCGCGGGTCCAGCAGCCGGTCCTCGACGCCCGGCACGCTGACGGGAACCTCGAAGCCGAAATTCGGATCCTTGCGGAAGGCCGCGCCGTTCAGGCTGCCGTCCAGCGCCGCCGAAAGCAGCGCGCGCGTCGCCTTGATCGGCATGCGCGAGCCGACCCCGTAGGCGCCGCCCGTCCAGCCCGTGTTCACCAGCCAGCACGAGGCCCCGTGCCGGGCGATCTTGTCGCGCAGCAGCGCGCCGTAGACCTCGGGGCGGCGGGGCATGAAGGGCGCGCCGAAGCAGGTCGAGAAGGTCGGCTCGGGCTCGGTCACGCCCTGCTCGGTGCCCGCCACCTTCGAGGTGAAGCCCGACAGGAAGTGATACATCGCCTGCGCCGGCGTCAGGCGCGCGATCGGCGGCAGCACGCCGAAGGCGTCGCAGGTCAGCATGACCACGTTGCGCGGCGCGCCGGCCATGCCGGTTTCCGAGGCGTTCGAGATGTAGTGCAGCGGATAGGCGCAACGGGTGTTGGCCGTCAGGCTGTCGTCCTCGAAGTCGATCTCGCGCGTGAGGGGGTCGTAGACCATGTTCTCGATCACGGTCGCGAACTTGCGCGTGGTGGCGTAGATCTCGGGCTCGGCCTCGGGGCTGAGGTTGATCGTCTTGGCATAGCAGCCGCCCTCGAAGTTGAAGACGCCGCGATCGGTCCAGCCATGCTCGTCGTCGCCGATCAGCGTGCGCGAGGGATCGGCCGACAGCGTCGTCTTGCCCGTGCCCGACAGGCCGAAGAACACGGCCGCGTCCGACGGATCGCCCATCGCGTGGTTGGCCGAGCAGTGCATCGGCATCACGCCGCGCTCGGGCAGCAGGTAGTTGAGCACCGAGAACACGGCCTTCTTGTTCTCGCCGGCATAGGCGGTGCCGCCGATCAGGATCAGCTTGCGCTCGAACGAGATCGCGATGACCGTTTCGGAGCGGCAGCCATGGCGCGCCGGGTCGGCCTTGAACGAGGGCGCGTTGATGATCGTGAAGCCGGGCTCGAAGCTGGCCAGCTCTTCGGCGGCGGGGCGGCGCAGCAGGTGGCGGCAGAACAGCGCGTGCCAGGCCAGCTCGGCCACCACGCGCACGTTCAGCCGGTGCGCGGGATCGGCGCCGCCGTAAAGATCCTCGACGAACAGCTCGGCGCCGTTCAGATGCGCGACCATGTCGGCGCGCAGGCGCTCGAAGGCGTCGGGCTCCATGGCGGCGTTGTTCTCCCACCATATGTGGGGCTCGACCGAGGGCTCGCGCACCACGAACTTGTCCTTGGGCGAGCGGCCGGTGTGCCGGCCGGTCGAGACGAGCAGAGGCCCGCCATTCCCCAGATCGCCCTCGCCGCGCCGCAGCGCCTCCTCGACCAGAACCGCCTCGTTGAGGTTGTAGTGGACGGCCTTCGCGCCGGTGACGCCCAGCTCCGACAACGGATGCGCAGGGTTGAAGACGCCTCGCTCCATGCTCGCTAGCTCCTCGCAATGTCATGCGGCGCGCCGGGCGCCGCCGGTGCCGGCCCGCCCCCACGACGAGCCGGAGGGCGCGGCGGGCGATTCCGGCCCGCGCACCATTCCTGCGCGCTCCTTAGCACGGGGAAAAGATTATTGCAGCGCCCAACAAGACGACTCTTTGGCGCACCTGCGCCTTGCTGTCGCCGCAATCGCGCTACGTTCTTTCGCGGCGCCCCCGGGGGCCTGTATGATGCGCGCGCGGCCGCTCCCGGAGGCGAAGCAAGGCCGCGCCGCAGGAGAAACGCCGAATGACCCAGATCGCGCTCGTGGACGACGACCGCAACATCCTCACCTCGGTGTCCATCGCGCTCGAGGCCGAGGGCTTCGAGGTGCGCGCCTACGCCGACCCGACCGCCGCGCTGGCGGCGCTGACGCAGACGCCGCCCGACCTTGCCGTGTTCGACATCAAGATGCCGCGCATGGACGGAATGGAGCTGTTGCGCCGCCTGCGGCAGAAATCGGATCTGCCGGTGATTTTCCTGACCTCGAAGGACGAGGAGATCGACGAGGTTCTGGGCCTGCGCATGGGCGCCGACGACTATGTGCGCAAGCCCTTCTCGCAACGCCTTCTGGTCGAGCGCATCCGCGCCGTGCTGCGCCGCCGCGACGCCGGGGCCGACGAGGCCGAGCGCGGCGAGGCCGACAAGGCCATCCAGCGCGGCAAGCTGACCCTGGACCCGCTGCGCCATGCCTGCCTGTGGGACGGCAAGCCGGTCACGCTGACCGTGACCGAGTTCCTGATCCTGCAGGCGCTGGCCGCGCGCCCCGGCTTCGTCAAGAGCCGCGACCAGCTGATGGACGCGGCCTATGACGACCAGGTCTATGTCGACGACCGCACCATCGACAGCCACATCAAGCGCATCCGCAAGAAGTTCCGCGCCGTGGACGAGGATTTCGCCTCGATCGAGACGCTTTACGGCGTCGGCTACCGCTACAAGGAGGTTTGACGCAGCAGATGGCAGCGCGCGCCGGCGCGGCCTCGAACGCCCGCCGAATTCCCGGCCGCATCCTCTCGCGCCTGCGCGCCCGCGCAGGCGGGGCGAGGGTTGCGGAAAACGGCGGCGCGCGCGTCGGCAGCGGCATCGATCCCGCCGCCGCGCCGCGCGCGGGGACGGGCGTCGCGCGGCCGGGGCGGGTCGGGCGGATCGGCCGCCTGTCGCCGCTGACGCGGCGCATCGTCGCCTTCAACCTGATCGGGCTGGGCCTGCTGGTGACGGGCGTTCTCGCGCTCAACGACTTTCGCGAGAAGCTGATCGCGCTGCGCACCGACGCGCTCGAGACCCAGGGCCGCATCATCGCCATCACCATCGCCGAATCGGCGGCGCGCGACGACGCGCTGGGCATCGACCCGGCGCGCGCCATGATCGTTCTGGACAAGCTGATCGAACCAACCCATGTGCGCGCCCAGATCTTCGACCGCGCCGCGCGGCTGATGCGCGACACCTCGCTGCGCACGCGGCGCGACGACTCGGTCGAGGCCAGCCCCCTGCCCGCCGATCGGCTGGACGCGCCCGCCCCCGCCGCCTGGCTGCAGTCGCTCACGCGGCGCGTGCGGGCCATGCTTTACCGCGACGCGCGGCTCGACACCCGCACCCTGGGCGGCGTTGCGCGCGAGCGCGAGGTCTACGCCGCCCTCGGCGGCGCCGTGGCGCGGGGCGAGCGCATCAACGAGAAGGGCGAGCTGATCGTCTCGGTCTCGGTCCCCATCACGCGGCTCAAGGCGGTGCTGGGCGTGCTGGTGCTGTCCACCCGCGGCGGCGACATCGACGAGATCGTGCGCTCGGAGCGCATGTCGATCCTTCAGGTCTTCCTGGTCGCGCTTGCGGCCAGCGTGGTGATGTCGGCGCTTCTGGCCAACACCATCGCCCGCCCGATCCGGCTGCTGGCGCGCTCGGCCGAGGCCGCAGAGCAAGGCGGCGCCGGCGGCGGGGCCGAGCGCGTCGAGATCCCCGACATGACCGCCCGCATGGACGAGATCGGCTATCTGTCCGGCGCGCTCAAGCGCATGACCGAGGCGCTCTATTCGCGCATCGACGCCACCGAGACCTTCGCCGCCGACGTGGCGCACGAGATCAAGAACCCCCTGACCTCGCTGCGCTCGGCGGTCGAGACCATGCGCCTCACCGACCGGCCCGAGGCGCGCGAGCGTCTGCTGCAGGTGATCGAGCACGACGTGGCGCGGCTGGACCGGCTGGTGACCGACATCTCGAACGCCTCGCGCCTCGACGCCGAGCTGGTGCGCGAGGCGCGCGAGCCCTTCGACCTGAACGCGCTCTTGCGCTCGATCGTCGAGCACAACGCCCCCAAGGCGGCCGAGCGCGGGGCGCGCATCGTCCTCGACGCCCCGCCCGCGCCGGCGATGGTGCGCGGGATCGAGGGCCGGCTGGCGCAGGTCTTCGTCAACCTGATCGACAACGCGATCTCGTTCTCGCCCGAGGGCGGAACGGTGCGCGTGCGCGTGCGCCAGACGGGCGCCGAGGCGATCATCGCCGTCGAGGACGACGGCCCCGGCATCCCGGACGAGAACCTGGGCTCGGTCTTCCAGCGATTTTACAGCAACCGCCCCGAAGGCGCCTTCGGCGACCATTCGGGGCTGGGGCTGTCGATTTCGCGCCAGATCGTCGAGGCCCATGGCGGCCGCATCCACGCCGAGAACATCGGCCCCCGGAACGACCCCCGCCGCGGCGCGCGCTTCGTCGTCGCGCTGCGCCTTTGAGGACGCCGCCCATGCCCGCCCAGCCCGCCATCCACGCCAGCTGCGTTGCCATGGACACGCCCGCCGGACCGGCCGCCGCGCTCATCACCGGGCGCGCCGGGGCGGGCAAGTCGCGCCTGGCGCTCGAGCTGATCAGCCGCGGCGCGGCGCTGGTGGCCGACGACCGCGTGACGCTGACGCGCGAGGGCGACGCGCTGTTCGCCGCCGCGCCCGCGCCCATCCGCGGCCTGATCGAGGCGCGCGGCGTGGGCCTCTTGCGCCTGCCCGCGCTCGATCGCGCCCGGGTGGTTCTGGCCGTGGATCTGGACCGCGCCGAGAGCGAGCGCCTGCCGCCCGCGCGTGAATCCCTCTTGAACGGCGTGCGCATTCCTCTAGTTCTTTGCGGCGACGACGCCGACAAGGCCGCCGCCATGGCGCCCGCGCTGGCCGCGCTGCTGCGCGCGGGCGGGACCCGGGCGGCGCCCTGAGCGTCGCCGCGCCGAACGAACGCCCGACCGCCCATCCGCCCGCCCCGCCGGAGCACGCGCATGACCGACCCCGCCCCCGACCCGGACCCGCGCTCCGCGACGCGGCTCGCGCTCATCACCGGCATGTCCGGCGCGGGCAACTCGACCGCCATCCGCGCGCTCGAGGACATGGGCTTCGAGGCGATCGACAACCTGCCCCTGCCCTTCCTCAAGCGCCTGTTCCCCGCCGACGCGCCGCCCGACGCCGACGCCCGCCCCGTCGCGCTGGGCATCGACGTGCGCACCCGGGGCTTCACGGCGCAGGCCTTTCTCGACCGCCTCGCGACCTTGCGCGCGGCGCCGGGCGTCGCGCCGCGGCTGGTGTTCCTCGACTGCGCGGACGAGGTGCTGATCGACCGCTTCAAGACCACCCGCCGCCGCCACCCGCTTGCGCCGCTCGAGGGCGCGGCCGTGGGCATCGCGCGCGAGCGCGAGGCGCTGCAGGCGCTGCGCGAGCATGCCGACCTCGTCATCGACACCACCGACCTTTCCCCGCACGAGCTCAAGGCCCGCCTTGCGGGGCTGTTCGATCGGGCCGCCCGGCTGCGCGGGCTTGCCGTGTGCGTGCAGTCGTTCAGCTTCAAGCGCGGCGCCCCGCGCGAAGCCGACACCGTTTTCGACTGCCGCTTTCTGCGCAATCCGCATTGGGATCCGCAGCTGCGCCCCGCCGACGGGCGCGACGCGCAGGTGGCGCGCTTCGTGTGCGACGATCCCCTTTACGCGGATTTCATGGATCGCGTGGCTGAGTTGACCTTGATGCTGCTTCCCGCATATGAGCGCGAGGGCAAGGCGTATCTGACCCTCGCCTTCGGTTGCTCGGGCGGCCGGCATCGCTCGGTCGTGGCGGCCGAGGATCTGACCCGCCGGCTGCGCGCCGCGGGCTGGAGCGCGGCCCTGCGCCACCGAGAGCTTGACGACCAGAAGACGACGTGAACACGGATCGCAATAGCCGAACGCCCCTCGCGGGCAAGGGAGCCAGCCGCCCGATGCACAAACGGAGCCTCGCATGATCGGTCTCGTGATCGTCGCCCATGGCGGCCTGGCCGAGGAGCTGCGCCGCGCCATGGAGCATGTCGTCGGCCCGCAGGAAGGCGTGCGCGCCATCGGAATCCAGCCCCAGGGCGACCTGCGCGACATGCAGGCCGCGGTGAACGCCGCCGTCGACGCGGTCGATCAGGGCGACGGCGTGATCCTGGTCACGGACATGTTCGGGGGCACGCCCTCGAACCTGGCCATGGGCGCCATGCGCGACTCGGGGGTCGAGGTGATCTACGGCGCGAATCTGCCCCTTCTGATCAAGCTGGCCAAATCCCGCGCCATGCCCATGGCCGAGGCCACCGCCTGCGCCCTGTCCGCGGGCCGCAAATATGTCGACAGCGCGACGTCGATCCTGTCGGCGCGGCGCAAGCGGACGGCATGAGCGCCCCGTGCCGCCGCACCTTGCGAATCGTCAATCGCAAGGGCCTGCATGCGCGCGCCTCGGCCAAGTTCGTCTCGACGGTCGAGGCCCATGACGCCAGCGCGCGCGTCAGTCACGACGGCATCGAGGTGTCGGGCGATTCGATCATGGGCCTGCTGACGCTCGCCGCGGCGCAAGGCTCCGAGATCGAGGTCGAGGCCAGCGGCCCCGAGGCCGAAGCCCTGCTCGACGCGCTCGAAGCGCTTGTGGCCGACTATTTCGGCGAGGGCGGCTGACCGGCGGCGATCGCCACCGCGCGCGCCGGGCAGCCGAGCAGGTGGTCGTTGACCAGGCCCGCCGCCTGCATGAAGGCGTAGACCGTGGTCGGCCCGCACCAGCGCATCCCCCGCGCGCGCAGCGCCTTGGCCAGGTCGGCGCCTTGCGCGGTGAAGGCCGGGATCTCCTCGGGCGCGCGCCACGCATTGACCCGCGGCGTCCAGTCCTGCCGCGCCCATACGAAGGCGGCGAAGCCCTCGCGCGATTCGATCTCGATCCAGGCGCGCGCCGAGGCGATGACCGCCTCGATCTTGCCGCGGTGGCGCACGATCCGCGAATCGGCCGCCAGGCGCGCGGCGTCGTCGGGGCCGAATCGCGCCACGCGCGCCGGATCGAACCCGGCGAAGGCGGCTCGAAAGGCGGGCCGCTTGCGCAGAATCACCGCCCAGCTCAGCCCCGCCTGAAAGGTCTCGAGGCAAAGCGTTTCCCACAGCGCACGCGAATCGAACTGCGCAAAGCCCCATTCGCGGTCGTGATACGCCACCATCAGCGGATCCTCGCCGCACCACGAACAGCGGCGTCCGAGGGCCTGGTCTTCGCAGGGTTGATCGAAGTTCACCATGATTAGAACATTTTTAGAACATGTCGGGCACAAAGGGAACGACCGCAAGCGAGGTTTCACTATGTCCAACACCGCCGACAAGACCGCCGCTCTTCCCTTCTCCGCCAGCTGCTCGGGCGCGGTGGCCGTGGCCCGCCCCCTGCCGGCCGAGATCGTGCGCTGGATGTCCGAGACCGTCTGCCCCCGGCCAGAGGGCGAGGCGCGCGGCGCGCATGGCGCGCTGTTCTGGACATCTTGCGAGGGCGCGCGGATCGGCCTGTTCCGGCCCGCCGATCCGGCGCTGGCCCGCGGCGCCGGGCGCGCCGGCTTTCTGGCCGTGGCGCGCGACCGATCGGCCATGATCGACCGGCGTCTGGGGGCGGCCGGCGGCCGCCGCATGACGGCGGCGTTCGCCGCGCGGCTGGCGGCCCTGGGCGCGGCGGCCGATGAGGGCATGTTCCTGGTCCCGGTTCTGGGCGACGCGGACGCCGCGCTGGCCAGGATCCGCCTTCTGGCCTGCGCCGAACCGACGCGCACCGAATTCGGCCCCATGACGCTGACCCTCTCGGCCGCCTACACGGACGCAGAAGACGCGCCGTTGCCCGCGCTCGCCGCGGCGCTGCCCGACGCTCTGGCGCGCGCGCTCGCCTCGGGGCCCGAGCGCCTCTTGCGGGCCGATCCGCGCCCCAGCCTCGCCTCCGAAGCCCTCGCCGCCCTCGACGAAGGGCGGATCTCGCTGGCCTATCAGCCGGTGGTGCGCACGGACATGCCGCTGTTCCCCGCATTTCACGAGACCCTGATTCGCGTCTCCCATCCCGGCGGCGCGCCGATCCCCGCCGGCCGCTTCATGCCCGAGATCGAGGCGCTGGGGCTGAGTCGGCTGTTCGACCGCCGCGTGCTCGCGCTGGCCCTGGAAAAGCTGCGCGCCATGCCCACGCTGCGGCTGTCGGTCAACGTCGCTCCCGGAACCCTGGCCGACCCCGCATGGATCGAGGCGCTCGAGGCCGAAGCCGCCCTCCGCCCCGACGTGACCCGTCGCCTGATCGTGGAGCTGACCGAAAGCGGCGCCGGCCTGCGGGCCGATCTGACGCTGCCCTTCGTGCGGCGCGCGCGCAAGACGGGCTGCGCCATCGCCATCGACGATTTCGGCGCGGGCTGCACGGCGCTTTCGCAGCTGGTCGAGCTGCGCCCCGACATCCTCAAGCTGGACGGCTCGCTGGTGCGCGGCATGGCCGAGGACCCCGCCCGCAGGCCGCTGGTCGAAGCGGTGCTTCGGGCCGCGCGCGCGCTCGACATCATGACCGTGGCCGAGTTCGTCGAAACCCCCGAGGATGCCGCCGCGCTGACCGAGATGGGCGTGGACGCACTGCAAGGCCACCTCACCGGCCGACCCGCCGCCGCGCCGGCCACGCTTGCGCCGAAGGGGCGCAGACTGCCCGCCTGATCGGCGTCAGCCCTGCCCCGACAGCTTGTCGAGGCGCTCCTGCATCTGGCGCAGCTGTTCCTTGAGCTCGGACAGCTCGGTTTCGGGCGCGGCCCGCTCCTCTTCGCGCTCGGCCTCCTTCTTGGGGCGCGCCGTCGCTCTGGCCGCCCCGAAGGGCGAGAAGACCCGCATCGCGTTCTCGAAGAACTCCATGTTCGAGCGCGCCATGGCCTCGAAATTCGACAGCGCCGGATTCGCGCCGAAGGTCTTGAGAATGTGCTCGCGCAGCTTTTCCTGGTTGCGCGTGAACGACTCCATCGACGCTTCCAGATAGCCCGGCACCACGCCCTGAAGCGCGTCGCCGTAAAGGCGGATCAGCTGGCGCAGGAAGCTGATGGGCAGCATGTTCTGCCCCTTGGCCTCCTCCTCGAAGATGATCTGGGTGAGGACCGATCGCGTGATGTCCTCGCCCGTCTTGGCGTCGTAGACGACGAAATCCTGCCCCTCGCGCACCATCTGCGCCAGATGCTCGAGCGTCACATACGCGCTCTTGGCCGTGTTGTAGAGGCGCCGGTTGGCGTATTTCTTGATCGTGATCGGCTCGGCGCCGCTCGCGTTGTCGTTGGCCAACTGCCATTCCTCCCCTGAAGCCGCCGCAAAACTCGTCGGCGCCCCGACGCGGCGCGGGCGCCGCGTTCAGCTTAACCGTTCGCCGCGGCGCCGCAAAGCCCCCCTTCGCGGCCGCGAAGCGCCGATTGCGCGGCGCCGCGCGCATCATTACCCTCGACGCATGGATGGCGGCGGAAAGTTCGGCGATGAAGCGCAGGAGAACGCGCGCGCGCAGCGTCCGGCGCGCGCCGCCGGTCCGCGCGCGCAAGACGACGACCCCGAGCCGGCGCAGGCGGCGGCGCGATTCCTGGACCTGTGGGAGCGAAACGCCGAGGCGCTTGCGCGGATGCCGTCGGCGGCGCAGGCGCGCGGCGCAGGCGCGCAGGGCCGCTCTTCCTGATCGGCGCGGCAAGCCCTCGCCGCTGGTCCTGCACCTGGCCGCCGGGGCGCTCTTGTATGCGCAGGCGGCGGCGATGGCGCCGCTCGGAGACGATCCCCGCTTTCCATGGGCGCCCGAGCTGGCCGACGAGGGACGCGCCGCCGCCGCCGCCCTGCGCCGCGCCGCGGGCGCCGAGGCGACGCTGCACACGGCACGCGCGGCGGCCCGGCGGCTGGCCGAGTTCGTCGCAGGCGTCGAACGCTACCAGAAGCACCCCTGGCGCCGGCGCCTGCCCGACCCGCCATGCGTCTGGCGGCGCGGGGCGACGCGGCTGCTGGACCATGGCGGCGACGGCCGGCCGGCGCTGATCGTGCCCTCGCTGGTCAACCGGGCCCATGTGCTGGACCTGCATCCCGACCGCTCGCTGCTGCGCTGGCTGTCGCGCCATGGCGTGCGGCCGCTGTTGCTGGACTGGGGCGCGCCCGGCCCCGAGGAGATGGGCTTCGACCTGGCCGATCACGTCATGCGCCGCCTTGTTCCCGCGGCCGAGGCGGCGGCCGAGATGTTCGGCGCTCCGCCGGCGGTCGCGGGCTATTGCATGGGGGGCGGCCTGGCGGCGGCGCTGGCCGCGACGCGCCCCGAGCTGACGGCGCGGCTGGCGTTGATCGGCACGCCCTGGGATTTCTCGCGGCTCGAGGGCATGGGCGCGGCGCTGGCCGCCGCCTTCGCGCGCGAGGACCGCGCCGCCCTGCGCGCGCGGATCGAGGGCCTGCGCGCCTGCTTCGGCGCGGTCCCGATGGATGTGCTGCAAACCCTGTTCGCCGCGCTCGACCCGACCCTGGCGCTGCGCAAGTTCCGCAAGCTGGCGCGCATGCCGCGCGGCGACCCGGCCGAGGAGCTGTTCGTCGCCGCCGAAGACTGGCTCAACGACGGCCCGCCGCTGCCTGCTCCGGCGGCCGCGGACCTGCTGCTGGGCTGGTGCCTTGACAATGACGCGGCGCGCGGGAGCTGGCAGGTGGGCGGGCGCGCCGTTCGCCCCGAGGACATCGCGGCCCCGACGCTGGCCTTCTGCGCCACGCGCGACCTCATCTCGCCCCCCGGATGCGCCGAGGCCCTGCCCCGCGCCATTCCCGGCGCGCGCATCCTGCGCCCGCAAGCGGGCCATGTGGGCATGATCATAGGCGCGCAGGCGCCGCGGATGGTATGGTCGCCCCTGGCCGCTTTTCTTGCCGAGGGCGGCTGAGGGCCGCGACTTTCGTGCCTGCGGCGAAGTTCCGGCGTGACAGGCCGCCCGTTCCGCGGCTATGCTGCGCCGCAACACGAAACAACCGACCGGCCCCGCAGGCCGGCATCGAGGAGGAGAACCGCATGTCCGACATCGTCATCGCCGCCGCGGCGCGCACCCCGGTAGGCTCGTTCAACGGCTCGTTCGGCGCGACGCCCGCCCATGAGCTGGGCGCGACCGCCCTGCGCGGCGCGCTCGAGCGCGCGGGGCTGGCGCCCGAGGACGTCTCCGAAACCATCCTCGGCCAGGTGCTGACCGCCGCCCAGGGCCAGAACCCCGCCCGCCAGGCGCACATCGCCGCCGGCCTGCCGATCGAGAGCGCGGCCTGGGGCATCAACCAGGTGTGCGGCTCGGGCCTGCGCGCCGTGGCGCTGGCGGCCCAGCATGTCAGCCTGGGCGACGCCGGCATCGTGCTGGCCGGCGGGCAGGAGAGCATGTCGCTCGCGAGCCATGCCGCGCACCTGCGCGCGGGGCAGAAGATGGGCGATCTGAAGTTCGTCGACACGATGATCAAGGACGGCCTGTGGGACGCCTTCAACGGCTATCACATGGGCCAGACGGCCGAGAACGTGGCCAGCGCCTTCCAGATCACCCGCGAGATGCAGGACGAATTCGCCGTCGCCTCGCAGAACAAGGCCGAGGCCGCGCAGAAGGCCGGCAAGTTCGACGAAGAGATCGTCCCCGTCGTGGTCAAGACCCGCAAGGGCGAGGTCACCGTCGACCGCGACGAGTACATCCGCCACGGCACGACGCTCGAGGCGCTGGCCAAGCTGCGCCCGGCCTTCGTCAAGGACGGCACCGTGACGGCGGGCAACGCCTCGGGGCTGAACGACGGCGCCGCGGCGGTGGTCGTCATGCGCGCCGACGAGGCCGAGCGCCGCGGGATCGAGCCGCTGGCGCGCATCGTCTCCTACGCCACGGCCGGCGTCGATCCGAAGGTCATGGGCACCGGCCCGATTCCCGCCTCGCGCAAGGCGCTCGAGAAGGCGGGCTGGAAGGTCGAGGATCTGGATCTGGTCGAGGCCAACGAGGCCTTCGCCGCCCAGGCGCTGGCCGTGAACAAGGAGATGGGCTGGGATCCGTCGATCGTGAACGTCAACGGCGGCGCCATCGCCATCGGCCACCCGATCGGCGCCTCGGGCGCGCGCATCCTGACCACGCTTCTGTTCGAGATGAAGCGCCGCGGCGCCAAGCGCGGCCTGGCGACGCTGTGCATCGGCGGCGGCATGGGCGTGGCGATGTGCGTCGAGCGCCCGTGAACCGCCGCGCGGCGCCCGCCGCGCCGGGCGCCGCGGCTTTGCTGCATACGAACCACAGAGGGGAGAGAGAACGCCATGGCACGAGTCGCACTTGTCACCGGGGGAACCCGCGGCATCGGCGCCGCGATTTCGGTCGCGCTCAAGAATGCGGGCTACGTCGTCGCCGCCAACTACGCCGGCAATGACGAGGCCGCCGCCAAGTTCACCGCCGAGACCGGCATCAAGACCTACAAGTGGTCGGTCGCCGACTACGACGCCTGCAAGGAGGGCATCGCCCGCGTCGAGGCCGAGCTGGGCCCGATCGACGTTCTGGTCAACAACGCGGGCATCACCCGCGACGCGCCCTTCCACAAGATGACGCGCGAGCAGTGGTCGCAGGTCATCGACACCAACCTGACGGGCCTGTTCAACATGACCCATCCGCTCTGGCCCTCGCTGCGCGAGCGCAAGTTCGGCCGCGTCATCAACATCTCGTCCATCAACGGGCAGAAGGGGCAGTTCGGGCAGGCCAACTACTCGGCCGCCAAGGCGGGCGATCTGGGCTTCACCAAGGCCCTGGCGCAGGAGGGCGCGCGCTACGGCATCACCGTGAACGCGATCTGCCCCGGCTACATCGCCACCGACATGGTCATGGCCGTGCCCGAGAAGGTGCGCGAGCAGATCATCGCGCAGATCCCCGTCGGGCGCCTGGGCGAGCCCGAAGAGATCGCGCGCTGCGTGGTGTTCCTGGCCTCGGACGACGCCGGCTTCATCACCGGCGCGACCATGACGGCGAATGGCGGCCAGTACATGGTCTGAGGCCGCGCCGCGGCGACTGACGGGGGCCGGTCCGAAAGGACCGGCCCCTTGCGCTTGCGCAGGGCGGCGCGGTCGTGCCAACCTCCGCGGCGTCCGGGCCGGAGGCCCGATCGGAGAAACCGCGCATGTCTCGAACCATTGGACCGACGGCCGCCGCGGCGCCCGATCCCGCGCAGGCGCGGGCGCGGCTGCGCGCCACCCTGATCGGGGGTCTGGCGGTGGCGCTGTGGTCGGCGCTGGCGCTTCTGACCGTGCTGTCGGGCCAGGTCCCGCCCTTTCAGCTGACCGCCATGTGCCTGGCCATCGGCGGCGCGGCGGGCGCGGCGCTGAGTGCGCTGCGCGGGGGCGATCCGCTGGCGGCGCTGCGGCAAAGGCCGGCGGCGCTGGCGCTGGGGATCGGCGGCATATTCGGCTATCACTTCTTCTACTTCACGGCGCTGCGCAATGCGCCGGCGGCCGAGGCCGGGCTGATCGCCTATTTGTGGCCGCTGCTGATCGTGCTGTTCTCGGGGCTTCTGCCCGGCGAGCGGCTGCGCGCGGCGCATCTGGCCGGCGCGGCGACGGCGCTGGCGGGCGCGGCGCTGATCATCTCGCAGGGCGGGACGCTGCGCTTTGCGCCCGAGCACGCCGCGGGCTTCGCCGCGGCGGGGGCCTGCGCGCTGATCTGGTCGGGCTATTCGGTGCTCAGCCGCGTGGCGGGCCATGTGCCCACCGACGCGGTGACGGGCTTTTGCCTGGCGGGCGCGGCGCTGAGCGCGCTGTGCCATCTGGCGCTCGAGCGCACGGTGTGGCCGCAGGACGCCGTGCAATGGGCGGCGACGGTCGGGCTTGGGCTTGGACCGCTGGGGCTGGCCTTTCACGCCTGGGATGTGGGGGTCAAGCGCGGCGACATCCAGCTGCTGGGCGTCGCCGCCTATGCGGCGCCGCTGGCCTCGACGCTGGCGCTGGCGGCGGCGGGGCTGGCCGAGCTGACGCCGCGCCTTTTGCTGGCGGCGGCGCTGATCGCGGGCGGCGCGGCGCTGGCGGCGATGGGTTCGCGCCGGCGCTGAGACAGGGCCTGGAGACAGGGCGCGGGCGCCGGGCCGGGGGCGCGCACGCAAAAGGCCCGGGCCGCGCGGGCTCCGGGCCAGGCGGGCCGGCGCCTGGGCCGGCCCATGGTCCGCGGCTCGCGCCGCGCTCAGTGGCGCGTGGGCGAGAGCCGCTCGATCTCCTCCTTGATGCGGAGCTTCTGCTTCTTGAGCTTGCCGATTTCGAGGTCGTCGGCGGCGGGGCTGCGCTGTTCGGCCTCGATAAGCCGCGAGAGCGCCTCATGCTTCTTGCGAAGTTGGGCGAGATGCGCATCCAGACTCATCGGCGTCTCCTTTTCTGGGTTGGTCCGCCCCATGATCTAAGCACCGCGCGGCGCGCCTGTCACCCATCACGAAAAGGCATTCGCTCACGATTTTTTGCAACCTGAGCGAAAACGCTCAACTCCCGGCCTCGGCCCGGGGCAGCGCCCGCTCGGCCAGACGCGACCACCAGGCCACGCCCAGGGGCAGGATCTGGTCGTTGAAGTCATAGGCCGGGTGGTGCAGCGGCGCGCTCGGGCCGTTGCCGATGAAGACGAAGGCGGCCGGCACGCGGCGGGCGATGAAGGCGAAATCCTCGCCGCCCAGAGAGGGGCGCGCGGCGCGGTTGACGCGCTCGGCGCCGACCAGCTCCTGGCATATGTCCGCGGCGAAGGCGGTCGCCTCGGGGTCGTTGACCAGCGCCGGATAGGCGTCGAGGCCGAGCTCGGCCTCGATCTCGACGCCCATCGCCTCGCCGATCAGGCGGCACTGGGCGCGCATCTGGTCGATGATCATGCGCGCGACCGAATCGTCGAAGGCGCGCACTGTGCCGCCCAGCTCGGCCTCGTCGGCGATGACGTTCGTGGCCGAACCGGCGTGGAACCGCGTCACCGACAGCACGGCGGGCTGCATCGGATCGCGCCGGCGGCTGATGATGGTCTGGAAGGCCGAGACCAGCTGCACGCCCGCCATGAGCGGGTCGCGCGCCATGTCGGGATGCGCCGCATGACCGCCCTTGCCGCGGATGCGGATGCGGAACTGGTCGGCATAGGCCAGAACCGGCCCCGGCGCGGTGGCGAAGGCGCCCTCGGCGGTCTGGGGGTCGTTGTGCAGGCCGAAGGCCGCGCGCACGGGCCAGCGGTCCAGCAGCCCGTCGGCGATCATCGCCTCGGCGCCGGCGCCCCCTTCCTCGGCCGGCTGGAAGCAGAACACGATCGTGCCCGAGAACGCCCGCGTCTGCGCAAGCCGCCGCGCCGCGCCCAGCAGCATGGCGGTGTGGCCGTCATGGCCGCAGGCATGCATGCGCCCCGCATGGCGCGAGGCCCAGGGCAACCCGGTGGCCTCGTCCATGGGCAAGGCGTCCATGTCGGCGCGCAGAAGGATTCGCCGCGACGCGTCCGCGGCCGGCCCGTCGGCGCCGTGCAGGATGCCGACCACGCCGGTGCGGCCGACGCCCTCATGCACCTCGTCGAAGCCGAAGGCGCGCAGGCGCTCGGCCACCACGCGGGCGGTGCGCGATTCCTCGTAGGCCAGCTCGGGATGCATGTGCAGGTCGCGCCGCCACTCGGTCAGCTCGGGCGCCATGGCGGCGATCGCGTTGGGAATGGGCAGGGTCATTGGTCTTGCTCCTTCGGGGCCGGCCCGGGGGCGGGCCGCATGGGTCAGATGTTGCGCGCGCCGCCTCGCTCGGGGCCGGGGTCGAGCGGCAGGGGCGCCGCGTCGCGCAACACCCTCGCCGCCTCGGCCGAGAAATCGTCGGCGTCGCGCTCGTGCCGGGGGCCGGCATGCAGCACGAAGGGCGCCAGCAGCGCGAAGGGGCCGCGCGCGCCCTTGCGCGCGGCGACGATGACGCGCTTGGCCGGGCGGCCCGCGCGCCCCGCCAGCGGCAGCACGCGCATGTCTCCGGCCCGCCCCTCGAGCGCCGCCAGCAGACGCGGCAGCCTTTCGGCCCGGTGGATGAGCGTCAGCCGTCCGCGCGGGCGCAGCCTGCGCAGCGCCGCGTCGATCCAGTCCTCGAGCGCGGCGCCCCCTTCGCGATGGGCCGCGTCGCGCCCCGGATCGGCCGCCTCAGAGGCCGCGCCATGCGCGAACCAGGGCGGATTGGCGATGACGTGGTCGAATTGCAGCGCCCGCAGCGCCTCGGGCATGCGCAGCACGTCGCCCTCATGCACCGTCAGCGCCGCGCCGTTGCGCGCCGCGTTGCGCCGCGCCAGGGCGGCATAGGCGGGCTGCAGCTCGAGCCCGTGCAGCTCGACCCCCGGCGCGCGCGCATGCAGGCACAGCGCCGCCGCCCCGACGCCGCAGCCCAGGTCCAGGACCCGCTCGCCGGGCCGCGCGGGGCACGCCGCGGCCAGCAGCACCGGATCTGTCGCCGCGCGATAGCCGCCGCGCGGCTGCGCGAGGCGCACGCGCCCGCCCAGCAGCAGGTCCTCGGTCACCTCGAACGCGGCCTCGCCGGTCATGCGCCGGCGCCCGTCAGCTCGTCGCCCAGGCCGTTCTCGCGCAGGATCGCGCGCGCGCGAAACCCGTCGCGGCGCGCCACCGCAAGGCGGCGCGGCAGGATGCCCAGCGACCCCTCGAGGACGCTCGTATGGACGTCCAATTCGAAGCAGTCTATACCCTCGGCGCGCAGAAGCGCCGTGGCGAAGGCCATCAGCGCCGGGTCGTTGGTGCGAAGCAGTTCGTCCATGCCGATCTTCTACCGCCGGGCCGACCCGCCGTCGAGCGCCGGCCTTCGTTCGGGAGTATGCCAAGGTGACCGCGTCAGGCCCCTTCGAGACCTTGAGCGCCCTGGTGGCGGGCGATCTGGCCGCCGTCAACGCCATGATCCGCGCGCGGATGGAATCCGAGCACGCGCCGCGGATCCCCGAGGTCACCGCCCATCTGGTCGAGGCGGGCGGCAAGCGGCTGCGCCCCATGCTGACCCTGGCCGCCGCGCGCCTGTGCGGCTATGGCGGAGAGGATCACGTCAAGCTGGCCGCGACGGTCGAGTTCATCCACACCGCGACGCTGCTGCATGACGACGTGGTGGACGAAAGCGACAAGCGGCGCGGGCGACCGACGGCGAACCTTCTGTGGGACAACAAGTCGAGCGTGCTGGTCGGCGACTACCTGTTCTCGCGCTCGTTCCAGCTGATGGTCGAGACGGGCAGCCTGCGCGTGCTCGACATCCTGGCCAACGCCTCGGCCGTGATCGCCGAGGGCGAGGTGCTGCAGCTGTCCACGGCCAACGATCTGAGCGTGACCGAGGCCACCTATCTGACCATGATCCACGGCAAGACGGCCGCGCTCTTCGCCGCGGCCGCGCAGGTGGGCGGCGTGATCGCCGACGCGCCCGAGCGCCAGGTCGAAGCCCTGCGCATCTATGGCGAGGAGCTGGGCATGGCCTTCCAGATCGTCGACGACGTGCTGGACTATGGCGGCGTGTCCGAAACGCTGGGCAAGAATGTCGGCGACGACTTCCGCGAGGGGAAGGTGACGCTGCCGGTGCTTTACGCCATCGCCGCCGAGGACGAGGCCGGCATGGCCTTCTGGCGCCGCGTCATCGAAAAGCGCGCGCAAGGGCCCGGCGATCTGGAGGAGGCCGTCGCGCGCATGCGCGCCGCCCGCGCGCTCGAGCGCAGCGCCGAGGCGGCGCGCGAGCGGGCCGCGCGGGCGCGCGCCGCGCTCGAGGCCTTCCCGCCCTCGGAGCTGCGCGCGGCGCTGGACGGCATCGCCGATTTCGTGGTCTCGCGGGTGCGCTGAGCGCCGCGCCGCGCGGCCGGAACGGCGTTCAGGACAACGCCCCCGCCTCGGCCCACCATCCGCGCGCACGCGCCGCCGCGGCCGCCGCGCGCGCGGGGCCCGGGGCGTCGAACAGCGCGAAGCAGGTGGCGCCGCTGCCCGACATGCGCGCGGCCAGCGCCCCCGGCGCGGCGGCGAGCATCTCGAGCGGCGCCGCGATGTCGGGCGCCACGCGCAGCGCCGCCGGCTGAAGATCGTTGCGCTGGGCGCGCAGCCATTGCGCGAAGGGGCCGATGCCCGCCTCGGGCGGCGGCATGGGCGCGGCCGGCGCGCCGTCGCGCCGCTCGAGCGCGGCGAAGACCGCGGCGGTGGGAACCGGCACGCCGGGATTGACCAGCGCGATCCACAGCCCCGCCGGGATCCGCGCGGGCGTCAGCGCCTCGCCCACGCCGCGCATCAGCCAGGCGCCCGGCCGGATGCAGACCGGCACGTCCGCGCCCAGCCGCGCGCCAAGGCGGCGCAAGGCCTCGTCATCCAGCCCCAGCGCCCACAGCGCGTTCAACGCCCGCAGCGCCGCCGCCGCGTCGGACGAGCCGCCGCCCACCCCCGAGGCCGGCGGCAGGCGCTTGGTCAGCCGCAGCGCGGCGCCGCCCGGATCGCGCCCCGCCGCCCGCGCCTGCGCGCGCAGCATCCGGGCGGCGCGCAGGACCAGATTGTCTTCCGCCGGCGGCAGGGCGCCGGCGAAGGGCCCCTCGACCGCAAGGGCGACGGGCGCATCCGCGCCGGCGCCGGCGGGCGCGGCGCCGAGCGAATCGCCGATGGCGGGAAAGACCGCCAGGCTGTCGAGCAGATGCATCCCGTCGGCCCGCCGCCCCAGCACATGCAGGTGCAGGTTGACCTTGGCGGGCGCCTCCTCGCGGATCGGGGCGGGCGTCACTTGGCCGCGCCCTCCTGCGCCGCGCGCTCCTCGGCCAGCACGGCGTCGAGGCCGCGCGCCAGCTTCTTGCGGATGCGCTCTGCGTCCTTCTCCTCGGGGCCGAGGGACAGGGCGCGCTTCCACTGGAACCGCGCCTCGAGCTTGCGCCCCACCATCCAAAGCGCGTCGCCGAAATGGTCGTTGAGGATGGGATCGCTGGGTTCGAGCTCGACCGCGCGTTCAAGCACGGGCACGGCCTCTTCGTATTTGCCCAGGCGATACAGCACCCAGCCCAGCGAGTCGGTGATGAAGCCGTCGTCCGGGCGCAGCTCGACCGCCTTTTCGATCATCTCGCGGGCGCGCTCGATGTTGCGGCCCATCTCGACCCACGAGTAGCCCAGATAGTTCAGCACCAGCGGCTGGTCGGGCTGCAGCTCGAGCGCGCGCAGGAAATCGGCCTCGGCCTTGTCCCACTGGCCCGAGCGCTCGTAGGCGATGCCGCGCTCGTAGAACAGGCTCCAGTGACGCGGCTCGGGCGCATCGATCAGGGCGATGGCGCGCGAATAGGCCTCGGCCGCCTCGGCGAAGCGCTTTTGCATGCGCAAGAGGCCGCCCAGCGCCAGATGCGCCGACAGCTCGTCCGGGCGGTCCTCGGTCAGGCCGCGCAGCGCCGTCAGCGCCTCTTCGACGCGGCCCGTGCGCGCCAGGGCGTTGGCGCGCAGGATCTCGGCCTGCGTGAAGTTGGGCGAGCGCCGCGGGATTCCCGCCAGCATCTCGGCCGCCATCTCGTGCCGGTTCATCGAGGACAGGACGTCCGCCGCCAGAAGCCGCGCCTGTTCGTTGAGCGGGTCGAGCTCGACCGCAAGGCGCGCATAAAGGAACCCGCCCGCCGCGCGCGCCCCGGCTTCCGAGCCCGCCAGGACCGCCGCGGCGGCCAGAAGCGCCTCGGCCGCGCCCTGGCGCGCGTCGCTCACCCCAAGCGCCGGCGCCTCGCCCTTGTCGAGCCGGGCGAGGTCGGCCTGCGCCATCGCCTGCGGCAGGCGCCCGTCCTCGGCGGCCTGCGCGATGAGCGCGCGCGCCTCGTCAAGACGCCCCAGGGCGGCCAGCGCGGCGGCGCGGGCGCGCTCGACATTGCCCGAAAGCGGGGCGTCGTCCTGCGCCGCATCGGCCGCGGCGCGCGAAAACGCCTCGAGCGCGCCGGCCGCATCGCCGCGCACCAGCCGCGCCAGACCCGCGTGATAAAGCCCCAGCCGCGCCGTCGGCCCCGACTCGCCCAGCTCGGCGAAGGCTGCGCGCGCGTCCTCGTCGCGGCCGCGGCCCGTCTCGGCCCAGCCCAGCAGCAGCGCCCTCAGCAAGGATGGAAAGGCCCGCGCGCCTTCGCCGCGCAAGAGCTCGGCGGCGGCGTCGTAGTCGCCGTCGCGAAAGGCCTCGGCCGTCAGCACGGTGACCGCCAGCCGATCGCCCGGGCGCGCGCGCAGCAGCTCTTCGGCCGCAAGCGCCGCGTCGCGCAAACGGCCCGCCGCCGCCAGATAGGTGACCGCCTTGACGCGCAGATCCTGATTGCCGGGATCGTGCGCCATGGCCGCGACGTAGTAGCGCGCCGCCGCCTCGAGGTCGTTCAGCCGCTCGGCATGGCGCGCGGCCAGATAGGCGCCCGACAGGCCATGCGCCGTCTGCGCCTGCGCGGCGCCCGGACCGAACTTCGCGCCCGCGCCGAACGCCGCCATCGCCACCGCCGCCGCCGCAAGGGCCCTGAACTTCGCCATGTCTCTTCGATCCCGCCGTATTGCGCCGCCCGGTGCGGCCCCCGGGCATCCTAACCGCCCCGCGCGCCGTGGCAATGCGCATGCGCCCCCGCGCCCTTTCGCGCCATGCCCGCGCCAAAATTTGAACATGGCGCCGTGATCGTCTAGGACATGTGCAACCCGCCCTTCGGGGCCCTGCGAGGCGTCATGACCCCAAGCCGCATCCCGCCCGCCGTGCGGGCGGCGCTGATCCTGGCCCAATCGCTGCTGGCCGGCGCCGCGACGGCGCAGGCCGGCCCCTTCGTCACCGCCGAAGGCCGGCGCATCGAGCTGCGCCCCGCCGCCGAGATGACCTGCGCCGAGCTGCGCGCAAAGCTTGCCGAGATCGACGCGACGGGGTATCGGGGCATGCATCCGACGCCGCCCGACCCGAGCGATGCGCCGCTGTTCGACTACGAGCGCAGCGTCTCGGAAGCCTTCTACGGCCGCTGCGCGGAAGAGGGTCTGGGGCCGCTCGACCGCACGCAGGTTTTCCGCCAGGGCTTCGGCGGCTGAACGCAGGGACAAGACGCCGAGCAATGCCTTCCTCCTCCGCCGCCGCGACCGCCGCAGCCCTTCTGGCCTTCGCCATCGACCGCCTGAGCAAGTGGTGGGTGCTCGACTGGCTCGACCTGCCCGCGCGCCGGGCGGTCGAGGTTCTGCCGCCCTGGCTCAACCTGGTCATGGCGTGGAACCGGGGCGTGAATTTCGGCCTGGGCGATGGCGTCTCGCGCTGGGTGTGGGCGGGGCTGGCGCTGGCGCTCAGCGCGGGGCTGGCCTGGTGGGCGCGCGGCATGCGCGACGGGACGCGCGCCGCCGCGGCCGGGCTGATGATCGGCGGCGCGCTGAGCAACGCGCTCGACCGGGTCCTGTATGGCGCGGTGGTGGATTTCCTGAACATGAGCTGCTGCGGGCTGCGCAATCCTTACGCTTTCAATCCCGCGGACATTTTCATATTTGTGGGGGCGGCCGGCTTGATCCTGCGCGAAGGTTCTGACAAGCAGGCCGCGTAGAGCGGCCTTCGCGCCGCGGCTGAGGGTGCACGAGACATGTCCGAACTCCGTTCCGCCAGGCTGCGCCGCCCGCTCCGCCTTTGCCTCGTGGCCGCCGTCGCGGCGCTGGCCGCAGGCTGCGGCGGGCGCACGGACCTGGGCGAGGCGCTCGGCATCAAGCTCAGCTCGCCCGACGCCTTCAACGTCTATCCGCGCAAGCCCCTGCGCCTGCCGCCCGACCTGAACGCGCTGCCCGAGCCGCGCCCCGGCGCGCCCAGCCCGCTGGATCCCGACCCGCTGGCCGAGGCGCGCGCGGCGCTGGGCGGCGTGGGCGCGACGCCCGACCCGGCCGCCGCCCCCAGCACGGGCGAGCTGACGCTGCTCGACCGGGCCGGCGCGAACGAGGCGCCGGCCGACATCCGCCGCCAGCTCGAGGCGCCCGAGCGCAACCGCCGCTCGCCCTACGGGCTGTCGAGCCTGTTCGGCATCCCGGTCCCCGATTACGAGGTCGGCGGCGACAGCCCGGTGCTGGACCCGCGCGCCGAGGCCGAACGCCTGCTCGAGCTGGGCGCGCCGACGCCCTCGGCGCCGCCGCCCGCCCCGGAGCAGCCCAGCAACGAGTGGATCCTGGGCGAGATCCTCTGACCCGCCGAAGGCCCCGCGTCCGAACGGGCGCGCCGGCCCGGCCGGCGCCGACCCCAGGACCAGCGCCGAACTGCTTGCGGTGGCGCCGTCCCTCGAACGGGCGCGCCGGGTCCGGCCGGCGCCGACCCCAGGCGCGCAACGGCCAGGACGGCCCCCAGGACCATTGCGCGGCCGGCGCGGCGCCTGGATCGCGCGGCGTCCTTGTCGCGGACCCTTTGCCGCGCCCGCCCGCCGGGCCCCTTGCCTGCACGCGCGCGCGGGCTAAGCTGCCCCCCTGCGCCGCGCGCCGGACCGCTCGGGCGGCGGCGACTTCGGCTCAAGGTCCGTTCAAGGAGCTCGCCCATGCCCTCTTTCCTTCGCCGGACGCTGACGCGCCTTGCGCCCCTCGTCGCCCTGGCGCTGGCCGCGCCGCCCGTCGCCGCCGCGCCGCGCGTCACGACCTTCGCGCTTGAGAACGGCATGCAGGGCGTGGTGATCGAGGATCACCGCGCGCCGGTGGTCACGCACATGGTCTGGTATCGCGTCGGCGCCGCGGACGAGCCGCGCGGCAAGTCGGGGATCGCGCATTTCCTCGAGCACCTGATGTTCAAGGGCACCGACAAGATCCCCGACGCGGCGTTCTCGCGCATCATCGCGGCCAATGGCGGGCAGGACAACGCCTTCACCAGCTACGACTACACGGCCTATTTCCAGCGGCTCGCCACCGACCGGCTCGAGCTGGCGATGGAGATGGAGGCCGACCGCATGCGCAACCTGCGCCTGAGCGAAGAGCAGGTGCGCACCGAGCGCGACGTGGTTCTGGAAGAGCGCAGCCAGCGCACCGACAGCGACCCCTTCGCGCTGTTCTCCGAGCAGCGCGGGGCGGCGCTTTACCTCAACCACCCCTACGGCATTCCCGTCATCGGCTGGCGGCACGAGGTCGCGGCGCTGACGCGCGACGATGCGCTGGCCTTCTACCGGACCTGGTATGCGCCCGACAACGCCATCCTGGTCGTCGCGGGCGACGTCGACCCCGCCGAGGTCGAGCGTCTTGCGCGCAAGCATTACGGCCCCCTCGCGCCCTCGCATCCGCCCGAGCGCCTGCGCCCGCAAGAGCCGCCCCAGCTGGCCGCGCGGCGCATCGAATACGCCGATGCGCGCGTGCGCCAGCCCTATGTGGTGCGCAGCTACCTGGCGCCGGCCAGGCGGCAGGATCAGGCGCGCGCCGCCGCCCTGGCGGTGCTGGCCGAGATCCTGGGCGGCGGCCCGGCGGCGCGGCTTCAGCAGGCGTTGACCATCGGCTCGGACCTGGCGGTGGGAGTCGGCGCCTGGTACGAGGCCGACCGGCGCGATCCGGGCGCCTTCACGCTTTACGCCGCCCCGCGCCCCGGCCGCAGCCTGGCCGAGGTCGAGGCGGCCATGGATCGGGTGATCGCCGATTTTCTGGCCTCGGACGGCCCGAGCGACGAAGAGCTGGCCCGCGTCAAGGCCGGCGCGCGCGCCGATCTGATCTATGCGCAGGACAGCCAGCAGGCCATGGCGCGGATGTATGGCGCGGGACTGGCCGCCGGGCTGACGCTGGAGCAGATCCGCAGCTGGCCCGACGCCATCGCCGCCGTCGACGCCGAGGATGTGATGGAGGCGGCGCGCGCGCTGTTCGACAAGCGCCGCTCGGTCACCGGCTGGCTGACCGGCGCCGAAGACGCCGCCCCGCCCGAGGCCGCGCCCGCGGCCCGGCCGCTTGTCGAATCAGGAGCCGCCCAATGATCCGCCTTTGCCTTGCCGCGCTGGGCGCGCTGGCCTTCCTGGCCGCCGCCCCCGCCCCCGTCCGCGCCGCCGCCGAGGTGCAGGAGGTGGTCTCGCCCGGCGGGATTCGCGCCTGGCTGGTGCGCGAACCCGCCCTGCCCATGGTCGCGTTCGAGATCATCTTCGAGGGCGGCGCGCTGCGCGACCCCGACGGGCTGCCCGGCGCGGCGAATTTCCTGGCCGCGATGCTGTCCGAAGGGGCGGGCGATCTGGACGCCGCCGCCTTCGCCCGCAAGGCCGAGACGCTGGCGCTGCGCGCGGGCTTCTCGGCCGGGCGCGACTCGTTCACCGTCTCGGCGCGGATGCTGACCGAGAACCTCGATGAAAGCGTCGATCTGCTGCGCCTTGCGCTGACCGAGCCGCGCTTCGACCCCGACGCCGTCGAGCGCGTGCGCGCCGGCATCCTGTCGGGCCTGCGCAGCGCGCGCACCGACCCCGACTCGCTGGCCGCCATGGCCTGGAGCGCGGCCATGTTCCCCGGCGATCCCTACGGCCGCCCCGTCGAGGGCGACGAGGCCGCCGTCGCGCGCATCGGCCCCGAAGATCTGCGCGCGGCGCGGCTGCGCGCGCTCAACCGCTCGCGGCTGGCGGTCGGCGTGGTCGGCGACATCGACGCCCAGACGCTGGGGCCGCTGCTGGACCGGCTTCTGGGCGCGCTGCCCGACGACCCCTGGACGCCCCCGCCGCCCGCGCGCCCGGCCCGGCAGCGCGGAACCACGGTCGTGCCGCTCGACACGCCCCAGTCGCGCGCCGTGCTGGGCCATGAGGGGCTGCTGCGCTCGGACCCCGACTTCATCCCCGCCTATGTGATGAACCACATCCTGGGCGGCGGGGGCTTCTCGTCGCGGCTGATGCGCGAGGTGCGCGAGAAACGCGGCCTGACCTATGGCGTCTATTCCTACCTGGCTCCCTACCGGCGGGCGGGGCTGATCATGGCGGGGCTGGCCTCGGACAATGCGCGCATGGCCGAGGCGCTGGAGGTGATCCGCGCCGAATGGGCGCGCATGGCCCGCGAGGGCGCCACGGCCGAAGAGCTGGAAGCCGCCAAGCGCTATCTCACCGGCGCCTACCCGCTGCGCTTCGACACCAACGCCAAGATCGCGGGTCAGCTGGCCGGGCTGATGCGCGAAGGCTTCGACCCCGGCTATCTGCGCCGGCGCAACGCCTTGATCGAGGCGGTCACGCTCGACGACATCCGCCGCGTCGCCGCCCGCCTGCTGCATCCCGAGCGGCTGCGCACGGTGGTGGTCGGCCGCCCCGAGGGGCTGCCCCCCGGCCCGCCGATCCCCGGCTTCACCGACGCCGAACGCTGAGCCAGGGGCGCGGCGGCCATTTCCAAGACCGCCGCGCCATGCTATCCCTTGGGGCATGAACGCGCCAAGCCACAACATCATGCCCCGCCGCCGCATCCGCCTGCTGGATGAGGCCGCCCAGAACCGAATCGCCGCCGGCGAGGTGGTCGAGCGCCCCGCCTCGGCGGTGAAGGAGCTGGTCGAGAACGCGCTCGACGCCGGCGCGCGGCGCATCGAGGTCAGCGTCGCCGACGGCGGCAAGACGCTGATCCGCGTGCGCGACGACGGACACGGCATCGCGCAGGACGAGCTGGCGCTGGCGCTCGAGCGGCACGCGACCTCCAAGATCGACGGCTCGGACCTTCTGAACATCTCCAGCTTCGGCTTCCGCGGCGAGGCCCTGCCCTCGATCGGCGCGGTGGCGCGGCTGACGCTGACCAGCCGCGCGGCGGGGGCGGACGAGGCCTGGCGGATCGTCTGCGTGGCGGGCGAGATCGGGCGGCCGCAGCCCGCCGCCCATCCGCCCGGAACCACGGTCGAGGTGCGCGACCTGTTCTTCGCCACGCCGGCGCGGCTGAAGTTCCTGCGCACGGACCGCGCCGAGCTTCAGGCGATCTCGGAAACCGTCAAGAAGCTGGCCATGGCCGCGCCCGAGGTCGGCTTCACCCTGCGCGACGTCGGCGCCGCCGGCCCGGAGCAGGAGGGGCGGCTGATGTTCCGCGCCGATCCCGAGCAGGGCGACCTGTTCGACGCCCGGCTGGCCCGCCTGAGCCAGGTTCTGGGCGCCGAATTCGCGCAGAACGCCCTGCCCATCGAGGCCGAGCGCGAGGGGCTGCGCCTGACCGGCTTCGCCGCCCTGCCCACCTTCTCGCGCGGGTCTGCGGCGGCGCAGCACCTGTTCGTCAACGGCCGTCCCGTGCGCGACAAGCTGCTGGCGGGGGCGCTGCGCGCGGCCTATTCCGACCTGCTCGGCCGCGACCGCCACCCCGCCGCCGTGCTGTTCCTCGACTGCCCGCCCGAGCGCGTGGACGTGAACGTGCACCCGGCCAAGACCGAGGTGCGTTTCCGCGAGCCGGGCGTGGCGCGGGGGCTGATCGTCTCGGCGCTGCGCCATGCGCTGGCCGAGGCCGGGCGGCGCTCGAGCACCACGATCTCGACGGCGGCGCTGGGCGCCTTCCGCCCAGAGACCGGCGCGCCGCGCCCCGCCTATCAGGGCGACTACGCGCGCCCGCGCCCCTCGGCGGGGCTTCTGGCGCGCGCCTGGCAGGCGCAGGCGCCCGCCGCCCAGGGCGACGCCGCCGCGGCCTTCGCCGAGGCCCCCGCCGCCTTCGCCCAGGAGACCGCGCCGGGCTGGTCGGCCCGCGTCGAGCCCCCCGCCCCCGACGCCGAGGCCGCCGAGGATCTGCCCCTGGGCGTGGCTCGCGCGCAGTTTCACGAGAACTACATCCTGGCCCAGACCCGCGACGGCATCGTGATCGTCGATCAGCACGCGGCCCATGAGCGCCTGGTCTACGAGCGTCTCAAGCGCCAGATGGCCGAGCGCGCCGTGCCGCGCCAGGCGCTGCTGATCCCCGAGGTGGTCGAGCTGTCGCCCGAAGACGCCGAGCGCGTGCTCGACGCCGCCGAGCAGCTGGCCGAGGCCGGGCTTGCGGTCGAGCCCTTCGGCCCCGGCGCCGTCTGCGTGCGCGAGACGCCCGCCGCCCTTGGGCAGGTCGACGCCCGCGCCCTGGTGCGCGACGTGGCGGACGAGCTGGCCGAGATGGGCGACGCCCGCGCCGTGCGCGCGCGCATCGACGCGGTGCTCTCGCGCATGGCCTGCCATGGCTCGGTGCGCTCGGGCCGGCGCCTGACGGGCGAAGAGATGAACGCCCTTCTGCGCGAGATGGAGGCGACGCCCCATTCCGACCAGTGCAACCATGGCCGCCCGACCTGGGTCGCCCTGTCGCTGGCCGACATCGAAAAGCTGTTCGGCCGCCGCTGAGCGCGCGAGAAAGGGCCGGCCCCCTCAGCCGCGCAGCAGAAAAAGCATGGCGCAGGCGGTGGCCGCCACGCCGGCCAGGATCGACGCCGCCGGCCATCCATGCCCCAGCAGCCCCTCCCACAGGATGACGAAGCTGGGCGTGACGTAGCCATAGGCCATGACCTTGGCCGCGGGCAGGCGCAGCGCCGCGAACTGGACAAGGACGAAGGTCGTCGCGCTGGCCATCAGGGCCAGATAGGCGATGGCGCCCCAGACGATCGGAGGCAGCGCGCTCCAACGCACGGCCGCCAGCGCGCCGGTGGCCAGCGCATAGGCCAGGATGGCCAGGAAACAGGCAAGCGTCGTCCAGAAGGCGAAGGCCAGCAGGGGTTCGTCGCGCTTGAACAGCCGCACCATGGGCGTGTAGAGCGCATGCGCCGCGCAGCCGACCAGAAAGATCGCCTCGCCGCGGCCGATCTCGAAGGCCATCATCGCCCGCAGATCGCCGCGAAAGATCACCCAGCTCGCCCCCGCCGCCCCCAGCGCCAGCGCCAGCGCCACGCGCCGGTCGGTGCGCTGGCCCAGCAGCGCCCAGGCGAAGACCGCGCTCATGGCCGGGGTCAGGGTGAACACCGCCCCCGTCGAGACGGGCGAGGCGATGCGCAGCGCCACGAACATCAGGACGAAATAGACCGCCAGCGTTCCGCCCAGAAGCGCATACCTCCAGGGCTGCGCCAGCTGGCGCAGCCGCAGCCCCGGCCCGGCCGCCGCCATGGCCCCCAGCGCCGCCGCCGCCAGCGCAAAGCGCGCCACGTTCAGCGCCTCGGGCGGCAGATGCGGCGCGGCCAGCGCGCCCAGGGTGAACGAGCCCGACACGATCGCGGCGAAGGCCAGCATGGCCGCATGGCCGCGCAGCGCCTCGCGCCGCTCGGCGCCGGGCGGAATCGAGGCATGAAGCGCGCTCATCGGGCGCCCTTTCCTGCGCCCGCGCCGGGGCCGGGCGCGCGTCGGACGCGCAGGCCGCCGCCCGCGCGCAGCCAGGCGCCGGGCGCCTTGGTCCGGGGCGCCGCCCTCATGCGCCGCGCTCGGCCTGCGCACGGTCCGTGCGGAGGCCGCCCGGGCGCCGCGCGGGGGCCGTGGGCGCGGCGCGCCGCGCACCGCCGCCCCCGCAAGGCCGGCGGCCAGGGACGACATGGATCGGCGCCCAAAGGCATGGGTTGGACGAATGACGCGCGCTCATGCCGCTTGTTCCCGCGCCGAGGCGCCCAGGTCAAGAGGACGCCGCCCACGGGCCGAGCGTCCGCCCCCGCGGCCTCGGCGCTTCGTCCTCGGATTCAGCCCCGAGCCGCGCTCGCCCCGCGCAGGCGCGCCGCGCCCGCAGTCGCCAAGCCTGAGCCGCCGGCCTTGCCCGCGGCCCTTGCCGGCGCGCCCTTGCGGCGCCCGCGCGACCGCGCGCAGCACGGATGCCGCACCGTCGCAGGCCCCGGCGCAGATCGCCGCCGGGGCCTTCTCCCGCCTCACTCGGCGGCCTTGGCCGCCGGGTTGTTCGGATGCGTGGTCCAGTTGGCGTATTCGCCCGACACGACCTTGCCGGTGCGCGGGTCCACCTCGCCCGGGGCGAGCGGAACCATGTCGATGCAGCCCTCGACCGGGCAGACGTTGACGCACAGATTGCACGCCACGCATTCCTCGTCGATGACCTCGAAGACGCGGCCGTCCTTCATGGCGATGGCCTGATGCGAGGTGTCCTCGCACGCCGCGTAGCAGCGCCCGCACTTGATGCACAGATCCTGGTTGATCTTCGCCTTGGCGACGTAGTTCAGGTTGAGCTGGTTCCAGTCGGTGACGTTGGGCACGGCGCGCCCGACGATGTCGGACAGCGTGCGGTGGCCCTTCTCGTCCATCCAGCCGGACAGGCCCGAGATCATCTCCTGCACAACGCGGAAGCCATAGGTCATGGCCGCGGTGCACACCTGCACGCTGCCCGCGCCCAGGGCCATGAACTCGGCCGCGTCGCGCCAGGTGGTGATGCCGCCGATGCCCGAAATGGGCAGACCCGCCGTTTCGGGATCGCGCGCGATCTCGGACACCATGTTGAGCGCGATGGGCTTCACCGCCGGGCCGCAATAGCCGCCATGGCTGCCCTTGCCGTCGATCGACGGCTCGGGGCTGAAATCGTCAAGGTTCACGCCCATGATCGAGTTGATCGTGTTGATCAGAGACACGGCGTCGGCGCCGCCCGCCTTGGCCGCGCGCGCCGGGCGGCGGATGTCGGTGATGTTGGGCGTCAGCTTGACGATCACCGGCATGCGGGTGGCCTGCTTGCACCAGCGGGTGACCATCTCGATGTATTCGGGCACCTGCCCCACCGCCGAGCCCATGCCGCGCTCGGACATGCCGTGCGGGCAGCCGAAGTTCAGCTCGATGCCGTCGGCGCCCGTCTCCTCGACCAGCGGCAGGATGCCCTTCCAGCACTCCTCCTCGCACGGGACCATCAGCGAGACGATCATCGCGCGGTCCGGGTAGTCGCGCTTGACGGCCTTGATCTCGCGCAGGTTCACCTCGAGCGGACGGTCGGTGATCAGCTCGATGTTGTTGAGCCCGATCAGCCGCCGGTCCGGGCCCCAGATCGCGCCGTAGCGCGGGCCGTTGACGTTGACCACATGCGGATCGAGCCCCAGCGTCTTCCACACCACGCCGCCCCAGCCGGCCTCGAAGGCGCGGCGCACGTTGTATTCCTTGTCGGTGGGCGGGGCCGAGGCCAGCCAGAAGGGGTTGGGCGACTTGATGCCCACGAAGTCGGTGCGCAGATCGGCCATGGCTCAGCCCTCCATCAGCTTGGCGTGGATGTCCTCGGCCGCGTCGCGGCCCTCGGCGACGGCGGTGACGGTCAGATCGTCGCCGCCCGCGGCGCAGTCGCCGCCCGCCCACACCCCGTCGAGCGAGGTGCGCCCGGCGCCGGTCACGGCGATCTTGCCGCCCTCGAGCGCCAGCCCCTCGACCGGGACCAGCGTCTGGCCGATGGCCTTGAAGACCTGATCGGCGCGCAGGGTGAAGGTCTCGCCCAGCGGGCGCAGCCCGTCGGGGCCCTCGGCGACGTATTCGAACTCGACCGCCCGCGCGGCCCCATTGGCAAGGATGCGCACGGGGCGGGCGTTGAACTTCAGCACCACCCCGCGCGAGGCGGCCAGGTCCTGCTCGTAGCGCGAGGCGCTCATGCGTTCGCGGCCGCGGCGATAGACCAGGGTCACGTTCTCGGCCCCCAGCGCCTTGGCCTGAACGGCGGCGTCGATGGCGGTCATGCCGCCGCCGATGACCACCACGTCGCGCCCGATGGGCAGCTTGCTCAGGTCCTGCGCCTGGCGCAGATCGGCGATGAACTCGACCGCCGGGCGCACGCCCTCGGCGTCTTCGCCCTCGACGCGCAGCGCGTTCACGCCGCCAAGGCCGATGCCCAGGAACACCGCGTCGTATTCGGCGCGCAGCGCCTCGAGCGAGATCTCGGCGCCCAGGCGCTGGCCGGTGCGGATCTCGATGCCGCCGATGCGCAGCAGCCAGTCCACCTCGGCCTGGGCGAAGCCGTCGACGGTCTTGTAGGCGGCGATGCCGTATTCGTTCAGGCCGCCCGGCTTGGGGCGCGCGTCGAACACCACCACCTCGTGCCCCTTCATCGCCAGACGATGCGCGCAGGCCAGCCCGGCGGGGCCGGCGCCGACCACGGCCACGCGCTTGCCGGTCGGGGCGGCGCGCTCGAAGGGATGGGCGTTGACCGCCATCATCGCGTCGGTGGCGTAGCGCTGCAGGCGACCGATCTTGACCGGGTCGCCCTCGGCGGTCTGGCGCACGCAGGCCTCCTCGCACAGCTGCTCGGTGGGGCAGACGCGCGCGCACATGCCGCCCAGAATGTTCTGCTCGAAGATCGTGCGCGCCGCGCCCTTGGCGTTGTCGGCGGCGATCTGGCGGATGAACATCGGAATGTCGATCGAGGTCGGGCACGCCGTCACGCAAGGCGCGTCGTGGCAGAAATAGCAGCGGTCCGCCTCGACATGCGCCTCGTGATCCGAGAGCGGCGGATGCAGGTCGGCGAAGTTCGCCGCGATCTCTTCGGCGCTCAGGCGTCCCGGGACGATCCCTGGCGTCAGGCTCGGATGCGTCATGCGACTCTCCCTGTGGTCGTTGTTCTGATTCGAGATTGGCGCCGGTCCGTTTTTTTATCAATTGATAAAATTACGCTGCGGCGCAGCACGCGCCCCGCCGCGCTTGACGCGACGCGCGCCGGCGCGCAGCCTGCGCGCCATGTCCGAGCGCATGACCCAGGACGCGCCGCCGCGCCCCGGCGCCCTGCTGGCCCGCGGGGTGTGCCGCTACATGCTGAGCGCGGGAATCGCGCCGGTGACCGAGTTCGCGCCCGAGGCGCGGCTGCGCGCCGACGTGATGGGAGTCGACGCGCGCGGGCGCATCTGGATCGTGGAGTGCAAATCCAGCCTGGCCGATTTCCGCGCCGATGCGAAATGGCGCGGCTATCTGGCGTGGTGCGACCTGTTCGCCTTCGCCGCTCCGGCCGATTTCCCGCACGAGGCGCTGCCCGAGGATGAGGGCCTGCTCATCGCCGACGGCTACGGCGCCGAGCTGATTCGCCTGCCCGCGCCGCGCCCCCTGCCCCCCGCGCGGCGCAAGGCGCTGACCCTGCGCCTGGCCATGGCGGCGGCGCGGCGCCTGCGCGCGGCGCTCGATCCGGGCGCGGCGGCCTTCGATTCGCTGAGCGGCGAGGACTGAGCCCGGCCGCGCTCAGCGCCGGCCCTTGCCGCCCTTGGGCCCCTTGCGCACCGCGCGCGCCTTGGCTGCGGCCATGCGCAGCTCGTCGGCGATCTCTTCGGCCTCTTCGGGGTCGAAATCGAGCGGCAGCTCGATCCCCTCGCCCTCGACATAGATGCGGACCATGCCTTCGGTCGTCGGCCCGATCTGCAGGTTGGCCGCGATGTCGCTTTCGCTGTCGATGCCCATGCGCGAAATCCTCCTGCGCAGGTGCTACGACCTGACGCGCCGACGCGCAAGCGGGTCTTGCATTGCGCCGCCGGCGAGGGTATTTGAGCCGCCAGTGCCGACGTAGCTCAGTTGGTTAGAGCACTAGATTGTGGATCTAGGGGTCCCCCGTTCGAGCCGGGGCGTCGGTACCATCCCCCTTTCCCGCAGGCCCGATCGTCGGCGCATCAACGCGCGCGCACCTCCTCCACCGGATAGGCCATGTAGTCCTGATCCGCGTAGTTCTGGTGACACGCGTTGCAGGCGGTCATCACGTCCACCGCCTGAGGCGCGCCGTTCGGGGCGACCATCATGTAATACCAGTCGCCCGTCTGCGGCGAGGCGCCCGGCTCGGCCTTCTGCATGATGAAGAGCGGCCCCGGCGCCGCCTTGCCCTGCTCGTCGATCGAGAAGCTTTCCTTGGCGATGACGCTGCCCGGCGGCATCTTCACGCCCTCTTCCTCGAAGCGCAGATAGGTCGCGGCCCCGACCGGATTGACGTAGGTCAGCAGATAGCGCCCGCCGTGAAAGCCGGGATCGGCCGGCAGGTTGCTGGCGCGGGTCCAGCCGCGATACTCGGCGACGAATCGTTCGGGGATCCAGCGCTTGGGTCCGGTCATGTAGCCGCGCAGCATCTTGTCCTCGAGACAGGCGTAGACGGCCTGCGCGTCCTCATAGGTCATCTGGTCGCGCGGCTTGCCGGCGGCGCATTCCTCGGCCGCGGCCGCGGACGCCGCCGCTGCAAGCCCGCCGGCGAGAATGGCGATGCGAATCATGTGGGCTCCTCCCTGCTTGAAGCGGCGCCGCGCATGGGCGCGGCCCGTCCGCCCAAGCATCGCGCGCGCCGGCGCCGGCGGCCATTCAAGGCGACGCAACTCTGCGTGAAGGATGCGTGAGGCGCTCAGGCGCGCCCGTCGCGGCGGATGCGCAGGATGAAGGCCGCGGTCATGCCCAGCCAGACCGCCGCCAGCGAGAACCAGGTCACCGCATATTGCAGATGATCGTTGCGCAGCCGCACGGTGACGGGCTGCGGCTTGGGCCACTCGACGCCCTCGGGCGCGGTCTCGGCCACCACCAGAACCGGCTCGGCGTCGAGCGCGCGGGCCATGGCCGGCACGTCGCGCGCGAACCAGATGCCGCGCGCCGCGTCGGGCGGCAGGCGCGCGCCGCCCTCGTCCGGCCACAGCAAGGCGCCCGTCACCGTTTCGCGCCCGCCCGGGCGGGGCGCGTTCTTCAGGCTTTCGGGGACGAAGCCGCGGTCGACCATGATGCGCCGGCCGTCATCGGTCTCGAACGCCACGATCACGCGAAAGCCCGGCCCGTGCGGCGGCAGCGAGGTCAGCACGTGCAGCTCGTTCCGGGGACCGTCCAGGCGCACGCCCTCGACGCGCACGCGCAGATGCTCGTCGCGCGATTCGACCGGCCTTTGCGGAAGCGGCGCGGGCGGCTGCGAAAGGCGCTGTTCGAGGGTGGCGATCAGGCCCTCCTTCCACGCCAGGCGCCGCAGCTGCCAGGTTCCGAGCCCCACCAGGATCGCGGCGCCGACCGCCCCGAGGACGACGGCGAAAGCCAGCGATGCGGCGCGCGATCGGGCCATGAGGAAACTCCGCTTCTCAGCGGCGGGCGGCCTTGCGCCACGCCTGAGCGATGAAGAAGCACTTGAGGAAGGGCAACGGCGCAAGCCCGCCGACGATCGCCCCGGCCATGCCCGCCGCCACCGGCCAGGCGCTCGGCGCGTCGAAAGCCAGCATGCTGAGGGCGACGGCGCCGATGCCGCCCAGCCCCGCCAGCGCGCCCGCGAAGAAGGCCGGGCCGTCGCCGGCGTCGTAGGGGCGCAGGTCCAGCCCGCAGGACTCGCAAACGGGGGCGGCGCGAAGGAACCCTTCGAGCAGCCGCCCCCGCCCGCAGCGCGGACAGCGCCGGCGCAGCGCCGCCTGAAGCGGCGTCAGCGCACCGGCGCGGTCGTCTTCGCTCATGTCGCTCAGCCGCCCCAGATGTAGACGACGGCGAACAGGAACAGCCACACCACGTCGACGAAGTGCCAGTACCAGGCGGCCGCCTCGTAGCCGACATGGGCCTCCTTGGTGAAGTGGCCCGCGAAGGCGCGGAACATGCACACCGCCAGGAAGATGGTGCCGACGATGACGTGGAAGCCGTGGAAGCCCGTCGCCATGAAGAAGTTCGCGCCGTAGATGTTGCCGGCGAAGCCGAAGGAGGCGTGGCTGTATTCGTAGGCCTGGGTGATGGTGAAGAGGATGCCCAGCAGCACGGCGCCGACCAGGGCGTTGCCCATGGTGCGGTTGTCGCCGTCATGGGCGATGGCGTGGTGCGCCCAGGTGGCGAAGCAGCCCGAGGCCAGCAGGATCAGCGTGTTGATCAGCGGCAGGTGCCAGGGGTCGAAGGTCTCGATGCCCGCGGGCGGCCAGACGCCGGGCTCGACCGAGAAGCCCACGATCTCGCCCATCGGGTAGAGCGCGTGCTTGAAGAAGGACCAGAACCAGGCGACGAAGAACATCACCTCGGAGGTGATGAACAGGATGACCCCGTAGCGCAGGCCGATGCGCACGACGGGCGTGTGCTCGCCGGCCATGGCTTCGCGGATGACGTCGCTCCACCAGCCATACATGGTGTAGAGCACCAGCAGCAGGCCGACGGTCATGATCCACGGCCCGCGGTCGTGGAAGAACAGCACGGCGCCGTAAAGCATCACGAAGGCGCCGAACGCGCCCAGAAGCGGCCATGGGCTGGGCGGCAGGATCTGATAGGGATGGTTCTTCTGATGGGCCATTTGCTCGTCTCCTCGCGGGGTCCTCGTCGCGTTCGGTCTCGCCTGTCGGGTCAGTTGGTCGCCGAGGCGCCGTCGGCGGCGCCCTCGGGCAGGTCGATCTCGTAGAAGGTGTAGCTGAGCGTGATGGTGTGCACCTTGCTCGCCTCGGGGTCGTCCACGATCTCGGGATCGACGTAGAAGGTCACGGGCATCTGCACCGTCTCGCCCGGCTGGAGCACCTGCTCGGTGAAGCAGAAGCACTCGATCTTGGTGAAGTAGCCTCCCGCCGAGAAGGGCGCCACGTTGTAGCTGGCCTGCCCGGCGATCGGCCGGTCGGTGGGGTTCGAGGCCTCGTAGAAGGCCATGCCCGTCTCGCCGATGCGCAGCTCCACCTCCCTGGTCAGGGGGCGGAAGGTCCAGGCCATGCCCTTTTCCTTGTTGGCGTCGAAGCGGATCTTGATGGTGCGGTCCAGCACGCGGTCGGGGGCCTGCTCGGCCACCGACACCTCGCCGCCGAAGCCCGTCACCCGGCAGAACCAGTCGTAGAGCGGCACGGCCGCGAAGCTGAGCCCGCCCATGACGGCGACCAGCAGGACAAGACCCAGCACGGTGCGGCGGTTGCGGTCCATGTCAGAAAGCCTTGATCATCTGGCCGTTGGCCAGCTTGACGATGGTCACGGCGAACACCAGCAGCACGAAGGCCAGCAGCACGCCGCCCAGCGCCAGGTTGCGGCGGCGGCGGCGCTTGTGCAGCTCGTGCTCTTCCTTGACGATCATCGCCCGTCCCTCAGATCAGCGCGAAAGGCGCGGCCGCGCCGGTCGCCGCGCGGATCGCCGCCTCGACCAGCAGGGCGGCGAAATGCGCGAACAGATACACGATCGAGAAGCCGAACAGCTTCTTCTCGGCGGCGTATCCGTCGGCCTCGGCCTCGGCTTCGCTCCGGCGCCGCACGCGCCAGGCCAGCTGCACGAAGCGCAGGTTCAGCGCCGCCGCCACGGCCAGATAGACCCATCCGCCCACCTGCGTGAAGGCCGGGGCCAGCGCCACCGGCGCCAGCAGCGCGGCATAGGCGAAGATCTGGGCGCGAGTCGCGCGCGGGCCGGCGGTGACCGGCATCATGGGCACGCCGACGCGGCGGTAATCCTCGTTGCGGAACAGCGCCAGCGCCCAGAAATGGGGCGGCGTCCACATGAAGATCAGCGCGAACATCAGCAGCGCCTCGACCGAGACCCCGCCCGTGGCGATGGCCCAGCCGATCACCGGCGGCAGCGCGCCCGCGGCCCCGCCGATGACGATGTTCTGCGGCGTCGCGCGCTTGAGCCACATGGTGTAGATGACGGCGTAGAAGAAGATGGTGAAGGCCAGCAGCCCCGCCGCCACGAAGTTGGCGAACAGCGCCAGCATCATCACCGACAGCACCGACAGCGCCAGCCCGAGGGCCAGCGCCTCGCCCGCCGCGACGCGGCCCGAGGGCACGGGCCGGCCGCGCGTGCGCGCCATCTGGGCGTCGATGTCCGCGTCCCACCACATGTTGAGCGCGCCCGACGCGCCCGCTCCCACGGCCACGCACAGCAGCGCCGCGAAGGCGATGACCGGATGCACGCCCGACGGCGCCGCGGCCAGGCCGACGATGGCGGTGAACACCACCAGCGACATGACCCGCGGCTTGAGCAGCGCGACGTAGTCGCCGAACTCGGGGTCGGCCTCGCGCGGGCGGATGATGGATGCGTCGGTCATCTGCACTCCGGTTCAGGCTTGCGCGCCGGGGCGCGGCTCAGCGGGCCGAGGCCAGGCGCAGCGGCGCGTCGGCCGCGGCCAGCTGCTCGCGCGTCTTGCGCACCCAGGCGTCATACTCGTCCTGCGGCACGGCGCGCACGACGATCGGCATGTAGGCGTGGTCCTTGCCGCACAGCTCCGAGCACTGGCCGAAGTAGCGGCCGGGCTTGTCCACGCGGAACCAGCTCTCGTTCAGGCGGCCGGGAACCGCGTCGATCTTCACGCCGAAGGCCGGCATCGCCCACGAGTGGATGACGTCCGCGCCGGTGGTCAGCAGACGCACCACCTTGCCCACGGGCACCACGACCTCGGTGTCGGTCTGCAGCAGCCAGGTCTCGCGCGTGGTGCCGGTCTTCTTGATCAGCTCGGCCGCGTCGGGATCGGCCATGGCCGTGTCGAAGTCCTTGAAGCCCGACCCGACCATGAAGCTGTCGAACTCGATGCCCTCGTCGGCATAGGCGTAGGACCAGTACCACTGGTTGCCGGTCGCCTTGATGGTCACGTCGGCGTCGGGAATCGTCACCTGCTTGTCCAGAAGGCGCAGCGACGGCACGGCGATGGCGACCAGGATGAGGACGGGAACCAGCGTCCACGCCACCTCGAGCAGCGAGTTGTGCGTGAAGCGCGCCGGCGTCTTGTTGGCGCGCTCGTTGAAGCGGATGATGACGATCAGCAGCAGCGCCATCACGAACAGCGTGATCGCCGCGATGATGTAGAGCAGGAAGTTGTCCATCCAGTGCAGGTCGCGCGCCACCTCGGTGGCCGCGGGCTGCAGCGAAGTGCCGCCCGGAACGGGCATGCCCACATTCTCCTGCCCCCAGGCGACGCCAGCCGCCAGCATGCCGAGCACCGTCGCCGCCGCAGTCTTTGCAATCCGCATGTCGTTCCCCATCTTGTTGTGGGCGCGCGCGACCCTGCCGCGGGGTCGGCCCCCATGGCAAGGCGCGCTGCAGTCAGTTGCCTTGGATATTCCCTTACTGCACTGTCGCAGGCAAGGCACGCGCTGAGTTTCAGGTGCAACGAATTGCCGCCGCCGCCAGCGACCATCGGTCGCACCCGCCGCGGCGGCGCCGTCAGAAAGGATCCGCATGACCTCCGAAGACCGCTTCCGCCCCTTCGAAAGCGCCCTCGATCCCGACAGGGCGCTGGCGATTCTGCGCGAGGCGACGGCGGGCGCCGAGGATGGCGAGCTGTTCGTCGAGCGCCGCCGATCCGAATCGCTCGTCTTCGACGACGGCCGCCTCAGGACCGCAAGCTACGACGCGGGCGAGGGTTTCGGCCTGCGGGCGGTCTGCGGCGAGGTCGCCGGATACGCGCACTCGACCGAGATCAGCGAGCGGGCCCTGCGCCGCGCGGCCCAGACCGCGCGCCTGGCCGCGCGCGGCGGCGGCGCAAGCGTCGCACTGGATGCGCCGCCGCCGGCGACGAACCGGCGGCTTTACGGCGACCGCGACCCGCTCGAGGGGGTCGCCTTCGAGCGCCGCATCGAGGCCCTGGCGCAGATCGACGCCTACGCCCGCGCACGCGACCCGCGCGTGGTGCAGGTCACCGCCAGCCTCGCCGCCTCGATGCAGGAGGTCGAGATCCTGCGCCCCGAGGGGCTGCGCCTGCGCGACGCGCGGCCGCTGGCGCGCATGAACGTCACCGTGATCGTCGAGCAGGGCGGCCGGCGCGAAAGCGGCTCGGCGGGCGGCGGCGGCCGCGCCGGCGCGGCCGACATGCTCGAACCCGCGCATTGGCAGGCCCTTGCGGACGAGGCCCTGCGCCAGGCGCTGGTCAATCTCGAGGCCCAAGAGGCCCCCGCCGGCGAGATGGAGGTGGCTCTGGGCCCGGGCTGGCCCGGCATCCTGCTGCACGAGGCCATCGGCCACGGGCTGGAGGGCGACTTCAACCGCAAGAAGACCTCGGCCTTCGCCGGGCTGATGGGCCAGCGCATCGCCGCCCCCGGCGTGACGGTGGTGGACGACGGCGCGATTCCCGACCGCCGCGGCTCGATCAGCTTCGACGACGAGGGCACGCCCTCTGGGCGCACCACGCTCATCGAGGACGGCATCCTGGTCGGCTACATGCAGGACCGCCAGAACGCCCGGCTGATGGGCGTCGCGCCGACCGGGAACGGGCGCCGGCAAAGCTACGCCCACGCGCCCATGCCGCGCATGACCAACACCATCATGCTGGGCGGCGACGCCGACCCGCAGGAGGTCGTCGCGGCCGTGCGCGACGGCATCTACGCGGTGAATTTCGGCGGCGGCCAGGTGGACATCACGAACGGCAAGTTCGTGTTCTCGTGCACCGAGGCCTATCGGGTGAAGAACGGCAAGATCCTGCACCCGGTCAAGGGCGCCACGCTGATCGGCGACGGCGCGACGGCGCTGCGCGGCATCCGCATGCTGGGATCGGACATGGCGCTGGACCCCGGCATGGGGACCTGCGGCAAGGCCGGCCAGTGGGTGCCGGTCGGCGTCGGCCAGCCGACCGTGCTGATCGAAGGGCTGACCGTGGGCGGCGCGGCGGCCTGAGCGCGCCGCCCATGCCCTTGCTTCCATCTTCGCCGCGCAGGAGCCGCCCCTTGGCGCAGCCCGACCCCGAACCCGCGCCGCAGACCAGGCCGCCGGACGCCGCCCGGGACGACCAAGCCCCGCGCGCGGCGACGCGCGACGAAGCCCCGCGCGCGGCAACGCGCGACGAAGCCCTGCGCGCGGCTCGGCGCGATAACGCCCCGCACGCAGCTCGGCGCGATGACGCCCCACGCGCGGCCATGCGCGGCACGCGGCGCGACGATCTCCAGCGCGCGGCTACGCGCGACGACCTCCAGTGCGCGGCTACGCGCGACGATGTCCCGTGTGCGGCAGAGCCCCGCCAGGCCCGGAGCGCGCCCGCGCACGACGCGGCCCCTCGCGCCTCCAGGTCGCCCGCCAAGTCGCCCCCCGAAACGACCCCAGAAACGACTCCAGAAACGACCCCCGAGCCGCCCGCCGCATGGCTGCCCGCCGCCCTGGCCGCCGGCGCGGCCCTGCCCGCCGCGCTCATGGGCGCGGGCGCGGCGGCGCTGCTGGCGCTGACGCTGCCGCCCTTCGCCGCGCTGACCGGGCTGGGCCGCTGGGACGTGTTCGCGCCATTCGGCGCGCTCGGCGCGGCGCTCAACCTTTGGCTGCTCGGGGCGCTGGCGGTCATGCCGCCGGCGCTGGCGCTGGCGCGGCGGCGCGGGCGTTTCTGCTGGGCCGAGACGGCGATCAGCGCGGCGCTTGGCGGCGCGGCGCTGACCGTCGTCGTGGCGGGCGTGTCGGCATGGGGCGCGGGGCGCGGCGCGCTGCTGATCGAGCTGAACGGCTGGGCGAAGCTGCTTGGCGGGGCCGCCGCGGCGGCGGCCGCGGCCATGCGCCTTGGCGTCATGGCGGCCGGCCGGCTGGCCCGCTGGACAGGACGGCGGCCGTGATCTAGCGTGCGGCGATGGCGGTTTTCTCGAACGATTGGTGGCCTTCGCAGGTGCGCCGGCCAAGGCTTCGGCTTCTGGCGGCGCTGGCGCTGAGCCCCGCGCTGGCGGCGATCCCGGCCGGGCTGGTCGGCTTCGTGGTGGCGGGTCTGAACCTGTCCGACGGCGGCGCGGTGCGCGAGCAGACGGCCATCGTCGCCCTGTCGGCGCTGGGCGCGCTGTTGGCCTTCATGGGCAGCTTCGGACTGGCGGCGATCCTGGCGCTGTGGGCGACGCGCCGGCGCTCGGCCGGCGCCTTCGCGCTGGCGGGCGCGGCGGCCGGCGCGCTGTTCCTACTGGCGACGAACCTGCTGGTCACCGGGCTGACGACCACGCCGGCGCAGATGGCGGCCTTTGCGCTTCTGGGGGCGCTGACGCTGCTCATCGCGCGGCGCATCGCGGGGGTGCGCCCGCCGCCCGAGGCGCCGGCGGGCTGAACGCCCGCCGGGGGCGGCTCAATAGCTGTATTCGGCGTAGATCCGCGTCAGATCGCCCTTCCACGGCCCCTGCCAGCGCTCGAGCAGCTCTTCGGCCGGGGTCTTGCCGCTTTCGACGATCTCGTGCAGCGCGTTGAGGAAATGCGTCTCGTCGGGGATCAGCCCCCCGGCGCCCGGGCGCGCGCGCCGCGCAAGGCCCGCGCGCGACAGCTCGAGCACGTCGCGCGCCACGTCGCGCAGGCTGCGCCCCGCGATCTCGGCCTTCAGGCCCCTGACCGACGCGTCCACGCGCAGCGCCTCGCGCTGCTCGGCCGTCCAGCCCTTGCACAGCTCCCACGCGGCGTCGAGCGAGGCCTGATCGTAAAGCAGCCCGACCCACAGCGCCGGCAGCGCGCACAGACGCCGCCAGGGGCCGCCGTCGGCGCCGCGCATCTCGAGATACCGCTTGAGCCGCGCCTCGGGGAAGATGGTGGTCAGATGGTCGGCCCAGTCCGACAGGGTCGGCTTCTCGCCCGGCAGCGCGGGCAGCCGGCCTTCGAGAAAGTCGCGGAAGCTTTGCCCCAGCGCGTCGATGTAGACGCCGTCGCGGTAGACGAAATACATCGGCACGTCGAGCGCGTATTCCACGTAGCGCTCGAAGCCCATGCCCGGCTCGAACACGAAGGGCAGCATGCCCGTGCGGCTCGGGTCGAGGTCGCGCCAGATGCGCGAGCGCCAGCTCAGATGCCCCGTCGGCTTGCCCTCGAAGAAGGGCGAGTTGGCGAACAGCGCCGTCGCCACCGGCTGCAGCGCCAGCGCGACGCGGAACTTGCGCACCATGTCCGCCTCGGAGGCGAAGTCCAGATTCACCTGCACGGTGCAGGTGCGATACATCATCTGCTTTCCGTGCGTGCCCACGCGGTCCATGTAGTCGGTCATCAGCCGGTAGCGGCCCTTGGGCATGACGGGCATGTCCTCGTGCCGCCAGATGGGCGCCGCGCCAAGGCCGATGAAGCCGGCGCCGATCTCGTCGGCCACCGACTTGACCTGCCGCAGATGCTCGTTCACCTCGTCGCAGGTCTGGTGAATGGTCTCGAGCGGCGCGCCCGACAGCTCGAGCTGGCCGCCCGGCTCGAGCGAGATGTTGGCGCCGTCCTTCTCGAGGCCGATCAGATGGCCGGCCTCGTGCACCGGCGCCCAGCCGAAGCGGTCGCGCAGCCCTTCGAGCATGGCGCGGATCGAGCGCGGCCCGTCATAGGGCAGCGGCTTGAGCGTATCGACGCAATAGCCGAACTTCTCGTGCTCGGTGCCGATGCGCCAGCTTTCGGGGGGCTTGCAGCCCTGCTCGAAATACTCGACGAGCTGCTCGTAGCGCTCGATCGGCCCGCCGCCGGTTTGGGGAATGGACATGCGCCGCGCGCCTCCGCAATGGTGCCGTTGGGGGCAAAGCCCGCCGTCGCGCCAGCTTTAGCCAGCGCGCGCGCGGGCGGCAACCGCCAAAGGCCGCCCTCAGCGACGCCAGACCCGCCGCCGCCCCGCGCCCGCCAGCGCCTGCGCCGCGCGCGCGGTCGAAAAGCCCGGCAGCGCGGCGAAGGCCTCGGGCAACGCCTCGGCGCCATGCGCGCGGGCGGGAATGGCCAGGCGGCTTCCGTCGCTCAGCCGCAGCAGCCAGACGGGATCGGCGCCGCCCAGAACGTCGATGGCGGCGATGGCCTCGAGCGCCGCCGCCCCGCCATGGACCGGCCCCATGTAGACGATGCGCCGCTCGTCCACCTCGACCAGGCCGGGGGCGGACGCGCCGCCGCCCGCCCCCTGCAGCCGCGCGCGCTGCACGGCCGCCCAGAACCACAGTCCCAGCCCCGCGCCCAACGCCAGAAGGGGCCAGCCGATCCAGCCGTGAATCGGCCCGGCAAGGCCGAGCGTGCGCCCCCCGAGCCACAGCGCCCCCGCGGACAGGGCGCCGGCGATGGCCGGCTCGATCCAGCGCCGCGCCGCCGCCGCGCCGCCCGCGCACGCGGGCGAGGCCAGCGCCGGCGCGCCGCGCGGCGTTCGCCCCGGCGGGCGCAGGGGAACCGGCGGATCGGGGCGGCGGGGCGCGCCGCTCATCGCCAGTCGCCCAGGACGCTTTGCCACAAGGTCAGCGCGGCGGCGGCGGCCGTGTCGGCGCGCAGGATCCTCGGCCCCAGCGTGACCGGCACGACGCATGGCATCTGGCGCAGCCTGCGGGCCTCGTCCTCGGCGAAGCCCCCTTCGGGGCCGATCAGCGCCGCCCATGGCCCGGGCCCCGCCTCGGCCAGCGCGGCGGCGGCCGAAGGGGCGGTCATGCGCTCGTCGCAGAACATGATGCGGCGGGCGGGATCCCAGCCGTCGAGCAGCTCGTCCAGCCGGCGCGGCGCGGCGACCTGCATCACGCTGGTGCGCCCGCACTGCTCGGCGGCCTCTATGGCGATGGCCTGAAGGCGCTCTGGGCGCACGCGCTCGGCGTTCGTGAAGCGGGTGAAGACCGGAACCGCGCGCGCCGCGCCCAGCTCGGCGGCCTTCTCGACGATGAAGTCGGTGCGCGCCTTCTTGACCGGCGCGAAAAGCAGCTCGAGATCCGCGGGCCGCTCCTGCGCGCGCGTGCGCTCGCGGCAGACCAGCGCGCCCGCGCGCCGGCCGGCGCGGACGATCTCGGCCAGCCACTCGCCGTCGCGGCCGTTGAAGACCAGCGCCGCGTCGCCCGCCTCGCGGCGCATGACCGAGAACAGGTAATGCGCCTGCGGCTGCGACAGCGGAACCTCGGCGCCGGACTGAAGCGGAGCCTCGACGAAAAGCCTGATTTTCGCCGCGCGGTCTGTCATAACGCCCTCCATGATTCCCTCGGACGATATCCCCATGGCGGGCGCCGACGAAAGGGTCGCCGACGCCGCCCCCGACAACTGGGTCGACCGGCTGGCGCCGGCCCCGTGGCGCCCCTATCTGCGGCTGAGCCGGGCGGACCGGCCGATCGGCACATGGCTGCTGCTGATTCCCTGCTGGCTGGGCCTGGCGCTGGCCTGCGCGGCCGATCCGGCCGGTTGGGGTTTGAAGGACGCCTGGATCTTCGTCGCCTGCGCCGCGGGCGCCTTCCTGATGCGCGGCGCGGGCTGCACCTGGAACGACATCGCCGATCGGCGCATCGACGCGCAGGTGGCGCGCACGCGCTCGCGGCCGATCCCCTCGGGGCAGGTCAGCGTGCGCGCCGCGGCGATCTGGATGGCCGCGCAGGCGCTGGCCGCCTTCGCCATCCTGCTGACCTTCAACGGCTTCGCCATCGCGCTCGGGATCGCCTCGCTTGCGCCGGTGGCGATCTACCCGTTCATGAAGCGCGTGACCTGGTGGCCGCAGCTGTTCCTGGGCATCGCCTTCAACTGGGGCGCGCTTCTGGGCTGGGCGGCGCATGCGGGGGCGCTGGCGGCGGCGCCGGCGGCGCTTTACCTGTCGCTGATCGCCTGGACCATCTTCTACGACACGATCTACGCCCATCAGGACAAGGAGGACGACGCCCTGATCGGCGTGAAGTCCACCGCGCGCCTGTTCGGCGCCAATACGGGCCGCGCGCTGCTGGTCTTCCTGATCCTGGCCACGACGGGCGCGATGACGGCCGGCGTGCTGGCGACGGTCGAGCGCGGCGGCCTGGCGCCGCTGGCGGCGATCGCGGGCAGCTGGGCCTTCGGCTGGCGCCTGGCCTGGCAGCTGCGCCGACTCGACCCGGACGACCCCGCGCGTTGCCTCGCGCTGTTCCGCGATGCGCGCAACGCGGGGCTGCTGCTGTTCGCGGGGTATTTCGCGGCGGGCTGGCTCTGAGCCGGGGTAAGCCTTCGTATACGTTTGAGGCGCACACTGCGGCCCGGGCAGGGATGTGAAGGGGTGATCGAATGGCCGTTCCCGGCGCGTTCGAACAGATGATCATGGAGCTGACGAACGCGTTCCGCCTGGACCCGCGGGGCGAGTTCGACCGGCTGATAGCGGACGCCGCCTCGCGAAGCGCGACGGATCCGGCCGTGAGCAGCGCGCTGCGCTATTTCCAGGTGGACATGGACGCGCTGCGCGCCGCGCTTGACGCGCTCTCCCCGGTCGCCCCGCTGGCCTGGAGCGAAAGCCTGGCCGACGCCGCCCTAGCGCATTCCGAGCTGATGCGCGACGAGAACCAGCAAAGCCACCGGGTCTCGCGCGACGGGGCGTGGCTCGAGCCCGATCTGGGCGGGCGCGCCCAGGCGGTCGGCTACGACTACCTGCGCCTGGGCGAGAACGTGTTCGCCTATGTCGACTCGCCCGAACATGGCCACGCCGCGATGGTCATCGACTGGGGCGTCGGACCCGGGGGCATGCAGGACCCGGCCGGGCATCGCCACAACCTGCTTGGCGGCGCGTTCATGGAAATGGGCGTGGGCGTGACGCAGGGCGCGGCGGGCGCCGGCCAGGTGGGGCCCTATGTGCTCACGCAGAATCTCGGGGTCAGCTTCGGCTCGACGCCGATGATCCTGGGCGTCATCCATGACGACGCCGACGGCGACGGCGCCTATGACATGGGCGAGGGACGCGGCGGCGTGCAGGTCGCCGTCTCGGGCGCCCAGACGCTCAGCTGGGAGGCGGGCGGATACCAGATCGCGGCGCAGGGCCCGGTCGAGCTGAGCTTCTCGGGCGGCGGCCTTGCGGCGCCGGTGCGCGTCGCGCTCGAGGTCGCAAGCGCGAATGTGAAGGTCGATCTGGCCGATGACGGCGCCCTGCGCGCCTCGGTCAGCGTCGCCGCGCTTGAGAACGTGCGCGCCATCGCCCTGCTGGGAACCGACGACATCGACGCCGAGGGCATGGCCGGCGCCCAGAGCCTGACGGGCAACGCGGGGGCCAACCGCCTGACCGGGCGCGGCGGCGCCGATGCGCTCGACGGCGGCGCGGGGCGCGACAAGCTGTTCGGCGGCGGCGGCGAGGACGCGCTGTGGGGGCGCAACGGCGCCGACCGCCTGCAGGGCGGCGCCGGCGCGGACGCGCTGCGCGGCGGCGCGGGGCGCGACCTGCTGCTGGGCGGCGGCGGCGCGGATCTGCTGGTGGGCGGCGGCGGCGCCGACACGCTGCGCGGCGGCCCCGGCCAGGACAGGCTGCGCGGCGGCGCGGGCGCCGACCGCTTCGTCTTCGCTCCGGGCGACGGGCGCGACCTGGTGCTCGATTTCGGCCCGGGCGACGCGTTCGACCTGAGCCAAGCGGGAATTTCGCCGGCGGACCTGAGCATCCGCGACGCCGGCGCCGACGCGGTGTTCGCCTTCGCCGACGTCGAGGTCACGGTCGCCGGCGCGGCCGGACTGCTGAGCGCGGACGACTTCCTGTTCTGAGCGCGCGCCGCGATCACGAACGCGGCTTGTCGTCCTCGTCGAACAGGATGCGCGCCGCGTCGCCTTCCAGGTCGCGATACTGGTCCGCGCGCAAGCTCCACAGAAAGGCGCACAGGCCCGCAAAGCCCAGCGCCGTCGAAATCGGGATCAGCACCAGCAGCACCGTCATCGCGCGTTCCTCAGCCGCAAGGCGTTCAGCGTCACCACGATGGACGAGGACGACATCGCCAGCGCCGCGACAAGGGGGGTGACCAACCCCATCATCGCCGCCGGCGCCGCGATCATGTTGTAGACGGCGGCCAGCGCGAAGTTCTCGATCGCGCGCCGCCGCGCCGCGCGCGCCACGCGCAGCGCCCGCGTCACCGGCGCCAGCCGCGCCCCCGCGAATACCAGACCCGCCGCGGCGCGGCTGACGTCGGCGGCCTCGGCCGGCGACATCGACGCCGCGGCCGCCGCCAGGGCCGGCGCGTCGTTGATGCCGTCGCCCACCATCAGCACCCGCCGCCCCTCGGCGCGCCAGGCCTCGAGGCGCGCCAGCTTGTCGGCCGGGGTCATGCCCGCCTCGAACGCGTCGATCCCGGCGCCGCGCGCCGCGCGCCGCACCGGGCCCGGCGCGTCGCCCGACAACAGCCGCACCTCGAGGCCCATGCGCCGCAGCTCGGCGACCACCTCGGCCGCATCCTCGCGCAGCGGATCTTCCAGCGCAAAGCGCACCGGCGCCTCATCGCCCAGGCGCAGCCAGACGGAAGAGGTCTCGGCGCCCTCGGGCTCGGCGCCGCCGCACCAGTCGGCGCGGCCAAGGCGCGCGATGCGCCCGCCCACGCGCCCCTCGACGCCGCAGCCCGGAACCTCGCGCAGCTCCTCGGCCGCGGCGGGCGCGACGGCGCGCGCGCGCGCCGCCTCGGCCAGCGCGCGGGCGAAGGGGTGGCGGCTCGACTGCGCCGCCGCCAGCGCGGCGGCCCACTGATGCGGGTCCTCGGGGCCGTCGACCAGCCGCGGCGCGCCCAGGGTCAGCGTGCCGGTCTTGTCGAACACGGCCATGTCCACGCGCGACAGCGTCTCGAGCGCGGCCCCGTCCTTGAGGAACACGCCCGACCGGAACAGCGCCCCGCCCGCCGCCGCATGCACCGCCGGCACCGCAAGGCCCAGCGCGCACGGACAGGTGATGATGAGCACCGCCGCCGCGATCATCACCGCCTGGCGCAGCTCGGCCCCCGCCGCCAGCCAGCCGATCAGCGCCGCCAGCGCCGCCAGATGCACAAGCGGCGCATAGATGCGCGCCGCCGCGTCCGCCCAGCGGGTGAAGCGGGTGCGCGCGCGCTCGGCCGCCTCGATCATGCGCGCGATGCCGGCCAGAAGCGTCTGGTCGCCCACCGCCGTCACGCGCATGCGCAAGGGCGCGGAAAGGTTGATCATGCCGGCGTGGATCTCGGCCCCCGGCCCCAGCGGCTCGGGCGCGCTTTCGCCCGTCAGCATCGAGCGGTCCACGTCGGACAGCCCTTCGAGCACCTCGCCGTCGGCGGGCGCGCGCTCGCCCGGCGGGATCTCGACTACGTCGCCGGGGCGCAGATCGTCCACCGGGATCACGCGCCGCTCGCCATTCTCGATCAGCACCGCCGAGCGCGCCTGAAGCCCCGCCAGCTGGGCCGCCGCCATGCGCGCCGCGCGCCGCGTGCGGTGGTCGAGGTAGCGGCCCAGCAGCAGGAAGAAGAGCAGCGACACCGCCGCGTCGAAATAGGCGTGCTCGCCCGAGCGCGCGGTCTCGTAAAGGCTGATCCCGGCGGCCAGGATCACGGCCAGCGAGATCGGCACGTCCATGTTGATGCGCCCGGCGCGCAGCGCGCTCCAGGCCGAGCGGTAGAAGGGCGCGCCGGCGAAGGCGGCGGCGGGCAGCGCGATCAGCCCCGAGATCCAGTGCAGCAGATCGCGCGTCGCGTCGGCCGCGCCCGACCAAACCGAGACGGACAGCAGCATCACGTTCATCGCCGCAAAGCCCGCCACCGCAAGACGGGCCAGCAGCTCGCGCCCCTCTTCGTCGCGGTCGATGGCGCGCAGCGCGTCGGCGTCGAAGGGGCGCGCCTGATAGCCCAGACCCGCCAGCGCCTCGACCAGCCCCTGAGGGCCCGTGCGCGCGGGGTCGTATTCGACCGTCACCCGTCGCGAGGACAGGTTGAGCCGCGCCGACAGCACGCCCGGCGAGGCGTTCAGGCCGCGCTCGATGGTGGCGATGCAGGCGGCGCAATGGGCCTCGGGGGTCATGAGCTCGATGCGCATGCGCCCCGGCGCCACCTGCCGCGCCCAGCGCTCGAGCCCCGCCGTCCCCGCCGCCGTCACCGCCGCGCCGGTCGGGCAGCAGGCCCCCGCGGCGGGGGGCGGCGCGTCGGCGGCCATGCTCATCGCGCGCCCTCGGCGATCGGCACGAGGATCTGCGCCGTGGCGCGGTAATCGGCCTCGGCCGCGCCGCGCGCGTGCACCTCGACGCGCCAGGCGCCCGGCGCCAGGGGCAGTTCGGCGCGGTAGCCCTCGGCGGTCTCGGCCAGGTCCAGCACCCGGTCCTCGGCGTTGGTGGCCGGGCGACCGACCCGCGCCTGCACGTTCAGCCCCGCCACCGGCGCGCCGTCGGCCCCGCGCATGCGCACAAGCAGCGCGCCGTCGCGCCAGGACGTCTCGGCGCGCCAGCCCAGCGCCTCTTGCGCGGCGCGGCGGGCTTCGAAGTTCTGGCCCGCCACCCAGGGGCTGTCGACCACAAGGCCGGGAAAGCCCTCGATGGCGCGGGTCATCATGTAGACGTTGACGCCGATGATCACGGCGAAGGCGCCGACGAAGATCGCCAGCACCTTGCGCCCCGTCAGCGGGCGCCCGCCGCGCGGGGGGGCGTCGCGTCCGTTCATGGCAGCTGCTCCAGCTTCGGGCCGAGGAACTTGGTTTCGGCCTTGGCGCGTTCGTGAGTCGTGAGGTCCTCGACCCAGATCTCGACGTCCACGCTGGGCCGGATCACCGCGAAAGGCAAGGTGGTCAGGAACATGCGCAGGCTGCGCTTCTTGTCCGCGGGAACGTCGAAGGTCAGCGTGTCGCTGCCCTGGATGCGCGCCTCGAGCGGATAGGGGCGGCCCGGATGCGCCGGATCTTCGGCATGGAAGGACAGACGGAAGGTGCGCGTTTCGTGATTCTGGTTCGACACCTTGATCGTGTAGCCGTTGCGCACCGCGCCGTCGGACAGCATGACATAGGTCGGGTTGCGGTCGCGCGCGACGTTCAGATCGATGCTGTCGCGCATGAAGAGCGACACCAGCATCGCCAGGCCGATGCCGGCCCAGAGGGTGAAATACACCACCACGCGCGGGCGGATGATGCGCCGCCACATGGGCTTGGCGTGGGGTCGGCCCTCGCGCTCCTCGATCTCGTCGGCCAGGGTGCAGTAGTCGATCAGGCCGCGGGGCTTGCCGATGCGGGCCATGACCTCGTCGCAGGCGTCGATGCACAGCGCGCAGGTGATGCATTCGAGCTGCGGGCCGTTGCGGATGTCGATCCCCATGGGGCACACCGCCACGCAGGCGCCGCAGTCGATGCAGTCGCCCAGCTTCTCGGCCCCCTCGCGCTTGCGGTGCTTGCCGCGCGGCTCGCCCCGCCAATACTTGTAGGTCACCGTCAGGGTGTTCTCGTCCATCATGGCCGCCTGGATGCGCGGCCAGGGGCAGGCGTAGATGCAGATCTGTTCGCGGGCGAATCCGCCGAAGAAGAAGGTGGTGAAGGTCAGGATCGCCATCGTCGTGTAGGCGATCGGATGCGCCTGACCGCTGATCAGGTCGCGCGCAAGGGTGGGCGCGTCGGCGAAGTAGAACACCCACGCGCCGCCCGTGGCCAGGGCGATCAGCAGCCAGACCGTCCACTTGGTCAGGCGCAGGCGGATCTTGCGCGCGTTCCAGGGCTGCTTGACCAGCTTGATGCGCGCGTTGCGGTCGCCCTCGATCCAGCGTTCGACCATGATGAACAGGTCGGTCCACACCGTCTGCGGGCAGGCGTAGCCGCACCACACGCGCCCCGCCACCGAGGTGAACAGGAACAGCCCGATCCCCGCCATGATCAGCAGCCCGGCGACGTAGTAGAACTGCTGCGGCCAGATCTCGATCCAGAAGAAGAAGAAGCGCCGGTGCGCCAGATCGACCAGCACCGCCTGATCGGGCATCTCGGGGCCGCGGTCCCAGCGGATCCAGGGCGTGACGTAGTAGATGCCCAGGGCGATGCCCATGATCCACCATTTGAGCGAGCGGTAGAATCCCTTCACGCGGCGCGGGAAGATGGGGATCCGGCCCGCGTAAAGGCTGCCGCCGCTGCCATCGGTGTCGTTGACGCTCATGATCGGGTTTCCGTTGGTGATCGGGTTGGCCCGCTTGTGGAGCCGGAGGGCGGAGGGCGCATTGATCAGGATCAAGCTGAAACGGTCGCGCGGCGCTCCCTGGCCGGAATATGGGCCTTGGCGCGCGCTTGTCGAAGGGGCGCGCATTTTCGCCGCAGCCCCGGCGCGCCGAACCGCCGCAGAGGACGCCCGGCGCGTTCCGGCCCCGCGCATCCGCGCCCCCGCCTGCGCGGCCGGGCCTGGGGCGCGCGGTTGCCGTGCGCCAAAAGCCGCCGCCCGCCTGCGCGACCAAGCCTCGGCCTTGTGGGCCGCGCGTTTTCGCCGCGCCCCAGAAAAACGCACCCCCGAAAAAGACGCAGGCCCGCCCGGCGTCGCCGCCGGACGGGCCCGCCGCAGGCGCCGGCGCGTTACTCGCCGCCGCCCAGCTGGTGAACGTAGAGGGCCACCTGCTTGACCTGCGCGTCGGTCAGGCGCTTGCCCCAGGCCGGCATCATGCCGGCGCGGCCCTTGAGGAGGGTTTCGAGCAGGGCCTGCCGGTCGCCGCCATAGAGCCAGATATGGTCCGTCAGGTTCGGCGCGCCGATGTCGCGGTTGCCCTTCCCGTCCTCGCCATGGCAGGCGGCGCAGTTGTCGGCGAAGACCTCGGCGCCGGCGGCGGCCAGGTCCGCGTCATGCTCCTGCCCCGAGATCTGGCGCACATACTCGATCACCTGGGCGATCTGCGCCTTGTCCAGCGTGCCGTCGCCGAAGGCGGGCATGACCGAGTCGCGGGTGTCCTCGTCCTCGGGGGCGCGCACGCCGTGGTTGATCGTGTAGTGGATCGCCTCGAGATCGCCGCCCCAGAGCCAGTCGTCGTCGTTCAGGTTCGGATAGCCCTTGGCCCCCTGCGCGCCGGCGCCGTGGCACTGGCTGCAATAGGTGCGGAAGATGGCGGCGCCGCCGGCGTTGGCGAACTGGGCCAGCTCGGCGTCCGAGGCGATCTCGGGCAGATCCAGCGCCGCGATCCGGTCCAGCCAGGGCTTCTGCGCCTCGGCGTGGCGGGCCAGCTCCTGCTCGACCTGGGCGCGGCTCGAGTAGCCCAGAACGCCCCCGAAGGCCTTGTCGATCAGCGGCCAGGACGGGTAGGCGATGGTGTAGAGCAGCGCCCAGATCACCGTGCCGTAGAAGGTCCACAGCCACCATTTGGGCAGCGGGTTGTTGAGCTCCTTGATCCCGTCCCATTCATGGCCGGTGGTGTCGACGCCCGAGAGCTCGTCGATCTCTTTCTCGTGCTTGTCCGCCATCTCAGTTCCCCTTCTTGACGGAGGGCGCCGCCCCGTCGGCGGGCATCGGCGCGTCGTCGTTGCGCAGCGGAATGTTCGCGATCTCTCGATGCAGCGCCCGCGAGCCCGGCCGCAGCGCGAAGGCCACGATGCCGACGAACAGCAGGGTCATGACCAGCAGCATCCAGCTGTCGGCGAACTGCCTGAGCAGGGTGTAGGTGTCCATGCGCCCCTCCTCAGCGGCTGGCTTCGGCCTGGTAGGTCGAGAAATCGACCATCGTGCCCAGGACCTGGAGATAGGCGATCAGCGCGTCGAGCTCGGTGATCTCGCGCCGGCCGTCGAAGTTGCGCACATTCGCGTTCGGGTAACGCTCGAGCAGCCCGTCCACGCCGTCCGAATCCGGGTTGGTCTGCGCCACCAGGTCGGCCTTGGCGTTGGCGATCATCTCGTCCGTGTAGGGCACGCCGACGACGCGGTTCGTCGCCAGGTGGTCGGCGATGTGCTCGAAATCCAGCGTCGTCTCGATCAGGTGCGGATAGGCCGGCATGATCGACTCGGGCACCAGGGCGCGCGGGTCCTGCATGTGATCCACGTGCCACTGGTCCGAATAGCGCCCGCCCACTCGCGCCAGGTCGGGCCCGGTGCGCTTCGAGCCCCACTGGAAGGGGTGGTCGTACTGGCTTTCGGCCGCCAGCGAGTAGTGGCCGTAGCGCTCGACCTCGTCGCGCATGGGGCGGATCATCTGCGAGTGGCACACATAGCACCCCTCGCGGACGTAGATGTCGCGCCCCGCCAGCTCGAGCGGCGTGTAGGGGCGCACCCCCTCCACTTTCTCGACCGTGTTCTCGAGATAGAACAGCGGCGCGATTTCGACGATGCCGCCGATGGTGACCACGACGAAGGAGGCGGCCAGCAGAAGCGTCGCGTTGCGCTCGAGCTTGGCGTGCTTGTCGAGAAGGCTCATCCCGTCTCCTCCTTACTGGGCCGGGACCGCGGCGGGGGCGGCCTTGGGCTCGCCGACGCGGACGGTCATCCACAGGTTGTAGACCATGATCAGCGATCCGGTCAGGAACAGCAGCCCGCCGAGGGCGCGGATCACGTAGTAGGGGTGCAGCACGGCCACCGTGTCGGCGAACGAGTTCACCAAGAAGCCCAGGCTGTCATACTCGCGCCACATCAGGCCCTGCGTGATGCCCGACACCCACATCGAGGCCGCGTAGAGCACGATGCCGATGGTGGCGAGCCAGAAGTGCCAGCTGACCAGCGACAGCGAGTAGAGCTGCTTGCGGCCCCACAGGCGCGGCGTCAGGAAGTAGAGCGCGCCGAAGGTGATCATGCCGTTCCAGCCCAGCGCGCCGGAATGGACGTGGCCGATGGTCCAGTCGGTGTAGTGGCTGAGCGAGTTGACCGCCTTGATCGACATCATCGGCCCCTCGAAGGTGGACATGCCGTAGAAGCCCACCGATACCACCAGCATGCGCAGAACCGGGTCGGTGCGCAGCTTGTCCCAGGCGCCCGACAGGGTCATCAGGCCGTTGATCATGCCGCCCCAGGAGGGCATCCACAGCATGACCGAGAACACCATGCCCAGCGTCTGCGCCCAGTCGGGCAGCGCGGTGTAGTGCAGGTGGTGCGGGCCGGCCCAGATGTAGAGGAAGATCAGCGCCCAGAAGTGGATGATCGACAGCTTGTATGAATAGACCGGGCGCTCGGCCTGCTTGGGCACGAAGTAATACATCATGCCCAGGAAGCCGGCCGTCAGGAAGAAGCCCACCGCGTTGTGGCCGTACCACCACTGCGTCAGCGCGTCCTGCACGCCCGAGAACAGCGAATAGCTCTTCGAACCCCAGATCGACACCGGCACGGCCAGGTTGTTGACCACGTGCAGCATCGCCACGGTGACGATGAAGGCCAGGAAGAACCAGTTGGCGACGTAGATGTGCGGCTCCTTGCGCTTGATGATCGTGCCCATGAAGACCGCCAGATAGGCGACCCACACGACCGTCAGCCAAAGGTCCAGATACCATTCGGGCTCGGCGTATTCGCGCGACTGGGTGCCGCCCAGCACATAGCCGGTGGCGGCCAGGACGATGAACAGCTGGTAGCCCCAGAACACGAACCAGGCCAGGTTCCCGCCCCACAGCCGCGCGGCCGAGGTGCGCTGCACCACATAGAAGGACGTCGCGATCAGCGCGTTGCCGCCGAAGGCGAAGATCACCGCCGAGGTGTGCAGCGGCCGCAGGCGGCTGAACGCCGTGTAGGGCAGATCGAGGTTCAGCGCCGGATAGGCCAGCTGGAAGGCGATGAACACGCCCGCCGCGAAGCCCACCACGCCCCAGAAGGCGGTCGCGATGACGCCCGCGCGCACCACGTCGTCCATGTATTCGTTCTGCGCGGGGGCGGGCTTTTCCTCGCCGATGCCGCGCAGAACCCAGATGAACAGACCGGCCGAGACGGCCAGAATGATGAGCATGTGAACCTGGTAGGCCAGGTCCCGCCCCCAGGACGCCCCGAGCATCGCGAAGGCCGCGATGAAGCCCAGGACGATCAGTTTCGCCGCAGATGCCAACTTTCCCTCCGTCCGAATCTCGCGCCGCACGCCGAAGGCGCGCACGCTTGCGCGACGCTATGCCCCGCCCGGCCGGGCGCGGCCTTGATCCATGTCAACCAAGCCTTCGCCGCGCGGGCGTCAGTCGATCATGCCGCCGTCGTCGTCGTCGCCCGCGATCTCGGCCAGCGCGGCGATGTCGGGAATGCGCATGTGCCGCGCGTCGGTCAGCTCGATGGCGCCGGCCTTGCGCAGGGCGCTGATCTGGCGGCTGACCGTCTCGATGGTCAGGCCGAGGAAATCGGCCATGTCCTCGCGCGTCAGCGGCAGCTCCAGCTCGACCCCGTCGCGCAGCTCGGCGCGGGCCACGGCCGCAAGGCGCCGCGCGACCAGCAGAAAGAACGAGGCCATCTTCTCGCGCGCGGTCTTGCGGCCCAGAAGCACCATCCAGTCGCGCGCGGCGTCCAGCTCGTCCAGCGTCATCTCGAGCAGGCGGCTTTCAAGCGACGGCGTGTCGCGCAGCAGCGCCTCGAAGCGCGGGCGCGAGAAGATGCACAGCTTGACGTCGGTCACGGCGATGGCGTCGAAGGGCGCCTGCGCGCGCATGGGCCGGCCGATGAAGTCGGACGGAAACAGAAGCCCCACCATCTGCCGGCGCCCGTCCGCCAGGATGCGCGACAGGCTGACCACGCCATTGACCACCGACCCCAGGAAATCGGTCTCCTGGCCCATGGCGGTGATCTCCTCGCCGGGCTTGAAGGTGCGGTAGCTCTTGATCGCGTCCAGGAATTCCAGCTCGGCCGGCCCGCAATGGGAGCATACCGCCCGGTGACGGATCAGGCAGTCGGCGCAGCGCTCGCGCTCGGGCCTGAGAGTGGTCGCGGGCTTCATGGGTCGCCTCCGTTCTTGCGGCGCAAGGATCGCCCGGCAGTTGACCTAGGTCAATGACCGATAGCCGGGCGCGGCATAAAGCGCGCAGGATCCTTCCGCAACCCCGGCCGGCGAGGCGCCCATGGAACCGAACAGCTCGAGCGACGCCCTGCGCGCCCTGTCGCGCCGCGCGCCGCGCTACACCAGCTACCCCACCGCGCCGCATTTCACCGACGCCGTGGGCCCGCAGGACGCCGCGCGCTGGCTGGCCGCGCTGCCGGACGAGCCGGTCTCGCTTTACCTGCACATCCCCTTTTGCGACACGCTGTGCTGGTTCTGCGCGTGTCGCACGCAAGGGGCGACGCGCCACGCCCCCGTCGCCCGGTATCTGGAGCACCTGACCGCCGAGGCGGCGCATCTGGCGCGCCTTGCGCCGGGGCGGCTGCGGGCGGCGCGGATGCATTGGGGCGGCGGCTCGCCCACCGTGCTGACGCCGGACGAGATCGAATCGCTGGCCGCCGCGCTGCGCGCGGCCTTCGAGCTGACCGACGACGCCGAGATCGCGGTCGAGATCGACCCGCGCGACATGACGCCCGAGCGCCTCGACGCCTTCGCGCGAATCGGGCTCAACCGCGCCTCGATCGGCGTGCAGGATTTCGACCCCGTCGTGCAGAAGGCCATCAACCGCATGCAGGGCTGGGAGATGACGCGCGACGTCATCGAGGGCCTGCGCGCGCGGGGGGTGCGCGGCGTGAACATCGACGCGCTTTACGGCCTGCCCTTCCAGACCGAATCCAGCCTGCGCGCGACGCTCGAGCGGCTGATCGCCCTGCGCCCCGACCGCGTGGCGCTTTACGGCTATGCGCATGTGCCCTGGATGGCCCGGCGCCAGCGCGCCATTCCCGCCGAGGCCCTGCCCGGCCCGGCCGAGCGCATGGCCCAGGCCGCCCTTGCGGCCGAGCTGCTGACCGCGGCGGGCTACGAGGCGGTGGGCATCGACCATTTCGCCCTGCCCGAAGACGGCCTTGCGCGCGCGGCGCGCGAGGGGCGGCTGCGGCGCAATTTCCAGGGCTACACCGACGATCCGCACCCGACGCTGATCGGCATGGGGGCGTCGGCGATCTCGCGCGCGCCGCAGGGCTACTGGCAGAACGCGGCGGCGACCTCCGAGTATCAGAACCGGATCGGGGCGGGCGCGCTGGCGGTGGCGCGCGGGCGCGCGCTCAGCCTCGACGACCGGGTGCGCGCCCATGCGATCGAGCGCATCATGTGCGACTTCCGCTTCGACGGCGCCGAGCTTCGCGCGCGCTTCGGCGATTTCGCCGAGCCCTGCCTGGCCATCGCCCGCGCGCTGATCGCCGGAACGGGCGGCGAGCCGGCCTCGGCGCTGGCCGGGCGGCTGCGCCAGACGGGGCCCGAATCGTTCGAACTGCCGCCCGAAAGCCGCCCCTTCGCGCGCCTGGCCGCCGCCGCCTTCGACGCCTATCTGGAGCTGGGCGCCGCGCGTCACAGCCAGGTGGTCTGACCTGCGACGCCCCGGCCGCTTGCCAAAAGCCGCCACGACGCTACCATGCGCCCGACGAATGCAGGCGGCCGCGCGAGGGTGCAAACCGCGCGCGGCCGTCGCGCCGGCGTCGCGGCCGCGGGAAGAGCCGCGAGGGAAAGCAGGACAGAGGCGCCATGCATCTGGGACGCGCTGAGCGCGCCGACATCGAAACCGACCTGGACGCGCCGCTTTCGGACGAGATGGCGCAGATGGCCGCGCATGCGGGCGAGGCGACCGCCTTTCTCAAGGCGCTGGCCCATGACGGGCGGCTGATGATCCTGTGCCTGCTGGTCGAGCGCGAGCGCACGGTGACCGAGCTCGAACGCCTGCTGGGCGCGCGCCAGGCGGCGGTCTCGCAGCAGCTGGCGCGGCTGCGCATGGAAGGGCTGGTCGAGAACCGGCGCGAGGGCAAGAACCTGATCTACAGCCTGGCCGACGGACGGGTGCGCGTGATGGTGCAGACGCTGCACGATCTGTTCTGCGCCGACCGCGATGCGGCCCCGCGCGGCTGATCCGCGCAGGACGCGGCGCTCAGAAGTCGATCGCCAGGCCCTTCTTCTCCCAATCGCCATAGCGCGTGGGCTCGGGGCCGTCGCGCCCGCCCAGCTCGGGCGGCAGGGCGGCCTTCTCGCGCGCCTTGGCGCGGCGCTCTTCGGCCTCGGCCAGCGCGCGGGCCGCGGCGGCCTTGCGGCGCGCTTCTTTCGATTGCTCGCGATCCGACATATGTAATCTCCGACGATGCGTGCGGCGCATCGGGCGCCGCCCGACAGCTAGCGCGCCCGGCCGCCCAAGGCAAACCCGACGCGAAGCAGGAGCACGCGATGAACACGATGCGCACCATGATGCTGCTGGCCGCGCTGACCGCCCTGTTCATGGCGGTCGGCTGGCTGCTGGGGGGCGGCGCGGGCATGGTCATGGCGCTGATCTTCGCCGCCGCGACCAATCTTTGGGCGTGGTGGAATTCCGACAAGGCGGTGCTGCGCTGGTATCGCGCGCGCCCGGCGACCGAGGCGAACGCCCCGGGCCTCGTCGCCCTGACCCAGGCCCTGGCGCGGCGCGCCGGCCTGCCCGCCCCGCGCGTCTATCTGATCGACGAGGACCAGCCCAACGCCTTCGCCACCGGGCGCGACCCGGCCCATGCGGCGGTGGCGGTCACCACGGGCCTTCTGCGCACGCTCTCGCGCGACGAGCTGGCCGGCGTGATCGCGCATGAGCTGGCGCATGTGAAGAACCGCGACACGCTGACCATGACCGTGGCCGCGACGGTGGGCGGCGCGATCGCGATGCTGGCGCAGTTCGGCATGTTCTTCGGCGGCGGCCGCGATCGCGGGCCGCTGGGGCTGATCGGGGCGCTGGCGGCGGCCATTCTGGCGCCCTTCGCCGCGATGCTGATCCAGATGATGATCTCGCGCACGCGCGAATACGCCGCCGACCGCGAGGGCGCGATGATCTGCGGCGATCCGCTGGCGCTGGCCTCGGCGCTGCGGCGCATCGCGGCCGAGGCCGGGCGGCGCGTCAACGAACCGGCCGAGCGCGACCCCGCCACCGCGCCGCTCTTCATCGTCAACCCGCTGTCGGGCCGCGGCATGGACAACCTGTTCGCGACGCATCCGCCGGTCGAAAGCCGCATCGCCGCGCTCGAGGCGCTGGCGCGCGAGATGGGGCGCGCCCCGGCCCGACCCGCGGGCGCGGCCGGCGGCCCGGGCGCCGTCGCGCGCGCCCGCCCCTCGGACGCCGACGCGCCCGCCGTCACGCGCGTGCCCCGCGCGGGCCGCCGGCGCATCATGCGCGGTTTCAGAAAAGGACCCTGGTCTTGAGCGACTCTTCCGCCCCCCGCACGCCCGGACGCCGCCGGCGCGCAACCGCCCGCCCGGCCGCCAAGGCGGGCGCCGGCGCCCGCGGCGCCAAGGCCCGCTCCGCCCCCGGATCGGATCCCGGCTCCGCTCCCGAATCCGGCCCTGACTCCGCCTCTGCGGTCGGCGCGGGCCAGGGCGCCCGGCGCGAGGCGCTGCGGCTGATCCTGGGCGTGGTCGAGCAGCGGCGCATGCTGTCCGAGCTGATCGAGCGCGCGCCCGCCGACCTGCCGCCCGAAGAGCGCGCGCGCGCCGGCGCGCTGGCCGCCGCCACGCTGCGCCACCTGGGCCAGGCCGACGCGCTGATCCGGCGCTTCGCCCGCCGCCGCCCGCCGGCGCAGGCGCTGGCGGCGCTGCGCCTTGCCGCGGTCGAGCTGCACGCGCTGGGCGCGCCCGCACATGCGGCGGTGGACGGCGCCGTGGCGGCGCTGCGCGCCCTGCGCGGCGCCGAGCGGTTCAGCGGTCTGGTCAACGCCGTCGCCCGCCGCATGGCCGCCGAGGGCGGGCCGATCTGGGCCTCGCTGGATGCCGCGCGCACGAACACGCCCGGCTGGCTGTGGGGGCGGCTGAGCTCGGCCTATGGGGCGGGGGCGGCGCGCCGCATGGCCGAGGCCCATCTGCGCGCGGCGCCGCTGGATCTGACGCCCCGGGACGGCGCCCGCGCCGAGGCCCTTGCCCGCGCGCTGGATGCGCGGCTGCTGCCCTGCGGAACGCTGCGCCTTGCGCGGCGGGCGCAGATCTCGGCGCTGCCGGGCTTCGCCGAGGGCGAATGGTGGGTCCAGGACGCCGCCGCCGCGCTGCCCGCGCGCATCCTCGCGCCCCAAGCGGGCGAGCGCGTGCTGGACATGTGCGCCGCCCCCGGCGGCAAGACCATGCAGATGGCCGCGGCCGGCGCAAAGGTGACCGCGCTCGACGCCTCGGCCGCAAGGCTCGAGCGGCTGGCGCAGAACCTGGCGCGCACGGGCCTTTCGGCCCGCGTCGTGGCCGCGGACGCGCTCGAATGGACGCCCGACGCGCCCTTCGACGCCATCCTGCTCGACGCTCCCTGCTCGGCCACCGGCACGATACGCCGCCATCCCGACCTGCCCAGGCTGCTGCCCGAGGGCCCGGACCTGCCCGCGCTGACCGCCATGCAGGACGCGCTGCTCGACCGGGCCTGGGGCTGGCTGCGGCCGGGCGGGCGGCTGGTCTTCGCGACCTGCTCGCTGCTGCCCGAGGAAGGCGAGCGCCGGGCGGCGGCCTTTCGCGCCCGCACCCCGGACGCGGCGCCGCTCGAATGGAGCCCGCGCGCGCTTGGCGGACCGGATTTCTGGCGCGATGCCGCGGGCGATCTGCGCGTGCGCCCGGACTGGTCGCCCGAGGCCGGGCCCGACGCAGATCCCCGCGCAGATCCCGACCGGGCGCCGGGCGAACATGGCGGAATGGATGGGTTTTTCGCCGCCGGCTTCGTCAAGCGGGCGTGACAGGGCGCGTCGCCGATTCTATCGTGCCGCCGACTGCGCCGGGCGGGCGCCGCGCACGGCCCGCCGCGCCCGCGGCGCGCGTGAAAAGGGACGGGTCCGCGTGCTGAACGACCTTCGACGTCGCATCGATCTGACCTTGGCGGCCCTGGGGCCGGCGCCGAAGACCATCGTCTTCCAGCCCGAACCGCGCTGGATCGGCGACGCCGAGGCCGCGCACGCGCTGCTGGCCGGCCGCTACCGCCTTGCCGGGCGCGAGATCGTCGCCCCCGGCGTCGGCCCGTGGCGGCTGATCGCGCCCACCGAGGCCTTCGAGCAGGCGCTGCACGGCTTCGCCTGGCTCGACGACCTGGCCGCCGCCGCCACGCGCGAGGCCCGGCGCGCGGCGCAATCCTGGACCTTCGGCTGGATCGCCCAATACGGCGACGGCGCCGGCCCCGGCTGGCGCCCCGAGACCGCCGGGCGGCGGCTGAGGCAATGGCTGCTGCACGCGCCGCTGATCCTGCACGGCGCCGAGCCCGACCTGACGCGCCGCTTCATGCGCAGCTGTGCGCTCCACGCCCGGCATCTCGAGCGCGCATGGCGGCGCGCCGAGCCGGGGCTTGGCCGCATCGAGGCCGCGACGGGCGCGCTCTACGCGGCGCTGGCGCTGGACGCGCTGCGTCCGCGCCTGCCGCGCCTGACGACGCGCCTTGGGCTGATCGCCGAGCGCGAGCTTGACGGCGACGGCGGCCTGCCCTCGCGCAATCCCGAAGAGCTGTGCGAGGCGCTCGAGACGCTGGCCACGGCGGCCCGCACGCTCGAGGCCGCGGGCGTCGAGCCCGACCCGCGCCATCTCGACGCCCTGCGCCGCGCGGCGCCGGCGTTGCGCGCGCTGCGCCTGTCCGATGGATCGCTGGCGCGCTTTCACGGCGGCGGGGCCGGGGCGCCCGGAAGGGCCGACCACGCGCTGACGCAGGCCAATGTGCGCGGCGCGCCGCGCGCCGACCAGGCCATGGGCTTTCACCGCATGGCCGCCGGGCGCACCGTGGCGATCGTGGACGCGGCCGCGCCGCCGCGCACGCGCTGGGCGCAGGCCTCGACGCTGGGCTTCGAGCTGAGCTGCGCCGGCCGGCCGCTGATCGTCGCGCCGGGGCCGGGCCATCTGATCGACCCCCAATGGGCCGAGCGCTGCCGCGCCACCGCCGCCCATTCCACGCTGTCGCTCGAGCGCGCGTCCTCGTCGCGCGTCGGCGCGCGCGCGCGCGGCCCCGCGCCGCGCCCCTTCGCCCATGTTCCCGGCGCCGTCGCGGCCGAAACGGCCGACGACGCGGCGGGCGAGTGGCTGATGTGCAGCCATGACGGCTACGCGCCCACGCACGGCCTCTTGCACGAGCGGCGGCTGTTCCTGGCCCCCGACGGGCGCGACTTTCGCGGCGAGGACACGCTGTCCGCGCCCACCGCGCGGGCGCGGCGGCGCTTCGACGCGGTGGTCGAGGGCTCGCGCAGCCTGGGCGTGGCCTTTGCGGTGCGTTTCACGCTCCACCCCGAGGTCGAGGTCGAGCCGGACCCGCGCGGCCTGCGCGCGACGCTGACGCTGCCCGATGCGGCATGGACCTTCGTGCAGGAGGGCGGACGCATCGCCATCGAGGAGGCGCCGTGGATTCCGCCCGACGGCGGCGCGCCGCGCGCGACGAAACAGATCGTGGTCAACGGCCGCGTCAAGGAGTATTGGGGGCGCGTCACCTGGGCCTTCCGGCGGGCGGACCCGCCGCGGCCGCATCTGCGGCCGGTCGCCTGAGCCGTCGGGCCCGCGGCGGGCGCCCCGCGCCCCCGATCCACGAAACGCGGCGCGCGCCGCCGCCCAGGAGAACGACCGCCCATGACCGCCAGCGAAGACCGCGACGCCCTTGTTCCCATCCGCCGCGCCCTTCTGTCGGTGTCCGACAAGACCGGCCTCATCGACCTTGCCCGGGCGCTTGCCGCGCGCGGGGTCGAGCTGATCTCGACCGGCGGCACCGCCCGCGCCCTGCGCGAGGCGGGGCTGAGCGTGCGCGACGTGGCCGAGCTGACCGGCTTTCCCGAGATGATGGACGGCCGCGTCAAGACCCTGCATCCCATGGTCCACGGCGCCCTTCTGGCCCTGCGCGACGACCCCGCGCATCAGGAGGCCATGCGCGCGCATGGCATCGCGCCCATCGACCTCTTGGTGGTCAACCTCTACCCCTTCGAGCGCACTGTCGCCTCGGGGGCGGACATGGACGCCTGCATCGAGAACATCGACATCGGCGGCCCGGCCATGATCCGCGCCGCGGCCAAGAACCACGCCCATGTGGCGGTGGCGGTCGATCCCGAGGACTACGCGCCGCTGCTGGCCGAGCTCGAGGCGCATGACGGCGCGGTGACGCTCGGCTTCCGCCGCATGCTGGCGGCCACCGCCTATGCGCGCACCGCCGCCTATGACGCGGCCGTGTCGGCGTGGATGGCCGACGCCTTCGCCCAGACCGCCCCGCGCCGTCGCGCCGTGGCCGGGCGCCTGGCGCAGACCCTGCGCTATGGCGAGAACCCGCACCAGTCGGCGGCCTTCTACCTTGACGGCTCGGACCGCCCCGGCGTCGCCACCGCGCGCCAGCTTCAGGGCAAGGAGCTGAGCTACAACAACATCAACGACACCGACGCCGCCTTCGAGCTGGCCGCCGAATTCGACCCCGCCGAGGGGCCGGCCTGCGTGATCGTCAAGCACGCCAACCCCTGCGGCGTCGCGCGCGGGCGCACGCTGACCGAAGCCTACCGGCGGGCGCATGACTGCGACCGCACCTCGGCCTTCGGCGGCATCGTGGCGCTGAACATGCCGCTCGACGGCGCCACGGCCGAAGAGATCGCGCGCATCTTCACCGAAGTGGTCATCGCTCCCGGCGCCGACGAGGACGCGCGCGCGATCTTCGCCGCGAAGAAGAACCTGCGCCTGCTGGTGACCGACGCCCTGCCCGACCCGACGGCGCCGGGGCGCGTGTGGCGTCAGGTCTCGGGCGGGTTCCTGGTGCAGGACCGCGACAATGGCCGCGTGCGCGCGCAGGATCTGCGCGTGGTCACGCGGCGCGCGCCGACCCAGGCCGAGCTGGACGATCTGATGTTCGCCTGGCGCGTGGCCAAGCACGTCAAGTCGAACGCCATCGTCTACGCGCGCGACGGCGCGACGGTGGGCATCGGCGCCGGGCAGATGAGCCGCGTGGACAGCACCCGCATCGCCGCGCGCAAGGCGCAGGACATGGCCGCGGCGCTGGGGCTCGAGCAAAGCCCGGCGGTGGGATCGGTGGTGGCTTCGGACGCCTTCTTCCCCTTCCCCGACGGCCTGCTGGCCGCCGCCGAGGCCGGGGCCACGGCGGTGATCCAGCCCGGCGGCTCGATGCGCGATCAAGAGGTGATCGACGCCGCCGACAAGGCCGGTCTGGCCATGGTCTTCACCGGCATGCGCCACTTCCGCCACTGAGCGCGGCGGCGCGGCCCGGCGGGTTGGCCCGGGGGCCGGGGGCGGGTCGCGCCGCCGGCCATCCAGGCCCGCCCCCGGGCGAGGCGGGGCCGCCGCCCGGGGCGGTCTCCGGGCGGCTGGCCCGACAAGCCGCCCCGATCGCCCCGGCCAGCCCGACGGGCCGGCGCACGGCCCCCGGACGGGCCTTTCGGCCCCGCCCCTTCCCCGGTCGATCCCGCGGGCGGCAGGGGGGGCGGCGGGGCGGGCGCGCTCAGGCCGCCCGCGCCGACTCATGCGCCGCCAGCACCTGCACGCAGGCTTGCGCCGCCTCGCGCCCCTTCAGCGCGAAATGCTCGCGGAAGAAGGCCAGATGCGCTTCGGTCGGCTGAAAGTTGTGCGGCGTCAGCACGGCCGACAGCACCGGCACGTCGGTCTGCAATTGCACGTCCATCAACGCACCGACCACCGTCTGGGCGACGAATTCGTGGCGATAGATGCCCCCGTCGACCACGAAGGCGCAGCCGACCACGGCGTCCACGCCCCCGCCTTGCGCCAGCCGGCGGGCGGCCAGCGGGATCTCGAACGCGCCGGGCACGTCCAGCACCCGCAGGCGCGCCGCGCCGCCGGTCAGGCGGGACAGCTCCTGCTCGAAGCCCTCCAGGCAGCGATCCACGACGTCGGCGTGCCAGCGGGCGCGCACGAAGGCGACCGAGGGCGCGCCGGGGCGCGGGACATGCGTTTGAGTTTGGGTTTGGGTTTGGGTTTGGGTCCGATCCATTTCCTCTCCTCCTCGAGAGACGTTGCGGATCGGGACGACGAGCCAGGCCCGGCCGCGGCCGAGCCCCTCCCGTTCTCTTTCATCCGGACTGTGACCGTCGGCGCCGGGATCTCACCGGACTCTGCTCGACCCTTCCGAGGAAGGCGCTCGCGGGCTCGGCCCCCATCGGACCATCACCGCCGGTGGGGACTTCCACCCCGCCCCGAGAACACGCCCCGCCGGTCGGCGGGGCGGGGGCATGCTGCAGGCCGGACGGCTCGGGGTCAAGCGGCTCAGCGCTCTTCGACCGGGCGCCCCAGCCCCAGCGGGTCGAGATTGCGCGGCGCAACGCCCTCGGCCCATTCCAGCGCCTGGCGCAGCAGCACGACGCGGCCCACGCAGACGATGGCGGGCGGCTCGACGCCGGCGGCGCGGGCGTCTTCCGCCGCGCGCGCCAGGCGCGTCTCCAGCACGAACTGGTCGGGAAGGGTGGCCCGGGTGACGATCGCCACCGGCTCGTCCGGGTCGCGGCCGGCGGCGATCAGCCGCCGGGCGATGCGGTCCAGATGCTTCATCGCCATATACATGACGATGACCTGGCTGCCGCGCGCGATCGCGTCCCAGTCGAGGGCCCCGGGGGCCTCGCCGGTCTGGTCGTGGCCGGTCAGGAAGGTGATCGACTGGTTCACGTCGCGATGCGTGGCGGGAATGCCCGCATAGGCCAGCCCGCCGATCCCGGCCGTGATTCCGGGCACCACGCGCAGCGGCACGCCATGCTGGACCAGCGTCTGCCCCTCTTCGCCGCCGCGGCCGAAGACGAAGGGATCGCCGCCCTTGAGCCGCAGCACGCGCAGCCCGCGCCGGGCCAGCTCGACCAGCGTCAGCGAGATGTCCTTCTGGCGGGGCGAGGGCTTGCCCCCCCGCTTGCCCGCGAACAGCAGCTCGGCGTCCGGGCGCGCCCAGGCGAGGATGCGCGGATCGACCAGCGCGTCGTGAACGATCACGTCGGCCTGACGAAGGGCGTTGACGGCATGCAGCGTCAACAGCCCCGGATCGCCGGGCCCGGCGCCCACCAGCCACACCCAGCCGGGCTGGAACTCGGGCCAATCGACGCCGTCGGGAAGGGTCATGGTCGTGCTCATGCCCGTCTTCTAGGGCGCGGGGGCGGCGTTGAAAAGCGCGCATCGCCCGCCCTTAACGGTTTGGCCAGCCCTTCGCGCGATGCTGGGCGCGGGTGAATGGGAAACATGGGTGGGGCCGGCATGGAACGCATGCTTGCCGCGGACGGCGCATGGGCTGCGCTGGACGATGCGGCCGTGATCAACAACACATGGGGGCGCGGCGCGCTGGTCAACGGGACGGACTACGTCCAGACCGTGCGCCATGGCGACTCGCTGGCCGACGGGGTGCGCTTCGACTGGAGCTGGCCCGAGGCCGATCCGCGCCGCGTCATGGCCTTTCCGGCCGTGTTCGCGGGCCAGCGCCCCTTCAACCGCGCGCAGGAGGGGGGTGCCGGCATGCCGGTGCGGCTCGAGGCCGTCGAATCGCTGACGCTCGACTACGCGCTGGACTGGGGCGGAGACGAAGGCGGCTTCAACGTCGCGCTCGACCTCTGGATCTCGTCCGATCCGCTGTCGGGCGCCGGCGCCATCACGCATGAGGTGATGATCTGGCTCAAGCCCGCCGCCTTTTCGCCCGCGGGCGGGGCGGCCGGAAGCTCGGAGCTGGACGGGGCCAGCTATCTGCTCTCGATCCGCCCCGAGGACGCGGACGACCCGCATGACTGGACCTACGCCGCCTTCCTGACGCAAGAGCCGGTCAAGGCCGGCCGCGTGGACATCGGCGCCGCGCTCGATCACCTGATCGCGGGCGGGGTTCTGGACGGCGATCTGTGGCTGATGGATGTGGAGCTGGGCGCCGAGATCACGGGCGGTCAGGGCTGGCTCGAGATCTCGGAATTCGACCTGACGCTCGAGGCCGCGCCGGCGCCCGAGCCGATCCGGGGCGGGGCGGGCGCCGATCTGCTCGAGGGCGGCGCGCATGGCGACGTGATGGCCGGGCGCGGCGGCGACGACCGCCTGATCGGCGGCGACGGCGCGGACCTTCTGCGCGGCGGCGCGGGCGACGACCGGCTCGAGGGCGGGCGCGGCGCCGACCGGCTGGAGGGCGGCGCGGGGCGCGACCGCCTGAGCGGCGACGGCGGCGACGACCACCTGGCCGGGGGCGCGGATGACGACGCGCTGCTGGGCGGCCCGGGCCGCGACCGCATCCATGGCGGCGCCGGCGACGACGTTCTGCGCGGCGGCGCGGGCAAGGATTCGCTGCAAGGCGCAGACGGCGCCGACGCGCTCATGGGCCAGGCGGGCGCCGACGCGCTGCTGGGCGGCGCGGGCGACGATCTGCTGTCCGGCGGCGCCGGGGCCGACGCGCTGGACGGCGGCGACGGAAACGATCGCCTCTCGGGCGGGGCCGGGGCCGACCGGCTGCGCGGCGGCGCGGGCGACGACCTTCTGTCCGGCGGCGCCGGGGCCGATGCGTTCATCTTCGCGCCGGGCGACGGGAGCGACCGCATTCTCGACTTCGACCCGAGCGAAGACCGCCTGATCCTGCGCGCCTTCGGCCTGACCGAGACGCCGACCGTGCAGGACGGCCCCGAGGGCGCGACGCTCACCATCGGCGACTGGACGGCGATCTTCGAGCATGTGGACGTCGACGCGCTGCATGCGGGGCACTTCATGCTCTGACCCCCGCCGCGGTTGAAGCGCGCCGGGGCGGCGGGTAAAGCTGGCCGCGCAACCGGAGGAGGCCATGCAGCTCAACGCCCTGATCGCGGAACCCGAAGACCGCGCGACGCGCCCGCCGCTGCTCATCGCCCACGGGCTGTTCGGGTCGGCCCGCAACTGGAACACCCTGGCGCGCAGGCTGGCGCAGGGCCGGCGCGTGGCGGCGGTCGACATGCGCAATCACGGCGACAGCCCCCGCGCGCCCACGCAAACCTATCAGGACATGGCGCAGGACCTGGCCGACTCCATCGAGACGCTGGGCGCGCCGGCCGACGTGCTGGGCCATTCGATGGGCGGCAAGGCGGCCATGGCCCTGGCGCTGCTGCGGCCGGAACTGGTGCGCCGGCTGGTCGTGGCCGACATCGCGCCCGTGCGCTACGGCCATTCGCACGCGCATTACATCGAGGCCATGCGCGCCGTGGACCTGTCGCGCGTGCGCCGGCGCGCCGAGGCCGACGCGCAGCTGGCCGAGCGGCTCGAGGACCGCGCCATGCGCGCCTTCCTGCTGCAAAGCCTGGCCGCAGGCCCCGACGGCGCGCGCTGGAAGCTCAACCTCGAGGCGCTCGAGCGCGCCCTGCCCGACATCATGGACTGGCCCGAGGCGCTGGACGCGCGCCGCTTCGACGGCCCGGCGCTGTTCGTGTCGGGCGAGCGCTCGGACTATGTGACCGAGGCCGGGCGCGCGCGCATCCGCGCCCTGTTCCCGCAGGCGCGCTTCGCCGCCATCCCCGGGGCGGGGCACTGGCTTCATGCCGAAAAGCCCCAAGAGTTCCTTGACGAGGTCGCCGCTTTCCTCGCAGCCTGAGCGCGTCGAAGGAAGGGAGCGATCGCATGCGCGTCAAATGGAAGCTGATCGGGCGCGTCGCGCTGGCCGCGGCGGCGCTGGCCGGCGCGGCGCTGGTGTGGAAGCGCGACGAGCTGGCGCGCCTTTACCGCGTCAACACGCTGTTCGCCGAGGACCGGATCGTCGACAACTTCATGCACATGGACCGGCTGTTCTGGACCGTGCCGGTCCCGCGCGGCGACGGTCCGGTGCGGCCGCTGCCGGCCGATCCGCGGCCCCTGCCCCAGACCTTCCGCCATGACTGGGGCGAGGAGCGCGTCGAGGACTACCTGACGCGCTCGGCGACCACGGCGCTGATCGTGCTCAAGGACGGGCGCATCGCGCATGAAAGCTACCGGCTCGGCACGCGCCCAGAGAACCTGCGCATCTCGTGGTCCATGGCCAAGTCGGTGACCGCGACGCTGATCGGCGTGGCGCTGGCCGAGGGGGCGATCGATTCGATCGACGATCCGGCCGACAAATACGCCCCCGCCCTGGCGCAGGGCGCCTACGGGGGCGTGAGCATCCGCGACCTGCTGCACATGTCCTCGGGCGTCGATTTCGACGAGAACTACGCCGACTTCAACTCGGACATCAACAAGATGGGGCGCACGCTGGCGCTGGGCGGCTCGATGGACGCGTTCGCCGCCGGCCAGGAAAGGCGCGTCGCGCCGGCGGGCGAGAACTTCCGCTACGTCTCGGTGGACACCCATGCGCTGGCGATGGCGCTGCGCGGCGCCACCGGGCGCAGCCTGCCGCAATACCTGTCCGAAAAGCTGTGGGGCCCGATGGGCGCCGAGGCCGAGGCGCGCTTCGTCACCGACGGGCACGGCGCGGCCTTCGCGCTGGGCGGGCTGAACGCGCGCGCGCGCGACTATGCGCGCTTCGGCCTTCTGATCGCCGAGGGCGGCGCGTGGAACGGGCGCCGGATCGTGCCCGCCGAATGGATCGACGCGATGGGCCGGCCCAGCGCGCCGCCGCCCGCCCCGGGCTCGACCGAGCGCTACGGCTATGGCCTGCACTGGTGGATTCCCCCCGACGCCGCGCCGGGCGAGATGGTCGCGCGCGGCGTCTACGGCCAGTGGATCTACGTCAACCGGCCCGAGCGGGTGGTGATCGTCAAGACCTCGGCCGACCGCAACTTCATGAAGGAGGACCGGCGCGCGAATTACGAGGCCGCCGCCTTCTTCCGCGCCGTGACCGCCGCGCTGCGCTGACCGCGGCGGTCAGACGCTTTCGTCGACGTAGAGATTGTCCCACGCCTCGTCCAGATAGGGGATCTTCAGCGCCCGCGGCTCGCCGTGATAGTCGCACGCGGCCAGCGTCTGGTCGATCAGATAGGGCGCGTGATAGGCGGAATAGGTGATGTCGCTGTTGCCGTAGAGCTCGTTGATGATGTGGTTGAGCGCAGCCTCGTCGGGCGCGACGCCGTAGCGGCGGCACTGGCGCAGAAAGATCTTCACGAACTCCTCGCGCTTGGGGCGGTCGACCAGGATCTTGTAGTAGATGCGCCGCAGGCCCGCGCCGTCGACCAGCTGCGTCGGCGCGATGTTGGTCGAGAAGATCATCAGCGTGTCGAACGGCACCTGGAAGCTCAGCCCCGAGATCAGCGACAGGTAGTCCACCCCCTCTTCCATCGGCACGATCAGACGGTTGATGAGCTGCTGCGGCGTCTCGCGCTGGCGGCCCAGGTCATCGACGATGAACACGCCGTTCGACGCCTTCATGTGCAGCGGCGCCTGATAGGTGCGGCTGGCGGGGTTGTAGCGCAGGTCCAGCATGTCGACGGTCAGCTCGGCGCCGGTGACCACGGTGGGGCGCACGCACTCGATGAACCGCAGGTCCGGCGCGTCCGAGCCGTAGATGTCCTCGAGGCGGATGTCGTCCGGATCGTCCAGCGGGCGGTGCACGTTCGGGTCGAAGTAGAGGATGATGTCGCCGTCGACATAGATCGCGTAGGGCACCAGGATGTCGCCCTCCATGGCGCGCGCAAGGGCGTGGGCGTAGCTGGACTTGCCGTTGCCGGGCGGGCCGTAGAGCAGGATCGAGCGGCCCGAATTCACCGCCGGTCCGAGCCGGCCGAGCAGCCCCTCGGGCAGGACCAGGTCGCCGAAGCTCTGCTCGAGCCGCTCCTTCGAGATGCGGCGCGACTTGACCGACTGCGCCGCCACCGCGCGGCGAAAGCTTTCGAGCGTCACCGGGCAAGGCCCCGCATAGTCCTGACGCGCCAGCGATTCGACCGCCCAGGAGCGGCCCTTGTCCGTCAGCTCGTAGCGCATTTCCGAGCGCATGTTCCCGCCCAGCTGGCCAAGCGTCGCCAGAAGGCGATCGTCGCGCATGGTCTGGAACAGCTCGGACATGACCACGCCGGGCAGGCGCACCGCCTTGCACACGTCGGTCATGGTGGTCAGACCGCGCCGATAGATGACCTTGAGGCACAGATCGACGAGGAATTCGCGGCTCAGCCCGGTTTCCTCGATGGTGGCCGGCGCCGCGGGCGAGAAGGCGAAATCGCTGGTCTGCACGGTCATGACGCACCCGTTTCCCGATTGCAAAGCGGAACTCTTGCGCGCGAGGGGGAAAGCTCCGCGCGCTCCGAGTCAACCGGAAGCGGCGCGGCTGCGCAAGCGTCATCGACATGCGAAATCGCGCGCCCGCGCGGCGAAATCTGCTATCACGGGGCCGTTCGCGTTCACTGCCCGGAGCCGCCCGATGACCGATCCCCGCGTCCCCCCCGTTGCCGCCCGCGACGCCGCGCCCGACGACCCGCCGCCCGGCGCGGCCGCGCTGGCGGGGCTGGCGCTGGGGCTGGGCGCGGCGGGGGCCTTGATGGCGGCCGCGCTGGCGCTGCCCGGACAGTTGGCGGTGCAGCAGCTTGGGGGCGACATGCTGCATCTTCTCGACGGGCTGACGCGGATCCGGCTGGGGCAGATTCCGAACGTCGATTTCTCGACCCCGCTCGGCCCGCTCGGCTTTCTGCCCATCGCCGTGTGGGACGCGCCGCCCGCGCGCGCGCTGGCGTTCGGGCAGGCGACGGCCGCCGCCGCGATCATCCCCTTCATCCTGTGGCTGGCGCGCACGCGGCTGAGCGTGGCGTCCGCGTTCTGGCTGGGCGCGGCGGCGATGCTGTTCGCCACGGCGGCGGCATGGTCGGCGACGGCCTACGCGCCGACCATGGCCATGCACTACAACCGCTGGGCCTGGGCGCTGTTCCTGGCGACCGCGCCGATCCTGCTGCTGACGCCGCGCCGTGGCCGGGGCCTTGACCTTGGGGACGGGGCGGCGCTGGGCCTGGCCGGCGCCGCCCTGCTGACGCTCAAGGTCACCTACCTTGCCTTCCTTGCGCCCGCGGCGCTCATGTGGGCCGCGCTTTGGGGGCGCTGGCGGGCGCTGGGCTGGGCGATGGGCGTCGGGCTTGCGGCCGCCGCGGCGATCTTCGTCGCCTCGGCGGGGTGGGGCATGGCGTTGCAGGCCGCCCTGGGCTATGCGGGCGATCTGTGGAGCGCGGCGCGCTCGGACGTGCGCCCGGCGCCGGGCATGGGGCCGCTGCAGCTGGCCACCACCCCCGCCGGCGCGCCGGTCACGCTGGCGCTGGTGGCCGCGGCGCGCGCGCTGCAGCTGTGCGGCCTGCGGCGCGAGGCGCTGATGATGGCGGCGGCGTCCCTGTCCATCGTGCTGATCGCCTGGCAGAATTTCGGCAACGCCATGATGGGCGCGCTGGTCGCCGCGCCGGTCCTGGCGGCGGCGGCGCACAGGTCGAGGCCGGGCGCGCGCTTCTTTGGCGCCCCGGCCCCGACGGCGATGCGGGCGCTGGCGCTGTGGATCGTGGCGACGCAGGCCCCGACCCTGCTGGCCTTCCAGCGCAGCCTGTTCAGCGGCTGGGCCGTGACCGAGGAACGCCACGCCGCGCTGTTCGCCGACGCCGGCGCGCCGGGCATCTTCTTCGAGGACGCCCGCGGCGAGATCCGCGGACAGATCATGCTCGAGCCCCCCCGGCCGAGGCAAGGCGGGGCGGGCGACGACGCCGCCGAGGACGCGGACGAGGGCCCGCGCAGCCTGGCCGGGCGCCGCTTCGACGCCTGCTCGGCGTCGCGCGGCTTCGAGCGGCTCGTGAGCATGGCCGGCGCGGCGATCGCGTCCCAACCCGCGCTGCGCGGGCGCACGGTGCTGACCGCCGATCTGATCAACCCGGTCTGGTGGGCGGCCGGCGCGCCGCCGCAAAAGGGCGCCCAGCTCTGGGCCTATGCGCCGCTGGGACCGGCGCTCGAGACCATGGACCTTCTGGCCGTCTCAACCTGTCCGGCCGCGCCCAAGGCCCGCAACCGCATCATCGACGAGATCGCTGCCGCGGGCATCCCCCTTCGCCCGGCGCTGGACCTGCCGCACTGGACGATCTTCGAACGAGTCGTTCCGTGACCGCTAACCCCAGAGCCAGAAGGGCGCCGGCACGTCGGGCGCGCGCGCGCGCAGGATCAGATAGCTGATCATCGCCGCGCCGATCGAAACGCCCATGGGGAAATGCGCGCCGCGGCGCAGCGCCTTCCAGCCGCGCGCGCGCCCCCCGAGCGCCGCGCGCGCCGCCATCAGCGCCGCCAGGCCCACTCCCAGCCAGAACGCCAGCAGGAACAGCGCGCCGGCCGCGTCCTCGGGCCGCACGAACAACGCGCAGGCCGCCAGCAGCTTGGCGTCGCCGCCGCCCATGCGTCCGAAGAAGAAGAACGCATAGCACGCCGCCAGCACCGCCAGCGCGCCCAGCGCGCGCGCCTGGACCTCGTCCGCGCCCAGCGCCCAGAACGCGAAAGGCGCGAACAGCGCCGCCGTCGCCCCGGTCAGCCAGTTGGGAATGCGCATCCGCCGCAGATCCCACCACATCGCCGCCAGCATGAGCGGGCCGAGGACGGGGAGCAGCGCCGCCTCGGGCGCGTCGAGGGAAGGCAGGGTCATCACGCGGCGAACGCTCCTGCGCGGCCATGACGCCGGCGGGGCCGGGCGCGGCGGCCGCGCAGCGCCGCGCCCCCCGCATCACGCTACTCGTCAAGCGCGGCAAGCTTGGCCGCCGCCGCCTCGAAATGACGCGGATGGGCCTCGACCGCCTCGGCGAACAGGCCGCGCGCCACCGCCTTGTCGCCCTGACGCAGGGCCAGAAGGCCCAGATTGTGCTTGAGGATCGCGCGCTCCTCATCGGTCATGGACACCAGGGGCAGGCGGTAGCGGCGCTGCAGCCCGTAGGTCAGCGCCAGATTGTTCTTGGCGCTGAACAGCGACGGATCATAGGTCAGCGCCTTTTCGAACGCCTCTTCGGCGCCGGCGAAATCGCCGCGTGCCATCTTCGACACGCCCCAGTTGTTGTAGACCGGCGCGGGCTGGGCCGCCATCTGGCGCGCGCGCTCATAGGCGGCGTCCGCGGCCGCCCAGTCGCGGCGATGATCGGCCAGAAGGGCCTCGAGCATCAGGCGCCGCGCCGAAACGAAGCCCTCGGGCAAGAGCGCCAGCTGCGCGGCCACGTCGTCCCACTGTTCGAGCCGGGCCAGCGCATGGGCGTATTCGACCCGGTCGGCCGGCTGCGCGCGCCCCGCCTCGATCAGCGCGCGGAAGGCGAGACGCGCCTCGGGATACTTGCGCGCGCGCATCAGCGCATAGGCGTAGCCGCGCTGAAGATCCTCGCGGTCGGGGTTCTGGGCCAGGGTCTTGCGGAAATACTCGACCGCATCCTCGGCATCCGCGACCGTGAGCATGATGTCGTTCAGGTTCAGATTGTCGATCGGGTTCGTGTCGAGCCTTGCGGTCTTCGCGTCCTGCGCCCCCTGCTGGGCGCAAGCCGAGAGAAGGCCGAGCAGGACGAAGGCGGCAAGTCCGCGCGCTGCGCTGCGGGCGATCATGAGGGAAGCTCTCCTTCGCGGGTCATGATGTAAAGGCCCCCGCCAAGGGGCACGACGTCGTATTCGCGCCGCTCGGGCGGCTCGGCGCCGGCAAGGCGCGCCTGTTCGGCCTGCATGGCGATGGCCGCGTTCGCCGCGATGTCGCCGCGCGCGCCGTCGGTCAGGGCGAAGGCGGCCTCGAACTGGCGGCGGGCGCCGGCATAGTCGCCCAGATCGAACAGCGTCGCGCCCAGATTGTTGCGCAGCATCGCATCGTCCGGGTAAAGCTCGACCCCCCGCGCGAAGATGCGGCGCGCCTGACGCACGCGCCCAAGCCGCAAGGTCGCCACGCCCAGCCCGGCCAGGACGCGAGGGGTCGCCCCCTCTTGCGCCATGGCCAGGCGAAAGGCCTTGAGCGCCGGTTCCGCCTGCCCCTCGGCCAGCAGGCGCAGGCCATGCTCGGCCGCGCCGACGCCCTGGGGCGGGATGGCCGGCGAGGCGGCGGCGCGCGCCGTCGGGCCGGGGGCGGGCGCGCAGCCCGCCAAGGCCGCGGCGGCCAGCGCCGCGCACAGCGCGCGCGCCGCCCGCGTCATCGGCCGAACCCGGTCAGCGCGTTGACGATGTCGACCAGCGACGGGCCGATCAGGATCAGCATCAGCGGCGGCACCGTGAACATCATGGTCCCCAGCGTCAGCTTGGTGGGCAGAACGTTGGCCTTCTCCTCGGCCCGCATCAGGCGCTTGTCGCGCATCTCGGCCGCATAGACCCGCAGCGCCTCGGCGACCGAGGTGCCGAAGGTGGCAGACTGCACCAGAACGGTCACGAAGCTGGACACGTCGTTCACGCCCGTGCGCTTGGCGAAGTCGCGCAGCACCGTCGCGCGGTCCTTGCCCGCGCGCATCTCGCTCGAGATGATCTCGAACTCTTCGGCCAGCGAACCATGGGCGTGCTTGATCTCCTTCGAGACGCGCATCAGCGCCTGGTCCAGCGACTGACCCGCCTCGACGCAGATCAGCATCAGGTCGAGCGCGTCGGGAAAGCCGTTGCTGATCTCTTCCTGGCGCTGCTGCTTGCGCCGCGTCACCCAGTAGGACGGCGCCAGATAGCCCAGCCCCATCGCGCCGCCGGCGACCATCAGGTAGGTGGCCGGCTCGACGCCGTCCTTGCGCAGGCTCAGATAGCCGATGGCCAGAAGCACGAACAGCAGCGCGAACAGACCGCGCGCCAGGTAGAAGGTGCGCACCGCGCTGCGCGAGCGATAGCCCGCCTGCAGCAGCGTGTGCCGGATCGAGCTGAGCTCGGCCTCGTCCTTGGGCTCGAGATACGGGGCCAGGGCGTCCAGCTTGCTGGACCCCTGGTCGTAGCGCAGCTTGACCACCTGCTCGCTGCGCGACTTGAGCCCGCGCATGTTGATGTGCGGGCGGCCCAGCTTCTCGATCGGGTCCTGCTTCTTCTTCAGCAGGAGCGGCGTGGCCGAGGCGATCAGGAAGGCGGCCAGGGCGGCCAGCGCATAGACCGGGCCGAGGGGGCCGAAGGCGCGCGTCAGAAAGGCGATGATGAGGTCGGGAATCGAGCCTCCGCCCGCCGCCGGCGCGCTGGCCGGCACGATGGGCGTCGGCGCGGCCTGCTGCGCCAGGGCGCCCGCGGCCCCCAGCGCCAGCGCCGCCGCGGCGGCGATCAACCTTGCATGTCGCACGCGCGCCATCCGCCCTCCCCTAGACCTTGATGTTGACCATCATGCGCATGAAGATGACGTTCAGCACAAGCATGACGGCCACCGCGATGGTCGCGGGCACGAACAGCGGATGGTCCACGACGCCGTCGTAGTAGTCGGGCTTGACCAGCTGCACCACGATCAGCGCCAGCACCGGGAAGACCGACAGGAACCAGCCGGACCAGCGCGCCTCGGCGGTGATGGCCTTGATCTTGCGGAACAGCTTGAAGCGCGCGCGGATGACGTTGGACAGGCCCTCCAGGATCTCGGCCAGGTTGCCGCCCGACTGGCTCTGGATCATCACCGCCACCGCCAGGAAGCGCAAGTCCTGCAGCTCGACCCGCTGGGCCAGCCGGTCGAGCGACTCGGTCACGTCCATGCCGTAGGTCGCCTCGTCGGCGATGATGCCGAACTCGGTGCCGATGGGGTCGGGCATTTCCTGCGCCACGATCGAGATCGCGGCCGAGAACGGGTGGCCGATGCGCAGCGAACGCACCATCAGCTCGACCGCGTCGGGCAGCTGCTCTTCGAACAGGGCGATGCGCTTCTTGGCGCGGTTGCGCAGCCACACGAACATGATGAAGTAGCCCATCATGACCGCCACCGGAATGCGCACCGCCTGCGCGGCGCTCGAGAACCAGCTCAGCGCCAGGTAGGACAGGCCCATCGCCGCCAGCATGATCAGCGTGATCATGGCCGGCGACCAGGCGATGTTGGCCTTGGCGGCGTAGTCGAACAGCGGCGCCAGCAGCGGAACCGACGCGGCCCCCTCGTGCTGCTCGCGCTCCTTGCGCAGCTGGGTCAGGACCTCTTCGGGGTCGCCCCCCTGCTCGAGCAGCTGAAGGCGCCGGTTGACCTTCTTGGCCTGACGGACGGACTTGCCGAAGGCCAGAAGATACAGGCCCTCGACCATCAGGAGGACCCCGATGAAGACGAAGGCGAAAACCAGCGGCTCGAGCGACATGCGGCGCGTCTCCTCCGATCAGCCCAGGCGCCGGTTGGGCTTGTAGATGTCGTTGGGCAGGTCGTAGCCCCACTGCTTGAAGCGCTCGGCGAAGGCCGAGCGGATGCCGGTGGCCACGAAATGGCCGATGATGCGGCCGTCGGCGTCCACGCCCTCGCGCTGGAACTTGAAGATTTCCTGCATGGCGATGACGTCGCCCTCCATGCCCGTGATCTCGGAGATCGACATCATGCGCCGCGAGCCGTCCGACAGGCGCGAGACCTGCACGATGACGTGGATCGCCGAGGCGATCTGCGCGCGCACCGCCCGCAGCGGGATCTCGACGCCGGCCATCAGCATCATGTTCTCGACGCGCGCGGTGGCGTCGCGCGGGTTGTTCGCGTGGATCGTGGTCATCGAGCCGTCATGGCCGGTGTTCATGGCCTGAAGCATGTCCATGACCTCGGCGCCGCGGGTCTCGCCCACGATGATGCGGTCGGGGCGCATGCGCAGGGCGTTGCGCAGAAGGTCGCGCTGCGTGACCTCGCCCTTGCCCTCGACGTTGGGCGGGCGGCTTTCCATGCGGCCCACATGGGTCTGCTGCAGCTGAAGCTCGGCCGTGTCCTCGATGGTGACGATGCGCTCGTTGTTGTCGATGAAGCTGGACAGCGCGTTGAGCGTGGTCGTCTTGCCCGAGCCCGTGCCGCCCGACACCAGGATGTTCAGCCGCGTGGCCACGGCGGCCTGCAGATAGGCGGCCATCTCTTCGGTGAAGGCGCCGTTGGCGATCAGCTTGTCGATCGACAGCGGCTTTTTCGAGAATTTGCGGATCGACAGCAGCGGCCCGTCCACCGCGCAGGGCGGCACCAGCGCGTTGACGCGGCTGCCGTCGGCCAGGCGCGCGTCCACCCAGGGCTGGCTCTCGTCCACGCGCCGGCCCACGGCCGAGACGATCTTGTCGATCACGCGCAGCAGGTGCTTTTCGTCCTTGAACTCGACATCCGTCAGCTGAAGCTTGCCGAAACGTTCGACGAAGACCTGCTTGTGGCCGTTGACGAGAATGTCGGTGATGGTCTCGTCCTTGAGCAGCGGCTCGAGCGGACCGAGGCCCGTCACCTCGTCCATCAGCTCCGAGGTCAGCTGCTCGGCCTCGGCGGCGCTGAGCACCACGCCCATCTCGCGCAGCCCCTCGCGCGCGATGGCGGCGACCTCGCGGCGCAGCTCGGCCTCGGGCACCTTGTCGATGATCGACAGGTTGAGCGTCTCGAGCAGGCGGCGGTGCAGATCGACCTTGATGGTCAGAAGGCGCTGGCGACGCTTGGCCTCGCGCGACACCTCGGCGGCGTCGGGCGACGCGGCGGCGGCGGCCTTGCGCAGGCGGCCGGGCTCCTCCTCGGTCTTGCGGGCGATGGGCGGCGGCGGAGCGGTCTTGGCGTAACGCTTGAACATGCGGCCTCCTTACGCGATCGCCGCCTGCGCGGCGGCCACGCTTTCGGCCAGCGTGCGCGCCACGCGGCGGATCTCCTTGCGCAGCGGATTGGAACGCGCGTAGATCTCGAGCGGCGAGCCGTGATCGCAGGCCTGGGTCACCGTCTTGCCGCCGTCGGGCAGCATGATCGAGTATTCGATGCCCAGGCTTTCGGCCATCCGCTTGACGCGCGCCTTGCCCGACATGTCGGCGAAGCCCGGCGCGCGGTTCATGATGAAATCCAGCTTCTCGATCGGCAGATCCTCGGCCTTGAGCGTGCGCAGGAAGCGCAGCATGTTCTGGGCCGAGCGCATGTCGATCTCCATGGACACGAAGAAACGCTCGGCCGCGTGCAGCAGCGTCTCGGTCCAGTGGGTCAGCGTCGTGGGCATGTCCACGATGACGAAATCGTATGAGTGCGTGGCCAGCGACAGCAGCTTCTTGACGTCCTCGGGGCCGATGATGTCCAGCGGAAGCGCGTCCATGGGCGCCGTCAGCACCGCCAGCCGCTTCTGGAAGCTGGTCAGCGCCGAGGCGAGGCTGTCGTGGTCCATCGTCTCGGCCTCGGACAGCAGCTCGAAGATCGACTCGAGGCGCGGCAGGTCCAGATAGGTGGCCACCGAGCCGTATTGGAAGTCGAAATCCATGATGCAGACGCGCTTGTTGGCCTTGCGCGTCTCGAGCGCCAGCTCCCAGGCGAGGTTGACCGCGAAGGTGGTCGAGCCCACCCCGCCCGAAACCCCATAGACGGGCAGCACCACGCCGCGCCGGCCGCGTCCCTTGGCCTGCCCCATCTCGGCCGCGGCGTCGCGGTTGCGCAGCCGCTCCATGGTCTCGGCCAGGGCGCCTTCGGGGGTCGGATAGGGCAGGAAGTCGTCGGCGCCGGCGCGCATCAGCGCGTGCATCGAGGCCGGGCCGATGTCCTTGGCCAGCAGGATCACGGGCAGCCCCGAGGCCTTGACCGCGGCGATCAGCGTCGCGATCTCCTTCACCCGGCCCTCATCCGCGGCGTCCACGCCCACCAGCACGGCCTCGAGCGTTTCGGGGGCGCCGGCGGCGACCAGCTTGCGCATCTCGGCATAGCCGATCGGCGCCCAGGCGTCGTCGGGAAACTCGCCGCGCAGCTCGTCGCCGATGGCCTGGAAGACCGCGAAATTGTCCGCCACCGCGTAAAGCTCGACGGGTCTGGACTTGATTCGACGCAACTGCATGATCACAGCCTTCGCTTCATGACGCGCGGTCGGCGGCCGCGGGCGGCGCGCCCGACCTCAACCGCGCGCGGCGGGCGCCGCGCGCGAAACACTGGACGGGCCGGCGCGGCGCCGGCCCTGCCGGTCACCCGCCGCCGCCGCTGGTCGACGAGGCCTTGGCGAATTCTATGCGGTCGAAGGTGTATTCCTTGTAACCGAGCAGGGCGCGCTTGCCGTCCATGGAATCGCCGACATAGCCGCGCTCGAACCCGGCCACCTGGGTCACCGCGCGGCGGTTGCGGCGCTCGCGCTCTTCGGTCTGGACGACGGGCTCGCGCTCGCCGCGGCTTTCGACCGCGTCGAGACGGTTGCGCTCGACCCCCTTCGAGACCAGGTAGCGCACCACCGCGCGAGCGCGGCGCAGGCCGAGGCGGTCGTTGTAGGCCTCGGAGCCGACCTTGTCGGCATGGCCATAGATGCGCATGCGCACCTTCGGATGCGCCTTGAGCCACGCCGCCTGCGCGTCCAGCGCGCGGCGCGCGTCCGCGTCCAGAACCGCCTTGTCGAAGTCGAAGGTCACGGTGTCGGGTGCCTCGGCGCGGAACTTGTCCGACATGGCCACCAGGCGCCGGTCGGCATAGGCGTAGGCAGCCTGGCCGATGACGTTGGAGGCGGTCGCGGAGCCGAAGGACGCCCCCGTGGCGGCCGAACCGGCGGGACGGTCGGCGCAGGCCGACAGCAGCGTTGCGGCGCCCAGCGCCGCGGCAATGACAATACGCGTCATCTTCATCACTCCATCACATAGCCATAGGCGCCCTCGAAGCCGCCGGCGGCGACCGCGCCCGCCGGGCCTTCAAGCTTGCCGAACAGGAACAGCTCCGACTCGTCGGGGATCGCGATGCGATCGGTCGGAAGGCTCAGCGCCTCGCCCGCCGTCGGGGTGACGAGATGCGCGGTGACGATGATCACCAGCTCGGTCTGGCGGCGCTGGTAGTCGCTCGAGCGGAACAGCGTGCCCAGCACCGGAACGTCGCCCAGCCACGGGATCTGGTTGGCGTTGTCGATGAAGTCGTCCTGCAGCAGGCCGGCGATGGCGAAGCTCTCGCCGTCGCGCAGCTCGATGGTGGTCTTCGAGCGGCGGGTCGAGAAGCCGTTGTAGGTGAAGCCGGCGCTCTGGACCACGATGCTGTTGTCGATGGCGCTCGATTCGGCCTCGAGCTCGAGATTGATCAGATCGTCGTCCACCACCGTGGGCGTGAAGGACAGGCTGACGCCGAAGGGCCGGTATTCGACCGAGATGCCGTCATCCGAGCGCACGGGGATGGGATAGTTGCCGCCCGCCAGGAAGGTGGCGTTGTCGCCCGACAGGGCCACAAGGTTCGGCTCGGCCAGCGTGCGCGCAAGGCCCTTCGATTCCATCGCGTCGATGGCCAGGTTGGCCACGAAGCCGCCCGCGGCGAAGCCCAGGCGCACGAGGCCGTCGGGCGAACCCGAGGGCGTGTATGAGGTGGACAGGCCCGCGCCGCCGCTCCCGCCGGGCACCGGACGGCCGGGGACGTTGACGCCGCCGATATAGTCGCCCGTGTTCGTGTTCAGGCCGAAATTGCCGGCGGTGAAGCCCAGCGCCCAGTTGAAGCCCAGCTCCTTGGACGCGCTGCGCTGCACCTCGGCGAAGCGGACCTTGAGCATGACCTGCTGCGTGCCGCCCACATTCATCATGTTCGACACGCGGCCCGGGGCGTAGCGCTCGGCCAGCTCCATGGCGCGCGCCAGCTTGGCCACGCCCGAGACGGTGCCCGAAAGCACGATCCCGTTGTTGGCGGCGCGCACCTCGATGGGCTCGCCGGGCAGGATCTCGCGCAGGCGGGTCTTGAGCTCGGCCAGGTCGGGCGAGACGCGGATGGTCAGATTGGCGATCAGCCGCCCGCCCGCGCCCAGCAGCGTCAGCGTGGTGCGGCCGGGCTGCTTGCCCAGGACGTAGATCGTCCTGTTCGAAAGCGCGGCCACGTCGGCGATGCCCGGATTGGCCACCGACACCTCGGCGAAGGGCTCGGCCGCCTCAAGCACCACCGCCCGGTTCACATCCACGGCCAGGTCCCGCGACGCGGCCCCCTGCGCGACTCTCAACACCGACGACTGCGCATCGGCTCCGCCCGACGCCGCGACGACGGCCAGGGCCGCCGCCACACATGCTGCACGCAACACATTCATACTCGCTCTCCCAGAGGCAGGCCCGCGCATGACCACAATCACGCCACACGCATCGATACATCGCAGACTTTAGCAACGCCTGCGTTAAACACAAGCATTCAAGGGTTTACGAAGAGAAGCTCGGGAAGTTTCCCGATTTTCTTCAGATCAGGTTCAGAATTTGGCGAATCCGGCCATCATTCGACGGTCACGCTTTGCAGCTCCGCGGCGCCGCGACGCACCTTGACCTTCAGCTCCTCGGGCTCGGGCGCGGCCGGCGCGTCCGCGACCGCTTCGGGCTCGTCGCCCAGAAGATCTTCGCGCGTGATTCCCTCGGCGTCCGAGACGTCCTGGGCGCCGAAGCCGCGCAGCGCCAGCGTGATCTTGCCAAGGCTCTGCGCCAGGGTCAGCTGCTCGACCTGGCGCGGGGTGACCTGAACCGTCACCGTCCGCGCGACTCGGGCGTCGATTCGGTCGCGGTCGGTGTCCTGGTCGACCGCGATCACCTCGATGTTCTGCATCAGATACTTGGTCTTGATGCCCTCGTTGCGGTCCTTGTAGGTCAGAATCACGTCGATCCGCGTGCCGGGCAGCATGAAGCCGCCGATCGACGACACCGCGTTGACCTGAAAGGTGTGCGCCCGCATCCCCGGATCGAGCAGCGCGGCGACGGTCGCCTTCTCGCCGAAGCCGGTGACCTTGGACTTCAGGATCGGCTCGTTCGGCTCCATGCGGCGCAGCACCGTGCGCGGCTCGCCGCCCTTGACGAACAGGTCCTCGAGCCGCTGAAAGCCGTTGGCCGGCGCGGCGTTCTTGGGCCATTCGACCATGCGCACGCTTTTCTCGGTCAGCGGCTCGCCATAGCGCAGATCCTTGGCCGCCACCGCGATCTTGACCGTCGGGATGGTCCTGATCTTGGGCTGCTGCGCAAGCTGGGCCTGAGCCTGCTTGAACATGCCGTACATGTAGTAGACCGATCCGCCCGCAAGGGCGAAGCCCGCCAGCAACACGAGGATGGCGATCATACGCATGGGTCACGTCCTTCGCGAAAAGCCGCCCGACGCGGATGGCGCGGGCGGCTTTCGTTCTTACACCAGGGCGGGGCGCAAGTCACCCTGCCGCGGATCGCGAGGCGACGGCGTCAGCCGCCGGTCACGTTCGAGTACTGAAGCTCGGTCGAGATGCTGCTGACCAGCGACGAGATCTGGCCGTCCAGCACGCTGATGGCGCCGATCGCCAGCACGACCACCGCGGCGGTCAGCACGACCCAGTCCACGGTCACGGCGCCGGACTCGTCGGTCACGGCGCGACGGAGCTTCGAAATGATCCAGTTCATGTTGCTTCCTTCCGATGCACACCACGACGTTCCACATGAACGCCGTTCACTTGAACGCTTGGCGCAGGGCGCCTTCATCGCGGCATCCCCGGCGGCCCCCCGGCCAGCCGTGACGCGCTCCGAAAGCCTAACCGCGAATCATCCGTTTGGGAACCTGTTTATGAATGCCGCCTTGACGGCGAAGCGGAACGCGCCCGAATCTTCAGTTCCCGAACAGGCTGGCGCCATAGGCGCTGACCTCGCTTGCCGAAGCGTCCACGATGTCGGCGAAGCCGAGCCAGACCGGACCAACGGCGAAAATGAATGCGACCACAACCATCGCGGTCAGAACAACCCAATCGACGGTGACCGCACCCTTCTCGCATGCGACGAACCGCCTTGGCGCCTTGCGCGCCACGCAATCGACAATCATCATGGACACTCTCCGGCCGAACCCGCGCCGTCGTTACGCTGGCGTTCAGAATAGCGAGGTTCGCCGCAAACGGGAAGGCGTGAATTCGGGATGATGGGCGCGGGATCCTGGCGCGGGGGCGGAGGCGCGCGGCGCGGCGGGGGGTGGACGCCCCGGGCGGCTCGCCAAATGATTGCAGTGGCGCATCTTTTTGCAGCCATCGCGGGCGCCGCCTGCCTGCCGGCGAAGGCGGCCGGCCTGCCGGTCGTGCGCAGCGCTCCGCTCGAATCGGACTTCTCGTTTCGCCGCGTGCGCCCGCCGGCGCCCGGCGCGCGGCGGCGAATCATCTTCGAGACTCCGCCCGCGGCCGCGCCCGCCGCGGTCGAAGAGTTCTGGCGCCGGATCGATCCGCGCCTGTCGGCCGCAAGCCCCGACCGGCTCGCGGCCGCGGCCCGGTCCGCGCGCGAATCGGTGCGCGCGCCCCAGCCCGAGGCCCTCGAGCACGTGGCGCGCCGGCACGGCCTGGCGCTGACTCGGGCCGAGGCCCGGCGGCGCGTCTCGCGCGCGTTGCTGATGGCGATGATCGCCGTCGAATCGGGCGGCAGGGAAAATGCGCGCAGCCCCGCCGGCGCCCTCGGGCTGATGCAGCTCATGCCCGCCACCGCGCGGCGCGTCGGCGTGCGCGACCCGCTCGACCCGGCGCAGAACATCGCCGGCGGCGCCGCCTATCTGGACATGCTGCTGCGAATGTTCGACGAGGACGCGGTGCTGGCGCTTGCCGCCTACAATGCCGGCGAGAACGCCGTGATCAGCCATGGCGGCGTACCGCCCTGGCCCGAGACCCGCGCTTATGTTCCGAAGGTCCTGGCCGCCTTCGCGGCCCTTGGCGAGCGGCTGTGCGCCGCGCCGCCGCGCGGGCCGCGCGATCCTTGCCCGCCCGCGCCGTGAAGGCCGGCGGCGCGCGGCGCGCCGCCGGCGCGGCCGTCATTCGACCAGCGTCGCCTCGGTGTTGGCGCGCAGCTCGTCCATGGTGACGCCGGGCGCCAGCTCGACGACCTTGAGGCCGCCCTCCACCACGTCCAGAACGCCCAGATTGGTGATGATCCGGTCAACCACCCCCTTGCCGGTCAGCGGCAGGGTGCATTCCTTCAGCACCTTCGACTGGCCGTGCTTGTTGGCGTGGTCCATCACCACCACCACGCGCCCGACGCCGGCCACCAGGTCCATGGCGCCGCCCATCCCCTTGACCAGCTTGCCGGGGATCATCCAGTTCGCCAGATCGCCGGTCTCGCTGACCTCCATCGCGCCCAGGATCGCCATGGCGATCTTGCCGCCGCGGATCATGGCGAAGCTTTCGGCGCTGTCGAAATAGGCCGAGTGCGGCAGCTCGGTGATCGTCTGCTTGCCGGCGTTGATCAGGTCGGGGTCCTCTTCGCCCTCGTAGGGGAAGGGGCCGATGCCCAGCATGCCGTTCTCGGACTGGAGCGTGACGTGCACGCCCTCGGGAATGTAGTTGGCCACCAGCGTCGGAATGCCGATGCCCAGATTGACATACATGCCGTCCTCGAGCTCGCGCGCCGCGCGCGCGGCCATCTGATTGCGGTCCCAGGGCATGCTCAGGCCTCCTCGCGCTTGCGCACGGTGCGCTGTTCGATGCGTTTCTCGTGATCGCCCTTGATCAGGCGGTGCACATAGATGCCGGGCAGGTGGATGTGGTCGGGATCGAGGCTGCCGACGGGCACGATCTCTTCGACCTCGGCGACGCAGATGCGGCCGCATTTCGCCGCCGGCACGTTGAAGTTCCGCGCCGTCTTGCGGAAGATCATGTTGCCGGTCTCGTCGGCCTTCCAGCCCTTGACGATGGCCAGGTCCGCCACGATGGCGCGCTCGAGGATGTAGGTCTTGCCGTCGAACTCCTTGTGCTCCTTGCCCTCGGCGATGACGGTGCCCACCCCCGTGGCGGTGTAGAAGCCCGGAATGCCCGCGCCGCCGGCGCGCATGCGCTCGGCCAGCGTGCCCTGGGGCGTGAACTCCAGCTCCAGCTCGCCCGACAGATACTGGCGCATGAACTCGGCGTTCTCGCCCACATAGGACGAGATCATCTTGCGCACCTGGCGCGTCTGCAGCAGCAGCCCCAGGCCGAAATCATCCACGCCCGCGTTGTTCGAGGCGATGGTCAGATCCTTGACGCCCGAGTCGCGGATCGCCGCGATCAGGTTCTCGGGAATGCCGCACAGGCCGAATCCGCCCGCCGCGATGGTCATTCCGTCGAACAGGAGGCCGTCAAGCGCCTCCTGCGCCGAGCCGTAGACCTTCTTCATGTCCATCCTCCGACTGCGGCGGCCCCGCGGCCGCCCCTTCCGTGCGGGCAAGTTCTCGGACAGGCGGGCGCGCAAGTCAACGCGCGGCGGGTTGCGCGAAACGACCGGATTGGTTTCAACCTGGGTCAAGGTCAACAAGGGCGCGACCTTTCCGGCCTGCGCCGCCAGGGTCGCGCGAAACCCGCCATGCGGAGAATCGAGATGATCAGACCCATTCTTTTCGCCCTTGCCGCCGCGACGGGGCTTGGCGCCCAGGCCGCCAGCGCCCTGCCCGTGACCGATTTCACCGGCGACTACGCCTTTTCGAACTTCTCCGTGACCCGATACGGCGCGTTGGGCTGCGCGTCGGGCCTCGTCGTCGTCAACGGCGCGCAGTCGGTCGACATCGGCGGCTGCAACGACGAGACCGGCGAAGCGGCCTGGATCTCGTTCACCGCCGTGTCGCAGGACGCCGGCTACGTGAATTTCTCGTATGATCTGAGAAACTTCGACGCCGAGGGGCCCGGCTGGGACTATTTCTACATCACGCTCAACCATCTCGAGCACAACCTTGGCGGGGCGGATGCGACCGACGCCGGCCCGATCAGCTTCGCGGTCGCGCCGGGCGACGTGTTCGGCTGGATGGTCCATGCCGTCGACGACATCGCCGGACCGTTGGCGGCGACGATCAAGGGCTTTTCGGTCACGAGCGCCCCGACGGGCGCGGTGGCAAGCGGCTTCGCCGATCTTGCGCCGAACCCGGTCCCGGTTCCCGGCGCGCTGGGGCTTCTGGCGATGGGTCTGGCGGGGCTGGCCGCCGCCGCCCGCCGCCAGAGGGCCCGCCGCGCCGCGGCCTGAGGGCGGCGCGGACCGGCGCCCCCGCCGGGCCGGCCGTCGCCCCCGATCGACGGCGCGGGGTTTGCCGGCCCACGTGCGCGGCGCTATGACTTGACGGCGAAGATCGCCAAGGCAAGCCTGGGAGGCGCTGCGAATGAAGCTCAAGGACCCCACCCTTCTGACCGGCAGATCCTATGTCGGCGGCGTCTGGACCGACGGTCCCGGCGGCAAGACGTTCAAGGTGGTCAACCCCGCCACCGGCCAGACCGTGGCCGAATGCGCCGATCTGGGCGCGGAGGAGACCCGCCGCGCCATCGACGCGGCCTACGAGGCGCAAAAGCCCTGGGCGGCCAGGCTGGCTTCCGAGCGCGGCGCGCTGTTGATGAAGCTGCACGACCTGATGGTCGAGAACGCCGACGACCTGGCAACCATCCTGACCAGCGAGCAGGGCAAGCCCTGGGCCGAGGCGCGCGGCGAGATCCTTTACGGCGCAAGCTTTCTCAAATGGTTCGCCGCCGAGGCCGAGCGCGTCTATGGCGACGTGATCCCGCCCGCCGCGCCGGGCAAGCGAATCGTCGTGCTCAAGCAGCCCATCGGCGTGGTCGCGGCGATCACGCCGTGGAACTTCCCCAACGCCATGATCACGCGCAAGATCGGCCCGGCCCTGGCCGTCGGCTGCACCGTGGTCTGCAAGCCGGCCAAGCAGACGCCCCTGTCGGCCATCGCCATCGCCGTGCTGGCCGAGCGCGCGGGCTTTCCGCCGGGGGTGCTCAACGTCGTCTGCGGGTCGTCCGCCTCGGCCATCGGCAACGAGATGTGCGCCAACGAGAAGGTGCGCAAGCTGACCTTCACCGGCTCGACCGAGGTCGGGCGCGTGCTCATGCGCCAGTGCGCCCATGACATCAAGAAGCTGGGGCTCGAGCTGGGCGGCAACGCGCCCTTCATCGTCTTCGACGACGCCGATCTGGACGCCGCGGTCGAAGGGGCCATGGCCTCGAAGTTCCGCAACGCCGGCCAGACCTGCATCTGCGCCAACCGCATCTATGTCCAGGAAAGCGTGCGCGAGGCCTTCGTCGCCCGCCTGGCCGAGCGCGTGCGCGCCCTGCGCGTGGGCGACGGGCTGGAGGAAGGCGTGACCACCGGCCCCCTGATCGACGAGGCCGCCGTGGCCAAGGTCGAAGAGCACATCGCCGACGCGCTGGCCAAGGGCGGGCGCCTGGTGGTCGGCGGCAAGCGTCACGCGCTGGGCGGGCTGTTCTTCGAACCCACCGTCATCGACGGCGCCACGGCGCAGATGAAGGTCGCGCGCGAAGAGACCTTCGGCCCGCTGGCGCCGGTCTTCTCGTTCTCGGACGAGGCCGAGGCCATCGCGCTGGCCAACGACACCGAGTTCGGCCTGGCCGCCTATTTCTACGCGCGCGACATCGGCCGCTGCTGGCGCGTGGCCGAGGGGCTGGAATACGGCATCGTCGGGGTCAACGACGCCCTGCCCTCGACCGCCGTGGCGCCTTTCGGCGGCATGAAGCAGTCGGGCCTGGGGCGCGAGGGCTCGAAATACGGCATCGACGATTTCGTCGAGATCAAATACCTCTCGATGGGCGGGATCTGACCCCCGTCCGGGCGCCCGCCCCCATCGGGGGCGGGCGCAACCTCAGACGTCGAACTGGTAGGTCGCGGGCACGAAGCGGAACCCTTCGCCCAGCGGCTCGACGAAACCGACGGCCGGGAAGGGCATGTGATAGCCGACGAAGGGAATGCGGTCGGCCGCGATCATGCCGAACAGGCTCTTGCGCGTGGCGGCGGCGGCTTCCTTGTCCATGTCGTAGCGCACGTGCCAGTCGGGGCGCTGCAGCGAGACCACATAGTGGTTGCACGCATCGGCGCACAGCATCAGCCGCCGCCCCTCGCTTTCCAGATGCCACGCCATGTGACCGGGCGTGTGGCCGAAGGCGGCCACCGCCTCGATGCCCGGGGCGACCGCGTCGCCGGGCTTGACGAAGCGCGCGCGCTCGGCCAGCGGAACCACCTTCTCCTGCACCAGACGGGCCACGCGCTCGGTCGGCCCGGAATCGCGCCCCGGCGCGGTCCAGAAATCGTATTCCGCGGCTCCGATCACATAGCGCGCATTGGGAAAGGCCGGCGCGCCGCTCTCGGTCAGCCCGCCGATATGGTCGGGATGCATGTGCGTAAGGACCACCACGTCGATCTGCTCGGGGGTCACGCCCGCCTCGGCCAGACGCGCGCGCAGCCCGCCCATGGCCGGGCGCGCGCCCTCGCCCAGGCCGGTGTCGAACAGGATCAGCTCGGCCCCCGTGTTGACCAGGGTTGGCGTGAACCCGTTCACGAAGCGCCCGGCGGGCAGGAAGTTGGCCTCGAGCAGCGCGGCGACCTCTTCGGCGCTCACATTCTGTCCGAAGATCGGGTGCGGCCCCTCGCCCGCGCGCATGCCGTCGGACAGGGTGGCGACCTCGAACGCGCCCAGCTCGAAGCGCCGGACGAGCCCGCGCGTCGGGCCGGCCTTGGGCGCCGCGGCGCGCGCGGGCGCAGGCGCGCCAAGGGTCAGCGCCGCGGCGACCGGCGCGGCGGCCAGCGCCGACAGCGCGGCGCGGCGGCCGACGCCCTTCGGGGCGGAAACGTTCATCTGCGACATGGCGATCACTCTCCCTTGCATACGCGGCCCGAGCGGCCGCCCATGGGGAAAGCTAGCGCGAACGCGGGAATTTCCACAGCCCCCGGCGCGGCGGGCGGCCATGCTCGGTCTTGTCCCAGTAAAGGGGCGCGGCGGCGGCCTCGACCAGGGATTTGAGCGCCGAGGCGACGCCCATGGGCCAGTAGAAGGGCAGGCTGAGCGCGGTCGGGATCAGGTTGCGCCGCCCCGCGCGCCGCAGCGCCAGCACCGACGACCCCGCCATCACCGCCTGCCCCATCAACAGCGCGCCGGCCAGCGCATGGCCCAGCGCGCCCAGCGCCGCGGCGGGGTCGAAGACCGGGCCCGCCAGCGCCGGCCACACCCAAACCGCCCAGAAAAGCGGCTGCGCCAGAAAGGCGCTGGCCGCCCCCAGAAACAGCGCCTGAAAACCCAGAAAGCCCCGCGGCCCCAGATCGCGCCACAGCCGGCGCGGCGCGCGCATGTGGGTGAGCCAGGTCATCAGATAGCCCTTCTGCCAGCGCGAGCGCTGACGGATCCACGCAAGGGGGGTGCGCGTCGCCTCCTCGTCGGTCTCGCTGTCGATCAGGCCCGTCACATAGCCCGCCCGCGCCAGGCGGATGCCCAGATCCGCGTCCTCGGTGACGTTGTGCGCATCCCACGCCCCGAGGCGCTCGAGCGCGGCGCGGCGGAAGAACAGCGAGGTGCCCCCCAGCGGCAGCGGGAAGCCCAGCTGCGCCATGCCCGGCAGCATGACGTGGAACCAGGTCGCGTATTCGACCGCGAAGCATCGCGGTATCCAGCCGTCGGCCTCGTTGCGGAAGGCGAGGCGCGCCTGCACGCAGGCCAGCTTGGCCGACGAGCCGGCGAAGGCCGCCGCCACCTTGCGCAGCTGGCGCGGCTCGGGCCGGTCCTCGGCGTCGTAGACGCCGATGATGTCGCCGCTGGCGAAGTCCAGCGCGTGGTTGAGCGCGCGCGGCTTGGTGCGCGGCCCCCCCGGCGGGGTCACCAGAATGCGCGCCCAGCGCGGCGGGTCGGCGGCCTCGATCGCGGCGCGGGTGGCCTCGTCGCCTTCCTCGAGCGCGAGAATGGCCTCGAGCCGCTCGGGCGGGTAATCGAGCGCGCGCAGCCCCTCGATCAGCTGCGCCGCCACCTGCGGCTCGCGGTAGAGGGCGATGATGAGGGTGATGCGCGGCGGCGGGCCCGGCTCGGGCTCGGCGGGCGCGGGACAGGGCAGCACGCTTCGCCGCGCCGGCAGCGCCATGACCGCCAGGCGCAGCCCCACATTCACCGCGTTGAGCGCCAGCGCCGCCAGGAACAGCGCCGGCAGCGCCAGCTGCGGCGCCAGCGCCAGCAGCGCCGCCGCCCCCGCCAGCGCCGCGCCCAGCGCCAGCCGCGGGCCGGGGCGGGTCAGCCCCCGCGCCGAAAGCCGCTCGGGCGTGCGCGAGGCCGCGCGGCGGGCCAGCTCGGGGGCGAAGCGGGCGCTCAGAACCGCCTCGAACGCCTCGGGCGCGCAGGCGACGACCTCGACGTCCAGATGGCGCGGAACGCGGAAGGCCCTGCGCAGGAACAGCTCCGCGCCCATCAGCGCGCCCGGGTCGGCGGCGGCGAAGACCAGCCGTCCCTCTTCGCGCCGCCAGGGCAGCGCGCGCCGCTGAAGGCAATGGATCAGGTCGCCCTCATCCATCAGCGAGGGGTCGGGGGGCTGGGCCTCGAGGTCAATGAAGGGCCGGGCGCGCTGCTCGGCCAGCGCGGCCAGAACGTCGGCGCGGCGCACCGCGCCCGAGGCGCAAAGGATCTCGCCCAGCGGCGCGCCCACCCGGCGCTGGCGCCGCAGCGCGGCCTTCAGCCTGCGGCGCGAAACCGCCCCGCGCGCGACCAGGATCTCTCCCAGCCGGGGCGGGGCGGCGCGCTCGGTGCTCGCCAGATCGACTTGCGCCATGAACTGCACTCCTGATGAGAGCAGGCTAGGCGCAAGACGGTTAACGGAAGGTTTCCAGCCTCAGAGCGACGCCGCGAAGCGCTCGAACAGATAGAAGCTGTCCTGCGGGCCGGGGCTGGCCTCGGGGTGGTGCTGCACCGAGAACACCGGCCGCTCGCGCATGCGGATGCCGCAGTTCGAGCCGTCGAAAAGCGAGACATGCGTCTCGATCACGCCCTCGGGCAGGGTCTGGGCGTCGACCGCGAAGCCGTGGTTCATCGAGGTGATCTCGACCTTGCCGGTCTCCAGATCCTTGACCGGATGGTTCGCGCCGTGATGGCCGTGGCTCATCTTGATCGTGCGCGCGCCCAGCGCCAGGGCAAGCATCTGGTGGCCAAGGCAGATGCCGAAGATCGGCAGTCCCCTGTCCAGAATGGCGCGGATCATGGGAACGGCGTATTCGCCCGTCGCGGCCGGATCGCCGGGACCGTTCGACAGGAACACGCCCTTGGGATCATGCGCCAGCACCTCTTCGGCCGTGGCGGTCGCGGGCAGCACGATCACCTCGCACCCGGCCTCGGCCAGGCAACGCAGGATGTTGCGCTTGGCGCCGTAGTCCACGGCGACCACCCGCTTGCCCGGCCCCTGGCGGCGAGGAAAGCCGCCGGGCCAGGCCCAGCGCATCTCGTCCCAGCGATAGGACTGGCGGCAGGTGACCTCGCGCGCCAGGTCCGCGCCCTCGAGCCCCGGGAACGCGCGCGCGCGGGCGATCAGGTCGTCCACGTCGAATTCGCCGCGCGGATCATGGGCGATGGCCACGTGCTGCGCGCCGCCCAGCCGGATCTTGCGCGTCAGGCGCCGGGTGTCCACGCCGCCGACGCCGATGCGCCCGCGCGCGGCCAGCCAGCGCCGCAGATCCCCCGCCGCGCGCCAGTTCGAGGGCGCCGTCGGGTCCCACTTGACCACCATGCCCAGCGCCGCGGGCTGCGCGCTTTCGTCGTCCTCGTCATTGACGCCGACATTGCCCACATGCGGGAAGGTGAAGGTGATCACCTGGCCCGCATAGGAGGGGTCGGTCATGATCTCCTGATAGCCGGTCATGGCGGTGTTGAAGACCAGCTCGCCCACCGCCACGCCCTCGGCGCCGAAGCCTCGGCCGTAGAACACCGAACCGTCGGCGAATGCGATGCAGGCGGTCGCGGCGTCGGGCGCGCGGCGCGTTTGCGCGGGCGCGCTGGCGGCGGTGTCGGTCATGAAGGGACCCCGGAGCTTGGATTTTCGTCGCGCGGAAGCTAGATGCGGCCGCGTCCAAGGTCAAGGCCGCCGCGGCGCCCGCGCCCGGTGGCCAGCCGCGCGGGGCTGGTGTATGAATCGCCGGACCGACCGCAGCTACGCAGGACACCCCATGCGCGATCGCATCGCCAAAGCCCTGACCGAAGCGATGAAGGCCAAGGACCAGGCCCGGGTCTCGACCCTGCGGCTGATCATGGCCGCCATCAAGGACCGCGACATCGCCGCGCGCGCCGCCGAGGACGGCGAGTCGCGCGTGCCCGACGCCGAGATCGCCCAGATCCTGGCCAAGATGATCAAGCAGCGCGAGGATTCCATCCGCGCCTACGAAGAGGCCGGCCGTCTCGAGCTGGCCGAGCGCGAGCGCGCCGAGATCGACATCATCCGCGAATTCCTTCCCCGCCCGCTGACCGAGGAAGAGGCCGCGCGCGCCGTCTCGGACGCCATCGCGCGCACCAAGGCCAGCTCGATCCGCGACATGGGCGCGGTGATGAAGGATCTCAAGTCCCGCTACGCCGGGCGCATGGACTTCGCCAAGGCCGGCGCCGCCGTGCGCGAGGCGCTGCGCTGAGCCGGCCATGAGCAAGCCCCGCGTCATCGTCACCCGCCGCCTGCCGGCCGCCGTCGAGGCGCGCCTGGCCGAGCGTTTCGACGCCGTCCTGAACCCGGACGACGCGCCGCTGAGCCGCCGGGACCTGGCCGCCGCCATGCGCGAGGCCGACGCGGTCCTGTGCACGGTCGGCGACCGCATCGACGCCGAGGTCATCGGCGATGCGCCGCGCGCGCGCCTGCTGGCCAATTTCGCCGTCGGCTACAACCATATCGACATCCGCGCCGCCCAGGCCGCGGGGGTCGTCGTGACCAACACGCCCGGCGTCCTGACCGACGCCACCGCCGACATCGCGCTGACGCTGCTGCTCATGGTCGCGCGCCGCGCGGCCGAGGGCGAGCGCCTGGTGCGCTCGGGCGGCTGGCGCGGCTGGGCGCCGACTCAACTTTTGGGAACGCAGGTCACCGGCAAGACGCTCGGCATCATCGGCATGGGCCGCATCGGCAAGGCGATGGCCGCGCGCTGCTGCCATGGCCTGCGCATGCGCATCGTTCACTACAACCGCTCGCGCGTGACCGAGCCGGGCGTGCCCTGCCGCCAGCTGCCCAGCGTCGAGGACGTGCTGCGCGAGGCCGACTTCGTCTCGATCCATTGCCCCGGCGGCGAGGAGAACCGCGGCCTGATCTCGGCCGAGCGTCTGGCGCTGATGAAGCCGACGGCCTTCCTCATCAACACCGCGCGCGGCGACGTGGTGGACGAGCCGGCGCTGATCGAGGCCTTGCGCCAGCGCCGCATCGCCGGCGCCGGTCTGGACGTCTACGCCGACGAGCCGAACGTGCCCGAGGCGCTGCGCGCGCTCGACAACGTGGTGCTCCTGCCCCATTTGGGCAGCGCCACGCGCGAAACCCGCGAGGCCATGGGCATGAAGGCGTTCGAGAACCTCGTCGCCTTCTTCGAGGGGCGCGAGCCGCCCGACCGAGTCGTCTGAGCGCGCCACCGCGCCCCGCCGGGGCCGCAAACAGCCCCGCGCAAGCAGGCCCGCGCCGGCGCGCCCGACCGCGCCGCCCCCTGCGCCGACGCCAGCCCGCCGGGCGCCGCCGGCGGCCCCGGCCGTCCGGCCCGGGGCGGCGGGGCTCGACGCCCCGCCGCGCCGGCCCCCGTCAGAAGCGATAGCCCAGACCGAGGCCCACGATCAGCGGGTTGATGTCCACGCTGCCCGTGATCGCGCCGTCGTTGATGCTCCAGTCCGTCTCGAGGAAGATGTATTTCACGTCGGCGTTCAGATAGAAGCCGTCGCCCAGCTCCATGTCCACGCCCGCCTGCAGCGCGGCGCCGAAGGCGTTGTCATAGTCGATCGAATTGAACTGCCCGGCATCCTCGTTGTAGAAGATCGTGTAGTTCACGCCCGCGCCGAAATAGGGCTTGACCTTGGCCAGGGATTCCGAACCCGTCCACTCGCCCAGCTGCGTGACATGATACTGAAGGGTCAGCGTCGGCGGCAGCAGCCACACCGACCCGATGTCGGCCCCGGCCAGCGCGCCGCGCCCGCTCACGTCATGGGGCGTGGTGCCAAGGATCAGCTCGGCGGCGATGTTCGGCGTGAAGAAATAGGTGATGTCCAGCTCGGGCACGACCGAGGTCGTGATGTTGGCGTCCGAGCCGGGAATGCCGTCGGCGGTGAGCGATTCGTTGGGGATCACGCCGATCCCGCGCACGCGCACCAGCCAGTCCCCGTCATAGGATCCGGCGAACATCTCGCCTGCCCCGGCGGGCGCGGCGGCGAGAGCGGCAAGAGCGGCGAGGGCGAAAGCCTTGGGCGCCATGGTCTTCTCCATCATCTTGAAGCTGCGCTTGAGCGTCCCTGATCGGACGCGCGCCCGACTGCTAGGCCCGCCGACGCCCGGCAACCTTGATCCAGATCAGAAAAGACCGCGTCCGCGGAAAAAATCTGGTTTCACCGCAAAACCTTATCGCGCCCGCTAGGCGGGCGCCGCGCCCAGCGACCGGACGCCGTCGGCGAAGATCGTCGCCGCCATGCGCGCATAGTCGCGCCGGCTCATGGGTCCGCCCTCGCGGAACCACAGATAGAACCAGTTGAGCATGCCGAACAGGCTCATCACCGCGGGCTTGAGCTGCTCGGGCGGCAAGGCGGGATGCAGCTTGCGCACCGCCTCGGCCATGATCGCGACCAGCCGCCGCTCCAGGGCGCGGATCTCCTCCTGCCGCTCGGGGGGCAGCGCGCCCAGCGCCTCGAGCTGAAGCTTGTGCTCGGCGTCCGCGTCGCGATAGGCGTCGAGCAGCGCCGCGACCAGGTTCAGAAGCCGCGCCTTGGGGTCGGGATCGTCGGGCGCCTGCTCCATCACCGCGACCAGCTTGCGCAGATGGCCGTGGATGATGTCGAACAGCAGCGACTCCTTGGACGGGTGGTAGTGGTAGAGCAGCGCCTTCGACACGCCGCAGGCCTCGGCCACGCGGTTCATCGAGGCGCGCTCGTATCCCTGCTCGGCGAAGACGCGCGCCGCCCGCGCCAGGATGGCGTCGCGCTTTTCCTCGTAATCGGCGGCGCGCGCGCGGGCCAAGGCTCAGTCCTTCGGGCGCCGGTCGACCACGCGGCGCGCCTTGCCCTGCGAGCGCTCGACCCCGCCCGGATCGGCCACGACCACGCGCGCGCTCACGCCCACCACGCCCTTGATCCGCGCCGCCAGCGCCTTGGCCGCCGCCGCGCGCGCGTCGGCGGCGGCGTGGTCGGGCAACGCCTCGACATGAACGGTCATGCGGTCCAGCCGCCCCTCGCGCGTCAGCTCGATCTGGTAGTGCGGCGCAAGGCCGGGCGCCTCGACCAGCTGCTCCTCGATCTGGCTGGGGAACACGTTGACGCCGCGCAGGATGATCATGTCGTCCGAGCGCCCCGTGATCTTCTGGATGCGCCGCATCGAGCGCGCCGTGCCCGGCAGGAGCCGCGTCAGATCGCGCGTGCGGTAGCGGATGACGGGCATGGCCTCCTTGGTCAGCGAGGTGAAGACCAGCTCGCCCATCTCGCCGTCGGGGACGGGTTCGCCGGTCTCGGGGTTGATGATCTCGGGGTAGAAGTGGTCCTCCCACACATGCAGGCCGTCCTTGGTCTCGACGCACTCGTTGGCGACGCCGGGGCCGATGACCTCGGACAGGCCGTAGATGTCGACCGCGTGCATGTCGAAGGCCTCTTCCATCTCGCGGCGCATGGCGTCGGTCCAGGGCTCGGCGCCGAAGATCCCGACCTCGAGCGAGCAGGAGCGCGGATCGATCCCGGCGTTTCGGAACTCGTCCAGGATCGATAGGAAATACGAGGGCGTGACCATGATCGCGGTCGGGCGGAAGTCCTGGATCAGCGTCACCTGCCGCGCCGTCATGCCGCCCGAGACGGGGACCACCGTGCAGCCCAGCTTCTCGGCCCCGTAATGCGCGCCAAGCCCGCCGGTGAACAGGCCGTAGCCATAGGCGTTGTGCACGATGTCGCCCGGCCGCACCCCCGAGGCGCGCAGCGAGCGCGCGACCACCGTCGCCCAGGTCTCGATGTCGTTCTTCGTGTAGCCGACCACCGTCGGCTTGCCCGTGGTGCCCGACGAGGCATGGATGCGCGCCACCTGCTCGCGCGGGACGGCGAACAGGCCGAAGGGGTAGTTGTCGCGCAGGTCCTGCTTGGTGGTGAAGGGGAACTTCGCCAGGTCCGAGAGGGTCTTGAGGTCGTCGGGATGCACGCCCGCCTCGTCGAAGCGCCGGCGGTAGAAGGGCACGTTTTCATAGGCGCGGCGCAGGGTGCGCTTCATGCGCTCGAGCTGCAATGCGGCGATCTCGTCGCGCGAGGCGATCTCGATCGGCTCCAGATCCTCGCGCCGGGGCGTCAGGTCCTTCATGGGCGTTTCCTCGGGTGGTTCCTTGTCGTTGAGGCCGCGCGCCCCTTGTTCCGGCGCGCGGCCCGGCGTTCAGGCGCGCTCGAGCATCAGCGCAATTCCCTGCCCGACGCCGATGCACATGGTGCACAGCGCCCGGCGCGCGTCGCGCTCGACCAGCTCGAGCGCCGCGGTCATCGCGAGGCGCGCCCCGGACATGCCCAGCGGGTGCCCCAGCGCGATGGCGCCGCCATTGGGGTTCACATGCTCGGCGTCGTCGGGCAGGCCCAGCTCGCGCAGCACGGCCAGCGCCTGGGCGGCGAAGGCTTCGTTCAGCTCGATCACGTCCACGTCGCCCACGCCCAGCCCAAGGCGCCCGAGCAGCTTGCGCGTCGCCGGCGCCGGGCCCACGCCCATCACCCGCGGGGGCACGCCGGCGGTGGCCATGCCGACGACGCGGGCGCGGGGCGTCAGGCCGTATTTCTCGACCGCGGCGGCCGAGGCCACGATCATCGCCGCCGCGCCGTCGTTCACACCCGAGGCGTTGCCCGCCGTCACCGTCCCGCCCTTGCGGAAGGGGGTCGGCAGCGCGGCCAGCTTCTCGAGCGTGGTCTCGCGCGGGTGCTCGTCGCGGTCGAAGACCAGCGGCTCGGCCTTGCGGCGGGGAATGGTCACGGGGACGATCTCCCTGGCAAGGCGGCCGCTGGCCTGCGCGCGGGCCGCGCGCTGCTGCGAGCGCAGGGCGAAGGCGTCCTGGTCCTCGCGGCCGATCTTCCATTCCTCGGCCACGTTCTCGGCCGTTTCGGGCATGGAATCGACGCCATGACGCGCCTTCATCAGCGGGTTGACGAAGCGCCAGCCGATGGTGGTGTCGTAAACCGCGTTCTCGCGCGAGAAGGCCGCCTCGGCCTTGGGCATGACGAAGGGCGCGCGGGTCATGCTCTCGACGCCGCCGGCCACGATCACCTCGGCCTCGCCGCAGCGGATGGCGCGCGCGGCCGTACCGACCGCGTCCAGCCCCGAGCCGCACAGCCGGTTGACGGTCACGCCCGGCACGCTTTCGGGCAGCCCCGCCAGCAGCGCCGCCATGCGCGCGACGTTGCGGTTGTCCTCGCCGGCCTGGTTGGCGCAGCCCATGATGACGTCGTCCACCGCCTCGGGCGGCAGGCCCGGCGCGCGCTTCATCAGCTCGGCGATCACATGGGCCAGCATGTCGTCGGGCCGCACCGTGGCCAGCGCGCCGCCGAAACGGCCGATGGGGGTGCGCAGGGCCTCGCACAGGAAGGCTTCGGTCATCACTCTTCTCCTTCGGCGAAATGCTCGCCCTCGACCACGCGCGAGACGCCGCGGAACTGGGCCGCCACCTTGCCGTCGGCCTCGACGGCGACGTCGTAGACGCCCGTGCGCCCGGCCAGCGAAACCTCGCGCGCGACGGCGGTCATGCGCGCGCCCACCCGGACCGGGCGCAGATAGGTGATGGTGTTGTGCTGGGCCACGGCCAGCTTGTTGTAGCTGTTGCAGGCGAAGGCGAAGGCGCTGTCGGCCAGCGCGAAGATGTAGCCGCCATGGCAGATGTCATGCCCGTTGGCATGGCGCGGCTCGACGGTCATGGACAAGGTTGCGGTTCCGGGCCCCACATCCTCGATGCGCATGCCCATCTCCTGACTGGCGGCGTCGCGCGCCCACATCACCTCGGCGCTTCGGCGCGCCCTTTCCTGAGGGGTCATTCCTCTCTCCCGCTGAAGACGGCCTGACGTTTTTCCAGAAAGGCGGCCACCCCTTCCCGGTAGTCGGGCGAACGCCCCGCCCGGCGCTGGAAATCCCGCTCCAGATCCAGCTGCGCGTCAAGGTCGTTGACCGCGGCGGCGTGGATCGCGCGCTTGGTCAGCGCCAGGCCGAAGGTCGGCCCCGCCGCCAGCGACGCGGCCAGCGCGCCGGCCTCGGCGGCCAGCGCGTCGTCGTCCACGGCGCGCCAGATCAGGCCCCAGGCCTCGGCCGTTTCGGCGTCGAGCGGCGCGCCCGTCATGGCCAGCGCCTTGGCCCGCGCCTCGCCCAGCCGGCGGGTCAGCGCCCAGGTGCCGCCCGCGTCGGGCACGAGGCCCAGCTTGCAGAACGACTGGATGAACCGGGCCGAGCGCGCCGCCAGCACGATGTCGCAGGCCAGCGCGACATTGGCCCCCGCCCCCGCCGCCACGCCGTTGACGGCGCACAGAACGGGCTTGTCCAGCGCGCGGATGCGGCGGATGAGCGGGTTGTAGAAGCTCTCGAGCGTCTCGCCCAGATCGGGCGGGCCGTCCATCTTCGACGGGTCGCGGTCGCCCAGATCCTGCCCGGCGCAAAAGCCGCGCCCGGCGCCGGTCAGCAGCACCGCGCGCACCGAGGCGTCGGCGGCGGCTTCGTCAAGGCGCGCGCGCAGCGCCAGGTGCATTTCCTCGTTGAAGGCGTTGAGCCGCTCGGGGCGGTTGAGCATGAGCTTGAGCACGCCCTCGGCGCGCTCGGCCAGAACGGTGTCGGACATGCGGCGGTCTCCTCCCTGCGCCGCGCTGGGGCGGCCGCGAAAACCGTTGCATAGACCGACCGGCCGGTCAATAGTGTTGGCGACCGGACGGCGCGCCGCGCCGCCGCCATCGGCCGAGGGAGGAAAAGATGTCCGTCATGCAGCTGCGCAGCTACGCCCTGGGCGCCTGGGTCGCGCCGGCCGGGGCGCGCCCCATCCGCACCCCCGTCACCGGCGAGGTCGTGGCCGAGGCCGGCTCCGAGGGCCTCGACTTCGCCGCCATGCTCGAACATGCGCGCCGGGTCGGGGGCCCCGCCCTGCGCAAGATGACCTTTCACGAACGCGCGCGCATGCTCAAGGCGCTGGCGCAGCACCTGCACGAGCGGCGCGAGCCGCTTTACGAGCTCAGCCTGCTGACGGGCGCCACGCGCGCCGATTCGCTGATCGACATCGACGGCGGCATCGGCACGCTGTTCGTCTACGCCTCGAAGGGCCGGCGCGAGATGCCCGACGCGCATGTCTTCCTCGACGGCCCGACCGAGCAGCTGTCGCGCTCGGGCGCGTTCATGGGCCGGCATGTCTGCACCCCGCTGCAAGGCGCGGCTGTGCACATCAACGCCTTCAACTTCCCCGTCTGGGGCATGCTCGAAAAACTGGCGCCGACGCTGCTGGCGGGCGTTCCGGCCATCGTCAAGCCCGCCACGCAGGGCGCATGGCTGGCCGAGGCCGCCTTCCGCATGATCGTCGAAAGCGGCATCCTGCCCGAAGGCGCCGTGCAGTTCATCGCCGGCGGCGTGGGCGATCTGCTGTCGCATGTCGGGCCGCAGGACGTGGTCAGCTTCACCGGCTCGGCGGCCACGGCGCGCAAGCTGCGCGCGGCGCCGGCGATCCTGGACAACGCGACCCGCTTCGTGGCCGAGCAGGACAGCCTCAACGCCTCGATCCTGGGGCCGGACGCGGCGCCCGGCACGCCCGAATTCGACATGTTCGTGCGCGAGGCGGTCAAGGAGATCACCGTCAAGGCCGGGCAGAAATGCACCGCCATCCGCCGCATCCTGGCCCCGGCCGCGCATCTGGACGCGCTGGCCGAGGCGCTGAGCGCGCGGCTGGCCGAGGTGCGCGTGGGCCATCCCGCGCTGCCCGAGACGCGCATGGGCGCGCTGGCCTCGGCGGCGCAGAAGGCCGACGTGCTCGAAGCGGTCGGGCGCATCGGCGCCGAGGCGCGGCGCATCTTCGGCGATCCCGAGAACTTCCAGCTTCTGGGCGCCGACCCCGACAAGGGCGCCTTCCTGCCGCCCATGCTGCTGCGCTGCGACGATCCCGACGGCGCGCGCGCGCCGCATGAAATCGAGGCCTTCGGCCCGGTCTCGACCCTCATGCCCTATCGCGACGCGGCGCATGCGGCGGCGCTGGCCAACCGGGGGGGCGGCTCGCTGGTCGCGTCGGTCTTCACCGACGATCCCGACTTTGCGCGCGACCTGGCGCTGGCCTCGGCCGCGTGGCACGGGCGGCTCTACTTCGCCGACCGCGGCATCGGCAAGGAGGGCACGGGCCACGGCTCGCCGCTGCCGCACATGGTCCATGGCGGCCCGGGCCGCGCCGGCGGCGGCGAAGAGCTGGGCGGCGTGCGCGGCGTCATGCACTACATGCAGCGCACCGCGGTGCAGGGCTCGCCGCGCATGCTGACCGCCATCGGCGGCGAGTGGGTGCGCGGCGCGCCCGAGATCGACGCCGGCGTCCATCCCTTCGCCCGCCGCTTCGGCGAGCTGCGCATCGGCGAGACCATCCACACCCCCGCGCGCACCATCACGCTCGAGGACATCGAGCGCTTCGCCCACTTCACCGGCGACACCTTCTACGCCCACATGGACGAGGAGGCCGCCCGCGCGAACCCCTTCTTCCCCGGCCGCGTGGCGCATGGCTATCTGCTGCTGAGCTTCGCCGCCGGCCTGTTCGTGCAGCCCGACCCCGGACCGGTGCTGGCCAACACGGGCCTCGACAACCTGCGCTTCATGAAGCCGGTCAGCCCGGGCGACTCGATCAAGGTGCGCCTGACGGTCAAGCGCAAGACCCCGCGCAACGAAAGCCATGGCGAGGTGCGCTGGGACGTCGAGCTGACCAACCAGAACGACGAGACCGTGGCCGCCTACGACCTCTTGACCATGAACGCGTTCTGAGCCCCGCCGCGCCCCGCGAAGGGGCCGCGGCGCCGGCCGATCCCGCCGGGTCCGCGCCGGACGCGCAAAGACGGCGCGACGCCTTGCCCCGCGCGCGGTCCCGCGGCGGGGCGAAAACGCCCGCCCCCTGGCCGGAGCGCGCCGCCGCCGTCGAAGCGCGGCGCCCGGCCCGCGCCGCCGGGCGGCGGCGGATCGGGCGCGCCGAGGATCGCCGCCGCCATGCCGGCGGTCAGGCTTCGGGCGGCGGCGCCGAGGGCATCATGCGCCGCCATTCCTCAAGCGCCGCCAGCCCGCGCGGCGAGGCGGCGTAGACCCCGCGCGCGACGCGCTCGAACCAGCCATGGTGATCGTCGGCCATGATCCGCCGCGCGCGCGCAACGCCGACGGCGCGCGCGACCTCGGCCGCGCGGGTCGGCCCGGCCTCGGCCAGATGGCGCAGGCAGCGCAGCGCGTCCTGACGATAGGCGGTCATGACCGGCCCGCGCGCCTTGCCGCCAAGATTGGGGTCGCCCTCGCGCCGGGCGAATTCGCGCAGCAGCCGCCCCCGCCGCGCCGCCGAGACGCGCGGCCGAAAAGGCGCCGGGTCCAGATGCACCTCGACCGTTCCCTCGGGCAGACGCACCGTGATCAGCCCAAGGCCCAGCCTCCGGCACAGCGCCATGTTCGCCCTGAGCGACCTTGCGAAGGCGCGCCCGCGCCCGCGCGCGACGGCGACATAGACCGCCTCGGCCGCCGATTGCCGCGCAACGGCCTGGTGAAACAGCGCCAGCGAGAAGCCGCGCTTGAGCTCGACGATCAGGGGCGGCTCGCCGGGGCGCAGCGCGACGACGTCGGCGGCGCCGATCTCGGCCTTGACCTCGTAGCCCTGCCCTTCGAGCAGCGCCTTGACCGGCGCGTAAAGCGCCGTCTCGGGAAAGGGGCCGGAGCGCGGGGGCGCGCTCCGGCGGGCGCTCATTTGGGCGCCATGCGGATGGCGCCGTCCAGGCGCACCGTCTCGCCGTTCAGCATCACGTTCTCGGCGAAATGCGCCACCAGCGCCGCATATTCGGCCGGATCGCCCAGGCGCGAGGGGAAGGGCACCTGCGCGCCCAGGCTCTTTTGCGCCTCTTCGGGCAGGCTTTGCAGCATGGGGGTCAGGAACAGGCCCGGCGCGATCGTCATCACGCGGATGCCCGAACGGGCCAGGTCGCGCGCCATGGGCAGGGTCATGCCGACCACGCCGCCCTTCGAGGCCGAATAGGCGATCTGCCCGATCTGCCCGTCGAAGGCCGCCACCGAGGCGGTGTTCACGATCAGCCCGCGCTCGCCGTCGGCGTTGAGCGGATCGGCCGCCGCCATGCCGGCCGCCGCCTGGCTGGCGACGTTGAAGGTGCCGAACAGGTTGACCATGAGCGTGGTGCGGAACAGCTCGGCCGGATGGGGCTTGCCCTCCTTGTCCACGGTGCGCGCGGCCCAGGCGACGCCGGCGCAGTTGACGCAGATACGCTCCTGCCCGTTGGCGGCGCGGGCCTTCTCGAGCCCGGCGGCGACGCTGTCGGGCTCGGTCACGTCCACCGCGCAGAAGACGCCGCCCAGCTCGCGCGCCACCGCCTCGCCGCGCTCGGCGTTGCGGTCGAAGATGGCCACGCGCACCCCGTCGGCGGCCAGCCGGCGGGCCGTGGCCTCGCCCAGACCCGAGGCGCCGCCCGTGACGACGGCCGCGATTTCGTTGCTCAGCTTCATGCCTGTCCTCCCGTTATCCCGCCATCTGGCGGGCGATGATGAGCTTCTGGATGTCGGACGTGCCCTCGTAGATCTGGCACACGCGCACGTCGCGATAGATCTTCTCGACCGGATGATCGGCCAGATAGCCGTAGCCGCCAAGCGTCTGGATGGCGTCCGAGCACACGCGCTCGGCCATCTGCGAGGCGAAGAGCTTGGCCATCGCCGCCTCGCGCAGGCAGGGCAGCCCGGCGTCCTTCATGCGCGCGGCGTTGAGCACCAGCTGCCGCGCGGCCTCGATCTGCGTCTCCATGTCCGCCAGGCGGAACTGCACGGCCTGATGCTCGAAGATCGGCCGGCCGAAGGCCTCGCGCTCGCGCGCATAGGCCAGGGCGTGGTCGAAGGCGGCCTGGGCCATGCCCACCGACTGCGCCGCGATGCCGATGCGCCCGGTCTCGAGGCTGGACAGCGCGATGGCGTAGCCCTGCCCCTCTGCGCCGATCAGGTGATCGGGGGTCGCCTCCATGTCGTCGAAGGCCAGCGCGCAGGTGTCGGACGCCTTCTGGCCCATCTTCTCCTCGACCTTGGCGACGACGAAGCCGGGCGCGTCGTTCATGACGTGAAAGGCGCTGATGCCCTTCTTGCCGGCGGCGGGGTCGGTGACGGCGAACAGGATCGTCGCCCCGCCGATCCGCGCCGAAGAGATGAACTGCTTGGCGCCGTTGATCACATAGCCGTTCCCGCGCCGCTCGGCCCGGGTGCGCAGCGCGCCCGCATCCGAGCCCGCATGCGCCTCGGTCAGCGCGAAGCAGCCGATCCACTCGCCCCGCGCGGCGGGCTCGAGCCAGCGGCGCTTCTGCTCGGGGCTGGCGTAGCGGTCGAGGATGGCCAGATAGGGCGCGTTGTGCACCGACACCATCGTCGAGACCGCGCCGTCGCCCCAGGCCAGCTCCATCAAGGCCAGCGCGTAGGACACGTAGTCGGCGCCAGCGCCCCCCATCTCGGGGTCGATGGTCATGCCCAGAAAGCCCAGCTCGCCCAGCTCGGCGCGGATCTCGGGCTCGATCAGGCCGGCGCGCTCGCGCGCCCGCGCGCCGGGGGCCAGGCGCCTGCGCGCGAATTCGCGCGCGGTGTCGCGGATCAGGCGTTGCTCGTCGGTCAGCATGTCATTTCTCCTCGACCGGGCCGCCGGCGGCCTTCCAGGCGGCGAAGCCGCCTTCGACATGGGCCACGCCGGGCAGGCCCATCTCCTGCGCCGTCCGCGCCGCCAGCGCCGAGCGCCAGCCCCCCGCGCAGAAGAAGACGTAGCGGCCGCCGCGCTGGAACTCGGGTTTGGCGTAGGGGCTTTCGGGGTCCAGCCAGAATTCGAGCATCCCGCGCGGGCAGTGGAAGGCGCCGGGCATGGCGCCCTCGCGGCGCAGCTCGCGGATGTCGCGCAGGTCCACGAAGGTGACGTCCTCGCGCCCATGCAGGGCGATGGCCTCTTCGACCGGCAGGGTTCGGACCAGGGCGTTCGCCTCGGCCACCATGTCCTTCACGCGCTTCATCTGCGCCTCCTTGGCCGGATGGAAGGGCGCGGCCCCGCGCGGGGCGGGGCCGGCGGCTCAGGGCAGCTCGATGGCGACGGCCGTGCCCTCGCCGCCGCCGATGCAGATGCCGGCCATGCCGCGCTTGCCGCCGCGGGCCTCGAGCGCGTGCAGAAGCGTGACCAGGATGCGCGCGCCCGAGGCGCCGATCGGATGGCCCAGCGCGCAGGCGCCGCCGTTGACGTTGAGCCTGTCGCGCGCGATGCCCATCTCGGCCATGGCGGCCATGGGGACGACGGCGAAGGCCTCGTTGATCTCCCACAGATCCACGTCCTCGACGCTCCAGCCCACGCGCTCCATCAGCTTGCGCATGGCGGGGACCGGGGCGGTGGTGAACCAGCCCGGCGCCTGGGCGTGGCTGGCATGGCCCAGGATCGTGGCGCGGATCGGCAGGCCGCGCGCCTCGGCGTCCGAGCGGCGCATCAGCACCAGCGCCGCGGCGCCGTCCGAGATGGACGAGGCGTTGGCCGCGGTCACCGTGCCGTCCTTGCGGAAGGCGGGCTTGAGGGTGGGGATCTTCTCGGGGCGGGCCTTGCGGGGCTGCTCGTCCTCGGCCACCTCGACCTCGCCCTGGCGGGTGCGCACGGCGACGGGGGCGATCTCGGCCTTGAAGGCGCCGGTCTCCTGCGCGCGCAGCGCCCCGGCCAGCGAGGCGAGGGCGTATTCGTCCTGCATCTCGCGGGTGAACTGGAACTTCTCGGCGCAATCCTCGGCGAAGGTTCCCATCAGGCGGCCCTTGTCGTAGGCGTCCTCGAGCCCGTCCAGGAACATGTGGTCCAGCACCTCGGCATGGCCCAGCCGCGCGCCCGCGCGCATCTTGGGCAGAAGGTAGGGCGCGTTGCTCATGCTCTCCATGCCGCCGGCGACCAGCACGTCGCCATTGCCGCAGCGCAGCTGGTCATGGGCCATCATCACCGTTTTCATGCCCGATCCGCACATCTTGTTGACGGTGGTGGCGGGCACCTCCTCGCCCAGCCCGGCCTTGAAGCCGGCCTGGCGGGCGGGCGCCTGGCCCTGCCCGGCCGGCAGCACGCAGCCCATCAGAAGCTCGTCCACGTCGCCCGGCTCGAGCCCCGCGCGCTCGAGCGCGGCCTTGATGGCGACCCCGCCCAGATCGGCGGCGGGCACGCCCGCGAAATCGCCCTGAAAGCCGCCCATCGGGGTGCGCGCGGCGCCGACGATGACGATGGGATCATGCGCTGAAGCGGTCATGGGTGTCCTCCCTTGCGCCGCGCGTGGCGGCGGTGAACGAATGTTCATTTCCCGACCGGCATAGCCCAAAGCGCGAGTCGGATCAACCGAGCCGCCTGCCCCGGCCCGGCGCGAATTGCCGCCCCGAACGCGAAGCGGCGGCCCGAAGGCCGCCGCCGTCGGCGCCGCGCGGGCGCCCGTCTTCGGTGCCGCGATCAGAACTTGTCGCGGATCCACAGCTCGACGCGGCGGTTGATGCGCCGCCCCGCCAGGCTTTCGTTGCAGCCGACGGGCGCCAGCTCGCCATAGCCCATCACGCGGAAGTCGATCTTGTCGAGCGCGCCGGCGGGCGCCGCCGCCTCGATCGCGGCGCGCACCTGGTCGGCGCGACGGAAGCTGAGCGCGCGGTTCAGGTCGGCGCGGCCGACGCTGTCGGTGAAGCCGATCAGCAGCACCTCCTTCTCGCCGATGGTGGGCTGCGAGAGGTATTCGATCACCCGCTTCACGTCGCGCTGAGCCTTGTTGTCCAGCTGCGACGAGCCGGGGTTGAAGCGGAAGGTCGCCGACAGGCGCTCGGCCCCCAGCAGCTCGGTCGCCAGCTCGCGCATCTGCCCGTAGCGGAACTCGGGCGAGGGGTCGGTGAAGGCCATGGCGAAGCGCATGCCCTGCTCGTTGATGGTGCGCGACTCGATGCCCTGATCGACATAGCCGGCGTCGGCGATGACGGGCTGCGCCTGGGTGGACTGCGCGAAGGCCAGCAGCTGCTTGGCGTGGGGCGGCAGCGTCTCGTCCTTGGTGTAGAGGTAGAGGCGGCGCGCCAGCGGGTATTCCTCTGTCTTGATGCCGAAGGGATCGGGCGTGGCGATCAGGCCGCACTCGGTGCGGATGGCCACCGGCTTGGCGGCGCGCACGCTGGCGATGCTGACGAAGCCGATGCCGTTCGGGTCGAGCGCCACCTGATCGGCCAGGTCGCCGTCATTCTCGAACAGCTTGGCGCCGTCGCCGATCGACAGGCCGAGCGGCTGCAGGATGTTCTCCTCGAACATCGCGCGCGCGCTGCTTTCGCCCTCGGGCGCGTAGATCACGATGGGCGCGTCGGGGCCGCCCAGTTCGGACCAGTTGGTGATCTCGCCGGCGAAGATGTCGGCGATGTCCTCTTGCGAGAGCGCGTCGATGGGGTTCGACGGCGCCACCACCACCACCAGGCCGTCCAGCGCGATGATGCGCTCATGCGCGGGGTCGGTGATGTCGGGCGCGCCGGCGGCGCGCAGCGCGGCCAGCTCGGCGTCCGAGACCGGCCGCGCGGACATGCCGATGGCCGCGTCGCCGGCCAGAAGGGCCTTGAACGCATCCTCGGATTCGCCTTCCCGGATGGTCACGGTGGCCAGATCGGCGCCCGCCGCCGAACGGATGCGCGCGATCAGCGAGTCGCCCTCGCGGCTTTGCAGCAGATCGGCGTCCAGGCTGTCGGCATAGGCCAGCAGCAGGGCGGGCATCAGCGTCGCGCCGATCTCGTCCGATCCGGCCATGGCGAATTCGGAACGCAGAAGGGACGGGTCGGGGCAGCCCTCGCCCTCGCAGGCGACCTGCATGGCGTTGATGCGCAGATCGCCGATCGTCGTGCGCAGAACGAACACGTCGCCGGTGAACTCGACCAGGTCGCCCGAAATCGCCACCGCCCCGTCATAGGAACGCAGCGTGACCGGTCCGGCCGCCGCGCTTCCGATCAGGGCGGCCGCCATGGCCGCGCCGGCCGCGATACGGCCCAAAGCTTTGCTCAACATCATCCGGTCTCGTCCCCTCACGCTTGATACGCCGCTTCGTCCGGCCTGGCCGGACGCGTCGGTCTCAGTTATGCACAATGACCATGTCCCTGACCATATCCGGCAGATACAGCGCCGCATCCGCGATCGCCTCGCCGCACGAGGCGGCGACGATCGACTGGTTCGAACGCTCCTCCACGCGGCCGTTCTCGAGCCGGACGGTGCGGAACACGGGCGACGCCTCGGGCGTCAGTCCGCAATAGGGCGGCTGGGCCAGGCGGCCGCGGCTGGCGAACTCGACCGCCATGCGGATCACCCCCTGCGGCGAGCGCCGCCCGGGGTTGAAGCTGTAGACCTCGATATTGTCGCCCTGCCCCTCGAGCGACGGGAAGCTTTGCGTCAGCCCCCCGCGTCCGCGGCGATAGGCGCGCGCATCGCCCGGCGCGCGCTCCCACACATGGCCGGGCGCGCCCACGGACGCGCCGAACTCGAAGGCGTGGAGGTTCAGGTCCACCGGCGCGTCCCAGACCAGAGCCACGCGCAGCACCCGCGCCGCGTCAAGCAGCCTTGCCCGCGCCTGCGCCAGGGCCGCGCCGCCCTCGACATAGCTCACGCGCGCGTCGCGGGCGAAGGCCGGCAGCTCGGCCGCGAAGCGGCCCTTGGCGTCGAAGCGCACGGCGAAACGCAGGCCCTCGTGCTCGAGCACGCCGACGCGGCCCGCGCGGCAGCTCGAGTCGCCCTCGACATGGACGAACGCCCCCGGCTCGGCGCGCGCCGACAGGGCCACCGGGCAGTCAGGCGCGGACGCGGGCGGGATCGCCGCCGGCGCCTGCGCGGCGCGCGCATCCAGCGCGGCGATGGCCTGGGGCGCACGCTCGACCGCTTGCGGCGCGGCCGGCGCGGGCGCGCCATCCGCCGGGCTGGACTGCACGGGCGCGGGCGTCGCGCCGGACTGCACGGGCGCAGGCGCGGCGTCGGGCGCCGGCGCCAAAGGCGCGCGGTCATGCGAGGCCGGCGCGCCCGGCGCGCTCGGCGCGGCCGAACCGTCAAGCGCCGCCATGCGCACGGGCGCGCCCTGGGGCGGCGCCCAACCGGGCGCAGGCGCCGCCGGCGCCGGCAAGGCCGAGGCTTGCGCCAGGGCCACGGCGGCCTGCGCAGGCGCCGGAACGGGCGTCGCGCGGCGGTCTGCGGGCGGCGCGGCGACGGGCTCGGCGCCGGTCACCAGACGCGCGATGCGCGACAGCAGGCCGGCCGCGGGCGCCGCCTCGGGCTCGGCCTGGGCCAGCGCCGCGCTGGGCGCGGGCGCCGGCGCGGCGCCGGCCGAGGCGAGCGCCTGGGGCAGCGGCTCGGCGCGCTCGGGGGTCGGCTTGGGCGGCCGCATGTCGGTGATCATGGGCATGAAGGGCCGCGCCGCCGCGCGCGCAAGCTGCGCGTCGGGGCCGCGCGGGCCGATCAGGCGGCCAAGCTCGGCCTCGCCCTGCGGAACGGGCATCTGCGGCGCGGCGCCTTCCAGCGCCAGGAGCGGCCCGAACAGGGGCTCGACCGCGTCGGGCTCGGAGCCGCCGGGCCGGCCCTCCTGCCGCGCGGCCAGAGGCGGCGCCGGCGGATCGGCGCGCATGGCCACGGCGCCCATGGCGTCGGGGAAGGCGACCAGGCCGCGCGCCATGGCCGGGGCCAGCCCCATCTGCGCCGCGCCGGCGACCGCGGGCGGCGGCGCCGCCTGGGAATGCGTCGCGGGCGCGGGCGCGGCGGCGGGAAGAGCCGCGGCGGCGGGGGCCGAGACGCGCGCCGGCGCGCCAAGCGGCCCAGGCTGCGCCGGCTCTTCCGCGGCGGGCGCCGGCGCCAGCGCGGCGATCCGCTGCTGCGCGGCGGGGGGCATCCGCGGCTCGGTCGCGCCCGGCCGGGCGACCTCGGCCAGCGCGGCCGGCGCCGGCGCCCGGGGCGCGCCCTGGGCGGCCGCGGGCGGGGCGGCGGGGGCGGCGCCGTCCGCTGCGGGACGGGCCGGAGCGGCCGCGGGCGCGGGCGGCGCGGGGCGCGCCGCCTCGGCCGAGGCGGCCGGGGCGGGCGAACGCGGCGCAAGCTCGGCCAGCAGCCCCGCGCCGGGCGCTGCGCCGGGGGCCGCGCCCCCCGGCGCCGACAGCGCCGGAGTCGCCAGCACCATGCCCGGCTCGGGCGCCGGGGCCTGCAGGTCGCGCCGGCGCGGGGGCTCTTCGCGCGGAGGAGCGATGGCGGCCACGGTCGGCAAGGCGCCCCCCTGCGCGGACGAGGCCGCGGCGGCGATGTCGGCCGGATCCTCGGGCAGCTCCGGCGCGCCGGCGGCAGGCCGCGCCGAATCGGCGCGCGCCACGCGCTCGGGCGCGGCCGGCGGCGCGGCTCCCGGCGCCTCGCGCGGCTTGACCGGCGCGATGCGCGGGTCGGAATCGACCAGCGCCAGCGTCAGCGTCGCGCGCGCGCAGGCGCCGTCCTGCTCGACGCAATACACGGCGGTCTGCGTGCCGGCGCAGATGGCGGGCACGTCATAGACCAGCATCCCGCCCTCGGGCCGCAGGCGGCCGCAGACCGGCGGCGAGACCACCTTCAGCGCGACTGCGGACGAATCGGGGATGCCCTCGTCATTGTGGAGCACGTCGATGACGTAGGAGCCGCCGGCGCGCAGCTCGGCGACGTCGTCGACCGGGGACGGGCCGGACTTGCCCGAGAAGGCGGCCATGAGCGTCTCGCTCTTTTGAGCGATGGCGCCGAGAGCCACCATCAACACGACCCCGGTGAGGATCGCCATCATTCGGTCATCGCTACGCACTGACTGACCGCTCCAACTGATTCGGACGCATACGGACCGATTATCGCGCAAGCGCAGGCAAATAGGAACCGCGCAGCCGCGCGCCCCTCGCGGCCCGTTGCCGCGCGCCGCGGAGGCGGCTAGCCTGCCGCCGTTCCCGCAGTTCAGGAGAAGCGCCATGAAGTTCGGAATTGGCCAGCCCGTGCGCCGCAAGGAAGACGACCGACTGCTGCGCGGCAAGGGGCGCTTCGTGGACGACCTGTCGCTGCCGGGGCAGGTCTTCGCGCATGTGGCGCGCTCGCCCGTGGCGCATGGGCGGCTGAGCGCGCTCGACCTGTCGGCCGCGCGCGCCGCGCCCGGGGTGCTGCTGGTCTGGAGCTGGGCCGACGTCGCCGGGCGCCTTGCGCCGATCGCCAACCAGTTCCCCCTCAAGCAGGCCGACGGAAGCGACGTGCCCCCCGTGGTCATGCCGCACCTGGCCGACGGCGTGACGCGCTATGTCGGCCAGCCCGTGGCCTTCGTCGTGGCGCGCACCCGCGCGCAGGCGCGCGACGCGGCCGAGCTGATCGAGATGGCGTTCGACGATCTGCCCGTCGTCGTCGACCCCGAAGCCGCGCTGGCGCCGGACGCGCCGCAGCTGCACGACTGCGCGCCGGGCAACCTGGCCTATCGCTGGACCATCGGCGACGAAGCCGCCGTCGAGGCGGCCTTCGCCCGCGCCGCGCGCACGTTGCGCACGCGCGTGACGAACCAGCGCATCATCGTCAACGCCATGGAGCCTCGCGCCACCCTGGCCCGCTGGGACGCCGAGGCCGAACGCTGGGAGGTCTGGGCCGCCACGCAGGGCGTCCACGCCCTGCGCGCCAAGCTGTCGGCCCAGCTGATGGTCCCGCCCGAGAAGATCCGCGTGCGCACGCCCGATGTGGGGGGCGGCTTCGGCATGAAGCTGCAGGCCCATCCCGAAGACGCGCTCGTCGCCCTTGCCGCGCGCGAGCTGGGGCGCCCCGTCAAATGGACGGCCGACCGCTCGGAAAGCTTCCTGGCCGACGTGCAGGGCCGCGACCTGACCACCGAGGCCGAGGGCGCCTTCGACGAGAACGGCCGCATCCTGGCCATGCGCTGCCGCTCGATCTCGAATCTCGGCGCCTATCTGTCCTCGGTCGGCGTTGGCGTGCACACGGTCTTCTCGGCGCCGCTGACGGGCGGCATGTACGACCTGCCCTGCTTTCATCACGAGGTCCGCGGCGTTCTGACCAACACCACCCCGACCGACGCCTATCGCGGCGCCGGCCGGCCCGAAGCCATCCACGTCACCGAGGCGGTGATCGAAGCCGGCGCCCGCGCCTTCGGCATGGACCCGGCCGAGTTCCGGCGCATCAACCTCATCAAGGCCGAGCAGGTTCCCTACCGCTCGCATGGCGGGTTCGAGTTCGACAGCCTCGACCCCGAGGCGGCCCTGAAGCTGGCGCTCGAGGCCTCGGACCATGCCGGCTTTCCCGCCCGGCGCGAGGCCGCGCGCGCGCGCGGGCGGCTGCTGGGGCGGGGCGTGATCTACTATTTCGAGCGCACCGGCGGCGCCCCGATCGAGCGCGCGACGCTCGAGCTGGACCCCGAGGGCGTCGTGCGCGCCGCGGTGGGCACGCAGTCCAACGGCCAGGGGCACGAAACCGCCTGGGCGCAGATCATCCACGAAAAGCTGGGCGTGCCCCTCGACGCGATCCAGCTGCTCGAGGGCGACAGCGACCTGCTTCCGGCGGGCGGCGGCACGGGCGGGTCGCGCTCGCTCATCATGGCAGGGCGCGTGTTCCTCAAGGCCGCGGACGAGGTGATCGAGAAGGCGCTCGCCGCGGCGTCCGAGCTGCTCGAGGCGGCGCCGGCCGACATCGAGTTCCGCCCCGACGAAGGCGGCCTTTTCCGCATCAAGGGCACGGACCGCACGGTCACGCTGTTCGATGCGGCGCGCGAGCTGGGCGGCATTCTGGGCGCCGGCGCGGTGGACGACTCGATCGCCACCTTCCCCAATGGCTGCCACGCGGCCGAGGTCGAGATCGACCCCGAGACCGGCGCCGTCGCGGTCACGCGCTATGTCGCCGCCGATGATTTCGGCACGGTCATCAACCCGCTCATCGTCGAGGGCCAGGTCCATGGCGGCGTCGCCCAGGGCCTGGGCCAGGCGCTGGGCGAGCGGGCGGCCTACGATCCCGAGACGGGCCAGCCGCTGGCCGGCTCGTTCATGGACTACTGGATGCCGCGCGCCGCCGACCTGCCGCCCTTCGAGGTGCTCATGAGCCCCACCATGGCGCGCACCAACCCGCTGGGCGCCAAGGGCTGCGGCGAGGCCGGCTCGGTGGGCGCCGTGCCCGCCGCCGCGCTGGCGGTGCAGGACGCCCTGCGCGCCGCCGGCGCCGAGCCGATCGAACCGCCCTACACCCCCTGCCGGGTATGGGAAGCCCTTCAGGCCGCGCGCCCGTGACGCCGCCCCGCGCCCGCACCGGCCATGCGCCGGACTGAAGCGCGCGCCTCATCGGCCGTGCCGTGCAAAGCACCCAAGGCATCCGCCTTGGCGTCCGGGCCGCCGGCGACGAAGAAACCCGCGCGCAAAGCGGCGGCCACCTCGCGCGCAAGCGGCCGCGGCCGGGCAAGCCCCCGCGAACGCCGCCACAAAACCCGAGCGCGCGCCGCATGGCCACCGTCGAACAAGGATTTCAACGGATTGGGGCGCCTGCGGATCAAGCGCCCATCGATCGAGCCGCCGAACCGCGCCGGCGGCGCCGGCGTCGCCATGATCCGCGCGCCGCTTGGCCCTGGCGCGCAAGCCGCTTCGGCCATGTCGCCGCCGCCCCCTCGTCGAGCGGAAGGCCAGGCGGCCCCTCGCCCCGCGGACCCCTCGTCGCCGCTCGCGCGGCGCGCTGCGCGGCGCCCCCCAAAGGCGCTCGGGCGCGCGCGCCGCGGGGCGCCAAGGTCAGTCCGCAGGGCGCATCCTCAGGCAGGTGACGCCGTCGCCGGCGACGCGCCGCTCGATCGCCTCCCACGGCCCCGCCCCGTCCTGCAGGGTGGCCACCGGGCGGTCGCCGTCGGCCACCATCTCGAACGCCAGCTCGCCGTCGTCGTCGCGCAGCACCAGCATCACCTCGGCGTCGGCGCCGGCCTCTCGGCCCCGGATCGCCCCGATCGCCTCGCGCGCCGCATCGGCCAGCCGGTCGGCCGCCGCGCGGGCGCGACGGGCCGTCAGCCCCGCCCTGCGCAACCCCGCGCCCGCCCATGCCTTGACGCGGGCCGCGGCCCCCTCATCGTCGAATCGCACAAACATCACATCGCGCATGGCGTTTCCCCCCGATTTGCCTGCTCGTCCAGCGATTCTCCCCAGAATCGGTGAAAGGCCCCCAAACGCTCGTTCAAATTCGCGGTGAACGGAGCGCAGGGAAAAACATGCAAGAACCGCGCCAATCGGTTGCAGGGCGATCCGTTCTTGCCCCGCGCCCCCGAAACGTCGCAAGAGTGGGGGCGCCGGGCCGGTTTTCGCCCGCGCGCCTGGGCGAACCGCCGGAACGTCCCGGGCCGCCAATGCCGGAGTTTTCGCATTTTGCAAACCACATCGCATCTTTCGCAAAACGCGACAGGCCGGAACCATGTCTTCATCGTGGACGGCACCTTCTCGTCGCTCGAGCCGGGATGCGAAACGAACGCCGGACTGACCTACAAGCTGCTCATGCGCGAGGGACCGCTGGCGCGGCAGCTGGTCGCGTATCACCGGGGCGTTTACGGCCGCGGGCTGGAGGGATGGGTGCGCGCGGCCACCGGCGAGGGGGTGAACGACGCGATCCTGCAGGGCTACGCCACGCTGGCCAGCCGCTGGCGGCCGGGCGACCGGATCTACCTGTTCGGCTACAGCCGCGGCGCCTATGCGGTGCGTTCGCTGGCCGGAATGATCGACCGCATCGGCCTTTTGCGCCGGCGGCACGCCATCGAGCGGCGCGTGCGCCTGGCCTTCGAGCATTACATGGGGGCGCGCTCGGACTCGGCCGCGCGCAGCTTTTCCGATCGTTTCTGCCGGCGCGACGTGCGCATCGAGGCGGTGTGCGTGTGGGACACGGTGGCGGCGCTGGGCCTGCCCTACCCGATCCTGTCGCGCATCCACCCCATGGCCACCGAGTTCCACGACCACCGCCTGGGGCGGCACATCCGCAACGGCTTCCACGCGCTGGCGCTGGACGAGACCCGCACCGCCTTCGCGCCCGTGATGTGGGAGCGCGCGCCCGGCTGGCGCGGGCGGCTCGAGCAGGTCTGGTTCGCCGGCGCCCATGCCGATGTGGGCGGACAGGTCGAAAGCCGCCCCGCGGCTCGGCCGCTGGCGAACATTCCGCTGGTGTGGATGCTGGAGCGCGCCGAAGCCTGCGGCCTACTGCTGCCCGAAGGCTGGCGCGAGGCCTTTCCCACCGACCCCGCCGCGCCCATGGTCGGAACGAATGCCGGCATCGGCAAGCTGTTCCTGTTGCGTCGGCCGCGGCGTTTCGGCGGCGCCAATGGCGAGGAGCTGCACGAAAGCGTCGCGCGCCGCATCGAGATGGTCCCGGGCTACCGACCCGCGGCCGAGGGCCTGGCGCCCTGAACCCGCGCGGCGCGCGAACGCGACGCAGCCCGGCCGGCGCCGGGGCGGGGCTTCGCGCCCGAAGCTTCGCGCCCGGACGGAGCCGCGCCGGAGGCATCCAGATCCTCGGCCGGTCGGCGCAAAGCGGCCCGGCGGGCCAGCGCCCCCGCCGGCGCCACGGCAGGCGCACGCCCCAGGAAAGCCGAAGGGCCGACGCCCGCGCGCGGCGGACGGCGTCTCCAGTCGGCGGCCCCCGGCCCTCGGGACGCTTGCCGCGTCGTCAGACCAGCTTGCCGTGGCAGTGCTTGAACTTGCGCCCCGAACCGCAGGGGCAGGGCTCGTTGCGGCCGATCTTGCCCCATGTGGCGGGATCGCGCGGGTCGATCTCGGCCACGTCGGCGACGGCGCGCTCGGGCCGGGCCGGGCGGGCGGGCGCCTCGGCGGGCTGGGGCGCGACGTCTGCGCCCGGCGCGGCGGCGGCCTCGCCGCCCGCGCTCAGCTGCGCCTGCGCCAGGCGCGCCTCCTCTTCCTGGCGCATGCGCTCGGCCATCTCGTCCTGCCGCATGACCTGAACGTAGGAGAGCTGTCCCGTCACGTCGCGGCGCAGCCGGGCGAGCAGGCTTTCGAACAGGGCGAAGGCCTCGGACTTGTACTCGTTCAGCGGGTCGCGCTGCGCGTAGCCGCGGAAGCCGATGACCGAGCGCAGATGCTCGAGCATGACCAGGTGCTCGCGCCAGCGGTGGTCGATGGTCTGGAGCAGCAGCGACTTCTCGATCTGGCGCATCACCTCGGGGCCGAACTCGGCCGCCTTGCGGGCCATGAACTCGTCGGTCAGCTTGTAGAGCCGCTCGCGGATGACCTGGTCGTCGACGCCCTCTTCCTTGGCCCACTCGATGACCGGGATGTCGGGGCGGCCGAAATAGCGCACCAGCTCGCCATACAGCTCTTCGACGCGCCACTGGTCGGCATAGGCGCGCGGGGGGATGTGCTCGGCCACCAGCTCGTCGATCAGCTCGCGGCGCATGTCGCGCACCACGTCGGACAGGTCGTCCGCCTCCATGATCTCGCGCCGCTGGGCGAAGATCACCTTGCGCTGATCGTTCATCACGTCGTCGAACTTGAGCAGGTTCTTGCGGATGTCGAAGTTGCGCGCCTCGACCTTCGCCTGCGCCTTCTCGATGGCCTTGTTGACCCAGGGATGGATGATGGCCTCGCCTTCCTCCATGCCCAGGGTGCGCAGCATCTTGTCCATGCGCTCGGACCCGAAGATGCGCATCAGGTCGTCCTCGAGCGACAGGTAGAAGGTCGAGCGGCCCGGATCGCCCTGGCGGCCCGAGCGGCCGCGCAGCTGGTTGTCGATGCGCCGGCTCTCGTGCCGCTCGGTGGACAGAACCCACAGCCCGCCCGCCTCGAGCGCCTTCGCGCGGGCCTCGGCGATCTCGGCCTTGATCTGCGCCTCGAGCGCGGCGATCTCGTCCGGGTCGGTCAGGCCGCGCATGGCGATCTCGTCGGCGATGCGGAACTCTTCGTTGCCGCCCAGCTTGATGTCGGTGCCGCGGCCGGCCATGTTCGTGGCGATGGTCACCGCGCCCGGCGCGCCGGCCTGGGCCACGATATGCGCCTCGCGCTCGTGATGGCGGGCGTTGAGGACCTGATGCGGAATGCCCTTGCCCTGCTTGGCCCGGGCTTCCAGGAACTCGGCCGTCTGTTCGAGATGCTCGCGCCGCTCGGCGTCCTTCTTCTTGGTCAGCTTCTCGGCCTGCGCGCGCAGGAAGCGCGCGGTTTCGGCCAGGAAGGCCGGGTCGGACAGCATCTGCGACAGCTGCTCGGACTTCTCGATCGAGGTGGTGCCGACCAGCATCGGCTGGCCGCGGCGCACGCCGTCGGCGATGGCCTCGACGATGGCGCGGTATTTCTCCTTGCCGGTGCGGAACACCAGGTCGTCGTCGTCGATGCGCGCGACGGGCTTGTTGGTGGGAATCTCGATGACCTCGAGGCCGTAGATCTCGGCGAACTCGTCGGCCTCGGTCATGGCGGTGCCGGTCATGCCCGCCAGCTTGTCATAGAGGCGGAAATAGTTCTGGAACGTCACCGAGGCGAGGGTGACGTTCTCGGGCTGGACGGGCACGCCCTCCTTGGCCTCGAGCGCCTGGTGCTGGCCGTCGCCGTAGCGGCGGCCGGGCATCATGCGGCCGGTGAACTCGTCGATGATGATCACCTGCCCGTCCTTGACGATGTAGTGCACGTCGCGCTTGAACAGCTTGTGCGCCCGCAGCGCCTGGTTGACGTGGTGCAGCAGGGTGATGCTTTCGGGATCGTAAAGCGACGCGTCCTCGGGCAGCAGGCCGGCGGCGCGCAGGCGCTGCTCGACGAACTCGTTGCCCTCGTCGGTCATGGAGACCTGGCGCGACTTCTCGTCCAGCTCGTAATGCTCTTCGCTCAGCTCGGGGATGATCTTGTCCACCGCCTGGTAGAGCGCGGCGCTGTCCTCGGCCGGACCCGAGATGATGAGCGGCGTGCGCGCCTCGTCGATCAGGATCGAGTCGACCTCGTCCACGATGGCGTAGGCGTGCCCGCGCTGGACCATGTCCTCGATCCGGTATTTCATGTTGTCGCGCAGGTAGTCGAAGCCCAGCTCGTTGTTCGTGGCGTAGGTCACGTCGCAGGCATAGGCCGCCTTGCGCTGGGCGTCGTCCAGCCCGGGCACGATGACGCCGGTCGTCAGGCCCAGAAAGCCGTAGACCTTGCCCATCCACTCGGCGTCGCGGCGGGCCAGATAGTCGTTCACGGTGACGACGTGCACGCCCTTGCCCGTCAGCGCGTTCAGATAGGCCGGAAGGGTGGCGACCAGGGTCTTGCCCTCGCCGGTCTTCATCTCGGCGATCTTGCCCTGGTGCAGGACGATGCCGCCGATCAGCTGCACGTCGAAGGGCCGCAGGCCCAGCGCGCGGCGGGCCGCCTCGCGGACCACGGCGAAGGCCTCGGGCAGCAGGCCGTCCAGCGTCTCGCCCTTGGCGAGGCGGGCCTTGAACTCGTCGGTCTTGCCGCGCAAGGCCTCGTCCGAAAGCGCCTCGATCTCGGGCTCCAGCGCGTTGATGCGCTGGACCGTCTTCATCATGGACTTGACCTTGCGGTCGTTGGCGGTTCCGAAGATCTTCCTGGCGGCGGCGCCCAAACCCAGCATTTCGCGGCGTATCCCTGTGTGCGGCCGGCCCGCCCGGGCCCGGCCATGTTCCATTCGGCCCCGGCGCCCGGAACCGCGCCCGTCCGGGCGCCCGCGCGCCCGCCCGGGGCCGCGACCGCAAGCATGGCTGCCGAGCGCCCGGAACCGCGCCCTCCGCGCGGGCGCTTGCGGCGCCGGCCGGGACGGCTTAGATCAAGGCGGCCCCTGCGCGAAGGCCCGGTCCTTCGGGCAAGGCTGATGTAAGCGGCGGGGGCGCAAGTGTCAACGCGCCCGCGGCCGCAGCGTCGCCGGCGCAACCGTCCGTGACAAGGAGTCCGCATGCCGATCATTCCCACGCGCCGCGCCATCTCGGGCGGCATCGCCGCGCTGATGCTGGCGACGGCCCCCGCCCTGGCCGACCAGCCCGCGCAGGCGCCCGCCGCCGATGCGGCCGCCGGCGCCGCCGATGCGCAGAACGCCCCCGTCGATCCCGATGCGGTGGTGGCGCGCGTCAACGGGCACGAGATCACCCTGGGCGACGTCATCCTGATGCGCGCCAATCTGCCGCCCCAGTATCAGGCCCTGCCGGACGAGCAGCTTTACGAAGCGCTGGTCGAGCAGATCGTGACCCAGACCCTGCTGGCCGACAAGGCGCGCGAGGCGGGCCTGGACCAGTCGCGCCTGGCGAAGCTGCGCGCGCGCGCCGATGCGCGCAACTTCCTGGCCGAGGCCCAGCTGCGCCGCGAGATCGAGAAGGCCGTGACCGAAGACGCGCTGCGCGCCGCCTACGAGAAGCAGATGGCCGAGCGCAAGCCGGTCGAGGAGGTGCGCGCGCGCCACATCCTCGTCAAGACGAAGGAAGAGGCCGAGGCCGTGCGCAAGGAGCTGCTCGACGGCGCCGACTTCGCCGAGCTGGCCAAGACCCGCTCGACCGGCCCCTCGGGTCCGCGCGGCGGCGATCTGGGCTGGTTCGAGAAGGACATGATGGTGCCAGAGTTCGCCGAGGCCGCCTTCGCCCTCGAGCCGGGCGAGATCTCGGAGCCCGTGCAGACCCAGTTCGGCTGGCACGTCATCAAGCTCGAGGAGCGGCGCGAGAAGCCCGCCCCCACCTTCGAGGAGATGCGCGAGGAGCTGGCCGCCGAGCTTGAATCCGAAGCCGCCCGCGCCGCGGTCGACGCCGTGCGCGAGGGCGTGACGGTCGAGCGTCCCGAGCCCGCCCCCGCCCCCGCGGCGATCCGGCGCGACGACGTGCTGATCCCGCGCTGACGGGCGCCGCGCGCTCTTGCGCCCGCGCGCGCAAGGGCGCATTGCTTGATGCCCGCGGGGCCGCTCCGCCGGTCCCGCGGCGCCGCATCCGCCCCCCGCCGGGGGCAGCCGAGGGGTTCGACATGGCCAAGGACAAGACGGGAAAGAAGGCGCGCCGCAAGGCCGCCGAGGAACAGGGGCTGGAGGCGATCGCCGCCCGGCTAGAGGCGCTGGACGGCCGGCTGGCCCGCCTCGAGGCCGCGCTGGGCGCCGGCGCGCAGGCCGAGACCGGCGGCGCGAAGAAGAAGGTCGCCCTCTCGCCCTTCGCCCCGGCCGCCTTCCCCGCCCTGCCGCCGGTCGAGGGCGCGCGCTTCTCGGCCATCGCGGCCGGGGTGCGCTATGCCGGGCGGCTCGACGTGATGATGATCGAGCTGGCGCCGGGCAGCGCAGTCGCCGGCGTCTTCACGCGCTCGGCCACACGCTCGGCCCCCGTGCTGTGGTGCGAGGCGCGCCGCGACGAGGCCCTGCGCAAGGGGCCGCCCAGGGGCCGGCAGGTCATCGTGGTCAATTCGGGCAACGCCAACGCCTTCACCGGCCGCGCGGGCGACGAGGCCGTGCGCCAGGTGGCCGCCGCCGCCGCCGAGGCGACGGGCGCGCCCTTGGGCGGGGTGTGGCTGGCCTCGACCGGCGTCATCGGCGAGCCCCTGCCCGCCCGGCGCGTCTGCGACGCGATGGAGGCGCTGGCGCAGGGGCTTGCGCCCGAGCGCATCGAGGACGCCGCCCGCGCCATCATGACCACCGACACCTTCCCCAAGGGCGCCGCGCGCATCGTGCGCATCGGCGGCGCGCCGGTCACGATCGTGGGCATCGCCAAGGGCTCGGGCATGATCGCGCCGAACATGGCGACCATGCTGGGCTTCATCGTCACCGACGCCGCGGTCGATCCGCAGGCCCTGCAGCAGATGACCGCCGCCGCGCTGGACGACAGCTTCAACGCCATCACGGTCGACAGCGACACCTCGACCTCGGACACGGTGCTGGTCGCCGCCACCGGCCGCGCCGCCGCGCCGCGCATCGACCAGCCGCGCGGCGCCCATGCGCGCGCCTTCGCCCGCGCCCTGGCCGAGGTGATGCAGGACCTGGCGCACCAGATCGTCAAGGACGGCGAAGGCGCCACCAAGTTCGTCCGCGTCGAGGTGACGGGCGCGCGCTCGGCCAGGGCGGCGCGGCGCGTGGCGCGGGCCATCGCCGACTCGCCCCTGGTCAAGACGGCGCTGGCCGGCGAGGACCCGAACTGGGGCCGCATCGTCGCCGCCGTCGGCAAGGCCGGCGAGGAAGCCGACCGCGACAAGCTGTCCATCCGCTTCGGCGACATCCTCGTGGCGCAGGACGGCCAGGTCGCCCCGGGCTACCGCGAAGAGGACGGCGCCGCCTACATGAAGCGCGCCGAGCTCGAGATCACGGTGGATCTGGGCGTGGGGCGCGGGCGCGGGCGGATCTGGACCTGCGATCTGACCAAGCGCTACATCGAGATCAACGCGGATTACCGCTCGTGAGCGCGACGGACGCGGACATGGCCGCAGGGGCCGACAAGGGGGCGAGCGACGCGCAGAGCGCCGCGGGCCGCCCCCAGGCCGCGCGGCTGGTGCTGGTGGTCGCCTGCGCGCTGGTCGACCCGGACGGGCGGGTGCTGATGACGCGCCGGCCCGAGGGCAAGCCCATGGCCGGGCTGTGGGAGTTTCCCGGCGGCAAGCTCGAGCCGGGCGAAACGCCCGAGGCCGCCCTGATCCGCGAGCTGCGCGAGGAGCTGGGCATCGAGACCTGGGGCAGCTGCCTTGCGCCGCTGACCTTCGCCAGCCACGCCTACGACTCGTTTCACCTTCTCATGCCGCTCTTCGTCTGCCGCAAGTGGCGCGGAACCCCCGCCGCGCGCGAGGGGCAGGCCATGCGCTGGGTGCGCCCCGAGGCGCTGCGCGATCTGCCCATGCCGGCGGCCGACGTGCCGCTGGCGGCGATGCTGCGAGACCTGCTCTGACCCGCGCCGCCTTGGCGGCGCCAAGGCGGCAGGCGGCCAAGGCGCCCCGCCGCACCACGCGCGACGCCCGGCGGCCCGCCCCGACCGCGCAAGCCGACCCCGCCCGCTCGCGGCGGCCCCGACGCCCCGCGCCGGCGGCCGGCGCGGCCGCCCAGCGCCGCCTTCGGCCCGGCGCCGCGCCAGCAGGCGGTCCAAGCGCCCCGCCGCACCCGGCGAAACGCCCGGCGGCCCGCCCCGATCGCGCAAGCCGACCGCGCCCGCCTGCAACGCCCTGACGCCCCGCGCCGGCTGCCGGCCCTCCGCCACGCCCCCAAGCCGGTGCGCCGATGCGGCGCCCCCGCCGAGCTGCGCCCGGACGCCCCGCCGGCGCTGCGGCGCGGTCGGCCCTGCCGAGCGCGCGCGGACGCCCCGCCGCCGCCGGGCCGGTCGCGTCAGTCGGACCCGCCGGGAGGCAGGATGATCCACGGCGTGCGGGGGCGGAATTCCTCGAGATTGGCGTCATCCGCGCCGGCGATGCGGTCGATGACGGCGAACAGCCCCGGCGGGTGCAGCGGCGTCAGCACCGCATGCCACACCCCGCGCCGGTAGTTCACCCCCTGCCCCGGCGCGGTCACGAAGGCCTGCGGGCGGCCGGGGGCGCCGCCCTCGTCCGGGGCGACGACGACCAGGAAGGGATGCGCCGTCATGGGGATGAAGGCCTGACTGCCCAGCGGGTGACGCTCGAGCAGATCCAGCTTCAGCGGCAGGGCGCGCGGCTCGGCGCGGAACACGCTGACGCCGGCGCGCCCGCCCGGGCCGAAATCGAGCCGCGCCAGATCGTGCCAGCGCCCGCAAAGCCCGCCATTGATGATGCGGTCGGGCGGGCCGGCGGCCTCGATCACCTCGCCGAAGGGGGCGAAGGCGCGCGCCTCGAGCGGCCGCGCCGCGATGCGCGCGCCCGCCTCGTGCGGGCCGCTCATGGCCGGGCGCCCGGACGCAGGGCGGGCAGGCGGTTCATGTCCTTGTAGAGCAGGTAGCGGAACCGCCCCGGCCCGCCCGCATAGCACGCCTGCGGGCAGAAGGCGCGCAGCCACATGAAATCGCCCGCCTCGACCTCGACCCAGTCGCGGTTGAGCTTGTAGACCCCCTTGCCCTCGAGCACGTATAGCCCGTGCTCCATCACATGCGTCTCTTCGAACGGGATCAGCCCGCCGGGCTCGAAGGTGACGATGGTCACATGCATGTCGTGGCGCAGATCCTCGGGATCCATGAAGCGCGTCGTCGCCCAGCGCCCGTCGCTGCCGGGCATGGGCGCCGGGGTCAGCTCGCGCTCGTTGACGATGATGGGATCGGGCGCGGGCAGGCCGGGCAGGCGGGCGTAGGCCTTGCGGATCCATTGCAGCCGCGCGGGGGCGCCGGCGGGGTTGCGCAGGCTCCAGGCGGCGCCCGGGGGGATGTAGGCGAAGCCGCCGGGCTCGAGCCGGCTGGCGCGGCCCTCGATGGTCAGCGCCGCCTCGCCGTCCAGGACGAACAGCGCGGCCTCGGCCGCCGGGTCCGGCTCGGGGCGGTCCGAGCCGCCGCCGGGCGCCAGCTCGAGCAGAAGCTGGGCGAAGGTCTCGGCGAAGCCGGTCATGGGGCGCGCCAGCGTCCAGGACCGCGTTCCCTCCCAGAACGGCAGCGGGCTGGCGACGATGTCGCTCAGCACGCCGCCCGGGATCACGGCGTAGGCCTCGGTGAAGACGGCGCGGCCGGTCATCAGCGCCGTTTGCGGCGGCAGCCCGCCGGGGGGGCGTCCGTAGGAGGTCATGGGCGCTCCTCGTCGAACATGTCGCGCAGGCGGTGAAGGGCGATGCGCTCGACCTGGCGGCAGGCCTCGGCGAATTCCTCTTCGGCCGAGTTGGCCAGGCGGCGCTCGAAGGCGGCCAGGATGGCGGGCTTGTCATGCTCGCGCACGGCGATGATGAAGGGAAAGCCGTGCCGCTCGGCATAGGCGGCGTTGAGCGCCTCGAAGCGCGCGCGCTCGGCGTCGGTCAGCGCGTCGAGCCCGGCCGAGGCCTGCTCGGCCGCGCTGTGCGCCGTCAGCCGCCGCGCCCGCGCCAGCTTGCCCGCCAGATCGGGATGGGCGCGCAGCACGGCCAGGCGCTCTTCGGGCGAGGCGGCGCGGAAGGCGCGGCACAGCGCGTTCCAGACCCCGACCGCGCAGTCATGCGCCGGCCCCAGCTCGAGCGCCCAGGCGCGCTCGGCCACCCAGGGCGAGTGCTCGAACACGCCGCCGAAACGCGCCACGAATTCCTCGCGCGGCATCTGCGAGGGACGCTCGGTCAGGCGCGGCGGATGCGTCGCGGCCCAGTGGCGGGCGATGTCCTCGCGCCGGGCGAACCAGACGCCGTCATGCCCCAGCGCGTATTCCAGAAACCGCCGCAGCGCCATGATGCGGCCGGGCCGCCCGACCAGGCGGCAATGCAGGCCGACCGACATCATTTTCGGCGCGCCGGCCAGCCCCTCGGCGTAGAGCGCGTCGAAGGCATCGCGCAGATACGCCTCGAACTGGTCGCCGGCGTTGAAGCCCTGGGGCGTGGCGAAGCGCATGTCGTTGGCGTCGAGCGTGTAGGGCACGATCAGCTGGTCGCGCCCGGCATGGCGGCGCCAGTAGGGCAGATCGTCGGCATAGCTGTCGGCGACGTAAAGGAACCCGCCCTCCTCGGTCGCCAGATCGACGGTGTTGACCGAGCACCGCCCCGTATACCAGCCCAGCGGCCGCGCGCCGGTGACCTCGGCGTGCAGGCGGATGGCCTCGCGCATCTGGGCGCGTTCCTCCTCGATGGGCATGTCCTTGTGCTCGATCCATTTCAGGCCGTGGCTGGCGATCTCCCACCCCGCCTCGAGCATGGCGGCGACCTGCTCGGGGCCGCGGGCCAGGGCCGTGGCGACGCCGTAGACGGTGACGGGCACGCCCAGCCCGGTCAGCAGCCGGTGCAGCCGCCAGAAACCCGCGCGCGCGCCGTATTCGTAGATCGATTCCATGTTCCAGTGCCGCATGCCCGGCCAGGGCTGGGCGCCGACGATCTCGGACAGGAACGCCTCGGAAGCCGGGTCGCCGTGAAGGATGCAGTTCTCGCCGCCCTCTTCGTAGTTCAGCACCACCTGCACGGCGATTCGCGCCGCGCCAGGCCAGCGCGGATCGGGGGGCGTGGGGCCGTGGCCGCGCATGTCGCGCGGGTATCGCGGAGGCGTTTGCGTCACGCTGGGATCTCCATGTCTCTTTTTTGACCGGCCGGAAAACGTTATCCGATTCATGCGACGCGTAAAGCCGGGGATTCGCACGCCCGGCCGCCGCCCGAACAGGAGGACGCCATGCCCGACGCCGCGCTGCTGATCCATTGGGCCGAGTTCGCCCTGCGCTGGCTGCATGTGGTGACGGCGATCGCGTGGATCGGCTCGTCATTCTACTTCATCGCGCTGGACCTGGGCCTGCGCCGGGCGCCCGACATGCCCGAGGGCGTCAAGGGCGAGGAATGGCAGGTCCATGGCGGCGGCTTCTACCACATCCGCAAATACATGGTCGCGCCCCCCGCGCTGCCCCAGCACCTGACCTGGTTCAAGTGGGAAAGCTACGCCACCTGGCTGTCGGGCTTCGCGCTGCTGTCGCTGGTCTATTACGGAAGCGCGGACCTGTTCCTGATCGACCCCGAGCGCGCCGACCTGCCGCGCTGGGGCGCGATCGCGCTGTCGGCGGGCTCGCTGGCGGCGGGCTGGCTGATCTATGACGGGCTGTGCCGCTCGCGCCTCGGGTCGCGGGACGTGGGGCTGATGCTGGCGCTCTACGTCGTTCTGGTCGCGGCGGCGTGGGGCTATGCGCAGGTGTTCTCGGGCCGCGCGGCGTTCCTGCATCTGGGCGCGCTGACGGCGACGATCATGTCGGCCAACGTCTTTCTGGTCATCATCCCGAACCAGAAGATCGTGGTGGCCGATCTGCGCGCCGGGCGCACGCCCGATCCCGAATACGGGCGCATCGCCAAGCAGCGCTCGACGCACAACAACTACCTGACGCTGCCGGTCGTGTTCATGATGCTGTCCAACCACTATCCGCTGGCCTTCGCGGCCGAGTGGAACTGGGCCATCGCGGCGCTGGTGTTCCTGATGGGCGTCACCATCCGGCACTTCTTCAACACCATGCACGCGACCGGGCGCAGGCCGTGGTGGACATGGGGCGCGACGGCGGCGCTGTTCGCGGCGGCGGTCTGGCTTTCGACGCTGGGCCCCGGCGACGAGCGCGCCGCGGCCGAGGACGCCGCCCTGTCGTCCGAGGCCCGCCGCTGGGCCGAGGCCGAGGGCTTCGCGCAGGCGGTCGAGGTGGTGAGCGCGCGCTGCTCCATGTGCCACGCCGCCGAGCCGGGTTGGGAGGGGATCCCCGTCGCCCCGCGCGGCGTCGAGCTTGAGACGCCCGAGCAGATCGCCCGCTGGGGCCGGATGATCGAGCTTCAGGCCGGGCTGACCCGCGCCATGCCCCCCGCCAACGTCAGCTTCATGGAACCCGAAGAGCGCACGCTGATCCGCGCCTGGGCCCGCGCCGCGCGCGAGGGCTGAGCGCCCCTAGCCGCCCGCCGCCGTCTCGAGCGGGGCGATCTCGACGCGGGCGGTATGCGCGCTGCTGCCCTGCCCCAGCCGCGAGGTGCCGAGGTCGCGGGTCAGCGCGTTCGGGTTGCCCTGCCGGTCGGTTCCGTCCGGGCCCGGGTCGAACCAGGCCCCCGTCGGCAGCACGGCCACGCCCGGAACCACGCCCGGATCGGCGCGCACCCGCGCCAGCGTCGCGCCGCGATCGTTGAACACCCGCGCCAGCGCCCCGTCGCGCAAGCCGCGCGCATGCAGCTCGGACGGGTGCAGGCGCACCGTCTGGGGGCGCGCGCCCGGCGCGTCGGCCAGCGCGCATTCCAGCTGGCTGTGCAGCTTGTCCGCCGGCTGCGGCGACAGCAGCTTCAGGCGGTAGCGTTCGGCCGGCAGATCGTCGTCGGGGGCCAGCCAGGCCGGGTGGCCGGGGCAGTCGTCATAGCCGAAGGCGGCGATGCGCTCGGAGAACAGCTCGATCCGCCCCGAGGGCGTGCCCAGGGGCGCGGCCTCGGGGTCGGCGCGGAAGCGGGCGAAGGGAACGCGCGCATGCTCGGCGCCGGCGATGGGCAGCTCGACCCAGCCGCGCGCGCGCAGCTCGTCCAGGGTGGGAACCTCGACGCCCTCGGCCGCAGCCTGCTGGCGGAAGCGCTCGTAAAGATGCGCGATCCAGCCCGCCGCGTCGCGCCCCTCGGTGAAGCGCTCGGCCTCGCCCAGCCGCGCGGCCAGCGCGGCGAAGATGTCGTAGTCGTTGCGCGCCTCGGCCACGGGCGGGATCATGGCGGGCATGTGGAACAGGAACGGATCGGCGCCGGCGCGGCCGATGTCCTCGCGCTCGTAGGGCGTGGTCGCGGGAAAGACGATGTCGGCGCGGCGCGCGGTCGCCGTCCACCAGGGCTCGTGAACGATGATGGTCTCGGGGCGCGTCCACGCGCGCGAGAGGCGCCCCAGGTCCTGATGGTGATGGAACGGGTTGCCGCCGCACCAATAGACCAGACGGATGTCGGGATAGCGCATGACGCGGCCGTTGAACTCGAAACGGCCGCCCGGGTCGAGCAGCATGTCGGCGATGCGCGCCACGGGAATGAAGTCGCGCACCGGGTTGGGCGGCTGCGGCAGCGTCATGCCCCCAAGCCGCCTGATCGCCGCGCCCACGCCGCCGATCGCGCCGTAGCCGAAGCCCACCCCGCCGCCGGGCAGGCCGATCTGCCCCAGCATCGCCGCCAGGGCGACGGCCATCCAGTAGGGCTGTTCGCCATGGCGCGCGCGCTGCAGCGACCACGCCACGGTGATGAGCGTGCGCGTCGAGGCCATGCGCCGCGCCAGCGCGCGGATGCGCTCGGGCGCGACGCCGCAGATCGGCGCGGCCCATTCGGGCGTCTTGGGCTGGCCGTCGGCGGCGCCGGTCAGATAATCGCGCAGCCGCTCGTAGCCCGTCGCGCAACGCGCGAGGAACGCGCGGTCGGTCAGCCCCTCATCCTCCAGCGTCCAGGCCAGCGCCAGCATCAGCGCCACATCCGTTCCCGGCGCAAGGGGCAGCCACTCGCAAAATTCGGGCGCGTCTGCGCGCTGGGGGCCGACATTGACCAGCCGCGCCCCCGCGCGCGACAGGCGCTCGAGCCAGCCGCCCACCTCGTGCCGCGTCACCCCGCCCATGCTGACCTGCGCGTTCTTGCGGTTGACGCCGCCGAACATGACCATGGTGCGGGTGTTCTCGGCGATCATGGGCCAGGCGTTCTGCTCCTCCCAGGTCAGGCGCAGGAACTCCATGCCCAGCACATGCGGGATGATCGCCTGCGCCGCGCCGGTCGAATAGCTGGCGAAGCTGGACACATAGCCGCCGATGCAGCTCAGAAAGCGATGCACCTGGCTTTGCGCGTGGTGAAAGCGCCCCGCGCTGCCCCAGCCATAGGAGCCGCCATAGATCGCCTCGGGGCCATGGTCGCGGCGCACGCGGTCGATCTCCTGCGCGGCAAGGTCCAGCGCCTCGTCCCATGGCAGCTCGACGAAGCCCTCGCGCCCGCGCAGGCGCCCCGCCCGCGCGCCCGGCCGCCCCTCGAGCCACGAGCGCCGCACCGAGGGGCGCGCCACGCGGCTGCGGTGATGCACCGCCGCCGGGACCGCCCGCGCGATGTCCGACGGGTCGGGATCGGCGGCGAAGGGAAGCGCCTGCGTCAGGCGCCCGCCCCTGGCGCGCAGGCGAAAGGCGCCCCAATGGCTGGTGAAGACCTTCTCGACCTCGTGCATTCCCGCCCCCTCGCGCGAACAAGCCCGACGCCCATGGCAGGGCGCCGGGCGGCCGCGGTCAAGCGCGAATGCCGCTCAGTCGTAGCTGCGCGCGTCCTCGATCACCTTGCCGTCATTGGGCAGGGTTCCGGGGGCGACCAGCTCGACCGCGCCCGAGAGCTTGAGCGTCTCGTTCACCGAGCGCGCCAGCTGCGCGGCGAAATCGTCGGTGCGGCGCTCGGTCTCGATGCGCACGGTCATCACGTCGCGCTCGTTCTCGCGCGTGGCGACGACGCGGGCGCGGATGATCTCGGGGTGGCGGGCGACCAGCTCGGCGACCTGCTCGGGGCGCACGAACATGCCCTTGATCTTGGTCGTCTGGTCGGCGCGGCCCATCCAGCCCTTGATGCGCATGTTCGTGCGCCCGCAGGGGCTTTGCCCGGGCAGGACCGCCGACAGATCGCCGGTGGCGAAGCGGATGAGGGGGTAATCGGGGTTGAGCGTGGTCACGACCACCTCGCCCACCTCGCCCTCGGGAACCGGATCGCCGGTGCCGGGGCGCACGATCTCGACGATCACGCCCTCGTCCACGATCATGCCCTCCATGGCGCGGCTCTCATAGGCGATGTTGCCCAGATCGGCCGTGGCGTAGGATTGCAGGCACAAGATGCCGCGATCGGCGTATTCCTGCCGCAGCGAGGGGAACAGCGCGCCGCCGCCGACGACCGCCTTGGTCAGGCGGCTCAGGTCCAGGCCCAGCGCGTCGGCCTTCTCGAGGATGATCTTGAGGAAATCGGGGGTGCCGGCATAGGCGGTGACGCCGACATCGGCCGCGGCGCGCGCCTGCAGCTCGGTCTGGCCGACGCCGGCGGGCAGCACCGTGGCGCCCACCGCCGCGGCGCCGTTCTCGAAGATCATGCCGGCCGGGACGAGGTGATACGAGAAGCAGTTCTGCACGATGTCGCCCGGACCGATGCCCGCGGCGTGCAGGAAGCGGCCCATGCGCCACCAGTCGCGCGCGTCGTGGCCGGGCTCGTAGATCGGCCCGGGCGACTGGAAGACATGGCGCATGGCGGTCACGGGGCGGGCGGCGAAGCCGCCGAAGGGGGGCGCCTCCTTCTGCCGGGCGACGAGCTCGGACTTGCGCAGCACCGGCAGGGCGGCCAGCTTCTCGACGCTGTCGATGGCGTCCGGGTCCACATCGGCCAGGAGCGCGGCCATGGCCGGCGCGTTCGCCTTGGCGTTGGCGATCTGGCGCGGCAGGGCGCGGGCGATGTCGGCCGCCCGCTCGTCGGCCGAGCGGGTTTCGAGCGCGTCGTAATATTCTGACATCAGGCGTTCTCCGGGGTCGTTTCCTGTGGCGAGGCCGCCCGCCGCCGCGACGCGCCCGAAGCGGCGCGCCGCCCGGCCGCGCCGGACGGCGGCGCCCAGGGGCCCCGCCTCAGCGGCATTTGCGGCGTTTTATGCCGTTCTCCTTGGCGAACTTGTCGGCGTCGGCCTTGATCATGGGACCGATGATCGACATGTCGGGCTCGTAATAGTCGGCGATCTGGCGCCAGCCGCGCAGGCGCGCGTCCCACTCGTTGACCGTCACGCGGCCCGAGCCGCCGTGATTGGCGCAGCTGAGGGAGAAGGGCGGCACGAAGCCCTCCATGCCGATCTCGGCCATGCGCTCTTCGGTGATGTTCAGGTTCTCGAAGCCGTCGCGCATCATCTGCGGCGTCAGCTTGGTGGTGCCGTGGATCTTCATGGCCGTGCGCGCGGCCTCGGTGACCAGGATGGCCGTCAGGATGCCGCGGTTGTAGAGGACCGTGCCCAGATTGTCCGCCTCGCCGCGCGCCTTGCCGGCGAAGTAGACGTATTCGTTCATGTCGTTGTAGATGCGGAACTCGGTGCCCACGGCGTGGAAGTTCACCGCCTTGTAGCCGTTCGCGCGCCGGCCGATCGACTTGACGTCGGTCTCGTTGGCCGACCACCACACGCCGATGATGTGGTCGATGGGGAACTTGACGCGGCGCGCCTCGCGCAGCGCGGTCGGGTTCATCACGCCCCAGCCCCACAGCAGGACCCAGTCGGGCGCGGCGGCCTTGAGCTTGTCCCAGTCGGCGGCCTGCTCGGCGCCGGGGTGGTCGATGGGATAGAACTGCAGCTCGAAGCCTTCGCGCCTGGCCAGGGCCTCGAGCGTGGGGATCGGCTCCTTGCCGTAGGGCGAGTTGTGGTAGACCAGCGCGATCTTCTTGCCGCGCAGCGAGCCCTCCTGCTCCTTGATGAAGCGGATCTGGGCGTCGGCGGCCTGCCAGTAGTTGGCGGGCGGGTTGAAGATGGTCGAGAACACCTCGCCATCCGCCGCCGAGGTGCGCCCGTAGCCCGTGGTCAGGACGGGAATGCCGTCGGCCATGGACTTGGGAATGATGCCGTAGGTGACGCCCGTCGAGAGCGGCTGGATCGAAAGCGCGCCGGCCGCCTTCATCTTGTCGTAGCACTCGACGCCCTTCTGGGTGTTGTAGCCGAACTCGCAGGGCACGACGCGGATCTTCTCGCCCTCGATGCCGCCGTCGCGCTCGTTCAGAAGGGTGATGTAGTCGTTGAAGCCGTCCGAGCTGGGGATGCCGTTGTTCGCATAGGGACCGGTCCGGTAGGACAGATCGGCCAGCACGATGTCCGCCCGCGCGGCGGAGACGCAGCCCAACGCAAGGGCCAGTGACACGGTAAGCGCACGATACATGGTGTTCGATCTCTCCCTCGAGCCCGGCGGCCGGCGACGGCGGCGAGCCTTTTCAGTTCAGCCAACGCTTGCGGCGACGATACGAGCGCACGTCGCGGAAACTCTTGCGGCCCTGCTCCGACATGCCAAGATAGAATTCCTTCACGTCCTGGTTCTCGCGCAGTTCCGCGGCCGCGCCGTCCATGACGACGCGCCCGTTCTCGAGGATGTAGCCATAATGCGCGTAGCGCAAGGCGACGTTGGTGTTCTGCTCGGCCAAAAGGAAGGAAACGCCCTCTTTCTCGTTCAGATCGCGCACGATCTCGAAGATCTCCTCGACCAGCTGCGGCGCCAGGCCCATGCTCGGCTCGTCCAGCAGAATGGTCTCGGGGCGCGACATCAGCGCCCGGCCGATGGCGCACATCTGCTGCTCGCCGCCCGAGGTGTAGCCCGCCTGGCTGCGCCGGCGCTCCTTGAGGCGGGGGAAATAGCTGTAGACCATTTCGAGGTCCTGGCGGATGGCCGCCGCGCCGTCGCGCCGCGTGTAGGCGCCGGTCAGCAGGTTTTCCTCGATGGTCAGGTGCTCGAAGCAGTGGCGGCCCTCCATCACCTGGATGACGCCGGTGCGCACCAGGTCCGAGGGGCTGCGGTCCTGGATCTTCTGGCCGCGATAGGTGATCGAGCCCTTGGTGACCTCGCCGCGCTCGGACTGCAGCAGGTTCGAGATCGCCTTGAGCGTCGTCGTCTTGCCCGCGCCGTTGCCGCCCAGAAGCGCGGTGATGCCGCCCTTGGGCACGCTCAGGCTGACGCCCTTCAGCACGAGGATCACGTGGTTGTAGATGACCTCGATGTTGTTCACCTCGAGCAGCGTTTCTCCGCGCTGCGCGCTCGCCTGGGTCATGAAGCGCCCTCCCTTGCCGCGTCGCGTTCCTGCGCGCCGCGAAGCCTGTCTCGACCTTGATGCGCCGAGCGCCGGGGCGCTCGGCACGTTGTTGGCGTCGCGCGCCCGGACCGGCCGGGCGCGCCGCGGATCACTTGCAGTCGCGCGGCGTGATGCCCGCTTCCTTGGCGTAGGCCATCGAGTCTTCCTCGATCAGGCGGTCCACCACCTCGCGATCGGCGGGCATGAAGTCGGTGATCAGCTTCCACTGGCCGGCCTTCGCGTCCCACTGCTGGATGGCGCCCAGGCCCGGGCCGCCATGGTTGGCGCAGGTGACGTGGATCTCGGGGCCGAAATTCGGCAGGCCCAGCTCGGCCATGCGGGCCTGATCGACCTGCAGCGCCTCCATGCCGTCGCGCATCATGGCCGCCGTGATCTGCTTCACGCCGTGGATCTTCTGCGCGGTGCGCGCGGCCTCGGCCGCCAGCATGGCCGCGTAGAGGCCGCGGTTGTAAAGCACCGTGCCGACCTGATCGCCCGCGCCCGCGGCCTTGCCCGCGTCGATGACGTATTTCTTCAGGTCATCGAAGATCGGGTAGTTCGCGCCGACATTGTGGAAGGTGACGGCCTTGTAGCCGTCGGCGCCCTCGCCGGCGGGCTTCACGTCGTTCTCCGAGCCCGACCACCAGACGCCGATGAAGTGATCCATCGGATAGCGGATGTTCACGGCCTCCTGGATGGCGACCTGGTTCATCACGCCCCAGCCCCACATGATGACGTTGTCGGGGCGCGCGCGGCGGATCTGCAGCCACTGCGACTTCTGCTCCTGACCGGGGTGATCGACCGGCAGCAGCATCAGCTCGAAGCCGTGCTTCTTGGACAGCTCCTCGAGGGTGCGGATCGGCTCCTTGCCATAGGCCGAGTTGTGATACAGCAGCGCGATCTTCTTGCCCTTGAGGCTGCCGCCGTTCTCGTCAAGCAGGTGCTCGATGATGATCGACGCCGCATCCCAGTAGGTGCCCGGGTAGTTGAACACCCAGGGGAAGACCTTGCCGTTCGCGGCCGAGGTGCGGCCATAGCCCATGGTGTGCAGCGGGATGCCGTCCGAGGTCGCCTTGGGGATCAGCTGGTAGGTGATGCCCGTGGACAGCGGCTGGTAGAGCAGCGCGCCTTCGCCCTTGGTGGCCTCGTAGCACTCGACGCCCTTCTGGGTGTTGTAGCCGGTCTCGCACTCGATCAGCTTGATCTTCACGCCGCCGATGCCGCCGTCGCGCTCGTTGAGCAGGGTGAAGTAGTCGGCGTAGCCGTCGGCGAAGGGGATGCCGTTGGCGGCGTAGGGCCCCGTGCGGTAGCTGAGCGAGGGGAACACCAGATCCGCCATGGCGGGCGCGGCGCTGAGGATGGCCGCCGCCGCCAGCGCGGTGACTTTGGTGAATTTCATGTCGTTGCCTCCCTTGGGATTTCGACGGTTGAAACGCCCCGGCGAATCCGGGGTCGGATGGTTGGCGCCCGTGCGGGCCCGCCCCCTCAGTAGGGGAAGGGCCACAGGCGCAGCTTCTCCTTCGTCAGGCGCCAGAGCTGGGCCAGACCGTGCGGCTCGACGATGAGAAAGAAGATGATCAGCGCGCCCACGATGGTCAGTTCGAGATGGGCGGCGATGTCGGTCGGCCAGCCAAGCCCCCCGACCAGCAGGTTCTTCAGCGCCACGGGCATCAGCACCATGAAGGCCGCGCCGGCGAAGCTGCCGAAGATCGAGCCGAGGCCGCCGATGATGATCATGAACAGCACGAGGAAGGACTGGTTGATGCCGAAGGCCTCGGTCACCTCGGCCGCGCCCAGATAGGACGCGAAGAACAGCGCGCCCGCGACGCCGATGTAGAAGGACGACACGCCGAAGGCGCTGAGCTTGGCCTTGAGCGGATCGACGCCGATGATCTCGGCGGCGATGTCCATGTCGCGGATCGCCATCCAGCTGCGGCCGATGCGCCCGCGCGTCAGGTTGCGCGCGCCCCAGGCCAGCAGGAACAGGATCGTCAGGCAGAACAGGTAGGTGGCCCAGCTGGGCGCGTTCGGCCCCGTCACGATGACGCCGAAGACCGTGCGCTCGGGCGCGGTGATCTGCCCCGAGGCCGAGTAGTTGTAGAACCACGGCACCTTGTTGAAGAGCCAGACCAGGAAGAACTGCGCCGCCAGCGTCGCCACCGCCAGGTAGAACCCCTTGATCCGCAGCGAGGGCAGGCCAAAGGCGATCCCGACCAGCGCGGTGATCCCGCCCGACAGGAACACGACGAAGAAGATGTTGAGCTCGGGGAAGGCGGTCATCAGCTTGTAGGCGGCGAACGCGCCCACGGCCATGAAGCCGCCCGTGCCCAGGCTGACCTGTCCGCAATAGCCGGTCAGGATGTTCAGGCCCAGCGCCGCGATGCTCCACACCAGGAACGGCACGAGCACCGATTTCTCCCAGTAGCTGTTGATGACCAGCGGGATCACGCAGAAGGCCACGAACATGGCCGCGTAGTAGGCCTTGCGGTCGAAGGCGATGGGAAAGGTCTGGCTGTCGTCGGCGTAGTTCGTCTTGAAGTCGCCGGCCTCGCGGTAAAACATGGTCTCAGACCCTCTCGATGATCTTTTCGCCGAACAGGCCCTGCGGCCGGAAGACGAGGAACAGCAGCGCCAGCACGTAGGCGAACCAGTTCTCGGTCGCGCCGCCCAGCATGGGACCGATCGCGTATTCGAACAGCTTCTCGCCCACGCCGATGATCAGCCCGCCGACGATGGCGCCGGGGATCGAGGTGAAGCCGCCCAGCATCAGCACCGGCAGCGCCTTGAGCGCGATCAGAGACAGCGAGAACTGCACGCCCGACTTGGCGCCCCACATCACGCCCGCCACCAGCGCCACGAAGCCCGCGATGGCCCAGGTGATGACCCAGATCGTGCGCAGGTCGATGCCCACCGACAGCGCCGCCTGGTGGTCGTCGGCCACCGCGCGCAGCGCGCGGCCGGTCTTGGTGTATTGCGAGAACAGCGTCAGCGACACGACCAGAATGGTGGCCACGATCGCCGCCCACACGTCCAGCAGGTCGATATACATGCCGTAATAGTCGGCGCCCTCGGCCGCCCAGCCGCGGGTGACGTCCTCGAGCCAGAACGACCCGCCCGAGGGCAGCCCCACGTCCAGCTTCTTGATGTCCGAGCCCCACATCAGGTCGCCGAAGCCTTCCATGAAGTAGGCCAGGCCGATGGTGGCCATGAAGAGGATGATCGGCTCCTGCCCGACCAGGTGCCGCAGCACCAGCCGCTCGACCAGGATGGCGAAGATCACCATCACGCCCAGCGTCAGCACGATGGCGACCAGCGCGGGCAGCTCCCAGCCGAAGTGATGCACCTCGGTCCCGAAGATGGCGTTGATCAGGTGCGAGAAGGGCACCTGCCCCGTCTGCAGCCCGACCAGCGTCAGCGCCGCGAACAGCGCCATCACGCCCTGCGCGTAGTTGAAGATGCCTGACGCCTTGTAGATGAGCACGAAGCCCAGGGCGACGAGCGAATACATGACCCCGGCCATCAGGCCGTTCAGGATCACTTCAAGGGTGTTGAGAAATACGGGGCTCATCAGCGCGTCCTCAATCGTGGCTCACGCCGAGATAGGCGTCGATCACTTCCTGATTGTTGCGGATCTCGTCGGGCGTGCCGTCGCCGATCTTCTTGCCGTAGTCCAGCACGACCACCCGGTCCGCGATGTCCATCACCACGCCCATGTCGTGCTCGATCAGGGCGATGGTGGTGCCGAATTCGTCGTTCACGTCGAGGATGAAGCGGCACATGTCCTCCTTCTCCTCGACGTTCATGCCGGCCATCGGCTCGTCCAGCAGCAGCAGCTTGGGCTCGGCCGCCAGGGCGCGGCCCAGCTCGACGCGCTTCTGCAGGCCGTAGGGCAGGCGGCCGACGGGCGTCTTGCGGATGTGCTGGATCTCGAGAAAGTCGATGATGCGCTCGACCTTCTCGCGGTGCTCGATCTCTTCGGCCTGGGCGCGGCCCCACCACCACAGCTGGCTGAGCATGCCGGTCTTCATCAGCGTCATGCGCCCGGTCATGATGTTGTCGAGCGTGGTCATGCCCTTGAACAGGGCGATGTTCTGGAAGGTGCGCGCGATGCCCTGGCGGGCGATCTCGTGCGGCTTCATCGGCCCGCGCTTCTTGCCGCGGAACCAGATCTCGCCCTCCTGCGGGTGATAGAAGCCGTTGATGACGTTCAGCATCGAGGACTTGCCCGCGCCGTTGGGGCCGATGATGGCGCGGATCTCGCCCTCGCGGATGTCGAACGAGATGTCCTTGATCGCCGTCACGCCGCCGAAGCGCAGCGTGATGTGCTTCATCTCCATCACCGGCTCGCCGATGACGCGCGGCGGGATGCCGTGCTGAATCTCCTTGACGGCGTATTCGAGGTCGTCGGAAGCGGCCTCGGCGACTGTATGGGTCATGCGGCGTCCCTCCCTTGCTCGCTCCGACGCTCGAACACGGCGACGTCGCGCAGCTCGAGCGTGGCCGCGATCTTGCCCTTGCGGCCGTCCTCGTAGGTGACTTCGGTCTCGATGTAGGCCGACGGCTCGCCGGCGTAGAGCGCGTCGATGAGCGGCTTGTAACGCTCCTCGACGATGCGCCGGCGCACCTTGCGCGTGCGGGTCATCTCGCCGTCGTCGGCGTCCAGCTCCTTGTGCAGGATCAGGAAGCGGTGGATCTGGCAGCCCGACAGCATCGGATCCTGCGCCACGTCGCGGTTGACCTCCTCGATGCACTTCTGCACCCAGGCGTAGACCTGCGGATGGGCGGCCAGCTCCTGATACGAGGCGTAGGCGATGTTGTTGCGCTCGGCCCAGTTGCCCACCGCGGCCATGTCGATGTTGATGAAGGCCACGCAGCGGTCGCGCCCGGCGCCGAACACCACCGCCTCGAGGATCGGCGGGTAGAACTTGAGCTTGTTCTCGACGAACTTGGGCGCGAACATCGACCCGTCGGCCATCTTGCCCACGTCCTTGGCGCGGTCGATGATGCGCAGCTGGCCGGACTCGGGATCGATGAAGCCCGCGTCGCCCGTCGCCACCCAGCCTTCGGCGTCCTTGGTGTCGGCCGTGCTTTCGGGGTTCTTGTAGTATTCCTGGAACACGCCGGGCGAGCGGTAGAACACCTCGCCATTGTCGGCGATGCGGATCTCGACCCCCGGCCCCGGCACGCCGACCGTGTCGGCGCGCACCTGGCCGTCGGGCTGGATGGTGATGAACACCGTCGCCTCGGTCTGGCCGTAGAGCTGCTTGAGGTTGATGCCCAGCGAGCGGTAGAACTGGAAGATCTCGGGGCCGATCGCCTCGCCCGCCGTGTAGCCCACGCGCACGTTGCTGAAGCCCAGCACGTTCTTGAGCGGGCCGTAGATCAGCAGCTCGCCCAGCCAGTATTTCAGCCGCGCCCCCAGCCCGACCGGCTTGCCGTCGAGGATGTCGGGGCCGACCTTCTTCGCATGGGCCATGAACACGTCGTAGAGCCATTTCTTGACGCGGCCCGCATCCTCCATGCGGATGGCGACGTTGGTCAGGATCGTCTCGAAGATGCGCGGCGGCGCGAAGAAGTAGGTCGGGCCGATCTCCTTGAGGTCGGCCATCATCGTCTCCTGGCTTTCGGGGCAGCTGACGCAGAAGCCCACCACATAGGCCTGCCCCACCGAAAACACGAAGTCGCCCACCCACGCCATGGGCAGATAGGCCAGCACGCTGTCGGTCTCGCGCAGGTCGTCGAACTGCGCCGCGCCGCGGGCGGTGACGATGACGTTGTCGTTCGACAGCACCACGCCCTTCGAGCGGCCCGTGGTGCCCGAGGTGTAGAGCATCACGCAGGTGTCCGAGCCCTTGCCCGCGTCGCGGATCGCGTCGATGCGCGGCTCGAGCTCGGCGCGGCGGTCCTGCCCCAGGCGCTCGACATGCTCCATGCTGTGCAGCGTGGTGTGGTCGTATTTGCGCAGGCCGCGCGGGTCCAGATAGATGACGTGGCGCAGCTTGGGCAGACGGTCCTTGACCGCCAGCACCTTGTCCACCTGCTCCTGATCCTCGCACACGGCGAAGACGACCTCGGCGTGTTCGAGCACGAAGGCCATCTCTTCGGCCACGGCGTCCTGATACACCGGCACGGGGGTGGCGCCGCAATACTGCGAGGCGATCATGGACCAGTAGAGCTTGGGCCTGTTCTTGCCGATGATGGCCACATGCTCGCCCGGCTCGAGCCCCAGCGCCATGAAGCCCATCGCCAGCGCGCGCGTGCCGTCGCGCACCTCGCGCCAGGTCCAGCTCTGCCAGATGCCGAATTCCTTCTCGCGATTCGCGGGCCGGTCGCCGAAGCGGCGGGCGTTGTCCTCCAGCAGCTTCGGAAAGGTGTCGAGCGCGCTGTCCAGCGCGGCGCCTCTTGTCACGGCGATGTCCTCCCTCGGATGCGCGTTCTTCGCGCGCGTCCCGCTCCCTGTCTCGGCGGCCGGGCCGCCGGGTGCAAGTAACCCGCGCGGGCCCGAAAAGGTCAAGCGCCGACTTGCGCTTGCCCCGCGGCCGCGGCCCGGCGCGCGTTCTGCGCCCCACTTAAAGCGCCCGAGTCTTGCGCCAGTTTTTCAGCATTGCAACGAATTGCAACAAGCCCCTCGCCGCGCTTTACGAACGCGCGGGCATGGTGCTAGCGCAAGAGCATGGCCCAGCATGATGGCGCATATCCCGCCCCGCCGCCGCGCGGGCCCGACGGCGCCGGCGCCGAACGGCCGGCGGCGCGCGACCCTGCGCACGACCCTGCGCACGGGCAGGCGTCGGGGCAGGCGCATGGGCAGGGGCATGGGCAGGGGCTGGGGCGCGACGACGCGGCCGACATCCCCGCCGCCGATCCGGCGCTGATCGAGGCCGGCTTCAACCTGATCCAGCAGGCGCTGACCATCTTCGACGCGCAGCTGCGCCTTGTGGGCTGGAACGCCCGCTTCACCGAGATGTTCGACCTGCCGCCCGAGCTCGTGCGCCGCGGCGCGCGCTTCGAGGACATCATCCGCTTCATGGCCGAGCGCGGCGAATACGGCCCCGGCCCCGTGGACGAGATCGTGCGCCACCGCGTCGAGCGCGCCCGCGCCTTCGAGCCGCACTATTTCGAGCGCGACCGCCCCAACGGCATGACCATCTCGATCGAGGGTCACCCGCTGGCGCAGGGCGGCTGGATCGCGGTCTACACCGACATCACCCATTACCGCCGGCAAGAGCGGCTCTTGCGCGCGCGCTCGGAAGACCTGTCCGAGCAGCTTCTGGCGCACTCGGCCAATCTTGCGCGCGCCAACCGCGAGCTGGCCGCCGCCAACGCCGCGCTGATCGAGACGCAGCGCGCGCTGATGCGCTCGGAGGCGCGCGCGCGCCTGGCCACCGAGACGACCCCCGCGCACATCGCCTACGTCAAGCGCGACTACGTCTACCGCTATTCCAACAAGCGCATCGAGGCGGTGCTGGGCCCCGGCGCCGCGCCCGCCGAGATCGTCGGCCGCCCCATGCCCCAGGTGCTGGGCGCCGAGGTGTTCGACAAGATCCGCCCCGCCCTCGACCGCGCCTTCGCCGGCGAGCAGACGCGCTGCGCCTTCCAGTTCCGCCGCGCCGACGGCGAAGAGGCCGAGGTGCGCTGCGTCTTCACCCCGGTGCGCGAACCCGACGGCGCCGTGCGCGGCGTCTACATCCTGTCGCTGGACGTGACCGAGGAAAGCCGCGCGGCGGCGGCGCTGCTTCAATCGAAGAAGATGCAGGCCGCCGCGCAGCTGACCCGGGGCCTGGCGCATGACTTCTCGAACCTGCTGACGGTGATCCTGGGCCTTCAGGGCCGCATCCTCGACGCCGGCCCCCTGCCCGACGCGGTCCGCGACGCGGCCGAGCGCACCCGCGCCGCGGCGCGCCGGGGGGCGCAGCTGATCGACCGCCTGTCCTCGATCGCCGCCGAGCGCGAGCAGCGGCGCGCGCGCGTGGACGTGGCCGATCTGCTCAACGGCCTGGTCGAGATCTTCGCCCCCTCGGCGCCGCCGGGAGTGTCCATCACGCGCGACGTGCCCGCCATGCTGCCGCCCGCCTGGCTCGACGCCGGCCAGCTGCAGGACGCGGTTCTGAACCTGCTGCTGAACGCGCGCGACGCCGTCGCCGCGCGCCCCGAGGGCCCCGAGGGCGGCGAGATCATGATCGCCGCCGCCGTCGCCGACGGGCAACTGTCGATCACGGTGCGCGACAACGGCCCGGGCTTCGACCCCGAGGCGCGCGAGCGCGCCTTCGAGCCCTTCTTCACCACCAAGGGGCGCAACGGCTCGGGCCTTGGGCTGTCGATGGTCTACGGCTTCGCGCAGGGCGCGGGCGGCGAGCTGACCATCCGCAGCGCGCCCGGCGCCGGCGCGGCGGTGACGCTGACGCTGCCCCTCGGCGCGCCGGACGAGTTCGAGCGCATCGCCCCCGGCCCCGCCCTGCCGGCCGCCATCGGCGGGCTGGCGCTGGTCGCCGACGACGACCCCGAGCTGCGCCGCATGGTGCGCGAGACGCTGCAGGAGGCCGGCTGGCCGGTGCTCGAGGCCGCCGACGGCGAAGAGGCGCTCGAACTGGCGCGCCGCGTCGAGGAGGTGGGGCTGGTCGTCTCGGACATCGACATGGGGCCGGGGATGAGCGGCGTCGAGCTGGCCGAGCGCCTGACCGCCCTGCGCCCCGGCCTTGGCGTGATCCTGACCACGGGCCTGCCGCCCGACGCGCCCGAGCGACGGCGCGCGCGCGGCCGGTTCGCGACGCTGGACAAACCCTTCGCCGCCGAGCAGCTGCGCGCCCTGCTTGCGCGGTCCGCGACGGAGCCCGCATGACCGACGCCCCGCTGATCGCCGTTCTGGACGACGAACCCGAGGTGCTGGAGATCCTGCGCGGCGCGCTCGAGGGGGCGGGGCTGCGCATGCGCGGCTTCTCGACCGCCGCCAGCTTCGAGCACGCCCTGCCCCGCCTGCGCCCGGCGCTGTGCCTGGTCGATCTGGGCCTGCCCGACAAGGACGGGCTGGCCCTTGTCTACAAGCTGGCGCAGGAGCAGGGCGCGCTCGTGATGATCGTCTCGGGCCGGCGCGGGGTGCAGGACAAGGTCGCCGGGCTCGAGCTGGGCGCCGACGACTACATCGTCAAACCCTTCGACCCCGCCGAGGTCGTGGCCCGCATCCGCGTTCTGCTGCGCCGGGGCGAGCGCGCCGCCAACCCCGGCCGGCGCAGCCGCGCGCGCTTCGGCGGCTGGAGCGTCGATTTCGACGGCCATGCGCTGACCGCCCCCGACGGCGCCGAGGCGCGGCTGTCGCGCGCCGAGGGCGAGATCCTGCGGCTGTTCCTTGAAACGCCCAACCGGCTGCTCTCGCGCGCGCAGATCCAGGACCGCATCGGCGGGGGCGCCGGCGAAGGGTTCGACCGCGCCATCGACGTGCGGGTCTCGCGCCTGCGGACCAAGCTGGGCGACGACCCCAAGAACCCCAAGCTGATCCGCACCATCTACGGCGCGGGCTACATCTTCGTCGGCGATGTGACCTGGGAGGGCTGAAAAGGGTCTTCCCCGCCCAGACCTTGCCGATGGTGCGGCGCCCATGCGCCGGCTCACCGCTCGGCGCCGGTTCTCGCAAGTCGCCGCCCGATCCCTTCGGAAGCGATGAAACGGCGGCGACGGGGCGGCGAGCCGGCGGGCGCCGAAGCGCGCACCGGCCAGGCGATCCTCGATGAACGGGAACGAACGCGCGCGCCGCGGGCGCATGCGCGCAGACCGCCGCAGGGCGCGCCCGCACGATCGCGCCGCGGCGGGCGCCGGACCGCCCGCGCCGCGCCGAAGGGGGGCGAACGGGCGGCGATGCATGGCGGGCGGGCCCCGGCGCCGCCTCGGCCCGACCGCGCATCGCCGCGCCCAAAGCTGTGCGCGCCTCAGGCCGCAACAACGACCGATGGCCGCCCCACGGCGCGCGCATCAAGCGGCTGGAGCGGGGGCCCGACGCGGACCCCGGCTCGCGCGGCGAAGCCGTCAGGCCTGGGCGGGCGCCTCGGCCGGCGCGGCGTCGCTCGGCGCCGCCTGCGCCTCTTCGGCCGCGGGGGCGTCGTGCCGGATGGCCGCCTTGCGCGGCGCGTCGCTCACGATCTCGATCCGGCGCGGCTTGAGCGCCTCGGGCACTTCGCGCACCAGATCCACATGCAGCAGCCCGTTCTCGATCCGGGCGCCCACGGCGCGCACATGGTCGGCCAGCTGGAAGCGCTTCTCGAAGGCGCGCGCGGCGATGCCGCGATGCAGGAAGGTGCGGCCGCGCTCCTGCTCGTCCTCGACCTTGCGGCCCGAGATGGTCAGCTGCCCGTCGCGGGTCTCGACGCTCAGCTCATCCTCCGAGAACCCGGCCACGGCGACGGTGATGCGGTAGGCGTCCTCGCCGGTCTTCTCGATGTTGTAGGGCGGATAGCCGCCCTGCGCCGTCTCGGCGGCCAGAACGTTGTCCAGCAGGCTGGCCAGCCGGTCGAAACCGATGGTGGTGCGGTAGAGCGGGGTGAAATCGACGTGCCTCATCTTGGTTCCTCTCCTCGGTCAGAGCGACAGGATGGCGGGTCCTCCGAATCGGACGGACCCTTGCGCGCCGCCGGGCCCGAAAGCGGCGCCGGGCGGCGCAATGGATATGGGCGCCCCCGCGCGGCCGCGCAAGAACGGCGCGCCCGCGGCCGGCCCCCGTCCCGCCGCGTTCGATGCGGGCCATGTGCGGCCCCCGCCGCGCGCGCCGCGGGGGCGCGCCGGCGGCGGCTTTCGGCCCGCACCGCCTGGCGACCCGCAGACCGCCGTCCAGAATTCGCGCCGACGACCTGGCCCGCTCCGGCCGGGGCCATCGACGCCCGGCGCCTGCTCTGCGGGCGCCCCGCGGGGCGGTCGATGCGGCGCGCCCGGAAGGGGGCCGGCGGCGCCGCGAAGATCGGCCTGCCCGCGCAAGGGATGACGGGCGCGGCGGCAAGAGGCGCGGGGGCCGAGGACCGGCCCAACTTCCCCGCCGCCCCGCGCGGCGGGGTCAGCGCGCGGGCGGGCGGCTGCTTTTCCAGGCGCCTTGCGCGCCAGGGCGCCCGGGCGCCGCCGTCTTGCGTGCGGGGATCCCGGCGTCGAACGCCGCGCGAAGCGCCGCGAAGGCCGGCCCGAGCGCGACGGCGTAGCTTTTGCCCGCGCCGCCGGCGGTCAGAATAGCGACGGCCCGCGCGCCGCCCTCGTCCGCCATCACCACGGGCGCGCCGGAAAAGCCCGCCGGCGCCCGGCAGCCAAGGCGCAGGATCCGCGCATCGCGCGCCTCGAGCGGGCACCGCCGAAGCGACAACCGTCCATCCGCCCCATGCCCCGGAAGGATCAGCGTAGCCCCCGGCGCCGGCGGCGCGCCCGGCGCGGCCAGGGCAAGGGGGGCGACGGCGGCGCGATCGATCGGCGCGTCAAGCTCGGCCAGCGCCAGGTCGGCGGCGACCGACTCGTAGGAAGGATGCGCGCCGCCATGGACATAGCCGGGCAGGAGCGCGCTGCGCCGAATGGCGCGCGCGGCCCCCGCGCCCCCCGGCCCGCCACCGGCGCGGAAGCGCAGCCGCGCATCGGGCAGCCGCGCGCCGCGCCGGTCGAACAGGCAATGCGCCGCGGTGACGATCAGAGCGGGCGCGACCAGCGCCGCGGTGCAGCGCCCGCCGCCCTCGGCCTCGAGCCGCCCCACGCCGGTCAGCGCCGCGGCCCCGATGGCCGGCCAGCCGCGCGGCGGCGCCTCAGGCCCGGCGCCGAGCGCGGACCCCGCCGCCAGCGCCGCCCCCAGCGCTGCCGCCCGAGCCACCGCCCGAGCCGCCGTCAGCGCCGGCGCGCAGCTGCGCCGCGCCGCCCCGGCTGCGGGCGCCCGAGCGCGCATGCGGCCGGCGCTCGGGGCCGGGCGCGGCGCCCTCATCGCCCCGCCTCCATGGCGCGCGCGCGGGCGATGAGCGGCGCCAAGGCCTCGGCCGCCACGGCCAACGCATGCCCGTCCGGGCCGCGCGCCACGATCACGCCAGCCAGGAACGGGCCCGCCGCGCCGCGCGCGATCAGCGGCGCGCCCGAAGAGCCCGGCGGCGCCGCGCAGCCGATGCGCATGAGCGCCCCGCGCCGCGCCAGAATCCGGCAGCCATGCTGGATCGAAAGCGCCTCGGGGCGATCGACCCCGTAGCCGACCGTCAGCGCCAGCGGCGACGTCGCCGCCGACAAGGGACCGAGGGCAAGCGGCGGCGCCTCGTCGACCGCGGCGTCGAGCACGACCACCGCCACGTCCTCGGCACGGCCCGACGCCCCCGGCGGCGACAGGGCGGCCCGCCCGCGCCGATGCGCCGCATGACGCCCGCGGTCATGGCCAAGAAGGAAATGCAGCCTTTCGGGCGCCAGCGCGCTGCCCGAAACCGGGTGGCGCAGGCAATGCGCCGCGGTCGCGATGAGGTCGGGCGCGACAAGCGTCGCCGTGCAGAACCCCCGCCCCGCCAGGTTGAGCCGCCCGACCGCCCGCCAGGCGCGCGCCTCGTCCGGGTTGGCCATGCGGCGCGCGCCTGGCGGCGCGTCGCTTGCGGCCGCGGCGCCCAACGGGGCTGCCGCCGCAGCCGCAGCCGCCAGCCATGCCATGGCGGCGCCGCCAAGGCGGCGAAGGATCGAGCAAGGGCGCCAGTTCGCGAGCATGGCGCGATCATGCCATGGCGGCGGGTCCGGCGCACCCCCGCCCGCCGCGCCATCCGCGGATCGCGGGCGATGGGCCGCGCCGAGCCCCGCCCATGCGCGCGCTGCGAGCCGGCGGCTGGCGCGGGTTCGGGGGCGCCGCGCCCCGGCCGCCTGCGCCGCGCAGGCGAAGGCGCGCGCCCGACCTTCAGCGCGCGTCGGCCGGCATGCGGAACCCGCCCGGCTGCCTTGCCTGCGCCGCGCCGCCCGCGGACAGGGCGCGCGGCTCGGGCCCGCCCGTGGCCCAGTCCAGCAGCTCGACCGTATGGACGACCGGCGCGCGCGATCCCGAGCCGATCTGCACCATGCAGCCGATGTTTCCGGCCGCGATCGCGTCGGGGCTCAAGGCCTCGAGCGTGGCGACCTTGCGCGCCTTGAGCTGCTCGGCGATCTCGGGCTGAAGCAGGTTGTAGGTGCCCGCCGAGCCGCAGCACAGATGCGCGTCGGCGGGCTCGAGCACCTCGAACCCCGCCTGGCGCAGCAGCGCCTTGGGCTGGCGGGTGATCTTCTGCCCGTGCTGAAGCGAGCAGGCCGCGTGATAGGCCACCCGCAGCGGGCGCGGCGCGGCGACGCCCTCGGGCAGGCCCAGCTCGGCGACAAGCTCGGTCACGTCGCGCGCCATGGCCGCGACGGCGGCGGCGTCTTCGGCCAGCGGGTCGCCCTCGAACATCGCGCCGTAATCCTTGACGGTCGTGCCGCAGCCCGAGGCGTTGACGACCACGGCGTCAAGGCCCTGGCCGCGCGCCTCGGCCATGAAGGCGCGGATGTTGCGGGCGGCGGCGGCGTGGCTGTCGCGCTCGCGCCCCATGTGGTGGGCCAGCGCGCCGCAGCAGCCCGCGCCGCGCGGCACGACCACATCGCAGCCGAGGCGGGTGAGCAGGCGGATCGTCGCCTCGTTGATGCCGGGGTCGAGCGCGCGCTGGGCGCAGCCGATCATCAGCGCCACGCGCGCCCGCCGCGCGCCCTGGGCGGCGAAGACCTGGGGCGCGTCGGCCGGGCTGGGCGGCGGCAGGCGGCGCGGGGCCATGCGCAGCATCGCCCTGAGCCGCGCATCGGGGACCAGCGCCGCAAGGGGCCGCGCCAGCCGCGCGGCGCGCAGCGCCAGGCGGAAGCGGCCCGGATGGGGCAGGATCCAGGCCAGCGTCCAGCGCAGCAGCCGCTCGAAGGGCGGCCGGCGGTAGCGGCGCTCGATATAGGCGCGGGCCTCGTCCACCAGGTGCATGTAGTTCACCCCCGAGGGGCAGGTGGTCATGCAGGCCAGGCAGCTGAGGCAGCGGTCGATGTGCCTGACCGTGCGCGGATCGGGGTCGCGGCCGCTTTCGAGCATCTCCTTGATCAGGTAGATGCGCCCGCGCGGGCTGTCGAGCTCGTCGCCCAGCACCTGATAGGTGGGGCAGGTGGCGGTGCAAAAGCCGCAATGCACGCAGCTGCGCAGGATCCGGTTGGCGCGGGCGATGCGCGGATCGGCCAGCTGCTCGGGGGTGAAGCGGGTCTGCATCGGGGGCTCCTCGGCTGCGCTCGGATCAGGCGGCGGGCGGGCGGGCGGAAACGGGCGCCGCACGCGCCGCACGCGCTGCGGCGCGGGGGCGGGCGAACGCGCGCAAGATCAGGCCCGCCCCGCCGCGGCGGCGCGGGGCCTGGGCCGGGGCCGCGCCATGCGGGCGCGCGGCGGCGACGCGGCTCATGACGCCATCAGGCCGGGGTTGAGCACCCCCGCCGGGTCGAAGCGCGCGCGCAGCCCGGCGGCCAGCGCGTCGGCGCCTGGGCGCGGATGAAACGCGCCCACCGCCGCGCGCACCGCGTCGGACGCGCGCACAAGCGTCGCATGGCCCTGCGCGGCCTCGGCGGCGGCGCGCACAAGGGCGGCGCCGGCGTCGTCCTGCTCGGGGGTCAGCAGCCAGATCAGCCCGCCGCCCCAGTCATAGAGCGCCTCGACCGGCCGCTCGGCGCGCAGGCGCGCCACCGCCGCCGCCGCCATCGACGGCCGCGCCGCCACGCGCCACACCGCGCCAGGCCGCCCGGCGAAGGGGGCGCAATCGCGCACGTCGCGCCAGGAAAGGGGCCCCTCCTCGGCCGTTTCGACGTCGCCGAAGGCCGCGAGGCGCTCGCGCAGCCGCTCGGCGCGGGCGCGCACCGATCCCTCGAGCCCCTCGAGGCGGATCATGGTCGGCCCGCCCGACAGATGCGCCGCCGCGCTCACATCCCATGGCGAGGTCAGCGCGGCGCTCATGGCGCGGATGGCGGTTTCGTCCTCCAGCCCCTCGAGCCACAGCGTGGCGGCGCATTCGGGCGCGGGCAGCACCTTGAAGGCGATCTCGGTCAGAACGCCCAGCGTGCCATGGGCGCCCGCCATCAGCTTGACCAGGTCGTATCCCGTGACGTTCTTCATCACGCGCCCGCCATTCTTGACGACCCGGCCGCGCCCGTCGACGAAGCGCACGCCCAGCATCAGATCGCGGCACGCCCCCGCCTGCACGCGGCGCGGCCCCGAGGCGTTGACCGCCGCCGCGCCGCCGATGGTCGGCTCGCCGTCCGTTCCCAGAAGACGCCGGTGATCCATGGGTTCGAAGGGCAGGATCTGGCGCTCGGCGGCCAGCGTCGCCTCGATCTCGGCCACGGTGGCGCCGGCGGCGGCCACGATCGTCAGCGCGCCGGGCTCGTAAAGGCGCACGCCGCCCAGGCGCGCCACGCTCAGCTCGGCCGCGGCCTGCGACGGGCGGCCCAGCGCCAGGCGCGTGCCGCCGCCGCGGATGCGCAGCGGCGCGCGGCGCGCGGCGGCGTCGGCGACCATGGCCGCCAGCTCGGCCTCGTCGGCGGGGGCCAGGACTTCCGCCGCCCCCGGAACGGCCCCGGCGCTCATGCCGCCGCCCCCTTGCGCACGCGTCGCGCCGCGCTGGCTTCGAGCGGGAAGACCTTGGCCGGGTTGAGGATCCAGTCGGGATCGAACACGTCCTTGACCAGCATCTGCGCATCCAGATCGTCGGGCGCATACTGGCGCGTCATCAGATCGCGCTTCTCGACGCCGACGCCATGCTCGCCGGTCAGGCAGCCGCCGGCCTCGACGCACAGGGTCAGGATCTCGGCCCCCAGGCGCTCGGCCTTCTCGAGCTGGCCGGGCGCGTTGGCGTCGAACATGATGAGCGGGTGCAGGTTGCCGTCGCCGGCGTGGAACACGTTCGCCACGTCCAGCCCGTATTGCGCCGACAGCTCGGCCATGCGGCGCAGCACGTCGGGCAGGGCCGAGGTCGGGATGACTCCGTCCATGCACAGATAGTCGGCCACCTGCCCCGTCGCGCCGAAGGCCGCCTTGCGGCCCTTCCAGATGGCGGCCGACTGCTCGGGCCCCGAGCTTTCGCGCATCTCGAGCGGATCGTGCCGGGCGGCCACGGCCTTGATGCGGGCCAGCTGCTCGTCGATCTCGGGCTCCGAGCCCTCGACCTCGACGATCAGCAGCGCCTCGGCGTCCAGCGGGTAGCCCGCGCCGACGAAATTCTCGGTCAGGTGAATGATGCGGCGGTCCATGAACTCGATCGCCACGGGCAGGACGCCGGCGCGGATGATGTCGGCCACGCAGGCGCCGGCGGTGACCGGGCTGTCGAAGGCCAGCAGGATGGGGCGCGCGCCCTCGGGCCGGGGCAGGATGCGCAGCGTCGCCTCGGTGACCACGCCCAGCTGCCCTTCCGAGCCGCAGACGACGCCCAGCAGGTCCAGCCCCGGCTGCTCGAGCGTCGGCCCGCCCAGCTCGACCACCTCGCCGTCGGCCAGCACCATCTTGACGCCCAGAAGGTTGTTGGTGGTGACGCCGTATTTCAGGCAGTGCGCGCCGCCCGAATTCATGGCGATGTTGCCCGCGATGGCGCAGGCCAGCTGCGACGAGGGGTCGGGCGCGTAGAAGAAGCCCAGATCCTCGACCGCGCCGGTGACCGACAGGTTGGTGCGCCCGGCCTCGACGCGGATGAAGCGGTCCTCGGGGCAGACCTCGAGCACGCGGTTCATGCGCGACACGCCCAGCACCACCGAGTCCGCCGTGGGCAGCGCGCCCCCCGCCAGCCCGGTGCCCGAGCCGCGCGGAATGACGCTGACGCCCTCTTCATGGCAGATGCGCATCACCGCGCTGACCTCTTCGGTGCTGCGCGGCAGCGTCACCGCCATGGGGGCGCAGGCATAGGCGGTCAGCGCGTCGCAGTCATAGGCGCGGGTCTCGGCCGGGTCCGAGATCAGCGCGTCCTCGGGCAGCGCCTCGGCCAGGCGGACCAGGATGCGCTCGCGCCGGGCAAGCACCTTGGCGTCGGGTTCGGGCATCTGCATGGCGGGACCTCGTTCGCAGCGGCGGGCGCGGGCGCGCCCGAAGAATTGGTCCGATTATGTGACCAATTTCCCCGCATGCCAAGCCGCAAGCGCCCGCGCGCGGCGGCGGCGCATCGTCGCGCGCCGCTTTTCCGCCCCGCGGAAGGCGCGGCGGCGGGCCTCAGCCTCCGGCAAGGGAGGAGACCGGCGACAGACGCAGATCCTCGAGCCGCGCGCGCAGCGCCGAGTCGGTGTCGTCGGCGTCCGCCGACACCGCCAGCCCCACAAGGCTTGCCGCCGGCGCGCCGAAGGCGCGGCGGTGGTCGGCGTCAAGATCGACCTGCTCGGCGAAGGCGCCCTCGCCCGCCGGGCGCAGCGCCACCGTGCGCCCGCGCGCGCCCAGATAGGGCGTCGGCAGCACGGCCCCGCGCGGATGCGCGCCGCCCCAGACATACATCAGCACCCGCGCCTCATCGACGTCCAGCAGCGCGCGGATGCCCTTGCCGCGATGGGCGCGGGCGATCTCGGCCGGCATGAAGATGAAATAGAGCGCCAGGTTGCGGTCGTCGCCGCCCCTGCGCGTCAGATCCGTCGGCGGCACGCTGCGCGCCACCGACCAGCGCCAGGACGCCGCCCGCGCGCCCCATGCCGCTTCGGGCAGCGGCGACCACAGCATCGAGACCGTGCCGTCGGCGCGCACCTCGAGCGACGTTCCCCTCGTGCGCCACTCATTGCCGAAAAAAAGCGAGAACCGCTGCTCGGCCCATCCGTCGAAGGACACCGGCGCCCAGGCCGGGGCGGCCCCGGCCAGGCAGACCGCCGCCGCGGCGGCCATGATCGTTGCGCGCATCGCTGTTCGGCTCCGTCGTCGCCCGCCGCTTCCCGGCGGCCATGCGCAAAAGGGTGATGCGCCGCGCCGCCGGGTCAAGGCCGCGCGCTCAGCCCGGCCGCACGACGCCCGCCTCGGCCGCCCAGCGGGTCAGCGCCTCGCGCAGCGTCGCCGCGCCCTCGGCCAGCGCGGCGTCGATGACCGCGCGCGCCTCGTTCAGCCGGGCGGCGCGGATCGCGCTCTTGACCGGGCCGACCGAGGCCGGGCGCATGGACAGGACCCGCACCCCCATCGCGGCCAGCGCCAGCGCCTCGAGCGGGCGGCCCGCATCCTCGCCGCAATAGCTCAGCTCGGTTCCGGCCTCGGCGCAGCGGCGCACGATCAGGTCGACGAAGCGCAGATACGCCGCGTCGAGCGTGTCGTAGCGCCGGCGCACGAGCTCGTTCTCGCGATCGGCGGCGAAGAAGAACTGCTTGAGGTCGTTGCCCCCGATCGAGATGAAATCCGCCTCGCGGAAGAAGGCGTCGGGCGCGAAGGCCAGCGAGGGGGTCTCGAGCATGGCGCCGATGCGCAGCTCGCTCGGGACCGGGCGGCCGCGGGCGCGCTCCTTCTCGACCTCTTCCAGAACCATGTCGCGGGCGGCGAAATACTCGGCCGCCTGGGCCACCAGCGGAAACATGACCCGCAGCGGCCGGCCCCGCGCGCCGCGCAGCAGCGACTGGATCTGCATGCGCAGGATCATCGGCCGGTCCAGGCTGATGCGGATCGCGCGCCAGCCGAGCGCCGGGTTCGGCTCTTCGGGGCGTTGCAGATAGGGCAGCACCTTGTCCGAGCCGATGTCGAGCGTGCGGAACACCACCGGCTTGCCCCGCGCGGCGTCCAGCACGCGCGAATACAGCGCCGCCTGCTCCGAGCGGCGCGGCACGGTGCTGCGGATCAGGAACTGAAGCTCGGTGCGGTAAAGCCCCACCCCCTCGGCGCCGCTCGATTCGAGCGAGGGCAGATCGGTCATCAGCCCCGCGTTCATCATCAACGCGATGCGCCGCCCATCGAGCGAGACGGCGGGCTTGTCGCGCAGGCTCTCATACAGCTCCTGCGCCTGGGCGCGCATCTCCATCTTCTCGCGGAAGGCGGCAAGCACGCTGTCCTCGGGGCGCAGATGCGCCACGCCCAGGTCGCCGTCCACCAGGATCACGTCGCCGGGGCGCGCCTCGGCCGCGACGCCCGCCGCCTGCAGCACCATGGGGATGCCCAGCGCGCGCGCCACGATCGCCGCATGCGAGCCGATGGAACCCTCTTCGAGCACCACGCCCTTCAGCTTGCGCCCGTATTCCAGCAGATCGCCCGGACCGATGTTGCGCGCCACAAGGACGGCGTTCTCGGGAACCGGCTCGCGCCCGCCGTCGCCGACCAGCTTGCGCATCAGGCGGTTGGCAAGGTCGTCAAGGTCGTGCAGCCGCTCGCGCAGATAGGGGTCGGCGACGCGCTCGAGCCGGGCGCGGGCGGCGGTCTGCTCGCGCTCGACGGCGACCTCGGCGCTCAGGCCGCGGTCGATCGATTCCAGCATCCGCCGCAGCCAGCCCTTGTCATGCGCGAACATGCGGTAGGCCTCGAGCACGTCGCGATGCTCGCCCGGATTGCCGACCAGATCGCCGGTCACCATCCGGTCCACCTCGCCGCGCAGCGCCTCCATCGCCGCCTCGAGGCGCGCACGCTCGACGGCGGGGTCCTCGGCGACGGGGTTCTGCACGGCCACGCGCGGCTCGTGCAGATGCGCCACGCCCATGGCCGCGCCCTCCTGCCCCGAGACGCCGCGCGCATAGAAGGGGCGCCGGTGCGCGCCGGCCACGTCGGCGTCGGCCTCGGACAGGAAGGCCCCGAGCTCGGTCATCTCGGCCAGCACCATGGCGATGACCTCGAGGCCGTGCATCTCGTCCTCGGTGAAGACGCGGCTGGCGCGGTTCTGCACCACCAGCACGCCCAGCACCGCGCCGAGCCGCTGGATGGGGACGCCGGCGAAGGCGTGGTATTCCTCCTCGCCCGTTTCGGGAAGATACTGGAACCCGCGCTCGTTCATCGCCTCGGCGGTGTTGATGGGCTCGGCGCGCTGCGCGATCAGACCCACCAGCCCCTGCCCCACGCGCAGCCGCGCCGCGTGCACGGCGCTGGCCTTCAGACCGTGGGTCGCGCACAGCTCGAGCGTGCGCTCGCCGCGGCGCAGATAGATCGAGCACACATCCGTGCGCATCGACTCGGCGATGAGGCGCACGATGCGGTCGAGCCGCTCCTGCGGGCCGCCCGGCTCGGCCATGACGGCGGCCATGCGGCGCAGCAGCGCGCGCGAACCCTCGCCGCGCTGCGCGCCCGGATCGTGCTGCGATGTCGGCGCGTCGTCGTCGGGCACCTGGCCCTCCTGCCTGGATGCGTCGGTCAGCCTTCCAGCCGGTCGGCGGGCTTGTCCAGATCGAAGGCGTCGTGCAGGGCCTGCACGGCAAGCTCCATGTATTTGCGGTCCACCAGCACCGAGACCTTGATCTCGGAGGTGGTGATGACCTTGATGTTCACGCCCTCATCGGCCAGCGCCTTGAACATGCGCGCGGCCACGCCGGCATGCGAGCGCATGCCGATGCCCACCACCGAGACCTTCGAGACCTCGGTGTCGGCCACCAGGTCGCGGTAGTTGATGGCGCCCTTGGCGCGGGCCTCCTGCAGCGCCTTCATGGCCTTGGGCACGTCGTCCACCGAGCAGGAGAAGGTCATGTCGGTGCGCCCCTCTTCCGAGATGTTCTGGACGATCATGTCCACGTTCACCCCCGCCTCGGCCAGCGGGCCGAAGATGGCGGCGGCCACGCCGGGGCGGTCGGCCACCGAGATGAGGGTCAGCTTCGCCTCGTCGCGCACATAGGCGATGCCGCTGACGGCCCTGGATTCCATGATCTCCTCCTCGTCGCAAACGAGCGTGCCCGGCTCGTCCGAGAAACTGCTCAGCACCTGAAGCCGCACCTTGTAGCGCATGGCCAGCTCGACCGAACGGGTCTGCAGGACCTTGGCGCCCAGACTGGCCAGCTCGAGCATCTCTTCATAGGCGATGCGCTCGAGCTTGCGCGCCTTCTTGGTGATGCGGGGGTCGGTGGTGTAGACGCCGTCCACGTCGGTGTAGATGTCGCACCGCTCGGCGCCCAGCGCCGCGGCCAGCGCCACGGCCGAGGTGTCCGAGCCGCCGCGGCCCAGCGTGGTGATGCGCCCGTCGGGGCCAAGCCCCTGGAACCCCGCGACGACGGCGTGCAGGCCCTCGGCGAATTTGCGCTCGAGCGCTTCGGTGCGGATTTCCTCGATGCGGGCGGCGCCGTGCGAGGCGTTGGTCAGGATCGGCACCTGCCAGCCCTGCCACGAGCGCGCGGGCACGCCCATCTCCTGCAGGACGATGGACATGAGGCCGGCGGTCACCTGCTCGCCGCTGGCGACGACGGCGTCGTATTCGCGCGCGTCGTAGAAGCTGCTTTCGCCCTCGCCCTCGGTCGCGGCGGCCTTGCGCACCAGCCCGACCAGCTCGTTGGTCTTGCCGGCCATGGCCGAGACCACGACCGCGACCTCGTAGCCCTTCTCGACCTCGCGCTTGACCTTGCGCGCGGCGTTGCGGATCCGGTCCAGATCGGCGACCGACGTGCCGCCGAATTTCATCACAAGCCTGGGCATGTTCGCAAAGGCCCCCCTGCGCCCTGTCGTCGGCGCAGGTCATAGAGGATGGGGCCCTTGCGCGCAAGCGCGCCCGAGGGCGCGCGCCCGGCTTCAGAGCATCAGATGGATCGCGGCGGCCAGCAGGGCCATGAAGACGATGTCGGCGGCGAACAGCGCGCCCATGCGCGAAACGGTGGAAAAGGTCATTGGAAACTCCATTGGCTGAAAACCCGCGAACGAAACGCGGAGAAGGCGGCGAACCACGAACGCGGCGAGCGCCTCGCCAATCAAGAAAACATGAAACGATTTTAGTGCAAATTCCTGTCTGAGTTAACGGGAATGCGATCAGAATTAACGGCAGGGCGCGGAAAACCCGACCCGGACGCAGCCATGACACGAGTGGGAACCGGCGCAAACGCCCGGAAGGCGTCTCCGGCCTCAGGGTGCCCGCGCCCAAGGCCAGGCGCCCCGCCCCGAGTCGCGCGCCAGGGACGCCGCGCGAAACGCAGCGCCCCGCCGCCCGAGGGCGGCGGGGCGCATCCTTGCGAAACCGGCGCTTCAGTGCCCCAGGATCTGGCTCAGGAACAGCTTGGTGCGCTCGCTCTGCGGGTTGAGGAAGAACTCCTCGGGTTCGTTCTGCTCGACGATCTGGCCCTGGTCCATGAAGATGACCCGGTTGGCCACCTGGCGCGCGAAGCCCATCTCGTGCGTGACGCACAGCATGGTCATGCCCTCCTGCGCCAGCTCGATCATGGTGTCGAGCACCTCCTTGATCATCTCGGGGTCGAGCGCCGAGGTCGGCTCGTCGAACAGCATGATCCGCGGCTTCATGCACAGCGCCCGCGCGATGGCCACGCGCTGCTGCTGGCCGCCCGACAGCTGGCCGGGATACTTGTGCGCCTGGTCGGGGATCTTGACCTTCTCGAGGAAATGCATCGCGATCTCCTCGGCCTCGCGGCGCGGGGTCTTGCGCACCCAGATCGGCGCCAGGGTGCAGTTCTCGAGGATCGTCAGATGCGGGAACAGGTTGAAGTGCTGGAACACCATCCCGACCTCGGAGCGGATCTTGTCGATGTTCTTCAGATCCGAGGTCAGCTCGATTCCGTCCACCACGATCTTGCCCTTCTGATGCTCCTCGAGCCGGTTGATGCAGCGGATCAGCGTGGACTTGCCCGAACCCGAGGGGCCGCAGATGACGATCCGCTCGCCCCGGTTCACGGTCAGGTTGATGTCGCGCAGAACGTGGAACTCGCCGTACCACTTGTTCATGTTCACGATCTCGACGGCCACCTCGTCCGAGACGACCATGTTCGAGGTGTCGATGGCGGTGTTGGTCATGGGTTCGGTCCTCAACGATGGTCGGTCTTCAGCTTGCCCTCGAGATACATCGAGTAGCGGGACATGCCGAAGCAGAAGATGAAGAAGAAGAGCGCCACGAAGCCGTAGAACTCCCACACGATGCCGTTCCAGTTCGAGTCCGCGCGCATGGGCGCGATGATGCCCACCGGGTCGAGCAGACCGATGACCGACACCAGCGTCGTGTCCTTGAACAGGCCGATGAAGGTGTTGACGATGCCGGGGATCGAGATCTTGAGCGCCTGCGGCAGGATCACCAGCCGCATGGACTTCCAGTAATCCAGCCCCAGCGCCGCCGCCGCCTCGTACTGCCCCTGCGGCAGCGCCGCCAGGCCGCCGCGGATCACCTCGGCCATGTAGGCCGCGGCGAACAGCGTCACCATGATGACCACGCGCAGGATCAGGTCGAAGCTGGTGCCCGGCGGCAGGAAGTAGTTGAGCAGCGTCGAGGCCACGAACAGCAGCGTGATGAGCGGCACGCCGCGGATGAACTCGATGAAGGCGACGCAGATGCCCTTGAGCACCGGCAGATCCGACTTGCGCCCCAGCGCCAGCAGGATGCCCAGCGGCAGCGACATGGCGATGCCCGAAACGCCCAGGATCAGCGCCAGCAGGAAGCCGCCCAGCTTGGCGCTTTCCACATGCTCGATCGACAGCGGCAGAACGGCCTGCATCGCCTCGGCCGCCGACGAGGCGGCGAACAGCCACCACAGCACGGCCGCCAGCCCCGCCGCCGCCGCCGCGGCCGCCAGCCCCAGCTGCACGACGCCGCCGCTCAGCGCGCGGAACGCCGCATAGGCCACCGCGAAGCCCGCCATGGCCGAGAGCGGCGCCCACAGGCTGTCTCCCCAGATCAGCCAGTAGGCCAGGAAGGGATACACGGCCGAGAAGATCAGCATCTTGCGCGGCAGATGCGCGAACAGGACCGGCGCCAGCGCGACCAGCAGCAGCGCGAAGGCCAGGATCGGGCGCCAGTAGAGCTCGGACGGGTAGAAGCCGAACATGAACTGGTTGAAGCGCTCGTTGATCACGGCCCAGCAGGCGAACGACCCCTCGACGCCCGCCGCGCGCGCGATCTCGCGGCACTCGGCCAGAGATCCGGCCTTCCACACGGCGTCGATGAAGGCCCAGCGGATGATCTCGGGCGTCAGCCACAGCACGAAGGCGATCGAGACGAGCGTCAGCAGGGCGTTGAGCGGCGTCGGGAACAGATGCTCGCGCGCCCAGTGGATCGGCCCGACGCTGCCCGAGGGCGGCGGCGAGGGCGGGATCATCTTCGTGGCGACGAAGGCGACGGACTTGGCGTTGGACATCACCCGGCCTCCTTGACGCGGTTGAGATAGGTCAGGTTCGGCCGCTTGCCGAACAGCAGATAGGCGATGGCCGCCACCTGCGCCGCGAAGCCGCCATAGGTGACCACGCCGTCGGGCAGGTCGGCCGCAAGCCCGTCCAGATCGACGCCGAGCAGGCTTGCCGCCACCCACAGGACCAGGGTCAGCGCGGCGAAGTCGATGGCGCGGAAGTGCTTGAACACGATCGTCAGGAAGGCGGACATGGTCGAGGCCGTCAGCGCCAGGAAGACGATCTGCCGCGAGGTCGGCCACAGGAAATAGGGCTCGCGCTGGGCGGGCGTGTCCATCAGGAACAGGTAGACCAGCAGCGCAAGCCAAATCGCGCCGTAAAGCAGCACGACCAGGTTCAGCCAGCCCGCCACGCCGTAAAGCGGCTGGTGCTGCGCGTCGCCCTTGGTCAGGTTGCGCCACGGGCCCGTGACGTTGTTGAGCAGATGGCCCAGCGACGGCGCGAAGCCCGTCGCCGAGGTGCGCTCGACCAGCTTCACCTGCTCGTTATACAGGTTCATCACCATCGAGATGGTCAGCGAGATGCTCAGGTAGAACGCCATGAGCAGCATCAGCGTTTCCATCTCCTTGCCCGTCTGGTTGAGCGTGATGCCCCCCAGCGTGCCCGTTGCGTCCATGTAGCCCACGGCGATGGCCAGCGACGAGTTCTTGGTCAGGTTCAGATATTGCGAGATCAGCGGCGGAATGATCACGCGCATCGCCTGCGGCAGGATCACCAGCTGCATGGTGCGCCGCGGCCGCAGACCCAGCGCGTAGGCGGCCTCGGTCTGCCCCTTGGGCACCGACAGGATGCCCGCGCGCACGTTCTCGGCGATGAAGGCGCCGGTGTAGATCGACAGCGCCAGCCACAGCGCGACCAGCGAGTTGCGCATGTAGATGCCGCCCTGGAAGTTGAACCCCTTCAGAACCGGCGATTCCATGGTGATCGGCGGCGCGCCCACGGCCGACAGGACCAGCATCACGACCAGCGGCAGCCCCACGATCAGCCCGAGCCGCACCGGCAGGACGGGCAGGATCTCGCCCGTGTCCTGCTGCACCCGGCGCGCATGGCGCGCATAGCCGATCGACAGCAGGATCCCGACGATCAGCGCGCCCACCACCCAGGCCGACCCGTCGTGAAAGACCGGGCCGGGCACGTAGAAGCCGCGGTTGGTGGCCACGACGCCCGTGTCGACCAGGCCGAACAGCGACAGCGTGCCCGCCTGCTTGGGATGGGGCAGGAACTCGTCGAACACGGCGGCCAGAAGCAGGATCTGGATAAGCACCGGGATGTTTCGGACCGTCTCGACATAGACGGTCATCAGCTTGGCCACGATCCAGTTGTTCGACAACCGCAGCACGCCCGCGACGACGCCGATCACGGTGGCCAGGGCGCAGCCCAGCACCGCCACCAGCAGCGTGTTCAGAATGCCCACCACCGCGGCGGTCGCATGGCTGGAGCGCGAGGTGTATTCGATGAGCCGCTGGTTGATGTCATAGCCCGCCGGCTCGGTCATGAACCGGAAGCTGAAGTCCTTGCCCAGCGCCGCCAGATTGCTGATGACGTTGTCCACCAGCCAGTAGCCGGCGGTCAGGAACGCGATCAGGGCGATCGTCTGGATCGTCGCGCCGCGATAGCGCGTGTCCGACAGGAGCATCCCGATGCGGAATCCTCCCTGCGAAGGGTCAGTGACGGCGGTCATGCAGCCCGCTCCCTCAACCTGTCGTGGGGGGTAAGCGCCGCCGGCCCCAGGGCGCGCGGATCGATGCGGCGCGCGGGCGGGCCTCGGTCGGCGGTCGGCAAAAGATCCGGGCGGGACGGCGCGCGCCCCGCCCGGCTGGTTCGGATCAGCGGAACGGCGGCGCGTAAAGCAGCCCGCCCTGGGTCCACTGCGCGTTCAGGCCGCGCGCCAGGCCCACCGGGGTCTCCTCGCCGATGTAGCGGGCGAAGATCTCGCCATAGTTGCCGCCGGCCTTGATGGCGTTCACGGCCCAGTCCTTGCCCAGACCGATCATCTTGCCATACTCGCCCTCGGCGCCCAGCAGGCGGTTGACCTCGGGATCGTTGGTGCCCTTCGCCATCTCTTCGACGTTGGCGGCGGTGATGCCCTTCTCCTCGGCGATGATCAGCGCGTTGAGCGTCCAGCGCACCAGGTCGCCCCACTCGTTGTCGCCATGACGCACCAGCGGGCCGAGGGGCTCTTTCGAGATGATCTCGGGCAGGATCACATGCGCCTTCGGATCCTCGAAGGTCGAGCGCGTGGCCGCCAGGCCCGAGGCGTCGGTGGTGTAGACGTCGCAGGCGCCGGCCAGATACTTCTGACGCGCCTCGGCGTTGGTCTCGATCGGCACCGGCTCGTAGCTCATGCCGTTGGTGCGGAAGAAGTCCGCCAGGTTGAGCTCGGTGGTCGTGCCGGTCTGGATGCAGACCGTGGCGCCGTCAAGCTCCTTGGCCGAGGTCACGCCCAGATCCTTGCGGACCATGAAGCCCTGGCCGTCGTAGTAGTTCACGCCCACGAAGTCGAAGCCCAGATCCGTGTCGCGCGAGAAGGTCCAGGTGGTGTTGCGCGCCAGCATGTCCACCTCGCCCGAGGCGAGCGCGGTGAAGCGGGTCTTGCCGGTGGTCGGGGTGAACTTGACCGCCTTCGGATCGCCGAAGATCGCGGCGGCCACGGCGCGGCAGACCGCGACGTCGAAGCCCTGCCACTCGCCGTCGGCGTCGGTGAAGGCGAAGCCGGGAACGCCGGTGGCGACGCCGCACTGCAGATGGCCCTTGGCCTTGACGTCCTCGAGCGTGTTGGCCGAGGCCGCGCCGGCGGCAAGGCCGATGGCTGCGACCGCGCCGAGAATCAGCGAATGTTTCATGTGACACCTCTCTGTCGACCGCGGCTTGGGGTCCGCGGAGTTCGTTTGGGGGCAGGCGCCGCGCGGCGCCTCCGGACCGTAGATCGGCCAGGACCTCCCTTGGCCCATCACGGACAATGAACAGGCCCTTCAACGCCCGTCAAGTGCGCCCCGCCCGCGCAGGCCCGCAAGGCTGCGGAGCCGGGCGCGGGGCGAAGGTAAGCAAAGGCGACCTTCCTTCCTTGCCGCCGCCGCGCATTCGCCCCATTCCCGCCATCTTTGCGCGGCCGGGCTCAGGCCCTGCGGCGCGCGCCTTAAGGATATGGCGCCGCCGATGGTTTCGCAGGAAACATTATGAGCGCCCGGCAAGCTGAACCTCGCCTGAAGGCGCTATCCGCCCGGGCGCCGAGCGGCGCGTCGGAGCCGCGGCGGCGTGTTGGGTCATGAGTGCTGACGCTTCATGCCGCCAAGCCATTGGGCGGCGGCCCGGCGCGGGCATTTCGCCGCCCCGCCGGGGGCGCCCGCCGATGCGGCGCAGAACAACCGAAGGGCGATGTTCATGCCCGCGCCGCAGCCCCGGCGCGCAGCCGGAAGGGCCGCCGCACGGGCGGCGAATCATGTGCGAATGTCAGAAGCGGGCGTGGAAGGGCGCGTCGCCCGCCAGCGATTCGTCCGCCTCCTCGGACGCGACCGAATCGACGCGCGCGGCCGGCGGGCCCGCGCGGCACGCCTCGGCGAAGGCGCGCAGCGCTTCGGGGTCGCCGGCGGCCACGGCCTCGACCGCGCCGTCGGGCAGATTGCGCACCCAGCCGCGCAGCCCCAGCGCGCGCCCGCGCCCGGCGGCCCAGGCGCGGTAGCCCACGCCCTGCACCCGCCCGCGGATCGTCAGGCGCAGCGCCGCCATCCCCCGCCCCCGCTCAGCCCGGCCAGGCCAGCGCCGTCTGGCGCTGATCGCCCAGCCCGGTCACGCCCAGCTCCAGCACGTCGCCCGGGCGCAGGAAACGCTGCGGCGTCTGGCCCATGCCCACGCCCTCGGGCGTGCCGGTGGCGATGATGTCGCCCGGGCGCAGGCGCATGTGGCGGCTCATGTAGCTGATGATCTCGGCCACCGAGAAGATCATGTCGGCGGTGCTCGAAAGCTGCTGCGTCTCGCCGTTCAGATCCAGCCACAGGGGCAGGTCCTGCGGGTCGGGGACCTCGTCCGCCGTCACCAGCCAGGGGCCGATCGGGCCGAAGCCGGGAGCGGACTTGCCCTTGCTCCACTGCCCCGTGCCCTCGAGCTGCCAGGCGCGCTCGGACAGGTCGTTGACCACGCAATACCCCGCCACGCAGGACAGCGCCTCGGCCTCGGAGACATGCTCGACCTCGGCGCCGATCACCACGCCCAGCTCGACCTCCCAGTCGGTCTTGACGCTGCCCTTGGGGATCACGATCGGGTCGAACGGTCCGGCCAGCGCCGTGGTCGCCTTCGAGAACAGCACCGGCTCGGCCGGCGGCTGGGCGCCCGCCTCGGCGGCGTGGCGGGCATAGTTGAGCCCCACGCAGTGAAAGTTCGGCACCCATGCAAGGCACGCGCCAAGGCGCTCGGCCTCGACCACGGGCAGATCCTCGGGCCGCAGCGCGCGCAGCCGGTCGAGCGCGCGCAGCGACACCGCGTCGCCCGCCAGGTCCGAGACATGGGCCGACAGGTCGCGCACCTGGCCCTCGGCGTCCAGAAGACCCGGCTTCTCGGCCCCGCGCGGGCCCCATCGCAGCAGCTTCATCGCCTTCCCCCCCTTCAGAAATCGAAGACCAGACAGGTGGTCGAGCCGGTGGCGTAAAGCTTGCCGTCCTGCTCGCCGATCATGCGCCCCACCGCCACGCCCGAGCGCCGGCCCACATGCTGCGCCTCGCCCACCGCCAGGATCGGCCCCGTGTCGGCGAAGACCGGGCGCACGATGTTGATCTTGTATTCCAGCGTGGTGTAGCCGCGCCCGGCGGGCAGCAGGGTCTGCACCGCGCAGGCCATGCAGCTGTCGAGCAGCGTGCCGAACCAGCCGCCATGCACCGAGCCGATGGGGTTGTAGGCCTGCGCCGGCGCCTTGCCGCGAAAGACCACGCGGCCCTCTTCGACCTCGTGCAGCGCATACCCCAGAACCTGCGCGATCGGGGCCGGCGGAAGGCGCCCGTCGAGAATGGCGCGCATGAACTCGAGCCCCGACATCGAGGCGATCGTCTCGCGGCTGGGGATGTCGGGCGCGTCGGTCATTGCGGCTCTTCCTCTTTCGTGTCGTCCATCAGCGCCAGCAGGCGCGCGGCGGCGTCCAGATCGGACTTGCGCCGGGCGGCGGCGGCCTCGGCCTCGGCGTCGCGCCCCCACAGCTCGGCCTGATGCTCTTCGTCGATGCGCGAGAGCGCCCAGGCCTCGTCTGCGCTCAGCCGCCCCTCGAGCACCGCCAGCGCCAGGATCAGCGAGCCGGTGATGGTCGTCAGCTCGTGCATCGCCACCATGCGGAACGGATCGAGCGCCGCCACCGCCGCCTGAAGCGCGGCCAGAGAGGCCGGCGGCTGGGCCACATGCATCACGCCCTGCCCCAGGACCAGCGGCGCGCCGTAGCGCGCGCGCGCCCATTCAAGCAGCGGGTCCCAGCCCGCGACCTGGCGCGCGACCAGCTCGCGCGGGTGCTCGGCCCGGTAGCACAGCAGGTCGGACCCGCCGAATTCGGCGATCATGCGCGCCGTCTCTTCGCGATGGGCGGCGACGCGGTCGATGGCGCTGTTGGCCGAGCGGGTCAGCGGCATAGTCCCGGGGCGCACCTCTTCGCCCTGGGCGTCCCATTCGGCGGCGATGGCCCGGCCCAGCGCCGCGGTCGGCGCGGCCAGAAGCGCGCCGCCGGGCGTGCGCACGGGCCGCCCGTCCAGCTCGACCGCCCAGCCCTCGGGGCGGCGCACGGCGCGGGCCTCTTTCCAGAACCGTTTGCGCAGCATGCTCATGCGGTCGCTCCCCGGGCTTGCCACAGCGCGTGAAGCGCGTCGTCCAGATCCTCGAAACGGTCGATCACCGCCGCCGCGCCCGCCTGGCGCAGGCTTTCGGCGTCGTGATAGCCCCAGGCGACGCCGATCGCCGCCATGCCGGCGGCGCGCGCCATGGCCACGTCGAAGGTGGTGTCGCCGATCATCACCGCCGCCTCGGCGGCGACGCCGGTGCGGCGCATGGCGCCGAGCAGCATGTCGGGATGCGGCTTGGAGGGGTGCTCGTCCGCGGTGTGGGTGGTGTGGAAGAAATGCCCAAGCCCATGAGCCCGCAGCGCGTGATCGAGCCCGCGCCGCGCCTTGCCGGTGGCCACGCCCAGGAACACCTCGTCGCGGGCGGCCAGCCGCTCGAGCGCCTCGCGCGCGCCGGGGTAAAGCGGAGCCGAGGCCTCGCCCCCCTTGTCGGCGCGCAGGTCGATGAAGCTGCGCTTGTAGAGCGCGGCCACGCGCTCGGCCTCGGCCGGGGGCAGATCGGGCGCCAATGCGCTCACGGCCTCGACCAGCGACAGGCCGACGATGGACAGGATGCGCGAATCCTCGGGCGCGGCCAGGCCGGCGGCGGCGAAGCCGCGGCGCATGGCCTCGATGATGAATTCCTGACTGTCCATCAACGTGCCGTCCACGTCGAACACGGCCAGTCGCAGGGGGGCTGTCACGGCGAACTCCGTCAGGTTTGCGAATGAAATGGATAGCCGCGCGCGCCGCCGCCCGCAAGCGCTCAGCCCAGCTCCTCGAACGGGTCGGCGGGGGCGTCTTCGGGGCGCCAGCCGAACAGCTCCCAGGTGCGGGCCATGTGCTCGGGCAAGGGCGCGGTCAGGGTGATGAGGCGCTCTTGCGCCGGGTGGCGGAAGGTCAGGCTGCGCGCGTGAAGGTGCAGCTTGCGGCTGACCGCGCCGCCCAGCTGCGCGCCCCAGCCGTCGCCCTCGTTGGTCTGGCCCGAGCCGCCATACTTGCCGTCGCCCACGATGGGATGGCCGATCTGGGCCATGTGCGCGCGCAGCTGATGGGTGCGCCCGGTCACCGGCGCCAGCGCGACCCAGGCGGCGCGGCGCCCGGCGGCCTCGATGACGGCGAAATCGGTCACGGCGGGCTTCGCGCCGGGCGTGCCGGCGACCTGGTCGGGGTGGATGCAGCGCATCTTCTCGCCCTCGCCGCCGGGGCCGCGGCCGCCGGCCTTGACCAGCCCGTAGCTGATCGTGCCGGCGCGCGGGCTTGGCACGCCGGCCACGGCGGCCCAGTAGATCTTGCGCGTGCGGCGGCCGTGGAACCCCTTGGCCAGGGCGCGCGCGGCGCGGGCGGTGCGCGCCATGAGCAGCACGCCCGACGTGTCCTTGTCCAGGCGGTGGACCAGGCGCGGCGGCTCGTCCGCGCCGAAGCGCAGCGCCTCGGACAGCGCGTCGAGGTGCCGGCTCTGGCCCGAGCCGCCCTGCACGGGCAGACCCGCCGGCTTGTCGATGGCCAGGACATGCTCGTCGCGATAGATCACGCGCGCCTGGATCATGCGCGCATCCTCGGCCGAAACCGGGCGCGGGTCGGCGCGGCGCGGCGCGTCGGTCTGCGGGTCGGGCGCGGGCAGCGGCGGCACGCGCACCACCTGCCCCGCCTCGAGCCGCGTCGAGGCCTTGGCCCGCCCGCCATCCACCCGCAGCTCGCCCTTGCGCAGCATCTTCTCGATGCGGCCCTGGCCAAGATGGGGAAAGCGCCGCCGCAGCCAGCGGTCGAGCCGCTGGTCGGCCTCGTCGGGAGCGACGGTCAGGTGCTGGACGCCGCTCATGACGCCGCGCCAAGAAGCGCGCGCGCGCCCGCCATGCCCAGCACCAGCCCCAGCAGCGCCAGCCCGACCGATCCGGCCATGTAGGCCGCCGCCGCGCCGAAGCGCCCGCGCTCGATCAGGAAGGCGGCGTCGAGCGAGAAGGCCGAGAAGGTGGTGAAGCCGCCCAGCACGCCCGTCATCGCGAAGGGGGCGAAGCGTTGCCAGGCGCCGGGGGCGCGCTCCATCAGCACGACGGCCAGCACGCCCATCAGCACGCTGCCCGCGACGTTGACGATCGCGGTGCCCCAGGGAAAGTCCATGCCGAAGGCCCGCCCGCTCCAGCGGACCACGAGAAAGCGGAGCAGCGCGCCAAGCGCGCCCCCCGCGGCGACGGATGCGTAGGTCATGGCGCTAGTTGACGCCCCCGCGCGCGAAGGTCAAGCGAGTCGGAGCGGAAGCGGCCCAAGTTGCGGCCCGCGCGCCAGCGCCTCGGCCAGCAGCTCGGCCGCGCGCACCTTGGCGTCGAGGCGCGGGCGCGGCGGCAGGCCGCCCTCGGCGGGGTGGAACAGCGTCACCTCGCGATCGGGCATGCGCACGTCCAGCCCGGCGCCGGGGGCCATGCGCGCCTGATCCCATTCGCGAAAGATGACGGTGATCGAGGCCACGCGCGGGTCGATCGCCGTGGCGGAAAGAACGGCGATCACCTCCTCCTCGGGGCCTTCGACCATCTGCAGCGCGCCGTCGGCGGTGGGCAGCAGCATGCCCGTCACCCCCCGCGCCAGATTGCGCCGCGACCAGACCGCCACCTGCCGCAGGGCCACGCCATCCTCGAACCCCGCCGCCCATGCCACGGCGAAGGCCAGCCTTCGGATGCGCTGGATCTGCGCCGCGCCGTCGCCGGCGTGCGCCTCGGTCTGGTCGGACATCGGCTCGTCACCCCAATCGGGGCGACTTTCCGTCACCCGCGTGAACCGATCGTGAAAATGCCCGCCGAATGACGGTTAACGAAGGGGTTCATTCCTCGCCGCGCTCGGCGGCGCGCTGGCGGCGGCGCTTTTCGAACCAGGCCGCGCGGCGGGCCAGCTCGCGCTCGAAGCCGCGCTCCACGGGGACGTAGAAGCGTCGCCGCTCCATGCCGTCGGGAAAGCAGTTCTGCCCCGAAAAGCCGTCCTCGGCGTCGTGGTCGTAAACATAGCCCTCGCCGTGGCCCAGCTCCTTCATCAGCCGCGTGGGCGCGTTGACCAGCGCCTTGGGCGGCGGCATCGAGCCGGTTTCGCGCGCGGCGGCCAGCGCCGCCTTCCACGCGACGTAGGCGGCGTTGGACTTGGGCGCCAGGGCGAGGTGCAGCACGGCCTGCGCCAGGGCCAGCTCGCCCTCGGGCGAGCCCAGCCGCTCGTAGCTTTCCCACGCCGCAAGGCATTGCTGCACCGCCGAGGGATCGGCCAGGCCGATATCCTCGACCGCCATTCGGGTGACGCGGCGCGCGACGTAGCGCGGATCCTCGCCGGCCGACAGCATCCGCGCCAGCCAGTAAAGCGCCGCGTCCGGGTCCGAGGCGCGCACCGACTTGTGCAGCGCCGAGATCAGGTCGTAATGCCCGTCGCCCGACTTGTCGTAGAGCGGCGCGCGGCGCGACAGGCGGCGCGAAAGCTCGTCCGCGCCCACATGCCGAACGCCCAGCGCGAACAGCTGCTCGACCATGTTCAGCAGCGCGCGCCCGTCGCCGTCGGCCATGGCGATCAGCGCCGCGCGCCCGGCCTTGTCGAGCGGCAGCGCGCGCCCCGCCGCCGCCTCGGCCCGCGCCAGCAGCGCCTCGAGCGCCTCGGGGCCCAGAGGGCGCAGCGTCAGCACCTGCGCGCGCGACAAGAGCGCGCGGTTCAACTCGAAAGAGGGATTCTCGGTCGTCGCGCCGACCAGCACGATCGACCCGTCCTCCATATGCGGAAGGAAGCTGTCCTGCTGGGCCTTGTTGAAGCGGTGGATCTCGTCCACGAACAGCAGCGTCCCGCGCCCGTTCAGCCGTCGCGCGCGGGCCGCGTCGAAGACCTTGCGCAGCTCGGCCACGCCGGCGAAGATCGCGCTGACCTGCACGAAGGTCATGTCCACCCGCCGCGCCAGCAGCCGGGCAATGGTCGTCTTGCCCACACCCGGCGGCCCCCACAGGATCAGCGAGGACGGCGCGCCCCCCGCCAGCATCGCCGCCAGCGGGCCCTCGGGGCCCAGAAGGTGCTCCTGCCCCACCACGTCTTCGAGCCGCTCGGGCCGCAGACGATCGGCCAGCGGCCTGGGCGCGCCGCCGGCCTCGGCGCCCTGGGCGGGCGCGGCCGGCTGGGCGGGCGTTGCGGGGTCGGGATCGAACAGGTCGGCCATGCGCGCTCAGCCCCGGAAGACCAGCGCGCCCGCGCGCCCGTCGCGCAGGATGTCGATGCGCCAGCCGCGCGCGGGCTCGCGCGCGATGCGGTCGAGCTCGCGCGTGGTCGCGACCTTGCGCCCATTCACGGCCAGGATGACGTCGCCCGGCCGGAAGCCCAGCGCCAGCGCGCCCGGCGGCGCGCCCACGACCGCCACGCCCTCGAGCGTCGAGGGCAGGCCCATCTCCTCGGCCGCCGCGGGGTTGAGGTTGATGACCTCGAGCCCGGCCAGAGGCCCGTCGCCGCCCAGCCGGCGCGGATCGCGCGGCGGCTCTTCGGGCGCGGCGATCAGGCGCAGCCGCGCCTTGCGCCGATTGCCGTCGCGCAGCCAGACGACCTCGGCCGTCGCGCCGACGCCGCGCGCGGCAAGGCGGAATTCGAGCTCGGCCGGAGAAGAGACCTGCCCGCCCGCGACGCGCACGATCACGTCGCCGCGCCGCAGGCCGGCCTTGGCGAAGGGGCTCAGGGGGTGCGCCCGCTCGACCAGCAGCCCGCGCGGCCGGTCGAGGCCCAGCGCCTCGGCCAGCGTCTCGTCCAGCGGCTGCACCTCGATGCCGCTCCAGGGACGCATGAGGGCGCTGCGCCCCTGCTCGGCCTGCGTCACGGCCTGGCGCACCAGCTCGGCCGGGATGGCGAAGCCGATGCCGTTCGAGCCGCCCGAGCGCGACAGGATCATGGTGTTGATCCCCACCAGCCGCCCCGACATGTCCACCAGCGCGCCGCCCGAATTGCCCGGGTTGATGGCCGCGTCGGTCTGGATGAAATAGCCGCGCCCGTCGCGCGCCGAGCGCGCCAGCCCCGAGACGATGCCGCTGGTCACGGTCTGCCCGACGCCGAAGGGATTGCCGATGGCCAGCACCAGGTCGCCGACCTCGAGCGCGTCGGAATCGCGCAGCTCGAGCGCCGGCAGCCCCCGCGCGCCCGCCAGGCGCAGCACGGCAAGGTCGCTTTGCTGGTCGTCCAGAATGACCTCGGCGTCGAATTCGCGCCCGTCCTGCAGCACCACGCGAATCTCGCTGGCGCCGCCCACGACGTGGTGGTTCGACACCACCAGGCCGTTCGGCCGCAGGATCACCCCCGAGCCGAGCGAGTTCTCGACCCGCCGGCCCCGCGGCATCAGATCGCCGAACAGGCGCTCGAAGAACGGATCGCCGGCGAAGGGGCTGAGCCGCCGCTCGACCAGCTTGCGGGCGTAGATGTTGACCACCGCCGGCGCCGCGCGCCGGACCACGGGCGCGAAGCTCAGCTGGATCTGCGCGCGGTCGTCGGGCGCCTTGCGCTCGGCCGCCGCGGGGCCGGCCCAGATCCCCGCCGCCAGCGCCGCAAACGCCAGCGCCGCCCCGGCCCGCCGAAGGTTTCGCGCCATGTCGTTCATGCCCGGCCTCCTTTCGTGCAGCGCCGCGCGCGGCGCAGCCATGCCATCGCCCATCCGGGTGGGGCCCAGATGCGGCCTGCGCCAGATATAGACCCCGCCGGAGGCGGGCGAAAGGCGCACGAAAAAGGGCGCGCGCCCCGCGGCGCGCGCCCTGCCGGATGCTCCCGCCCCGAAGGGCCGGGCGTCACTCTTCGGCCGCTTCCTCTTCGGCGGCGACGCGGGCCTTGTCGGCCGCGCCCTTGGCCGCCGGATCGCGGTCGACCAGCTCGATGATCGCCATCGGGGCCATGTCGCCATAGCGGAAGCCCGCCTTGAGCACGCGCGAGTAGCCGCCCGGGCGCTCGGCGTAGCGGGGGCCGAGAACGTCGAACAGCTTCTTCACCGCCTCTTCCGACTTCAGCTGCGCGGCAGCCTGACGGCGGGCGTGCAGGTCGCCGCGCTTGCCCAGCGTGATGATCTTGTCGATGATCCGCTTCAGCTCCTTGGCCTTGGGCAGCGTGGTCTTGATCTGCTCGTGGATGATGAGCGAGGTCGCCATGTTGGCGAACATCGCCTTGCGGTGCTCATGAGTCCGGTTGAGCTTGCGGTAGCCGTTGCCGTGCCGCATGTCGTGTCTCCTTCAGGGTTATGCTTTGTCCGGCCTCGTCTGTCGGAGGCCTCCTTGGGGCGCGGGGCCCGGGGCCCGGCCGCGCCTGGCGCGGCCGGAAGGCGGTCAGAACTGGTCTTCGTACTTGCGCGCCAGCTCTTCGATGTTCTCGGGCGGCCAGTCGGGAATGTCCATGCCCAGGTGCAGCCCCATCGAGGACAGCACCTCCTTGATCTCGTTGAGCGACTTGCGGCCGAAATTCGGCGTGCGCAGCATCTCGGCCTCGGTCTTCTGGATCAGGTCGCCGATGTAGACGATGTTGTCGTTCTTCAGGCAGTTGGCCGAACGCACCGACAGTTCGAGCTCGTCGACCTTCTTGAGCAGCAGCGGGTTGAACTCCAGCTCGTCCTGCTCCTCGTGGCGGCCCGAGACCTCGGGCTCCTCGAAGTTGACGAAGACCTGCAGCTGGTCCTGCAGGATCCGCGCCGCATAGGCGATGGCGTCCTCGGGCGCGACCGAGCCGTCGGTCTCGACCGTCAGGGTCAGCTTGTCGTAGTCGAGCACCTGCCCCTCGCGGGTCGGCTCGACCTTGTAGGACACGCGGCGCACCGGCGAGTAGAGCGCATCGACCGGGATGAGGCCGATCGGCGCGTCCTCGACCTTGGCCTTGTCGGCCGAGACGTAGCCCTTGCCGGTGTTGACGGTGACTTCCATATGGAACTTGGCGCCCTCGTCAAGATGGCAGATGACGTGGTCGGGGTTGAGGATGGTGATGCCGTTGGTCACCTCGAACTGACCCGCGGTCACCACGCCCGGCCCCTCGGCGCGCAGGCTGATGCGCTTGGGGCCCTCGACCTCCATCTTCACCGCCACGCCCTTGACGTTGAGCACGATGTCGGTCACGTCCTCGCGCACGCCGGGGACCGACGAGAACTCGTGCAGCACGCCGTCGATCTGGATCGAGGTGATCGCCGCGCCCTGCAGCGACGACAGCAGCACCCGCCGCAGCGCATTGCCCAGCGTCAGGCCGAAGCCGCGCTCGAGCGGCTCGGCGATGGCGACCGCCTGGCGCGCCGGATCGTCGCCGGGCTTGATCTCGAGCCCGTTCGGCCGGATGAGCTCCTGCCAGTTCTTGTGGATCATGCTTTGGTCCTCCATTCCTGCCCGGACGGGATCCCGCCGTTCCGGACGCCCCGAGGAATTCGTTTTGTTCGCGCGTCCGTCAGAACGCAGACCGGCCCGCTCCGGTCCAGAGCGGGCCCATCATGCTTGTCGCGGCGCGTCAGACGCGGCGGCGCTTGGGCGGCCGGCACCCGTTGTGCGGGATCGGCGTGACGTCGCGGATCGAGGTCACGACCAGACCCACCGCCTGAAGCGCGCGCAGGGCGCTTTCGCGGCCCGAGCCGGGGCCCTGAACCTGCACCTCGACGGTGCGCATGCCATGCTCCTGCGCCTTCTTGGCGGCGTCCTCGGCGGCGACCTGCGCCGCATAGGGCGTGGACTTGCGCGAGCCCTTGAAGCCCATCGCGCCGGCCGACGACCAGGCGATCGCGTTGCCCTGCGCGTCCGAGATCAGGATCTTGGTGTTGTTGAAGGAGGAATTCACGTGGACCACGCCCGACGAGATGTTCTTCCGCTCCTTGCGCTTCAGGCGCTGCTTTTCGCGAGCCATCTGTCCGCCTCCTTACTTCTTCTTGCCGGCGATCGGCTTGGCCGGGCCCTTGCGGGTGCGCGCGTTGGTGTGCGTGCGCTGCCCGCGCACCGGCAGACCGCGGCGATGGCGCAGGCCGCGATAGCAGCCCAGATCCATGAGCCGCTTGATGTTCATCGACACCTCGCGGCGCAGGTCGCCCTCGACCGTGTAGTTGGCGTCGATGTGCTCGCGAATCGCGAGGACTTCGGCGTCGGACAGCTCGTTCACGCGGCGGGATTCGTCGATGCCGACCGCCTCGCAGATCTTCTTGGCCGAGGTGTCTCCGATGCCGTGGATGTAGGTGAGGGCGACATGCACCCTCTTGTTCGTCGGGATGTTAACGCCAGCGATGCGCGCCAAGTTTCAGCTCCGTCGTGTCGGGCGCCCCCGCTTCCGGGGGCGGTGATTTCTCAAAACCAAAACCGACCGAGCGTCACTCAGCCGGTTGCGTGTTCGCCCCGAAGGGCCGTCATCCCGCAATCGCGCCTCGAGGTGAAATGGAGGGCGACTCTCCTGCCTTGGAGAGCGCGCAGTATAGAAGCGCCCGGCCCCGAGTCAACCGCGTGTCAACCGCGTGTGGGCCGTGCGTCGGCGGCGCCCGGACCCTTGATCCGGGCGCCGCCGGGCGGCCTCATTCGTCGAGCGCCTTGCGGATCTCGGCGGCGACCTCCTCGATCGCGCCCAGGCCGTTGACCGTGCGCAGCAGCCCCTTGGCGTAGTAGTAGCCGATCAGGGGCGAAGTGTCGCGGTAGTAGTTGAACAGCCGCTTGCGCATGGATTCTTCGTTGTCGTCCGCGCGCCGCACGAAGCTGTCCTTCGCGCCGCACTTGTCGCACACGCCCTCGACCTTCGGACGCTTGGTCACGTCGTGATAGACCTCGCCGCAGGCGCCGCAGGTGAAGCGGCCGGTGACGCGGGCGATGAGCTCGTCGTCGTCGACGCGCATCTCGATCACCCGGTCCAGCTTCAGCCCCTTGGCGTCCAGCAGCTCGCCCAGCGCGTCGGCCTGGGGCAGCGTGCGCGGGAAGCCGTCGAAGATCACCCCCTTCTCGGCGGCGCCCGATTCGAGCTGCTCGGCGATCAGGCCGATCACGATCTCGTCCGTGACCAGATCGCCGCGGGCCATGATGTCCTTGACCTTGCGCCCCAGCTCGGACCCCGAGGCCTGCGCCGCGCGCAGCATGTCCCCGGTGGAGAGCTGGACCATGCCCCGCTCCTCGATCAGGATCCGCGCCTGGGTGCCCTTGCCGGCGCCCGGCGGACCAAGAAGTATGATGTTCATCAGCGCTTCCTCGCTCCGGCCTTGCCCTTCTTGCCCTTGCCGCGAAGCTTCGATCTTTCGATCAGCCCCTCATACTGATGCGCCAGCAGGTGGCTTTGCACCTGGGTGACCGTGTCCATGGTCACCGAGACGACGATCAGCAGCGACGTGCCGCCAAAGTAGAAGGGCACGCCGAGTTCCGAAATGAGAAATTCGGGCAAGAGACAAATCAGCGCAAGGTAGCCCGCGCCGATCACCGTCAGGCGGTTCAGGACGTAGTCCAGATACTCGGCCGTCTTCTTGCCCGGACGGATGCCGGGCACGTAGCCGCCGTTGCGCTTGAGGTTCTCGGCCACCTCGTCGGGGTTGAAGACCACGGCGGTGTAGAAGAAGGCGAAGAACACGATCAGCGCCACGAACGTGATCAGATAGAGCGGCTGGCCGCGGCCCATATAGGCGGCGACGTAGCTCATGATGCCGCCCGCCCCGCCATCGGCCGAGAAGCTGGCGATCGTGGCCGGCATCAGCAGCAGCGACGAGGCGAAGATGGGCGGGATCACGCCCGCGGTGTTGACCTTGAGCGGCAGGAACGAGTTCTCGCCGCCGAACATCTTCATGCCCACCTGCCGCCGCGGATACTGCACCAGGATCCGGCGCTGGGCGCGCTCGACGAACACCACGCCGGCGATCACCGCCACCGCGCCGATCAGCACCGCCAGCATGGCCGCCACGCTCAGCTGCCCGGTGCGGCCCAGCTCGAAGAACTGCGCCAGGGCCGCGGGCAGCTCGGCGACGATGCCGACATAGATGATGAGCGAGATGCCGTTGCCGATGCCGCGTGCGGTGATCTGCTCGCCCAGCCACATCAGGAACATGGTTCCGCCGACCAGGGTGATGACCGCCGTGGCGCGGAAGAACCAGCCCGGATCGGTCGCCAGGCCCTGCGCCTCCATGCCCACGGCGATGCCGTAAGCCTGCACCGTGGCCAGAACGACCGTGCCGTAGCGGGTATACTGGTTGATCTTGCGCCGGCCCGACTCGCCCTCTTTCTTGAGCTTCTCCAGCTCGGGGACCATCGAGGTCAGCAGCTGCATGATGATCGACGCCGAGATGTAGGGCATGATGCCCAGGGCGAAGATCGCCATGCGGCTGACCGCGCCGCCGGCGAACATGTTGAACACGCCCAGAATGCCCGAGCTCGTCTGCTCGATGAAGCGGCTCAGCTCCACCGGGTCGATGCCGGGCATGGGAATGTAGGTGCCCAGCCGATAGATGATCAGCAGCCCGAGCGTGAACCAGATGCGGTTCTGCAGATCCTTGGCCTTGCCGAAGGTGCTCCAGCTCAGGTTGGCCGCCATTTGCTCCGCAGCAGACGCCATGTGTTCAGGCCTCCATAGCCTTCATTCGCGAAAAACGCCGCCGCGACCTTGCGGACCGCGGCGGCGCAAACCTGACGGCAGGGCGCGCGGAACGGGGCCGCACGCGCCCGCCCGCGTCACTCGGCGGCCGGCTCGGCGGCGGCCTTGGCCGGCGCGGTCAGCTCGATCGCGCCGCCGGCCTTCTCGACCGCGGCGACGGCGGCCTTCGAGGCGCCGGCGATCTTCAGCTTCACCGCCTGCTTGAGCTCGCCGCGCGCCAGCAGACGCACGCCGTCCAGCTTGCGGCGCACCAGCCCCGAGGCGACCAGCGCGTCCTCGTCGATGAGCGCCGCGGCGTCCAGCTTGCCCGCGTCGATGAATTTCTGCAGGCCGTCCAGGTTGATGACGGCGAATTCCTTGCGGAACGGGTTGTTGAAGCCGCGCTTGGGCAGGCGGCGATAGATCGGCATCTGGCCGCCTTCGAACCCGTTGATGGCCACGCCCGAGCGGGACTTCTGACCCTTGATGCCGCGACCGGCGGTCTTGCCCTTGCCCGAGCCCGGGCCGCGGCCCACGCGCTTGGCCTTGCGGGCGGCGCCGGGATTGTCGCGCAGTTCGTGAAGCTTCATGACGCTGTCTCCTTCTTGTCGGACGTCCGCCGCGGCGTCATCGCGCCGGACCCTCGACCTCGATCCTGAATCGCTTCCGGCGCCCGCGGGCGCCGGAAGGCAACGAACGCTTAGCCGCGCTCTTCGACGATTTCAACCAGATGCGGGATCTTGGCGACCATGCCGCGGATCGCCGGAGTGTCCTCCAGCTCGCGCGTCTTGTGCATCTTGTTGAGGCCCAGCCCGATCAGGATCTGGCGCTGGACCGCGGGGCGGCGGATCGGCGAGCCGATCTGCTTGACGACGATGGTCTTGGCCATTGGTCAGCTCCTCAGGCTTGGGCTTCGGCCGAAGCCGGAGCCTCGTCGCGCTTGGGCAGGATGTCGGCGACCTTCTTGCCCCGGCGCGCGGCGACCTGACGCGGCGACTGCTCGCTGGTCAGGGCGTCGATGGTGGCGCGGATCATGTTGTAGGGGTTCTGCGACCCGATCGACTTGGCCACCACGTCCTGCACGCCCAGCATCTCGAACACCGCGCGCATCGGACCGCCGGCGATGATGCCGGTGCCCTGGGGCGCGGTGCGCATCACCACCTTGCCGGCGCCGTGACGCCCTTCCATGTCGTGATGCAGGGTGCGGCCCTCGCGCAGGGGGACGCGGATCATCTGCCGCTTGGCCTGCTCGGTGGCCTTGCGGATCGCCTCGGGCACCTCGCGGGCCTTGCCCTTGCCGAAGCCGACGCGGCCCTTCTGATCGCCCACGACCACCAGCGCGGCGAAGCCGAAGCGCTTGCCGCCCTTCACGGTCTTGGACACGCGGTTGATCGCGACGAGGCGATCGGCGAATTCCGGCTCTTCGTCGCGGTCGCGACGACGATCCCGGCGGTTGTCTTCCCTTGCCATGCTCGCCTCCTTAGAACTTCAGACCGCCTTCACGGGCGGCGTCGGCAAGCGCCTTGACCTTCCCGTGATAGAGGTAACCGCCGCGGTCGAAAACGACCTCCTCGACGCCGGCGGCCTTGGCGCGCTCGGCGATCACCGCGCCGATCTTCGCCGCGGCCTCGACGTTGTTGCGCCCGACCAGGCCAAGGGCCTTCTCGAGCGTCGAGGCGGCCGCCAGGGTGCGGCCCTGAACGTCGTCGATGACCTGCACCGAGATGTTCTTGAGCGAGCGGTGCACCGACAGGCGCGGCTTGCCGCCCGCATGCTTCTTCAGATGGTTCCGGACGCGCAGACGGCGCTTCTGGAACAAGGTTCTCTTGCTGTTCGCCATGGCTGTCGTCCTTACTTCTTCTTGCCTTCCTTGCGGAAGATGTACTCGCCCTTGTAGCGGATGCCCTTGCCCTTGTAGGGCTCGGGGCGGCGCCACTCGCGGATGTTCGCGGCGACCTGGCCGACCAGCTGCTGGTCGATGCCGGACACCTCGATCTCGGTGGGCTTGGCGCAGACGATCTGCACGCCTTCCGGGATCGGGAAATCCACGTCGTGCGAGTAGCCGAGCGACAGCTTCAGAACCTTGCCCTGAACCTGGGCGCGGTAGCCGACGCCCTGGATCTCGAGCTGCTTCTTGAAGCCCTCGGTCACGCCGGTGACGCAGTTCTGCACCTGGGTGCGGGACATGCCCCACTGCTGGCGCGCGCGCTTGGAGTTCGAACGCGGAACCACCTTCACCACGTTGTCCTCGACGACGAGGCTCACGTCGTCGGTGGCGGTGAAGCTGCGCACGCCCTTGGGGCCCTTGACCTCGATGGTCTGACCCGACACGTGGGCGGTCACGCCCGAGGGCAGTTCGACAGGTTTCTTGCCGATGCGGGACATCGCGGCCTCCTCAGAACACGGTGCACAGAACCTCGCCGCCGACATTGTCGGTGCGGGCCTGCGCGTCGGACATGATGCCCTTCGGCGTGGAGACGATGGCGACGCCCAGGCCCTGGCGGACCTGCGGGATCTCCTTCACGCCCATGTAGACCCGGCGGCCGGGCTTGGACACGCGCTTGATCTCGCGGATCACGGGCGCGCCGTCATGGTACTTGAGCGAGATCTCGAACTCGGGCAGGCCGCGCTCGTTCTGCACCTTCTCGTAGCCGCGGATGTAGCCCTCGGCCTTGAGAACGTCCAGAACCCAGCCGCGGACCTTCGAGGCCGGCGTGCGGACGGTGGACTTGCCGCGCATCTGCGCGTTGCGGATGCGGGTCAGCATATCGCCGAGAGGATCGTTCACAGACATCTGCTATCTCCTCACCAGCTCGACTTCACCATGCCGGGGATCTCGCCCTTCGAGGCGAAATCGCGCAGCGCGATGCGGGACATCTTCAGCTTGCGATAGTAGGCGCGCGGACGGCCCGTGACCTCGCAGCGGTTGCGCAGGCGCGTCGGCGACGAGTTGCGCGGCAGCTTGGCCAGCTTCAGGCGCGCCTTGAAGCGCTCTTCCATCGGAAGCGACTGGTCGTTGGCGATCGCCTTCAGCGCCTCGCGCTTCGCGGCGAACTTCGCGACCAGACGCTGGCGCTTCTTCTCGCGCTCGATCATGCTCACTTTAGCCATGGTCTATCTCCTGCGCGATCACTTCGAGAAGGGCATGTTGAAATGCTTCAACAGCGCCTTGGCTTCCGCGTCGGTGCGCGCGGTGGTGCACATCACGATGTCCATGCCCCAGGTCTGATCGATCTTGTCGTAGTCGATCTCGGGGAAGACGATGTGCTCCTTCAGGCCCATGGCGTAGTTGCCGCGCCCGTCGAACGCATCGCCCTTCACGCCGCGGAAGTCGCGGACGCGGGGCAGCGCGATGGTGATCAGCCGATCAAGGAACTCGTACATGCGGTCGCCGCGAAGGGTGACCTTGACGCCCAGCGGCATGCCCTCGCGGACCTTGAAGCCGGCGATCGACTTCTTGGCCTTGGTGATCACGGGCTTCTGGCCGGCGATCGCCATGAGGTCGTCATGGGCGGCCTTGATCTTCTTCGAATCCGACACCGCCTCGCCGACGCCCATGTTCAGGACGATCTTCTCGAGGCGCGGGATCATCATGTCGTTCTTGTAGCCGAACTCTTCCTTCAGCGCCGCACGGATCTTCTCCTTGTACAGCGTCTTCAGGCGCGGCTCGTAGCCAGCAGCGTCAAGCATCGATGACCTCCCCCGACTTCTTGGCGAAACGGACCTTCTTGCCGTCCACCATCTTGAAGCCGACCCGGGTCGGGACGCCTTCCTTCGGATCGACGAGCGCGAGGTTCGACAGGTGAATGGGCGCCGGCTGCGGAATGCGGCCGCCCTGGCTGGCCTGGCTCGGACGGGTGTGGCGGATGACGACGTTCACGCCGTCGACGATGGCGCGGCCCTCCTTGGGCATGACCTTCAGGATCTCGCCCTGCTTGCCCTTGTCGCGGCCGGCCAGCACGACGACCTTGTCGCCCTTCTTCAGCTTCGCGGCCATCACAGCACCTCCGGCGCGAGCGAGATGATCTTCATGAAGTTCTTCGCGCGCAGCTCGCGCACGACCGGGCCGAAGATGCGGGTGCCGATCGGCTCGAGGTTGTTGTTGAGGATCACCGCCGCGTTGCCGTCGAAACGGATCGCGGTGCCGTCGGGACGACGGACCTCTTTCGCGGTGCGCACGACGACGGCCTTGCGCACGTCGCCCTTCTTCACGCGGCCGCGGGGGATGGCCTCCTTGACGGAGACCACGATGACGTCCCCGACCGACGCGTATTTGCGCTTCGCGCCGCCGAGGACCTTGATGCACTGCACCCGACGCGCGCCGGAGTTGTCGGCGACGTCCAGATTGGTCTGCATCTGGATCATGGTGTTGCTCCCGACCTGCGGGGACGCGCCCCGCGGTTTCGACTGTGCCGGTCAGACGGCGTCAGGCTTCGCTGACGACGACTTCCCAGCGCTTGGTTTTCGAGATGGGCGCGCATTCGCGGATGCGGACGACGTCCCCCACCTTGAAGCGGTTCTCCGGGTCGTGGGCCCGGTATTTCTTCGACTTGCGCACGGTCTTCTGCATCAGCGGATGCTTGAAGCGGCGCTCGACCAGGACCGTGACGGTCTGCTCGTTCTTGTCGCTCACCACGGTGCCCTGAAGGATGCGTTTGGGCATCTTACGCCTCCTGAGCCGCGGCGGCGGCCTTCTCGTTCAGAATGGTCTTCACACGGGCGATGTCCTTGCGGACCTGCCCCACGCGCGCGGTGCTTTCCAGCTGGCCGGTGGCGGCCTGGAAGCGGAGGTTGAAGGCCTCCTTCTTCAGGGCCTCGAGCTGCGCGCGCAGCTCGTCGGGAGTCTTGTCCCGCAGTTCCTGGGCTTTCATGCCGGTCTTCCTTCTCACAACACTCACCGGAGAGCCTGCGCGCGGCCGCGACAGTCACCCTGATTCCGGTGGAGGACATGGATGAGGGGGCCGTATACCCCCCGGCGGCCCGCTTGGCAACCCCCAGCCCGCCCGGCGCGGTCCGAACGCCGCCGCGACCGGCCGAAAAGGCAAGGGCCCCGCCGAAGCGGGGCCCTTTCGCGGATCGCGCGGGGCGATCTCACCAGTCTTCGCGCTGGACGAAGCGGCACTTGATGGGCAGCTTCATCGCCGCCAGGCGCAGCGCCTCGCGGGCGACGGGCTCGGACACGCCGTCGATCTCGAACATGATGCGGCCGGGCTTGACCTTGGCCGCCCAGTATTCGACCGAACCCTTGCCCTTGCCCATGCGGACCTCGGTCGGCTTCTGCGTCACCGGCACGTCCGGGAAGATGCGGATCCACACGCGGCCCTGACGCTTCATGTGACGCGTCATGGCGCGGCGGGCCGCCTCGATCTGCCGGGCGGTGATGCGCTCGGGCTCGACCGCCTTCAGCCCATAGTGACCGAAGTTCAGCTCGAAGCCGCCCTTGGCCTCGCCGTGAATCCGGCCCTTGTGCTGCTTGCGGAATTTGGTGCGCTTCGGGGAAAGCATCTGATCACTCCTTCAAGCGGGCTCAGCGGCGCGGGCCGCCGGGACGACCGCCGGGACGGCCGCCCTCCTGCAGCTCGGCCTGACGGCGGTCGCGGGCGGACGGGTCGTGCTCGAGGATCTCGCCCTTGAAGATCCAGACCTTGATGCCGATCACGCCATAGGCGGTCTTGGCCTCGACATGCGCGTAGTCGATGTCCGCGCGCAGGGTGTGCAGGGGCACGCGGCCCTCGCGATACCACTCGGTGCGCGCGATCTCGGCGCCGCCCAGACGCCCCGAGGCGTTGATGCGGATGCCGAGCGCGCCCATGCGCATGGCGTTCTGCACCGCGCGCTTGATGGCGCGGCGGAAGGCGACGCGGCGCTCGAGCTGCTGGGCGATGTTCTCGCCCACCAGCTGGGCGTCGATCTCGGGCTTGCGCACCTCGACGATGTTCAGGTGCAGCTCCGAGTTGGTCAGCTTGGCCACTTCCTGGCGAAGCTTCTCGATGTCGGCGCCCTTCTTGCCGATGATCACGCCGGGGCGGGCGCTGTGGATCGTCACGCGGCACTTGCGGTGCGGACGCTCGATCACGACGCGGCTGATGCCCGCATTCGCGCACTTCTTGCGGATGAAGTTGCGGATGCGGATGTCCTCATGGAGCAGCGCGCCGTAGTCCTTGGTGTTCGCGAACCACCGGCTGTCCCAGGTGCGGTTGATCTGCAGGCGCAGACCGATCGGATTGACCTTGTTGCCCATTACGAGTCTTCCTCGACCTGACGGACCTTGACGGTGATCTGGCTGAACGGCTTGAAGATCCGGCCGAAACGGCCGCGCGCGCGCGGACGCCCGCGCTTCATCACCAGGTTCTTGCCCACCCAGGCCTCGGCGACGATCAGGGAATCGACGTCAAGCCCATGGTTGTTCTCGGCGTTCGCGATCGCGGACTTGAGCGCCTTCTGCACGTCCTTGGCGATGCGCTTCTTCGAGAACTGCAGCTCGGCAAGCGCCTTGCCGACCGGCTTGCGCCGGATCTGCTGCGCCAGCAGGTTGAGCTTCTGGGGCGACACGCGCAGCATGCGGCTGACGGCGATCGCCTCGTTTTCCGCGCAGCGGCGGGGATTGGCGGACTGGCCCATCGATTACCTCCGCTTCGCTTTCTTGTCGGCCGCATGGCCGTAATAGGTGCGGGTCGGCGAGAATTCGCCGAACTTCATGCCGATCATGTCTTCGGTCACCGACACGGGGATGTGCTTGTGACCGTTGTAGACGCCGAAGGTCAGCCCGACGAACTGGGGCAGGATGGTCGAACGGCGCGACCAGATCTTGATGACTTCGTTGCGACCCGACTCGCGCGCCTTCTCCGCCTTCTTCAGGACGTAGGAGTCGACGAACGGGCCCTTCCAAACTGAACGAGGCATTCAGTGGCTCCTTACTTCCGGCCCTTGCGCTGGTGGCGCGAGCGGATGATGAACTTGTCGGTGGCCTTGTTGGAGCGGGTGCGCCGCCCCTTGGTGTCCTTGCCCCACGGGGTGACCGGGGTGCGGCCGCCCGAGGTGCGGCCCTCGCCGCCGCCATGGGGGTGATCGATCGGGTTCATGGCCACGCCGCGCACCGAGGGGCGCTTGCCCAGATGGCGCGTGCGGCCGGCCTTGCCCAGGTTCTGGTTCGAGTGGTCGGGGTTCGAGACCGCGCCCACCGTGGCCATGCACTCCTGCCGGACCATGCGCAGCTCGCCCGAGCTCAGGCGGATCTGGGCGTAGCCGCCGTCGCGGCCCACGAACTGGGCGTAGGCGCCCGCGGCGCGCGCGATCTGGCCGCCCTTGCCGGGCTTGAGCTCGATGTTGTGAACGATGGTGCCGATCGGCATGCCGGTGAAGGGCATGGCGTTGCCCGGCTTCACGTCGACCTTCTTGCCCGCGATCACCTTGTCGCCCACCGCCAGGCGCTGCGGCGCCAGGATGTAGGCCAGCTCGCCGTCCTCATAGCGGATCAGGGCGATGAAGGCGGTGCGGTTGGGGTCGTATTCGATGCGCTCGACCGTGGCGGGCACGTCGAACTTGCGCCGCTTGAAATCGACGATTCGATAGAGCCGCTTGGCGCCGCCGCCGATGCGGCGCGCCGTGATGCGTCCGGTGTTGTTGCGGCCGCCCTTCTTCGTCAAGCCCTGGGTGAGCTTCTTGACGGGGCGGCCCTTGAACAGCTCCGAACGGTCGATCAGAACCAGCCCGCGCTGGCCCGGCGTCGTGGGGTTGTATGACTTCAACGCCATCTTGCTGTCTTCCGTTGCTGTGGGGGCTCTCTCGAACCCTCGGTTAAGCGGCCCCGGAGGTCCGCGAAATGACGATGCGAGGCCCGAAGGCCCCGCACCGGATCATGTGAGCGCGTCTCTTAAGACGCCGGACCCTCAGAGTCCAGTGGCCACGTCGATCGCGTTGCCCTCTTCGAGGGTGACGTAGGCCTTCTTCGTGTCCTTGCGCTTGCCGACCTTGCCGCGGAAGCGCTTGACCTTGCCCTTGGACACGACGGTGTTCACCGCCTTGACCTTCACGTTGAACAGGGCTTCGACCGCTTCCTTGATCTGCGGCTTGTTGGCGTCGATCGCCACCTCAAAGACCACCGCGTTGTGCTCGGACGCCATGGTGGACTTCTCGGTGATGATCGGGCGGCGGATCACGTCGTAGAGTTCGGGCTTGACGCTCATTTCAGGCGCGCCTCCAGCGCTTCGACGCCGGCCTTGGTCAGCACGAGCTGGTCGTGACGCAGGATGTCGTAGACATTCGCGCCCTGGCTCGGCAGCACGTTCAGGCCGTCGATGTTGCGGGACGCGCGGAGGAAGTTCTCGTTCACCTCCGCGCCGTCGATCACCAGCGCCTTGGTCAGCCCGAGCTTGTCGGCCCGCGCCTTCAGCGCCTTGGTCTTGGCCTCGGCCAGCTCGGCGTTCTCGATCACGATGATCTCGCCCGCCTTCGCCTTCGCCGACAGGGCCAGCTTCAGGCCCAGCTTGCGCACCTTCTTGGGCAGGTCATGCGCGTGGCTGCGCACCACCGGGCCCTTGACGGTGCCGCCGTGACGGAACTGCACCACGCCCTTGTCGCCGTGACGCGCGCCGCCGGTGCCCTTCTGACGATAGATCTTCTTCGTCGAGTAGGACACCTCGCCGCGGGTCTTGGTCTTGTGCGTGCCGGCCTGGCGCTTGGCGAGCTGCCAGCGCACCACGCGGTGCAGGATGTCCGCGCGCGGCTCCAGCCCGAAGATGTCGTCGGCGAGCTCGATCTCGCCGGCGGCGCCGGCGTCGAGGTTCTTGACTTCAGCTTTCATCACTCAGCACTCCCCTCGTCGGCGGGGGCTTCGGCCGCCTCGGCCGCGGCTTCGGACTTGCGGATCGCGGCCGGAAGGGGCAGGCCCTCGGGCGGGCGCTTCTTGACCGCGTCCTTGATCGTGACCCAGCCGCCCTTCGATCCGGGCACCGCGCCCTTGACCATGATCAGGCCGCGCTCGGGGTCGGTCTTGACGACCTCGAGGTTCTGCACCGTCACGCGGGCGGCGCCCATGTGGCCGGCCATCTTCTTGCCCTTGAACACGCGGCCCGGGTCCTGGCACTGACCCGTCGAGCCGTGCGAGCGGTGCGAGATCGACACGCCGTGCGACGCCCGAAGGCCGCCGAAGTTGTGCCGCTTCATCGCGCCCGCAAAGCCCTTGCCGATCGAGGTGCCGGCCACGTCCACGTGCTGGCCGGGCACGAAATGGTCGGCCGTGATCTCGGCACCGACCTCGATCAGGTTCTCGGGGCTCACGCGGAACTCGGCCAGCTTGCGCTTGGGCGCGACGGACGCCTTGGCGAAATGGCCCCGCATGGGCTTGGTCACGTTCTTGGGCTTGGCCGCGCCGGCGCCCAGCTGAACGGCCGCGTAGCCGTCCTTCTCGGGGGTGCGCTGCGCGACCACCTGAACGTTCTCCATCTGGAGGACGGTCACGGGAATCTGTGCGCCGTCTTCCTTGAACAGCCGGGTCATGCCCAGCTTCTTCGCGATCACTCCGGAGCGCATGTCACCCTCCTCAGAGCTTGATCTCGACGTCCACGCCGGCGGCGAGGTCGAGCTTCATCAGCGCGTCCACCGTCTGCGGGGTCGGGTCCACGATGTCGAGCAGCCGCTTGTGGGTGCGGATCTCGAACTGCTCACGGCTCTTCTTGTCGATGTGCGGACCGCGAAGAACGGTGAACTTCTCGATCTTGTTCGGCAGGGGAATCGGTCCGCGCACGGTGGCGCCGGTCCGCTTCGCCGTCGAGACGATCTCCTGGGCGCTGGCGTCCAGGACGCGGTGGTCGAACGCCTTCAGGCGGATCCGGATGTTCTGGCCTTGCATGGCTCTACCTCTGTGATCGCAGGGAACTCAATGCGACGGCCGGGGGGCGCGCCCCCGGCCGCCGAGAGCAGAACTGCGCGCTTACTCGATGATCTTCGAGACGACGCCGGCGCCGACGGTGCGGCCGCCCTCGCGGATGGCGAAGCGCAGGCGCTCCTCCATGGCGATGGGGGCGATCAGCTCGACCTCGAACTTCAGGTTGTCGCCGGGCATCACCATCTCGACGCCCTCGGGCAGCTTCACCGTCCCGGTCACGTCCGTGGTGCGGAAGTAGAACTGCGGGCGGTAGTTGGTGAAGAACGGCGTGTGGCGGCCGCCCTCCTCCTTGGTCAGGATGTAGGCCTCGGCCTCGAACTTGGTGTGCGGCGTCACCGAACCCGGCTTGCACAGAACCTGGCCGCGCTCGACGTCCTCGCGCCCGATGCCGCGCAGCAGCGCGCCGATGTTGTCGCCCGCCTCGCCGCGGTCCAGCAGCTTGCGGAACATCTCGACGCCCGTGCAGGTCGTCTTCTTGGTCGGACGCAGACCCACGATCTCGACCTCGTCGCCGACCGTGATCACGCCGCGCTCGACGCGGCCCGTCACCACCGTGCCGCGGCCCGAAATCGAGAACACGTCCTCGATCGGCATCAGGAAGGGCTGGTCGATCGGACGCTCGGGCGTCGGGATGTACTCGTCAACCGCCGCCATCAGCTCGCGGATCTTGTTCTCGCCGATCTCGGGGTCGCGGCCCTCGAGCGCCGCAAGCGCCGAGCCCGCGATGATCGGAATCTCGTCGCCCGGGAAGTCGTAGGACGACAGCAGCTCGCGCACCTCCATCTCGACCAGCTCGAGCAGCTCGGGATCGTCGACCTGGTCCACCTTGTTCAGGAACACCACCAGCGCCGGAACGCCCACCTGGCGCGCCAGCAGGATGTGCTCGCGCGTCT
>NZ_VNHJ01000009.1 GCF_008124525.1 Oceanicella actignis
GATCTCGGGCCGCAGTTCTTCGTCCCGGCGGGCACGATCCGACCGCCTTGCCGGATCGGCCCGCTTCGCCAGATGATCGTAGTAGGTGGACGGGGCGATCGGCAGCATCGAGCCATGGTCCGCCACTGGTCCGAGGACCATGGCGGGGGCAGATCGGCTCGACCCCGTGTTCGCCTCGATGGTCGTCGATGAACCCGACCATCACTTCGACCGGCGGTCGAGCTCCGCCATCGCAAAATACGCGTTCGCCAGTGGGCTTGAACCACTGGCGCCTTCACTGGCTCACCCTTGCGCAGGATCTCGTTCGCCTGGCGCAGCTCGCGGTTCTCGCGTTCCAGCGCCTTCATGCGGTCGGCCATCTCGGTCGGGATGCCCGTGCGCGGACTGCTGTTGACCTCGGCCTTCTTGACCCAGTCGTTCAGCGTCTGCGGCGTGCAGCCGATCTTCGCCGCGATCGACATCACCGCCTGCCAGCGCGACGGATGTTGGGCCTCGGTGTCGAGAACGAGGCGAACGGCCCGCTCGCGCACCTCAGGGGAAAATCTGTTCGTCGTCTTGCTCATGATGCTCCATCCTGCTCAAGAGTTGGAGCCTCCGGCAAACCCGGCGCGGTTCAGAGCGACGGTCGGCGCCTTGTCTCGTCCCCAAGGGCGCGACGAGGCGCTTCGTTTGGCCGCCGGGACTCTTGTGCGGATGGGTATTAACGTCAGGCGCCTGTTTTTGCGCAAGCGTAACGTGAAGTTAAGGGGGGGGCATGCCTGAGATGACCTTGCGGCAGATCGAGGTGATCCGCGCCGTGATGATGACGGGCACGATCAGCGGCGCGGCGAAGATGCTCAACGTCTCGGCGCCGGGGATCAGTCGGCTTGTCAAGCACACCGAGGAATCCCTCGGCATTCGCCTGTTCGAACGCAAGGCCGGGCTGTTCACGCCCTCGGTCGAGGCGGGGCGCGTGTTCGATCAGCTGCGCGAGGTCTGCAAGGGCGTCGAGAACCTGCAGCTTGCCGTAAGCTCCCTGCAACGGGGCGAAGATGTTCGCCTTGCATTCGCGACGGCGCCCTCGATCGCCCAGTTCATCGCCGCGCGGGTGATGCGCCAGGTTCGCAGCCGCTATGACGATCTGTTCGTCGACATGAACGTGATCAAGATCGAAGAAACGGTGGACTATCTGTTGCTCGAGCGCGGCGAGTTCGTGATCATGAGTTCGGCCGTGGAGAACGCCGCAATCGAGAACGAGGAAATCGCTCAAGGCCGCCTCGTCGCCATCCTGCCGGAAGGGCACCGTCTTGCGCGCAAGGATGCCGTCTCGGCTGCGGATCTGGCGGCGGAGCCCCTGATCGGCGTCGATCCTTCCGATCCTTACGGGCGGATGCTGGCGCGGCCTTTCGAGGTCGCGGGGGTGAAGCCGCGCTACGCGATGCGCGGCCGTTTTGCGCAGACGCTGGTCAGCATGGTGCGCCACGGCCTGGGCGTGGCCGTCATCGACGAGTTTTCCGTGGCCGAGGTCTACATGCCGGGCCTCGAGCGCAGGCCGTTGGTCGAGGATGTTCAGGTCAGGAGCTTCGTGTCGCGAAAAAGGGGGCGAACGCTTTCGAGGTTCGCCGAGCACACCATCGCGCAGTTCCGGCGCGAGTTGGGCAAGGCGGTCGAGGACGGCCCATGGTATCGGTCGAAGAAATAACATCAGGTTATGATGAGAGACGAAAAAGAATTTTACGTTAAGCGCGGATTGGGCCCATAACGCTATGGCGGCTCGCCGGCTTCGGTCGGCGGCGAACCCGCGACAGCAGGGAGGAAAACCATGAAGCGGATGCTTGCAGGCGCGCTTGCGCTGGCGCTGACGGCCACGGCGGCCGTCGCCGAATACCCCGAGAAGGAAATCCAGGGCATCATCCAGTGGGGAGCCGGCGGCTCGACCGATACGGTGATGCGCTCGGTCACCCCGCACGCCGAGAAGGTTCTGGGCGGCGTCATCGTGTTGCAGAACATGACGGGGGCTGTGGGCGCGATCGCGCTCAATTATGTGGCCGGTCAACCCGCCGACGGCTACACGCTGCTGATGGGCGCCGAGAACCCGATGCTCTACAAGGTGATGGGGCTGGGCGACAAGGACTATGGCGAGTTCATTCCGATCTCGATCCTGGCGCGCGGGACTGCGGTTCTGGTCGCGCGACCGGACACGCCCTTCGACGACTACGCCGAGATGATCTCGTATGTGAAGGCGCATCCGGGCGAGGTGAAGTTCGGCTCGACCGGCCCGGGCGGCGTGCCTTCGGTGATCAACGCCATGATCGGCGCCGTCGAGGGCGAGCTCGAGGTCACGCGCGTTCCCTATGACGGCGACGGCCCGGCGCTGACCGCCCTTCAGGGCGGCGCCATCGACGTCATGCCGGCCGTTCTGGGCGCCGCGATCGAGCCGATCCGGGCGGGCAAGATGAAGGTGCTGGCGATCATGGACTCGCAGCCCAACGCCAAGCTGCCCGACGCGCCCTATGTCACGCAGTTCAACGCTGGCTATGAGACTTACCTTCCGTGGGGTCCATTCTTTGGCGTCTTCGTGCGCAAGGGCACGCCGGACGAGGCGGTGCGCAAGCTGACCGAAGCCTACGCCAAGGGCGCCCAGCATCCCGATTTCGTCAAGCTGATGAACGACCGCGGCTTCACGCTGATGGGCATTTCCGGCAAGGAGGCCGAGGATTTCCTCGCGAAGTGGCAGCAGGGCACGGCCTGGCTTCTGCATGACGCCGGTCTGACCAAGGCGTCGCCGGAAGAATTCGGCATCGCCCGTCCCGGCAACTGAGCGAACCGAGCGGGGCCGGCCCGAAACCGGCCCCGCGATGCTCCAGGGAGGACGATATGGAGCGCATCGATCCCGAACATCATGACGGAACGTCGGATGCCACGCCGGGGGGCGAGCCTGACCGGCGCCGACCCGGAGAGCTGGGCTTCGCGGCCTTCCTGCTTCTGACGAGCCTGTTCCTGCTGGTCAGCGCCTGGGGCATCGAGAACCCCTTCGGCCCGAACGGGCTGTCCTCGCCGCGCGCGCTGCCGGTGGCGACCACCGCGACGATGGCGGTCGCGGCGACGATCATCCTGGCGCGAACCGCGCGGCTGCCGCGCGATGCGAGCGAGACTTTCGCGCGCGACATCCTGCCCGCCCGCGCGCTGCTCTTCGTCGGCCTGCTGGCGGGATACGCCCTGCTTCTGAGGCCCGTGGGATTTCTGCCCACCTCCGCGATCTTTCTGGCCGTTGCGATCCGCTATCTCGAGCGCCGCAGCTGGGGATGGACGCTGGCCGTCTCTCTGGGCGCCCTGCTGGCGATCTGGCTTGTCTTCCGCATCGTCTTCACCGTGCTGATGCCCGCGGGCATCGTGCCCGAAGCTGAGATCATCCAGTTTTTCCGGGCGCTGGCGAAGGGGGCGGTCGGGTGATGGAGGCGCTGTCGGGTCTGATCGTCCTGTTCGCCCAGCCGCAGCTGTTGCTGCTGGTGGGGCTTGGCACCTTCGCCGGGATCTATATCGGCGCGATTCCCGGTCTTTCGGTCACCATGGCGGTGTCGATCCTGATTTCCTTCACCTTCTCGTGGGATGTCCTTCCGGCCATCGCGCTGATGATCGGGATCTACATGGGCGGGGTCTATGGCGGTTCGCGCACGGCGATCCTGCTGAACATTCCCGGCGCGCCCTCGGCCATCGCCACCGCGCTTGACGGCTACCCGATGGCCAAGCGCGGCGAGGCTGGAGTCGCCATCGGCGTGACCACCGTCATGAGCTTCATCGGCGGCTTCGTGGGCATCGCGGTGCTGGCGCTGGCCGCGCCCCTGGTCAGCGACTTCGCCCTCAGCTTCCAGCCGCGCGACTACATGCTGCTGGCCATCCTGGGCATCCTGCTGGTCGGCTCGCTCAGCCAGGGATCGCTGACCAAGGGCATCTTCGCCGGGGCGCTGGGAATCGCGATCGGATCGGTGGGGCGCGACCCGCTGACCTTCGCCGAGCGCTTCACCTTCGATTTCCAGATCCTCGAGGGCGGCATCTCGTTCATCGCGGTGATGATCGGCATGTTCGGCGTCTCCGAGGCGTTGATCCAGATGCATCATGTCGACAAGCGCGCGATGCGGCAGAAGATCGACCGCGTCGTTCCCTCGCTGGCCACGGTGCGCAAGCATCTGCCGCTCAGCCTGCAGACCTCGACCATCGGCGTGATCGTCGGGGCGTTGCCCGGAACCGGCGGGGACATCGCCGCGCTCATGGCCTACGACCACGCCAAGCGCGTGACCAGGAATCCCGAGCCCCCGTTCGGCGAGGGCGCGATGGAGGGACTGGTGGCCCCCGAGACCGCCAACAACGCCGCCGTGGGCGGGGCCTTCATCCCCATGATGACGCTGGGGATACCCGGCGATGCGGTGACGGCCATCATGATCGGCGCGCTCTTCATCCATGGGCTCAATCCCGGCCCGATGCTGATGATCGACAAGCCCGACATGTTTTGGTTCATCGTCGGTTGCCTCGTGGCGGCGAACGTCTTCATGCTGATCTTCGGGCTGACGGGCATCCGGCTTTTCGCCAGGATCGTCGAGATGCCGCGGGGCGTGCTGATCCCGCTCATCCTGCTTCTGTCGATCGTCGGCGCCTATGCGGTGAACAACTCGATCGCCGACGTCTACTGGATGCTGGGCTTCGGCGTGCTGGGCTACTTCATGCGCCACTATGGCTATCCGCTCGGGCCGGTGATCCTGGGAGTGATCCTGTCGCGGCTGCTCGACGACAACTGGCGCCGGGCGATCATCTCGGAACGCGGGGATCTTGGCCTGTTCTTCGCGGGGATCCTTTCCAGCCCGCTTTCGCTGGCGCTGTTCGCGTCGGTGATCCTGATCTTCGTCTCCCAGACCCCGCTCTGGACGCGGGCCAAGGCGCGCCTTTTCCCCAACGCACAGAGGAACCCATGAGCTGCGAACCCGACCTCAAGCTGGGTTTGATCGGCGACAACATCGCCCGGTCCCGCTCGCCGCTGCTGCATCGCCTGGCTGGAGAGCAACACGGCCTGCGCGTGCAATACGACCGCCTGATCCCCCGCGACCTTGGCGAGGACTTCGATGCCGTTTTCGCGCGGTGCGCGCGCGGGGGCTATCGCGGCGTCAACGTCACCTATCCCTACAAGGAACGGGCCGCGGCGAAGGTGATCGTCGAGGATCCGCTGGTCCGCGCCATCGGGGCGGTCAACACGGTGCTGTTCGAGCCCGACGGGCCGCGCGGATGCAACACCGACTACACGGGCTTCATCGCCGCCTATCGCGCGGCGCGCGGCGAGGCGTCGCCCGGCGTCTGCTGCCTGATCGGCGCCGGAGGCGTCGGCCGCGCCCTGGCGTTCGGCCTTGTCGCCCTGGGCGCCGACGAGATCCGCCTGGTCGACAGCCGCGCGGAAAAGGCCGAGGCGCTGGCGCGCGATCTGCGCGCCGTGTCGGCGGCCTCGAAGGTCGCGGTCTTCGCCGAGGCGGCGGACGCCGCCCGGGGCGCGAGCGGCATCCTGAACGGAACCCCCGTCGGGATGGTCGGCCATGACGGCACGCCCCTTGATGCGCAGGGCATGAGAGGCGCGGCCTGGGCTTTCGACGCTGTCTACACGCCGGTCGACACCCGCTTCCTGCGCGACGCGGATGCGCAGGGCCTCGAGACGATTTCGGGCTACGAGCTGTTCTTCTGGCAGGGCGTGCATGCCTGGGCGCATTTCGCAGGGCTGCCGCTGGACGAGGCCCGGCTTCGCGTCGCCTTGCTGGAACGCGGAGAGGCGGCATGAAGACCTCGATCGCGACGGTCTCGATCTCGGGCAGTCTGAGGGAAAAGCTTGCGGCCATCTCGAAGATCGGCTTCGACGGGATCGAGATCTTCGAGCAGGACTTCATAGCCGACGAAGGCAGCCCGCGCGAAATCGGCCGGATGATCCGCGACCACGGGCTGGAGATCACGCTGTTCCAGCCCTTTCGCGACTTCGAGGGGCTGACCGGCGAGGCGCGCAGACGCGCCTTCGACCGGGCAAGATGCAAGTTCGACACGATGGTCGAACTGGGCGCGGAGCTGCTTCTTGTCTGTTCCTCCGTTCATCCCGAGTCCCTGGGCGGGATCGACCGCGCGGCGCAGGACCTGGCCGAGCTGGGCGACATCGCCGCCGAACGGGGCCTGCGCGTCGGCTACGAGGCGCTGGCCTGGGGGCGGCATGTCAACGACCATCGCGACGCGTGGGAGATCGTGCGCCGGGCCGATCACCCCAATGTCGGGCTCATCCTCGACAGTTTCCACACGCTGGCCCGCAAGATCGACCCGAACACGATCCGCCGCATCCCCGGCGACAGGATCTTCTTCGTGCAGCTGGCCGATGCGCCGCAGATCGAGATGGACCTGCTCTACTGGTCGCGTCATTTCCGCTGCATGCCGGGCGAGGGAGATCTGCCCGTGCAGGCGTTCATGCAGGCGGTGGCGGCGACGGGCTATGACGGGCCGGTCAGCCTCGAGATCTTCAACGACCAGTTCCGCGGCGGCCGCCCGGAAGGGTTGGCGCGCGACGGCTATCGTTCCCTGGCGGCGCTGATGGACGACGTTCGCCGCGCCGAGCCGGACATTCGCATCAAGGTTCCCGACATGCCCGCGCGCGTCGCCGCGCAGGGCGTGGCCTTCATCGAGTTCGCAACCCGCGGCGAAGAGGCCGAGGCGCTGGCGAAGCTGCTGCATTGCATGGGGTTTCGTCACGTCGGCGACCATGTCTCGAAGCGTGTGGCGCTGTGGCGGCAGGGCGAAGCGCGGGTCGTGGTGAACGCCGAGACCGAGGGATTCGCCAATTCCGCCTATCTCGTGCACGGCACGACCGTTTGCGACGTCGGCCTGTCGGTCTCCAGCGCCGCCGACACCGTGGCGCGGGCGCTCGCGCTGGCCGCCGAACCCTTCGAGCAGCCGGTGGGGCCGGGCGAAATGAAGATCCCGGCCATTCGCAGCGTCGGCGGCAGCGTGATGCACTTCATCGACCAGGTCAGCGGCCTGTCCGACGTCTGGTCGGTCGAGTTCCGCGGCTCGGGCGAAGCGAAGCCGGGCGGCGCCGGCCTGACCCGGATCGACCACGTCGCCGAGACGATGAACTACGACGAGATGCTCAGCTGGTCGTTGTTCTACACCTCGATCTTCGACATGGAGCGCACGCCCATGGTCGACGTGGTCGATCCCGATGGCCTTGTGCGCAGTCAGGCGATCAAGTCGCGCGACGGTCGGACGCGCATCACCCTGAACGGCGCCGAGACGCACCGCACCCTGGCCGGCAGCTTCCTGGCCGAGAGCTTCGGCGGCGCGGTCCAGCATGTGGCCTTCGCCACGGACGACATCTTCGCCACCGCGCGCGCCATGGCCGATCTGGGCTTCGAGCCCTTGCCGATGACGGTGAACTACTATCACGACCTGCGCGCGCGCTTCGGGTTGGAGCCGTCGCGCGTGGAAGAGCTGATGGCCTTCAACATTCTTTACGATGAAGACGCCGACGGAGCCTTCTTCCAGTTCTACAGCCGGCCCTTCGCCGAGGGCCTGTTCTTCGAGGTCGTCCAGCGCGTCGGGGGCTATGACGGCTACGGCGCCGCGAACGCGCCCTTCCGCATCGCCGCGCAGAAAAGGCTGATGCGGCCGAAGGGCGTGCCGCGCAAATAGCGTCGCGCCATCGCTCGCCCGCGCCTTGGCCGCGCCGCAGCCCGCGCAGCGCGCGGCCGGGGCGGCGGGGCGGGCGAAGCGCCGGCGGGGTCAGCCGCGGGCGGCGACCAGGATGAATTCGACCCGATGCCCGGGCGTCGCAAGCTTCGCCTCGCCGCAGGCGCGCGCAGGCGCATGGCCGGCCGGCGTCCACGCGTCCCAGACGGCGTTCATTTGCGCGAAATCGGCCATGTCGGCCAGCCAGATGGTGCATTGCAGGATGCGCGTCTTGTCCGAGCCCGCCTCGGCCAGCAGCGCCTCGATCTTGCTCAGGCACTCCCTCGTCTGCTCGGCGACGTCGGCGCCGGGGCTGCCCACCTGGCCTGCAAGATGGATCGTGTCGCCATGGATGACGATCTGGCTCATGCGCGCGTCGGTGCGCATTCTGACGATGTCGGACATGGGTTCTCCTTCGGTCAGGGATGAAATCGCGCCGGCGACAGCGCCGCCGTCACGGCTGGCGGCAGGTCGGGCGCCGTCCCTGCGACAAGGCGCGCCGTCGCCGCGGCCAGGGCCGGGGCCGTCTGCACCCCGTAGCCGCCCTGTCCGGCCAGCCAGAAAAAGCCCTCGGCGCCGGGGTCGAAGCCGACGATCGGCGTGCGGTCGGGGGCGAAGGTGCGCAGCCCCGCCCAGGCGTGCTCGACGCGGGCGACGCGAATGGCGACCGCCTGCTCGAAGCGGTGAAGCCCCTCGGCAAGGGCCATGTCGTCGACGAAGGCGTCATGCGGGGCGACGGGGTCCTCGTCGGCGGGGCTGACCAGAAGCTTGCCGGCTTCGGGCTTGGCATACCAACGCTCGGTCGCCGACGCGAAAAGGGGCCAGGCGCGAATGTCGCGCCCCTCGGGCGCGGGCAGGATCGCGGCCGATCTGCGGAAGGGCTGGAGGGGCGCCGCGCCAAGCCCGGCCAGCGCGGCGATCTGGCCCGCCCATGCGCCCGCCGCGTTCACGACGACGGGGGCGGCGTGCGCGGCGCCGCCCGCCTCGACCCGCCACAGCCCGCCCCGGCGGCCAAGCGCCGTGACGGGGGCGCCGGTCTCGATCCGTCCGCCGCGCGCCTTAAGAAGCCTCAGATACCCGGTCAGCATCCGATCGACGTCGATGTCCTGCGCGTTGCGCTCGAGGACTGCGCCGCGCACCGCCTCGGGGCGCAGAATGGGCACAAGCTCCATCGCCTCGGCGGGCGTCAGCGTCTCGAGGCCCTCGGCGCCGTCGGCGTAGGCGGCCAGCGCGTCGAGCTCGTCCTCGGCCGCGACGATCATCTCGCCGCGCGGCGACAGAAGGCTGCGGTCCGAGACCCCCTCGGGCTCTTCGAGCGCCCTGGCCGAAGCGGCGTTCAGCGCGCGCAGCGTCTCGTTGCCGTAATTGCGGATGAAGATCGCGGCCGAGCGGCCGGTGGAATGATAGCCGGTCTGCCGCTCGGCCTCGAGGACCAGCACGGCGCAGTCGGCGGCCAGCAGGGCCGCCGCGCTGATCCCGGCGATGCCGCCGCCGATCACGATGACGTCGGGGCGGCTCACAGCGCGTCCCGCAGGCCGACGAGGACCCTGGTCAGGTTGATCCCGAGCGCGTCCGAAACATAGCCGCCTTCCTGCACCAGCGCCATCGGAAGCCCCGCGCCGGCCAGCGCGGCGCCGATCCGCGCGAAGCCGTCCTGCGTAACCGCGAAGCCCTGGAACGGATCGTCGATCGACGCGTCGAGGCCCAGCGCGACCACGAGCGCGTCGGCCCCGAAGCTGCGGATGCGCGTCAGGGCGATGTCGAGGGCGGCCAGGTGCTCGGCGTCGCCCGTTCCGCGAGGAAGCGGCAGGTTGAGGTTGCAGCCAAGCCCCGCGCCGGCGCCCCGCTCGTGCGCGTATCCCCAGAAGAAGGGATAGAAGCGCGCGGGATCGGCGTGAATCGACACGGTCAGCACGTCGGCGCGCTCGTAAAAGATGCCCTGCGTCCCGTTGCCGTGATGCACGTCGATGTCCAGAATGGCGGGCCGGAAGCCGGCCGCGCGCAGCCGCTCGGCGGCGATGGCCGCATTGTTCAGAAAGCAGAAGCCGCCGGCCAGATCCGCGAAGGCGTGATGGCCGGGCGGGCGCGAAAGGGCGTAGGCGGCGCGCTCGCCGCCGGCGATCAGATCGGCGGCCGCGATGGCGCCTTGCGCGGACCAGTAGGCGGCTTGCCACGTGCCTTCGGCGATCGGGCAGGCGGTGTCGGCCTGATGATAGCCCGCCTGTCCCACCGCCGATTTCGGATAGCCGTCTGCGCGGCTGGCCGGGTGAATGTTCGGGATGACCTCGGCGCCGGCGCCGGGGATGCGGCGCCAGCGAGCGTGGATGCTCTGCAGAAAGGTCAGATATTCGGCGCTGTGGACCGCGGCGATGGGGCCGATTCCGGCGTCGTCCGGGGCGCGGAAAACGCAGCCTGCGGCCTCGGCGCCCGCTTTGAGGATCTCGATCCGCCGGGGTTGCTCGGGGTTCGGCAAGAGCGCTCCGTTGGCCATGAAATGCTTGGGGTCGTGCAGCCATTGCCGGTCGTCGAAAAGGGCGATCATCGTCTCTCTCCCAGGATTGCGCGGCCAACCGCCCCGGAGCGGCCCCAGACGGGAAGCGCCCGCCGCGATCGCGGCGGCGCGCTCGGGGCGAGCATCGCGCGGGGCCGCTTGGGCGCCTTGGGCGCAAGATTGGAGCGGTGGCCGAAGGCGGTTCTCGCGCTCGGCCGGCGCGCCGCTTCCAGGGCATGGCCGCGGCGATGGCCGGCGTTGCGGATCATGGCGCCGGAAAGGCGATCCGGCCGTCGCCGCCCTTCGGCGTCCGGCATGTCGACGCGCCGCGCCGGGGCGAGGCAGGGGCGGCGCCCTTGTTCCTGGCGAAACAGGCCGCGCATCTCAGGTCCCCGGAAGGCCGGCGCAATCCTGCGGCCGGAAGGCGGCGACGACGCGCGCGCCCACGGCGAAGGGGCGCTCTTCGATGAGGTTGATCGCCTGGAACTGGCGCTCGCCGATCCGCACGAAATAGCGCACGGTCTGGCCCTGATAATCGACGGTCTCGACCACCGCCGGCGCCGTGATCCGCCCGTCGCAGGGCGCGCCTTCGGGCAGAAGCTGCAGCTTCTCGGCGCGCAGCACCAGCTTGGCCGGCCCTTCGCGCAGCTTGGGGGCCCGCGCCGCGGGGACGGCGATCGCGCCAAGGGCGGGGGCCTCGAGCGTCGCGCCCTCGGGGCCGCGCCGCGTGCACATGCACGGGACGATGTTCGACGCGCCCAGGAAATTGGCGACGAACTCGCTTGCCGGGGCGTTGTAGACCTGTTCGGGAGCGCCGACCTGCTCGACGCGGCCGGCGCTCATGACCACGATGCGGTCGGACATGGCCAGGGCCTCGGACTGGTCATGGGTGACGAAGACCGTGGTCACCCCGATCCGCTCCTGGATGCGCTTCAGCTCGACCCGCATGTCTTCGCGAAGATTGGCGTCCAGCGCCGAAAGCGGCTCGTCCAGAAGCAGCACGTCGGGTTCGATCACGATCGCCCTGGCCAGCGCCACGCGCTGCTGCTGGCCGCCCGAAAGCTCTCGCGGGCGGCGCGCGCCCAGATCGGGAAGCTGCACCAGCTCGAGCGCCGCCTGCACCCGCCTTGGAATGTCGGCCTTGGGCACGTCGCGGTACCTCAGCCCGAAGGCGACGTTCTCGGCCACGCTCTTGTGCGGGAAAAGCGCGTAGTTCTGGAACACCACGCCCAGATTGCGCTTGTGGATCGGGATGTCGTTGACCCGTCTGCCGCCGATCACGATGTCGCCCTCGGTCGGGTCGAGCAGCCCGGCGATCATGCGCAGCGTCGTGGTCTTGCCGCAGCCCGAGGGGCCGAGCAGCGTCACGAAGGCGCCGTCGGGAATGTCGAGCGTCGTCTTGTGAACGGCGGTGAAATCGCCGAAGCGCTTCACGATGTTCTTGAGCAGAACGGAACTCACGGGCCGGATCCTCGGTCAGATGGCGCCCCCTTCCGCAGGGGAAGGGGGCCGTGTCGTCAGTAGCCGCGCTGAACGCGGCCGAAGGTCTTGGACCAGGCCGCCTCGCGGCTGTTCCAGTAGGCGGGGTCGGCGAAGGTCAGCCCGGCAAGCGTGCCGCTGGGATCGAAGGCGGGCAGCGTCGGGATCTTGGGGCCAAGATCGACCTTGGTGGGATCGAGCGCGGGCGGGTAGTTCTGCGCCTCGGCCACGGCGATGGCGGTCTCGGGGGCGAGCATGAAGTTGAGCAGCTCCTCGCAGGCCTCCATGGGCGAGCCCTTGATGACGAACATGCATTCCTGCCAGCCGAAGCCGTTCGGCGGGTCGATGTATCCGATGTCGTGGCCCTGTTCCTGCAAGGCGTAGATGCGGCCGGACCAGCCCTCGGTGACGTGAACCTCGCCCTCGGCCAGAAGGCTCATCAGCTCGGCGCCGGAGTTCCAGTATTTGAGCGCAAGATCGCGATGGGCGCGCACCGCGTCCCAGGCCGCATCCTCGTCGACGATGCCGTTCGGGTCCTGGCCCGTCTGCAGCGCCGCATACCACATCCGGGTGCGCCAGTCGGCCCAGCCGCTGATCTTGCCCTTGTGCGCGGGGTCGATCAGCAGCTTCGCGCCCTTCACCTTCGCCTCGTCGTCCGAGATGTGCGCGCGGTTGTAGGCGATGCCGGTGGTTCCGTAGTCGTAGGGCACGCAGGACAGCGCGCCGCCGCTCACCTTGCGGAACACGTCGATCAGCTTGGGGATGACGTATTGCAGGTTGGGGATGTTCTTCTCGTTCAGCTCCGAGGTCAGACCCAGATTGTGATAGCGCGCGTAGTCGAACACGCCCGACAGATGGGCGATGTTGTATTCGCCCGGCTGGCTGGCCTTGACGCGGCTCAGATACTCGTCGCCGCCGCCGAAGGTTCCGTCCACGACCTTGATGCCGGTCGCCGCCTCGAACGGGTCGAAGGCGTGCTTGCGCAGCGCCTCGGAAACGACGCCGCCCCAGCCGTCGAAGCGGATGTGGGTCACCTCCTTGGCCAGCGCGCGATAGGGGGTGGCAAGCCCGCAGGCCGCGCCGGCGGCGCCCAGCAGCCCCAGAAAGCTGCGGCGGTCCAGATCGCCGTTCATGTAGCGTTCGCGCAGGCGCTCGCAGCGGGCGACGGCGTTCATCTTGCGTGTCATGGTCTTCTCCTTGTCGGTTCGGTCGTGTTGCGCCGGGCGTTCAGCCGCCGTCCTTCATCGCAAGCCTTCGCGCGATCGCGGCCCCGAGCAGCGGCAGGCCTACGGTCATGACGATCATCGCCGTCCCCAGCGCGTTGATCTCGGGGCTGATCGAATTGCGCAGCATCGCGAAGATCTGCGTGGGCACGGTCTCGACCCCGCCGGGCTTCCAGAACAGCGTGCCGGTGACGTCGTCGAAGCTGACGGTGAAGGCGAAAAGCCCGCCCGCCAGAACCGCCGGCCGCATCAGGGGCAGGGTGACCTGGAAGAATGCCTGCGCCGGCGAGGCGCCCAGGCTCATCGCTGCCTCTTCCACGTCGCGCCGGATCGAGACGAGCCTGGCCTGCACGACCAGCACCACGAAGGGCAGCGTGAAGATGACATGGCCGAGCAGAAGCAGCGCGAAGCTCTTGTGCAGCCCGAGAAAGTCCAGAAACAGAAGCAGCGCGACGGCCAGCACCACCTCGGGCACGAGGATCGGCGCGATCAGAAGGGTCGAGATCGCGTTCGCCCCGGGCACGCGGTAGCGCACCAGCGCCAGGGCCGCCAGCACGCCGAGCGTCGTCGAGATGAGCGCCGTCAGAAGGCCCAGCGCGACCGAGGTGCGAAAGGCGCGCAGGATCGCCTCGTTGCTCCACAGCTCGGCGAACCAGCGCAGGGAAAGCCCGGTCATGGGAAAGCTGCCGAACTGGCTGTCGTTGAAGCTCAGCAGCACGACCACGCCCACGGGCAGGAACATGAAGACGTAGACGGCGATCGCCCAGGCGCGGATCAGCTGCCAGCCCATCATCCAAGCCCCTTCATCAGCTGCGTCATGCCCAGATAGCGGTTGTAGATCGCGACCAGCGCTCCGAGGACGAGCAGAAGCATCAGGCTCAGCGCCGAGCCGAGCGGCCAGTTGAGCTGCGTGATGATCGCCTCGAAGACGAGATTGGCGAACATCGCATCCCGCGGCCCGCCCAGGATCAGCGGCGTGATGTAGGTCCCCGCGCCGAGGACGAAGCAAAGCAGCCCTCCCGCCGCGAGGCCGGGCAGGGACAGGGGCAGCGTGACCTCGAGAAAGCTTTGCCAGCGCGTCGCGCCAAGCGAGTTGGCGGCCGCTTCGACGTTGGCGTCGATGCCCTCGAGGCTGACGAAGACGTTGAGGATCATGAAGGGCAGCAGGTAGTGCGTCAGCCCGAGAATGACCGCCGCCTCGTTGTAGAGCATGTTGACGGGTTCGGAGACGACCCCCAGGGCCATGAGCGCCGCGTTCGCCGCGCCCGACGCGCCCAGGATGTTGATCCAGCTCATCGTCCGGATGATGTAGCTGATCCAGAAGGGCAGCATCAGCAGCAGCACCATCAGCAGCTTGTCCCCGCGCGAGCGCGCGATGAAATAGGCCGTCGGATAGCCCATCAGCGCGCAGACCGCGGTCGTGATCGCCGCGATGCGCAGCGTGCTCAGAAGAATGTCGCGATAGAACGGGTCGGTCAGCGCCTCGCGCCAGTTGTCGAGAAAGAAGCCGGGCTGGTCCGCGCCGGTCGCGGTTCTGAGCCAGAAGCTGTAGACCAGGATGAAGAGGAGCGGCACGAACAGCAGCAGCGTCACCGCGCTCAGCGCCGGGGCGAGCAGGATCCAGGGTTGGCGGGCTTCGCGGGCTTCGACGGACATTCCGTTTCCAGGCTGAACAATGTTGCGTCGAGGATGCAAAGCGGCCAGTCATGGATCAAATAGATAATGGGAATTTTCGGCATTGACGGAATCAATGGAACGCGGCCCGAGGATCGATCCCGAGCGCATCGCGCGCGAGCTTGACTGGAACCTCTTGCGCACCTTCGTCGTCCTGGCCGAAAGCCGCTCGATCACCGAGGCGGCGCGGCGGCTGCGGCGCAAGCAGCCCTCGGTGTCTTCGGCCCTCAAGCGGCTCGAGGAACGCATCGGGCGCAAGCTGCTGGAGCGCTCGCCGGGCCGCTACGAGCTGACCGATGCGGGGCGGCTGCTTTATCGCGAGGCGGTCGAGATCAACGGCTCGGTGCTGCGCCTTTCGACGCTGCTGCGCGAAATCAAGGACGAGGTTCAGGGGCATGTGCGCATCTGCGTCGCCAGCCATGTGGTCTGTCCGCTTTTCGACCGCGCCCTGGCCGATTTCCATGCCGCTCATCCCGCGGCCACGATCGAGATCGACGTCAAGCCAAGCGCCGAAGCCGTCGCCGAGCTGCGCGCCAAGCGGGCGTCCTTCGCCGTCTGCCTCGTCAAGGACCGCGATCCCAGGTTGGAATACCGGCGCCTGTATCGCGAGTTCTTCGGCCTTTATTGCGGCCCGCGGCACGAGCTTTTCGGGCGCAAGGGGCTGACGCTGGCCGATCTGGCGGGGCACGCCGCCGTCAGCTTCGAGACCGACCGGCTGCACGACGCCCTCGGCCCCGTGGCGCTGCTGCGGGCGCAGGCGGGGATGGGCGAAAGGATCGCGGGGCTCTCGAGCCATCTGGAGGAGGTGCGGCGCATGATCGTCGCGGGGCTCGGCATCGGTCCCCTGCCGGTCCATGTGGCCCGGCGCGACGTCGAGGACGGGCTGCTGTGGCAGACGCCGCCCTATTCGGGGCTGCCCGCGATCGACGTGCATGTGGTCTGGAACCCCCATGCCGCCAGGAACCGCGCCGAAGAGCGGCTCTTGCAGCTGCTGCTCGACATGGTGGCCGCGACCCCGCTCGAAGAGCGGACCTACGGCTGAAACCGGCGCCCCGCCCCGCCGCAGGAGCGGCGCGCGCCCGCCGCCGTCGCGTCTTCGGCGCCCATGTCCGCGCGGCCAGGGGCCAAGCGCGTGCGCGAAGGGGCGCCGTCGGGCTGGCGGGCGCCGGCGCGGCGCGCCGGCGCGGCCGCGTTCAGCCGCATTTCGAGTGGCCGCACTCCATGCAGGTCAGGCAGCCTTCCTGCATGCGCAGGGCGAACTGGCCGCAGCGGGGGCAGGCCGCGCCGCGGGCCGGTTCCTCGCCCACCGCGACGGCCTGCGCGCGCGGGTCGGACTTCAGGCCCTTGCCCTCGCCCTCGATGAAGCCGATCTCGATCATGTGGCGCTCGATCACGCCGCCGATGGCCGCCAGGATCGAGGGCACGTAGCGTCCGTTCATCCATGCCCCGCCGCGCGGGTCGAACACGGCCTTGAGCTCCTCGACCACGAAGGACACGTCGCCCCCGCGGCGGAACACCGCCGAGATCATGCGCGTCAGACCCACCGTCCAGGCGAAATGCTCCATGTTCTTCGAGTTGATGAACACCTCGAAGGGCCGCCGGCGGCCGCCGACGATCACGTCGTTGATGGTGATGTAGATCGCGTGCTCGGATTCGGGCCACTTGATCTTGTAGGTCTGGCCGGGCAGCGCCTCGGGGCGGTCGAGCGGCTCGGACAGGTAGACCACCTCGCCCGGATGGTCGGGCGCCGCGTCGGCGGGCAGGGCCTCGACCTCGCGCACCTCGGGGCGGGCGGCGGGCGCCTCGCTCTCGACCGACAGGACCGAGCCGGTGACCTCGTTCGGGCGGTAGGTGGTGCAGCCCTTGCAGCCGGTCTCGTAGGCCAGCAGATACACCTCCTTGAAGGCGTCGAAGCTGATGTCGGCCGGGCAGTTGATGGTCTTGGAGATCGAGCTGTCCACGTATTTCTGCGCCGCGGCCTGCATGCGCACATGCGCCGCGGGCTCGAGCGTCTGGGCGTCGACGAACCAGTCGGGGAAGGGGCGGTCGCCGAACTTCTCGCGCCACAGGCGGGCGGCATAGTCCTCGACCCGCTCTTCGGTGCGCGTGCCGTCCTTCTGCAGGACCTTGCGCTTGTAGGAATAGGCGAAGACGGGCTCGATGCCGGACGACACGTTGCCCGCGTAAAGGCTGATGGTGCCGGTCGGCGCGATCGAGGTCAGGTGCGAGTTGCGGATGCCGTGGCGGGCGATGGCCTCGCGCACGTCCTCGTCCAGGGTGCGCACATGCGCGCCGGCCAGATAGGCGTCGCGGTCGAAGAGCGGGAAGGGCCCCTTCTCCTTCGCCAGCTCGACCGAGGCCAGATAGGCCGCGCGCTCGACCGCCTTCATCCATTCCTCGGTGCGGGCGACGGCCTCGTCCGAGCCGTAGCGCAGCCCGCACATCAAGAGCGCGTCGGCAAGCCCCGTGACCCCCAGCCCGATGCGGCGCTTGGCCTGCGCCTCGGCCTTCTGCTGCGGCAGCGGAAAGCGCGAGGCGTCGACGACGTTGTCCATCATGCGCACGGCGGTGGCGACCAGCTCGTTCAGCTCGTCAAGGTCGATGCGCGCGTCGTCCTCGAAGGGATCGCGCACCAGCCGCGCCAGGTTGATCGAGCCCAGCAGGCACGCGCCATAGGGCGGCAGGGGCTGCTCGCCGCAGGGGTTGGTGGCGGCGATGGTCTCGCAGTAATGCAGATTGTTGAGCTTGTTGATGCGGTCGATGAAGATCACGCCCGGCTCGGCGTAGTCGTAGGTGGCGCGCATGATCTTGTCCCACAGATCGCGCGCGCGCACGGTGCGGAACACCTTGCCGCCGAAGACCAGGTCCCAGTCGGCGTCGGCCTTGACGGCCTCCATGAACGGATCGGTCGCCAGCACCGAGAGGTTGAAGTTGCGCAGCCGCGCCGGGTCGCGCTTGGCGGCGATGAAGTCCTCGACGTCGGGGTGGTCGCAGCGCATGGTCGCCATCATGGCGCCGCGGCGGCTGCCGGCGGACATGATGGTGCGGCACATGGCGTCCCACACATCCATGAAGCTGAGCGGCCCCGAGGCGTCGGCGCCCACCCCCTCGACCAGCGCGCCGCGCGGGCGGATGGTCGAGAAGTCGTAGCCGATGCCGCCGCCCTGCTGCATGGTCAGCGCGGCTTCCTTGAGCATCTCGAAGATGCCCTCCATGCTGTCGGGGATCGTGCCCATCACGAAGCAGTTGAACAGCGTCACCGCGCGCCCCGTGCCGGCCCCGGCCAGGATGCGCCCGGCGGGCAGGAAGCGGAAGCCGCGCAGCGCCGCCTCGAAGCGCGGCTCCCAGGCGTGGGGGTCGTTCTCTTCGGCGGCCAGGGCGCGGGCCACCCGGCGCCAGCTGTCTTCGACCGTCTGGTCCACGGGCGTGCCGTCGGGGCGCTTGAAGCGATACTTCATGTCCCAGATCTGCTCGGCGATGGGGGCGGCGAATGCGGTCATATCCGGTGCTTTCGGCTGGGTGATCCACAATATGTTGTGAACCGCATAACCTATCCCCACGCGCCGAGTCGGTCAATCCGAGTCGCGCCCGCCCGGGGCTTGCGCCGCGCCGCGCGGCGGTCGATAACGCGCCATGGCCAAGCTCTACTTCAACTACTCGACCAATGAACGCGGGCAAGTCGACGACGCTGCTGCAGGCGTCGCACAACTACCGCGAACGGGGCATGCGCACGCTGCTGCTGACCTCGGCCGCCGACGACCGCGCCGGGCCGGGCCGCATCGCCAGCCGCATCGGCATCCGCGAAGAGGCGCTGGTCTTCCGCCCCGGCGACGACCTGTTCGACCTGATCCGCCGGCAGGTCGAGGCCGCCCCGCTGGCCTGCGTTCTGGTGGACGAGGCCCAGTTCCTCGAGCCCGCCCAGGTCTGGCAGCTGGCCGAGGCGGCCGACGATCTGGACGTGCCGGTGATGTGCTACGGCCTGCGCGTGGATTTCCGCGGGCAGCTGTTCCCCGGCTCGGCGGCGCTGCTGGCGCTGGCGGATTCGCTGCGCGAGGTGCGCACCATCTGCCACTGCGGGCGCAAGGCGACCATGGTCGCGCGGGTCGACGCCGACGGGCGCGCGGTGCTGGACGGCGCTCAGGTCGAGATCGGCGGCAACGACCGCTACGTTTCCCTGTGCCGCCGCCACTGGCGCGAGGCGGTCGGCCGCCGCGCCCCCGCCCGCGGCGCCGAGGCCTGAGGGCGAGCGCCGGCGCCCGCTTTCGCCTTGCGGCGGCGCCGGCGGCGCTTGCAACCGGCGCGGCGGCTCCCTAATCTCTTGCGCGACGCTACGCAGCCGCGCCGTGAACCGCGCGGCTGCGTATCGTTTGCAAGCAGCGCGAAGCCCGCGACCCGGGCGCGCGCGATCGACGCGCAGGGCCGCCTCGCGCGGGGCGGTCCGCAGACAGGGAAGCGCAGGCATGCAGAAGATTCCGATGACGGCGAGGGGGTTCGCCGCGCTCGAGGCCGAGCTGAAGCAGCTCAAGGAAGTGGATCGCCAGAACGTCATCAAGGCGATCGCCGAGGCGCGCGAACATGGCGATCTGAGCGAGAACGCCGAGTATCACTCGGCGCGCGAGAAGCAGTCCTTCATCGAGGGCCGCATCAAGGAGCTTGAAAGCATCATCAGCCGGGCCGACGTGATCGACCCCTCGAAGCTGTCGGGGGCGATCAAGTTCGGCGCCACGGTGCGCCTTCTGGACGAGGACACCGAGGAAGAGCGCACCTACCAGATCGTGGGCGAGGTCGAGGCCGACATCTCGAAGGGCCTTCTGAACATCCAGTCGCCCCTTGCGCGCGCCCTCATCGGCAAGGAAGAGGGCGACTCGGTCGAGGTGATGACCCCCGGCGGCGGCAAGGCCTACGAGGTGCTCGAGGTCCGCTACGGCTGACCCTCGGCCCGCCCGCCCGCGCGACGCGAGGATGGCATGAGCGACAAACCCGATCCGGGCTCCGATCAGGGGCGCGCGGCGCCCGACGCCCAGCCTCCCGCGCCGGCGGCCGATCTTGCGCTGCCCGGCCGGGGCGCGCGGCTGCGCGCGGGCGCGCTCTGGGCCGTGGTCTGGACCCTTGTCGGCGGCGCGCTGGGGCAGGGCGCGGCCATGGCGCTCGAGCGGTCGGGGCTTGGGCCCATCGGCCCGGGGGGCGTCGCGGCGCTGGGCCTGGCGCTGACCGCGCCATGGGCGGTCATGCTGGCCGCGGCCGCCGTCATGGCCCGCATCGACGAGACCGCGCGCCGCGTCTCGGCGCTGCATCGCCAGCTCTCGCGCCTGCAGGCCGATCTGCCGCGCCGCGCCGCGCGCGCTTCCGAGGCCGACCCCGGCAAGGAGCTGGCCCGCGCCATGGCCGGCGCCGCGCGCGAGGCGCTGGACGCCGAGCGCGCCGCCATGGCCCGCGCCATCGCCGAGATCGGCGAGACCCAGCGCCGCCTCGACGCCGTGGCGCGCGCGCTTGGCGACGGCCGCGCCGCGGCGCCGGCGTCGTCCTCGGCCGGTCAGGCCGCCGCGCATGCTCAGGCCGCCGCGTCCGCCGAGCAGGCCGAGCGCCAGCCCAGCCCGGGCGCCGCGCGCGCCCCGGCGCCGACGGACGAGGCGCAGGCCGTTCTGCCGCTGGCCGACGAACGCGCCGCGCCCGGCTGGCCGACCATCGTCGCGGCGCTCGAGTTCCCGCGCGACGAGTCCGACGCCGCGGGCTTCGCCGCGCTCGAGGCCGCCGTGCGCGACCCGGTGCTGTCCGAGCTGCTTCAGGCCGCCGAAGACACGCTGACCCTGCTGGCCCAGCATGGCCTTTACGCCGAGGATCTGAGCGTGAACATCGCCCCGTTCGAGGACTGGGCCCGCTTCGCCGCCGGCGCGCGCGGCCCCGAGGTGGCGGCGGTCGGGGGCGTTCGGAACCCCGAGGCCGTCGAGGCGGTGCGGCGGCTCATTCGCTCGGACCCCATCTTCCGCGACACCGCCATGCACCTGATGCGCCGCTTCGATCGGGTGCTGCGCCGCGCGGTCGACGACCCCGAAGGGGCGGCGCATGCCTCGGCCCTGGCCGACACGCGCACCGGGCGCGCCTTCATGCTGGTGGCTCAGGCGATGGGCGTGTTCGACTGACCGCCCCGCGCCCGGGGCGCGCCCGCGGCGGGGCGGCCTCGCGCTCAGTCGGGCCGATCGAGCGCCCCGCGACGGGGCGCGCGCTCAGCCCTCGGGCCAGGCGCCGGGCGGACCCAGCGCGATGCGCGCCGCTCCGGCCGCTTGCGCCGCCTCGATCAGCGCCAGCGCCGCCTGCGCGGGCGCCGAGCCCAGATCCAGCGTCAGGATGCGCGCGCCCTTCGCGCTGCGCGGCCCGCCGACCCGGTGGATCACCCCCGCCAGTTCGGGCGCGGCGTCGCCCATGCGCGGGGCCATGTGCTCGAGCGCCCAGCGTCGCAGGGGGCGCCAGTCGAGCGCCCGCCCGCGCCAGGGCGTCAGCGACAGCGCGGCCCGCTGCCAGCGAAAGGGCCGCAGCTCGAGCGCCGCGCCGCCCGCAAGGCGCAGGGCGGCGGCGGGGCCTCCGGGCGGCGGCGGCGCGGGCAGGTCCTCGAGAACGGGCGCGGCGCCGGGCATGGCCCAGGCCAGATCGCGCCGCGCCGGCAGGCGCAGCCCTCCGCCCCGCGGCGGAAGGCGCGCGGCGTGGGTTCTCGCAGAATGGCGCGCCGCGTGGCTTCCCGCCGGCCGGCGTGCATCCTGTCCATCCGCCGACCGGCGCGCGCCGCCCCCGCCCGCCGGGGGGCTCCCATCCGTCGGGCGCCCGCTTCCGCCCCCCGCCCCGGGGCGCGCATCCTGGCCCCCTGCCGGGCGGCGCGGATCGTCGGCCCCTGCCGGGCGGCGCGGATCGTCTTTCGGGCGGCGCGGGTCGGCGCCTTGCGCGGGGCGGGGGGCGCCGCCCTCCTGCGGCGGCGGGCCTTGCGGCGCGCCACGGGCGGCGGACGGGTCGGGGGGCGCGTCGATCCAGGGCTCGGGCGTCACGTCTGCGCCGGCCTCGATCAGCGCGGCGATGCGCGCCAGAAGGGCGGCGACATGGTCGGCGCGCCAGCGGTGCAGATCCTCGATGGCGGCGGGGGGCAGGGGCATGGGCTCAGCGCACGCCAAGCGCGGCCAGCGCCTCGGCCAGGGCGGGCGGCAGGGCCGCGTCGCCCTCGGCGCCGGCGTCGAGATCGGGCGGGGCCTCGTCGGCGCGCAGGTAGCGCCAGCCCTGAAAGGCCCGCCGCGGCGCGGGCGCGGTGCGGATCAGCGCGGGATCGAGCACGATGGCGCAGCGCGGCGCGCCGTCCTCGCCCGTCGCGTCCTCCAGCGCCAGGATGCGCTGACGCGCCAGGATCGCGCCTTTCATCACCCAGTAGAGCGATCCGCCCGCCAGCAGCTCGTCGGCGCGGCGCGGGCGCATGCGCGTCAGGTGGCGCGGGCGCGGGTCCGCTCCGGCCGCGCGCGCCCGCTCGGCGCGCAGCGCCTGCCAGCGCTCCAGCTCTTCGGGGCGCTCGACGCCGACGCACAGCTTGACCAGGTGCAGGGTCGGGCCCTGCGGGGCGGGGTCCGGCGCCGGCGCCTGGTCGGGGGCTGGGTCATGGGCGGGCATGCGGTCCTCCTGCGCGTTGCGCGCCGTGATGGGCCGGGCCCCGGGCGCGCCGCCCGCTCCGGTCGAAGCGGGCGGCGGCCCCTTCAGAGCCCGACGGCGTAGCTTTGCAGCGGCGCCACGTCCAGCGGCCCTTCGCGGCGCGCGCGCAGCGCCCGCGCCGCGGCGCGGGCGCCGGCGGCGGTGGTGTAGTAGGGGATGCGCGAATACAGGGCCAGCGCGCGGATCTCGCGGCTGTCCTCGACGGCCTGGGCGCCCTCGGTGGTGTTGAACACCAGCGCGACCTGCCCGTCCTTCATCGCGTCCACGATGTTCGGGCGTCCCTCATACACCTTCTTGACCCTCTCGACCTTGACGCCGTTCTCGGCCAGATAGCGCGCGGTGCCGTCCGTGGCCAGGATGCCGAAGCCCAGCTCGGCCACGATGCGGGCCGCTTCGAGGATGGCGGGCTTGTCGGCGTCGCGCACCGAGATGAACACCTTGCCGCTTTCGGGCAGGGCGACGCCGGCGCCGATCTGGCTCTTGAGGAAGGCGCGCTCGAAGCTGCGGTCGATGCCCATCACCTCGCCGGTCGAGCGCATCTCGGGGCCAAGCAGCGTGTCCACGCCCGGGAAGCGCGCGAAAGGCAGCACCGCTTCCTTGACCGAGACGTGCCGGGTCTCGGGCGGGACCAGGCGGAACTCGGACAGCGCCTGCCCGGCCATGACCCGCGCCGCGATGGCGGCGATGGGCGAGCCCACCGCCTTGGCCACGAAGGGCACGGTGCGCGAGGCGCGGGGGTTGACCTCGAGCACGAAGATCTCGCCGTCCTTGATGGCGAACTGCACGTTCATCAGCCCGCGCACCTTCAGCGCCAGCGCCAGCGCGCGGGTCTGCTCCTTGATGCGCGCGACCAGCTCGGCCGGCAGCGAGTAGGGCGGCAGCGAGCAGGCCGAGTCGCCCGAATGCACGCCGGCCTCCTCGATATGCTCCATGACGCCGGCGACATGCACCTCGCGCCCGTCGCACAGCGCGTCCACGTCCACCTCGACCGCGCCCGACAGGTAGCTGTCGATCAGCACCGGGCTGTCGCCCGACACGACCACCGCCTCGCGGATGTAGCGGGCCAGCTGGGCCTCGTCGCGCACGATCTCCATCGCGCGCCCGCCCAGAACGTAAGAGGGGCGGATGACCACGGGAAAGCCGATCTCGGCGGCGATGCGGAAGGCCTGCTCTTCGGTCGCGGCGATGCCGTTGCGCGGCTGGCGCAGGTCGAGCCGCTCGAGCAGCTTCTGGAAGCGCTCGCGGTCCTCGGCCAGGTCGATGCTGTCGGGGCTGGTGCCCAGGATCGGAATGCCCGCCGCCTCGAGCGCCTTGGCCAGCTTGAGCGGCGTCTGCCCGCCGAACTGGACGATCACCCCGTGCAGCGTGCCGGCCTGGCGCTCGGCGTGCAGGATCTCGAGCACCGATTCCTCGGTCAGCGGCTCGAAATAGAGCCGGTCCGAGGTGTCGTAGTCGGTCGAGACCGTCTCGGGGTTGCAGTTGATCATGATGGTCTCGTAGCCCGCCTCGGTCAGCGCGTAGCAGGCGTGACAGCAGCAATAGTCGAACTCGATGCCCTGGCCGATGCGGTTCGGCCCGCCGCCCAGGATGACCACCTTCTTGCGGTCCGAGGGGCGCGCCTCGCATTCGGCCTCGCCCATCGCGTCGGCCTCGTAGGTCGAATACATGTAGGGCGTCTGGGCCTCGAACTCGGCCGCGCAGGTGTCGATGCGCTTGAAGACGGGCCGCAGGCCCAGCGCGTGGCGGATGCGGCGCACGGCGGCCTCGCTCAGCCCGGTCAGCTTGCCCAGCCGCGCGTCCGAAAAGCCCATCATCTTGAGCCGGCGCATGCCTTCGGCGTCTTCGGGCAGGCCGCGGGCGATCAGCTCGGCCTCGGCCTCGACGATCTCGCGGATGCGGGCCAGGAACCAGGGGTCGTAGGCGGTGGCGGCGCGGATCTCGTCGTCGCTCAGCCCCTCGCGCATGGCCTGGGCGACGGTGCGCAGCCGGTCGGGGGTCTGGCGCGACAGCGCGGCGACGACGGCGCGGCGACGGTCGTCCTCGCTGGCGGCGTCGCGCGCGCCGGGGATGTCGATCTCGTCGAAGCCGGTCAGGCCCGTCTCCATCGAGGCCAGCGCCTTCTGCACCGATTCGTGGAAGGTGCGGCCGATGGCCATGGCCTCGCCGACCGACTTCATGGCGGTGGTCAGCTCGGGCTTGGCGCCGGGGAACTTCTCGAAGGCGAAGCGCGGGATCTTGGTGACGACGTAGTCGATCGTCGGCTCGAAGCTGGCGGGCGTGACCTTGGTGATGTCGTTGTCCAGCTCGTCGAGCGTGTAGCCCACGGCCAGCTTGGCCGCGATCTTGGCGATGGGAAAGCCCGTGGCCTTGGACGCCAGCGCCGAAGAGCGCGACACGCGCGGGTTCATCTCGATCACCACCATGCGGCCGGTCTCGGGGTGCAGGGCGAACTGCACGTTCGAGCCGCCGGTCTCGACGCCGATCTCGCGCAGGACGGCGATCGAGGCGTTGCGCATGCGCTGGTATTCGCGGTCGGTCAGGGTCAGCGCCGGGGCGACGGTGATGCTGTCGCCGGTGTGCACGCCCATGGGGTCGATGTTCTCGATCGAGCAGACGATGATGCAGTTGTCCGCCTTGTCGCGGACCACCTCCATCTCGAACTCCTTCCAGCCCAGCAGGCTTTCGTCGATCAGGATCTGGCTGACCGGCGAGGCGTCCAGCCCCGCGCGGCAGATCGCCTCGTAATCCGCGCGGTTGTAGGCCACGCCGCCGCCCGTGCCGCCCAGGGTGAAGGCGGGGCGGATGATGGCGGGCAGGCCGACATGGTCGATGGCGGCCATGGCCTCTTCGATCGAGTTGGCGACGGTGGCCTTGGGGTTCTCGAGCCCGATGCGCTCCATCGCCTCGCGGAACAGCTTGCGGTCCTCGGCCATCTCGATGGCGGCCCGCTTGGCGCCGATCAGCTCGACGCCGAACCGGGCCAGCGTGCCGTCGTCGTCCAGCGCCAGCGCGGTGTTGAGCGCGGTCTGTCCGCCCATGGTCGGCAGCAGCGCGTCGGGGCGCTCCTTCTCGATGATTCGGGCGACGGCCTCGGGGGTGATCGGCTCGATGTAGGTGGCGTCGGCCAGCCCCGGATCGGTCATGATCGTCGCGGGGTTCGAGTTGACCAGGATGACGCGATAGCCCTCCTCGCGCAGCGCCTTGCACGCCTGGGCGCCGGAATAGTCGAACTCGCAGGCCTGTCCGATGACGATGGGCCCCGCGCCGATGATGAGGATCGAGGAGATGTCAGTCCGCTTCGGCATGGTCGCTCCGATGTGGTCCGCCTGCGGCTGGCGCGGCGGCGCGTGTCGCTAGGGCGATGAAGGCAAATTGCGAGGGTTATAGCCGCCGGGGCGCGCGACGCAACCTGCCGTGCGCGTCCGGGCGCGCGGCGGGGAGGGGGCGGGCGCGTGACGGGGGCGTGAAGGGGGCGCGCGCCGCCGAATTCGCCGTGCCGGGGCCGCCGCGATGGACCCGCCATGCGGCGGGGCGCCCAAGCCGATCGCTTCGCCTCGCGCCGTCGCCCGGACGGACCCGCCCCGCCGGGTTCGCCCCGCCCCGCCCTGCCCGGTCCGTCCGGGCGTTTCGACCACCCCGCGCCGCTTGCCCGGGCGCGCGGGGCCGGCCTTTGCGCGCGGCGCGCGAGAGGGGGTTTGCGTCCGCGCCCGCGGGCGGCGATGTTGGCCGCAACTTGCGCGAATCGGCGCGGCGCGAAGGCTGGAAGGGGGCGGCGATGGCGGCAGGCGGCTCGACGGGGTTTCTGGAAGAGGCGGCGGTATTCCTGGCGGCGGGCGTGGCCTTCGTGCCGATCTTTCGGCGGCTGGGGCTTGGATCGGCGCCGGGCTATCTGGCGGCGGGCATGGTGCTGGGGCCTTACGTCAGCGGCTTCGTGCCCGACGCCGAGATGGTGCTTGGCTTCGCCGAGTTCGGCGTCGTGCTGCTGCTGTTCGTCATCGGGCTCGAGCTGCGGCCCTCGCGACTTTGGCGCATGCGTTCCGAGATCTTCGGCCTGGGGTTGGCGCAGGTGGCGCTGACCGGCGCGCTCATCGCCGGCCTCCTGGCGGCGGCGGGCATGGGCGGGGCGGCGGCGACGGCGGCGGGGCTGGCGCTGGCCCTGTCCTCGACCGCCTTCGCGGTGCAGGTCCTGCGCGAGCGCGGCGACCTGTCGCGGCCCTATGGGCGGCGGGCCTTCGCCATCCTGCTGTTCCAGGACCTGGCCATCGTGCCCATCCTGGCGCTGGTGGCGTTTCTGGCGCCGGGCGCGGGCGGCGCGCCCAGCTGGCAGGGCGCGCTGATCGGGCTTGCGGCGCTGGGCGCGCTGACGCTGGCCGGGCTTTACCTGCTGCAGCCGCTCCTGACCTTCATCGCGCGCAGCCGCGCCGACGAGGTCTTCGGCGCCGCCGCGCTGCTGGTGGTCACGGCCTCGGCGCTGGCCATGCAGGCGGCGGGGCTGTCGATGGCGCTGGGCGCCTTCATCGCCGGCGTGCTGCTGGCCGAGACCGAATACCGCCACCAGCTGGAAAGCGACATCGAACCCTTCCGCGGCCTTTTGCTGGGCCTGTTCTTCATGGGCGTGGGCATGACGATCGACCTTGCCGCGGTGGCCGCCGCCTGGCCCGTCGCCGTCGGCGGGGCGGTCGGGCTGTTCGCGCTCAAGACGGCGTCGATCTACGGGCTGACGCGGCTGTTCGGCTCGTCGCACTTCGACGCCGCGCGCATCGGCGCGACGCTGGGGCAGGGGGGCGAGTTCGGCTTCGTGGTGTTCTCGACCGGCGCCGCCTCGGGACTGTTCGGCCCGTCCGAGGCGTCGATGCTGGCGGCGGCGGCGACGCTGTCCATGCCGCTCACGCCCGTGGCGGTCCGTCTGGCCGAGTTCGCCCGCCCCGCCGAGGACGAATCTCCCGACGGCATGGAAGAGCCCGGCGCCGCGCCGCGCGCGCGCGTCATCATCGCCGGCTTCGGGCGCGTGGGGCAGGTGGTGGCGCGCATCCTGCTGCTGCGCGGGCATGACGTGACGCTGATCGACAACTCGCCGCGGCGCATCCGCATGGCGGGCACGCTGGGCGACAAGGTCTATTACGGCGACGCCACGCGCATCGACGTGCTGCGCAGCGCCGGCGCCGAAGAGGCCTCGATCATCTTCCTGTGCATCGACGACCGCGACGGCGCGCGCCACGCGGTCGAGAAGATCAAGGAGCGCTTTCCCAACGCGGCGGTGCTGGCCGACACCTACGACCGCTTCTCCGAGATCGAGCTGCGCGAGGCCGGCGCCGACGAGGTGGTGCGCGAGACCTTCGAATCCGCCGTCGAGCTGGCCCGCCGCGGCCTGCGCCGCCTTGGCGACGGCGACGTGGTCGAAGAGGTGATCGAGGAATTCCGTCGCCGCGACGCAGAGCTGACGCGCCTGCAGATGGAATACGGCATCGAGGGCGGCCTGCAGAAGATGCGCGACCGCTACGCGGTGGACAAGCTGCCCTGAGCCCGGCCCCGGCCCCGGCCGCCGGGCGCCGCCGTCAGTGCGACAGCAGCACCGGCACGTTCGTCTCGCGCAGGATGGTGCGGGTCGTGCCGCCCATCAGCTCTTCGGCCAGGCGCGGGCGCTGGTAGGCGCCCATGACCAGCAGGTCGGCCTGCTTTTCGGCGCACATGTCGAGGATGGCGCCGGCCACGTCGCCGCCGTTGCGCGGCACGTTGCGCCAGTCGGTCATGATGCCGTGGCGGGCGAGATGGGCGACGATGTCCATGCCCTCGCGCCGCCTGGCCGCGCGGATCTTGCCGACGGTCAGGATCGTGACCACCGAGGCGCGTTCGAGCAGCGGCATCGCATCGGCCAGCGCGCGCGCGGCCGACTTGCCGCCGTCCCACGCCAGAACGGCGCGCTCGCCCACGCGCTCGGCGGCCGGCTCGCGCGGGACGACCAGAACGGGCCGCCCCGAATGCAGCGCCGCCGTGTCGGGGTGGGGGGTCAGATGGGCGATGTCGGGCTCGTCCTCATACTGGCCCATCACCAGGAGGTCGTGATAGCGCGCGGCCTCCATCAGCGTTTCGTCGGCGTCGCCGCCGAGATCGACGAAATGGACCTTGCCCGGCCGCGCGGCGTCCGCCTCGGCGGTGAGCTGGTCGAAGGCGGCGCGAATCTCGGCGCGGCGGGCGGCCTCGTTCTCCTGCATCGTGCGCAGGAGCTCGGGCGTCACCCAGGGGCCCAGCGCCGTGGCGATGCGGCTGGGGCCGTAGCACAGGATGCCGGTCAGATGCGCGTCGTTGCGTTCGGCCATGTTCAGCGCGACGCGCAGCGCCGAGCGCGCCGAGGGCGCGCCGTTGAACGAGACGAGGATGTTCTTGATGCTCATGTCGCCGCTTCCTTCGCATGACGTTCCGCGCGCCGAGGATGAGGCCGCCGCGCCGCGCGCGCCTTGACATATGTCAGCCCCGCGCGGCGATGGGTTGACGGCGGCCCGTTGACTCGGGCGCTGGGGCGATTATAAGCCGCCCATCCCGGCTGCGGTTGCGCAGGCGGGCTCGATCGGCGTTCGCGGCTTTCGCAAGAAAGGCCCTGTCGCCCTTCCGCCGGGAGGGGAGAGGAGAGCGCCCGCATTTTGAAGGACGAAGGAGAAGGCAAGTGACCAAGCGCACTTCCGCCAAATACAAGATCGACCGCCGCATGGGCGAGAACATCTGGGGCCGTCCCAAGTCCCCGGTGAACCGCCGCGAATACGGCCCCGGCCAGCACGGCCAGCGCCGCAAGGGCAAGATGAGCGACTTCGGCACGCAGCTGCGCGCCAAGCAGAAGCTCAAGGGCTATTACGGCGACCTGACCGAGAAGCAGTTCCGCCGCATCTACGCCGAGGCCGAGCGTCGCCGCGGCGACACGGGCGAGAACCTGATCGGCCTGCTCGAGCGCCGTCTCGACGCCGTGGTCTACCGCGCCAAGTTCGTGCCCACGGTCTTCGCCGCGCGCCAGTTCGTCAACCATGGCCACGTCAAGGTCAACGGCAAGCGCGTGAACATCCCCTCCTATCGCGTCAAGGAAGGCGACGTGATCGAGGTGCGCGAGAAGTCCAAGCAGATGGCGCTGGTGCTCGAGGCCGTGCAGTCGGCCGAGCGCGACGTGCCCGAGTATCTCGAGGTCGATCACTCGAAGCTGACCTGCACCTTCCTGCGCACGCCCTCGCTCAGCGACGTGCCCTACCCGGTGCAGATGGAGCCGAACCTGGTCGTCGAGTTCTACGCGCAGAACTGAGCGCGCGCGGCGCAGGCCGCAGCAGCGCAGATCGTCGCAACGATGGGACGGGCCGCGGAATTTCCGCGGCCCGTCTTCGTTCGCGCAGTCGGCAGGCGGCGGCCTGGCGGCGCCTCGGCGGCCGGTGCGCGGGGCGTGCGCACGATGAACCTGCGCGGAACGCGGGGTTGCCAAATATTCATTTATCGAATCGGGCGTTTTGCGGCACTATTTTTGAAATGATGTTATGCATCCCGATTTCAATTCAGGGTCTGTTCAGATCCAATTTCTGGAGTTGTTGTCATGCCTGCTGTGGCCGGCGCGCCTTTGGCGTCGCTTTTCGATGCGATCGACCGTCTGAACCAGACCCTGCCCGGCGACGTTTCGCGATTTGTCGAGCGCCTTGCCGCCACGGATCTGCAAAGCCGCGTCAGCGACGGCGCGATCATCCATACCGGGCGCATCCAGGCGCTTGACGCCGCCGCCGGACGCGACGTCGAATCCTTCGACCTGTCCTTCGGCACGCTCAAGATTCCCCTCGTCACCGCGGGCCTTCCCTTCCGCCTGGCCTTCCGCCGCGCCGCCGTCGCCGGCAGCCTCGAGCCCGGCGCCGCCTCTTGGCAGTTCGACCTGCTCATGGACTCGTTCGAACTGACGCTGAACGGGCTGGTGGCGGCCGATTTCGTCGCCGCCAGCGGAACGACTCCGCGCCACCTGGCCCCGCGCCCGGGCCGCCCGCCCGCCGCCATCGTCGGCGCCGCCGCGCTGCGCTTCGAGCGAAGCGCGGCGAGCCAGCCGGTGGTGGTGCGCCTGATGGACCCGGCGGGCGGCGATCCGTTCGCGCCCGACGCGCCGTCGGGCTTCGTCGCCTCGGTCGCCATGTCGCCGCCTCATGCGCTGGTCGGCTCGTCGCAATTCGGGTTCAGCCTGCGCAACGCGCTGTTCGATTTCTCGCGCACCCATTCGCCCGCCTTCGTGATCGAGCGCGGGCAGTCGGCCGACTGGGTGGGCTTCGCGATCGAAGAGGCGGCGATCTACTGTCCCCGGAACGCGGTCGGCAAGGGGGGCTTCTCGCTGTCGGCGCGCGATCTTCTGATCGGCGATCCGGCCGGGCTTCAGGCCGAGATCGAGGTGCAGTTCGGCGCCTCGCCGCTCAACCCGGCGACGTTCGTCTTCGAGCAGGACGGCGCCGACGTGACCTCGGGCTTCGATTTCGACCGCGGAACCTTGCAGATAAGCGCCGCGGCGGGCGAGGCGGTCGATCTGACCGCGCGCCTGACCGTTCCCGCGCCGCCCGCGGGAAGCGACGTTTCCGATTACGACGCCGAGTTCCAGTTCCCGGGCGCCGCGCCGCAGTCGGGCGACTCGGCTTCGGGGCTTGTGCGCCATGGCGACGTGCTGCGCATCACGCCCATCGAGGTGCTGGGAACCGGCGCCGGGGCGCGGCGCCTGCGCAAACCGGCCTTCGCCGTGCGCATCGTCGCCAGCGGAACCGCGCCCAAGGTGGCCGCCCGGCTGGGCGCGGCGCGGCTCGAGAACGTGGTCGAGCTGAGCGGCTCGGTCGAAGGCGCGGCCGCGGCGACCCTTGCGGCCGAGGCCGACCCGCCCGATCCCGCCGCGCGCTTCGAATGGAGCTGCCCCACCCTCGGCGTCAGCCGCGTCGGCGCCGAGCTGCCGCTGACCTTCGCGCCCGACGCGCGGGGCGTGCACCTGCTGACGGTGCGCCAGCTGGACGCGCAGAGCGGGCCGAGCCGCGTTCGCCTGCACCTGCGCGACCCGGGCGAGGGCGCGACGCTGATCGGCTGCGCGGCGGGCGTGTTCGACGCCGCCGCGCCCGCCGCGCCCACGCCCCCGGACCGCGTGCGGGCGGTCTATGACCTCGAGACCTTCCACGCCCACGGACGGCTCGAGGGCGCGGACGCCTCGGCGACCATCGTCGGCGCCAGGGTGGACGTGCCCGCCGGCGCGCTGGCCCTGGTGGAGCTGAACGAGGGCGGCGCCGCGCCCGTCGAGCGCGAGGATCGCCACATCCAGATCCTGTTCGCGTTCGACTCGGACGATCTGGCGGGCTGGGGCGATGCGCATGCGCCGATCGGGAATGCCGGCTCGGATCAGCACGAGGCGCTGCTCGAGTGGGCGGCGAATTATTCGGGCGACGTGACCTTCGTGGTCATCGGGCGCTGCGACGACGTGGGTTCGGACGCCTACAACGTCGGTCTGGGCCAAAGGCGGGCCGAGAAGGCGGCAAGCCTGCTGCGCACGCCGACCGCGGGCCGCGCGGCGGTTTCGGCGCCGGTTCTGGTCTTGCAGGAGCAGGACCTTTCGGCGCTGCCCGCGGACGCCAGGGCGCTGATCGAGCCGGACGCGGCCGAACGCTCGGGCCGGCTCGTCATGGATCCGGCGATCGTGGACCGCTCGACCTGGCCCCGGAACCCCGACGGCACGGGCGTGCGAGCGAACCCGCCCGACGTCTCGCGCGAGAATGTCCGCAAGCAATACCGGCGGGCCGACATCATCGCCGTGGGCGGCGTCGCGGCTTCCGCCGCGCGGGCCAGGGCCGACGCCGGCGCGGCGCCGACGCAGCGGCTGATCCTGGTTCCGGCCGCCGACCGCACCCCCGCCCCGGCCGACAACGACGCCGCGCGCGCCGATTGCCGCGTCATGCTCAAGCTGGGCTGGGACAGGGCGCGGTTCTCGGGGTGGAAGGATCTGGTCCCCAACCTGGCCGAGTTCGAATACGCCTGGACCCCCGCCCCCGACGACGGCGTCAGCGTCACGGCCGAGGTGCTGACCGTGTTCGGCAAATGGGTCCATGACGAGCTGACCGGCTTCACCGAGTTCCTGATCGGCCTTGGCTCCGAGGGCGACTCCGAGGGGATCGTGGATGTCGAGCAGCCCAACCTCGTGGCCGCGCTGACCTTCGGTCCGATGCTGGCCTCGGGGGTGGATTTCTCGGAGCATGCCGTGGAATCGGGCGTGCGGCTGGCCGCCCTGGCCGGGCTAGCCGCCTTTGCCGGGGCCGATTTCGGCGGCGGCGGGCCGCTGATCGGGGCCGGCTCGCGCACCGCCTTCACCAGGCTGACGGCCAAGGCGCGCACGCGCACCATCGCCGACCCGCTGCGCTCCTACACCGTTCAGCTGCTGGTCGATTACGCGAACACGGTGCATGTGAACGCCGGCGCGCTGGGGCTGCGGACCGACCCCGCGCAGCCGATGAAGATCCGCTATTCGGATGTCGGCGTCGAGTTCGACAACACCGACCCCGACGCGCCGCTGATCGAGAAGATCGGCCTTGCGCAAAGCTCGAAGTCCATGTCGATCGAGGATTCGGGACTGTGGCGCATCGACGGCCCGCTGGGCCGCCTGCTGCGCGTGACCGAGTTCAAGATGGGCACGGGCTCGCTGTGGTTCGAGCCGACGCTGGCCGTGGCCATCGACGTCGGCGTGGTCGAGATCTCCGAGGCCGCCTTCCGCGTCACCTTCCGCACCGACGATGCGGGCCGGCTTTCCGGCGCGCCCGAGTTCAGCCTGCGCGGGTTGACGGCCCGCGCCGACATTCCCGGCGCGCTCAAGGGCGAGGGGCGCATCCGCATCGAGGAGGGCGGGCTGCTGCGCGCCGGCGTCGATGCGACGCTGATCCCGATCCAGACCCGCGCCAGCGTGGCGCTGGCGGCGGGCGTGCCCGACGACCCGCCCGATTTCGCGCCCTCGCTGTTTCTGAGCCTCTACGGCAAGGTCCAGTTCCCCGGCGGCATTCCGCTGGGTCCGCTGCCCCTGGCCATTCACGGCTTCGTCGGACAGACCGTCGTGAACGGCGCGCGCGCGACGGATGCGGTCGAGGACGTGGTCGCGCGCGAGCTGGGCTGGTGGCGCAAGGCGCCCGAGCGCAAATACGCGCCGGCCAAGGGCGCCCATGCGCTGGGCCTTGGCGCGGTGGTGGGCACGCTGCCCGACGCCTCGTTCTCGTTCGCGGCGACGGGCATGGTGGTGGTGGCCTTCCCGGACGTCGAGGTGATCTTCGGCGTCGAGGTCTCGATCCTGTCGCTGCCCGACACCACCGCCAGGGAGAAGAAGGAGGGCGACTCGGCCGCCATCGCCGGGCTGGTCGTGGTGAACGAGCAGGCGGCGACGGTCGCCGTCTCGGCCGCGTGGTCGATCGACAAGCTGCTCGAGCTGAAGGTCCCCTTCGCCGCCCATTTCCCGCATGACGGCAAGGGCTATGTGCGCATCGGCTCGGATGGCGGCCCCGGCCGCGCGGGCGAGCCGGTCACCATCACCTTCCTGCCCGACATCCTGAACGTGAAGGTCTGGGCCTTCCTGATGATCGAGGGCGGCGGCCTGCCGGCTTTCGGCCCGAACCGGGACTGGAACTTCGACGGCTTTTCCATCGGCTTCGGCGCCGGCGCGACGCTCGAGTGGAAGGCGGGCAAGTTCGGGCTGTCGGTGTCCGGCGCGATTTATGTCGGGATGGGAACGGACCCGCTGTTCATCAAGGGCGGCATGTATCTGCGCGGCACGCTGGATCTGGTGGTGGTGTCGGCCACGGTCGATGCGGCGGCGGTGGTCAGCTATCTGGACCCGCCCGACTCCGGCGCCGTCGCCGCCATCGAGGAGGCGCGCTTCTGCGCCTCGGTCGATTTGTTCTTCTTCACCGTCGAGGGCTGCGTGACGCTCAGCTTCGGCGCAAGCCCCCCGATCGCCGCGCCCGCGCCGCCGCCGCCGATCGCCTCGGTCAGCCTGACCGACCGCCTCAACCGCGTCGCCGGCGAGGCGACCGAGGGCGCGCCCGAGGGGCGGCCGATCTACGATTTCGTCGAGATCGACGGCGTCATGCGCAACCAGGGCGCCGAGCCCGCGCGCAACAACACCGTCTGGCCCGACACCGTGCCGGTGATCAACTTCCGCCATTTCATCGCCGACGCCATGCCCTCGGGCGGGCAGTTCGACCCCGGCGCCCAGCCGGCGGGCGAGCCCTGGTTCGGCTCGAACCGCCTGCGCTACGCCTACCGGCTGACGGGCCTGCGCCTGGTGCGCGACGCGGACGGAACCCCGGTGGCCGATCCCTCGGGCGCGCCGCTTCTGTCGGCCTGGACCCACACCCCCGCGCGGCCGGCGGACGACGCCTCGGCGCAGGCGCCCTCGGGGGCCGAGGCGACGCATCTGCAGCTGCTCAACCGCGAGCCCTGGGCCTGGGCGCAATCCACCGCCCAGGGGGGCGCTGGCCAGCCGGGCGACCCGGCCGGGGTCGTCGAGCGCGTGTGCGAGCGCATTCCCGCCCCGCGCCCGGCTTGCCTGCGCGGCGCCGATGCGCGCATCCTCGGCCCGACGGCGGCGCGTCTGCGCCGCGCCGCGCCGGCGCCCGGCCCCTATCCGAGCGGCTTTCAGGGCGTGGCGCGCGCCTATCTGCCCCTTGGCTCCGACGAGGCGACGGGCGCCGATCTGGCGGCGCTGGTCAACGCCACCGGCGCGGTGCTGCAAGAGGGCGCCATGCGCGCCGCCCCCGCGGCGGTTCTGGCCGACGGCCCCGCCGACCGGGCCTACCGCCTGCCGCGCGCGATGCGCGTGGGCGAAGGCGGCCCGACCGCCACCGCGCTGCCCTGGCGCATCGAGCTGGACCGCGCGGTGCGCGACGGCGCGCTGACGCTGCTGGTGTGCGAGGATGCGCCCCGCCCCGAGGGCGGCGACGAGGACGCCGCCTGCTACCGCTTCGAGGACCTGACCCCGGGCGCCCAGGCCGAACGGTTCGACCTGCCGCCCTTCGTCATCAGCGCCCTTCAGCGCGCGAACGTGGCGCGGCGCAACCTGCTGCGCGCGAGAGACCGCATCGACCTGAGCAACGTCGCCGATCCGCGCCCGGGCGCCGACGGCGGCGCCGAGGTCGAGGTGAGCGACCCCGGCGCGGTCATCGCCTTCAAGCGCCCGTGCCGCGATCTGGAGCTGCTGTGGTTCAAGCCCTCGGACGGGCGCGTGATCCTGCGCGCAAGCCATGCCGACGGCTCGGTCGAGGAGCGCGTCTTCGACACGCCCAGCGCGCGCCCCGCCATGGCGCGGCTGACCTCGCAAGGCGGGATCGTCGCGGTCGAGATGCTCACCGACGGCGTCAAGGCCTTCCAGCTGCTGCGCGTGTGCTGCCGCGCGCCGGTCGCCCCCGCGCCCGAGACCGGGCGCGCCTGCGTCGATTTCGCCGCCCTGCGCCATGATGAGGTCGCGCGCGCGAAATTCACCCATGACGGCGTGCGTTTCGAGGCCCTGAACCCGCGCGAGCGTTTCGCGCTGAGCGACCGGGTGGATGCGCGCGGCGCGCCCGCCCGCCGTGGCGTCGACGGCGCGGCCGAGCTGATGCTGCCGCCCGGCGGCGTCCGCGTGACCCTGCCGCGCGGATGCGGCGCGGTCGAGCTGTCGGTGATGCTGGGCGCCGCCGCCGTCAAGGCCACGGGCTTCGACGCGGGCGGGGATCCGGTGGCGCAGGCGTTGTCGCCCGAAGGGCAGGATGTCGAGCACGTCCTGACCCTCTCGGGACGGGCGCCCATCGTCTCGGTCGTCATCGAGGGCGGCTCGGGCGAGGCGTTCCTGTTCCGCCTGTGCTGTCTTGCGGGCGGGGCCGAGGCGTCGCCGGTCTGCGTCGATCTGGACGACCTGCCGCGCGAGCTGGACGGCGCGCCGGAAATCGCGCGCGAGGGGCTGCGCATCCGCCCGCTGGCGCGCGGCCACGGGCTGAAGCTGACCGACATGGCCGAGCGCCCCGCGCGGCAAGGCGAGCCGCCGCGCCCCGGCCGCGACGGCCGCGCCGAGCTGCTGATCCCCGATCCGGGGCTGGAGCTGACCCTGGCCGAGGGCTGCGCGGATCTCGAGCTGACGGTGCTGCTCATGGGCGCGCCGGTCAAGGCGATCGGCTTCGACGCCGCCGGCGCCCGCGCGGCGCAGGCCGTGGCCGAGGGCGCCGGGCGCGTTCATGTCCTGCGTCTGAGCGCGGGCGCGCCCATCAAGCGCGTGGCGCTGGCCGGCGGCGCGAACGAGGCGGCGCTGTTGCGCGTGTGCTGCCGCGCGGGGCCCATCGCGCCGCCGATGAACCGCTGCGTGACGCTGGGCAAGCTGAAGCTGCCCGAGCCGGCGGCCGAGGCCGTCTTCGAGGGCCTGACTCTGCGCGACCCCGACGGACGGGCGACGCTGCGCAGCGCCCTGGCGCGCGGCGCGCGGGCGGGCGGGCTCGGCTTCGGGGCCAGGGGGCTCGAGATCGCGCTTGGCCGCGCCGCCTCGCTGGCGCGTCTGCGGCTGCGGGTGCGCCCTGGAGCGGCCTACCGCATCGACGCCTTCGACTCCGAGGGGCGGCGCGTGGCGGGCGAGGGCGGGCGCGCCGCCGGCCCGGATCTGCGCGCGACCCTGCGCGGCGAGCGCATCGCGCGCCTGCTGGTGCGGGTCAAGGGCGCGGCGGCGCTGGTCGAGATCTGCCTGCGCGAAACCGGGCCCGCCGGCGCGGCGCCCGAACCGGCCGCCGACGCCGGCGCCGGGCCGCTCATGCCCGAGGTGCTCGGCCGTGCGCCGGACGGCGCCGAGGGCGCATGGGCCGCGCAGCTCGTGTCCTCGCACCGGCGCCCGGACGGCGGCGCGTGCTATGTGGTGCGCTACCGCATGCCCGACGCGCCCGAAGCCGTGACGCAGATCCGCGTGAAGGCGCGCAAGGCCGGGCAGGACATCGCCTTCGTCGGCCTGTGCGCCGTGGACGACCGCGCCGCGCGGTGGCGGGCGGCCGATCAGGACACGCGCGACGAGGTCGCCGACCAGATCGAAAGCGCCGACCCGATCGGCGCCGGCCGTCCGGTGATCCTCGACCCCGACACGGTCTATCGGATCGAGGCGGACTGGGAATACCAGGCCTGGCTGAGCGAGGACGAGGACGTCCAGCCCCCCGCCGCGCCGACCGGCGCCTGGACGCCCGGCGGCACGCAAAGCTTCCGCTTCCGCACCGCCGCCGAACCCGCCGCCCTGCCTGCCCGCCAGGACGGCCCCAACGAGCACATCTTCGACCCGCGCGACATCGACCGCATGTTGACGGCCAGCGCGCCGCAGACCGGCGACATCGCGCATTTCACGCGCGATCCGGTGGTCTTCCACTTCGCGCATGATCACGTCGCCGACCTTCTGGCGCGCTACGGCCGCGAGCTGCGCATCGAGCTGCGCCGCACCGATCCTCCGCCGCGGCCGGGCGGTTCGCTGTCCGGCGCCGCCGCCCAGGCGCTGGCGGGCGCGGTGCGTCGGGCGGGCGCGCCGCTCGAGCTGCTCACCCCCGCCGAGCGCGCCGTCGTCGAGGCCGCCCGCGCCGCGCCCTGCCTGACCAACCGCCGCCCGGCAGGGGGCGTGTCGCTGGCGGGGACCTATCCGCTCGAGCCCGACGTCTTCCACGACGCCGAGCTGTGGGCCGCGCGCATCGCCGATCCGGCCGATCGCGCGCTGGTGACGGCGGCGAATTTCCGCACCTCGCGCTACGCCGATCCGGCGCAGATGATCGCGGCGCTGGGCTGCGCGACCGACGGCTCGGTCGCCCCGGTCCCGGCCGAGGAGCTGATCCTCGAGGACGGCGCCAGCCCGCCCCCCGCGGCGGCCGAGGCCCCCTCGGACCGGCTGTTCGATCAGGCCATGGCCGGGATGGGCCTGGGCGAGCTGGGCCTGCCGCGCGGGCGCGCGCGCCTGTTCCAGATCTGGAGCGTGGAGGGCGGCGCCCCGCGCACCGTCGCCTTCCTGGTCGATGCGCTCGAGCCGCTCAACCGCAAGGCGCATGTCCTGGCGGGCGACGAGGTGGCCCTGGTCGACCGCTGCCGGCTCACGGGCGGGCGCCATGGCGGCGTCGCGCTGATCGTGGCGCGCATCAACCGCAACGCCACGCGCGCGCTGCTGCTGCCCGAGGCGCCGATCCCGCCCGAGGCGGACCCGGCGGGCTTCGGCCTGTTCTTCGAGACCAGCGACGGCGCGCTGACGGGGCGGCGGCAGATGCGCGCGCGCCCGCTGACCTTCGATCTGGAGGGCTTCTGACATGGCCACGCTTGCCAATCCCGGCCTTCTGCACCTTCAGGCCCTTTTCATCGACGGCACGGAAAGCCACCCGCAAAAGGGCGTTCACCTGCGCGTCGCCCATCACCCGGTCATGGGGCTGCCGCGCGCGCCCTTCGTGCTCGAACGCGCCGATCTGAGCGACGAGGCCCTGGGCCGCCTGCCCGTGCGCAAGGACGTCCAGTGGCGCGACAAGAACGGCGCGCGGCTGGAGCCGATCTTCTCGATCAGCCAGGGCGACGAGGCCACGGCCTTCCTGCCCGCCGGGTCGGGCGCCGGGGTGCTGTGGGCCGAGGTCATCGCCGATCCGGCGGCCGCGCCCCAGCCCGAGCTGTCGGTCGTTCCGCATGCGCCGGGCGGGTTCCTCGATCGTCTGCCCGGCCGGTTCCGCGATTCCTTCGAGCGCCTGCCGGAGATCGTCCCGCCGACGCCGCACCTGGCCGATGGGCCGCGCGCCTCGGGCATGCAGGTCGAGGCCTTCATGCGCTCGGCCGCGGGGGGCGAGGTTTCGGTGGGGGTGCGCAAGGCGCCGCCCTTCGCCTTCGCGGCGCCGGGGCTGACGCGGCTGGTCGTGCGCGGCGCCGGCTCGGTGGTGGGCGTGCGCCTGATCGAGGCGGACAAGACGCCGCAGCTCGCCTGGCAGGTGATCGACGTGCTCAACCTGCCCCATGCGGGCGGAAGGCGCTATCCGGCCCTGTCGGGCTGGGAGCGGCTTTGCGCCGAGCGTGTGCGCGCGCAGGCGCCCCGGCGCCGCCCGATGCACGATCTTTCGGCCGCGACGCCGCGCTTCTCGGCGCCGCCCCATGATCCGGGGGCCGAGCGCGACCGGGTCGCCACCCTGTTCGAGGCGGTCGAAGAGCCGCTCGACGCGCTCATCGACGGGCCGACGCCCCAGCACCTGCTCGTGCTGCGGCAGACGCTGACCAACGCCGACGGCTCTGGCGGCGTGGCGGGCGGCGCGGCCGAGGCCAGCGTCTTCGCCCTGGGGCTTGCCCTGCAGGCGCAGGTCGATCCGGGGCTGGCCAGCTGGATGGGCATGATGACGCTGGACGCGGTCGAGACGGACCTTCAGCCGCGGCTGAGCCTGTATCGCCTGACGGGGTTCTTCGCCGATCCGCCCGCCGACGCGCTGGCGCGCGCCGGGGCCGCGGCGGCGCTTCTGATCGCGGCCGCGCGCCGCGCGCCGGGGCTGCGCGCGCATGACGATCTGATGGGCGCGTTCTCGGCGCTGGCCGAACCCTGGCTGGCCGCGCGCGGCGTTGCGCTCGGCGCCGCGCCCGAGGCGTTCCGCGGCTTTGCGCTGGGCGCGCTGGCGGCGGCCGACCGCGCCGCGCCGCCGGCGCCGCTGGCCCCGCCGCGCCTTGCCCCGCCGCGCCATGTCGCCTGGCGGGCCGACTCGCCCGAGGATCCGCGGCGCGTGATCGAGATGGGCGTGAGCGGCGCGCCCCCCGCCGGCGCGCTGGCGGCGATGCTGCGCCAGCCGCCCGGCTCGGGCGGATGGGCGCCGCTCAACCCGGCGCAGGACGTCGGCGCCGGCGCCTGGCGCAGCCTGATCGTTCCCGCCCCGCCGGGCGAGGATCCGTCCTTCCCGGCGCCCGAGGGCGCGACGGGGCAGGCGCTGATCTCTTGCGCCAGCGCCGGGCCCGAACGCTTCGCCTTTCACGCCGCCGCCATGGACCGCTTCGGGCGCTGGTCGGATTTCGCGGCGGTCGTCGGCGAGGCCGGCCCGCGGCCCTTGCCGCCGCGGCCCGTCCTGATGGGCGCCTACGCGCCGCCCGACGTCGCAACGGGCGCGCGCGCGGGCCGCGTCAGCGCCACGGTCCCGCTGCCCGACGCCGCAGCGCTGGCGCCGGGCGCCTTTCCCCTGTCCCATCTGCGGCTGACGGCCGAGGTGGACGGCGCGCCCTTCGGACCCGTGCGCACGGCCCCCGTCTCGGACGCGGTCGAGACCCATCCCAACGCCGCGATCGCCGGTCTGAGCGTGCCCCCGGGGCAGGAGCAGCCCGGCCTGCGCTTCGCCTTCGACGGCCCCGTCATTCCCGCGGGGCGCGCGCGCAGCCTGACCCTGACCGCCGTCTGGGTCGATGCGGCGGGGCGCGTCTCGGCGCCGTCCGAGCCGGTGCGGCTGCGCATGGCCGACCCCTACCCGCCGCCGCAGATCGCCATCGCCGACGTGCTGGACTATGCCGCGCGGCCCGACGCGACCGGCGCCGCCTGGGTCGAGCGCGACATTGCCGGCGATCCGGCGCATCGCTACGTCGTGCTCTATGCGGACGAGAACCGCCTGCGCGACCATCTGCGCCGCTCGTCCGCGCCCGAGGACGCGGCGCTGCTGGCGTCGCTCGAGGCCGAGCCGGACCCGGCGGCGCGCGCCACGCTGCTGCGCGCGGCGCAGGCGCGCTTTCCGGGCGATCTGTTCGAGCGCCTGAAGGACGTGGTCGAGACCGAGCCCCGCCTGCGCTTTCGCCACGCCCTGCCGGGCAGCCTGCGCGTGCTGTCGGCCTACAGGATCGCGGCGGAATCGGCGCTGAACGCGGCCGGACCGGACCCGAGCGCCCTCGACACCGTGTTCTACGCCGTGCCCAACGCCGAGCCGCCCGCGCGCCCGAGCGTGCGCGTGCGCATGGTCCCGCCCGCGCCGGGCGAGCCCGATCTGGTCGTCGAGGCGACGGTCACGCTGCGCGCGGCCGTCACGCCGGGGGCGCGGGCGCGCATCCGGCGCACGCGCTCGGGCGTGGTCGATCCGCTGCGCAACCCGATCGTCGGGACGGCCGAGATGGGGCCGGTCGATCCGGTCACGGGCCTGCAGACGGCGACGTTTCGCGACGTGGGGGCGGCGCTGGCGGCGCCCGCCGCGCGGCTGGCGGCCTTCGTCGAATACGCCTGGATCGCCGAGGTCCAGGGCGCGCCCGAGCCGGGCTCGGCCATGTCGGCCTCGGGGCCGGTTCCGGGGCTGTGGAGCGAACCCAGCGCGCCGGCCGTGCTGACCACGATTCCCGACGCGCCGCCGCCGGCGCCGGCGCTGGTGGCGGCCTCTGGCGCGCCGGCGGCTGGCGGCGTGCGCGATCTGCGGCTCGATTTCGTCAGCGCGCAGGATCTGACGCCGGGCGCGCCGGGCCCCTGGCGCATCCGCATCGAGCGCGCCTTGCCCGATCAGGGGCTGACGCTGCTGAGCGAGGACCCCGCCGTCGGCGGGCGCGAATTCTCGGTCGTCGCCGCCCCGGGCGAGGTCACGCCCGGCGGCGCGCGCTATCGCGTGCGGCTGATCGACCCGGTCGGGCGCGAAAGCCCGGCGGTCGAGCACATCGTTTGAGGAGGCGCACATGCCCACGCTCTCGCCCGCTCCGTCCTCGCTTGGCGTGTTCTCGCCGGCGCTGGGCCCGTGGTTCCAACGCTCGGCGTCGGATGACGCGGATCTGTCGGCGCTGCCCGCGCCGGGGCGCGACCTGTCGGCGGCGCGCGACCTGCCCGCCGGCGCGATCTGGAACGCGCCGGCGGCGGGGCTCCTGTCGTTCCACGTGGTCGCCCAGCCGCGCCAGGCGGCGCTTGCCGGCCTGCGCGCCGCCGAGGGCGGGCCCGCCTTCGCGACCGGCGCGCTGGTGCTGCTCTTTCGCCTGCTGCCGCAGGTCGCCGAGCGGCTGGGCGCGCTCAGCCAGGCGGCGCCGCGGCCCGACTCGCCCGCGGCGGCGACGGGAAACCAGCGCACGCGGCCCGTCATCGCCGCGCTCGCGCTCGAGCTGCCGGCCGACATGGCGCGCCTGCCGGCGCTGCGTCAGCTTCTGCCCGACAACGGCGCGGCCGACCTCAAGGCCGTCGTCGACGGGCTGAGCGACGACGACGCCAGGGCGGCCTGGCTGGGCCTGCGGTCGTCGGGCGGCGCGTTGTCGGACGCCGAGCGGCCCGCCACGATCCTGCGCCGCCCCGAGAAGGACGAGCGCCGCCTCCTCGAGAACGCCGGCGCCGCCGTGGCGGGCGCGAAGCTGTGGGCCTTCACCCGCGGGGGGCGCGCCTTCGATCCGGGCGCGGTCGCGGCGATCTGGGCGTGGCTGGCCGGCGTGGCCTGGGACAATCTGTGGGCCGCCTCGGACGTTGCGCGCGAACGCACCGCCGCGACCGCCGATGCGCGCACGGCGCTGCTGGTCAACGCGCATCAGGGCCCGCTCGAGCCGCATCTGAAGGCGCGTCTGAGCCTGTCGGGGCTGACGGCGGTCGATGGCTCGGACGTGCTGTTCGGCGTCGGCGCGGGCGCGGCGGTGCGGCTCTCGGCGGCGGCGTCCGCCGATCTGGACGAGGCGCCCATTCCCCTTGTCGCGCCGTTGCCCGCCGGCCCCTACGCCGCGCCCGACGCCGCGGCCCCCTTCGCCGGATGGTCGGCGCCCGGCGCGCTGAGCCGCGATTTCCTGCGCGTGGCGGCGATGGATGTCGAGCGCCACCTGACCGGCCTTGGCCGCGAGGCGGGATCGCCCCAGGCCGACCCGCGCCTGCGCGTCGGCGCGGCGCGCAACACGGCCGATCCGCTGTTCCTGCCCTCGGCCGACGCGCTGGCGGCCGAGGTCATGGCCCGCTTCGCCGCGCCCGGCGCGCAGGTCGATTTCATGGCGCCCGAGCTTGACCGCGACTACGGCCCGCAAACGCCCGCGCCGCTGGCGGCGGTCGATCCCTTCGCCGCCGCTCATGACGATCCGGTCGCGACGGTGCACGCGATCAAGGGCTCGGGCCGCCAGTCGGGCGCGACCGCCGAGGGGCAGAGCGTGGCGCTGCGCTTCGCCGGATCGGTCCCGCCGGGGGCGTGGCTGCGCGCCTGGCCCCATGGCCGCGACGCGCAGACGGGGCGGCGCTGGCGCATGACGGGCGGCGCCGCCCTGGCCGACGCGGACGGCAATGCGCTGCTCGTCCTGCCGCTGCCCGATGGCGAGGCGGGCGCAGGCGCCGCGCCCGTCGCCTTCAGCTACGATCTGATGATCGTCGCCGCCCAGGGCGCGCGCCTTTTCGCCGACCGCCGCGCCGAGCGTCCGCCCGTCGCCGCGGGCGCGCCCGCGAACGTCGCCAGCCTTGGCGCCGCGGCCCTGTTCTGCCCCGAGACCGCGCGCGCCCCCTCGCCCGGCGCGGCCGAGATCGCGCCCGGCCACACCCTGATCGCCGTGAACGGCGCGCTCGAGGACGGCGACTTCTCGGCCGTGGACATGACCAGCCTGCGCCCCGAGGATCTGAGCGCCAGCCTGCCCAACCGGGCCGATGCGGACGACCGCCTCATCACCCGCGCGCCGGCCTTCGTTCAGACGCCGCCGGGCGACCTGCCCGGCGAACGCAGCCCCGGCGGGCCCGAGCGCGTGCATGACGGCGACTTTCACGCTCCCGCCCGCGGGCAGGAGCTGTTCGACTTCGCCGCCTTCGACCGCGCCGGCGGGCGCGGCGTGATCGGCGCGGCGGCCGGGCGGCGCCTGTGGCACGAGGCGCCGCCCGCCGCGCTGGGTCATCCGGGCGTCAACGCCGCGCCCGAGATCCATGCCGAGGGGCTGGCCCTGGCCGGTCCGGCGGCGGACATCCTGCGCCTGTTGATGCGCGAGCGCCGCCCCGCCGACATTTCCGAGTTCGTCTCGCAGATGGGCCTTCCCTTCACGCCGGCCCCTGCGCCGACCGATCCGGGACCGTGGACCGCGGTGCTCGAGACGGCGGCCAGGGGCACGCATGGCGGGCAGCTGTTCTCGCTGATCCCCGAGACGTTCGCGCCGGGCGCGGTCTGGTCGCAGATCAAGTCGCAGATCGACGCGGCGCTGGCGACGCTGCCCGGCGGGCTGAGCGTGGATGGCATCGTGGACGGAGCCGCCTTCGACGACGACACCGCCGCCGCCGCCTTCGACCGCGTCCTGCACAAGCGGCGCAACGGCGCGCAGGGCTTCGCGCGCGCCGCCATTGCCGCCATCGCGCGGGCCGAGGATCTGGTCTGGCTCCAGACCCCCGCGCTCGACGCCGAGCGCTGGGCCGCGCCGGCGGGCGACCCCTTGGGCGACGTCGCCTTGCTCGAGGCCCTCAAGACGCGCCTTCAGGAGAACCCGGCGCTCAATGCGGTGCTGGTGCTGCCTGCGCGCCATCTGCCCGATCGCAACGCGCGCCTTGAAGAGGTGCGCAAGGCCGCCGTCCAGGCCGCGCTGCACGAGCTGGCCGCCGTCGCCGAGGCGCGCGTGGCCTGGGTCTCGCCGCCGGGCGGCCCCGGCCGGCCGTTTCACAGCGCCGCGACGACCCTGATCGTGGACGACGCGGTCATGTTCTCGGGCGCGGCGCATGCCTGGCGGCGCGGGCTGGTGTTCGACTCGGCCCTCACGGGGGCGGTGTTCGACCAGAACCTGGACTTCGGCCGCCCCAGGGCCGTGATCGCGGCGCGACGGCAGCTTGCCTCGGCCATGCTGGGCATCGCGCCCGATCTGACGCCGCTGACGGGGGCCGGGCTGGTCGCGGCGCTCAAGGCGCAGGCGCGCGGGGGCGGCTTCGGGCGCGCCGACACGCTGGCCTACGCGCCCGGGCCCGACGCGACGCCCGCGCCCGATCGCGAGATCTGGAACCCCGCGCCATCGGCCGCGCAGGCCTGGACGGCGGCCTTGGCGGCGCTGACGGGCGATCTGCGCGATGCGTTCGAGAACGGCGTGCGCTGAGGCGCGCCGGCCGGCGCCTTTCGGGCGCGTCGGGCGCCGGTCAGCGCGCGGGGCGCGCGCGCCGCATGCCCCACAGCGCCGCCAGCGCCGCGGCCAGCAACGCGGCGGGCGCGGGCAGGGGCGCCGGCAGCGGCGCGGGATCGCGCCCGATGACGATGGGCGGGATCGGCTCCTGCGGCTCGACCGTTTCGCCGAGCGGCGATTCGGGCGTGTTTCCGCCGCCCGAGCTTCCGCCGCCCCCGCCGCCGCCCGAAGCGACCACGATCGCCCCGGGCGGGCCGTCGATCCAGCCCGCCGCCGCCCAGCCCGGACCCGCCAGCCAGCCGCCGGGGGCGGGGCGCGCGAAGGCGATCAGAACCTCCCAGCTTCCGCAGGCGGGGCGCAGGCCCAGGCTGGCGGGAAGGGGCTCTGCGGCGGGCTGCAGGGGCAGGTCGCGCCAGGCGCCGGCGTCATGCGCGGCCAGGCGCGGCGCGGGCGCCTCGGCGCGCGTCAGCTCGGGATCTTCGGGCGCAAGAGCGAAGAACAGCCCATCGCCCGCGCGCCAGGCCTGGTCGGTGCGCTCGGGCGCGCGGGCGGCGCAAAGGCGCGAAAGGGCCAGATAGCCCAGCGCCGGAGACTCGGGCGCCAGGCGGCGCGACATCTCTTGCGCCGAGCGGGGCGTCCACTCGGTCCAGGGCAGGGCGTGGCGGACGCGCTGCGCGATCCATGCGTCGGTCCAGCGTTCCTCGACCCGGGATTCGATCCAGGGGTCGATCCGGGGGTCGATCCAGGGGTCAATCCGGGGGCCGATCCAGGGCGCGGACCAGGGGCCGATCCAGGGCGCGGCGTGCGGCGCGCCCCACGCCGCCGCTTCGGCGGTGAGGACGGCGGCGCGGCCCGCGGTCGAGGCCACAAGCGCAAGCGCGACGGCGATCGCGCCGAAGCTGATGCGGAACATGGCGCAGCTCCGTAAAGGATTTTCGGAAATTCCGGTCGATGAGAACATAAGGAAAACTAACCCGACTCGGCGCCGGCCGCGCACAGAAGGCAGGGTTAACGGCGGCGGATTCAGCGTTAACCGCGCCCCCGCGCCCGCGCCCCGGGGCGACGCCGCGTCGCCGCTTGCTTTCGGCGCGGCGCGCGTTCACCATTCGCCCGGACCCGAAACCAGGAGACGCTCATGCGCCGCCATCTCGCCCTTGCCGCCGCCGCCGCGCTGACGGCCGCCGCGCCCGCCCAGGCCGATTTCGAGCTGGGAATCATCCACATCAACGACCTGCACAGCCGCATGGAGCCGATCAGCAAGTATGACGGCCCCTGCAAGGCCGAGGACGACGCCGCGGGCAAATGCTTCGGCGGCATCGCCCGCGTCGCGGCCAAGATCGCCGAGCTGCGCGCCCGCCACGCCGCCGAGGGCCGCCCCGCGCTGGTTCTGGACGCGGGCGACCAGTTCCAGGGCTCGCTTTTCTACACCACCTACAAGGGCGCCGCGGCGGCCGAGTTCATGAACCTGATCGGCTTCGACGCCATGGCCGTCGGCAATCACGAGTTCGACGACGGCCCCGAGGGGCTGGCGGGCTTTCTCGACAAGGTCAGCTTCCCGGTCATCTCGGGCAATCTGGACGTGAGCGCGAACAACCGCCTGGCCGGGCGCGTGGCGCCCTACGTCATCCTCGACGCCGGCGGGCGCAAGGTGGGCGTGGTCTCGGCGCTGGCGACCGACACGGCCGAGACCTCGTCGCCCGGGCCGACCGTCAAGTTCGCCGACGAGGCCGAAAGCCTGCGCGCCGCCGTCGCCGAGCTGGAGGGGCAGGGCGTCAACGTCATCATCGCGCTGACCCATGTGGGCCTGCCCGCCGACATCCGGCTGGCGCAAGGCGTGCCCGGCATCGACGCGGTGGTGGGCGGGCACTCGCACACCTGGCTGTCGGCCTCGGACCGCAAGGCGGCGGGGCCCTATCCGGTCTGGGTCAGCGGCCCGGGCGACGCGCTGGTTCCCGTGGTGCAGGCCTACGCCTATTCGAAATTCGTCGGCGACCTGACGCTGCGCTTCGACGACGAGGGCGCGCTGCTCGACGCCTGGGGCGACACCGTGCTGCTCGACGCCTCGGTGACGCCCGACGCCGCCGTCGCCGCCCGCGTCAAGGAGCTGGCCGGCCCCATCGAAGAGGTCAAGCGCAAGGTGGTTTCCGAGGCCGCCGCGCCGATCGACGGCAGCCGCGAAAGCTGCCGCTCGGGCGAGTGCGAGATGGGCAACCTCGTCGCCGACGCCATGCTCGAGCGCACCCGCGGCCAGGGCGTGACCATCGCCATCCAGAACGGCGGCGGGCTGCGCGCCTCGATCGACCAGGGCGAGATCACCATGGGCGAGGTGCTGACCGTGCTGCCCTTCCAGAACACGCTGGCCACCTTCCGCCTGAAGGGCGCCGACGTGATCGCCGCGCTCGAGAACGGCGTCAGCCAGGTCGAGGAGCTGGCCGGCCGCTTCCCGCAGGTGGCGGGGCTGCGCTTCGTCTGGTCGCCCGACAAGCCCGCCGGCAGCCGCATCGAAGAGGTGCTGGTGCGCAAGGGCGATGGCTGGGCGCCCATCGACCCCGAGGCCGAATACATGGTCGTGTCCAACAACTACATGCGCGCCGGCGGCGACGGCTACAAGGTGTTCGCCGAAAAGGCCATGGACGCATACGACTACGGCCCCGGGCTCGAGGTGGCGGTGGCCGACTATCTGGCCGCCCGCGCGCCCTACAAGCCCTATCTCGACGGACGCATCTCGCGCCGCTGAGCGGGAGATGTGCGGCCGCTTCGCCCTGGCCGCCGCGGCCGAGGAGGTGGACCGGGTCTTTTCCTGCACGCCGCGGGACCCGGCCCCGCCGCCGCCGCGCTGGAACATCGCGCCGACCCAGCGGATCGACGCGGTCCTGATCGGCGCCGGGGCGGGGCGGCTGCGGCGGGGGCTGCGCTGGGGCTTCGTCCCGCGTTGGAGCCGCGCGCCGGACGAGGGGCCGCTCATCATCAACGCGCGCGCCGAAACGCTGGCGCAAAAGCCCGCCTTCCGCGAGGCCTGTCGCAAGCGCCGCTGCCTGATCCCGGCGACGGGGTTCTACGAGTGGCGGCGCGAGGGGCGCCGCCGTCAGCCCTTCTACATCTCGCCGGCGCGGGGCGGGCTCATGGCCATGGCCGGCGTGTGGGAGGAATGGTCGGGCCCCGATGGGCGGCGGATCGCCTCATGCGCCATCGTGACCGTGGCCGCGGGGCCGCAGCTGCGCCCGATCCATGACCGCGAGCCGCTCGTCATCGCGCCCGAGGCTTGGGGCAAATGGCTGGGCGAAGAGGGGCCGGGCGCCGCGCTGCTCATGCATCCGGCGCCCGAGGGCTTCTTCGCGCTGCGCAAGGTGTCGCCCCGCGTCAACCGCGCGACCGAAGACGGCCCCGAGCTGATCGAGCCATGGTCCGAAGAGGGCGAGGCGGCCGAGGGCTCTTCCGAGGGGGCCGAAGGCCCGGACGCCGGCCCGCAGCCCGGCCGCGCCTGATCGGCCGGCGGCCTGCGAGGCGGCCCCGGCCGGTGGGCGGCGGAGGGGCGGATGGCCCCGCTCGCGCGGCGCGCCGACCCGTCGCCGGCGCCGCCATGACCTGGCGCGGGCCCTTCGCCTGGCAAGCGGGATGGGGCCGCGCCGCCTCGCTCGACCTGCCCGGGGGGCCAGCGGCGCCCGGAGCGGCGGCGCAGACGTCAGGGCGCCGCGTGCGGATTTGTCCGGGATGCGGCGGGGCCCGGCCCAGGGCGCCGCACGGCGGCGTTCGTTCGGGCGGTCCGGCGCGGGCGCCGGCCGTTGGCCGGGCGCGCCGTCGCGAACGCCGCAGGGCGAGGCCGGCGAAGGCCGGGCGGTCGACACTGGCGGGGATGGCAAGGGCACGAGGCGCTTGCCGCCCCGATCGCCGCGGCGGCGCTCAGCGTTCCCAGCGGGCGGCGGCGTGCTCGTCGCTTTCGCGCGCATCGACCCAGCGCGCGCCGTCGGGGGTTTCTTCCTTCTTCCAGAAGGGGGCGCGGGTCTTGAGGTAGTCCATCAGGAACTCCGCCGCCTCGAAGGCCGCGCCGCGATGGGCCGAGGCCGCCGCCGCCAGCACGATGCGGTCGGCCGGGGCCAGCCGCCCCACCCGATGCACGATGCGCACGCCCAGCAGCGGCCAGCGCCGCGCGGCCTCGCGCGCGATGGCCTCAAGCGACTTTTCGGTCATGCCCGGATAGTGTTCGAGCGTCATGGCCATGACCGGCGCGCCCTCGGCCGCCTTGGTCACGTCGCGCACCAGCCCCACGAAGCACGCCACCGCGCCCACATCCGCGCGCCCGCGCGTCAGCGCGTCGATCTCGGCCGAGACGTCGAAATCCGCCTCCTGCACCGAGATCAGGATGGGGATCTGCGCGGGCTCGGGCGCGCTCATGCTCAGCCCCCGGTGACGGGCGGAAAGAAGGCGACCTCGCGCGCGCCCTTCAGCGGGGCGTCGAAGCCGGCGGCCTCCTGATCCACGGCCACGCGCAGCGCCGAGACGTCGGCGAAGGCGGCGGCATGGGCGGGGCTGCGCGCGCGCAGCGCCTCGACCAGCGCCGAGACGTCGGGCGCCTCGGCCTCGACGTCCTCTTCGGCAAGGCCGATGCGCTCGCGCAGCCAGGCGAAATAGAGAACCTTCATCCTCGTCCCTCCCGCGCGCGGATGAAGGCCACGCCGCGCGCCATGTAGTCCCAGCCCGAAATCAGCGTCATGCCCGCAGCCACCCACAGCAGCGCATAGCCCGCCGCCCAGCCCGCGGGCGCCAGCGCGTGCCAGAAGCGCAGCCCGACCGTGTCCTGCGCCGCGCCGGTCAGGATGGCGCCGGCGGTCTGGGGCGGCAGCTCGCGCATGAGGCCGGCCAGGGTCTCGTCGGCCCAGCCGGCCAGAAACAGCGTGCCGATGGCGAACATCTGCGCCGTGGTCTTCCACTTGGCCAGGCGCGTGACGGGCAGCTTGAACTCGTTGCCGAGGAATTCGCGCAGGCCCGAGACGGCCACCTCGCGCAGAAGGATCAGCGAGACCGGCGCCAGCATGGCCCAGTGCAGCCCCGCCACCGCCATCAGCACCGCCAGCGCGATGATGACCATGGCCTTGTCCGCGATCGGGTCCAGCATCTTGCCCAGCGCCGTGACCTGGTTCCAGCGCCGCGCCAGCCAGCCGTCCATGAAGTCGGTCGCCGAGGCGGACATGAACAGCGCGAAGGCGACCAGATCCGCGATCGGCCGCTCCAGCAGCGCGAAGACCAGCGCGACCATCGGCGCGGCGGCGACGCGGCTGAAGGTCAGAATGTTCGGGACGGTCCAGATCATCGCGTTGCCAGGCGTCAGGTTCCGGGGCGTGCGCAGATGACCCGATCCGGGCGTCGAGGGCAAGGGGCGCCCGCCGCTCACGCCAGGGCCTCCTCGACGAAATCCATGCGGTCCTGCCCGAAGAACATGCGCTCGCCCACGAAGAAGGTCGGCGCGCCGAACACGCCGCGCGCCACGGCCGATTCGGTCTCGGCGCGCAGGCGCTGCTTGGCGGCGGGGTCTTCGGACATGGCGCGCAGCTCGTCGGCGCCGAAGCCCGCCGGGGCCAGCGCGGCGGCGGCCTGGTCCGGGTCGGCCATGTTCAGCCCGTCGCGCCACATGCCGGCGAAGCAGGCCTCGCACCAGGCGCGCAGGCGCGGCTCGTCATCGGCCAGGGCCGCGGCGCCGCGCATGAGCGCCATGGTGTTGACGGGGAAATGCGGATTGACCCGGAAGGGCGTGCCGTGCCGCGCGGCCCACATGGCCAGATCCTGCATCATCCAGCGCCCCTTGGCCGGGATCATCGCCGGGCTGGCGTTGCCGGTCGCCTTGAACACCGCGCCCAGCAGAATGGGGCGAAGGCGCGCGCGGGCGCCGGTCCGCCGTTCGAGCGCGGGCAGGCGCGCCCATGCCAGATAGCTGGCCGGGCTGCCGAAATCGAACAGGAACTCGAACGTCTTGGTCATGGCCCTTCCTTGCTTGCCCCCGCCGGCACATCAAGCGCCATCGGCGGCGCGGCGTCAATGCGCGGCGGCGCGTCGCGCCCTTGACGTGGGTCAATGCGCGCGCGCGGCAAGGGGCGATAGCTGCGCGAAGCCATACCAAGGAGGCGCTGACATGAACTGGAGCGAGTTTCTCAAGGACACCACGCGCGAGGTCGCCGCGTTCAACAAGACCCAGCCCGACGTCGCCGCCGGCTTTCAGGCGCTGGCGCGCGCGGCGACGGCGAACGGCGCGCTCGACCCCAAGACCAAGGAGCTGATCGCCCTTGCGATCGGCGTGGCGGCGCGTTGCGACGCGTGCATCGGCTATCATGTCAAGGCCTGCATCCGGCACGGCGCCACCCGCGAAGAGGTGGCCGAGACCATCGGCATGTGCGTCTACATGGGCGGAGGGCCCTCGCTGATGTATGGGGCCAAGGCCCTGGCCGCGTTCGACGAGCTCTCGGGCTGAGGCCGGCTTCCCGCCAGCCCGCCGCCCGCCCCAGCCGGAACGCGCGCCGTTGACGGGCGGCGCGCGGGCGTCGATGATGATTGACGCACGGGAATGCATGGCCGAGGGACGGGGTGACGCTGCTGGCCTTCATCGCCGCCGCGTTGATCGGGGCGGGCGCCGTGATGGCCGCGGGGGGCGCGGCCTACACGGCGCGGCTGTCGCGCGCCATCGCCGCCGCGCATCCGCCTTGCGGGCGGTGGCGCGAGGTGCGCGGCGGGCGGATCCATTTCATCGAGCGCGGGCGCCCGGACGGCCCCGCGCTCGTGCTCATCCATGGGCTGGGCGGCAATCTGCACAATTTCAACCGCATGATCCCGCTGCTCGAGCGCGATTTCCGCGTCATCGCGCTGGACCGGCCGGGCAGCGGCTGGTCCGAGCGGCGCTCGGACCGGCTGGCGGCGCTGCCCGAGCAGGCGCGCATGATCGCCGAGTTCCTGCGGGCCGAGGGCGTCGCGCGCCCGGTGCTGGTCGGTCACTCGCTGGGCGGGGCGGTGGCGCTGGCGCTGGCGCTGGAGCATCCCGAGCAGGTCGGCGCCCTGGCGCTGCTGGCGCCGTTGACGCATCCGATCCGGCGGCCGCCGGCGGCTTTCCGCGTTCTTGCGTGCGGGCGGCCGTGGGCGCGGCGCGCGGCGGCGCGGCTGTTCGCGCCGCCGATCGGCGAAGCCGTCCTGCCGGGCATGTTGCGCGCCGTCTTCGCGCCCGAGCCGGTTCCCCCCGAATTCGAAACCGAAGGCGCCGTTCGCCTGGCGCTGCGCCCCGCGGCCGCCGCGGCGGCGGCGGCCGATCTGGTGCATGTCGTCGATGTGGCGGCGCTGGCCCCGCGCTATGGCGCGCTGAGGGCGCCCGGCGGCGTTCTGTTCGGAGGCGGTGACACGCTGCTTGACCCGCAGGCGCAGGGCGAGGCGCTGGCGCGCGCCGCGCCCGGGATTCATTGCCGCGTGCTGTTCGGGCGCGGACACATGCTTCCCTGGACCTGCCCCGAAGCCTGCGCCGCGCTGGCCGCCGAGGCGGCGGCGATGGCGCGCATGGCCTGACCGCGGCGCCGCCGCCCGGCCCGCCGGCGTCGGGCGGCTCGCGCCGGGCCGCCGCGGGCGCCCGGCGAAAGTTCCGCCGGACGAGTCGGGGCGCGCAGGGCGCCCGGTCCTGCGGCCGCGCCAAGGGCGCGCCGCCCGTGCGCCGCCCGTTCGGCGTGCGTCCGCCCCCGTCCGGCGCGCGTCAGCGCGCGCGGCGGTCGCGCATGGCCAGCAGCTTGAGCCGCAGCGCGTTGATCTTGATGAAGCCCGCCGCGTCCTTCTGATCGTAGGCGCCGGCGTCGTCCTCGAAGGTGACGTGCTGCTCGGAGTAGAGCGACAGCGGCGAGCTGCGCCCGACCACGTTCGCCGAGCCCTTGTAGAGCTTGACGCGCACGGTTCCGGTCACGTGCTCCTGGCTCTTGTCGATGGCGGCCTGAAGCATCTCGCGCTCGGGGCTGAACCAGTAGCCGTTGTAGATCAGCTCGGCGTAGCGGGGCATGAGCTCGTCCTTCAGATGGGCCGCGCCGCGGTCGAGCGTGATCTGCTCGATGCCGCGATGGGCGGCCAGAAGGATCGTGCCGCCGGGCGTCTCGTAGATGCCGCGCGACTTCATGCCCACATAGCGGCCCTCGACCAGGTCGAGCCGGCCGACCCCATGCTTGCCGCCGTATTCGTTGAGCGCGGTCAGCAGCTCGGCCGGGCTCATGCGGCGGCCGTTGATCCCCACCGCGTCGCCGCGCTCGAACTCGATCTCGACGTATTCGGGCGCGTCGGGCGCGTCCTCGGGGTTGACGGTGCGCTGATAGACGTAGTCGGGCGCCTCCTGCGCGGGGTCCTCGAGCACCTTGCCCTCGGACGAGGTGTGCAGCAGGTTCGCGTCCACCGAGAAGGGCGCCTCGCCGCGCTTGTCCTTGGGAACGGGCACCTGGTGCGCCTCGGCCCATTCGATGAGCTTGGTGCGCGAGGTCAGATCCCACTCGCGCCACGGGGCGATGACCTTGATGTCGGGGTTGAGCGCGTAGGCCGACAGCTCGAAGCGCACCTGGTCGTTGCCCTTGCCGGTGGCGCCGTGGGCGATGGCGTCGGCGCCGGTCTCTTCGGCGATCTCGACCAGGCGCTTGGCGATCAGCGGGCGGGCGATCGAGGTGCCCAGCAGGTAAAGCCCCTCGTAGACCGCGTTGGCGCGGAACATCGGGAACACGAAGTCGCGCACGAATTCCTCGCGCAGGTCTTCGATGAAGATGTTCTCGGGGCGGATGCCCAGCATCTCGGCCTTCTTGCGCGCGGGCTCCAGCTCTTCGCCCTGGCCCAGATCGGCGGTGAAGGTGACGACCTCGCAGCCGTAGGCCTCCTGCAGCCATTTGAGGATGATCGAGGTGTCCAGCCCGCCCGAGTAGGCGAGGACGACTTTCTTGGGCTTGCTCATGGGGCGATCCTGCCGTGGTTTCCAATCGAGTGCGCGCCGTCGCGCTTAGCGCGGGCGGGGGCGCTTGGCAAGCGTCGCGCCGGGCGGGCCGACGTTGCGGAACGCGCTTTCGCCGCGCTTGCGCCCCCGGCCCCGCCCGCTCTAGAACCGAAGGCGGCCCGCGCCCGCGCGGGTCGGTCACGGTCGGCACGGAGCCTGCGATGTATCCCTTTTTCCGAGTGTTCATGGCCGTCGCGCGCGCCCGCCGGCAGGGGCCGCTGCGCCCGGGGCAGGTGCATTCGGTGCGCACGCGCTGCTGGCCGTGGGACATCGACCCCTTCATGGAGCTGAACAACGGCCGCAGCCTGACGCTGATGGACATCGGGCGCATCTCGATGTTCGCGCGCCTGGGCCTGCGCCGGCTGCTTGCCGAGCGCGGGCTGCGGCTGACCATGGCGGGCGCGCGCGTGCAGTATCGCGCGCGCGTGCTGCCCTTCGCGCCGATCGAGATCCGCAGCCGCGTGCTGGGTCTGGACGCGCGCTTCATCCTGGTCGAACATCTGACGCTGACGCGCGGCCGCCCGGCGCATCACGCGCTTTACCGCGTCGCCGTGGTGGGGCCGCAGGGGCTGGTCCCCGCGCCCGCCGCGCTGGCCGACCACTCCGACGAGGCCTGGCGCGCGCCCGCGCCCGACTGGGCGGTGGGCTGGTCCGCGGCCGAGAACGCCATTCCCTGGCCGCCCGAGCTGGCGGACAGGACCGACTGAGGCGCCCGCCCGGCGCGGCCGCGGCCGCGACGGGGCGCCCGCTCCGGCCCGCCGCGGGGCCGCGCCGGAGGCGAAGACGAAGGCCCCGCGATTTGGAAGGAGATCCCATGCCTCGGGACATCGTGATTCTGGACGGCGTGCGCACCGCCATCGGCACGTTCGGCGGCGCGCTTGCCGGAACGCCCCCGACCGTCACCGCCGCCCATGTGGCGCGCGCCGCCATCGAGCGCGCGGGCGTCGAGCCCGCCCGCATCGGTCATGTGGTCTACGGCCACGTCATCAACACCGAGCCGCGCGACATGTATCTGTCGCGCGTCGCCGCGGTCGAGGCGGGCGTGCCCGTCGAGACGCCGGCGATGAACGTCAACCGCCTGTGCGGCTCGGGCGCGCAGGCCATCGTCTCGGTCGTGCAGAGCCTGATGCTGGGCGACGCCGAGTTCGGCCTGGCCGGCGGCGCCGAGGCCATGAGCCGCGGCCCGCATGTGCTTCAGCAGGCCCGCATGGGCCAGAAGATGGGCGACGTGCGCGCGCTGGACATGATGATCGGCGCCCTGCACGACCCCTTCGGCCACGGCCACATGGGCGTGACGGCCGAGAACGTCGCCGCCGAGCACCAGATCACGCGCGAAGAGCAGGACGCCTTCGCGCTCGAGAGCCAGAACCGCGCCCGCCGCGCGATCGAGGAGGGGCGCTTCAAGTCCCAGATCGTCCCCATCGAGGTCACGGCCGGCCGCTCGAGCGTGGTCTTCGACACCGACGAGCACCCGCGCGCGACGACCCTCGAGGCGCTGGCCGGCCTGCCGCCGGTCTTCCGCAAGGACGGGTCGGTGACGGCGGGCAACGCCTCGGGCATCAACGACGGCGCCGCGGCGGTGGTGCTGGCCGACGCCGAGGCCGCCGACAAGGCCGGGCTCAAGCCCAGGGCGCGCATCCTCGGCTACGCCCATGCCGGGGTGCGCCCCGAGGTGATGGGCATCGGCCCGGTTCCGGCGGTGCGCGCGCTGCTCGAGCGCACGGGGCTGAGCGCCGATCAGTTCGACGTCATCGAGTCGAACGAGGCCTTCGCCGCCCAGGCCTGCGCCGTGAACAAGGAGCTGGGCCTCGACCCGGCGAAGGTGAACCCGAATGGCGGCGCCATCGCGCTGGGCCATCCGGTGGGGGCCACGGGCTGCATCGTCACCGTCAAGTGCCTGTATGAGCTCGAGCGCATCGGCGGCCGCTATGGTCTGGTGACCATGTGCATCGGCGGCGGCCAGGGCATCGCGCTGGCCATCGAGAGGCTCTGAGCGCCCCGACGCCGGGCGCCGGCGCCGCCCCCCCGCGCGGGGGCGGCGTTGCCCGCCGGCGGCGGCGCGCTAGGTTCCGTGCGTGAAGGAGGACCTCGCCATGATCTTCAGCCGCGCCAAGACCCAGATGCCCGACCCCGACAAGGCGCTTGCGGGCCGCCCCGATCCCATCCCCACCGCCGAGCGGCACTTCGTCAACGGCCGCCCCCTCAAGGGTCCGTGGCCCGAGGGCATGCGCGAGGCGCTGTTCGGCATGGGCTGCTTCTGGGGCGTCGAGCGCCTGTTCTGGCAGCTGCCGGGCGTGTGGGTCACCGCCGCGGGCTATGCCGGGGGCTACACGCCCAACCCCACCTATGAAGAGGTGTGCACCGGCCGCACCGGCCACAACGAGGTGGTGCGCGTGATCTACGATCCCGAGGCGCTGCCCTACGAGGCCCTGCTGCGCGCCTTCTGGGAGAACCACGACCCCACCCAGGGCATGCGCCAGGGCAACGACGTGGGCACGCAGTATCGCTCGGGCATCTACTGGACCGACGAGGCCCAGCGCGCCGCCGCCGAAGCCTCGCGCGAGGAATACGGCCGGCGCCTGCGCGCGGCGGGCTACGGCCCCATCACCACCGAGATCCTTCCCGCGCCCGAATTCTACTACGCCGAGGACTACCACCAGCAGTATCTGGCGCGCAATCCGGGGGGCTATTGCGGGCTGGCGGGGACGGGGGTCAGCTGCCCGGTCGGGCTGGGGGTCTGAGCCGCCCCGCTTGACCTTGCGCGCGCGCGCGCCTATCGCCCTTCGCGAACGGATGCGGAGGGCGAGATGACCACCTGGACGGCGCTGACCACCATCAAGGGCGAGGGGCCCGCCTATGCGCTGGGCGAGCGCATCGAGGAACTGCCCGTCGCGCCGACCGCGCTGGCGGTGCTCGAGGTCGAGGACGGCTCGGGCATGTGGGAGGTCGGCGCCTACTACACCGAAAAGCCAGACCCCGTCGCGCTCGACCTGCTGGCCGCCGCGGCCGGGGCGGCGCCCTTCGCCGTGACGCGGCTCGAGGATCGCGACTGGGTCGAGCAGGTCCGACGCGAGCTGACCCCCGTCGAGGCGGGGCGTTTCGTGGTCCATGGCGCGCATGACGCCCACCGCGCCCCGCGCAACCGCATCGCCCTTCAGATCGAGGCGGCCATGGCCTTCGGCACCGGCCATCACGGCACGACGCGCGGCTGCCTGCTGGCGCTGGACGGGCTGGCGGACCGGGGCTTTCGCGCCGCGCGCACGGCGGATATCGGCTGCGGAACGGGCGTGCTGGGCATGGCGGCGGCGGCGCTGTGGCGCGGCTGCGTGGTGGCCACCGACATCGACCCCGTCGCCGTCGAGACCGCCCGCGCCAACGCCCGCGTCAACGGGCTGGCGCCGTGGATGCGCATCGGCCGCGCCAACGGGCTGCGCGCGGATCTGGTGCGCGAGGCCGCGCCCTACGGGCTGATCTTCGCCAACATCCTTGCCCGCCCCCTGCGCGGCCTCGCCCCCGACATCGCGCGCATGTGCGCGCCGGGCGGGCGCGCAGTGCTGTCGGGCATCCTCAACGAGCAGGCCGATTGGGTCGAGGGCATGTATCGCGCCCACGGCTTCGCGCGCGAGCGCCGCATCCGCCTGGGCGAGTGGACCACCCTTCAGCTGCGCCGCCTCTGACGGCGCAGGGGCCGGGGCGCGCCGGACCCGTCACGCGGCGCGTCGGCGGCGGAACGGGGCGTCGTCTCCGGCTCCGGCCGCGCCGGGGGCGGCCCTGGGCGCGCCGAACCCGTCAGCGCGGCGCATCGCCGGCGGGCGGCGCAGCGGCGGCGGTCGAGGTGGCCTCGGCTTCGGCTGCGGCCGCGTCGGGGGCGGCTTCGGGCGCGGCGGGAGGCTGCTCGAGCGCGGCGGGAGGCTGCTCGAGCGCCGCGCGCGCCACGCGCCGCGACAGCGAATAGATCAGCCGCAGCACATGCCCGATCTCGAGATCCCGGCGAAACCGCGCCACGGCCTCGGGCGTGGTGGCCGAGGGGGCATGCGTGATCCCCAGCGCCGCGACGCGGCGGTCGATGTCGTCCTCGGCGGCCAGGTTGCGCCGGGCCGCCTCGGCATCCTCTTCGCGCAGCGCGCGCACCGCGTCGGCGACGGCCGAGATGACCGCCTGGCGCAGCGCCTCGTTCACGCCTTGCGAGGCAAGCGCCGGCGCATGCCGCGACGCCAGGATCAGCCGCGCCACGGGGGCGATGCGGTCCAGCACCAGCTCGGACATCGCGTGGAACTCGCTGGCGCACAGCGCAAGGCGCTGCAGCTCGGCCGCTTCGTCCTCGGTCAGGCGGCGCCGGCCCAGCTCGGCCAGGTAGTCGACGATCATCTTGAACAGCGCGTCGGCGCGCTCGCAGGTCCGGGCCGCCTGCTCGAGCCGTGCGCGGTCGCGCCGCTCGAGCGCCTGCGAGGCCGCGCGCAGGGCGTCGAGCGCCATGTCGCCCAGCCGCGCCGTCTCCTGGCGCGCGGCGTGAAGCGCGAAGTCGGGCGCGGCGATCAGCGCGCGGTTCAGGAATTCGGGGCGCACGGCGCCGTCCTCGGGGCGATCGGGAACAAGGCGCCGCGCCGCCGCGGCCAGAAGATCGGCGAAGCCGATCATGACCGCGGCGTTGATCACGTTGAACAGCGTGTTGGCGTTGGCGATGGCGCGCGGCGCCTCGGCGGCGGCGCGCGCGGCGCCCTGCAGCTCGGGGTGAAGCGGCGAGACGGCGCGCGCCATCGCCGCAAGGGCGTCGATGAAGGGCAGCCAGGCCAGCGCCCCGATCAGGTTGAACAGCACATGCACCGCCGCCGCGCGGCGCGCATCCGCGGGCTTGCCGATCGCGGCCAGAACGGCGGTCACGCATGTGCCCACATTCGCGCCCAGCGCCAGGGCGATGCCGGTCTCGACCGACACAAGCCCCTGGCCCGCCATGACCACCACCACGCCCGTGGTCGCCGACGAGGACTGCATCAGCGCGGTCGCCGCCGCCCCCGCCGCCAGCGCCAGGGCGGGGCGGCGGCCCAGCTCGGTCATCAGCGACCAGAAGGCGGGGTCGTCGCGAAGCGGGGCCATGGCGCCGCTCATCATCTCCATGCCCAGAAAGGCCAGCCCCAGCCCCAGCGCCGCGCCGCCCGCGCCGCGGAGGCGGTCGTCGCGCGACAGGAACTCGACCGCGAAGCCGCCCGCCAGCAGCGCAAGCGCCCAGTCGTCGATGCGGAACGCCACGATCTGCGCCGTCACGGTGGTGCCGATGTTGGCGCCCAGGATCACGCCGACCGACTGCGTCAGGGTCATCGCGCCGGCCGAAACCAGCCCCACCACCAGAACCGTCGTCACGGACGAGGACTGGATCACCGCCGTCACCGTCGCGCCGGTCAGCAGCGCCGCGATGCGGTTGCCGGCGAAGCGTTCGAGCACGGCGCGCATGCGCTCGCCGGCCATGGTGCGCAGCCCGACCGACAGGCGGTCCATGCCCAGAAGGAACATCGCCAGTCCGCCGGCAAGCCCCAGCGCCATGCGCGCCAGGCCTTGCTCGCCCTCCTGCTGGGCGGCCAGGGCGGCGCCCGCGGCAAGCGCGGCGATGAGCAGGGCCAGGGCTGGGCGGTGCATGCGCGATCCTTTCGCCGCCGAAGCTAGCCGCCCGGCGTGCGCGCGCAAAGGCCGTTTTGGCGCGGCGGCGGCGGTGATAGAAACAAAGAGTGAACAAGAGGGAATCGCATCGCAATCTTGCAGCTCGGCTGGCGGCGCTGCGCCAGGCCGCCGCGCCGGCGCGGCCGGCGCTGCGTCTGGGGGCGGGGGCCGAGCTGCCCTTGGCCCGCGCGCATGAGCTGTGCGGGGCGGCGCGGATGATCTTCGCCGCGATTCTGGCCGGCGCGCTGGAGGGGGCGGGCGATCGGGGCCCGATCCTGTGGGTGCGCGCGCCGCGCTCGGGCGCACGACTGAACCCCGACGGGCTGGCGGCGTTCTTCGATCCCTCGCGGCTGGTGATCGCGGCGCCTCGGCGCGACGAGGATGTGTTCTGGGCGCTGGAAGAGGCGCTGCGCTCGGGCGCCTGCCGTCTGGCGGTGGCCGAGGCGCCCGGGCGCGCGCCCGGCTTGACGCAGGTCCGGCGCCTGCACCTGGCGGCCGAGGCGGGGGCCGAGGCCGCCGCCGCCCGCGGCGCGCCGCCGCCGCTGGGCGTGATGCTGACGCAGGGCGCGGGCGGCGCGGCGGGCGTCGAGACGCGCTGGCGGGCGGGATTCGCGCCCTCGGCGGCGGATGGCGCCGATCGTGCCCCGCGCTGGCGCATCGAGCTTGCCCGCGCGCGTCTGGCGCCGCCGCGCGCGTGGATCGCGCAGTGGGACGCGACGCAGAGGCGGCTGAGCTTGTCGGATGCGGGCGCCGCGTGATCTTGCGCCCTGACGAACGCGCCGGGGTCGCGCATCGGCGCGGTCGGCTTTCGCTCGGACCCAAGCCATCGCAACGATGGGCCGCGGAACCTTGCGCGCGGGGCCAATGCGCAGGGCGCCCCGCCGCGGGATGGCGCGCGCAGAGGGCCGAGACCGCAGGCCGGCGCGAGCGGGTCGGGCGAGGGAAAGCTGCGCGTGCGGCGCGCCCGCCCGCCGTTCGGGCGCGTATCGCGCTCGGTGCGCGCAGGGTCGGGATTGGGAGCCGGTGCGGGCCGCGGCGGAGCGAAGGAAGCTCGCGTGCGGCGCGATCGCCCGCCATCGCCGTCGCTGCGGCCTGATGTCGGCGCGCGCAGGCTTCCGCCGGAAAAGGCAGGCGGCGGCCGAGGAAAGCCCGCTCCAACGGGCGGGCGGGTTGCGTGAAGGCGGCGCGCGCCGGGCCGGGGGGGCGGCGCGTCCGAACGCGGCACGTGCGATGCCCGGGTTCTCGGATGGGGTGCCCGAGGGCGGCGCGTTGCGGGTCAGGGGCCGGGCGCGCCCGAAAGGCGGCCCGTTCGGGGCCGCGACCGGGGATGGCGTGCCGGGGCGCGGCGCGTGAGTCGCCCGGGATGTCGGATGGCGCGCCAGAGGGTGGGGGGGCCGGGGCTGCGCGCTCGAAAGGCGGCGAGATCCGGGTCGGGGGTGAGGCGCCCGAAGGCTGCGCGTGCGATCCCCGGGCTGTCGGATCACGCCCGAGCGCGGGGCGTGCCGGGGATGGGGTGTCGGAAGGCGGCGCGTGGGGCGCCGGGGTTGTCGGATGAAGGGCGCGAGGGCGGCGTGTCGGGAAGGGGTCGGGCCGTGCGCCAGAGGGCGGCGTGTGCCGGGCGGGGGCCTGGATTGCCGCTACGGAAGGCTGCTTGCGCCGGGCCGGGGCCGAACATGGCGCGCCTGAAGGCTGCGCGTGCGGGGTCTGGGGCTGGCGGCTGGCGCATCCGGCGGATGGCGCGGGCCGGCCTTGCGCTCGGGGCTGGGATGGCGTCCAAGGGGGCTTGCGCGCCGGTGCGTCGCGGTCGGCGTCGCTTGGGCGGGCGGGCGCGCTCAGACGTCGCCGGTTTCGCCGCCGCGGGCGAAGGCCGCGAGGGTGGCGGCGCCGACCAGCCCCGCCGCGCCGATGAGGCTGTAGGCGGCCAGGGCGACCAGGAAGTGCACGCCCGAGAGCAGCGCCGCGACGAAGGCCGCGCCGCCCAGAAGCATGCCGATGATGAGCGCTGCAAAAACCGTGTCCGTCATGTTCGTTCCCCTCGCGTTCACTGGGAACAAAATGCGGACTCTCGATTTCCAAACTCTTAACGCAGGCGCGTCCAAGGGGCGGAAATTGCGCGCGATTTTAGCGAAATGAGGCGCGACCGGGCCCGCGCCCTCAGGTGTTGAACAGGAAGTGCAGGACGTCGCCGTCCGCGACCTCGTAGTTCTTGCCCTCGATGCGCATCTTGCCGGCCTCTTTCGCGCCCTGCTCGCCGCCGCAGGCGACGTAGTCCTCGTAGGCGATGGTCTCGGCGCGGATGAAGCCGCGCTCGAAATCGCCGTGGATCACGCCCGCGGCCTGAGGCGCCCTGGTCCCGGCCTTGATGGTCCAGGCGCGGGCCTCCTTGGGGCCGACGGTGAAGTAGGTGCGCAGACCCAGAAGCTCGTAGCCCGCGCGGATCAGCCGGTCGAGGCCCGGCTCGGACAGCCCCAGCTCGGCCAGGAACTCGGCCCGCTCGGCGTCGTCGAGCTGGGCGATCTCTTCCTCGATGGCGGCCGAGATGACCACCGACGCCGCGCCCTGCTCGGCGGCCATGGCGGCCACCTTCTCGGACAGCGCATTGCCCGTGGCGGCCGAGGCTTCGTCCACGTTGCACACGTAAAGCACCGGCTTGGCCGTCAGCAGCTGCAGGGCGCGCCAGGCGCGCGCGTCCTCTTCGGCCACGGCGACGGTGCGCGCGGGGCGCCCCTGCTCGAGCGCCTCGGCGGCCATGCGCAGCAGGCGGTCCTGGTCGCGCGCCTCCTTGTCGCCGCTCTTGAGCCGCCGCGCCAGGCCCTGAAGGCGGCGCTCGACGCTTTCCAGATCCGCCAGCATCAGCTCGGTCTCGATGGTCTGGGCGTCGGCGATGGGGTCCACGCGGCCCTCGACATGGGTCACGTCGTCATCCTCGAAGCAGCGCAGCACATGGGCGATGGCGTCGACCTCGCGGATGTTGGCGAGGAACTGGTTGCCCAGCCCCTCGCCCTTCGAGGCGCCCTTCACCAGCCCGGCGATGTCCACGAAGGTCAGCCGCGCGGGGATGATCTGCCGCGAGCCGGCGATGCGCGCCAGCTCGTTCAGGCGCGGATCGGGCACCGAGACCTCGCCCACATTCGGCTCGATGGTGCAGAAGGGGAAGTTGGCCGCCTGCGCCGCGGCGGTGCGGGTGAGCGCGTTGAAGAGCGTGGACTTGCCGACGTTCGGCAGCCCGACGATGCCGCATTTGAAACCCATGGCGCTTTCCTCGATACAGCCTCGTTCCGGTCGGCCCGCCGCATGACATGCGCGCGCGGGCCGGTCAAGGGCGGGTCAGGAGAAGCGGCGCTTGAGCCGCTCGAGCGGCGAAAGGGCGGCGTCGTCCTTGGCCCCGTCGCCCCCCGCATCTGGCCCGCGGCGCCCTTCGTCGGCTTTGCGCCCGTCGTCGGCCGCGCCGCCCGGCGGGGTCTGCGCGGCGGGGCGCGGCGGGGGCGCCATGCGCAGCGCGACGGCGTTCATGAAGCCCGAGTCGTCGTCCTCGGCCAGCCTGGGGGCGGCGTCCGAGACGGCGCGCAGCAGATCGTCGAGCCAGGCCTCGTCCGCCTTGGCGAAGTCGTGCAGCACATAGGCGGCCACCTGCGCCTTCTGGGCCGGGCGGCCGATGCCCAGGCGCACGCGCGCATAGTCGGGCCCCGCGTGCTGGTGGATCGAGCGCAGGCCGTTGTGGCCGGCATGGCCGCCGCCGCGCTTGACGCGGCACTTGCCCGGGGCCAGGTCCAGCTCGTCGTGGAAGACGGTCACATCGGCGGGGTCGAGCTTGTGAAAGCGCATGGCCGCGCCGACCGACTGGCCCGACAGGTTCATGTAGGTCTGGGGCTTGAGCAGCAGGACCTTCTCGCGCCCCAGCCGGCCTTCGCTGACCAGGCCCTGGAACTTGGCGCGCCAGGGCGAGAAGCCGTGATCGGCCGCGATGCGGTCGAGGGCCATGAAGCCGATGTTGTGGCGGTTGCGGGCGTATTTCTCGCCCGGGTTCCCAAGGCCGACGAACAGTTTCATGGCGTCATGCTCCTTGCGCGCGGTCCTGAACGCAAGCCGCCGCCCGGCGGGGCCGGGCGGCGGCGAGGGTCAAGGGCGGCCGGGCCCCGTCACTCCTCGGTTTCGGCCTCGGCCTCTGCCTCGGCCTCTTCCTCGTCATCGGCCGAGCGCAGGCTGGAGGGCGCCGAGATGTTCGCGATCACGAAGTCGCGGTCGGTGATGACCGGGCGCGCGCCCTTGGGCAGCGCGACGTCCGAGATGTGGATCACGTCGCCGATGTCGCGGCCGGCCAGGTCCACCACGATCTTCTCGGGGATGTCGCCGGCGGTCACGCGCAGCTCGACCTCGGGACGCACGACGACCAGCGTGCCGCCCTTCTTGATGCCGGGCGCCTCTTCCTCGTTCACGAACTCGACGGGGATGTAGAGGTTGATGCGGCTGCGCTCGGACAGGCGCAGGAAGTCGACATGCGTGGGCAGGTCGCGCACGATGTCGCGCTGCACGCCGCGGCAGATCACGCGGTTGTCCTCGCCGTCGACGCGCACGTTGATCAGCGTGGCCAGGAACTTGCCGGCCTTGAGGCGCTTGATCAGCTCGTTGAACTTCACGTTGATCGCGACGGGGTCCTTGCCGCCGCCATAGATCACGCCCGGAACGAGGCCCGCGCGACGGGCGGCGCGGGCAGCCCCTTTGCCCGTGCCTTCGCGACGCGTGGCTTCGAGAATCGGCATCTCGGCCATGTCATGTCTCCTGTCTGTGAGGCGCGGCGATCCTCCAGGGGTGTAAGCGCCGCGAACCGCGGGCTTTTAGCCGAGTCGGCGGGCGAAGGCAAAGGGAAAGCCGCTCCGATGGCCGCGGCCGCGCGGGCCGGCGCGGCGGGCTTGCGCGCGGGGCGAAGAATTGGATAAATGTTCTGACCAATTCGGGAGGCGCCCATGTCAACCACCCCCGCGCCGCGCGTGGCGCTGTTCGTCACCTGCCTTGTGGACGCGTTCCGTCCCTCGGTGGGATTCGCCGCGCTCAGGCTGCTCGAGGAGGCGGGCTGCGAGGTCGAGGTTCCGGCCGTCCAGACATGCTGCGGCCAGCCCTCGTGGAACTCGGGCGACCGCGAGGGGGCGCGGCGCATGGCCCGGCGCGTCGTCGAGGCCTTCGATGGCTACGATCACGTGGTCGCCCCCTCGGGCAGCTGCGCGGCCACCGTCGCGCGCGACTATCCGGCCATGTTCGAACCCGGCGATCCCTGGCGCGCCCGGGCCGAGGCGCTGGCCGCGCGCACGCACGAGATCGTCAGCTTCCTGACCGACGTTCTCGGGCTGAGCGAGGTGTCGGCGCGGCTCGACGCGGCCGCGACCTATCACGACAGCTGCTCGGGGCTGCGCGCGCTGGGGGTCAAGGCGCAGCCGCGCAAGCTCCTGGCCTCGGTGCAGGGGCTGGAGCTGCGCGAGATGTCCGATCCCGAGGCGTGCTGCGGCTTCGGCGGCACGTTCTGCGTCAAGTATCCCGAGATCTCGGGCGCCATGGTCGCCGACAAGGCCGAGGACATCGCCGCCACCGGCGCCGATCTGGTGCTGGCGGGCGACCTGGGCTGCCTGATGAACATGGCGGGCAAGCTCTCGCGCCAGGGGCGGGCGATCCGCGCGCGCCACGTGGTCGAGGTGCTGGCCGGCATGACCGACGGCCCCGCCATCGGCGAGGCCCCCGAGGCCGACGCCCGCGACGCGCGCAAGGGGAAGGCGACATGACCCATCTGCAGACATCGGACCGCTTCGCGCAGAATGTGCGCGAGGCGCTGGCCGACGCCAACCTTCAGGCGGCGCTGCGCGGCGCGCGCGGCAACTTCATCGCCAAGCGCGCCAAGGCGGCCGCCTTGGTGCCCGAGTTCGACGCCATCCGCGACGCGGCGCGCGACATGAAGAACGCGACGCTGGCCGATCTGGACCTGTGGCTCGAGCATTACGAGCGCAAGGTGACCGAGGCGGGCGGCGTCGTGCACTGGGCCGAAAGCGCCGAGGACGCCCGCGCCATCGTGCTGGACATCTGCCGCAAGGCCGGCGCGCGCACGGTCAACAAGGGCAAGACGATGATCTCGGAGGAATGCGGGATCAACGACTGGCTCGAGCGCAACGGCATCCGCCCGGTCGAGACGGATCTGGGCGAATACATCATCCAGCTGCGCGGCGAGACGCCCAGCCACATCATCGCCCCGGCCGTGCACGTCACCGTGCCGCAGGTGCGCGAAGAGTTCCGCAAGGCCCATGCCGACCTGCCGCCCGACCGCGACCTCGAGGGGCTGGACACGCTGCTGACCGAGGCCCGCCGCGTGCTGCGGCGCAAGTATTTCGAGGCCGAGGTTGGCATCACCGGCGCCAACATGCTGATCGCCGAGACGGGCCAGAGCGTGATCGTCACCAATGAGGGCAACGGCGATCTGAGCCAGTCGCTGCCGCGGGTGCACATCGTGCTGGCCTCGATCGAGAAGGTCGTGCCCACGCTCGAGGACGCCTCGACGGTGCTGCGCCTGCTGGCGCGCTCGGCCACGGGGCAGGAGATGTCGGTCTACACCACCTTCTCGTCCGGCCCGCGCCGCCGCGACGACCCGGACGGCCCCGAGGAATACCACGTCGTGCTGCTGGACAACGGGCGCTCGAACATGGTCGGCGGTCCGTTCCAGGACATGCTGCGCTGCATCCGCTGCGGCGCGTGCATGAACCACTGCCCCGTCTATCAGACCATCGGCGGGCACGCCTATGGCTGGGTCTATCCGGGGCCGATGGGGGCGGTGCTGACGCCGGCGCTGACGGGGATCGAGAAATCGCGCGACCTGCCCAACGCCTCGACCTTCTGCGGCCGCTGCGAAGAGGTCTGCCCCATGCGCATCCCCCTGCCGGGCATGATGCGCCACTGGCGCGCGCAGGAGTTCGAGCGCCGCCTGACCCCGGGCGCGGTGCGCTGGGGGCTGGGCGCGTGGACCTGGCTGGCCGAGCGTCCGCGCCTTTACCGCGCCGCCACCCGCGCCGCGGCGCTGGCGCTGCGGGCGATGGCGCGCGGCGGGCGGCTGCGGCGCCTGCCGCTGGGGCGCGGCTGGACCGCGCATCGCGACTTCCCGGCGCCCGAGGGCGACACCTTCATGGCCCGCTATGCGCGCGGCGAGCGCCCGCCCGCGCGGCAGGCCGCCGCGCCGCCGCCGCGCGCCCAAGCGCAAGACGGAGCGCGGCCATGAGCGCGCGCGACCGCATCCTGTCCCGCATCCGCCGCGCCACGGCGCAGGGCCGCGACGAGGCCGAGCGGCGCGAGGCCGTGCGCGCGCGCCTGGCCGCCGCGGGTCGTCAGACCGCCCCCACCCCCGCCGGCGCCCGCACGCCGCCCGAGGCCCGCCTGGCCCAGTTCGAGGACAAGCTGCGCGCGGTGGACGCCACCGTGTCGCATGTGCCGCGGCTGGCCGATCTGCCCGCGGCGCTGGCGCATGAGCTGCGCGCGCGCAACCTGCCGCCGTCGCTGCGCATGGGCGAGGAGCCGGCCTTCGCCGCGCTCGACTGGACGGGGCTCGAGGTCTCGCGCGGCCCCGGCCGGCTCGAAGAGCCCGCCGCCCTCTCGCGCGCCTGGTTCGGCGTGGCCGAGACCGGCACGCTGGCGTTGCTTTCGGGTCCCGACAACCCGGTGACGCTGACCTTCCTGGCCGAGACGCATTTCGTCGCCCTGCGCCGGGCCGACATCCTGCCCGGGCTGGACGAGCTGTGGGCCGCGCTGCGCGCTTCGGGGCGCGACGCGCGCACGGTCAACCTGGTCACGGGGCCGTCGCGCTCGGCCGACATCGGCCAGGTGCTGCAGCTGGGCGCGCATGGCCCGGTGGCGCTGCATGTGTTCGTGATCGACGACTGAGCCGGCCGGCCCGCGGGCGCGGCGCGGCGCCGCGGCTCAGTCGTCCCAAACGAGCGGCCAGGCGGCGGCGTTCGCCTGGCGGAACAGGCCGACATGACCGATCGCCCGCGTTCCCGCGTCGCGGGGCGAGATCACGCGCAGCTCGGACTCGGCTTCGGGGTGGAACTCGGCCAGGCGGGCCGCGGTGGCGGGCGAGAGGATGGCGTCGTCCTCGATCGCGGCGATGATCAGGCGCCCCGAGAAGGGCGGCGAGACGGGCGCGGGCAGGCGGCCGCCCCAATCGGGCCGGTGCAGGTCGCGGTTGCAGCACCAGCGTTTCCATTCGCGGAACACGCCGGGGGGCATGTCCTCGCCCAGCCCCAGCCGGCTGCCGGGCAGGTAGCCCAGCGCGCGCACGGCCAGAGGCCCCAGAACATGCCAGAACAGAAAGGCCATCGGCATCCCGCGCAGCGGCGCGGCGCGCCACCATGCCGGCCCCGAGGCCACCGCGATCAGCCGCGCCACGCGGTGCGCGTCCTTGTGGAACATGGTCATGAACCCGCCCAGCGAGTGCCCGACGACGCGGATCTCGGCGTCGGGGTGGCGCGCGCACAGCCATGCCAGCGCCGCCTCCTGATCGCACACCCCCCAGTCGGACATGCCGACGGTCGAGCGGCGCAGCGCGCGCGGGCTGCGGTCGTCGGTCGCGCGATAGCCGTAGATCAGGCAGGCGACGCCGCGCTCGGCGGCCAGCCAGCGGGCGAAGCGGGCGTAGTAGTCGCGCGGCACGCCGGTGGCGGGGTGAATCACTGCCGCGACCTCGGGCGTCCGGCCCTCGGGTTCGAACAGGCGCCCGCGCAGCGTCAGCCCCGGCGGGGTCGGACCCGACAGGGTGCGCGCGACGGGGATGCGCACGTCGCTCACGCGCAGCTGCGCCTCCTGGCCCTCGGCGGCGGGCGAAGGGGAATCGGCAAGTGTCATGGTCGGCCGTCGCTCGTTCCGTTCCGCGCGCCATGCGATTGCTTTCGGCGCGATGCTGTGGAACAACGTTCCGCAAGGATCGGCGGCGGGTCAACCGCGACCGCGCGTCAGCGCCCGGCCCCGACCGCGACAAGACGCCAACCGGGGGGGGGGATCATGCCCGACATTCTGCGCCGCGAGGACCTCGACTTTCTGCTCAACGACGTCTTCGACCTCGAGGAGCTGTGCCGCCGGCCCTTCTACGCCGAGCATGAGCGCGCCGACATCGACGCCATGATGGACACCGCCGAGCGCCTGGCCGAAGAGGTGTTCCAGCCCTTCGCCGCCAAGCTCGACGCCAACGAGCCCACCTTCGACGGCGAGCGCGTGCACATCATCCCCGAGGTCCCCGCCGCGCTGGAAACCTACCGCCAGGCGGGCTTTCCGGCCATGGCCTTTCCCGCCGAGATCGGCGGCATGGGCCTGCCCTACATGGCGGCCACGGCCATCGGCGCCTGGTTCGCGGCGGCCAACGGCCCGGCCATGGGCTATCTGAGCCTGACGGGCTGGGCGGCGAACCTTCTGGCCACTCATGGCTCGGAAGAGCTCAAGGCGCGCTATCTGGGCCCGATGTGCGAGGGGCGCTATTTCGGCACCATGTGCCTGAGCGAGCCGCAGGCCGGCTCGTCGCTGGGCGACATCCGCACCCGCGCCGAGCGGCGCGAGGACGGAACCTTCCGCCTGTTCGGCTCGAAGATGTGGATCTCGGGCGGCGAGCACGACATGTCCGAGAACATCATCCACTTCGTCCTCGCGCGCATCCCCGGCGCGCCGCCGGGCGTCAAGGGCATCTCGCTGTTCTGCGTGCCGCGCATCCTGCCCGACGGCGCGCGCAACGACGTGCGGCTGATGGGGCTGAACCACAAGATGGGCAATCGCGGCACGGTGAACACCGCCCTCGCCTTCGGCGAGAAGGAGGGCGCCGTGGGCTGGCTGGTCGGGCAGGAGAATCACGGCCTGGCCTGCATGTTCGTGATGATGAACGAGGCGCGCGTATCCGTCGGCCTGTCGGCCGCCGCGCTGGCCATGACGGGCTATCTGCACGCCCTGTCCTACGCGCGCGAGCGCCTTCAGGGCCGGCCGCTGACGGGGCGCGATCCCTCCGCGCCCATGATCCCCATCATCCAGCACGCGGATGTGCGGCGCATGCTGCTGCAGGCCAAGTGCTACGCCGAGGGCGGCATGGCGCTGTGCCTTTACGCGGCGCGCCTGATCGACGATCTGCGCTCGGGAACCGACGAGGACGCCGCCGAGGCGCGCCGCCTGCTCGAGATCCTGACCCCGATCGTCAAGTCCTGGCCCTCGGAGTTCGGCCTGCGCGCGAACGACAACGCGATCCAGGTGCATGGCGGCTACGGCTACACGCGCGACTACCCCGTCGAGCGCATGTATCGCGACAACCGCCTGAACCCGATCCACGAGGGCACGAAGGGCATCCAGGGCCTGGACCTGCTGGGCCGCAAGGTTCCCATGGAGGGCGGCGCCCCCTTCCGCGCCCTGCTGGCGCGCATGCGCCGCACGCTGGCCGAGGCCGAGGGCGACGAGGCGCTGGCCGACATCCGCGCCGCGGTGGCCGAGGCCGTCGACGGCGCCGAGCGCACCACCGCCGCCATGCTGGCCGCCGCGCCCAAGGCGGGCGCCGAGGCCTTCACCGCCAACGCCACCATCTATCTCGACATGCTGGGGCATGTGACGGTGGGCTGGCTGTGGCTGCGCCAGGCGCTGGCGGCGCGGCGCGCCCTCGCCGCCGGCGGGGCGGGGCGCGAGGACTTCCTGCGCGGCAAGATCGACGCCGCGCGCTGGTTCTGCCGCTACGAGCTGCCGCTGACGCATGCATGGCGCGGCATGATCGAGGGGCTCGACCGCACCACGCTGGACACGCCGCCCGAACATCTGTGAGCGCGCCGGCGGCGCCGGGCCGCCCCCGCCCCCGCCCCCGCCCCCCTTGCGCCCCCGCCGCGGCGGGTCCGAGGGGGCGGGGTCGGCCGCCGCTTCGCCCCCTTCGCCGGGCTCGGCTGCGCCTGATCCGCGCCGGCCGCCGGGCGCGCGCCCGGTGCGACGCCCATGGCCGCGCCGGGGGACGGCTTCGGAGAGGGGTTCGGAGCCGCCCGCGGCCTCCGCGCCCGGCCCCCCGCCGCGCGCGGCGGCCAGCGGCCGCGCCCGCGCGCAACGCCGCCTCCGGCCCCGCCGATCATCCCCCGCTGCGCTCCCCCGCCGCCGCGCCCGCGCCTTGCAGCCTGGTCTGCGCGCGCGCCTTGCCTGCGCGCGCGCTTGCGTGCATTGTGCAGCGCGTCATGGGGCCGCGGGCTCCGCCGTCGTCGCAGAAGGGGTGAGCAGGTCGCAATGCGCAGCTTCCAGAAGATACTCGTCGCCAACCGCTCCGAGATCGCCATCCGCGTCATGCGCGCGGCCAACGAGCTGGGCAAGCGAACCGTCGCGGTCTATGCCGAGGAGGACCGCCTGGGCCTGCACCGCTTCAAGGCCGACGAAGCCTACAAGATCGGCGAGGGGCTGGGGCCGGTCGAGGCCTATCTGTCGATCGACGAGATCATCCGCGTCGCGCGCGAAAGCGGCGCCGACGCGATCCACCCGGGCTATGGCCTGCTGTCCGAGAACCCCGACTTCGTCGACGCCTGCGAGGCCGCCGGCATCGCCTTCATCGGCCCGCGCGCCGAAACCATGCGCATGCTGGGCGACAAGGCGTCGGCCCGCCGCGCCGCCATCGAGGCGGGCGTGCCCGTGGTGCCCGCCAGCCCGGTGCTGCCCGACCCCGACCAGGGCATGGACGAGATCCGCCGCATGGCCGAGGAGATCGGCTACCCCCTCATGCTCAAGGCCAGCTGGGGCGGCGGCGGGCGCGGCATGCGGCCGATCATGGGGCCGGACGAGCTGGAAGAGAAGGTGCGCGCCGGCCGGCGCGAGGCCGAGGCCGCCTTCGGCAACGGCGAGGGATACCTTGAAAAGCTCATCCCCCGCGCGCGCCATGTCGAGGTGCAGATCCTGGGCGACGGCCAGGGCAACATCGTGCATCTGTTCGAGCGCGACTGCTCGGTGCAGCGCCGCAACCAGAAGGTGGTCGAGCGCGCCCCCGCCCCCTACCTGACCGACGAGCAGCGCGCCGAGCTGTGCGAGCTGGCCCTGCGCATCGCCCGCCACGCGCGCTATCAGAACGCCGGCACGGTCGAGTTCCTGCAGGACATGGCGACCGGCGAGTTCCATTTCATCGAGGTCAACCCCCGCATCCAGGTCGAGCACACCGTGACCGAAGAGGTCACCGGCATCGACATCGTCAAGGCGCAGATCCGCATCGCCGAGGGCGCCGACATCGCCCAGGCCACCGGCGTTCCGGGGCAGGAGGCCATCAAGCTTGCCGGCCACGCCATCCAGTGCCGCATCACCACCGAGGACCCGCTCAACAACTTCATCCCCGACTACGGCCGCATCACCGCCTATCGCGGGGCGACGGGCTTCGGCATCCGGCTTGACGGGGGCACCGCCTATTCGGGCGCGGTCATCACGCGCTACTACGACAGCCTGCTCGAGAAGGTCACCGCCTGGGCGCCGACGCCCGAGGAGGCGATCGCGCGCATGGACCGCGCCTTGCGCGAGTTCCGCATCCGCGGCGTGGCCACCAACATCGCCTTCGTCGAGAACCTGCTCAAGCACCCGAAATTCCGCGACAACTCGTATCACACCAAGTTCATCGACGAGACGCCCGAGCTGTTCGACTTCAAGCCGCGGCGCGACCGCGCCACGCGGCTGCTGACCTTCATCGCGGACGTGACCGTGAACGGAAACCCCGAGGTCGCCGGCCGCCCGCGCCCGCCCGCCCATGCGCGCCAGCCCCAGCCCCCGCGCCTTCTGGCCGAGGCGCCCGCGCCGGGAACGAAGACCCTGCTCGAACGCGAGGGGCCCAAGGCCGTGGCCGACTGGGCGCTGGCGCAGCGCGCGGCGCTGATCACCGACACGACCATGCGCGATGCGCACCAGTCGCTGCTGGCCACGCGCATGCGCTCGTTCGACATGCTGCGCGTCGCGGACGCCTATGCGCGCAACCTGCCGCAGCTGTTCTCGGTCGAGTGCTGGGGCGGCGCGACCTTCGACGTGGCCTATCGCTTCTTGCAGGAATGCCCGTGGAAGCGGCTGGTCGAGCTGCGCAAGAAGCTGCCCAACGTGATGACGCAGATGCTGCTGCGCGGGGCGAACGGGGTCGGCTACGCCAACTATCCCGACAACGTGGTGCGCAAGTTCGTCCATCAGGCCGCCGAGTCGGGGGTGGACGTGTTCCGCGTCTTCGACAGCCTGAACTGGGTCGAGAACATGCGCGTGGCCATGGACGCTGTGCTCGAGAGCGGCCGCGTGCTCGAGGGCGCGATCTGCTACACCGGCGACATCCTGGACCCCGACCGCGCGAAATACGACCTGAAGTATTACGTCTCGATGGCGCGGCAGCTGCGCGACGCGGGCGTGCACATGATCGGCGTCAAGGACATGGCGGGCCTGCTCAAGCCCGCCCAGGCGCGCATCCTGATCCGCGCGATCAAGGAGGATGTCGGCCTGCCGATCCACTTCCACACCCATGACACCTCGGGCATCGGCGCGGCGGGCGTGCTGGCCGCGATCGAGGCGGGGGCCGACATCGTGGACGCGGCCATGGACTCGATGTCGGGCCTGACCTCGCAGCCCTGCCTCGGTTCGATCGTCGAGGCGCTGCGCTTCACCGAGCACGAGACCGGGCTCGACCCGGCGGCCATCCGGGCGATCTCGGATTACTGGGAGCAGGTGCGCCTGCAATACGCCGCCTTCGAGACCGAGATGAAGTCGGGCGCCTCGGAAGTCTATCTGCACGAGATGCCCGGCGGCCAGTTCACCAACCTCAAGGCCCAGGCCCGCGCGCTGGGGCTGGAAGAGCGCTGGCACGAGGTCGCGCGCATGTATGCCGAGGTGAACCGCATGTTCGGCGACATCGTCAAGGTCACCCCCTCGTCCAAGGTGGTGGGCGACATGGCGCTGATGATGGTCTCGGCCGGGCTGACGCCGCAGGACGTGCTCGACCCCGAGAAGGAGATCTCGTTCCCCGAGTCGGTGGTGGGCATGATCCGCGGCGATCTCGGCCAGCCGCCGGGCGGCTGGCCCGAGGCGCTGACGCGCAAGATCCTCAAGGGCGAGGCGCCGAGCCTCGAGCGGCCGGGCGCCAAGCTGCCCCCGGTCGATCTCGAGGCCGAGCGCGCGGCGCTGTCGAAGCGGCTGGGCGTTCCGGTCGACGACGAGGATCTGTGCGGCTACCTGATGTATCCCAAGGTGTTCGTCGACTACCGCGAGCGGCACAAGGATTACGGCCCCGTGCGCGTCCTGCCGACCAGGACCTTCTTCTACGGCATGGAGCCGCAGGAAGAGGTCGAGATCGAGCTCGAGCCGGGCAAGCGGCTTCAGGTCGTGCTCTCCGCCATCGGCGAGACGGCCGAGGACGGAACGGTGAAGGTGTTCTTCGAGCTGAACGGCCAGCCGCGCACCATCACCGTGCCCAACCGCCACGTCGCCGCGGCGACGGCGCGCCGGCCCAAGGCCGACCTGTCGAACCCCGCCCATGTCGCCGCGCCCATGCCGGGCATGGTCGCGTCGGTGGCCGTGCAGCCGGGGCGCGCGGTCAAGGCGGGCGATCTGCTGCTGACCATCGAGGCGATGAAGATGGAGACCGCCATCCACGCCGAGCGCGACGGCGTGGTCAAGGCCGTGCACGCCCCCGCCGGCGCGCAGATCGACGCCAAGGATCTGCTGCTGGAATTCGAGGACTGAGGCCCCATGCGCCGCGCGCGGGCGCTGGCCCGGCGCGGCGCTTTCTGCTAGGCCGAAGGCATGTTCGATCCGATGACGCTGCTGGCCGCGCCATTCGCGCGCGGCGATCTGCCCGCGCCGGGGCCCGAGGCGCCGATGGCGGTCCTGCGCGCGCGTCCGCCTTCGGCCCCGGTCTTCGCGCCCGGCGATCTGAAATGCGAGCAGGGCATGCGCCCGCTGCACGATGCGCTGGCGCAGGCGGGTTTCGACGTGACCCCGCGCCTTGACGCGCCCGAGGGCGCCTTCGCGGCCGCCGCCGTCGCGCTGACCCGCGCCAAGGCCGAGAACCGCGCCAATTTCGCCCGCGCCTGGCGCATGACCCGCCCCGGCGGCGCGGTGCTGGCGGCGGGGGCCAAGACCGACGGCGTGGAAAGCCTGCAAAAGGACCTGCGCCGCGTCATCGCGCTTGACGGCGCGATCCCCCGCGACCATGGCCGCGTCATCTGGGCGCGGCGCACGTCCGACACGCCGCCCGAGTTCGACCGCTGGATCGCCGAGGCGGCGCCCGCCATCCGCGTCGAGGGCCGCTTTCGGACCGTGGCCGGCGCCTTCAGCTGGACCGAGGCGGACCCCGGCTCGCAGCTTCTGGCGCAGAACCTGCCGCCGCTGTCGGGCAAGGTGGCCGATCTTGGCGCGGGCTGGGGCTGGCTGGCCGATGCGGCGCTGCGCCGCGGCGCGCCCGAGGCGGTGGACCTGTTCGAAGCCGACGCGGCCGCGCTCGACTGCGCGCGCCGCAACGTCGCCGACCCGCGCGCGCGCTTCTTCTGGGCCGACGCGGCGGGTCCCGAGATCCCGCGCGGGGAATATGACTGGGTCATCTCGAACCCGCCCTTTCACGAGGGGCGCGCGGTGTCGATCGCGCTCGGCCACGGGTTTCTGGAGGCGGCGGCGCGGATGCTGGCGCCGGGCGGAACCTTCATGCTGGTCGCCAATCGCAGCCTGCCCTACGAAAGGCGCCTGAACGAGCTGTTCGGCCAGGTCGAGCAGCTGGCCCTGACGCCGCGCTACAAGGTGCTGAGCGCGCGCCGCCCCCGCCGCCGCCGCGCATGAGCGCGCGTCGCCCGCTTTTCGCCGCATTGGCGCGGGATGGATCGGGGCGGGTCCGGCCGATGAATCGCGAGGAGCGCGGATGAGTTCGTCCCTTCGCCGCAGCTGCGTCGCCGCATGCGTCATGGCCGCGCTGGCCGGCGCCTTGCCGGGCTGCGCGTGGCTTGGGGGCGATGCGGCGCCCGGGCTTGCGCCGGCCGCCGAGGCCTTCGAGGCGCCGCGCACCCAGGTGCGCTACGAGGTCGAGCTGCGCGGCGCGCCGGACGACGATGTGGCCGCGCTGCTCGAGCAATCCCTGGCCCTCTACCGCTTTCAGGACGAGGGGGCGCAAAGCGTCGCCTTCCTGCGCCGCCGCGCCGAGCAGGACGCCGAGCTTGCGCGCAAGATCCTGCGCTCGCGCGGGTATTACGAGGGCAAGCTTGCCTTTCGCATCCTGCGCGGCGAGAAGGCCGCGTCCGGGGCCGCGCCCGCGCCGGCCGCCGATCCCTTCGCGCGCGAACCCGCCGCCCCGGCCGAGGCCGGCCCCGCGCACGAAGCCGCGCCACAGCCTGCGCCCGACGCGGCCGAGCGGGTGCGCGTGCGCCTGCGCGTGAAGCCCGGCCGCCCCTTCATCCTTGCCGAGCACCGTTTCGTCGTCGTCGATCATGGCCAGGGCGCCGCCCCCGTCCCGCCCGACGCGGCGGCGCTGGGCTCGCCCGTGGGGCGGCGCGCGTTGGCCGCGCGCATCCTGGGCGCCGAGCAGGCCGCCGTCGCCGCCCTGCGCCGCGACGGGCGCCCCTTCGCCCGCATCGAGGGCCGCCGCGCCGTCGCCGACATGCAGGCGGCCCGCCTCGAGGTCGAGACCATCCTTTCCGCCGGTCCCGAGCAGCGTTTCGGCCCCGTGCGCTTCGAGGGCCTGTCGCAGGTGCGCGAGGACTACCTGCTCAGCTACCTGCCCTGGCGCGAGGGCGAGCCGGTCGACGCCGACAAGCTGGCCGAGTTCCAGAAGCGCCTCGCATCGACGAACCTGTTCTCGACCGTGGTCGTGCGCCTGCCGGACGGACCGGCGCCGGACGGCGCCGCGCCGGTGATCGTTGCCGCCGAGGAAGGCCCCCCGCGCACGGTGGCGGCAGAGCTGAACCTGTCCACCGCCCGCGGCCCCGAGCTGGCGGCGTCGTTCGTCCACCGCAATCTGTGGGGCGCGAACGAGCGTCTGGGCGCCGAGCTCGATCTGGGCTTCGCGCTGCAGGCCCTGTCGGTCGAACTGCGCAAGCCGCAGTTCCGCCGCGCGGGGCAGGAGCTGGCGCTGGGCGCTTCGGCGCGGCACGAATCCGACGACGCCTTCGAGCAGTCGGCCCTGACGCTGACCGCCGGCGTCCAGCGCGCGCTCGACCCGAGTCTGACCGTGGGCTTGGGCGGGCTGGCCGAGGTCTCGGAGATCGACGACGGCGCCCGCCAGGAGGACGCCTTCCTGCTGGGCGCGCCCGCCTTCGCCCGCTACGAGGGGGCCGACGACCTGATCAATCCCACCCAGGGCTGGCGGGCCGAGCTCAAGGCCGCGCCCTTCGCGGGGCTGGTCGGCGGCCGCGCGGCGCCTTTCCTCGTGGCGGACGCGCGCGGGGCGGTCTACTTCCCGCTGGATGCGGGCGGGCGCACGGTGCTGGCGGCGCATGGGCGGGCGGCGGCGATCCTGTCGGAATCGCTGGGCGACGTGCCCGCCCCGCGCCGTCTTTACGCCGGGGGCGGGGGCTCGGTCCGCGGCTATCGCGAACGCTTCGTCGGGCCGCTCGATTCGGCGGGCGACCCGATCGGCGGACGCTCGGCGCTCGAGCTGGGCGCCGAGCTGCGCTGGCGCGTGCGCGGCGATCTGGGCGCGGCGGCCTTCGTCGACGCGGGTTCGGTCTCGACCAGCGTCTTTCCCGACTTCGCCGAGGGCGTGCAGCTCGCCGCCGGGCTTGGCGCGCGCTACTATTCGCCCGTGGGGCCGCTGCGCCTGGACGTGGCCGCGCCGCTGAACCCCCGGGACGCGGACGACGCGTTCCAGATCTATTTCTCGATCGGGCAGGCGTTCTGATGACCGTATCGCGCCTTGCACGCCTTTCTCGCGCCGCGCTCGTGGGCGCCGCGCTGGCCTTGGCGCCGCCGCCCCCGGCGGGGGCGCAGATCTCGATTCTGGGGCTGAAGAACTCGCTGGTGCAGTTCGCGCTCTCGCAGCTGTCCACGCCGGGAAGCCTCGAGATCACCGCCGAGGGCGTGGCCGAACCCGAGGACGGCGTGACCGAGCTGCGCGGCCTTGCGGTGGCCGACGCGCAGGGCGTGTGGCTGCGCGCCGAGGCCGTGGGCGTCAGCTGGAGCCCCTCGCGCCTGTTGTCGGGCGAGCTGGCGATCCGCGCCCTGACCGCGCGCGGCGTCGAGGTGCTGCGCCGGCCGGTCCTGCCGCCCTCGGAGGCGCCCGCGAAGGACGAAGCGCCGCAAGAGAGCGGCGGCGGCTGGCCGCGCGCGCCGCTGACGGTGGTGGTCGATGCGCTGACGCTGAGCGGCGTGCGCCTTGCGCCGGGGGTGGCGGCGGCGCAGGGGGTGGCGTTCGACGCGCAGGGCGCGGCGCGCGACGAGGGCGACGTGCAGGCGCTTGAGCTGCGCATCGCGCGCACCGATGCGGTCGAGGGCGTGTTCGACCTGCGATATGCGCGCGACTTCGCCGCCGATACGCTGCGCGTCGCGCTTGACGCGCGCGAGGGGCCGGGCGGGCTTGCGGCCGAGTATGCGGGCCTGGGCGCCGGCGCGCCCAGCCGCCTGAAGCTGGACGCCGACGGTCCGCTGAGCAACTGGCGCATGACCGCGGCGCTCGACGTCGAACGGGTGCTGAGCGCGCATGGCTCGGCGCTGGCCGATCTCGAGGCGCCGGTGCGCCTGGAGGCCGACTTCGTGGCCGCGCCCGGTCCCGACGCGCCGCCCGAGGCGCAGGCGGCCCTGGCGCCGCAGGCGGCGCTGGGGCTGCGCGTGGCCGAGGGCGCCGACGGCGTGATCCGCATCGAGCGCGCGCGCCTTGCGGCGCCGGCGCTCGACGCGCGCGCGGCGGGGTTCTACCGGCGCGCGGACCGGGGGCTGGAGCTTGACCTGTCGCTCGAGGCGCGGCGCGCGCTTGCGGCGCTTGTCCCCGGCGTGGATTTCGCGCGCCTCGGCTTCGACGGTCGCCTGAGCGGCGCCGCCGACGACCTGACCGCCAGCGGCGCGGCCACGCTCGAGGGTCTTGCTTCGGACGCGGTCGATGCGGCTTCGGCGCGGCTGGACGTGACAGGGCGCCTGCGTTCGCAGGACGGCCCGCAGGGCGAGCTGACGCTGCAGGGCGCGGCGACGGGCGTGCGCCTCGACCGGCTGACGCCCGATCTGATCGGACCGGCGCGGCTGTCGCTTCAGGCGGCCTATGACGGGCGGCGTGCGACGGTGAAGGCGGCGCGCTTTTCCTCGTCGCTGCTCGAGGCGACGGCCTCGGGCGTCGTGGCGCTGAGCGAGGGCGCGCATGACCTGACCTATGCGCTCGACGCGCCCGACCTTGCGCCGATCGCGCGCGCTTACGGGCGCGAGGCGGCAGGCCGGCTGAGCGCCGCCGGCGCGCTGGGCGGCGCGGTCGGCGCGGCGCGGCTGACCGGCGAGGCGGTTCTGTCCCACGCCGTCGCCGCCGGGCGCAGCTGGGGCGAGGCGCGGCTGACCCATGACGTGACCATCGCCGAAGGCGTTGCGGGCCGCGCCGCGCTGAGCGCGCGCGGCGGGCCCATCGGGCCGGTGGACGCCCAGTTGCGCGGCGCGCTGCGCGGCGTGCGCCTGACGCTGGATGCGCTGTCGTTCGAGGGTTTGCGCAGCGCGCTCGAAGGGCGGCTGGACGCCGATCTCGACGCACGCCTGGCCGAGGGGGCGCTGCGCTTCGAGGCGCGCGACCTGTCGGCCTTCGAGGCCTTCGCCGACCTGTTCCCGCAGCTTGCCGGGGCGGGGCTGGGCGGCGCGGTTTCGGGAACGCTCGAGCTGAGCGCGCCCGAGGGCCGACAGGCCGCGACGCTGCGCGCCCAGGCGCAAGGGGCCCGCGGTTTCGGCGCGGCGATCGAGGCGGCCGAGCTGGCCGGATGGGCGCGCGATCTGTTCGGCGCGCCCGAGGGCGGGCTGACGGCCAAGGCGCAGGGCCTGCGGGCGGGCGACGCGGCGCTGAGCGCGCTCGACGCCGGCGCCGAACTGGCGCAGGCCGACGGCGCGGCCGCGCTGACGCTGCACGCCGACGCGCCCGATCTGCGCCTTGCCGGCGCCGCGGCGCGCGGCCTGCGGTTGCGCGCGCGGGCGGATGACGCGCTGGGCGCGGCGCCGCGGCTCGAGGTCTCGGCCGGCGCGGGCGGCGCCGCCATGGGGGCTGTGCGGCTTGGCCGGCTCGAGGCGCGGGCCTCGGGTGCGCTGGACGCGCTTGACGTGCGCTTCGACGCCGAAGGAGACGCGCCGCGGCGCAAGAAGGCCGGCCGCCGTCCGCTTTTCGCGCGCCTCGCCGCGCGGCTCGATCTGAGCGGCGAGGCGGCGGCCGGGACGCTGACGCGCCTCGAGGCGGGCTTGGGCAAGGCGCGCGCGCGCCTGCGCGCCCCCGCGCGGATCGAAAGCGCGGGCGGCGTGACGGCGCTGCGCGGGCTTGATCTGGCGTTGCCGGGCGGACGGCTCCGGGGCGATCTGGGCGCGGGCGCGCAGGGCGCGACCGGCGACGTGACGCTGAACCTGCCGCGCCTGGTCGAGGCCGCGCGCCTGGCCGGCGCGCCGATCGAGGGCGGCGCCCTGCGCGCGCGGGCCCGCTTCGACACCCGGCCGGGCAAGCCCTTCGCCCGTATCCGCCTGAATGCCGAGGGCCTCGATCCCGCCGGCGTCGAGGCCGAGGATGCGCTCGACGCCGAGGCGCGGCTGGACTGGGACGGAGGCGAGGCGACGGCGCGCGCCAGCCTGTCGGGGCGCTTCGGCGAGCCGGTCCGGCTGCGCGCGCGCGCGCGGGCGCGGCCGGCGGGCGTCCTGCCGGCGCTCGAACCCGGCGCCCCGATCGAGGCCCGGGCCAGCTGGAAGGGGCGTCTTGGGGCGTTCTGGGGCTATGTGCCGGCTCCGGCGCATGTGCTGGACGGCGATCTGGACCTGGATCTGGGCGCCAAGGGACTGCCCGGGCGTCTGCGCCCGACGGGGCGGCTGGTCCTGACCAACGGCCAGTATCAGAACCTTGACCTGGGCACGATCCTGACCGGGATCGAGGCGCGCACCCGTGTCGGCGACGGCGCGGATCTGACGCTGGACCTGCGCGCGACCGACGGCTCGGGCGCGCCGCTGAGCGCCAGCCTGACCGTGGACGGCCAGACGCTGCGGGGGCGCCTGTCCGCCGACGGCGCGATCCTTGTGCGGCGCGACGACGTGACGGCGAAGGTCAGCCTTGACCTCACGGCGGCGGGGCCGTTGAGCGCGCCGCTGATCGCCGGCGAGGCGGTGATCGACCGCGCCGAGGTGCGGCTGGTCAACGCGCTGCCGCCTTCGGTGGCCGATCTGGGCGAAGTCGCGGTCAAGGGCGCGCCGCCGCCGGAAGAGGACGCGCCGCCGCCGGCAGACTCGGACGGCCCGCAGCTGGACCTGCGCGTGCGCGCGCCGGGCGGCGTGTTCGTGCGCGGGCGCGGGCTCGACAGCGAGTGGGAGGCCGATCTGAGCATCAAGGGCCCCGCCGCCGATCCCATCGTCGTCGGCGCCGTCGAGCGCCGCCGCGGCGAGCTGGACCTTCTGGGCAAGACCTTCGAGCTGACGCGCGGGCGCATCGCCTTTTCGGGCGCAAGGCCGCCCGACCCGGCGCTTGACGTCGCGCTTTGGACCGAGAGCGACGACATCGAGGGCGGGATCGTGGTTTCGGGAACCGCGTCGGCGCCGCAGGTGTCGTTCGCCTCGCGCCCGGCGCTGCCAGAGGAGGAGGTGATGCCGCGCCTTCTGTTCGGGACCTCGCGCCAGTCGCTGTCGGCCTCGCAGGCGCTGCAGCTGGCCACGGGGCTGGCGACGCTGCTCAACGGCGAGGCGGGGCTGCTCGACGGGGTGCGGGGGGCGCTGGGCGTGGACATGCTGAGCGTGGACCAGTCGGGCGAGGAAACCGCCGTGCGCGTGGGCAAGTCGCTGGCCGACGGGGTGTTCGTGGGCGCGCGCCAGCCGCTCGACGGCGGGCCGGCCTCTGTCGAGGTCGAGGTCGAGCTGTTCGACGGCGTCTCGGCCACCAGCGAGGCCGGCGGCGCGGGCGGCGCCTCGGTCGGGCTGCGCTGGAAGAAGGATTTCTGAGTCTGCATTGACGGGATGCTAACCATTTTCCGCTAAGTCTCGAGGCGGGACTCGCGCAGGCCGTTCGGCCGCCGCCCGCCACGCGCCAGGCGTCGGCATCGGTCCTGCATGGATCGAGAGGTTGGCGGACATGAACGCTTTCAAGGGATCGGCCCTGCCGATCCGCACGGACGCGCCTTATCGGGCGTTGGCCGACGAGCTCGGCTGCGAGGTCGCGGCCATCAAGGCGGTGGCCGAGGTGGAAAGCCGCGGCGCGGCCTTTCTGCCCGACGGGCGGCCGACGATCCTGTTCGAACGGCATGTCTTTCGCCGCCTGACGGGCGGCGCCTTCGACGCCGCCGCGCCCGATCTTTCGGCGCCGGCGCCGGGGGGCTACGGGCCGGGCGGCGCGGCGCAATACGCGCGCCTCGAGCGCGCGACGGCGCTCGACCGCGAGGCGGCGCTGCGCGCGACCTCGTGGGGGCGCTTCCAGATCATGGGCTTCAACGCCGAGCTGGTGGGCTTTGCGGGCGTCGAGCCCTTCGTCGCCGCGATGTGCGAAAGCGAGGCGGCGCAGCTGGCCGCCTTCGGCGCCTATGTGCGCGCCGCGGGGCTGGCCGGCGCGCTGGCGCGGCGCGACTGGGCGGCCTTCGCGCGCGGCTACAACGGCCCCGACTGGCGGCGCAACGCCTATGACCGCAAGCTGGCCGCGGCCTATGCCCGCCATGCCGGCGACGGGAGGGGCGAAGGGCCGAGCGACCGGGCGGCGGGCGCGTTTCGCGTGCGCGGGGTGCGCGAGCTGCAGGCCGCGCTGGATTACCTGGGCGCAGACCCCGGCCCCGCGGACGGGCTGATGGGCCCGCGCACCGCCGCCGCCATCCGCCGCTTCGAGCGCCAGTGCCGCCTGCCGCCCACGGGCGCGCCCGGCCCCGCCCTGATGGCCGCCGTGCAGGCGGTGTATTTCGCTCTGGGCGGACCGGAGCGCCCCGAAGCGGCCCTGCGCGGCGCCGCGTGACCTTGCCCGCCGCGGCGCCCCCTGCAAGCAGAAAGGACCCTTCCATGCCCCTTGTTTCGCTGATCCTGCCCATTCTTTCCGCGGTGGCGCCTTCGCTGGTCAAGGCCGTGGCCGGCGACGACGAAAACGCGCAGGTCATCTCGCGCACCGTGCGCGACGTGGTGGCCGAGGTGACCGGCGTCGCCGTCACCACCGCCGAAGAGCGCGACGAGGCCCTGCGCCGCATCCGCGAGGACGCCGAGCTGCGCGCCGAGCTCAAGCTGCGCCTGGCCGACATCGCCCTGCGCGAGACCGAGGCCCTGCTGGCCGACCGCGCCGATGCGCGCCGGCGCGACGTCGAGCTGACCCGCGTCACCGGCCGCGTCAACGACCGCGCCACCAACATGCTGATCGCCGCCTTCGCCGCGGTGGCGGTGATCACGGTGGCGCTGATCGTGCTGAACTTCTACGTCTCGGCCGAGAACGACCGCTACATCGGCGCGGTGATCGGCTTCCTGACCGGGGTCGGGGGCATGTTCGCGCGCAACATCGGCACGGCGTTCGATTTCGAGTTCGGCTCGTCGCGCGGCTCGCAGATCAAGAGCAGCCAGATCGAGGCGCTGTCGGCGCAGATCGCGCGCGCGCCCGAGGCGCCGCTCGAGGCCTTCCGCCGGCGGCTGGCGGCCTACTGAGCGCGGTCACTCCCACCAGCGGTCCACCTGGGCGATGTCCTCGTCGGACCAGCCCAGGTGGTGCGCGATCTCGTGCACCAGCACATGCGTCACCAGCCGCCCCAGGGCCACGTCGCCGCGGGCGATCCATTCGTCGAGGATCGGGCGGCGGAAGAGGATGACCTCGTCGGGCAGGCGCACGGGATCGTCCACGCTGCGCTCGGTCAGCGGCACGCCGCGGTAGAGGCCGGTCAGCTCCCACGGGTCGTCCAGCCCGGTCTCGGCCAGCATGTCGTCGTCGGGCAGCTCCTCGACGCGGATGACCAGGCCCTCGCACGCGGCGCGCACGCCCTCGGGCAGGCGCGCGAAGGCCTCGCGGGCCATGCGGGCCAGGTCCTCGGCGTCCGGCGCGCGGGCGCCGGCCAGGCGCGGGCGGGTCAGGGCCATTTGGCGACGGGCGGCAGGCTCATGAGCACGGCGTCGGGGTTGTGCCCGGTCTCGAGCCCGAAGCGCGTGCCGCGGTCATAGACCAGGTTGAACTCGGCGTAGCGGCCGCGCTTGATCAGCTGCCATTCGCGCTCTTCCTCGGTCCAGGGCTCGCGCATGCGTTTGCGCGTCAGGGCCGGGAAGGCGTCGAGGAAGGCCTCGCCCACGTCGCGGGTGAAGGCGAAGTCGGCCTCCCAGTCGCCGGTGCACAGGTCGTCGTAGAAGATGCCGCCCACGCCGCGCGGCTCGTTGCGGTGGCGGATCATGAAATACTCGTCCGCCCAGGCCTTGAAGCGCGGGTAGTAGTCGGGATCGTGCCGGTCGCAGGCGGCGCGCAGGCGCTGGTGGAAGAAGGCGGTGTCCTCGGGGACCTCGACCATGGGGTTGAGGTCGGCGCCGCCGCCGAACCACCAGGCCTGCGGGGTCCAGAACATGCGCGTGTTCATGTGAACCGCCGGCGTGCGCGGCGAGCGCATGTGCGCCACAAGGCTGATGCCGGCGGCCCAGAAGCGCGGGTCGCGGTCAAGGCCGGGAATGGACTTGCGCGCGGTCAGGCTGGCGCGGGCGCGTTCGGCCAGGCGTCCGTGAACCGCCGAGACGTTGACCCCGACCTTCTCGAACACGCGCCCGCCGCGCATCACGCTCATCACGCCGCCGCCCCCGTCGGCGCCGTCCTCGTCGCGGCGGAAGGTGGGGGTGCGTTCGAAGCGGCCGGGGGGCAGATGGGCGTGGGGGCCCTGGTCAAGCTCGTCCTCGATCGCCTCGAAGGCGGCGCAGATGCGGCCCTGCAGCTGCTCGAACCAGGCCTTCGCGCGCGCCTTGCGCGCCTCGAACTCGGGATCGGCGTCGGTGGGGGGCGTTTGCGTCACGGGCGTCTCCTTCGCGGCTGGCCTGGCGATGTAGCCGCGCGCGCCGCCTGCGCGCAAGGGGCGCGGGTCAGAAGCGCGCCAGCAGCTCGGCCAGCTCGGGCTCGGTCACCACGCCGGCGGCGTCGCGCAGCGCGAACCAGCGGCGCTGGCGCTGGTGCGCCTCGGGCCAGTCTTCGGCCAGCGACAGCACGCGCGCGGGATAGACGATGACGCGCACGGCGCGCGGCTCGCCGCTCTTGAGCCGCTTGACCGCCGGGTAGTCGCCAAGCGGGCGGGGCGCGGCGAGGGCGATGCGCACGCCCGCTTCCTCCCACGCCTCGCGCAGGGCCGCGCCGGCTTCGCCGAGGCGCGCGATGGGCCAGCCCTTGGGCAGGATCCAGCGCCCGCCGCCGCGGCTGGTGACCAGCAGCCCCTCGCGGCCGCAGGGGGCCTCGCGCCAGCAAAGGGCGGCGATCTGGGTGTCGCGCGCGGTCTGGCCGCGCGGCTTGGCGTCGGCGGTGATCGCCATGGCGCCGCCCTCCTGGCGGATCGGAAATCGGGAAAGGGGATCGTCGCAAATGCGAGCGGGCGGCCGCACGGGCCGCCCATCGCGCAGGGTCCTGGGCGCGCTCAGGCCGCGATCTTGTCCGAGCCGCCCTCGGAATCGTCCGAGTCATGCTCGCCGCGCAGGGCGACCGAGGTGCGCACGCCCTTGGCGACGAAGTCCATCATGCCCTTGACGGTGCGCTCGTTGGGATCGATCCCGGCGCACATGAGAACCTCGCGCCCGTCGCGCGAGCGCGCCCAGCGGGCGATGGCCTCGACCCCGGTTCCGTTCTTGCGCTGGTCGGCGATGGCGTCGTCCAGAGCGGCCAGCACCACGGCTGCGAACATCTTGCGCGCCCGCATGCCCTGCTCATGCGAAAAAGACTGCTTGTCGGCGTCGTCGAACATCGCGCCGCTTCTCCTCGTGATTTTGAGTGCAAAGGATTACTGCGGCGCAATATGACGCTTTCGCGACGCCAGGGTAGCCCATGCGGCGCATGGCAGATATGCGCTCAGCGCATGGCTGGCGCGTTCTCGCAACGTCCGCAGTCTCTTGCGTCGTTATCGTGGCAAATTCTGCGAGCGAAGAAAATGCCTCAATGCGCCCATCAAGGCCGCCGCATGCGACATGTCGCCGCGGGCGCGGGCGGCGCGGATGTCGTCGGCGATCATTTGCGCGACGATTCGGGGGCCCTTCTCCTGATGCATCAGGTAGTCGGCCAGCGCCGCCGCGGCGGCTTCGGGAATGTGCTCATGCTCGGCGACGGCGTCGATCTCTTCGCGCGTCAGGCCGGTCATGCCGATGATGTCCTCGATCGAGATCATGCCGATTCTCCCCTTTTCCATTCCCATCATGCGCCTTGCCGGCGCGCGGGGCCTTGACCGGTGTCAAGCGGCGGGCGCTTGGCGCGCGGGGGGCGGCGGTCTAGGCTGGCGCCGGATCCGGGCGCGAGGAAGGACGGCATGGGCATGCGGCGAAAGGCGGCGCTGGCTCTGGCGCTTGGGCTGGCGGGGGCGGCGGGCGCCTGCGCCCTGGGCGGGGCCGAAGGCGAAAGCGCGCGCCCGGTCGAGCTGCGCCTTGACGCGGGCGCGCGGGCGGTCTTCGCCGGCGGGATCGAGCTGCGCTCGTCGCGGCCGACCTTCGGCGGGCTTTCGGGGATCGAGGTCTCGGCCGACGGGCGGCGTTTCGTCGCCGTTTCGGATGCGGGCCGCTGGGTCGAGGGCGCGCTGGAGCGCGGCGCGAATGAGCGCCTGACCGGCTGGCGGCTCGAGATTCTGGCGGGGATGCTGGGCCCCGACGGCGCGCGCGCCGCCTATTCCGAGCGCGACGCCGAGGGGCTGGACATCGCCGCGCCCGACCTGTCGGGGCCGCGGCTGGTCTCGTTCGAGCGCGACCACCGCATCGCGCGCTTCGCCGGTCCGCGCGCGCCCGAAGAGCTGCTCTGGAGCCTGCGCGCCTGGAGCCGCATGCCCATCAACAACGGCTTCGAGGCGCTGGCCCGCCGCCCCGACGGCGCGCTGCTGGCGATCCAGGAGGCCGATGCGGGGCCGGGCCGCCAGGCGGCGCAGCTCCTTTTCCCCGACGGCCGCGTCCTGCCGCTGGCGCTGCCCAGAGAGAAGGGGTTGATCATCACCGGCGCCGATTTCGGCCCCGACGGGCGGCTTTACGTGGTCGATCGCGGGCTGAGCTTCTGGCGCGGCTTTCACATGCGCCTTCGCCGCCTGACGCTGGAGGGCGCGCGCGTGATCGCGGAAGAGGAGCTGGCGCGCATCTCGGGCGTCATGGGCGCGGACAACGCCGAGGGCATCTCGATCTGGCGCGACGGCGCGGGGCGTCTGCGCGCGCTGGTGGCGACGGACGACAACTTCAACATGCTTCAGCGCACGCTGCTGCTGGAATTCATCCTGCCCGAGGCGGACGCGCCGCAGGCCGGGGCCGGCGGCGGCTGAAGGCGCGCGGCGCGCAAGGCCAGGGCGCGGCCAGCCGCAGCGCCCGTCTCGCCAGGCGGTCGGGTCGGGCATGGCGGGCGGTATCGGCGCGACGGCGCAAGGTCGTCCCGGCGCGGGCGCCGTGGCTGACGGGCGTCGGCCGGCTTGGATGGGGGGCGGATGGCGCAAGCCCGGTCGGGGCGGCGGCGGTTGGAACGAGGGCGGTTGGGGCGAGAGGGGATGGGGCGTGAAGGGCCGAGGCGACGACGCTTGGGACGAGGGCGCCGCGCGCGACCTGCGCCGCCGTTTCCCCGGCCCGTCGCATGGGCCCTTGGCCCGGACCCGTGGCGCCGGCCGCTCGCCCTTGTCCGTCGCCCCGGCACGTCCGGCACTTTCGCGCTGCGAGAGGGTGGGGCGGGCCGGCGCACCGGCCAATCGCTTGGGCCCTTCGTCCCGGCCAGCCGCGTCGGCCAGCCGCGCAGGCCCGCAGCCCCGGCCCGCCGGCCCCTCGGCGCCGGATGCCGCGATGGCGGGGGCGCCTCTCGCGCCGCCCCTTCGCGCGGTCAGATCAGTGCCGCGATGCGCGCCGCGTCCACCCCCTGGGGCAGGGCGCCATGGGTGCGCCCCCAGTCGCCCCCCAGCCGCGTGCGGCAGAAGGCGTCGGCCGCCGAGCCGTCGCCGTGGCGCAGCAGCTCGGAGCCCTGCAGCAGAAGCGCCAGCCGCTCGGCGATCCAGCGCGCCTCGGATTCGTGCGGCCCGCGGCTCAGCGCCGCCTCGGCCTCGGCCAGCGCGGCGTCGTAGCGGCGGTCGGCGCCACGCGCGCCGCGCAGCTCGCCCAGCAGGGCGTCCACGGCCTGCGGCGCGCGCGCCATGGTGCGCAGGATGTCGAGGCAGATGACGTTGCCCGACCCCTCCCAGATCGAGTTGAGGGGCGCCTCGCGGTAGATCCAGGGCATGGGGCTTTCCTCGACATAGCCCGCGCCGCCCAGGCACTCCATCGCCTCGTAGGCGACGACGGGGCAGCGCTTGTTGGACCAGAACTTGGCCAGCGCCACCGCGATGCGGGCGAAGGCGCGCTCGGCCGGGTCGCGCTCGGCGGCGTCGAAGGCGGCGGCCACGCGCATGGCCGCGGCCAGCGCGCCCATCCAGTCCAGCGCCAGATCGGCCAGCACGGCGGTCATCAGCGGCTGATCGATCAGCCGCTTCTGGAAGGCCGAGCGCCCGCGCGCCCACCAGGCGGCCTCGTCCAGCGCGCGGCGCATCAGCGCCGCCGGGGCGACGGCGGTGTCGAGGCGCGTGTGATGCACCATCTCGAGTATGGCGTTGACGCCGCGTCCCTCTTCGCCGACCAGCTCGGCCCAGGCGCCGTGATACTCGATCTCGGACGAGGCGTTGGCCTTGTTGCCCAGCTTGTCCTTGAGCCGCATCAGCTGGAAGGCGTTGCGCGTCCCGTCGGGCGTCCAGCGCGGCATCAGGAAGCAGGACAGCCCCTTGTCGGTCCAGGCCAGCGTCAGGAAGGCGTCGGACATGGGCGCCGAGCAGAACCACTTGTGCCCGGTCAGGCGCCAGCCCTCGCCGTCGCGCGCGGCGCGGGTGGTGTTGGCGCGCACGTCCGATCCGCCCTGCTTTTCGGTCATGGCCATGCCGAAGGTCAGCCCGGCCTTTTCCGGCGCGGGCCGCGAGGCCGGATCGTAGCGCCCCGACAGCGCGCCCCATTCCCACCTGGCGGCCAGCTCGGGCGTCGCGCGCAGCGCGGGCACGGCGGCGTAGGTCATGGTCATGGGGCAGCACACGCCCGGCTCGATCTGGGTGGACATGTAGACCATGGCCGCATGGGCCACATGCCCGCCGGGCGCGCCGCTCCAGGCGCGGGCGGCGTAGCCGCCCTCGAGCCCCCGGCGCATCAGGGCGTGATAGGCGGGGTGAAAGGCGACCTCGTCGATGCGCCGCCCGGCGCGGTCGAAGGGCCTGAGCTCGGGCGCGAAGCGGTTGGCCGCGCGGCCGTCCTCGACCGCCTCGGGCGCGCCCCATGCGGCGGCGTAGCGGGCCAGGGCGGGGGCCTCGTCCGGCGCAAGGCGCGCGACGGCCGCGCGCAGGGGGCCGTCGCCCTCCCACAGCGCGACGGCGTCGCGCGGCTCGGGCTGGTTGAAGACCTCGTGCGTGGCCAGATCGGCGCGGGGGCGAAGGGGCGCGGTCATCATCTCCTCCTTTTTGCGCAGATTGGGCGCGCGCCCCGCGCCGCCGTCAAGGCGGTCGTGGCGTCAGGCCCGGGCGCCGCGGGGCGGTTCGGGTCCGGGGCGGCGAGGGTCCGGCGCGGGGCGCGGCACGGGGCGCGGCTCGGGGCCGGGGCGGCGCGGCGCTTGCGCCCGGCGCGCCGGCGGGCATGATCGCAGGCCCAACGCCATAGCCAGGGAGCAGGACCATGATTCTATACGGGCGCGACCTTTCGCCCTTCACCCGCCGCGTCGCGATCTGGTGCGCCCTTCAGGGCCGACCCGTCATCCGCCGTCCGCTGATGGTCAGCGGCGAGGATTTCGACGCCCTCAAGCGCATCAACCCCCTTGGCCGCGTGCCGATCCTGCAGCTGGACGACGGCGCGACGCTGATCGAGACCTTCGCCATCATCGACTGGCTCGAGGACACGGCCGAACCGGGCGCGCGCCTTCTGCCCGAGACCGGCCTGCCGCGGCGCAAGGCGATGCAGGAGATCGCCTACGCCAATTCGGTCGCCGAGAAGGCCGTGGCGCTGGTCTACGAGCACAACCGCCGCCCCGAGCAATACCGCTGGCCCGAATGGTGCGCGCGGCTCGAGGGGCAGATCCGCGGCGGCCTCGAGGCGATGGAGGCCCACGCCCCCGAAGAAGAGGGCTGGCTGGGCGGCGCCACGCCCTATGGCGGCGACGTGGCCTTCGTGTGCGCCTACGACTTCATCGCCGCGACCAACCCGCGCCTGCTCGAAGGGCCGTCCTATCCGCGCCTTGCGTGGCTGTCCGAGCGCGCGAACCGCATGCCGGCCTTCGGCGACTCGCGCCCCGAGCCGGCCTGAGCGCCCGGCCCGCCGGGCGCTTGGGGCGCGGCCGACAGGAAGGCGCCGGCGGCGTGGCGGGTTCCCGCGGGCGGGGGCGAGGGTTCGCGCCGGCGGCGGGGCGCCGACGGCCGCGATCGCCCGCGCGGCGGCGCCGTCCGGCATGATCGCCGAGCCGCGGCCGATGCGGGGCCGCGGCGGATGCGGGGGGGCCGCGGCGGATGCAGGTGGCCGCGGGTGGTCCGAGCGCGCAGAGCGCGTGGTCGATCAGGCTGCCCGCGACGCCGCGCGACGCATCATCGCCCGCGCGCGGAACGCCGCGCTTGCGCGGAGGCGAGGGGGTGGGGCCGCCTGCGATCCGCCGCGCGCCGCGCCGCCCGCGCGTCGCGCAGGCGCAAGGGGTGGCGCGCTTGCGCTTCAGTCCAGCGTCACGATCAGCCCCTGGTCGGGGGCGACGCGGCCTTCGGCGGCCTCGGCCCAGGCCGCCTGCGCCGCCTCGGGGCCGTTGACCCGCGTCACCTTCAGCCAGCGGCGCGAGTCGCGCGCCAGCCGCTCCCACGCGCCGTGGATCTCGGCCTCGATCCGCTCGCGCCCCCACTCGGCGCGGCGCTTTTCCGACTGGCGCGGCGCGAAGAAGAATTCCGGCTTGGGGCCGGGCAGCGCCGTGCCGGGCGCGAACTTGTCCCAGTGGCTGGTGCCCACCGCGATCGAGCGCGTCAGCGCGTCGCCCAGCCGCGCATGGACCGCCTCGCGCACCGGCGCCGAGCCGGCCATGTCCACGAAGACCGACGGCGCCTGCGGCAGCGCCTGGGCGATCTCGTCGTAAAGGACCACGCGCGCATAGGGGCCCAGCCCCTCGACGAAGGCGCGGTTGCCCGCCGAGGTCAGCCCCGTCACCTTGCGCCCCGCCTCGGCCAGAAGGCTGGCCAGCCCGATCGCGGTCTTCGAGCTGGCCGAGGACAGCACGAACGCCTCGGCGCCGAACCAGTCGTTGTCGCGCAGATAGTCGAACAGCAGGAACGAGGTCGCGTAGAGCGGCTGGAGCAGCGCCATGCGGTCCTCCATGTCCTCGTCCATCGGGGGCAGGGCGTCGAGGCGGCGATAGGCGTTGTAGATGATCGGCAGCTCGCGCCGGTGGGCGGCGCCGTCGAGAAAGCCCGCCGGGGTGACGCGCTCGGGCGCGGCGACGAAGGCCTGGGCCATGGGCAGAAAGCCGTAGACCCGCGCGCCCTCGGGCAGATCGGGGTGCAGGCTGCGCTCGACCTCGGCGAAGCCCCATACCGGCGTCAGGCCCCATTCCTCGTCCACCGGAAAGAACTGCCAGTAGCGCAGCACGTCGCCGCTGGCGGCGTAGGTGACGTTGTTGGCCGTCAGGGCGAAGCGCCGGACGCGCAGCCGCGCCTCGCCGGGGGCAAGGGGGCGCTCGGGCGCCGCGACCGCGCGGGTGCGGCGGATGTCGTCGCGGCGGGTCTGGATCTGAAGGTCGCTCATGGGGGCTCCGTATTTCTTGCGGTTTCGCGGCATTCTGTAGCGGAACGGCGTTTCGCGAAAGCCCCCGCATGCGCCTTGCGCGGGCTTTCATCTTGACGTTGCGTCAGATTCGCGGCTAGCATTCCTGGCATCAGATACGCATGGCGCTCGCGTCATGCGCGACGCGCGGCCGAGTCGGCGGCGCACCGGGCCTCGGCCAACGCCGAGGTCCGATTTCTTGCGATCCCCTTTTCAAGCGATCTCGCGGCCTCGACCGTCGGCGCCGCTTGCGCCCGGCCCGCGCGCGGCTATGCTGCGTTGCGTCAAGGAGCGTGCCCATGATCGAGCTTCCCCGCCGCCCCGATTGGGACAGCGTGCGCGCCGACTTCCGCTGGCCGCGGCTGGCGCAGTGCAACATCGCCGAGCAGATCTGCGGCGTCTGGGCCCGCCGCGCCCCCGACCGCGTGGCGCTGATCTATCTGCGGCCCGACGGCGCGCTGCGCGAATACACCTACGCGCAGCTGGCGCGCGCCGCCGCGCGGCTGGCCAACGCGCTGGCCGCGCACGGGCTCGGGCGCGGCGACCGCTGCGCGGTGCTGCTGCCGCAGACGCCCGAAGCGGCGCTCACCCACATCGCGTGCTACATGCTGGGCGCGGTGGCGACGCCGCTCTTCACCCTGTTCGGCGAAGACGGGCTGCGCTACCGCCTTGCCGACAGCGGCGCGCGCATCGTGGTCACCGACGAGGCCAGCCTGCCCAAGATCGCCGCCATCCGCGACCAGCTGCCCGAGCTGCGGGCCGTCTTCTCGATCGACCGCCCCGGCCCCGGCGCCTGGGGCTTCTGGCAGGAGCTGGGCAAGGCCGCCGAGCTGGCCGCCCCCGCGCGCACCGGCCCGGACGATCCCGCCTTCCTCAGCTACACCTCGGGCACCACGGGCCCGCCCAAGGGCGCGCTGCATGGCCACCGGGTGCTGATGGGCCACATGCCCGGCTTCATCGCTCAGCACGACTACGCCCCCGCGCCGGGCGACCGCATCTGGACGCCGGCGGACTGGGCCTGGATGGGCGGACTGACCAATGTGATGATGCCCGCCCTGGCGCTGGGCATTCCCGTGGTCGCGCACCGCATGCCGAAATTCGACCCCGAGCGCGCCGTCTGGCTCATGGCCCGGCTCGAGGTGCGCAACGCCTTCATGCCGCCGACGGCGCTCAAGCTCATGCGCCAGGCCGGGCTGCGCGCGGCCGCGCCGCTGCGCTCGCTGGCCTCGGCGGGCGAGGCGCTGGGCGCCGAGCTGCTCGAATGGGGGCGCGAGGCCTTCGGCCTGACCATCAACGAGGCCTATGGCCAGACCGAGTGCAACCTTGTGCTGGGCAATTGCGCGGCGGCCTTCGCGCCCCGGCCGGGCTCGGCGGGCAAGGTCACGCCGGGGCACGAGGTGGCGGTGATCGACGCCGAGGGCCGGCCGCTGCCCGACGGCGAGACGGGCGAGATCGCCGTGCGCCGCGGCAGTCCCTCGATGTTCCTGCGCTACTGGAACAAGCCCGAGCGCACGGTCGAGAAATTCGCCGGCGAGTGGATGCGCACCGGCGATCTGGGCCGGCGCGACGCCGAGGGCTACTTTCACTTCGCCTCGCGCGCGGACGACGTCATCACCTCTTCGGGCTACCGCATCGGGCCGACCGAGATCGAAGACTGCGTCGCCGGCGATCCCGCCGTGGCGATGGCGGCGGCGGTGGGCCTGCCCGACCCGATCCGCACCGAGGCGGTGACCCTGTTCGTGGTCCTGCGCGACGGCGCCGCGCGCGACGGTCTGGCCGCGCGTCTGACCGCCCGCGTGCGCGAACGCATCAGCCCCCATGTCGCGCCGCGCGCGGTGCGGGTGGTGGACGCCCTGCCCATGACCGCGACGGGCAAGATCATGCGCCGCGAGCTGAAGCGCCAGGCGCTGGAGCAGGCCGCCTCGGCCGCCGGGCGGGGCGACGCGGGCGACGGGGGCGCAGCGGGCGACGGGTGCGACGGGGGCGACGGGGGCGCCGCGCCGTCGCGCTGACCGCCGGCGCCCGCTGCGCTCTTGCCGCGGCGCGCGGCGTTAACCGGACCGCAATGCGCGCGCGCGCACCATGCGGGCGGCGGGCGCCGGGTCCGCCGCATCCGTCGGAGGAGTCATGCGCGCCGTCCCGCCCTTGCTTCTGGCCGCCCTTCTGGCCTTGCTTGCGACCGCCCTTGCGCCGACGGGCGCCGCGCTTGGGCGCGGGCGCTTGTCCCCTCGGCGGCCCCGCGACGCGCGCCGGTGCGGGGGGCTGACGCGGCCCGCCCGGGGGTCCGACGCTTTCCGGCCCGCGGCGGCTCTGGCGGCGGCTCTGGCGTCGGCGCTGGCGGTCGGCGCGGCGCCCGCCGGCGCGGCGGCGGCCGAGCTTGAGGCGCGCCTGCGTCAGGACGTTCCCGCGGGCGTGTGCTGGCACGAGGGGCGCGAGTATTCGCCCGGCGCCGTGGTCCGGCGCGAGCTTCCGCGCGGCTGCACGCGCGAAGGCACGCGGCTGCTGCGCATGTCCTCGACCCTTGTGTGCGAGGCGGGCCCCGAAGGGCCGCGCTGGCGTCCGCTCTACGAGATCCCGCTCAAGAACGTCACGCGCGAGGTCGGGCCAGATTGCGAGCCCTAGCGGCCCATGCGCGCCGCGTGTAACGTGCGCGCCGGACCACGGTGAGGGGGCGCGCAGCATGACCGACACGACCACGGCGATCGCGCTGATCGGCGCGCTGGGCATCGGGGCGCAATGGCTGGCCTGGCGCTTCCAGCTGCCCGCCATCGTGCTGATGCTGCTGGCCGGCATTCTGGCGGGGCCGGCGACGGGGCTCGTCAGCCCGCGCGCGCAGTTCGGCCCCGTCATCGACGCCGCCGTCGGCGCCGCCGTGGCGCTGATCCTGTTCGAGGGCGGGCTGACGCTGAACTTCAACGAGCTGCGCACCGCGCGCCCCGCCGTGCGCCGTCTGGCGGCGCTTGGCGCGCCGCTCGGCTGGCTGACGGCGACGCTGGCCGCGCATTGGGTGGCGGGGCTGAGCTGGGAGGTGGCTGCCGTGTTCGGCGGCGTGCTGGTGGTGACGGGGCCGACCGTAGTCACGCCGCTCTTGCGCCAGGCGCGGCTCGACCCGCGGCCGGCCTCGATCCTGCGCTGGGAGGCCATCGTCAACGACCCTCTGGGCGCGCTGGCGGCGGTGCTGGCCTTCGAGATCGTCGCCGCGCTGGCGGCGGCGGGCGGCCACGCGGTGCCCATGGCGCTGGCGCATCTGGCGCTGGGGGTGGCGATCGCCGGCGCCGCGGGCTGGGCGGCGGGCAAGGCGCTGGCCGCCGCGTTCCGCCGCGGCGCGGCGCCCGAATTCCTGAAGGCGCCGGCCATGATCGCCGCGGTGCTGGCGGTGTATGCCGCCTGCGATTCCCTGCTGCACGAAAGCGGGCTTCTGGCCGTGACGGTGATGGGCGTGGTGATGGGCAACGCGCGCCTGCCCTCGCTGGGCGAGCTGCTGCGCTTCAAGGAAGCGGTGACCGTGCTGCTGGTCTCGGGCGTTTTCATCGTGCTGGCCGCGGGGCTGGACGCGCCCATGATCGCGGCGCTGGACTGGCGCGCGGCGCTGTTCGTGCTGGCGGTGATGTTCGTGGCCCGCCCGGCGGCGGTGCTGGCCTCGCTGATCGGCACGAACCTGCCCTGGCGCGAGCGCGCGATGATCGCCTGGATCGGCCCGCGCGGCATCGTGGCGGTGGCGATCTCGGGCTTTTTCGGCGCGCGCCTGGCCGAGCTGGGCGTGCCCGACGCGCACATGCTGGCGCCGCTGGCCTTCGCGCTGTCGGCGGCCACGGTGGTGGCGCACGGCTTCTCGATCGGACCGGCGGCGCGGCTTCTGGGGCTGACCTCGACCGAGCCGCCCGGGGCGCTGATCGTGGGCGGCTCGCCCTGGAGCGCGGCGCTGGCCGAGACGCTGCTCAAGGCCGGGGCGCCGGTGCTGGTCGCCGACCGCAACTGGTCGCATCTGCGCCATGCGCGCGTGCTGGGCGTGCCCACCTATTACGGCGAGATCCTGTCCGAGCAGGCCGAGCACAGCCTGAACCTGAGCCGCTACGGCTGGCTTCTGGCCACCACCGACAATGACGACTACAACGCCCTCGTGTGCACCGATTTCGCGCCCGAATTCGGCCGTCGCAACGTGTTCCAGGTCGGCCGCTCGGACGAGGACGAGGGCGAGCGCGGCCTGCCCGTGACGCTGGGCGGCCGACCGCTGGGCGCGGGGGGCGACCATGCCGCCTATGCCGAGCGCTTCGCGCGCGGCTGGCGCTTTCGCCGCACGGCGCTGACCGAGGATTACGGCTTCGAGGACTGGCGCCGCGACCAGCCCGAGGCCGAGCTGATCGCCGTTCAGGGGCGCAGCGGCGCGCTGGCCTTCTCGGGGCCGGACGATCCGATCACGCCCCGCCCCGGCGCGGCGATCATCTTCTTCGGCCCGCCGAAATAACGCCCGCGGCGGCTTTTCGCGCGCGGATGTGGCGCTTTTTGCGAATTTGGCGCTAATCTTCGTCCTGTGAGGACAAGGGAGCGTCACGATGAGCGTGAAGTTGACGAGCGCAAAGGGGCAGGGCGGCCTGCCGCGGTGGTTCGGCTCCGTGTTCGGCGCGGTGTCGCGCATCGAGCGCGGCGCGTTGGAGTTCGTGCTGCCCGACGGGCGCGTGTTCCGCGCCCAGGGGCCCGAGCCCGGACCCGAGGGGCGCGTGATCGTGCGCGACGGGCGCACCTTCGCGCGGCTGGTGCGCGACGCCGACATCGGCTTCGCCGAGGCCTACATGGACGGATGGTGGGACACGCCCGATCTTCAGGCGGTGCTGGACGTGGCGCTGCTGAACAACGACCAGGTCGCCCGCCGCTTCAGCGCCGCCCCGCTGGCGCGCATGATCGAGCGTCTTCGCCACTGGATGAACCGCAACACGCGCGAGGGCGCGCGGCGCAACATCGCGGCGCATTACGATCTGGGCAACGCCTTCTACGCGCGCTGGCTGGACCCGACGATGACCTATTCCTCGGCGCTGTTCCGCGGCACGCAGGAAACGCTCGAGGCGGCGCAGATCAACAAATACGCCGCCATCTGCGATTCGATCGCCGCGCCCGAGGGGGGGCATGTGCTCGAGATCGGCTGCGGCTGGGGCGGCTTCGCCGAATACGCCGCGCGCGAGCGCGGGCTGCGCGTCACGGGGCTGACCATCTCGCGCGAGCAGCACGATTACGCCCGCCGCCGCATTCACGAGGCGGGCCTGTCCGAGCGCGTCGAGATCGTGCTGCGCGACTACCGCGACGAGCGCGGAACCTATGACGGCATCGCCTCGATCGAGATGATCGAGGCGGTGGGCGAACGCTGGTGGCCCGTCTATTTCGACGCCGTGCGCGAGCGCCTGCGCCCCGGCGCGCGGGCGACGATCCAGGCCATCACCATCGCCGACCGCCTGTTCGACGGCTACCGGCGGGGGGTGGACTTCGTGCAGAAGCACATCTTCCCCGGCGGCATGCTGCTGTCGCCCTCCGAGCTGCGCACGCAGGCGCGGCGCGCCGGGCTCGAGATCGTGGGCGGGTTCGAGTTCGGCCAGTCCTATTCCGAGACCTTGCGCCGCTGGCGCGCGCGGTTCCTCGAGGAATGGGACGAGATCGCGCCCCTGGGCTTCGACGAGCGCTTCCGCCGCATGTGGGATTTCTACCTGGCCAGCTGCGCCGCGTGCTTCCTGGCCGGCACCACCGACGTCACGCAGGTCACGCTGCGCGCGGCGGGAGCGGGAGCGGGCCGATGAGCGCCCTCGCCGCGCGCGACCGCTGGTCGGCCGGGCGTCTGGTGGCGGCGGCGGGGCTGGCGCTGGCGGCGATGGGGGCGGCGAACGTGATGTTCCAGGTCGCGCCCCCCGCGCCGGGCGAGCCGGTGGGCCCGGTCTATCTGGCCGCCGCCGCCGCGGGCGCGCTGGCGGGCTGGGCGCATCTGGGCCGGCAGCTGGGGCGCGGCTTCGCCCATGCCATGGTCATGGGGCTGGGCGCGGCGGGGCTGGCGGCGCTGTATGCGCTGCTGGCCGGGGCGCTGCGCGACGTGGTGCATGTCTATTCCTATGCGGGCTTTTCCAGCGTCATGCGGCTGCTCGACTACATGGCGGTGCGGTTTCTCGAGCATCTGTGGACCTTCGCGCGGCCGCGGCCCCTGGGCGCGCTGGCGGTCGGGGCCATGATCGCCGGCGTCTTCGCCGAGCATTACCACCGCCTGTGGCGCTGAGAACGCCGGGGCGGGGTTGCTTTTGGCGCTGCAGATGGTATCGCCTGCCACGGCGACGGCGCGATGCGCGCGCCGCCGGGGACGACATGCCGGGGGATAGACATGCAGGGCCTTGACGAGCTGCGCGACCGCCACCTTGCCGCCATCGAGGCGGCCCGCTCGGAAGAGGAGCTGGAGGCCGCGCGCCTGGCCGCGCTGGGCAAGAAGGGCGAGGTCAGCCTGCGAATGCGCGAGCTGGGCCGCATGACGCCCGAAGAGCGCAAGCTGGCCGGCCCGGCGCTGAACGCGCTCAAGGAAACGCTGACCGAGGCGCTGGCCGCGCGCAAGGCCGCGCTGGCCGAGGCGGCGCTGGCCGCCCGGCTCGAGGCCGAGCGCCAGGACATGACGCTGCCCGCGCGCCCCGCGCGCGCCGGCACGGTGCATCCGGTCAGCCAGGTGACCGAAGAGATCGTGGCGATCTTCTCGGATCTGGGCTTCGCGGTGGCCGAGGGGCCGCAGATCGAGACCGACTGGCACAATTTCGACGCGCTCAACATCCCGCCGGACCATCCCGCGCGGCAAGAGCACGACACCTTCTTCATGCACCGCGCCGAGGGCGACGAGCGCCCGCCCCATGTGCTGCGCACCCACACCTCGCCGGTGCAGATCCGCGCCATGCTGGACCAGGGCGCGCCGATCCGGGTGATCGCGCCGGGGCGGGTGTATCGCTGCGACTACGACCAGACGCACACGCCCATGTTCCACCAGGTCGAGGGGCTGGCGATCGACCGCGACATCTCGATGGCGCATCTCAAATGGGTGCTCGAGGAGTTCTGCCGCGCCTTCTTCGAGACGCCCTCGATCGAGCTGCGCTTCCGCGCCTCGCACTTCCCCTTCACCGAGCCCTCGGCCGAGGTGGACATCCGCTGCTCGTGGCGCGACGGGCAGCTGAAGCTTGGCGAGGGCGACGACTGGATGGAGATCCTGGGCTCGGGCATGGTGCATCCCAAGGTGCTCGAGGCCGCGGGCATCGACCCGGCGCAGTGGCAGGGCTTCGCCTTCGGCATCGGCATCGACCGGCTGGCGATGCTCAAATACGGCATTCCCGACCTGCGCGCCTTCTTCGACGCCGATCTGCGCTGGCTGCGGCATTACGGCTTCGGCGCGCTGGACGTGCCGACGCTGCACGCGGGGCTGAGCGGCTGAGCGCGCGCGCCGCCGCCCGCCCCTTCGCGCACCCGACATTCACGAGGCCCCGACGATGAAGTTCACCCTATCCTGGCTCAAGGACCACCTGGAAACCGAGGCGAGCCTCGACGAGATCGCCGACGCGCTGACCGATCTCGGGCTCGAGGTCGAGGGGATCGAGGACCCCGCCAGGACGCTGGGCGCCTTCACCATCTGCCGCGTCATCGAGGCGGTCAAGCACCCCAACGCCGACAAGCTGAAGCTGTGCCGCGTCGAGGCCTGGCCCGACGGTCCCGACAAGCCCTCGCAAGAGGTGCAGGTGGTGTGCGGCGCGCCCAACGCGCGCACCGGGCTGATCGGGGTGTTCGCGGCGCCCGGCACGCATGTGCCCGGCACGGGGGTGGATCTCAAGCCCGGGGTGATCCGCGGGGTCGAGTCGAACGGGATGCTGTGCTCGGAGCGCGAGCTGATGATCTCGGACGACCATGACGGCATCATCGACCTGCCGCAGGACGCTCCGCTGGGCGCGCGCTACATCGATTACGCCGGGCTGAACGATCCGGTCATCGAGATCGCCGTCACCCCCAACCGCCCCGACGCGCTGGGCGTGCGCGGGATCGCGCGCGATCTGGCGGCGCGCGGGCTGGGGCGGCTGCGGCCGGCGCCGACGCAGCCGGTTCCCGGCGCCTTCCCCAGCCCGATCGGCGTCTCGATCGACCCCGAGGCGCGCGAGGGCTGCCCGCATTTCGTCGGCCGCGTCATCCGCGGCGTGCGCAACGGGCCCTCGCCGCAATGGCTGCAGCGCCGGCTGCGGGCGATCGGGCTGCGGCCCATCTCGGCGCTGGTCGACGTGACCAACTACCTGACCTTCGACCGCGCCCGGCCGCTGCACGTGTTCGACGCGGCCAAGGTGCGGGGCGATCTGCGCGTGCATCTGGCGACGGGAGTCGAGCGCCTGACCGCCCTTGACGAGAAGGAATACCAGCTGCCGCCCGGCGCGCTGACCATCTCGGACGAGGCCGGGCCCGAAAGCATCGGCGGCATCATGGGCGGCGCCGCCACCGGCTGCGACGAGAACACGGTGGACGTGTTCCTCGAATCCGCCTGGTGGCGGCCCTCGGACATCGCCGCGACGGGGCGCAAGCTGCGCATCAATTCCGACGCGCGCTATCGCTTCGAGCGCGGCGTGGACCCCGCCTTCACCCGCGAGGGGCTCGAGCTGGCCACGCGCATGATCCTCGATCTGTGCGGCGGCGAGGCGTCCGAGGTGGTCGAGGCCGGCGCGCCGCGGATCGAGCGGCGCAGCTACCGCCTCGATCCGGCGCGCTGCGTCTCGCTGGTGGGCATGGACGTGCCCGAGGCCGAGCAGCGGCGCATCCTGTCCGATCTGGGCTTCGAGATCCGCGACGAGGACGGCGCGATCATGGTCTCGCCCCCCAGCTGGCGGCCCGACGTGCTGGGCGAGGCCGACCTGGTCGAGGAGGTGGCCCGCGTCGCCTCGCTCTCGCGCCTGCCCGCGCGCCCGCTGCCGCGGCCCGAGCCGGGCGTGCCCGCGCCGCGCCTGACCCCGATGCAGAAGCGCGCCGCGCGCACCCGCCGCAGCCTGGCCGCGCAGGGCTTCCACGAATGCGTGACCTACTCGTTCATCTCCGAGCGCGACGCGCGGCTGTTCGGCGGCGGCGGCGACGAGATGCGCCTTCAGAACCCGATCAGCTCCGAGATGAGCCACATGCGCCCCTCGCTGCTGCCGGGCCTTCTGGCGGCGGCGGCGCGCAACCAGGCGCGCGGCTTCGCCGATCTGGCGCTGTTCGAGCTGGGGCCGGTCTTCGACGGCCCCGAGCCGGGGCAGGAGCGCCTGGTCGCCGCCGCCGTGCTGACCGGGGCGGCGGCGCCGCGGCACTGGGCCGTGCCGCGCCGTCCCGTCGACGCCTGGGACGCCCGCGCCGCCGCCGAGGCGGCGCTGGCCGCCGCCGGCGCGCCGGTCGATCGGCTGACGACCCTGCCGACCGCGCCCGCCTGGTTCCACCCGGGCCGTTCGGCCACGCTGGCGCTGGGGCCCAAGAACCCGCTGGCCGTGTTCGGCGAGCTGCACCCGCGCGTCGTCGAGGCCATGGGCCTGAAGGGCCGGGCCATGGGCATGAGCGTCGACCTTCAGGCCATCCCCTTCCCCAAGGCGCGCGGCACGGCGCGCCCGCCGCTTCAGGCATCGGACCTGCAGGCGGTCGAGCGCGACTTCGCCTTCGTGGTCGCCGCCGACGTGCCGGCCGAGCAGCTGTTGCGCGCGGCGCGCGGCGCGGACAAGGCGCTGATCGAGTCGGCGTCGGTGTTCGACGTCTTCGACGGCCCCCGCGCCGCCGAGGCGCTGGGCGAGGGGCGCAAGTCCATCGCGCTGACCGTCCGCCTTCAGCCGCGCGAGCGCACCTTGACGGATGAAGAGATCGAGGCCGTCTCGGCGCGCATCGTCGCCGCCGTGCGCAAGGCCACGGGGGGCGAGCTGCGCGCCTGAGCGCGGCCGCCCCCGCTTGCGCCGCGCCCCGCCCGGGCGCGGCGTCACGCATTCGCCCCATTTGGCGGTCATTCATGTCCGCCTCAGGCGCGCCGCGCCGCCGCAACGCCGTCAGGAGGGGCACATGCTGAAGGAATTCAAGGAATTCGCCGTCAAGGGCAACGTCGTGGACATGGGCGTCGGCATCGTGATCGGCGCCGCCTTCACCTCGATCGTCAAGAGCTTCGTCGAGGACATCGTCAATCCCTTCATCGGGCTGTTCACCGGCGGGATCGATTTCTCGAACCTGTTCATCAACATCTCGGGGCAGGAGGTGGCGTCGCTGGCCGAGGCGCGCGAGAAGGGGCTGGCGGTCATCGCCTATGGCTCGTTCCTCAACGCGGTGGTCAGCTTTCTGATCGTCGCCTGGGTGCTGTTCCTGGTGGTCAAGGGGGTCAACACGCTCAAGCGCCGCGTCGCGGCCGAGGAAGAGGCCGCCCCCGCCGCGCCGCCCAAGCCCTCGCGCGAAGAGCAGCTTCTGGAAGAGATCCGCGACCTTCTGGCCCGCAAGGCCTGATCGCCGGCGCATGGCGCGTGCGGGCGCAGGGTCCGCGCCCGCCGCATTCGGCCACGCGCCCGCCGCATCCGGTCACGGGCCGGCCGCCCGGGCCCGCCCGTCGGCTTTGTCCCGCCGGCCCGGTCCCGCCGGCCCGGTCCCGCCGGCCCCGGCCGCGCGCGGCCGGCGGGACGAGGCGTCACAGGTCGAGCGCCTCGCGCGGGTCGATGGCCTCGAGCCCCTGCGCCTCGGCCACGGGGCGCGAGGTCAGCTTGCCCGCATGCACGTTCAGGCCGTTCAGCAGGTGGGGGTCGTCCTGGCAGGCCTTGCGCCAGCCCTTGTCGGCCAGCGCCAGCATGAAGGGCAGCGTGGCGTTGCCCAGCGCGATGGTCGAGGTGCGCGGCGTGGCGCCGGGCATGTTGGCCACGCAGTAATGCACGATGCCGTCCACGATGTAGATCGGATCGTCATGCGTGGTGGGGCGCGAGGTCTCGAAGCACCCGCCCTGGTCGATGGCCACGTCCACGATCGCGGCGCCGGGCTTCATCTCGGCCAGCTGCGCGCGCGACACCAGCTTGGGCGCGGCGGCGCCGGGCACCAGCACCGCGCCGATGACCATGTCGGCCTGGGCGACCAGCTCTTCGGTCGCCGCGCGCGAGGCGTAGCGGGTGACGAAATGGCCGCGGAAGGCCTCGTCCAGATGGCGCAGCCGCGGGATCGAGCGGTCCAGCACGGTGACCTGCGCGCCCATGCCCGCCGCCACCCGCGCGGCGTTGGTCCCCACCACGCCGCCGCCGATGACGACCACCTGCGCGGGGCTCACGCCCGGCACGCCGCCCAGCAGAACGCCGCGCCCGCCATTGGCCTTCTGCAGCGCCCATGCGCCCATCTGCGGCGCGAGGCGCCCGGCGACCTCGGACATGGGGGCCAGCAGGGGCAGGCCGCCATGATCGTCGGTGACGGTCTCGTAGGCGATGGCGGTCACGCCGCTGGCCATGAGGTCGCGGGTCTGCTCGGGGTCGGGGGCGAGGTGCAGATAGGTGAACAGGACCTGGCCCTTGCGCAGCATGCGCCGCTCGGCGGGCTGGGGCTCCTTGACCTTCACGATCATCTCGGCCTCGGCGAAGACCGAGGCGGCGTCGGGAAGGATGCGCGCGCCCGCCTCGACATAGTCCTGGTCGGCGAAGCCGGCGCCGCGGCCGGCGCCGGTCTCGATCAGCACCTCGTGGCCATGGGCGACGGCCTCGCGCGCGGCGGCGGGGGTGACGCCGACCCGGTGCTCCTGATTCTTGATTTCGCGTGGGCAACCGATCTTCATGTTTCGGACTCGCATTTCGCGCGCGGCCGACGCGGCCGCGCATCTGCCGCATGTTGACGCAGCTGCCGCGAAATGTGCATGCAAAGATCGTGTGTGCGGCGCCGAAGCGGCGCAATGATCGGCGGCGGAGGCGGCATGGAGCCGAAGAATGTTCAACTCGACGCCCGAGACCGGGCGATTCTTGCGATTCTGCAGCGCGAGGGGCGCATCCCCAACGCCGAGCTGGCGGCGCGGGTGAACCTGTCGGCCTCGGCCTGCCATCGGCGCGTGGCGCGGCTCGAGGCGGCGGGGGTCATCCGCCGCTACGCCGCGCTGGTCGATCCGCGCGCGGTGGGGCGGCGCTCGACCGTCTTCGTCGAGATCACGCTGCGCGGGCAGAGCGACGAGCTTCTGCGCCAGTTCGAGGCCGCGGTGGCGCGCATTCCCGACGTGCTCGAATGCCACCTGATGGCCGGCGCGGCCGACTATCTGCTGAAGGTCGCCGCGCGCGATCCCGAGGATTTCGCGCGCATCCACCGCCAGCACCTGTCGCGCCTGCCGGGGGTCAGCCAGATGCAGTCCAGCTTCGCGCTTCGCCGCGTGGTCAGCACCACGGCGCTGCCGCTGGACTGAGGCGGCGGGCTCAGCCCATCAGCGCCTGCGCGGCGTAAAGCGCGCCCATCCCCGCGACCACGGCGCCCAGCATGCGCCCACTGAACGCGCCCACCATCAGCGCGGCGGCCGCGCCTGCAAGGCGCGCGGGGTCGATCTGCCCGCCCGCGGCGGCCGGCCACGCGATCAGCGGCGCGACCAGCGCCGGCAGCACCGCCGTGGGCACGTAGCGCAGCAGCCGCATGGCCCAGCCCGGCATGGGGCGCCCGCCGATCAGGCCCAGGAACGAGAAGCGGATCAGGAAGGTGCCGAGGCCAAGCGCCAGGGTCGCGCTCCAGAACACGGAATCGGGAATGGGGGTCATGCGGCGTTCCTCCGCTCGTCCTGCGCCTCGGGGGCCGGGCGGCGGCGTTCGAGCGCCAGCTCGACCGCCGCGCCGGCGCCCATGCCCGCCGCCGAGGCCAGCAGCAGCCCCGAGCCGTAGGGCGCCCAGGCCAGCGCCAGCGCCGCCGCGCTGGCGACGAAGGCCGCCGCCAGGTTGGGCAGGCTGCGCAGCATGGGCGCGACGATGGCCACGAAGGTGATCGGCACGGCGAAGTCGAGCGCGTATTCGGGCGGGATGCGCGCGCCCAGCGTCGCCCCCGCCAGCGTGCCCAGGAACCAGACGGGCACGACCGGCAACAGCACGCCGAAATAGAACGCGATCTTGCGCGGCAGGGGCTCGTCCGGGCGGCGCGAATAGCGCGCGATGGCGGCGGCGTAGGCCTGATCCACAAGGAAATACGCCGCCAGCGCCCGCACCCACAGCGGCGCCTTGCCCAGATGCGGCGTCAGCGAGGCCGAATACATCGCCATGCGCAGGTTGACCGCCAGCGCGGTCAGCACCGCCAGCGCCGCGGGCGCGCCGTCGGACAGCATCTGCACCAGCGCGAATTGCGACGCGCCCGCGATCACCAGCGAGGTCAGCGCGAAGGTCTGCATGAGGTCCAGCCCCGCCTCGGTCGCCACCACCCCGAACAGCGCCCCGAAGGGCAGGATCACGAGAAGAAAGGGCGCGCCGGCGGCAACTCCCTCGACGAACGCGCCTCGGGTGCGCATGCGCGGAACTCCTCTTGCCGTATCGTTGCCTTGCCGCGTTCGCAGACGCGCCGCCTTGCGCGCGCGGCGGCTCAGGCATAGCCTGCCCGCGCCGCGAAGGCCAATGAAGGTTCGTGCCCCATGTCAGAAGAATTCCTGATCGCCCCCGATCCCGCCGCGCCCGGCCTCTCGCGCGAGGTCGAGGGCGTGGACCACGAGGGCGCGCGCCGCCGCATCCGCGTGGTCGAGGAGCGTCCGCTGACCATCTTCCTCAACGCGCAGGAGATCGTCACCGCCATGACCATCGGCGACTATCCGCGCCATCTGGCGGTGGGCTATCTGCGCAACCAGGGCATGCTGCGCCCCGACGACGAGATCACCGCCGTCGATCACGACGAGGAGCTGGGCGTGGTCGTGGTGCGCACCCGCCGCGCCACCGATTACGAAGAGAAGCTGCGCCGCAAGACGCGCACCTCGGGCTGCGCGGTGGGCACGGTGTTCGGCGACATGATGGAGGGGCTCGAGGGGCTGACCCTGCCGCCGGCCGAGCTGCGCGCCTCGTGGCTCTACGCGCTGGCGCGCAAGATCAACACCGCCCCGAGCCTCTATCTCGAGGCCGGCGCCATCCACGGCACGGTGCTGTGCCGGCAGGACCGGCCGCTGGTCTACATGGAGGATGTCGGCCGCCACAACGCGGTGGACAAGATCGCCGGGTGGATGACGCTGGAAGGCGAGGGCGGCGCGGACAAGATCCTTTACACCACCGGGCGGCTGACCTCGGAGATGGTCATCAAGACCGCGCTCATGGGCATTCCGGCGCTGGCCTCGCGCTCGGGCTTCACCGCCTGGGGGGTCGAGATCGCGCGCCAGGTCGGGCTGACGCTGATCGGGCGCATGCGCGGGCGGCGCTTCGTGTGCCTGAGCGGCGAAGAGCGGCTGATCTTCGACGCCGATCCCGCCGCCGTGGCCGACGAGCCCGAGGCGCTGCGCCGCAAGGGCGCGCGCGAATGAGCGCGCGGCCCCCCGCCCCGGACCTGCGCCCGCCCGGCGTGATCCTCGCCGGCGGGCGCGCGACGCGCATGGGCGGCGGCGACAAGGGGCTGCGGCTGGTGGCCGGGCGCTCGCTGATGGCGCGCGCGATCGAGCGGCTGCGCCCGCAATGCGGCCCGCTTGCGCTCAACGCCAACGGCGATCCGGCGCGGCTGGCGGGCTTCGGCCTGCCGGTGCTGCCCGACGGCGCGCCCGGCTTTCCGGGGCCGCTGGCCGGCGTGCTGGCGGCGATGGACTGGGCGGCGGGGCTGGGGGCCTCGCATGTGGTCACCGCGGCGGCGGACACGCCCTTCTTCCCCACCGATCTGGTGCGGCGCCTGGCCGAGGCCGCGCACGCGGCGGGCGCGCCCATGGCCATGGCCGCCACCCCCGATCCCGAGCGCCCCGGCCGTCTGTGGCGGCACCCGACCTTCGCCCTCTGGCCGACGGCGCTGCGCGAGGACCTGCGCGCCGCGCTGGCTTCGGGCGTGCGCAAGGTGGTGCTGTGGACCGACGCCCATGGCTGCGTCGATGCGCCCTTCCCGGCGGGGCCGTTCGATCCGTTCTTCAACGTCAACGCCCCCGATGATATCGACGAGGCCGAGCGCATCGTGCGCGCCAACCCGGAGCTGAGATGACCCAACGCGTTTACGGAATCGTCGGCTGGAAGAACTCGGGCAAGACGACGCTGATGGAGCGGGTCGTGGCGCGGATCGTGGCGCGGGGCTTCAGCGTCTCGACCGTCAAGCATGCGCATCACGAGGTGGACGTGGACCGCCCCGGCAAGGACAGCCGCCGCCATCGCGACGCCGGCGCGCGCGAGGTGATGCTGGCCTCGTCGCGGCGCTGGGCCTTGATGCACGAGCTGCGCGGCGCCCCCGAGCCCTCGCTCGAGGCGCTGCTGGCGCGCATGTCGCCGGTCGATCTGGTGCTGGTCGAGGGTTACAAGCGCGACTCCCACCCCAAGGTCGAGGCGCACCGCGTGGGGCGGGGCGCCCCGCTGATCGCGAACGAGGACCCCACCGTGCGGGCCGTGGCCTCGGACGCGCCGCTGGCGGGGCTGCACGTGCCCAATCTGCCGCTCGACGACGCCGACGCCGTGGCCGATTTCATCTTGGCCGAGCTGGGGCTGATCCCGGCGCGGGAGGGCGCGCGATGACCGCGGGCGACGGCGCGGGCGAGGGCGTGGACGAGGGCGCGGGCGGGCTGCCGCCGCGGCTGCGCGACGATTGCTTCGCCCTGCCGCCGGGCGTGAGCTGGACCCCGGCGGCCGAGGCGCTCGAGCGTCTGCGCGAGGCCTGCGTTCCCGTGTGCGAGGCGCGCTCCGTCCCGCTCGAGCGGGCGCTCGGCGCCATCCTGGCCGAGCCGGTGCGCGCGGCGCGCGACAACCCTCCGCAGGCCAACTCGGCGGTGGATGGCTATGCCTTCGCCCATGCCTCGCTGCGCGGCGCCGATCCCGAGACGCTGACCCTGCTGCCCGGCCGCGCCGCCGCGGGCCGCCCCTTCGCCGGGCGCGTGCCGCCGGGCGCGGCGCTGCGCGTGCTGACCGGCGCGGTCATTCCCGAGGGTTGCGACACCGTTGTCATGCAGGAGGACGCGGCGGCCGAGGGCGGCGTTCTGCGGCTGCGGCCGGGGCTGAAGAAGGGCGCCAATCTGCGCCGTGCGGCCGAGGATTTCGCCGCCGGCGAAGCGATCCTGCCCCAGGGCCGGCGCCTGGCGCCGCAGGATCTGGCGCTGGCCGCGGCGGCGGGGCTGGCCGAGCTGCCCGTGCGCCGCCCCTTGCGCGTGGCGGTCCTGTCCACAGGCGACGAGCTGCGCCCCCCCGGCGCGCCCCTGGCGCCGGGGCAGCTGCACGACGCCAACCGCCCCATGCTGCTGGGGCTGGCGCGGGCCTGGGGCTTCGAGGCGCGCGACCTTGGCTGCGCCCCCGACGACCGCGACGCGCTGCGCGCCGCGCTCGACGCGGGCGCGGCCGAGGCCGATGCGATCCTGACCACGGGCGGCGCCTCGGCGGGCGACGAGGATCACGTCTCGGCCATCCTGCGCGCCGAGGGGGCGCTGAACCTGTGGCGCGTGGCCATCAAGCCGGGCCGGCCGCTGGCGCTGGCGACGTGGCGCGGCGCGGCGGTGTTCGGCCTGCCGGGCAATCCGGTGGCGGCCTTCGTGTGCGCGCTGATCTTCGCGCGCCCGGCGCTGTTGCGCCTGGCCGGCGCGCGCTGGGAGCTGCCGCGCGGCCGCGCCTTGCCCGCCGCCTTCGCCAAGCGCCGCAAGCCGGGCCGGCGCGAGTATCTGCGCGCGCGCCTTGACGCCGAGGGGCGGGTCGAGGTCTTCCGCTCCGAGGGGTCGGGGCTTGTCTCGGGGCTGAGCTGGGCCGAGGGGCTGTGCGAGCTGCCCGAGGACGGGGCCGAGATCCGGCCGGGCGATCCGGTGCGCTTCGTGCCCTTTTCCGAGTTCGGGCTTTGAGCGCGCGCCCGCGGGGCGGGCGCGCGGTCCTGCCCGCATTTCGCACCGGCGCCTTCTATGCCGCCGTTTTCGCGGCGCTGGGGGTGCATCTGCCCTTCTGGCCGCTCTGGCTCGAGGATCGGGGGCTGAGCGCGGCGCAGATCGGGGTCTATTCGGCGCTGGCGGTGGCGGCCAAGGTGGCGGTCGGCCTGGCGGCGCCGGCGCTGGCCGACCGTTTCGAGGCGCGCCGCGCCATGCTGGCTGGGGCGGGGCTGTTCGGCGCGGCGGCCTTCGCGGCGCATCTGCTGGCGGCCGAGGCGGCGGCGCTGGTGGCGCTGAGCGTCGCGGCGGCCGCGACCTTTTCGGCCATGATGCCGGTGGGCGAGGCGTTGGGCGCCGCGGCGGCGCGCGATTTCGGCTTCGACTACGCGCGCGTGCGGGCGGTCGGCTCGGCGGGGTTTCTGGCGGCCAGCCTGCTCATGGGCGCGGCGGTGGCGCAGGCGGGGCCCGGGGCGGCGCTGTGGGCGATCGTGGCCTGCCTTCTGGCGGCGGCGGCGCTGGGGCGCACGCATCCGGGCGGCGGGCGCGCGCGCGCGCTCGGGCGGCCCGATCTCGGCCAGATGCGGCGCCTGTTCTCGGACGGGCGCTTTGCGCTGTTCCTGCTGGCCATCGGCATGGCGCAGGGCGCGCATGGGGTGATCTACGCCTTCGGCTCGCTGCATTGGCGCGCGCTGGGGCTGGACGAGGGGCGCATCGGCGCGCTGTGGGCCTTCGGCGTGGCGGCCGAGATCGCGCTCATGGCGCTGGCGGGGCGGGCGTTGGTGCGAAGGCTGGGCGCGGCGGGGGCGATCGCGCTGTCGGGCGCGGCGGGGGCGGTGCGCTGGGCGGCGATGGCCTTCGACCCGGTCGGCGCGGCGCTGTGGGCGCTGCAGGGGCTGCACGCGCTGACCTTCGCGGCGGGGCACCTGGGCGCCATCGCCTTCGTCTCGGCCGCCGCGCCCGAGCGCCTTGCCGGCGCGGCGCAGGGCGCGCTGGGCGCGCTGGCGAGCGGCGCGCTGATGGCGGCGGCGACGGCGCTGGCGGCGGCGATCTATGGCTGGGCGGGCGGCGGGGTCTACTGGATCCCGGCGCTGATGTCGGCGGCGGGCGCGGCGGCGGCGCTGCGCCTCGGGCGCGTCTGGCGCGGCGAGCGGATCATGGATTGAGACGCCCGCCCGTGAGACGCCCGCCCGGCGCGTCCGTCCGGCGCGTATGGCGGCTGGCGCGGCGATGATGGGACCGGGCCGCCGGGACGCGCCGCGTGCCGGGCCGGTGCGCGGCGCTGCGCCTTGGGCGGGCGGGGCGTTCGGGCGGCGCGGTCAGTCCTCGACGGGCACGTTGTCGATCAGCCGCGCGTCGCCGATGCGGATGGCGCCGAAGACCCGCCCTGGCCGGGCGCGGTCATGCGCGGTCTGCTCGGCCAGCGTGTCGGGGTCGCGCAGGTCCAGATACTCGACCTCGGCGCCGGCGTCGGCCAGCGCGTCGGCGGCGGCGTCAAGGGTCTGGTCCACGTCGGCGCCGGCGCCGATGGCGCGCGCGGCGCGCGTCAGCTCGCGATGCAGGCGGCGGGCCACGGCGCGGTCGGCGTCGTTCAGCGCAAGGGCCGCGGCGCTCAGGGCGACGTCGTCCTGGTCGCGCTCGGTGGGCGCGGGCAGGATGCGCGCGCTCAGCCCCAGATCCTGCGCCGCGCGCCGCAGCAGCGCCAGCTTCTGCCAGTCGCGCTCGCCCACCATCGTCACGTCGGGCTGGGCGATGATCATCAGGCGCAGCATCGCGCACAGGAAATCGTCGAAGGCGGCGGGGTCCTCTTCGCCGCACAGCACCTCGCTCAGGCCGGGGACGGCGATGCGGGTGCGCCGGTCGGGGGGCAGGCACTCGTCCAGCGGGGGGATGTAGAGCGCGTCGGCCCCCTCCTGATCCAGAAGGTCGGCGTCGCGCTGCAGGCGGGCGGAGTCGGCGGCGGCGTCCTCGTCGCCCTCGGGCAGCAGAACGGCCAGCACGCGGTCCGCCTCGCGCTGGGCCTCGCGCACCAGGCTCAGATGTCCGTCATGCAGCCCCGGGCGCATCGCGGCCAGCGCCACGGTTTCGCCGAAGGCGCGCCAGGATTTGACGCGCGAGCGAAGCTGGGCGGCGGAGCGGAGCGTCGGCAGGTTGTTCATGGCGTCCAAGGCGTGCTGCGCGCCCCATGGGCGCGGGAAGGGTGTGCGAGTCGATGAAGCGGACGGGCGGCCGCGCTCAATTCGCGACTGCCGGGCGAACCTATGGCGTCGCGCTCGCCTTTTCAAGCAGCCGCACGCCCAGCGCCCCTTCGAGCCGCTCGGCGAGGGCGCGGCGCGGCGCGTCCCAGGGCGCGGCGCGCGAGACGCACAGATTGGCCTGGCTGCGCAGGATCAGCCCGTCGGCAAGGATCTTGAGGTGGTTGGCGCGCAGCGTCTCGCCCGACGAGGTGATGTCCACGATCGCCTCGGCCGTGCGGTTCTTGGCCACGCCCTCGGTGGCGCCCTGGCTGTCGACCAGGCGATAGTCGGCGACCCCGTGGCGGGCGAAGAAGCGCCGCGCCAGGAGGTGATACTTGGTCGCCACGCGCAGGCTGAAGCCATGGCGGGCGCGGAAATCGGCGGCGACGGCGTCTAGGTCGGACATGGTCTCGACATCGACCCAGGCGGCGGGAACGGCCACGATCAGATCCGCGTGGCCAAAGCCCAGGGGCGCCGCCAGGGTCACGACGCGGCGCCAGTCGGGGATCTTCTCCTGCACGAGATCCTCGCCGGTGACGCCCAGATGCAGGCGCCCGGCGGCCAGCTCGCGCGGGATCTCGGCGGCCGACAGCAGCACCAGCTCGACCCCCTCGACGCCGCGCACGCGTCCGGCGTATTCGCGCTCGGCGCCGGCGTTCTCGATGGTCACGCCGCGCTCGGCGAACCAGGCGGCGGTCTTGTCGCGCAAGCGCCCCTTCGAGGGCAGGCCCAGGCGGATGGTCATGCGCGCGTCTCCTCGGCGGGGGCGGGGCGGGAGGCCGCGCCCTCGGGGGCGCCCGGCGGGCCGGCTTCGCCGGCGCCCTCGTCGTCGCAGGCGGCGCGGCGCGCGGCGATGAGCGCCTCGGGGCGGACCACGCCGCCCACCGCCGGCAGCGTGCGGCCGCCGCCCAGCCTGCGGGTGAGCGCATCGTAGCGCCCGCCGCCGCCCAGCGGCGGCAGGTGCGGCGCGGCGGGAGCGCGGAACTCGAACACGAAGCCGTCGTAATACTCCAGCGCCCGGCCGAACGAGGCGTCGAAGGGCAGCGCGGCGGCGTCGACGCCGCGGCGGGCCAGCGCCTCGAGCCGCGCCTCCATGCGGTCGAGCGCGGGCGTCAGCGCGGGCGCCTCGGCGGCGATGTCGCGCAGCTCGGCCAGCGAGCGCGCCGAGGGGCCGCGCACGGCCAGCGCCCGCTCGATCAGCGCGATGCGCCCGGGGTCGAGCGGCGGCAGGGCCGCGTCCTCGGCCAGCTGGCGCGCGCGCTGCATGATCTCGTCCAGCCCGCGCAGCCCGACCAGCTTGTGCCGGCGGATGTGGCGGCGCAGGGGCTCGTCGCCGGCGCGGACGGCCTCGAGCAGGGCGCGGCGCTCGGGGCCGGGTTCGGGGCGGGCGGGGCCGAAGCTTTCCAGCAGGGCGCGAAAGCGGGCCGGGCGCCAGATGTGCCGGCGCAGCGCGGCGCGGCGGCGCTCGGGGCCCTCGACCGTGTCGATCATGGCCAGCGCGACGGCCAGGTCGCCGGTCAGCGCGCTCAGCTCGGGGGCGTCGGGGCCTTCGCCCAGGGCGCGGCGGATCAGGTCGAAGGCCTCGGCGTCGGCTTCGATGGGGTCTTCGGCGCCCAGGATCTCGACGCCCGCCTGAAGGTATTCTGTGGGCCGCGACGAGCCCGGCTCCTGCCGCCGCCAGACGGGGCCGCAATAGGCGTAGCGCGCGGGCGTGGCGCCGTGGGCCATGTGCAGGCGCACCACCGGCGCGGTGAAGTCGGGCCGCAGCACCAGATCGCCGGCCACCGGGTCGTGGGTGACGAAGGCGCGCGCGCGGATGTCCTCGCCGTAGAGCTCGAGCATGATGTCGGCGGGCTGAAGGGTCTCGGGCTCGACCGCGACGGCGCCGGCGGCGGCGAACAGGGCGTTGATGCGGGCGGTCTCGGCGGCCAGCTCGGCCAGGCCCGCCCCCAGCCGCCCGCCGGGAAGATAGGCGCGCGAGGCGGCCATCAGCCCCGCTCCGCCCGCGCCAGCATGCGGCGCACCTCGGCCACCAGCTCGGCGCGGGGGACCTCGATCTGGGCGGGCTGGGCCTTCCATTCCTCGTTGGTCTCGATCTGCGCGGCCAGCCGCGCGCCCAGCGCCAGGTCCTTGAGCTGGACGACGCCGCGGGCGCGCTCGTCCTCGCCTTCGATGACGGCGACGGGGGCGGCGCGGCGGTCGGCGTATTTGAGCTGCTTGCCCATGGCGCCGCCGCCCAGGAACATCTCGGCGCGGATGCCGGCGGCGCGCAGCTCGGCGGTCATGCGCTGGTAATCGGCCAGGCGCGCGCGGTCCATGACGGTGACCACCACGGGGCCGGGCGCCTCGTCGCCGGCGCGGCCGACGGCGCGCAGCGCGGCCAGAAGCCGGTCGACGCCGACCGAGACGCCGCAGGCCGGAACGCTCTGGCCGGTGAAGCGCTTGACCAGGTCGTCGTAGCGCCCGCCGCCGGCGACCGAGCCGAACTGGCGCTTGCGCCCCTTTTCGTCGAGGATCTCGAAGGTCAGCTCTGCCTCGTAGACCGGGCCGGTGTAGTAGCCCAGGCCGCGCACCACCGAGGGGTCGATCACGACGCGGTCGGGGCCCAGCCCCTGCGCCGCCAGCAGCTCGGCGATCTGCTCGAGCTCGGCCACGCCCTCTTCGCCGACGGCGCTGCCGGCGACCAGCTCGCGCAGGCGCGCGCAGGTTGCGGCGCCGTCCTCGCGGCGCGCGTCGAGAAAGCTCATCACGATCTCGGCGGCCGCGTCGTCGAGCCCGGCGCCGGGGGTGAAGTCGCCGCTCTCGTCCTTGCGGCCGGCGCCCAGCAGGGCGCGCACGCCCTCGCGGCCCAGCCGGTCGAGCTTGTCGATCGCGCGCAGCACGATGCCGCGCCGGGCGGCGTCGCGCTCGGGGTCGGCGGGGTCGAGCACGCCCGCGCGCTCCATCACGCCGTTGAGCACCTTGCGGTCGTTGATGCGGATCACATAGTCGCCGCGCGCGATGCCCGCGGCCTCGAGCGCCTCGGCCAGCATGGCGCAGATCTCGGCGTCGGCGGCCATCGAGGCCGCGCCCACCGTGTCGGCGTCGCACTGGTAGAACTGGCGGAAGCGGCCGGGGCCGGGCTTTTCGTTGCGCCAGACGGGGCCGACGGCGTAGCGCCGGTAGGGCGTGGGCAGCTCGTTGCGGTGCTGGGCGTAGACGCGCGCGAGCGGCGCGGTCAGGTCGTAGCGCAGCGCCAGCCAGCCCTCGTCCTCGTCCTGCCAGGCGAAGACGCCTTCGTTCGGGCGGTCCACGTCGGGCAGGAACTTGCCCAGCGCCTCGACGGTCTCGACCGCCGAGCTTTCGAGCGGGTCGAAGCCGTAGCGGGCGTAGACCTCGGTGATGCGCTCGAGCATGCGGGCGCGCTCGGTGACCTCGGCGCCGAAATAGTCGCGGAAGCCGCGCGGGGTCTCGGCGCGGGGGCGCCGCGTCTTGGTGGGCTTGGTCTTGGCCATCGGCTGATCGTCCGTTTGAGGTCGCGCGCGGGTTTCCTGGCGGATCGTCCGGTTTCCTAGCGGATCGTCCGGGCCGGAGCAAGGCGGCGGGCGCGCGGGGCGGTTCGCGCGCGGGCGTGGCGCAGACCGGGCGGCGCGCGGGGCGGTTCGCGCGCGCGGGCGGGGGCGCAGGGGCGACATGCTGGGCGAGCGCGGGCTTTGGTTCGGTTCGCGCGCGCGGGCGGGGGCGCAGGCGGGGCGGGTGCGGGCCTGCGCGCGCCTCGAGCGGCCGGGTGGGGGTCGGCGCGCCTCTTGCAGGGCGAGCGTCGCGCGCCCGCGCGCCGCCTGCGATGCCGTCGAGCGCAGGCACGTCCCGCGCGGCGGATGAGCGGCGCCGCGAGTCCTGATGCGGGGCGGGCGGGGCGCGAGGGCGCCGCAAGGCGGGGGCGAGGGGGCGCAAGGGCCGGCTGTGCAGGGTTCGCAAGGCTGGGGCGCGCGGGTGCGCAAGCTGGGGCGCGCGGGTGCGCAAGGCAGGACGCACGTGTGCGCGAGGCAAGCCGTGCGTGCGCGCGAGGCAGGCCGTGCGTGTGCGCGAGGGCTGGGCGCGTGGGTGCGCAAGGGCGGACGGCGCGGATGGCAAGAGCGCTGCGCGCGGGGCGCGCGAGGGCGCACCGCGCAGGGGCCGCAAGGGCAGGGGCGCAGGACGCGGCGGCGGGCGCTCAGGCGGCGCGCCAGAACCAGGCCTGGGCGCCGGCGGCGCGGGCGGCGGCGCGGGCCGGCGCCTCGTCCATCAGGCACAGGGCGGTGGACAGCGCGTCGGCCAGCGCCGCCGAGGGGGCGCGCACGCTGACCTGCGCCCAGCGCGGCCCCGCGCCCTCGGGGCGGGGGTCGAGGATGTGCCCCGGCCCGCTGGGCGCGAACAGAAGCCCCGCCGGCGCCGAGGTGGCCAGCGCCGCGTCGCGCAACGCGAAGGGCGCGCGCCGCCCCTCGGCGCCCGGCGGCGGCGCAAGGCCGATGCGCCAGGGCCCGCCGTCGGGGCGCGCGCCCAGCGCCCGGTGCTCGCCCGCATCGATCAGCGCGCTGCGCAGGCCGGCGGCGCGCAGCAGCGCCGCGACGCGGTCGGCGGCCAGCCCTTGCGCCAGGCCGTTGAAGGTCAGCGCCATGCCCGGCGCGGCGAAGCGCAGCGCGCGCCCGTCGTCGATGACGCGGCCAAGCCCGATGCGCGCGCGCGCTTCGGCCAGCTCGGCCGCCGAGGGCCGCCCGCCGCTGCGCGCCATCAGCCGCCAGAGCGGCTGCACGGTGGGATCGAAGGCGCCGCCGGTCAGCGCATGCACGCGCCGCGCCAGCGCCACCGCCGCGCGCAGCTCGGGCGGGGGCGCGTCCAGACGGCCCTCGCGGTTGAGGCGCGCCAGCGCGCTGTCGGGCCGGTGCAGCGAGAAGATCGCCTCGATGCGCGCCAGCTCGTCGCGGGCGGCGGCCAGCAGGGGGCCGGGTTCGGGGTGGTCGAGCAGGATCTGCGCCTCGGCGCCCAGCGCGACGCCGCGCCAGCGCGCAAGCGGCCTCGCGCCGGCGCGGCCCTCGCGCCCGGGGCCGAGAGCCGCGGCGACGGCCGCCGCGCCGGCCGCGATCAGCACGAAGCGGCGCCCGCGCGCGGGCGGCTCGGCGGCGGGCGGCATGGCGCGGGCATCCTTCGCGCCGGGCCGGGCGCGGCGTCGGGGCGGGCGGTGGGGCGTCTGGCGCTCTGGCATGGCGGCGTCCGGGTCCTGGCGCGGGCCGCGGCTGCGGCGGCGGCTGGGGGCGGCTGGGGGGCGGGCATCGCAACATGGCGCCCCGTTCGGCGGCGCCGCGCAACTGGACTTTGGTCGGGTCCGGCCGGATTTGGGGCCGGAATGGGGCGAAAAGCGGGTCGTGCCGCCGCAAAACCGCCGTCTTGGGCGTGTTTTCGTCCGTTTCCGCCCATGTGCGCCCATCGGCGCGCGACGGGAAGCCGCAGGGCGCGGCAGATGTTAACATTCGCCCATGCGCCCCGGAGAATCGCTTGGGGGCGGAACAACGAGACAGGAGGGTTCGATGAAGACCACGATCACGAGATTCGCCCGCGGCGTCGCCGCGGCCGCCGGGCTGGCGGCGGGCTTCGCCGCCGGCGGCGCGCTGGCGCAGGAGAAGTTCATCACCATCGGCACCGGCGGTCAGACGGGCGTCTACTATGTGGTCGGCCAGTCGATCTGCAAGCTGGTCAACCGCGGCGCCGCCGAGCACGGCATCAAGTGCACCGCGCCGTCCACCGGCGGCTCGATCGCCAACATCAACGCCATCCGCGCCGGCGACATGGACATGGGCGTGGCCCAGTCCGACTGGCAATATCACGCCTATCACGGCACCTCGAAGTTCGAGGGCCAGCCCTTCCCCGAGCTGCGCGCCGTCTTCTCGGTGCATCCCGAGCCCTTCACCGTGGTCGCGCGCGCCGACAGCGGCATCCGCACCTTCGACGATCTGAAGGGCAAGCGCGTGAACATCGGCAACCCCGGTTCGGGTCAGCGCGGCACCATGGAGGTGCTGATGGCCGCCAAGGGCTGGACGATGGACGACTTCGCCCTGGCCTCCGAGCTGAAGGCCGCCGAGCAGAGCCAGGCTCTGTGCGACAACAAGGTGGACGCCATCATCTACACCGTCGGCCACCCGAACGGCTCGATTCAGGAGGCGACCACCTCGTGCGCCGCGGTCATCGTGCCCGTCGAGGGCCCCGAGATCGACAAGCTGGTGGCCGAGAACCCCTACTACTCGAGCGCCGTCATCCCGGGCGGCATGTATGCCGGCAACGACAAGGACGTGAAGACCTTCGGCGTGCGCGCCACCTTCGTGTCGTCCTCGAAGGTCGATCCGGACGTGGTCCATGCGGTGGTCAAGGCGGTGTTCGACAACTTCGACCGCTTCAAGCGCCTGCATCCCGCCTTCGCCCATCTGAAGGAGGAGGAGATGATCTCGGCCGGCCTGTCGGCGCCGCTGCATGAAGGCGCCGTGCGCTATTACAAGGAGCGCGGCTGGCTGAAGTGACGCCGGCGCGCCGGGGCGTGGGCCGCGCGCCCGCGCCCCGGCCCTGGCGCGCGGCCCCCGAACGGGGCGGCGCGCCTTGCCGCGGGGCCTTCGGCGCCGCGGAACGATCGCCGATCGGGCGCGGGGCCGCCTCGCCGCCCTGGGGCGTCCCGCCCCCTGCGTCCGGCCCCCCTGCGCCCGGGCGCCTCGCAGCCAAAGCCGGCGCGCCCCGCCGCGCGCGCCGGACGCGGCCCGCCGCGGGCCTGCTTCGTCCCGTCGCGGCCGGCCTCTTCCGCCGCGCATCGCGCCACACCTTGCCAGGAGACCGCCCATGACCAGAACGACGGCAAGTCCCGAGGGCCGCCCCGCGGCCGACGTCGAAGACCTGGTGGCCGCCGCCGACACCGGCGCGCGCGCGCCCGAAGGGGGCGTGGGGCGGCTGCTGATGCTGACGGCGCTGGCCTGGTCGCTGTTCCAGCTGTGGTTCGCCTCGCCGCTGCCCTTCATGCTGGGCTTCGGCGTCTTCAACGACACCGAGGCGCGCTCGATCCACCTGGCCTTCGCCATGTTCCTGGCCTTCACCGCCTTTCCGGCGGGCGAGGGGCCGGCGCGCAACGTGCTGGGCATCGTCGTGCCTCTGGCGCTGACGGGGCTGTTCATGATGGGCGCCAAGGACGAGGTTCCCGTCTGGTGGATCCCGCTGGTCGGCCTGGGCGTGGCGGGCGCGGCGGCGCTGGGTTCGCGGCGCGAGCGCATCGCGCCGTGGGAATGGGCGCCGGCGCTGCTGGGCGCGGCGGCGGGGGCGTATCTGTTCGTCTTCTACAGCCAGATCTCCGAGCGCGTGGGCGCCGCCAACATGCAGGACATCGTCGTTGGCGTCGCGGGGCTGCTCCTGCTGCTCGAAGCTGCCCGGCGCGCGCTGGGTCCGGCGCTGATGGTCGTGGCGACGCTGTTCCTGGCCTACGCCTTTCTCGGGCCGCACATGCCCGAGATCATCGCGCACAAGGGCAACTCGCTGGGCGAGGTGATCAATCACCAGTGGATCACCACCGAGGGCGTGTTCGGCATCGCGCTGGGGGTCTCGACCAGCTTCGTCTTCCTGTTCGTGCTGTTCGGGGCGCTGCTCGACAAGGCGGGCGCGGGCAACTACTTCATCCAGGTCGCCTTCTCGCTGATGGGGCACCTGCGCGGCGGGCCGGCCAAGGCGGCGGTGGTCAGCTCGGCCATGACGGGGCTGATCTCGGGCTCGTCCATCGCCAATGTGGTGACCACGGGCACCTTCACCATTCCGCTGATGAAGAAGGTCGGCTTCTCGGCCGAGAAGGCCGGCGCGGTCGAGGTGGCCAGCTCGGTCAACGGGCAGATCATGCCGCCGGTCATGGGCGCGGCCGCCTTCCTGATGGTCGAGTATGTGGGCATTCCGTATTTCGACGTCGTCAAGCACGCCTTCGTGCCGGCGGTGATCAGCTACATCGCGCTGGTCTACATCGTGCATCTCGAGGCCATGAAGGCGGGGATGAAGGGCCTGCCGCGCGGCTACGAGCCCGGGCCGATCATGCGCCGCCTGGTCGGCTTCGCCTTCGGCGCCGCGCTGCTGAGCGGCCTGTCGCTGGCGGTCTATTACGGCATGGGCTGGATCCGCGCCGCCTTCCCCGACACGGCGGGCTACATCGTGTTCGCGCTGCTGACGGCGGCCTATCTGGCGCTGCTGCGCGTCTCGGCGCGCGAGGCGCCGCTGCAGCTGGACGACCCCGACGCCCCCATCGCGGCGCTGCCGCGGCCCGGGCCGACGGTGCGGTCGGGGCTGCACTTCCTGCTGCCGGTGATCGTGCTGGTGTGGGCGCTGATGGTCGACCGCCTGTCGCCCGGCCTGTCGGCCTTCTGGGCGACGGCCTACATGATCTTCATCCTGCTGACGCAGCGCCCGCTGACCGCGCTGTTCCGCGGCGAGCCGCTGGACGGGCAGCTGGCGCGCGGCGCGGCCGACCTTCTGGACGGGCTGGTCGCGGGCGCGCGCAACATGATCGGCATCGGCATCGCCACGGCGGCGGCCGGCATCATCGTCGGGGCGGTCAGCCAGACGGGCGTCGGCTCGGCGCTGGCGGACGTGGTCGAGGTGCTGTCGGGCGGCAACCTGATGGCGATCCTGTTCCTGACGGCGATCCTGTCGCTGATCCTGGGCATGGGGCTGCCGACCACGGCCAACTACATCGTGGTGCAGGCGCTGCTGGCGCCGGTGATCGTCACGCTGGGGCAGCAGAACGGGCTGATCGTGCCGCTGATCGCGGTGCATCTGTTCGTGTTCTACTTCGGCATCATGGCCGATGTGACGCCGCCCGTCGGCCTGGCCAGCTTCGCCGCCGCGGCGGTGTCGGGGGGCGACCCGATCAAGACCGGCCTCATCGCCTTCTTCTACAGCCTGCGCACGGCGGCGCTGCCCTTCCTGTTCATCTTCAACACCGACCTTCTGCTGATCGACGTCGGGCCCTTGCACGGCGCCTTCGTGTTCGTCACGGCGACGCTGGCCATGCTGCTGTTCGCGGCGGCGACGCAGGGCTGGTTCCTGACGCGCAACCGCATTCACGAGGCGGCGGCGCTGCTGCTGGTGGCGTTCACGCTGTTCCGTCCGGGCTACTGGATGGACCAGCTCTACCCCCCCTTCGAAGAGACGCCGCCCGCCGCGCTGGTCGAGGCCGCCGCCGCCACCCCCGAGGGCGAGAGCCTGCGCATCCGCGTGCGCGGGGTGGACGAGGTGGGCGATCCGATCGAGTTCGTCGCCCTTGTGCCCATGCGCGGCCCGGCCGACGGCGCCGCCCGGCTCGAGGCGGCGGGCCTTGCGGTGGTCGAGCGCGACGGGCGCGTCGTCATCGACGACGTGGCCTTCGACTCGGCGGCGCAGAAGGCGGGGCTGGACTGGGATCAGGAGGTGCTCAAGGTGCTGCGCCCGCTGCCGCAGCCCTCGAAATACCTGATGTACATTCCCGCCCTGGCGCTGCTGGCGGGCGTGGCGGCCATGCAGCGGGCGCGCGCGCGGCGCGCTTCGCCGGCGGCGCCGGCCGCGGCCTGACCGTGGCCGTGCGGGCCGGGGAGCGGGGCGCGCCGGGCCCCGACTTCTCGCTCGAGCGGGCGGCGGCCGCGCGGCTGGGCGCCGGCGCCCGCCTCGTCTGCGGCGTGGACGAGGCCGGCCGCGGCCCCTGGGCCGGGCCGGTGGTGGCGGCGGCGGCGGCCTTTCCCGACCCCGCCGCGGCCCCCGAGGGGCTGAACGATTCCAAGAAGCTGACCCCCGCGCGCCGCGCCGCGCTGCTGGCGGCGCTGCGCGAGCGGGCGCTGATCGGGGTGGGCGTCGCGTCGGTCGAGGAGATCGACCGGCTGAACATCCTGCGCGCCACCTGGCTGGCGATGCGCCGCGCGGTGGCCGCGCTGCCGCGCGCGCCCGACTTCGCCCTGATCGACGGCAAGCATGTCCCCGACGGCCTGCCCTGTCCGTCCGAGGCCGTGGTGAAGGGCGATGCGCGCTCGATCTCGATCGCCGCCGCCTCGATCGTGGCCAAGGAAACGCGCGACGAGATCATGCGCGCGCTGGCCCGCGCCCATCCCGGCTACGGCTGGGAGCGCAACATGGGATATGGAGTCCCCGCCCATCGCGAGGCCCTCAAGCGCTTGGGGGTGACGCAACATCATCGGCGCTCCTTTGCCCCCATACACAAGATATTGCTTCAAGATTGATTTCTAAATCCCTGATTCAAAAAAGAAATTGACGCCGAATCGCTGGCGCCTCATCTTGGCCCTACACAACAGGCAACGAGGGGCAAGCCAATGGCGTCCAGCATCAAGACGGGATCGGCCGGCGCATCGCGCGCCGCCGCGCGGGCCGGGGCGGGCGAGCTTCCGCTCAACCAGATCGTGGCGGGCGACTGCATCGAGGCGATGAACGCCATGCCCGCCGGCTCGGTGGATCTGATCTTCGCCGATCCGCCCTACAACCTTCAGCTCAAGGGCGAGCTGCACCGGCCCGACAACAGCCGCGTCGACGCGGTGGACGACGCCTGGGACCGTTTCGACAGCTTCGCCGCCTACGACCGCTTCACCCGCGCCTGGCTCAAGGCCGCGCGGCGCGTGCTCAAGCCCGACGGCGCGATCTGGGTGATCGGCTCGTATCACAACATCTACCGGGTGGGCGCGGCGCTGCAGGATCTGGGCTACTGGATCCTGAACGACGTGATCTGGCGCAAGTCCAACCCCATGCCCAACTTCCGCGGCAAGCGCCTGACCAACGCGCACGAGACGCTGATCTGGGCCGCGCGCGACGAGGCGGGCAAATACACCTTCAACTACGAGGCGCTCAAGGAGCTGAACGACGGCGTGCAGATGCGCTCGGACTGGGTGCTGCCGATCTGCTCGGGCGGCGAGCGCCTGCGCGACGAGAACGGCGACAAGGCCCATCCCACCCAGAAGCCCGAGGCCCTTCTGCACCGCGTGATCGTGGGCACGACCAATCCGGGCGACGTGATCCTGGACCCGTTCTTCGGCACCGGCACCACCGGCGCGGCGGCCAAGCGGCTGGGGCGCAACTGGATCGGCATCGAGCGCGAAGAGGCCTACCGCAAGGTCGCCCAGGCGCGCATCGACGCGGTCGTGCCCTATGACCTGGACGCGGTGCGCGTGACGCGCGCGCGCCGCAAGGAGCCGCGCATTCCCTTCGGTCAGCTGGTCGAGCGGCGGCTGCTCGAGCCGGGCGACCTGCTCTACTCGATCAACGGGCGCCATGTGGCCAAGGTGCGCGCCGACGGCACGCTGGTCGCGCGCGACGCGCGCGGCTCGATCCACCAGGTGGGCGCCGCGCTCGAGGGCGCGCCCAGCTGCAACGGCTGGACCTACTGGCACTTCAAGAAGGACGGCCGCCCGGCGCCCATCGACGTGCTGCGCCAGCAGCTTCGGGCCGAGCTGGGCGACGGCGCCTGACCTTTCCGCCCGCCGGCGCGGCGGCGCCCGGAGCGCAGGCTCCGGGCGTCTGCGCGTGCGCCGTGGTTGCGCGCCGGGGCCGTCAGCGCCCCGGGCCGGCGGCCTCGAGCTCGGGCAAGGCCAGCTCCACCGCCTTGCGGAACACGGTCGGCAGCTCGGCGGCGCGGGCACGCGCGTCGGGCGCGAAGAAGGCGCCGCCCTCGGGCGCCGCCTCGGGGCCGAGCCGCGCGGCGCGGATCTCGAGCGTCAGGGCGAAGTGGGTGAAGACGTGCCGCGCCTCGGCCGTCAGGCGGCGCCAATCGCCGGGGCAGGGCGGGGCCGGGTCGTCGAGCGGCTCGGCCGCCTCGCGCCACGCGCCGCCGGGCAGGCCGGTCATGCCGCCCAGCAGCCCCTCGGGCGGGCGCGTCTCGAGCAGCAGCGCGCCGTCTTCGCGCAAGCCCACGAAGACCACGCCGCGACGATGCGGGCGGGCGCGTCTGGGCGCCTTGCGCGGCAGCTCGGCGGCCAGGCCCAGGCGCCGGGCGGCGCAAGCCTCGCGCCAGGGGCAGGCGGGGCAGTCGGGCTTGCGCGGCGTGCAGACCGTGGCGCCCAGGTCCATCACCGCCTGCGCATAATCGCCCGGCCGCCGCGCGGGCGTCAGCCCGGCGGCCAGCGCGCGCAGGCGGGGCTTGACGGCGGGCAGCGGATCGGTCGCCGCGAACAGGCGCGCCATCACGCGCTCGACATTGCCGTCCACCACCGTCGCGGGGATGTCGAAGGCGATGGCCGCGATGGCCGCCGCCGTGTAGGGGCCGATACCGGGCAGCGCGCGCAGCGCGGCCTCGTCGGCGGGAAAGCGCCCGCCCGCCGCCGCCACGATGCGCGCGCAGCGCAGCATGTTGCGCGCGCGCGCGTAGTAGCCCAGCCCCGCCCAGGCGGCCATGACCTGATCCTCGGGCGCGGCGGCCAGCTCGGCCACCGTGGGCCAGCGGCGGATGAAGGTCTGGAAATACGGAATGACCGCCGCCACGGTGGTTTGCTGCAACATGATCTCGGACAGCCAGACGGCGTAGGGATCGGGCCGTGCCGCCGCGCCCGGCGGCGTGCGCCAGGGCAGGCGCCGCGCGGCGCGGTCATACCAGGCCAGCAGCGCCGCCGGGTCGGGGCGCGGCGCGTCGGGGCAGGGCGCTTCGGGGCGCGGCTCCTGGGGCGCCTCGGCCATGGGCCCTTCCGACTCGGGGGCGGGGCGCGTATCGTGCGCGCTGGAACGGAGCGAGGTCATGACCAGCCACATTGACCATCACGACGCCGCGGGCAAGCCCCCCAGGGCCCCGCGCAAGCCGCGCGCGGCCGCCTCGGCGCCCCAGGAGCCGCCCCCGCGCAAGGCGGTGGGGTTCCTGCATGCGGCCGCCATGATGCGCAAGCCCGTCGCCGGCGCCTTCGGCAAGCGCGGCTTCGCCGAGCCCGCCGTTCTGGCGCACTGGCCCGAGATCGTGGGCGAGTCGCTGGCCGCGCATTGCCGCCCGGTGAAGATCTCGTATGCCGCCGGCGGCATGGGCGCGACCCTGATCGTGCTGGTCCCCGGCGCGCGCGCCCCCGAGGTCGAGATGCAGGCCCCCCGCATCATCGAGCGCATCAACGCCATGTATGGCTACCGCGCCGTCTCGCGCGTCAAGGTCACGCAGGTGGCGCCCGACGCGCCCGCCGGCATGGCCGAAGAGCCCGCCGCCTTCGCGCGCGCCCGCCGCCTCATGGCCGCGCGCCGGCTGCCGCCCGAGAAGGCGCGCGATCTGGCCCGAACCGTGGCGCCGGTGCAGGACGAACGTCTGCGCGCCGCGCTCGAGCTTCTGGGCCGCAACGTCAGCGCCCGCGCGCTGGGCCTCGGCGCCAAGCCCGCTTCGCCCGCCGCCGCGCCGCGCCCCGGGGCCGAGGGCCAGCGGCCCGCCGCGGCGCCCTCGCCCGGCGCGCCTGGCCCGAAGCCTGGCCCGAAGCCGGATCTGCGGTCGGGGCCGAAGCCGGCTCGCGCCGGGCGCGGCTCCGAAGGCGAGGGGGGGTTCTAGGGCGGCGCCGCCCGGCCCGGCCTTCGGCCCCGGCGCGCTCAAGCATCCGTGAGCGGCATTGCGAATCCGGCCCCGGACGGGCATCTGGAAACGGGCGGCCCATGACGCCGCCGCTTGGCATATCGCAGGAAGGAACGTCCATGAGCTTCGACACCGCCATGACCCGCCGCGGCGCGCTGCGCCTTTCGCTGGGCGTCCTGGCCGCCGCCCCGCTGATGACCGCCGCCGGCGCGCGCGCCGAACAGTCCGCGCCCGAATTCGTGCTGGGCGAGCAGGTCATGGGCGATCCCGACGCGCCGGTGACGGTGATCGAATACGCCTCGCTCACCTGCCCCCATTGCCGCCGCTTCCATGAAACCGTGTTTCCGCGGCTCAAGCGCGAATACATCGACACGGGCAAGGTGCGCCTGATCTACCGCGAGGTCTATTTCGACCGTCTGGGCCTGTGGGGCGGCATGCTGGCGCGCTGCGGCGGCAAGGACCGCTATTTCGGCTTCATCGACGCGCTGCTGCGCGGGCAGGAGAACTGGACCCGCGCCGACGACGTGATGGCCGAGTTCAAGAAGATCGGCCGCCTGGGCGGGCTGACCGACGAGCAGGTCGAGGCCTGCCTGCGCGACGAGGACAAGGCCCGCGCCCTGGTCGAGATGTATCAGGGCTACCGCGACGACCCGCGCCTGACCGGCACGCCGACCCTGATCGTCGGCGAAGAGAAGGTCGAGCAGCCCAGCTTCGAGCGCCTCTCCGCCGCGATCGACAAGGCGCTGGCGGGCTGATCCCAACATATGGGGGTCCGAGCGGCGCGCGCTTCAACATCTGCGCGCCGCGGACTTGACAGCAGCGCCGTGGCCCCGAGACTTGTCAGATCGGGAATCGACGGGGCCGCGCGTGCAGTTCGTCAGACTCAGGCTTCAGGGCTTCAAGAGCTTCGTGGACCCCACGGAGCTCGTCATCGCGCCCGGCCTGACGGGCGTGGTCGGGCCGAACGGCTGCGGCAAGTCGAACCTGCTCGAGGCGCTGCGCTGGGTGATGGGCGAAAGCTCGGCGCGGGCCATGCGCGGCGGCGCCATGGAGGACGTGATCTTCGCCGGCGCCGCCAGCCGCCCGCCGCGCAGCTTCGCCGAGGTGTCGCTGCTGATCGACAACGCCGAGCGCCGCGCGCCGCCCGGCTTCAACGATTCCGACACGATCGAGATCGTCCGCCGCATCACCCGCGAGGCCGGCTCGGCCTACAAGGCCAACGGCAAGGAGGTGCGCGCGCGCGACGTGCGCATGATGTTCGCCGACGCGGCGACGGGCGCGCACTCGCCCGCGCTGGTGCGCCAGGGGCAGATCTCCGAGCTCATCAACGCGCGGCCCAAGGCGCGGCGCGCGATCCTCGAGGACGCGGCCGGCATCGGCGGGCTCTACCAGCGCCGCCACGAGGCCGAGCTGAAGCTTGCCGCGGCCGAGGCCAACCTTGCGCGGGTGGCCGACGTGCTCGAGGGGCTCGACCAGCAGCTGGCCCAGCTGGCGCGCCAGGCGCGCCAGGCCGCGCGCTATCGCGAGCTGTCGCAGGCGCTGCGCCGGGCCGAGGCGTTGCTGCTGCTGCAACGCTGGCGCGAGGCGGATGCCGAGCGCGCCGCCGCCGAGGCCGCGCTGACCGAGGCGACCCGCGCCGCCGCCCGCGCCCAGGCCGAGGCCGCCGCCCGCGCCGCCGCCCGCATCGAGGCCGAGCAGGCGCCCCCGCCGCTGCGCGAGGAGGACGCCGTCGCGGGCGCCGTGCTCCAGCGCCTCGTGGTCGAGCGCGAGGGGCTGGACGAGAAGATCCGCGAGGCCGCCGCCGAGGTCGAACGCCTGACCGCGCGCCTGCGCCAGCTCGACGCCGACATCGCGCGCGAATCGGCGCTCGACTCCGAGGCGGCGCAGATGACCGAGCGGCTCGCGCGCGAGGACGAGGCCCTGGCCCGCGCCGAGGCCGGCCATCCCGAGGCGCTGGCCCGCGCCGAGGAGGAAGCGCGCGCCGCCGCGCAGGAGGCCGCCGCGCGCGAGTCCGCGCTCGACGCCGCCGCCGCGGCGGCGGCCGAGCTCGAGGCGCGGTGCAAGACGGTGCGCCAGCGCCTCGAGCAGGCGCGCGCGGGGCTCGAGCGCGCGCGCAAGGCCCATGCCGAGGCCGAGGCCGGCGCGGCGGCGCTCGAGACCCGCGCCCCCGCGCTCGAGCAGGCCGCCGAGGCCGCGCGCGCCGCCGCCGCCGAAGCCCGCGCCGAGGCCGAGGCGGCCGAAGCGGGCCTTGCCGAGGCCGAGAAGGCCCGCGCCGCCGCCCAGGGCGCCGAGGCCGAGACCCGCGCGGCCCTGTCCGCCGCGCAGGGCGAGGCGCGCGCGCTCGAGGCCGAGGCGGCGGGGCTCGAGCGCGCGCTGTCGCGCGATGCGGGGCCGAAGGGCCAGGCGCTGGACGCGCTCGAGGTGACGCCGGGCTACGAGGCGGCGCTGGGCGCGGCGCTGGGCGAGGATCTGCGCGCGCCGCTGCTCGAGCCGGGGCAGCCCGGGGCGGGCTGGCAGGCCCTGCCGCCCTGCGATCCGCCCCTTGCGCCCTTGCCCGAGGGGGTCGAGCCCTTGGCCGCGCAAGTCAAGGCGCCGCCGGCGCTGGCGCGCCGCCTGGCGGCGGTCGGGGTCGTGAAGGCCGAGGACGGCGCCGCGTTGCAGGCGGCGCTGCGTCCGGGGCAGCGGCTGGTCAGCGCGAAGGGCGATCTGTGGCGCTGGGACGGCTATCGGGCGGGGGCGGGCCAGGCGCCTTCGGCGGCGGCCGAGCGTCTGCGCCAGCGCAACCGGCTGAGCGAGCTGCGCCAGGCGCTGACGGCCGCCGCCGCCGCGCAGCAGGACGCCGCCGCGCGCCATCGCGCCGCGGCCGAGGCCGCCGCCGCCGCCGCCCGCGCCGAGGCCGAGGCGCGCGCCCGCCGCCGTCAGGCCGATCAGCGCCAGGCGGACGCGGCGCGCGCGCTGTCGCGGGCCGAAGCGGACCTCGAGGCCGCGCGCGGCCGCCTCGAGGCCCTGCGCGCCGCGCGCGACGCCCGCGCCGCCGAGCTGGCCGCCGCCCGCGCCGCCGCCGACGAGGCCGCCGCCGAGGCCGAGGGGCTGGGCGATGTGGACGAGGCGCGCGCGCGCCTGGCGGCCCTGCGCGCCGAGCTGAGCCGCGCGCGCGAAGCCCAGCTGGCCGCGCGCGCGGCCGCCGACGATCTGCGCCGCCGCGGCGAGGGGCGCGCGCGCCGCCGCGCCCAGATCGCCCGCGAGGCGCAGGACTGGACCCGCCGCGCCCAGGCCGCCGGCGCGCGCATCGCCGAGCTGACCGCCCGCCGCGCCGAGGCGGCCGCCGCGCTCGAGGCCGCCCGCGCCCACCCCGCCGCGCTCGAGGCGCGTCGCCACGAGCTGGTCGGCGCCATCGCCCGCGCCGAGGCGCGCGCCAAGGCCGCCGCCGATGCGCTGGCCGCCGCCGAGGAGGCGCTGCGCGCCGCCGAACAGGCCGAGCGCGCCGCCGAGCGCGCGGCCGCCGAGGCGCGCGAGGCGCGCGCGCGCCTCGAGGCCCGCGCCGAAGCCGCGGCCGAGCGCGCCCGCGCCGCCGCCGCGCAGCTCGAGGAACGGCTGTCGATGCCGCATGCCAAGGTCGCGGCGCATTTCGAGCTCGACCCCGAAGACGCGCCGGACCCGGCCGCGATCGAGCGCGAGATCGCCGATCTGCGCCGGCGGCGCGACGCGCTGGGCGCGGTCAACCTGCGCGCCGAAGAGGACGCGCGCGAGATCCGCGCCGAGCGCGACTCGCTGGCGGCCGAGCGCGACGACCTTCTGGCCGCCATCGCCCGCCTGCGCCAGGGCGTGGCGGGGCTGAACGCCGAAGGGCGCGCGCGCCTGCTCGCCGCCTTTGAGGAGGTGAACCGCAACTTCCGCACGCTCTTCACCCATCTGTTCGGCGGCGGGCGGGCCGAGCTGGTGCTGGTCGAGTCGGACGATCCGCTGGATGCGGGGCTCGAGATCATGTGCATGCCGCCGGGCAAGAAGCTGTCCTCGCTGTCGTTGCTGTCGGGGGGCGAGCAGACGCTGACGGCGCTGAGCCTGATCTTCGCGGTGTTCCTGGCCAATCCCGCGCCGATCTGCGTGCTGGACGAGGTGGACGCGCCGCTGGACGACGCGAACGTGACGCGCTTTTGCGACCTGCTGGACGAGATGCGCCGGCGCACGAGCACCCGCTTTCTCATCATCACCCACCACGCGGTCACCATGTCGCGCATGGACCGGCTGTTCGGCGTGACCATGGCCGAGAAGGGCGTCAGCCAGCTTGTCTCGGTGGATCTGACGCGCGCCGAGGCGCTGCTCGAGGGCTGAGCGCGGCGGCGCGTTGACTTGGGCGCGCGGCTCGCCCATCAGACGGGCGCAGGCGGGCGGCGGGCCCGGCAAGGCGGAGGCGGCGATGCTGGCGATACCCTTTCCCGACATCGATCCGGCGATCTTCACGATCGAGCTGGGCGGGCTGAGCTTCAGCCTGCGCTGGTATGCGCTGGCCTATATCGCGGGGCTGGTGCTGGGCTGGCGCTACGTGACGTGGCTGGTGCGCCGCCCGCAGCTGTGGCGCGGCGCGCCGCCCATGACCCCCGAGCAGACCGAAGAGCTGCTCACCTGGATGGTGGCGGGGGTGATCCTGGGCGGGCGGCTGGGCTTCGTCCTGTTCTACCAGCCCGAATACTTCCTGCAGCATCCCTGGCAGATCCTTCAGCTCTGGAACGGCGGCATGTCGTTCCATGGCGGCTTTCTGGGCGTGGTCGCCGGGGTGATCGGCTTTTGCCGCGCGCGGGGGCTGCCGCTGGCCTCGGTGGGCGACTGCGTGGCCATGGCGGCGCCGATCGGGCTGCTGTTCGGGCGCGTGGCGAACTTCATCAACGGCGAGCTGTGGGGCCGCGTCACGGACGTGCCCTGGGCGGTGATCTTTCCGACGGGGGGCGGCGCGCCGCGCCATCCCTCGCAGCTTTACGAGGCGGCGCTCGAGGGCGCGCTTCTGTTCGCGCTCATGTGGTGGCTGGGAACGCGGCGCGGCTGGCTGCGGCGGCCGGGCGCGATGATCGGCGTGTTCCTGCTGGGCTATGGCTGCGCCCGCGCCTTCGTCGAGCTGTTCCGCCAGCCCGACGCCTATTTCCAGACGCCCGACAATCCCATGGGCTACGCGCTGCGCCTCGGGGCCGAGGGCGGGCTGACCATGGGGCAGCTTCTGTCCTTGCCCATGATCGCGGCCGGGGCGGCGGTTCTGGCGCTGGCCTGGCGGCGCGCGGGGGCCGGGCGGGCCGGCGGAGGCGCGGCGTGAACGCGCTCGAGCGCCTGATCCGCCGGCGCATCGCGCTCGAGGGGCCGCTGCGCCTGTCGGACTACATGCAGATGTGCCTGGCCCATCCCGAGCACGGCTACTACGTCACCCGCGATCCCCTGGGGGCGGGGGGCGACTTCGTCACCGCCCCCGAGATCAGCCAGATGTTCGGCGAGCTGCTGGGCCTGTGGGCCGCGCAGGTCTGGATCGACATGGGCCGCCCGCGCCGGGCGACGCTGGCCGAGCTTGGCCCGGGCCGCGGCACGCTGATGGCCGACGCGCTGCGCGCGGCCGGCCGCGTGCCCGGCTTCGCCGAGGCCGTGCGCCCCTGGCTGGTCGAGATCAGCCCCGCCCTGCGCCGGCGCCAGCGCCAGGCCCTGGCCGGGCGCGCGGCGCGCTGGGTCTCGCGCCCCGAGGATCTGCCCGAGGGGCCGCTGATCGTGCTGGCGAACGAGTTCTTCGACGCCCTGCCCATCCGTCAGTTCGAGCGCCGCGGCGGCGTCTGGCGCGAGCGCGTGGTGGCCTTGCGCGAGGGGCGCCTCGCCCTTGCCCTGGGTCCGGCGGTTCCCTGGGACGAGGACGCGCCCGAGGGCGCCTTGCGCGAGGATTGCCCCGACGGGCGGCGCGTGGCGGCGCTGCTGGGGGCGCGGCTGCGCGCGCATGGCGGCGCGGCGCTGATCGTGGATTACGGCTATCTGAGCGTTCCGCCCATGGGCGGCGACACCTTCCAGGCCCTGCGCGGCGGGCGCTACGCCGATCCCTTCGCCGCGCCCGGCGAGGCCGATCTGACCGCGCATGTGGATTTCGGCGCGCTGGCCCGCGCGGCCGCCGGGGCCGGCGCCGTGGCCTGGCCGGCGGCGACGCAGGGCGTGCTGCTCGAGCGGCTGGGCGTCACCGAGCGCGCCCGCGCCCTGGCCCGCGCGGCGGCGTCGCGCGCGCAAGGGGGCGAAGGGGGCGGCGGCGATGCGGTCGAGGCCATCGTGGCGGCGCATCGGCGCTTGACCCACCCGGACGAGATGGGAAGCCTGTTCAAGGCGCTGGCCCTGACCGGGCCGGGCCAGCCCGCGCCGCCGGGCTTCGCGCCCGAGGCGGGCCGAAACGGATGAGGAAAGTCGCATGCCGCTTGAAGCCCTGCGCGCCGACGAGCTGAACTTCGGCCCCGACGGCCCCCGTCACGCCTTCTTCACCCGCAGGGGCGGGGTCTCGGGCGGGATCTGGGCCGAGTTCAACGGCGGCGCCGGTTCGAAGGACGACCCCGCCGCCGTCGCGCGCAACCGCGCCCTGGCCGCCGAAAGCATGGGCGTCGCGCCCGAGCGGCTCTTGTTCCTGCGCCAGGCGCACACCGCGCGGGCCGTCGCCGCCGAAGGCCCGTGGCCGGGCGATCCGCCCGAGGCCGACGCGCTGGTCGCCGACCGCCCCGGCCTTGCGCTGGCGGTGATGACGGCCGATTGCGCGCCGGTGCTGCTGGCCGACCCCGAGGCGGGCGTGATCGGCGCCGCCCATGCGGGCTGGCGCGGCGCGCTCGAGGGCGTGCTGGAGGCGACGCTCGACCTGATGGAGCGCATGGGCGCCGAGCGCGCCCGCATCGCCGCCGCGATCGGGCCGTGCATCAGCGTGCACGCCTACGAGGTGGGCGAGGAGTTCATGGAGCGCTTCATGGACGAGGACCCCGCCAATGGCCGCTTCTTCTCGGGCGGGCCGTCGGGCAGGCCGCATTTCGACCTGCCGCGCTTCTGCCTCGAGCGGCTGCGCGCCGCGGGGGTCTCGCGCTGCGGCTGGATCAGGCGCTGCACCTTCTCCGAACCCGATCGTTTCCACTCCTACCGCCGTGCGACGCGCGAGGGGGCCGAGGATTACGGGCGCCTCGTCTCGGCCATCGCGCTGGGCGGCGAGGGATGAGCGCCCGCCGCCTGGGCGCTGCGGCGCTGGCGGCGTCGGCGGCGCTGGCCGCGGCGGGATGCGGCGCGGACATGCCGGCGCGCGATGCGGCGGCGCCGTCTTCGCCCCGCGCCGCGGCCGGGGTCGAGGCGCCCTTCCTCGCTGCCGCCGCGCCCTCGGCGCGGGTGCGCATCGAGGTGGCGGCACCGGCGGGCATGGCCCCGGCCGACGGCGCGCGGCTGGCGCTGATGACGGCGCGGCTTCTGGGGCCCGAGCCGGCGCCCGGCGCGCGCCCGGCCAGGCGCCTGCGCGCCGAGGCAGCGCTGTCGCGCGCGGCCGGGGTCGCGCGTCTTGACTGGGTGGTTCGGGATGAGGGCGGGGCGACGATCGGCGCGTTCTCGGCCGCCGTTCCGGGCGACGCCGCCGCCCACGCGCCCCGTCTTGCGGCGGCGTCGGCGGCGCGCATCCGCCGCCTGCCGCCCGTGCGCGCCGCGATCGAGGGCGCGCCGGGGTTTTGAGCCCGCGGCGGGCGCGCGGACGCCTTGCGCCGCGCGCGCCGGGCGGCCTTGGGACGGCGCCGCAGCCCGGCGCCGTCGGCTGGCCCGAAGGGCGCGCGGCTCGGCCCTCGCCGGGCCGGGCAAGCGGAATTCGCCGAAGGCGCGCGGCGCTGCGTCCGACAGGCCCGCCGGGGCGCTTCGGGATCAGCCGGGGGCGCCCTTGGGGCAGCCGGGGGCGGTCGGGGATCGGTCGGCGATCACTCCGCTTGCGCGGCGCGCGCCTCGAGCACGTCGAAGGGCACGCCCGGCTCGTTCTTGGCGCAGCGGATCACCAGCGAGGTCTTGACGCTGGCCACGTTCGGCGCCGCGGTCAGCTCGCCGGTCAGGAAGCTCTGGAACGAGGACAGGTCCGGCGCCACGCATTTGAGGATGAAGTCGATCTCGCCGTTGAGCATGTGGCACTCGCGCACCAGGGGCCAGGCGCGGGCGCGCTCTTCGAACGCGACCAGGTCGGCCTCGGCCTGGCTGCGCAGGCTGACCATGGCGAAGACGGTGACCTCGAAGCCCAGCTCGCGGGCGTTGACGCGGGCGTGATATCCTTGGATGAAGCCCGTCTCCTCCAGCGTGCGCACGCGGCGCAGGCAAGGGGGCGCCGAGATCCCGACCCGGCGCGACAGCTCGACATTCGTCATGCGGCCGTCGGCCTGCAGTTCGGCCAGGATCTTGCGGTCGATCGGATCGAGCTTGACGTGAGGCATGGCGCGTCGTTCGTCCCCTGTGCGGCGCGTCGCCGGGCGCGGCGCGCGGAGTGATCTTTTTCTAATTGCCCCGCTGGGGCGACGCAAGGCAATAATATTGCGCGAGCGCGCAAGAAATGGAAACGGGCGGGCATGAGCGGCGCGGCGGATCATGGCGAAGGCGGCGGCAAGGACCCGGGCGAAGGCGCCGGGCGCCGGCGCATCTGGACGCTGACCGACGGGCGCCCGGGCAATGAGAATCCCGCCCTGGCCCTGGCCGAGGCCCTGGCGCGCAGGCCGGGCGGCGCGTTCGAGGGCGCGCGCATCGAGACGCGGCGCATCGCCCTGCGCCGCTGGGCCGCGGCGCTGCCGCCGGCGCTGTGGGCGCTGGGCGGGGCGCGGCGCGGGGGCTGGCCGTTCTCGGGCCTCGAGGATGGCGGCGCGGCGCTGGATCGGCCCTGGCCCGATCTGCTCGTGGGCGCAGGCCGCCGCGCCGCGCCCGTGGCGGCGGCCATGCGGCGCCTGTCGGGCGGGCGCACGCGCGCGGTGCAGATCCTGGACCCGCGGATGCCGCTGGCGATGTTCGACGCCGTGGCGGCGCCGCGTCATGACGGCCTGCGCGGCGCGAATGTGGTGACGACGACGGGGTCGCTGACGCGCATCACGCCGCAACGCCTGGCGCAGGCCGCGGCCGCCGCGCCGCCCGCCTTGCGCGCGGCGGGCGCGCCGCGTCTGGCGGTTCTGCTCGGCGGGCCCAGCCGCGCGGCGCGGATGGGGCCGGGCGCTTTCGGTCGCCTCGGCGCATGGCTGGCCGCGCGCGCGGGCGAGGGCGCGGCGGTGTGGGTCACGCCCTCGCGGCGCACGCCGCCCGAGGGGCTTGCGGCGCTGCGCGAGGCGCTGGGCGGGGCGGGCTGGATCTGGGACGGGCGCGGCCCCAATCCCTACGAGGCCATGCTGGCCCTGGCCGACGAGATCGTGGTGACGGCCGACTCGGTCAACATGGCCAGCGAGGCCGCCGCGGCGGGCAAGCCCGTGCGCGTGGCGCCGGCCGATCGGCTGGCGCCGAAGCTGACGGCCTTTCACGCCGCGCTGCGCGAGGCGGGGGCGGCCTTCGCGCTCGAGACCCCGGCCGAGGAGGCCCGCGCGCGCTTTCGCCCCCTGCGCGAGACCGACGCCGCCGCCGCCCGCGTCGAGGCGCTGCTCGCGCGGCGGTGAGCGCGGGGCGCTTTCCTTGCCGGCCGCGCGCGCTTATATGGGGCCGGACCGCGCTTGCCGCGCCCATGCCGACGCCCTTTTCCGCGCCCCGAATGCAGGAGCTCCGCCATGTCCGACACCCGCCGCGTCAAGGTTCTGATCATCGGCTCGGGCCCCGCCGGCTGCACGGCCGCCATCTACGCCGCGCGCGCGATGCTGTCGCCGGTGATGATCCAGGGCGTGCAACCGGGCGGCCAGCTGACCATCACCACCGAGGTCGAGAACTGGCCCGGCGACCAGGAGGTTCAGGGCCCCGCGCTGATGGAGCGCATGGAGGCCCACGCCCGCGCCGTGGGAACCGAGATCGTCGCCGATCACGTCAATCGCCTGGACCTGTCGTCCCGCCCCTTCCGCGCCGAGTGCGACTCGGGCCGGGTGTGGCTGGCCGACGCGGTGATCCTGGCCACCGGCGCGCAGGCCAAGTGGCTGGGCCTGCCCAGCGAAGAGAAGTTCAAGGGCTTTGGCGTGTCGGCCTGCGCCACCTGCGACGGCTTCTTCTATCGCGGCAAGGAGGTGGTGGTGATCGGCGGCGGCAACACCGCGGTCGAGGAGGCGCTGTTCCTGACCAACTTCGCCTCGAAGGTGACGCTGATCCACCGCCGCGATTCGCTGCGCGCCGAAAAGATCCTGCAGCAGCGGCTTTTCGCCAATCCCAAGGTCGAGGTGCTGTGGAACCATCAGCTTGACGAGGTGCTGGGCGAGGACGAGCCCAAGGGCGTGACCGGCGTGCGCGTGCGCGACGTGCAATCGGGCGCGACGCGCGAGATCCCCTGCGCCGGCGTCTTCATCGCCATCGGCCACGCGCCGGCCTCCGAGCTGGTGCGCGATCAGCTCGAGACGCATCACGGCGGCTATGTGAAGGTGCGGCCGGGCACGGCCTCGACCGAGATCCCGGGCGTGTTCGCCGCCGGCGACGTGACCGACCATGTGTATCGGCAGGCGGTGACCTCGGCGGGCATGGGCTGCATGGCCGCGCTCGAGGCCGAGCGCTTCCTGGCCGAGCAGGCGGCGCTGGAGCCGGCGGCCGAGTAAGGCCGCCCGCCGCGCCCGTCGCGCCCGTCGCCCGGCCGCCCCTTCGGCGCGCGGCGCCCGCCGCGCCCGTTTCGCGCCCGCCCCGCGTCCGACCCGGGCGGGGCCTGCACCGGACCTGCGCCTGTCCTGCGTCCCGCCGCGCGCCGCCCCGAAGGTTGCGTTCGCTCCGCCCCCGCGCACACTGGCCCCCCTTCGGGGGAACGCGCGCATGGGCAAGATCGTCAGCCTGCAGATCCTGCGCGGCGTCGCCGCGACGCTGGTGGCGGGGTTTCACCTGTTCGCCGCGGCCGAGGCCGAAGGCGCCGATCCGGGGCTGTTCCGGCTGTTCTCGGGCGGAGAGATCGGCGTCGACGTCTTCTTCGTCATCAGCGGCTTCATCATCTTCCACATCTCGCGCAACCGGCCCGGCATGACCAGGTCGGCCTTCCTGCAGTCGCGCTTCTGGCGGATCCTGCCGCCCTACTGGGCGATCCTTTCGCTCTACATCCTGGCCGCCCTTGGCCTTGCCGCGCTGCTGGGCGATCGCGGAAAGCTGCCGGACGGGTCGAGCCTGCTGATTTCCTACCTGCTTCTGCCTCACCCGGATCAGGTGATCGTGATCGCCTGGACCCTGTCGCTGGAGCGCTGTTCTACGCGCTCTTCGCCGCCACCTTCTTCGGGGGCGGCGCGCGGCGGCTGATCGCGGCGATGGTCCTTTGGGCGGCGGCCGCGCAGGCCTTCGCGTTTCTGGTCGAGGACAAGCCCGTCTGGCTGCTGATTCCGCTTCAGACCGCCGTGCTCGAATTCCTGTTCGGCATCCTGATCGCCATCGGCCACGGCGCGCTGAACGGGCGCCGGCCGCCCTGGCGCCTGCCGGCCTTCGTCGCGGGGGCGGCGGGCGTTCTGCTGGGTTCGGCGACGGGGGGCTGCATGTCGAGGGGCTGGGGCGCGAGATCGCCTCGGGCGTCTTCGCCGCGCTGCTGGTCTATGGGGCGCTGGGATTTTCGCTGCGCGACATGCCGCTTCTCGAGACCTGGGGCGAGAGCTCCTACATCCTCTACCTTCTCCACATCCTGTGGTTCTCGGTCGTCGGAAAGGCGGTCGAGGTGCTGGCCGGCGTCAACGTCTACGCCTCGCAGGCGTGGATGCTGGCGCTGCTGGTCTCGGTCGTCGCCGCCTCGTGCGCGGGCGTCGTCTGGATCGAGCGGCCCTACCAGCGATGGTATCGCCGGAGGATCGCGCGCCCGGCCCTCGCCCGGGCGGCATGACGGCGCGGGCGCGGGGGGGCGCGCAAGGCGGGCGCCTGACGTCGCGACCGTCTTGCCCGGGCTGGGGCGCGCATGCTTCGCTTCGCGCCGGCAAGGGAGGGACGCCATGGACAAGCTGCTTTACGAGACCGACGGGCGCATAGCGCGGCTGACGCTGAACCGGCCCGAGCGGCTCAACGCCATCGACGACGAGCTGCCGCTGCTGATCGAACAGGCCGTGGCGCGCGCCAACGACGACCCGCAGGTGCGCGTGCTGGTGCTGTCGGGGGCCGGGCGCGCCTTCTGCGCGGGCTACGACCTGACCTATTACGCCGAGGGAAACCCCGGCAAGGTCACGCAGGACATGCCCTGGGACCCGATGAAGGACTTCGCCTTCATGTGGCGCAACACGCAGCGCTTCATGTCGCTGTTCCGCTCGCTCAAGCCGGTGATCTGCAAGGTGCACGGCGCGGCGGTGGCGGGCGGGTCGGACATCGCGCTGTGCTGCGACCTGCTGATCATGGCCGAGGACGCGCGGATCGGCTACATGCCCGCCCGCGTCTGGGGCTGTCCGACCACGGCGATGTGGGTCTACCGCGTGGGCATGGAGAAGGCCAAGCGCATGCTGCTGACCGGCGACGTGATCGACGGGGCCGAGGCGGCGCGCATGGGGCTGGCGCTCAAGGCCGTGCCGGCGGCCGAGCTCGACGCCGAGGTCGAGCGCCTGGCCGAGCGCATGGCCACGATTCCGGCCAACCAGCTGATCATGCAGAAGATGATGATCAACCAGGCGATCGAGGCCATGGGCCTGAACGAGACCCAGCGCCTGGCGACGCTGTTCGACGGAATCACGCGCCACTCGCCCGAGGGGCTGGCCTTCAAGCGCCGCGCCGAGAAGGTGGGCTGGAAGCGCGCCGTGGCCGAGCGCGACCAGGGCCTGTGGGACTGGACCGAGGATCGGCCGACCAACGGGGCGCCGGATCCGCTTGACGGACGGGGCGGGGCGGAATAAACAGCGTCCTCGCTGGCCGAAGGGGTGTAGCTCAGTTGGTAGAGCATCGGTCTCCAAAACCGAGGGCCGGGGGTTCGAGTCCCTCCACCCCTGCCAGCGTCGGGACCGGCCGCGGTCCCATCGGGCTCCAGGGAAGGAAAGCGCAATGGCTCGGGTGAACCCCGCTCAGTTCGTGCAGCAGGTCCGCGCCGAGGCCGCCAAGGTCGTCTGGCCGACCCGCAAGGAGACCCTCATCACCACCGTCATGGTGTTCGTGATGGCCACGATCGCCGCCACGTTCTTCTTCACGGTGGACCAGATCATCGCCTACGGGGTCGAGCAGATTCTTCTGCTGGGCCGCTGAGGGCGACCGCCGGGGTTGCATTCTCCGCAGCGGTGGAGTAGTGCCCTTCGGCTCAGGACATGCTCAGCGCGCGCGCCGATTCGGGCCGCGCGCTTGACGTTTCGGGCTGCGTCGCGACGGCGCGATCATGACGGGGCGCAGGCCTCGCGGCATTGAGGTGACGAGCGGGATGGCCAAGCGCTGGTACACGGTTCACGTGCTCTCGAATTTCGAGAAGAAGGTGGCCGAGGCGATCAAGGACGCGGCGCGCCAGAACGGTCTCGAGGACGAGATCGAAGAGGTGCTCGTGCCCACCGAAGAGGTGGTCGAGGTCCGGCGCGGCAAGAAGGTGCAGACCGAGCGCCGCTTCATGCCGGGCTACGTCCTCGTGAAGATGGAGATGACCGACCGCGCCTATCACCTGGTGATGGACACGCCGCGGGTCACGGGCTTTCTCGGGCCGCAGGGCCGCCCGAGCCCGCTGCGCGATTCCGAGGTCGCGCATCTGCTCAACCAGGTCGAGGAGGGCGTCGAGCGTCCGCGTCCCGCCATCACCTTCGAGGTGGGCGAGCAGGTCAAGGTCGTGGACGGCCCGTTCGAGAGCTTCACCGGGATGGTCGAGGAGGTGGACGAGGAGAACGCCCGCCTCAAGGTGTCCGTCTCGATCTTCGGCCGCGCGACGCCGGTCGAGCTGGAATACGCGCAGGTGCAGAAGGTCGCCTGAGCGTTCGTTCGCGGGAGGCGAGGGCGGCGCGCCGCCCGGACCGGACCGCTAACCGGGTGCCCGGCGGACGCGTCCGCGCGGGCGGGATGAAGAGGAGGCCGACATGGCCAAGAAGATCGTCGGGACCCTGAAGCTTCAGGTCCCCGCCGGCAAGGCGAACCCCTCGCCGCCGATCGGTCCTGCGCTGGGTCAGCGCGGGATCAACATCATGGAGTTCTGCAAGGCGTTCAACGCCGCCACGCAGGGCATCGAGCCGGGCGCGCCGTGCCCGACCATCATCACCTACTATCAGGACAAGAGCTTCACCTTCGTGATCAAGACGCCGCCGGCGTCCTATCTGCTCAAGAAGGCGGCGAAGGTCCAGTCGGGGTCCAAGACCCCGGGCCGCGCGACGGCGGGCACGGTGACGGTCAAGCAGGTGCGCGAGATCGCCGAGGCCAAGATGAAGGATCTGAACGCGAACGACATCGAGGCCGCGATGAAGATCATTCTCGGCTCGGCGCGTTCGATGGGCATCGAGGTCAAGGGGTAAGGTCATGGCGAAGATTTCCAAGCGCATGGCCGCCGCCCGCAAGGCGCTGAACGGCAAGCACGATCTGCCCGTGGACGAGGCCGTCAAGCTGGTCAAGCAGCTGGCGACCGCCAAGTTCGACGAGACGATCGAGATCGCGGTCAATCTGGGCGTCGATCCGCGTCACGCCGACCAGATGGTGCGCGGCGTGGTGACGCTGCCCCACGGCACCGGCAAGACGGTGCGCGTGGCGGTGTTTGCGCGCGGCCCCAAGGCCGACGAGGCCCGCGAGGCCGGCGCCGACATCGTGGGCGCCGAGGATCTGATGGAGACGATCCAGTCGGGCAAGATCGAGTTCGACCGCTGCATCGCCACCCCGGACATGATGCCGATCGTCGGCCGTCTGGGCAAGATCCTGGGTCCGCGCAACCTGATGCCGAACCCCAAGGTCGGCACCGTGACCATGGACGTCGCGCAGGCGGTCAAGAACGCCAAGGGCGGCGAGGTCCAGTTCAAGGTCGAGAAGGCGGGCGTGGTCCATGCCGGCGTCGGCAAGGCCTCGTTCGACGAGAAGGCCCTGGCCGAGAACGTCAAGGCCTTCGTCGACGCGGTCAACCGCGCCAAGCCCTCGGGCGCGAAGGGGACCTACCTGAAGAAGATTTCGCTGGCCTCGACCATGGGGCCGGGCGTCTCGGTGGACGTGTCGAGCGTCGCCGGGTGACCGGATTCCCCCGGCCGCGGCCGGGGGGATGACCGCCGTTCCCGCCCAGGCGGGGCGGCGCCTGTCCAAGACGGCGGGTGGCGGGGCGCAAGCCTTGCCTTAAAGATCCCGCTCAGACGGGGAACGAATTCGAAGACGCCATTTTCTCGCGGCGATCTTGGTTCGGGACCCGGACGGGACTGAATGGCCGAAGGGGCGCGCGCCCCGACGGCATGTGTGAGCCGGCAGGGGCGCGCCCCTGCCAAGGACTTGGAGAAGACCGTGGATAGAGCACAGAAAAAGGCCATTGTCGCTGAACTCGACAAGGTCTTCGCTGACTCTGGCGCCGTCGTGGTTTGCCGCTACGCCGGGCTCTCGGTCGCTGAGATGACGGCCTTCCGCAACCAGATGCGTGCAGCTGGGGCGAAGGTCAAAGTCGCCAAGAACAAGCTCGCCAAGATCGCCCTGGAGGGCAAGCCCTGCGAAGGTATGTCGAAATACCTGACGGGCCAGACCGTGCTCGCCTACGCCGAGGATCCCGTGACCCCGGCCAAGATCGTGGAGGCCTTCAACAAGACGAACGACAAGCTCGTCATCGTTGGCGGCGCCATGGGCGAGACCATTCTGGACGAGGCCGGCGTTCGCGCGCTGGCCAAGATGCCCTCCCGCGAAGAGGTTCTGGCCAGCATCGTCGGCGCGCTCGTCGGCCCGGCCAGCAACCTCATCAACGCGATCACGGCGCCCGCGACCAACATCGCGGGCATCCTCAAGGCTCGCGCCGAAGAGGAAGCCTGAACTTGCAGCGAACGTGAGACGGCGGGGACGACCCCGACCGCCCAAACCCTGTGAACGAACGGAATCGAGAAAATGGCTGATCTGAAGAAACTCGCCGAAGAGCTCGTCAACCTGACCCTCATCGAGGCCAACGAGCTGAAGAACATCCTCAAGGAAGAGTACGGCATCGAGCCCGCCGCCGGCGGCGCGGTCGTGATGGCCGGCCCCGCGGGCGACGCCGGCGGCGCCGCCGAGGAGGAGAAGACCGAATTCGACGTGATCCTCGTCTCCGCCGGCGACAAGAAGATCAACGTCATCAAGGAAGTGCGCGCCATCACGGGCCTGGGCCTGAAGGAGGCCAAGGAGCTGGTCGAGGCCGGCGGCAAGGCCGTGAAGGAAGGCGTCTCCAAGGACGAGGCCGAGGAGATCAAGAAGAAGCTCGAAGAGGCCGGCGCCAAGGTCGAGCTGAAGTGATGCGGCGCGCGGCGCCCCTTGCGGGCGCCGCAAGCATGCGATGATCAAGGCTGGCTCCGCCCCCCGGAAGGGGTTCGGCGGAGCCGGCCCGCGTCGTCTAGGACGCCCCCGGCCGGAAGGGCCGCATATGGGGGGCGTCCCAGAGGGCGCGACGGATCCGGGAGCGACGGCGGTGGGACGCCGACGCAGCATGGGATCCGCAAACCTGAGGCGGAGCTTCGCGGCCGTTCCCCGGCGGCGCGCGGGCGTCAGCAGAGGTACATGACGAGCATGGCTCAGACTCATTCCGGTCGCAAACGCATTCGCAGGCACTACGGCAAGATCCGCGAAGTCGCGCAGATGCCGAACCTGATCGAGGTTCAGAAGTCCAGCTACGACCTGTTCCTGAAATCCGGGGACGGCGACGCGCCCATGGACGGCGAGGGGATCCAGGGCGTCTTCCAGTCGGTCTTCCCGATCAAGGACTTCAACGAGACGGCGATCCTCGAATTCGTGAAATACGAGCTCGAGCCGCCGAAATTCGACGTCGAGGAGTGCCAGCAGCGCGACATGACCTACGCCGCGCCGCTGAAGGTGACGCTGCGCCTGATCGTGTTCGAGGTGGACGAGGAAACGGGCGCCAAGTCGGTCAAGGACATCAAGGAGCAGGACGTGTTCATGGGCGACATGCCGCTCATGACCGAACACGGCACCTTCATCGTCAACGGCACCGAGCGCGTCATCGTCAGCCAGATGCACCGCAGCCCGGGCGTGTTCTTCGACCACGACAAGGGCAAGACGCACTCGTCGGGCAAGCTGCTCTTCGCCTCGCGCATCATTCCCTATCGCGGCTCGTGGCTGGATTTCGAGTTCGACGCCAAGGACATCGTCTACGCGCGCATCGACCGCCGCCGCAAGCTGCCGGTGACGACGCTGCTCTATGCCCTGGGCCTGGACCAGGACCAGATCATGGAGCACTTCTACAACACCATCGTCTATCGCCGGACCAAGGACGGCTGGGCGGCGCCCTTCGACCCCGAGCGGCTGAAGGCGACCAAGCCCGCCCATGACATCGTCGACGCCGCCACCGGCGAGGTGCTGTTCCCCGCGGGCAAGAAGATCACGCCGCGCGCGATCAACAAGCTGGACAAGGAGAAGGTCAAGGAGATCCTCCTGCCCTTCGAGACGATCTACTCGCGCTTCGCCGCGCGCGACATGATCGACGAGAACACCGGCGAGATCTTCGTCGAGGCGGGCGACGAGCTGACCGAGGAGGTCGTGCAGCGCCTTCTGGACGCCGGCTTCGAGGAAATCCCGACCCTCGACATCGACAACGTCAACTACGGCCCGTGGATCCGCAACACCATGGCCGTGGACAAGAACATGAACCGCGAGCAGGCGCTGCTGGACATCTACCGCGTCATGCGCCCGGGCGAGCCGCCGACCGTCGAGGCGGCCGAGGCCATGTTCGAGTCGCTGTTCTTCGATCCCGAGCGCTACGACCTGTCGGCCGTGGGCCGCGTGAAGATGAACATGCGCCTCGACCTTGACGCCGATCCGCAGCAGCGCACGCTGCGCCGCGAGGACATCATCGCCGTCATCAAGGCGCTGGTCGAGCTGCGCGACGGCCGCGGCGAGGTGGACGACATCGACCATCTGGGCAACCGCCGCGTGCGCTCGGTGGGCGAGCTGATGGAGAACCAGTATCGCGTCGGCCTGCTGCGCATGGAGCGCGCGATCAAGGAGCGCATGTCGTCGGTCGAGATCGACAACGTCATGCCGCAGGACCTGATCAACGCCAAGCCCGCGGCCGCGGCGGTGCGCGAGTTCTTCGGCTCGTCGCAGCTGAGCCAGTTCATGGACCAGACCAACCCGCTTTCCGAGGTGACGCACAAGCGCCGCCTGTCGGCGCTTGGTCCGGGCGGCCTGACGCGCGAGCGCGCGGGCTTCGAGGTGCGCGACGTGCACCCGACCCATTACGGGCGCATGTGCCCGATCGAGACGCCCGAAGGTCCGAACATCGGCCTCATCAACTCGCTGGCGACCTTCGCGCGGGTCAACCGCTACGGCTTCATCGAGACGCCCTACCGCAAGGTGGTCGACGGGCAGGTGACCGACGAGGTCGTCTACATGTCCGCCACCGAGGAGATGCGCCACACCATCGCCCAGGCCAACGCCGAGCTGGACGAGGAAGGCCGCTTCGTCAACGAGCTGGTCTCGTGCCGGCGCGCGGGCGAGCACACCATCGCGCGGCGCGAAGACATCGACATGATGGACGTCAGCCCCAAGCAGCTGGTGTCGGTCGCCGCGGCGCTGATCCCGTTCCTCGAGAACGACGACGCGAACCGCGCGCTCATGGGCTCGAACATGCAGCGCCAGGCGGTGCCGCTGATCAAGGCCGAGGCGCCCTTCGTCGGCACCGGCATCGAAGAGGTGGTGGCGCGCGATTCGGGCGCGGCGATCGTGGCGCGGCGCGGGGGCGTCATCGACCAGGTGGACGCGACGCGCATCGTCGTGCGCGTGACCGACCCGATCGCGCCGGGCGATCCGGGCGTCGACATCTACCGCCTGCGCAAGTTCCAGCGCTCGAACCAGAACACCTGCATCAACCAGCGTCCGCTGGTGAAGGTGGGCGACGTGGTGCGCGCGGGCGACGTGGTCGCCGACGGGCCCTCGACCGATCTGGGCGAGCTGGCGCTGGGCAAGAACGTGCTGGTCGCGTTCATGCCCTGGAACGGCTACAACTACGAGGACTCGATCCTCATCTCCGAGCGCATCGTCAAGGACGACGTGTTCACCTCGATCCACATCGAGGAATACGAGATCTCGGCCCGCGACACCAAGCTTGGCCCCGAGGAGATCACGCGCGACATCCCGAATGTGGGCGAAGAGGCGCTGCGCAACCTTGACGAGGCGGGCATCGTCTACATCGGCGCCCATGTCGGGCCGGGCGACATCCTGGTGGGCAAGATCACGCCCAAGGGCGAAAGCCCGATGACCCCCGAAGAGAAGCTGCTGCGCGCCATCTTCGGCGAAAAGGCGTCGGACGTGCGCGACACCTCGCTGCGCCTGCCGCCGGGCGACTACGGCACCGTGGTCGAGGTGCGCGTGTTCAACCGTCACGGCGTAGAGAAGGACGAGCGCGCGCTGCAGATCGAGCGCGAGGAGATCGAGCGCCTGAACCGCGACCGCTCGGACGAGCTGGCGATCCTCGAGCGCAACACCTATGCGCGCCTCAAGGCCCTGCTTCTGGGCAAGACGGCGGTCAAGGGCCCGCGCGGCGTCAAGGCCGGGACCGAGATCACCGAAGAGCTGCTCTCGACGCTCAGCCGCGGCCAGTGGTGGCAGCTGGCCCTGCCCGAAGAGGCCGACGCCTCGGCCATGGAGGCGCTGCACGCCCAGTTCGAGGCGCAGAAGAAGACGCTCGACCGCCGCTTCGACGAGAAGATCGAGAAGGTGCGCCGCGGCGACGATCTGCCGCCGGGCGTGATGAAGACGGTCAAGGTCTTCGTCGCCGTCAAGCGCAAGCTGCAGCCGGGCGACAAGATGGCCGGCCGCCACGGCAACAAGGGCGTCATCAGCCGCGTGGTCCCCGAAGAGGACATGCCCTTCCTCGAGGACGGCACGCCGGTCGATTTCGTGCTGAACCCGCTGGGCGTGCCCTCGCGCATGAATGTCGGGCAGATCCTCGAGACGCATATGGGCTGGGCGGCGCGCGGCCTGGGCCGCCAGATCGGCGAGGCGCTCGACGCCTATCGCCGCTCGGGCGAGCTCGATCGGGTGCGCGAGGCCATGCGCAACGCCTATGGCGACGCGCTGTTCGACGAGGCCCTCGCGCCCATGAGCGACGAGGAGCTGGTCGAGGCGGCCGAGACGGTGCGCGCCGGCGTGCCGATCGCGACCCCGGTCTTCGACGGCGCCAAGGAGGCCGACGTCAACGACGCGCTGCGCCGCGCCGGGCTGGACGAGAGCGGGCAGGTCACCCTCTATGACGGGCGCACGGGCGAGCCCTTCGCGCGGCCGGTCACGGTGGGCATGAAGTATCTGCTCAAGCTGCACCACCTGGTGGACGACAAGATCCACGCGCGCTCGACCGGCCCCTACAGCCTGGTCACCCAGCAGCCGCTGGGCGGCAAGGCCCAGTTCGGCGGCCAGCGTTTCGGCGAGATGGAGGTCTGGGCGCTGGAAGCCTACGGCGCGGCCTATACCTTGCAGGAGATGCTGACGGTCAAGTCCGACGACGTGGCCGGGCGCACGAAGGTCTACGAGGCGATCGTCAAGGGCGAGGACAATTTCGAGGCGGGCGTGCCCGAGTCGTTCAACGTTCTCGTCAAGGAGATCCGCTCGCTGGGTCTGAACATGGAGCTGCTGAGCAGCGAGGAAGAATAAGCGCCCCGACGATCTGCGCGCGGCCCCTTCCCCCGGGGGCCGCGGCGCGCGGGACGCCACGCAACAGGGTCATTCAAGGACACGGGAATGAACCAGGAACTCAGCAACGTCTTCAATCCGAACCAGCCGCCGAAGACCTTCGACGAGATCAAGATCACCCTCGCCTCGCCGGAGCGGATCCTCAGCTGGTCGTATGGCGAGATCAAGAAGCCCGAGACGATCAACTACCGCACCTTCAAGCCCGAGAAGGACGGGCTGTTCTGCGCGCGCATCTTCGGTCCGATCAAGGACTACGAGTGCCTTTGCGGCAAATACAAGCGCATGAAGTATCGCGGGGTGACCTGCGAGAAGTGCGGCGTCGAGGTCACGCTGCAGAAGGTCCGGCGCGAGCGCATGGGCCATATCGAGCTGGCCGCGCCGGTGGCGCACATCTGGTTCCTCAAGTCGCTGCCCTCGCGCATCGGCCTGATGCTGGACATGACGCTGCGCGATCTTGAGCGCATCCTCTACTTCGAACAGTATGTGGTCATCGAGCCCGGCCTGACCGAGCTCAAGCACGGCCAGCTGCTGACCGAAGAGGAATATCTCGACGCGCAGGACGCCTACGGCGAAGACGCCTTCACCGCCGGCATCGGCGCCGAGGCGATCCGCGAGATGCTGGCCGCCATCGACCTCGAGGCCGAGCGCGACCAGCTGCGCGCCGAGCTGGCCGAGGCCACCGGCGAGCTCAAGCCCAAGAAGATCATCAAGCGGCTGAAGCTGGTCGAAAGCTTCATCGAGTCGGGCAACCGCCCCGAATGGATGATCATGACCGTGATCCCGGTCATTCCGCCCGAGCTGCGCCCGCTGGTGCCGCTGGACGGCGGCCGCTTCGCGACCTCGGACCTGAACGACCTGTATCGCCGGGTCATCAACCGCAACAACCGCCTCAAGCGGCTGATCGAGCTGCGCGCGCCCGACATCATCATCCGCAACGAGAAGCGGATGCTGCAGGAGTCGGTGGACGCGCTGTTCGACAACGGCCGTCGCGGCCGCGTCATCACCGGCGCGAACAAGCGTCCGCTCAAGTCGCTGTCCGACATGCTCAAGGGCAAGCAGGGCCGCTTCCGCCAGAACCTGCTGGGCAAGCGCGTCGACTTCTCGGGCCGCTCGGTGATCGTGACCGGCCCCGAGCTGAAGCTGCACCAGTGCGGCCTGCCCAAGAAGATGGCGCTCGAGCTGTTCAAGCCCTTCATCTACGCGCGCCTCGACGCCAAGGGGCTGAGCTCGACGGTCAAGCAGTCGAAGAAGCTGGTCGAGAAGGAGCGCCCCGAGGTCTGGGACATTCTCGACGAGGTGATCCGCGAGCACCCGGTTCTGCTGAACCGCGCGCCGACGCTGCACCGTCTGGGCATCCAGGCGTTCGAGCCGGTGCTGATCGAGGGCAAGGCGATCCAGCTGCACCCGCTGGTCTGCGCCGCCTTCAACGCCGACTTCGACGGCGACCAGATGGCCGTGCACGTTCCGCTGAGCCTCGAGGCGCAGCTGGAGGCGCGCGTGCTGATGATGAGCACGAACAACGTGCTCTCGCCCGCCAACGGCAAGCCGATCATCGTGCCCTCGCAGGACATGGTGCTGGGCCTTTACTACATCACCCTCGAGCGCGAGGGGATGCCGGGCGAGGGCATGGCCTTCGCCTCGGTCGACGAGGTCGAGCATGCGCTCCATGCCGGGCTGGTGCACCTGCACTCGAAGATCAAGTGCCGCGTCAGGCAGCTTGACGAGAACGGCGAAGAGATCTTCAAGCGCTACGACACCACGCCGGGCCGCCTGCGGCTGGGCCAGCTGCTGCCGCTCAACCCCAAGACGCCGTTCGACCTGGTCAACCGCCTTCTGCGCAAGAAGGAGGTGGGCGAGGTCATCGACACCGTCTACCGCCATTGCGGGCAGAAGGAGTCGGTCATCTTCTGCGACCGGATCATGTCGCTGGGCTTCACCGAGGCGTTCAAGGCCGGCATCAGCTTCGGCAAGGACGACATGGTGATCCCCGACTCCAAGTGGGAGATCGTCGAGGAGACGCGCAAGCAGGTCGCCGAGTTCGAGCAGCAGTATCTGGACGGCCTCATCACGCAGGGCGAGAAATACAACAAGGTCGTCGACATCTGGGCCAAGTGCACCGACCGCGTGGCCGAAGAGATGATGAAGGCGATCTCGGCCGTGCAGGTGGACGAGGAAGGCCGCCAGAAGGAGCCCAACTCGGTCTACATGATGTCGCATTCGGGCGCGCGCGGCTCGCCGACCCAGATGCGCCAGCTGGCCGCCATGCGCGGCCTGATGGCCAAGCCCTCGGGCGAGATCATCGAGACGCCGATCACCTCCAACTTCAAGGAGGGTCTGACGGTGCTCGAATACTTCAACTCGACCCACGGCGCGCGCAAGGGTCTGGCGGACACCGCGCTCAAGACCGCCAACTCGGGCTATCTGACCCGTCGTCTGGTGGACGTGGCGCAGGACTGCATCATCCGCGCCGACGATTGCGGCACCGACAAGGGCATCACCGCCCGCGCGGTGATCGACGGCGGCGTGGTCATCGCCACGCTGGGCGAGCGCGTGCTGGGGCGCGTGCCGCTCGAGGACGTGGTCGATCCGGCCACCGAGAAGGTGCTGGTCAAGGCCGGCCGCCTGATCGACGAGCGCGACGTCGAGGCCATCGAGGCCGCCCAGATCCAGGAGATCCGCATCCGCAGCCCGCTGACCTGCGAGCTGCAGGACGGCGTCTGCGCCCAGTGCTACGGGCGCGACCTGGCGCGCGGCGCGAAGGTGAACCCCGGCGAGGCGGTGGGCATCATCGCCGCCCAGTCGATCGGCGAGCCGGGCACGCAGCTGACCATGCGCACCTTCCACATCGGCGGCGCGGCGAACGTGACCGACAACTCGTTCATCGAGGCCAGCCAGGAAGGCGAGCTCGAGATCCGCAACCGCAACCTGATCCGCAACGCGGACGGCGAGACCATCGTGATGGGCCGCAACGTCACGCTGGCCATCGTCGACAAGCGCGGGCCCAAGCCCGTCGAGCGCGCGACCTACAAGCTGGCCTACGGCTCGAAGCTGCTGGTCGAGGAGGGGCAGGAGATCAAGCGCGGCCAGAAGCTGGCCGAGTGGGATCCCTACACCCTGCCGATCATCGCCGAGAAGGCCGGCCGCGCCAAGTTCGTGGACCTGATCCCGGGCGTCTCGGTGCGCGAGGACACCGACGACGCGACGGGCATCTCGCAGCGGATCGTGTCCGACTGGCGCACCGCGCCCAAGGGCAACGAGCTCAAGCCCGCGATCATCATCGAGGACCCCGAGACCGGCGAGCCCGTGCGCCTCGACAACAACAACCCGGCGCATTACGCCATGTCGGTGGACGCGGTGCTGTCGGTCGAGGACGGGCAGGAGGTGCGCGTGGGCGACGTTCTGGCGCGCATCCCGCGCGAGGGCGCCAAGACCAAGGACATCACCGGCGGTCTGCCCCGCGTGGCCGAGCTGTTCGAGGCGCGCCGTCCGAAGGATCACGCCATCATCGCCGAGGTGACCGGCTACGTCCGCTTCGGGAAGGACTTCAAGAACAAGCGGCGCATCACCATCGAGCCGCTCGACGAAAGCCAGGATCCCGTCGAGTATCTGGTGCCCAAGGGCAAGCACATCGCGGTGCAGGAGGGCGACCTGATCCAGAAGGGCGAATACCTGATGGACGGCAACCCGGCGCCGCACGACATTCTGCGCATCCAGGGCATCGAGGCGCTGGCCGACTACCTGATCAACGAGGTCCAGGAGGTCTACCGGCTGCAGGGCGTGAAGATCAACGACAAGCACATCGAGGTGATCATTCGCCAGATGCTGCAGAAGGTCGAGATCACCGAGTCCGGCGGCACCACCTTCCTGCCCGGCGAGCAGGTGGACAAGGTCGAGTTCGAGGAGGTCAACGCCAAGGCCGAGGCTCAGGGGCTGGAGCCCGCCAAGGGCGAGCCCGTCCTTCTGGGCATCACCAAGGCGTCGCTGCAGACGCGCAGCTTCATCTCGGCGGCCTCGTTCCAGGAGACGACCCGCGTGCTCACCGAAGCCTCGACGCAGGGCAAGGTGGACAAGCTGGTGGGCCTGAAGGAGAACGTGATCGTCGGGCGCCTGATCCCGGCGGGCACGGGCGGCGCGACGCAGCGGCTCAAGCGCATCGCGCAAGAGCGCGACGCCAAGGTGATCGCCGAGCGCCGCGCGGCGGCCGAGGCGGCCGCGGCCGAAGCCGCGCGGCTGGCGCCGCCGGCCGAGCCTTCGGACCCCGACGCCCCGCAGCCCGACGCCTGAGCCGGCGCGGCATCGATGCGAATGGCGGCCCGCGGCCCCTTCTCGAGGGGGGCCGCGGGCCTTCTTCCTTCGGGCGGCCGGGCCGGCGCCGCAGTTCGCGTGAATTCGTAAGCATTGGACAACCCAGGCGGCAGCCGCTAGCCTTTTTCGACCCTTATGCAGGAGGCGCCACGATGGCAGACGATCGACTTGCCGCGGTCATCGACGCCGAAGGGCCGCTGTCCGACGTGGAGCGCTGCGCGGCGCTGGCCGTGGCGGCGGTGGCGGGGCTGCGCGATCTGGCGGCCGCCTCGCGCCCCATCGATCCCGCGCTGGCCGAAGCGTTGGCGGCGGCGCTGCACCAGATCGACGCCGCGCTGGGCGAAGCGGTGCGCGCGCTGCACGCGCCGCCCGAAGACTGAGCGGCGCCGCGGCCGCTGTTGACAGCGGCCCGGCGCATGCGTAGGTTCCGCGCACTCGTAGCGCGGCGAGTCGTCGTGTTGCGCCCGACAACCTGATTCTGGCGGTCAAGATCCGGGCTTCGGCTCCGATCCTCTGGAATTTCGCCGCAGGATGCGCTTCGGCGCAATCCTCGCGGCAATTCGCGTTGCGCGATCCGCGCGCGGCGCGGCCAACGAACAACGTGTTGAGAAGGGTATCCGCCCTATGCCGACGATCCAGCAGCTGATCCGCAAGCCGCGGCAGCCCAAAGTGAAGCGACAGAAGTCGATGCATCTGCAGGCCTGCCCGCAGAAGCGCGGCGTCTGCACCCGTGTCTACACCACGACGCCGAAGAAGCCGAACTCGGCGCTTCGCAAGGTCGCCAAGGTGCGCCTGACGAACGGGTATGAGGTCATCTCCTACATTCCGGGCGAGGGGCACAACCTGCAGGAGCACTCGGTCGTGCTCATCCGCGGCGGCCGCGTGAAGGACCTTCCCGGCGTGCGCTACCACATCCTGCGCGGCGTCCTCGACACCCAGGGCGTCAAGGATCGTCGTCAGCGCCGGTCGAAATACGGCGCCAAGCGGCCCAAGTAAGGAGAGAGCGCGATGTCTCGACGTCACAGCGCCGAAAAGCGCGAGGTCCTGCCCGACGCGAAGTATGGCGACCGCGTGCTGACCAAGTTCATGAACAACCTGATGTATGACGGCAAGAAGTCCGTGGCCGAGAAGATCGTCTACGGCGCGATGGAGCGGGTCGAGGCCCGTCTCAAGCGCTCGCCGATCGAGGCGTTCCACGAGGCGCTCGACAACATCAAGCCGTCCGTCGAGGTGCGCTCCCGCCGCGTCGGCGGCGCGACCTACCAGGTGCCCGTCGAGGTCCGCCCCGAGCGCCGCGAGGCGCTGGCGATCCGCTGGCTGATCAACGCCGCGCGCGCCCGGAACGAGAACACCATGGAAGAGCGGCTGGCCAACGAGCTGCTCGATGCGGTCAACGGCCGCGGCGCCGCGGTGAAGAAGCGGGAAGACACCCACAAGATGGCCGACGCCAACAAGGCGTTCAGCCACTACCGCTGGTAACCCCACAGCAGGACGAAGCCCATGCCCCGCCAATACCCGCTCGAGCGCTACCGCAACTTCGGCATCATGGCGCATATCGACGCCGGCAAGACGACGACGACCGAGCGCATCCTCTACTACACCGGCAAGTCCCACAAGATCGGCGAGGTGCACGACGGCGCCGCGACGATGGACTGGATGGAGCAGGAGCAGGAGCGCGGCATCACGATCACGTCGGCCGCGACGACCACCTTCTGGTTCCACACCGAGGACGGCAAGACCCCCTCGCCCGAGTGGGGCTCCGATCCCGAGAAGGCGAAGTTCCGGTTCAACATCATCGACACCCCCGGCCACGTCGACTTCACCATCGAGGTCGAGCGCTCGCTGGCGGTGCTGGACGGGGCGGTGTGCGTGCTTGACGCCAACGCCGGCGTCGAGCCGCAGACCGAGACGGTCTGGCGCCAGGCCGACCGCTACAAGGTGCCGCGCATCGTGTTCGTCAACAAGATGGACAAGATCGGCGCCGACTTCTTCAACTGCGTGCGCATGATCAAGGACCGCACCGGCGCCACGCCGCTGCCGATCCAGTGCCCGATCGGCGCCGAGAACGACCTCGAGGGCCTGGTCGATCTCATCACCATGAAGGAGTGGGTCTGGGCCGGCGACGACCTTGGCGCGTCCTGGGAGCTGCGCGACGTGCGCCCCGAGCTGCGCGACAAGTGCGAAGAGATGCGCGCCGAGATGATCGAGATCGCCGTCGAGCAGGACGACGAGGTGATGGAGGCGTATCTCGAGGGCAACGAGCCCGACGCCGCCACCCTGCGCCGCCTGATCCGCAAGGGCACGCTCAGCATGTCGTTCGTGCCGGTGCTGTGCGGCTCGGCGTTCAAGAACAAGGGCGTCCAGCCCATGCTCAACGCCGTGATCGACTACCTGCCCGGGCCGCTCGACGTGCCCGCCTACATGGGCTTCCGCCCCGGCGACGAGACCGAGACCCGCAACGTCGCCCGCCATCCGAGCGACGATGAGCCCTTCGCGGGCCTGGCCTTCAAGATCATGAACGACCCCTTCGTGGGCTCGCTCACCTTCACCCGCATCTATTCGGGCAAGATCAAGAAGGGCGACTCGGTTCTCAACTCGACCAAGGGCAAGCGCGAGCGCATCGGCCGCATGATGATGATGCACTCGAACCAGCGCGAGGAGATCGAGGAGGCCTTCGCCGGCGACATCATCGCCCTGGCCGGTCTGAAGGAGACCACCACCGGCGACACGCTGTGCGATCCGGCCGATCCCGTGGTGCTCGAGACGATGACCTTCCCCGATCCGGTGATCGAGATCGCCATCGAGCCCAAGACCAAGGCCGACCAGGAGAAGATGTCGCAGGGCCTGGCGCGCCTGGCCGCCGAGGACCCGTCCTTCCGCGTCGAGACCGACCTCGAATCGGGCCAGACGATCATGAAGGGCATGGGCGAGCTTCACCTCGACATCCTGGTCGATCGCCTGAAGCGCGAGTTCAAGGTCGAGGCGAACATCGGCGCGCCGCAGGTGGCCTATCGCGAGACCATCTCGAAGGAAACCGAGATCGACTACACCCACAAGAAGCAGTCGGGCGGCTCGGGCCAGTTCGCGCGCGTCAAGCTGATCCTGACCCCGACCGAGCCGGGCGAGGGCTTCAGCTTCGAGTCCCGCATCGTCGGCGGCGCGGTGCCGAAGGAATACATCCCCGGCGTCGAGAAGGGCATCAAGTCGGTGCTCGACTCGGGTCCGCTTGCGGGCTTCCCGGTCATCGACGTCAAGGTGGCCCTGGTCGACGGCGCCTATCACGACGTGGACAGCTCGGTCCTGGCCTTCGAGATCGCCTCGCGCGCCGCGATGCGCGAAGGCATCAAGAAGGGCGCGCCCAAGCTGCTCGAGCCGATCATGAAGGTCGAGGTGGTCACCCCCGAGGAATACACGGGCGGCATCATCGGCGACCTGACCAGCCGCCGCGGCCAGGTCACCGGCCAGGAGATGCGCGGCAACGCGACGGTGATCAACGCCTTCGTGCCGCTGGCCAACATGTTCGGCTACATCAACACGCTGCGCTCGATGTCCTCTGGCCGCGCGCAGTTCACGATGCTCTTCGACCACTACGAGCCGGTGCCGCAGAACATCAGCGAAGAGATCCAGGCGAAATACGCCTGATCCACGGAACAACCAATCGGCCGGAGCGGTCCGCGATGCGGCGCTCCGGCGACCAAAGGAATGGAGGCCTCTCATGGCGAAGGCAAAGTTCGAGCGCACGAAACCGCATGTGAACGTCGGCACGATCGGCCACGTTGACCACGGGAAGACGACGCTGACGGCTGCGATCACGAAGTATTTCGGCGAGTTCAAGGACTACAGCCAGATCGACGCGGCTCCCGAGGAGCGCGCGCGCGGCATCACGATCTCGACGGCGCATGTCGAGTACGAGACCGAGAAGCGCCACTACGCGCATGTCGACTGCCCGGGCCACGCGGACTACGTGAAGAACATGATCACGGGCGCGGCGCAGATGGACGGCGCGATCCTGGTGGTTTCGGCGGCCGACGGCCCGATGCCGCAGACGCGCGAGCACATCCTGCTGGCGCGCCAGGTGGGCGTTCCGGCGCTGGTGGTGTTCCTGAACAAGGTGGACCAGGTCGACGATCCCGAGCTGCTCGAGCTGGTCGAGATGGAGGTGCGCGAGCTGCTGTCGTCCTACGACTTCCCGGGCGACGAGATTCCGATCATCGCGGGCTCGGCGCTTGCGGCGCTCGAGGGCCGCGACCCCGAGATCGGCGAGAACAAGATCCGCGAGCTGATGGCGGCGGTCGACGAGTACATCCCGACGCCCGAGCGTCCGATCGACCAGCCCTTCCTGATGCCGATCGAGGACGTGTTCTCGATTTCGGGCCGCGGCACGGTGGTGACGGGCCGCGTCGAGCGCGGCGTGATCACGGTCGGCGACGAGGTCGAGATCGTGGGTCTGCGTCCGACCAAGAAGACGACCTGCACGGGCGTCGAGATGTTCCGCAAGCTGCTGGACCGCGGCGAGGCGGGCGACAACATCGGCGCGCTGCTGCGCGGCA
>NZ_VNHJ01000010.1 GCF_008124525.1 Oceanicella actignis
CCTGGCCCTGGTTGCGGCATGTCTTCGCCGACGGCGGCCATGCCGGTCCGAAGCTGCGCGACGCCATGAAGGGCCACGGCGACTGGGACATCGAGATCATCAAACGGTCCGACACAGCATCGGGTTTCGAGGCGCTGCCGCGCCGATGGGTCATCGAGAGAACATTCGCCTGGCTGGGCCGCTCGCGCCGCCTCGCCAAGGATTGGGAGGCGACGACCGCAAGCTCCGAGGCATGGCTGCTGATCGCCCATATCCGCATTCTTGTCAGACGCTTGGCTCGATACCACGCACCACCGGTCGAATTATGAGTCGGGCTCTTAGGCGATAGGTTTATTCTGAGCCGAAATATCCGGTTTTAACACCGCCCTTCCGAACATACCCGGAGCATTTAACCGGAGAACATGATAAGCGTTTGATTTTTATAGAAAGTTCAAAAGGCTAATATCAAGTCATTCCGGGCGCACCACCTTCCCGGACATTGCCTTCGAGATCGCGGCGCGCATGATCGCCGCGCACGGCCTTTCGCGCGCTGCGCGGCGGCGATGCGATGTCGGAAGGGAAGGGAGAGTGGAGCGGGCGATCGGGATCGAACCGACGACATTCAGCTTGGGAAGCTGACGTTCTACCACTGAACTACGCCCGCGTCTGGGGCTTCGGATAGCGCCCCGCGCGCCCCTCGTCAAGGGGGCGCCGCGCCGCGCTGGCGCCGGGCGCGGCGGCGTGTATGCTGCGCCCGCGCCGCGCCCGGCGCGCCCTGGCCATGGGAGCCGACATGCGAGAGAATCGCACCTTCGAAGAGCTTGAGGTCGGCGAGAGCGCCGTCATCGAGCGCCTTTGCCGCGACGAGGATCTGATCGTCTACGCCAACGCCTCGGGCGACCACAATCCGCTCGGCCTGCCCGACGAGGACGGCGACGGCGACGGCGCGCCCGAGGCGCTGGCCCCGGCGATGTGGGTGGCCTCGGTCATCTCGGCGGTGGTCGGCAACATCCTGCCGGGGCCGGGCTCGCAGGTTCTGGCCGCGCGGCTGCGCTTCGCCGAGCGCCTGGCCGCCGGGCGCACCCTGCGCGTCGAGTTGCGCGTGGCGGGCAAGCGCGAGGGCGGCGTCGTGCTCTTGCACGCCCGCGCCGAGCGCGACGACGGCGCGCCGCTGGCCGAGGGCGAGATCGAGGCGCTGGCCCCCGCGCGCAAGATGCGCTTCGACGACGCCCATGTGCCGGGGCTGACGGTGCAGCGGCACCTGCATTTCCGCCGTTTGCTCGAGGCGGCCGAGGGGCTCGAGCCGCTGAGCGTCGCGGTCGCCGCCGCGGAATCGCCCGAGGCGCTCGAGGGCGCGCTGGCCGCCATGCGGCGGGGGCTTATCCGGCCGATCCTGACCGGCCGGCCCGAGCGCGTGGCCGGCGCCGCCCAGGCGCTGGGCGAAGACGTTTCCGCCATCGAGCTGATCGCCGCCCAGGACGAGGACGACGCAGCCCGCCGCGCCGTCGCGCTTGTGCGCGAGGGGCGCGCGCGGGCGCTGATGAAGGGGCATCTGCACACCGACGCGCTGCTGCGCGCGGCGCTTGATCGCGAGCGCGGGCTGCGCGCGGGGCGGCGGCTGAGCCATGTGTTCGTGATGGACGTGCCCGGGCTCGACCGGCTGCTGGCGGTGACGGATGCGGCGGTGAACATCGCGCCGGACCTGGCGCAAAAGCGCGACATCCTTCAGAACGCGGTCGATCTGATGCGCGCCCTCGGGGTCGAGACGCCGCGCGCGGCGGCGCTCTCGGCCGTCGAGACGGTCAACCCCGCGATGGCCTCAAGCGTCGAGGCGGCGGCGCTGGCCAAGATGGCCGAGCGCGGCCAGATCCGCGGCGCGCTGGTCGATGGTCCGCTGGCCATGGACAACGCGGTGGATCTGAGCGCGGCGCGCACCAAGGGGATCGGCGGCGAGGTGGCCGGGCGCGCCGACATCCTGCTGGCGCCCGATCTGGAATCGGCCAACATGGCGGCCAAGGAGCTGACCTTTCTTGCGCACGCCTCGGCGGCGGGGGTGGTGGTGGGCGCGGCGGCGCCGATCATCCTGACCAGCCGCGCGGATGACGAGATGTCCCGCCTGGTCTCGTGCGCGGCGGCGGCGCTGGCGGCGCGGGCCATGGGCTAGGGCGGGGTCTGAGGGCCGCGCCCGGCGCGGCGGCCCGCGGCGCGGACCCTTGTCCAACCGGCTCGCGGCGGCGGGGCAAGGGGGCGGGGCGCCTGACTTGCAGCCGCGCCGGGCCGAGGGCGGCGGGGTCGGCAGAGGTGGGGCGCGATCGGCGCGTCGGGGCGCGGCGCAGGGGGCGCCGCGGGGCCGGGGCGGCGGCGCGCCGCGTGCTGCCTGGCGTGCCAGGGACCGCGGCCGCCACGTGCTCGTGGCCCCCTGCGGGGTCGAGACCGGGGCGGGGGCGCTCGGCTTGCCGGGACGGGGTTCCGGCAGGCGGAAACGGGTCTCGTTTTGCGTGGCGTCCGGGGGCGCGCGGGCCTAATCCTTGCCCCGAGATCCGCGCCCTTGCCGCAAGGAGTCCCCATGTCCGAGACCATCGAAGCGCTGCTCGCTCCGCATCCCGACCAGGCCCCCGCGCTCGAGGCGCCGGGGCGCGCGCCGCTGAGCCATGGCGCGCTGCGCGCGCTGACCGCGCGGGTGCGCGACTCGCTGCGCCGCGCCGGGATCGGGCGCGGCGACCGGGTGGCGATCGTGCTGCCCAACGGCCCCGAGATGGCCGCCGCCTTCCTGACCGTGGCGCAAGGCGCGACCACCGCGCCGCTCAACCCGGCCTACAAGGCCGAGGAGTTCGACTTCTACCTGAGCGACCTCGACGCCAAGGCCATCATCCTGGCCGAGGACGAGAGCGGCCCCGCCCTGACGGCCGCGCGCGCCCGCGGGGTCGGGGTGATCCGCCTGCGCCCGGGCGCGGCGGCGGGCGATTTCGAGCTGATCCCCGAGGGCGGCCCGTTCGGCCAGGCCGACCCGGCCGCGCCGGGCCCCGAGGACGTGGCGCTGGTGCTGCACACCTCGGGCACCACCTCGCGGCCCAAGATCGTGCCGCTGACGCAGGCCAATCTGGCCGCCTCGGCGCGCAACATCGGCCAGGCCCTGGCGCTGGGCCCGCAGGACCGCTGCCTGAACGTGATGCCGCTGTTCCACATCCACGGGCTGGTGGCGGCGACGCTGGCCTCGGTGGCGGCGGGCGGGGCGACGTGGTGCGCGCCGGGCTTCGACGCGCTGCGCTTCTTCGGCTGGCTGGCGCAGGCGGACCCGACATGGTTCACCGCCGTGCCGACCATGCACCAGGCGATCCTGGCGCGCGCGCCGCGCAACGCCGAGATCATCGCGCGCGCGCGGCTGCGGCTGATCCGCTCGAGCTCGGCCTCGTTGCCGCCGCAGGTGATGGAGGCGCTCGAGCGCACCTTCGGCTGCCCGGTGATCGAAAGCTACGGCATGACCGAGGCGGCGCATCAGATGTGCTCGAACCCGCTTCCGCCGCGCGCGCGCAAGGCCGGCTCGGTGGGCGTGGCCGCCGGCCCGCTGGTGCGCACCGCGCACGAGACCGAGAACCGCCTTCTGCCCGACGGCGAGACGGGCGAGGTGGTGATCTCGGGGCCCAACGTCACCCCCGGCTACGAGGCCAACCCCGAGGCGAACGCCAAGGCCTTCTTCGAGGCCGAGGGTCGGCGCTGGTTCCGCACGGGCGATCAGGGGCGCTTCGACGAGGAGGGCTATCTGCGCATCACCGGCCGCCTGAAGGAGATCATCAACCGCGGCGGCGAGAAGATCAGCCCGCTCGAGGTGGACGAGGCGCTGATGGACCATCCGGCGGTGCAGCAGGTGGTGACCTTCGCCATCCCGCACCCCAGGCTGGGCGAAGAGGTGGGCGCCGCCGTGGTGCTGCGCGAGGGGGCCGAGGCGGACGAGGCCGAGCTGCGCGACTTCGCGCGCCGGCGGCTGGCCGATTTCAAGTGCCCGCGCCGCATCGTCATCCTGCCAGAGATCCCCAAGGGCGCCACGGGCAAGCTTCAGCGCATCGGCCTGGCGCAGAAGCTGGGCCTGGCCTGAGGAGGCGGCGATGGGCGATCCGATCAAGATCTGCATCTTCGGCGCCGGCGCCATCGGCGGCTTCATGGGCGCGCGCCTGGCCGCCGATCCCGAGGCGACGGGGGCCGATGTTTCGCTTGTGGCCCGCGGCCCGCACCTTGCCGCCATCCGCGAGAAGGGCCTGACGCTGATCGAGCAGGAGCGCGAGCTGAACGTGCGCGTGCGCGCCACCGACGATCCGTCCGAGCTGGGGCCGCAGGATTATGTGGTGCTGACGCTCAAGGCGCACTCGGCGCCGGCGGTGGTCGACGCCATGCAGCCGCTGCTGGGGCCCGACACCGCGGTCGTGACCGGGGTGAACGGCGTGCCGTGGTGGTATTTCCACCGCTTCGGCGGCCCGCTCGAGGGAACGCGGCTGCAAAGCGTGGACCCGGGCGGGCGCCAGTGGGAGGGCATCGGCCCCGAGCGCGCGATCGGTTGCGTGGTCTACCCCGCCGCCGAGATCGCCGCCCCCGGCGTGGTGCGCCATGTCGAGGGCTGGCGCTTCACGCTGGGCGAGCCCTCGGGCGAGCGTTCCGAGCGCGCGCTGCGCCTGTCGCGGGCGCTGACGGCGGCGGGCTTCAAGGCGCCGGTGCGCCCGCGCATCCGCGACGAGATCTGGGTCAAGCTGTGGGGGAACCTGTCCTTCAACCCCATCTCGGCGCTGACGCTGGCGACGCTGGACGCGATCTGCGCCGATCCGGGAACGCGGGCCGTGGCGCGCAGCATGATGCTCGAGGCGCAGCGCATCGCCGAGAAGCTGGGCGTGAAGTTCCCCATCGACGTGGACCGGCGCATCGAGGGCGCGGCGGCGGTGGGGGCGCATCGGACCTCGATGCTGCAGGATCTCGAGGCCGGGCGGCCGATGGAGATCGACGCGCTGGTCACCGCCGTGCAGGAGCTGGGGCGCCTGGTGGACGAGCCGACGCCGACCATCGACGTGGTGCACGCGCTGATCTGCCTGCGCGCGCGCGTCGCGGGCCTGCGCTGAGCGCGCGCCGAGGCGCTTGCGCGGCGCCGGGGCGCGGGCTATCCTGACCGCGCCCGCTGGGAGAGATCGGACCGCGTCCGGCGCCGAAGGAGCAACCGCCCCGGAAACTCTCAGGCAAAAGGACCGGCGGGCCATGGTGACCGACTCTGGAGAGTGGCGCGCGGCGCCCGCCGAAGGGATAGCGATCTCAGGCGAAAGGACAGAGGGGGCGTCGGCGCGCGCGGCTTGACCGCGCGTTGAACGACGCCGGAACCATGCGGCCGTGCCGCCGTTTCCGGCGTGATGGCACGGAGGGCCGCATGACGGACGAAACCCGCACCCCCGGCGACGAGGCGCCGCTGCGCACGCCGCTTCACGACCTGCATCTGGCGCTGGGCGGCAAGATGGTCGCCTTCGCCGGCTACGCCCTGCCGGTGCAATATCCGGCCGGCGTGCTCAAGGAACACCTGCACACCCGCGCCGCGGCAAGCCTGTTCGACGTCAGCCATATGGGCCAGATCGCGATCCGCGCGGCCTCGGGGCTGTGGGAGGACGCGGCGCTGGCGCTCGAGACCGTCACCTGCGCCGACGTGCTGGGCCTTGCGCCGGGGCGCCAGCGCTACGGGCTGTTCACCAACGAGAATGGCGGCATCCTCGACGACTTCATGTTCGCGCGCGAGGGCGACGCGCTGGCGCTGGTGGTCAACGGCGCGTGCAAGGCGGCGGACCTGGCGCATCTGCGCGCGCGCCTCGACGGCGCCGCCTCGGTGCGGATGATCGAGGATCGCGCGCTTCTGGCGCTGCAGGGGCCCATGGCCGAAGCCGCGCTGGCCGCCCTGGGCGCGCCGGTGGGGACGATGCGCTTCATGGATGCGCGGCGCATGACCATTCTCGGCGCCGACTGCTTCGTCACGCGCTCGGGCTACACGGGCGAGGACGGGTTCGAGATCTCGGTTCCCGCCGAGGCGGCGCGCGCGCTGGCCGAGGCGCTGCTCGACCACGAGGCGGTCGAGCCCGCCGGCCTTGGCGCGCGCGACAGCCTGCGCCTCGAGGCGGGGCTTTGCCTGTATGGCGCCGACATCGACGAAACCACCACCCCCGTCGAGGCCGATCTGGCCTGGTCGATCCAGAAGACCCGCCGCGCCGGCGGCGCGCGGCAGGGCGGCTTTCCCGGCGCCGAGGTCATCCTGCGCCAGCTGATCGAGGGCGCGCCGCGCCGCCGCGTCGGCCTGCGTCCCGAGGGGCGCGCGCCCGTGCGCGCGGGCGCGCCGCTCTTCGCCGACGAGGACGCCGCCGCCCCCGTCGGGCACGTCACCTCGGGCGGCTTCTCGCCCACGCTCCAGGCGCCGGCGGCGATGGGCTACGTGCCCGCCGCGCTGGCCGAGCCGGGCCGGCGCCTGTTCGCCGAGCTGCGCGGGCGCCGCGTGCCGGCGCTGGTCGCGCCCCTTCCCTTCGTTCCCACCTCCTACAAGCGCTGAGGTTCCCCGATGATCCGTTTCACCGAAGACCACGAATGGCTCGAGCTCGACGGCGACGTCGTCACCGTCGGCATCACCGAGCACGCCGCCGAGCAGCTGGGCGACATCGTCTTCATCGAGCTGCCCGAGGTGGGCCAGAAGATCGCGCCGGGCGACGAGGTGGTCACGATCGAATCCGTCAAGGCCGCGTCGGACATCGCCGCCCCGCTCGAGGGCGTGGTGACCGAGATCAACGAGAAAATCGTCGAGAACCCCGCCCTGGTGAACGAGGACCCCATGAACGCCTGGTTCTTCCGCATGAAGGCCGACGATCCCTCGGCGATCGAGGAGTTCATGGACGAGGACGCCTACAAGGACATGATCGCCTGAGGAGGGCGCGCCGATGACCGCCCGCAGCCAGTCCCGCCCCTTCACCGACTACGACCCCTACGACTTCGCCAACCGGCGCCATATCGGCCCCTCGCCGGCCGAGATGGAGGCCATGCTCGAGGCCGTGGGCGCGCCCAGCCTGGACGCGCTGATCGACCAGACGGTGCCGCGCTCGATCCGCCAGGAAGAGCCGCTCGACTGGGGCCCGGCCCTGTCCGAGCGCGACGTGATCTTCCGCCTGCGCGAGGTGGCGGCGCGCAACAAGCCGCTGACCTCGCTGATCGGCATGGGCTATCACGGCACGGTGACGCCGCCGGTGATCCAGCGCAACATCCTCGAGAACCCGGCCTGGTATACCGCCTACACGCCCTACCAGCCCGAGATCAGCCAGGGCCGGCTCGAGGCGCTGCTCAACTTCCAGACCATGGTCGCCGACCTGACGGGGCTCGACGTGGCCAACGCCTCGCTTCTGGACGAGGCGACGGCCGCGGCCGAGGCCATGGCCCTTGCGCGGCGGGCGGGCAAGTCGCGCGCGGCGGCGTTCTTCGTGGACGCCGAGTGCCTGCCCCAGACGATCAACGTGGTGCGCACGCGCGCCGCGCCGCTGGGGATCGAGGTGATCGTCGGCGATCCCTTCCGCGACCTGAACCCCGAGGCCGTGTTCGGCGCGCTGTTCCAGAACCCCGGCGTGAACGGCGAGCTGCGCGACTTCTCCGATCCCATCGCCGCGCTGCACGAGCATGGCGCGCTGGCGGTGGTGGCGGCCGACATCCTCAGCCTGGCGCTGGTCAAGTCGCCGGGCGAGATGGGCGCCGACGTGGCCGTGGGCTCGACCCAGCGCTTCGGCGTGCCCATGGGCGCGGGCGGCCCGCACGCGGCCTACATGGCCGTGCGCGACGCGTGGAAGCGCGCCATGCCCGGCCGCATCGTCGGCGTGTCGGTCGATGCGCGCGGCAACCGCGCCTATCGCCTGGCGCTGCAGACGCGCGAGCAGCACATCCGCCGCGAGAAGGCGACCTCGAACGTGTGCACCGCCCAGGCGCTGCTGGCGGTGATGGCGTCGATGTATGCGGTCTTTCACGGCCCCGAGGGCATCAAGGCCATCGCGCAGGACGTGCACATGAAGGCCGCGCGCCTTGCGGCGGGGCTCGAGCGCGGCGGCTTCGAGACCGCGCCGCGCGCCTTCTTCGACACGGTGGTCGTGCGCGTCGGCCCGCTTCAGGGCGTGGTCATGCGCGCCGCCCTGGCCGAGGGGATCAACCTGCGCCGCGTCGGCGACGACCGCATCGCCATCGCCATGGACGAGGTCGCGCGCCCCGAAACGGTCGAGGCCGTCTGGCGCGCCTTCGGCCTCGATCTGCGCTGGGACGAGGTCGAGGCCGCCCCGCGCCTGCCCGAGGCGCTGCAGCGCCGCACGCCCTATCTGACCCACCCGGTCTTTCACATGAACCGGGCCGAGGCCGAGATGACGCGCTACATGCGCCGCCTGGCCGACCGGGACCTGGCGCTGGACCGGGCCATGATCCCGCTGGGCTCGTGCACCATGAAGCTCAACGCCACGGCCGAGATGCTGGCGCTCAGCTGGCCCGAGTTCTCGTCGCTGCATCCCTACGCCCCGGCCGATCAGCTGGAAGGCTACCGGATCATGGTCGAGGACCTGTCGCGCAAGCTGTGCGCGATCACCGGCTACGACGCCATGTCCATGCAGCCCAATTCGGGCGCGCAGGGCGAGTATGCGGGGCTTCTGACCATCCGCGCCTATCACCGCGCCCGCGGCGAAGAGGGGCGCAACGTCTGCCTCATTCCCACCTCGGCGCACGGCACCAACCCGGCCTCGGCGCAGATGGCGGGGATGAAGGTGGTGGCCGTCAAGGCCGCGGCCAACGGCGACATCGATCTCGAGGACTTCCGCGCCAAGGCCGAGAAGCACGCGCATGAGCTGGCCGCCTGCATGATCACCTATCCCTCGACCCATGGCGTGTTCGAGGAGACGGTGCGCGAGGTGTGCCGCATCACGCACGAGCATGGCGGGCAGGTCTACATGGACGGCGCCAACCTCAACGCCATGGTCGGGCTGGCGCGTCCGGGCGACATCGGATCGGATGTCAGCCATCTGAACCTGCACAAGACCTTCGCCATTCCCCATGGCGGCGGCGGCCCCGGCATGGGGCCGATCGGGGTCAAGGCGCATCTGGCGCCCTTCCTGCCGGGCGACCCGCTGGCGGGCGAGGGGGCGGTGTCGGCCGCGCCCTGGGGCTCGGCGTCGATCCTGGCCATCTCGTGGGCCTATTGCCTGCTGATGGGCGGGGCGGGGCTGACGCAGGCGACCAAGGTCGCCATCCTCAACGCCAACTACATCGCCAGCCGCCTGAAGGGGGCGTATGAGGTGCTCTACAAGGGGCCGGGCGGGCGCGTGGCACATGAGTGCATCCTGGACCTGCGCCCGCTCGAGAAATCCGCCGGCGTCACCGTCGAGGACGTGGCCAAGCGTCTGATCGACAACGGCTTCCACGCGCCGACCATGAGCTGGCCCGTGCCGGGCACGCTGATGATCGAGCCCACCGAGAGCGAGCCCAAGGCCGAGCTCGACCGCTTCGTCGCCGCCATGCTGGCGATCCGCGACGAGATCCGCGCCATAGAGGAGGGGCGCATGGACCGCGAGGACAACCCCCTCAAGCGCGCGCCGCACACGGTCGAGGATCTGGTCGGCGAGTGGAACCGCCCCTATTCGCGCGAGCAGGCCTGCTTCCCCCCCGGCGCCTTCCGGGTGGACAAGTATTGGCCCCCGGTCAATCGCGTGGACAACGCCTATGGCGACCGCCATCTGGTGTGCACCTGCCCGCCGATGGAGGCCTATTCCGACGCGGCCGAGTAGCCGCCGCCGCGCCCCGGCGCCCGCCGCGCCGGGGCGTTTTCGTCGCGGACGGGACGGCCCCGGAGCCGCCGCAAGGGGCGCCCGGCCCGCTGCGCCGGGAACGGTCCGCGTGCAGCGAAGGGGCGCCATGACCGCCGACGCCTTGCGCCGGCGCGATCGGGGCCGGGCGCCGCGCTCCGGCCCCCGCGGCGCCGGGCGTTCGGGCGGGTCCGGCCTCGGCCCGGGGCCGGGCGTCCGTGGCGGGTCTGGCCTCGAGCCAACCGGGGCCGGGCGTCAAGGGCGCGGCGGCCGCTTCGAGCCAACCGGGGCCGGGCGTTCAGGGCGGCGCCGGTTTCGGGCCGGGCGGCGCGAAGGGAAGGGATTGCGCCGCGCCCCGGGCTCGGGGGCGATCCAGGCGCCGCTTGCGGTCGATCGGCTGGGGTTGGTTCGAGGCGGCGCATCGCCGGGGCCGGCATGGTTTCGGCGCCATCGGCGGGCTCTGCGGTCTGTCGCGGACCCTTGCCGGCGCGGGCGCGCGTCAGGCGCGGCAACCCCGGCGGTGGGGCTGCGTCCATGCCGCTTTGTCTTCCCGCCGCCGTCTTCGCGTTCCCGATCGTTGCGGCTCGGACGGCGACGGCGCCCCGGTCCGCCTTTCCGCGTTGCGACGCCTCAGGGACCTGCGCCCGTGTCGGGCCCGAACGGCCGCGCGCAGCGGCGGCCGCCGCGCGCGGTCGGCCGGCGTCGCCTGGCCCTCAGCTCTGGCGCCGGGATGCGGGCGGCGCGGCGCCCGGCTCGACGTCCGATCCGGCGCCCGACCCGGGTCCGGGCTCGGGGCCGCCGTCCGGGGCCGTCGCGGCTGCAGGCGGGGGAAGCTCCAGCGTCGGGGGCGCGTCGGCGCGCAGCCAGGCGGCCAGCGCGCGCGCCGTCGCGTCGATGCGCGCGCGCGTCAGGGCGCATTCCCACACCACCGCCACGCGCCAGCCCGCCGCGCGCAGAGCCGCCTGGGCGGCCTGGTCGCGCGCCTGGTTGCGGGCGAATTTCGGCAGCCAGTAGTCCCGGCGCGAGGCGGGCGTGCTGGCGCGCGGGCAGCCCGCATGCCGGTGCCAGAAGCAGCCATGCACGAACACGGCCGCCCGCCGTCCGGCGAAGACGAGATCCGGGCGCCCCGGCAGCGCGCCGCCCGCCGCCGCGCCATGCAGCCGGTAGCGCAGGCCCAGCCGGTGCAGCGCGCGGCGCAGCGCCAGCTCGGGGCTGGTGTCGCGCGCCTTCACCCGCGCCATCGTGCGCGAGCGCGTCGCCCTGTCATGCACGTCCGCCATGGGCCCTCGTTCGGGACGGCGGGCCCGGCCCGGCGGGGGGCCGGGCGGGCGCGTCGCTCATTTCGTAAGGATCAGCTTGCCCTGGCGCGTGATGCGCAGATTGTAGATCATGCCGTCAAGCTCGATTTCGGCTTCGCGTCCGCCGCGGGTGAGAACGCGCGCAGCATGACGTGGCCGCGTCAGCGCGCCGGGCGGGTCTCCCGCCGCGGCGCCCGGCTCGTCGGCCGTGCGGATGACGGCATGGAAGGCGCGGGGGTCCTGATGGCGGCTCATGCCGGTGTCTCCTGCGCTTCGGCGGCGCGGCCGACGGGGGTTGGATTCGCTGGCAACGCCCGGTTCGGGCGCGCGCAGGGGCGGTGCGGATCGGGGGTGGTCATTCCGTCTCTCCTTGCATGGGGCGCGTCCGGGCGTTGCGGCGGGGCGGTGAGGTGGGCCGCGGCTGGGACGGGCTATTTCTGACAAAAACAATCGGAGAAGTCAATCGGCGCTTTCTCGCCGCAATGCAACAAAAGCGCTTGGCGCCGCGGCTTGGCCGCTGCGATAGTGCGCCCCGGCGCCCGGCCGGCGGGCGCGATGGATGATCCGCCCGCATTCGCGGGCGCGCAGGATGATCGGAGGCCGCATGCACCCCTTGGCGCGCGCAGCGATCGGCGCGGCGGCGGTTGCCGCCGCCCTTGGCGGGGCCTGGTGGTGGCGCGCCGCGCTCGAGGACGGCCCGCCGCCCGGATTCGCCCGCTCGAACGGCCGGATCGAGGTCACGCGCGTGGACGTCGCCTCGCGATTTCCGGGCCGCCTGGCCGAAGTGTTGGTCGATGAGGGCGACCGCACCGCGCCCGGCCAGGTGGTGGCGCGGTTGGACGATGCGCAGCTGCGCGCCCAGCTCAACGAGGCCGAGGCCATGCGCGCCCAGGCCGAACAGGCGCTGATCGAGGCGCAGGCCCTGGTGCGCCAGCGCGCCAGCGAGCTCGAATTCCAGAACCAGGAGCTCTTGCGCACCCTCGCGCTCAACGCGCGCGGCCACGCCAGTCAGGAGGCCGTGGACCTGGCCCGCACCCGCCGCGAGGCCGCCGCCGCGGCCGTCGATCTTGCCCGCGCCTCGGTCGGGCGGGCGCGCGCGGCCATCGACGCGGCCGCCGCGACGGTGGCGCGGATCAAGGCCGACCTGGCCGATTACGCGCTGGTCTCGCCGGTGCAGGGGCGGGTGCAGCATCGGCTGGCCGAGCCGGGCGAGGTCATCCCCGCCGGCGGGCGCGTTCTGACGCTGCTCGACCTGACGGACGTCTACATGAACGTCTATCTGCCCGCGCCGCAGGCGGCGGCGCTGCGCGTGGGCGCCGAGGCCCGGATCGTTCCCGAGGCGACCGCGCGCGTCGTGATCCCGGCCACGGTCGCCTTCGTCGATTCCCAGGCGCAGTTCACCCCCAAATACGTCGAGACCGAATCCGAGCGCGCCAAGCTGATGTTCCGCGTCAAGCTGACCGTGGCGCCCGAGATCGCCGCCCCGCGCATCGATCTGGTCAAGGCGGGGGTGCCGGCGGTGGGGTGGGTGCGGCTCGATCCCGCGGCGCCCTGGCCGCCCGAGCTGGCGCCGCGCCTGCCCGATCCGGCCCGATGAGCGCCGCGCCGCGCCCGCATGCGCCCGGCCCATCGCCAGGCGGCGCGGCGGCGCGCGTGCGCGGGCTTTCGCACCGCTACGGGCGGGTCGCGGCGCTCGAGGACGTGTCGCTCGATCTGCCCGCGGGCAGGATGGTCGGCCTGATCGGCCCGGACGGCGTGGGCAAGAGCACGCTGCTTTCGCTCATCGCCGGCGCGCGCGCCATCCAGACGGGCTTCGTCGAGGCGCTGGGCGGCGACATGGCCGATCCGCGCTGGCGCCGGCGGGTGTGCGCGCGCATCGCCTACATGCCGCAGGGGCTGGGGGGCAATCTTTACCCGACGTTGTCGGTGGCCGAGAACATCGACTTCTTCGCGCGCCTCTATGGCCAGGACGCGCGCGAGCGGCGCGCGCGCATCGACGAGCTGACGCGCGCGACGGGGCTGCATCCGTTCCTCGACCGGCCTGCGGCCAAGCTGTCGGGCGGGATGAAGCAGAAGCTGTCCTTGTGCTGCGCGCTGGTGCACGATCCCGACCTTCTGATCCTGGACGAGCCGACGACCGGCGTCGATCCGCTCTCGCGCCGGCAGTTCTGGCGGCTGATCGCGCGCCTGCGCGCGCGCCGGCCGGGCATGACGGTGCTGGCGGCCACGGCCTACATGTCCGAGGCCGAGGGCTTCGACCACCTGGCGGCCATGGATGCGGGGCGGGTTCTTGCGGCGGGCGCGCCAGCCGAACTGATGGCGCGCGCGGGCGCGCCCACGCTCGAGCGGGCCTACGCGGCGCTCCTGGCGCCGGCGCGCGGCGCCGCGCCGCCGGTGCCCGTGCGTCGCCCCTTCGTCGAGCGCGACGGTCCGCCGGCCATCGAGGCGCGCGGGCTGACCATGCGCTTTGGCGATTTCACCGCGGTCGATCACGTCAGCTTCCGCATCCGCCGCGGCGAGATCTTCGGCTTTCTGGGCTCGAACGGCTGCGGCAAGACGACGACGATGAAGATGCTGACGGGCCTGCTCGACCCGACCGAGGGGCAGGCGCTGCTGTTCGGCGCGCCGGTGCGTGCGGACGATCTGGCGACGCGGCGGCGCGTGGGCTACATGTCGCAATCCTTCTCGCTTTATGCCGAGCTGTCGGTGCGCGCGAATCTCGAGCTGCACGCCGACCTGTTCGACCTGCGCGGCGCACAGGCGCGCGCCCGCGTCGAAGAGCTGCTCGACCGCTTCGAGCTGCGCGAGGTTGCGCGCGCGCGCCCGGCCGATCTGCCGCTGGGGGTGCGCCAGCGGCTGCAGCTTGCCGTCGCGGTGCTGCACCGGCCCGAGATCCTGATCCTGGACGAGCCGACCTCGGGCGTGGACCCGATCGCGCGCGATCGCTTCTGGGCGCTGCTGACCGAGCTGAGCCGCGACGAGGGGGTGACCATCTTCGTCTCGACGCATTTCATGAACGAGGCCGAGCGCTGCGACCGCGTTTCGCTGATGCATGCGGGGCGGGTGCTGGCGCAGGGCGCGCCCGACGAGCTGCGCGCGGCGCGCGGGGCGGCGACGCTCGAGGACGCCTTCGTCGCCTGGCTGGCCGAGGCCGCGGGGCTGGACGAGGCGGAGGCCGGGCTGGATGGCGCGGGGCCGGACGAGACGCGGACGGACAGGACGGACGCGGCGCAGACCGGCGCGGCGGGCGGGGCGAGCGGGGCCGCCGCCGCGTCGCCGAACGGCGCGCGCGTCGAGCCGGGCGATGCGCGGCGGGGCGGCGGCGCAGCGGGCGCGGCGTCGGCCCCCGGGCGGGCTGCGGCGGCGGTCTCCGGCAAGCCGGCCGGCGCCGATCCCTTGGCCCCCGACCTTCCGGCCCCCGAAATTCCGGCCCCCGAATCCCCCGGCCCCGGCGCGCGCCGCCGCGGCGCCGCCGAGCGGGACGCGGCGCGCGCGCTGTCCTTTCGGCGCATCCGCGCCTTTGCGCTGCGCGAGGCGCTGGAGCTGATCCGCGATCCCATCCGCATCGCCTTCGCGCTGGGCGGACCGCTGATCCTGATGCTGGCCATGGGGCTGGGCATCTCGTTCGACGTCGAGAATCTGAGCTACGCCGCCCTCGATCAGGACGACAGTCCCGAAAGCCGGCTGCTGCTCGAGCAGGTCGCCGGCTCGCGCTATTTCGCGCAAAAGCCGCCGCTGACCGATTTCCCGCAGATCGACGCGCGCATGGCCCGCGGCGAGATCGGCCTTGCGCTGGTGATCCCGCCCGGCTTCGGGCGCGCGCTGAACGCCGGGCGCACGGCCGAGCTGGGCATGTGGCTCGACGGTTCGGACACGCTGCGCGCCGAGACCTCGCGCGGCTATGCCGAGGGGGCCATGGCCGATTTCCTGGCCCTGCGCGCGCGGCTGAGCGCCGACCCCGCCGCCGCGGCCGCCGCGCCGCCATACGCCCTCGAACCGCGCTTTCGCTACAACCAGGCCTTCGAGTCGCGCAAGGCCATCCCGCCGGGCGTTCTGATGATGCAGCTCATCATGGTTCCCGCCATGCTGGCGGCGCTGGGCGTGGTGCGCGAGAAGGAGACCGGCTCGATCGCCAATTTCCGCGTCGGGCCGGCCGGGCGGCTCGACTTCCTGATCGGCAAGCAGGCGCCCTACGTCGCCGTGGCCATGGTCAGCTTCCTGCTTCTGACCGCGCTGATGGCGGTCGCCTTCGGGCTGGTCCCGCGCGGCGATCCGGCCGCGCTGGCGCTGGGGGCGCTGGCCTATGTGGCGGCGGGCACGGGCTTCGGGCTGCTGATCTCGGCCTTCGTGCGCACGCAGATCGCGGCCATCTTCGCCTCGGCGATCATCGTCACGATCCCGACGGTGAACTTCTCGGGCATGCTCTACCCGGCGGCGACGCTGACCGGCGCCGCGCGCATCGTCGGACAGGCCTTCCCGGCGCTGCATTTCCAGCGCATCAGCGCGGGGGTCTACAACAAGGCGCTGGGCATGGCGCAGCTCTGGCCCGAGATCCTTGTCCTGGCAGGGTTCGCGGCGCTTCACCTAATGCTGGCGGCCGCGCTGTTGCGCAAGCAGGAGCGCTGAGATGCCCGCCCTCGACCTGCGAAAGATCTGGCGCATGGGCCTCAAGGAGCTGCGCAGCCTGGCGCGCGATCCGGTCCTGGTCCTGCTGATCCTCTACACCTTCACCTTTGCCATCCACGCCGTCGCCCATGGCGTGCGCACAGAGCTGCGCGACGTCGCCGTGGCGGTGGTGGACGAGGACCGCTCGGCGCTGTCGCGGCGCATCGCCGGCGCGTTCCTGCCGCCCTATTTCCAGCCGCCGCGCATGATGGACGCCCGCCAGGCCGACGCCGAGATGGACGCCGGCCGCATCACCTTCGCCCTGCGCATCCCGCCCGGCTTCGAGGCCGACCTGCTGGCCGGCCGCGTTCCCCAGGCGCAGCTTCTGGTGGACGCCACGGCCATGAGCGTCGCCGGCGCCGGCACGCGCCAGGCGGCCGCCATCCTGCGCGACGAGACCGCGGCGTTCCTTGGCCGCGGCGCCGCGGCGGGCGCGCCCGCCATCGCGGCCAGCGTGCGCGCGTCGTTCAACCCCAATCTCGAATCCGCCTGGTTCGTGGCGGTCATGCAGGTGGTGAACAACGTCACCATCCTGGCCGTGATCCTGAGCGGCGCCGCCGTCATCCGCGAGCGCGAGCGCGGCACGATCGAGCATCTGATGACCCTTCCCCTGCGCCCGGCCGAGGTGATGCTGGCCAAGATCTGGGCGAACGGGCTGGTGATCGTGGCGGCGGCGGTTCTGTCGCTCGAGCTGGTCGTGCGCGGCTCGCTGGGGGTCGGGCTGGCCGGCTCGAGCGCGTTCTTCGCGCTGGGCGCGGCGGTCTATCTGTTCGCCGCCTGCGCGCTGGGGGTCATGCTCTCGACGGTGGCCACGACCATGCCCCAGTTCGGCCTTCTGGCGATCCCGGTCTTCGTGGTGATGAACCTGCTGTCGGGCGGGGTGACGCCGCTCGAGGCCATGCCGTCCTTGCTGGCAGACGCGATGCGCCTGTCGCCCTCGACCCATTTCACCGCCTTCGCCAAGGCGACGCTGTTCCGCGGGGCGGGGCTGGACGCGACCTGGCCCGAGCTTGCCGCCATGGCGCTGGCGGGCGCGGTCTTTTTCGCCGCGGCGCTGGCGCGGTTCCGCAAGACGATGGCCGCGCAGCGCTGATCGGGCGCGGCGGTTACCAATTGTTAACCGTGCAGGTTTACCGCTGAGAAAGGACAACCGCGCCCCGGATCAGCCATGACCCTGCACCAAAGACGCCGCGCCTTCGAGGACGCCGCCCCCGTGCCGCCCAGCTCGCCGCCGCCCGCGGTCGCGGCGGCCGAGCTGGTCTCGGCGCTCTGGCGGCGCAAGTGGACCGTGGCCGGGGTCGCGCTGGCGACGCTGCTTTTCGCCGCGGCCATGCTCTCGCGGCTCGAGCCGCGCTATGCCGCCATGGCCGAGGTGTTGCTCGAAAGCCGCCGCCCGCAGGTGGTCGATCTGGCCGAGGTGATGCCCGCCCTGCCGCTCGACGCGCAGGCGGTGCAGTCAGAGATCCGCCTGATCCAGTCCCAGCAGCTGCTCGAGCGCGTGGCGCGCAAGCTGCGCCTGCACGAGGATCCCGAGCTGGGCCCCGCCCCGGCGGTCGAGCCCGGAGCGCTGGCGCAGCTCAAGGCGGCGCTGGCCGATCTGGCGGGGTGGAGCGCGCCCGTGCGCTTTCCCGATCCCGAGCGCGAGGCGCGGCGCGCGCTGCTCGAGACCATCGCCGCCATGCGCAAGCGGCTGAGCGTCTCGCAGCAGGATCTGAGCCGCGTCATCGCCATCCGCTTCGAAAGCGCCGATCCCGACAAGGCGGCGCTGATCGCCAACGCCATCGCCGACCAGTACATCGTCGATCAGCTCGAAGCCAAGTTCGACGCCACGCGCCGCGCCTCGCAATGGCTCTCGCGCCGGCTTGACGAGCTGGCCGCCCGCCTGGCCGAGGCCGACGCCGCCGTGGCCGCCGCGCGCGCCCGCAGGGCCGAGCTGCTGGCCGGCAAGGCCGAAGACACGCGCGCACGCATCGAGGACATGGCGCGGATGCTCGAAAGCCTGCCCGAGGGCTCGCCGCGCCGCGCGGCGCTGCACGCCACGCTCGAGGATCTGCGCGCGCGCGCCGAGGCGCAGTCGCGCGCGGATGCCGAGCTGCGCCGGCTCGAGCGCGAGGCGGCCGCCATCCGCGATCTGCACGATTCCTTCCTGGCCCGCCTGAAGGAGACCAACGCCCAGACCGGCCTGCAACAGCCCGATGCGCGGCTGATCGGCGCCGCCGCGCCGCCGCTGCGCCCGGCCTTTCCGAACGCGCCCCTGATCCTGGGCTTTGCGCTGATGGGCGGCCTTGCCGCGGGCGGGGCGCTGGCCCTCTTGCGCGAGTCGCTGGGCGGGGTGTGGCATTCGCTCGAGGCGGCCGAGGCCGAGACCGGACTGCCCGTCCTGGCCGCGCTTCCGCGCGCGCCGGGCTGGCGCGAGGATCCGGTCGAGCATGTGCGCAAGCGCCCCGGCTCGGAGCTGGGCGAGGCGGTGCGCGAGCTGCGCGCGGCGCTGGCGCCGCCGGGCTCGGGGCCGCGGGTGATCGCGGTCGTCTCGGCCGGACCGGCCGAGGGCAAGTCGACGCTGAGCGCGCTTCTGGCCGAGAGCTGCGCGCGCATGGGGCGCTCGGCGGCGCTGGTCGATTGCGACCTGCGCCGGCCCGCGCAGGCCCGCCGCTACGGGCTGTCGGCCGAGGAGGATCTGCTGGCCGTGCTCGAGGGCGAGACGCCGCTCGAGGCGGCGCTGCGCGAGGACCGGCGCACGGGGGTGTCGATCCTGCCCTCGCAGGAGGCGCCGGCGACGCGCGCCGACGCGCTTGCCGGCCCGGCCTTCGAGGCGCTGATGCGCGAGCTGCGCGGGCGCTTCGACGTGGTGGTGCTGGACACGCCGCCGCTGCTGGCGGTGAGCGACGCGCGCGTGATCGCGGCCTTCGCGGATGCGGCGGTCTTCGTGGCGCGCTGGGGCGAGACGACCCGCGCCGACGCGCGCGCCGCGCTGCGCATTCTTCTCGACGCCGGGGTCGAGACGGCGGGGCTGGCGCTGACGGGCGCCTCGCGCCGCGAGGCCGACAACATGGACGGAGGCGGACGGTATGGCCGGTTCAGCGAATATTTCGCCCAGTGAGGGGGCGGGCGTCGGCCCCGTGGTGCTCGTCGGCCAGGCGCGCAGCGGATCGACGCTGCTTGCGGCCATGCTCAATCGGGCCGGGGGGCTGATGATCAACGACGCCTACGCGTTGCAGGCGGCGGACGAGCTGGGCCTGACCCGCGCGCCGCGCCCCGACGCGGCCGAGCGCTATCGCGCCGCCTGCCTCGACATCCTGCGCCGGCGGTCGGTGAGCGCGCCGCCCGCGCCGCTGCACCGCTCGGCCGTGATCTCGCCCGAGGCGCTTGCGCGCGCGTCGCGCGTCCAGGGCGGCGGCTGGGCCGAGATCTGGGGCGGCATGCTGCGCGCCGCGGCGCAGGGGCGCGCGTTCCACGGGTGGAACACGCCCCCCGACCATCTGCGCGCGGACGAGATTCTTTCGGCCTTTCCGACCGCGCGCTTCGTCTTCCTGATGCGCGATCCCTACGCGGTGCTGCGCTCGTACAAGCACCTGCCCGAATACTGGGGCCGCGGGCGCGCGCGCTACCATCCCGCCCTGCAGGCGCGCGCATGGGCCGCTTCGGCGCGCAGCCTGCGGCGGTTGAGCGCGCGCCATCCGCAAGCCGTCCACGCGCTGCGCTACGAGGATCTTCTGGCCGATCCCGGGCGGGTCATGGCGGGGCTGGCGCGATTTCTGGGCGTTGCGCTGCCCGCGCCGACGCCGGACGAGCTGCCGCGCAACGCCTCGCGCGCGGGGGCGGGCCTGACGCGGGCCGAGCTTTGGGTCGCCCGGCGCGCCCTTGGCGCCGAGGCGGCGGCGATGGGCTACGCGCCGCCAAGCCCCGAGGGGCTGGGCCTTGGCGGCCTTCTGGGGCGCAGCCTGCTGGCCGGCGTCTATTATGCCGGGGCGGCGCTGACCTCGCGCGACATGCGCGGGCGCATGCTGAGGCTGGCGCGCGCATGACGGCGGCTTCCGTGTCCCAGGCGCCCAGGCTGCGCCGCGCGGCGGCGGGGGTGGCGCTGGCGGCCGCCGGCCGGGGCGGCGCGCTCGCGGCCATGTGGGTGCTGGCGGCGGCGCTGCCGCTCGAGGCGTTCGGCGCCTTTGCGCATGCGCGCAGCCTTGTCCTCCTTCTGGCGCCGCTTGCCTCGCTGGGGTTCTCGGTGACGACGATGCGGCGGATTCCGCAGCTGCGCGCCGCGGGGCGCCCGGCCGCGGCGGCGGGGCATTTCGCGCTCGGAACGCTCGTCTCGGTCGGGATCGGGGCGCTCGGGGCGGCCCTCGGGCTGGCGGCGCCGGGGGTCGATGCGGTCAGCGGCGCGGCCCTGGCCGGGCTGCCCGCCATCGCCGTTCTGTTTCACGGCACGCAGGCGGCCCGCGCCCTGGACAGGCCGTTCTGGGCCTATGCGCCCATGGGGCTTGCAGCCGCCGCGGCGGCCGGGGCGACGGCGACGCTGGCGCTGGGCGGCGCGTCCTCGGCGCTCGAGGCGGCCTGGCTGCAGAGCGGCGCCATGACCGTCGCGGCCTTCCTGCAGACGCGGGCGCTGGCGCGGGCCCTGGGCCCGGCGCGCTTTCCCGCGCCGCTGAAGTGGTTGAGCGAGGCGGCGCCGCTCACCGCGTCGCTGATGGCGCGCGGCTGGTCGGTGCAGGGGCCTTTCCTGTTGCTGGCGTTCTGGGCGCCGGACAGCGCGTTGGGGATGTTCGGTCTTTGCATGACGATGGCGCAGGCGGCGCGCGTCGCGGCTTCGGGGGCCAATGGAGCGGCGGCGCCGGCGCTCAACGTCGCCATGCTGGCGCCCGGGCGCGGAGGCGCGCGCCGCGTCGCGCGCTGGTCGCAGCTGGTCTCGCTTGGCGCGGCGGCGGGCGTTTCGGCCGCGCTCATGGCCGTCTGGCTTGGCGTCGGGCCGCTTGTGGCCCCGCATCGCGCCGACGAGCTTGCCGCGGCTGCGCCGATGCTGGCCCTGCTGCTTGGGGCGGCCATGGTTCAGGCGCTCGAGGCCCCCCTTGGACAGGCGCTGATCGGCGCGGGCAGGGGGCGGCGCGAGCTGCGCATCCAGTGGATTTCGGCCATTGCGGCGACGGCGACCGCCGCGGCCGCGGCGCCCTCGCTTGGCGGGGCGGGAGCCGCGGCGGCGATGCTCTGCGGCGCCCTGGCGCGGCTTGGCCTGTTCCACTGGGCGCTGCGGCGCGACGGGTGGAGCGCCGAGCCCGCAGCCGCCGACGAGGTGGACGAGCTTCGCGGCCTCAGCGCGCTGCGGGCCGCCATCCGGGCCGATCATGCGCGCCTGGCGGGCGCCGGGCATTCGGCGCGGCGCATCTTGCGCGATGCGCTGATGCACAAGACCTTCCGCGTCGTCTGCTCCTATCGCTTCTACCGCGCCACGCGGCTGGCGCGGCGGCGCTGGATCCGGGCGCTGGTTCCCCTGGCCGCGCTCTGGCACCGCTGGGCTTGCCTGAGCATCGGCGCCGAAATCGCCTGGCAGGCCGAGATCGGCCCCGGCTTTCGGCTGCTGCACGGCTTCGGAGTGGTGATCTTGCCCTGCGCGCGGATCGGCCGGAACGTGACCATGGCGCATGGCGCCTGCGTCGGCTATCGTGCCAAGCCCGAGCGCCCGCGCGCGCCGCTCAGTTCGGGCGTCGTCGGGGACGGATGCTTCATCGGCCCGTTCTCGTTCGTGTGGGCGAGGATGGGCGCGGGGTCGGTCCTTGCGCCGTTGTCGATCCTGCGCGACGACGCGCCGCCCGGATCCATCCTGGCGGGCGCTCCGGCGCGGCGGGTGCGGGCCTTGGCCGAAGCGGGCGGAGGGGAGGCGGATGACGCCCCAAAAGCCGACGAACGCGGTTGATCCATCGGCGGTCTGGGGCGTCGCGCTCATTCTTCTTGCGGCGACGGGGCCGCTCTATCCGCTGCTGATCCATGGCTGGTCGGAGTGGAACACCGACTACACCGCGGTTCAGCAGGCGCGCCGCATGGTCTGGGCGCTGCTTTATCTGTGCATGGCGATCCAGATCTGGCGCTGGCGCGAAGCGGCGCGGCGCGTTCTGCTGGCGCAGCCCGTGCTGCCCTTCGCCGCCGCCTGGTTCGCCGCCTCGTGCCTTTGGGGCCCCTCGCCGGTCAAGGGCGGCGTCGCGCTGGTCCAGTATGCGATCATTCTTGTTTTCGGCGGCGCGGCGGCGATGCGCCTCGGCCCGCTGGGGCTGCTCGGGTCGATCCGGCTGATGGGGCTTGTCGTGGTCGCGGCGTCGGCCGTCATGGCGGTCGTCGCGCCGCTTTACGCCTTCGGGCAGCATGTCAACACGGGCGCGCTGCGGGGGATCTACATCGAGAAGAACCACCTTGCGCAGGTGCTCTCCTACGCCTTCGTCGCCGCGTTGTTCGAGGCGGCGGCCGCGCCACGCGAGGGCAGGGCGCGGCTATGGCTCGGCGTGGGAGCGATCGCGGCGGCGCTGGTGGCGGCGCGATCGTCGGTGGCGCTGGGGCAGCTGCTTCTGGGCGGCGCGCTGGCGCTGAGCGTGGCGGGGCTGGCGGGGCTGCGCTATGGCGGCTGGGCGGTGGGCGCGGCGGCGCTGGCCGGGCTTGCGGCGCTCGGGGCGACCTTGCCGGCGACGCTGGCGGCGCTGGGCGAGGACATGACGCTGAACGGCCGCACCGAGCTGTGGGCCCTGCTCTGGCCGCATGTCGAGGCGCGGCCTCTGATCGGGCACGGTTTCTTCGGGTTCTGGTCGCGGCCCGAGGCGGCCTCGATCCCCGACGTGCTCGGATGGAACGCGCGCGGCGCGCATAACGGCTGGATCACGGCGCTCTTGACGACGGGGGTGATCGGCGCGGGCCTTTGGGCGCTGCACTGGAGCTTCATCGTCGCGGCGGCGCTGCGCACGCTGCGGCCCGGCGGCGATGCGGCGCTGGCGGGATGCGGCGCCCTGGCGATCGCGCATCTGGTCTGGTCGATGTTCGAGGCGAACCAGCTCACGCAGATGAATTGGCAGGGTCTGATCGCGGGCGCGGCGATGGCGCTGCCGGTCTGGGCGCGCGCGGGCGCGGCGGCGCGCCGTTCAGCGGCGCGCGCCGTCGGCTGAGTCGCCCAGCTCGATGCGCCGCGCGGCGGCCAGGCGCAGCGCGCGCATCAGGAAGACCGGGTTGCCCAGCAGATAGCGCCGGGCCAGCCGCCGGGGCTCCATGATCAGACGATGCGCCCATTCCAGCCCGGCCGCCCGCATCCAGCGGGGCGCGCGGCGGCTGCGGCCCGAAAGGAAGTCGAGGATCGCGCCGCCGCACACGATGTCGACGTCGAGCCCCGCGACGCGCGCGCGCGCGCGCAGCCTGTCGGCAAGGATCTCCTGCCGCGGCGCGCCCATGCCCAGGATCAGCAGATCCGGCGCGTCTTCGAGCATCCATTTCTCGTAATCGGCCGAGGGATGGTAGCCATGGCGCGTCGCGACGACCCGCGCGCCCAGCGCGCGAAGCGCCGAGGCGGCCTCTTCGGCCACGCCGGGCAGGGCGCCGTAAAGCGCCACGCGCCGCCCGCGCGCCGCGGCGATGCGCGGGATCAGGTCGGTGCCGTTGGCGTTGGCGCCAGGATCGAAGCCCAGCAGGCGCATCATGATCTTCACGCCGATTCCGTCGCGCAGCAGAAGGTCCGCGCCCAGGAACGCGGCCGCGGCGTCGGGGCTTGCGGCGCTCAGATTGACGGCATGGGCGTTCAGAAAGGCGATGACCCGCGGTCCCGGCCTGCGCGGCGGAAGGGCGTGATCCTCGGCGCAGGGAACGGCGTGAACGCGCGCGCACAGCGCGGCGGCGACCGCGTCGCCCGGATCGAGCGGGCTTGGCGCCGCGGCGCCGAGGGGGGCGGCGGAAACGTCCGTCATTGCGTCGACCCAGGAACGGGCGCCGGGCGGCCGTCGATTTCAAGCAAGGTGATGCGCCAGCACTCGGGATCGTCGGCGCGCGCGTCGCACAGCCGCGTCGCCTGTCCGTAGATGGGCGCCCCGATGGCGCGGGCGTCCGCTGCGGCGCCGTCCGCCGCGCGCAGGGCGCGCGCGCGGAAGGTGACGCGCGCGGCGTCCTCGGGCGCGACGCGGCCCAGCACCATGTCCTCGATGGCGACCAGCCCGGCCGCGGCCGCGTCGCGCCCCAGGCGCGCGCGCAGGCCGGCAAGCTCCTGCACCGCCAGCTCCAGATCCTGCGCGGGCGCGCCGCGACGTCCGCTTGCGGGGCCCGAAGCCTGCGCCCAGACCGCTGCGCAGGCGGCGACGACGGTCAGGATCGTGGCTGACATGCGCATCGCTGGCCTCCTTTCCTGCTCGGTTTCCGCTCACCTGTGGTTAAGAATGACGGCAAATTCGCGGACAAGTCAACCTGAGATTGATAAAAATATGTTGTTTTACAGTATATTAACCTTCGTTAAGTCCCGGTTAATGCAACCTAACGGTGTGTCAATCCCGCCTGCGCCGCGCGACGTCCGGCGCTTGCCGGCGCGCACGGGCGACGATATACCGCCCACGACCGGCCGAGCGGCGGGCGCCCCGCGCCGCGGCGAGCAGATGGAACAGAGCGATGAAGATCAACGGCAACGAAATCCGCCCGGGGAACATTATCGAGCATGACGGCGGCCTGTGGGTCGCGGTCAAGACCCAGCACGTCAAGCCGGGCAAGGGCGGCGCCTTCGCGCAGGTCGAGCTCAAGAACCTGCGCGACGGGCGCAAGCTGAACGAGCGTTTCCGCTCGGCCGACAAGGTCGAGCGCGTGCGTCTCGAGCAGAAGGATCAGCAGTTTCTTTACGAGAACGACGGCATGCTGGTCTTCATGGACGCCGAGACCTTCGAGCAGATCGAGCTGCCCGCCGACCTTCTGGGCGAACGCCGGCCCTTCCTGCAGGACGGCATGACCGTCGTCGTCGAGTATCACGAATCCGAGGCGCTCAACGTCACGCTGCCCGAGAAGGTGGTGTGCACGGTGGCCGACACCGAGCCGGTGGTGAAGGGGCAGACGGCGGCGAACTCGTTCAAGCCGGCGGTGCTGGACAACGGCGTGCGAATCATGGTCCCGCCCTTCGTCGGCGTGGGCGAGGCCGTGGTGGTCAACACCGAGACCATGGAATACGTCGAGCGGGCCTGACCCCGCGGGCCGGCGCCGCCGGCCGTCGAATCGCGCCCCTTGCGGGGCCCTGCGCGGGTCATGACCCTTCATGGCCCGCGCGGCCGTTGAAAGGACAGGAAAGATGAGCGTCGGATCGGCCAATCTCAACGTGATGATCAAGGCCGCCCGCCGGGCCGCCCGCAGCCTGCTGCGCGATTTCGGCGAGGTCGAGAACCTTCAGGTCAGCCGCAAGGGCGCGGGCGACTTCGTGTCGCGCGCCGACCTCAAGGCCGAGGAGATTATCCGCACCGAGCTGATGACCGCGCGCCCCAATTACGGCTGGACCGCCGAGGAAAGCGACGCCGAAGAGGGCAAGGACCCCACGCGGCGCTGGATCGTCGATCCGCTGGACGGCACCACCAACTTCCTGCACGGCCTGCCGCACTGGGCGATCTCGATCGCGCTCGAGCACAAGGGCGAGATCGTCTCGGCGGTCATCCTCGACCCGGCCAAGGACGAGATGTTCGTGGCCGAGAAGGGCGCCGGCGCCTGGCTCAACGACCGGCGGCTGCGCGTCTCTGCCCGCACCGAAATGACCGAGATGCTCTTCGCCACCGGCATTCCCTTCGCCAAGAACGCGGGCGATCTGGCGCTGACCATGCAGGACCTGGCGCGGCTCATGCCGCGCTGCGCGGGCGTGCGGCGCATGGGCTCGGCGGCGCTCGACCTGGCCTATGTCGCGGCCGGCCGCTATGACGGCTATTGGGAGCGCAGCCTGAACGTGTGGGACATCGCCGCCGGCGTGCTGATCGTGCGCGAGGCGGGCGGCTTCGTGCAGGACCTGAACCATGCCGACGCCAACCCGCTGGTCACGGGCGACGTGCTGGCGGGCAACGCCGACGGCTTCGAGCGCTTCGCCAGGGTGCTGCGCGGCTGAACGGCGCGTCGCGCGGCTTTGCCCGCGCCGCGCGATCTGTTAGGCGTTTGCGGACAGGGCCCGCGCGGGTGGCGGCGCCCACCGCAGGCAGGATCGCGCATGAAGACCGAACACGGACGCCAGATCGAATTCTCGCAGCCCATCCGCCAGATCGTGATGATGGTCGTGGTCCTGGCGCTGGTCGGAACGGGCGTCTACTTCCTGCAGGGACCGATCCAGCAGGTCTTCTACGCCAATCCCTACCTCAACGGCTTCATCGCCGGCGTCTTCGCCGTGGGCGTTCTGGCCTGCTTCTGGCAGGTGACGACGCTGATCGCGGCCGTCAGCTGGCTTGAAGGCTTCGCCATCGACCGGCCGGGCCATGAATTCGTCGAACCGCCGCGCTTGCTGGTCTCGCTCAGCGCGCTGCTGCGCGACCGGCGCGCGCGCGCCGCGCTGACGGCGACCTCGGCGCGCTCGATTCTCGACACCGTGGCGACGCGGCTGGACGAGATGCGCGACATCACCCGCTACATCGCCAACCTGCTGATCCTGATCGGCCTTCTGGGCACCTTCTGGGGCCTGTCGAACGTCGTCCCCGGCATCGTGGACACGATGCGCTCGCTTTCTCCGCAAGACGGCGAGGGCTCGATGGAGGTGTTCAACAACCTCATGGCCGGCCTCAACGACCAGCTCGAGGGCATGGCCACGGCCTTCGCCTCGTCGCTGCTGGGCCTTGCGGGTTCGCTGGTGGTGGGGCTTCTGGACCTGTTCGCCGGCCATGGGCAGAACCGCTTCTACCGCGAGCTGGAAGAGTGGCTGAGCTCGATCACCCGCATCAGCCTGGCGGGCGAGGAGGGGGGCGCGGGCGCCGGCGCGCTGGCGCTGGAGCTGGCCGAGCGCAGCGCCGAGCAGGTGCAGGAGCTGGCCGCGTTGATGCGCGAGGGCGAAGAGCGCCGCGCCCAGGCCGAAAGCGGCGTCGCGCAGCTGGCCGAATCCGTGCGCCAGCTGGCCATGCGCATGGGCGAGGATCACGAGGCCCTGGCCGCCCTTGCGCGCCGCGGCGCCGACGAGGAGGGGGCGCGGCGGCTCGACCGCATCGCCGCGGCGCAGGAGCGCATCGCCCAGCTGCTCGAGCGCCGCGCCGAGGGCGAGGACGCGCTCGAGGCCGACGCCGAGGCGCGCCTGCGGCTGCGCAACATCGACATGCAGCTGATGCGCCTGCTCGAGGAGGTGTCCGCCGGCCGTCAGGACGCCGTGGCCGAGATCCGCATGGATCTTGCGCGCCTGACCCGGGCCCTGACGGGCGAAACGGGGGAGCGCTGAGATGGCGCTGCGCCGGCGCGGCGGCGGCCGCTTCGAGGCCAATGTCTGGCCCGGTTTCGTCGATGCGATGACGGCGCTGCTCCTGGTGCTGATCTTCGTCCTGTCGATCTTCATGATCATCCAGTTCGTCCTGCGCGACACCATCACCGGCCAGGATCGCGAGCTGGACATCCTGACGCAGGAGCTGGCCGAGCTGGCCTCGACCCTGTCCATGGAGCAGCGCCGCGCCGAGGGGCTGAGCGCGCAGCTGGACGTGCTGCGCGCGACCCTGGCCGAGGCCGAGGCCGACCGCGCGCGGCTGGGCGAAGAGCTGGAGAAGGTCGCGCGCCAGCGTGACGACGCGCGCGCGCGCAACGACGCCTTCGAAGCCCAGGTCGCTGCGCTGAGCGCCGATCTTGAGCGCGCGCAGGGCCGCGTCGCGGCGCTGACGCGCGATCTGGACGCGGCGCGCCGGCAGGCCGGCGCCGAAGCCGGGCGCGCCGACGCCGCCGAGGCCGATCTGGCCAGGGCCCGCGCCGCCATCGACGAGCTTGAAAAGGCCAAGGCGCGCGAGATTTCCGAGAAGGAGGCGCTGCAGCTGTCTCTGGCGCGCCTGCGCGAAGAGATCGACGCCCAGGCCGAGGCCGCCCGCCTTGCCGCCGCGCGCCGCGCCGCGCTCGAGGCCATGGTCGCCGATCTGCGCAAGGACGCCAAGGACAAGGAGGCCTCGATCGCCAGCCTGCTGGCGGCGGCCGAGGCGCGCGACGCCGAGCTTGAACGCCAGCGCGCCGCCGCCGCCAGCAGCGCCGAAGAGGCGGCGCGGCTGAAGGAGCGGCTCGAGGAGCGCGAAAAGGCCCTGACCGAGCTGCGCCTGACCGCCGAAGAGAAGGAGCGCGTCCTCGCCGCGCTGCAAAAGCGCATGACCGAGGCCGAGAAGGCCCGCGCCATCGAGGCCGCCGCCGCCGAGGCGCTGCGCAAGAAGCTGGCCGGCGCGCAGGACGAGCTGACCGCCGCGACGCTGGCGCTGGAGGAGCAGCGGCGCAAGGCGGAAGAGACGCTGACCCTGCTCGCCGCGGCCGAGGCGGCGCGGCGCAAGGCCGAGCAGGCCTTGCAGGATGCGCGCGGCGAGCTGGACGCCAAGGCCGAGGCGCTGTCGCGCCGCGAGGCGGCCCTGGCCCTGGCCGAGCGCCAGTTGAGCGAAGAGCGCCAGGCCTCGGCCGATCAGGCGCGGCGGGTGGCGCTGCTCAACGAACAGCTGCGCGAGCTGCGCCGCCAGCTCGCCAATCTCCAGGGCCTGCTGGACGAAGCGCGCGCCAAGGACGAGGCGCAGCAGGTGCAGATCGAGAATCTGGGCTCGCGCCTGAACGCGGCGCTGGCGCGCGAGCTGGCGCTCAAGCGGCGCGAGCAGGAGCGTCTGGCCGCCGAAGCGCGCCGCCTTGCCGAAGAGAACAAGACCCTGGCGCAGTATCGTTCCGAGTTCTTCGGCCGAATCAAGGAGGCCCTGGGCGAGCATCCGGGCGTGCGCGTGGTGGGCGACCGTTTCGTGTTCCAGTCCGAGGTGCTTTTCGCCCCCGGCTCGGCCGAGATCGGCCCGGACGGCCGCCGCCAGCTGAGCGAGTTCGCCAAGCTTTTCCGCGGCCTCATGGCCGAGCTGCCGCCGGAGCTGCCCTGGGTGCTGCGCGTGGACGGGCACACCGACGACGTGCCCATCGCGCCGGGCGGGCGCTATCGCGACAATTGGGAGCTGAGCCAGGCGCGCGCGCTGTCGGTGGTGCGGTATCTGATCGAGGTCGAGGGCTTCCCCCCCGATCGCCTCGCCGCCGCGGGCTTTGGCGAATACCAGCCGATCGACCCCGCCGACACGCCCGAGGCGCGCGCGCGCAACCGCCGCATCGAGCTGAAGCTGACCGAGCGTTGATCGCGAAGGCGCTGCAAGATTTGCGCAATTCGGGCTTGCAACCTTCCGCGCGCGCCGCTATCAGAGGCCTCGGAAGCGCCCTTCGTCTAGCGGTCCAGGACGCCGCCCTTTCACGGCGGAAACACGGGTTCGAGTCCCGTAGGGCGTACCACCCCTTCAGGCACAACATGCGATCTTCGGCAAGCGTCGCCGCGACGCGCGCATGCGAAAACGGCCGCCCTTTCGGGCGGCCGCCTGCTTTCGCGCGCCGCGCGCCGCTCAGTCGGCGGTGAGCAGCGGCGGCTTCGGGTTCGGGATCTGCGCCTTGCCGTTGGGCAGGATCTCGAGATCCAGCTTGCCGTCCTTGACCCCGACGCGCACCAGCCCGCCCTTGGTCAGGCGTCCGAACAGCAGCTCTTCGGCCAGGGGCTTCTTGATGTGCTCCTGAATCACGCGGCCCAGCGGGCGCGCGCCCATGCGCTCGTCATAGCCCTTGTCGGCCAGCCATTCGGCGGCCGGGCGGGTCAGCTCGATCGACACGCCGCGGTCCATCAGCTGGCCTTCGAGCTGCAGCACGAACTTCTCGACCACCTGCAGGATGACCTCCTTGGGCAGGGGCCCGAAGCTGATGATCGCGTCGAGGCGGTTGCGGAACTCGGGGCTGAAGGTGCGCTCGATGGCGGCTTCGTCCTCGCCCTCGCGGCGCTCGCGGCCGAAGCCGATCGCGCTCTTGGCCAGCTCCGAGGCGCCGGCGTTCGAGGTCATGATGAGGATGACGTTGCGGAAGTCCACCGTCTTGCCGTTGTGATCGGTCAGCTTGCCGTGGTCCATCACCTGCAAGAGGATGTTGAACACGTCCGGGTGGGCCTTCTCGATCTCGTCCAGAAGCAGCACGCAGTGCGGGTGCTGGTCGACGCCGTCGGTCAGCAGGCCGCCCTGGTCGAAGCCGACATAGCCCGGAGGCGCGCCGATCAGGCGGCTGACCGAGTGCTTCTCCATGTATTCGGACATGTCGAAGCGCAGCATCTCGACCCCCAGAGTGGCGGCCAGCTGGCGCGCGACCTCGGTCTTGCCCACGCCGGTGGGGCCGGCGAACAGGTAGTTGCCGATGGGCTTTTCGGGCTCGCGCAGGCCCGCGCGCGACAGCTTGATGGCCGAGGCCAGCGCCTCGATGGCGGCATCCTGTCCGAAGACCACGCGCTTGAGGCTGCCTTCGAGGTCGCGCAGGTTCTGCGCGTCGTCCTTCGAGACGGTCTTGGGGGGGATGCGCGCGATCTTGGCGACCACCTCCTCGATCTCCTTGGGGGTGATGGTCTTGCGGCGCTTGCCGGCCGGCAGCAGGTGCTGGGCGGCGCCGGCCTCGTCGATCACGTCGATGGCCTTGTCGGGCAGCTTGCGGTCATGGATGTAGCGCGCCGACAGGTCCACCGCGGTCTTGATGGCGTCGGCGGTGTAGCGGATGTCGTGATGCTCTTCGAAATAGGGCTTGAGGCCGCGCAGGATCTTGATCGTGTCCTCGACCGAGGGCTCGTAGACGTCGATCTTCTGGAAGCGCCGCGACAGGGCGCGGTCCTTCTCGAAGTGCTGGCGGTATTCCTTGTAGGTGGTCGAGCCCATGCAGCGCAGCGTGCCCGACTGCAGCGCGGGCTTGAGCAGGTTCGAGGCGTCCATCGCCCCGCCCGAGGTGGCGCCGGCGCCGATGACGGTGTGGATCTCGTCGATGAAGAGGATGGCGTCCTCGTGCTGCTCCAGCTCCTTGACCACGGCCTTGAGCCGCTCTTCGAAGTCGCCGCGATAGCGGGTGCCGGCCAGCAGCGCGCCCATGTCGAGCGAGAAGATCGTGGCGCCCGACAGGATCTCGGGCGTCTCGCCGTCGACGATCTTGCGCGCCAGCCCCTCGGCGATGGCGGTCTTGCCGACGCCGGGATCGCCGACCAGAAGCGGGTTGTTCTTGCGCCGGCGGCACAGCACCTGGATGCAGCGCTCGACCTCGGCCTCGCGCCCGATCAGCGGATCGACGCCGCCTTCGCGGGCCTTTTCGTTGAGGTTGACGCAATACTTGGCCAAGGCGCCCTCGTCGCCCTTCTCGCGCTCGGGCGCGGACTGCGAGGCGGACTCTTCGGCGCCGCGCACGGGGCGCGGTTCGCCGAAGGCGGGGTTCTTGGCCACGCCATGGGCGATGAAGTTGACCGCGTCGTAGCGGGTCATGTCCTGCTCCTGCAGGAAATAGGCGGCGTGCGATTCGCGCTCGGCGAAGATGGCGACGAGCACGTTCGCGCCGGTCACCTCGTTGCGGCCGGAGGACTGCACGTGAATCGCCGCGCGCTGGATCACGCGCTGAAAGCCCGTGGTCGGCGCGGCCTGCGAGCCGTCCACCTCGGACACCAGGGCGTCGAGCTCGTTGTCGATGAACCGGGTCAGCGAGGCGCGCAGCGCGTCCATGTCCACGCCGCAGGCCTGCATGACCCGCGCCGCGTCCGGCTCGTCCATCAGGGCGAGCAGGAGGTGTTCAAGCGTGGCGAGCTCATGCTTGCGCTCGTTCGCCAGGCTCAGAGCGTTGTGGATGGCTTCCTCAAGGGTTTTCGTGAACGAGGGCATGGGCGTCACCTTCTGCATGCGGCCGCGCAAGGTCGCGCGGCGGGAGCGACGGCGCGCCGGGGTGCGCAACCATCGTCTCCATTAGACTTCGGATTTGTAATCGAAGGGTCAAGGGCGCCAGCCGCGATCACGAAATATTTCGCGCCCTTCACTCCTTCTCCATGGTGCATTGAAGCGGGTGCTGGTGCTTGCGGGCGAAGTCCATCACCTGCATCACCTTGGTTTCGGCGACCTCGAACGAGAACACCCCGACCACCGCCACGCCCTTGCGGTGAACGGTCAGCATGATCTCGACGGCGCGCTCGTGGCCGATGCCGAAGAAGCGCTCGAGCACGTGGACGACGAACTCCATGGGCGTGTAGTCGTCGTTCAGCATCAGCACCTTGTACATGCTGGGGCGCTTGGGCCTGGGCTTGGCGGCCACGGCCAGATCGGTGGACGGCGCGCCCGGCGCGTCGTCCTTGTCGTGGTCGGCGGCCGAAAGGATGCGGGCCGCGCGCAGGTCTTCAGTCGGGGTCATGTCGGCCGATCGCTGGAGTTTCCGGCGGCACGGCGCCGCCCGGGAACATATTATAGGATGCGGCCGCCCGGGGAAAAGGGGGCGCGCGCATTCGCCTCGGCTCGCGCGCCCGAATTCGATCGCGGATTCGATCGCGTGCGCCCGGCCCGGGGCCGGACGCGCGCGGGGGCTGCGCGGGTCAGCGCCGTCCGGTCTGCGCCAGCTCGCCGGCGGCGGCGATGCGCTCGGCCACGGGCTCGACGGCCGCGCGCGCGGCGGTCAGGGCGATCTCGTTCATCTTCGTGGCGTGGCCGAGCGCGCTCTCGAAGGCGCGGCGGGCGAATTCGGCCTGCTTCTCGAGCGCGTCGAGCGGGCTGCGCGCCGCCGTCAGCTCGCGCGCGGCGGTCAGGCTCTCCTCGATCGTCTCGCGCGCCAGGGCCAGCGCTTCGGCGTTCATCTCGCCGGCGGCCTTGGCCGCGACGTTCGAGGCGGCGAGCAGCGCATCCACGTTGCCCTGCCCGTAGCGGGCGAGGGTCTCGAGCGAGCGGGCGAGCGACTCGGCCTGGCGGGCGGCGGCGGCGCGGGCCTCGTCGGCCGAGGGGATGGCGACATGGGGCTGGGCGGCGATCTTTTCGGCGGCGGTCATCATGATCTCCGGTGCTTCGGGCGGTCTGTCGGGCGCGGAAACGGCGCCTGGAACGCGATTCTTCACATCTCTTTACGCTGGGTAAATATGGGGACGATGTTGCGGTGCGTCAATGGCGTGCTGCAAGGCAAAATCGCCCACTGGTTGCGCGAATTCGGCCCGATTTCCATTTTCAGAACGTCGCGCAGCATGTTACGCTGCCTTGCGCGTGCGGAAGATGAGGAAAACTCGCGACCACCGGCACGCGCGAGGCGAAAACGTGAAGAGCAGCGTACGAGGGCAGGCATGATCAAGGCGGCGCGAAGGCTGATGCTGGGCGCATTCGTGGCGGCGGCGGCGCTGTTGGGCGCGCTGGCGCCCGAGGCGCGGGCGGCGCAATACGCGGCGCTGGTGATGGACGCCCGCACCGGCGAGGTGCTTTACGCAAGGAATGCCGACACCCCCCTGCCGCCGGCCTCGCTGACCAAGATGATGACCATCTATCTGGCCATCGAGGCGGTGAAGTCGGGCCGGCTCAAGCTGGACCAGAAGGTGCGCGTCTCGGCGCTGGCGGCGCGCCAGCCGCCGTCGCGCATCGGGCTGCGGCCGGGCCAGCTGGTGCGCGTGCGCGATCTGATCCGCGCGGCGGCGGTCAAGTCGGCGAACGACGCGGCCATGGCGCTGGCCGAGGCGGTGGGCGGCTCGAAGGAGCGTTTCGCCCAGATGATGAACCGCAAGGCCAAGGCGCTGGGCATGACCCGCACCAATTTCCGCAATCCGCACGGGCTGACCGAGGCCGGGCATCTGTCGACGGCGCGCGACATGGCCATTCTGGGCCGGCGGCTGTTCTTCGATCACCCCGAGTATTACAACATCTTCGGCCGCAAGAAGACCCGCGCCGTGGGGCGCACGATATACGCCACGAACCGGCGGCTGCTTTCCTCCTATGCCGGCGCGGACGGGATCAAGACCGGATACACCGCGGCTTCGGGCTACAACCTGGTCGCCTCGGCCCATCGCGGAGAAAAGCGGGTGATCGTGTCGGTGTTCGGCGCGCGCTCGTCGCGGCAGCGCACGCAGAAGGTGGCGCAGCTGCTCGACCTTGGCTTCAAGCGCGCGCCGCGCGACGTGGCGGTGATCCGGCCGGGCGCGCCCACGGGGCGCGTCGCCCACGCGCCGGCGCCGGCCCTGCGGCCGACACCGCCCGCCGGTCTGCTGGCGCAGCTGGGCGAGGCCGTCGTTCCCGCGGCGGCGGCGGCCGAGCTGCGGGCGAGCCGTTCGCGCGCGGCGCCCTTGCGCGCCGAGTTCCCGCCGGACAAGCCGGGCGGCGGCGTGGCCGTGGCTTCGCAGCTGCGCATGGGCGCGGCCTCGCCCGCCGCGGCGCTGCGCGCGCCCGCGCCCAGGCCGCGGCCGCGCTGAGCGCGGCCGCTCGGTCGCCGCGGCGGGCGGGGCGCCTGGCGGCGGCGGTCCCGGTTCAGGAAGCGGCCTCGAGAATCGCGATCAGCGCGCCCGTCTCCAGCGCGACCGGCGCGCCCTTCATCGATGACGAGGCCAGCGATTCCCTGGCCAGCGGCGCGTGGTCCTCGGGGCTGAGCCCCAGCGCGCCGAGGCGCGGCAGGCCCTGGGCGTCGATCCATGCCTGCAGGGCGTCGAAGGCCTCGGGCGCCGGCGCCTCGAGCGCCGCGCCCAGCCAGGCGGCGACCTCGTCCAGCCGCGCCTGCGCGCGGGCGTCGGGCCGTTCGGCCAGCGCCTCGCCCGTCGCGCGCAGCACATGAGGCAGAAGGCGGCCGCAGATGGCCCCGTGGGCGCCGCCGACGCGCCCCCCCGCCACGCCGGCCAGGCCATGCACCGCGCCAAGTCCGGCATTGGCCAGCGCCAGGCCGCCGAACAGGCTGGCCAGCGCCATGTCGGCGCGCGCGGCCGCATCGTCGGCGACCGCGCCCGGAGCCGGCTCCATCAGCGCGCGCAGCGCCCGCATGGCGCGCGGGATCGCGTCGCGGCACAGCGCATCGGTCAGCGGGTTGGCGCGGCAGGAAAGGTAGGGTTCGATGACCTGGGTCAGCGCGTCCAGCCCGCTGGCCAGCGTCACCGCGCGCGGCGCGCCGCGGGTCAGCTCGGGATCCACCACCGCCAGGCGCGGCAGCAGCCCCGGATCGCGCAGCGACACCTTGCGCCCATGCTCGGGCACGCCCAGCACGGCGTTGCGCGTGACCTCGGCGCCGGTGCCGGCGGTGGTGGGGATGGCGACCGCCGGCAGGGGCGGCGCGGTCAGGGGGCGGCCCTCGCCGACCACTTCGAGATGGGTCATGACGCCGCTCGGCTGCGGAACAAGGCCGGCGATGGCCTTGGCCGCATCCATGGCCGCCCCGCCGCCAAGGCCCGCCGTCGCCTCGACGCCGAAATCGCGCGCGCGGGCGACGGCGTCCTCGATCATCGCGACGGTGGGCTCGGCGGGAATGCTGACGGGCAGGATCTCGGCCCCCAGCGACTCGAGCGCCTCGGCCAGCCAGCGCCCGCGCCGCGGATCGGCGCCGGTGACCAGCGCCACGCGCCGTCCGAGCGCGCGGATGGCGGGCGCGGCCTGGGCGGCGGCGCCGGGGCCGAAGGCGATGCGGGCGGCGGTGGCGAAGTCGAAGCTCGGCGGGGTCATGCGCTCTCCTGCGGCGGCGCGCGGCGGGGCCGGGCGCGGAACGGGTCGGGATCGGGTCGGGGCGCGAGGATGGCGCGCCGCCCGGCCCGGCGCAAGCGCCTCTTGGCAGGCGCGGCGAGACGGGGCAGAATGAGAACATAAGAGGAACAAAAGGTTCCGCGCGCATGTCCATGATCGATTCCCCGCCCGCGCCCGACGCGCCCCATGCGCCCGCCTCGCCGGCGCCGCGCGGGCGGCGCATCCTGTCGTTGTGGCTGCCGCATATGGGGGCCGAGCGGGCCTTGCGCCGCGCCGGCCTTGACGCCGACGCGCCCTTCGCGCTGATCGCGCCCATCGGCGGCGCGGCGACGGCGGTCTCGGTCAACGCGGCGGCGCTGGCGCTGGGGCTGCGCGCGGGCATGACGCTGGCCGATGCGCGGGCGCTGCATCCCGCGCTGGCGGTGGCCTGGCGCGACCCCGCGGCCGAGGCGCGGCTGCTGGCGGCGCTGCTGCGCTGGGCGGGGCGCTTCAGCCCCTGGGCCGCGATCGAGGACGGACCGCCCGGCGAGGGCGGGCTGATCGCCGATGTGACGGGCTGCGCGCATCTGTTCGGCGGCGAGGCGGCGCTGGCGCGGCTGATGCTGCGCGAGCTGGGCGCGCGCGGACTGACGGCGCGGCTGGCGGTGGCCGATACGCGCGGGGGCGCCTGGGCGCTCGCGCGCTTCGGGGCCGCGTCGCCCGACGGCGCGGCGATCGCGCCGCCGGGAACGTTGCGCGCTGCGCTTGCGACCTTGCCGGCGGCGGCGCTGCGTCTGCCAGAGGAAACGGTTCGGGCCCTGGCGCGCCTTGGCTTGCGCCGCGTCGGCGACATCGCGGGCATGCCGCGCGCGGCGCTGGCGCGCCGTTTCGGCGTCGAGCTGACGCGCCGCCTGGACCAGGCGTTGGGGGCCGAGCCCGAACCCGTTTCGCCCGCACGCCCCGCGCCGGTTTTCGCCGTGCGCCTGACCTTGCCCGAGCCGATCGGCTTGCGCGCGGACATCGAGGCGGCGCTGAAGCGGCTGCTCGAGCGTCTGTGCGCCCGCCTCGAGGCCGAAGGGCGGGGCGCGCGCCGGTTGCGGCTCGAGATCCGCCGCGCCGACGGCGGCGCGCAGGCGCAGGAGCTGGGGCTGGCGCAGGCGATGCGCGATCCGGCGCGGATCCTGCCGCTGTTCGACGCCGCGCTTGCGCGGCTGGAGGCCGGTTTCGGCGTCGACGCGGTGCGGCTTGAGGCGACGATGACCGAGCCGTTGTCGGCGCGGCGGGTGCGCGGCTGCCTCGACGCGCAGGCGGCGGCGATGCGCCGCCGCCACGGTCCGCAGGCGCAGCAGGACGCGCAGGCGGCCGAGGCGGTTTTCGCCGATCTGCTGGGGCGGCTTGGCGCGCGCATCGGGCTCGAGCGGCTGTTCCGCCTGCATCCGGGCGACAGCCACATCCCCGAGCGCGCCGCCCGCCTGCTCGCGGCGGCCTGGAGCGAGCCGCATGCGGGCGGCTGGCCGCCGCCCGACGCGCCCCGTCCCGCGGCGCTGCTGACGCCCGAGCCCGCGCAGCCTCTGGCGGCGGCGGAGCCGGACGCCGAGAGGGGCGGCGCGCGCCGGGCGGCCGATGGCGGCGCGGCGGGGGGCGAAGGGGGTGGCGGGGCCGAGCGCCCGCCCGTCCGGCTGCGCTGGCGCGGACGGGTTCTGGAGCTGGCGCGCGTCTCGGGCCCCGAGCGCATCGCGCCCGAATGGTGGCTGGACGACCCCGCCTGGCGGGCGGGCGCGCGCGACTACTGGCGCGTCGAGACGACGGCGGGCGCCCGGCTGTGGCTGTTTCGGGTGTTGCGCGCGCCGCCGGGGCAGGGGTGGTTCGTGCAGGGGATCATGCCCTGAGCGCGCCTTGGCGCCTATCGCCGCCAGAACGCCGCCGTCAGCAGGACATAGACCGACACCACCTCGAGCCGGCCGATCAGCATCGCGAAGGACAGCAGCCATTTGGCCGAATCCGAGAGCGGCGCGAAATTGCCCGACGGGCCGATGATGTCGCCCAGCCCGGGCCCGATGTTGGCCAGCGCCGTCGCCGCGCCCGACACGGCGGTGACGGTGTCGTAGCCCAGCATGCCCATCGCCACCGCCAGCACGCCCAGCGTCAGGAAGAACAGGAAGAAGAACGCCATCACCGAGGAAATGACCTCTTCCTCCAGCGCGCGCTCGCCATAGCGGGCGGGGAACACGCCATGGGGCGTGTGGATGCGCTTGATCTGTGCCGAAATGGCGATCAGCACCACCTGGAAGCGGAAGATCTTGATCGAGCAAGAGGTCGAGCCCGTGCATCCCCCGATCAGCCCCATGAGGAAGAACAGCGCGCTCGAGAACGCGCCCCACTGCGTGTAGTCGACGCTGGCATAGCCCGTGCCCGAGATGATCGAGATGGTGTTGAACAGCGCCTCGCGAAAGCTTTCCTCGGCCCCGTCGGGAAAGCGCGCCAGGCGGAAGAGCGTCAGCGCCAGCGTCAGCGCGGCGATGATGGCGACATAGGCGCGCGCCTGCGGGTCGGTCAGCAGCGGCCGCGCCGTGCCGCGCAGCATCTGCACGTAGCGCGCGAAGGGCAGGCTGGCCAGCAGCATGAACACGCTGGCGATGTATTCCACGTTGCGCTCGAAATGCCCCAGCGAGGCGTCGTAATTCGCGAATCCCCCGGTCGAGACGGTGGTCATCGCGTGCACGATGGCGTCGAAGGCCGACATGCCGTCCGCCGCATAGGCCAGCGCGCAGGCCCCCGTCAGCGCCACGTAGATCCACGAGATCGACGCCGCGATCTCGCCCGCGCGGGGCAGGATCTTGCCCAGCGTGTCGAAGGATTCGGAGCGGAAGAACTGCATGCCGCCCACGCGCAGCGTCGGCAGGAAGGCCAGGGCGAAGACGACGATGCCGATCCCGCCGATCCACTGCAGCAGCCCGCGCCAGAGCAGCGTGCCCCGCGGCAGCGTCTCGAGCCTCGAGAACACCGTCGATCCCGTGGTGGTGATGCCCGACATCGCCTCGAAATACGCGTCGGCGAAGCTGGCCGACGGGGCGCCCAGCATGAAGGGCAGCGCGCCGAACAGCGGCAGCATCACCCACACCCCGACCGTCAGCGCGAAGGCCTGCTGGATGCTCAGTCCCTGCGAGCGCCGCGTGCGGCACGCCGCCGCCGCCGCCAGCCCCGCCGTGACCGACAGAAAGCCCGACAGGGCGAAGGCGCGCCAGTTCCCCGCGCCGTCGGCCAGATCCAGCGCGCAGGGCAGCGCCATCGCCGCGCCCAGCGCGGCGACGAGCAGTCCGACGACGTAGATGGCGGGGCGCAGGTCGATCATCGCCGCGGAGCATTGACCCCTTGCCCGGCGCCTGTCAACGCGGCTCGCCCGCTCGCCCGCTCGCCCGCTCGCCCGCTCGCCCGCTCGCCCGCTCGCCCGCTCGCCCGCTCGCCCGCTCGCTTGGGGCCTGCGCCGGCGCGCGGCGCCGGAGGCGTCGCTCGGGGGCGGGCGAACTCGTCGGCGCCGCGCCGCGGCGGCGGGCGCGCGGGCTCGCCCTCTGGCGCAGGTCGCCGCGGCGGGGCTGCGCCGGCCTGCGCAAGGGCCGGGCGGCCGTGCGGGCGGATCGGACCGCGCCGCCAATCAGGATCCGCGCGCTCTTTCGCGCGCGCCGCTCAGGCGCGCAGCGTTTCGAAGAAGCGGGGGTCGATGCTGGCCTGGGCGAAGGTCGGCCCGCTGACCAGCACCGACACGGCGTCGTGGCTGTGCAGCGACTCCTGGTGGCTGGCCGCGACGCGGAAATCGCCGATGCGCGGGTCCGCCTCGAGGGCCGCGCACAGCAGACGCGCCGCGTCCTCGACGAAGATCGGATTGGCGCCGTTGAGCTCGGCGAAGGCCTGCTCGTCCTCGCGCTTGACCATCACCTGCGTCTCGGTCGGGATGGCGCGCGCGCACATGTCGATCAGATCCTCGGGCCACAGCCGCTCTGCGCCCTCGGCCAGCGCCGCCGACACGCGCGCCAGCGAGCGCTGCGAATGCGGCGTGGCCATGCGCCCGCGCGCGGCGCGCGCATGCTCGGCCAGCTCGAGCGAGCAGGGGCAGGTCGAGGAATAGACGTAGTCCAGATGCATGGCCCGCAGCCGGCGCCCGCCCGCCTGCGCCAGCTCGAAGGCCAGGTCGTAATACTGCCAGCCCTCGAGCCCGCTGCGCAGCGCCTTGCGCCGCAGCGGCAGGCGCAGGCGCAGCATCAGGCGGGCCTCGTCGCTGTCGAGGTCATGCAGATAGGCGTCGAGGATGCGCCCGAGCGCCTCGAAGTCCATCGGCCCCTGCGCAAGGCGGTAGAAGCTGCGCATGATGCGGCTCATGTTGATGCCCTTGCGCGTGGCCTCGAGCGCGACCGAGCCGACCACCGAGGTTTCCAGCGTCGCCGTTCCCCCGTCGCGCAGCGGCCAGAGCAGCGGCAGGCGGAAGTTCGAGATTCCCACATGCTGGATCGGCCGCCGCGCGCCCCGGATCAGGCTTTCGGGGCCGTTCTGAAGGTCGGGCATGGCGGCCAGGTAGGGCGCGTCGGGGCGGAAGCCCTCGTCATAGACGCGGGCCGGCGCGGCCGCGCCGGATTCGGCCTCGAGCCGGGCGGCCAGCGCCGGATCGGCCCGGCGCAGGCGGCGCAGAACCTCGAGCGCCGCGCGCGCGGCCTCTTCCGAGGGCGCGGGTTCGGCGGGCGTCATCGATCCGGGCTTGATGTTCATGCTCGACCTCGTTCCTGTAGATCGCCTACGCCGCGGCAAGCTAGCGCGCCGGCGCGCGCGGGCAAGGCCGCTCAGTCCCCGTTCCGGGCCGCCTCGAGACCCCGCGCAAGGTCGGCGATCAGATCCTCGGGGTCCTCGAGCCCGACCGAGACGCGCACCAGCCCGTCCGAGATGCCCAGCGCGGCGCGCTGCTCGGGGCTGAGCCGCTGGTGGGTGGTGGTGGCCGGATGGGTGACGATGGTCTTGGCGTCGCCCAGATTGTTCGAGATCAGCGCCACGCGCAGCGCGTTCATGAAGCGGAAGGCCGCCGCCTTGCCCCCCCGCAGCTCGAGCGCCAGCATGGTTCCGCCCGAGCTCATCTGCCGCCGCGCCAGCGCGGCCTGCGGATGATCCTCGCGCCCCGGATAGATCAGCCGCGACAGGGCAGGCGAGCCGGCCAGCGCCTCGGCGATGCGCGCGGCCCCCTCGGCCTGGGCGCGGCAGCGCAGCTCCAGCGTCTCGAGCCCCTTGAGCAGCACCCAGGCGTTGAACGGGCTCAGCGCCGCGCCGGTGTGCTTCATGTAGGGCTCGAGCTCGTCGCGGATGAAGCGGCGCGTTCCCAGCACGACGCCGCCAAGGCAGCGGCCCTGCCCGTCGATGTGCTTGGTGGCGGAGTAGACCACGATGTCGGCCCCCAGCGCCAGCGGGCGCTGGAACATGGGCGTGGCGAAGACGTTGTCCACGATCAGCCGCGCGCCGGCCTCGTGCGCGATGCGCGCCACGGCGGCGATGTCGATCAGCTCGAGCGTCGGGTTGGCCGGGCTTTCGATGAAGCACAGCTTCGTCTCGGGCCGCATGGCGGCGCGCCAGGCGTCAAGGTCGGGGCCGTCGACCAGCGTCGCCTGGACGCCGAAGCGCGGCAGCAGCGTCTCGATGATGTAAAGGCACGAGCCGAACAGCGCGCGCGAGGCCACCACGTGGTCGCCCGCCGCGACCTGGCACATGATGGCCGCGTGAATCGCCGCCATGCCCGAGGCGGCGGCGAAGGCGTCCTCGGCGCCCTCGAGCAGGGCGATGCGCTCTTCGAACATGCGCACGGTGGGGTTGCCGTAGCGGGCGTAGACGAAGCCGGGATCCTCGCCGACGAAGCGCGCCTCGGCGGCCTCGGCGCTGGGATAGGCGAAGCCCTGGGTCAGGAACAGCGCCTCGGACATCTCGCCGAAGGGGCTGCGGACGGTTCCGCCGTGAACGAGGCGCGTGCGGGGGCGAAGCTCTGGGGGCTGGGTCATCTGCGCGTCTTCCCGAGGATACGGGCTCCGAACTGGTCCCGACCGTGCCGATCGGGACGGCGGCGCGCCTGCCCGACCTTTTAGCGGCTTGTTTAACGTGGCCCGCAATCCGGTCGTCCAAATCGCCACGAGCCACGCGCATACGCCCGCGCGCGGCCGCGGTCAAGGGCGCGGGGGCGGCGATTCACGCGATCGCAACGGCTTTGTGGTGAAGTGAAACCATCAGGACCGGAGGCGGCCGCTTCCCGGCCGCGCAAATGCGGGGGCGGCGCCATGACGTTGATGCATGTGACGGCGACGAAGCGGGGGCTGGCGCTTCATGCGCCGGGGCGCCAGGACCGGGCGGCGCCCGGGCGGGCGCTGGCGGGACGGCTGGCGCGCGCGCTCGAGGCGCTGCCCCAAGGGGCGCCGGTCGCGGTCCTGGTGCATGGCTATCGCTACTCGCCCCTCGCGCCCGCCGCCGATCCGCATGCGCTCCTGTATGATCCCCGGCGCGGCGCGCGCTGGCCCGCGGCGCTGGGCTTCTCGGCAGAGGATCCGCGCGACGGGCTGTGCATCGGCTTCGGCTGGCCGGCCTCGGCGGGGCATGTGCGCTCGCTGCTGCGCCATGGGCGCAACGGATTCGCGCAGGTGTATCGGCGCGCCGCCGGGGCGGGCGACCTGCTGGCCGAGCTGCTGACGCTGGTCAATGCGATCCGCCCGGATCTGCGCTGCGGGGTGTTCGCCCATTCGCTGGGCGCGCGCGTGGCGCTGCGCGCGCTGGGCGCGCCGGGCGTCGGTCCGGTGGTGCTGCTGGGGGCGGCCGAACACGCCAGCGCCGCCCGCGCCGCGCTGGGCGCGGCGGGCGCGGCGGGGGCGCATGTGGTCAACGTGATCTCGCGCCAGAACGATCTGTTCGACGCCATGTTCGAACGCTTCGCTCCCGCGCCCGCCGGCGCCCCGGGCGGCGCGCTGGGGCGCGAGGGGCTGGGCGCCCGCCGGCCCGACTGGATCGACCTGCAGCTGGACCACCCGGCGGTCGAGGCCTGGCTGGCGGCGCGCGGGGTGCCGCTTGGCGACGCGCGCGCGCCGGTCTGCCATTGGAGCTTCTACGCCCGGCGCAACGCCATGGCCTTCTACGCATGCATCCTGCGCCGGCCCGGCGCGTGGTCGCCCGCCGCGATGCGCGCGGCCGGCGTTCCCGAGGTTCTGGCCCCGCGCTGGGCGCGCCTTGCGCCCCTGCGGGCGGCGACCGCGGGCGCCGGGTTCTCCGTCGGCGGGCTGCGGGCGCGCGCGGCGCGGGCGCTGGGCGCCGCCGGCGCGGGCCGGCCGGCCGAGGGCGGCGCGCTGGCCTGAGCGCGGTCTTGCGCGGGGGCCGGGGCAGGGGCAATCTGCGGCTGCCGGCAGCAATTCACGGAGAACCACAAGATGCCCGCGCCCATCGAGTTGCATTACTGGCCGACGCCCAATGGCTGGAAAGTCTCCATTGCGCTCGAGGAAATGGGGCTGCCCTACGAGACCCGGCTTGTGAACATCGGCGCGGGCGAGCAGTTCAGGCCCGAGTTCCTGCGCATCTCGCCCAACAACCGCATGCCCGCGATCGTGGACCACGAGGGGCCCGACGGCGCGCCGATCTCGGTTTTCGAATCCGGCGCCATCCTGCTTTACCTGGCGCGCAAGACCGGCCTTTTCGGCGGCGGGAACGAGCGTGCGCGCGTCGAGGTCGAGCAATGGCTCATGTGGCAGATGGGCGGGCTGGGGCCGATGGCGGGGCAGGCGCATCATTTCCTGGTCTACGCGCCCGCCATGGACCCGCCGCAGACGCTGCCCTACGCGCAGGCGCGCTATCGCGACGAGGTGGCGCGGCTATACGGCGTTCTGGACCGGCGCCTGGCCGATCGCGATTACGTGGCGGGCGACTATTCCATCGCCGACATGGCGATCTGGCCCTGGGCCTCGTTGTGGGAGCGGCAGGGCCAGGATCTGGAGCGCTTTCCCAACATGGCCGCCTGGCTCGAGCGGGTCGGCGCGCGCCCGGCGGTGCGCCGCGGGCGCGCGCTGGCGGCCGAGCTGCGCGGCGAGATTCAGAACGACCCCAAGGCGCGCGAGGCGCTGTTCGGCCGGCGCGGCTGAGCGGCGATCTCTTCCAGCCAGGCGGCCAGAAGGGCGTGCGCGGCGCGGGCCGAGTCGGGCTCGAGCATCATCAGATGCCCCGCCTCGGGCAGAACATGCGCGCGCCCGCCATGCCACAGCGCCGTGGCCGCGGCGTCGAGCGGCGGGGTGATGGGGTCGCGCCCCCCGGCCAGCGTCAGCACCGGCGGGCGCGGCGCCCAGGGCGTCAGCCAGAAGGGCGGCGGCGCGAAGGGGCGCAGGCCCAGGGCCTGCACCATCGGCGTCCAGGGTTCGTCGCGCAGATTCGCGGCCAGCCAGGCCAGCAGCTCGGGATCGGCGCCGCGGGGCAGGAACAGCCGAATCAGCCGCTCGGCCGCGGCCGCGCGCGGCCCGTGGGCCGCCAACGCGGCGAGGGCGCGCCAGTCCTGGGGGCTGCGCAGCATCAGCTGCGCGCCCGCGCGCGCCATGCCGTAGGGCGGCGCGGGGCACATCAGCGCCAGCCCCGCCATGGGCGCGCCCATGCGCAGCGCGTTCTGCGCCGCCGCCGCGCCCAGCGAATGGGCGATGACGACCGCGGGCCGTCCCGCCGCGCGGATCGCGCGGGCGATGCGGCGCGCGTAAAGGTCCAGCCCGCCGCGTCTTTGCGCGCGCTCCTGCGCCGAGGCCAGATCCGGCGCCCAGCAGCGATAGCCCTGGGCGACGAAGTAGGGGATGGTCGCGCGCTCCCAGATCCAGGCGCCCGCGCCCATGCCGTGCACGAAGATCAGGTCCAGCGGGCGGCGCGCATGGGCGGGGCCTGCGTAGAGGATGGGCGGGGCGCTCATTTGCGCATGGCCCGCACCAGTTCCGACGCGCCCCAGCCCGCCGCCAGGGCCAGCGCCAGGGACAGCGCGCCGTACAGCGCCGGCCGCTCGCGCGACAGCGTCTCGACCCAGCGCTCGAGCCCCACCTTGCGCACGCTGATCGCGGCCTTGCGCACATCGGTCACGCGCCGGTCGCGCAGCAGGAACACGCGCGCCTCGTAATTGCCCTCGACGATGTCGGGGGGCAGCCCGATATGGGCGGTGAAGAGCGTGTCCTCGAGCAGGCGCACCCCGCCCGGCGCCTCGACGTAGAAGCCCGCCTCGCGGCGCAGGCGGATGACGGCGCGGCGGAAGGCCTGGGGATCGTCGACGGGGCCGGCGTCGATCATGCGCACCTTGTGGTTGATGCCGATGCGGTGGCGCAGATCGTCGGTGTAGGAGAGCACCTCTTCGAGCGGGCCGGTCGAGGCCAGGGCGTAGAAGCTGGGCGCCTCGTCGACGCGCACGGCGGCGCGGTTCATCCACACGCCCATCACGCGCTCCTTGCGGCGCACGGTCAGCGCCTCGGGCGGGCCGGCGATCTCGACGATGACGTCGAGCTTGCCGGGGGGCGGCGGCGCCTCGCGGCGGATGGCGCCGAAGACGAAGATCTCGGAGCCCGAGAAATCGGCGGTGATGGCGACCCGGTTCTGGCTGAGCGCGGCGACCACGCGCTCGACCTGGCGCGTCCAGGGCTGGGCCGAGACCAGCGCCGGGGCGGCCGCGGCCAGCAGCGCCCAGGGGGCGAGACGGCGGCGGGGCGCGGCGGCCGGGGCGAAGGGGCGCGGGATCATGGCGCGACCGGGGCGATCGAGAACAGCTCGTCGGGCGTGGCGACCAGGTCGTAGCCCACCCGCGCGCACACGGCCAGCACCAGCGCGGCCAGCAGCACGCGCAGCTGTTCGGCGCGCAGGCGCGTTCCGATCCGCGCGCCCAGCTGCGCGCCGAACACCCCGCCCACCAGCAGCATCACCGCCAGCAGCGCATCGACGCTGCGGTTCTCGACCGCGTGCATGATGGTGGTCGCGCCGGCGACGAACATGATCTGGAACAGCGAGGTGCCCACCACCACGTTCGTCGGCATGCCGATCAGGTAGATCATCGCCGGCACCATGATGAAGCCGCCGCCCACGCCCATCACCGCCGACAGCACCCCCACCAGCGCCCCGACCATGAAGGGCGGGATGGCGCTGATGTAGAGGTTGGACGCGCGAAAGCGCATCTTCAGCGGCAGCCCGTGCACCCAGCTGTGGCGCTTGCGCCGGCGCGGCGCGCCCGGCCGTCCGGCCTGGCGCAGCGCGCGCAGGCTTTCGAGCATCATCAGCCCGCCGACGCCGCCCAGGAACACCACGTAGCTGAGCGAGACCAGAAGCTCGACCTGGCCCATCTCGCGCAGCGCCGAGAAGATGCGCACCCCCAGCGCCGAGCCCGCCACGCCCCCCGCCAGCAGCACCGCGCCCATGCGCAGGTCCACCGCCCGCCGGCGCCAGTGCGCCATCACCCCCGACAGCGAGGCGCCGGCGATCTGGTTCGCGCCCGTGGCCACGGCGACGGCCGGGGGGATGCCCGAGAAGATCAGAAGCGGCGTCAGCAGAAACCCGCCGCCGACGCCGAACAGCCCCGAAAGCACCCCGATCAGACCGCCGAGCCCGAGGATGAGCAGCGGGTTCACGGACACTTCCGCGATGGGCAGATAGATGTGCATGCCTGTTCCGTCGCTTGACCGGGCGAATCGGCGCGCCCGCGCTCCATGCTAGGACGGCGCGCGCCCCGGGTCTTGTCCTGCGCGCCTAGCGCGTCGTCGCGCCGCCGCCGGCCGCGGCGGCCTCCTCGTCCACCAGATCGGCGACGCGCCGCGCGGCGGCGCCGGCGATGCGCGCGCGCTCTTCGTCCGCGGCGCCGGCGGGCAGGTCCGGCAGGCGCACGGTGACCTCGCGCGCGGCGAAGCGGATGCCCTCCTTCTCGAACAGCTCGCGGATCTTCTGGTAGACCAGCTTGCGCGTCGTCCACTGGTCGCCGGGCCGGGTCATGTACTTGACGCGAATGATCATGGCGCTGTCCTCCATCTTGTAGACGCCCTGCGACTTGAGCGGCTGAAGGAACTTGCGCCCCTCGGTGGGATGCTGCAGCAGCTCCTGCCCCAGCTTCTTGATCAGCTTGCGCACGCGCTCGACGTCGGTGTCGTAGGTCAGGCGCAGCGGCAGCTTCATCATCACCCAGTCGCGCGAATAATTGGTCAGGTGGCGGATCTCGCCGAAGGGGATGGTGTGCAGCGCGCCCAGGTGATGGCGCAGCTGCATCGAGCGCACCGAGATCTTCTCGACCGTGCCCTTGACGTCGCCGACGTCGATGTATTCGCCCTTGCGGAAGGCGTCGTCGATCAGGAAGAACACCCCCGACAGGATGTCGCGCACCAGCGTCTGCGCGCCGAAGCCGATGGCCAGACCCACGATGCCGGCGCCCGCGAAGATCGGCGCGACGTTGAAGCCGAGCTCCGCCGCCGCCGTCAGCGCCACCGCGATGCCGATCACCACCAGGATCGCGCTGCGGAACAGGGGCAGCAGCGTGGCCAGTCGGCTGGCGGACGAGGCGCCGCCCTCGTCGCCGGGCGTGACCGGCACGTCGTCGGCCCCTTCCTCGGCGATCTTGCGGTCCAGCCAGATGCGCGCGGCGTGAAAGGCGATGTAGCCGAAGAACAGCGTGTCGAGCGTGTCGCCGAGGGCGTCGAGCCGGGCGTTGCGGTCGAAGATGTCGGGGCCGCCCCAGAAGCGGATGACCACATAGGCCCCCAGCCCCAGCGCGAACAGGCTGGCCGCGCGGCGGGCCAGGTCCTCGAAGCTGCGCAGGGGGTGGTTCTGAAGCGGCAGCGCGCGGCGCGGGGCGGTCGCCTGGGCGCGCGCGGGCGAGGGGCCGCCGCCTTCCTCGTCGCCGCCATCCCCGCCGCCATCCCCGCCCTCGCCCTCGGCCGTCTCGTCGCCGCTGGCATGGGCGGGCGCGGCGGCGGGCGGGGGCGCGGCGGCGGCCTCTTCGGCGTCGCGCCGCGCGGCGTCGGCGTTGATCGCGTCGCGCGCGCGCGCTCGGGCGAAGGCGCGCTCGACCGCGTAGACGATCAGCGCGTAGCAGATCAGCGACAGCATCAGCGCCAGCAGCGCGCCGCCCACCAGCGGCACCTCCTGGCGCAGGCCCATGATCGTGCGGAACGATTCCTCGGCCCACGCCGCCAGCACATAGGCCGTCGCCAGCGGCGCCCATGTCAGCGAGGCGAAAGAGGCCAGCCAGCTGACCTCGGACCGCCGCCGCCCGCCCAGGATCGCGTTCGACACCGCGCGCCGGTTGGTCCAGATCATGACCACGATCAGCGCCGTCGCGACCAGGTTCATCGCGATGGTGACCAGCGCGTGCAGGTCCGTCGGCACGTCCATTTCCAGAAGCCAGGCGCAGAAGGCCTGTCCGGCGATGCCGACGAAGGTCGCCGCCGACAGCCACAGATAGAGCCGGCGCGCATCCGCGTCCGAGATGGCCGGGATGCGGTAGTCGCTCAGATACGGGCTGACCGTCATGCGCCAGCCGGTGTCCACCAGCATGAACAGCGCATACGCCCCCAGGATCACCGCCCCCGTCGTCGCCGTGGGCGGATGGTCGCGCATCAGCGCAAAGCCCAGCCCGACCGCGACCACCAGGTTGATGGCGATCGCCGCCAGCGTGATCGCCATGCGCAGCGCCAGCACCGGCAGCTTGTCCGACAGCGCTTCGGGCCTGCGCCCGCGCTGGGCCGCGATCATGAGCGGGCGGAAGACGTAGACCGCCAGCACCACCACCACCGCGCGGCCGATCATCAGCAAGAGGATCGCCACCAGCGCCACGCCCGCGAAATAGCCCGGCTTGCCGTCGGGCGCCGCGCGCGCCAGCGCCCGCTCGATGTCCTCGAGGGCGGTCGGCGCGCGCGCCAGCATCCGCTCCAGCCTCTGGCGGAACACGCTCACCGTCTCGGTGGTGCGCGAGATGACCGACTCGGCGCCGTAATCGGCGAGCGTGCCGTATGCGGCCAGATCGGGCGGGCGGTTGGCCGCGTCGGGTTCGGCGGCGGGGCGCGACATCAGCGGCTCGGAAGCGGGCGCGGGCTGGGCCTCGGCCGCGCTGCGGGCGGCGCTCGGGAACAGTTTCTCGTAGCTCAGGATCTGCGCCCCCGCCTGCGCGCCCCAAAGCGCCGCGGCGGCCAGCGCGAGGGCCAGCGCCAGCAGAAGGCGCGGCTTTCCGGCGGGACCTTGTGCGGACATGAGCGAATCTCCCAGGCTGCCGGCCGGGGCGCCGGCCCGTCACCATAAACCCGCAGGACGCGCGGCGCAGCGGGCGCGCGAGAAATTGACCGCGCGTGCGCGTGCGGCCGATCATGCCCGCGCGCGCAATGCGCCTTTCGCCGCGCCGCGCTTTTGGTGTAGCGTGGCCGCGCGTCCCGGCGAGGGGGATGCATGCAACGCCAGCCGGGATTGTGCAATGGCAGCGACTTCGCGAGATGCCCGGGCGCCGGTCGCGCGTCGCGTGATGCTTTACAGTCACGACACCTTCGGTCTTGGCCATCTGCGCCGCTCGCGCGCCATCGCGCAGGGGCTGGCGGCGGCCGCGCCGGACCTTGCGGCGCTGATCCTCACGGGCTCGCCCATCGCCGGGCGCTTCGACTTCGCCGACCGGGTGGACCATGTGCGCCTGCCCGGGGTCGTCAAGCTGCCCGACGGCGACTACGCCTCGCACAATCTGGGCCTGCCGCTGGACGAGACCGTGCGCCTGCGCGCCGCCATCATCCGCGCCGCCGACCAGGCCTTCGGCCCCGATCTTCTGATCGTGGACAAGGAGGCCTGGGGCTTTCGCAACGAGCTGGCCGAGACGCTCGAGGCCGCCTCGCGCCGCGGCGCGCGAATCGTTCTGGGCGTGCGCGACGTGCTGGACGAGCCCGCCGCCCTGGCCGCCGAATGGGCGCGCAAGGGCCATGCCGAGGCCATCGAGCGCTATTTCGACGAGATCTGGGTCTATGGCCTGCCGCAGATCTGCCGCCCGCTCGAGGGGTTGGGCCTGTCCGAGCGCGTGCGCGCGCGCATCCGCTACACCGGCTATCTGCGCCGCGACGCGCCCGAATGGCCGCCCGAGGTGGGCGTCACGGCGCCGGACGAGCCCTTCGTGCTGGTCATGACGGGCGGCGGCGGCGACGGCGAGATGCTGGTGGACTGGGCGCTGTCGGCCTACGAGGCCGATCCGACGCTGCGCCCGCATGCGGTCATCGTCTACGGCCCGTTCCTGGCGCCCGACCTGCGCGCGGCCTTCGACCGCCGCGCGGCGGCGCTGGGCGGGCGCGTGACCGCGATCAGCTTCGATCCGCGCGTCGAGCGCCTGCAGGGCGAGGCGCAGGGCATCGTCGCCATGGGCGGCTACAACACTTTCTGCGAGATCCTGAGCCGCGACAAGCCGGCGGTGATCGTGCCGCGCGTGCGCCCGCGCAAGGAGCAGCTGATCCGCGCGCAGGCGGCGGCGCGTCTTGGGCTTGCGCGCATGCTCGTGCCCGAGGCCGAGGGGCGGCGCGATCCGGCGGTCATGGCGGCGGCGATCCGCGGCCTGGCCGACCAGCCGCGCCCGTCGGCGGCCGCGCCCGCGGGCATGCTCGACGGCCTCGACGCCATCATCCGCCTGGCGATTCCCCAGACCGGCGCCGCGTCCGGGGCGGCCGCGCCCCGGGGCGCGGCGACGGACCGCGCCGCCGGCCCCGCGCCCGATCTCGCGCCCGATCGCGCGCCCGATCGCGCAGATGTCGCCGATTGCGACCAGGCGCCCGCCGCCCCGCCAGCCGCGCCCCACGCCGCCGCGCCTCCCGCCGCAGCGCGCCGCGCCGCGGGCGGCGGTTGAGCCGCGCGGCCGCGCGCATCGTCAAGCGCAGGGAATCATGAGCAGTCCCGACCGTCCCGGCGCCCAGCCGCCGCAACCGATCGCCCCGTCGGCGCCCGACCCGGCGCCCCAGGCCCGGCCCGAGTCCGGCGGCCCCGCCCTGGCCGTCGTGGTCAAGGGCTATCCGCGTCTGTCCGAGACCTTCGTGGCGCAAGAGCTGGCCGCGCTCGAAGAGCGGGGCTTCGCCTTCGACATCTGGTCGCTGCGCCACCCCTACGACCCCAAGACCCATCCGCTGCATGCGCGGATCCGCGCGCGCCCGCGCTACCTGCCCGAATACCTGTATCAGGAGCCGCTGCGCGTGCTGCGCGCCCTGCGCCGCGCGCGCCGCCTGCCCGGCTTCGGGCGCGCGCTGCGGGTGTGGCTTGCCGATCTGCGGCGCGATCCGACTCCCAATCGCGGCCGACGCTTCGGCCAGGCCCTGGCGCTTGCGGCCGAGCTGCCCGAGAGCGTGCGCTTTCTCTACGCCCACTTCCTGCACACCCCCGCCTCGGTCGCCCGCTATGCGGCGCTGATGCGCGGGATCGGCTGGGGCGTGTCGGCCCATGCCAAGGACATCTGGACGATTCCCGAATGGGAAAAGCGCGAAAAGCTGGCCGAGGCGCGCTTTTGCGTCACCTGCACCGGATCGGGGGCGGCGCATCTGCGCGCGCTGGCGCCCGATCCGGCGCGGGTGGGGCTGCTTTATCACGGGCTGGACCTGAGCCGCTTCCCGCCGCCGCCTGCGCGCGCCCCCCATGACGGGCCGCTGCAGCTGCTGTCGGTCGGGCGGCTGGTGGCCAAGAAAGGCTACGACGACCTTCTGGCCGCGCTGGCGCGCCTGCCGGCGGGGCTCGAGTGGCGGCTGACGCATGTCGGCGGCGGACCGCTGGCCGACAAGCTGGCCGCGCAGGCGCGCGCGCTGGGAATCGCCGGGCGCATCGCCTGGCTGGGAAAGCGCGACCAGACCGAGGTCGTCGCGCTGATGCGCAAGGCCGATCTGTTCGTGCTGCCCTCGAAGATCGCCGCCGACGGCGACCGCGACGGGCTGCCCAACGTGTTGATGGAGGCCGCCAGCCAGGAGCTGCCCATCCTCTCCACCCGCGTCTCGGCCATTCCCGAGTTCATAGAGGACGGCGTGCATGGCGCGCTGGTCCCGCCGGCCGACCCCGATGCGCTGGCCGCGGCGCTGGCGCGTCTTGCGGCCGATCCCGAGGAACGGGCGCGCATGGCCCGCGCGGCGCGCGCGCGCCTCGAAGCCGAGTTCGGCATGCAGGCGGGCATCGACGCGCTGGCCGCGCGGCTGGAGGCCGCCCTGGCCGAGGCCGAAGCGGGCGCGGCGCCGGGCGCGGGGCCGACGGGCGCGGCTCAAGGCGCGGGAACGGGCGCCGCGCCGGACGCCTCGGCGCCCGCCGATCGCGCCGCCGCATGGCCGCGGCCGGGCGGCCGCGCGGCGGGGCGGGCCGCGGGCGCGGGGGCCCAGGCCGCCGCCAGGCGCGCCGGCCGCGCCGCGCCGCCCGGAGGCCGGGCATGAGCGCGCGCCCCCGCATCGCCTTCTACGCGCCCCTCAAGCCGCCCGATCATCCCGATCCCTCGGGCGATCGGCGCATCGCGCGGCTGACGATGAAGGCGCTCGAGCGGGCGGGCTTCGCGCCCTTCCTCGCCTCGGATCTGCGCACGCTGGACATGGCGGGCGACGCGCGCGTGCAGGCCGCCCTGGCCGACGAGGCCGCGCTCGAGATCGAGCGCCTGCTCGAAGACCTTGCGCCCGCGCCGCCGGCGCTCTGGTTCACCTATCACTGCTATTACAAGGCCCCCGACCTGATCGGGCCGCATGTGGCGCGGGCGCTGGGCATCCCTTACGCCATCTCCGAGGCCAGCCACGCGCCCAGCCGCCGCGCCGGCGCCTGGTCGCGCTTCGCCCGCGAATCCGAGCGCGCCATCCGCGCCGCGGACGTGGTGTTCTGGACCACGCGGCGCGATCTGCCGGGGCTCGAGCGGCTCGAGGGCCGGCGCGGGCGCCTGGCGCATCTGCCCGCCTTCACCGAACTGCCCGCCGACGCCGACCCCAACCCCGACGCCGCCCCGGCGCGGCCCGTTCCGACCGGGCCGCTGCGGCTGCTGACCGTGGCGATGATGCGGCCGGGCGACAAGCTGGCCTCGTATCGGCTGCTGGCGCGCGCCCTGTCCTGGATCGAGGATCGCGACTGGCGGCTGACGGTGGTGGGCGACGGCCCGCTGCGCGCCGAGGTCGAGGCGATGTTCGCTCCCTATGGCGCGCGCGTCGCCTTCGCCGGCGTCGTGCGCGAGCGCGCGCGCCTGCGCCGCATCTACCGCGCGCATGAGCTGTTCCTGTGGCCCGGCGTCGGCGAGGGCGTGGGCATGGCCTATCTCGAGGCGCAGGCCGAGGGGCTGCCCTGTCTGGCCGAGCGCCGCCCGGGTCCGGCCGACGTGGTGCACGCCGCGCCCTTGCCCGAGCCCGGGCCGAACGGCGATCCCGGCCCCTTCGGCCGCGCCCTGCGCGCGCTGACCTCGGATCGCGCGGCGCTGGCGCGCATGGGCCGGCAGGCGCAGGCCGAAGTGGGGCGGCGCCACTCGCTCGACGCGGCGGCGGCGCTGCTGCGCGGCGCGCTGGCGCCGCTCGCGGCCGGGCGCGCGGGCGAAGGCGGGGCGGGCGGGGCGGAGGGCGGCCCATGCCCGTGATCGGCCTGTTGCGCCATTTCCCCACCGAATGGAACGCCCGCGGCCTGCTGCAGGGGCGCAGCGATCAGCCCCTGTCGGCCGACTCGCGCGCGGCGCTGGCGCGGCTGCGCCTGCCGCCGGCCTGGCGGGCGGCCCGGGTGGTGTCCTCGCCGCTGGCGCGCGCGCGCCAGACCGCCGAGGCGCTGAGCGAGACGGGCCCGCCGCGGCTCGACCCCGACCTGGTCGAGATGGATTTCGGCGCGTGGGAGGGTTGCGCGGGCGCGGCGTTGCTGGCCGATCCGCTCAGCGGCTATCGTCCGGTCGAGGAATGGGGGTGGGACTTCGCCCCGCCCGGCGGCGAGACCCCGCGCGCCATGGCGCGCCGCCTGGCGCCGGCGCTGGCGCGCCTGGCCGCCGAGGCGGCCGAGGCGCCGCGCCTTGTGGTCGCGCATCGCGGGGTGATGCGCTGCATCCTGGCGCTGGCTTCGGGATGGCCCTATCGCGGCCCCGAGCCCTTTCGCATCAAGCGCGCGGCGGTCCATCCGGTGACGCTGGCCGATGACGGGCGTCCGCTGGCGTTCGGCGCGCCGGTCAAGCTGACGCCGCGCCTTGCGCCCGAGGCGGGCGCTTGAGGGCCGCTGCGCGCGCGGCGGCGGGGCGCGCACGCCTCCGCGGCGGGGGGCGGACATGGCTTGGGCGGCGCGCCATCGGAGGAAGGGCATGAGAGTCGCGTTGCTGGTCACGCATCTGATGGGGTCGGGGCACCTTCAGCGCATGCTGGCGGTGGCGCGGGCGCTGGCGCGGGCGGGCGCGCGGCCGACGGTGATCTCGGGCGGGCGGCCGCTGGCGCATCTGGACGCGGGCGGAGTCGAGCTGATCCAGCTGCCGCCCGTCAGCGCCGACGGGCTCGACTACAAGACCCTGCTGGGGCCGGACGGGCGGCCGGCGGATGCGGCGCTGATGGCCGCGCGCCGCGCCGCCATCGCGCGCGCGCTGAGCGCGCCGCCCCCCGATGCGCTGGTGGTCGAGCTTTACCCTTTCGGGCGCCGCCAGCTGGCCGAAGAGTTCGAAGCCGCCATCGCGGCCATGGCGCCAGGCGCGCCGGTGTTCTGCTCGATCCGCGACGTGCTCGAGCCGCCCAGGAAGCCCGCCCGCGTGGCCTGGACCATGGCGCGGCTGGAGCCGTTCCGCGCGATCCTGGCGCATGGCGATCCGGCGCTGACGCCGCTTTCGCTCAGCTGGCCCGAGGCCGACGCGCTGGCCGGCCGGCTGATCCACACCGGCTACGTCGCCGAGCCGCCGCCCCCCGCCGAGCCCGACGGCCCCGGCGCGGGCGAGGCGCTGGTGTCCGTGGGCGGCGGCGCGATCGGGCGCCGGCTGCTCGAGATGGCGGCGCTGGCGGCGCGCCGCTCGGCGCTGCGCTGGCGGCTGCTGGTGGGCGGCGCCGACGCGGCGGCCGAGGCCGCGCGGCTGGCGGCGCTGGGGCCGGCCCTGGCCGAGCCGGCGCGCCCCGATTACCGGCGGATGCTGGGGCGCGCGGCGGTGTCGGTCAGCCTGTGCGGCTACAACACCGCCGTCGAGGCGGCGCTCAGCCCCACCCCCGCGCTGCTCGTGCCCATGGAGGAGGGCGGCGAGCGCGAGCAGCTGATCCGCGCCCGCGCCTTCGCCGGGCTCGAGGGGATCGAGGTGCTGCGCATCGGCGATCTGACGCCCGAGCGTCTGGCGCGCGCCGCCGAGGCCGCCGCCGCGCGCCCGCGCCGCCCGGCGCGGCTGGCCGCCGACGGCGCGGCGCGCGCCGCCGAAACCATTCTGGCCACCTGCGCGGGCGCGCGCGCTCAGGAATAGGGATCGAGCGCGTCGCGCAGCCCGTCGCCCAGGAAATTGAACGCCAGCACCACCATCATCACCGGAACCATGGGCGCCAGCAGCCATGGGTAGATCTCGACCGCCGTCAGGTCGAGCGCGTCGTTGAGCATCAGCCCCCAGCTGACCGCCGGCGGCCGCAGCCCCAGCCCCAGCAGCGACAGCGCCGTCTCGCCCAGGATCATCGAGGGAATCGACAGCGTGGCCGAGGCCACCAGATGCGACATGAAGTTGGGCATCATGTGGCTCATGATGATGCGGCGCGTGGGGGCGCCCATCAGCTCGGCCGCGCGCACATAGTCCTCTTCGCGCAGTGACAGGAATTTCGAGCGCACCGCCCGCGCCAGCCCGGGCCAGTCGAGCAGCCCGAGGATGACCGAGATCATGAAGAACACCGACACCGGCCCCCAATTGGCCGGGATCGCCGCCGACAGCGCCAGCCAGATCGGCAGCTCGGGCAGCGAGCGGATGATCTCGATCGACCTTTGCACCGCCGCGTCGGTCCAGCCGCCGAAATAGCCCGCCAGCCCGCCCAGCGTCATGCCGATGGCGAACGAGATGACCACCCCGATCAGCCCGACGGTCAGGCTCAGCCGCGCGCCGTGCATGATGCGGCTGTGAATGTCGCGCCCCAGGCGGTCGGCGCCCAGCAGGTGCAGATCGGCGCCCTCGGGCGGGCAGAACAGGCGCATGTTGGTCTCGACCAGCCCCAGCAGCGTGTAGACCGGCCCGCAGCGCGCCAGAAAGCGCACCGGGCGCGGATCGTCCAGATCGGGGGTGAACACCGGCTGGAAGGTGTTCATGTCGATCTCGGAGCGCATGGGATAGGTGACGGCCAGATGCCCGTCCTTGAAGAACTCGACGGCCTGGGGCGGGGCGAATATGGCGTCGGGGTTGCGCTGGGCCGGATCGTAGGGCGCCAGGAAATCGACGAAGGGCAGCGCCAGGTAGATCGCCAGCAGATAGATCCCCGAGATCACCGCCAGGCGCCGGCGCCTGAAGCGCCGCCAGATCAGCGCGGCGGTCGAGGCGTCGAGGTCGCTGCGCTCGAGCGCCTGCACATCGGCGGCCGGGTCGTAGGGCTCGGCCGAGACGTAGTGCGCGTCGGGGTCCAGCATCGCCTCGCGCGCGGCGTCGGGGTCGGTCGCCTTGTCTGCGCGCGTCATGCGTTTCTTCCCGAAAAGCGGATGCGCGGATCGAGCGCGGCCAGCAGCAGATCCGAGATCAGCATGCCGACCAGCGTCAGCGCCGAAATGAAGAGCAGGATGAAGCCCGACAGGAAGTAGTCCTGGCTGCGCAGCGCGCCCAGCAGGATCGGGCCGATGGTCTGCAGCCCCATGACCAGCGACACCAGCACCGAACCCGAGACGAGCGAGGGCAGCATGTTCCCGATGTCGGCCACGAAGGGGTTGAGCGCCATGCGCAGCGGATACTTCACGATCGCCGCCGCCGGGCGCAGGCCCTTGGCGTAGGCGGTGACCACATAGGGCTTGGCCAGCTCGTCCAGCAGGTTGGCCCGCAGCCGCCGCACCATGGCCGCCATGCCCGAGGTGCCGATGACGATGATGGGCACGATCATGTGCGTGGCGATGTCGCGGATCTTCTCGAAGGTGAGGGGCGCGTCGGCCAGCTCCTTGCTGACCAGCCCGCCGACGGGCAGGCCCAGCCAGTGCGCACCCTTGTGATACAGGATCAGCGCCAGCAGGAAGTTGGGCGTGGCCAGCCCGATATAGCCGATGAAGGTGGCGATGTAGTCGATGGCCGAGTTGGCCTTGACCGCCGCCACCGTGCCCAGCGGCAGCGCCACCAGGTAGACGAAGAGAATGGCGAAGAGGTTGAGCGAGATGGTCATCCACAACGCCTCGCCCACGATGTCGGCGACCGGCGCGTCCAGCTCGAACGACCAGCCCAGGTCGCCCTGCAGGATGCCCGAGAAGCCGTTCGGGCCGGGCCAGAAGCCCATCCAGATCAGGTATTGCTTCCACAGCGGCTGGTCGAGGCCGTATTGCCGCATCAGGAACTCGGCCTTGGCGATCGAGCTGGCCTCGCCCGAGGCGCGCAGCTGCGCGATCTGGTTCGACAGGTAGTCGCCCGGCGGCAGGTTCACGACCCAGAAGATCAGCACGCTGACCAGCAGCAGCGTCCAGACCATGTGCCAGAGCCGGCGCAGGACATACTCAAGCATGGCGCCCTCCGCGCTTGCGGGCCGCGGCGCGCCCGAAGATGGCAAGGGGCGCGGCGCTCATGGCTCGTAGAAGAATTCGTCGATGCGGTGCACGCCCAGCTGCGCGCCTGGATCCCAGGCGTAGATGCCCTCGGCCGGCACGTTGCGCAGGCGCGTGTTGGCGATCACCGGCTGCGGCGCCATGTTCACGATGCCGATCGAGAAGACGTTGCGCGCGTGGATGTCCAGCATCTCGCGCCAGACGCGCGCGCGCGCGTCGCGGTCGGCAGCGCGGTTCCATTCCTTGAACAGCTCGAGCAGGCGCTGCCCCTCGGGGGTGTCGGGCGCCTGGCCCGAGCGGCCGCGGGTCTGGAAATGCTGCCCCCACATCGGCCAGCAGAAATTGGCCTGGTCCACCGGCGCGACGTCGGTCGGCGGGGTGTCGGGGTTGGGCAGGCCGTTGTTCCAGCCATACCACAGCGGCATCATGCTGCGCCCCTGATAGGCGGCGTTGCGCAGGATGTCGCGGTCGAGCGGTCGGTAGATCAGCCGCACGCCGACCTCGCGCCAGGTCTCGGCGACCAGCTCCATGGCGTCGGCCTCGACGGGGCGTTCGCCCGCGCTCTCGACCACGATCTCGAGCCGGCGCCCGTCGGGCAGAAGCCGCGTCCCGTCGCCGTCGCGCCTGTCCAGCCCCAGCTCGTCCAGAAGCGCCGAGGCCGCCGCCGGATCGTATTGCGCGAAGGCGCGGGCGTGGGCCTCGTCGTAGAAGGGCGAGGCGGGCAGGGCCGAGGTGGCCGCCTCGCGCGCCAGCCCGAAATAGAGCGAGCGGTTGATCGTGCGCCGGTCGATCGCCAGGCTGAGCGCGCGGCGAAAGCGCACGTCGCGCAGCAGGGCGCGGAAGGCGGGGTCCTCGTAGTTCAGGTTCGGGTGCAGCGCGATCTCGGACGCCGCCCCCGAGCGCCAGATCAGCGTGCGGTAGCCGCCCGTGCGCTCGCCCTTCTTGAGCACCGGCGCGTCCGAGAAGCTGAGCGTGCGCGCCTGCAGGTCGGCCTCGCCCAGCGTGATCTTCGACGGGATCAGCCCCGCCGCCGCGATGCCGGCATCCACCCGGTCGACATAGGGCAGCTGCAGCCCATGCGCGTCCACGCGGTGAAAATACGGGTTGCGCTCGAGCACATAGCGGTCCGAGTTGCGCTCCATGGTGTTGACCCAGGGCTGGAGCGTGGGCAGCGCGGGGTTGTCGAACTTGTACATGTCGTCGAGCCGGTTGTGCAGCTGCGCCCAGTTGCGCGTGCGGTATTCGCGCAGCAGCGGGGCCAGCTGTTCGGGCGCGACGTAGTCGGCGTGATAGCGCTTGAGGTAATGCGCGGGGCGGTAGATGAAGGGCGGGCGCGCCTGGGCCAGCGCCGGCAGGAAGCGCGGATTGGGCGCGCGCCACTCGTAGCGGATGGCCGTCTCGCTCAGCACCGTCACCTGGGGCGGCGCGCCGTCGACCAGCATCAGCTCGAGCGGCCCCGAGGGCGAAAGATGCGGGTTGTTGGCCACGTCCTCCCACCAGTAGCGGAAATCCTCGGTGGTGAAGGGGTGGCCGTCGGACCATTTGTGCCCCTTGCGCAGGTGCAGGGTGAAGACGCGCTCGTCCTCGACCTCGACCTCGCGCAGGATGTCGGGGCGCAGGTTGTATTCATGGTCCCAGCCGACCAGGCGCGCATAGCCGTAGACGACCATGTAGCGGATGTCGCGCGCGCGAGAGAACAGCGTGCGCAGCGTGCCGCCATGGCGGCCGAATGCGCGCCCCTTGGCGGCCAGATCCACCACCAGCGGCTCTTCGGGCAGGCGGGCGGCGACGGGGGGCAGGGCGCCCGAGGCCACGCGCGCCGCCAGGAAGGGCGGCTCGACCGGGGCGGGCGCGGCGCGCAGGATGCGCGGCAGCGCGCCCGCGGCGGCGGCCAGCGCGGCGCCGGCGGCCAGGGTCTGGCGGCGGCTCAGGCCCCGCGCGCGGGGGGCGGAGGGGTTCTCGCGATTGCGGGTCATGCTGCGCACCTGACTTGGCGGCCCGGTTCGACCTCGCGCAGCGGCGGCGCGCGGTCGCCCTCGTAGCGAAAGGGTTCGGGCCAGGTTTCGGGGTCGCCCGCGCCGCGCGCCACCGCCGCCAGGTCCAGCCTGCGGCCGGGATCGGGGGTGGGCGAGGCGGCGATGAGCGCCTTGGTGTAGGGGTGCCGCGGGTCGGCGAAGACGGCCGCGGCCGGCCCCTCTTCGACGACGCGGCCGCGGCGCATCACCGCCACGCGGTCGGCCAGATCGGCGACGACGGTCAGATCGTGGCTGATGAACAGGTAGCTCAGCCCCATCTCGTCGCGCAGCTGGCGCAGCAGGTCCAGCACCTGCGCCTGCACCGACACGTCCAGCGCCGAGGTCGGCTCGTCGCAGACCAGAAGCTCGGGCTGCAGCGCCAGCGCCCGCGCGATCGAGATGCGCTGGCGCTGCCCGCCCGAGAAGGCGTGGGGAAAGCGGCGCAGATGCTCGGGCGAGAGGCCGACCTTGCGCATCAGCTCGGCGGCGTGGGCGCGGCGCTCTTCGCGCGTGCCGATGCCGTGGATCTCGAGCGGCTCGGTGAGGATGTCGAGCACGCTCATCCGCGGCGAAAGCGCCGAATAGGGGTCCTGGAACACGATCTGCACCCGCCGGCGGAAGTCGCGCAGCTCGGCCCCGTCCAGCGCCGCCACGTCCAGCTCGCGCCCGTCGGCGCCGCGAAAGCCGATCTCGGCGCCGGGATCGGGGTCCTCGGCGCGCAGCATCAGCTTGGCGACGGTGGTCTTGCCCGAGCCGCTCTCGCCCACCAGGGCCAGCGTCTCGCCCCGGCCGATGGTCAGCGACACGTCCTGAACGGCGCGGATGACCGGCGGCGGCGCGCCGATGCCGCGCCGGCGCCCGCGATAGGTCTTGGACAGGTTGCGCGCCCAGAAGATCGGGTCGGCCGGCGCCGCCGAGGCCTCGGGGCGCGGCGCCGGAACATGGGGCGCGGCCACGATCAGCGCGCGCGTGTAGCCATGGCGCGGGTCGGTCAGGATGGTCTCGCACGGGCCAGATTCCACCACCTTGCCCTTGCGCATGACGGTCACCGAGTCGGCCATGTTGGCGACCACCCCCAGATCATGGGTGATCAGGATCATCGACATGCCCGTATCGTGCTGGAGCGTGCGGATCAGGTCCAGCACCTGCGCCTGGGTGGTGACGTCGAGCGCGGTGGTGGGCTCGTCGGCGATGACGAGGTCGGGCTCGCAGGCCATGGCCATGGCGATCATGGCGCGCTGGCGCAGGCCGCCCGACAGCTCGAACGGATAGGCCGACCAGGCGCGCTCGGGATCGGGGAAGCCGACCTGCTCGAACACCTCGAGGCAGCGCATGCGCGCCGCGTCGTTGCGCAGCTCGGTGTGCAGGCGCAGCGACTCGGACACCTGGTCGCCGATGGTGTGCAGCGGCGAGAGCGAGCTCATCGGCTCCTGGAAGATCATGGCGATGCGCCCGCCGCGGATGCGCCGCAGCTCGGCCGGGCGCATGGCCAGAAGGTCGCGCGGCGCCTCGGGCAGCCCGCCCGCGCCGCGCGCGGCGAACATGGCGCGCCCGCCCAGAACCGACGCCCCGCGCGGCAGGATGCCGATCAGCGCCTTGCCCGTCAGCGTCTTGCCCGAGCCGCTTTCGCCGACAAGCGCCAGCGTCTCGCCATGGCGCAGCGTGAAGCCGACATCCTCGACGACGCGCAGGCGGGCGTCGCCGAACCCTATCGTCAGTCCTTCGAGCGCCAGAAGCGGCGTCGCCTTGACCATGCCCCGTGACTCGCCCTCCCGCGATCGACCTTGCGGTCTTGTCGTTCCCGGCCCCGCGCGGGGCGCGGGGGCTTTGCGCCGAGCATGTCGCGCATCGGCCCGCGGGGCAACAGCGGCGAAGGATTTTTCCTGCGCGCGGCGCAGCTTTCGCGCCCCCGCCCGGCGCGGCGCCCGCGCGGCGGTGCGCCGGGCGGGCCGGCGCCCGCGGTCAGCGCCCCGCTTCGCGCGCGGCGGCGATGGCCTCTTCCAGCGTCTCGTCCAGAATGCGCAGCTCGCGCGGGCCGGAAAAGCGATGGTCGGCGCCCTTGACCAGCAACAGGCGGATGTCGGGCCCCTCGGCATGATCGAACAGGATGCGCGCGCGCTCGGGCGGCACGTCGACATCGGCCGAGCCCTGCAGCAGCCGCGTGGGGAAGGGCAGGGGCAGCGGAGCGCGCAGAACCAGATGGTCGCGCCCGTCCTCGATCAGGCGGCGCGTGATCACATAGGGCTCGTCGGAATACTCCGAGGGCAGCGCGACGCGGCCCGTGCGGGCCATCTCCTGGCGCTGGGCCTCGTCGAAGGCGGCCTCCATCCCGTCCAGCGTGAAGTCGGGCGCGGCGGCGATGCCGATCAGGGCGGCGACGCGCTCGGGCGCCTCGCGCGCCAGCAACAGCGCGATCCACCCGCCCATGGACGAGCCCACCAGCACCTGCGGCCCCTCGGTCAGGGCGGCGATGGCGTCGCGCGCGTCGCGCAGCCAGTCGCCGATGCAGCCATCCTCGAAGCGGCCCGAGCTTTGCCCGTGCCCGGTGTAGTCGAAGCGCAGGAAGGCGCGCCCGCGCGCGCGGCAGCGCTCTTCGAGAAAGGCGGCCTTGGTCCCGGTCATGTCCGAGCGGAAGCCGCCCAGAAACACCACCCCCGGCGCCCCCGCCCCGGCGTCGGGCGTGCGGCGATAGGCGATGCGCCGCCCGTCGGCGGTTTCGAGGAAGTCGGGCCGGTCTTCGGCGTCGGTCATCTCGCGCTCCTTCTCGGTTGCGTTCCTTCTCTCGCGCGGGCCCGGTCAGCGCCGCCCGCGCTCGGCCAGAACCTGGCGGTAGACCTCGAGCGTCTGGGCCGTCAGGCGCCCGACGGTGTGTTCGCTGCGCACCCACGCGCTGGCGCGCGCGCCCATGGCGGCGCGGCGCTCGGGGGGCATGGTCATCAGCTCGAGCAGCGCGCGGGTCAGGTCCTCGACGTCGTTGCCGCGAAAGTTCAGCCCCGTCGCCTGATCCTCGGGCCAGCGCGGCGGGGCGCGCACCACCTCGACCCCCGGCCCGATGTCGGACACCGCCACGGGCACGCCCATGGCCTGCGATTCGAGCATGGCGCGCTGGTAGCCCTCGGGGGCCGTCGCGGCCGAGACCGAGATGTCGGCCGCCGCATAGGCCAGGGGCATGTCCTCGAGATGGCCGACGAAGCGCACCGCGTCCTCGAGCCCGAGGGCGCGGATGCGCGCGGCCACCTCGTCGCGATAGGCGGTCTTGCCCTGGTCGTCGCCGGCGAAGATCATCGCGAAGGGCGGCGCGCCGGGGTCGCGGCGCAGGCGCGCGGCGGCTTCGACCATCAGGTGCTGGCCCTTGCGGCGCGAGATGCGCCCCGCCAGCAGGATCGCCATGGTTCCCGGGCCGACGCCCCAGCTTTCGCGCAGGCGCGCCCGCGCGGCGGGGTCGATGCGCGCCGGGTCGAACCGCTCGGGGTCCACCGCGCGATGGATGACGACGATGCGCCCCTCGGGCGGGGCGTGATGGCGGCGGATGTCCTCGGCGATCCACTCGGACACGGCGATGACGCGGTCGGCGCGGGCCATGACGCCGTTGTAGAAGTTCTTGAGCCGGTTCTGCGCCCGGTAGCCGCTGTGATAGGTGGCGACGAAGGCGCAGCCGGTCAGCCGCGCGGCCAGAAGGCAGCTCCAGGCCGGGGCGCGGCTGCGCGCGTGGATCACCTGAACGCCGTTGGCGCGGCAAAAGCGCGCGATGCGCAGCGCGTTGGCCAGGATGCGCGCGGGGTTCTTCGTCGCCACCGGCGCCGTCACATGCGTCGCCCCCGCGCGCTCGAGCGCCGCGACCATGCGCCCGCCCTCGGACATGACGAAGGCGCGCCCGCCGGCCCGGGTCAGGGCCTCGGCGACCTGAAGCGCGCCCAGCTCGGCGCCGCCGGACTTCATCGCCGGAATCACCTGAAGCACCGTCGGCGGCGCGTTCTCTGCTCGATCGGTCATGCGCCTCTCCCGCCATCGGGCGCGGCCGGCCCGGCCCCGCCTGCCGCAAGGCCATAGCCCATGCGCGGCGGGCGCGTCCATGGGGCGAAGGCGAATCCGGGCCCCTGCGCCGCATGATCGGCGCGCCGCCCCCCGATCGGTCGCGGACGGGGGCGCCGCCTTGTGGCGCGGGCGAAGGCGGGGCGAGGGACGGGCGCCCGGGCGGCGGCGCCGGGCGGCGGGCCTTCGCCCCCTCGGCGGCTCGACGCGGGCGCGGGGCCCGGGCTGCCCGCTCGACCGGCCCGCCGGCGCTCGCGCACCCGCCTTCGCCGCTTCGCACCGGGGCCCGCGTCCATCGCGGCGCCGGCCCTCGCGCCCGCGTTCAGCCGAGCTTCGAGAAATCGGGCGGGCGGCGCTCCATGAACGCGGCGAAGGCCTCGCGCGCCTCGGCCGACATGAGCCGCTCGCCGAAGATCGCGCTTTCGCGTCCGATGCGCTCGAGCAGCGCGTCCGAGTCGCGCATCAGCGCCTTGGTCGCCGCCACCGCGCCGCGCGGCAGGCGGGCGATGCGCCGGCAGGCCTCGCGCGCCGCCTCGTCGAGGCGCTCGGCGGGCAGGGCGCGGTTGGCCACGCCCAGCCGCGCCGCCTCGGCGCCCGACAGCGCCTCGCCCAGCACGAACATCTCGAAGGCGCGGGCATGCCCGATGCGCGCGGGCAACAGGATCGAGGACGCCGCCTCGGGCGTCAGGCCCAGCCCCACGAAGGGCGTGGACAGGCGCGCATCCTCGGCGACGAACACCAGGTCGCAGTGCAGCAGCATCGTCGTGCCCAGGCCCACCGCCACGCCCGGCACGGCGGCGACCAGCGGCTTGCGCGCCGCGGCCAGCTTCTGGATGAACACGCCGGCCAGGGGCGGGCGCCCGCTGGCGGCGGCGGCGGCGAAATCGGCGATGTCGTTGCCCGCGGTGAAGTCGGGCCCGCTCGAGCGGAACAGCGCCACGCGCGCCGCGTCGTCGGCGTCGAGGCGGTCCATCGCCTCGTTCATCGCCGCATACATCGCCTGCGAAAGGGCGTTCTTCTTGTCGGGGCGGTCCAGCGTGATCTCCATCACGCCGTCCTCGAGGACGACCTTCACATGTTCGCTCATCGCTTGCTCCTGCTCTGCTTCGCGGGCGCCGCGGCGGTCGGGCGCGCGGCCCGGCCATGCGCGCGCGGCGCGGCGCGGCCTTGCGCGCGGGCGTGCGCCCCGCGGCTTTCGGCGCCAGCCGAGCACGGCGCGGGCGCGCGCGCAACCGCGACGTGGCGGCGCCCGGCGGCGCGCGCCGCTTGACTTCGCCGCGCCCCCTCATAAGGTGCGCCCGACCGCCCGGAGACCGGCTCCGGGCCGCATTCCGGAGATCGCAAGATGGACGACGCGCGCGCTTCCCGCATGGTGACCCTCACCCTGCCCGACGGCGCCGCGCGGACCTATCCCGCCGGCGTGACCGCGGCCGACGTGGCGAAGGACATCTCGAAATCGCTGGCCAAGGCGGCGCTGGCCGCGCGCGTGGACGGCGAGCTGGTCGACCTGTCGCGCCCCATCGAGCGCGACGCGCGGCTCGAGATCGTCACCATCGAGGACGACGCCGCGCTGGAGCTGATCCGTCACGACCTGGCGCACATCATGGCCCGCGCGGTGCAGGAGCTGTGGCCCGACGTCAAGGTCACCATCGGCCCGGTGGTCGAGCACGGCTGGTATTACGACTTCGACCGCGCCGAGCCCTTCACCCCCGCCGATCTGGAGCTGATCGAGAAGCGCATGCGCGAGATCATCGCCCGCCGCGACCCGGTCCGCACCGAGGTCTGGGACCGCGAGCGCGCCATCCGCTTCTACGAAGAGAACGACGAGCCCTACAAGGTCGAGCTGGTCGGCATGATCCCCGAGGGCGAGCCGATCCGCATGTATTGGCACGGCGACTGGCAGGATCTGTGCCGCGGCCCGCACCTGGTCCATACGGGGCAGGTTCCCGCCGACGGCTTCAAGCTGACCCATGTCGCGGGCGCCTACTGGCGCGGCGATCACCGCAACAAGATGCTCCAGCGCATCTACGGGGTGGGCTTCCGCTCGCGCAAGGACCTGAAGGCCTATCTCGACATGCTCGAGGAGGCCGCCCGCCGCGACCATCGGCGCCTTGGGCGCGAGATGGAGCTCTTCCACATGCAGGAAGAGGCGCCGGGCATGGTCTTCTGGCACCCCAGGGGATGGACGGTCTACCGCACCTTGCAGGACTACATGCGCCGGCGCCTCGACGCCGCCGGCTACAAGGAGATCCGCACCCCCGAGGTGGTGGACCGCAAGCTGTGGGAGGCCTCGGGGCACTGGGACAAATACCGTGAGAACATGTTCATCACGGAGATCGACGAGGAGCACGCCAACGAAAAGCGCGTGAACGCCCTCAAGCCCATGAACTGCCCGTGCCATGTGCAGGTGTTCAACCAGGGGCTCAAATCCTATCGCGACCTGCCGCTGCGCCTGGCCGAATTCGGCTCGTGCCACCGCTACGAAAGCTCGGGCTCGATGCACGGGCTGATGCGCGTGCGCGGCTTCGTGCAGGACGACGCGCACATCTTCTGCACCGAGGACCAGATCGAGCAGGAAACCGCCGCCTTCATCTCGCTGCTGGGCTCGGTCTATCGCGACCTGGGCTTCGAGAGCTTCGACATCAAGTTCTCGACCCGCCCCGAGGTGCGCGCCGGCTCGGACGAGATCTGGGACAAGGCCGAGGCCGCGCTCGAGGCGGCGGTGCGCAAGGTGACCGACGATTTCGAGATCGACCCCGGCGAGGGCGCCTTCTACGGCCCCAAGCTGGACTTCAAGCTGACCGACGCCATCGGGCGCGAGTGGCAGTGCGGCACCTTCCAGTGCGACTTCGTGCTGCCCGAGCGGCTGGGCGCCGAGTATGTGGGCGCCGACGACAAGCGTCACCGCCCGGTCATGTTGCACCGCGCCATCCTGGGCAGCTTCGAGCGCTTCATCGGCATCCTGATCGAGAACCACGCCGGCCGCTTCCCGATGTGGCTGGCGCCGGTGCAGGCGGTGGTGGCCACCATCACCTCGGACGCCGACGATTATGCGCGCGAGGTCGCGGCCACGCTGCGCGCCGCCGGGCTGCGGGTCGAGACCGATCTGCGCAACGAGAAGATCAACTACAAGGTCCGCGAGCACTCGCTGGCCAAGACGCCCGCCATCATCGCCGTCGGCCGGCAGGAGGTCGAGAACCGCGCCGTCGCCGTGCGTCGCCTGGGCGAGAAGGGGCAGCGCGTCATGCCCCTGGCCGAGGCGGCCGCCGCCCTGGCCGAAGAGGCCACGCCCCCCGACCTGCGCCGCGCCTGACCGCGCGGCGGCGACGCGCGGATCCGGCGGACGGGCGCGCCCGCTTCAGGCCGCGATCCGCGCCGCGGCGTCAGGCCGGGGGCGGGCGTCTTGCCCCGGGCGGCGGCGGGAGGCTCCGCGTTGTCTAGCGCTGCGTCGCAAGGGGCGGCCGTTCTTCCTCAGGGCGCCGGAGCCCTCGGCGGCGCCGCGCCTGCGCCCCAGGCGCCGCCGCGCCGACCGCCGCGCAAGATCCGGCACAAGGCCCGGCCGCCGGCCGCGCCGATCCGTGCGGGCGGGGCGGCGAGGCAATGCGCGGCGGAACGGGGCGCGCCGCGCCCATGCGCGCGTCGGCGCGTTGCCGCCGGGGGCTGCGCTTGACCGCGCCGCCGCTTTCGGGCAGGCACGAAGGCGCGCGCCCGCCTCAAGGCGGCGGCGCGCGCGCGTAACCAATCGGGGAGCGGCGTTCATGTCCAGCGCATCCCATCCCGCGACGCCGCCGGCCGCGTCGGCGCGGCGCGACGGCGCCTTCGCCGCGGCGGGCGCGATCTTTCTGGCGCTGACCGCGGCTGCGGCGGCCTGGCATCTGCGCCGCCTTGGCGCGCCGGCCTGGCCGCTGGACGACGCCTACATCACCCTGCACAACGCCCGCGCGCTGATCGAGGGCGACCCCTCCTTTCCCGGCGTTCCGGCCCTGTTCGGCGCGACAAGCCTTCTGCACACGCTGGCCGTCGCCGCGGGGCATCTGGCCGGAAGCGCCGAGTGGGCCTTGTGGGCGCTGAGCTGGGCGGCGGTGGCGCTGTCGGGGCTGGGCGTTCTGGCGGCGGGCCGGGCGCTGGGCCTTGGCGCGGGCTGGAGCCTGGCGCTGGCGCTGGCGGCGGTGTTCGCGGGGCGCTTCTACTACGTGATGCTCAACGGGCTCGAGACCGGCTGGGTCTTCGCCATCGTCATCTGGATGCTGGCGCTGGCGGCGCGCGATCCCTTCTCGCGCGGGGCGGCGCTCTTGTGCGGCCTGGCGCCTTTCGTGCGGCCCGAGCTCGGCGCGGTCTCGGCGGCGCTGATGCTGGGCATGCTGAGCGACGCGCGGCGCGAGGGACGGCGCGCCGAGGCGCTGCGCGCGCTGGCCTGGTGCGTGGCGCCGGCCTCGGCGCTGCTGGCGGCGCAGTGGAGCCTGTCGGGCGCGCCGCTGCCGCGCACCGGCTTTGCCAAGCGGGCCTTCTTCGCCCAGCCGCAACTGGGCCCGTGGATTCCGAGGGCCTACTTCGCGGCCAAGGCGTTGGAGTTCATTGCGGGAACCAGCGGCCTCATGCTGGCCCTGGCGGCGGCGCGCGGGCCCGTCGCGCGGCGCGCCACGCTGGCGGCGCTGGCGCTCATCGCGGCGATGGCGGCGCTCTACCCGGTCGTCTCGATCCAGAACGGCAAGCGGCTGCTGTGGGTCTTTCTGCCCATCGCGGCCTTCGCGCTGGCCTCGCGCGCCGCATCGGGGCGCGGCGCGGTCCCGGCGCGCGTCTTCATCGCACTGGCGCTGGCGGCGACGGCGGCGGGGTTTTTCTTCAAGGCCCCGATCGATCTGCGGCTGATCGGCGACCAGCGCGCGCGCCTTCAGGCGACGGCGCGCTGGATCGAGCGCAACCTCGATCCCTCGGCGCCGCTACTGCTGCACGATGTGGGCCATGTCGCCTGGGCGACCGACCTGCCGCTGGTGGACCTGGTGGGTCTCAAGACCCCGTTCAGCCAGAAGGTGCACGCCCGCCTGACGGCCCGGCGCGGCCCCGAGGCGGTTCCCGAGGCGACCGAGATCATCGCCCGGCGCTTTGGCGCGCGCACCATGCTCACGCTCGAGGACTGGGAGGCGGGGTTCCGCTTCGCCGAGGGGCTGCGTGCGCGCGGCTGGCGCGTGACGCGGCTGTCGCACGAGAATCTGGGCGGCTATGTTTTTCATGCCATCGTCCCGCCCGAAGAGGCGGCGGGCGGCGCGACGGAGGAGGATGCGCGATGATCCTGCGCCTTGGGGGGCTGCTGCTGATCGGCCTGGCGGCGACGCTGGCCGCGCTGGACCTGACCGAGCAGGGCGGCGGGGCCGGGCGCGGCGCGTTCCGTTCGCTGGGCGAGTTCTGGTTCGCCGTCCACCGCGAAAGCCTGATCGGGTTGCAGTCGGGCATCGAGAACCGCGCCGATCCCGCGATATGGGCCGCGATCGAGCCGGCGCTGCATCTGCCCGCCGCGCCGGTTCTGGGGGCGGCGGGGGTGGTCCTGCTGGCGCTGGGCATGGCGCTGAAGATCCGCCGAGCGCACAAGCGGGCGCGCCGCATCTGACGCGGCGCCATCCTGCACGGGGCCATCCGACGCGGCGCCATCCTGCACGGGGCCATCCGACGCGGGGCCTGGGGCGCGGCGCTGCGGGCCGGGCGCGTCGCGCGGGACCGGGGCCGTGCGTCGTCCGGCGCGGGCCGGCTCAGGCGATGCGGCGCCGGGGCGCCCCGCGCCGCTGGGCGCGGGCGGCGGCGTGGGGGTCGGCCTCGAACAGCGCGGCCAGCTGCTCGGTCATCGCGCCGCCCAGCTGCTCGACATCGGTGATGGTCACCGCGCGCTGGTAATAGCGGGTGACGTCGTGGCCGATGCCGATGGCCAGCAGCTCGATCTGGCGGCGGCGTTCGATCATGGCGATGACGTCGCGCAGGTGCTTCTCGAGATAGTTCGAGGGATTGACCGAAAGCGTCGAGTCGTCGACCGGCGCGCCGTCCGAGATGACCATCAGGATCTTGCGCTGCTCGGGCCGCGCCAGAAGGCGGCGGGCGGCCCATTCGACGGCTTCGCCGTCGATGTTCTCCTTGAGCAGGCCTTCCTTCATCATCAGGCCCAGATTGGCCCGCGCGCGCCGCCAGGGGGCGTCGGCGCTCTTGTAGACGATGTGGCGCAGATCGTTCAGCCGCCCGGGCTGACCCGGCCGGCCGACGCGCAGCCACTCTTCGCGCGACTGACCGCCCTTCCAGGCGCGGGTGGTGAAGCCCAGCACCTCGACCTTGACCTGGCAGCGCTCGAGCGTGCGCGCCAGGATGTCGGCGCAGATCGCCGCGATCGAGATCGGCCGTCCGCGCATCGACCCCGAATTGTCGATGAGCAGCGTGACGATGGTGTCGCGGAACTCGGCGTCCTTCTCGACCTTGAAGCTGAGCGGGGTGGTGGGGTTGGCCACCACGCGCGCCAGGCGCGCGGCGTCGAGCGCGCCCTCTTCCTGGTCGAACAGCCACGAGCGGTTCTGCCGCGCCTGCAGGCGGCGCTGAAGCCGGTTCGCCAGCCGGCCCACCGCGCCGCGCAGCGGCGCCAGCTGCTGGTCCAGATAGCCGCGCAGCCGCGTCAGCTCGGCCGGCTCGGCCAGATCGGCGGCGTCGACCACCTCGTCGAAAGCGGTGGTGAAGGCCTTGTAGAGCGGGTCGGCCTCGGACAAGGGCGGCGGCGCCTGGGGCTCGGCGGGGGGCTCGCCATCCTCGGCGGCGGCCTCGTCGTTCAGATCGGCGTCGTCGTCCTCTTCGCTCGAGACCTCGGCCGAGGGGGCCGCGCGGTCCTCGGCGCCCTGCTCGTCGGGCGCGTCGTCCTGATCCTGATCGGCCTGCTCCTGGCCGCCCTCCTGGTCCTGATCGGGCGAGTCCTCCTGCGACTGCTCGTCATCCTCGTCCTCGCCCTGGTCGGGGTCCTCGCCCAGCTCTTCGCCATAGCCCAGATCGGCGATGACCTGCCGGGCCAGGCGCGCGAAGGCGGCCTGATCGTCAAGCGCGGCGACGGCGGCGCGCAGCGCCTCGGGCGAGCTGGCCTCGAGCCGCGGGCCCAGCAGCTCGAGCACCCGCCGCGCGCCCTCGGGCAGGGGGCGGCCCGTGGCCAGCGCGCGCACCATCAGCCCGGCGGCCTCGGGCAGGGGCGCCTCGTCGGGGCCGCGCAGCTCGGCATAGCCCTTGCGCGCGGCCTCGTCCGCCAGGCGCGCGTCCAGATTGGCCGCAACGCCCGGCATGGCCCGCGCGCCCAGCGATTCGCAGCGCGCCGTCTCCATCGCGTCGAAGATGGCGCGGGCCGTCTCGCCCTGCGGGCGATAGCGCGCCGCGGCGGCGGGGTCGTGGAAGCGGCGGCGCAGGGCGTAGGCGTCCGAGGCGCCGCGCGCCAGCATGACCTCGGCGCGGCTCATGGCGCGCGAGATCTGCGGCAGGCGGACCGAGTCGTTCGCCATGCCCGGCGGATCGACCGAGAAGGTCACGGTCAGGTCGGGCTCGTTGGCCAGCGCGCGGGTCGTTTCGGTGAGCGCCTTCTTGAAGGGCTCGGCGGGGTTGTCGGACCGTGTGGGCATGATCGGATGCTGCGCTCCGCGGCGGGAAAGGGCAAGTCTTCGCATCAGACTTAGGGGCTGCGGCCCCTTGTGTCGAGCGGGCGCCGCGGCCCGTCCGCCGTGGCGGGCGCCGGCGCGGCATGCGCCCCGAGCGCGGGTCGAACGGGGCGCGGCGCGGGCGCCGAGGCAGGTCGTCCCATGTTCGGCGCCGCCGCGCGGCCCCCGCCGGGGCCGGGCGCGGCGAGGGGGCGCGCGTCGGAGCGGGGGCGGCGTTTACGCATCGCCCCGGCGGGTCGGCTCGGCGGCGGCGCGCGCTTGGCCCTAGCCGACGCCGGCGTTCAGCCCAGGCTGACGCTGGCGGCGCTTTCGGGCAGTTCCTCGCCGAAGCAGCGCTGGTAGAACTCGGCCACCGTCTGGCGCTCGAGCTCGTCGCACTTGTTGAGGAAGGTCAGGCGGAAGGCGAAGCCCACATCCTTGAAGATGCGCGCGTTCTCGGCCCAGGCGAGGACCGTGCGCGGGCTCATCACCGTCGACAGGTCGCCGTTCATGAAGGCCGAGCGCGTCAGATCGGCCACGGTGACCATGCGCGAGACGGTCTCGCGCCCCTCGGGGGTGGCGGCGTAGTCGGGGTTCTTGGCCAGGATGATGTCGACCTCGGCATCATGGGGCAGGTAGTTGAGCGTGACCACCATCGACCAGCGGTCCATCTGGCCCTGGTTGATCTGCTGCGTGCCGTGATAGAGCCCGGTCGTGTCGCCCAGCCCGACCGTGTTGGCCGTGGCGAACAGGCGGAACCAGCGATTGGGGCGGATGACCTCGTTCTGGTCGAGCAGCGTCAGCTTGCCGTCGGCTTCGAGCACGCGCTGGATCACGAACATCACGTCCGGGCGCCCGGCGTCGTATTCGTCGAAGACGATGGCCACCGGGTTGCGCAGCGCCCAGGGCAGGATGCCCTCGTGGAACTCGGTCACCTGCTTGCCGTCGCGGATCTTGATCGCGTCCTTGCCGATCAGGTCGATGCGGCTGATGTGGCTGTCCAGGTTCACGCGCACGCAGGGCCAGTTGAGCCGCGCGGCCACCTGCTCGATATGCGTGGACTTGCCGGTGCCGTGATAACCCTGGATCATCACGCGCCGGTTGTGGGCGAAGCCGGCCAGGATGGCCAGGGTCGTGTCCCGGTCGAAGCGATAGGTGGGGTCGAGATCGGGCACGCGGTCGGTGGGTTCGGCGAACCCCTTGACCGTCATGTCGAGGTCGATGCCGAACGCGTCGCGCACGGACACGTCCACCGTCGGCTCCATCGCGTCGATCACCGCGCCGTCAGCCATGTTCGTCGTCCTTCGTTTCATCCGCCCGCCTTCGCGGCGGGCCGTGCAGCGCCCTGCGGGGACCGGCGCGCCGGCGGGCGCGGGCGGGCCGTCCGCGAAACGCGGTTTCCCTGACGCTGCTTGGAACATAAGGCGCCGCGACGCAAGCGCAAGCGCGTCGCGTCGTCAGTCGGCGAAGGCGCGGCTGCCCTTGATCTGCTGCCAGGCCCAGACCACCTCGCGCAGGCGCGCCTCGTCGTCGCGCCGCCCGCCGTTCATGTCCGGGTGCAGGGACTTGACCAGATCCTTGTAGATGGCGCGGATCTGGGCGCGGGTCATGTGGTCCTCGGCGCCCAGAACCTCGAGCGCGCGGCGCAGATTGGCGGGCAGCTTGCGCCGCGGGGGCGGCGGAACGTCGCGCCCGCGCCCGCCGGGGTTGATGGTGGCGTTCGCCCCCAGCACCTCGAGCGGGTCGTCGAAGCCGAAGCGCCGCCAGGCCTGGCCCTCGGCATGGGCCTCGATGCCCAGCGGCTTGCGCGGCTGCTGGCCGAAGCGCCAGGTGGGCCGGCCCCAGACCGAATCGGCGCGCTGGAAGGCGTCGAACTCCTCGGGCGTCATGTTCGCGAAGTAGTTCCACGAGCGGTTGTATTCGCGCACATGCTCGAGGCAGAACCAGTAATACTCGTTCAGCCGGTCGGGCGCCCTGGGCGCGCGGTATTGGCCGCGCCCGTCGCAGCCGGGCCGGTCGCAGGGGCGGCGGCTGTCCTCGATCGCGCCGGTCATGCCGCGCCGGCGCATGCGGCGGCGCTTGTCGGCGGAAACCGAAACGTCGTAGTCGAAGGGCGAACGAGGCGGCACTGTGCGTCTGGCTCCGGTGCTGTTGCGGGCGTCGGCCGCGGCGGCCGAGTCGGGCCGGACATTGTAGCGTTCGCGCCGCGCGGGCCAAGCCCGGCCGGGCGCGGGCGCGCCGGACAGGCGAAAGGAGACGGAGATGAGCGTAGCCCGGACCATCCGCGAGAAGCTGACCGCGGCCTTCGATCCCGTGGCGCTCGAGGTCGAGGACCAGTCCGAGCGCCACCGCGGCCATGCCGGCTGGCGCGAGGGCGGCGAGACCCATTTCCACGTGCGCATCCGCGCCCGGGCCTTCGCCGGGCGCGGCCGCGTCGAGGCCCAGCGCATGGTCCACAAGGCCCTGGCCGAAGAGCTGGCCGGGCCCATCCACGCGCTGTCGCTGGATCTGGGCGGCCCCGATCGACCCTGACGGGCGCGCCGGGCGGCGCTTTGTGCTATGGTGGGGTTCCGGCCCCCCAGCGCGGGGCGCCGCGCCAAGGAGGCCGCCATGCCAGTCCGCCATCCCTCGCCCCCGATCCTGCGCGCCGCGCTGCTCGCCGTCGCGGGGGCGCTGATCGGCCAGACGGCCGCCTTGCCGGCGCGCGCCGATGCGGGCGCGCCGGCGCCTGACGAGGGCGGCGTCCTCAACCCCGACGAGATGACCATGCGCCGCTTCGTCGAGCGCGCGCGCCGGGGCGAGGCCGACATGGTCCTGTGCGCGCAAGGTTATCTCGCCACCAAGTCGGGCCGGCACGAATGGGCGCGCACGCTGTTTCAAAGCTGCGCCGAGGCGGGCTGGACGGGGGCGATGACCTGGATGGGGCAGCTTGAGGACAACGGCCTGGGCGGCCCCGAGGATCCGGCCGCCGCCGCCCGCTGGGACCGGCGCGCGGCCGAGGCGGGCGATCCGGTGGGCAAGTTCAATTACGGGCTCGACCTGCTGCGCGGGCGCGGCGTGCCGCGGGACGAGGCGCAGGGGCGCGCGCTGGTGGACGCGGCCGCGCGCGAGGGCGTCGAGGCGGCGCGCCGTCTTCGCGCCGCCGGCTATGATCTGGACGAGGTCACGCCCGACGCCGACGACTGGAAATACCGCCCGATGTTCTGAGGAGGTCGGCGACGGCCGCCCCCGACCGCGGACGCCGCGGCGGCGGGTTCGGCGCCGCGGCCCTGGCCCGCCCCCGCGGCGTCTGCGTTCCGGCGCGGGGGCGGGCGGGGATCGCTTGCGCGGTCAGTCGCTCGGACCGATCATCAGTTCGGGGCGCACCACGCGGTCGAAGGTCTCTTCGTCCACGAAGCCGAGGCGCACGGCCTCTTCGCGCAGCGTGGTGCCGTTCTGGTGCGCCGCCTTGGCCACCTTGGCGGCGTTGTCGTAGCCGATGACCGGCGCCAGCGCCGTGACCAGCATCAGGCTTTCGCGCATCAGCTTGGCGATGCGCTCTTCGTTCGCGCGGATGCCCGTCACGCAGCGGTCGGTGAAGGACGCCGCCGCGTCGCCCAGCAGCTGCATCGACTGCAGCAGGTTGTAGATCATCATGGGCTTGTAGACGTTCAGCTCGAAATGGCCCTGGCTGCCGGCGAAGCCGATGGCCGCGTCGTTGCCCATGACATGGGCGCAGACCTGGGTCAGCGCCTCGCACTGGGTGGGGTTGACCTTGCCCGGCATGATCGACGAGCCGGGCTCGTTCTCGGGCAGGATCAGCTCGCCCAGCCCGCAGCGCGGCCCCGAGCCGAGGAAGCGAATGTCGTTGGCGATCTTGAACAGGCTGCCCGCCACGGTCTTGAGCGCGCCCGACATCTCGACCACCGCGTCATGGGCGGCCAGGGCCTCGAACTTGTTGGGCGCGGTGACGAAGGGAATGCCGGTGATGCGCGCGGCATGGGCGGCGAACTTCTCGGCGAAGCCCTTCTTCGTGTTGAGCCCGGTGCCGACGGCGGTGCCGCCCTGCGCCAGCTCGTGGATCGAGGGCAGGGCGCGCTTGACGCGCTCGATGCCCATGGCGACCTGGTGCGCGTAGCCCGAGAACTCCTGCCCCAGCGTCAGCGGGGTGGCGTCCTGGGTGTGGGTGCGGCCGATCTTGATGATGTCCTTGAAGGCCTCGGACTTGGCGGCCAGCGCGGCGTGCAGCTTCTCGAGCCCGGGCAGCAGCACGTCGCGCGCCATGGTCGCGGCGGCGATGTGCATGGCCGTGGGGAAGGTGTCGTTCGAGGATTGCGAGCGGTTGACGTGGTCGTTCGGGTGCACCGGGTCCTTCGAGCCGATCTTGCCGCCCAGGATCTCGATGGCGCGGTTGGCGATGACCTCGTTGGCGTTCATGTTCGACTGGGTGCCCGAGCCCGTCTGCCAGACCACCAGCGGGAAATGATCGTCGAACTTGCCCTCGGCGACCTCGGCCGCGGCCTGGACGATGGCCTTGCCGATGCGCGGGTCGAGGTTGCCGAGCTCCATGTTCGCCTCGGCCGCGGCCTGCTTGATGACGCCCAGCGCGCGGATGACGGCGACGGGCTGCTTCTCCCAGCCGATGGGGAAGTTCTGCAGGCTGCGCTGCGTCTGAGCGCCCCAATACTTGTCGGCGGGCACCTCGATGGGGCCGAAGCTGTCGGTCTCGGTCCGGGTGGCGGTCATGGCGCGCGATCCTCCTGATGAGCGTGTGACGCGCGTTCTATACCGCCGCGGCGGGCGGGCGCCAATGCGGCGCGCGCGCCTGCGTTCATGCTAGACTGGGGCCATGAATCGCACGGCCTCGGGAATCTCCTCGGCGCTTTCGCCGCCTTCGGCCCCCGCGCGGGCCGAGCGCGCCGCCGATGCGATCGTCCACGCCCTGGGCGTGGCGGGCGCGCTGGCGGCGGGGCCGGCCCTGGTGGCGCTGGCGGCGCGGCGCGGGGGCGACGGCGCCGTCGTCGCCGCGACGGCGGTCTATGCGGCGTCGATGGCGATGATGTTCGTCTTCTCGGCGGCGTATCATCTTGCGCCCGCGCGCGGCGCGGCGCGGGGGGTGCTGCGCAGGCTGGACCACGCGGCCATCTTCGTGAAGATCGCGGGCGCCTACACGCCCTTCGCCGTTCTTCTGGCGGGCGCGGCCGCGCGGCCGATCCTGACCGGGATCTGGGCGGCGGCGCTGGCGGGGGCGGCGCTGAAGCTGGCGGCGCCGGGCCGTTTCGAGCGCGCGGCGCTGGCGCTGTATCTGGCGCTGGGCTGGGCCATCGTGCCGATCGGCGGGCCGATCCTGCGCGCCGCCCATCCGGCGACGTTCTGGCTGCTGATCGGGGGCGGGGCGCTTTATACCGCGGGCGTCGGGGTGTTCGTGCGCAAGAGCATGCCGTTCCAGACCGCGCTCTGGCACCTGATGGTGCTGACGGCCACCGGCATGCTTTGCGCCGCCGTGGCGATAGAGCTGGCGCGGGCGCCCTGACGCCCCGCCGCGGCCGAGGCGCGCCGGCGTCGGGGCCGTGGCGGGGGCGTGTCGGGGGCGTGTTGGGGGCGCGTCGGGCACGTTCCGCGCACGGCCGGCGGGCAGGGGCGACGAGGGCCCTTGCCGGCGGGCGTTCACGCCCGGCCCATCGCGCGGGCCCGCCGCGGGGGGGCGCTCAGCGCTTGCGGAAGCGGTCGAGGCTGACCACGTCGCCGCCCGGCGCGGGGGGCGATGGGGGCTCGGCCTCTGCGCCCGGGCCGTCGCCCGGGCCGGGCTCGGGGCCTTCGTCGTCCTCGGCGTCATGCGCGTCGAACTTCAGGCCGAATTCGGCGTGGGGATCGACGAAGGTCGTCACCGCGTCGAAGGGCACCACCAGCGTCGCCGCGCGGTTCGAAAAGCTCAGCCCGACGCTGAAGCGGTCGGGCGTGACCGCCAGGTCCCAGAACTCGTGCTGGATGACGATCGTGATCTCTTCGGGGAACTGGGCGCGCAGCCAGTCGGGCATGTCCACGCCCGGATGGCGGGTGTCGAAGGTGATGTAGAAGTGATGCCCGCCCGGCAGCCCCTCGCGCGCGGCGACGCCCAGGCTTTCCGCCATCACGCCGCGCAGCGCGCGCTGCATCATCTTGCCGTAGTCGAGGCCCGCCTGGGACATGCGCAATTCCCTCCGTGTCTGGGCCGAACATATCCGATTCGCGACGCAAGGAAAGCCGCGCCGCAGGGCGGGCGACGCAGGGCGACGCAGGGCGACGGCGCGCTGCGGGCGCCCGGTCGGTTTCGCGTTGGAGAGGGAGAAGTGCAGGCTTCTGTTGCCAGGCGCCTGCGGACCCCGCCTGAAGCGGCTAAGCCTCAGGACTTCGGTTTCGGTTTGGTCACTGCATTACGCAGCGACGGCCACCGGAGCACGGTTGTCGTTGGCAACTATGCGTTTTGAGCCGATAACGGTGGCATCCTGCCGGGCGAAAGCAACACCTTTACACGTCCGTCGATCCTGTTTCGGCCCCCTTCTGCCTCTTGCGTCCGCCCGCCAACGAACGGGTGGAGAGGGATTCTGGTGGAGCCGCCGGGTACCGCCCCCGGGTCCGATCCGCTTATTACGTGCGCGTTTATCGCCATAGTCCCCGAAGGGACAAGGCGAATATAGGCGCGCGCGGGCCGCGGGTGAAGGGGCGAGCGGGAAAAAATTTCACCCTCGGCCGCAGGAGCCGCCGGGCGCGCGCCAGCGGGCCAGCCACTCGTCCATCGCCGCGCGCTGAATGGCCAGACTGCGCGCGATGGCGGGGTCTTCGCCCGCCGCCGCCATCCAGCGGGCGACGCGCGGGGGCGGGGTCAGCGGGCGCTCGACCTCTACGCACAGCATCAACCCCATCTGGATCGCCGGGGCGAGGGCGCATTCGGCCATGCCCGCCCGCCCGCCCGGCGCAAGGCCGGCGGGCGCCGCGGCGCAGATGTCCTCGAGCCGCGCCAGCGCCTCGGCAAGGCGCGCCGCGCCTTGCGCCGCCGCCTCGGGATCGGCGCGCCAGCCGCGCTTGACGAGCGGGAACATGGCGCGCCCGGCCGCCTCGATCCGGTCGTCGGAATAGCCGGCCAGCGCGCGGGTCAGCGCGCGCCCGAGCGGATCGGCCGGCAGCAGGGGCGGCTCGGGGGCGGCCTCTTCGAGGAATTCGAGGATCGCGTTCGATCCGAACAGCGGCGCCCCGTCGACCACGAGGCCGGGGACCGAACCGGCCGGGACGATGGCCCGATAGGCGGCCGAGCCGTAGCCGTCGGGCGGCTCGCGCTCTTCATGGGGCAGGCCCTTGAGGTCGAGCGCGGCGCGCACCTTGGCCACGAAGGCCGACACGGCGACGCCGTAAAGGACGATCTGCATGAGCTTCTCCGCGGGACGGGGGCGCGCGAACGCAAGAGGCCCGCGGAACGCGCCGCGGGCCCCCGAAGCCGGCTCGGGCGTTCAGCCCTCGGCCAGCGCCTTGCGCAGGTTCTCGTCGACCTTCTCGAGGAAGCCCATGGTGGTGAGCCACTTCTGGTCCGGGCCCACCAGCAGCGCCAGGTCCTTGGTCATGTAGCCGGCCTCGACGGTCTCGACCACGACGCGCTCGAGCGTGGTGGCGAAGCGCATCAGCTCGTCGTTGCCGTCCAGCTTGGCGCGGTGCTTGAGGCCGCCGGTCCAGGCGAAGATCGAGGCGATGGAGTTGGTCGAGGTCTCCTTGCCCTGCTGGTGCTGGCGGTAGTGGCGGGTGACGGTGCCGTGGGCGGCCTCGGACTCGACCACCTTGCCGTCGGGGGTCATCAGGATCGAGGTCATCAGCCCCAGCGAGCCGAAGCCCTGCGCGACGGTGTCGGACTGCACGTCGCCGTCATAGTTCTTGCACGCCCAGACATAGCCGCCCGACCACTTCATGGCGCAGGCCACCATGTCGTCGATGAGGCGGTGCTCGTAATGGATGCCGGCGGCCTCGAACTTGTCCTTGAACTCTTCCTCGTAGACCTTCTGGAACAGGTCCTTGAAGCGGCCGTCATAGGCTTTGAGGATGGTGTTCTTGGTCGACAGGTAGACCGGATAGCCGCGCGCCAGCCCGTAGTTCATCGAGGCGCGGGCGAAGTCGATGATCGACTGGTCGAGGTTGTACATCGCCATGGCGACGCCCGAGCCGGGCGCGTCGAACACCTCGTGCTCGATCACCTCGCCGTCCTCGCCGACGAACTTGATCGTCAGCTTGCCCTTGCCGGGGAAGCGGAAGTCGGTGGCCTTGTACTGGTCGCCGAAGGCGTGGCGGCCGACGACGATCGGCTTGGTCCAGTGCGGCACAAGGCGCGGGACGTTCTTGCAGATGATCGGCTCGCGGAAGATCACGCCGCCCAGGATGTTGCGGATGGTGCCGTTGGGCGAGCGATACATGCGCTTGAGGCCGAACTCCTCGACGCGGGCCTCGTCGGGGGTGATGGTCGCGCACTTCACGCCGACGCCGTATTTCTTGATGGCGTTGGCCGCGTCCACGGTCACCTGGTCGTCGGTGGCGTCGCGGTTCTCGATGCCCAGATCGTAATATTTCAGATCGATGTCGAGATAGGGAAGGATCAGCTTTTCCTTGATGAAATGCCAGATGATGCGGGTCATCTCGTCGCCGTCGAGCTCGACGACGGGGTTTTCGACCTTGATCTTCTTCATGCTCAGTCTCCCGATTCTGGGCCCGGCGGGCGGTTTCGCGGGCGCCGGCGCTTGACGGCCGTCCGCGCGGAACCTACGCGGCTTGCTCTGGGCGGGCAAGGCCCGCCGCGCGCAACGCATACATGCGTATGCAGCTGGATACAAGGAGCGGAGATGACGACGCGAAGATGGCGGCGGCTGCGCATGGGGCTCGAGACGGTGCTTGGCGTCCGGCGCGCGGGCTTCTTCATTCCCTATCGCTACGCGGCCACGGTCGCGCCGCCGCGCGCGCCCTATGCGGCGATCGAGGCGGCGATGGCCGACGCCGCGCCCGCCTTCGCCGCGCTGCTCGACGAGATCGACGCGCTGGGCGATGCGCTGCGCGCGATCGAGGGGCCGCCCCCCGCGCCGCGCTGGGCGCAGGACTGGTATCCGCGGCTGGATGCGGCGGCGGCCTATGCGCTGCTGCGCGGCGCGCCGCCGCGGCGGGTGGTCGAGGTCGGGTCGGGCCACTCGACGCGCTTCGTGGCGCGCGCGCTGCGCGACGCGGGCGCGCGGGCCGAGCATGTGTGCATCGACCCCGCCCCGCGCGCCGCGCTGGCGGGGCTGCCGACGCTCTGGCGCGCCGAGGTGCTGTCCGAGGCGCATCTGCCGCTGTTCGCCGCGCTCGAGCCGGGCGACGTGGCCTTTTTCGACAGCTCGCACATCCTCATGCCCGGAACCGACGTGGACCTGATCCTCAACCGCATCCTGCCGGTTCTGCGCCCGGGGGTGCGGGTGCATGTGCATGACGTCTTCCTGCCCGACCCCTATCCGCCCGAATGGGCGTGGCGCGGCTACAACGAGCAGAACGCCCTGGCCGGCTGGATCCTGGGCGGCGCGCTGCGGCCCATCTTCTCGAGCCGCTACGCGCTGACGCGGATGCAGGCCGCGCGCAGGCCCGCCCTGGCGGCGCTGCCCTGGACGGGCGCGCCCGAAAGCGCCCTTTGGCTCGAGCGCGCGGGCTGAGCGTCAGGCGGCGGCGCGGGCAGGGGCGGGGGCGCGCGTCGGCCGAGTTGCGGCCCCGGGCGACAGGCCCGCGCCGCCCTGCGCGCAGGCGATTGGCGACGGACCCGCGCGCCGCGCGCGCGACGACGCTAATCCGCCGCCGACGGCCGCGAGGCCGTTCGCTCCGCGCGCGTGGCGGCGTGGTTGCCGGGCAGCGTGCGGGCGCCGAGCAAGAACCGTTCGCCCCGCGCGCGTGGCGGCGTGACGGCGACTGCGCCCGCGAAGACTGCGCCCGCGAACGCAACCGGGGTCCCGTTTGCCGCCCCGCGCCCGTGACGACGCGCCGATGCCGACGGGCTCGCGTCGATGCGCCCGCTCGCCCCGCGCGCAGGGCGACATGGGCCGGGATTTCCCGAAACGCGCCGCCGCGCCGCTCGCCCCGCGCGCGTGAGGACATCGCCGGCGCCCCGCCTCGGCGCCTTTCGCCGGGGTTGCCCCGCGCGCGCGTCGGAGATAAACGCGCCCTGACCGCGCAACCCAGCGCCGCCGGCGGCCCGACAGGGCGGCGCCGTGGCGCGCCGCTCATGAGGCCCCGATGTCCGCGCCAAGGAACGCCGCCGCGCAGGACCGCAAGAGCGCCGTCTGGTCGCCGGACGGTCCGATTTTCGTTCTGGTCGAGCCGCAGATGGGCGAGAACATCGGCGCCGCCGCGCGCGCGATGTGGAATTTCGGCCTGGCGCGCATGCGCCTCGTCGCGCCGCGCGACGGCTGGCCCAACCCCAAGGCGGCGGCCATGGCCTCGGGCGCGGGGCGGGTGATCGACGAGGCGCAGGTCTTCGCGCAGACCGCGCCGGCGCTGGCCGATCTGAACTACGTCTACGCCACCACCGCCCGCGCGCGCGAGATGACCAAGCCCGTCATGACCCCCGAAGAGGCCATGGCCGACGCGCATGCCCGCGTCGCGCGCGGCGAGCGGGTGGGCGTGATGTTCGGGCGCGAGCGCACCGGGCTCGAGAACGACGACGTCGCCCGCGCCAACGCCATCGTGACGGCGCCGGTCAACCCGGCCTTTCCCTCGCTCAATCTGGGGCAGTGCGCGCTGCTGGTGGCCTATGAGTGGCGCCGCCAGGCGCCGGCGGACGAGAACGCCGCCCCGCGCCCCGAGCCCGCCGCCGCCCGCGTCGAGGACGTGGACCGCATGCTGGCGCATCTCGAGCAGGAGCTGGAGGCGGCGGGCTACTTTTTCCCCGAGGACCGGCGCGCCTCGATGCAGATGAATCTGCGCAACCTCTTCCGCCGCGCGCCGCTCACCGACCAGGACGTGCGCACCCTCAGGGGCGTCATCCGGTCGCTGGCCGAAGGGCGGCGGCGGCGCTAGGTCTGCGGCGGTTGGCTCGAGCAAGCGGAGGCAGGACATGACGAAACCCCAGGGCGGCAAGCCTCGCGCCATCTTCGAGGAGGCGGGTCCCGAGGCGCCGGCCCCCGCGCCCGCCGCGCCGGGCGCCGAGGAGGCGCGCCGGCGCCGCGCCCGCCGCTTCGCCTTCCTGTGGACCGCGCTGCTGGCGGCGCTGGTGGCGGCGATGGTGCTGGTCGGCGGGCTGACGCGGCTGACCGATTCAGGCCTGTCGATCACCGAGTGGCGCCCCGTCACGGGCGCGATCCCGCCCCTGTCCGAGGCCGACTGGCAGGACGAGTTCCGCAAGTATCAGGCCAGCCCCGAATACCAGCTGGCCAAGCGCGGCATGTCGATGGACGAGTTCAAGTTCATCTACTGGTGGGAGTGGGGCCACCGCGTGCTGGGCCGCCTGGTGGGGCTGGTCTGGGCGGCGGGGCTGGCGTGGATGCTGGCGCGGCGCGCGGTTCCGCCGGGCTGGCTGGGGCGCTTCGTCCTGGTCGGCGCGCTGGGCGGCGTGCAGGGCGCGATCGGCTGGTGGATGGTGGCCTCGGGGCTGACCGGGCGCATGGTCGACGTGGCCTCGTATCGGCTGGCGATTCACCTGGGCATGGCCTTCGCCATCTTCGGCCTGCTGGTCTGGATGGCGCTGCAGCTGCGCCGCGATCCGGCCGAGCTGCTGCAGGCGCGCCGCCGCCGCCTCGGGGCGATGGTCGGGCGGGCCGACGCGCTGCTGCTGCTGGCCTTCGCGCAGATCCTGCTGGGCGCGCTGGTCGCGGGCATCGACGCCGGGCGCGGCTATATCGACTGGCCGCTGATGAACGGCGAGTTCCTGCCCTCGGAAAGCTTCGACTACGAGCCGCTCTGGAGCAACTTCTTCGAGAACCCGGCGCTGGTGCAGTTCAACCACCGCATGGTCGGATACCTTCTTGTGCTGGCGGGGCTGGGGTTCTGGCTGTCGGCGCGCGGCTGCGGGCACGAGGGCGCGCGCCGCCGCGCGGCGCATGTCGCGCTGGCGCTGGCGGCGCAGGCGACGCTGGGCGTGGCCACGGTGATGCACGCCGCGCCCCTGTCGTTGGCGCTGGCGCATCAGCTGGGCGCGCTGGCGGTCTTCGCCCTGATCCTGCGCGCGCGTTTCGAAGCCGCCTTCCCCGCGCGCGAGGGCATCGCCCGCCCCGCGCGCTGAGCCCCGCGCGCCGCCCCCCATGCGCTGACCGGCCTGCGCCGACCGGCCTGCGCGGCCGACCATGGCCGACCCGCGCGCCCTATCGCCGGCGCAGCAGGGGCGTCAGCGCCGCCACGCCCAGCGCCGGCCCGGCCGCCATCAGCGCGAGCGTCGCCGGCCAGCCCAGCGCCGCCGCCGCCAGCGGCGTCAGCTGCACCGTCGGCACGGTCAGCGCAAAGCCCAGCGCCGTTTGCAGCGTCATCAGGCTGCCGGCGGCCGCAGGCGGCGCGAAATCGGCGATCAGGGCCGAGAACTGCGCGCTGTCGGCGATGACCGCCACGCCCCACAGCGTCGCGATCGCCCCAAGCAGCCAGGCCGGCCCGCCAAAGGCGCCGGCCGCCGCCAGCGCGCAGGCGCCCGACATGACCATCGCTCCCGCCGCCAGCCGCGCCTTGCCGATCCGGTCGGCCAGCCATCCCGCCGGCGCGCAGCCCAACGCGCCCGCGGCGATGGCGCAGAAGGCCGCCAGGCGCGCGGCCTCGCCCGCCGCCTCGGGCGCCATGCGCGCCGCGAAGGACGCCGCCAGCGCCGCACCGATCCAGGCCCACATGGCGTAGAGCTCCCACATGTGGCCCAGATAGCCCAGGAAGGCGGCGCGGATGCGCCGGTCGCTCCACGCCAGGCGCAGCGCGTGCGGATCGAAGCGCGCCGCCTGCGCATGATGCGGCCCCAGGCGCGTGGCCAGTCCCAGCGCCGCCCCCGCCGCCGCCAGCGCCGAGGCCAGCGCGACCGTCTCGCGCCAGGCGCCCGCCCCCGCCAGCAGGTGCGGCGCCGCCGATCCCAGCGTCAGCCCGCCCACCAGCAGCCCGACCAGCAGGCCCCGGTCTCGCTCGCCCCAGCCGACGGCGATCTTCATGCCCACCGGATAGACCGCCGCCAGCGCCGCGCCCGTGGCCAGCCGCAGCCCGACCGCCAGCGCGCCCCCCGGCGGCGCCCAGATCAGCCCCGCATTCGCCGCCGCCCCCGCCAGCGCGCCCGCCGCCAGCACGCGGCGCGGGTCGAAGCGGTCGGCCAGCCCCAGCGCCGCCGAGCCCAGCGCCCCCAGCACGAAGCCCGCCTGCACGGCCGCCGACAGGGCCGCCTGCCAGGCCGGGGCGATGTCGGCCTCGGCGCGCATCTGCGGCAGCACCGCGGCCGAGACGAACCACAGGCTCATGGTCAGAACCTCGGCCGCGATCAGCAGCGCCAGCGCCTTGCGCTTTTCGCTCATGTCCGTCCTCCTCGCCGGGTCCGGGCGCCCCGTCCGCTCGCCTTGCGCGGCAAAGGCTGGCATGGTTGGAAGGCGTTTACCAATGCACGATACCGTGCCGCACCACGCCCGCATGACCGCGTGAGGCGCAGCCGACTTCCGGCGCGCAGAAGGGAGAACTCGCCATGGCCGACGCCGCCGCCGAACGCCTCGCCCAACGACTGGAGGAAATCCGCCAGATGGCGCTCGAGCGGCTCGAGGCGCCCGAGGCGGGCGAATTCGTCGAGGCGCTGCCCCTTCTCTACGCCAAGGCCGACGCGGACGAGGTTCTGTCCCTTCCGGCCGAGGAGCATTACGGCGCCGCCCTGGCGCTGTGGAAGTTCTGCCGCCGCCGCGCGCCGGGCCGCGCCAAGGTGCGGGTCTACAACCCGCGCATGGCCGAGCATGGCTGGCAAAGCGGCCGCACCATCGTCGAGCTGTGCAACGACGACATGCCCTTCCTGGTCGACTCGGTCACGCTGCTTCTGACCGAGCGCGGGGTCGGCATCCATGGCATCATCCATCCGGTGCTGACCGTGCGGCGCGACGCGGGCGGCGAGCGGCTCGGCCTGGCGGAAGAGGGCGCGCCCGACGCGCTGCGCGAATCGGTGATCCAGGTGCAGATCGACCAGATCCCCGACGAAGCCGCGCTGGCCGCCCTGACGCGCGAGCTCGAAACCATGCTCGAGCAGCTGCGCGCCGCGGTCGAGGACTGGATTCCCATGCGCGAGGCCCTTCGCGCCGAGGCCGAGGCGGTGCGCCGCGCCGCCGCGCGCGCGCCGCGCGATCTGCATGAAGAGGCGTTCGAGTTCCTCGAATGGGTCGCGGCCGATCACTTCACCTTCCTCGGCCACCGGCGCTTCCTGCTGGCGCCCGAGGGCGGCTTCGCGCCCGACCCCGATTCGGGGCTGGGGCTGATGCGCGACCCGGACTTCACCATCCTGCGCGACCAGGACGGCGCCTTCGTGCACTGGTCGCCCGAGATGACCGGCTTTCTCGAGGACCCGTCGCCCATCGCCATCCTCAAGGCCAACCGGCGCTCGAACATCCACCGCGGCGCGCATCTGGACGTGATCGCGGTCAAGACCTTCGACGCGCGCGGCGCGGTGACGGGCGCCAGCGTCTTCATCGGCCTGTTCACCTCGGCCGCCTACAACCGCTCGCCGCGCGAGATCCCGCTCTTGCGCGGGAAGGTGCAGCGCATCATCGAGCGCGCCGGCTTCACGCCCAACAGCCATGACGGCAAGGCGCTCATCAACGTGCTCGAGACGCACCCGCGCGACGAGCTCTTCCAGTGCACCGAGGATCAGCTCTTCGAGATCGCCATGGGCATCCTGCACCTGGCGACGCGCCCGCGCACGCGCCTGTTCGTGCGGCCCGATCGCTTCGGGCGCTTCATGTCGTGCCTCGTCTACGTGCCGCGCGACCGCTACAACACCGAGCTGCGCGAGCGCATCGGCGCGATCCTGGCCGAGGAGCTGGGCGGGCGCGTGGCCGCCTGGACGCCGCATTACGGCTCCGAGGCGCTGGCGCGCGTGCATTTCGTCGTCGCCCTGTCCGCCGCGCCCGCCCAGATCGACGTCCGCGCCATCGAGGCGCGCATCGTCGAGGCGGTGCGCTCGTGGTCCGACCGCCTGCTCGAGGCGTTGATCGAGCATTTCGGCGAGGCCGAGGGCCGGCGCCTGCATGCGCGCTTCTCGAACGGCTTTCCGGCGGCGTATCGCGACCTCGTGCCCCCCGCCGCCGCCATCGGCGACATCGAGAAGATGGACGGGCTCGGCCGCGACCGGCCGCTGGCGCTGCACTTCTACCGGCGGCTCGAGGACCCCGAGAACGCAGTCCGCTTCAAGCTCTACCGCCATTGCCAATCCGTGCCCCTGTCCGACTGCCTGCCGGTGCTCGAGAACATGGGCCTGCGCATCCTCGAGGAGCAGCCCTTCCGCCTGCGCCGCAAGGACGCCGACGGCGAGACGCCCATCTGGGTGCATGATTTCTACATGACTTCGGCCGACGGGGCCGAGATTCCCCTGGCGCAGCTGCGCGGCAAGCTCGAGGGGGCGTTCGACGCCGCCTGGCGCGGGCGCGTCGACAACGACCGGCTCAACCGCCTCGTGCTGAGCGCGGGGCTCGACGTGCGCGAGGCGGCGCTTCTGCGCGCCTATGCGCGCTTTCTGCGCCAGGCGCGCATTCCCTATTCGATCGAGTACATGGAGGACGCGCTGATCGCCAACCCGTCCTTCGTGCGCGGTCTGGTGCGCCTGTTCCGCACGCTGTTCGACCCCGCGAACGGTCTGGACGCCGAAGCGCGCGAGGCCGAGGCCCGCCGCATCTCGGCCGAGCTGGACGCCGAGCTCGAGCAGGTGCCCAGCCTTGACGTCGACCGCATCCTGCGCCGCTTCCGCAACGCGATCGAGCGCAGCTTGCGCACGAACTGGTTCCAGCCCGGGCCCGACGGCGCGCCCAAGGACTGGACCTCGTTCAAGCTCGACAGCGGCGGGCTCGAGGGGCTGCCGCGCCCGCGCCCGTGGCGCGAGATCTTCGTCTTCTCGACCTGGGTCGAGGGCGTGCACCTGCGCAACGGCCCCGTGGCCCGCGGCGGGTTGCGCTGGTCCGACCGCAAGGAGGATTACCGCACCGAGGTGCTCGGCCTGGTCAAGGCGCAGCAGGTCAAGAACGCGGTCATCGTGCCGGTGGGCTCGAAGGGCGGCTTCCTGCCCAAGGCGCTGCCCGAGAACGGCTCGCGCGACGAGGTGCAGGCCGAGGCGATCCGCGCCTACCGCACCTTCCTCGAGGGGCTGCTGGACGTGACGGACAATCTCGAGGGCGCGCGCGTCGTCCCGCCCGCGGCGGTGGTGCGGCGCGACCAGGACGATCCCTATCTCGTCGTCGCGGCCGACAAGGGCACGGCCACCTTCTCGGACATCGCCAACGAGGTCGCCGCCGCGCGCGGCTTCTGGCTGGGCGACGCCTTCGCCTCGGGCGGCTCGAACGGCTACGACCACAAGGCCATGGGCATCACCGCCCGCGGCGCCTGGGAGGCGGTCAAGCGCCATTTCCGCGAACTGGGGCTCGACACCCAGTCCGAGCCTTTCGACGTGATCGGCTGCGGCGACATGTCGGGCGACGTGTTCGGCAACGGCATGCTGCTGTCCGACCGGATCCGGCTGATCGGGGCCTTCGACCATCGCGACATCTTCATCGACCCCGACCCGGACCCGGCCGCCAGCCATGCCGAGCGTCGGCGCCTGTTCGAGCTGCCGCGATCAAGCTGGCAGGACTATGACCGCGCGCTGATCTCCGAGGGCGGCGGGGTGTTCAGCCGCTCGGCCAAGTCGATCCCGCTCTCGCCGCAGATGAAGGCGCTGACGGGCATCGACGCCGATAGCGCCACGCCTTTCGAGGTCATCCGCGGCATCCTGCGCGCGCGGGCCGATCTGCTGTGGTTCGGCGGCATCGGCACCTACGTCAAGGCGCCCGGCGAAAGCGACGCCGAGGTGGGCGACCGCGCCAACGACGCCGTGCGCGTCAGCGCGGACGAGGTGCGCGTTCGCGTGGTCGGCGAGGGCGCCAATCTGGGCGTCACCCAGCGCGGCCGCATCGCCCTTGCGCGGCGCGGGGTCAAGATCAACACGGACGCGGTCGACAACTCGGCCGGCGTCGATTGCTCGGACCACGAGGTGAACATCAAGATCGCGCTCGATCAGGTGGTCGAGGCGGGCGATCTGACGCGCAAGCAGCGCAACCGCCTTCTGGCCGAGATGACCGACGAGGTCGCCACGCTGGTCCTGCGCGACAATTACGACCAGACGCTGGCCATCTCGATGGTCGAGGCCCGCGCGCCGCAGCTTCTGGACGAGCATCTGCGCTTCATGCGCCGGCTGGAATCGCTTGGCCGGCTGGATCGCGAGGTCGAGTTCCTGCCCTCGGACGAGGCCGCCGCCGAGCTGGCCGCCGCCGGGCGCGGGCTGACGCGGCCCGAGATCGCGGTGCTGATCGCCTACGCAAAGATCGAGCTGAAGGATGCGTTGACGGCCTCTTCGGCGCCGGACGATCCGTTCCTCGAGGGGCGGCTCATGGCCTACATGCCAACGCCATTGCGCGTGCGATACGCGGACGCGGTGCGCCGCCACCGCCTGCGGCGCGAGATCATCGCCACCTCGCTGGCGAACGCCGTGGTCAACGAGTGCGGGCCGACCTTCGCCGCCCGCGTCGCCGAGATGACCGGCGCGCCGCTGGCCTCGGTGTGCCTCGCCTACGCCGCCACGGCCGAGATCTTCGAGGTCGACTCGCTGCGCGCGCGCATCAATGCGCTCGACAACAAGGCCGACGCGAAGGCGCAGCTCGACATGCACATGGCCGTGTCGGACATGATCGCGACCCAGGCCCCCGCCATGCTCGAGCGCATCGCGCAAAGACCGCTGGGCGAGGCGATCGCCGCCTTCGGGCCGGGCGTGGGCGAGATCCGCGCGGCGCTCGACGGCATTCTGCAGGGCTTCCCGCGCGAGCGGCTCGAGCAGCGCGCCGCCGTCTTCGCCGAGGGGGGCGCGCCGGCCGATCTGGCGCAGGACGTGGCGGCGCTGGACATCCTGGGCGGCGCCCTCGACATCGTCGACGCGGCGCGCGGGGCCGGGCGGCCGGTCGCCGAGGTGGCCGAGACCTATTTCGCCGTCGGCGCGCGGCTGGGGCTCGACTGGCTGCGGGCCATGGCGCGAGAGATGGTCTGCGCCGATCGCTGGGAGCAGGTCGCCGTGAACCGTCTGATCGCCGATCTGCGGGCCGAACAGTCGCGCATCGCCGCCGCGGCCCTGGCCTCGGGCGACGGGGGCCATGGCGCGCAGGCGGTGGACGCCTGGGCGGCGGCCCATGGCGAACAGGTCGCGCGCGCCGAGGCGCTGGCGGCGGATCTGCGCGCGGGCGGCCCGCTCAGCGTCGCCAAGCTGGCGGTGGCGGCCTCGCAGCTGCGCAGCGTCGCCGACTGAGGGGCGCGCCGCGCTCAGCGCGGGCCGCGCGTCGGCGCGCCGGCGAACAGCGCGCGCAGCTCGGGCCGCAGCCATGGGCCGAGGACGGCCTGCGGGATCGCGACCTGGCGCGCCGCCGCGTCCGGGCCAAGTTCGCCCGGCGCGAAGTGAAAGATCAGCCCGCCGATGCGCCCCGGCGCGTCGGACGGGGCCAGGGTAAAGGCCTGAAGCACGGCCGCGTCGGGAACCGTGGCCGCGTCGAGCGCCTGCGGCGCGACGTCGGGCAGGGCGCCCAGGGCCGCGCGCAGCGATTGCGACGCCCGCGCCAGCCCCTCGCGCAGGGGCCGTCCGGGCGCGAGCAGCGCGTCGAGGCGGAGCATGCGCCCCGTCGCGCGGTCCCAGCTGATCGGGTCGAGAAACAGCTCGGCCGGGCCGGCGGCGGGCTGCAGCGCGACCGTCCGCAGCGCCGAGGCGAAGCGCGGGCCGACATGCGCGGGCGCAAGCGTGATGCGCAGGCTGATCGGGGCGGCGCCGGGCTCGGCGGCGCGGGCGCGCGCTTCGGCCAGGATGGCGGCGTTTTCCTCGTCGAGCAACGCCATCAGATCGGGCGCCCCGGCCAGCGTGTCGGTTGCGTCGATGCGCGCCTTCAGCCCGCCTTCGGCGACGACGATGGCGGGCGCGGCCCCAGCGCCGCCCGCCGCCGCCGCCATGACCGCGGCCAGCGCCGCGGCGCGGATCACGCGGGCCATTGCGGCGGCCGCTTCTGCAGGAAGGCCTCGACGCCCTCGGCCGTGTCGCGATGGATCATGTTCTCGGCCATCACCCGTCCGGCATAGGCGTAGGCGGCCTCGAGCGGCATCTCGGCCTGGGTGTAGAAGGCCGACTTGCCCGTGCGCACCGCCACCGGCAGCTTGGCGGCGATGACCTCGGCCAGCGCGCGCGCCGCCGCGCCCTGCTCGCCCTCGGGGGCGATGCGGTTGATCAGGCCGATGCGCCGCGCCTCTTCGGCGTCGATGAACTCGCCCGTCACCAGCATCTCGAACGCCTTCTTGGCGGGCACGTTGCGCGTCAGCGCGACCATGGGGGTCGAGCAGAACAGCCCGATATTCACCCCGTTGACCCCGAAGCGCGCCGTCTGCGCCGCCACGGCCAGATCGCATGTGGCGACCAGCTGGCAGCCTGCGGCGGTGGCGATGCCGTGGACCTCGGCGATGACGGGCTGGGGCAGGCGGGTGATCGAGGTCATCATGCGCGCGCATTGGGCGAACAGAGCGTTGTAGTAGGCGCGGCCGCCGTCGGGGGCCTGGCGCGCGGCCTGCATCTCGCGCAGGTCATGGCCGGCGCAGAAGGCCTTGCCGGCGCCGCGGATGATCACGACGCGCACCTTGGGGTCGACGGCGATGGCGTCGAGCTGGGCCTGCAGCGCCGTCAGCATGGCCTCGCTGAGGGCGTTGAGGGCCTCGGGGCGGTTGAGGGTGAGCATGGCGACGCCGCCCTCGTCTTCGCGAATGAGTATGGTCATCCCTGTCCTCCTTGTGGGCGCGCGCAGCCTAGCGCGCGCCCGCCGCGGAGGGAACGCGGATCAGAAGGGCAGGAAGCCGTCGTTCAGCTCGTAGCGCTTGACCGCCAGCAGCGGCTGGTCCCCCTCGAGCGAGAAGACGAACACGTTCGCGCCGTCGGCGGCCAGGGTCAGGCGGCAGAACACGGCCTCGGGGTCGAATTCGGCGGGGCAGGAGTCGAGGTCGGCGTGTTCGACGGCGCTTTCGAACACCTCGTAGGTCAGCACGCCGCCCTCGAGATATGCGGGGCCTTCGGGGTGCTTTTCGCCCGGGCCAGAGGCCAGCGCGGCCGCGGGGGCGAGGGCGAGCAGGGCGAGAAGGGATGCGCGGGTCATGGGAATGCTCCGTTCGTTCTTGCGCGGGAATCGCGGGGCAAATCCATATCAAAACAATCGGGAACAACAAGGCATGTCGTAGCGTTTCAGTCGGAAAAGGCCGCCACCCATCGGATGGCGGCCCGCAGCCTCGGGTTCCCGGCGGACGGCGCGCTCAGCGCGCGCCCTTGGCCAGGTGGCGCAGCTCCAGCCCGACGGCGGTGCGCTTGCGAAAACCCTTCCAGTAGCTGTGCTCGGGCTTGGGCTTGCCCTCTTCGTCCAGCGCCCAGACGCCCTCGGCGGCGACGGGGACCAGGTCCAGATAGGCGGCGCGGCCTTCGTCGCCCTTCAGCCGCCAGTCGAACCACGCGGTGGCGAAGTGCTGCAGGATGTTGTTCATGCGCACCGTGTCCCAGACCGCGTCGGCGTAGTGTTCGAAGGGCGGGAAGTCGATCTTGTCCGAGGGCTCCCAGCTCTCGATCGGGGCGGGCATGGGGGCGGCGGCGTTGTGGTTGGCGTTCTGGAAGGTCAGCAGCCAGCGATCCGCGCCGGTCGAGCGTTCGAACATGGTCTTGACCCCGGGATCGTAGCCCGACACGTCGTCGGCCGAGCCGGCGACGTAAAGGATCGGCTTGCGCACCCCTGCCAGGCCTGCATCGTCCCAGAAGCCGTAGTTCCAGCCCCATGGGGCGATGGCGATCACGGCCTTCAGGCGCGGGTCGATCAGCGCCTCGTGGCTTTGCGAGCCGGCCTTGTGGATGGCCAGCGTGCCGTCGGGCGCGCCCCAGGCATGGTCGATGCCGGTCTGCGCGACGCCGCCGCCGGCGCTGATGACCGCGCCGTAGGCGCCCATCGAATAGCCGACCAGTCCGGCGTTTTCGGCGTCGGCCAGCCCGGCCAGAAATCCGTCGCCCGCCGCGCGGCGCGCGATCTCGTCCAACGCGAACTTCTGGTCGAGGGGCCGGTTGACCAGCGTCGAGCCGAAGGCGGCCTTGTCGTGATACATGCTGTCGGTGTGGTCGATCGAGACAACGACATAGCCCTTGGTCGCCAGGTTCTCGGCCAGGTGGCCGAGCAGGTAGCGGTTGCCCGGATAGCCGTGCGAGACGATCACCACCGGGAAGGGGCCCTTGTCCGAGGGGGCGGCGTCGCGCGCCGCGCGGCCGCGGATGATGGCATGGCGTTCGCCGTCGCGCAGGATGACGTCGTAGGTTCCGCCCTGGGGCGCGTCGTCGGCGGCCGGATACCAGACCTCGAGCGTCAGCGGGCGGTCATAGGTGGGGCGCGCCCCGTCCTTGACGTTGAGGATGTCGAGCTGGCCCGGATTGACCACGTTCAGCGTGCGCACGCCGATGCGGAAGGGGCCGGGGGCGGCCAGTTCGGGCGCGTCGGGGCGGATCAGGTCGATGCGGTTGTCGTGGCTTGCGGTCATGTCCTCGGCGGCCGCGGCGGGGGCGGCTCCTTGGGCGACGGCCAGCGCGGCGCCGAGCGCGGCGGCGCGCGCGCCCGCGCGCAGGTTGATGGTCATGGCGTTTCTCCTCCTGAGTGGCGGCGCGCCGGGGCGGCGCCGCCGCGGCAGGGTAGCGCGGCGGCGCGCGCGCTGTCATGAAGATTGCGCAACGATGTTCCGGCCTGCGGAACGGCGGGGGCTTGCGCCGCGCGCCGCGCTTGCGCCAGATGGAACGCCCAACGACCCCGAAAGGAGGCCGCCCATGCGCCAGCCCGCGATGACCGCCGCCGAGGTGAAGGACTATCTGATCGAGGTCTTTCCCCAGACCGCCCATCTGTTCGAGATCGACGAGATCGCGCCGATGCGCGCGCGCGTGCGCATGCTTACCGGCCCCGAGCATCTGCGCCCGGGCGGCACGGTTTCGGGGCCGACGCTGTTCACCCTGGCCGACTGCGCCTTCTACGTGGCGACGCTGGCCATGATCGGGCGCGTGGCGCTGACGGTGACGACGAACTGCTCAATCAACTTCATGCGCAAGCCGGCGCCGGGCGCGCTTGTGTGCGAGGCGCGCATCCTCAAGCTGGGCAAGCTCCTGAGCGTGGGCGACGCCACGATCTGGTCCGAGGGCGCGTCCGAACCGGCGGCGCATGCGGCGCTGACCTACGCGATTCCGCCAGGGCGCGGCGAAAATGTGGGGTAATAGAATACCCCACATGTCAAGCCATTGAATCACGGGCGAAAAACCGCGGCGAACGCGATTGACTTGCGCCGCGAAATCCTTACAACGACGCCATCCGGGCGCGGCCGGCCAAGCAGGCGGCGCCCTCGATCGTTTCGCGGGCGCTCGCGCCCAAACCCAATGGACGGAAAGACCATGAAAACCTATTCCGCCAAGCCGGCCGACATCGAGAAGAAGTGGGTCGTCATCGACGCGGAGGGCGTTGTCCTGGGGCGTCTGGCCTCGATCATCGCCATGCGTCTGCGCGGCAAGCACAAGCCCAGCTTCACGCCGCACATGGACATGGGCGACAACGTCATCGTCATCAACGCCGACAAGGTGCAGCTGACGGGCGTCAAGCGCGCCAACAAGACCTATTACTGGCACACCGGGCACCCGGGCGGCATCAAGTCGCGCACCGCGGCCCAGATCCTCGAGGGCGCGCACCCCGAGCGCGTGCTCTTCAAGGCCGTGCAGCGCATGCTGCCGGGCGGCCCGCTGTCGCGCAAGCAGCTGACCAACCTGCGCATCTACGCGGGCGCCGAGCATCCGCACGAGGCTCAGCAGCCCGAAGTTCTGGACGTGAAGTCCCTCAACAAGAAGAACACCCGGAGCGCCTGAACATGACCGACGAGATCAAATCGCTCGACGAGCTGAAGGACGCCGTCGCCGGCGCCGAGGCCCCGGCCCAGGCCGCTCCGACCCCGCGCGAGCCCGTGCGCGACGAGCTGGGCCGCTCCTACGCCACCGGCAAGCGCAAGGACGCCGTGGCCCGCGTCTGGGTCCGCCCCGGCTCGGGCAAGGTGGTGGTCAACGGCAAGCCCATGGACGTCTATTTCGCGCGCCCGGTGCTGCAGATGGTCATCCGCCAGGCCTTCCAGGTGGCCAATGTGGACGGCCAGTTCGACGTGATGGCCACCGTCAAGGGCGGCGGCCTGTCGGGCCAGGCCGGCGCGGTCAAGCACGGCATCTCGAAGGCGCTGTCGCTGTATGACCCGGCGCTGCGCCCCGCGCTCAAGGCCGCGGGCTTCCTGACCCGCGACCCGCGCGTGGTCGAGCGCAAGAAGTATGGCAAGCGCAAGGCCCGCCGCAGCTTCCAGTTCTCGAAGCGCTGACGGCCCGAACAGGCGGCCATCGGATGCAGGGGCGCAGCTTCGGCTGCGCCCCTTTTCGTCGCGCCGACGCGCTCTTGCGCGACATCCCGGGGGCGGGCGCCGGCGCGGGCGAGCCGGGGCGCGCGGCGCCCCTTGCCTCGGGACCGCGCCTCTGCTTCAACCGGGGCGGGCGCCGCTGCCGGGCGTCCGCAGCCGGGAGGCCTTGCCATGCGTCGCGCCGCTCTTGCCCTCGCCGCCCTGACCTGCGCCGCCGCGGGCGCGCGCGCCGAGCAGATCGGCGAGGTCTCGACCGCCTTCAAGCTGATCGGGCCCAATCACAAGGTGGTGGTCGAGGCCTTCGACGATCCCAAGGTCCAGGGGGTCAGCTGCTTCGTCTCGCGCGCGCGCAAGGGCGGGCTGTCCGGCGCGCTGGGCGTGGCCGAGGACACCTCGGACGCCTCGATCGCCTGCCGTCAGACGGGGCCGATCCGTTATCTTGCGCCGCTCGAGGCGGGCGAGCAGGTGTTCCGCAAGCGCACCTCGCTGGTCTTCAAGACGCTGCAGGTGGTGCGATTCTACGATCCGGCGCGCAATACGCTGATATATCTGACATATTCCGACCGGCTGATCGACGGCTCGCCCAAGAACGCGATCTCGGCCGTGGTCGCGGCGCCATGGGGGGCCGAACCCGCGCCCCCGCCGCCCGAGTATCGGGAGTGACGCCGGGATTTTCTGAAGTTCGTCCCTCAAGGCTCTGAAATATGCAGGAAGTTCTTGTTCTCGTCACCATTCTCGCCCTTCTCGGCCTGCTGGCCGCGCTGTTCTGGGCGCGCGGGCGCGCGAACGAGCCGGGCGAGCTGCGCGCGCGGCTCGGCCAGCTCGAGGCCGCGCATGAGGTCGCGCAGGCCGAGCTGCGCCGCCTGGCGCAGGCCGAGACCGAGGCCGCCGAGCTGCGCGAAAGGCTGAGCGAGTCGCGCGCCGAGGCCGCCGCCGCCGCCGCCGCGGTCGAGCGGCTGACCGAAGAGCGCGCGCGCGCCGAAGCCGACCAGGCCCAGCGCCGCGCCGAGCTGGCCGAGCGCCTGGCCGCCGCCGAGACCCGCGTCGACGAGCTGCGCGCCGAGCTCGAGGCGGCGCGGCGCGAGCTGGCCGCCCAGCGCGCCGCCGCCGAGCAGGAGCGCCTTGCCGCGCAGGAAAAGCTGACCCTGCTGCAGCAGGCGCGCGACGCCATGACCAAGGAGTTCAAGCTGCTGGCCGAGCAGGTGGTGCGCGCGCAGGGCGAGGATCTGACGCGCGCGCATCAGGAGCGCCTCGAGGCCGTGCTGGCGCCGCTGCGGCAGAATCTGGGCGCCTTCGAGAAGCAGCTGCGCGAGGCCCATGGCGACGCCGCCAAGGAGCGCGCGGCCCTCGCCGCCGAGATCCGCTCGCTGACCGCGCGTTCGGAAAAGGTGTCGAAAGAGGCCGAGAATCTGGCCCGCGCGCTCAAGGGCGACAACCGCGCCGCCGGCGCCTGGGGCGAGATGGTGCTGTCCTCGCTGCTCGAACGCTCGGGTCTGCGCGAGGGCGAGGAATACCTGCTCCAGCCCGGCCATCGCGACGACGAGGGCCGCGCCCTGCGCCCGGACGTGGTGGTGCTGCTGCCCGGCGACCGGCGCCTGGTGATCGACAGCAAGGTTTCGCTGCTGGCCTATGAGCGCGCCATGTCGGCCGAGGACGAGGCCGAGCGCAAGAAGGCGCTGGACGCGCACGCGGCCTCGATCCGCCGGCATGTGGATCTGCTCTCGTCCAAGGAATACCACGCGCTGGACGATGGCGCGGCGAATTACGTGGTGATGTTCATGCCCGTCGAGGGGGCGCTGGCCGAGGCGTTGCGCGCGCGCCCCGACCTGACCGCCTACGCGGCGGAAAAGCACGTGATGATCGCCACGCCGACCACGCTGATGATGACGCTGCGCACGGTCGAGAACGTCTGGCAGGCCGAGCGGCGCAACCGCAACGCGGACGAGATCGCCCGCCGCGCCGGGCTGCTCTACGACAAGCTGGCCGGCTTCGTCGAGGATCTGAAGAAGGTCGGCGCGCATCTGGACAAGGCGCAGGCGGCGCATGGGCAGGCGCTGGACAAGCTGGCGCGCGGCCGCGGCAATGCGCTGGGGCAGATCGACAAGCTCAAGGAGCTGGGCGCGCGCACGCAAAAATCGCTCGGCCTCGATTACGACGAGCTTCCCGACGCGCTGCCCGGCCGTCCGGCCGCGGGCGCGCTGCCGCCGGCGTCCGAGCCCTCGGCCGAGACGGAAGAGGGGGCCGCCCCCGGCGCGGCGCGCGCGCGCGGCTGACTGCGGGGCTGACTGCGAGGCTGGCTGCGGGGGCGAGCGCGCGGCCGGCGCCTTCGCGCCCTCGCCGCCTCGGGCCGTCGCCCCGACCTGTCGCCCTCGGCCAGTCGCGCTTGGCCAGTCGCCCTCGGGCGATCGCGCGTGGCCAGGCGCCCCCCGGCCGATCGCCCTCACACGGCCTGGCCCGCGGCCCAGCCGCTGGACCAGGCCCACTGGAAGTTGTAGCCGCCCAGCCAGCCGGTGACGTCGGCCGCCTCGCCGATCACATGCAGGCCGGGGACGGCGCGCGCCTCCATGGTGCGCGAGTCGAGATCGCGGGTGTCGACGCCGCCCAGCATCACCTCGGCCGTGCGCCAGCCTTCCGAGCCGACCGGCTTGACGCGCCAGGCGTGGACCGCCTCGGCCAGCGCGCGCAGGCTGCGATCGGGCAGGGCGGCGAGCGGCGCCTCGGCCAGGCCGGCGCCTTCGGCGACGAAGCGCGCAAGGCGGCGGGGCATGTGCTCGGCCAGGACCGCCGCGGCGCTGCGCCGCCCGCCCTGCGCGCGGGCCTGGCGCAGCGCGTCGAACAGCTCGGCGCCGGGGGCGAGGTCGATGCGCAGCGCGTCGCCCTCGCGCCAGTAGGACGAGATCTGAAGGATCGCCGGGCCGCTGAGGCCGCGATGGGTGAAGAGCAGCGCCTCGCGAAAGGCGGTCTTGCCGCAGGCGGCCTCGGCCTCGACCGAGACCCCGGACAGGGGCGCCGTCCGGGCCAGCGCGGCGGCGTCGAAGGTCAACGGAACCAGCCCCGGCCGCGTGGGCGTGACGCGCAGCCCGAAGCGCCGCGCCAGGCGCAGGGCGAAATCGGTGGCGCCCATCTTGGGGATCGACTTGCCGCCGCAGGCCAGCACCAGGCGCCGAGCGCGCAGCTCCTGCCCGTCGACCTGCAGGGCGAAGCCGCCCTCGACCGCCCGCGCGTCGCCGACCTGCGCGCCAAGGCGCAGCTCGGCGCCGGCCTCGCGCATGTCGTCGGTCAGCATCGCGACGATGTCGCGCGCGCTGCGGTCGCAGAACAGCTGGCCCAGCTTCTTCTCGTGCCAGGGGATGCCGCGCCGGTCGACGCGCGCGACGAAGTCGCGGGCGGTGAAGCGGCGCAGCGCCGAGACGCAAAAGCGCGGGTTTTCGGACAGATAGGCGTGCGGCGCGGCGTTGAGATTGGTGAAGTTGCAGCGCCCGCCGCCCGAGATGCGGATCTTCTCGCCCGGGGCGCGGGCGTGATCCAGCGCCAGCGTGCGCCGGCCGCGCCGCGCCGCCTCGATCGCGCACATCATTCCCGCCGCGCCTGCGCCCAGAATGACGACGTCCCAGCTTTGCGTCGGCCGGTTCATCGGCGGGCGCCCTCGCATCGGTTCGAGCGAAAAGGAAAAACGCCCCGAAGCGGGGCGTTTTCACGGGTTTCCCGCCTTGCGGGAGATGGTGCGGTCGAGAAGACTCGAACTTCCACGGGTTTTACCCCACAGCGACCTCAACGCTGCGCGTCTACCAATTCCGCCACGACCGCATCGTGCCGTGGGGCGCGATATATCAAGGCGACTCGGCTTTGTGAAGAGGCGCGCCGCGCCTTGCGGGCATTTTCCGCGCGGTCTTGAATCGCGCCCGCGCGGGGGCTAGCACGCATGGAGGCTGCAGGGGGCCGCGGGGGCCACGCGAAGGGGACGAGATGGTCGAGTGGCGCATATCTGACGAGCCGGTTCCCTATCAGGACGCGCTGGAATTCATGGAGGCGCGCGCCGCGGCGATTCGCGATCGGGGCGCGCCCGAATGCGTGTGGCTGCTCGAGCATCCGCCGCTCTACACCGCCGGGACCAGCGCCCGCCCCGAGGATCTGATCGCCCCGGACCGCTTTCCGGTGCACCAGGTGCGCCGCGGGGGCCAATACACCTATCACGGGCCGGGCCAGCGGGTGGCCTATGCGATGCTGGACCTCGACCGGCGCGGGCGCGACGTGCGCCGATTCGTCTGGTCTCTGGAGGAGTGGCTGATTCGCACCCTCGCCGCCTTCAACGTGGTCGGAGAGCGGCGCGAGGGCCGCGTCGGCGTGTGGGTGCGCCGGCCCGACAAGGCGCCCGGCCCCGACGGCGCCCCGGCCGAGGACAAGATCGCCGCCATCGGCGTGCGCCTGCGCCGCTGGGTCTCCTATCATGGGGCGGCGCTGAACGTGGACCCGGACCTGTCGCATTTCGAGGGCATCGTGCCCTGCGGCATCCGCGGCCATGGGGTGACCAGCCTTTGGGACCTGGGCGTGTGCGTCGGCATGGCCGAGGTGGACATGGCCCTGCGCGACGCCTTCGCGCAGGTGTTCGGCGCCGAGGCGTGACGAAACGTCCCTGCCATTTTCGGCGCGGGGCGCTATCATTGCGACACGAAACAGCCAGTTCCGGCGTCCCTCAGGCGCCGGCTAGCAAGGAGAGAAGAATGAGCTTTCGCGTTCTGACCGCCCTGGCGGGCCTCGCGCTTTCGGCCTCGCTCGGCACGGCCGCTCTGGCCGGCGACCCCGCCGCGGGCGAGAAGCTGTACAAGAAGTGCAAGGCCTGCCACGCCATCTCCAATGGCGACGAGGTGATCCAGAAGGGCGGCAAGACCGGCCCCAACCTTTACGGTGTGATCGGGCGCAAGGCGGGCTCGGTCGAGGGCTTCCGCTATGGCGACGATCTGAAGGCCGCGGGCGAGAAGGGCCTGGTCTGGGACGAGGCGCTGCTGGCCCAGTATGTGGCGGACCCCAAGGGCTTCCTTCAGGAGTATCTGGGCGACAAGTCGGCCAAGTCGAAGATGTCGTTCAAGCTCAGCAAGGGCGGCGAGGACATCGCGGCCTATCTGGCCTCGGTCGCCAAGTGAGGCGGGCCGGCCCCGCCTCGGGCGGGCGGGGCCTTTGGCCGCATGAAGGGTTTCGGGCGCGAACTGTTGTTGTCCGAAACCCTGCGGGCGGTTAAACCCAGACCACGAAGCCCCCTCGCCCCGCGGCGCAGGGGTTGCACGTTCAGATGCGGCAGGAGTGCACACATGGCCGACGCAGCGGTTCATGCGCATGACGAACACCCCAGGCCGGGGTTCTTCACGCGCTGGTTCCTATCGACGAACCACAAGGACATCGGAATTCTTTACCTGATCACCTCGGCGGTGCTGGGGCTGATCTCGGTGGCGTTCACCATGTACATGCGGCTCGAGCTCATGGAGCCGGGCGTGCAATACATGCTGATGGAAGACGGGGTGACCCCGAACGGCCATCTGTGGAACGTGATGATCACCGCGCACGGCATCCTGATGATGTTCTTCGTGGTGATCCCGGCGCTTTTCGGCGGCTTCGGCAACTACTTCATGCCGCTGATGATCGGCGCGCCGGACATGGCCTTCCCGCGCATGAACAACCTCAGCTACTGGATGTACGTCGCCGGCTCGGCTCTGGCGGTGCTGTCGGTGGTCAGCCCCGGCGGCAACGACCAGCTGGGCTCGGGCGTGGGCTGGGTGCTGTATGCGCCGCTGTCCACGCTTGAGGGCGGCTACTCGATGGATCTGGCGATCTTCGCGGTGCACGTCTCGGGCGCCTCGTCGATCCTGGGCGCGATCAACATGATCACCACCTTCCTGAACATGCGCGCCCCGGGCATGACGCTGCACAAGACGCCGCTCTTCGCCTGGTCGATCTTCGTCACCGCCTGGCTGATCCTGCTGTCGCTGCCCGTTCTGGCGGGCGCCATCACCATGCTGCTGACGGACCGCAACTTCGGCACCACCTTCTTCGATCCGTCCGGCGGCGGCGATCCGATCCTGTATCAGCACCTGTTGTGGTTCTTCGGCCACCCCGAGGTCTACATGATCATCGTGCCGGGCTTCGGCATCATCAGCCACGTGATCTCGACCTTCTCCAAGAAGCCGATCTTCGGCTACCTGGCGATGGTCTACGCGATGGTGGCGATCGGCGTGCTGGGCTTCGTCGTGTGGGCGCACCACATGTACACGGTCGGCATGAGCCACACCCAGCAGGCCTACTTCATGCTGGCGACCATGGTCATCGCGGTGCCCACGGGCATCAAGATCTTCTCGTGGATCGCGACCATGTGGGGCGGCTCGATCAGCTTCAAGACGCCCATGCTCTTCGCCATGGGCTTCCTGTTCCTGTTCACCGTCGGCGGCGTGACGGGCGTGGTGCTCAGCCAGGCGGGCGTGGACCGCTACTATCACGACACCTACTACGTGGTGGCCCACTTCCACTACGTGATGAGCCTGGGCGCGGTGTTCTGCATCTTCGCCGGCATCTACTACTGGATCGGCAAGATGTCGGGCCGCCAGTATCCGGAATGGGCCGGCAAGCTGCACTTCTGGCTGATGTTCATCGGCGCGAACCTGACCTTCTTCCCGCAGCACTTCCTGGGCCGGGACGGCATGCCGCGCCGCTACATCGACTACCCCGAGGCCTTCGCCAAGTGGAACGAGGTGTCCTCCTACGGCGCCTTCCTGTCGGGCCTGTCCTTCGTGTTCTTCTTCGGCATCGTGATCTACACCGTGTTCTACGGCAAGCGCGTGACCGAGAAGGCTTATTGGGGCGAGCATGCCGACACGCTCGAGTGGACGCTGCCCAACCCGCCGCCCGAGCATACCTTCGAGACGCTGCCCACCCCCGACATGTGGGACAAGCAGCACGCGCACTGACGCCATGGCGCGACAGAGCCCAATTCATGCGGCGGCCGGGGATTCCCCGGCCGTTCGCCGTCAGGACCCCCCGCTTTACGAGGCGCGGCTGTGGCCCAACCGCTCGCTCTCGTCCCGCGGCTTCCGCTGGGTGATGGGGGGGGCGGCGGCGATGATGGCGCTGCCCTTCATCCCGCTGGCGGGCACGCCCGTGGCGGCGGGGCTGGCGCCCTTCGCGCTGGGCGCGCTGGCGCTGTTGTGGCTGATGATCCGGCGCAACTACCGCGACGGCCGGCTGACCGAGACGTTGCGCCTGTGGCCCGACGTGATCGAGGTCGAGCGCCGCGAGCCGGACGGGCGCGTGCTGCGCTGGAGCGCCAATCCCTACTGGGTCAAGCTGCGCCTGCACCCCGAGGGGCGCCCCGAGAATTACCTGACGCTGGAAGGGGGCGGCCGCGTGATCGAGCTTGGCGCCTTTCTCAGCCCCGAAGAGCGGGTTGCGCTGGCGGCCCAGATCGAGGATGCGCTGGCGCGCGCGCGGCGCGCTCAGCCGCGGTAGAACTTGCCGATGCCGGGGCCGGCGCCGGCCAGTTCGTCGGCGCGCCGGATCAGCTCGGCGCGCCGATCGCGCAGCGCCAGCGCGGCGCGCGCCAGGGCCACGAAGCCGGCTCCGAAATCGCCGCGCGCGTCGAAGGCGCGCAGGTCGTTCTCCAGCTCCCACAGATCCTCGTTCACCTCGCGCAGCTCGGCGATCAGCGCCTCGATCTCGGGCGTGTCGGGCAGGGCGGCGTGGCGCGCCTCGGTCAGCGCGGCCAGCCGGCGCCCGGCCACGGCGCGCTGGGCGGCGCCGGGCAGGCGCGCGGCGCGCAGCTCGTGAATCGTCATCCTGTCGAGCAGCTCGCCGGGCGACAGCTCCGCCAGGACCGCGCCCGGCGCGGCCCGCCGGTCGCTTGCCATCCGCTCACCGTTCATGTTCCGCATCTCCCCTTGCGCTTCGGGCGCGATCGGCGCGCCCCAGCGAACCGCCCTTTCGACCGATAACATGACCGGCACGCCCTTGCAGTCGTGTAAATCCGCCCTCGGGCGGCGCGCGCGCTTTTCAAGGGGGGGCGGGCTGCGTTATCCGTGGTCGGCGCGAAGCGGCCCGGCGCCGCGGCGCCGTCCGATTCTCCACCGCCCCGCACAACGACGAAAGGACCGGACCATGGCAGCCGACGACGCGCAGGACCACGAGGGCGCCTCGGCCTTCGAGCTTGACGCCGATCTTGTCCAGGCGGTGCGCGAGGCGCTGGAGCAGGGCGCGCGCGAGCGCGTTCTGGAACTGGTCGAGCCGCTGCACGAGGCCGACCTTGCCGACCTGCTCGAGCAGCTGGACGCGGACGAGCGCGCGATGCTGGTGCGCGTGCTGGGCCGCGATCTGGACCCCTACGCCCTGACCGAGCTGGAAGAGGGCGTGCGCGACGAGGTGCTCGAGGCCATGGCGCCCGAGGATCTGGCCGCCGCGGTCAAGGAACTGGACGCCGACGACGTCGTCTATCTGGTCGAGGATCTGGACGAGGACGAGAAGGCGCGCGTCCTGCAGGCGCTGGACCCGGTCGAGCGCGTGGCGGTCGAAAAGTCGCTGACCTATCCCGAGGACACGGCCGGCCGCCTTGCGCGGCACGAGATCGTCACCGCGCCGCCGTTCTGGACGGTCGGGCAGATGATCGACGCCATGCGCGAGGCCGAGGAGCTGCCCGACGATTTCCACGACGTGGTTCTGATCGATCCCAAGGTCGAGCCGGTGGGGCTGGTGCCGCTGTCGCGCATCATGGCCGCCCCGCGCGCGACCCGCCTCGAGGACATCAAGCGCGAGGAGATGCACGTCCTCAAGGCCGACACCTCGGTCGAGGACGTGGCCTACGCCTTCCAGAAATACCGCATGCTGACCGCGCCGGTGGTCGATGCGGACGGCCGCCTTGTGGGCGTGATCGAGTTCGAGGACGCGGCCGAGCTGATCGACGACGAGGCGGAAGAGGACCTCAAGCTGCTGGCCGGCGTCGGCGACGAGGAGCTGTCCGACAGCGTGTTCGAAACCGCCAAGGCGCGCTTTCCGTGGCTGTTCGTCAACCTGCTCACGGCCATTCTCGCCTCGATCGTGATCGCGCAGTTCGACCGGGTGATCGAGCAGATCGTGGCGCTGGCGGTGCTCATGCCCATCGTCGCCTCGATGGGCGGCAACGCGGGCACGCAGACGCTGACGGTGGCGGTGCGCGCGCTGGCCACGCGCGACCTGACGCCGGCCAACGCATGGCGAATCATTCGCCGCGAGGCGCTGGTGGGCCTGGCCAACGGCCTTGCCTTCGCGGTCATCGTCTCGGGGGTGGGGCTGATCTGGTATGGCGATCCGACGCTGGGGCTGGTGCTGGCGGCGGCGATGGTCATCAACCTGGTGGCGGCGGCGCTGGCGGGCATCCTGATCCCGATCGGGCTCGACAAGCTGGGCGCCGATCCGGCCCTGGCCTCGGGCACCTTCGTCACCACGGTGACGGACGTGGTGGGCTTCTTCGCCTTCCTGGGGCTTGCGGGCGCGCTCATGCTCTGACGTCGACCGGCGCCTTGGCAGGGGTTGATTTTGCGCCGGCAAGCCCTTCCATTGTGTGCACGCATGAACAAGGAGCCCGCCGTGACCAAGGCCGCCGCACTTCCCGCCTCGATCGACGAAACCCAGCGCATGCTGGCCGAGGTCGGCTACGTCGCCGACCGGGCGCTGAGCACCGTGGTGTTCCTGGCGCTGAAGCTGGGGCGGCCGCTCCTGCTCGAGGGCGAGGCGGGCGTGGGCAAGACCGAGATCGCCAAGGCCCTGTCGGCGGCGCTCGAGCGCCGGCTCATCCGCCTGCAGTGCTACGAGGGGCTGGATGCGGCCTCGGCGGTCTACGAGTGGAACTTTCCCGCGCAGATGGTCGCCATCCGCACCGCCGAGGCGGTGGGGACCGAGGATCGCGAGGCGCTGACCGAAGAGCTGTTCTCGTCCCGGTTCCTGATCGAGCGGCCGCTGCTTCAGGCCATGCGCCCGCAGCCGGGCGGCGCGCCGGTGCTGCTGATCGACGAGCTCGACCGCACGGACGAGCCCTTCGAGGCCTTCCTGCTCGAGGCGCTGTCGGATTTCCAGGTCACGATCCCCGAGCTGGGCACGATCAAGGCCGAGACGCCGCCCATCGTCATCCTGACCTCGAACCGCACGCGCGAGATCCACGACGCGCTCAAGCGCCGCTGCCTTTATCACTGGGTGGACTATCCCGATTTCGAGCGCGAGCTGCAGATCCTGCGCGCCCGCGCGCCCGAGGCGCAGGAAGAGCTGTCGCGCCAGGTGGTGGCCTTCATCCAGACGCTGCGCACCGAGGATCTGTTCAAGAAGCCCGGCGTGGCCGAGACCATCGACTGGGCCAAGGCGCTGGTGGCGCTGGACGTGGTGGCGCTGAGCCCGCAGGTCATCTCGGACACGCTGGGCACGATCCTCAAGTATCAGGACGACATCGCCAGGATCCAGGGATCCGAGGCGCAGCGCCTGCTGGACGAGGCCAAGCGCAAGCTGGAGCCGGCGTAAGTGGCGACCTACGCGGATCTGCCGCTGCCCGAGGACGGTAAGCTGGCGCACAACATCCTGCATTTCGCGCGGGCGCTGCGCGCGGCGGGCGTGCCGGTGGGGCCTGGCCGCGTGGTGGACGCGGTGCGCGCGGTCGAGGCGGCGGGCTTCTCGAGCCGCGCCGATTTCTTCTGGACGCTGCACGCCTGCTTCGTCAGCCGCCCCGAGCACCGACAGGTCTTCGCGCAGACCTTCCGCCTGTTCTGGCGCGACCCGCAGTTTCTCGAGCACATGATGTCGCTGCTCATGCCCATGGTCCGCGGGGCGGCCGAGCCGCACAAGCCCAGGGACGCCGAGCGCCGCGCCGCCGAGGCGCTGCTGGCCGGCGCCGAGGCGCCGCCGCCGCCGGCCGTCGATGAGAAGGACGAGGCCGAGATCCAGATCGACGCGCGCCTGACCTTCTCGGCCGACGAGAAGCTGCGGCAGATGGATTTCGAGCAGATGACCGCCGCCGAGCAGGCGCGCGCGCGCGCGGCCATCGCGCGGCTCGAACTGCCGGTCAAGCCGCTGGCCTCGCGGCGCACGCGGCCCTCGGCGCGCGGGCGCGGGCCCGACTGGCGCGCGACCATGCGCGACGCGATGCGCCATGGCGGCGACGTGCGCGCGCTGAAGATGCGCGCGCGCCGCACGCGCTGGCCCAATCTGGTGGCGCTGTGCGACATCTCGGGCTCGATGTCCTCCTACAGCCGCATGTTGCTGCACTTTCTGCACGCGGCCTCGAACGCGCGCGGCGCCGGCTGGGCCAAGGTGCACAGCTTCACCTTCGGCACGCGGCTGACCAACATCACCCGCCACCTGCGCCAGCGCGACGTGGACGCGGCGCTGAACGCCGCCGGCGCCGAGGCCCGGGATTGGGAAGGCGGCACGCGCATCGGCGAGTGTTTGCACGCCTTCAACCGCGACTGGTCGCGCCGCGTTCTGGGGCAGGGGGCGGTGGTGCTGCTGATCACCGACGGGCTGGACCGCGACGATCCCGACCGCCTGGCGCGCGAGGCCGAGCGGCTGCGCCTGTCGTGCCGCAAGCTGATCTGGCTCAACCCGCTGCTGCGCTGGGAGGGCTTCGCGCCCAAGGCCGGCGGCGTGCGCGCGCTGCTGCCGCATGTGGACAGCTTCCGCGCCTGCCACAATCTCGACAGCCTGACCGACCTTGCCGACGCGCTGACGCGCGCCGACGACCAGGGCGACAAGCGGCGGCTGATGAAGCTGCTGCAGGACTGATCGCGGCCCGCGCGCCATCGGCCTTTGTGAGGGGTGGAAACGGCTCGGCGCCGGGGCCATAGTGAAGGTGGGCGCAAGGATGCGCGCCGCAACGCGAGGATCGGGCCAATGTCCGCCAGCCATGACGACATCATCGAAGCGGCGCTGGGCTGGATCGACGCCGGCAAGGGCGCCGCGCTGGCCACCGTGATCGAGACCTGGGGCAGCGCGCCGCGCCCGGTGGGCAGCCAGCTGGCCGTCTCTTCCGAGGCCGAGCTGATGGGCTCGGTCTCGGGCGGCTGCGTCGAGGGGGCGGTCGCGGCCGAGGCGCTCGAGGCCATGCAGGACGGCCGCTGCCGGGTGCTGGAGTTCGGCGTCTCGGACGAGGACGCCTTCGCCGTCGGCCTGGCCTGCGGCGGAACGATCCGCGTTCTGGTCGAGCCGATCGGCGTGGGGCAGGGGCCCGACGCGGCGCTGCTGCGCGATCTGGCCGCGGCGCGGGCGGCGCGCCGGCCGATCGCCTATGTGGTGGCCCCTTCGGACTGGAGCCGCCTTCTGCTCGACGCGGCCTGCGGCACGCCGCTGGGCGAGGCGGTGCGCGAGGGGATGCGCGCCGACCGCTCGGGCTTCGCCGTCGTCGAGGGCGAGGAGTGGTTCATCAACATCCACAACCCGCCGCTGCGCATGATCGTGGTCGGCGCGGTGCACATCGCCCAGGCCCTGGCGCCGATGGCGAGGCTGGCCGGCTATGACGTGACCCTGATCGACCCGCGCGACGCCTTCGCCGCCGAGGCCCGCTTTCCGGGCGAGCGGATCGTGCGCGCCTGGCCCGACGAGGCGATCGACGCGCTGGGGCTCGATGCGCGCACGGCGGTGGTGACGCTGACGCACGATCCCAAGCTGGACGATCCCGCGATCCGCCGCGCGCTGCGCTCGGATGTGTTCTATCTGGGCTGCCTCGGCTCGCGCAAAACCCATGCCAAGCGCGTCGAGCGCCTGCGCGCGGCGGGCTTCTCGGATGACGAGATCGCACGCATCGACGCGCCCGTGGGCCTTGACGTGGGCGCGCGCACCCCGGCCGAGATCGCCGTCGCGGCGCTGGCTCAGGCGACCGAGCGCCTGCGCCGCCCGCACACCCGGCCCGGCGCGGCGCATGCGTCCGGCCCCGAGGGCGCCGCGCGCGCGCCCGCCCCGGCCGAGACGGCATAGGAGGGGGCGGGTGCAATTCGGCCCGATACCGCTTGACCAGGCGCGGGGCTGCATCCTGGCCCATTCGATGAATGTGGGCGGCCGGCGCCTGCGCAAGGGGGCGCCGCTGAGCGACGACGACCTGGCCGCCTTGCGCGCGGCGGGCCACGAACGGGTCGTGGCCGCGCGGCTTGGCCCCGAGGACATGCCCGAGGACGCCGCCGCCGCGCGCGTGGCCGCGGCGCTTGCGCCCAATCCGACCGCGGCGGGGCTGAGCGTCTCGGCGCCCTTCACCGGGCGGGCGAACCTTTACGCGCTCACGGGCGGCGTGCTGCGGGTGGATGCGGCGCGCATCCACGCGCTCAACGCCGTGCATGAATCGGTCACCGTCGCGACCTTGCCCGACATGGCGCGGGTCGAGCCGCGGCAGATGGTGGCGACGGTCAAGATCATTCCCTACGCCGCCCCGCGCGCGGCGGTCGAGGCGGCTTGCGCCGCGCTTGCGGGGGGCGGGGCGCTGCGGCTGCATCCGCCGCGCATTGGCTCGGCCTCGCTGATCCTGACGCGCACGCCGGGCATGAAGGAAAGCCTGATCGGCAAGGGCGCCGAGGCGGTGCGCCGGCGCCTAGCGGCGCTTGGGGTGAGCGAGCTGGAGGTGACGAGCGTTCCGCACGAGGTCGCGCCCCTGGCCGAGGCGCTGCGCGCCGCGCGCGGCGAGCTGGCGCTGATCCTGGGCGGCTCGGCCACCTCGGACCGGCGCGACGTGGGCCCCGCCGCCGTCGAGGCCGTGGGCGGCGAGATCGAGCGTTTCGGCATGCCGGTCGATCCGGGCAACCTGCTGTTCCTGGCGCGCCTGGCCGACGGCCGGCCGGCGCTGGGCCTGCCGGGCTGCGTGCGCGCGCCCGCGCTCAACGGGGCCGACTGGGTGCTCGAGCGGCTGGTCTGCGCCGTGCCCATCAGCGCCGAGGACATCGCGCGCATGGGGGTCGGGGGGCTTTTGAAGGAGATCCCCTCGCGCCCGCAGCCGCGCGCGGGCGGCGCGCGCGCGGCGGCGCGGCCGGTGGTCTCGGCGGTGGTGCTGGCGGCCGGGGCGGGGCGGCGCATGGGCGGGCGCGACAAGCTGCTCGAGCGCGTCGGCGCCGAGCCCCTCTTGCGGCGCATCGTGCGCGCGATGCTCGATTCGGACGCGGACGAGACGATCGTGGTCCTGCGCCCCGAGGACGAGGCGCGCCGCAAGGCGCTGGAGGGATTGGACGTGCGCATCGTCGAGAACCCGGTGGCGGCCGAGGGCATGGCCTCGTCGATCAGGGCCGGGCTGCGCGCGCTGCGCCCCGACGCCGACGCGGTTGCGCTGGCGCTTGCGGACATGCCCGAGATCGGGCCGGCGCACATGAACGCGCTCATCGCCGCCTTCGATCCCGACGAGGGGCGTGCGATCGTGCGCGCGGCCGACGAGGACGGCCGCCCCGGCCATCCGGTGCTGTTCGGCCGCCGCTTCTTCGAAAGCCTGTCGCGGCTGACGGGGGACGAGGGCGCGCGCGAGGTCCTGCGCGAGAACGCCGATTTCGTCCTGGCCGTGCGCACGCCGGGCCATGGCGCGCGCATCGACCTGGACACGCCCGAGGCATGGGCCGCCTGGCGCGCCGACGCCGCGCCGCCGCTGGCCGGAGGGTGACGCGCGCAGCCCGCGGCGGATGGCGGGGCGCGCCTGCCGCCGCCGCATCGGCCGCAATGCGCCTCGAAGGCGAAGATCGCGCCTTCGTCGTCTCGGCTGCGGCGCGCGGCCAGAGCAGGGTGGCGCGATGGGCCATCGCTCGTGAGGAGGGCGGAGGCCATGGCGGTTCGGCGCCGGCGCCCTGTCCAAGCCCGCCCGCGGCCAAGGCGGCGCGTGCTTGCCAGCGCCTTGCGCATCGGCGCCAAGGCGGTGGCCGTGCCAAGCGGCGGCGATCGGCGCCGGGTCGCATGCGCGATCGGGCCGGGCGCGTCAGGGGGCCATGGCGCGTTGGCTGGTCGATGGCCGAGGGAACCGGCGTTGCGCTCGGCCTTCCAGCAACTCGCCCGTCCGCAACGCCCGTGCGGGCCCTTCGGGGCGTTTTCGCAAGCCGCCGCCGTCCCTAGGGAATCGAGAGGGCGATCTTTCCGATATGGCCTTTCTTCAGAAACGCCTCCTGCGCGCTTCGGATCTTGGACAATGGATGGACGTCGGCCACAACCGGGCGAATTTCGCCGCGTTCGACATAGGCGACCAGATCGGGGAAGACCCGCGGGTCCTGCCGGGTGCTGCCGATCAGGGTCTGATCCTTCAGATACAGCGTCCGCAGGTCCAGCTCGACGATCGGCCCGGCGATGGCCCCGGAGGTCACATAGCGCCCCCGCACCCTCAGCGCCTCGAGCAGTTCGGGCCAGCGCGGCCCGCCCACCAGGTCGAGAACCACATCGAATGAGTCCGTAGGAAGCGCGTCCTCGCGCCCCAGTATCGCGTCGGCGCCAAGCTCGCGCAGGGCCTCGGCCTTCGACGGGGAGGTGACCGCGGTCACATGGGCGCCGCGCCGTTTGGCCAGCTGGATCGCCGCCGATCCCACCCCGCCGGAAGCGCCGGTGATCAGAACCCGTTCGGGCCCGAGATCGGCGCGCTGGATCGTGCCCTCGGCGGTCGAGAACGCGCAGGGAAAGGAGGCCAGCTCGACGTCCGTCAGCGGGCTGTCGATCGCCACGGCATGCTCGGTCTCGATGACCGTGAACTGCGCGAAGGCGCCGTCGCGCTCCGAGCCGAAGGTATGAAGCGCATGGGGATCCTCGCTGCCGGCTGGGCGGTGGATGGGGCGGACCAGCACCCGTTGACCCACGCGGCCGGCGTCGACGCCTTCGCCCACCGCGACGATCTCGCCGCAACAATCCGCGCCCTGGATGCGGGGAAACGAAAGAGCGCCCGACCAGGCGCCATCGGCGTCCGACGCGCCGCCGCAGCCCGTCGTTGCGGCGGAATTCGTGTCGCCGCGCACGGCCTTGGAATACCAGCCCGTCCTCGTGTTCACGTCGGTGTTGTTCACGGCCAGGGCGCGCACGCGGATCAGCACCTCGCCGGGTCCCGGCCGCGGCACGGGGACGTCCTCGCGATAGACCAGCTTCTCGAGGCCGCCATGGCCGGTCAGAAGGACGGTTTTCATCGTGGAGGGCAGGGTCATGTCGGTCCTTTGGCGAGGTGTGGCGGACGATCGGCATGGTTGCGGCGGAACGTTGTGCCGGCTCGCGCAGGATAAACAGCGAAAAGGGATCGCCGCCGCGCCCATGCGGCGCATCCGCTTCGGCATGAACGCCGCGGCCGCCCATGGCGGCATTTTCCACGAGGCGACGGCGGAGCCGACGATGCCTTGCGCGCCTGCGCCTCCGGCCGGCGACGGCGGCCTCGCGGGTCAGAGATCCGATGTCGGGATCGCGCGCGGGCGGCGTCGGTCAGGGCGCGGACGGCCCGCATGAAACGGGCGCCGAAGGCCGCATGGCGCGTGCGCCGGGCGAAGATCTACTTGGCGGCAAGGCGGCCCTGACCCGACATGGCCGGCGCGAGGCCGCCAGGCGGCGCCTGCGCTTGCTTGGCTCGGTCCGCGCATCGGCGGCGGCAAGGAAGCGCCCGATCCGGGCGGTCGCGGAGAAGGGCAGGGGGGCCGCAACGCCCACCCAAGCGCAATCTCCTCATGGGCCTCGATGGCGGTCGCGAGCAGGCGAAGGCTTGCGGCGGCGCGGTCCGCATGCCGTCGAAGGCGAAGTCCCCGACATGCGGGCCGGAGGCGGCGGCGCCGATCGCGCCGGGCGAGGCGCGCATGTCTGTTGACCGCGCCCATCGTTCGATCCTACCGTCAAAAGGCCCTTCCGCGGAGTTGGCCATGCTCCAACGCGCCCTTCCTTTCGGCCTCGAGGAATACGCCGACCGTTTGGCGCGGACCCGCGCGTCGATGGCGGCGCGCGGCATGGATCTGCTGATCGTCGTTGATCCGGCCAACATGGCCTGGCTGACGGGCTATGACGGCTGGTCCTTCTACGTGCACCAGGGCGTGATCGTTCCCATGGACGGCGACCCGATCTGGTGGGGCCGCGGGATCGACGAAAACGGCGCGCGCCTGACCACCTGGCTTGCCGACGACAACATCCGCGCCTACGCCGACGACTTCGTGCAGTCGCGCGAACGCCACCCGATGGAGGATCTTTCGCGCCTGATCGCGGCCGAGGGCTGGGACAAGGGGCGCATCGGCGTCGAGATGGACTGCTTCCAGTTCCCGGCCGCCGCCTTCGCGGCCCTCAGGCGCGGCTTGCCCGACGCGCGCTTCGTGGACGCCGGCGGGTTGGTGAACTGGCTGCGCAGCATCAAGTCGGCGCAGGAGATCGCCTTCATGCGCAAGGCGGCGCGGATCGTCGAGTCCATGTATGACGTCATCTTCGCGCGCGCCCGCCCGGGGCTGAGAAAGAACGAGCTGGTGGGCGATCTGGTGCGCGCGGGCATCGTCGGAACGGACGCCTTCGGCGGCGATTATCCGGCGATCGCGCCGATCGTGCCGTCGGGCGAAGAGGCCTCGACCTCGCATCTGACCTGGAACGACAAGCCGTTGCGAAAGGGCGAAGCGACCTATTTCGAGATCGCCGGCTGTCATCGGCGCTACCACGCGCCGCTGTGCCGGACGATCCATCTGGGCAAGCCGCCCGCGCATGTCCTGAACGCCGAAGCCGCGCTGCTGGATGGGCTCGCCGCCGGGATCGAGGCCGCGCGGGCGGGCAATCGCGCCTGCGACGTGGCCGCGGCGCTCTTCGCCGTCTTCGAGCGGGCGGGGATCGCGAAGGATTCGCGCTGCGGCTATTCGGTGGGGCTGGGCTATCCGCCGGACTGGGGCGAACGCACGATTTCCTTCCGCCGTTCGGACGAAACCGAGCTGAAGCCAGGCATGACCTTTCATTTCATGCCCGGCATCTGGGCCGATGGCTGGGGCGTCGCGATCACCGAAACCATCCTGATCCGCGAAACCGGCGCGGCCGAGCCCCTTGCCGACGTGCCGCGCGCGATCTGCGTGATCGACTAGAGAAGGGGCGCTATCCGATGCAGCGCGTGCGGGGACGGCTTGCGGCGCCAGGGGAGCGGAGCCCGGATGCAGGCGCATCGCGGCGCGCGACGGACCGGGGCCTCGGCCGCCGACGCGCCGCCCGCAGGAGGGGCACGCGGCACGCCGCGCCCGCAAGCGGCGCCTGGGCGCGTGGGGCGGGGGCGCTCGGCCGCGGTCATGGCGCCGCATGGCCAAGCGCAAGCCATCGTTCCCGCCGGGGGCAGGGCGCCGAACATGACCGCCCCCACGCCCCACGACACGCATGAGCAAGGATCGCGACATGTCGCCCCCGGTCCCCGACGCCATCGCCATCCTGGCCGATCTTGTTCGGTTTCGAAGTCTTTCGGGGCGCTCGAATCTCGACATCATCGGCTACATGACGGACATCCTGCGCCGTCATGGCGTCGCCTTCTCGCTGGATTTCGACGACCAGCGCCGGCGCGCCAATCTGTTCGCGACGATCGGACCCAGCGTCGACGGCGGCGTCGCGCTGTCGGGGCATACCGACGTCGTGCCCGTCGAAGGCCAGGCCTGGACCCGCCCGCCCTTCGAACTGACGCGCGAGGGCGAACGCCTCTATGGTCGCGGGGCGACGGACATGAAGGGTTTCCTCGCCTGCGCGCTGGCGATGGTTCCGCGCTTTGCCCGCGCCGATCTTGCGCGGCCCGTGCACCTGGCCTTCACCTATGACGAAGAGCCGGGCTCGATCGGCGCGCCGGGGCTGGCCCGTCACATCATAGCGCATGGGCCGCGTCCGGCCGCGGTGATCGTCGGCGAGCCGACCGAGGGAAAGGTGGTCGTGGGCCACAAGGGCGGATTCGAGATGCGCACGCGCTTTCGCGGCGTTCCGGCCCATTCCTCGGATCCGGCGCGCGGCGTCAGCGCCATCCACTGGGCGGCGCGCTTCGTCGTCTTTCTCGACAATCTGGGGCGGCGGATGGCGGCGGATGCGGATCCGGCCAGCGCCTTTCGCCCGCCCTGCAACACGGTGAACGTCGGCGTCATGCGAGGCGGCGCCGGACGCTCGATCATCGCCGAGGACTGCGCGCTGGATTGGGAGCTGCGCGTGACGCCGCCCGATGACGGCCGCGCGGCCATGGCCCGGATCATGCGATGGCTCGCGCGGGCCGAGGCCGAGATGCAGGCCGCATGCCCGCGGGCCGCGATCATGACGGAAACGATTTCCCGCTACCCCGGCCTCGCCTTCGATCCGACATCGCCCGCCCTGGCGATCGTGCGGGCGGCGAGCGGCGTTGACGCATGCGAAACCGTCCCCTTCGGCGCCGATGCCGGCTGCTTCGCCCGCGAAGGCCTGCCGGCGGTCCTGTTCGGCCCGGGCAGCATCCGGCAGGCCCATGTTCCGGACGAGCATATCGAGATCGCCGAGATCGCGTCGTGCCTTCGTTTTCTCGAACGGCTCGGCGAAAGGCTCGCCGCAAGCGCGTGAAACGGCGGCCTGCGCGCCCCGCTTCTTCGCTGTCGATGATTGTATCATGAGTTGCTCCTCCTTTCCCCCGGGCGCACGGAAAGAAGGTTAAGTGAACACATCGTGGAGAAGAGCCGGACGCTGATCTGTTCCCTTAACCTTCTTTCCGTGCGATACAGGGAAAGGAGGACCATCTCATGGGACAATCATCGACAGCAAAGAAGCGCGGGTCGCGTGACGCGGCGACGAAGGTGGCCGAGCAGCGCCTGAGCGTGCTTGAACTGGCCAGAGAGCTTGGCAACGTCGCCGAGGCATGCCGGCGGCGGGGCATGGACCGCACCAGCTTCTACGAATGGCGGCGGCGGTTTCAGACCCACGGCTTCGAGGGGCTGAAGGACCTGCCGCCGATCCACAAGAGCCACCCGCAGACGACCCCGCCGGAGACGGTGGAGAAGATCAAGGCGCTGGCGCT
>NZ_VNHJ01000011.1 GCF_008124525.1 Oceanicella actignis
GCGTCTCGCCCGAGCTCTGGCGCAGCGCGGTCAGGATCAGGTCCTGCCCCGGCCCGCCCCATCGGAAGTGATCGACCGAGCGCCCGCCCTCGGTCTGCTTGAGGATGTAGAGATTGGGCGCCGCGTCGTTGCGCCACGAGGCCGGCGCGCCGCCGCCCAGCACATGCCGCACGAGCCCGATCTCGGGCCCGAACGAGGCCGTGCCCTCGGGGATGCCGTTGGCGCCCGTGGTCCACACCTTGCCCGAGGTCCGCGGCGAGGCGTCCGTCGCCAGCCCCTGCGCCTCGAAGCGCCCGGCGGTCGCCCCCGCCCCGCGCGAGCTCAGCCGCCACCATGGGTGGACCGCGCGCTCGGCCGCGCTCAGGAACGCGACCGCCTGCGCCGGGTCCGCCTTGGCCGGGTCCTGCCGCCAGGGCGCGTAGCCTTCGGCGTTCGACTGGCCGAAGATCAGCCACAGCGCGACGGTGTTGTCGGGAAAGGACGGAGGGCCGCCGCGGCGCGCGCGCGCCGCGAGGGCCCCGACCGAAAGCCCGAGCGAGAGCATCAGTCGATCACCAGCGCATGGATGCCCGCCGCCGTGGTGCCCGTGGCGCGCACGCGCGTGACGCCCACGGGCAGCAGCGTCTGATCGGCCACGGTCACGGTGCGCGGGCCGCCGCCGCGGACCGTGTCGATGACGACGTCGCCGCCGACGGTGACGAACAGCGCGATGGCCGCGTCGGGCAGATCGACGGCGTCGTCGGGAGTCACGGGAACGATGTCGGTCGCCGGGCCGGCAAGCGGCACCGCGCGCCCGCTGAACGGGTTTGCCATGGGAAGCGCTCCTTTTGGATGAACGCGCGGCGAGAACCCGGCGGACGGGTTCCTCGCGGCGCCGCTTCCTGATACCCGAACTTGGTTAAATCGGCGTTAAGGGTCGCGCCGCGCGCCCACTCAGCCGCCGTCGGCGCCGATGACCGCGCAGGCGCCCGCGCCCAGATGCGCCGCAAGGAAGCGCGCCAGCGCCGGCGCGTCGCGCGGATCGGGGCGGTGCTCGTCCTTGAGGTCGCAAAGAATGCGCGCCGGCGCCCACACCGCAGGGCGTCCGCTTCGCAGGGCATGGACCAGCTCGGTGCGGGTGTCGGTGACGACGAAGCGCGCATCCTGCCCCGCGAAGGCCCAGGCCGCCTGGTCAAGCGCGCTCAGCAGCAGCCGCTCGGCCGCCGCGCCCTCGAGGCCCATCCTCCGCGCCGCCTCGACCGCCGCCTGGCCGAAGCGCCCCGGCGCCACCACCGCCGCCACCGGCCGACGGCGGGCGGCCAAGGCCTCGCGCGCGGCGCGGCGCGCGGCGTCGTCATCGTCCAGCAGCGCCGGATCGGTCAGCGCCGCCACCATCGGCGACGCCCCCGCCGCCGTCGCCGCGATCTGCGCCAGGCGCGCCTGCGCGGCGCGGCGGGTGCGCACGATCTCGACGCCCAGCGCGCCGGGAATGCGGTCCAGCTTCTCGACCCGCACCAGCACGCGCGCCGCGCGCGGATCGCGCAGGCAGCGCGCGGCGATGCGCTCGGCGCAGGTCTCGAGCAGGTTCAGACGCCCCTCGGCCAGCGTGTCGTCGATCGCCTCGACCAGCGTGTCATACGAGATCACCCGGTCCACGTCGTCGGTCGCGCCGGCCTCGGTGGGCCGCACCTCGAGCACGACGCTGAAGCGCAGCCGCTGCGCGACGCCGCGCTCGGAGGCGAAGGCGCCGATCTCGACGGCGCGCACCAGGTCGCGCACGCTGATGCGGTCGAGCGGCAGCTCGGCCGTGTCGGTGTCGCGGCGGGGCCATTCGAAGGCCAGGGCGGTCTCGTCGATCATCGGCGCGCACTCCTCGCGCGGCCCGGAGCGGGGCCGCGTCTCTTGCTCCGGTGATCGCCCCTGCGGCGCGCGATTGCAAGCGCGGAACCGACGCAAGGCGCCCCCCGCCCGACGCCCCCCCGACCCGCCGCGCGCACCCCGACGCGCCCCGCCGCCTCCGACGCCGGGGCCGCCTGCCGGCCCACGACCCCGCCCAGGCCCGCGCGACGCCCGCGCTTGACACCGGCGGCCGGCGGGACCATGTTCCATGCGAACGCACGCCGCGCGCGTGCTTTTTTCGGACATTCGATATGCTCAAAACGAGCATATCCGCGGAGGACGACGCGCCATGTTCATCAACGCCGACATGCCCATCAAGGCCGCCCGCGCCGAGCTGGAGGCCGCCTACGACCTGGAGCCCTCGGCGGCGGCCATGAAGGACACCGCCGACATCTACGAGCGCGTGCGTCACATCATTCCCGAGCCCGACTGGATGCTGCACGCGCCCTATGTGCGCGCCATCAACCGGCTGAAGAAGGAGAAGGACGCCGTCATCCTGGCGCACAACTACATGACGCCCGAGATCTTTCACGGCGTGGCCGACGTGTCGGGCGACTCGCTTCAGCTGGCCATCGAGGCGACCAAGGTCGATCAGCAGACCATCGTGCAGTGCGGCGTGCACTTCATGGCCGAGACCTCGAAGATCCTGAACCCCGAGAAGACGGTGCTGATCCCCGACGCGCGGGCGGGCTGCTCGCTGGCCTCGTCGATCACCGCCGCCGACGTCGAGGCGCTGCGCCGCCAGCATCCGGGCGCCAAGGTGGTCAGCTACGTCAACACCACCGCCGAGGTGAAGGCCGCCTCGGACATCTGCTGCACCTCGGCCAACGCCGTGCAGGTGGTCGACGCCCAGCCCGGCGACACCGTCATCATGACCCCCGACGGCTACCTGGCGCAGAACGTCGCGCGGCTGAGCCGCAAGCGCGTGGTCTGGTGGGACGGCGCCTGCATCGTGCACGAGCGCTTCACCGCCGAAGAGATCCGCGCCTTCCGCGAGGACAACCCCGGCGTCGCCGTCATCGCCCATCCCGAGTGCCGCCCCGAGGTGGTGGCCGAGGCCGACTTCACCGGCTCGACCTCGGGAATGATCGCCTGGGTGCGCCGCCACAAGCCCGCCAAGGTGGTGATGGTCACCGAATGCTCGATGTCGGACAACGTCGCCGCCGAGCTGCCCGAGGTCGAGTTCGTGCGCCCGTGCAACATCTGCCCGCACATGAAGCGCATCACGCTCGAGAACATCCTGTGGTCGCTGCATTCGGGGACCGAAGAGGTCACCGTGCCCGAGCACCTGATCGAACCCGCGCGCCGCGCCGTCGAGCGCATGATCGCCCTGACCGCCTGAGCGCCGCCCCGCCCCACGCCGAAAGGTCGTCCATGGATCAGAACGACACCGTCCGGCGCGCCGAGGGCGCGCTGATCGTGGGCGCGGGGCTTGCCGGCCTTTTCGCCGCGCTCAAGATGGCGCCCGCGCCCTGCGTGGTGCTTTCGCCGCTGCCCCTGGGCGACGGCGCCTCCTCGGCCTGGGCGCAGGGGGGCATCGCCGCCGCCCTCGCCCCCGAGGACAGCCCCGCCCTTCATGCCCGCGACACCGTCGTCGCCGGCGCCGGCGCCGTGGACGAAGCCGTGGCCCGATCGGTCGCCGAGGAAGCGGCCGCGCGCATCGAGGACCTGTTGCGCATCGGCGCCCCCTTCGACCGCGACGCATCGGGGCGGCTTCTGCAATCGCGCGAGGCGGCGCATTCGTTCAACCGCGTGGTGCGCGTGAAGGGCGATCAGGCCGGGCGGGCGGTGATGGACGCGCTCATCGCGGCCGTGCGCCGCACGCCCTCGATCCGGGTGCTCGAAGGCGTCAGCGTGGACGATCTGGCGCTGAGCGACGGCCGCGTGAGCGGCGTCTTCGCCCGCCGCGCCGGCGATCTGCACGCCGAGCCGATCCTGCTCCAGGCGCCGGCGGTGATCCTTGCCGCGGGCGGCGTGGGCGGGCTTTACGCCGTGACCACCAATCCCTCGAAGGTGCGCGGCCAGGGGCTGGGCATGGCCGCGCGCGCCGGCGCGCTGATCGGCGATCCCGAATACGTCCAGTTCCACCCCACCGGCATCGCCGTCGACCGCGACCCGACGCCGCTCGCCTCCGAGGCGCTGCGCGGCGAGGGCGCGCTGCTGATCGACGAGACCGGCGCGCGCATCATGCAGGGCGTGCACCCGGACATGGAGCTGGCCCCGCGCGACGTGGTGGCGCGCGCGCTGCACCGGCACATCGCCCGCGGCGGCAAGGCGTTCCTGGACACGCGCGCCAGCCTTGGCCCGCGCATCGCCGAAGAGTTCCCCGCCGTCACCGCCTATTGCCGCGAAGCGGGCATCGACCCCGCGCGCGAGCCGATCCCCGTGCGCCCCGCCCAGCACTACCACATGGGCGGCGTGCTGACCGACGCGCGCGGGCGCACCAGCCTGCCGGGTCTGTGGGCGTGCGGCGAAGTCGCCTGCACGGGGCTGCACGGCGCCAACCGGCTGGCCTCGAACTCGCTGCTCGAGGCGCTGGTCTTCGCCGCGCGCATCGCCCAGGACGCGGCCAACCTTGCCGCGAGGGCCGACCCCGAGCCGGCGCCGCCCCCGCCGCCGCTGCGCCCCGCGCAAGAAGGCGACCCGCTGCGCGCCGCCGAAGACGCCGTCCGCGCCCTGCGCCGGACCATGACGCGGGATGTGGGCGTCGAGCGCGACGAAGAGGGGCTGAGGCGCGCGCTGCGCGAGATCTCGCGGCTCGAGCGCGGCACGCCATGCGCCTCGCGCGCCTTTCTCAACATGACGAGCGCCGCGACGCTGATCGCCGCCGCCGCGCTGATGCGCCGCGAGAGCCGCGGCGGGCATTGCCGCTCGGATCATCCCGAGGCAGACCCCGCCGCGCCGGCGCGCACGCAGATCACCCTGACCCGCGCCCTCGAGATCCGCGAAAGCGTCTGCGCCGAGGGCTGAGCCCCCGCGCGCCGGCGCCGCTCAGCGCGTCGCCACCTGGTCGGGTTCGCGGTAGAAGACGTGCTCGCCGATCACGGCCGTGCGCTCCAGCTTCGAGGCCCAGCGCGGCGACACGGAGCTCGCGTGATAATGCGTGGCCCGCCCGGTCAGCGCGCGCGGTCGGCCGTCCAGCATCCGCCGCGCGACCCGGCCCGCGCGCTCGAAGGCGCGGCGATTCGTGATCGCCTCGGGGCGGCCGTCGCAATTGTACGAGAACTGGCAGGCGTGCAGACGGTCGGCGCCCTGATTGACCACCTCGCACACCGTGTTCGGAAAGCGCGGGCTGTCGACGCGGTTCAGAATCACCTCGGCCACGGCGATCTGGCCGGTCAGCCCCTCGCCGCGCGCCTCGAAATAAAGCGCCTCGGTCAGGCAGCGCCACTGCTCGTCGCCCTCGGGCTTGACGGCCTCGAACTCGGCGCGCGCGCGCGCGCCCACGCTCATCGCGCCCGACACCGTCCTGTCGGCGCGCTCGAGCCCGCGGCGCAGCGCGTCGGCCGCTTCGTCGTCCTCGCGCGCAAGCGGGGTCAGGTCCACGATGCTCAGCCGCGGCGTGGCGCGGCCGGCCACGGCGTGAACATCCACCTCGCCCTGCCGCTCGAACGCGGCCTGAAGCGCGGCGCGTTCCGAAGCCAGCGCCGCGCGCGCATAAAGTCCCGCATCGGCCAGCGCCGAAGACGCGACGAGCAACGCGGCCGCGGCCGCGACGGCATGTGCGATCATCGTTCTCTTCCTCGCCTCGGAGCCTCGGCGCGGCTTGCGCATCGCGCCCGGCTCGTTGCCCAGCAGATCCCCCGAAGCTCCTCGAATCCGTTCGGCCTCGCTGAAACGCCGCCCTTGCGCGGGCGCGAGGCGCGCGCCCCGTGCGGGGCGCGTCAAGGCTCGTCAACCTTGCGCCCGCCGCCCGCGCTGTCAAGCGCGGCGCGCAGGGCGCCCGATATGGACGCGGCGGCCGCGAAGGGGCCTACATCCTGCGCCCGCGCCAGGCCCAGCCGCTCGGCGGCGGCCAGACCCTCGGTTCCGAATCGAGCCCGCAAGGCCGAGCGCGCCCAGGCCATGGCATGCGCCGCGCGCAGCCGGGCCAGCGCCGCGCCCCCGTCGGCGGCCAGCCAGGCCGCGCGCGCCTCGATGCGGTCCACCGCCTCGTCCAGCCCGCCGCCCTCGAGGGCCGAACATGACAGCGCGACCGGCGTCCAGCCGTCGGGGCGCGGCGGCGCCAGCGACAGCGCGCCCTTCAGATCGGCCAGCGCCCGGCGCGCCGGCGCCCCCAGATCGGCCTTGGTCACCAGCACGAAATGGGGAATCTCCATCACGCCCGACTTCATGAACTGCAGCGCATCGCCCGAGCCGGGCTGCACGCACAGCACCACCGTGTCGGCCAGATCGGCGACCTCGGTTTCCGACTGGCCCACGCCGACCGTCTCGACCAGCACGCGGTCGAAGACGGCGCGCATCAGCGTCATGGCCGGGTAGCTGAGCTCGGCCAGCCCGCCCAGCCTGTCGCGCGCCGCCATCGAGCGCACGAACACGCCCGCATCCTCGGGGTCGGAGTCGATGCGCGTACGATCGCCCAGCAGCGCCCCTCCCGAGCGGCGCGAGGACGGGTCGACCGCGATCACGCCCACGCTGAGCCCGCGCGCGCGCCACAGCCCGATGAGCGCGTTGACCAGGGTCGACTTGCCCACCCCCGGCGGCCCCGTCAGCCCGATCACATGCCCCGCCGGCGCCGCATGCGCCGCGTCGAGCAGCGCGGTCACGTCCGGCGCGTCGGGGCGCGCCTCGATGCGCGCCAGCGCCCGCGCCAGCGCCGCCTTGCCGCCCGCGCGCAGCGCCGCCAGCGCGGCCGCGCCCCCGGCCTCCGCTTGCGGCGCGCTCATTGCGCCGCCTCGTCTTCGCGCGCGCCGGCCGCGCCCTCGGCGGCCTCGTCGTCGCGCGCCAGGATCGCCGCCTGCGCCGCCGCCAGCCGCGCCACCGGCACGCGGAAGGGCGAGCACGAGACGTAGTCGAAGCCGGCCAGCTCGCAAAACCGCACCGAGGCCGGATCGCCGCCATGCTCGCCGCACAGACCGATCGAGACCGCCCCGTCCGCGGCGCGGGCGCGCTCGACGGCGATCAGCATCAGCTCGCCCACCCCCTCGAGATCCAGCGTGTGGAAGGGGTCCTCGGGGAAGACGCCGGCATTGACGTAGTCGCGCATGAAGCGCCCCGCATCGTCGCGGCTCAGGCCATAGGTCATCTGCGTCAGGTCGTTGGTGCCGAAGCTGAGGAAATCGACGTCGCGCGCCAGATCGCCCGCCCGCAACGCGGCGCGGGGCGTCTCGACCATCACGCCGACGCGATAGCGCGGCGCGCGGCCGGTCTCGCGCGCGACCTCGGCCGCGACCTCGTCGATATGCCCGCGGATCAGCTGCGCCTCGCGCCGCGCCGAGACCAGGGGGATCATGATCTCGGGGTCGACGATCTGATCCCCATCCCAGGTTTCGGCCAGGGCCTCGAAGATCGCGCGCGCCTGCATGCGGTAGATGTCGGGCAGCGTGACGCCCAGCCGGCAGCCGCGCTTGCCCAGCATGGGGTTGAACTCCTGCATGTCGGCGATGCGGCGGGCCAGCTCCTCGGCCGAAACGCCCATCTCGCGCGCCAGATCGGCGATCTCCTCCTCGCCATGGGGCAGGAACTCGTGCAAGGGCGGGTCCAGCAGGCGGATCGTCATGGGCCGGCCGCGCATCACGCGATAGAGCTCGGCGAAGTCGGCGCGCTGCATGGGCAGCAGCCGCTCGAGCGCGGCGCGGCGGTCCTCGTCGGACTGGGCCAGGATCATGCGGCGCATGACGTTGATGCGCCCGCGCTCGAAGAACATGTGCTCGGTCCGGCACAGGCCGATGCCGTCGGCCGCGAAGCCCAGCGCCACGCGCGCGTCCTGCGCGGTGTCGGCGTTGGCGCGCACCTTCATGCGCCGCTCTTCGTCCGCCCATGCCATCAGCTGCGCCAGCGGGCCCGAGAACTCGGGCTGCACCGTGGCCGCCGCCCCCGCCATCGCCTGCCCCGCGCCGCCGTCCACGGTCAGCATGTCGCCCTCGGCGAAGACGCGCCCGTCGGGCGCGCGCAGAACGCGCCGGGCGCGGTCGATGCTCAGCTCCGAGGCGCCCACCACCGCCGGCACGCCCAGCCCGCGCGCCACCACCGCCGCGTGCGAGGTCATGCCCCCCCGCAGCGTCAGCACCCCCGCCGCCGCGTGCATGCCGCGGATGTCCTCGGGGCTGGTCTCGACCCGCACCAGGATGGCGCGGGCGCCGCGGGCGGCGAAGGCCTCGGCGGCCTCGGCCGAGAAGGCCAGCGGCCCCGACGCCGCGCCCGGGCTGGCGGGCAGGCCGCGGGCAATCACGTCGCGCGGCGCGTCCGGGGCCAGCGTGGGGTGCAGCAGCTCGTTCAACATGCGCGGCTCGATGCGCAGCAGCGCCGCCCGGCGCCCGATCGCGCCGCCTTGCGCCAGGTCGACCGCGATGCGCACCGCCGCGCGCGGCGCGCGGCGCATGGGCTCGGCCGACAGGATGCGCAGCGCCCCGTTCTCGATGGTGAACTCGAGGTCATGCGCGTCGCCCAGCTCGTGCTCGACGCGCTCGGCCAGCGCGCGCAGCGCGTCGGCGATCTGCGGCGCCGTCTCTTCGAGCGAGGGGGCGGCGGCGCCGGCGGCGATGCGCTCCTCGCGCCCCACCAGCACCGGCGCGCGCGCGCCCGACAGCGCGTCGTCGCCCTGCGCCTGCCACAGCATGCGCCCGGTCAGGAGCGGCGCGCCCGTGTTGGGATCGCGAAAGCCCGCCCGGCCCGCGCCGCTGAGCCCCTCGCCAAGGCCCATGGCCATGCTCTGCACGATCAGCGCCAGCCCGCCGCGCTCGGGCCCCCCGCGCGAGACGCGCAAGAGCCGCGCCGACACCGACGCCCAGGCGCGCGCCATGGCCTGCAGCGCGCCCTCGAGCTGCGCGCGCGGATCCTCGGGAAAGGGCGCGCCGGTCTCGTCCTCGACGATCTCGAGAAAGCGCGCGCACAGCCGCTCGAGCGCCGCGGCGTCCAGCTCGGCCTCGTCGGCGGCGCCGGCGTCCTTGAGCGCGTCGTGCAGCGCCGCCTCGAAGGCGTCGGCGTCCGCGCCCATCGCGCCCACCGCATAGCCCTGGATCAGGCGGCGGCGCGCGTCCAGCGCCGCCCGCAACCCCAGGCGCGCGGCCAGCGCGTCGAGCCGCCCCGCCCCCGCGCCGATGTCCAGCACCGCATGCGGCCCGCCCCAGGCCCGCTCGGCCGGGCTGGCGCGCACCGCCAGAAGCGCCTCGTCGCCCAGCCGTGCCAGCGCCGCGTCCAGCTCGCCCCCGAGCACGCGCGCGGGCGGCTCGTCGGCAAAGCGCGCCGCCGCCTCGGCCGAGATCGCAAAGCCCGGCATGGTCGGCGCGCCCATGGCATGGAGCCGCGCCAGCGTCGCCGCCTTGCGCCCGAAGCTGGCGGGCGACGGCGCGCCCGGCGCATGAAGATCGCGGATCATGGTCTCGGCCAGCACGCGCCGCCCCCTTGTGAACGCCGTCCCGCGCCGGGCCTCGGCGCGGGGAACGGTCCCATTGTGCAGTGCGGCAAGCATAGCCCGGTCCGCGGCCGAGCGAAAGCGGCGCCTTCGCCGCATGCGGTCGAACGTTCCGCTGGTCGGAACGGAGCGGCCGCGCCGTCAGCCCTCGATCAGCGACAGATCCGCCGCCTGGCGCGTCACCGCGCGGATGCGGTTGAGCAGGCACAGCCGGTTGCGCCGCACCGCCGCGTTCGGGGCGTTTACCACGACGGCCTCGAAGAAGGCGTCGATGGGGCCGCGCAGCGCCGCCATGGCGCGCATGGCGCGGGCGAAGTCCTCGGCCCCGAGCGCCTCGGCGATCTCGGCCTCGGCCCGGTCGAGCGCCTCGAACAGCGCGCGCTCGGGGCCGGGTTCGGCCAGCTCGGGCATCGGGTCGAGCGAGTATTCCACGCCGTCCTTCTTCTCTTCGGCCGCAAGGATGTTCGCCGCGCGCCGGTAGCCGGCCAGCAGGTTCGCGCCGTCGTCCTGCTCGAGAAAGGCCTGAAGCGCGCGCACCCGCCGCACCAGCAGCGCCACGTCGTCCTGCCCGCCCAGCGCGAAGCAGGCGTCGATCACGTCGTGCCGCACGCCCTCGGCGCGCAGATGCGCCTTGAGGCGCTCGGCGAAGAAGGCCATCAGATCGTCCGCGTCGCAGCGCGGATCGGCCTTGGCGAAGAGCGGGCGCAGGCGCAGCCTCAGGTCGTTCTCCAGCACGATGCGGATCACGCCCAGCGCCGCGCGGCGCAGCGCGAAGGGGTCCTTCGAGCCGGTCGGCTTCTCGTCGATGGCCCAGAAGCCGGCCAGCATGTCGATCTTGTCGGCCAGCGCCACCGCGACGCTGACCGGCGCCGTCGGGACCGCGTCGGACGGGCCCAGCGGCGCGTAATGCTCGGCGCAGGCGGCGGCGACCTCGGGGGCGTGGCCGGCCTCGAGCGCATAGCGCCGGCCCATCGCGCCCTGAAGCTCGGGGAACTCGTAGACCATCTCGGACGCAAGGTCGGCCTTGGCGATGCGCGCCGCCTCGGCCGCCATGTCGGGCTTGGCGCCGACCAGCGGCGCGATCTCGCGCGCCAGCGCCTCGATGCGCGCGATGCGCTCGGCCTGCGAGCCCAGCCGGCTGTGGAAGGTCACGTTCGCCAGCTTGCGCGCCATGCCCTCCAGCCCCTTCTCGCGCACCGCGCGCAGGTCGTTCTCCCAGAAGAACTTGGCGTCGGACAGCCGCGCCGACAGCACCTTGCGGTTGCCCGCCAGGATCAGCGCGCCGTGATCGGGCGTCTCGACATTGGCGACGGTCACGAACTGCTCGATGCGGTCGGTGACGGGGTTGCGCACCGAGAAGAACTTCTGATGCTCCTTCATCGAGGCGCGCAGCACCTCGGGCGGCAGGTCGAGGAATTCGGGCGCGATGGGGCCCATCAGCGTCACCGGCCATTCGACCAGGCCCGCCACCTCTTCGAGCAGGCCCGGATCCTCGACCAGCTCCAGCCCCTGCGCGAAGGCCAGCGAGGCGGCGTCGGCCATGATGCGGCGCTTGCGCTCTTCGGGGTCGAGCACCACCTTCGCCGCCTCGAGCCGGGCGGCATAGTCCTCGAACGAGCGCACGGCGAAGGGTTCGGGCGCCATGAAGCGGTGGCCGCGCGCGACGTCGCCGGCGCGGATGCCGTCGATCTCGAGCGGGACCACGCGCGCGCCCTGATCGTCATGCAGGATGCACAGGATCGAATGCAGCGGCCGCACCCAGCGCAGCGCGCCCGCGCCCCAGCGCATGGATTTGGGCCAGGGGAAGGAACGGATCACCTCCTCCAGCGTCTCGGCCACCACCTCGTCGACGTTGCGGCCGGGGCGCTCGATGACGGCGAACAGCACGCGGCCCTTCTTGTCCTCGCGCTCTTCCAGCTGCTCGCGCGTCAGGCCGGTGGCGCGCAAGAAGCCCTCGATCGCCTTTTGCGGCGCGTCGGCGCGCGGGCCGCGGCGCTCTTCGCGCACGGGGCGGGTGGCCTCGGGCAGGCCGGTCAGCGCCAGCGCCAGGCGCCGGGGCGTGGCGAAGGCGGCGGCATGGGCGTAGGTCACGCCGCGCTCGACCAGCCCGTCGGTCATCAGGCGGCGCAGGTCCTGCGCGGCGCGCGCCTGCATGCGGGCCGGGATTTCCTCGGAGAAGAGTTCGATCAGCAGATCGGGCATGGCTTCGTCCTGGCATGGCGCGCGCGCGGCGCGGCTGAACTTGGATCGGTCATCGCGGCCGCTCGTCCGCGAAACGTTCGTTGAGCTGGCGCCACATGAAGGCGCGCCCGTCGGGGCGGTAGGCGATGATGCGGTCGAAGCCCTCGGGCGCGTCGCGCTCGGCGATCACGGCGCGCGCGGCGCCCGCCTCGAGATCGCGCGTCAGCGCGCCGGCGTCGAAGCATTCGAACCAGCCCGGCGCGACCAGCGGCCGCGGATCGGGCGCGGGCGCCAGCGCGTCCAGCGCCGCCGCCGCGGCGGGGGTCAGACGAAAGCAGGCGCGCATCTTGAGCGGGCTGGTCGGCGCGTCGATCCCCTCGAAATCCTCGACCGCCAGCGTCAGCCCCGCCGCCGTCACCTCGGCCGCGGGCGCCATCGGTTCGTAGAAGGCGCGGGTCTTGGACCACCACATGGCCGCGCCGAACGCCGCCGCGAAGGCGATCAGCCCGATGGCGACGACCTTGCCGCGCATGCGCTCAGGCCCCGACCGGCGCGGGGGCGCCCTGCCCGGCCTCCTCGGCCGCCTCGGCCTCTTCGGCGGCGACGAAGGCGTCGGCGCAGCGCTTGGCCAGCGCGCGCACGCGCGCGATGTAGGCCTGGCGCTCGGTCGGCGAGATCACGCCGCGCGCGTCCAGCAGGTTGAACAGGTGGCTGGCCTTGATGCACTGGTCATAGGCGGGCTGCGCCATGATGATGGTGCGCCCGGTCTTGGGATCGCGCGCGGGCTGGTCCAGGATCGCGGCGCATTCGCGCTCGGCGTCCTCGAAGTGGCGCAGCAGCATCTCGGTGTCGGCCACGTCGAAGTTCCAGCGCGAGTATTCGCGCTCGGCCCGGCGGAACACGTCGCCATAGCTGAGCGCGATGGGCGCGTCGGGGTCGTTGAAGGGCATGTCCATGACGTGATCGACGCCCAGCACATACATCGCCAGCCGCTCGAGCCCGTAGGTCAGCTCGCCCGAGACCGGGCGGCAGTCATGCCCGCCCACCTGCTGGAAGTAGGTGAACTGGCTGACCTCCATGCCGTCGCACCAGACCTCCCAGCCCAGCCCCCACGCGCCCAGGGTCGGGCTTTCCCAGTCGTCCTCGACGAAGCGCACGTCGTGATGCGCCAGATCGATGCCGATCGCCTCGAGCGAGCCCAGATACAGGTCCTGCAGGTCCGGCGGGCTGGGCTTGATGAGCACCTGATACTGGTAATAGTGCTGCAGCCGGTTGGGGTTGTCGCCATAGCGCCCGTCGGTCGGCCGGCGCGAGGGCTGCACATAGGCCGCCGCCCAGGGCCGCGCGCCCAGCGCGCGCAGCGTGGTGGCCGGGTGGAAGGTGCCCGCGCCCACCTCCATGTCGTAGGGCTGGAGCACCGCGCAGCCCTTCGAGGCCCAGTAGTTCTGGAGCCTGAGGATGATCTCCTGGAACGAGCGCGGCGCGCCCGACTTGTCCGCTTGGGTCATGAGTTGCGCATCCCGGCTGGACGCCGCCCGGCGCGGCGCGCGCGGAACCTAGCCGCGCCCGCGGGCAAGGTCAACGCGCGGCCGTGGGCGCGCGGCGCGGCGGTCTTGGCTCTGGACAGCCGCGCCGGGGCGCGGTATCGGCCGGACATGACCGAGAATTTTGATCTGGAAAAGCCCCGCCGCGCCCTGCCCGCCATCGACGGGTGGACCGTGGCCTCGCTGGCGCTCGGGCTGGCGCTGGCGATGCCGCTGATCTCGGTGGCGGCGATGGCGCTGTTCCCGTCCGAGAACATCTGGCCGCACCTTCTGGCCACCGTTCTGCCGCGCTATGTGGGCAACTCGCTGATCCTCATGGCGGCGGTCGGGGCGGGCACGGCGATGATCGGGGTCGGCGCCGCCTGGCTGGTGGTCATGAAGCGCTTTCCGCTGCGCGGCGTTCTGGAATGGGCGCTGCTCGCGCCGCTGGCCATGCCGGCCTATATCGGCGCCTACGCGCTGGTCGACTTCCTGGAATATGCCGGCCCCGTGCAGACCGCCCTGCGCGCCGCCTTCGGCTGGAGCTCGGCGCGCGACTACTGGTTCCCCGAGATCCGCTCGCTGGGCTCGGCCTGCGCGGTGTTCACGCTGACGCTCTACCCCTACGTCTATCTCATGGCCCGCGCCGCCTTCCGCGAGCAATCGGTCTGCGCGCTCGAGGTCTCGCGCTCGCTGGGCTGCGGGCCGTGGGGCAGCTTCTTTCGCGTGGCGCTGCCGCTGGCGCGCCCGGCCGTCGCCGCCGGCGCCGCCATCGCCATGATGGAGACGCTCAACGATTTCGGCGCGGTCGACTACTTCGCCGTGCAGACGCTGACCACGGGCGTCTTCTCGGTCTGGCTCGAAAGCCACAACGCCGGCGGCGCGGCGCAGATCTCGAGCGTCACGCTGATCTTCGTGCTGGCGCTTCTGGGGCTGGAAAGCGCGTCGCGGCGCGGGCGGCGCTATCACAACATGTCGCGCCGCTACCGCCCCATCGAGGGCGAAGAGCTGGGCCCCGTCTGGCGCTGGATCGCGACGCTGGCCTGCCTGACGCCGGTGACGCTGGGCTTCCTGCTGCCGGCCGGCATCATGGCCGACCACGCCCTGACCGAGACCCAGGCCTGGCGCGACCCGGATCTGTGGCGCGCGGCGGCGAACACGGCGATGCTGGCGGGCGCGGCGGCGGCGGTGTCCTGCGCGGCGGGGGTGACGCTGGTCTATGGCGCGCGGGTGTCGCGCTCGGGCGCGCCGCGCATGGTGGCGCGGCTGGCGGCGCTGGGCTACGCTGCGCCCGGCGCGGTGCTGGCGGTGGGCATCCTGTTCCCCTTCGCGGCGATCGACGACGCCCTGGCCGACGCGGCGCTGGCGCTGACGGGGCATGATCCGGGGCTGCTGCTGACCGGCTCGGCGGCGGCGCTGGTCTTCGCCTATGTGGTGCGCTTCGCGGCCATCGCCTATGGCTCGATCGACAGCGCCTTCGGACGCGTCACCCCCTCGATGGAGGCCGCCGCCCGCGCGCTGGGCGAGACGCGCGCGGGCGCGCTCAAGCGGGTGCATCTGCCGCTGATCCGCGGCTCGGTGCTGACCGCGGCGCTGCTGATCTTCGTCGACAGCGCCAAGGAGCTGCCCGCCACGCTGCTGCTGCGCCCGTTCAATTTCGAGACGCTGGCCACCGCCGTCTACAACGCCGCCTCGCTCGAGGACATCGGCGGCGCGGCGCCGCCGGCGCTGGCGATCGTGCTGGTGGGGCTGGCGCCGGTGGCGCTGCTGATGCGCTCGCTGCGCCATTCGCGCCCCGGCGAGCAGCCGGGCCGCTGAACAAGGCGCGGGCGTCGGGCGCGGGCGTTGACGGCGCGCCGCGCGCAAGGCTACACCGGCGCCACGCCGGCGTAGCTCAACTGGCAGAGCAGCGCTCTTGTAAAGCGAAGGTTGCAGGTTCGATTCCTGTCGCCGGCGCCGTCGCCCGGACCGCGCAAGCGAAACGGGCGGCCCCTTGCGGCGCCGCCCGTCAAGGCGTCAGGCCTCGGCCAGCTGATCCAGCGTCGGATAATCGGTGTAGCCCTTCGCCCCGCCGCCATAGAGCGTGCTCGCATCGAGCGGGTTGAGCGGCGCGCCGCGGCGCAGGCGCTCGACCAGATCGGGGTTCGAGATGAAGGGCCGCCCGAACGCGACCAGATCGGCATAGCCCGATTCGACCGCCTTCATCGCCATCTCGCGGTCATAGCCGTTGTTGACCATCCATGCGCCGCGGAAGGCCTTGCGCAGCGCCGTCAGATCCACCCCCTCGGGCAGGTCGCGCGGGCCGCCGGTCTGGCCCTCGACCAGGTGCAGATAGGCCAGCCCGAACGGATCGAGCCGCGCGACCACATGCTCGGCCAGCGCCTTGGGGTTGCTGTCGGCGGCGTCGTTGACCGTCGAGAAGGGGCTGACGCGCACGCCCACGCGGCCGGCCGGGACCTCGGCCAGGATCGCCTCCACCGCCTCGACCAGAAGGCGCGAGCGGTTCTCGAGCGAGCCGCCATAGGCGTCGTCGCGGTCGTTCACGCCGTCCTTCAGGAACTGGTCGATCAGATAGCCGTTGGCCGCGTGCAGCTCGACGCCGTCGAACCCGGCCTCCATGGCGTTGCGCGCCGCGGCGCGGTAGTCGGCGAGGATGCGCGGGATCTCCGAGGCCTCGAGCCGGCGCGGCGCCGAGGTGTCGACGAAGTCCTTGCCGTCGAAGGTCTTGGCCTTGGCCGGCCGGTCGGTCGAGCTGACCGGCGCCTGCCCGCCCGGCTGCAGCGACACATGCGAGATCCGCCCCACATGCCACAGCTGCACGAAGATCTTGCCGCCGCGCGCATGCACCGCATCGACCACCTTGCGCCAGGCGGCGACCTGCGTGGGCGAGTAGATGCCCGGCGTCCAGGCATAGCCCTTGCCCTCGGGGCTGATCTGCGAGGCCTCCGTGATGATGAGCCCCGCCGAGGCGCGCTGGGCGTAATATTCGGCCGTCAGGTCGGTCACGGCGTCGGTGGCCGGATCGGCGCGGTTGCGCGTCAGCGGCGCCATCACGACGCGGTTGGCCAGATCGACTTCGCCCACGCGAACGGGCTGGAAAAGGGGATGTTCGCTCATGTCTGCTTCCTTGCGGTTGTTGGAAGGATGGGTTTCGGGGTTCGACGTGCGGGCTGGCGCGGGGGCGGTTCTGCGCGTCGCTTCCGGGGGCGGCTCATTCAGGACCGATCAGTCCAGAACGAGCCCCGCGAAAACGGCGCCCCCGACATTCAGCCCGAGGAAGGCGATGGCGGTCCCTCCGCTTCGGCGCCCGGCCGGTCGGCGGCGGCGGGCGGCGCCGCCAGGCGGCGCGCCTCCTGGGCGATGGCGCGCAGCGTGCGCGCCGGCGCCCCCGCCTTGCCCAGCGTCGCCGCGCCCAGCGACAGGGCCACCAGCGCGCTGGCCCGCTCGCGCGCCCGCGCCGGTTCGACCGCGGCCAGGGTGCGTTCGGCCAGATCCTCGAGCGCGCGCATGTGCGCGCGGCCGATGGCCGCCACCTCGGGGTCGGCGGGGGCAAGCTCGGTCAGGCAGTTGACCATGAAGCAGCCCTTGGCCTGCGCCGCGCGCGGCGCCAGCGCCTCGGCCAGCGCGATCGCCGCCGCGCGCGCGTCGGGCGCATCGCGCAAGATCTGCTCGAGCGCCGCACGCCGCCCGCGCGCATAGGATTCGATCGCCGCCACCAACGCGCCCCGCTTCGAGCCAAGCCAGGCGTAGAAGCTCGAGCGGCTCAGGCCCATGGCGCGGGTCAGCTCCTCGAGCGAGGCGGCCTCGAAGCCCCGGGTCCAGAAAACCTCCAGCGCCGCGGCCAGGGCGGCGTCCTCGTCGAAGGCGCGCGGGCGGCCGGGACCGCAAGGCGCCGCCGCCGCGGCCGAAGGCCGGGCGCGCCGCGCGTCGGGGGCGATGTCGTCGGGCGTGCTCATGGGCCTCTATATGGACCGTCCATTCCATAATGCAAGCCCGCCCCCGCCGCCATCCCTTGCCGCCGCGCCCTCGGAAGGCGCCCGCAGCCTCCGCCCCGCCCGCCGTCCTTCGGCGCATCAGGCATCGGGCCGGCGCAACGCCCCGACCAGGCCACGCCTTGCCGGCCCTTGCGCGACGCGAAGAGGCCCGGCCGGGAACGGCGCACGATGCGTCGGGGGCGGCGCGCCACGGCCCGATGCACCAGGGCTTGCCCTTGCTTGCGCGCCGGTCGGCTCAGGCGCCGCCCCTCTGCGCAAGGGGCAAGGCGCCGCAACGCCTTCGCGGCCCGGGGGCGCGTCGCCCTTCGGCTCAAGGATTGGCAACGCCGCTCGCCCCCCGCCCGACGCGCCACGCCGCGCAGGCTGGCGCGCCTGCGCGCCGGGCCTCAGCCCGCGCGCCGCGCGCGGGCCGCGCCGCCCAACGCGCGCCGCACCCGCCGCACCAGCGCCAGCGCCGCCGGCGGCGGCGGCCGCGTCTCGAGCATCGCGGCCACGGCGTCGAGCGGGCCGGGAAAAAGCGGCCCCTCGGCCAGCGAGATGCGCGCCAGCCGCCCCGCGGCCAGATCCTCGGCCGCCGCGGCGCCGGGCATGATGCACGCCGCCTCGCCCGCAAGCGCCATGCGGCGCAGCAGCGCCATGTCCTGCACCGTCGTCACGACTTCGCGCGCGCGCGACGGATCGGGCAGCGCCGCCGGATGCGCCGCGCCGAGCCGCGCGAACACCCAGCCGGGCGCGTCGAAGCAAAGCACCGGCCCCGCGAAAAGCTCCGCCGCCGCCACCGGCGCGCGCGTCAGCGGATTGCCCGCCCGCGCCACCGCCACGGGCGGCGTCAAGGCAAACGCGCTGAGCCGCACCTCGGAGGGCGGACGGTCCGGCGCCAGCCCGAAATGCACGTCGATCTCGCCCGCGCGCAGCGCGTCGGCCATGCGCCGCCAGCAGCATGCGCGCACCGACACCGCAAGGCCCGGATAATCGCGCATCAACTGCGCCGCCGCCGCGCCCAGGATCGGCTCGGCCACCGCCGGGTCGGCGCCCACCGCCAGGCGGCCCGAGCGCATGTCGCGCATCATCTCGACGTCGCGCTCGGCTTCGAGCACCGCCGTCAGCGCCGCGCGCGCGCCCTCGACCAGCCGGCGGCCATAGGCGGTCGGGCGCACCCCGCGGCGCGAGCGCTCGAACAAGATCACGCCGTAGGCGCCCTCGATGCGCGCGATGGCCTGGCTCAGGGCGGAATGCGTCACCCCCAGCCGCTCGGCCGCGCGGCGGAAATTGCCCTCCTCGGCCAGGGCGACCAGCTGGGCCATGCTCCTCAAGCCGTCCATCGCCCCCCTCCGCCGCACGGATCAGCCGTTTTGCGAAATCACTTATGCGCGGGCGCCTGGGCCTGAGCAAGAGCCGCGCGCATCTTCGCCCGCGTCGTCTGCCGCGCGGCCGCTCCTCTTGGTGCGGGGAGTTTCGACCAGCGATCTTAACGATCCGTCAAACGGCAGGACGAACGCAGCCCGGCCCGGTCGGAGGTCGGCAAGGCGATGACGCCGGAGAATCGCCCCAGCCTCCGCCCTCGGCCGCGAGATCCGCGCGACGCGATTCGCGACAGGCCCGGCCAGGCCCCCGCCCGAAGCGCCAGCCCGAATACGCCGACGCCGCCCAGAGGGCGGCGCGTTCGTCGCTTGATCGTCAGATGGTGGAGGGGGCTGGATTCGAACCAGCGTAGGGTTTCCCCGACGGATTTACAGTCCGTTGCATTTGACCGCTCTGCCACCCCTCCTGCCGGCGCCGCGCGCCGTTGGCGCTGCGCGACGTGGTGACTGGCGCGGGGTTTAGTGCGCGCAAGGGCGGGCGTCAACCGGGAATTTTCCGGCGCGCTCGCGCGCCCGCCCCTTGCGCCCCGCCCTGGCGATCGCGGCCCCGCGCCTTGCCCGGCGCCCGTTTTCGCCCCGCGCGCGTGCCGCCGCGCCCCGTTCGCCGGACGCCCCCTTGCCTGCGGCGCGCGGCCGTGGTCTTGAGTGATCCGACGGCGCGGATCCGCGCGCCCCCGCAAGGAGCCTGCCCCCGTGAGCGACCAACGCCGCCCCGCGCCCTCCTCGGCCCCCACGGGCCGCCCGCCCCGCAAGCCGCGCTGGGCCATCGAGAAGGACCGCGCGCGCAAGGCCGGCCCCGAGACCGTCTGGCTGTTCGGCCTGCACGCGGTGCGCGACGCGCTGCTCAATCCGGCGCGGGTCAAGCGGCGGCTGATCGTCACGCGCAACGCCGCCGACCGCCTGGGCCCCGAGGCGCTGGCCGCCGCCGGCCTCGAGCCCGAGATCGCCGACCCGCGCCGCTTTCCCGCGCCGCTCGACCCGCAATCGGTGCATCAGGGCGCCGCGCTCGAGGTCGAGCCGCTGGACTGGGGCGATCTCGAAACGCGCTGCGCGCCCGCGCCCGGCCGCCCCGCGCCCGTGGCCGTTCTGCTCGACCGCGTGAGCGATCCGCACAATGTCGGCGCCATCCTGCGCTCGGCCGAGGTGTTCGGCGCCTGCGCGGTGATCGCGCCCGCGCGCCATTCGGCGCCCGAGACCGGCGCCTTGGCCAAGAGCGCCTCGGGCGCGCTCGAACGCCAGCCCTATCTGCGCGTGCGCAACCTGGCCGATGCGATGGAGCGGCTGCGGGCCATGGGCTATCGCATCGTGGGGCTGGACGGGGCCGCCGACCGGACGCTGGCGCAGGCGCTGGCCGGCCCGCTGCGCGAGGGCGCGCCGCTGGCGCTGGCGCTGGGCGCCGAGGGGCCGGGCCTGCGCGCGCGCACGCGCGAGCTGTGCGACGCGCTGGCGCGCATTCCCGCCGCCGGAGAGTTCGGCTCGCTCAACGTCTCGAACGCCGCCGCGGTGGCGCTGTATGCGGCGCGCGCGGCGGATGTGAGCGAGCGCAACAATTCGTGATGATTCCGTGAGACTTCTTTAATTTCTTCGCGCGAGACTCCATATTGGTGACGAGGCGGAAAGCGATACGCCTTTCGCTTCATCACCACTGTCCCTCGTTCCGACTTCGCGCCCGCTTCATGCGGGCGCTTTTTTTTGACGCAGCAAGGACTTGGCGCCGCCCGGCCGCCGGCGCGCGGGGCCGGGCCAACGGTCCGAACCTTCGCGAATCGGATCAAGGCCGCGCTTGATCGCCCCCCGCGCCGCGCCTTAGACTGCGCCGCATGACGACGCCCCGGACCCCCGCCCCCGAAGCCCTCGACGCCCCCATCGACGACGCCGCCCTGCGCGAGATCCTGCGCGGCGCGCGCACCATCGCCATGGTCGGCGCCTCGCCCAACGAGCTGCGGCCCTCGTTCTTCGTCGCCCGCTATCTCAAGCTCAAGGGCTACCGCGTGCTGCCGGTCAACCCGGCCCATGCGGGCAAGACCATGCTGGGCGAGACGATCCTGCCCTCGCTGGGCGCGATTCCGCCCGAGGCGGGCGAGGTGCAGATGGTGGACATCTTCCGCCGCTCGTCCGAGGCCGGCGCGATCGTGGACGAGGCGCTGGAGACGCTGCTGGAGCGCGGTCTGCGCACGATCTGGATGCAGATCGGGGTCGAGGACCCCGCCGCCGCGGCGCGCGCCCGGGCCAGGGGCGTGCGCACGGTGATGAACCGCTGCCCCAAGATCGAATACCAGCGCCTGTTCGGCGAGCTGCGCTGGGGCGGATTCAACACCGGCATCATCTCGTCGAAGCTGTAATGCGGAAATCGGCTGTCATTCGCCGAAAAGCACAGTAGGTTCGCACCAAACATTCCGCATCCCAAGGAGCCGATCATGTCCGACGACGCCCCCGCCTATGGTTTCGACACCCTCCAGATCCACGCCGGCGCGCGGCCCGACCCGGCCACCGGCGCGCGCCAGACGCCCATCTATCAGAACACCGCCTACGTCTTTCGCGACGCGGACCACGCCGCGGCGCTGTTCAACCTTCAGGAAGTGGGGTTCATCTACTCGCGCCTGACCAACCCCACCGTCAGCGTGCTGCAAGAGCGGCTGGCCGCGCTCGAGGGCGGCGTCGGCGCCACCTGCGCCTCGTCCGGGCATGCGGCGCAGATCCTGGCGCTGTTCCCGCTGATGGGGCCGGGCGACAACGTGGTCGTCTCGACCCGGCTCTACGGCGGGACGATCACCCAGTTCTCGCACACCATCAAGCGCTTCGGCTGGGAGGCGAAGTTCGTCGATTTCGACAAGCCCGGCCAGGTGGCGCGCGCGGTCAACAAGCGCACCAAGGCCATCTTCTGCGAATCCATCGCCAATCCGGGCGGCTACGTGACCGACCTGCCCAGGATCGCCGCCGTGGCCGAGCGCAAGGGCGTGCCGCTGATCGTCGACAACACCGTGGCCACCCCCTATCTGTGCCGCCCCTTCGAGCATGGCGCGCACATCGTCGTGCACTCGACCACCAAGTATCTGTCGGGCAACGGCACGGCCATGGGCGGCGCGGTGGTCGATTCGGGCAAGTTCGACTGGTCGGCCTCGGACAAGTTCCCCTCGCTCAGCGCGCCCGAGCCCGCCTATCACGGCCTGAAGTTCCACGAGACCTTCGGCCCGCTGGCCTACACGCTGCACGGGCACGCGGTGGGGCTGCGCGATCTGGGCATGACCATGGCGCCGATGAACGCCTTCCTGACGCTGCTGGGCATCGAGACGCTGTCGCTGCGCATGGAACGGCACGTGGCCAATGCGCGGCGCGTGGCCGAGTGGCTCGAGCAGGACCCGCGCGTCGAGTCGGTGACCTATGCCGGGCTCAAATCCTCGCCCCACTACCGGCGCGCGCGCAAGCTGTGCCCCAAGGGCGCGGGCGCGCTCTTCGCCTTCGCGCTCAAGGGCGGCTACGACGCCTGCGTCAAGCTGGTCGATGCGCTGCAGATCTTCAGCCATGTGGCCAATCTGGGCGACACGCGCTCGCTGGTGATCCATTCGGCCTCGACCACCCATCGCCAGCTGACCCCCGAGCAGCAGGAGGCCGCCGGCGCCGCGCCCAACGTGGTGCGCCTGTCGATCGGGCTCGAGGATCCCGAGGATCTGATCCGCGACCTCGACCAGGCGCTGACCAAGGCGACGAGCTGAGCCGCATGACCGACCGCCCCGCCCCCCGGCCGCGCTTGCGCCGCGCAAGGCGGGGGGGCGGCGGCCCCCATCAAGGCGCCGGCCCGCCCGGGCCCGGCGCCTTTCGCTTGCGCGCCGGCCCGCCCGGCGCGGGGCGGGCCCTGGCCGCCGGGCTGACGGCGGCCGCGCTGGCTCTGGGCGCCGGGCCGCTTGCGGCCGCCGAGGGCGCCGCGCCCGAGCGCGCGCCGCGCCCCCTTGCCGCCCCGCGCGCAGGCCCCGCGCCCCACGCCCCCCCGGACGCGGCGCCGCGCCCCGCGGCCCCCTCGCCCGCCGGTCCTGTCGCCGAGGCCGGACGCGCCCCGGCTCCGGGCGCCGCAGGGCCCGACGCGGCCTCTCCGGCCAGCGCGCCGCGCCCGACGCCAAGGCCCGGCGCGGCCGCGGGCGGCGCGCTCACGCCCCATGGCTTCGCCCAGGGCTCGCGGCTGGACATGGGGCGAGTGTCGCTTCTGGGCGTGTTCGGCGCTCATGGCGCCCGGCGCGCCCTGTTGCGGCTGCCGGAAGGCGAAAGGCTGATGATCGCCCCCGGCGCGCTGGTCCATGGCTGGCGCGTGGCGCAGATCGAGGAAAAGGCCGTGATCCTTGTGCGCGGCGGCAAGAGCCTGCGGCTCCTGACGCCGCAGTGACGCGGGGGCCCAAGCGAGGGGACCGCGCCGCGCCCCGGGCGCGGCCGCTCAGAGGCCGGCCCAGCTTCGGCTTTCGTATCTGCGCTTGAGCTCGGCCGAGGCGATCTGATGCACCAGCGGCCAGGCGCCGTTCGCCGCGGCGATGCGCGCCGCGGTGCGCTTGAGAAAGCCGAATCCGGCCTGGATCTCGCCAAGTTGCGAGCGGATCTCGGCCAGCGCCGCCGCCGGCTCTCCGGATCTGGCATTGAGGCTCAGATGAAGCGCCCAGTTCCGGGCGAAAGGATCGCCCGTTTCGCGCGCCGAGCGGATGGCCTCTCTGACGACCTCGTCTTCATGCGACTTGCCGGGCATCCTGAACAGGCTCTGAAGAAGATCGAGCCGGTGGTGCTCGACCTCGCGGAACTCGGGCGGATCGGCCTTGTCGTGCCGCCCGTCTAGCTCGCGCGAATATCCGAAATGCTCGAAATCCTTCTCATACAGCTTGCGAACCTTGCGCAGGGTCGCGCTGCATTCGAAAAACTGCATGAATTTCTCGTCGGCGTTCGTGCCGTGGACGTTTCTTCTGGGCGCCTGTTCGACATCCTTTCCAAGGAACCTCGAAAGCACGCGCGGCAGGTCGCGGTCCATGTCCTCCAGACGGCCGATGAAATTCGGCTCGATGAACGGATACATGACATTGATGTATTGCGGGCGCCAATGCGGGTCCAGATATTCAGGATCGTCCTGAAATATCGCATCTACGAAGCTTTCGAAAGAAATTCTGTCCGCAACATCGAACCCGTAGCGATTGCAGAAGTCCTGCCAGACCGGCATTTCTCTTTGCCTGATCTTGTTCAGATACGCCGAAACGATCCGCTTGTATGGATTCCTGACGAAGGTGAAAATGTTCGCGCGCTTCAGCCAGCCCTGCCCGGCGATCTGGCTCGAGAATGGCGACGCCTTCAGGTCGTGAACGTCGACGTCGGGTCCATGCGTTTCAGGCGACACGCATTTCCAGAGATTGAACTTGACGGTGCTGCACCCGACCTTCGGGTTGTTCAGATAGACGATGTTGCTTTTCTTGTTGGCTCTGATCGCCTGCTTGCAGATGAATGGAAGCATCAAGCTCTCCGCATTTGTGCTCCGGGCCAACCCGCGCGCTCGGCGCCTTGCGGCTTCGACCTTTCACCGGGCTCCGCATCCCTGAGCGAAGACCACGAACGCCATCCGTTTCGGGACGGGCAGGAAGACGAACAAGACGCCGCATGCGCGCCGACCTCGGGTCGCCTCGAGCCCGCTCCGCCGCGCGTCGGTCTTTGAAGTTGTCTCCCACGCGCCCGCATCGCGCGTGACGATAATCATGCCGGCATGCCGCGTCGAGCGTGAATCGAAGCGTCGCCAAGGCGACGACGGATCAGGGCGCGAGGCGCTCGCCGCCCTTCGGGCCGGGCGCCGGCGCCCCCGCTGCGCGACCGCCGTCGCCGCCCCCCCCCGCGCGGTGGTCACCCGCGGGCGCGCGCGCCTTCGGCCGCGTCGCGGATGGCGCGGATGTTCTCGCCATAGGGCTCGGGCCGCGCGGCCGAGCCGCCCTTGAACACCGCCGAGCCGGCCACGAGCACATCCGCCCCCGCCGCCGCGACCAGGGGCGCGGTGACCGGCGTCACCCCGCCATCGACCTGAAGGTGGATCGGGCGGTCGCCGATCATGGCGCGCAGCTCGGCGATCTTGTCGAGCTGGCCCTCGATGAAGCTCTGCCCCCCGAAGCCGGGGTTGACCGTCATCGCCAGCACCAGGTCGGCCACGTCCAGAAGATGCGCCACGGCCGAGGCCGGCGTGCCGGGGTTCAGCGCCACGCCCGCCTTGCAGCCCGCCGCCCGGATCGCCTGAAGCGTGCGGTGGATGTGGGGGCCGGCCTCGACATGCGCCGTGATCACATCGGCGCCGGCGCGGGCGAAGGCCTCGATCCACGGATCGACCGGGGCGATCATCAGATGCACGTCCATCACCGTCTTGACATGCGGGCGGAAGGCGGCGACGGCGGGCGGGCCGAAGGTCAGGTTGGGCACGAAATGGCCGTCCATCACGTCCACATGCACCCAGTCGGCGCCCTGCGCCTCGACGGCGCGGATCTCGGCGCCGAAATCGGCGAAATCGGCCGAAAGAATGGACGGGGCGATCTTGATCGAACGGTCGAAGGTCATGGTCTGGGCTCCGCTGAGGACCGGGTTCGGCGCCTCCTATAGCCCGGCCGGGCGGGCGGGGGCGAGGGGAAAGAGGCCAAGGCGCGAGTCACCGCATCGGCGCGCCGATCCGCGCCAGCACCGAGCGCGCCGCGCGCTCGCTGGGCGGGGGACCGCCGCGGCCCAGAAGCGCCAGCGCCTCGTCGGCGGCGGCCAGCTGCCGCTCGCGCGCCGGGCCGTCGGACAAGAGCGGCGCCAGCGCGCCGGCCAGCGCCTCGGGGGCGCAGTCCTCCTGAAAGAATTCGGGGATCTCCTTGCGCCCGGTCAGCAGGTTGACCAGATTGCCGGTGTCGACCCGGATCAGGCGCCGCAGCAGCGCCGCCGTCAGCGCGTTCGCCTTGTAGCCGATGACATGGGGCGTGCGCATGGCCGCCAGCTCGAGCGTCACCGTCCCGCTGGCCGCCAGGGCCAGGTCGGCGGCGGCCAGGGCGGCGAACTTCTCGGCCTCGGCCTCGGCCGGATCGCGCCCGCGCGGGTCGAGCAGATGCGCGGCGAAGGGCCAGCCGCGCGCGGCCTCGGCCACCTGCGCGGCGACGCCCTCGGCCATGGGCACGACCACCGCCAGATCGGGGCGCGCCGCCGTCAGCCGCGCCGCGGCGGCGGCGAAGGGGGCGGCCAGGCGCGCCACCTCGCCCGCGCGGCTGCCCGGCAGCAGCGCCAGCAACGGGCGCTCGCCCACCCCGAGGCGCGCGCGCAGCCCCGCCGCGTCGTGATCCTCGGGGCCGCCGCGCTCGACCACCGGGTGGCCGACGAAGTCGCAGCTCATGCCCGCTTCCTGCATGTAGGGCGGCTCGAAGGGCAGAAGCGCCAGGACATGGTCGGTGTGCCGCGCCATCTTCGCCGCGCGCCCCGGCCGCCAGGCCCAGACCGAGGGCGCGACGTAGTGAATGGTCCGCAGCCCCGGCGCCGCGCGCCGCGCGCGCCGCGCCACCCGCAGCGAGAAGGAGGGGCTGTCGATGGTCACCAGCGCGTCGGGGCGCGCGCGCGCCACGTCGCGCGCCGCCTGGTCGATGCGCGCCAGCAGGCGCGGCAGGCGCGGAAGCACCTCGGCCAGGCCCATCACCGCCAGCTCGTCGGCGGGAAACAGGCTGCGCAGCCCCGCCGCCTGCATCAGCGGCCCGCCCACGCCCGAGAAGGTCACCGGCCGGGCCGAGATCCGCGTCAGCGCGCGCATCAGCGCCGCGCCCAGCCGGTCGCCCGAGGGCTCGCCCGCGATCAGGTGGATGCGCAGCGGCGCGGCGCTCATGCCCGGCTCCTCATGCCTGCCCGGCCGCATCGTCATGCGGCGCCCCCTCGGCCTGCGGCGCCCCCTCGGCCTGCGGCGCGGCCTCGGGCGCGCGGCCCCAGATGAACAGGCCCAGCCGGTCGGCCTCGGCCACCGTCGCCGCGCGGTCGAGGATCAGCGCACCCCCGGCCTCGAGCGCCACGCCCCGCAAGCCCGCCGCATGGGCGGCGCGGATCGTGTCGGGGCCGATGGCGGGCAGGTCGGCGCGCCGGTCCTGCCCCGGCTTCGGCCCCTTGAACAGCACCCCAAGCGGGCGCCCTTCGGGCCGCGGCGGGCTGGGCAGCGCGGCCACCTGCGCCAGCATGGCGTCGGTGCCCGCGATGGTCTCGGCGCCAAGGCACAGCCCCTGCGCCACCACCGCGCCCTGCCCCACATCGACCGCCCCCAGCGCGCGGGCGATGCGCGCGGCGCGCGCGGCGTCGGCGCGGTCGCCCGCGTCGGGCGCCGCGCGGGTCAGCACGCCCTCGGGGGCGAGCAGCTCTTCGGTGAAGGCGTGGGCGGGAACCAGGCGGAACCCCTCGGCCTCGATCAGCGCCGCAAGGCCGCGCAGCATCTCGTCGTCGCCCTTGCGCAAGAGCGGCAGGGCGCGCGCGGCCAGCCGCGCCGCCGTCAGGTCGAACCGCAGGGGGTTGAGGCGCGGGCGCGTCATCGCGCCGGCGAAGCAGACCTCGACGCAGCCCGCCTTGCGCAGCGCGCCGAGCATGCGCCCGAGCTTCTCGAAGGGCGCGTCCAGATGGGGCAGCGCGTCGGCCCAGGGCGCCTCGACCCCCGCGGGCCGGATCACGAACACGTCGCGCCCGGCCTGCGCGCAGCCCTCGGCCACCAGGCGCGGCAACGCGCCGTTTCCGGCGATGAGCCCGAGCGGGCCCCGAGCGGCGCCCCGCCCCCGAGCCGCCGCGCCCATCGGCTCAGCCCCCGCCGGGGGTGCACAGGCCGCGCGCGCTCTCGGCCAGCACGAAGGCGACCAGCTCGGCGACCAGCGCGCGGCCCTCATGGCGGGCGGCGGCGGCGCGGGCGCGCTCGGCCAGGGGCGCGTCCGAGCCTTCGGCGAAGATCTCGCGGAAGGCGGCGCGCAGGGCGTGGATCTCGTCGCGCGGGGCGCCCATGCGCTTGAGCCCCACCAGGTTCAGCCCGGCCAGCCGCGCGCGGTCGCCCGTGACCGAGCCGAAGGGGATCACGTCGCGCTCGACCCCGGTCAGACCGCCGATCATCGCCCCGCGCCCGATGCGGCAGAACTGGTGCACCGCCGCGTTGCCGCCCAGCACCGCCCGGTCGCCCACCGTCACATGGCCCGCCAGCGCCACCGAGTTGGCCACGATCACCCCGTCGCCCACGCGGCAGTCATGGCCGACATGGGCGTTGGCCATGAACAGGCACCCCTCGCCCACCTGGGTCAGCCCGCCGCCCCCCAGCGTGCCGGGATTCATGGTCACGCCCTCGCGGATCATGCAGCGCGGGCCGATGACCAGGCGCGTCTCCTCGCCCCGATACTTGAGGTCCTGCGGCTGATGCCCGAGCGAGGCGAAGGGCCAGACCCGCGTGCCAGCGCCGATGCTGACCCGCCCGGCCAGCGCCACATGCGAGATCAGCTCGACCTCGGGGCCCAGCTCGACCTCGGGGCCCAGCACGCAGAAGGGCCCGACCCGGGCGCCCGCGCCCACGCGCGCGCCCGGCGCCACGACGGCCGAGGGATGGATCGTGGCCGAGGGATCGATGCTCATGGCCGTCCTTTCCGCGCGCTCAGCCGCGCTGCCGGTCGCCGGGCATGACGATCATGGCCGAGTATTCGGCCTCGGCCGCGACCTTGCCGCCGACGCGCGCCTCGCCCCAGAACTTCCACACCTTGCCGCGCCCGCGCAGGATGCGCGTGTGCAGCTCGACCTGGTCGCCGGGCGTCACCTTCTGGCGGAAGCGGCACTTGTCGAGGGTCATGAAGTAGACGAGCATCTCCTCGCCCTCCATGCCCAGCGTGTCCACCACCAGCACGGCGGCGGTCTGGGCCATGGCCTCGACCAGCAGCACGCCGGGCATCACCGGCTCGGCCGGGAAATGCCCCTGGAAGAAGGGCTCGTTGACGGTGACGTTCTTGATCCCCACCGCGCTTTCGCCCTTGCGGATGTCGCGCACCGCGTCGATCAGAAGGAAGGGGTAGCGATGCGGTATCATCCGCTTGATGCGGGCGATGTCCGCGCGCCCGGGCGCTTGCGCGTCGGCGGAGGTCGTCTCGTCGGTCATTGCGGCCCTCGCTGCTGATCTGAAAGGCGCCCCCTCAATAACGCCCCGCAAGCGCGCGTCAAGGGAAGGCGCAAGGCAAAACGCCCCGCGCGGGCCGCTAGAGGGCCGTTTCGCCTCCGATTTCGCCCCGATGCGCCCCCCCGAGGCCCCGCCGGGGGCGCGCGCGGGGCTAGCGCGGCGCCGCGCTCCCGGCCCCGTTCCCGGCAGGCGGCGCGCTCCCGTCGCCGGCCGGGGGCGCGCCGCCCGCGCCGTCATCGGCGGCGGGCGCGTCGGACAGCAGCTCGGCCGGCGGGTCGAAGGTCACGCCGGCCATGGCCGCGTCGAAGCGGCGCACGGCCTCGTCGGTGGCGTCCAGCGCCGGATCGGCCGCCAGCGCCGCGCCCGCGTTCAGCACGAAGGCCGCGCCGCGCTCGCGCCGCAGCGCCTCGATCACCCGCGGCAGCGCCGAGGCCAGCGCGGCGCGCGCCTCGTTGACGAAGCGCACGAACATCGCGCCCCGCTCCTGCGCGGCGGCGCGCTCGCGCCGCACGCGGCGGTCGAAGGCCAGGGCGCGGGCGTTGAATTCGTCGCGCGCAAGCGTGTCGCGCAGCTTGCTCAGCTCCAGCTCCTCGGCCTCGAGCTCGGCCTTGACGCGCGCCAGCTGCGCCTCGAGGCGCGCGCGCAGCTCGGCCTCTTGCCGGCGCAGCGCCGCGGCGGGGGCCGAGGCCTCGATCACCCGGTCGGGATCGACGTAAAGGATCAGCGGCGCCGCCCGAGCCGGCCCCGGAGCCGACGCAGCGGGCGGCTCGGGGGGCGGCGCGGGGGCCGGCGCCGGAGCCGGCCCGGCGCCGGCGGTCTGGCCCAGCGCGGCGGGCGCCGGCGCGGCGGCCAGCGCCACGGCCAGCGCCCGCGTCAGCGCCCCGCCCCCCCGGGCGCCGGCGCGGCGCCGACGCTCAAAAGCGCGTGCCGGCGGTGAAGCGGAAGTATTCCTTCTCATCGTAATCCTCCGCCAGCAACGGGTAGGCAAAGTTGAAGCGCAGCGGCCCCAGCGCGCTGTCCACGAACAGCGACACGCCGATCGAGGCGCGCAGGCTCATCCCGTCGTCGATGACGACGGTGTTGCCGGCATTGGTCGCGCCCGGCCCGGTTTCGGCGTAGCGCGTGCGGTCAAGCCCGAACAGCGTGCCCATGTCGGCGAAGGCGCCGCCGTAGAAGCCCAGCTCGTCGGGAAGGCCCAGCGGGAAGGTCAGCTCGGCCCGCATCACGGCGTAGTAGTTGCCCCCCAGCGCGTCGTCGCGCGTGCGCGTGCGCGAGAAGGCGCCCGTCCCGCCGTCTTCGTAGATGTCCACCCGGCTGACGTCGCGCGGGCCGATGCCTCCGTTCTCGAAGCCGCGGAAGGTGTCGCCGCCCAGGAAGAAGCGGTCGGTCACGCGCGGATCGTCGCCCAGGCTGAAGAGCGCGCCGGCCTCGAGCTCGAGGCTGGCGACGACGCCCGAATCCTCGCCCATCACCGGCCGCCAGCCCTTGGCCCGCGCCACCGAGCGCGAATAGAAGCTGTCGCCGCCAAGGCCGGCGAAATCCTGCTTGAAGCTGTAGATGAAGCCGTTGCTCGGCTCGATCGGATCGTCGCGCCGGTCCCACAGATAGTCGAAGCCGATGGACGAGGTGTAGCGCGTGCCCTCGTCCCCCACGATGGCGGGCGAGGCATAGGTGGTCACGTCGCGGATCTCGTCCGAAGACAGGCGGTAGCGCAGGCGCAGGCGCTCGTCCTCGCTCAGCGGGAACTCGACATAGGGGCGGAAGCCCGCATTCGTTTCCTGATACGAGCTGGTGTCGGTGCGGTCCACCTGCACGTAGCCCAGGTTGAAGCCCACCGCCAGGTCGCGGTCCAGGAGCGCCGGCTCTTCGAACGAGAAGGTCAGCGCCTGCTCGTCGCCGGTGTAGTTGACCCGCGCCGAGACGCGCTGGCCGCGGCCGAGGAAGTTGCGCTCGGAGATCGAGATGTCGCCCAGCACGCCGTCGGCGGACGAGAAGCCGACGCCGAACGAGATCGAGCCCGTCAGCTGCTCTTCGACCGAGACCTTGACCACCGCGCGGTCGGGCGCGCTGCCCTGCTCGGTGCGCACGTCCACCTTCGAGAAATAGCCCAGCTTGCGCAGGTTGTTGCGCCCCTCGGCGATGGCCTGGGCGTTGTAGGCGTCGCCCTCGGCGAAGCGGAACTGGCGGCGCAGGACGCGGTCGATGGTGCGGGTGTTGCCCTCGATCTCGAGGCGCTCGACATAGACGCGCGGGCCCTCGGCGATCCGGAAGGTCACGTCGACGGTGCGCGTCTCGGGGTTCTTGCGCGCCACGGGACGCACGGCGTTGAAGGCGTAGCCCGCCAGCCCCGCGCGGTAGGTCAGCGCCTCGATGGTCTTGTCCACCTGGCGGGCGCTGTAGGTCTCGCCCGGCTTCATGGTCAGCGCGTCGCGCAGCGATTCGCCGTCCAGCCCCGGCAGGTCGCTTTGCACCGTGACGTCGCCGAAAGTGTAGACCTCGCCCTCGTCGATGACGAAGGTGATGACGAAATCCTCGCGGTCGGGCGTCAGCTCGGCCGTGGCCGAGCGGATGGCGACGTCGGCGTAGCCGCGGTCCAGGTAGTGGCGGCGCAGCAGCTCCTTGTCGAATTCCAGCCGGTCGGGATCGTAGACGTCCGAGGTGAAGAGCCAGCCCAGGATGCCCGATTCCGACGTCTGGATCGCGCCCTTGAGCCGCCGGTCCGAGAACGCCTTGTTGCCCACGAACTCGATGGCCCGCACGCCGGTGCGCGCGCCCTCGTCGATCTCGAAGACCAGGTCGACGCGGTTGCCCTCGCGCTTGACGATCTTGGGCGCGACCGTGGCGCCGTAGCGGCCGGCGCGGCGGTAGATCTCGGTGATGGCGCGCGCGTCCGCATCCGCCTGCGCGCGCGAGAAGGGCGCGCGCGGCGTCGAGCGCACCACGCCGCGCAGCGCGTCGTCGTCGAGCGCGTCGTTGCCCTCGAACACCACGCGGTTGATCGAGGGCGCCTCGACCACCTGCACCAGCAGGCCGTCGGCCAGCCAGGCGATGCTCACATCCTCGAACAGCCCCGTGTCGATCAGCCGCCGCAACGAGGCGTTGACATCGTCATCCGTGGCCGAGTCGCCTTCCTGCACCGTCATGTAGGCCTTGACCGTGGCATCCGACACGCGCCGGTTGCCCTCGACCAGGATGCGGGCGACGCGGCGCACGCCGGGCTCGGCCGCGGCCTTGCGCGCCGCCGCGGCCGGGCCGGCCTGCGGACCCTCGGCCTGCGCAAGCGCCGGCGCCGCCCCGGCGGCCAGCGCCAGCCCCGCGCACAGCCCGGCCCCCAGCCGCGCCGCGCGCCCCGAGGCCGCGCCCCAGCCCGCCGCCTTGCGCGCCGCCGCCGCGATCGCCGCCCGCCGCTCACAGTTCACCGAACCGCCCCTCATCATCCCACTCCGCCTTGTTCCGCGCTCCGCCGCCCAGGGCCGGCGGATGCGCCGTCGCGCGTTCTACATGCCGGCCAGGTCGTTGTATGTCACGAAGATCATCAGCAGGATCACCAGCGCGATCCCGATCCCCGTCGCCGCCTCGGCCAGCCGGTCGCTCAACGGCCTACCACGCACCGCCTCGATTGCATAGAAGAGCAGATGCCCCCCGTCGAGCGCCGGAATGGGGAACAGGTTGATCAGCCCGATCGAGGCCGAGATCATCCCGATCATGCCCAGAAAGCTGGCCAGCCCCGCCTCGGCCGCCTCGCCCGACATCGAGGCGATGCGGATCGGCCCGCCCAGCGACGAGCTGTCGGCCTCGCCGCCGATGATGGCCGCCACGTAGCGCAGCGAGCCGTCGATCACCGACCAGGTCCGCGTCGCCCCGAAGGCCAGCGCCTCGAGCGGGCCGGGCGTGCGCGTCATGGGCGCGACCAGCGGCGCGGCGGTGACGCCGATGAGCGGGCGCATCTCGATCCCGTCGGCCGTCGGCGTCGGGGTCAGCTGCGGCTCGAGCGCGACGTCGAAGACGCGGCCCTCGCGCTCGATGGTCAGCGTCAGCGGCGGCGTCGCCTCGCGCACGGCCTTCTGCAGATCGGCGAAGCTGCGCGCCGGAACGCCGTTCACCGCCCGAATCACGTCGCCCGGCGCGATGCCGGCCTTGTCCGCCGGCCCGCCCGAGGCCACGCCGCCCACCGCCGGCGGCAGCAGCGGGCCGGTTTCAAGCTCGATCGTCGCGCCGTCGCGGCGCACCAGCAGGCGGTGGCGCTCGCCCTCGGAAGCCAGCTCGAGCAGCTCGGAGAAATCGGTTGCCGGGCGCCCGTCCACGGCCAGAACCTCGTCGCCCGGACGCAGCGCCGTGGGGTGGCCCGGAACCTCGAAGGTCTGGCCGATGACCGGGCGTTCGTCGCCCACGCCCAGCGTCAGCGCCATGCCCGCGAAGATGACGATCGACAGAAGGAAGTTGAAGACCGGCCCCGCCGCCACCGTCGCCGCCCGCTTCCACAAGGGCGCGGCGGGAAAGGCGCGGCGGCGGTCCTCGTCGCTCATCGCCGCCAGCGCCGGGTTGTCCGGCCGCGCCGAGGCGGGATCGGAATCGCCCAGAAAGCGCACATAGCCGCCCAGCGGCAGCGCCGCCACGCGCCAGCGCGTGCCGCGCCGGTCCACCCAGGCGAACAGCTCCTTGCCGAAGCCGATCGAGAAGACCTCGGCATGGATGCCGCACCAGCGCCCGACGATGTAGTGGCCGTATTCGTGCACGAAGACCACGATGCCGAGCACGATCAGAAAGGGGATGACGGTCGTCAGCAGCGGTCCCAGAAGCGGGATCTGCGCGATGGCGTCCATGGAGCGTCTCCTTGCGCGGCGCGCGCTCAGGCGGCGCGGGCGTCGATGATGCGGGCCGCCGCGCGCCGGGCCTCGGCGTCGGCGGCGAACACCTCGTCAAGATGGGTCGCCGGCGCGAAGGGGGCAAGGCGCGACATGGTCTCCTCGACCACGGCGGCCATGTCCAGAAAGCCGATGCGGCGCGCGATGAAGGCGTCGAGCGCCGCCTCCTTGGCCGCCAGCAGCGTCGCGCCGGCCAGACCGCCCGCGCGCATCGCCTCGCGCGCAAGGCGCAGGGCGGGAAAGCGCGCCTCGTCCGGCGGCGCGAAATCCAGCCGCGAGAGCTGCGCGAAGTCCAGCCGCTCGACCGGCAGCGCCGGCCGCTCGGGCCAGCCCAGCGCGTAGCCGATCGCCACGCGCATGTCCGGCGGGCCCAGCTGCGCCAGGATCGAGCCGTCGCGATACCCCACCATCGAGTGCACGATGGACTGCGGATGCACCAGCACCTCGATCTGCTCGGGGCGCAGGGCGAACAGGTGCCGCGCCTCGATCATCTCGAGCGCCTTGTTGAACATCGAGGCCGAGTCGATCGAGATCTTGGCCCCCATGTCCCAGTTGGGATGCGCCACCGCCTGCTCGGGCGTGACGGCGGCCATGCGCGCGCGCGGCCAGTCGCGGAACGGGCCGCCCGAGGCGGTCAGGATGACGCGCTCGACCCCCTGCGCGGCGCGCGCGCCGGCCATGGCCTGGAAGATGGCGTTGTGCTCGCTGTCGACCGGCAGCAGCGCCGCGCCGGCCGCCTGCTGCGCGGCCAGGAACAGATCGCCCGCGCTGACCAGGCATTCCTTGTTCGCCAGCGCCACCGTCGCGCTGGCGCGCAGCGCCGCCAGCGTCGGCGCAAGCCCCGCCGCGCCCAGGATCGCCGCCATGCACCAGTCGGCCGGCAGCGCGGCGGCCTCGATCACCGCCTCGGGCCCGGCGGCGGCGCGCACCCCCGAGCCGGCCAGCGCCCGGCGCAGCTCGTCCAGCCGCGCCGGATCGGCCGTGACCGCAAGCTGCGCGCCGAACTCGCGCGCGGCGGCGGCCAGGGCGGGAATGTTGCTCATGCCCGTGAGCGCGACGACCTCGAACGCCTCGCGCCCGCCCATGGCGCGCAGCACGTCGAGCGTGCTGCGCCCGATCGAGCCCGTCGCCCCCAGGATCGTGACCCTGCGCCGCCCGCCCCGGGCCATGTCCGCGCCCCTCACCACACGAACACCGAACGGCCGCGCCAGAAGGTGATGAGCGCCGCCGCCAGCGCCGCCGCCAGAAGCCCGTCCATGCGGTCGAGAACGCCGCCATGCCCGGGGATCAGCGCGCTGGAATCCTTGACGCCGCAGGCGCGCTTGAGGCGGCTTTCGGCGATGTCGCCGCCCTGGCTGACCACCGCCAGCGCCGCCGAGACCAGCATGACCTCATGCGCCAGCGTGCCCGTCGTCATCGCCGAGAACGCCGCCCCCGCCGCCGCGGCCAGCGCCACCCCGCACAGCAGCCCCGCCCAGGTCTTCTTCGGGCTGACGGACGGCCACAGCTTCGGCCCGCCGATCAGCCGGCCGCCGAAATAGCCGCCCACATCCGAGGCGATGACCGTCAGCCACACCCAAAGCGCCGCCGCCGCGCCGTAAAGCGGATCGTCGCGCAGCCCGTCATAGGCCGCGCAGGCCAGGCCGACATAGCCCGCCCCCAGCGCGAAGGCCGCGCGGCGCCATCCGGCGGTTCGCCGGTCGGCCAGATACGCCGCCAGCACCCCAAGCAGCAGCGCCGCCACGCCCCAGCGCATCTGCGTCGCCTGCGTCGCCAGCACCGCCCCCGCCGCCGCCGCCGCGCCCAGCGCGCCCGCCGCGTCGAAGCGGCCCGCCAGCATGCGCCGCAGCTCCCAGGCCATGGCCGCCGCCGCCGCCGCCATCAGCCCCGCGAAGGCCCAGCCGCCCAGCCACAGCGCCGCGCCGGCCGCCAGCGCCAGCGCCGCGCCCGAGATCGCGCGCACGCGCAGATCGGCGAAGGCCCCCGCGCTCATGCGCCCGCCGCGCCCACGGCGCCGAAGCGGCGCTCGCGCCGGCCGTAGCCTTCGAGCGTGCGGGCGAACAGCTCGGGGGTGAAGTCGGGCCAGCACTCGTCCACGAAGGCCAGCTCGGCATAGGCGGCCTGCCAGACCAGGAAGTTCGAGATGCGCATCTCGCCCGAGGTGCGGATGACCAGGTCCGGATCGGGCAGCCCGCGCGTGTGCAGCGCGTCGGCGAAGCGCGCCTCGAAGGCGGCGTCGTCGAGCGCCTCGGGGTCGAGCCGCCCCGCCGCCGCCTCGCGCGCCAGCCGCCGCGCCGCGGCCAGGATCTCGGCCCGGCCGCCATAGTTGAGCGCGATGTTCAGCGACAGCCGCTCGTTGCCCGCCGTCGCCTCCTCGAGCAGCGCCATCTGCCGCACCAGATCCGCATCCAGCGGCCGCCGGTCGCCCAGAAAGCGCACCCGCGCGCCCTGGCGCGCCAGCGCGCGCCCCTCCTTGCGGATGTAGACGCGGAACAGGTTCATCAGCCCCCGCACCTCGTCTTCCGAGCGGCGCCAGTTCTCGGTCGAGAAGGCGTAGAGCGTCAGGCAGCGTACGCCCAGCGCCGGGCAGGCCTCGACGATGGCGCGCACCGTCTCGACGCCCCGGCGATGGCCCGCAAGGCGCGGCAGGCCGCGGCGCTGCGCCCAGCGGCCGTTGCCGTCCATGATGATGGCGACGTGCGCGGGCCGGGCCGCGCACGCCCCGTTTCCGCCCGCCGCGTCAGGGGCCTTGAACATCCGCTTCTCCTTGCGCATGGCCGCGCGCGCCGCGCGGCCGCGCCCGGGCCGAGGCCGTCAGACCTGCATGATCTCCGCCTGCTTGCGCTCGAGCAACTCGTCGATGCGCGCGATCGTCTTGTCGGTCATGGACTGGATTTCGTCCGACCACATCTTCTGGTCGTCCTCGGACATGCCGGCGGCCTTGGCCTTCTTGACCATGTCCATGCCGTCGCGGCGCACGTTGCGCACGGCGATGCGCGCCTGCTCGGCATACTGGCCGGCGACCTTGGCCAGCTCGCGGCGGCGCTCCTCGTTCAGCTCGGGGATGGGCAGGCGCAGGATGGTGCCGTCCACCACCGGGTTGATCCCGAGCCCCGAGGCGCGGATCGCCTTCTCGACCTTGCCGACCAGCGACTTGTCCCAGACGTTGATGGTGATCATGCGCGGCTCGGGCACGTTGACCGTCGCGACCTGGTTGATCGGGGTCGGCGCGCCGTAGGCGTCCACAAGGATGTTGTCCAGCATCGAGGCCGACGCGCGGCCGGTGCGCAGCGACGCGAATTCGGCCTTGAGCGCGGCCAGCGCGCCGTCCATGCGGCGCTGCAGGTCGTCGGTGTCGATGTCGATGTCCTCGGTCATGTCCTGCTCCTGAAAGGATGGCGCGCGGCGCCGTCAGCCCTGCTCGACGATGGTGAAGCGGCCGCGCCCGCTCAGCACCTCGGCGAAGCCGCCCGGCTGATGCAGCGAGAACACCATCAGCGGCAGGTTGTTGTCGCGCGCAAGCGCGATGGCGGACGCGTCCATGATCTTGAGGTTGCGGGTCAGCACCTCGTCATAGGTGATGCGGTCGAAGCGCTTGGCGTCGGGATTCGTGCGCGGGTCGCTGTCATACACCCCGTCCACCTGCGTGCCCTTCATCAGCACGTCGCAGTTCATCTCCATCGCGCGCAGCGTGGCGGCGGTGTCGGTGGTGAAGTAGGGGTTGCCCGTGCCGGCGGCGAAGATGCACACGCGCCCCTTCTCAAGGTGGCGGATGGCGCGGCGGCGGATGTAGGGCTCGCAGATCTGGTCCATGGGAATGGCCGAGATGACGCGGGTGAACACCCCCATCCCCTCGAGCGCCGACTGCATGCCCAGCGCGTTCATCACCGTCGCCAGCATGCCCATGTAGTCGGCCGAGGCGCGCTCCATCCCCTGCGCCGAGCCCTGAAGCCCGCGGAAGATGTTGCCGCCCCCGATGACCAGGCAGATCTCGATGCCCAGATCATGCGCCTTCTTGACCTCGCGCGCGATGCGCTCGACCGTCGGCGGGTGCAGGCCGAAGCCCTGATCGCCCATCAGCGCCTCGCCCGAGATCTTGAGCAGCACGCGCGGCCAGACGGGGCGGGGGCGCGGCTCGGCCGGGACGGCGGCCGAGGGGGTCTGAGCGGCGGGGGACGGGTCGCGTTCCGACTGGGGGGTTTCCTGGGCCATGCGCGAGTCTCCCTGCTCGTGGGTTCGGGGCAATCTGTCCGAAGGGCGCAGGTCATGCAAGCCGCAATCCCCGCCCCCCGGGCCGACGCGCCGCCCGCGCCGGCGCGCGGGCGCGGGCGCGGGGCGGGCGCGAAAAGGCCCCGCCGCGACCAGCGCGCCGGGGCCGGGTTCGAAGCGGCGGCGTCTTCAGCCGCCCATGGTCTTGGCGACCTCGGCCGCGAAGTCCTCTTCCTGCTTCTCGATGCCCTCGCCGACCTGCACGCGCGCGAAGGCGACGATCTCGATGTCGGCGCCCGCTTCCTTGAGCGCCTTCTCGACCGTCAGATCCGGGTTGATGACGAAGCTCTGCTTGAGAAGGCACACCTCCTCGAAGAACTTGTTCATGCGCCCGACGATCATCTTCTCGATCACGTTCTCGGGCTTGCCGGATTCGCGGGCCTGCTCGGTCAGCACCTGCTTCTCGCGCTCGATCAGCGCGGGGTCGAGATCGGCCTCGGACAGCGCCGCGGGGTTGGTGGCGGCGACGTGCATGGCCACCTGGCGGCCGATGGCGGCCATGGCGTCCTTGTCCGAGCCCTTGAGCGCGACCAGCACGCCGATCTTGCCCAGCCCCTCGGCGACGGCGTTGTGCACGTACGAGGCGACCACGTCGCCCTCGACCGCGGCCATGCGGCGCACGGTCATGTTCTCGCCGATGGTGGCGACCTTGTCGGTCACCACGTCCTTGACCGACTTGCCGCCCAGATCGGCGGCCAGCAGGGCCTCGACGTCGGCGGCGTCCAGCGCGGCGGCGGCGATGTCGGACACCATCTTCTGGAACTCGGCGTTGCGGGCCACGAAATCGGTCTCGGAGTTGACCTCGACGGCCACGCCCTTGCCGTCCTTGACGGCCACGCCCACCAGCCCCTCGGCGGCGGTGCGGCCCGACTTCTTGGCGGCCTTGGCCAGGCCCTTGGTGCGCAGCCAGTCGGTGGCCGCCTCGATGTCGCCGCCCGTCTCGGTCAGCGCCTTCTTGGCGTCCATCATGCCCGCGCCGGTCATGTCGCGCAGCTGTTTCACGAGTGCAGCGGTGATCGCCATGGATCGTCTCCTCGGTCCGTCGGGCCGGGCGCCGCGCGCGGCGGTCGCCCCGGACCCGGGAATGTCGAACGGGGCCCGCCCCCGCGCATGGGCGGCGGCGGGCCGATGAAGGTCATCTCGCGGTCCCGCGCCGCCCGGCGGCGGCGCGGACGGGCGTCAGGCCTGCGCCGCGGGCGCCTCGCCGGCGGGGGTCTCTTCGGCCGCGGGCAGGGCCTCTTCGATCGGGGCCTCTTCCAGCTCGCCGATGTCGAAGCCCGATTCGCCCATCTGCGCCGCCATGCCGTCGAGCGCGGCGCGCGCGACCAGGTCGCAGTAGAGCGCGATGGCGCGCGAGGCGTCGTCATTGCCCGGCACCGGGTAGTCGATGCCGACCGGGTCCGAGTTGGTGTCGAGGATCGCCACCACCGGGATGCCCAGCTTGCGCGCCTCGGCGACGGCCAGGGCCTCCTTGTTCGTGTCGATCACGAACAGCATGTCGGGCAGGCCGCCCATCTCGCGGATGCCGCCCAGCGAGGCCTGGAGCTTGTTGCGCTCGCGCTCCATCTGGAGGCGCTCCTTCTTGGTGAAGCCCTCGGCGCCGTTGTCCAGCTTCTCGTCCAGCTCGCGCAGACGGTTGATCGAGTTCGACACCGTCTTCCAGTTGGTCAGCGTGCCGCCCAGCCAGCGGTGGTTCATGTAATACTGCGCGCAGCGCTCGGCGGCCTCGGCCACCAGCGGCGCGGCCTGGCGCTTGGTGCCCACGAACAGCACGCGCCCGCCCTTGGCGACGGTGTCGCGCACGGCCTGCAGCGCCGCGTCCAGCATCGGCACGGTCTGCGTCAGGTCGATGATGTGGATGCCGTTGCGCGCGCCGTAGATGTAGGGCGCCATGCGCGGGTTCCAGCGATGCGTCTGGTGGCCGAAGTGGACGCCGGCCTCGAGAAGCTGGCGAAGGGTGAATTCAGGCAGAGCCATGCTGCTTTCCTCTTTCCGGTTTGCGCCTCTGCGGGGGTAGAGCCTGAGCCCAACCGGCGGACCGTCCGGGATGTCTCCCCGTCCGGCCCAGGCCCCGCATGCGGGTTGAACGAGCGCCCAATACACCCTTGCCCGCGCCGACGCAACCTTGCGGCGCCCATGCGCGGCCCGCGGCGCCGGCCCCGAGTCGATCCCGAGTCGATCCCGAGTCGATCGCCGCGTCCGGGACGCGCCGGCGCCCGGGCGCGGGCCGTCGGCGCCCAACCGGCCCGGGGCTCTTGCGCCCGCGCGCCGACTGCGGCATGACCCCGGACCCCGCCCCGCCCGGGGCCCGCTTCAGGAGCCGCCATGCCCCGCCCCGACCAGCCCGACGCGCCGCGCGGCGCCCTGACGCTGTGCATCGGCGCCGCGCATTGGGATCTGATCGGCCGCCCCGAGACATCGGCGGGCGCGGCGGGCGGCGACGCCGCCCTCGGCCCTGCGGCGGGCGACCACTCCGGCGGCGCGTCGAACGCGGCGCGGCGCCCGGCCGCCGATGCGGCGCGCGACGCCCTGCTCCATGCCCGGCCCGATGCGCCGCGCGCCCTGCCCCCTGCGCCGCCCGCCGCCCCCGACGCGCGGCCCGACGCCCCCGACGCGCCGCCGGCCCTGTCCGGCGCACGGCCCGAGGCACGGCCCGAGGCCCCGCTCGCCGCCCCGCTCGCCCCGGGGGCCGACCTGCCCGGGCGCGTGCTGCGCCGGCCGGGGGGCGTGGCGCTGAACATCGCCGTCGCGCTGGCCGCGCAGGGCCGCCCCGCCGCCCTGCTCGCCGCCGTCGGCCGCGACGCCCCGGCCGACGAGCTGGAGCGCTGGCTTGCGGCGCGCGCCGTCGCGGCGCATCTGGCGCGGACCGACGCGCCCACGGGCGTCTATCTGGCCATCGAGGACGCGCGCGGCGCGCTCTTCGCCGCGGTGGCCGATCTGCCGGGCTGCGCGGCGCTGACGCCCGAGGCGCTCGCGGCCGCCATCGCCGCCGCGCCGGGCGCGACGGGCGCCGCTTGCTGGCTGGCCGAGGCCAACCTGCCCGCCGACAGCCTGGCGGCGCTGGCCCGGCGGGCCGCGCGGCCGCCCCTGGCGCTGGTCGCCGCCTCGCCGGCCAAGGCGGCGCGGCTGCGCGCGGCGCTGGCGCAGGGCCTGCGCGCACGCAGGACCGGCGGGGCCGGCGTGTGGCTGGTCTCGGCCAACCGCGCCGAGGCCGAAGCCCTGGCCGGCCGCCCCCTTGCCGACGCGCCCGAGGCCGCCCGCGCGCTGCGCGACATGGGCGCGGACGAGGCGCTGGTCACCGACGGGCCGCGCGCCGCGGCGGTCTTGACGGCGGCGGGCGAGAGCGCAAGCCTGACTCCGCCGCCGCTCGGCCATGACCGGCGCGCGCGCCTCGTCACCGGCGCGGGCGACGCGCTGACCGCCGCCTACGTCCATGCGCGCCTTTGCGCCGAACCGCCCGACCGCGCCCTGGCCAGAGGCCTGGCCGCCGCCCGCGCCCTGCTCGAGGAGACCGCACCATGAGCGCACGCCCGCCCCTGCCCCGCCGCCAGCACGCCGCGCCGCCGCTGGCCTTCTCGCCCGAGGTCGCCGCCGCGCTGGAGCAGGGCCAGCCCGTGGTGGCGCTCGAAAGCACCATCATCACCCACGGCATGCCCTGGCCGCGCAATCTCGAGGTCGCGCGCGAGGTCGAGGACGAGGTGCGCGCCGCCGGCGCCGTTCCGGCCACCATCGCCGTGCGCCGCGGCGAGATCCGCGTGGGCCTCAAGCCCGCGGCGATGGAGGCGCTGGCGCGCGAGGAGGGGGCGCTCAAGCTCAGCCGCGCGGACCTGGCCGCGGCGCTGGCGTCGGGAGCGACCGGCTCGACCACCGTGGCGGCGACCATGATCTGCGCCCGCCTCGCGGGGATCGAGGTCTTCGCCACCGGCGGCATCGGCGGCGTGCATCGCGGCGCCGAGCGCAGCTTCGACATCTCGGCCGACCTGACCGAGCTGGGGCGCACCGCGGTGACCGTGGTCGCGGCCGGGGCGAAGGCGATCCTGGACCTGCCGCGCACGCTCGAGGTGCTCGAGACCCAGGGCGTGCCCGTGATCGGCTACGGCACCGACGCCTTCCCCGCCTTCTGGTCGCGCGAGAGCGGCCTGCGCGCCCCGCTGCGCATGGACAGGCCCGAGCAGATCGCCGCCGCCCACCGCATGCGCGCGCGGCTCGGGCTCGAGGGCGGGCAGCTGGTCGCCAACCCGATCCCGCCCGAGCACGAGATCCCCGCCGAGCGGCTCGACCCGCTCATCGCCCAGGCCGCCGCCGAGGCCGAGGCGCAGGGCGTGACGGGCAAGGCGGTCACGCCCTTCATGCTCGGCCGCATCCTCGAGCTGACCGGCGGCGACAGCCTCGAGGCCAACGGCGCGCTGGTGCGCGCCAACGCCCGCCTCGGCGCGCAGATCGCCGCGGCGCTCGCCGCGCTGGACTGATGCCCCGAGAAGAGGGCGCGCCCGCCCCGGGCGCGGAGGGCGGCGCGCGGGACGGGGCTGCGGATGGGGCGCCGGGCGCGGCGCGGGACAGGACTGACGTCGGGGCTGACGGCGGGGCTCACGGCGGGGCTCACGGCGGGGCTGACGGCGGGGCCAAGACCCAGGCGCCGGACGAAGCGCACAGCGCAACGCGGGAGCGACCGCAGGACGCGAAACCGCGCGGCGCGCATGCCGGGGCGCCTGACGGGGCCGCGGGCGGGGCCGCGAACGGGGCTGAGAACCCGGCGCCGGACGGGGCCCGCGGCGGAACGCCGGAACGGCCGCAGGACGCGGAGCGGCGCGGCGCGCATGCCGGAGCGCCTGACGGGGCCGCGGGCGCGGCTGCGAACGGGGCCGAGAGCCGCGCGCCGGACGAAGCGCGCAGCGGGACGCCGGAACGGTCGCAGGAGGCGGAGCGGCGCGGCGCGCGGGACGGTGCTGCGGATGGGGCGCTCGGCGGGGCGCGGCAACGGGCGCTTGCCGAGATGCCCAGGGCGGCGCGGCAAGGCGCACAGGCGGCGCAGCAAGGCGCGCAAGCGGCGCGGCGAGGCGCACAGGCGGCGCAGCAAAGCGCGCAGGCGGCGCATCTGCCCGCGCCGCTGTCCGAGGCGGCGCTGGCCCTGCGTCCGGTGCTGGTCGCCGGGCCCACCGCCTCGGGCAAGTCGGCGCTGGCGCTGGCGCTGGCCGAGCGGTTGAATGGCTGCGTCATCAACGCCGACGCCATCCAGGTCTATGCGGGCTGGCGGGTGCTCTCGGCCCGGCCCTCGGCGGATGACGAGGCGCGCGCGCCGCACAAGCTCTACGGCCATGTCCCGATGCAGGACGCCCATTCGACCGGCCGCTGGCTGGCCGAGGCCGCCCGCGCCATCGAGGACTGCGCCCGCCGCGGGCTGACGCCCATCGTCGTCGGCGGCACGGGGCTCTACTTCGCCGCGCTCACCCAGGGGCTGGCGCCCATTCCCCCGACCCCGCCCGAGATCCGCGCCCGCGTCGAGGCCCTGTTCGCCCGGGGCGGCGCCGCGGCGCTGCGCGAGGCCTTGGCCGCGCGCGATCCCGACACGCTGGCGCGGATCGACGCGCGCAACCCCATGCGGCTGATGCGCGCGCTCGAGGCGCTCGAGACCACGGGCCTCGGCCTGTCGGCGCTTCAGGCGCGCACCCCGCCGCCGCCCCTGCCGCCCGAGCGCGCGCGCCTCGTGCGGCTGATGCCCGAGCGCGAGGCCCTTTACGCGCGCATCGAGGCCCGCTTCGACGCCATGCTGGCCGAGGGCGCGCTGGACGAGGCCGCGGCCGCGGCCGCCCTCGACCCGCCCGCCTCGGCGCAGGCGATGAACGCCATCGGCGCGCGCGAGCTCATCGCCCATCTGCACGGCCGCATGACCCTGGACGAGGCCCGCGCGCGCGCCGTGCAGGCGACCCGCAACTACGCCAAGCGGCAGCTGACCTGGCTGCGCAACCGCATGCGCACCTGGCCCGCCGCCCCGGACGCCCGGACCGCGCTGGCGCTTGTGCAGAAGAGCTGAGGCGCTATCGGCCGGAGGCCGCGCCCCGGCGGCGCAAGGCCGGGCCGCCCCTCCGACCGGCAAGCGCCGCCCCGAGGTGCGCCGAGGGAAACGGCCCAAGAGCGACCACGGGATGCGCACGCCCCCACGCCCGCGGCAAGGCGCGCGGCCCAGGCCCGGCGCGGCGGCCGGCGACAAGCCGCGCCCATGCCCGAAGCGCAGGGCGAAGGGCGCGCGGCGCATCCGCGGCCCGGGCGCCCGCGCGGCGCCGGCGCCTCTTGCCCTGACCGCGCCGGCGCACTACCCCTTGCCGCGGAACCGTCGCGCCGGCCGCCGGCGCAGCCCCGCCGCGGGCGCAACGACAAGGAGCCCGACATGTTCACTGGCATCGTCACCGATCTGGGCGAGATCGCCGCCGTCGAGCGGCGCGCGGGCGACATGCGCGCGCGAATCCTGTGCGATCCGCGCATCGCCGCGGCCGACATCGGCGCCTCGATCGCCTGCGACGGCGTGTGCCTGACCGTCGTCGCCCATGGGCGCGAGGGCGAACGCGGCTGGTTCGAGGCCGACGTCTCGGCCGAGACGCTGGCGCGCACCAATCTGGGGCGCTGGACTCCGGGCCGGCGCGTGAATCTCGAACGCGCGCTGCGCGTGGGCGACGAGCTGGGCGGGCATATCGTCTCGGGGCATGTGGACGGGCTGGCGCGCATCGAGTCCATGACCCCCGACGGCGACTCGACGCGCGTGCGCCTGACCGCCCCCCACGCGCTGGCCCGCTTCATCGCGCCCAAGGGATCGGTGGCGCTGAACGGCGTCTCGCTGACGGTGAACGAGGTCGAGGGCGACTCGTTCGGCGTCAACATCATCCCCCACACGCGCGAGCGCACCACCTGGTCCGAGGCGCGCCCCGGCGACGAGGCGAATCTGGAGATCGACACCCTCGCGCGCTATGTCGCGCGCCTGGCCGAGGCCGGCTGAGCCGCCCCGCCGGCGCGCATCCGGCCGCCAGGGGCGCCGCCCCGGCCCGCCGCCCCGACCCGCCGCCCCGCCCCGCCGATCCCCGCGAAGCCCCCTCGGCCCGTCTTGCGCGGCGCCGGCGCGCGGCCGGGACCGTCCCCCGGCGGCGGCCCGCGCGGGGCGATAGGTTCTGGCCTTCGCCCGCGCGCCGCGCTATCTGGCCCTGACCGGGCCGCGCGCCGCGCCGGGACGCGGCCCGACACGACCGCCCAGGACCGACGCCCGACACGACCGCCCAGGACCAACGCCCGAGACCGACGCCCGAGACCGACGCCCGAGACCACCGAAGGATCCGCGCCCCATGACCGCCGACGACCTGCGCTCCGCCATCTCTCCGATCGAGGAGATCATCGAGGACGCCCGCAACGGGCGCATGTTCATCCTTGTCGATCACGAGGACCGCGAGAACGAGGGCGACCTGGTCATCCCCGCCCAGATGGCAACGCCCGAGGCCATCAACTTCATGGCCAAGCACGGGCGCGGCCTGATCTGCCTGGCGATGACGGGCGAGCGGCTCGACAAGCTCGGCCTGCCGATGATGGCGGCGTCGAATCAGTCGCGCCACGAGACCGCCTTCACCACCTCGATCGAGGCGCGCGAGGGCGTGACCACCGGCATCTCGGCCCATGACCGCGCGCGCACCATCGCCGTGGCCATCGATCCCCAGAGCGGCCCGCAGGACATCGCCACCCCCGGCCACGTCTTCCCGCTGCGCGCGCGCGAGGGCGGCGTGCTGGTGCGCGCGGGCCATACCGAGGCGGCGGTGGACGTGGCGCGGCTGGCCGGGCTCAACCCCTCGGGCGTGATCTGCGAGATCATGAACGACGACGGCACCATGGCCCGCCTGCCCGACCTCGTGGAGTTCGCGCGCAAGCATGGGCTCAAGATCGGCGCGATCTCGGACCTGATCGCCTATCGCCGCCGCCACGACCACCTGGTGCGCGAAACCGCCGTGCGTCCGGTGCGCTCGCTGCATGGCGGAGACTGGCTGCTGCACGTCTTCACCAACGAGCTCGACGGCGCCGAGCACCTGGCGCTGACCAAGGGCGACCTGTCCGACGGCGGCCCGGTCATGGTGCGCATGCATGTCGAGAACCCGATCGACGACCTCTTCGCCATCCATCCCGAGCGCCACGGCCAGCTCCAGGGCGCCATGCGCATGATCGCCGCCGAGGGGCGCGGCGCGGTGGTGCTGCTGCGCCCGCGCGCGCCCGGCGCGCTGACGGCGCAGGTGCTGGGGCGCGACGGCCACGCCGCCGGCGCGCTGCGCGAATACGGCGTCGGGGCGCAGATCCTCGGCGCGCTCGGCGTCGCCGAGATGATCCTGCTGACCAATTCGCCCGCGCCCAAGGTCATCGGGCTCGAAGGCTACGGGCTGTCGATCGTCCGCACCCAACCCATCGCGAGCAAGGAAGACTGACATGGCCTCGCATGAAGAGCACGGCGCCCTTCCCGCGCCCCGGCTGAGCCCCGCGCCGCGCGTGCTGATCGTGGCGGCGCCCTTCTACCGCCGCATCGCCGACGACCTGATCGCGGGCGCGCGCGCCGCGCTCGAGGCGGCCGGCGCGACGCATGAGCTGGTCGAGGTGCCCGGCGCGCTCGAGATCCCCACCGCCATCCGCCTGGCCGCGCGCGCCGGGCGCTTCGACGGCTTCGTGGCGCTGGGCTGCGTCATCCGCGGCGAGACGACCCATTACGAGACCGTGTGCAACGACAGCTCGCGCGGGCTGACGCTGCTCGGGCTCGAGGGGCTGTGCATCGGCAACGGCATCCTGACGGTCGAGAACATGGCCCAGGCCGAGGTCCGCGCCGACCCCGCGCGCATGAACAAGGGCGGCGGCGCGGCCGAGGCGGCGCTGCACCTCATCGCGCTGGCGCGCCGCTTCCGCCCCGCCCGCATCGGCGAGGGCGTGCAGATCGCGCAAGCGGCCGGCGGGCCGGACGCGGAGGGGCTGGCATGAGCGCCCCGATCGACGCCCCCGAGCCCCCCGCCGCGCCCGAGGATCGCCCCGATCCGCGGCTCGAGCGGCGCCTCGCCCGCTCGGCGGCGCGGCTCGCGGCGGTGCAGGCGCTGTTCCAGATGGAGGCCACCGGCGCCGACATGCGCGCCGTGCAGGCCGAGTTCGAGACCCACCGCCTCGGCCAGCGCATCGACGACGTCGAATATCGCGAGGCCGACATCGCCCTGTTCCGCTCGCTTCTGGCCGGCGCGGTGACGCGGCAGATCGAGATCGACCAGATCACCGACCAGGCGCTGGTCGAGCGCTGGCCGCTGGGGCGCATCGACCCGACGCTGCGCGCGCTGTTCCGCGCCGCCGGCGCCGAGCTGCTGACCGGAAGCCGCACGCCGCACAAGGTCGTCATCAACGAATTCGTCGACGTCGCCAAGGCCTTCTATCCCGAGGGCAAAGAGGCGCGTTTCGTCAACGCGGTGCTCGACCACATGGCGCGCCGCATCCGCCCCGACGCCTTCGCCTGACGCGGGCGCGAGCGGGGGCCGGACGCGGCCGAGGACGCGGGCGCGCCCCCGGCGCCGCGCTCAACGCCCATCGGTCGTCTTCGCCGCCGCGCCCTCGGCGCGGCTGCGCCGCAGTCGCCGCGCGCGCCAAGGCGCGCAGGCAGGGGCTCAGCGCCCCTCGGCCGCGCGCGCCCCATCCTTCGCGGGCGCATCCCGAAAGACCTCGACCATGCCGAAGCCCGGCTGCGTCTCGGGCCCCGTCGGCCTTGCACGCAGGCCGGGCTGAAGCGAAAGGACGTAGGTCCAGAACAGTTCGTCCGCGAACACCCGCCGCCCCTCGTCGAACGCCCGGTCGATCGGCCGCCGATCCAGATCCAGCGCATCCCGCGTCGTGCGACGCAGATTGTAAAGCTGGCCGTGCCGCAGGAAACGGTCGGCGAAGCTTTGCGGGTGAAAGGTGAGCAGCAGCGCATCGTCGGGCAGATCCGAGTGCAAGGCGGCGAGCTGAACGGCCGCTTCGCGCCGTGCGAAGCTCATGCGCAGGTCGTAGAGATGCGCCGTGACCGCCCCCGCGACCACGCCCACGGCCGCCGCGCCCAGGGCGGCGCGGGCCGCGACGCGTCGCGCCGACGCGCCAAGCGGCGCCAACGCCGCGGCGCCGAACGCGGCCGCAGCCAGCCCCGCCTGCCTGGACAGCGACAGCATCGCATAGGGCGCCGCCGCGGCCCCGCTCGCAAGCCCGAAGGCCATCGAAGCCGCCGTCGCTCCCAGAACCGCCGCCGCCGTCAGGCGCAGCGCGCGGGGTTCGGGCCGCCCCGCGATCCGCGCAAGGCGCCGCGCCCCGACCGCCGCCGCCACCGCCGCGAAGGCCAGAGCCGGCGTCAGGTAGCGCATGTTGCTGGCCAGCCCCCCGTGCCATTCAAGCCAGACGAAAGGCGCGGCCCATGTCGCCAGCGCCAGCAGGCACAGCGCAACGCCCCGCCTCTCGGCGCCCGGCGCGGCCAGCGAAGGCAGCGCCGCCGCGCACAGCCCGATCCATGGCGCGCCTTGCAAGAGCGCCTTCTTGTAATGCCCGACGAAGGTCAGATAGCCCGCGGCGTCGCGCATGATGCGCGCCTCTTCGTCCGCGCGCGAATAGGCGCCGATGTCGATCAGGATCGCATGCGCGCCCTGCGCCGCCCGCGCCAACGCCGCCCACAGCGCGTGCGGCGCGGCCAGCGCCGCGCCCAGCCCCGCGGCGGCCAGAACGCCCAGGGCGGCCGCCATCGCCTTCCCCGGCGCCGCGCCGCGCGCGCGCAGCGCCCGCCAAAGCGTCGCCGCCCCCAGCGCCGACAGGACCGCCAGCGCCGGGCCCATATGCGCGGCAGGATCCACCCCGCCCTCGCGCCCCACGCCGTAGCTGACCGGGTTGAGCGTGCCGAAACGCTGGAAATTGGCCCATGAGGACAGCGCCAGAACCGGCGCCGCCCCGAGCGCTCCCCAGGCCAGCAGCGCAAGCGGCGCGCGCGCGCACAGCACGGCCCAGAGCAACAATGCCGGCGCAAGCAGGCCGACATCCAGCCGCATCGACAGCCCCACCGCGCCGATCAGCCCCGCCAAGGCCGCCCCGCGCGCCCGCGCCCGCCCCTCGCGCGCCTCGGCCTCGAAGAACAGCGCCGCCGAGACCGCCGCCGCGCCCGCGGACGCGCCATGCGGCCAGAGCCCGGTCGCGTATTCGACCAGATGACTGGCCAGCGCCAGCGTCGCGGCGGCCGCGAAGGCCCAGCGCCGATCCCCCAGCGTGCCAAGCGCCAGCCGCCAGCACCCCCACACCATCGCCAGCGCCCCCAGCGCGTTGACGACGAAGAACCCCCGCAGCCCCAGCAGCGCGTCGAACGGCGCCGCCAGCAGCGCAAAGCCCAACGGATATTGCGGCGTCAGCCCCCGCGGCCCCTCGACAAGGAACCAGAGCTTGAGCTCCTCGGCGCCGAGATCGGCGAAACCGTTGTCGAACACGGGCCAGGCGCCCTGCCAGATCCGGCGCGCGGAAACGATGTAGAAGAAATCGTCCACCGTGAATGGACCCGCCGGCGCCGCGGCCAGCGCCAGCCACAGCCAGAACGCCGCCAACGCGGCGAACGCCGCCGTCGTGAGTCTTTCGCTCATGCCCGCCCCGTCCAAGCAACGCCTGTTGGCGTCTTGTTTACGCCTTGTGCCGAGAATGTCCCGGAAACGCCGCGCGCGATAGAAGATCGCGGCTGCGGGGGTCAAGCCCGCCGCCCTGCCGCGCCCCTCGAAGGATCTTCTTGCGTGAGCAGACTGACCGCAACCCTCGTCGCAACCATGCTCGTCGTCGCCGTCTCGCTGAGCGGCGGCCTGTTCCTGGTGCGCCACCTCGGAGCGAAGGCCTTCGCGGCGCGGATCTGCGCGGAACAGATGGAAGCCGCGCTGGGCGCGGCCCAGGCGATGCGCGCGGACGTGGAGGAAATGAAATCGGCCGATGCGGGCGAGGCCCTTCGCGCGCGGCTCGGCGCTCATGCGCGCGAGGCGGCTGCGCGGCTCGGCGCCCTGTCCGCGGCCATGGCCGATCGCGACCCGAGCGATCCGCTCGCCCGCATCTACCTCGCGCGCGAGGACGGCGCCGCGGCGCTGGCGCGGCGTCTGCTCGATGGCGCGCAGGCCCCGGCGCCGGATGCGCTCGAGCGCGATCTGGACGCGCTCATCGCCCGGCTGGAACAGGCGCGCCCGATCCACCGGCAAGAGGCGGAGCGATCGCGATTCGCCGCGCGCGTCGCCTGGCACGGCGCGGCCCTCGGCGTGCCCGCGATCCTCGCCCTCCTGGCGGTGTTCGCGGTCGGCCCCGCCCTCAGCCGCATCGAGACCCGCGCGCGCCGGCTCGAGGAGGAAACCGCGCGCAGCATGCGCCTTGCCAATCTCGACCCCGTGACCGGCCTGGCCAATCGCCGCCGTCTGCTCAAGAGCGCAAGGGATCTGGCGACGCGCGCGGCGGCCGCAAGAACCGGCGTCGCGGCGCTGCGCATCGACATCGACCGCTTCCGCAGCCTCAACCAGGCCTGGGGGCACGCCGTCGCCGATCAGGTCCTTCGCCATGTCGCGCGCATCCTCCGCGCCGAGGCGCGCGCGGACGACGTGCTCGCCCGCGCCGGCGCGGACGAGTTCTACGTCATCGCCATGGGCGAGGATGCGGTCGAGCGCCTCAACCAGCTGGCCGAACGCGCCATCGCGCGCCTGGCCGAACCCATGGCGGCCGCGGACAGGTCGGTGGGCGAGATCCGCGTGGCAGCGCGGGCGGGGATCGCGGCGGCGCTGCCCAAGGCCGATCAGTCCGAGAGGACGGCCGAGCAGCTGCTCGTCTCGGCCGACGCGGCGCTGGCCGCCGCGAAGACCGCCCGGACGCGGATCGAGATCCTGTCCGATGGCGGGCGCGAGCAGATCGAGCGCCGCCGCCGCATGCTGTCCGAGCTGCGCGAAGCCATCGCGCAATCGCAGATCGAACCGTGGTTCCAGCCCCAGATCTGCGCGCGCACGGGCCGGACGCTGGGCTTCGAAAGCCTCATGCGCTGGCGCCATCCCGAACAGGGCGTTCTGGCGCCCGGGGCGTTCCTGGCCCTGGCCGAGGAAAGCGGTCTGATCGATCAGATGGGAGAGCTGTGCGCGCGCCGCGCCCTGGCGGCATGCGCCGCCTGGCGCGCCGAGGGGCTGTTCTCGGGCCGCGTCGCGCTCAACGTCTCGGCGCGCGAACTGCGCGACGCGCAATTCGTCGACAAGCTGGCCTGGGACGTCGAAGGCGCCGGCCTGCGCCCCGAGGACGTCGCCGTCGAGATCCTGGAATCGGCGCTGATCGACGACGATTCGGACCCGATCATCCGCAACGTCGCCGCGCTGGCCGCGGTCGGCTTCTCGATCGAGCTCGACGATTTCGGCACCGGCCACGCATCGATCTCGAACCTGCAGAAGTTCCGCGTCGACCGAATCAAGATCGATCGCGGCTTCATCTCGGGCCTCGACCGCTCGGCGCGCAAGCGCAAGCTGGCGGCGGCGATGATCGGCCTCGCGCGCTCGCTCGAGATCGAGGCGCTGGCCGAAGGCGTCGAAACCGCCGAGGAGCGGCGCATCCTGACCGAGATGGGCTGCGACCTGCTCCAGGGCTTCGGAATCGCCCGCCCCATGCCCGCCCACATGGCGCGCGCCTGGCTGCTCGGGCGCCGCCCCGCCGTCGCGGCGTCCTGAGCGCCGGCGCGGCGCCCGGGCGGCGGCGCATGCCGCGGCGCCCTGCGCCTGCGCGAACGCCCGGCGTGGCCCGCCCGCGCATGCGCATCGCCGCCCGCCGCCCCGCGGGTCTCCGGCGCGGGCCGGGCTCGCGACCCGCCCGCCGCAGACCATCCCTCGCCGGGCGCGGCGTCGGCGCCGCGCATGCGGGCCTTGCGGGCCGCGGCCGCATCCCTCGTCGACGCCGGAAAGGACGGCGCCGCCGATCGCCGGAGACGAATCTCCTGCGCGGATCGGCGAAGAACGGACCGCGACGGCGGCCAAGGAACCCGCCGCGCCGCGGCGGCGGCGCGCAGCCTAGAGCGCGCGGCGGCCGTAAAGCGCCTCGGCGCGGCTTTCGAAGGCGCGCACGATGCGCTGCATCGCCTCGTTGAACACCATCCCGATCAGCGCCTGCAGCACCGAGGAGCGGAACTCGAAATCGACGAAGAAATCGATCTCGCAGCTGCCCGGCTCGACCTCGACGAAGCGCCAGTGATTGCGCAGATGGCGAAAGGGGCCGTCCAGATACTCGACGTCGATGCGCCGCTCGTCGGGGCGCAGCGTCACGCGGCTGCCGAAGCGCTCGCGAAACACCTTGAACGAGATGACCAGGTCCGCTTCCATCACCTCGACGCCGGGCTCGTCGCCCGGCCGGCGCGAACGCACCCGCGCCGCCTCGCACCAGGGCAGGAACTCGGGATAGGATTTCACGTCGGCGATCAGCGCATACATCTCGGCCGCGGAGTAGGGAACGCGGCGCTTCTCGGCGTGAGTCGGCATGATGGCTCCGTGCGTGCGGTCGCGGCCGCGCATCGATACCCCCGCGCCCCCCGCGCCTTCAACCCCTTTCCACCGCCGCCCCGATGAGGCAAAACGCGCCCAGGCCCCCCAGCGCCGGAGAAACGGATGACCGACAAGCCCTATGTGATCGACCAGATGATCTCGGCCAAGGAGATCGCCGCCCGCGTCGAGGGGTTGGCGCGCGAGATCACCGCGCATTTCAAGGACACCGAGAAGCTGATCGTCATCGGCCTGCTGCGCGGCAGCTTCGTGTTCATCGCCGATCTTGCGCGCGAGCTGGACCTGCCGGTCGAGATCGACTTCATCGAGGCCTCGTCCTACGGCAACGCGACCGAGTCGAGCCGCGAGGTGCGCATCCTCAAGGACCTGCGCGGCGAGATCGAGGGCAAGGACGTGCTGGTCGTCGAGGACATCGTCGACACCGGCTTCACGCTCCATCACGTGCTGCACCTTTTGCGCGCGCGCAATCCGCGCCGGCTCGAGGTCTGCGCGCTGCTCGACAAGCCCGCGCGGCGCGAGGTGGACGTGACCGCGCGCTTCATCGGCTTCCAGATCCCCGACGAGTTCGTCGTCGGCTATGGCATCGACTTCGCCCAGCGCAACCGCAACCTGAGCTACATCGGCAAGGTGCGCTTCATCGAGCCGCCCGCCGAGGGCTGAGCGCCCAGCGGCGGGCGCGGCGCAGCCGCGGCGGCCTCGCGCAGCAGCTCGGCCAGCTCGTCGAACCAGTCGCGCCCGCCGCCGGGCGCGCGCGCGGCCGCGCGGCGCGCCAGCACCACGCGCCGCCCCGGCTCGGGCGGATCGAACCGCGCCAGCTCCAGCCCCGGCGCGGCGGCCGCCTCGGGGGCGGCGGCGATCTCGGGCAGCAGCGTCATGCCGAATCCCTCGGCCGCCAGGCGCGCCAGGGTGGCGAGGCTGGCCGCGCGCAGATCGGCCATGCGCGGACGCGCCAGCGCGCAGGCGGCCAGCGTCTGGTCGGCCAGGCAATGCCCCTCGTCCAGCAGCAGCAGCTGTTCGGCGTCGAGCCCGTCGGGGCGCAGCGGGCCGCCGCGGCCGCGCAGCGCCGCCAGCCTGGCCGGCGAACCCGCCAGCAGGAAACGATCCTCGAACAGCTCGGCCTCCTCGAGCGAGGCGTCGCCCAGCGGCGCCGCGGCGATCACCGCGTCGAGGCGGCCCGCGCGCAGCTCGTCCATCAGCCGCGCCGTCTGCGCCTCGCGCACGCCCAGCTCCAGCGCGATGTCGCGCGCGCGCATCAGCGGCAGCGCCGCCGGCAACAGATAGGGCGCGACCGTCGGAATGACCCCCAGCGACAGCCGCCCGCGCAAGCCGCCCCCCCGGCGCGTCATCGCCTCGAGCTCGCGCGCCTCGGCAAGCACGCGCGCGGCCCGCTCGGCCGCCTCGCGCCCCGCCGGGGTCAGGATCGCCTCGCCGCGCGCGCGCTCGATCAGCGTCGCGCCGAGGGCGGTTTCAAGCTCGCGAATCTGGATGCTCAGCGCCGGCTGCGAGACGGCGCAGGCCTCGGCCGCGCGGCCGAAATGGCGATGCTCGGCCACGGCCAGGAAGTAGCGCAGCTGACGAAGCGTGATGTTCATGCCGCCTTCCTACCACCGCCGCGCGCCGACGCGAAGGGCGCGCAAGGCTTGCGGCGGCCGCGCCGCGCGGCCATGCTCGGCCCGTCGCCAAGCCAGGAGCGCCCCATGACCGCCGATTCCACGCTGCGCATCCGCGACGAAGGCCCCGTGCGGGTCATCGCCATCGACCGCCCCGAGCGGCGCAACGCCGTCGATCCCGAAACCGCCCAGGCCCTGTTCGAGGCCTTCCTGGCCTTCGACGCCGATCCGGCGGCGCGCGTCGCCGTCCTGACCGGCTGCGGCGAGGCCTTTTGCGCCGGCTTCGATCTGACCCGCGCGGCGCAGGGCATGCCCGAGGCGTGGTTCGAACGCATGGCCATCCGCGCGCCCGAGGATCTCGAGGGGCCGCCCCGCCCCGGTCCCATGGGCCCGACAAGGCTGAGCCTGTCCAAGCCGACCATCGCGGCGGTCAACGGCGCGGCGGTGGCCGGCGGCTTGGAGCTGGCGCTGTGGTGCGATCTGCGCGTCGTCGCCCCCGAGGGATATTTCGGCGTGTTCTGCCGCCGCTGGGGGGTGCCGCTGATCGACGGCGGCGCGATCCGCCTGCCGCGGCTGATCGGCCAGGGCCGGGCGCTGGATCTGATCCTGAGCGGAAGGAAGGTCGCGGCCGAAGAGGCCCTGGCCATCGGGCTGGCCGAGCGCGCGGCCCCGCCCGGCGGCGCGCTGAGCGCCGCGCTCGAGCTGGCGCAGGAGCTGGCGCGCTTTCCCCAGGCCTGCATGCGCGCCGACCGGCGGGTGGCGCTGGCGCAGTGGTCGCTGAGCGCGCCCGAGGCCTTCGCGCTCGAGTGGCGCTCGGCCGACGCCTTCGCCGCCGAGGGCGTGCACGGCGCGGCGCGCTTCGCAGCCGGCAAGGGGCGCGGCGGCGCCTTCGACGACCTGTGAGCGCGCAGCCTCCCGCCGATCCCGCCCCGCGCGGCCGCATCGAGACCTATCTGCGCGAGATCGTCTATGGCGGCAATGACGGCATTGTCACCACCCTGGCCGTCGTCGCCGGCTTCGCCGGCGCGGGCGCGGACGAGGCGCACGAGATCGGCGCCGCGGCGGTGCTGCTGTTCGGGCTGGCCAATCTGGTGGCGGACGGGGCGTCGATGGGGCTGGGCGCGTATCTGTCGCTGCGCTCGGAGCGCGACATGGTCAACGCCGCCCTTCGGCGCGAGAGCGCGCTGGCGCGCACGCGCGCGCCCCGCGACGACGCCGCCCTGGCGGCCATGCGCCGCGCCGGGCTGACCGAGGACGAGGCCGCCGTCATCGCCCGCATCCTGGCCCGCCGCCGGCGGCTGCGGGCCGAGCTGGCGGTGCGGCTGGGTCTGGGCCTGCCCGACCCGGACGCCGGCAACGCGGCGCTGCGCGCGCTGGCCACCTTTCTGAGCTTCGTGACCTTCGGCTTCGCGCCGCTGGCGCCCTGGTTCGCGCTGGCGCCGGGCGATCTGGCGCTGGCGCTGTCCTTCGGCGCCTCGACGCTGGCGCTTGGCGGGCTTGGCGTCATGCGCTGGCGGGTGAATGGCGGCGGCCTGCGCCGGCGCCTGGCCGAGACCCTGCTCGTGGGCGGCGCGGGCGCCGCCTCGGCCTTCGCGGTGGGTCTGGCCTTTCGCTGAGCGCGCCCCGCGCGCCATGGCGGGGCGCGCGGGCGATCAGAAGTGGATGGCGCGGCCGAAGGCGTCGAGCACCGATTCGTGCATCATCTCGGACAGGGTCGGATGCGGGAAGACGGTCTCGATCAGCTCGGCCTCGGTGGTCTCGAGCGTGCGGGCGACCGTGTAGCCCTGGATCAGCTCGGTCACCTCGGCGCCGACCATGTGCGCGCCCAGAAGCTCGCCGGTGCGCGCGTCGAACACGGTCTTGACCATGCCCTCGGGCTCGCCCAGCGCGATCGCCTTGCCGTTGCCGATGAAGGGGAAGCGGCCCACGCGCACCTCGTGGCCGGCGGCCTTGGCCTCGGCCTCGGTCAGGCCCACCGAGGCGATCTGCGGCTGGCAGTAGGTGCAGCCGGGGATCGACTCGGGACGCACCGGGTGCGGCTTGCCGCCCGCGATCGCCTCGGCGACCATCACCCCCTCGTGGTTGGCCTTGTGCGCCAGCCAGGGCGGCCCGGCCAGATCGCCGATCGCCCACAGCCCTTCGACGCCGGTGCGGCAAATCTCGTCCACCACCACATGGGTGCGGTCGATCCTGACCCCCAGCGCCTCGAGCCCGAGCCCCTCGACATTGCCGACGATGCCCACGGCCGAGATCACCGTGTCCACCTCGAGCGTCTCGGTCTTGCCGCCGCGCTCGACATGGGCCGTCGCCCGGCCCCCGGCCCGATCCAGGGCGACGACCTTCGCGCCCTCCATGATCTTCATGCCCTGCTTGACGAACTGCTTGCGCGCGAAGGCCGAGATCTCTTCATCCTCGACCGGCAGGATGCGGTCCATCACCTCGACCACCGTCACATCGGCGCCGAGCGCGTGGTAGAAGCTGGCGAACTCGATGCCGATCGCGCCCGAGCCGACGACCAGCAGCTTGCGCGGCATGCGCGGCGGGCGCAGCGCGTGGCGGTAGGTCCAGACCAGATCGCCGTCGGCCTCGAGCCCGGGCAGCTCGCGCGCGCGCGCGCCCGTGGCCAGCACCACGTTCGGCGCGCGCAGGATCCGCTCGCCCTTGTCCGAGCGCACGCGCACCTGGCCGCGCGCGGGCAGATCGGCCTGGCCCATCACGACCTCGACCTTGTTCTTGCGCAACAGGTGCTGCACGCCCGAGGACAGCTGCCCCGCCACCTTGCGCGAGCGCTCGACCACCTTGCCCAGGTCGAAGCCGACCTTGTCGGCGCTCAGCCCGAACTCGCCCGCGCGGCGCATCAGGTGCAGCACCTCGGCCGAGCGCAGCAGCGCCTTGGTCGGGATGCAGCCCCAGTTGAGGCAGATGCCGCCGAGCGCCTCGCGCTCGACCACCACCGCGCGCAGGCCCAGCTGCGCGGCGCGGATGGCGGCGACGTAGCCGCCCGGGCCGGCGCCGATGACGATGACGTCGAAATTGTCCTTGGACGAGCTCATGCCGATCTCCCTCGCGCGCGATTGCGTGTTGACGCAAGACAAGCGCGCCGCGCGGGCGAAGGCAACCGCTCAATGACGCAAGGGCGCCCTGCGCCGCGCGCAACGCTCGGCCGCGAGGGGCGCTCAGGCGGCCATGTCGTGCACCGTGCGCGCATAGCCGCCGGCCGCCAGATAGGCCTCTTCCTCGGGCGTCGATGCGCGCCCCAGCGCGGCGTTGCGGAAGGGAAAGCGCCCGAAGCGGCGGATCACCTCGCGATGGGCGCGCGCATGGGGCAGGTTCCGGGCGCGGCTTTGCGGCATGCGCGCGGCCACGAGGCGCACGCAGCGGTCCTGATCGGCGATCGCCTCGGAGTGCATCAGCGGCAGGTAGAAGAACTGCCGCGCAGGTTCGGGCACGCGCAGATCGTGCCCGCGGGCGATGGCCAGCTTGGCCAGGCGCAGCGCGCGTTCATCGGCCGCGAAGGCCTGCGGGCGGTCACGGAACATGTTGCGCGGGAACTGGTCCAGCAGAATGATCAACGCCAGCGCCGAGGACGGATCGACCAGCCAGTGATCGAAGGCCCCGAGCCGCGCCGCGCGCCAGGCGCCCGAAAAGCGGCGGCGCACGGCCTCGTCCAGATCGTCGGAAGCCTCGTACCAACGCTTCTCGCCCACATCGTTGAGCCAGAACTCGAGTATCTCCTGCGGCGTCGCGCTCATCTCCGCGTCTCCTTCGGCATTCCCCAGCGCCGACGGGCCGGCCGGCGCCTGTCTTCAGCGCATACCCGACGCAAGGTCATGTCAAGGAATTCGGCGCTCCTCGGCCTTTTCGGCCTCGGCCTGCTCCGCGTCATGCGCCTCGCTCTGCTCGACCGCGTATTCCTGCGCCAGCTCGACCACCACCGCCGAGGCCGTCGGCGCCACGGGCGCGTAGGCGATCGTCTCGTCCACCGGCACCGAGGGCCGCTGCGTCATGCGGTAGAGCGCGTAAAGAGTGATCGCGCCCATCACCGCCCCCATGAAGCCGAAATAGGCGAGCGTGCCGAAGGCGCTCATGGCATAGCCGATCAGCACCGGCCCGCTCACCGCGCCGACGCCGTTGATGAAGATCAGCCCGCCGGCGGCCGACGCCATGTCCTCGGGATCGAGGAAATCGTTCGTGTAGGCGATCAGCAGCGAATAGAGCGGGTTGGCCATGCCGCCGATCATGAAGGCCGCGGCCACCTGCGCCTCGAAGCGCCCGCCCGACGCCATCGCCCCCGCCGCCGACAGCGCGGCGACCGCCGTCACGCCGATGATCAGCAGCCGCCGGTCCACCCGGTCCGACAGCCAGCCGACGGGATACTGGAACACCAGCCCGCCCACATAGATCGCCGCCACGAAGATCGAGATCTGCCGGGTCGTCAGCCCCGCCTCGGCGCCGTAGACCGCCGACATGCCGAACATGGCCGAGAAGACCGCGCCGAGGAAAAAGGTGCCCACGCAGCCCAGGGGCGAACTTTCGTAGAGCCGGCGGAAAGACATCGGCTTGCTGGCCTTGAACACGGGCGCCGGGCTGACCGAAAGCAGGATCGGCGCGAAGGACAGCGACACCGCCACCGAGATGACGATGAACAGCTCGTATCCCGCCGGATCGCCCAGGTTGATGGCGAACTGCGCCGCGACGATGCCGACCATCTGCACGATCATGTAGATCGACAGCAGCTGCCCGCGCGTCTCGTTCGTGGCCGAGTCGTTCAGCCAGCTTTCGGCCACCACATAGACGGCCGAGAAGCAGAACCCCACCACCAGGCGCATCAAGGCCCAGCCGAGCACGCTGGGGGCCAGCGCATAGAGCACGAACACGGCCGAGATGATCGAGGCCATGGCCGCGAAGACGCGCACATGCCCCACCCGCCGGATCAGCAGCGGCGTCAGCCGCGAGCCGCCCAGGAAGCCGAGGAAATAGGCCGACATGACATAGGCCATCTCGTCGACCGAAAAGCCCTCGATGGCGCCGCGCAGACCCAGCAGCGTGCCCTGCATGCCGTTGCCCAGCATCAGCAGGAACATGCCGAACAGCAGCGCCCAAGAGTTGGAAAGAATGGAAAGCATGCGCGCCTCGCGTGAGATTCGCCGGCATGATAGCCGCGAAGACGGAATGTTTCGTGACCGAAGCGACTTCTGGACGCGCCGCCGCGGCGCTCAGGGGATCAGCAGCGACGCGTCGCCGTAGGAATAGAAGCGGTAGCGCTCGGCCACCGCATGGGCGTAGATGCGTCGGATGCGCTCGACGCCCATCAGCGCCGAGACCAGCATCATCAGCGTCGAGCGCGGAAGGTGGAAGTTCGTCATCAGCCCGTCCACGGCGCGGAAGCGATAGCCGGGCGTGATGAAGATGTCGGTCTCGCCCGACCACGGCCGCAGGCGCCCGTCCTCGTCCGCCGCGGTCTCGAGCACCCGCAGCGCCGTGGTCCCGACCGCGACGACCCGCCCCCCTTCGGCGCGCGCGCGCGCGATCGCCTCGGCCGCCTCGGCCGAGATCTCGCCCCACTCGGCGTGCATGCGGTGATCCTCGACGCGCTCGGCCTTGACCGGCAGGAAGGTGCCCGCCCCCACATGCAGCGTCACGCGCGCCGAACGCACGCCCGCCTCGTCGAGCGCGGCCAGAAGGGGCTGGTCGAAATGCAGCGCGGCCGTGGGCGCGGCCACCGCGCCCGGACGCGCGGCGAAGACGGTCTGGTAGTCCTCCTCGTCCTGCGCGTCGGCGGGGCGGCGGGCGGCGATGTAGGGCGGCAGCGGCATCACGCCCGCCGCCGCGATCGCCGCGTCCAGCTCGGGCCCCGCGCGGTCGAAGACCAGCGCCACCTCGCCGCCCGCGCCGCGCTCGGCCACGCGCGCGCGCAGCCCGCCGGCGAAGAGGATCTCGTCGCCCTCGCGCAGACGTTTCGCCGGCCGCGCCAGGGCCCGCCACGCATCCGCGCCCGCGCGCTCGAGCAAGGTCGCCTCGATGCGCGCCACGCCCGAGCCGTCGGCCGTCTGGCGGCGGCGCTCGCCGAAAAGCCGCGCCGGGATGACCCGCGTGTCGTTGAACACCAGAACGTCGCCCGCCCGCAGCAGCCGCGGCAGATCGGCCACGCGAAGATCGTCGATCGCATCGCCCCGCGCGGCCAGCAGCCGCGCCGCGCGGCGCGGGCGAACCGGGCGCAGGGCGATCAGCTCTTCGGGCAGGTCGAAATCGAACTCGTCGACGCGCATGTCGTTCTCCGTCTGCGGCGAAGGCGCCCCCTTACCGGCGCGCGCGGCGCGGCGCAAGGGGGCGCGCCGCTCAGTCGAGGGCGAAGACCAACGCCTTGAGATAGCTCGTCTCGGGCAGCGCCGGGTGAACGGGGTGGTCGGGCCCCGCGCGCCCCGACCAGATCAGCCGCGCGCGCCTTCCCGCCGCGCGCAGCCCCTGCGCGCAGGCGGCGCGGAAAGCCTCGGCGTCGACGGCGTGCGAGCACGAGCACAGCGTCAGCCATCCCTCTTCGGCCACCAGCGGCGCGGCCATGCGCGCAAGGCGCCGATACGCCCGCAGCCCGGCCTCGCGCGCCTGTCGCGAGGGCGCGAAGGCGGGCGGATCGCACACCACCGTCTCGAAGCGCGCGCCCTCTTCGGCCAGCGCCGCCAGCGCCTCGAAGGCGTCGGCGCGGCGCGTCTCGAAGCGATCCGCCACGCCCGAGCGGCGCGCGCCCTCCTCGGCCAGCTCGAGCGCGCGCGCCGACCCGTCCACCGCCAGCGCATGCGTCGCCCCCGCCGCCAGCGCCGCCAGCGCGAAGCCGCCCACATGGCTGAACACGTCCAGCATCCGCCCCCCGCGCGCCAGCCGCGCAACGAAGGCGTGGTTCGGGCGCTGGTCGTAGAACAGGCCGGTCTTCTGCCCGCCGGTCAGATCGGCCATGTAGACCGCCCCGTTCATCGGCGTCGGCACGGGGCCGTCCAGCCCGCCCCGCAGCACCCGCACGCCGTCCTCCAGCCCCTCGGCCCGGCGCGCGCGCGAGGCGCCGTTCAGCACCACCGTCCGCACCCCCGTCACGCGGACCAGCGCATCGACCAGCGCCTCGATCCGCGCATCGGCCCAGGCCGCGTTCGGCTGCACCGCCGCCGCGTCGCCGAAGCGGTCGATCACCACCCCCGGCAGGCCGTCGGCCTCGGCATGGATCAGGCGGTGGAAGGGCGCGTCGAACAGCGCCTCGCGCAGCCGCTGGGCGCGGGCGATGCGCGCGGCGAACCAGTCGGCGTCCACGCGCGCGGCCGGGTCCTCGTCCAGAAGGCGGGCGGCGATCACGCTGTCGGGGTTGAAGGCCGCCAGCCCGAGGGGCGCGCGCTCGGCGTCCTGCAGCTCGACCAGGCTGCCCGGCGCCAGCTTGCGCGTGCGCCGGTCCATGACCAGCTCGTCCGCATAGGCCCAGGGCGCGCCCGCCGACAGACGCCGCCCCGCCTTGGGCCGCAGGCGGACCGTCGGCCGCGTCGCCGGGTCGTCGCCCGCCGGCGCGGAAGGGGGCGCGGCCTCGGCCGCCTCGCGGGCCCGGGCGGAGGGGTGATCGCTGTCTGCGCTGCTCATGGGGGCTCTCCTGACTCGTCGGGCCCCTCACTACAGCCTTCGCGCATCCGACGGAACAGCCCATGCGCGCGCCCGCGGCCAAGGCGCCCGGCCCGCGCAAGGCGACCCCGCGCCCCCGGCCGTTGCATCGCCGCGCCCGCACGCCATACTGCGCGCGCCGATCCCCGGCCGCCGAACCCGTCCCCGCCAGGAGCCGACCATGTCCGACCGTCCCCATCCCGCGCGCCCCCTGCCCCGTCCGCTGTCGGACCGGCTGGTGAACGACCCCGAGGGCGGCCTCGAACGCCTGCGCGAGATCATGCGCCGCCTGCGCGAGCCCGGCCATGGCTGCCCGTGGGATCTCGAGCAGGACCACCGCTCGATCGCCCCCTACGCCATCGAGGAGGCGCACGAGGTCGTCGACGCCATCGAGCGCGAGGCCTGGGACGAGCTGCCCGCCGAGCTGGGCGACCTTCTGTTCCAGGCCGTCTTCCACGCCCAGATGGCCGAAGAGCGCGGGCTGTTCGGTCTCGACGACGTGCTGCGCGCCATATCCGACAAGATGGTCCGCCGCCATCCGCACGTCTTCGCCGCGCCCGACCCCGCCCGCGACGCCGCCGCGCAGACCCGCGCCTGGGAAGAGATGAAGGCCCGCGAGCGCGCCGGCGCGCAGGACGCCCCCGCCGGCGCGCTGGACGGGCTGCCGCGCGCCCTGCCCGCCCTGACCCGCGCGGCCAAGCTGCAGGCCCGCGCCGCGCGCGTCGGATTCGACTGGCCCGATGCCGGCGGCGTCGCCGACAAGATCGCCGAAGAGGCGCGCGAGCTGGCCGAGGCCGCCGCCGCGTCCGATCCCGCCGCGATCGAGGAGGAGATGGGCGACCTGCTTTTCGCCGCCGCCAATCTGGCGCGCCGGCTGGACGTCGATCCCGAAACCGCGCTCAGGCGCGCCTGCGCCAAGTTCGAGCGCCGCTTCCGCGCCGTCGAGCGCGCCCTGGCCGCCCGGGGGCTGCGCCCCGAGGAGGCGACGCTCGAACAGATGGACGCGCTCTGGAACGCCGAGAAGGCGCGCGAGCGCGCCGCGGCGGACGGGGACGGAGAAGGGGACGGAGAAGGGGACGGAGGCGCGCGCGGCGGCTAATCCAGATTTTTTTCATCAGGCATTGACCCGACTCTTTTTCTCGGATTAAAGCAGGGCCGTCCCTCAACGACGGAGCCCATCCATGCGGAAAACCGATCTTCTCGCCGCCCTCGCCCTGAGCGCCGCCGCCGCCCTGCCGGCCGCGGCCGCCGACGAGGTGAACGTTTATTCCTACCGTCAGCCCGAACTGATCGACCCCCTGTTCGAGGCCTTCACCGAAAAGACCGGAATCAAGGTCAACTCGGTCTTCCTCAACAAGGGCATGGTCGAGCGCCTCAAGGCCGAGGGCCGCCGCTCGCCCGCCGATCTGGTCTTCACCGTCGACATCGGCCGCCTGAACGAGCTGGTCGAGGCCGACGTCGTCCAGCCCGTGCGCTCGGCGACGCTCGAGGCCAACATCCCCGCCGCCTTCCGCGACCCCGAGGGGCGCTGGTTCGCCCTGACCGCCCGCGCGCGCGTCGCCTACGCCTCGAAGGAGCGCGTGAAGGACGGCGAGATCACCACCTACGAGGACTTCGCCTCGGACAAGTGGCGCGGGCGCATCTGCACCCGCTCGGGCGCGCATCCCTACAACCTGGCGCTGACCGCGGCGATGATCGCCCATCACGGCGAACAGGCGACCGAGGAATGGCTGCGCGGCGTCAAGGCCAACCTGGCGCGCAAGCCCCAGGGCAACGACCGCGCCCAGGTCAAGGCCGTCTGGGCCGGCGAATGCGACGTCGCCATCGGCAACACCTACTACATGGCCAAGATGCTGGCCGATCCCGAGCAGCGCGAATGGGCCGAAAGCGTGCGCATCGTCTTCCCCACCTTCGAGAACGGCGGCGCGCACATGAACGTCTCGGGCGTGGCCATGACCCGCTCGGCGCCCAACCGCGAGAACGCCCTCAAGCTGATGGAGTTCCTCGTCTCGGACGAGGCGCAGCGCCTCTACGCCGAGCTCAACGCCGAATACCCCGTCAAGCCCGGCGTGCCGCCCTCCGAGCTGATCCGCAGCTGGGGCGAGTTCACCCCCGACGACCTGCCCCTGGTCGAGATCGCGCGCAACCGCCCCGCCGCGCTCAAGCTGGTCGAAAAGGTGGATTTCGACGGCTGACCCGCGCGCCCCGCGCCCGACCGCGCCCCCGCCCCCGGCGGGGGCGCTCGCGCATCCGGCCCTCGGCTCTTTCGCCCGCCGCGGCGATGCGCTATCAACCCGGCGACCCTCCCGTTTCGCCCCGGACGGAGACGCCATGCCCGGCGAAAGCATCATCGAACGCTGCGAGGCCAAGGGGCTGCGCATGACCGGCCAGCGCCGGCTGCTGGCGCGCCTTCTGCAAGAGGCCGACGACCATCCCGACGTCGAGGAGCTGCACCGGCGCGCCGCGCAGGAGGACGCCAACATCTCGCTGGCCACCGTCTACCGCACCGTCAAGCTGCTGGAAGAGGCCGGGATTCTCGAGAAGGTCGATTTCGGCGACGGCCGCGCCCGCTACGAGGACGCCGAGCGCGAGCACCACGACCACCTCATCGACCTGACCACCGGCGACGTGATCGAATTCGTCGATCCCGAGATCGAGGAGCTTCAGGAACGCATCGCCCGCCGTCTGGGCTACGAGCTGCGCGGCCACAAGCTCGAGCTTTACGGCGTCCCCATCAAGCGCAAGGGCTGACGCCCGCCGCATCCACCCCTGGGGCCGCATCCGCGCCCCGACCAGCTGGAGACCACCGCATGAGCGCCATCATCGACATCACCGCACGCGAGATCCTCGACAGCCGCGGCAACCCCACCGTCGAGGTGGACGTCACGCTCGAGGACGGCAGCTTCGGCCGCGCCGCCGTGCCCTCGGGCGCCTCGACCGGCGCGCACGAGGCCGTCGAGCTGCGCGACGGCGGCGAGCGCTATCTGGGCAAGGGCGTGCAGAAGGCGGTCGACGCCGTCAACGGCGAGATCTTCGAGGCCCTGGCCGGCGTGGACGCCGCCGAGCAGCTGGCCATCGACCGCGCGATGATCGAGCTGGACGGAACCCCGAACAAGAGCCGCCTCGGCGCCAACGCCATCCTGGGCGTCTCGCTGGCCGTGGCGCGCGCAGCGGCCGAAAGCGTCGGCCTGCCGCTCTACCGCTATGTCGGCGGGACCTCGGCGCGCGTCATGCCCACGCCGATGATGAACATCATCAACGGCGGCCAGCACGCCGACAACCCGATCGACATCCAGGAATTCATGATCATGCCCACCGCCGCGGCGACGATGCGCGACGCGGTGCGCATGGGGGCCGAGATCTTCCACACCCTCAAGAAGGAGCTGGCCGCCGCCGGGCACGCGACCTCGGTCGGCGACGAGGGCGGCTTCGCGCCGAACATCGGCTCGACGCGCCAGGCGCTCGACTTCATCATGGCCTCGATCGAGAAGGCCGGCTACGCCCCCGGCAAGGACGTGCATCTGGCGCTCGACGCCGCCTCGACCGAATTCCACGTCGAGGGCGCCTATCGGCTCGAGGGCGAGGGCAAGACCCTGAGCTCGGCCGAGATGGCCGACTATCTGGCCGCGCTCGTCGCCGACTATCCCATCGTCTCGATCGAGGACGGCATGGCCGAGGACGACTGGGAGGGCTGGCGCATCCTGACCGAGCAGCTGGGGGGCAAGTGCCAGCTGGTCGGCGACGATCTGTTCGTCACCAACCCCGCGCGGCTGCGCGACGGCATCGCCCAGGGCTGCGCGAACGCGCTGCTGGTGAAGGTCAACCAGATCGGCACGCTGTCCGAAACCATCGAGGCGGTCGAGATCGCCCACCGCGCCGGCTACGCCTCGGTCATGTCCCACCGCTCGGGCGAGACCGAGGACGCGACCATCGCCGACCTCGCCGTCGCGCTCAACTGCGGGCAGATCAAGACCGGCTCGCTGGCGCGTTCGGACCGGCTGGCCAAATACAACCAGCTCATCCGCATCGAAGAGGAGCTGGGCGAGGCCGCCGTCTATGCCGGCGGCGCGTTCATCCGCGGCCGCGGCTGAGCCGAGGCGGCGACAAGCCCATGCGCGGCCCCTTGGCGGGGCCGCGTTTTCGTGCGATTTTCCTCAAACGCGCCGCAACCGTGGCGCGCGCAAGCCGGCAGCAGCCGCCGAACCGAGGTCGCACGCCCATGCCCGACGCCGTCGCAACGCCCCGCGCCGCCGCCGCCGCGCTGTTCTGCCTGGCCATCCTCGGGGCCGCCGTCTATTTCGCCCACGCCGCAATTCAGGGCGACACCGGCATTCTGGCGCGCATGCGGCTCGAGGCGCAGGAGGCGCGGCTGCGCGCCGAGCTCGAAATGCTGCGCCAGGAGCGCGCGCGCATGCAGAACCTGACCGAGCGCCTGTCGGAACGCAGCCTCGACCTCGACCTTCTGGACGAGCGCGCGCGCAAGACCCTCGGCTACATCCGCCCCGACGAGATCGTCGTGCGCTGAGCGCGCGCGTCGTTGTCGTGCGCCGAGCGCGCGCGTCATTCTCGTGCGCCGAGCGCGCGCTTGACGCATCTGGGCCGGGCGCGTGCGCCATGTTCATGCGCCCAAGCGCTGAATCGCATGCGCCGCCCGCCTCACCCCCACGCCGCCCACCATCGCACGAGGGGCGCGCGAACCGGCGCGCCCGGCGCGCTCCGGCCGGCTGCGCGCAAACCGGCCATGCGCCCGCCGCAGGGCTGACGTTGCGATAGGCGCGTGATTTTCCCGCGCGCCGGCTCTAGAGTGCTTCGAAAGTTCAACGGTCGACGAACCGCTCAAGCGGTCGAGGAGGACACCGAATGGCCACCGCCAGACGCGCCGGCGCCAAAGCGCCCGCCAAGACCAGCGCCGCCGGAAAGGCGCCCGCCAAGCCCGACGCCGACAAGGACGAGCTGCTGCGCTACTACCGCGACATGCTGCTCATCCGCCGCTTCGAGGAAAAGGCCGGCCAGCTCTACGGCATGGGGCTGATCGGCGGCTTCTGCCATCTCTACATCGGGCAGGAGGCCGTCGTGGTCGGCGCCGAGGCGGCCGCCAAGGAAGGCGACCAGCGCATCACCTCGTATCGCGACCACGGCCACATGCTGGCCTGCGGCATGGACCCCAAGGGCGTGATGGCCGAGCTCACCGGCCGCGCCACGGGCTATTCCAAGGGCAAGGGCGGCTCGATGCACATGTTCTCGCGCGAGAAGAACTTCTACGGCGGGCACGGCATCGTCGGCGCGCAGGTGCCCATCGGCGCCGGGCTCGCCTTCGCCAACCGCTACCGCGGAAACGACAACGTCAGCTTCACCTATTACGGCGACGGCGCCGCCAACCAGGGCCAGATCTACGAGGCCATGAACATGGCCAGCCTGTGGAAGCTGCCCTGCATCTTCATCATCGAGAACAACCAGTACGCCATGGGCACGCGGCTTGACCGCGCCTCGTCCACCCCCGCGCTCTACACCCGCGGCGAGGCCTTCGCCATTCCCGGCGAGGCGGTCGACGGCATGGACGTGCTGGCCGTGCGCGACGCCGCGCGCAAGGCCGCCGCGCACTGCCGCGCCGGCAAGGGCCCCTACATCCTGGAAATGAACACCTACCGTTATCGCGGCCACTCCATGTCGGACCCGGCCAAGTACCGCACCCGCGAAGAGGTCCAGAAAGTGCGCGAGACCCGCGACCCCATCGACCATGTGCGCGATCTGCTGGTGAAGGCCGGCATGGCCTCCGAGGACGACATCAAGGCCATCGACAAGGAGATCCGCGCCATCGTCAACGAAGCCGCGCGCTTCGCCCAGGAAAGCCCCGAGCCGGACGTCTCCGAGCTCTGGACCGACATTTACGCCTGAAGGGAGAGCGCAGCATGGCCATCCAGATCCTGATGCCCGCCCTCTCGCCGACCATGGAGGAGGGAACCCTCGCCAAGTGGCACGTCAAGGAGGGCGACAAGGTCTCGGCCGGCGACGTCATCGCCGAGATCGAGACCGACAAGGCGACCATGGAGTTCGAAGCCGTCGACGAGGGCGTCGTCGCCCGAATCCTCGTGCCCGAGGGGACCGAGGGGGTGAAGGTCAACGAGCCCATCGCCATCCTCGCCGAAGAAGGCGAGGACGCGGCCGAGGCCGCCGCCGGCGCCCAGGCCCCCGCGGCCGAGGCCCCCGCCGCCGAGACCGCCGCGGCGCAGGCGCCCGCCGAACCCGCCGCGCAGCCCTCCGCCGCGCAGCCCCCGGCCGCGCCCCGCGCGGCCGAGCGCGCCCCCGACTGGCCCGCCGACGCCCCGATGAAGAAGCAGACCGTGCGCGAGGCCCTGCGCGACGCCATGGCCGAAGAGATGCGCCGCGACGAAAGCGTCTTCCTCATGGGCGAGGAAGTGGGCGAATACCAGGGCGCCTACAAGGTCAGCCAGGGCCTGCTCGACGAGTTCGGCGCGCGCCGCGTCATCGACACCCCCATCACCGAGCACGGCTTCACGGGCCTCGGCGTCGGCGCCGCCTTCGCCGGCCTGCGCCCCATCGTCGAGTTCATGACCTTCAACTTCGCCATGCAGGCGATCGACCAGATCATCAACTCGGCGGCCAAGACGCTCTACATGTCCGGCGGGCAGATGAACTGCCCCATCGTCTTCCGCGGCCCCAACGGCGCCGCGGCCCGCGTGGCCGCCCAGCACAGCCAGGACTACGCCGCCTGGTATGCGCATGTGCCCGGCCTCAAGGTCGTCATGCCCTATTCGGCGGCCGACGCGAAGGGGCTGCTCAAGACCGCCATCCGCGACCCCAACCCGGTCATCTTCCTCGAGAACGAGATCCTCTACGGCCGCTCGTTCGAGGTGCCGCAGGTGGACGATCTGACCATCCCCTTCGGCAAGGCGCGCATCTGGCGCGAGGGAGAGGACGTGACCATCGTCAGCTTCGGCATCGGCATGACCTACGCCCTCGAGGCGGCCGAGCGCCTGGCCGGCGAGGGCATCTCGGCCGAGGTCATCGACCTGCGCACCCTGCGTCCGATGGACATGCCGACCGTGCTCGAGAGCGTGCGCAAGACCAACCGCTGCGTCACGGTCGAAGAGGGCTGGCCCGTCTGCTCGATCAGCGATCACCTGGCCGCGACCATCTCGCGCGAGGCGTTCGACTGGCTCGACGCGCCCGTGCTTTCATGCACCGGCAAGGACGTGCCCATGCCCTACGCCGCCAATCTCGAGCGCCTCGCCCTGGTCACGACCGACGAGGTCGTCGCCGCCTGCAAATCCGTCTGCTACCGCTGAGGAGGCGACCATGGCCATCCAGATCCTGATGCCCGCCCTCTCGCCGACCATGGAGGAAGGGACCCTCGCCAAGTGGCACGTCAAGGAGGGCGACAAGGTCTCGGCCGGCGACGTCATCGCCGAGATCGAGACCGACAAGGCGACCATGGAGTTCGAGGCGGTCGACGAGGGCGTCATCGCCCGCATCCTCATCCCCGAGGGAACCGAGGGGGTGAAGGTCAACGAGCCCATCGCCATCCTCGCCGAAGAGGGCGAAGACCCGGCCGAGGCCGCCGCCGGCGCCCAGGAAGCCCCCGCGGCCGCTCCGGCCAAGGCGGAGGCCAAGGCAGAGGTCGGGGCCGCCCCCGCCGGGGCCGAACAGGCCGCCCCCGCCCAGCCGCAGACCGCGGCGCCCGCCCCGGCGGCGCCGACGGCGGCCGGAGGCGGGCGGATCTTCGCCTCGCCCCTCGCCCGACGCCTCGCCCGCGAGCTGGGCGTCGATCTGGCCGCCATCAAGGGCAGCGGGCCGCACGGGCGCATCGTGCGCGCCGACGTCGAGGCCGCCGCGCGCGCCCCGGCCAAGCCCGCCCCCGCCCCCGCCGCGCCGGCGCAGACGCAGGCCCCCGCCCAGCCCGCCAAGGGCGCCGAGGCCCAGGACGTGCGCAAGCTTTACGCCGACGCGCCCTTCGAGGAGGTCTCGCTCGACGGCATGCGCCGCACCATCGCCGCGCGCCTGTCCGAAGCCAAGAGCACCATCCCCCATTTCTACCTGCGCCGCGACATCGAGCTGGACGCGCTGCTCGAATTCCGCGCCCAGCTCAACAAGGCGCTCGAGCCGCGCGGGGTGAAGCTCTCGGTCAACGACTTCATCATCAAGGCCTGCGCGCTGGCGCTGCGCCAGGTGCCCGACTGCAACGCGGTCTGGGCGGGCGACCGGATCCTGAAGTTCAGCCGCGCCGACGTCGCCGTGGCGGTGGCGGTCGAGGGCGGGCTCTTCACCCCCGTGCTGCGCGGCGCCGACGCCAAGTCCATCTCGGCCCTGTCGGAAGAGATGCGCGACCTGGCCGAACGCGCCCGCGCGCGCAAGCTCGCCCCCGCCGAGTATCAGGGCGGCAGCTTCGCCATCTCCAATCTGGGCATGTTCGGCATCGACGATTTCGACGCCGTCATCAACCCGCCCCACGCCTCGATCCTGGCCGTGGGCGCGGGCGTGCGCAAACCCGTCGTCAAGGGCGACCAGATCGTCCCGGCCACGGTGATGCGCGTGACGCTGTCGGTCGATCATCGCGTCATCGACGGGGCGCTGGGCGCGCGCTTCCTGGCCGCGATCAAGGAGAACCTTGAAAACCCGATGACCCTTCTGGCCTGAGCGCCGCGCGCCACGCCACGCATACGCCTTCAAGGGCCGCCGGCGCATCGTCCGGCGGCCCTTTTTCGGGCGCAATGATGAACGGAAAACGATATTGCCGCTGCGTCGCTGACAGGTAAAATGGACCAACTTCGTTCGCGCAGACCCGGCGCGGCGCGGCTCAAGGGGGAAATTCATTATGGCCGTCAACTTCATTTCAGGAAATTCGACCAGCAGCGTCAATGTCGCCGGCTCCACCGACGCATGGGTGCTGACCCAAGGAAGCGGCCTTTACGCGAATTCATACGGCTTCCTGATCGAGAGCGGCGTATCGAACGCCCGGGTCGTGATCGAGGGCGACCTCGTCACCACCTCGGCGGGCGTGGCCGCGAATGCGGGCCCCCGCAACTCGGTCGAGATCGGGTCCGAGGGCTCGATCCGCGCCGTGCGCCCATCCACGGGCGTCTACCTGCTGGTCCAGAATGACGGGGATCAGGGCGGCTCGGTGATCAACGAGGGCCAGATCGTCGCCGGCAAGGGCGTCTGGCTCGAGGGATGGGGCGCCACGGTCGTCAACGTCGGAACGATCAGCACCGGCTCCGCCGCGATCGACGACGCCATCGGCGTCATCGTCCAGGACCCTTCCGCGACCGGCTATCTGAGGGTCGAGAATTCGGGCCTCATCAGCGCCTGGCGCGGGGTGGTGGTCGAGGCGGGCAACCTTGATGCGATGAGCAAGGCCGGCCAGATCGTCAACACGGGCACGATCTCGGCGGGTCAGACCGCCGTCGAGATGCATGGCGTGGCCGTTCTCAGCAATTCAGGCGTCATCAACGCCCCGGTCGGCGTCGTCGTCGCGGGGCCCAACGACCTCTACGGAGCCGGCTTCGGCCAGGTCGTCAACTCGGGCGTGATCAGCGGCGGCGAAACCGCCGTCGAGATGACCGGGCGGGCGGTTCTGGACAACACGGGCGTGATCGAAACGCCCGATTTCCTGTTCCGGCAGAGCGACGTGGTCAGCGGCGACGACGCGTCGCAGATCGTGACCAATTCGGGCGACATCCGCGGCCGTGTGAATCTGGGCGGCGGCAACGACGCGTTTCACATGCTGGACGGCACGCTGCTCGGCAACGTGTTTCTGGGCGCCGGCGACGACCTTTTCGTCTACGCCGGCGGCACGATCGAGCCCAACAAGGACTTCTCGCAACGCACTGAGATCTACGGCGGCGACGGAAACGACGTCTTCGAGATCTACCAAAGCGGCGCCGCGATCTCCGGCGGCGCAGGCGAAGACTCCGTCTTTTCAAGCGTCAGCTTCCGCATCACGTCGTCCAGCATCGAACGCCTCTTTCTGATGGGAACCGACGACATCAAGGGTCTTGGCTCGAACAACGCGGACGACATCAGCGGCAATGCCGGCGCCAACATCATTCGCGGCTATGCCGGAGACGACACCATCTCGAGCGGCGGCGGCGACGACCGCATCTATGGCGGCCGCGGCAACGACAGCATTCAGCTTGGCGAAGGCGACGCCATGGTCCATGGCGGGCATGGCGACGACGAGATCACCGTTCAGCCCGGATCGACCTACGTCCTGCGCGGCGGCGCCGGCTTCGACACCGTGAATCTCGGCGCGCTCGACATCGAGAAGGAAGGCTGGATCATCAACCTCGCCAACCAGTCCAAGAACGCCGGCGCGGCCGAGGGGTCGCGCTTTCATGGTCTCGAGGCCTTCAACTTCTCGCAGGGATACTCGGTCATCGACGGCAAGGCCTTCGGCGTCGACGACGTGTTCCGGGGCCTGGCCGCCGACGAAACGGTCGATGGCGGCGTCGGCGACGACCTGCTGATCGGCAATGACGGGCGCGACACGCTGATCGGCGACCGGGGCGCCGACACGCTGACGGGCGGCCGCGGCGCCGACAGATTGATCGGCGGCCGAGACGCCGACAAGCTGCGCGGCGGCGCCGGCGCCGACGTGTTCGTCTTCGAAAAGGTCGAGGACAGCGCGCCCGGGGCGGCCGACGTGATCCAGGATTTCGGCGACGGACCCGACAAGATCGACCTCGGCGGCATCGACGCCGACCTCGGCGCCGCGGGCGATCAGGCCTTCGCCCTGGCCGGGACCAAGTTCACCGGCGCGGCGGGCGAGCTCATCATCTTCAACGCCGGCGGCAAGACCCATGTGCAGGGCGACGTCGACGGCGACGGCGCGGCGGATCTGGCGATCATCCTCAACGGCAAGCCGGCCCTCGACGCGGGCGACTTCCTGCTCTGACCGGCGCCGTCAGACCTGCTGGTTCATGCTGCGCGCCGGCTGTTCGCAGCCGGCGTCGCCGATGACCTGCGCCGGCACGCCCGCCACCGTCTTGCACGGCGGCACGTCCTTGAGCACCACCGAGCCGGCGGCGATGCGGCTGCAATCGCCGATGCGGATGTTGCCCAGAACCTTCGCCCCGGCGCCGATCAGCACGCCCCGGCCCACCTTCGGGTGCCGGTCGCCGTCCTCCTTGCCCGTGCCGCCCAGCGTCACCGAATGCAGCATCGAGCAGTCGTCGCCCACCACCGCCGTTTCGCCGATGACGATGGAGTGCGCATGGTCGATCATGATTCCCTTGCCGATGCGCGCGCCCGGGTGAATGTCGACCCCGAACTGCTCCGAGGTGCGCATCTGCAGGTGATAGGCCATGTCGCGCCGCCCCGCGCGCCACAGATGCGCCGCGATCCGATAGGCCTGCAGCGCCAGGTAGCCCTTGAAGAACAACAGCGGCTGCACATGACGATGGCAGGCCGGGTCGCGCTCGTAGACCGCAAGGATGTCGGCGCGCACGGCCTCGCGCACGCCCTCGTCGCAGGCAAGCACCTCGTCCGCGATCTCGCGCAGCAGCAGCGCCGGCATCTCGGGCGATTCCAGCTTTTGCGAGATGCGGTAGCTGAGCGCGCCCTCGAGCGAGTCGTGATGCAGGACCACGGCGTGCACAAGGCTGCCCAGAAGCGGTTCGTTGCGCGCGATCTCCTCTGCCTCGGCGCGGATGCGCTCCCAAATCGGGTCGATCTTGGCGACGGCGGCGCGCGTGCGCGATGCGGTGGTCATGAGCGGCTCCGGCGAATGGACTCATGTCACAACATCGCGCTTTCGGGGGCGAGTTCAAGCGAAACCCGCCCCCGCCCCCTTCACGAGCCCGCGCGTCAGTCCGGGCGAAAGCGCCCCCCGACCCGGTTCGGCGGCGGCGCGCCGGCATGGCCGAAGTTGAAGGCCAGCACCTCGAGCCAGCGATAGAGCCGCCCCGCCGGGCCGTCGTCGCGCGGCGTCGGCGTGGCCGCCACGATGATCGAGGCCGCGGTGCTCAGCACGCAGGCCGCCAGCAGCGCGTCCAGCGCCGCCGCCCCCAGCGCCGCAAGCGTCATGGCGCCGCTCCGCCGCTCGCGCGCGCCTCACACCGCATCGGGGACCGTCAGCGTCAGGTGGTGGATGGCGATGCGCAGCTGCCCGCCGGCGAAGTCGCCGCCCTCGGGCGTCAGGCGCAGCGGCGTCGCCTGCGGATAGGCCAGCGGCCCGCCGCAGCCCGCCGCCGCGGCGGCGTTGAGCGCCGTCGGCAGCCCCGCGCCATAGCGCGTCGGCGCCCCGGCCACGCCCAGCGACCAGCCCGTGACGCCGCCGATGGCCCCGATCACACGCGCGGTCACGCCCATCACGATCGCGCCCGCCGGGATCAGCCCCGCCGTATCCTGCGCCCCGCCCGGCGCGATGGCGTGATCGAATTGCAGCACGCTCATCTGCGCGCCGCCGGCCGCCGCCGCCGGAACCGACCACACGCCCCAGGCGAACACCGCGTCCAGCCCCTCGTCGGCGACGAAGGCCCGCCAGCCCGTCCTCGGGGTGACGAAATCCCAGCCGCCATTGACGAAGACGGCGATGTCGCCGTCGCGCCCCGCCCAGTCGCCCGAGGCGCCGGCCGGCACGATGTAGCGGTCGCCCTCGGCCGCCCCCGCCGGCGGGGACATGACCGCGCGGCTTTCCACCGCCAGCATGAAAAGCGAATCGAGGCGCGTCAGCGCCTCGTTCACCGTCACGTGCTTCTGCGCCTGACCGGCGGCCAGAAGCGGCAACGAGAGATTTGCCGTCTCAACCACTGAGCGTCGCCTTTCCTTCGATTCCAGGACCAAAGGCTTCCGAGATCTGCGCCACGCCGAAGCTCACCCCGGCAAGGCCGCCCCCGAAGCCGTCCGCCGCCTGCATGGCGACGTCGTAGACGAAGCCGGGGCCGTCGGCCTCGACCTCGCGCGCCACGGCGCCGTCGGGCGCGTAGACCCGCACCCGGTAGCGCTCGAACGCCTCGTCCAGCGGCGTCTCGCCGTCGGACCAGGCGTCGATGTCGCGGCGCGAGCGCCGCACCCAGCTCAGCGCCACGTCTCCGCCCGCCGTCAGCTCGGCGCGCAGATGCGCCGGCGCCCAGGGCCGCAGCCCCGTGGCCTGGTGCGTCCACACGGCGTGCTGGAAGCTGTCGTCGTTCAGGTCCCGCCCGCTCGGGCCGATGCGGTAATGCCGCTCGAGCCCGCGCGGCGCCTCGAACGCCGCCAGCTGCTCGCCCAGCATAACCAGCACCGCCCCCGCCGGGGCCGGATCGCCGATCAGCGCCTCGGTGCCGCCAAGCCCGCGCAGAAAGCCCGAGAGCTCGTATTCCCCCGGACCGACCAGCGCCGCCTCGCGGAACTGAAGCAGCTCCCACTGCCCGTCGGCGGCCGCCAGCGCCGCCAGATTGGCGCCGTTGAACACCGCCAGCTCGTCGGCCGACAGCAGCTCGCCCGACAGCATCTTCACCCGCACGCGCGCCCCCCGGCTCCAGCGCCAGGGCTGCGAGGCCGGAAGCGGGTCCACGAGCCGCGCCACCGTCGAAGGCCGGCGCAGCCGCGCGGCGAAGGCGTAGCCCTCGTCGCGGTCCGAGGCGTAGATGCTGACCGAGCCGGGCCAGTTGGCCGACCAGGCCGCCAGATACGCCTCGGTCTCGGACCCGCCGAAGCGCGCGAAGGGCACGTCCAGCAGCCGGAAGGCCGGCGGCGTGGGCGCGTCGCTTCCGGGCAGCGGCGCGCCGGGGTCCGAAGACACCGGCCGCGCCCCCAGCGCATAAAGCGCGCCGTCCACGCGCGTGGCCTCGATGCGCCGCGCCACGCCGTCGGCGATGCGCTCGATGCGATACTCGGCCCCGCCCGCGTCCAGCAGCCGCACCACGTCGCCGGGCTCGAGCGCAAGGCGCGAAGGCGGCAGCGAAAAGCGCGCCGTCTCGCGCCCCGCCGCCGTCTCGAGCGCCCAGCGCTCGGCGATGCGCCGCGCCGTCGCCCGCGTCAGCGCCAGCGGCAGCTCCGAGCCCTGCACCCCGAGCGCCCCGCTCTCGGGCGAGCGGATCTCCTCGGCGCCCGCCAGGTAGTCGGCGTCGCCGCGAAGATAGCCGATGCGCACGTCGCGCAGCGCCTCGCCCTCGGGCGCGCGGACCAGCTCGAACGGCGCGCCGCCCGAGGGGTCCTCGACCAGATCGCCCGAGGCCAGCTCGGCGCGCGGCGCGCCGCCCCGCATCACGAAGCGCAGCCGCCCGCCCGTCTCGTAGGCGTCGAAGGCATAGGCCAGCATCAGCGACTGAAGCGCCTCGCGCGCGCTGGCGGTGCGCTCCTGCACGAAGCCGTCCACGATCGCGTGCAGCTCCGAGGCGTCGGCCTCGGTCACCCCCGCGCGGTCGCAGATCTCGGCCACCACCTCGGCCAGCGAGGCGCCCGCCGTGCGCCCGTCCAGCCAGTGGCCGAGCTCGTGATTGGCGCCGTCCGACCAGATGTCCGAGCGGGACGGGAATTCGGGCCAGGGCCGCGCGTCCCACGTCCAGACATAGACGTTGTCGAGGTCGAGCATCGGCCCGCCATACACGTCCGAGACCGGGTTGTTCGCCGGGTCGGACCAATGGCGCGCCGCCGCCTGCAGCATGCGCCGCTGGATCAGGTCGTCGCGCGTGCCCTTCGAGTAGCGCGGCAGCGCGTTCTCCGAGGATTTCGGGTCCACGAACACGTTGGGCTGGTTCGTGCCCTTGTCCACGGCCGGACAGCCGATCTCGGTCAGCCAGATCGGCTTCATGCGCGGCCGCCAGGGCGTGCGCGCCGCCGAGCGCACGCCGTCGACGCGGTTGCGATGCGCCTTCGACCACCAGCTGAGCAGGTCCTTGGGCCGCCAGATCCAGTCCTCGCCATGGGCGCCGTCGACGATCGGCGTGCGGATCTGCGCGTCGCGGTCCGCCTCCGAGGCGTAATACCACTCATACCCCTCGCCCGCGGCGAAGCGGCTGCTCAGATAGTCGAGGTCGTAGATCGAGCGCGCCTCGCGCGCGTCGAGATGATCCTCGCCGTCGCGCCAGTCGGTGAGGGGCATGTAGTAGTCGACGCCCACGAAGTCGATCGCCTCGTCGGCCCAGAGCGGGTCGAGGTGGAAGATGCGGTCGCCGTTCGAGGGCTGATGGCCGAAATACTCGGACCAGTCCGCGGCATAGCCGATCTTCGTCTGCGGGCCCAGCACCGCGCGCACGTCGCGCGCAAGGCGGCGCAGCTCCTCGACGGCGGGGTAGCTCTCGCGGCCCGAGCGGATCTGCGTCAGCGAACGCAGCTCCGAGCCGATGCAGAACGCATCCACCCCGCCCGCCGCCTTGCACAGATGCGCATAGTGCAGGATGAAGCGGCGCATGCGCCATTCGTCGGGCCCCGAATAGATCACCTGATCGCCCGACAGCTCGAAATCCTCGGGCTCGGCGTCGCCGAAGAAAGCCTGCGCCTCGACCTCGGCGAAGGGCGTCATGTCGGTCGTGCCCGGCACGTCGGGCGCGCGGTTGGTGGTGATGCGCCCGCGCCAGGGATAGGCGGGCTGCTCCTGCGACGGATTCCACGGGTCGGTCAGCCCGTTGCCCGCGGGAATGTCCATCAGGATGAAGGGGTAGAACATCACCCGCAGCCCGCGCGCCTTCATCTCGCGGATGAAGCGCACCACCGAGGCGTCCGAGGGCGTGCCGCCGAACACGGGCCGGCCCTGCTCGTCGCGCCCGATCAGATGCGCGCCGGCGCGGTCGGTCCCGCCCGCCGACCAGGGCTCGGGCGCGGTTTCGGCCTCGGCGTTCTCGACGCCCGGGCGCAGCTCGCACTGCTCGGCGCGCAGATCCGTCCCGAACCAGCTCACGACCAGCGACACCGAACGGCAGGCGGGCAGCTCGGTCTCGAGCTGATCGAGCGAGACCAGCGCATCCGCCTTGCCCGACGAGGTGTTCACGTTCACGTAGCGCTCATCGCCCTCGTCGCGGATCTCGCGCACGGGGATGGTGTCGTAGACGAACTCGCCCGTGCCCGGCGACATGGCCACCGCCCGCACCACCTCGCGCAGCGGCAGGCCGTCCTCGCCGGTCGGCACCGCCCCGGGGCGCGGCTGGCGGAACACCTCGACGTTGATCTGCGGCATGCGGTTGCCGAAGGAGCCCACGGGCAGGTCCTCGAACACCAGATAGGCGACGCCGCGATAGGCGGGGGCCTCGCCCTCGACCGCCTCGATCAGCGGGTCCGGGCCCTGGCTCTCGTCGCCCTTGTGCAGCCGCCAGGAGATCGCCTCCATGTCCAGCGGCTTGCCGTCGGCCCAGACCCGGCCGATGCGCTCGATGGGGCCTTCGCACAGCGCGACGGCGAAGCTGATGGTGTAGCTGTATTCGCTGACCGTCGGCCCGCCGCCCTTGCCGCCGCCGCGCCGGGCGACGTGCTCCTTGAAGCGGGTGGACCAGATGACCTGCCCCGCCACGCGCATGCGGCCCTGAACGCGCGGGATCGGCGCGCCCTCCTGCGAGGTCTGGATCCGCAGCGTCGAGGCCTTGCCCCGCGCCACCGCCTCGGACCCCGAGCCCAGAACCTTCTGGTCGATCAGCCCGCCGACGATCGCGCCCGCAGCCTGCCCGATCGTCGCCGCGCCCACGCCAAGAACCGCGCCGCCCGCGGCGCCGCCCAGCGCCGCGCCCGCCGCGGCCAGAACCAATGTCGCCATGTGCTTACCTCGGAAACCGGAAAGCCGCCGCGATGCGCCGCCGCCAGGATGGACCCAGCGACGATTCCACCACGCCGCGGCCGCTGTAGGCGTGGATCATGCGCGGCTCGCCCTCGCCGCCCATGCAGGTCAGAATGCCCAGATGCTTGGCCGGCGCCGTGCGCCGCATCCGGAACAGCAGAACGTCGCCCGCCCGCGCCTCTTCGGGCGCAAGCGGCGTCATGTGCCGCGCCGCCGCGCGCCACAGCCGCTCGTCGCGGCTGGGCTCGGACCAGTCGGGGCTGTAGGGCGGCGGCGCCTCGGGCTCGGGGCCGATCACCTCGCGCCAGACGCCGCGCACCAGACCCAGGCAATCGGCCCCCGCCCCGCGCAGGCTGGCCTGATGGCGATAGGGCGTGCCCAGCCAGCCGCGCGCCGCGGCGACGATGGCCGCGGCGCGCGCGTCAACGAAACAGGGATCCGCCGTCATGATCTTCCTCCGAGCCCGGATAGCCCGCCGCCCAGTCCTCGCCGGGCATGTGCGGAAAGCCGCGAAAGCGCGTCAGATTGGCGAACTTGTCGCGGCAGGTCGCCGCGCTCTTGTCGCAGCCGGGATAAAGGTCGAACGCATCGCCCGCCGAGGGCGCGGCCGCCGGCGCCTTCCACAGCTCGATCTCGACCCCGCCCGAGCGCCGCGCAAAGCCCAGGACCGACTCGGTCCGGCCCGCATTCGCCCCGGTCCGCCAGACCAGGCGGCCCAGCGCATACCAGCCCTCGGGATGGGCGTCCGCATCCTCGAAGCCGGCGACGCGCAGCCGCCGCCCGTCAAGGACCGCAAGCACCGAGCCGGCCGCCGCCGTCAGCGTCACGCCGCAGCGCGCATCGCCCAGCTCGGCGTCGCACGAGCGCAGATAGACCCGCCCCATCGGCCGGTTGAGCGCATCGGACAGCCCCGTGAACTCGACCTCGAAGGCCTGGGCGCCGCGCCGGATCTCGCCCACGCGGCCGGCGAAGGCGACCATGCGGTTCTCGGGCGCGGTCCAGTCCACCAGCCACTGCGTGACGCGCGCGCCGTCGTAAAGGCCCAGCGCGATGTCCTCTTCGGTGATGGCGTCCGAGCGCAGCGCGCCCGTCGCCTCCATGTTGTCCACGCTCAGCCCCAGGCTGCGCTCGAGCTCGGTGCGCGTGAACCCCGTCTCGGGCGCGAAGTCGATGCCCTCGAAGGACAGCGGCAGGTCGTGATCGGTGAACCCCAGCACGACCCCGTCGCGCCGCTCGATGGCCCAGCACCGGCACAACGTCGTGACGCCGCTTTCCAGCGCGGCGTCGATGGCAGGCGTCAGCTCGCGCATCAGACACGCACCTCCACAACCGGGATCGAGGGGATCTCGCCCGCCTCCATCGCCGTCAGGCTGATCTCGATGCGCTCGGTGTCGAAGCGCACCGGCACGTCGAACTCGAACCCCGCCGTCACCAGCGCGCCGGGGGCGGGGGGCGAGGCGAAGGTGACCACGCCCGTGGTCGGATCGACCGAGACGTCCGTCCGCTCGATCCCGTCCACCGCCACGCGCACCGTGCCGGCCACGGGCTTGCGGATCGGGCGCACATAGGTCTGCGCGTCCGAGGCGTAGCTCTTGGTCAGCTGGAACGAGACCGCCGCCCCGTCGCCCACCCCCAGCGTCTGGTCGGTGGGCGCGGGCGCGGCCGAGGGAGCGCAGGACTTCCAGTCGATCCAGTCCTTCCACCGGAAGCCATGCAGCGGCCCCATGCGCGCCTCGAAGAAGGCCAGCACCTCGTGCAGATCGTCCAGCGAGCTCAGCCCCATGCCCGCATCGTAGCGCCGGCGCGAATGCGCCCAGGCGGCGTTGCGCTGCTCGTGGCCGTTGGCCAGCGTCACGATCTCGGTCCGCCGCTCGGGACCGCCCGTGGACCCGACCGACAGCCGCGTCGGGAACCGCACCTCATGAAAGCTCATCGGGCCCTCCTCGTCCTGCCGCGGCGCGCGCGGCTCACTGATGCCTCTGACCCGCGCGCACCGCGCGGGCGATCTGCGCGGCCACCTGCGCGCGCGAGCGGCGGAAGCTTTCGGCGTCCTGCGTGGTGATGTTGACCGTCACCCGCGCGCCGCCTCCGCCGCCCGCCGCCGCCACGCCCAGCCGCCCGTCGGCGCCGCGGCGCAGCGGCAGGATCGCCTCGGGCCCCGCCTCGCCCATCAGCCCGGTCCCGCCGCGCATGGGGAACATGGTCGGCCCCTCGACCACGCCCCCGCCGGCAAAGGCCCTCACCCGCCCGGCCGAGAACGCGCCGCCGTCGGCGAACAGGCTCATCCCGCCCAGCAGGCCGCCCAACCCCTTGGTCAGCGCGCCGCCGATGCCGTCGGCCACCGCCCCCTGCACCGGACGCACCGCCGAGTCGAACACCCGTCCGGCCAGATCGCGCCCCAGCTGACGCAGCACGTCCGAAGCCTGCGCCCCGCCGAACATCAGCCGATCGAACGCGCCGCGCAGCGAGCCGCCGAGGGTGCTCGACAGGCTGCGCGCCTGCTCGCTCGAGGCGCGCATCTCGGCGCGCACCCGCCGCATCTCCTCGCGGAAGGTCGAGGCGCCCTCGGCCGCCCCCCGCAGATCCTCGAAATCGCCCATGCTCACTCCTGCTTCTCACCCGGCGCCGCGTCCGGAAAACGCGCGCGCAGCCGCTCGAGCGCCTCGCGGCTCATCGGCCGCGCAAAGCGCCGCCGCCACGGGGCCGCCGCCGCTTCCAGCTCGCGCGGGGTCATCGACCAGAACGCCTCGGGCGCCAGGCGCAGCTCGCCCAGCCCCAGGCGCATCAGCCCCGCCCAGTCCACCCGGGACCCGGCGCCGGCGCTCATCCCATCTCCTCCAGCGGCGCGAAGGTCGCCTCGAGCAGCCGCGCCGCCGCGCGCGCCGCGCCGTGCACGCCGCCCTCGATGCGCATCGCGCCCACCTCCTGGTCGCCGATGGACGCGCCCGCGCCGCGCAGCCCCGCGCCGATCAGACGCAGCAGATCGGCGGCCGAGAAGCTGCCCTCCTCGAAGCGGCGCGCCAGCCCCACCAGCCCCTCGGCGCCCAGCGCCGCCTCCAGCTCGGCCAGCGCGCCCAGCGTCAGGCGCATGACGTGCGGGTGCCCGTCCAGAACGATCTCGACCTCGCCGCGCGCAGGATTGGCCATGGCTCAGATCCCCGCGAAGGTCAGCGCGCCGGCCGAGGCCAGGGCGACCTCGTAGACCGCCTCGCCGTCATGCTGGCCCGAATATTCCAGCGCCGTGATCTGGAACGGACCCGAGATGCGTCCGAAATCGGGCACGATCACCTCGCAGTCGGCGATCTCGCCGTTGAAGAACAGCTCGCGCATGCGCGCGTCGGTGGCGTCGTCCAGGAACACCCCCGAGCCGTTCACCGCCGCCGAGCGCACCCCCGCCCCGGCCAGAAGCTCGCGCCAGCGATCGGTCGAGCCGACATTGGTCACATCCACCGTCTCGGCGTTGAACGAGATGCGCGTCGCGCGCAGCCCCGCCACCGTCCGATACGCCGTGCCGTCATGGATCTTGAGCAGCAGATCCTTGCCCTTTTGAGCCGCCATTTTCGTTTCCTTGCCGTTGGTTACTTGTGAACCCTGAAGCGGAATCGCAGGTCGATCCGGCGCCGCCCGTCGCTCAGCCGCCGTGTGCGCGCCGACAGGAACTCGACCATCGCCACGCGCCCCTGCGCCAGCGGCGGCGGCGCCTCGGTCAGCGCCTCGCTGATCGCCGCGCCGATGCGCTTGGCCTCGGCGAAGCCCTCGCCGCGCGCGTGAACCGAGATCGTCAGATCATGCACCGCGCCCTCCAGCCCGCCGGCCGACCAGGCCTCGGCCTCTTCGTCGCCAAGCGTGACGTAGGGCAGGTCCGAGGCGTCGGGGGCGGCGGCGTGGGGCGGCGCGTCATAGACGCGGCCGTCGATCAGCCCGACCAGCTGCGGCGCGTTCGCCAGCGCCTGCCACACCCCCTCCTGCAAGACGAGAGACAGCGCGTAAGTCATTGTTCGGCCTCTTCATCCGCCCAGCACAACAGGTAGCGGCCGCGCGCATCCGCCTCGGTCACCGCACGGATGCGGAAAACGCGGCCATCCTCGCGCAGGCGCTGGTCCGCGCGCGGCCGCGCCGCCGAACCCATCGGCGCCGCGCGCACGAGGATCCGGTGCGAGACGCGCGACAGGGCCCGCCCGCCCTCGTCCAGCTCGCGCCCGGCGCGCGCGCGCACCGCCGCCCACAGAACGCCCAGCTCGCGCCATGCGCGCGTCCAGCCGCCCGCCCCGTCGGGGGCGCGCACCTCTTCCTCCAGCGTCAGGCGGCGATTGAGCACCGGCGCCAGGACCGTCTCGCGCGCCCAGCTCACAGCCGCACCCTCCGGTAAGGCGCCAGCAGCGCCTGCACGCCCATCGGGGCGGCGCGCATGCTCATGGCCGCGACGTGCCGCTGCTCGTGGAAATGGGCGGCGAGCATCATCGCCGCCTGGCGCAGATCGGCGGGAACCTCGTCCCACGAGGCGCCGTAGCCGGCGTCGAACTCGACCTCGATCGCGCCGCCGCAGGGAATGCCCGGCAAAAGCCCGCCGCCCGCGCCCGTCAGGGCGGGCGCGTGCGCGTCCTCGATCAGCGCAAGGCGCGCAAGGTCCAGCGCCGACGCGGCGCCGTCCGGGCCGATGCGCGCCGCCGACGCCAGCGCGCGCACCGGCGCCACCGGCAGCGTCGCCCGGTCGCCGCGCGGCCATTCGCGCACGCGCCAGCGGAAGCGGCGCGTCAGCAGCGCCTTGCCGGTCATGTTCTCGACCGTCGCCAGGGCCGCGCGCATGTAGCCCTCGAGCCCCGGCTCCTCGTGCCCGGCAAAGCCCGACGGCAGCCGCAGGTGATCCGACAGCGCGGCCAGCGGCAGCGCCTCGACGGGCGGCGAAGCGAGTTCAGTCAGCATCCCGACATGTCTCCGATCCAGAAGTTCAGGCCTCGACGCGCAGCAGGAAGCCGCGCGTCAGCACCCGCGCCGCGCTGGTGCGCGCGCGGCAGGCCACGTGGTAGAGCCGCCCCGCCAGCCCGCCCGCCAGGGTCACCTCGCTGCGCGCGCCAAGATCGCGCACCGCCGCGACGCGCACGCCCTGCGTGTCCAGCTCCTGCGGAATGACGAACCAGCCCGGCGCGCCTTCCAGCGTCTCGCCGGGCTCGAGCGGCCAGTCGACGACGAAACGGCGCATCTCGGCCGCAGTCTTGGTCACGAAGCTGCTCATCGCATGCTCCTTGGCTTGAGACGACGAAAGGGCCGGCGCCCGGCCGGTCATGGGCGCCGCGCGCCCGAGCGGCCCCCGCGCCGCTGACGGGAGGGAGAGGCGCCTTGCGGCGCGGCGCGGGGGCCTTGCGCGCCGCCGCGCCCGGGCGGGCGAGGCGGCGCGTCCGGCAAGCCGGGGCGGGGTCTCGCCCCGCCCGCGGCGTCACGCGATGTCGAACTTCAGCAGCTTGATGGCCGAGAAGTCGGTCACGTCGCCGCCCACGCGCTTGGTGGCGTAGAACAGCACATGCGGCTTCTGCGAGAACGGGTCGCGCAGGATGCGCAGGTCGGGCCGCTCGGCGATGGTGTAGCCGGCGCCGAAATCGCCGAAGGCGATGGCGTAGCCGCCGGCCGTGGCGTCGGGCATGTCCTCGCAGATCACGACCGGGTAGCCCATGAGGCGCGAGGGCTCGCCCGCCGCCAGGCTGTCGGCCCACAGGAAGCGGCCGTCGGCGTCCTTCATCTTGCGCACGGCGCCGGCGGTCTTCGAGTTCATCACGAACACCGCCTTGGCGCGATACTGCGCGCCCAGCGCATACACCAGGTCCACGATCGCGTCGGCCGGGTTGACCGAGCTGAAGTCGCCCACCTCGTTCGTGGTGACGTAGCCGATCTGGCCCCAGGTCTCGGTCCCGTTGGGCGCGGTCGGATAGCTGAGGATGCCGCGCGGCTTGTTCACGCCGTCGCCCGAGATGAAGGCCACGCTCTCGGCGCGAGCGAACTTGTCGGCGATGCGCCCGGCCAGCCAGCCCTCGATGTCGAAGGCGGCGTCGTCCAGCAGCCGCTGCGAGGCCTTGGGCATGGCCGACAGCTCGTGCAGCGGGATCGAGATGCGCTCGATCTGCGCCGAGCCGGTCTCGGCCGCGGGGTCGGTCTCGGTCGCCCAGCCGCTGCCGACATCGCCGCGATCGACCAGCACGTCGAAGCTGTTGGCCTCGACCTGGACCACATTGGCCACCGCGCGCAGCGAGCCCGCGCCCGTCAGCACGCTCTGGATGCGCTCGGCCGTCTGCGGGTCGACCAGGTAGCCGCCCTCGGCGTTGACCGCGGTGGTCAGGCCCTTGCGCTCGATCTCGAGCCCGCGCAGCCCGTCATCCTCGCCGGTGCGCAGATAGGCCGACAGAGCCTTCTTGTGCGCGGGCTCGGCCTCGGCGGCGCGGCTCAGCGCGGGGCGGGCGGCGACGGCGGACTTGCGGTCGAGCGCTTCGATGCGCTCCTCCTGACGCTGGAAGCGCATCTTCATTTCCTCCTGGAAGGCGTTGAACTCGTTCAGAAAGCTCTGCACGGCGGACTTGGTCTCGAGGGCGCCGGCGTTGGAGATGGTCATGCTTCGATTTCCCTGGATCTGGTTGAGGAAGACAAGGTTTCGGCGCAAGGCCGGGCAAGGCCCGGCCCGCATCCCGTTCGGGGCGGCGAGCGCCCCCGCCGCCAGCCCGGCGCGCGCGCCGGAGCTGGGGCCGTCTCGCGCCCGGGCCTCACCCGCGCAGCTGACGTCGCGCCTGGGCGAAGGCCTCGGCCAGCGCCAGGCTCAGCGCATCGGCCTCGGGATCGGCCTTGGCCTGCTGCGCCCGCGCCTGGGGCAGCATCGGGAAGGTGACCAGCGACACCTCCCACAACTCGATCTCGTGCAGGATCCGTCCGCCGCCCGGCGCCCGCGACGAACGCACGGCCCGGTAGCCGATGGACAGCCCGTCCACCGCCCCCGCGCGCAAAAGCGCCAGCGCCTCGGCGCCCTGCCGCACCTCGGGCATCAGACGGCCGCGCACGAACAGACCCTTCTCGTCCTCGCGCACTTCGTCCCACACGCCGATGGGCTGCGCGGGATCGTGCTGCCACAAAAGCTTCACCGACCGTCCCGCGCCGCGCAGCGCCGCCAGCGAGCGCGCGAAAGCGCCGCGCTCGACCACGTCGCCGCCCTGGTCCGTCGCGCCGAAAAGCGAGGCGTATCCCTCGATCGCTCCGTTTTCCGCGACGGTCGCCGCCTGGTCGAAGGCGACGTATTTCGTCTCGAGTCCTTCCAAGGCCCGCAGCCCCCAAGGGGCGGGCGTCATCGTTGCCTGCATCCGGTTTTCCCCTGAATTGCGCGCGGCCAAGGCCGCGCCCGGCGGGCCGCTAGCGCGCCAGCCCGCCGATCAACATGGCCGCGAACTGCCCCGCCAGCGCCGCCGCCACCGAGAACACGGCCAGCCACATGCGCCGCTCCATGCGGTCAAGGCCGCTCTCCACGTGCTGAAGCGTGCGCTCCAGCGCCGCCCACCGCTCGTCCAGCACCCGCTCCAAGGCCTCGACCCGCGCATGCGCGCTGTCGAAAGGCTCGTAGAGGTAGCGCGAGCCAGGCGTGCGGCCGCGCAAGCTCGTATGCATCACGCCGCCGGCGGCAGGCCCAGAAGCGCCCGCTTCTCGGCATCCGTCAGGAAGTCGGCCGCGCTGACCCGACGCCACAACGCCTCGCGCTCGGGCGCCAGGGCGGGAATGGCGTCCATGTCAGGCGTCAGCTCGAGGCGCTCGCCCATCTCCTCGCCCAGCCAGGCGGCCAGCGCGCCCGACACGCGGCGCACCAGCGGCAGCACCGTCTGGCGCCAGAAGGCGCGGTTGGCCTCCTGATAATTGGCGTAGGTGGCGTCGCCGGGCAGGCCCAGCAGCATCGGCGGCACCCCGAAGGCGATGGCGATGTCGCGCGCGGCGGCGGCGCGCGTCTCCTGGAACTCCATGTCCGAGGGCGAGAAGCCCATCGGCTTCCAGTCGAGGCCCCCTTCCAGCAGCATCGGCCGCCCGGCGTTGCGCGCGCCCTGGTGGTTGGCCTCGAGCTCGGCGACCAGGCGGTCATACTGATCCTGCGTCAGCGTCGCGCCGTCGGGCGACTTGTAGATGATCGCGCCGGAAGGCTGGGCGGCGTTGTCGAGCAGCCCCTTCGACCAGCGCCCCGCCGCGTTGTGCACGTCGATGGCCGCCGCCGCGGCCTCGAGCGGCGACATCCCGTAATGGTCGTCGAGCGGATGGAAGCTTTTCAGATGCAGGATCGGCCGGCTTTCGCCCATCTCGAAGCGCACCTTGCGCGCGCCCACCGCGTATTCATAGGCCTGCGGCCAGCCGTCGGGGCCCGGCACCACCCGCATGCGGTCGGGGCGCAAGGCGTGCAGCTCGGCCGGCGCGCCGTTGCTCATCCGCCCCGCCGCTTCGACATAGGCGTCGCCGTGCAGGATCAGATGCCCATAGAGCGCCTCCATGAAGGCCGCGCCCAGCTGGCCCGGATTGGGCGCGCGCAGCAGCCGCCGCACCGGGTGATCCTCGAGCCGCCGCTCGCCGTCGGTCAGCACCAGCGGCGCCGAGGCGGCGGCCTCTGCGATCATCCGCACGCAACGGAACCCGATGACGTTTCCGGCGAAGCCGTTGCGCGTCAACGAGACCTTGTCCCGGGGCGACCAAGCCACCCGCCCCGAGCTCTGATAAGCGATCACCGGCCCCGTCGCCGAGGCCTTCCTTTCGTCCGGCGAGGCCTTCGCCGTCCGCAGCCAGTTGAACACCATGTCGCTTCCTTGCCCTCCGCATGCTCGTGAATGTCCGGCAGGCGCGAAAAGGCCCCGGCCCCGCGCCCGGAGCCGGGGCCGCGCCCCACGTCGATCGTCCTTGCCGGGCGCCTGGGCGCCCCGCTCATGGCGCGGTCAAAGCCGCCGCACGCGCGGCGCGCCGCCCGCGCTCAGCATCAGCTCGGTCACCGCCCAGACCAGCGCATCGACGCGGTCCGGGCTGCCCTCGGAGCGGTCGCCCGTGAAGGCGCACATCTGGTCCTCGAGCGCCGGGAACAGGCCGCCGTGACGCACGCGCCCCTGCTCGTAGAGCGCGGCGACCGGCTCGGCCCGCGCCGCCTTGCCGCGCGTGGCCCGCACCGCCCGATAGCTGACCAGCGGGTCCACCTGGCGCACCAGCGCCTCGACCAGATCGCCCCCCTGGTTGACCTCGGCCACCAGCCGATCGGCCTCATGCGCGTGATAGGCCGCCACCGCGCGCTCGGCCCAGGCGCGCGGCGCCGCGCCCTGCACGCTGGCGTCCTCCAGCACCCAGGCGACGCCCCGCGCCAGCCCCGCGACGACGATCCCGCACTCGTCCGAGCCGGCCTTGCCCGTCACCGGCGGGTCCACCGCCACGACGATGCGCTCGAACGCATCGGGCGGCGCCGCGCGGCCGCGCTCGATCGTCGCGCGGGTCCACAGCGCGCCCGGCGCCTCGGTCAGCAGCTCGCCCATCAGCTCCTGCCGGCCCAGCGAGGTGCCCTTGAAGCGGCGCTCGACCGCCTCGATGAAGCCCGGCGCCAGGTTGGCCCGGTTGGCCTCGGTCGGCGCGTGCGTCACCACCGTGTCGGGCGCGCGCATCAGCTCGGTCAGGAGCGGCACGCGGCGCGGGGTCGTGGTGACGATCTGCTGCGGCGCGTCGCCCAGGCGAAGGCCGAACTGGAGCATGTCCCACACCTCGCGCGCATGCTTCCACTTGGCCAGCTCGTCGCACCAGGCGGCGTCGAATTGCGGCCCGCGCAGGCTTTCGGGATCCTGCGCCGAGAACAGCCGCGCCTCGGCGCCGTTCGGCCAGACCAGGCGCTTGCGCGTGACCTCGTAATGCGGGGCGCGGTCGGGCGGCGAGACGGCGCGGATGCCGCTTTCGCCCTCGACCATGACCTCGCGCGCCTGGTCGAAGGTCTCGGCGATCAGCGCCACGCGCCGGCGCCGCCCGGGCGCAAGCGGCGTCGGCCCCTCGACCATGCTGCGCACCCATTCGGCGCCGGCGCGGGTCTTGCCCGCGCCGCGCCCGCCAAGGATCAGCCAGGTGCGCCATTCGCCCGGCGGCGGCAGCTGATGCCCCGGCAGCGCCCACACATCGAAGATGTATTCAAGCGCCCGCAGCGCATTCGGGCTGAGCTGCGCCAGAATCCGCTCCTGCTCCGAGCGCGGCCTTGAGGCGAGCCAGCTTGCCCAGGATTTCCCTTCTGGCGGCGCCGAGGTCCAGCTCTCCTCGGCCGCGCCCGATGCGTTCGGCGATCTGCTTTTCAACTCGCGCCTCGAATTCCATCAGCTGCGACAGGGTCTTGTTGTGAAGCTCGACCAGCTTGCGCAGCCGGTCGTCATCGGGCAGCGCGGCCAGCCCCGCGCCCAGGGCGCGGATCTCGGCGGCCATGATCTCGGACAATTGCCGGTAGAGCGCCCGCGCGTTGCGCAGCGCCTCGAGCGGGCGGTCGCGCAACCTGCGCCCCGCCGCCGCCATGTCATGCGTGTTCATGCAGCGTCCTTCCCCCAACGGATGCGCCGCAAAAGCGAAGGCCCCGGCGCTTGCGCCGGGGCCTCTTCGCCCACCTCTCCCAGTGTGCGTGAACTACTACCTTACAGCGCGCGCTCTGTCAACAGGAATCTTCAGGGTTGCGCGCATTCAGTCCGCGCGCTCGCGCTCGATCCTGCGCCAGCGCGCCACATTGCGGTTGTGCTCGGCCAGCGTGCGCGCAAAGGCGTGGCCGCCGCTGCCGTCCGCGACGAAATACAGGAACTCGGTGCGCGCCGGCTGCACGGCGGCGAAGATCGATTCGCGCCCCGGATTGGCGATCGGCGTCGGCGGCAGCCCGTCGATCAGATAGGTGTTCCACGGCGTAGGCTTGGCCAGCTCGCTGCGGCGCAGGCCGCGATCGAGCCCTCCCCTGCCCTGCGTCAGCCCGTAGACCACCGTCGGGTCGGTCTGCAGCCGCATCCCCTTGCGCAGACGGTTCACGAACACCGAGGCCACCACGCGCCGCTCGTCCGGCACGCCCGTTTCCTTCTCGATGATCGACGCCAGGATCAGCGCCTCGCGCGGGCTGGCCAGCGGCAGGTCCTTGTCGCGCGCGGCCCAGGCCTCTTGCAGGATCCGCTCCTGCGCCGCCTGCATCCGCGCGATCAGCGCCGCGCGCGATTCGCCCCGCGCCACCGCGTAGGTGTCGGGCGCGAGCGAGCCTTCCTCGGGGATCTCGGCGATCTCGCCCGACAGGATCTCGGCGGCGTTGAGCCGCTGCACCACCTCCCACGAGGTCAGCCCCTCGGGGATCGTCACCAGGTGCTGCACCGCCCGCCCCGAGACCAGGATGTCGAGGATCTGAGCCATCGAGGCCCGGGCGGGGATCTCGTATTCGCCGAAGCGCAGCCGCCCCGCATCGCCGCGATAGCGCGCGCCAAGGCGGAAGATCAGCGGGTCCGAGATCGCGCCGCTCTGCGCCAGCTTGCGCGAGGCGACGGCCAGCGAATCGCCCTTGTCCAGGATCACCGTCGCCGGCGCCTCGAGCGGCCCCGGCGCGTGAAAGCTGCGAACGCCCCAACCCACCGCCGCCGCAAGGGCCACGCCCAGAACGACCAGCAGCGTCAGCGCGTTCGCGGCCAGGTGGCGCATGGGCCGGTCAGACCTTGCCCAGGATCAGCGACGCGTTGGTGCCCCCGAAGCCGAACGAGTTCGACAGCGCCACGTCGATGCGCCGCCGCACCGCCTTGTGCGGCGCAAGGTCCAGATCCGTCTGCACCGACGGATTGTCGAGGTTCAGCGTCGGCGGGGCGACCTGATCGCGGATCGCCAGCGCGCAGAAGATCGCCTCGACCGCGCCGGCCGCGCCCAGAAGGTGACCGATCGACGACTTGGTCGAGCTCATGGTCACGTTCTTCGCCGCGTCGCCCAGAAGGCGCGCCACCGCGCCCAGCTCGATCTCGTCGCCCAGCGGGGTCGAGGTGCCGTGCGCGTTCACATAGTCGATGTCCGAGGGCGTCAGCCCCGCATCGCGCAGCGCCGCCGACATCGAGCGGAACCCGCCGTCGCCGTCGGGCGCGGGCGAGGTGATGTGATACGCGTCGCCCGACAGGCCGTAGCCCAGCACCTCGGCGTAGATCTTCGCGCCGCGCGCCTTGGCGTGCTCGTATTCCTCGAGCACGACGATGCCCGCGCCCTCGCCCATCACGAAGCCGTCGCGGTCGCGGTCGTAGGGGCGGCTGGCCTTCTCGGGCTGGTCGTTGAAGGCGGTGCTCAGCGCCTTGCAGGCGGCGAAGCCGGCCACGCCGATCTCGCAGATCGGGCTTTCGGCGCCGCCGGCGATCATCACGTCGGCGTCGCCATGGCGAATCAGCCGCGCGGCGTCGCCGATGGCGTGCGCCCCGGTCGAGCAGGCCGTGACCACGGCATGGTTCGGGCCCTTGAAGCCGTATCTGATCGACACCTGCCCCGAGCACAGATTGATGAGGGCGCCGGGGATGAAGAAGGGCGACACGCGCCGCGGCCCGCGCTCCTTCAGGGTCACGGCCGTCTCGGCGATCGACTCGACGCCGCCGATGCCCGAGCCGATGAGCACGCCGGTGCGCTGGCGCGCCTCTTCGTCCTCGGGAGTCCAGCCCGCGTCGCGCACGGCCTGCTCGGCCGCGGTCAGCGCGTAGGTGATGAAGCGGTCGAACTTGCGCCGATCCTTCGCCGGCACCCAGTCGTCGGGGTTGAAGGTTCCGTCCGAGCCGTCGCCGAGCGGGATCTCGCAGGCGATGTGGCAGGCCAGATGCGAGGGGTCGAAATGCTTGATCCGCCCCGCCCCCGACTTGCCGGCCAGAAGCCGCGACCAGGTCTCATCCACTCCGCAGGCCAGCGGGGTAAGCAGGCCCAGCCCGGTGACGACAACACGTCTCACTTCAGCGTCCTCACTATTCGTGAACGATGCGGGAACTTAGCCGCGCGCCCGCCGGCTGGCAAGCGCGCGCCGGCCTCAACGCGAAAGCGGCGCCCGGTCCGGGCGCCGCCTTGATGGCGCGGGCCCGCGGGCGATCAGGAGTTCTCGGTGATGAACTTGATCGCGTCGCCGACGGTCTGGATCGACTCGGCGGCGTCGTCGGGAATCTCGATGCCGAACTCTTCCTCGAACGCCATGACCAGCTCGACGGTGTCCAGCGAGTCGGCGCCCAGGTCGTCGATGAAGCTGGCGCTTTCGACCACCTTGTCCTCGTCCACGCTCAGATGCTCGACGACGATCTTCTTAACGCGCTCGGCGATGTCGCTCATTTCTTGGTCCTCACTTTGTCGAAGCCCCGCGGGCTTACGCATTTTCCGAATCGCTCGCCCGGTCTCGCCTCGGCGAAGCCGGACCGTGTTCCGTTTCGTCTTCCGATCCGCGCCCCAGGGCGCCGGCCTTCCGAACCGGGGCCGCGCCCGCCCGGGGCGCGGGCGCGTCGCGGACCGCGATGGCCGCGCCTATAGCATACGCCCGGGCGGTGGCAAATGCTTTCCGCCCGGATGCCGGGGGGCTCAGATCATCGCCATGCCGCCGTTGACGTTCAGCGTCTGCCCCGTCACATAGGCCGCCTCGGGCGAGGCCAGATACAGCGCCGCCGCGGCGATCTCTTCGGGCGTTCCCATGCGCCCGGCCGGAATCGCGGCCAGGGTGCGCTCGCGCACCGCGTCGTTCAGAACCTCGGTCATCGCCGTCTCGATGAAGCCCGGCGCGATGCAGTTCACCGTGATCCCGCGCGAGGCGACCTCCTGCGCAAGCGACTTGCTCATGCCCGTCAGACCCGCCTTCGAGGCCGCATAGTTCGCCTGCCCGGCATTGCCCGTCACCCCGACCACCGAGGTGACGTTGACGATGCGGCCCCAGCGCGCCTTCATCATGCCGCGCAGCACCGCGCGCGACAGCTTGAACGCCGCCGTCAGGTTGACCCGCAGCACCAGCTCCCAGTCCTCGTCGGACATGCGCATCATCAGATTGTCGCGCGTCAGCCCGGCGTTGTTGACCAGGATGTCCACGCCGCCCATGGCCTCGGCCGCGCGCCTGGGCAGCTCGGCCAGATCGGCGTCCTTCGTCAGATCGCAGGGCAGCGCATGCGCGCGCTCGCCCAGCTCGGCGGCCAGCGCCTCGAGCGGCGCGACGCGCGTGCCGCTCAGCCCCACCGTCGCGCCCGCGCCATGCAGCGCCCGCGCGATCGCGCCGCCGATGCCCCCCGACGCGCCGGTCACCAGCGCGCGCTTGCCCGTCAGATCGAACATCGATTCATCCCTTCCTGATCGCCTCGGCCACCGACCTTGCGTCGGCGGCCGTGTTCACCGCATGGCAGGACAGGTTGCGGTCGATCCGCCGCACCAGCCCCGACAGCGCCTTGCCCGCTCCCAGCTCGACCGTCTCGGTCACGCCCTGGGCGGCCATCCACATCACGCTCTCGCGCCAGCGCACCGAGCCGGTCACCTGCTCGACCAGCAGGCGGCGGATCTCTTCGGGATCGCTCACCGCCTCGGCGCGCACATTCGCCACCACCGGGACCGCCGGCGCCTCGATCGTCACCTCGGCCAGCGCCTCGGCCATCGCCTCGGCCGCCGGCGCCATCAGCGCGCAATGGAAGGGCGCGCTCACGGGCAGCAGCACCGCCCGCCGCGCGCCGCGCGCCTTGGCCAGCTCGACCGCGCGCTCGACCGCCGCGCGCGCGCCCGACACCACCACCTGGCCCGGGTCGTTGTCGTTGGCCGCCTCGCAGACCTGCCCCTGGGCGGCCTCGGCGGCGACCTCGCGCACGGCCGCCAGGTCAAGCCCCAGGATCGCCGCCATCGCGCCTTCGCCCACCGGGACGGCGGCCTGCATCGCCTCGCCGCGGCGGCGCAGAAGCCGCGCCGCGTCCGCCACCGAGAACGCCCCCGCCGCGCACAGCGCCGAGTATTCGCCCAGCGAGTGCCCCGCCACGAAGGCCGCGTCGGCGACGCCCGCGCCCTCGGCCTCGAGCGCGCGCAGCGCCGCGATCGAGGTCGCCATCAGCGCCGGCTGCGCGTTGGCCGTCAGCGTCAGCGCCTCGGCCGGACCCTCCCAGATCAGCGCGCTGAGCTTCTCGCCCAGCGCGTCGTCCACCTCCTCGAACACCGCCGCGGCGGCCGGGTAGGCCTCGGCCAGGTCCTTGCCCATGCCGACCGTCTGGGCGCCCTGGCCCGGAAAGATGAAAGCGCGCGTCATGACCGCTCCTGCACTGCTGCACCGCCTTTGGCCGCGCCGCCCGGGCGGCGCGCCTGCGGGCGCTTCTACCCGCGCGGGGGCGCGCCGTCCAGACGGCCCCCTTGCATCGACGCCCGATTCGCGCGATACGGCCCCGATCCCCGTCCGAAAACGCCGCGGCGCCTCTCGTATGCGGGCCCAGGGGATGGCCGATCCGCATTTTGAAGCGCCCGCAAGAAAATGGGTGACGCATGGCTCTCTACGAGCACGTCTTCATCGCGCGTCAGGACCTGTCCAACGCGCAGGCCGAAGGGCTGATCGAGCACTTCGGGCAGATCCTTCAGGACAATGGCGGCAAGGTCGTCGGCTCGGAATACTGGGGCCTGCGGACCATGGCCTACAAGATCAACAAGAACCGCAAGGGCCACTACGCCTTCATGCGCACCGACGCGCCCTCGGCCGCGGTGCAGGAGATGGAGCGCCTCATGCGCCTGCATGACGACGTCATGCGCGTGCTGACCGTGAAGGTCGAGGAGCACGAGGAAGGTCCCTCGGCGGTGCTCCAGGCCAAGGCCTCGCGCGACGACCGCGGCCGCGGCGGCCGCGACCGCGCGCCCCGCCCCCGGCGCGACTGATCCGGCGCAAGACTGAGGAAGGATAAAGAGCCATGTCCCGCAGACCGTTTTTCCGCCGTCGCAAGTCCTGCCCCTTCTCGGGCGAAAACGCCCCGAAGATCGACTACAAGGACGTCAAGCTGCTGCAGCGCTACATTTCCGAGCGCGGCAAGATCGTGCCCTCCCGCATCACCGCGGTGTCGGCCAAGAAGCAGCGCGAGCTTGCGCGCGCCATCAAGCGCGCCCGCTTCCTCGCCCTGCTGCCCTACGTCGTGAAGTGAGGAGAGGCGCCATGGAAGTCGTTCTTCTGGAACGTGTGGCCAAGCTGGGCCAGATGGGTGACGTCGTGAACGTCAAGCCCGGCTACGCCCGCAACTACCTGCTGCCCCAGGGCAAGGCCCTGCGCGCGACCAAGGCCAACCTCGCCCGCTTCGAGGAGCAGCGCGCCCAGCTCGAGGCCCGCAACCTCGAGCTGCGCAAGGAGGCCGAGGCCGTCGCCGCCAAGCTGGACGGCCAGCAGTTCGTCATCATCCGCTCGGCCTCCGAGGCCGGCGCGCTCTACGGCTCGGTCGCCCCGCGCGACGTCGCCGAGGCCGCGACCGAGGGCGGCTTCTCGATCGAGCGCCGCCAGGTCGAGCTGTCGCGCCCGATCAAGGAGCTGGGCCTGCACCAGGTCGTGATCACGCTGCATCCCGAGGTGACGGCGACCATCACGCTCAACGTCGCCCGCTCGCCCGAAGAGGCCGAGATCCAGGCCTCGGGCAAGACCATCCAGCAGCTGCGCGCCGAGGAAGAGGCCGAGGCCGAGTTCGACATCGCCGAGCTGTTCGACGATGTGGGCGCGGCGGCCGCCGACGACGTGATCGACGCCCGCGGCGACGAGGGCCCGATCGTGGACGAGGACAGCCGCGCGGACGATCAGCCCCGGGTCTGATCGAGCCCCGATCGCCCGCCCGCGGGCGATGCGCATCAAGGGCCGCGGCGCAAGCCGCGGCCCTTTCGCTTGCCCCCGTCAGGGCCGCACATACGCCCAGCCCGCGCGCTGCAGCTCGACCAGCCGCACCACCCCCGAGGGCGTCACCCGCGCCTCGGGCAGCAGCTCGACCGGCTTGCCCTCGCGCTTGCTCATGCCGCGCATGGTGTTGCCGCAGGCCGAGAAGGTCAGGTTCTCGAACTCCATGGACATGGCCGCGATGCGCTCGGCCACCGGGCTCGTGTCCTTGCGCAGCATGTGCAGGCCGGGGCCGTAGGCGACGATCTCGATCTCGACCTCGCGGCCCTCCTCGGCATAGTGGCGGCGCAGATTGGCCGCGTTGTTCAGCGCCATGTTGATGCGCGCCGGATCGCTCTCGTCCACGTGGATGGCCACGCGGATCGGCGCCTCGTCGCGCTGCGCGGCCTCGGCGGCGCTCCCTTCGGCGCGCGCCCCCGCCGGCGCCGCCAGCAGCAGCGCCCCGGCCGCCAGCGCGGCCAGCATCGGTCTTGCGAACATCTCGGCTCCTCCCTTGTCGGCGGGCCGGCCGCAACCCGGCGGCCCGCGCGGTCAGCATGACCCGCCCCGGGCCCGCGCGCAACGGCGCGGCGATCACGTCGGGCACCGCTTCCCTTCGCCGCCGCGCGCGGCTAACACCATCGGCGCGGACCATCCATCGGAGATCACACATGCACCTGCCCGACGCCCGCTCCTGGCTCGAAGCCCCGCGCAAGGCGGTGGCGCTCATCGGCATGTCCGGCGTGGGCAAGACGCGCCTGTCCTCGCTGCTGCGCGAGCAGGGCGACTGGTTCCACTACTCGGTCGATTACCGCATCGGCACGCGCTATCTCGGCGAGCGCATCGACGACGACTTCAAGCGCGAGGCGATGAAGAACCCGACGCTGCGCGCGCTGCTGCGCTCGGATTCGCTGCAGATCCGCTCGAAGCTCAGCTTCCACAACCTCACGCCGCTCTCCACCTGGCTGGGCAAGCCCGGCGATCCGGCGCGCGGCGGCATGCCCTTCGACGAGTATCTGCGCCGCCAGCGCCTGCACCGCGAGGCCGAGATCGCCGCGACGCTGGACGCGCGCGCCTTCATCGACCGCGCCCGCGACATCTACGATTACGCCAACTTCATCTGCGACACCTCGGGCTCGATCTGCGAGGTCGTCAACCCCGACGACCGCCACGACCCCGTGCTCAGCGCCCTGTCGCGCGCGGTGCTGCTGGTCTACATCCGCGGCGGGCGCGAGCATGAAGACGCCCTCAAGGCCCGCTTCGACCGCGCCCCCAAGCCCATGTATTACAACGAAGACCTCCTGCACCGGCTGTGGCGCGAGTTCCTTGACGAGACCGGCTGCGAGGAAGGCGACGCCGACCCCGACGCCTTCATCCGCTGGGGCTTCGCGCGCATCATCGCCCACCGCCGCCCGCTCTACGAGGCGCTGGCGCGCAACTGGGGCGTCGCGGTCGAGGCCGACGACGTGGCCGCCGTCCAGACCGAGGACGACTTCCTGCGCCTGGTCGCCGAGGCGCTCGAGCGCGCCCATGCGCCGTCGTGAACGCGCAGGATTTGCCCGCGCGCGCGCGCCGCGTTAGATCGTCGGGCGGGAACGCCCCGCGCGACCTGCATCATGCCGTGACGGAGACCTGATCCATGCCCATCAAGATCCCCTCTGGACTGCCCGCCATCGACGTCCTCGCGCGCGAGGGCGTGATGGTCATGTCCGAGGAGACCGCCCTGCGGCAGGACATCCGCCCGCTCCAGATCGGGCTTCTGAACCTGATGCCCAACAAGGAGCGCACCGAGACCCAGTTCGCCCGCCTGATCGGCGCGACGCCCCTGCAGATCGAGATGACGCTGATCCGCATGGGCAGCCACACGCCGCGCAACGCCGCGCCCGACCACCTCGAGGCCTTCTACGTCACCTTCGACGAGGCGCGCGCGCGCAAGTTCGACGGGCTCATCATCACCGGCGCGCCGGTCGAGCTGCTCGAGTTCGAAGAGGTCTCCTACTGGCCCGAGCTGACCCGCGTCTTCGAGTGGACCCAGACCAACGTGCACTCGACCTTCGCCGTGTGCTGGGGCGCGCAGGCGATGATCCACCACTTCCACGGCGTGCCCAAGCACCCGCTCGCGCGCAAGGCCTTCGGCTGCTTCCGCCATCGCAACCTGGCCCCGGCCTCGCCCTATCTGCGCGGCTTCTCGGACGATTTCGTCGTGCCGGTCAGCCGCTGGACCGAGGTGCGCGCGCACGAGGTGCCGGCCCATCTGCGCATCCTCGCCGCCGCCGACGAGACCGGCCCCTGCCTGATCGAGGATGCCGGGCGGCGCGCGCTCTACATGTTCAACCACATCGAATACGACACCACCTCGCTGCAGGAGGAATACGAGCGCGACGTCGCCCGCGGCGAGAACATCCAGCTGCCGGTCAACTACTTTCCGGGCGACGATCCCTCGCGCCCGCCCGAGAACCGTTGGCGCAGCCACGCGCATCTGCTGTTCGGCAACTGGATCAACGAGATCTACCAGACCACGCCCTACGACATCGCCCGCATCGGAACCCCCGCCGAGGCGCAGCCGCAGACCGCCTGACCCAGCCGAGCGCGCGGCGCGGCCGGCGCCGCCCCTTGCGGCGGGGCCGGGCCTCGGGCCGCCGCGCCCCTTGCGCCGGCCCCGCCGCCGCGCGCAAGCTGGGCGCGCACGCTTTGGCCACGCCCGAGGAGGCCCGATGACCGACCCAGCCCGCACGCCCTTCGACGGCGCCGTGACCCGTTTCTTCGAATCCGAGGCGCCGGACGAGATTCGCGAGGCCGTGCGCAAGGCCAGGGACGATTCGGTCATCCTCGACCCGAACTATCCCTACCCGCGCCGCCTCGGCGGAAAGGAATACCGCGAGGCCTACCGCCTCTTGCAGATCGAGCTGGTCAAGCTCCAGGCCTGGATGGCCGCCTCGGGCCATCGCCTGATCGCCGTGTTCGAGGGCCGCGACGCCGCCGGCAAGGGCGGCGCCATCCGCCGCGTGACCGAGAACCTCAACCCGCGCCGCGCGCATGTCGTCGCCCTGCCCGCCCCCACCGAGGCCGAGCGCGGCCAGTGGTATTTCCAGCGCTATGTGCGCCACTTCCCCACCTCGGGCGAAATGGCGCTGTTCGACCGCTCGTGGTACAACCGCGCCGTCGTCGAACGGGTGTTCGGCTTCTCGACCGCGCAAGAGCGCGAACGCTTCTTCCTACAGGTTCCCGGCATCGAGCAGGCCCTGGTCAGCGAGGGCGTCACCCTGCTCAAGTTCTGGCTCACCATCAGCCGGGCCGAGCAGCTGCGCCGCTTTCTGGCGCGCGAGCGCGACCCGCTCAAGCAATGGAAGCTGTCGCGCATCGACGTCGAATCCCTCGGGCGCTGGAACGACTACACCGACGCCATCCGCGAGATGTTCGGCCGCACCCACATCGCCGCCGCGCCCTGGACCGTGGTGCGCGCCGACGACAAGCGCCGCGCGCGGCTCGAGATCATGCGCGCCATCCTCTCGGCCGTGGATTACGAGGGCCGCGACCTTGGCGCGATCGGGCGGCGCGATCCGGCCATCGCCGGCGATCCGCTGACCATCCCGCTGGCCTGAGCGCGCGTTGCCCCGCGCCGCGGGCCCACATATAACGGCGCCATGACCGGCGCCGAAGGCGCGCCCGGCGGCGGGCGCAAGGGATATCACCACGGGAACCTGCGCGAGGCGCTGGTCGAGGCGGCCTGCGCGCTGATCGCGCGCAAGGGGCCGCACGGCTTCACCTTCGCCGAGGCCGCGCGCGAGGCCGGCGTGTCGCCCGCCGCGCCCTATCGCCACTTCAAGGATCGCGAGGCCCTTCTGGCCGAGGTCGCCCGCCGCGGCTTCGCCCTGTTCGCCGATCTGCTCGAACATGCGCGCGCCATGGGCGGCCCCAGCCCGCTGGCCGCCTTCGAGGCCGTCTGGCGCGCCTATCTGGCCTTCGCCAGGCGCGAGCCCGCCTACTACGTCGCCATGTTCGAATCCGGCATCCGCCCGGCCGAAGATCCGGCGCTTCAGGCCGCGTCCGACCGGGCCATGGCGGCGATGACCGCCGCGGCCGAGGCGCTGATCGCCCGCCTGCCCCCCGACCGCCGCCCGCCGGCGCTGATGGTCTCGATGCATGTCTGGGCGCTGGCCCATGGCGTGGTCGAGCTGGTCGCGCGCCAGGATGCGGGCCTGCGCGCCCCCTGGGCGCCGGACGAGCTGCTCGAAAGCGGCGCGCTGGTCTATCTGCGCGGCCTTGGCGTGCTGCGCGAGGACGAAGCCCCTGGCGGCGCGCCGCCGCCCGGCCCGGACGCCGCGGGCGGCTGAGCGCGAAAATCTTCGCCGCGCCCCTTGCGGCGCGGCGCCCGCGGCGCCACTTATGTTAATGTTAATAACATTCACCCCGCAGGATGGGAGATCGCTCGATGACGCATGCCGCACACGCCGCCCGAACCGACGAGGGCGCGCCGCGAACGGGGCTCGACGCCGTGGCCGGTTGGCTGCGCGCCGCCGAAGAGCGCCTCGACGCCATGGGCCGGCCGGCCTGGATCGCCGCCATGGTGGCGGCATTCGTTCTCGCATGGCCGGTGGGACTGGCCCTTCTCTTCTACATGATCTGGAGCGGACGCATGGGACGCAAGAACTGCCGCAACCGAAGCTGGAACCGCCGCGCCGCCTGCGCCGAGGGCACGGGCAACGCCGCCTTCGACGCCTATCGCGAGGCCACGCTGCGCCGCCTCGAGGAGGAACAGGCCGCCTTCGAGGAATTCCTCGCCCGCCTGCGCCGCGCCAAGGATCAGGCCGAGTTCGACCAGTTCATGGCCGAGCGCCGCGCCGCGGCGGCCTCGACCCCGGCCGCACCGGCTCCGGACCCGCGCGCCTGACGCGCCTGACGCGCCGCAGCCCGCCCGCGCCGCGCAACCGCGGCGCGGGCGACGAGCGAAAAGGGTGACGCGCGCCCCGCGCCTTGCTAGTCTGACCGACGGACGTTTCTTCCCTTCGCGCGCATCACGGCATCGGATCAAGATGACTCATCACTCGGGCAAGATCTCGCCGCAGTTCTTCGTGACCGCGCCGCAGCCCTGCCCCTATCTCGAGGGGCGATCCGAGCGCAAGCTTTTCACCACCCTGCGCACCCCGGATGCGGCGCAGCTCAACGATCTTCTGTCGCTGCGCGGCTTCCGGCGCAGCCAGGGGGTGGTCTATCGGCCCTCGTGCCTGGGCTGCTCGGCCTGCCTGTCCAGCCGCATTCCCGTCGCCGATTTCCGCCCCGGCCGCACGCATCGGCGCATCCTGCGCAGGAACGCCGACGTCGCGCGCCACGCCGCCGCGGCCGTCGCGACGGACGAGCAATACACCCTCTTCCGCCGCTATCTGAACAGCCGCCACGCCGATGGCGGCATGGCCGAGATGGACGTCTACGAGTTCGCCGCCATGATCGAGGAGACGCCCGTGCGCACGCGCGTCATCGAATACACGATCCGCGACGAACATGATCGCGAGCGCCTGATCGCCGCCTGTCTGACCGACGTGCTCGAGGACGGGCTGTCCATGGTCTACAGCTTCTACGATCCCGACATGCCGCGCCGCAGCCTCGGCGCGTTCATGATCCTCGATCATGTCGAGATCGCCCGCCAGGCCGGGCTGCCCTATGTCTATCTGGGCTACTGGGTGCCCGGCTCCGAGAAGATGGACTACAAGGCCCGCTTCCGCCCCTTCGAGATCTACCAGCGCGAGGCCTGGCGCAGGGTCGAGGACCCCGCCGAGGTGTCGGTCGAAGAGGATCAGGTCCTTTCCGTCGACCCCGTGGCCGATCAGGTTGCGCGCCTGATCGGCGGCTGAGCGGCCGCCCATCCCCCGCGCCAGGGCGCGCCGGCCCGGGCCGAGAAAGGACCGGCGCCGCCCTGCCCGACCGTGCGTCACGCGTGGTCGGGCGCAGCGCCGGCGCGCGCCTTCGGGGCGCGCTGGCGCTGGGGCGACGACGCGGCGGCGTCGCCAAGCCAGCCCTCATCCCCTCATCCTGCCCAGCCGCCGGCGTCCCGCGCCGGGGCGGGGTCTGACCGATGGCGGGTCCGTCGGCGCAAACCTTGTGCGGCGCGCCATGGCGCAGCGCCGCATTCCCCGCCGCGCGGCGCAACGGGCGACGGGCCCCCGCCCGCCATGCCGTCTGACGCGCCGACTGATGCGCCGCCCAATCGCCGCGCCGGGCGGCGGCGGGCGGCGCGTTTCAGGATCCTACGGCGCGGTCAAACGCCCCCGCGCCTCGCCCCCGCACGCGGCGCGGGATGCGGTTCGTTTCGCCCGCGCGCCGGTCGGGCGGCGCGGGGCCTGTTGCGGGGGGCCGGCGCTCGGCCCCGGGCGGCGCGCCCCGGCGGGTTCGCCGCGCGGGGCGGCGGGCGGTCAGGTTGCGGCGCGGTTGCGGATCAGCTCCTCGACCACCGACGGATCGGCCAGCGTCGAGGTATCGCCCAGCGCGCCGGTCTCGTTCTCGGCGATCTTGCGCAGGATGCGCCGCATGATCTTGCCCGAGCGCGTCTTGGGCAGACCAGGCGCCCACTGGATCACGTCCGGCGTCGCGATCGGGCCGATCTCCTGACGCACCCAGTTGCGCAGCTCGGCCTTGAGCGCGTCGTCATAGGCCTCGCCCTCCATCAGCGTGACGTAGCAGTAGATCCCCTGCCCCTTCACGTCATGCGG
>NZ_VNHJ01000012.1 GCF_008124525.1 Oceanicella actignis
TCCGAACCGAAAGGCACGTTCCCACGCGTTACTCACCCGTCCGCCGCTGACCCCGAAGGGCCCGCTCGACTTGCATGTGTTAGGCCTGCCGCCAGCGTTCGTTCTGAGCCAGGATCAAACTCTCAAGTTGAAACGTCGCTCAGCGACGTCCTTGACGTTCGAACCTCTGCACATCGTCACTCTCGACATGCTCAAGTCCCCTCACGGAAAACCCGAGCCGCCAAGCGTGAAGCTGACACCTCATCATCGAGCCAGCCAAAAGCCAGCCCTAGAGGCCGATATCCAGACGTCCGGTCGTCGAAACAACCCAGCCGTCCGCATATCCCTTCCATACGCAATGTCAAAGAGCCGAGCGACAGACGACGAGTGCGTTCCCTTGCAAAAACGCGCCCCGAAATCCGTGCCGCCGCTGAACCAACCCCGAGGCGACGTCGCCGCCGCCCTCGCTGCCGGTGACGCGCTATCTAGGAGATTCGAAATCCCAACGCAACCCCATTCTCGCAAAAAAATCGTGGCGGCGGCGCGCTTTCGGTTTACCGAGCGTTAACCACGGCGCGGCGACGCTGCCAGCCAAGGAGGCCGGCATGACCCCCAGCATGACCCAAAGCTGCCACAGCGTCGCCTTCGTCGGCATCGAGGCCCGCCCCATCAGGGTCGAGTGCATGATGACCCCGGGCGTGCCCTCGTTCTCGGTCGTCGGGCTGCCCGACAAGGCGGTTGCGGAATCGCGCGAACGGGTCCGCGCGGCGCTTGCGTCGCTTGGCGTGTCGATCCCGCCCCGAAAGATCGTGGTCAACCTGTCGCCCGCAGACCTGCCCAAGAAGGGCGCCCATTACGACCTGCCGATCGCCATCTGCATCATGGCCGGCCTCGGAGTTCTGCCGCCGGACCCGGCGCTGCGCGTCACCGCCATCGGCGAGCTGGGGCTGGACGGCGCGATCCGGTCCGTCACCGGCGCGCTGCCCGCGGCGTTGGCCGCGGCGCAGGCGGACATGCCTCTGGTCTGCCCGGCCGAGAACGGTCCCGAGGCGGCCCTGGTCGGGGCGGCCGAGATCCTCGCGCCCGCAAGCCTGCTGGCCTTGGTCAACCACTACAACGGCAAGCGCCCGCTTCCCAGACCCAGCCCGGCCGGGCCGGACAACGGCCCCGAGACGATCCGCGACCTGGCCGACGTGAAGGGGCAGGAGCGCGCGCGCAGGGCGCTGGAGCTGGCCGCGGCGGGGGGCCACAATCTGCTTCTGATCGGCCCCCCGGGCGTGGGCAAGTCGATGCTTGCCGAGCGCCTGCCCGGCATTTTGCCGCCCCTGACGCCGGAGGAGGCGCTCGAAACGACCATGATCCGCTCGGTCGCCGGGCTGCTGGAGCGCGGCGCGCCGGTGCGGCGGCGCCCTTTTTGCGCGCCGCACCACTCGGCGTCGATGGCCGCGCTGGCGGGCGGCGGCCGCGATGCTGCGCCCGGCCAGGTGAGCCTGGCGCACAACGGCGTGCTGTTTCTGGACGAGTTGCCCGAATTCTCGCGCCCCGCGCTGGAAAGCTTGCGCCAGCCGCTCGAATCCGGCGTCGCGGCGATCGCGCGCGCCAATGCGCATGTCACCTATCCGGCCTCGGTGCAGCTTGTGGCTGCGATGAACCCTTGCCGCTGCGGCCAGCTGGCCGACCCCTCGCGCGCGTGCAATCGCGCGCCGAAATGCGGTCAGGACTATCGCAGACGGATCTCGGGGCCGCTGCTTGACCGCATCGACCTGCATGTCGAGACTCCGGCGCAGCCGGCCTCCGAGCTGGCGCGCCTTCCGCAAGGCGAGCCCAGCGCCGCGGTCGCCGCGCGGGTCGCGCGCGCGCGCGAAAGGCAGGCGGCGCGTTGGCGCGAGGCCGGGGTCGAGGCGCGCGTGAACGCGCGCGTGGACGGCGCCGTGATCGAGAAGACCGTGCGGCTCAGCGAGCAGGCCCGCGCGCTTCTGATCCGGGCCGCGGACAGGCTTGGGCTGTCGGCGCGGGGCTGGACGCGCGTGCTGCGCGTGGCGCTGACCGCGGCGGATCTGGACGGGGCCGAGCAGGTGGGCCGGGCCCATGTCGCCGAGGCGGTCAGCTACCGCATGCCGGCCGTTTGACCGGGCAAGCGGCCGCGCGCCGTCAGGGAAGAAGGCTGGATGCACACGCCGGCGCACATGATCTTCGCAGCGGCCGCGCTGGCCCGCCCGCCGCAGCGGGCCGATCCGGGCGGCGCGCTGCGGAACCTGGCCGCGCTGGTCGGCGGCTTTGCGCCGGACCTTTCGCTATACGTCATGGTGGCGTGGCAACGCTTCGCCGTCGGGCATGACTGGCGGCGGATCTTCGAGCATGACTACCGCGACGCGTTCTGGCAGGGGATCTTCGCAATCGACAACTCGATCCCGCTGTGGAGCGCCCTGCTCATCGCCGGCCTTGCGCTCGAACGTCGGGCGCTGGCCGTCTTCGCCGCGGCGGGCCTGCTGCACCTGGCGTTCGATCTGCCGCTCCACAACAGCGATGCGCGGCCGCATTTCTGGCCGGTCAGCGACTGGGTGTTCCACAGCCCCGTCAGCTACTGGGAGCCATCCCGCTTCGGCTGGCTCGTCGCCCCGATCGAGGTCGCGGCCTGCGCGGCGCTGAGCGTTCTACTCTGGCGCCGCTTCCGCTCGGCGGGCGCGCGGGCGCTGATCCTGGCCGGCATGGCGGCGCAGGCTGCGCCCTATGTGGCCTTCGCGGCGCTGTCGGGCGGCTGAGCCTCGGCTTCGGCCAGCTTCTGGCGCATCGCGTCCGCGAAGGCGTGGGCGACGCGGCGGATGCGCGGAATCTCGGCCGTGTTCTGGTGCAGCACCAGCCAGTAGGCGCGCGTCAGGCAGGTCTGCTCGGGCAGGACGGGGACCAGCTCGGGGCGGCGGCGGGCCATGAAGTCGGGCAGGATGCACAGCCCGCCCCCGGCCAGCGTCAGCTCGAGCTGCACGAGAAGGCTGGTCGAGGTCAGCTGCGGCGACAGCCCGCCGCCGATCTCGGCCACATAGTCCAGCCCCTTGTCGAAGATCAGGTCCTGAACGTAGCCCACCCCGCGCATCCCGCGCAGGTCGTCAAGGCTGCGCGGCTCGCGCCCGGCCAGAAAGCTGCGCGCCGCATAAAGGCGCAGGTGATAGTCGGCGATCTTGCGAATCCGCAGCCGGCCGCTTTCGGGCGGCGTCACCACGACGGCGAAGTCGGCCTCGCGCTGGCTGAGCGAAAAGCTGCGCGGCAGGGCGACGATCTGCAGCTCGAGCTGCGGATGCGCATCGCACAGCAATGCCGCCGTCTCGGTCACAAGGTGCGAGGCCGCGCCCTCAGGCATGCCGACCCGTACCGCGCCCGACAGCGCATGCTGGCGCCCGCCCACCGCCGCGGCGCCGGACATGGCCGCGCTTTCGATCGCCTCGGCCGCCGGCAGCAGGCGCTGCCCCGCCTCGGTCAGCGCATAGCCGCGCGGCGAGCGGTCGAACAGCTTGGCCTGCACCGCATCCTCGAGCGCGCCGATGCGCCGCGAGACCGTGGCATGGTCCACCCCCAGCGCGCGCGCCGCCTGGGTCAGGCGGCCGGTGCGCGCGACCTGAAGGAAGAAGCGCAGGTCATCCCAGTTCATGCCGCGCCTCCGCGCTCGTCCAGCCCGCGCCATTGTGCATGAATGCACAACCGAATGCGAAATCTTCGCATTGCATATGGGCATTTTTCATGGATGTTGCCCACAGGCGCAATGCGCATCGCGCGCCCGGCCCTCCGCCGGGCCGCCCCAAGGGAGGTGAACGCATGACCATCGAACTTACGCACTGGATCAACGGCAAGCATGTCAAGGGCACGTCGGGCCGCTTCGCCGACGTCTACAACCCCGCCACCGGCGAGGTCGAGAAGAAGTGCCCCCTGGCCTCGGTCGAGGAGCTGAACGCCGCCGTCGAGGGCGCGAAGGCCGCCCAGCCCGCCTGGGCCGCCACCAACCCCCAGCGCCGCGCGCGCGTGCTGATGGAGTTCGTGCGCCTTCTGCACCGCGACATGGACAAGCTGGCCGAGGCCCTGTCGCGCGAGCACGGCAAGACCCTTCCCGACGCCAAGGGCGACGTGATCCGCGGGCTCGAGGTCGCCGAGTTCTGCATCGGCGCGCCGCACCTGCTCAAGGGCGAATACACCGACGGCGCCGGCCCCGGCATCGACATGTATTCCATGCGCCAGCCGCTGGGCGTGGCCGCGGGCATCACCCCGTTCAACTTCCCGGCCATGATCCCGATGTGGAAGTTCTGCCCGGCCATCGCGGCGGGCAACGCCTTCATCCTCAAGCCGTCCGAGCGCGACCCCTCGGTGCCGCTGATGCTGGCCGAGCTGATGCAGGAGGCGGGCCTGCCCGACGGCATCCTGCAGGTCGTCAACGGCGACAAGGAGGCCGTGGACGCCATCCTCGATCACGAGGACATCGCCGCGGTCGGCTTCGTCGGCTCGACCCCGATCGCGCAATACGTCTATGCGCGCGGCTGCGCGGCGGGCAAGCGCGTGCAGTGCTTCGGCGGCGCCAAGAACCACATGGTCATCATGCCCGACGCCGACCTCGACCAGGCGGTGGACGCGCTGGTGGGCGCGGGCTACGGCGCGGCGGGCGAGCGCTGCATGGCCATCTCGGTCGCCGTCCCCGTGGGCAAGGAGACCGCCGACCGCCTGATCGAGAAGCTGGCGCCCCGCGTCGAGGCGCTGAAGATCGCGCCCTACACCGCCGGCGACGACGTCGATTTCGGCCCCGTCGTCACCGCCGAGGCCAAGCGCCGCATCCTGGGGCTGGTGGACAAGGGCGTCGAGCAGGGCGCCAAGCTGGTCGTCGACGGGCGCGGCTTCGTCATGCAGGGCTACGAGAACGGCTTCTTCGTCGGCGCCTGCCTGTTCGACAACGTCACGCCCGACATGGACATCTACAAGGAAGAGATCTTCGGCCCGGTCCTGTCCACCGTCCGCGTCAATTCCTATGAAGAGGCGCTCAACCTCGTCATGACCAACCAGTATGGCAACGGCACCGCCATCTTCACCCGCGACGGCGACGCCGCGCGCGACTACTGCGCCCGCGTCAACGTGGGCATGGTGGGCGTGAACGTGCCGATCCCGGTGCCGCTGGCCTACCACACCTTCGGCGGCTGGAAGAAGTCGGCCTTCGGCGACCTGAACCAGCACGGCCCGGACGCCTTCCGCTTCTACACGCGGACCAAGACGGTCACCTCGCGCTGGCCCTCGGGCATCAAGGACGGCGCCGAGTTCTCGATCCCGACCATGCGCTGAACGCGCGCGCCCGCGCCGCCGCCGCGCGGCGCGGGCGCCCTTCCTGCGGCACATCGGCGGAGAATGGGAGTTCGGACATGGATTTCGCCCTCAGCGACGAGCAACAGGCGATCTTCGACATGGCGCGCGAGTTCGGGGCCGAGCGCATCGCCCCGCACGCCGCCGAATGGGAGCGCCAGGGAACCATCCCGCGCGAGCTTCTGCGCGAGGCCGGCCGCCTTGGCTTCGGCGGCGTCTACGTCTCGGAGGATGTCGGGGGAACGGGCCTCGGCCGGCTGGACGCCACGCTGATCTTCGAGGCGCTGGCCATGGCGTGCCCCTCGGTGGCCTCGTTCATCTCGATCCACAACATGTGCGCGCGCATGATCGACGCCTACGCATCGGACGAGATGCGCCGCAAGTGGCTGCCGGGGATCTGCGCGCTCGAGACCGTGGCCAGCTACTGCCTGACCGAGCCGGGCTCGGGCTCGGACGCCGCCGCGCTGCGCACCCGCGCCGAGCGCACCCCCGAGGGCTGGAAGCTGAACGGGACCAAGGCCTTCATCTCGGGCGGGGGCTACTCGGACGTCTACCTGGTCATGTCGCGCACCGGCGAAGAGGGGCCGCGCGGCATCTCGTGCATCCTGGTTCCCTCGGACGCGCCCGGCCTGAGCTTCGGCGCGCAGGAGCGCAAGATGGGCTGGAAGGCTCAGCCCACCGCGCAGGTGCAGATGGACGACTGCCTGGTTCCGGCCGAAAACCTGCTGGGCGAGGAGGGCAAGGGCTTCAAATACGCCATGGCCGGGCTGGACGGCGGGCGGCTGAACATCGCCGCTGCGGCCCTGGGCGGCGCGCAGGCCTGCCTTGACAAGGCGCTGGCCTACATGGGCGAGCGCAAGGCCTTCGGCCGCACGCTGGATCAGTTCCAGGCGCTGCAGTTCCGCCTTGCCGACATGGAGACCGAGCTTCAGGCCGCGCGCGTCTTCCTGCGCCAGGCGGCCTGGAAGCTGGACCAGGGCGCGCCCGACGCCACCAGGCATTGCGCCATGGCCAAGCGCTTCGTCACCGACGTCGCCTTCCGCGTCGCCAACGAGGCGCTGCAGCTGCATGGCGGCTACGGCTATCTCGAGGACTACGGCATCGAGAAGATCGTGCGCGACCTGCGCGTGCACCAGATTCTCGAGGGCACGAACGAAATCATGCGCGTGATCGTGGCGCGCGCGCTGCTGGCGGAGCGGGGCTGATGGCCGAGGTCGAGATCCGCGTTTCGGGCCGCGCCGGGCGCATCACGCTCAACCGCCCCAAGGCGCTGAACGCGCTGACGCACGAGATGGCGCTGGAGATCGAGCGCGCCCTGCGCGCCTGGCGCGAGGATCCGCGCGTGCAGCTGGTGGTCATCGACGGCGCGGGCGATCGCGCCTTCTGCGCGGGCGGCGACATCCAGCTGCTCTATGACCGCGGCCGGGCGGGCGACTTCGCCTATGGCCGGCGCTTCTGGGCCGACGAATACCGCCTCAACGCGCTGATCGGCGCCTATCCCAAGCCCTATGTGGCGCTGATGGACGGCATCGTGATGGGCGGGGGCGTGGGCGTCTCGGCCCATGGCTCGCACCGCGTGGTGACCGAGCGCACGCTGCTCGCCATGCCCGAATGCGGCATCGGGCTGGTGCCGGATGTGGGCGGCACCTTCATCCTGTCGCGCGCGCCCGGCCGGCTGGGCGAGCATCTGGGCCTGACGGGCGCGCGGGTCGGCGCGGGCGACGCCATCCTGACCGGGTTCGCCGACGTCTACATGCGCGCCGAGCGCCTGCCCGCGCTGATCGCCGAGCTCGAAGCCTCGGGCGATCCGGCCGCCATCGCCGCCATGGCCGAGCCCGCGCCCGAGGCGACCCTGGCGCCGCTGCGCCCAGCCATCGACCGCGCCTATGACGCGCCCGACGCGCTGGGAGTGGTGCGCGCGCTCGAAGCCAGCGACGAGGCCTGGGCGCAGGACGCGGCGCGCGCCATCCGGCGCAACTGCCCGCTGTCGGTCGCCTGCGCCCTGCGCCTGATCCGCGAGGCGCGCGCCCTGCCCGACCTCAAGGCGGCGCTGGCGCGCGAGTATCGCTTCTCGTGGCGCTGCACCGAAGAGGGCGAGTTCCTCGAGGGCATCCGCGCCGCCGTCATCGACAAGGACCGCTCGCCGCGCTGGCAGGTGGCGCGGCTCGAGGATCTGCCGCCCGAAAAGGTCGACGCCATGCTGGCGCCGCTGGGCGAGAACGAACTGACGCTCTGACCCCGGCCGGGGCGGGCGCGAACGCGAAGGGAGAGACGCCATGAAGAAGATCGGCTTCATCGGTCTTGGCAACATGGGCGCGCCGATGGCCGCGAACCTGGCCAAGGCGGGCTACGAGGTGACGGGCTTCGACCTGAACCCGGTCGAGGTCGAGGGCGTGGCGCGGGCCGCCTCGGCGGCCGAGGCGGCGCGGGACAAGGACGCCGTGATCACGATGCTGCCCAATGGCGAGATCCTGAAATCGGTCTACGCCCAGATCGTGCCCGCGGCGCGCCCCGGCGCCGTGCTGATCGACTGCTCGACCGTCGACGTGGACAGCGCCCGCGCGGCGCACCAGATGGCGCAGGAGGCGGGCCTTCTGTCGGTGGACGCGCCGGTCTCGGGCGGCGTCGGCGGCGCCGCGGCGGGCACGCTGACCTTCATGGCCGGCGGCTCGGAGCAGGCCTTCGCCGCCGCCCGGCCCCTTTTCGACGTGATGGGCGCCAAGGCGGTGCATTGCGGCCCGGCCGGAGCGGGCCAGGCGGCCAAGATCTGCAACAACATGATCCTGGGCATCTCGATGCTGGCGGTGTGCGAGGCCTTCGCCCTGGCCGACAAGCTGGGCCTCGACCGGCAGAAGATGTTCGACGTCGTGTCCACCTCGTCGGGCTCGTGCTGGTCGATCAACACCTATTGCCCGGCGCCCGGCGTGGGGCCCAAGTCGCCCGCCGACAACGACTACAAGCCCGGCTTCGCGGCCGAGCTGATGCTCAAGGACCTCAAGCTCAGCCAGCAGGCCGCCGAGGCCGCCGACGCCGCCACCCCCATGGGCCGCCGGGCGACCGAGCTTTACGAGCAGTTCGTCGCCGAGGGCGGCGCGGGCAAGGACTTCTCGGCCGTGCTGCTCAAGCTGGCCCAGAGCGGCCGCGACGGCTGATCGGGGCGCGCGCGGCCGCGCCGGGCCGCGCGCTCACATCGCTTCGAGATAGCGCTCGATCTCGACCGGGGTGACCTGATCTTCGACCTTGGCCAGCTCGCGCTCGGCCTGGGTGATGAGCAGCTCCAGCATCTGCTCGCCCAGCGCCTCGCGCAGGAAGGTCGAGCCATGCGCAAGGCGCAGCGCCTCGGCGATGCTGGCGGGCAAGGGGTCGTGGCGCGCCTCGGCATAGGCGTCGCCGGCCGAGGGCGGCTCGGGCTCCCACCCCATCTCGATCCCGCGCAGGCCGGCCTCGATCTCGGCGGCCATCAGCAGATAGGGGTTGGCGTCTGCGGCGCCGTCGCGCTTCTCGATCCGCACGGCGGGGTCCGCGCCCTCGATCACCCGCAGCCCGACGGTGCGGTTGTCGACCGCCCACGAGGCGTTGACCGGGCAATAGGTGTATGGCTTGCGCCGGCGATAGGCGTTCGGGGTGGTCGAGCCGACCAGGGACATCTGCGCCATGTGCCGCTGCAGCCCCGCCAGATAGGCGCGCCCGAGGGCGTTGAGCCGCCCGTCCTCGGCGAAGGCGTTGCGCCCGTCGCGCCAGAGCGAGTGATGCATGTGAAAGCCCGAGCCCGAATGCTCGATGAAGGGCTTGGCCATGAAGCTGGCGATCAGCCCATGTTGGCGCGCCAGCTGCTTGACCATGCCGCGCAGCAGCGCCGCGTGGTCGGCCGCGGCCAGCGCCGGCCCGTAGCGCAGATTGACCTCGACCTGGCCGGGGGCGAATTCGGGATTGGACTGCTCGATGGGCACGCCCATGGCCTCGAGATGACGGCGGATCGGCCCGAGCACCGGCTCCAGCTCGGCCGCCCGCGCGAGGCCGTAGCACTCCATGCGCTTCTCGCGCGGGCGGCGGGTGGCGGGGTCGAGCAGGTAGAACTCGAGCTCGGCGCCGATCTGCACCTCGAACCCCATCGCGCGCGCGCGCGCGACGGCGCGCAGAAGCGGCTGGCGCGGGTCGATGGGAACGGGATTGCCGAGGTGGTCCTGCGCCCGGCCCAGGGTCATCCACACGCCCTCTTCCCAGGGGATCGGACGCAACGGGCCGCGCGGGATCACGAACAGGTCGGGATAGCCGCTTTCGGGACCTGAATAGCTGTTGGGCGTCAGCTGGCTGGTCACATCCATCGAGAAGAAGGTGTTGTCGAGCGCGATGCCGCGCCGCGCCACCGAGGGCCAATGCGACGCCGACACGCGCTTGCCGCGCAGCACGCCGTTCAGATCCGCCACGCCAACCGCCACCGTGTGCGCGCCCTCGGGCAGCGTTTGCGGCGGCGGGGCGTCGGGGTCGGCGTTCAGCAGCGCTTCGGCAAGGCTCGTGGTCTGGCAGGTCATGAAAACCGCGTCCTGATCGTTTTGTGATCACAGCACGGTAATCGCGCCGAAAGGCGCCCGCAACCCCGCAACGGCGCGGCCGCGAACCTGCCCTCGGCGCGCGCCGGCGGCCCCGTCCGCCGCCCCGTCGGCCGCCCCTTGCGCGGCGCCCGTCGATGGGCGATCCGGGACGCCGCCCGGAAGGGGCGGATGCGGCGCTCAGTCCTGCGCGTCGCGCGCCGCGTCGCCGCCCGCCCCTGCGCGCAGCGCGGCGATCTGACGGCGCAGGTCGCCAACGGTGTCCATGATGGCGGCAAGTTCGGCCTCGCGCTCGGCCAGCTGCGCCTTCAGGCGCGACTCGCTCTGCGCGCGCTCGGCCGTCATGCGCTCTACCGTCTCGCGCAAGGCCTGGCGGGCCTGGTCGCGTTCCAGCTTGGTCGCGTGCAGCAGCTCGGCCATCTCGGAATGCAGGTCGGGGTCATGGGCATGCGCATGCGCCGCCCGCCGCCAGAGCCAGTGAAGCGCCCATCCGATCGCCGCCGCGGCCAGAAGCGCCGCGAAAAGAGCCGCCGTCAGCTCCGCCCTGGTCATCGCCCGTCCTCCTGTCCGCCGCCCGGCGCCCAAGGCGCAAAGGCGATCCGCCTGTTGCGCGCGCGCCCTTCCTCGGTGTCGTTCGGCGCGACGGGCGCCGACTCGCCATATCCGCGCGCGCGCATCACCGTCAACGACACGCCGCGCGCCTGCATGGCCGCCAGCACGGCCTCGGCGCGCGCGCGCGACAGAGCCAGGTTCGTCTCCTCGCGGCCTTGCGAGTCGGTGTGCCCCTGGATCTCGACCACGCCGCCCCGGCATCGCCCGAAAGTCGCCGCCAGCGCATCGAGCGTCGCCTCGGCGCCCGGCGCGAACGCGGCCGATCCCGGAGCGAAATTCAGCGGCGTTGCGGCGACGATCGCCGAAAGCGCCTCGGCGCAGCGCGCGGGGCCAAGCGGCAGCTCGGCGGCGGCGGCGGGCAGGTCGATCGTCACCCGCGAAAGCACCTGCAGGCCGTCGGCAGGAGCCTCGGCCAGCGCCCGCTTCATCGCGACCAGCGCTTCGGCGCTGCGCGCGCGCCCAGCGAGGCTGATCGATGCGCCGTCATAGCGCGCCACGCCCTCGTCCAGCGCAAGCAGCGCCGACAGGGCCGCCAAAGCCGCCCGCCGCCAGGCCGGATCGACCGCCGCGGCGCCCGACGCCCGCAGGCCGTCCGACACCGGATGCCCGCCGGCCAGCGAGCGCGCCAGCGAAACCACCGCGCCGCGCGTGGCCTCGTCCGGGGCCGTTCCGGCCAGCGCCAGCGCCCCGCCCCGCGACAGCCGGGCCGCGAAAACGGGCGGCGCCGGCGGTTGCTCGACCGCGCCCGGCCCGCTCAGCGCAAGGGAGAAGGCGCCGTCCAGCGCGGCCGAGAGCCCCCTGCCGGCGCGCGCGAAGGCGTCGGCGTCCGTGGGCGGCAGGGCCTCGAGCGCCGCGCGCGAATCCTCCAGCGCAAAGCGCCCCGCCGGCAGCGTCGCCAGCGCCGAGATCCCGGCAAGGGCGGCGTCGGCCCAGCGCTCGCTCGGCGCGCCAAGGGCGGGCTCGCACCGCGCGCCGTCAAAGCCCTCGGGGGAAGCGGCGCGCAAGGCGGCCTCGATGCGCCGCGCGTCGTCGCGATCGGCGGCATGACACCGCTCGAGCGTCCAGCCCTGAGCCGTCCGCAGCAAGGCGAAGGAAAACGGCGCGCGCCGCGGCGGCGGGGCGGAGATGCTCAGATCGAGCTGAACCCCTTCGGGACGCGCCGCCTCGAGCGCCCGCTCGGCCTCGGCCGCCGCCTTGGCCGACGGCGCGGCGGCGCGCACGCCGACGCGGCCGGGCGCGATCTCGACAGTGGCGTCCTCGAGCAGCGCGAGGGCGCGCGCCGCCAGGCGCTCGGCGGCCAACCAACCGTCCGGCGCGGGCGCCGCCTCGGGCAGGGAAACGTCGCTGATGCGCAGGTCCTGCCCCGCCTCGCGCAGCGCGTCGCCCAACGCGCCCGCTGCGGGCGCCGGGGCCGCGCCGCTGATCGTGACCTCGCGCCCGCGGCGCGTCAGCACCAGCCGCGCGGCGCGCGCCGGCGCGGCAACCCTGGGGGGCTCGGCCCTGGGCCGGGCGCCGGCCTGGGGCGCCTCGATCTCGCTGCGCAAGCGGGTGAACCCGCCGATCCGCGCCAAGGCCTCGAGAACCTCCATCGCCGCGCGCTCATCGGGCGCGCGCCCGCTTGCCCGGACCAGCGCGCCGTCGACCTGCGCGCGGACCCATGGATGATCGGCCAAGGCCTCGGACACCTGCGCGCGCGTGCGCTCCTCGATCCAGCCGGACAGCCCCCACGCGCCGGCCCCGGCCGCCAGAACGGCCGCGCCGATCGCCGCGGCAAGCCCCGCTCGCGCCCGCTCCATGCCCATCCGCCAGCCCCTTTCGATCGCCTCGGCCTCGCACGCATACCCCCCGGCGCGCGCCGCCCGCAAGGCCGGCGGCGACGATCTTAACCTTCGATTAGCCGTGCGGGCCTACAACCGGAGGCGAAGGGATTCTCCGCAAGAGGACGGCAATGGCCAGCGCCGCGCAGATCGAAGTCGAAACCGAAGAGGGCGCCAAGCCCAAGGGCGGCGGCAAGGGGCTCCTGTTCGGCCTCGTCGCCATGCTGGTCCTGGGCGGGGCGGGGTTCTACGCCACCTGGTCGGGCATGGTCGCCCTGCCGATCGGCGGCGCGGCCAAGCACGAGGCCGCCGCGCGCCCCAAGCCGAAGGATCTTCCCCCGGTCGCCTTCGTTCCCATCGACGAGATCGTCATCTCGCTCGGCCCCCGCGCCAAGGCGCGGCACTTGGTCTTCGCCGCCCAGCTCGAGGTCGAACCCGGCTATGACGAAGAGGTGAAGCTCCTCATGCCGCGGATCCTCGACGTTCTGAACACCTATCTGCGCGCGGTCGAGGAGCGCGACCTGGAAGAGCCCAGCGCCCTGCCCAAGCTCCGCGCCCACATGTTGCGGCGCATCGCGATGGTGACCGGCGAAGGCCGCGTGCGCGACCTTCTGATCACGCGGTTCCTGTTGAAATGACCATCTTCCACGGAGGCTAGAATGGCCCTCATTGCCGATGGACTGCTGATCGCGGCGACTCTCGTCGCGGTGATCTACTGCCATGTTCTGGCGGGCAGGCTGCGCAAGCTTCGCGACCTCGACAACGGCCTGGGCGCCGCCGTGGCCGCTCTGGCGCGCCAGAGCGAAGAGATGCGCCGCACGCTCGAGGCGGCGAAGCTCGCCTCGGGCGATTCGGTCAAGCAGCTGGCCGAGCGCACCGCCCGCGCGGAAATCGCCGCGGGCCGCCTGGAGCTTCTTCTCGCGACGCTGCACGAGCGCGAGCGGACCCAGCCTCAACCGACCGCGCGCCCGCGCCCTGCGCGCGCCAGGCCGGCCAAAGAGGCGCCGGCCGAAGCCGCCGCCCCCGAGGTCGCCCCCCGCGAGGCCGCCCGCGCCGAAACCGCCGCCGCAGAGCCCGAACCGTCGGCCGATCCGCGCGAGGGGTCCAGGGTCGAGGCGCCCGCGGCCTCGCCCGGACACGCGCAAGCTTCGGCTGAACGGACCGCAGAGCCCGCCGAAGAGCCCGCCGTCGTCTTCCCCGAGCCGCCCGCGGCGGCGAAGCCCGCCGCCGACCGGGCCGGGCCGGCCGCGCCAGGCCGCGCGCCGCTCGAGCGATCCCGCCCCGGCAAGACGGCGCTCGCGTCGCGCGAAGAGGTCATCGCCGCCCTTCAGCGCGAGATCGAAAAGGCGCTCGCCGCGGAGGGCCGGCGATGAACCGTCCGGGCGCGCTCACGATCGTCGGGCTGTGCTTCGCGGCCTCGGCCGGCCTGCGCCTGGCGGACCCGGACGGCGCCATCGCCAAGGAGGCGGCGCACCTGGCCTCCGAGCACGGAGCGCCCCAGACCAAGGCCGCCGCCGAAGACTGTCCCGACCCCGGCGGCCTGCTGGCGGCGCTGCGCGAGCGCCAGGCGCAGCTCGACGCGCGCGAGGGCGCGCTGGCCGACCGGGAGAAGCTGCTCGAAGCGGCGCGCGCCGAACTCGACGAACAGCTCGCCCGCGTCAAGGCGGCCGAGGCGAGCCTGGCCGAAACCCTGGCGCTGGCCGACAAGGCCGCCGAGAAGGATATCGCCCGCCTGGTCTCCGTTTACGAGGCGATGAAGCCCAAGAACGCGGCGCGCGTGCTCGAATCGATGGAGGTGACGTTCGCCGCGGGCCTCGTCGCCCGCATGAACAAGAACGCCGCCGCCGCGATCATGGCTGCGATGTCGCCCGAAAAAGCCTATGCGATCAGCGTCATCGTCGCCGGACGAAACGCGAACGTCCCGACCGAGTGACCTTCGGACCTTCTTAACCGGTGCGCGGGCACATTGACGGAGGCCTGCGGGGATTCGCAGCCGCCTGAGAACGAGAGGTTCGCATGATCGGCATCGTCGGCATCGTCATCACCCTTGTCATGGTGTTCGGCGGCTATGTGGCCGCCGGAGGCAAGCTCGGAATCATCCTGCACGCCCTGCCCTTCGAGTTGGCGATGATCGGAGGCGCCGCCATCGGCTCCTTCGTGCTCGCCAACGACATGAGCACCGTCAAGCACACGCTCTCCGACGTCGGAAAGGTCTTCAAGGGCCCGAAGTGGAAACCGCAGGACTATCAGGATCTGCTCTGTCTGCTTTTCGAACTGATCCGCATCGGGCGCGCCAACCCGATGGACCTGGAGCCGCACATCGAATCGCCGCAGGAATCCGCGATCTTCTCGAAATATCCGCGCATCCAGTCGGACGCCGCCGCGGTCGACCTGATATGCGATACGCTCCGCGCCGGCACCATGAACTATGACGACCCTCATCAGGTCGAAGAGGTTCTTGAGAAGCAGCTCGAGCAGAAGCTGCACCACTCGCTGCACTCCAGCCACGCGCTTCAGAACATGGCCGACGGCCTGCCCGCCCTCGGCATCGTGGCCGCGGTTCTGGGCGTCATCAAGACCATGGCCGCGATCGACCAACCGCCGGCCGTCCTCGGCAAGATGATCGGCGGCGCGCTCGTCGGAACCTTTCTCGGCGTGTTCCTCGCCTATGGCCTGGTCGGCCCCTTCGCCGCCAAGGTCAAGGCGGTCGTCGAAGCCGATCATCAGTTCTACGCTCTTATCCGCGAAGTGTTGGTCGCGAACCTGCACAACCACGCGCCCGACATCTGCGTAGAGGTCGGTCGTCAGAACACCCCGCGCGAGCTTCGCCCCAGCTTCGGCGACCTGAACGAAGCGCTGCGCGGCGCGAAGGCGGCCCCGGCATGATGCGCTCGTTCGCCGCGCTCCTCTTCATCGCCGCCGCCGTCGCGGCGAAGGCGGCGGAGCAATCCCCGGAAAAGGCGCGCGTTCGCGCGGGCGAACACCCCGGATTCAGCCGCATCGCGATCGATCTGAGCCCAGTAGGCGTGTGGAAGATAGATCGCGGCGACCGGAGCGTGACGATCAACTTCCCACAGCGACAGCTCGATTTCGATCTGACCGAGATCACGCCGCAGAGAAAGGCGTCGCGCGTCCTCTTTGCGACAACGCGCCAGACCGAAACGGCAACGGAGCTCAGCCTCGGCCTCGCCTGCGACTGCGTCCTGGATGCCTATCTGTTCGGCGCGAACATGCTCGTCCTGGACATCCGCGACAAGACGGCCGGGCCTCGCCCCGAGCACGCCAGACCGAACGGCGGGACGCAAGAGGAAGCGCCGCACGCGGTCGAAGCCAAGCCTCAGGAAAGCGAAAAGCGGGCGCCGCGCGCCGGCGCCGCACATTCCGGCTTTCCCGAGGCGACGGCCGAATCGATCAAGAAAGCTCAGGCACGCCTGCTCGAACAACTTACTCGCGCGGCGGAACAAGGCCTTGTTGCATTCAAGGCCCCGCCCGCCGATTCGCGGGCGCCCGGCGAGGAAAAGATCATCAAGCGCCAAGTCCCCACGGATCATTCGACGCGCCATGACGCCAAGGCGCGAAACGCCGCTGCCCATCCCCCGGAAACGAACCTGCACTCCAACGCTCCGTCGCCAAAACTGAGCTCGATTGGCAGCGCCGTCTCTACGCATGTGGATCCCTCCGACCCCAAGCCTCAGATCGCCGTCCGCTCAGTCTTGGATGGCCTGTCGGAACCAAAGACGCCACCGCGGACGCCCCGCAAGGACTGTCCGCCGAGCGCTTGGTTCGACGGAGAGAAATGGCTGCCGGAAGGAAACTGGCACGAAGAAATATCGGAGCTTCGGCAATCCCTCTACGGGGAGTTTGACAAGCCCAGACATGAAATCGCGTCTCGCCTGGCCAAAGCATACATAGCCGCCGGCATGGGAGAAGAAGCTCACACGCTTATTGCTTCGCTGCATTCTCGGACGCCCGAACTCTCCACCCTGTATGAGCTGGCTTCCGTCGTTCGCGGACAACCCGTCGATCCGAATGGCGAATTGCGCGCGTCCGCGCGCTGTAGCGATGCGAGCATGCTTTGGCGCGCAGCTGCTGGACTGCTCGATCTCACCACGATGTCCAATAATGACTTCGAACGGCTGAGATCTCTTCTGGCTGAAATGCCGGGCGCCGTGCGCGGTCTGCTCGCACCCGGAATCATCCAGCGCCTTGTTGCGACAAATCATCTTAAGGAAGCCAATGCGCTGCTTCTGGTGACTGAGCGGTCCCCCAGCGCCCAAAGCGAACTCTTGAAGCTCGCGCGGGCGGAATACCACCTCGCCGAAGGAAACGCTGCGGAGGCCGAGAAAATACTTCGAAAACTCGCCAAAAGCCGAGGCCCTGAAGCTTTCAGAGCCATGATTCGACTGGGCGAGAGCATCGCGGCAAGACGTGGCGTCCCGCCCGAAGACTTTGTCTTCGAAGCCACCCTGGCTGCGTTTCTGACACGCGGCACGGAACTGGGCGCGCAGCTGAAGGTCACCGAGGCTGTCGCAAAGGCGGGGATCAAAGGGTTCTCGGAAGCCATTCAGATCCTCGCGCGCCAATTGAGGGATGCCAGTTCAGATATCGCGACGATTCAAAAGGCTGCGCGCTATATCTTCACAACCACTCAACCCGAGGAAGTCGGAGAAGCAGCCTATGCGGCGGCCGTTGCGGAGCATGTCGATCTGGTCGGCGGCGATCCGGGCGCTGACCAAGCGCGGATAGACATCGCGACAAAGCTGCTTGAGATCGCTCTTCCGAACCTCGCGCTGAAGGTGGTTGCGCCGCCCCTAGAACGAGGGGTCACGGGTGCACGCATCGTTGCTGCCGCCGCGCTCGCAGAATTGGGCGAGACCGAACGAGCACTGATTCTGCTCTCAGGGCTCCGCGGCGACAAGGCGCTCAAAACCCGAGAAAAAGTTCTGGAACGGGCGGGCGACTACGCCGCGGCGCTCGCCGTGTCGCAGCTGCGAGGCGAGGACGATGCTCAAAGGCGGGGACTGCTGGCTTGGCGTGCAGGCGCCTGGCGCGAAGCCGCCAAACTCCTTCCCGACCCGGTGCTGGCGGATCTTGCGAAGGCCCGCGCGCAAGAAACCAGCACAGCAAATCTTCCGCCTGAACCATCTCTTAAGCATTCCCGGGCTACCCTCGAGCACGCGAAGAATTCACGGGAAATGGTCGAGAAGGCCCTGTCAGATGGATAATTCCGTTTACGTCTCCGTCACGAGGTTGAGGTCTCTGACCAACCTCATCGACATCACGGCATCGAACATCGCGAACATGGCGAGCACGGGCTTCAAGAAGGAAGGCGCACTTTTCTCCGAGTTCGTGAAGAAAGCCGACGTCGAGGGGGGCTCGATCTCCATGGCCGACGCCCGGGTTCGAACCACAGACCTTTCCCAAGGCGAGCTTTCGCTCACCGGCGGAGTTTTCGACCTGGCCATAGTCGGAGATGGCTTCTTCAGAATCATGACGCCGAGCGGCGAGGCCCTCACCCGCGCCGGCGCATTCTCTCGAAACGCGGATGGCGAGCTGGTCACCGCCGATGGGCACCGCGTTCTGGATGAAGGCGGCGCTCCGATTTTCGTGTCGCCGGAAGCACGCTCCATAAGCGTCGCTCCCAATGGCACGATCTCGGCCGACGGAGCGCCTGTCGCCGTGATCGGCGTGGTTCGACCAACGGATCCAACAAAGCTCGAGAGGCTCCATGGATCGCTCTTCGTCTCAGACTCCGGGACGGAACCCGCGGGCGATTTCTCGATCCACCAAGGCTACATCGAAAAATCCAACGTCCAGCCCGTCCTGGAAATGGCCAACATGGTCAAAATCCAGAGAGCTTACGAGCTCGGCCAGTCGCTGATGGACGCCGAGGACGAACGCATCAGATCCGCCGTTCGAACTCTCGGCACCCAAAGCTGAGCCACACCGACGATACCGCTGCTTCAGAAGGAGTAACGCATGCGCGCCCTCAGCATCGCCGCGACCGGCATGGAAGCCCAACAGCTCCGCGTCGAGGTCATCTCGAACAACCTGGCCAACATGAACACGACGGCCTACAGCGCGCGTCGAGCCGAATTCGCCGACCTTCACTATCAACAGGCGCAACGCCCGGGAACGGTCACGGCGGATGACGGGACCGTTCTCCCCACCGGCGTTCAGATCGGGCTCGGAGTGCGCGCCACCGCGATTACGCGGGATGTGGGCCAAGGCGCACTGAAGCAGACGGGAGGCGATCTCGACATCGCGATCGAGGGGGCCGGGTATCTGGAGGTGACGCTTCCATCCGGGCAAACGGCCTACACGCGGGACGGAGCCCTCAAGAGGACCGGCGAGGGATTGATCGTAACGTCCGATGGCTTTGCGATTTCGCCCGAGATCACCATTCCCGCCGACGCACGGGCCATCACGATCAATGCCGACGGCGAAGTCTACGCCTACTTCAACGGCCAGGTCGACGCCCAGCTGATCGGCGCCTTCACGCTGGCCACCTTCGCGAACCAGAAAGGCCTGGAGGCCATCGGCAGCAATCTGTTCCTGGAAACCGAGGCGTCCGGCGCGCCCGCCATCGGCCAGCCCGGCACCGACGGAAGAGGCGTTCTTCGCCAAGGCTTTCTCGAAGAGAGCACCGTCGACGCGGTGCGCGAGATCACCGAGCTGATCGAGGCGCAGCGGGGATACGAGCTCAACGCCAAGGTCATCACCGCCGCCGATCAGATGCTTGCGGCCACGTCTCAGGTGCGGTGATGCGGAAGCTTCTCTTCATGGCGATGCTTCTCTTGGTCGGGGCAACGGACCCCGGCGTCGCCGCGCAGACGGACCAGGAGAGCGTCGTCGTCGCAACGCGGACGATCCGGAGCCGATCCATCATCGGCCCCGAGGATGTCGCCCTGGCGACGAACCGGCCCGCGCCTCCCGGCGCGGTCACGGACGTCGAGGCCGTCGTCGGGAAAGAGGCGCGGACCTCGATCTATGCCGGCAGACCCATCATGCGCGGGCATGTTCAGGATCCGGCGATCGTCGAGCGCAACGAGCTGGTTCGTCTCATCTTTCGCAAGGGTGCGCTTTTCATCGCCGCCGACGGCCGCGCGCTGGAGCGGGGCGGCCTTGGGCAGCGGGTCACCGTCATGAACCTCGATTCGCGCGCGACCGTCGTCGGGCGCGTGAGCGGACCGGGCGAAGTGGAGGTCAGCCGATGATCGCGCGCCTTGTCTTGACGGCGCTTCTTGTTGCGGCGGCCGGCTGCTCGCGGCTCGAGAACGTGGGCAAGGCCCCGGCTTTCACGCCGCCGGGCGAGGCCGAAAACCCCGTCCCGCCGATCGCGCCGCGCCGCGTCGCCTTGGCGACGCCTCCGCCAAGCCCGTCGCCCGAACCCTATTCGGCGGCGTCGCTGTGGCGGTCAGGCCCCTCGTCGCTGTTTGGCGACAGGCGGGCGAAATCGCTTGGCGACATCGTCACCGTCGTGATCGAGATCGACGACAAGGCCGAGCTGAAGAACACGACGAAGCGCTCGCGCAGCGGGTCGGAGGACATGGCGGTCTCGGCCCTTCTCGGGGCGCCCGCGCTCATTGAAAACGCCTTCGGAGTCAGCACCGACCCGGCGGCGTCGCTAAGCTCGTCCTCCTCGTCGGAAGGCGATGGGTCCGTCCGCCGCAACGAGAAGATCACTTTGCGCGTGGCCGCGACCGTCGTCGACGTTCTGCCCAACGGGCACCTCGTGATCGCGGGGAACCAGGAAATCCGGGTCAACTACGAACTGCGCGACCTGCAGATCGCCGGCGTCATCCGCCCGGAGGACATCTCGCGCAGGAACGAGATCTCGCACGACAAGATCGCCGAGGCGCGAATCTCCTACGGCGGGCGCGGTCAGATCACCGACGTTCAGCAGCCGCGCTACGGCCAGCAGATCGCCGACATCCTGCTGCCATTCTGAGAGGGAGCCACGCATGAAGAAGCTTCTGCCCATCCTGCTGGCGGTCATCGGCCTGGTGGGCGGAGCCGTCGCCGGCGCGATGCTCCGCCCAGCGCCAGCCGAAGATCACGCCAAGGCCGAAGCGCATGGCGGCGCCGAACCAGCGCACGCAGAGGGCGCGGCGCATGACGAACACGCGGCCCCGGACGAAGAGGAGGAACAGCACGACCCTGAGAAGACGTATGAGTTTGCCAAGCTGGACAAGCAATTCATCGTCCCGATCGTCCGCAACGAAGAAATCGCCGCCTTGGCGATACTGTCCCTGACGCTCGAGATGGAACCGGGGACCTCGGGCGCCGTTTCCGAGCGCGAGCCAAAGCTGCGCGACGAGCTGCTCCAGGCGCTTTTTCTGCATGCGCAGTCGGGCGGCTTCGACGGCGACTTCACCAGTCCGCAGGTCATGAAGGATTTGCGGGGCGCCTTGAAGAAGGCCGCGCGCAAGGTGATGGGACCGGCGGTGCACGACGTTCTGCTCACCGAGTTCGTGCGCCAGGATCTTTGACCCGGCGTTCAGGCGTGCGAAACCCGTTGCGCCGCTCGCGCAAGCCCTTAATGTGTCCGGTCCCCGGCGACGTGTCTTCTCGCCGCGGCCGGGGCGGCGGCATCAGGTGGACAAACGATGAAGATCAGCATCGAGCGGGCGACTCTTCTCAAGGCCATGAGCCGGGCGCAGGGCGTCGTCGAACGCAGAACGACCATTCCGATCCTGTCCAACGTGCTGATCGAAGCTTCGGGCGACGGCGCCTCGATTCGCGCCACCGACCTCGACGTCGAGGTCGTCGACCGCGTTCCCGCAATGGTCGAGCAGGCGGGGGCGACCACGGTCGGCGCGCATACGCTGCATGAAATCGTGCGCAAGCTGCCCGACGGGGCGATGGTGTCGCTGCACCACGACGCCGCGAGCGAAAGGCTGCACATCGTCGCCGGCCGTTCGCATTTCTCGCTCGCCACGCTGCCGCGCGAGGATTTTCCCGTCATGGCCTCGAGCGAGTATGACGTGACCTTCGCGGCCCCCGCCCCGATGCTGCGCCGGCTGTTCGACAAGGCCAAGTTCGCGATCTCGACCGAAGAGACGCGATATTATCTCAACGGCGTCTACATGCATGTCGCCGACGGCCCCGAAGGTCGCAGCCTGCGCTGCGTGGCCACGGACGGCCATCGCCTGGCGCGCGTCGACGCGCCCGTCCCGGCCGGCGCCGAGGCGGCGCCGGGCGTGATCGTGCCGCGCAAGACGGTGGGCGAGCTCAAGAAGCTGCTCGAGGATGACGAGGCCGAGATCACCGTCAGCATCTCGGAGACCAAGATCCGCTTCGCCACCCCGGAGCTTGCCCTCACGTCGAAGGTGATCGACGGCTCGTTCCCCGACTACACGCGGGTCATCCCGCTGCACAACAGCCGCCGGCTCGAGGTGGACGCCGCCGATTTCGCGGCGGCAGTCGACCGCGTGGCGACGGTGTCGTCGGAACGCTCGCGCGCGGTCAAGCTCAAGCTCGATCAGGACAGGCTGGTGCTGTCGGTCAACGCGCCCGACACCGGCGCCGCCGAGGAGGAGCTTGTCGTCGCCTATGACGCCGAGCCCCTTGAAATCGGCTTCAACGCGAAATATCTGCTTGAAATCGCAGGACAAATCGAACGCGAGAACGCGGTTTTCATGTTCAACTCGCCGGGCGAGCCGGCCCTTGTGCGCGAAGGCGATGACGAAAGTGCCGTTTACGTCGTGATGCCGATGCGGGTGTGATGCGCGTCGATGGCCGGCCGGCGGCGCGGAGCGGCCGGACATGACGCGGATCCTGGAACTCGAGCTGTCGCATTTCCGCTCGCACAAGCGCACGCGGCTCTCGCTCGACGGCCGGCCGGTCGCGCTGGCGGGGCCGAACGGCGCGGGCAAGACGAACCTGCTCGAGGCCGTCTCGCTGCTGTCGCCGGGCCGGGGCCTTCGGCGCGCCGCGCCCGAGGATCTGCCCCGCCGCCCCGAGTCCATCGGCTGGAAGATCTCGGCGCTGCTCGATACGCCCGAGGGGCCGCGCCAGGTCGAAACCTTTGCGCCCGCGGGCGGCGGCGCGCGCAGCGTCAGGATCGACGGCAAGGCCGCGCCGCAAACCCAGCTTGGCGCGTTGGCGCCGATGCTGTGGCTGACGCCCTCGATGGACGGGTTGTGGACCGGCGCGGCATCGGAACGGCGGCGCTTCGTCGATCGTGCGGCGCTGGGCTTCGATCCGGCCCATGCCGAGCGGTCGCTGACCTATGAGAAGGCGATGCGCGAGCGCAACCGCCTGCTGCGCGACCAGCTGCGCGACGCGGCGTGGTTCGATGCGCTCGAAAGCCGGATGGCCCTGTCCGGCGCCGCCATCGCCCGCGCGCGGGTCGAGACCGTGGCGCGGCTGAACGGCGCGCAGCCCGAGGGCGGCCCCTTCCCCACCGCCGCGCTCGCGCTCGAGGGCGCGTGCGAGAGGCGTTTCACAGCCCTGCGCGACGCCGACGGCCTGGCGCCCGACGAGGCCGAGCGCGAAACCGCCGCGGCGCTGCGCACGGCGCTGGCGCGCGGCCGGGCGCGCGATCTGGCCGCCGGGCGCACGCTCGACGGCCCGCATCGCAGCGACCTGACCGCCGTTTTCGCGGCCAAGGGCGTCGAGGCCAGGCTATGCTCGACGGGCGAGCAGAAGGCGCTGCTGATCTCGGTCACGCTGGCCAACGCCCGCGCCGTCGCGCGCCAGCGCGCCACCCCGCCGCTGTTGCTGCTGGACGAGGTCGCCGCGCATCTGGACGAAGGCCGCCGCGCCGCGCTGTTCGACGCGCTGACCGAGCTGGGCGCCCAGGCCTGGATGACGGGCGCCGATCGCGCGCTGTTCGCGGGCCTCGGCGCCCGCGCCCAGCTGTTCGAGACCGTCGAGCGCGACGGCGTCGCGACGGTCTCGCCCGCCGCCTGATCCGCGCCGCGGCGCAAGGCAATCGCCCCGTGACACCCCCGCGCGCAGGGGCTAAATTCCGCGCGACCAGGAAGGACCCACTCATGTCTGAAAACGAGCGCAAATCCGATTACGGCGCGGACTCGATCAAGGTGCTCAAGGGCCTTGAAGCCGTCCGCAAACGCCCCGGCATGTATATCGGCGACACGGATGACGGCTCGGGCCTGCATCACATGGTGTATGAGGTCGTCGACAACGGCATCGACGAGGCCCTGGCGGGCCATTGCGACACCGTGTCCGTGACGCTGCACGCCGACGGCTCGGTATCGGTGCGCGACAACGGCCGCGGCATCCCGGTGGACATCCACCCCGAGGAAGGCATCTCGGCGGCCGAGGTCATCATGACCCAGCTGCACGCGGGCGGAAAGTTCGACAGCAACTCCTACAAGGTCTCGGGCGGCCTGCACGGCGTGGGCGTGTCGGTGGTCAACGCCTTGTCCGAATGGCTCGAGCTGCGGATCTGGCGCGACGGGAAAGAGCATTTCGCCCGCTTCGAACATGGCGAAACGGTCGAGCCGCTGCGCGTGGTCGGCCCCGCCAACGGCCAGCGCGGCACCGAGGTGCGCTTTCTGGCCTCGACCGAGACCTTCTCGAACCGCGATTACGACTTCAAGACCCTCGAGCATCGCCTGCGCGAGCTGGCCTTCCTGAACTCGGGCGTGCGCATCACCCTGCGCGACGAGCGCCACCCCGAGCCGGTCGAGGTCGAGATGTTCTACGAGGGCGGCGTGGAAGAGTTCGTGCGCTACCTCGACCGCTCGAAGAACCCGCTGATCCCGCGCCCCATCGTCATCCGCGGCGAGCGCGACGGCATCGGCGTCGAGATCGCCATGTGGTGGAACGACGGCTATCACGAGAACGTGCTGCCCTTCACCAACAACATTCCCCAGCGCGACGGCGGCACGCATCTGGCGGGCTTTCGCGCCGCGCTGACGCGCACCATCAACCAGTATGCGGCCGGCTCGGGCCTGGCCCGGCGCGAGAAGGTTTCGCTGAGCGGCGACGACGCGCGCGAGGGGCTGACCTGCGTGCTGTCGGTCAAGGTGCCCGATCCCAAGTTCAGCTCGCAGACCAAGGACAAGCTGGTCAGTTCCGAAGTGCGCCCCGCCGTCGAGGGGCTGGTGGCCGAGAAGCTGGCCGAGTGGTTCGAGGAAAACCCGCAGGAGGCGCGCGCCGTCGTCGGCAAGATCATCGAGGCCGCCCTGGCGCGCGAGGCGGCGCGCAAGGCGCGGGAGCTGACGCGCCGCAAGACGGCGATGGACGTGGCCAACCTGCCCGGCAAGCTGGCCGACTGTCAGGAGAAGGACCCCGCCAAGTCCGAGCTTTTCCTCGTCGAGGGCGATTCTGCGGGCGGCTCGGCCAAGCAGGGGCGCTCGCGCGCCAATCAGGCGGTGCTGCCGCTGCGCGGCAAGATCCTGAACGTCGAGCGCGCGCGCTTCGACAAGATGCTGTCGAGCCAGGAGATCGGCACCCTCATCACCGCGCTGGGCACGGGCATCGGACGGGACGAGTTCGACATCTCGAAGCTGCGCTATCACAAGATCATCGTGATGACGGACGCCGACGTGGACGGCGCCCATATCCGCACGCTGCTGCTGACCTTCTTCTACCGGCAGATGCCCGAGCTGATCGAGCGCGGCCACCTGTTCATCGCCCAGCCGCCGCTCTACAAGGTTTCGCGCGGCAAGTCCGAAGTGTATCTGAAGGACCAGCGCGCGCTCGAGGATTACCTGATCGAACAGGGGCTTGAGGGCGCGGCGCTGGTGCTTGCGGACGGCGCGCAGATCGCGGGCGCCGATCTGCGCCGCGTCACCGACGAGGCTCGCGCCGCCCGCGCCGCGCTGGCCGCCTTCCCCACCCGCTACCCGCGCTTCGTGCTCGAACAGGCCGCCGTCATCGGCGCGCTGGCTCCCGACTCGGCCGAGGCGCTGCCCGAAATGGCCGCCCGCCTGGCCCAGCGCCTGGACCTCGTCAGCCCGGAAACCGAACGCGGCTGGCAGGGCGAGGCGACCGAGGATGGCGGCATCCGCCTGTCGCGCACGGTGCGCGGCGTCACCGAGACGCGCGCGCTCGACGCTCCGGCGCTGCGCTCGGCCGAGGCGCGGCGCCTTGCCGCCCTGACCCCGGCGCTGCGCGAGATCTACGGCGCGCCGGCGGAGCTGGTCCGCAAGGACAAGCGCGTGGCGGTGCGCGGTCCGTCCGAGCTGCTGGATCACGTCATGGCCGAGGGCGAACGGGGCCTTTCGCTTCAGCGTTACAAGGGCTTGGGCGAGATGAACCCCGAGCAGCTGTGGGAAACCACCCTCGACCCCGAGGCGCGCACCCTGCTGCAGGTGCGCATCGACCACATGGACGAGGCGGACGAGATCTTCACCAAGCTGATGGGAGACGTGGTCGAACCGCGCCGGCAGTTCATCCAGGAGAACGCCCTGGCGGTCGAGAACCTCGACGTCTGAGCAACGGGCCCCCGGCGCGCTTGCGCCGCGGGGACCGCACTTGGGCAAAAGGCTATCCGGGCGCGGATCGGCGCGGCGGCGGTTACGCGCTTGCCGGCCGCCGCCGCGGACGGCATCCTTCCGCCGCCACCATTCCCCGCAAGGGGCCCAGGCGCGAGGGAAGCGGCCATGATTTCGAGAAGAACCTTTCTTGCGGGCGCAGGGCTTGCCGCCGCGGGCGCCGCGGGCTGGCAATTCGGTCTGCGGCCGATGCTCGATCCCGCGCCGGCCAAGGTCGGCTTCGAGCTTGACGATGAAACCCTGCGCGCTGCGCGCGACTTCATGGCCCGACATCCGATCATCGACAGCCACGCCCACCCCGGGCGAACCTTTCTGCGCGAGGCCGAGAACCTTTCCTTCAAGATTCGGCTCTACAAGCTTCTGGGCGGCGCTTTCGAGGAACGCACGCTTGCGGACATGGCCGAAGGCGGCGTGGACGGCGCGGTCTTCAACGGCGTCGCCGACGTTCAGCTTCTGACCCTGAGCGACGAGGGCCTTGTTGCCGGGCGCGAATTTTCGCCCGACGAGGCATGGACCTCATACCGGCGCCAGATCCGGAATCTGCGCGCCCTCGCGCAGAACGGGCTCGTCCGCTTGTGTCTGAACTCGGCCGACGTCATGGGCGCCAAGGCCGCCGGTCAACGCGCCATGATCCTGGCGATGGAGGGCGCGGATTTCCTCGAGAACGACCTTTCGCGCATACGCCAAGCGCATGAAGACGGCGTGCGCATGCTGACGCTCGTTCACTACCACGACAACACCCTGGGCGACATCATGACCGGCGCGGTCGGCTCGCGCGGCCTGACGGACTTTGGGCGCGAAGCCGTGGCCGCGATCCAGGAGGCCGGAGTCATGATCGATCTGTCCCACGCTTCCGAGAAGACCGCGTTCGACGTTCTTTCGATCTCGAAAAAGCCGGTCGTTCTGACGCATACCCACATCAACACGCCGACGCTCAGCCATCCTCGCTTCGTAAGCCGCGAACTGGCTCAGGCCGTCGCCGAAACGGGCGGCTACATCGGCGCGTGGCCGGCGGGCATCGGGATCGACTCTCTTGCGCAGTTCATCGACCGCGTCGAGTTTCTGCTCGACGCCGTCGGCGCCGCTCATGTGGCGCTGGGCTCGGACATGGACGCCAACTACAAGCCTGTGCTCGAAACCTATCGCAAGATGCCGCTGGTGGTCGGCGCGCTGATGCGGCGAGGCGTAGCCGAACAGGATCTGGCCGCCATCATGGGCGGCAATGTGCTGCGCGTCATGGACATGTCCCAGGCCTGAGCAAGCCGGCCGCGAAGGCGTCGAAGCCGCGCATTCGCGCGCGGCTTGGACGCGCTATCGCACGATGAAGTCGGCATGCAGCGCCCCCGAGGATTTGAGCGACATCAGGATGTCGATCAGCCCCGAAGACGTGACGCCGATCATGTTCAGTCCGGCGACCAGGTCATCCAACGTCACGTTCCCGTCGATGACGAACAGGTTGCCCTGCCCGCCCTGGTTCACGTCGATATTGGTCCTGGGAACGACGATCGTCTCGCCGTTCTTCGCGAAGGGATTGGGCTGAGAGACCGTCGGCGTCTCATCGATGCGGATGGTCAGCCCGCCCTTCGAAATGGCCACCTTGGAAATGCGCACATCGCCGCCCATGACGACCGTTCCCGTGCGCTGATCGACCACCACCCGCGCGACCACCGAGGGGTTCACGGTCAGATTCTCGATCCGACTGATCAACGCGGCCGGGCTCAGGCCCGAGCCCGCGACGTCGACCTGAACCGTGCCCGAATCAAGCATGACCGCCGGCGCGCCGGGCAGGGTCTTGTTGATGGTCTCGGCGATGCGCGAGGCGGTCGTGAAATCGGCCTCGCGCAAGGCCAGGCGGATGTTCGGCATCGATGCCAGGGAATAGTCGATCTCGCGCTCGACGCGGGCCCCTCCGGGAATGGTGGCGACCGTGGGCACGCCCAGGGTCACCTTCGCGGCGGCCCCTTCGGCCAACACGCCCCCCGCGACGATGGACCCCTGCGCGACTGCATATATCTCGCCGTCGGCGGCGTTGAGCGGCGTCATGATGAGCGTTCCGCCCAGCAGGGATTTCGCGTCGCCAATGGCCGAAACCGTCACGTCGATCTTGCTTCCGGCGCGCGCGAAGGGCGGCAGAACCGCCGTCACCAGAACCGCGGCGACATTCTTCGGACGGAAACTTTCGCCCGACACGTTGATCCCGAGGCGCTCGAGCAGGTTCGCCAAGGCCTCTTCCGTAAAGGGAGAGTTGCGCAATCCGTCGCCCGTCCCGGCCAACCCCACCACAAGGCCATAGCCGACAAGGTCGTTGCCGCGCACGCCCTCGAAATCGACCAGATCCTTGATCCGCACATTGGGCCCATGGCCGCGCCCTTCGACGCCCGGAGCGGGCGGCATGACCCCCGGCGCGGCGGGCAACGCGCCGGCCCACGCAAGCAGCATCGCCGCCGTCAGTCTGAACAACAGCCGGTTCATCGCAGATAATTCACAAGGCGCATGTTGGACATGCGCACCGCGACGGTGAAGGCGGCGTCAAGCTGCGACTCCAAAGCCTGGAACTCGGACGCCGCCTCATACTGATCTTTGCCAAGGATCGACGTGCGGGCCAGCTCGAGCGCGCTCTTGCGCCCGGCCACAAGGTCGGCCGCGCGTTCGACGCGCTCCTGCCGCACGCCGACCGTCAGCCTGATGTCGTCGAGGTCGCCCATCGCCCCCATCGCGCGCTCGGCCGCATCCTGCAAAAGCGGCAGAACCATCGCATCGCCGCCAGTGAAATGGCCTTCGGTCGCCACCACCGCAGTGGCCAGACCAGCCAGCAACTTGCGAAAGGCGTCGGCGTCCGCCCTTACGTCGAAGGCGATGCGCTCGGACGGAGCGACCTCGACATCGGACGCGTCCGCGCCCGACCCGAGATAGGCGCTCGTCTCGAAAGCGCCGCCCGCCGCAAGGAAATATCCGTCGATCTGCGCCTGCACGCCGGTCAGGGTGATCTCCGGCGCGGTCAGCGCGGTGACTGCGCTCAGAATCGCGTCGGCATCGAGCAAGGCTGGGCCGTCGGCCTGGGCGCCGGCGAACAGCGCGCGCCCGCCATAGCTGGCGTTCAGCGTGGCCACGACCGACTCGAAGGCCGCGCGCGCATCGGCGGCATGCGCAAGCGCCCCCTGCAGATCCTGAAGCTTGACCTCGGACAGCAGGTCGATCCCGATCGCCTCGCCCGCCGTGCGGATGGTCTCGAGCGCGGCCTGCGTCGCATCGAGCCGACCTCGCGCCGCCGAGATCGCATCTCCATAGCCGCCCATCCGCGTCAATTCCGCGTCGATCGCATGCAGGCGCGAAACATCGCCTCCGCTCGCCGCCAACTGATCGGCGCGCAAGCCGGTGGACAACTCCTTGGCCGAGACGCGCATCTTCTCGGACACGCGCGAAGTGAACATCTGCGTCTGGCGGTGCGCGAAAAGGTCGGAGATTGCCGAGAACTTCATGTCAGATCTCCATCAGCATCTTGATCAGCGAGTCCGTGACCTCGAGCACCCGGGCATTGGCGGCGTAGGCCTGCTCGACCAGCATCAGCGCCGCCATCTCCTCGTCGGTATCGACGCCCACGACGGCGGCTTCGGCCTCGGCGAACATTTCGTGACGTCCCGCGGACAGGGCCTGCGCCTCGTCCGCCGCGCCGGCCTCGGCGGCGCGCACCGCGGCCGCGCGCGCCGCCAGGTCGGAGAAGCCGACATCGGCGAACACCAGCGAAGCGGCGTCGGGCGTCCGCAGCTCGGTCATGCGCGAGACCAGAGCGCGCAGCACGTCGTCCTCGGCCGCGTCGCCGGGGGCCGAGGCGTAAAGACCGTCGCGCAGCCGCCACAGCTCGCCGCCATTGTCGGGATCGGCCTGAGCATTGACGGCGATGCGGCCGGCAAGTCCGACCAGGTCGCTCGGGTCCAGCGGACCGCCCGCATCGGTGAAGAGCCCCGCCGCCCCCGGCGTGATGGTCGGGTCGGCGCTGGAATCCTCGAAGCGCGCGATCAGATCCGCGGCCAACGCGTCGATCTGCGCGTGCGCTTCGGGGCCGAGCACGTCGCGCACGTAAAAGTGCGCGCCAAGCGAGCCGCCGTCGAGGGGCCCGCTCTCATCCTCGCGCCCTGCGGCGATGGCGCGTCCATCGATGGAAAGCCCCGAGAGAGCCCCCGAAGACAGCGTCATGTCCGGCGTGATCATGCCGGTGGGGGTGAACTCGAGCCTGCGCGCGCGGCCGTCCAGAAGCACCGCGCCGTTGGCTGTGTAGAGCGCCAGCGCGTCGCCGTCGCGCGCGACCGTGCGCACGGGCACGATCGAGGCGATCTTGTCGACCTGCACCTGGCGCTGCTGCTCGAGCGCCGCGGTCGAGCCGCCGATCGCCCGCACGCCCTTGATCTCGGCGTTCAGGCGCTCGATCTCGGAAAGGGCGTCGTTGACGGTCTCGACCTCGCGCGCGATGGCGGCGTCGGCGTCCATGCGGATGCGATCGAATTCGGCCGAAGCCTGAGCGACGCCGCGCGCCAGCCCCATGGCCGCCTGCAGCGCGGCGGCCTGCAGCGGCTCGCTTTCGGGCGTGTCGGCCAGCCGCCGCAGGGCCGTCTCCAGCGTGGCGGCAAGCTGGGGAAGGGCGCCGGCCTGGCCGGACTCGCCGTAAACCGCGCTCATGCGCGACTGCGCCTTCGCCGTCACCCCGCGCGCGGCGCTCTCGGCCTGCGCGGCGCGCCGATCCGCGGTTGCGCGCGGATCCGTGGCGCGGGTGACGCGCTCGATGCGCACCCCCGCCCCGCGCCCCTCGAGCACAGCGGCCGACAGCTGCACCTCCTGGCGCGCATAGCCTTCGGTCATCGCGTTGGCCACGTTGCCCGAGATGATGTCGCTTCGTTTCGCCGCCGCGGCCAGGCCGCTGAGGGCGTTGGCGAATGCGCCGCTGATGCTCATGGTGCTTCTCCGTCAGGGCTGGGGGCCGCCGTCAGCGCTTGATGTTGGTCGTTTCCTGCAACATCTCGTCGACGGTCTGGATGACCTTCGCGTTCGAGGAATAGGCGCGCTGGGTCTGGATCAGATGCGTCAGCTCGTTGGCGATGTCGGTGGTGGACTCTTCAAGGGCGTAGCCCTGGAACGAGCCGGTCGGCCCGTCGCCCGCGTCCCACAGATACAGCGAGCCGCTGTTCGCCGTGACCGAGAAGGCCTGGGCGCTTTCGGGCTTCAGGCCGTTGAGGTTGGGCACGTCGGCCAGCGGGATCTGGTAGATGGTCTTGGTGAATCCGCTGTCGTAGATGGCGTTGAGGAAGCCGTTCTCGTCGATCTCGACGCCGCTGAGCGTGCCCACCTCGTTGCCGTTCTTGACCACCGAGGTCGGGGCGAACTCGGCCGAAAGCTGCGTCAGGAGCGTGGACGTTCCGGGCACGCCGATCTCGACCGTCATCGGGCCGCCATCGACGTTGAAGCTCAGCTCGCCCGTGGTCGCGTCGAAGGTTCCGCCCGAGACGGGGGTCACCGACAGGATCGAGCCGCCCGAGCCGCGCGTGTCGTCGAAGACGATGGTGAACTCGGCGACCGGGTTCAAGGCGGCGGGGGTGGCCGAATCGTCGAAGCTCAGCGTCCAGGTGTTCGACGCGCCCGAGGCCGGAACCGTGGGCGTGAACGAGGCGAGCAGCGTCTGCGAGGCGCCCACATTGTCGAAATACTCGATGGGAATGTCGAGCGTGTCGCCGCTGGCCCCGGCCTGGGTGGCGGTGGCGGGCAGGTTGGCGCCCATCCAGATCTTGGTGGTGGGCGAGGTGGCGAACTGGCTCGAGAACACGTTCACCGGCTCGAGCCCCGCCGAGCCGTTGCGCGGCTGCGGGGGGATGTTGCCGTCGGCGTCCGCCGGCCAGCCCAGCAGGACCAGCCCCGAAGAGGTTTTCAGGACGCCCTCGTCATCCGGGCGGAACGAGCCGGTCGAGGTCAGCAGCAGCGGCAGTTCGCCCTGCTGCGCGTTGACCGCCGCGACGGTGGTCACCGGCAGCATGCCGCGTCCCGCCACGGCGATGTCGAGGGGGTTTTCCGTGGTCACCAGCGCGCCGTTCGCCTCGACGTCGCGGCGGCTGGCCACGCGCACGCCGCCGGCGGTGTAGCTGCCCCCCTGCGAGGACACGACCAGCGACGAGAACTCGGCCTCGGCCCGCTTGTAGCCAAAGGTGCCCGAGTTGGCGATGTTGTCCGAGATGGTCGCGAGCTTGGTGGCGTTGACGTTCAGCCCGGCGACGCCAGCGTTGAGCGAGGAGGAGATGGTCATGGGGGATCCTTCTTCTGCGGTCTCCGTCCGCCCCGCCGATCGGTCAGACTGGGGGAGAGCGCGGCGGGGGATGCGTTCCGATCGCGTTCACCATGCGCCGAATCGGTTTCCGGCGGGTTAAGGCGGGCCGTTCCGCGAAGAAGGCGAAAGGAAAGAAAAGAAAACCGCCGCCGATCCTTCGATCGGCGGCGGTCGGGGCTTTCAGGCCGCCCCCCGAAGGGGGCGAGGCATGATTACATCATGCCGCCCATGTCGGGCATGCCGGCGCCGGCGCCCGCGTTCTTGGGCTCGGGCTTCTCGGCCACCATCGCCTCGGTGGTGATCAGCAGGCCGGCGACCGAGGACGCATCCTCGAGCGCGGTGCGCACCACCTTGGCGGGGTCGATGATGCCCATTTCGACCAGGTCGCCATACTCTTCGGTCTGGGCGTTGAAGCCGAAGTTCGGGCTCGAGCTCTCGAGCACCTTGCCCGCCACCACGGCGCCGTCGACGCCGGCGTTCTCGGCGATCTGGCGCAGCGGAGCCTGGATGGCGCGGCGCACGATCTTGATGCCCGCATCCTGGTCGGCGTTGTCGCCCTTCAGGCCCTCGAGGACCTTGCCCGCGTGCAGCAGCGCGACGCCGCCGCCGGGAACCACGCCCTCCTGCACCGCGGCGCGGGTGGCGTTCAGGGCGTCATCGACGCGGTCCTTGCGCTCCTTCACCTCGACCTCGGTCGCGCCGCCGACGCGGATCACCGCGACGCCGCCAGCCAGCTTCGCAAGACGCTCCTGCAGCTTCTCGCGGTCGTAGTCCGAGGTGGTCTCCTCGATCTGCTGACGGATCTGGGCGACGCGCGCCTCGATCTCGGCCTTGTCGCCGGCGCCGTCCACGATCGTGGTGTCGTCCTTGGTGATGCGGACCTTGCGGGCGCGGCCGAGCATGTCGATGGTGACGTTCTCGAGCTTCATGCCCAGCTCTTCCGACACCACCTGACCGCCGGTCAGGATCGCGATGTCCTGCAGCATGGCCTTGCGGCGATCGCCGAAGCCGGGGGCCTTGACGGCCGCGACCTTCAGGCCGCCGCGCAGCTTGTTCACCACCAGGGTGGCCAGAGCCTCGCCCTCGACGTCCTCGGCGATGATCAGCAGCGGCTTGCCCGACTGGATCACCTGCTCAAGCAGCGGCACGAGCGGCTGAAGCGAGGAGAGCTTCTTCTCGTGCAGCAGGATGTAGGCGTCGTCCAGCTCGGCCACCATCTTGTCGGCGTTGGTGATGAAGTAGGGCGACAGGTAGCCGCGGTCGAACTGCATGCCCTCGACGACCTCGGTCTCGGTCTCGAGGCCCTTGTTCTCCTCGACGGTGATCACGCCCTCGTTGCCGACCTTCTGCATGGCCTCGGCGATCTGACGGCCAATCTCGGCCTCGCCGTTCGCCGAGATGGTGCCGACCTTGGCGATCTCGTCGCTGTCCTTGACCGGACGGGCCAGCTTGCGGATCTCTTCGACCACGGCGGTCACGGCCTTGTCGATGCCGCGCTTCAGGTCCATCGGGTTCATGCCGGCGGCGACCGCCTTCATGCCCTCCTTGACGATGGCCTGGGCCAGAACGGTCGCGGTCGTGGTGCCGTCGCCCGCGGTGTCGTTGGTGCGCGAAGCCACTTCGCGGACCATCTGGGCGCCCATGTTCTCGAACTTGTCCTCAAGCTCGATTTCCTTGGCCACCGACACGCCGTCCTTGGTGATGCGCGGCGCGCCGAACGACTTGTCGAGCACGACGTTGCGGCCCTTGGGGCCCAGCGTCACCTTCACCGCGTCGGCGAGGATGTTGACGCCCTTGAGCATGCGATTGCGGGCGTCGATGTTGAATTTGACTTCCTTGGCAGCCATGTCTGTCTGCTCCTGTTATCTTGCTTTCAGCGCGTTGCGATCAGCTTGGCGTTGAAACGTTTTCGTTCAGACGAGCCTCAGGCGGCCTTCGAGGCGGCGCCGGCGTCCTCGATGATGCCGAGGATGTCCGACTCCTTCATGATCAGCAGGTCCTGGCCGTCGATCTTGACCTCGGTGCCGGACCACTTGCCGAACAGGATCCGGTCGCCGACCTTCACCGACATGGGGATCAGCTCGCCGCTGTCCTTGCGCGCGCCTTCGCCGACGGCGATGACCTCGCCCTCCGAGGGCTTTTCCTTGGCGGTGTCGGGGATGATCAGACCGCCCTTGGTCTTCTCTTCGGACTCGATGCGGCGCACCAGCACCCGATCATGGAGAGGCTTGAAGTTCATGGAAGTCGCTCCTTGCATGCGGTTTCCAAGTCGTGTCTCGTTGCTCCCTGCGCCGCGCGCCTTGTCGCCGTGGGCTTCTCCACGATTGGGCGCGGCCCGCGGGCCTGGGTTGTTAGCACTCTCGATGGGTGAGTGCTAACTCGCCCTGCGAAATAGGAGGCGGCCGGTGCATTGTCAAGAGATCCGCAACCGGGGGGCGGCATGATTTTTTTCCTGCTCGGGCGCTCGAAACGGCTGCGGGCGGCCCTTGGGGCGCTGGCGCGGGCCGGCCCCGCCGCCCGGTTCTGCGCCGCCATCTGGGCCGCGCTGGCGGCGGGGTTCTGGGCCGTCGCCGACGCGGCCCCGGCAGGCGCGGCCTGCGCCGGGCGCGACCTGGCGGCGGAAATGGCCGCAAGCGATCCGGCCCGCCTTGCGCGCATCCGCGCCGCGGCGGCCGCGCAGCCCTATCACGAGGGGCGGCTGTGGCGCATCTCGCGCAAGGGCGCGCCCGATTCGTGGATTTTCGGCACCTTCCACTCGGCCGAACCCGCCGTCGCCGCGCCCCCGCCCGAGGCGCTGCGCGCCCTGCGCGCGGCGCGGGTGCTGATGCTTGAGGTCACGCCGGAGGAAACCGCCCGCATGCAGGCGGCGCTGCGGGCGCGGCCCGATCTTCTGATGGACCTTGGCGGCCCGGGCCTCGACGCGCTGCTGAACGAGGAAGAGCGCGCGCTGGCCCGGCGCGTCTTCGCGGCCTATGGCATGGAGTGGGACATGGCCCGGCGCCTGCGGCCATGGTTCGCGCAGACCATGCTGGCCCAACCCCCTTGCGCGCTGGCCGAGGCGCAGGGCGCGCCGGTCCTGGACGCGCGCCTTGCCGAGGCGGCCGCCGGCCTGGGCAAGCCGGTGGCCGGGCTCGAAACCTGGCGCGAATCCCTGGGCGCGCTCATGGAGCAGAGCCCCGACGAGCAGCGCGCCGGCCTGCTTCAGGCGCTGGCGCTGGCCAACCGGGCCGAGGATTTCCAGCGCACCGCCGCCGCGCTGTATCTGCGCGACCAGACCCTGATGATCTGGGAGTTCGGCCGCGCCCTGACCCGCCAGATCCTGCCCGAGGCCGAAGCCGAGCGAAGCGAGCGCGCCTTCTGGCGCCGGGTCGTGAGCGAGCGCAACGCGCGCTTTCTTCGCGCGGCCGCCGACGAGCTGGCCCGCGGCGGCGCGCTGATCGCGGTGGGGGCGCTGCACCTTCCGGGCAAGGACGGGATGCTGGCGCTTCTAGCCGAGCAGGGCTACGCGCTGACACGCATCCCGGTGGCTTCGACGGCGAGCGCGCCCGCCACGCGGGAAAGCGCCCCCCTCGCCCCGGGGGAAGACCCGCTCCTCGCTCCGGCCGGGCGCGCCCCCGTCGCCCCCGTCGCCCCCGGGCGCTGACCGCTTGCCAGCGCGGCGCGGGGCTGGCATTCGACATGCGCCCCAGCATTCAGGAGCCCGACATGCCCGACGCCCCGCCCATCATCGATTCCCTTGCGCAGATCGCCGACCGCTACGACGCGCTGCTGTGCGATCTGTGGGGCTGCCTGCACGACGGAACGCGCGCCCATGACGCGGCCGTGGCGGCGCTGCGCGACTTTCGCGCCCGCGGCGGCCGGGTCATCCTGATGACCAACGCGCCGCGCCCCTCTTCGGCGGTGATCGCGCAGCTCGACCGGCTGGGCGCGCCGCGCGACTGCTACGATGGCGTCCTGTCCTCGGGCGACGTCGCGCGCGCCGCCGTCGAGGCCGGCGAGTGGGGCCGCAAGGTCCACCATATCGGCGCGCCCAAGGACGAGCCCTTCTTCGAGGGGCTGGACGTGGAGCGGGTTCCTCTGGACCAGGCGGAATCGGTCATCTGCACCGGCCTGCGCGACGACCTGACCGAAACGCCCGAAATGTATCGCGACATCCTGCGCGAAGCGCAGCTGCGGCGGCTGCCCATGCTGTGCGCCAATCCCGACGTGGTGGTGGACATGGGCGACAAGCGCCTGTGGTGCGCCGGCGCGCTGGCGCGCGACTACGCCGCCATGGGGGGGCGGGCGACGGGCTATGGCAAGCCCCATGCGCCGATCTACGACGCGGCGCGGCGCATGCTGGCCGAGATGGGCGCCCAGCCCGACGATTCGCGCATCCTGTGCATCGGCGACGGCATCGCCACCGACATCGCCGGCGGCGTGGCCGAGGATCTGGACACGCTGTTCGTCACCGGCGGCATCGCGGCGGCCGAGCTTGGCGCGGACCCCGACCGCCCCGAACCCGAGCGCCTGGCCCGGTTCTGCGCGCGCCACCGGGTTTCGCCGCGCTGGGCGATCGCGCGGCTGCGCTGAGCGCGCGCCCACGCGCCGTTCATCGGCTTTTCATTGCGAGAAGCGGGAAAATTGCGTAGATTGCCGCCAAACAGGAGTGATTGACATGAAGCCCATCGCCTTTCTCTGCGCCCTTTGCATGACGGCAAGCTCGGCCCTGGCCCAAGGCGCCGGCGTTCCGGGTTCCGCGCCCGCGAACCCGCCGGTCAAGACCGTCGCGGCGGCGCAGAACAACCCGCAGGTCCCCGCGGCCGGCGTCGCCCAGAAGGACGAGGACGACGACGACAAGGTCGGCGGCTGGCTGATCTCGGGCTCGGACCTGGCCATCATCGGCGGCATCGGCGTGATCGCCGCGGTTGCGGCCGCCGCCATGCTGGGCGACGGCGACGGGCCGACCCACACCACCGCCGAGTGAGGGGCGCGCCCCTCATCCGCCATAGGGGCGGATGATCTCGATGTCGATCCAGCCCGCCTGCGGCCCCAGCCGCTGGCGGGTTTTCCATGCAAAGCCGGTGCGCGGATCGACCCAGTGGCGGTTCTCGAAGCTGCGCCCGGCGTCGTGGCAGGTCTCGGCCACCTCGACCAGCGAGAAGGTCAGCTCCAGAATCTCGACCTGGGCCGGCCCGACGATGCGCGGCGCGCAGCGCCAGGCTTCGGAGCGGATGCGCAAGAGCGCGTCGCGGCGCTTGAACACCCGGTCGTAATGCGCCGGCCAGCGCTCGGGCGGGGTCGGGCGCACCAGCGGATCGTCATCCTGCGCGACGACGCCCTCGAGCGGCTCGGCCAGCCCGCGAACCCGCGTCACCAGCCCGCCGCGCAGGGTGACGCTGCGCCGGTTGGCCGAGACATAGGTCACATGCCCGCCATTGTCGGCCGCCGCGGCCAGATAGGCCGGCGCCGGCGCGCCGTCGGGCCGCGCCGAGATCAGCGCGAAGCGCAGCGCATTGGCGCGCGCGCGCGTCAGCGCCGGCGCGGGCGCCGCGGCGGGGCCGCCGCTCAGCCCCGCGCGCACGCGCGCAACCGTGTCCTCGAAGGGCGTGCGGTCCGAACCGCAACCCGCCAGCGCCGCCGCCGCGGCCAGCGCCGCCATCCACGCCCGCCGCCTCATTTCCAGAACGTCCCCCATTGCTCGCGCAGCGCCGCGCGGTCCGAATCGCGCACCATCGGCCAAAGGCGGTTGTCGACCTCGAGCCGCTGGCCCCCGTCGCGCGTCAGCGGCTTGAGCACGCTGCGGAAGCTCGACCGGTTCTCGCCCGGCAGAGCCCAGCCGAAGGGAATCGTCACGCGGATGCCCTTGTCGAAGCTGCCCTCGCCATACTCGTCGAACGGCACGTCGGTGAGGGTGAAGAAGCCGCCGACCTCCCAGCCATTGGCGAAACGCCTCGTCAGGCTGAAGGTCGCGCCCCAATCGCCGGCCAGGTAGCGCCCCGCATCCACCTGCGCCTCGAGCCCGAACCAGCCGGTCTTCCAGTAGACCGAGGCATGGCCGGTCGTCACCTCGTAATCCAGCAGGCCGAAGCGCTGGTCGTAGTCGCGCTGGCGCACATGGTTCAGCTCGACGCCCAGCCCCCAGGGCAGATCGGCGCGCTTCCACAAGAGCTCGGCGCCGATGCCGGCGAACATGGGCTCGAGCAACCCGGCCGAGACGCGCCCGAACACCGCCGGGGCGGGCTTGAACAGGAAATCCGCGCTCAGCCGCTCGAGCGCCGGGTCGCCCTCGCGCAGATACAGCGCGAAATCCGAGCGCACATGCGGCAGGGTCGAGTTGGACTCGCGCGTGATCTGGTCCAGCGTGCCCACCACGCGCTTGGCGCCGCGGGCGGTCACGGACAGCCCGCGCGCCAGCTCGACCGCGCCCGAAGCCACAAGGCGCAGATCGGCGCGCAGCGGCTCGTCGGGATCGAACAGGTTGACCGGAACCGTGGGCGTCAGGCTCCAGCTCAGGCGCGGATAGGCGCCCGGCGGCGGCGCGGGGCGCGCGTCGGGATCGGCGTCGAAGACGCGCGCCCCAAGCCAGCTGCGCCGCGCGCCGTCGGGATCGCCGGCCTGATCCTCGAGCAGGCTGCGGCGCAGCTGCACGGTCACCGTCGGCAGGCTGGATTCGAGCAAGGTGACGTCGAACAGCTCGACCGAGGGCGGCAGCGTGGCGGCCATGCGCGCCGCCGCCCGGCCCACGGCCTGCGCGTTGTGGCGATAGCGGGGGTTGCGCAGCTCGATCTGCGCGCGCGTGGGTTCGAGACGCGCCGCCGCCAGCTCAAGCCCCTCTTCGGCCAGCGCGGCGCGCAGGGCCTCGAGCGCGGTGGCGCGGGCCTTGGGGTCCTGATGCCAGGCCACGTCCGCCGTCAGCGCCGTCACCCGCGCCTCGCGCGCCGCGGCCTCGATCCAGGCGCGCCCGGCCGGACGCAGCACCACCGAGCAGATCGCCGCGCCGCCGGGGCTGACGAAGGTGACGCCATCCACCATGCCCAGCTCGGCGTCGATGGCGCGCGCGGCGTCGGCGGGGCATTCATAGCCCTGCACGCGCGCGCGCGCCCAGCGCGCCCCGGCGGGGCCGGCCCGCTCGAGCCGCACGGCGCCCACGCCCGCGGGCATCGGGCCGGCGGGCAGGTCGTCGATCATCTCGCGCACGGGGCCGAAGCGCTCGTCCGCGGCGGCGGCGGCGCGGCGCGGCGCGATGGGCGCGGGCCCGTCGTCCAGATCCTGCGGGACCATCGGCGCGTCGGGATTGGCGGTGAAGGTGGCGCGCAGGCCGAACTCGGTTCCATACATGGCGTAGGCGCCCAGCTCGAGCCCCGCGAAGGGCCGGTATTCCAGCCCGAAATTGAACGGCGCGCGCTGCTCGATGCCGCCGAACTTGCGCTCGCGCGTGTAGCGGTCGGGCGAGTATTCGGCCTTCAGCCGCAGGCCCTCGATGGGGGTGCGCCATTCGATCCCGCCGAAGAAGCCGACATTCGGACCGCGAAAGAACTGCCCCAGCCGAACCTGGCCGGTGGCGTCGCCGGTCAGCCGCTCGCGCTTGCCGGCCGAGGAGGCGACCCAGCGCAGGGGGTTCTCGACGCCGTTGAGCTCGGCGAAGCGCCCCCAGCCCATGCCGCCCGTCAGCGTGACGTCGGGCGTCAGATGCTTGGTGGCGACGATGTATTCGCCCGAATAGACGCCCGTGCCCAGCATGTCCTGCAAGCCGATCGCCACCGCCGGGAAAAGCGCGGTCTCGTCCGAGATGCGGAACTTGAGATCGAAGCTGCGGTCGTAGAGCGCCGCGCCGCCGTCGTAGAACTCGTCGATGATCGCGTAGCGGAAGGTGCCCTCGAGCCGCGGCAGCGCCTGAAAATGGAAGGTGTTGCGCAAATAGCCGCCGAACCACGAGGTGGTGAGCGAGGCCTGCCCGTCGGGCTGGCTTTGCGCGCTGGGCATGTCGATCAGCCCGGTGACGCCGTAAAGGTTCAGCGACGGGCGATCGGCCGCGCCGGGCGCGCGCGCGGGGGCGGGGGCGCCGCTCAACAGAACGGCGGCGCCCGCCAGAACGGCGCCTGTCGCGCGCGTCGCCGCGCCCCTGCCTCTCGTCACGCTGATCGCCTTCTTTGCTGCGCGATTTGACGTGGAATTTTCACCATTCGCGCGGCGCTGTCACCCCCCCGGCGCGCGCGCGGCCCATCGGCGGGCCGCTGTCGCCCCTGGGCAACAAGGCTCAGCCCTTGCCCAGCAGCGGGCCGACCAGCTGCGCGCCGATGGCCAGCGCGGCGCGGCGCGCCTTGTCCGGGCGCCACAAGCGCGGGTCCGTGGCCAGCGTCCACAGCGACAGCGCCGCCATCGCCGGCGGCCCGCCCGCCCCCGGCGCCGACAGCGCCATGGGCCAGTGGCCCGCCGCCTCGGGATGGGCGGCGAAGAAGGCGGCGCGCTCGGCCGCAAGGTCGCCCCCCGCCGCGGCGGCCCGCGCGGCCAGATGGCGGCCGAGCGGGCGGCGATGGGCCACGGGCGCGGCGTCGATCACCGCCACGGCGCCGGGCGGCGCGAAGCGATGCCAGACATAGTCCAGCCCCTTGCCCCCGCGCCGCCCCTCCATCAGCGGCAGCGCGGCGCGCAGCACGCAAGGAACCATCATCGGGGCCATCAGCTCGACGAAATTCGTGCGCCTGAGCCGCGTGCCGCGGTGCTGCACGGTGACGAAGTGCGAGAACACGCTGTCGCGCGTCAGCGCCGGCTGGCACAGCGCCAGATCATGCGCGCGCGCCATGGCGAAAAGCCGCTCGACCGTGGCGCCGTCGGCCTCGATGTCGTCGTCGGGCAGCCAGATGCGCTCGCGCTCCAGCAGGTCGGGCCGCGCCGAGAACAGCCGGTGCAGCGCGTCCCATTTGCCGCCCGCGATCGGGATCGCCTCGTCGGGGGCGAACGCGTCGAGGTCAGGCACGCGCTGATAGGGCGACAGCACCAGATCCCAGCTGCGCGCCGCGCGCGGCGCCCGCGCCCAGCCCCCCACGCGATGGTCGGCGCCGATGCGCAGCACGACCAGCGGGCGGGGTTCGGCAGTGGTGGTCACGTTGCGCGCTCCGCCTTTACGCGAGGATGGGGGGTTGTTAACAGCACGCCTAGTTGAAAACGCAAGGGAAGGTCAATCATGGGCCGCATCTGCATCGTGGGCGCCGGATTTTCAGGCGCCGTGATCGCGCGCGAACTGGCCGAGGCCGGCTTCTCGTGCCTTGTGGTGGACGAGCGCAGCCACATCGCCGGCAACTGCCACACCGAACGCGATCCGCAAACCGGCGTGATGGTGCATCGCTACGGCCCGCACATCTTCCACACGGCCGACGAAGAGGTCTGGCGCTACGTCAACCGCTTCGGCCGCATGGAGCCCTTCGTCAACCGGGTCAAGGCCACGGCGCGCGGGGCGGTCTATTCGCTGCCGATCAACCTGCACACCATCAACCAGTTCTTCGGCAAGACCTTCTCGCCCGCCCAGGCGCGCGCCTTCGTCGAATCGCGCGCCCGCCTCGACATCGAAGAGCCGCGCACCTTCGAGGAGCAGGCCCTGCGCTTCGTCGGCGAAGAGCTCTACCGCACCTTCTTCTACGGCTACACGAAGAAGCAATGGGGGGTCGAGCCCGCCGAGCTGCCCGCCTCGATCCTCAAGCGCCTGCCGCTGCGCTTCAACTACGACGACAACTACTTCAACCACCCCTTCCAGGGCATGCCGCGCGACGGCTACACCGCCATCGTCCAGCGCATCCTGGACGTTCCGGGCGTCGAGCTGCGGCTGGGCTGCGCCTTCGAGGAGCTGGACGAGCCCTTCGACCATGTCTTCTACTCGGGGCCGATCGATCGTTACTTCCAGTATCGCGAGGGGCGGCTTGGCTACCGGACGCTGGATTTCGAGGCCGAGCGCGCCTCGGGGCCCGAGGTCGATTTCCAGGGCTGCGCGGTGATGAACTATCCCGATCCCGACGTGCCCTTCACCCGCATCTCCGAGCACAAGCACTTTGCGCCGTGGGAGCGGATTCCCGACCAGACGATCGTGTTCCGCGAATACTCGCGCGCCTGCGGGCCGGACGACATTCCCTACTACCCGATCCGCCTGGTGAACGAGAAGGCGATGCTGCTGAAATACGAGCAGATGGCCGCGGCCGAGAAGGGCGTGACCTTCGTCGGGCGGCTGGGAACCTATCAGTATCTGGACATGGACGTGACCATCCGCCGGGCGCTGGACGCCGCGCGCGCCTTCCTGGCCGCCCGGCGGCCGCAGGGCTGAACCGACGCCCGGCCGGCGCTCAGCCGGCGATCAGCGGGCGCGCCAGCGCCTCGGGCAGGGCGGCGGCGGTGATCTCGACGGCACGGTCGATCTGCTCGGGGGCGTGGTCGGCGCTGACGAAGAAGCGCAGCCGCGCCTGCTTCTCGGGCACGGCGGGGAAGGTGATGGGCAGCGCGTTGACCCCGCGCCGCCGCACCATGTCCGACAGGATCGCCGCGCGGGCGCTGTCGCCGACGATGACCGGCGTGACGGCGAAGCCCTGCGACAGCCCGGTGTCCAGCCCGGCGGCGCGCGCGCGCTCGAGCAGGCGCGCGCCGTTGCGCTGCAGCCGCGCCACGCGCTCGGGCTCGGCCTCGAGCACCTCGAGCGCCGCCAGCGCGGCCGCCGTCAGCGGCGCGGCCAGCCCCACCGAATAGACGAAGCCCGGCGCGGTGGCCTTGAGCAGATCGACCAGCGCCGCCGAGCCGGCGATGTAGCCGCCGCAGGACGACAGGGTCTTGCTGAGCGTGCCCATCCAGATCTCGACCGAGGCCGGATCGACGCCCTGCGCCTCGGCGATGCCGCGGCCCGTGGCGCCCAGCACGCCCAGCGCGTGCGCCTCGTCCACCATCAGCCAGGCGTCGTGGCGGCTCTTGACCTCGACGAAGGCGGGCAGGTCGGGCGCGTCGCCATCCATCGAGTAAAGCCCCTCGACGGCGATCAGCACGCGCTCGAAATCGCCGCGCCGGCGGGTCAGAAAGTCATCCACCCAGGCGAAGTCGTTGTGCGGAAAGGTGATGCGCGTCGCGCCCGACAGCCGCGCCCCCTCGTAGATCGAGTTGTGCGCCAGCGCGTCGACCAGCGCCAGATCGCGCGGCCCCAGCAGCGTGCCGATGGCGGTCACGTTCGTCGCATGTCCCGAGACGAAGGCCGCCGCGTCCTCGACGCCCAGGAAACGCGCCAGCGCCTGCTCGAGGCGGCGGTGCAGGTCGCGCTCGCCCGCCACCACGCGGCTGGCCGAGACCGACACGCCGTAGCGGTCGATCGCGGCCTTGGCCGCGGCGCGCACATGCGGGTGACCGTTCAGGCCAAGATAGTTGTAGGACGAGAAATTGAGCAGCTCGCGCCCCTCGATCACGCAGGTCTGGGCCGCGTAGCCCTCCTGCACGCGGAAGAAGGGCGGCTCGATGCCCATCATCTCGGCCGCGGCGCGCTGCATGCGCATCTGCTTGTGCGCGGGCAGGGTCGAGAAGTCGAAGCTGCGCCGCGCCGCGCGCCGGGCCGGCGCGGGGCGTTCGGCCTGCTCGGCGGCGGGGCGCCGGGCGCGGGCGGCGCGCAGCTGTTCGAGCAGCGCCGAGCGCCGCGCCGCCGCGAAACGCCCCTGCCCGTCCTGCGGCGCGCCGTCCTCGCTCATCGCCTCCTCCTCGCTCGTGCGGCGCGCGTCACAGCGCGCGCCCGGTTTCGTCCGCCCGCCGCGCGATCTCGGCCAGCGCGGCGGGGTCCACGCCCTCGGCCACATGGCGCTCGGCCAGCTCGGCGGCGGCGCGCGCGTCGCCGTCGGCCTCGTTCGGCGCCGCCTCGACCTCGAGCGCCCGCGCCAGCGCGCGCGCGGCCACGTCGGTCAGCGTCGCGCCGCCCGACAGCGACATGAGCGGCAGATCGACGCCCAGCTTCTCTTCCGCCGCCATGCGCAAATCGACCGCCATGAGGCTGTCGAAGCCCATATCGGTCAGCGGCTGGGCCGGGTCGATCTCTTCGACCGGCAGGCGCAGGATGCGCGACGCCTCCTGCGCCAGGCGCTCGATCACCAGGCGCAGCGCCTCGTCCTCGGGCAGGCCGCGCACCAGCGCCGCCAGATCCGCCGCCCCGGCGCCCGCGCCCGCCTCGAGGCGCGGCATGGGCAGGCGGGCGAAAAGCGGCGTCGCGGTCAGCGCCAGCTCGCGCCGCGCCGAGGCCCAGTCGAGCTGCGCATAGCCGATGGCCGAAAGATCGGCCGGATCCTGCGCGGCCAGGGCCATCTCGAGCCCGGCCAGCGCCTCGCGCGCGGTCAGGGCGGCGGCGCCCAGGCGGCCCGACAGCAGCTTTTGCGTCTGCTCGTCGCGCGTCAGATAGCCCGCATCCGAAATCGCGCCCCAGGCCATGGCCAGACCCGGCAGCCCCGCCCGGCGGCGCTCGGCCATCAGGGCCTCGAGATAGGCGTTGGCCGCCACATAGGCCGCCTGCCCCGGATTGCCGATCAGCGTCGTCGCCGACGAAAAGACCACGAACATGTCAAGCTCGAGCCCGCGCGTCAGCAGATCGGCGTTGCGCGCGCCGGCGATCTTGGGACGCAGCACGCGGCGCACGCGCTCGGTCTCCTGATTGGCCAGCAGGCCGTCCTCCAGCACCATGGCCGCGTGGATGACGCCGCGCAGCGGGGCCGGGCCGCCCTCGATCTCGGCGATGAGGGCGCGCATGGCGTCCTGGTCGGCGGCGTCCACGGCGCGGATCTCGACCGCGGCGCCGGCGGCCTCCATGCGGCGGATGGCGGCGCGCGCGCCCTCGGTCGGCCGCCCCCCGCGCGAGGTCAGCCACACCCGCCGCGCCCCGCGCTCGACCAGCCAGGCGGCGGTTTCGGCGCCGAAGCCGCCCAGCCCGCCGATGACCAGCCAGGCGCCGTCGGGACGCAGCGCGGGCGCCGCGGCGCGCGCGGCCGGCGCGGGGGCCCTGGGCGCGCGGATCAGGATCTTGCCCACATGGCCCGACTTCTGCATCAGGCGGAAGGCGTCGGCGACGTCCGAGGGATCGAACGCCGCATGCGGAAGCGGCGCCAGGTCGCCGCGCGCGAACAGCCCGCCCAGCGCCTCGAACATGCGCCGCGCCAGCTCGGGCCGATGAACCAGCAGCTGATCCGCGTCCACCCCGAAATAGGTCAGGTTGCGGCGGAAGGGTCTGAGCCCGATCTGCGAGTCGGCGTAGAAGTCGCGCTTGCCCAGCTCGATGAAGCGCCCGAAGGGGCGCAGGCATTCGAGCGTGCGCTCGAGCGCCTCGCCCGACAGCGAGTTGAGCGCCACGTCGACCCCCTGCCCCCCGGTCGCCTCCAGGACCTGGGCGGCGAAGTCGAGCGAGCGGCTGTCGAACACGCGCCAGGCGCCAAGGCGGCGCAACAGCGCCCGCCGCGCCGGCGTGCCCGCCGTGGCGATCACCCGCGCCCCGCGCGCCGCGGCGATCTGGATCGCCGCCAGCCCCACCCCGCCGGCGCCGCCATGGATCAACGCCGTTTCGCCGCGCGACAGGTTCGCCAGCTGCACCAGCCCATACCAGGCGGTCAGGAATGCGGCGGGGATGGTCGCGGCGGCCAGAGGCTCGACGCCCTCGGGCAGGGGCGCGGCGGCGTCCTCGCGTACGCAGGCATGGCTGGCGAAGCAGGACGAGGCGAAGGCGATCACCTGGTCGCCCGGCTTGAAGCGCGTGCAGGCCGCGCCCACGCGCGTGACCACGCCCGAGCACTCCATGCCCAGCGTCGGCCCGGCGAAGCCGTCCTCGAGCGCCTCTTCGGGCAGCAGGCCCTGGGCCCACATCACGTCGCGGAAGTTGAGGCCGGCGGCCAGGATCTCGATCTCGATCTGGTCGGGGGCGGGATCGGGCCGCGGCGCGACGCGCCACTCGAGCGTGTCGATGTCGCCCTGGCGGGCGATCTCGAGCCGGCGGATCGCCGCGCCCCCGGCCGCGGCGGCGCGCGCGCGGTCGGGCAGGTCGGGGGCGCGCTGCACGCGCACGCCCGAACGGCCAAGCCGGTCGTGCACCGTCTCGCGATCCTCGGCGGGGGCGCGCAGCTCGGCGGCCAGGGCGGCGAGGAAGGCGTCGTCGTCCAGCTCGGGGTCGAAATCGGCAAGGCGCAGGTCGAGAGCGGGGAACTCGTTCGCCGCGACCCGGGTCAGCCCCCACATCGCCGCGTCCAGCGGGCGCAGGCGCCGCCCGGCGCCGGCGGCGACGCCGCCTCGGGTGACGACCCACACCCGCGACGGCGCCCGCGCCTCGGTCAGCGCGCGGCGCAGCGCCATGATGCGGGTGGCGGCCTCGTCGGTCTCGTCGGCCCGATCGGGGGCCTCGGCCGGAAGGAACAGCAGCTCGGCGCCCTCGGGCGCGGCCCCAAGCTCGGCCAGCGCCGAGGCGCGCGCCGCGATCCCATGCGCGCCCAGCGCGTCGGCCAGCGCCCGCGCGGCGGCCTCGCGGCCCTCGGGGGCGACGACAAGCAGGCCCGGCGGCAGGCCGGGCTCGGCCGCGCCGTCCTGCGCGGCGGCCGCGTCTCCCTGCGCGGGTTCGGCGGGCGCCCGGCCGCCGGGCCGTTCGGCCCCCGCCGCGGCCTGCGCCGGGGCGCGGGCGGTGAGCAGGGCGGCCTGCGTCTCGGCGCTGTCCAGGGCGGCCGCGGCGGCGCCCTCGAAGCCGGCGCGGGCCAGATCGGCGGCCCATTCGGCGCCGTCCTTCTGAAGGCCAAGCGGCGCCTGCGGGTCGAGCGTGTCGCGCCACCAGGGCGCGGCCAGGCCTTCGGTCAGGTCAAGGGCAAGGCCGGGCGCCTCCTCGACCGCGGCGACCAGCGCGCCCGGGGCAAGGCGCCGGCGCAGGGCGGCCAGGGCGTCGGCACCCATGCGCGCGAGCGCGTCGGCGCACAGGACAAGGTCGAAATCGGGCGCGTCGGGCAGCTCGTCGAGCGCGGCGAAGCGCAGCCCCGCCCGCCCCGGATCGGCCATGGCCAGCGCGCGCGCGCGCCGCGGGTCGGGGTCGGCGATCACGGCGCGGGCCAGGCGCCCGGCCTCGGCCGCCTCGGCCAGCCGGTCGACCAGCGCGGCGGGCGCGGCGCCCAGCACCAGCACGCAGATCCGCCGCGCGGCCGGCGCGGGCGCGTCGGCCAGCAGCGCGTCGAGCAGCCGCTCGAGCGCGGCCCAGCGCGCCTCGCCCGCCGGGCCGGCGGCGCGCATGCGCAGCTGCGCGGCGGTGCGCGGCTCGTCGCCCGCCCCAAGCCCTTCGGCCAGCGCGCGGGGCAGGCGCTCGGCCGCGTCGATGATGCGCATCAGCTCGTTGATCCGCCGCGGCGCCTCGGCCAGCAGGGCCTCGGTCAGCTGCTCGGCCGAGGGATAGGGCGCCTCGGCCAGGCGGAAAGCGCCTTCGGGCAGGCGCACGAGCGCCCCGTCATCCTCGAGCGCGGTCAGGATCCGCCACAGAAGGGGGCGCGCGTTTTCGGCCAGGCGCCCCTCGGCCTGCATGGCCGCCGGGTCGATCACCCCCTCGCGCGCAAGCGCGGCCGCCGCGTCGAACGCGGCGCGGCGCGCCAGCGTGTCGATCAGCAGCGCGCCGGCGCCCGGCTCGGGCGGGGTCTCGGCGGCCAGGGCGCGGGCGCTTTCGGCGACGGGATCGAGCGGCGCGGCCGCGCGGCCCTCGGGCGGGGCCAGCCGCTCGAGCGCGTTGCGATAGACCAGCGCGCGCGGGTCGGCCGAGCGGGTCATCTCGACCGCCTTGAAGCGCACCTCGTCGGCCTCGGCCAGCGGGGCGCCGTCATGGCCGACAAGCGTGAAGCGGGCCACGATCTCGCGCGGGCCGGCGCGCAGGATCTCGATCCACGCGCCGCGAATGCCGTCGGCGGGGCCGAACAGCGTCAGGCGGCCGATGCGGATCGGCAGGAAGGCGCGCGCCGGCCCGCCCGCGCGCGCGGCCTCCGGGACCATGGCCAGCAGGCCATGGAAGGCCGCGTCAAGCAGGATCGGATGGATCGTGTGCGCCTCAAGATCCAGCCCCTCGGCGTCGAGGCGCGAATAGGCGCGCTGCGCGTCAAGGCGCATGACCGCCGCGGCGCGGCGAAAGCTGGGGCCGAACTCGATGCCGATGCGCCGCGCGCGCTCGTAAAGCGCCGCGCGGTCCATGGTCGCCGGAGCCTCGGGCGCCGGGCGCGGCGGCGGCGGCGCGCGGAAGGCGCGGCGCACGCGCCCGCGGGCATGCAGGGCGAAATCCTCGCCCGCCAGACGCGCGCGGCTTTCGATCGAGACGACGGCGCGTTCGCCCTCGAGGCGCACGCGCGTCTCGCGCCCGGCCTCGTCGTCGAGCGCGAGCGCGCGCAGGATGTCCAGATCGACCAGCTCGATCGGTCCCTCGGCCAGCGCCGCGCGCCCGGCCGACAGCGCCATGTCGGCGAAGGCCGCGCCGGGCGCCACCACCGAGCCGCCCACCCGGTGATCGCCCAGCCAGGCCGGGCAGCGCGCGTCGATCGCGGCGCGCCAGTCGCGCCCATGCTGGCGCGCGGCGAAGCCCAGAAGCGGGTTCTGCCGCCCCGGCTCGAGCATGCGGATCGCTTCGTCGTCCAGCGCCAGGCGGAAGGTCTGCCGGCGCCACGGATAGGCGGGCAGATCCTCGGCCGCCTTGCGGTCGGGACCGAAGAAGCGCCGCTCGGCCAGGCGCGCGCCCTGCGTCGCGGCGCGGGCCGCGACGCGGCGAAGGTCGGGCGCCTCGTCGCGCTCCTCGAGCGAGGGCAGCGCGGCGGCGGGGCGCGCCTTGGCCTCGGCCACGTCGCGCAGATAGTTCAGCAGCACCGGGCGCGGGCCGATCTCGACGAAGACGCCGCAGCCATCCTCGATCAGCGCCTCGACGCCGGCGCGAAAGCGCACCGGCTGGCGGATGTTCTCGATCCAGTAGGCCGGGCCCAGCTCCTGCCCGTCGGCGGGCCGCCCCCAGGTGGCCGAGACGAAGCGCGCGCGGCATTCGTCGGGCCGCGCCCAGGCCAGCTCGGCGGCCAGCGGCGCGACGATGCGGTCGGCCAGCGGCGAGTGGAACGGATATTCCAGATCCAGCCGCCGCACGGCGATGCGCCGCTTACGCGCGGCGCGCGCAAAGGCGTCGAGCGCCGCCTCGGGCCCCGAAACCGTGACCGAGCGCGGCGAGTTCTCGGCCGCCAGGCACACCTCCTCGAGCCCCTCCTGCGCCAGAAGCTGCTCGACCTTGTCGGCCGGGGCCAGGGCCGCCGCCATGCCGCCGAGACCGCGCAAGGGCTCCTGCCCATGCGAGCGGACATGGATCAGGCGCACCGCGTCGGGCAGATCGAACGCGCCGGCCGCCCAGGCGGCGGCCACCTCGCCCACCGAATGGCCGATCACCGCGTCGGGCGTCAGCCCCTTCTCGGCCAGGCTTTCGGTCACGCCGACCTGGATGGCGAAGAGCAGCGGCTGGGCCAGCGAGGTCGCGCGCAGCCGCCGCTCCAGGTCCTGGTCGTGCAGGGCCTGCGTCAGGCTGACCTCCGACAGGCGCTCGAAGATCGCCGACACCTCGTCGAAACGCGCGCGGAACACCGGATCGGCCGCGTAGGCGGCGCGTCCCATGCCCACGAACTGCGCCCCGTTGCCCGAATAGACGAAGGCGGTGCGCGTCTGGCCGGCCATGGCGCGGCCCACGGCCAGGTCGGCGCTCTCGTTTCCGGCCAGATAGGCGTCGAGCGCGGCGGCCTGCGCCTCGGGCGCCGAGGGCACGACGATCAGGCGGTGGGACAGGCGCTCGCGCCGGTAGGCGGCGGCGTTGGCCAGGCGCGCGGCCTCGTCCGCCGAGGCGCCCCGAAGGCGGTCGCGCCACGCGCCGGCCAGGGCGCGCAGGCTTTCCTCGGAACGCGCCGAGATGATCAGCGGCGCCGGCTCGTGCTGGGCGGGCGGGCGGCGGCGCTCGGCCTCCGAGGGCTGGCGCAGCACGGCATGCGCATTCGCGCCGCCGAAGCCGAACGAGTTGACGCCGGCGTAAAGCGGCGCGCCCGATTCGGGCAGCGGAACCTCTTCGGCCGCAACGCGCAGGTTCAGCCCCGCGAAGTCGATGTCGGGGTTGGGCGTTTCGAAATGCAGCGAGCGCGGCAGCACGCCATGCTCGAGCGCCAGCTGCGCCTTGAGCAGCCCGACCAGGCCCGAGGCCGGCTCGAGATGCCCGACATTGGTCTTGGCCGACCCCACCGGCAGCGGCGCGGCGCGGCGCGCGCCCAGCACCCGCCCCAGCGCCGTCGCCTCGACCGGGTCGCCCACGCGCGTGCCGGTGCCATGGGCCTCGACGAAGGCCAGCCGCTCGGGATCGATCCCGAGGCGCGCATAGCTGGCGCGCAGCAGCTCGGCCTGACGCTCGGCGCTGGGCATGGACACGCCGGTGGTGCGCCCGTCCGAGTTGACCTCGGCGCCGCTGACGACGCCAAGGATGCGGTCCTGGTCGGCGATGGCGGCGGCCAGGTCCTTGAGCACGAAGGTCACCGCCCCTTCCGAGCGCACATAGCCGTCGCCGCGCGCGTCGAAGGCGCGGCACAGCCCCGAGGGCGACAGCATCGTCGCCTGCGAGAAGCCGATGAACGGGAAGGGCGAGAGCAGCATGTTCACCGCGCCGACGATCGCCGTCTCGACGCGCCCGGCGGCGATGGCCTCGACCGCGGCGTGCAGCGCGTAGAGCCCGGACGAGCACGCCGTATCGACCGTGAAGCTGGGGCCGTGCAGGTCCAGCACATAGGACAGCCGGTTCGAGATCAGCGACAGCGTGTTGCCGGTCATGAACTGGGCGCCGGCGGCGGTGGGATCGAAATTGAGGTGATTCGAGTAGTCCGAGGCCGAGGCGCCCACGAACACCCCCGCCCGGTCCTTGCGCAGCGCCGAGGGTCGCAGCCCCGCCTTCTCGAGCGCCTCCCACGTCACCTCCAGCAGCAGGCGCTGCTGGGGGTCCATCTGCTCGGCCTCGCGCGGCGAGATGCCGAAGAACCCGGCGTCGAAGTCGAAGGGCGCGTCAAGCTGGCCGGCGGCGAAGGTGTAGGCCCGCCCCGCGCGGGGCACGTCGGGATGGGCGAAGCGCTCGCGGATCCAGCGGTCGGACTGCACTTGCGAGACCGTGCACCGCCCCTGCATGAGCACCGACCAGAATTCCTCGGGACTGCGCGCGCCCGGCAGGCGGCACGCATAGCCAATGATGGCCGCTTCGCGCGGTTCGACGGGCTTGAGCACTCGATCGCCTTTCCTGGTGTCCGACTTCCCCCAACGGCAGTCCCCACCGCCGTTATCGCAAACGCGCCGCGCGCTCAACCGCAAGCGCCCCTCGCGCCGGCCGCGCTCGCGCTTCCGCGTCAATCCAGCGGCGGCATCGTCCGCAGCACCGCGCCCGCCAGATAGAGCGAGCCGCAGATGACGACCCGCGGCGCCGGATCGCCCGCCCGCGCCACCGCGGCCAGCGCCGAGCCAAGGTCGCCGGCGGCCTCGGCCCTCAGCCCGACGGCCCGCGCCGCGGCGGCCGTGCGCTCGGCCGGCAGCGTCGCCGGCGCGTCGGGAATGCTCACCGCGTGCACCATGGGCGCCAGCGGCGCGAAGTGCCCGAGGAACCCTTCGGGATCCTTGGTGTCCAGCATGCCGCAGACAAGGTGAAGCGGAGCGGAACGGCGCGCGTTCATCCGCGCCAGAAGCGCGGCCAGCGCCTGGCCCGCCGCGGGGTTGTGCCCGCCGTCCAGCCAGATCTCGGCGTCGGGCGGCGCGCCGGGCAGATCGGCCGGGTCAAGGCGCTGCATGCGCGCGGGCCAGCGCGCGCCGGTCATGGCGCCGGCGCAGGCGGCCTCGTTCATGCCCAGCGCGCGCAGCGCCGCGACGGCGGCGCCGGCGTTGACGATCTGATGCGCGCCCGCCAGCGCCGGCAGGGGCAGGTCCAGCAGCCCGTCCGCATCCTGATAGACCAGGCGCCCGGCCTCTTCGCGGCTGTCCCAGTCCTGCCCGCCGATCAGCAAGGGCGCGCCCAGCCGCGCGGCCCGCTCCTCGACGACGGCGCGGGCCTGGTCGGGCTGGGGGGCCAGCACGCAGGGGATTCCGGGCTTGAGGATGCCGGCCTTCTCGGCGGCGATCTGCGCCAGCGTCTCGCCCAGATATTGCTGATGATCGAGCGAGATCGGCGTGATCGCCGTCAGCGCCGGGCGCGAGATGACGTTGGTCGCGTCCAGCCGCCCGCCCAGCCCGACCTCGATCAGCGCGTAGTCGGCCGGGCTGCGCGCGAAGGCCAGAAAGGCGGCGCAGGTGGTGATCTCGAAAAAGGTGATGGGCGCGCCGGCGTTCACGCGCTCGCACTCTTCCAGCAGCGCCAGCAGATCGGGCTCGGAGATCAGCCGCCCGGCGACGCGGATGCGCTCGTGAAACCGCGCCAGATGCGGCGAGGTGTAGACATGGCAGCTGCGCCCCGCGCTTTCCAGCCCGGCGCGGATCATGGCCAGCGTCGAGCCCTTGCCGTTCGTGCCGGCCACATGGATCGCCGGCGGCAGGTCGCGCTCGGGATGGCCGAGGCGCGCCAGCAGACGCTCGACCCGCTCGAGCGTCAGGTCGATGATCTTCGGGTGGAGCGCCATCAGCCGCTCCAGCGCCGCGTCGCTGCCCGCCCGCGCCGCGGGCGCCGGAGCCTCGCTCAAGCCTCGTCCCCTTCGGCGGGCGCGCCCTGCTCGTCCCCCGGGGCGGGCAGGTCGCCATGGCTGCGCGGCGGCGCCTTGGTCAGCAGCCGCAGAATCTGCGCCAGCTCGTCGCGCAGCTGGTGACGATGGGTGACGCGGTCCAGCATCCCGTGCTCGAGCAGATACTCGGCGCGCTGGAAGCCCTCGGGCAGCTTCTCGCGGATGGTCTGCTCGATCACGCGGGGGCCGGCGAAGCAGATCAGCGCCCCCGGCTCGGCGATCTGCACGTCGCCCAGCATGGCGTAGCTGGCGGTGACGCCGCCGGTGGTCGGATGGGTCAGCACGACCACGTAGGGCAGGCCCGCTTCCTTGACCATCTGCACGGCCACGGTGGTGCGGGGCATCTGCATCAGGCTCAGGATGCCCTCCTGCATGCGCGCGCCGCCGGCGGCCGAGAACACGACCAGGGGCGCCTTGCGCTCGACCGCGCGCTCGGCCGCCGCGATCATCGCGTTGCCCACGGCCATGCCCATCGAGCCGCCCATGAAGCTGAAGTCCTGCCCGGCGCAGACGGCGCGCAGGCCGCCGATCTCGCCCTCGGCGACCAGCATGGCCTCGTGCTCGCCGGTCTTGCGGCGCGCGTCGCGCAGACGCTCGGCGTAGCGCTTCTCGTCCTTGAAGCCCAGCGGGTCGGGGATGGGGTCGGGAACCGGCACCTCGACGAACAGCCCGCCGTCGAACAGCGCCTTGAAGCGCTCGCGCGGGCTGATGGGCATGTGGTGCTGGCAGTTGGGGCACACGTTCAGCGCGTCGGACAGCTCGCGATGGAACAGCATGGTTCCGCACGCGTCGCATTTGCGCCAGAGATTGTCCGGCACCTCGCGCCGCGAAAACAGCGAGTTGATCTTCGGGCGGACGTAGTTCGTGATCCAGTTCATGGACGCCGTTCCTCGCGCGGTCTCGTTCCGGGGTATTAGTGTCGCGCGGCGCCAAATGCAATGCGGGCCGCGCCGCGCCGGCGCCCGGCGGCTTGCAACCGTCCGGCCGGCGCGACACAGTGGCGGCGCTTGCGGGAGAGGAGAAGACGATGACCATGGCCGGCGGCGAGACATGGACCTGGTTCGACGGCGCCTGGACGCGCGGCGCGCCCATGGTGGCGAGCGCGGCCGATCACGGGCTTTGGCTGGGCAGCTGCGTGTTCGACGGCGCGCGCGCCTTCGAGGGCGTGGCCCCGGATCTCGAGCTGCACTGCGCGCGGCTCAACGCCTCGGCCCGGGCGATGGGCCTGAACCCGCCCCTGAGCGACGAGCGCATCGCGCAGCTGTGCCGCGAGGGGCTGAGCCGCTTCTCGCCCGGCGCCGCCGTCTACATCCGCCCCATGTGCTGGGCGCGCGACGGCGGCGCGGCGCTGATCGCCCCCGATCCCGACAGCGCGGCGTTCTGCCTGTGCCTCGAAGAGCTGCCCATGGCGCCGTTCAAGGGGTTCTCGATCACGCTCACGCGCTATCGGCGCCCCCTGCCGTCCATGGCGACCACCGACGCCAAGGCCGCCTGCCTTTACCCCAACAACGCGCGCATGGTGCGCGAGGCGCGCGCGCGCGGCTTCGACAACGCGCTGGCGCTGGACGCGCTCGACAACGTGGCCGAGCTGGCCACCTCCAACGTCTTCATCGTGCGCGACGGGGTGGCGATGACGCCGATTCCCAACGGAACCTTCCTCAACGGCATCACCCGCCAGCGCGTGATCGGCCTGCTGCGCGACGACGGCATCGAGGTGCGCGAGACGGTGCTGACGGTCGAGGACGTGCGCGCCGCCGACGAGGTCTTCTCGACCGGCAACGCGCACAAGGTCATGCCCGTAACGCGCTTCGACGACCGCGAGTATCCCGTCGGCCCCGTGACCCGCCGCGCGCGAGAGCTTTACTGGGACTTCGCCCACGGCCGCCTCTGAAGGCGCCGGCAGCAGGCCTTGCGCGCCATCGCGCCGCGGCGCAGCGGCGTCCTGGCCCGCGCGCCGGGCGCCGGGCGCGCGCCTCCCGCGCCACGACCGGACGCCGCGCGGCGGCGGCCCGCTCCCTTGCATCGCGAACGCCTGTCCTTCGCGCGAGGCCGGAGCCTTGGCGCGCCTGCACGTCGCGCCGGCCGGCCAGACCCCGCCCCCGCGCCGCCCCGCGCGCGCAGCGGCCTGGCATCGCCGCGCGGCGCCGCGTCGAGATGCTCGGGGGCGGGGCGCAGCGCGATTCGGCCGGCGGCAAGGCGGGCGCTCTGGGGGGCGACGGGGGCGCTGGGCAAGCCGGCGGCGCGGCGGCCCGGCGCCGGCAATCCGCGCCGGCGGTCCGTGGCGCCAGGCCTTGGGGTCGGTCCCAGGGTCAGTCCCTGGCGTCGGCCCTCAGGGTCAATCCTCGGGGCGCCGGCGCAGGCCGCGCACGAAGCGGGCGACGCGCGCCGGGTTGGTCAGCGCGCGCAGCAGATGCGCGCGGCGCTCGGGCGAGGCCAGCGCGCGCAGCGGCGCGCCCATGGCGTCGCGGGCGGCGCGGCGGGCGGCGGCCTCGGGGTCGGCCAGGGAATCGAGCGCGCGCCGCGCCCATGCGCGGGCGGCGCGGTCCGGGGGCGCGGGCTCGTCCCAGATCAGCGCCATCGCCGCCTGCCAGGCGCGAAGCGCGGCGCCCTGTCCCGCCGCCTCGAACCGCGTCGCCAGCGCCTGGGCATGCGCCGCGCCGTTCAGCCGCCGCCAGTCCAGCGCGCCGCGCAGCGGCAGCGCCCCGCGCGCAAGGCCCCGATCGGCGATCATCGCGTGACGCACCAGATGCGCCAGCCGATCCTCGGGCGCGGGCGTGGCCAGCCCCTCGAGCGCCGAGGCGGAGGCCCGCGCCGCCACCGCGGCCGGGTCGAGCAGCGCGCCCGCATCCCAGCCAAGGCGCACATGCAGCTCGATGGTCGCGCCCAGCCCCGATTCGGGGAACATCGCCGGAAAATGGTAGTCGCCGCCCGAAACGAAGGCGGCCTCGTCGCCGCGCCAGCCTGCGGCCCGCAGCGCCCGGACCGCGGCGGCAAGGTCGCGCGGCGCCACGAGCAGATCCAGATCGACCATCTCGCGCCACGGCGCCGGGGCGCCGCCGGCGGCCAGGAACGCCGCGCCCTTGAGCGCCGTCGCCCGCACCCCCGCGCGCGCCAGCGCCGCGCCCGCCTCGGCCAGCTGCGCGAAGACCAGCCGCGCATGCGCCTCGCGCGCCGCCTGCGCCGGAGCCAGCAGCGGCGCCATGGCCGGGACCGCCAGCGCCACGCCGCGGCACGCGGCCCAGGCGACGCGGTTTCGCTCGGCCATCGCCAGCATCGGCGCCAGGGTTCCCGACAGGCGCGCGGGGGCGAGGCTGCGGCCGGCGGCCTCGTCGTCCCAGACGCGCAGCATCGCCGCAAGGTCCCGCGCCGCGGCCTCGGCTTCGCGCCGGTCCCTCATGCGCCCTCGCTTCGCGCGCCGCGCCCGGCCGCCTTGCGCAGACCTGACGGGCGGCGCATCAGGACCCCTGACCGCCCTTGGCCGCCCAGCGCGGAGGGCGCCTTTCGAAGAAGGCCGAGACGCCCTCATGCGCCTCGGGATCCTCCCAGGCGTCGGCCAGGCGCTCGGCCGTCATGGCGATCACCGCGTCGTCGATCGTCGGCCCCAGCGCCCGCGCCAGCGCCTTGCAGCGCGCCACGGCGCCCGGCGCGGCCGAGAGATAGGGCTTCACCTCGCGCGCGACGGCGTCGTCAAGCTCGTCCGGCTCGACGACGCGCGCGACCAGGCCGAGCTCGCGCGCCTCGTCGGCGTCGAACAGGCGGGCCGACATGAACACCCGGCGGGCCATGCCCTCGGTCATGCGGGCGATCACATAGGGCGAGATGGTGGCCGGGATCAGCCCCAGCCGCGCCTCGGTCAGGCCGAAGCGCGCGCCGCGCGCCGCCACGCACACGTCGCACACCGCCATCATGCCGATGCCGCCGCCGAAGGCCTGCCCGTTGACGCGGCCGATCAGGGGCTTGGGCAGTTCGTTGAGCGCCTTGAGCATGCGCGCAAGCCGCATCGCCTCGGCGATGCGCTGCTGGCGCGTGGCGGCGAATTGCTGGCGCATCCAGGCCAGATCGCCCCCGGCGCAAAAGCTTTCGCCCGCCCCCGTCAGCACCACCGCGCGCACGGCCGGGTCGGCGCCCAGCGCGGCGGCGGCCTCGGTCAGCTCGGCGATCATGGCGGCGGACAGGGCGTTGTGCTTGTCCGGGCGCGAAAGGGTCAGCATGGCGACGCCGCGGGCGTCGACGTCGATGGCGATGGTCTCAGGCATCGGCGGAGCTCCTCAGGCTGCGGGCGAAGGCGGCGGCGGCGTCGAGACGCGACAGGTCGAGGCCGGTCTCCCAGCCCATCCGAGCCAGAAGGCGCGCCACCTCTTCGGTGGCGACGTTGCCCCTGGCGCCGGGGGCGTAGGGACACCCGCCAAGCCCGCCGACCGAGGCGTCGAAGGTGCGCAGGCCCTTCTCGACGCTCAGCGCGACGTTCTCGAGCGCGCGGCCCCCCGTGTCGTGGAAGTGGCCGGCCAGGCGCCCGGCCGGCACGCGGGCCAGCACGGCGTCGAGCATCGGCGCGACGGTTTCGGGCGCGCCCGCGCCGATGGTGTCGCCCAGGCTGACCTCGTAGCAGCCCATGTCGATCAGCGCGGCGGCGACGCAGGCGACCTGCTCGGGCGGGGTCGGGCCGTCATAGGGACAGGCGACGACGCAGCTGACATAGCCGCGCACGGGCACGCCGTCGGCGGCGGCCGCCTCGAGCACGGGGCGGAAGCGCTCGAGGCTTTCCTCGATCGAGCAGTTGATGTTCTTGCGGCTGAAGCCCTCGGAGGCCGAGGCGAACACGGCCACCTCGTCGGCGCGGGCGGCGCGGGCGGCCTCGTAGCCCTTGAGATTGGGCGTCAGGACCGCGTAGCGCACCCCCGGCTTGCGGCGGATGCCGGCCATCACCTGGGCGGCGTCGGCCATCTGCGGCACCCAGCGCGGCGAGACGAAGCTGGTCGCCTCGATCTTGTCGAAGCCGCACTCGGACAGCATGTCGATCAGCCGGATCTTGTCGGCCGTCGGGATCAGGCGGCTTTCGTTCTGGAGCCCGTCGCGCGGGCCCATCTCGAAGATGCGGATGCGGGGCGCGGCGCTCATTCCTCGGGCTCCAGCGTCAGAAGCACGGCGCCCTCGGCCACCTGCGCGCCGGGCGCGCAGGCCACGCTCGCCACCACGCCGTCGCGCGGCGCGGTCAGGCGATGCTCCATCTTCATCGCCTCCATGACGATCAGCGCGTCGCCCGACTTGACCGCGTCGCCGGGGGCGACGAACACCGCCTTGACCAGGCCGGGCATGGGCGCGGCCGCCGCGTCGCCGCCCGCGGCGGCGTCGTCCGCGGACTCGAGCGGGTCGGGCAGGCGCCATTGCGTGGTCGCGGGGCCGTCGATGACCGCCGCGACCACGCCCTGCGCGTCGCTCCAGCGCATCAGGGTCACGGGCCGGGCGGGGCCGCCGTCGACCGACGCGCGCAGCCGCCCGTCATGGCGCGAGAGCGCGATCTCGCGCCCTTCGGCGGCAAAGCGGCCCGGCCCCTGGGCCTGAAGGCGCACGGCGCGGGCGGCGCCGTCGGGGCCGATCAGCGCGACCTCGCGCGTTTCGGCGTCCCACAAGCGCCAGCCCGAACGATCGTCGAAGGCCGGCGCGGGCGCGGCCTCGTGCAGCCCGAGCGCGGCGATGGCCGCGAGGGCGGGCGTCTCGGGGCGCAGCTCGGGCGGCGCGGACAGCTGCGCAAGCTTGCGATCGATCAATCCCGTGTCCACGCGCCCGGCGGCGAAATCGGGATCGGCGGCCAGCCGCGCCAGGAAGGCCAGGTTGGTGGTCGAGCCGGCGATCTCGGCCGCCTCGAGCGCGTCGATCAGGCGCAGGCGCGCCTCTTCGCGGTCGCGGCCATGGACGATCACCTTGGCGATCATCGGGTCGTAATGGGGGGGGATCTCGTCGCCCTCGCGCACGCCGGCGTCGATGCGCGCGCGATCCTCGGGCAGGCGCAGGCGGCGCAGGCGGCCGGTGGCGGGCATGAAGCCGCGGGCCGGGTCCTCGGCATAGAGGCGCGCCTCGAAGGCCCAGCCGTCGATGCGCAGATCCTCCTGCCGCAGGGGCAGGGGCTCGCCCGCCGCCACGCGCAGCTGCCATTCGACCAGGTCAAGCCCGGCGACGGCCTCGGTGACGGGGTGCTCGACCTGAAGGCGGGTGTTCATTTCCATGAAATAGAAGCGGTCGGGGCGCAGGCCTTCGGACGCGTCGACGATGAACTCGACCGTGCCGGCGCCCGCATAACCGATGGCCCGGGCCGCGCGCACCGCCGCGTCGCCCATGGCGCGGCGCATCTCTTCGGTCATGCCGGGGGCGGGGGCCTCTTCGATCACCTTCTGATGGCGGCGCTGAAGCGAGCAGTCGCGCTCGAACAGGTGCACCGCGCCGCCATGCGAGTCGCCGAAGACCTGGATCTCGACATGCCGCGGCGCGACGATCCACTTCTCGATCAGGCAGGCGCCGTCGCCGAAGCTGGCGCGTCCCTCGCCCTGCGCGGCTTCGAGCGCGGGCAGGAAATCCTCGGGCCGATCGACCTTGCGCATGCCCTTGCCGCCGCCGCCCGCGCGCGCCTTGATGAGCACGGGGTAGCCGATCTCGTCCGCGCGGGCCTTGAGGAAGGCGGGGTCCTGCTCGGCGCCGTGATAGCCGGGCACGACGGGCACGCCGGCCTTTTCCATCGCGGCCTTGGCCGCGTCCTTGAGCCCCATGGCGCGGATCGCCGCGGCGGGCGGGCCGATGAAGGTCAGGCCGGCGGCCTCGACCGCCTCGACGAAGTCGGGGTTCTCGGACAGGAAGCCGTAGCCGGGGTGGATGGCCTCGGCCCCCGCGGCCAGCGCGGCCGCGATGATGCGGTCGCCGCGCAGGTAGCTTTCGGCGGCCGGCGCCGGGCCGATGAGCGCGGCCTCGTCGCAGGCGGCGACATGCGGCGCGTTCGCGTCGACGTCCGAATGGACGGCCACGGTCTTGACGCCCATGCGGCGGGCGGTGCGGGCGATGCGCACGGCGATCTCGCCCCGGTTGGCGATCAGGATCTTGCGGAACATGGTCGGCGTCCTTTCGTCCTTGTCGTGTTGCGGGCGCTGCGCGCCCCGCGCGCCGCTCGATGCGCGGGCGGGCGCGCCTGCCGGTCATGTCGGCCGCGCCGGCGCGCCGGAACCGCCGGGGGCGCGCCCCGGCGCGGCGCGCAAGGCGGCGGCCGGCCCCCGCGATCGCGCGCCGCGCCCGCCATCACATGCGGAACACGCCGAAGCGCGTCTCGGGAATGGGCGCGTTCAGCGCCGCGGACAGCGACAGCGCCAGCACCTTGCGCGTCCGGCGCGGGTCCACCACGCCGTCGTCCCACAGCCGCGCCGAGGCGTAGAGCGGGTGGCCCTGGCGCTCGAACTGCTCGATGATGGGGCGCTTGAAGGCCTCTTCCTCCTCGGGCGACCAGGTTCCGCCCTTGCGCTCGATGCCCTCGCGCCGGACCGTGGCCAGCACGCCGGCCGCCTGCTCGCCGCCCATGACCGAGATGCGCGAGTTCGGCCAGCTCCACAGGAAGCGCGGCGAGTAGGCGCGCCCGCACATGCCGTAATTGCCCGCGCCGAAGCTGCCGCCGACCAGCATGGTGATCTTGGGGACCTGCGTCGTCGCCACGGCGGTGACCATCTTGGCGCCGTGGCGGGCGATGCCTTCGGCCTCGTATTTTCGCCCGACCATGAAGCCGGTGATGTTCTGCAGGAAGATCAGCGGGATCTTGCGCTGCGAGCACAGCTCGACGAAATGGGCGGCCTTGGCGGCGCTTTCCGAGTAGAGGATGCCGTTGTTCGCGATGATGCCGCAGGGCATGCCCTCGACATGGGCGAAGCCGCACACGATGGTCGTGCCGAAGCGGGCCTTGAACTCGTCCAGCCGCGAGCCGTCGACCACGCGCGCGATCACCTCGCGGATGTCGTAGGGCGTCTTGAGGTCGGCAGGCACGACGCCCAGGATCTCGTCCGGGTCGTAGGCCGGCGGCTCGGCGGCGCGCAGCTCGACCGTGGCGGGCTTGGGGCGGTTGAGGTTGCGCACCGCCTGCCGGGCCAGCGCCAGGGCGTGGCGGTCGTCCTCGGCCAGGTAGTCGGCGACGCCGGACAGGCGCGTGTGCACGTCGCCGCCGCCCAGCTCCTCGGCGGTGACCACCTCGCCGGTGGCGGCCTTGACCAGCGGCGGACCGGCCAGAAAGATCGTGCCCTGCTCCTTGACGATGATCGTCACGTCCGACATCGCCGGCACATAGGCGCCGCCCGCGGTGCATGAGCCCATGACCACCGCGATCTGCGGGATTCCCTTGGCCGACATGTTCGCCTGGTTGAAGAAGATGCGCCCGAAATGGTCGCGGTCGGGGAACACCTCGTCCTGCTGGGGCAGGTTGGCGCCGCCGCTGTCCACCAGGTAGATGCAGGGCAGGCCGCATTGCTCGGCGATCTCCTGCGCGCGCAGGTGCTTCTTGACGGTCATGGGGAAGTAGGTGCCGCCCTTGACCGTGGCGTCGTTGCACACGACCATGACCTCGCGCCCCTCGACGCGGCCGACGCCGGCGATGACGCCCGCGCCGGGCGCCGCGCCGTCATACATCCCGTGCGCGGCCAGGGCGCCGATCTCGAGGAACGGCGCGCCGGGATCGAGCAGCGCCTCGACCCGCTCGCGCGGGGGCAGCTTGCCGCGCGCCACATGGCGCGCCAGCGCCTCGGGACCGCCGCCGGCGCGCGCGGCCTCGGCCGCGGCGCGGATCTGCTCGAGCGCCTCCAGATGCGCGGCGCGGTTGGCGCGCGCCTGCTCGGAACCGGCGGCGAAGTTCGATTTCAGAACGGTCATGAGCGCCTCGTTCTCCTGCTCGGGGCCGGGCGCGGCCCGGTTTGCGCATGGCGGCGGGGCGGGGCGATCTTGGGCCCGCGCCCGCCGGACGGCCCCGCCTTACGGCGCGGTGACCTTCATCAGCTCGCGCCCGCACAGCATGCGGCGGATTTCCGACGTGCCGGCGCCGATCTCCATCAGCTTGGCGTCGCGGAAGATGCGGCTGACGGGGCTGTCGTTCAGATAGCCGGCGCCGCCGAAGGCCTGCACCGCCTGCACCGCCTGCTGCATCGCGGCCTCGGAACAGTAGAGCACGCAGGCCGCCGCGTCCTGGCGCGTGACCTCGCCGCGGTCGCAGCTGGCGGCGACGGCGTAAAGATAGGCGCGCGCGGTGTTCATGGCGGTGTACATGTCGGCGATCTTGGCCTGCATCAGCTGGAATTCGCCGATCGGGCGGCCGAACTGCTTGCGCTCGTGCATGTAGGGCATGACGTGGTCGAGCATGGCGTTGAGCAGCCCGACCCCGATGCCCGACAGCACGACGCGCTCGTAATCGAGGCCGGACATGAGCACCTTGACGCCCTCGTTCTCGCGCCCGAGGACGTTTTCGAAGGGCACCTCGCAATCCTCGAAGATCAGCTCTCCGGTGTTCGAGCCGCGCATCCCCAGCTTGTCGAAATGGGGCGAGGTCGAGAAGCCCTTCATGCCGCGCTCGATGATGAAGGCGGTGATGCCGCGCGGCCCGGCCTCGGGGTCGGTCTTGGCGTAGACGACCAGCGTGTCGGCGTCGGGGCCGTTGGTGATCCAGTATTTCGAGCCGTTGAGCACGTAGCGGTCGTTGCGCTTTTCGGCCCGCAGCTTCATCGACACCACGTCCGAGCCCGCGCCCGCCTCGGACATGGCCAGCGCGCCCACATGCTCGCCCGAGATCAGCTTGGGCAGATACTTGCGCTTCTGCTCGGGCGTGCCGTTGAGGCGGATCTGGTTGACGCAAAGGTTCGAATGCGCGCCGTAGCTCAACGCCACCGAGGCCGAGGCGCGGGCCACCTCCTCGACCGCCACGGCATGGGCCAGATAGCCCAGACCGAGGCCGCCGTATTCCTCCTCGACCGTGATGCCGAGCAGGCCCAGATCGCCCATCTCCTTCCACAGATGCGCCGGAAATTCGTTGCTGCGGTCGATCTCGTGCGCGATCGGCGCGACGCGCTCCTGCGCCCAGCGGTGGGTTGCCTGGCGGATCGCCTCGATCTCTTCGCCGAGGGCGAAGTTCATGCTTGCGTGGAACATGCGGTTCTCTCCGTGTCTTTGGGCGTGTCGTCGGGCGCGGACGCCCCGTCTGCGGCCGGGCGCGCGCTGACGCTGCGCGCCACCATGTCGGTGTAGATGTCCTCGATCTGGCGAGCGGTCAGGCGCCCGCCTTCGCGGAACCAGTGGGTGACGCCGGTCAGCATCGAGATGATCGCCCGCGCGGCGACCGGCGGATCGGGCGCATGCATGACCCCGGCCCGCGCGCCGCGCTCGAGAATGCCGCGCAGGATTCCCTCGTATTCCTGGCGCAGGCGCTCGACGGCGCGGAAGTTCTCGGGCTCGAGGCTGCGCAGCTCCATGTAGGAGATGAACACCGCGTCGGCGCGGTCGATGTGAAAGCGGACGTGAAAGCGCGTGAAGGCTTCGAGCGCGGCGGCCGGATCTTCGGGAAGGGGCTGCGCGCGAAAGGCCTTCATCAGCTCGGTCATGTGACCGATCATCAGGTCGCGCAACAGATCCTGCTTCGAGCCGACATGGTTGTAGAGCGCGCCGGGCTGGACGCCGACCTCGCGCGCGATCATCCTCATCGACACCGCGGCGTAGCCATGGCGCGCGAACAGCCGAAGCGCGGCCTTCGCCAGGCTGTCCGCCGTCTGCGCTCCGCTCGAGCCGATTCGCCGCGCCATGCCGATCCTCCCTGATACGGCTTATAAATGAACATTCGTTTCTTTTCCACGACGAAAAACGCCCCGCGCCGGCGAAGGCGCGGGGCGCGGCGGGACGTCAGCGCTTGAGATCGCTGCGCAGGATCTTGATGACGATGCGCCGGTTGCGCGGGCTGAAGGGATCGTCCTTCACCGCGGGCTCGCGGTCGGCCTTGCCGGTGACGCGCGCGATCCGTTCGGGCGCGACGCCGGCGTCGACCAGGATCTTGCGCGCGGCATGGGCGCGATCCGAGGACAGCTCCCAGTTTCCGTAGCCGCCGCCAGTGAACGGCGTCGCGTCGGTGTGACCCTCGATGGCGACGTCGTTGACGACCTTCGAAGCCACATGCCCGACCATCTCGAGCAAGGCGCGCATCCTGGGCGAGGGCTCGGCCGAGCCCGCGGCGAACAGGGGCTGCCCCTCGACGTCGAACAGCTCGATGATCAGCCCCTCATCCTTCACCTGGGTGCGGACATGGCGCAGATCGGGATCCTCGACGTCGCTTTCCCCGCTCATGCCCATGAACAGGTTTTCCATCTCGGCCATGCCGTAGCCGGTCTTGTCGCTCCGCTCGGGCTGGGTCTCGGCCCCGCTGCGGCCCATGGCGGCGTTCTCCTCGGACGGGCGACGGTCGGTGGCGCCGGTGCCGCTCTTGGCCTGCGCGTCCTCCGAGAACACGCTGTCGCCGGCGAACACGCCCGCGCCGCCGCCCGAGATCTTGGCGATGGGCACCTTCGGGTCGAAATATTCGGCCAGCCCCTTGCGCTGGTCCTCGGTGGTCGCGTTCAGCAGCCACATCAGCAGAAAGAACGCCATCATCGCGGTCACGAAGTCCGCATACGCCACCTTCCACGCGCCGCCGTGGTGCCCATCGCCCCCGCCGGCCTTCTTGCGCTTGATGATCGTGACGCCCTGATCGCCCGGTTTGGCCATGGCGATGCTCCCCATGCAATTTCACTCACCCGAGCGCCAATCTGCCCCCCATTCGTTACCGAGCTGTTCCCCTTCCACGCCATTAACCTTTTGCAAACGCTGAAATTTCCGCGTTAAGCACTTCGCAAGCTCCGCAATGGAACATGGCCGCCGATCAGTTGGAGAACGGCGATTCATGACCCAGACCGAGAGCGTGCTCCGAAAGAAGCTTGGCGGCCGCCGCGTCGGCCGCGCGCCCGTCAAGGGCGTCGAGATCATCGGCGAAAACTTCGCCAAGCTTCTGGACGAAAGAATGCGCCACCTGCTGCGCACCATCGTCGGCGGCATCCTTCTGGAGGCCGAAATCCTCAAGATGCAGCAGGTGCTTGAGGAAATCGCCGTGCCCGCGATGATCGGCATCCTGCCGGTGCGCGGCTCGAAGAATTCGGCGCTGGTCAACCTTTCGGGCGACCTCGTCTACCACGTCGTGGATCTGCGCATGGGCGGCGACCCGGAAGATGCGCCGATTCCCACAGCGCGCTCGATCACCGCCATCGATTCGGCGCTCTGCGAGGACTTCGTCGTCGCGATGATCGAGGCCTTCGAGTCGGCGCTGGAGCTCCACCTGGGCGCCGGCGTGAAGGGCAAGATGTCCTTCAGCCATTTCGAGCAGCACGTCACCATGGTGCGAATCGCGCCCGAGCATTCGGACGTTCTGCGTCTGCGGCTCAGCCTCGACATCGGAGAAGCGGCCCGCAGCGGCGAATTCGATCTAGTCCTGCCCCTTTCCGTCCTCGACGCCTACAAGGCGTCCGCCCAACCCGAAGCCGCGCTTGAAGAGCCCGACAAGGCCGACCTGTGGTCCGAGCACATGGCGCGGGCGGCCGCCCAGGCGCCGGTGCGCGTGCGCAGCGTGCTCAAGCGCCTGCGGCTGACGGTCGGCCAGATCGAGGATCTCGCCCCGGGCGTCGTCATCCCCTTGGACGAGAAATGCCGCGAGGACGTCGAGCTCGCCTTCGAAAGCGACGGCAAGCAGCTGGCGCGCGGCCGGCTCGGGGCCGCCGACGGGCGAAAGGCCGTGAAGCTTACCGTCCCGCCCGACCCCGTCCTGCAGTCAAGGCTGCGCGAACTGATCGAAGTCAGCGGACCGATGCAATGAGCCAGGAAACGTCGATGCCGGAGCCGCTCCGGCTGCCCCCGAAATCCCGCCTGCCCGAAGCCGAGGAGCTTCTGGCGCAGCTGCGCCCGCGCGCCGCGGACCCCGAGCTGGCGATCGACGCCAGCGCCGTCGAGGAGATCGCCGCCTCCAGCGTCGTCGTCCTCGTCGCCGCGATTCGCGAGCGGGAGAAGGCCGGGCTGACCACCGCGGTCGCTCAGCCCAGCCCCGCCTTCGTCGATGCATTTTCCGACCTGGGGTTCTTTCAGGACCTGATGAAGCTGGAGTTTCGCCAATGAGCCTCGTTCTCGCCGTCGATGACACCCGCGCCCTGCGCAACATGCTCGTGGACTGCCTGCGCAGCGGCGGGCACGACGTGATCGAAGCCTCGGACGGCGTCGAGGCGCTCGAGCAGCTGCGCGCCCACAAGCCGGACATCGTGATCACCGACCTCAACATGCCCCGCATGAACGGCCTCGACTTCATCGAGGCCGCCCGCCGAGAGCCCGAGGGACGCGGCCTGCCCATGCTGCTGCTGACGACCGAAACGGCGCAGGAGCTCAAGGATCGCGCGCGCCAGGTCAAGGCGACGGGCTGGATCGCCAAACCGTTCGATCCCGATCAGATCCTTTCTCTGGTCGCGCGCCTCGCCTGAACGATAGGAGCCGCCCATGGAAGAAGACGAGGACTACGAAGCCCTGTTCTTCGCCGAATGCGCGGACCTGCTCGGCGATCTTCAGGAGCAGCTCGACCGCATCGCCGACGGCGACGAGGATCCCGAGACGATCAACGCCGCGTTCCGGGCGGTTCATTCGGTCAAGGGAGGGGCCGCCGCCTTCGGCTTCACCGACCTGATCGGCTTCGCCCATATCTTCGAGACCGTGATGGACGGGATCCGCTCGGGGCGGCTGGAAACCACGCCGGACCTCGCCATGATCCTGGTCCGCGCCGGAGACGCGATGGCCCATCTCGTCGAGCTCGCCAGCCAGGGAGGCGGCGAACCGGAGGCGATCGTGCCGCGCGTCAAGGCGGAACTGGAAGAGGTCGCCGCGCAGCTCGGCGCCGAGGCCGCGCCGAAGCCGCAGCCGGAACCCGAGCCGGCGGCCGAATCCGCGTCCCAGATGGGCGAGGCCGCCTCGCGCGAGATCCGCATCCGCTTCGCCCCCGGCCCCGATTTCTTCGCCCGAGGGCACGATCCGTTGCGGATCTTCCGCGCCGCTCGAGAGCTCGGACTGATGTCCGCAGAGGTCGAGGGCGAGGCGCCCCCCCTGAGCGATCTGAGCTTCGAAGCCTGCCCGTTCGTCTGGACGCTGACTTTCGACACCGACCGCCCCGACGCCGAAATCGACGCGTTCTTCGATGTCTGCGCCGATGCGGCCAGCATCGAGCGTCTGGACGGAGAGACGCCGACAGAGCCGACCGACCCGCCGACGCCGACCGAGCCCGCCGCCAGGAAGCAACCGCCGCCGCAGCCCGCCGCCTCCGCAAAGAAGAGCGGCAGCGGCGTCGCGCGCTCCTTGCGGGTCGACCTGGCGCGGGTGGACAAGCTCGTCAATCTCGTCGGCGAGATCGTCATCACGCAGGCCGTCCTGGCTCAGAAGCTGGCCGAAATCGACGGCGCCATGACGCTGGAGGCCGGCCACTCGCTCGAGGCTCTCAATCGTCAGACGCGCGAGCTTCAGGAAAGCGTGATGACGATCCGGGCGCAGCCGGTGAAAAGCGTTTTCAGCCGGATGCCGCGCATCGTCCGCGACCTGTCGGAAACCTTGGGCAAGAGGGCGCGGCTGGTCATCTCGGGCGAGAACACCGAGGTCGACACAACGGTCATCGAGGAGCTTACCGAGCCCCTCACGCACATGCTGCGCAACTCGATGGATCATGGGCTTGAAAGCGCGGAAGAACGACGCGCCGCCGGCAAGCCCGAGGAAGGGGTCATTCACCTTTCGGCCGAACACCGGGGCGAACGGGTGATCATCCAGATCACCGATGACGGCCGCGGGATCGACCGGGACCGCGTTCTCGCCAAGGCGATGGAGCGCGGTCTGGTCGGTCCGGGCGAATCCCTGACCCCCGAGGAAATCGACGCCTTGATCTTCCACCCCGGCTTCTCGACGTCCGAGAAGGTGTCGTCGGTGTCCGGCCGCGGCGTCGGCATGGACGTGGTGAAAAAGAAGATCCAGTCACTCGGCGGACGCTGCACCGTGCGCAGCGAGCCGGGCAAGGGAACCGAATTCACGATCACGCTGCCGCTCACCCTGGCCGTGCTCGACGGCATGACCATCCGCGTGGGCTCCGAACGCTTCGTGCTGCCGCTTTCGAGCGTGATCGAGGCGGTCAGGCTCGAGGACTGCGACGTTCGCGAGATGCATGACGGCTCGCGCATGATCGGCGTGCGAGGCGCGTATCTGCGGCTGATCTCGCTGCGCAAGACGCTTGGCCTGCCTCCGGCGGACGCGCCCGAGACGATGGCCGTCGTCGCCGACACCGAAACGGACGGGCATGTGGCGCTGCTCGTCGACGAGCTGATCGGCCAGCGTCACGTGGTCCTCAAGAGTCTCGAGACGAACTTCAAACGCATCGACGGCGTTTCCGGCGCCACGATACTTGGCGATGGCAGGGTCGCTCTGATCCTCGACGTGCCCTCGCTGGCAAGCCTGGGCCTTCCCCGCAGAACCATGCAACAGGAGACGGTGCATTGACCAGGACCGACAGCGCCGCTGCGCCCGAAGCGGACGCCCCGCGCAGCGGGCAGAAGCAATATGTGACCTTCATGGTCGGCGACCGCACCTATGGCGTCGACATCGTCAGCGTCCGCGAAATCAAGCAATGGACGCCCGCGACGATGCTGCCCAACCAGCCCGCCTACACGCGCGGCGTGCTCAACCTGCGCGGCACCATCGTGCCCGTGCATGACCTGCGCGCGCGTTTCGGCGGCCCGCTGACCGAAGCGACCGATACGCATGTGGTCGTGATCGTATGGATCGGCCAGCAGACCATCGGAATTCTTGTCGACGCGGTCTCCGACATCATCACCGTAAGCCCCGACGACGTCCGCCCCGTCCCCGCCGGCGTCGGCGGCGCCGACGAGAAGGCCATCTCCGGGCTTGTGAACACCGAAGCGGGGCTGGTCTCGCTGCTGGATCTCGAAGGCCTGTTCGCGGCGAACAGCGAGAACGCCGCCTGATCTCGGCAAGTGAAAGAGGCAAGGACATGATCGCAAGACTCCCGCGCCTGGGCCGCCTGAACGTTACGACCAAGATGACCGCCGCGACGGCCGGCGCGGCATTGCTGTGCAGCCTTCTGGTCGGCGCGGTCGCCGTGGTCTCGACCAAACGCAATGCCGAGCAGGAGCTGAAGGAGAACATCGTCGCCACGGCCAAGCGCAGCCGCACGCAAATCAAGCGCGAGGCCGCGGCCGTGGACAAGGATCTGGCTTTCCTTGCCTCGAGCCCGTTCGGCGGATCGGCTTTCCAGGAGCTCTACTCGGCCCACCTGCAGCAGCCCGGCGGGCCCGAGGCGCTGCGCGCCGCGGCGAAGGGCCAGGGGATGGACGGAATTTCCCCCTACGCCATCGCATATGGTCGGTTCATCGACACGCTCAAGTCCTTCGCCGACTCTGGCGGGTATCAGGATCTCCTCTTCGTATCCAAGGAGGGGCGCATCTTCTTCTCGACCGGAGCGCGCAAGGATCTGGGCGCCAGCCTTTCCGCGCCCGAATACTCTTCGTCGCCGCTTGCAAGCCTGCTGAACGATCTCGGCGGCTCGGGACGCGGCGGCGAAATCCGCTTCTCGGAATACGGCGCCTACCCTGCCGGCCCGCGCGAGGCCGGCTTCGCCGCGATCTCGGTCAATGGTCCGAAGAACAGCTTCGGCGGCGCCATCGTGCTGCGTCTTTCGAAGGAGAATCTGAATTCGCTCGTCAAGGCGCAGTCCGACGTTCTGACCGGCGTTCAGGTCATCCTGCGCAACGCCGACGGCGAGTATCTGACCCGCGCTCCCTCGGGCAAGCCCACCGTTCCCGAAGAAGCGCTCGCGCAGATGCTCGAAGAGGCCCGCTCGGGGGAGATTCCGGCCAGGATCGTCAGCATGTCCGACGGAAGCAGCGCGGCCGTCGCCATCGCCGCGGCAAGTCATCGCGGGCTGAGCTGGTTCGTGCAGACGACGCAACCTTTGGACAAGGCTCTGGCGGCAACCCGACAGAACATCATCGACATGACCATGGCGATGGCGCCGGCGCTGGCCTTGGTCGCCCTGCTTGGCTGGCTGGGCGCGCGCGGATTTTCCCGTCCGATCAGGGGCATCGCGGCGGCGGTCTCGCGCCTTGCGGAAGGCGAGGACGTCGTGCCCCCGGGGCTCCAGCGCTCCGACGAGCTTGGCGACCTTGCTCGGTCGCTTCACGTGATCCACGAGAAATCCCAGGAAACCCAGCGCCTCGTCTCCGCCATTGACGCCAGCGATTCGCTGGTGACCATCGCCGACGCGGACTTCAACATCATCTTCGCCAACCAGTCGTTCATCTCGATGCTGGAGAAATGCGAAGACGAGCTGAAAAAGCGCATTCCCGACTTCGAGGCGCGCTCGATCGTCGGCCGCAACATCGACATCTTCCATCGCGACGCCGTCGCCATTCGCAAGCGGCTGAGCGCCCTCGAAGGATCCTTCAAGGGAAAATTCCGTCTCGGCGAACGATCGCTGGCCTTCGCCGTCACCCCCGTCAAGGACCGCAACGGGGTTCCGCTCGGCTATTCGCTCGACTGGAAGGATCTGACCGACGTCGAGGCCATGGAACGGCAGGTCGCGACGGTCATCGACGCCGTGTCGCGCGGCGACTTCTCGCGGCGGGTCAACCTGGCGAAGGCCGATGGTTTCATGAAGGATGCGGCCGTCGGCATCAACCGCATCTGCGAAACCACGCAGGCATTCTTCACGGACCTCGAGCGCGTGCTGAAGGCGAACGCCTCGGGCCGCCTGGTCGAGCGCATGCCCGAAACGGGCCAGGGCGCGTTCCTCGAGCTGGCGGCCGCCGTGAACCGGATGAACGAAAAGTTCGCCGAAACCGTGCAGAACATCATGCGCAGCGCCACCGGAATGGGCGAAGGCATGCGCAAGATCGCCGAAGACGCGGCGGCTCTGTCGAGCAGAACCGAATCGCAGGCGGCGTCGCTCGAGGAAACCGCCGCCACGATGGAAGAAATGACCGCCAACGTGAAGGCCAATGCGGACAACGCCCGACAGGCGACCGAACTGGCGCGCGGCGCGGCGGAAAGGGCCGAGAGCGGCAAGGAGATCATGGAGCGCGCAGTCGGCGCCATGTCGCGCATCGAAAGCAGCTCGGCCAAGATTTCGGACATCATCAGCGTCATCGAGGCGATCGCCTTCCAGACCAACCTGCTTGCGCTCAACGCCGCGGTCGAGGCCGCCCGCGCCGGCGAAGCGGGCAAGGGCTTCGCCGTGGTCGCGGCCGAGGTCCGAACCCTGGCCCAGCGATCCAGCAAGGCGGCCAAGGACATCACCGCTCTGATCCATGACAGCTCGACCCATGTCGACGAGGGCGTCTCGCTGGTCAAGCAAACCGGCGCAGCGCTGAGCGAAATCGTCGCGTCCATCGCGCGCGTCGCGGAAACGATCGATGACATCTCCACCGCGAGCGAAGAGCAATCCACCGGCGTCCAGGAAATCTCGAGCGCGGTCGCGCATATCGACGAGATGACGCAGAAGAACGCCGCCATGGCCGAGGAAAGCGCGAAATCGGCCCGCGCGCTGCAGAACGAAACCGAATGGCTGCTTGACCTGGTGAGCTTCTTCCAGACCGGCGCCCAGCCTGGCGGCGCGCGCTCGCCCAAACCTGCCAAGCCCGAGCGCATCGCGGCCGCGCCCGCGGCCAAGGCGACGCCCGGCGCAGGCGGGGCGGCGGCGGCGGACCTTGCGGTCGTCGACGACGAAGACTGGTCGGAGTTCTGAGCATGACGGCGCTGCATGCGCAACGCCGCGAGCGCACATGCGCTCATGACGCAAGGATCTCCGAAGAGGACTTCCGGCGGGCGGCCGCGCTTCTTCGCCAGCTCGCGGGCATCGTCCTGGCGCCGCACAAGATCAGCCTGGTGCAGTCGCGACTGGCGCGGCGCCTCAAAGCCCTCGGACTCGACAACTTCAAGGAGTATCTCGACCTTGTCTCCGGGCCGGACGGCGTCGATGAGCGCACCGAATTCGTCAACGCGCTGACGACGAACCTGACGTCGTTCTTCCGCGAAAGGCACCATTTCGAGCATCTGGCCTCGGAGCTTCTGCAGAATGTCCTGCGAAAACGCCCGCCCAGGGTGCGCCTTTGGTCGGCGGGATGCTCGAACGGGGCCGAGGCCTACTCCATCGCCATGACGATGCTCCCGGCGCTGGAGGCCGGTCTCGACGTGAAGATCCTGGCCACGGACATCGACACGCGCGTTCTGGGCCGCGCGAAGCGCGCGATCTATGCCGCCGACCAGGTCGAGGAGGCGCCCCCGGCTCTCCGCTCGAAATGCATGCGCAGCGTCGGCCGGGGCGAGGTCGAGATCATCGGCCCCGCCCGCGACGCCATACGTTTCCGGCAGCTTAATCTTTTCGCGCAGTGGCCCATGCAGGGCGCATTCGACGCGATCTTCTGCCGCAATGTTCTGATCTACTTCGACGCGGAAGACAAAGCGCGGCTTGTCGACCGCTTCACGGGCAAGCTGACCTCCGGCGGCTTTCTCTATCTGGGACACTCGGAAGCCTTGATGTCCGATCATCCCATGCTCGAGCCGGTCGGCCGAACCATCTACCGGAGGCGCGCATGAAAGCCTTGGCTCTCGCCGACCAAACGGCCCATTTCGACCCAAGGGTCAATGCCAAGGTCATCACCGTGCTGCCCGGCAACTATCATGTCACGAATGCGGATGCCGCCATCTCGACCCTGCTCGGATCCTGCGTCGCCGCCTGCATCCGCGATCGCGACGCCGGCATCGGCGGACTGAATCACTTCATCCTTCCCGCATCCGAGGCGGCGGGCGATTTGCGCTCGGCGCGCTACGGCGTCTTCGCCATGGAGCTTCTGATCAACGAGATCCTCCGCCGCGGCGGAAGGAAGGATCGGCTTGAGGCGAAGATCTTCGGCGGCGCCCGCGTCGTCGACTCGGGCAAGGACGACACGGTCGGGGATCGCAACGGCCGTTTCGTCAAGGCATATCTGAGCACCGAGGGGATTTCCGTTCTGGCCGAAGATCTTGGCGGCGAGCGGCCGCGCCGCGTGTTCTTCTTCCCTTCGACCGGACGCGTTCTTGTTCAACGTCTGGCGCGATCGGCGGCGATGGACGAAAGCGCCGTCGCGCGGCGCGCGATCGAAGAGCGCGTCAGCGCCCGACGCGCAGGCGGAATCGAGCTGTTCGAATGAGCGCCCGGTCGATCTCCCCCCGGCCGCGCGTCCTGATCGTGGACGACAGCGCCCTCATGCGCGCGCTTCTGAAGCGAATGCTCGCAGCGGACGGCGACATCGACGTCGTCGGCGCGGCATGCGACGCGGAAGAAGCCCGAGCGCTCATCCCCAGGCTTGCTCCGGACGTCATAACGCTGGACGTCGAGCTTCCGGGCATGAACGGCATCACCTTTCTCGAACGCCTGATGCGATCGCGGCCGATGCCCGTGATCATCGTGTCGTCGCATACCGTCAGCGGGGCGAGCGCCACGATTCAGGCGCTCCAGGCCGGGGCGCTGGACGTCGTCGCGAAACCTGCCCGGCGCAGCGACATGGAGGGCTTTGCGCGCGCGCTGCGCGACAAGGTCCGGGGCGCTCGCCATGCCCGGCTCCCCGGGTTCCGGCCCGCGCCCTCGACGCCTCGCGCGATTCGCCCGACGGCGTCGGCGCATGGGCGACGTCTCATCGCCATCGGCGCATCGACGGGCGGCGTGGGGGCCATCTCTTCGGTGCTGGCGCAACTGCCCGCCGACATGCCGCCGATCGTGATCACGCAGCACATGCCGCCGGGCTACCTGGAACGCCTCGCCCATCGTCTGGCGCACCAGCTTTCGCGCGACGTCGCGCCTGCGGAAGAAGGCGAGGTCCTTGCGCCGGGCATGATTCGCCTTGCGCCGAGCGACCGACATCTGACCGTGTCCGGCCGCGCCCCGCACTACAGGGTGCGGCTTTCCGATGGGCCGCCGGTCAGCGGGCACCGTCCCTCCGTTGACGTTCTATTCAACTCTGTCGCGCAAAGTGCAGGCAGCGACGCGCTGGGCGTGCTGATGACGGGAATGGGGCGCGACGGCGCGGCGGGCCTGAAGGCCATGCGGGACGCGGGGGCCTACTGCATCGGGCAAAGCCGCGACAGCTGCGTGGTTTACGGCATGCCGCGCGCCGCGGCCGAGCTGGGCGCGGTGGATGAGGAGATCGACCTGGATGAGATAGCGCAGAAGATCGTTTCCGTCGTCACGCTTCCTCTCATTTCTCAAGCCGCGAAGTAGGAGAAACACATGCCTGCCGCCAAGACGCTCAAGGTTCTTGTCGTCGACGACCAGCAAACGATGCGCGGGCTTGCGCGCCAGTGCCTGAAAAAGCTTGGCGTCATCGACGTTTCGTTGGCGGCGTCAGGCGATGCGGCGCTTCAGATGATGGGCTCGAAGATGTTCGACATCGTCATCTCGGACCTGAACATGCCGGGTCTGAGCGGCGTCGAGCTGGCGCAGAAGATCAAGGCGCATCCGGTGTTCAACCGCATACCGGTCTTTCTGGCCACGTCGGACGCCTACCGGGATCAGGCGGTCGAGGGCGTGGTCGACCATTTCGTGGCCAAGCCTTTCAGCGTCGCCGACATGCGCGAGGCCATGGAGGCGCATCTGGGGCCGCTCACCTGACGTGGCCGGCTGGGGGAACGATCTCGACCGAAAACGCCGCGACCGCGCCCGATCGGTTGGCGAGCGGGGCCGAGACGACGAAAGGCGGGCCTTCGGCGGCCCTGCGATCGCGCAGCGACGCCGGCCGCGGGCCGCGCCCCTCCCACACCAGCACCTGGCGCCCGGCGGGCTCGGGCTGCCCCGGCCACGGCGCCTCGGCGGCCCGAACGTCCAACCCTCGGCGTTGCAGGGCGAGCGCAAGGTTGGCGCCGTCGACATGGCGCGCGCCGACGATGACCGCGCCCTCGACGTTGGCGCGCTCGGCGATCTGCGCCGCGAGGGCGTCGTATGGATATGCCAGACGGTGCGCGGAGAACGTCGTCACGCCCGCGACGCCGACAAGCGCCATGACGTAGGCGAACGCCGCCAGGCGCGCCAGGGCGCGCAGCCGAGGCGCGTCAAGGGGCCGCGCCGCCGCCAGCCACACCGGCAACGCGGCGAGCGCGGGCGTGAGGTAGCGCTCGCGCACCCGGTGCATGTCGCCCGCAAGAACGATCGCCGCGAAGACGGCTAGGGACGCAAGCATGGTCCGGCCCAGCGCCTGCACATAGGCGTCCGCGCGCCGATCGGGAAATGCGGGCGCGGGCGCGGCGCCCCGCCGCGCCAGCCACCACACGATCAGGGCGGGCCCCGCCCATGCCGCGCCCGCCTGCAGCAGGGACAGGAACCCGTCCAGCCCGATCCCGGGAAGATCGAGACCGCTGGTCGCGCCCTCGGTCGAGAACAGCTTGGACATGCGCGCCGTGCTCTGGCGCATCTGAAGCGAAGCCGCGATCAGGGACGGCCCCGCCAGAACCGCGAAGACCGCGGCGCTGATCGCGACGCGGCGATCGGCGATGATCCCTCGCGTCTCGCGCCCCATCCACAGCGCCGCCAGGTAAGGCCCCAGGAACAGCGCGAAACTGTATTTGGACATTGCGCCGAGGGCCATGGCGGCGCCGAACCAGAGCCAAAGGCGCGGATGTCGGCGCTCTGGCGGGCGCAGGGCCAGAAGCGCACCCGCATGCACGACCGCCGCGGCGGAGGCCAGGACCAGCACCGAATGGGTCAGCGTCAAGGCCGACATCCACACGATCTGCGGCAGGAAGGCGGAGGCGGCCAGCGCGCCCAGGGCCGCGCGCGAGCCGCCAAGCCTGCGCGCCGCGTCCCATGTCAGCAGGTGAAAGGCGGCGAGCAGCGGAAACTTGACCGCCGCCGCGGCCGGCGCCCAAGCCCCGCCCGTCAGCGCCAGCGCAACGTGCATCAACCAGTTGTAGAGCGGCGGGTGCGAGTTGCCGTAAGCCATCCGAAGGTCGGTCTGCCCGACGAAATGCGCCTCGTCGACCTCCAGATGGGGCGACAGCCACAGCCGCAGCGCCGCAAGCGCCGCGACATAGGCCAGGACAAGCCACGGCCCGCGGCGGGCCCATCGGTCGATCCAGTCGGGTCGTTGGGTGGTCATGGCGCGCTCCTGCCCCGTCCGCGGCACAGCTAAGGCCCGCGCGCGGCGCTGGCAAGGCCGGGCTTTCCGCCGCCGCGCGGCGCGCTAGAATGCGCCGTCAGCCTGGGAGCCGCCATGAGGTCTCGCGCCGCAACAGTTCTGAGCCTGTGCCTCGCCGCTGCCGCGGCGGCGCAGCCGCGCGCGACCTCGCCCGACGAGTTCCGCGCATTCGCCGAAGGCCGCACGCTGCGCTTCGCCGCGGCGGAGGATCCCGCGCGCATCGTGGGAGCCGAGCAATATCTGCCGGGCGGGAGGGTCATCTGGCAGGATGCGGCCGGCCGCTGCGTTCGCGGCGCCTGGCGGGCGCGCGGCCAGGCGGCGTGCTTCACCTATGCCGATGCGCCCGATCGCGAGCTGTGCTGGCGCTTTGCGCGCGACGAACAGGGCCTTCTGGCCACGCTGGAGGGCGACGACGCGGCCATTCTGCGGGTCGTCGGCGCCTCGTCGCGCCCGCTGTCCTGCGCGCCCTCGGGCGCCGGCGTCTGAGGCGCGCTTTCGCGCTGGCCGGGCGCGTCGGGCGGCGCTAGTCTGCGCGCCATGTCAGACCTGTTCGAAGCCCCGACCGCGCGCGCGAATCTGCCCGAGCTCTCGGTTTCCGAGCTGTCCGCCGCGGTCAAGAAGACCATCGAAAGCGGCTTTGGCCATGTGCGCGTGCGCGGCGAGGTGGGGCGCGTCTCGCGCCCGCGCTCGGGTCATGTCTATCTGGACCTGAAGGACGAATCCGCCGTCCTCGCGACCGTGATCTGGCGCGGGGTGGCCGCGCGCCTGTCGATCCAGCCGCAGGAGGGGGACGAGGTGGTGGTCACCGGCCGCCTGACCACCTTTCCGGGGGCCTCGCGCTATCAGCTGGTGGTCGAGGACATGGCCTATGCCGGCGAGGGCGCGCTGCTGGCCAAGCTCGAGCGGCTGAAGAAGGCGCTGGCCGCCGAGGGCCTGTTCGACGCCGCGCGCAAGAAGCCCCTGCCCTATCTGCCCGAGGTGATCGGCGTGATCACCTCGCCTTCGGGGGCGGTGATCCGCGACATCCTGCATCGCCTGCGCGACCGCTTCCCGCGCCGCGTGCTGCTCTGGCCCGTCGCGGTCCAGGGCCAGGGCTGCGCCGAGCAGGTGGCCCGCGCCATCCGCGGCTTCAACGCCCTGCCACCCGACGGGCCCGTTCCCCGCCCCGACGTGCTGATCGTGGCGCGCGGCGGCGGCTCGATCGAGGATCTTTGGGGCTTCAACGAAGAGATCGTCGCCCGCGCGGCCGCCGAAAGCCGCATCCCGCTGATTTCGGCCGTCGGGCATGAGACCGACACGACGCTGATCGACTTCGCCGCAGACCGGCGCGCGCCGACCCCGACGGCCGCGGCGGAAATGGCCGTGCCCGTGCGCGCCGAACTGCTGGCCGCCCTGGCCGGGCTGGAGGAGCGGCGCCTGCGCGCGATGAATCGTCGGCTCGAGGAAAGCGCCCGGCGCCTGCGCGACCTGGCGCGCGCGCTGCCCCGGCCCGAGCAGCTCATGGCCGAGCGCGCGCAGCGGCTCGACATGCTGGCCGCGCGCCTGCCGCGCGCGCTCATCGCCTTCGCCCATGCCAAGCGCGGCGAGATGGCGCGCGGCGCGGCGGCGCGCTTCGGCCCGGCCCTGCTGGCCGGCGCCGCGCGCGAGCGCCGGCGCGCGCTGCAGGCTCTTGACGGGCGGCGCGCCCCCGCCATGCGGCGCCTTCTGCGCGACGCCGCGCGGCGGCTGGACGAGCTGTCGGCGCGCGCGCGTCCCGAGCGGCTGAGCCCGCGCCTGGCGCGCGAGGGGCGGATGCTGGCCGACCTGTCGCGGCGGCTCGACCGCGCGGCGGACGCGCTGACGCAAAGGCCGCGCGACCGGCTGGACAAGGCCGCGCGGCTGCTCGAAAGCTATTCCTACAAGGGCACGCTGGCGCGCGGCTTCGCCGTGATCCGCGACGAAGACGGCGCGCCCGTCACCTCGGCGGCGGCGCTGCGCGCGGGCATGCGCGTGGCGATCGAGCTGCACGACGGCGCGCGCCCCGCCCGCATCGAGGGCGACGCGCCCCCGCCCCGCCCGGCCCCGCGCCGCGCCGCCGCGCCCGATGGCGGGCAGGGCTCGCTGTTCTGACAACTCGCATCCGGGAATTCGCAAGGGAGGAGCCGCATGTCGCAGAAACCGGGCTACTGGATCGCCCATGTCCACGTCACCGATCCCGAAAGCTATGCGCGCTACGTCGAGGGCGCCCGCGCGGCCTTCGAGAAATACGGCGCCGAGTTCCTGGCCCGCGGCGGCCGCCATGCCGAGCTGGAAGGCGCCCAGGGGCGCGAGCGTCACGTCGTGATCCGCTTCGCCAGCTATCAGCAGGCGTTGGACTGCTACGGCTCGCCCGAATACCAGGCCGCCCGCAAGCATCGCGAGAACGCCGGCGAAGCCACGCTGACCATCGTCGAGGGGCTCTGACGCCGCGCCCGGCGCGTTTGCGGTTCCAATCCGGCGTCGAAAGCGGTAAACCGCGCCGTCGTCCGCCCTGCGCCGCGGGGCCGGGCGGCGAAACGTCATTTTCAGGAGTCCCAAGGAGATGGGTTACAGGGTCGTCGTCGCAGGCGCCACGGGCAATGTGGGCCGCGAAATGCTGAACATCCTCGCCGAGCGCGAGTTCCCCGTCGACGAGATCGCCGCGCTCGCCTCGCGCAAATCGACCGGCGTCGAATGCAGCTTCGGCGACAAGACCGTGACCGTCCGCGACATCGACACTTTCGACTTCGCCGGCTGGGACATCGCCCTGTTCGCCATCGGCTCGGAGGCGACGAAGAAATACGCGCCCCGCGCCGCGGCCGCCGGCTGCGTGGTGATCGACAACTCGTCGCTCTACCGCTACGATCCGGACGTGCCGCTGATCGTGCCCGAGGTGAACCCCGACGCGATCGAGGGCTACGCGAAGAAGAACATCATCGCCAACCCCAACTGCTCGACCGCGCAGCTGGTGGTTGCGCTCAAGCCGCTGCACGACCGCGCGCGCATCAAGCGCGTGGTGGTCTCGACCTACCAGTCGGTGTCGGGCTCGGGCAAGGAGGCGATGGACGAGCTGTGGAACCAGACCAAGGGCATCTACGTGCCCGGCCAGGAGGTCGCGCCCAAGGTCTACCCCAAGCAGATCGCCTTCAACGTCATCCCGCACATCGACGTGTTCATGGAGGACGGGCAGACGAAGGAGGAGTGGAAGATGACGGTCGAGACGAAAAAGATCCTCGACCCGTCCATCAAGCTGACCGCGACCTGCGTGCGCGTGCCGGTGTTCGTCGGGCATTCCGAGGCCGTGAACATCGAGTTCGAGGACCATCTGGACGAGGACGAGGCGCGCGAGATCCTGCGCGAGGCGCCCGGCGTCCTGGTCGTGGACAAGCGCGAGCCCGGCGGCTACGTCACGCCCGTCGACTGCGTGGGCGACTACGCCACCTTCGTCAGCCGCATCCGGCAGGATCCGACCATCGACAACGGCCTGAACCTGTGGTGCGTTTCGGACAACCTGCGCAAGGGCGCAGCGCTCAACGCGGTGCAGATCGCCGAGCTTCTGGGCCGCCGCGTGCTCAAGAAGGGCTGACCGGGGCGGGCGCGGGGCCCGCCCGCGCCTCCCACGCCAGCGCGCTGCCCACGATCCTGTCCAGCTCGTCGTTTCGCGGCCGCCAGCCAAGCGTCGCGCGCACCCGATCGGCGCGCGCGACGACCTGCGCCAGGTCGCCCGGTCGGCGCGGGCCGATCTGGACCGGCACGCGCCGGCCGGCCGCGCGCTCGACCGCGGCGATGACCTGACGCACCGACGCGCCCTTTCCATAGCCGCAGTTGAGAGTCGTCGTCCCGCCCCCTTCGCGCAGGCGGCGCAGCATCAGCGCGTGGATCTCGATCAGGTCCTGCACATGGATGTAGTCGCGCACGCCGGTGCCGTCCGGCGTGGGCCAGTCGTCGCCATGGATGGTCAGGGCCGCGCGCCGGCCGCATGCGGCCTCGCACGCCGCCTTGATCAGATGCGTCGCGCGCGGCGTCGACTGCCCCGCGCGCCCGGACGCATCGGCGCCCGCGACGTTGAAATAGCGCAGCACGCCCGCGCGCAGGATGCCGGCCGCGGCGGCGTCGCGGATCATGCGCTCGACCATCAGCTTGGACGCGCCATAGGGCGTGACGGGGCCAAGGGGCGCGTCCTCGTCCACGGGCCGGTCGCTGGGCGCATAGACGGCCGCCGTCGATGAAAAGACCAGCCGCTCGACGCCGCATTCCTCCATCACGCTCAGCAGCGTCAGCGCGGCGGCGGCGTTGTTGCGGTAATAGGCCAGCGGCTGCGCGACCGATTCGGGCACGACCGTCGAGCCCGCGAAGTGCACGACCTCGTCGATGCCGTAGCGGCGGATCAGCCAACGCAGCAGATCCGCGTCGCCGACATCGCCCTCGACGAAGGCGGCCCGCGCCGGGATCAGCGCCCGCACGCCCGTGGACAGGTTGTCCAGGATCACGGGCCGCTCGCCCCGATCCAGCAGCGCCAGCGCCATGTGGCTGCCGATGTAGCCCGCGCCTCCGGTGATCAGCGTCGTCATGCCGCTTCTCCCCATTTTCGCGCCGCGGGGGGCGATTTCTTGGGCGATACCGCCAATTGGGGCTGCAACGGCGCTCTGATAACGTCCGCGGCGACGGCCGCCGAGCCGCCCCCCATCTCAGGAGCCCGCCCATGCCCGCCCTTCGCCTGTCCGACGACGTTCTGATGATCGGCCACAGCCTGATCGGCACGACGCTGCCGCTGATGCTGCGCGACCTGGTCGACGACGCGCCCTCGGGCGGGCGGATCGACGCGCAGGTCATCAACGGCGCGCCGCTGAGCTGGCAGTGGGACCACTCGTCCGAGGCGCAGGGCGTGGACGGGCGCGCGGCGCTCGCCACCGGCGCCTACGAAGCCGTCGTGCTGACCGAGGCGGTGCCGCTGCAGAACCACCTGACCTGGTCCGACACCTACGGCTACGCCAAGCGCTTCTACGACCTCGCCGTCGGCGCCAATCCCGAGGCGCGGGTCTACATGTACGAGACCTGGCACGACATCCGCAGCGGAACG
>NZ_VNHJ01000013.1 GCF_008124525.1 Oceanicella actignis
CCGGGTGCTCGAGCGCCAGCGCCTTGATCTTCTCCACCGTCTCCGGCGGGGTCGTCTGCGGGTGGCTCTTGTGGATCGGCGGCAGGTCCTTCAGCCCCTCGAAGCCGTGGGTCTGAAACCGCCGCCGCCATTCGTAGAAGCTGGTGCGGTCCATGCCCCGCCGCCGGCATGCCTCGGCGACGTTGCCAAGCTCTCTGGCCAGTTCAAGCACGCTCAGGCGCTGCTCGGCCACCTTCGTCGCCGCGTCACGCGACCCGCGCTTCTTTGCTGTCGATGATTGTCCCATGAGATGGTCCTCCTTTCCCTGTATCGCACGGAAAGAAGGTTAAGGGAACACGTCGTAGATCCGGCGCGAATCGTCCAGCGCCGCGATGCGTCCGAAGAACTCTTCGAACCGCGCCCGCTCGCGCGCGGGCTCGGGCTCGAACTCGGCATAGAGCGCGTTGAAGCCGATCCACGCGAAGATGAAGCGCGCGTCCGGGTCGTCCTCTTCCTTCTCGGCGCGGGCCAGCCAGCTCAACGCCCTGTGCACGCGCAGCCGCAGGTTCTCGGGATGACCGTCGCGCACCCGCCGCGCCTTGGCCTTCAACGCCGCGAAATCAAGCTCGATCGTCATGAAACGCCCCCCGTTGAACAAGGGGATGGTCAGGCAATCGGCGCGGATGCGCAAGCCCCTGACGGGAATGCGAAAAGGCGTCCCCAAGGGGACGCCTTTCCAGAAGGTCATGGTGGGCGCGGCTGGGATCGAACCAGCGACCCCTACGATGTCAACGTAGTGCTCTCCCGCTGAGCTACGCGCCCTGTGGGGCCGGGGAATATCCGCGCGGCGGCGGCGTGTCAACGGCCTTTTCGCGCGCGCCGCGCCCTCAGAACGCCTTGAAGGTCAGCGTGGTGAAGGTGCGCCGGATCCCGTCGATGTCGTGCAGGTTCTCGTTGACGAAACGGCCGATGTCCACGTCGTCCTCGACGTAGAACTTGGCCAGAAGGTCATACTCGCCCGAGGTCGAATAGATCTCCGAGGCGATCTCGCGCCGGGCCAGCGCGTCAGCCACGTCATAGGCGCGGCCCAGCTCGGTCTTGATCTGCACGAAGAAGCACTGCATGGGCTCTCTCCTTGCGCGCTCAGTCTGACAGGAGCGCGTCGCACAAGGGATCGTCGGGGCGCGTCAGCCCCTCGATCACGTCGAAATGATGCCGGCCCGGGGCCGCGTGAAGGGCCGTGCGCGCGCCCAGGCCCCGCCAGACATTGGCCAGAAGCGCCGCCTGCCGCAGGAATTCGGGGCGCTCGTCCGCGCCGACCCAGGCCGCCGCGGCGACGCCGGACGCGGGCCGCAGCAGGGCGGGCGAATGCGCCGCGGCCTCGGCCTCGTCAAGGCGCAGCGTGGCGTTCATGGCGGTGCGCAGAAGCGGGCGCAGGTCGTGCAACCCGCTGATCGAGACCACCCGCTCGACCCGCGCCAGCGCCGCGGGCGCAAGCGGCGGCGCCTGATCGGCCCCGGCGCAGACCAGCCGCGCCGCCAGATGCCCGCCCGCCGAGTGCCCCGCCAGCCGGATCGGACCCGCCACGCGCGCGGCCGCGGCCTCGAGGAAGCGGGCCGCGAAGCCGGCGATGGCGCCGATGCGCGCCTCGGGCGCCAGGGGATAGGAGGGCAGCGCCATCGCCCAGCCGCGCGCCGTCGCGCCCGCGGCCAGATGCGACCAGTCGGACTTGTCGAAGCGCATCCAGTAGCCGCCGTGGATGAACACGGCCAGCCCGCGCGGGGCGCCCTCGGGCAGGAAAAGATCGTAGCGCGCGCGCGGATGATCCGCATAGGGCAGATCCGTCAGCGCGCGCGCGCCGGCGCGAAAACGCGCCGCCGACTCGGGCCAGCGGCGCAGGAAGGCTTCGGCGCCGGGAATATGCGCCGCGTTGGCGTAGGCGTCGTCCCAATCCGCGGGCGGATCGGTCCAGGCCAGGCCCGCGGCGGCGCTCAAAGATTGCTCTCGATCCACTGGCGCAGCGCGGATTTCGGCGCCGCGCCGACCTTGCTGGCCACGATCTGCCCGTCCTTGACGAGGATCAGCGTCGGAATGCCGCGCACGCCCACGCGCGAGGGGATGTTGGGGTTGTCGTCGATGTTGAGCTTGGCGATCTTCACCTTGCCGGCAAGCTCGTCCGAGATCTCTTCCAGGGCCGGGCCGATCTGCTTGCAGGGACCGCACCACTCGGCCCAGAAATCGACCACGACGGGGGTGTCGGATTTGAGCACGTCCTGCTCGAAGCTCGCATCGGTCACGGGGACGGTGGCCATGTCATGTCTCCTGATGGAAGCGGGCGCGCGGCCCGCGATCGCGTCGGCGCCGTGGCGGCGCGTCCTTGGGCGGCAAAACTAGGGGCGCGCCGGCAAGGGGTCAAGCGGCCCCGCCGCCGCGCCCCGCCTGCCCCCCCGCGCCCCCCGCGCCCTCGGCCGCCAGGCGCGCGGCCAGCGCCGCCTCGAGCGCGGCGGGGTCGAGCGCGTCGAAGCGCCGCGCCTGCGTCCAGAACAGCGCCGCGCGCACCGTCGCGCCCGGATGCAGCCGCGCCAGCGCGGCGCGATAAAGCGCCATCTGCTCGAGATAGGCGGCCGGCGTCGGGGCGCCGTCGGCCGGCGGCGCGCCGGACTTGAAGTCCACAAGGTCGATCGCCTCGTCGCCCACGCGCACAAGGTCCATGCGCCCCGCCACCCGCAGCCCCGGCGCGGCCAGCGCCGAGAAGCCCGCCTCGAACAGCGCCGCGCCGTCTTCGAGCAGCGCCGCGATGCGCGGATGCGCCAGCGCGTCCAGCGCCTGCGCGCAGGCCTCGGCGCGCAGCGCGGGCGCAAGGCCCTGCCCCGCCTCGGCCGCCAGCGCCTCGGCGGCGGGGGCGCGGCGTTCGGGGGCAAGGGGGGCGAGGCGCTCGATCAGCAGATGCACCAGGTCGCCCATGCGCTGCGCGGTTTCGCGGTCGCGCGCGCCGGGGGCGGCGCCCTGCGCGGCGCCCTCGGCGCGCGCTTCGGTGGCCCCTTCGGCGGCGCTTGGGCTCAGGCGCCGCGGCGCCGGGGGGGCGGGCGGAACCGGCCCGGCGGGCTCGGGCGCCTCGGGCGCCGCGGCCGCCCGCCCCGCGCCGGCGCCGCGCGCCTCGACCCCCATCGCCGCCGCGGGCGGGGTCCAGCCCCAGGCAAGGCGCATCATCGGCTCGGGCGGGGCGGCCTCCGGCGCGGCGCGGGTCTCGACGCCGGGGCGCCCCGCGCACGCGGCCATGGCGCGCTCGAGCCCGTCGCGGATCATGCCCCACCAGCTTGCGGACAGCTTTTCCTCGACCTTGTCCTCCTGGCCGCGCAAGGCGCCCGCGCCGCAGATCAGCAGCCGCGATTCGGCGCGCGTCAGCGCGACGTAGAGCAGGCGGCGAGCCTCGTCCTCCTCGCGCCGATCGAGCTCGGCCAGCGTCTCGGCCAGCCGCTCGGGCGCATCGCGCGCCGAAACCGCCGGCAGCGCGATCTTCTCGCCCTCGATGCGCGCCTCGATCACCGCGCGCCGCCCGCCCTTTCGCACGCGCGGCGCGGTGTCGGGCAGCACCACGAACGGCGCCTCGAGCCCCTTGGCGCCATGCACCGTCATCACCCGCAGCTCGTCGGCCTCGGCGCCCATCTCGCGCTTGATCTCGGTCTCGTCGCCCTCGAGCCAGGCCAGGAAGCCCGTCAGCGTCGGCGTCTCGCGCCGCTCATGCTCGAGCGCGGCGGCCAGCAGCTCGTCGATCGCGTCCTCGCATTCGGGCCCCAGCCGCGCCAGCAGCCGGCGGCGGCCCTCATGGCGCGTGAGCGCGCGCTCGAGCAGCTCGTAGGGGCGTTCGAAATCGGCGTGCCGGCGCATGTCGCGCACCAGCGCAAGCGCGTCGGCAAAGCGCTCGCCCGCGCGCTCGAGCGCCTCGAACAGCGTTCCCCGGCGGCCATGGGCCAGCGCGAACAGCGCCTCTTCGCTCAGCCCGCACAGCGGCGAGCGCAGCGCCTCGGCCAGCGACAGGTCGTCCTCGGCGTCGGCCGCCGCGCGCAGAAGCGACAGCAGATCGCGCACCGCCAGCTCGTCGGTCAGGCGCATGCGGTCGGCGCCGGCCACGTCCACGCCCAGCGCCTTGAGCCGGCGGATGAGCGTGCGCGCCAGGATGTCGCGCCGGCGCACCAGCACCAGCACGTCGCCCGCGCGCATCGGCCGCCAGCCGCCCTTGCCGTCGGGCAGCGGCGCGCCCTCATGGATCAGCTCGGCGATATGGCGCGCCAGCCGGTCGGCCAGCGCAAGGCGCGGATTGGCCGGGGCCGGAGCGTCGACCGGCATCGACCAGGGCGGCGGGTCGGACTCGGGGTCGGGTTCGAGAAAGGGCCACAGCTCGACCAGCCCCGGCGCGTCGGCCTTGAAGGGCACATGGCGCGGCTCGGCGCCGTCGCCGCTCAGCCCGCGCGCGGCCTCGCCGCGGAAGACCTCGTCCACCAGCGTCAGCACCGCCGGCGCCGAGCGGAACGAGTGCGCCAGCTCGCCGCAATGCAGCGGCTCGGGCGCGTCGCGCAGCCTTTCGGCGAACAGCGCGCGCATGCGCGCGAAGGCGGCCGGGTCGGCCCCCTGGAACGAGTAGATCGACTGCTTCTCGTCCCCGACCACGAACAGCGTGCGCGCGACCTCGCGCGCGCCCTTGCCGGCGAAGAACTCGTCGGCCAGCGCCCGCACCACCGCCCATTGCGCGGGGGCGGTGTCCTGCGCCTCGTCGATCAGCAGGTGGTCGATGCCGCCGTCCAGCTTCCACAGCGCCCAGGCGGCCGCCTCGGAGTCGGACAGAAGCGCGCGCGCGCGCTCGACCAGATCGGCGAAATCCAGCGCGCCCGCGGCGGCCTTCTCGCGCGCGACGGCGTCCAGAAAGACGCGCGCGAAGCGGTGCAGCGCCTGCGCGCGCGCGAACAGGTTCAGCGCGCGCCGCCGATCGGCCAGCGCCGCCGCCTCGGCGCTCAGCGTCTCGAACGCCTCGCGCGCCTCGGGCGTCCTTTCGAGCAGCTTCTTGCCCAGCAGCCATTCGGGATCGTAGGGGGCGCCGTCCTTCTTGAGCGTCGCGGCCTCGAAGGCCGCGAGCGCGTCCAAAGGGTCGTCGTGAACTTCGGCCAGGAAGGCGCGCGCGCGCGCCGCCCAATCCTTCGCGCGCTTGCCGCCCTCATCGACAAGATCGGCCAGCCGGGCGAGGCGCGCGCGCGGGATCGCGCGCGCCGCCTGCGCCAGCGCCGCTTCGGGGGCGAGGCCGGGGTCGATCCCGAGCAGCCGCGCAAGCCGGCCCATGGCGTCCTCGGGAAAGGCGTCGCGCGCGGCCAGGATCTGCGCCAGCAGCTCGGCCAAGGCGTCCTCGGCCATGCCCGCCGCGACCGCGTCGAAGACCTGGTCCTCGCCCGCCTCGGCGGCGGCCGCCATGCGGTCGCGGATGGCCTCGTTCAAGGCGGCGGCCTGGCGCTCGTCCAGCACCTCGAAACGCGGCGACACCCCCGCCTCGAGCGGAAAGCGCCGCAAGAGCGCGTCGCAAAAGGCGTGGATGGTCTGGATCTTGAGCCCCCCGGGCGTCTCGAGCGCCTTGGCGAAGAGCCGCCGCGCCCTGGCCAGTTCGGCGGCGCCGAGGCGGGGCGCATCCTCGGACAGGCGCGCCAGCGCCGCGGCCAGCTCGGCGTCGTCCATCATCGCCCAGCCGCCCAGGGTGCGGAAAAGGCGGTTCTGCATCTCGGCCGCGGCGGCCTTGGTGTAGGTCAGGCACAGGATGCGCTGCGGCTCGGCCCCCTCGAGCAGCAGCCGCGCCACGCGCTCGGTCAGCACGCGCGTCTTGCCCGAGCCCGCATTGGCGGAGATCCAGGCCGAGCGGTCGGGCCGCGCGGCGCGGATCTGCGCCAGCGTGGCGGCGTCGTGGCGCGGCGCGCCCTCGGCGCGGGCGGGGCCCGCGGATGCGGCGTCGTGGGGGGCGGTCATGGGCCGTCTCCGGCATCGTCGGCGTCCACATCGCCCCACTCGCCAAGCCTGGCGAGGTGGTCGTAATCGCCCGCATGCTTGATGCTGCGCGGGCGCAGGCGGGGGCGATAGGGGGTCGCGGGGTCGTCATAGGCGGCGATCAGCTCGCGCAGGCCGCGCCAGGCGTCGTCGATCTGGTCCGGCGGCGCCTCGCGCCGCTCGAGCTTCTCGGACAGGCGCACATAGAGCAGCTCGGCCGCCTCGGCGGCGGGCACGTCCTCGAACCCGCCCGCGCGGGCGATGGCGCCCAGCAGCAGAAGCTGCTTGGCGAAAACCGTGATCTCGTTCTTTCCAGGCAGGGCCCCGGTCTTGTAATCGAGGATCGACAGCGCGCCATCGGGGCCGCGGTCGATGCGGTCGGCGCGCCCGAACAGCTCGAAGCGGCCGGCGGGGGCGTCGAAGGCGGCGCGCCCCCAGCCCTCGGCCCGGGCCAGGCGCAGGCCGCGCGCGCGCCGCTCGCGCTCGAAGCGGGCGAGGGCCGGCGCGGCGCGCTCGAGCCGCTTGAGCCACAGCCGCCGCACCCCGGCCGAGGGCTGTTCGGCGACCTCCTCGCGGGCGATGCGGATCAGCGCCTCGGCCAGGGCGGCCTCGGTCCAGCCGGCGTCGGGCCGGCCCGAGTCGGACAGGTCGGCGTCGGCGCCCGTCTCGAGGGCGAAGCGTTCCATGACCCGGTGCAGCGTCTGCCCCATGTCGCGCGCATCGGGCGCGCGGCCCAGCGGCTCGAGCGGCTCGAGCCCGAGGATCTTGCGCGCATAGATGGCGTAGGGATCGCGCACCAGCGTCTCGATCTGCGTCACCGACAGCCGGCGCGGGCGCGCGGCGACGGGCGGGCGCGGCGCGGGGCGCTCGGCCGGGGCGAGCGGCTCGGCGCGCGACAGCGCCTCGGCGCGCGCCAGCCAGCGCGCCCCGCGCGCGCGCATGGCCGCCAGCGCGCCCTCGTCCACGCCGCCGAGCAGGTTGGTCAGCCGCAGCAGCCAGCGCGAGGCGACGGTGGGCGCGCCGTCGGCCCGGATCGCGCGGCTGAGGATCACGCGCGGCGCGCAGGCGGCCTGAAGGAAATCATGCGCCGCCAGCCCTATCCGGGCCTCGGGCGCGGGCAGGCCCAGCTCGCGCCGCTGGGGGCGGCCGAGCCATGGCCCGGGATCGGGGCGCGCGGGCCAGACGCCGTCGTTGAGCCCGCCCAGCACCACCAGATCGGCGCTTTGCGCGCGCGCCTCGAGCGTGCCGCGGATGGCCACCCGGTCATCCGCGCGCCGCGGATCGAGCCGCACCTCGCGCGCGGCGGCCAGCGCCGAGAACAGCGCGCCATAGCCGCCGGGCGCCGCGCCTTGCGCGCCGTCATAGGCGTCGGCGGCGGCCGCGAGCGATTCGATCAGCGCGCGCGCCGCCTCGCCCGCCGCCTGATCCCACAGACCGCCCGCCGCCGCGCCGGGCGGCGCGCGGCCCGCCGCCGCCAGATCCGGCGGCGCCTCGTCGGGCGCGCCCGCGGCGGGATCCGGCGCGGCGCCTTCATCGGGCGCGCCCGCGGCGGGATCCGGCGCGGCGCCTTCATCGGGCGGACCGGCGGCCAGCGCCTCGGCCGCAGCGCGGTGGGCGGCGACGGCGGCGGCCAGGCTGGCGGGCGGCGCGGACAAGGGTTCGAGCGCGCCGCGCAGCCAGGCCAGCCAGCGCAGATGCTCGGGGCCGGTCGCGCCGGCGCGGGGGCGGTCCTCGCCCGCCTCGGCGCGGGCGCGCGCGGCCTGCGCCAGGGTCTCGGCGGCCCTCGTCAGCGCCGGCCAGTCGACCTCGACCGGGCCGCCGCGCAGGAAGGCGCGCTCGAGCCAGCGGCGCATGCGCGCATGGCGCCCGCGCGCGGGGCCGCCCGCCAGCGGATGGCGCAGCAGCGCCGCCAGCGTCGCCGCGCGCATCGGCCGGCCCAGCGAACGCGCCAGAAGGTCAAGGAAGATGCCCGGCGGCGTCAGGCTCAGCGGCACGCCGGCGCTGTCGTCGGGCGCGATGCCATGGCGCGCCAGCTCGGCCGCCACGCGCCGCGCAAGCACCCGGTCGGGCGTGACCAGCGCCGCCCGCCGCCCCGCCCGCGCCGCGTCGGCCAGGGCAAGGGCGATGGCCGCGGCCTCCTGGCGCGGGCCGTCGGCCTCGATCAGATCGACGCCGGCGACGGCCTCGGCGGCCTCGGCGGCCAGGGCCGGTCGGGCGGCGAACCAGGCGTCGGTCACCGGCGCGGGGCGCAGCGCCTGCGCCAGCAGGCGCGCGCGCGGCGGGCATGGGGCGGGCGCGTCGCTCCAGGGCCGGCTTTCGCGCGGCGAGACGCCCAGCCGATCGAGGCACAGCCGCGCCAGCATGTGCTGCGGATGCTCGGGATGCTCGTCGGCGATGCGCCGCCACAGATCGTCGGGCAGCTCGGGGTCCAGCCCCGGCAGCACCGCCGCCCCCTGCGGCAGCTGCGCGACGGCGGCGATCAGTTCGGCCGTGGCCGGGGTCGAGCCGGTCGAGCCGGCGGCGATCATCGGCCAGGGGGGCGGATCCTCGCGCCAGCTGCGCGCCAGCGCGCGCGCCGCCGCCAGGCGCCGGGCCTGCGGATCGGCCGCGCCGCCCTCGGCCTCGGCCAGATGCCGGGGCCAGATGGCGGTGACGATGTGCAGGAAGCGGCGCGTCAGATCCCAGTGGCGCGCATGCTCGGCCGGGTCGAGCGCGGCCAGCGCCTCGGCCGTCAGCCCGGCGCCGTGCAGGTCGTCCAGCAGCGCGCCCAGCGTCTCGGCCAGCGCCGGCGCCGAGGCCGGGTCGCCGAATTCGGGATTGGCGCGCATGAACCCCTCGACCAGCCGCACCAGCGCCAGGCGCCGGCGCAGCGGATCGACGGCGCGCGGCACGCCAAGCCCCAGCGCCTCGTCGCCCAGCGCGTTGACGAAGGCGAAGCGGGGCATCCACAGCGCCGGCGCCTCGGCCTCGAGCGCGGCCTCGATGGCGCGGGCGGTGCGGCGGGCGTTGACGAAGATGCGCACGCGCGCGGCCGCCTGCGGCGGGTGCGGCGCAAGGCGCGCGCGCAGGCCGCGCGCGAAGGCGGCGGCGAAATCGACCCCCGGCGGCAGGTGAAACACCCGCGGCCCCTGGGCGGGGGGGAACAGCGCGGGCGCGGCGCGCGCGCTCATGCGTCCGCCTCGGCCAGCAGCGCCTCGGCCGCCGCAAGCCCCGCGGGCGTGCCGACATCGACCCAGCCGCCATGGTGAACGACGCCGAACAGGCGCCCGCGCGCCAGCAGCCGGTCCCAGATCACGTTGGTCGAGAACGCCCCCCGCGGCGCGTCGGCGAAGGCGCCCGGCGCGATGATCTGCGCGCCGGTATGCACGAAGGGCGCCTCGGGGCGCGCGCCGCGCCGCGCCAGCCGCGCGGGGCCCTCGGCGTCGGCGGGCTCGATGAAGAAATCGCCGCGCCCGGCATGGGCCGCGGCGCGCGCGCGCGGGACCAGCAGCAGCAGCGCGTCCATGCGCGCCGGATCCCACGCCGCCGCCAGCCGCGCCAGCGGGGCGGGGCCGCTCCAGACGGCGTCGGAGTTGAGGGTGTAGAACGGCGCCTCGCCCAGCAGCGGCAGGGCGCGCACGATGCCGCCGCCGGTCTCGAGCAGCTGGTCCGACTCGTCGGAGAAGACGATGCGCGGGCGCGTGCGCGCGGCCAGATGCGCGCGCAGCTGATCGGCCTTCCAGTGCAGGTTGACCACCGCCCGCGTCACCCCGGCCTCGAGCGCGCGGTCGAGCGCGTGGTCGATCAGCGCCCGCCCCCCCGCGCGCAGCAGCGGCTTGGGCCGGTCGGCGGTCAGCGCGCCCATGCGCGTGCCCAGCCCCGCGGCCATGATCATGGCGACGCGCGGCGCGCTCATGCCCGCGCCGCGCGCACGCGCGCCAGAACGCCGGGGGTGGGCGGGGGAACGCGCCGCTCGATGAAGGCGCGCAGCCGCTCGAGCCCCGGCTGTTCGAGATCGCGGCGCAGATGCGCATGCACCCGCGGCAGCATGGCCAGGTATTGCGGCTTGCCGTCGCGCAGCCAGAGGCGCGCGAAGATGCCCATGATCTTGATGTTGCGCTGCGCCCCGAGCCGCGCGCAGCGCGCGCGCAGCTCGTCCGCCGCCACGCCGCGCGCGCGCGCGTAGCGCGCCAGCGTGGCCGCGCGCAGCTCGGCCGAGGTGTCGCGCCGCGCATCCTCGAGCAGCGAGACCAGATCATACGCCGCCGCCCCCGCCAGCGCGTCCTGGTAGTCCAGCAGCCCGACCCGCGCCACGCCGCTGCGCCCGGGCAGCCAGATCAGGTTCTCGGCGTGGTAGTCGCGCAGCACCACCGCCTCGCGCGCGGCGCACAGCGCGCCCAGCGCCTCGGCCAACAGCCCGCGCAGCTCGTCCTCGAGCGCCGGCGACGCCTCGGCGCCCGTCGCCGCCGGCAGCCACCAGCGCGCGATGAGCTGCGCCTCGGCCCACAGCGCCGGCTCGTCATAGGGGCGCAGCGCCCAGTCCCCGATGCGCTCGGGCGGCGGCAGGGCGTGCAGCTCGGCCAGAAGCTCGGCCGCCGCGGCGTAAAGCGCGCCCTCGCGCTCGGGATGGCGGGCGCAGATGCGCGCGAACAGGCCCTCGCCCAGATCCTCGAGCAGAAGGAAGCCGCGCGCCTCGTCCGCGGCCAGGATCTCGGGCGCCGAGAAGCCGCGCGCGCGCAGGTAGCCGGTCATGGCGAGGAAGGGCGCAAGCGGCCCGGCCGCATCGGGCGGCGCGTCCATCAGCACCGCCCGCCGGCCGCCGGCGCACACGCGCGCATAGCGCCGCGCCGAGGCGTCGCCCGCCATGGCCGCGATCGTCGCGCCGGTCCATCCGGCGGCGTCGAGAAACGCGCGCGCCTCGCCGGCCCGCAGCCCCCCCGCCGCGCCGGCGTCGATCATGACGTCCTGCCCGCTCATGCCTTTCCTCCGCATCCCGCGCCAAGGCCGGCCAGGGCGGCCATCGCGCGCTCCCATCCGGGCCCGACGGCGGCCGCGCGCAACAGCCGCCCGCGCCCCTCGGGGCCGAAGTCGAGCCGCAGCTCGAGCCGGCGGGCGGGCGTCAGCGGGCCCAGGCGCTCGGGCCATTCGACGAAGCACAGCGCGCCCTCGAACGCGTCCTCGAGCCCAAGCTCGACGCAGCCCTCGGGGCCCGAGAGGCGGTGCAGATCGGCGTGCCAGATCTCGGCGCGGGGGGCGTCGTAGACCTGCACCAGCGCAAAGCTGGGCGAGGGGATGTCCTCGTCCTCGCGGCCGTCCTCGGCCAGAAGGGCGCGGATCGCCGCGCGCGCCAGCGCCGACTTGCCCGCCCCCAGATCGCCGAAAAGCAGCACCGCGTCGCCCGCCCCCAGCGCCCCGGCCAGCGCGGCGCCGGCGCGGTCGGTGGCGGCCTCGTCCGGCAGCAGAACCTCGATCGTCATCCGTCCTCCTCGCGCCGCGCGATCCCTTGCCGCACATTCCTAACGCGTTGTCCGCCGCGCGAAAAGCGCCGCGCGCGCTCAGCGCTTCTTGGCCGCGCGCAGGTCGATCGCGCCGGGCAGCGCCTGAGGGGAAACGCCGGGGGGAAGGATGTCGTGCTTGCGCACCTTCTGCGTGCCCGTCACGGGCAGCGCGTCCATGAACAGGACCCAGCCGGGCGCCTTGTAATAGGCCATGCGCGCCATGCACCAGTCGAACAGGCGCCGCGCCATGTCCGCATCCGCCGCGCGGCCGGGCTTGAGCACCACGGCGGCGAAGACCTCTTCGTCGCGGATCGGGTCGGGCGCGGCCAGCGCCGCGGCCTGCGCCACGTCGGGATGTTCGAGCAGGCACGCCTCGACCTCGGCGGCGGCGATGTTCTCGCCCGAGCGGCGGATGATGTTCTTCTTGCGGTCGACGAAGATCAGCGTGCCGTCCGGCTCCATGCGCACCGTGTCGCCGGTGTGGAACCAGCCGCCGCGCCAGGCCTCGGCGGTGGCCTCGGGCTTGTTCAGATAGCCCGAGAAGAACCCCCGCCGCGGCGCGTCGGCCGAGTGGCGCAGCACCATCTCGCCCGGCTCGCCGGGGGCGACGTCGCGGTCCTGATCATCGACCACGCGCACCTCCAGCCCCGGTCGCGGGCGGCCGAAGGCGCGGGTGTCGATGCGCCGCGGCTCTTCGTTGGCGGCGATGATGCGGCACATCTCGGTCATGCCCCAGACCTCGATCAGCGGCACGCCGAAGCGCGCCTCGGCCGGGGCGTGCAGGGTGGGCTCGACCCCGGCGCCGACCATGAAGCGCAGGGCGTGGGCGCGCTCGTCCGCCGAGGGCTCGGCCGCCATCAGCGCCGGGATCACCACGCCCAGGTAATGCGCGATCGAGGCGCGGCATGCGCGGATGTCGCGCCACCAGGCGCCGCGGCTGAAGCGCGCGGGCTGGATCTGGCAGCCGCCCGACAGCATCATCGCCGTCAGCGACAGGATGCCGGCGTTGACGTGGAACAGCGGCAGCGGGTTGTAGAGGCGCTCGCCCTCGGTCATGGCCATCAGCCCGCCGCAGGTCAGATACCAGCGCCCCAGCTCGAGCTCGTATTCATGCGACAGAAGGCAGCCCTTGGGCTTGCCGGTGGTGCCCGAGGTGTAGATCACGCTGGCCTCGTCCTCGGGCGCGGGCGCGCCGGGGCGCGGGCGCGCGGGCGCGGGGGGCGGCGGCTCGTCCGGGGCGATCAGCGCGCGCCCCTCGCCCAGCGCGATCGCCTCGGCCAGCGCGGCGCGGCGGTTGGGGGCGGCGACGCACAGCTGCGGGTCGGAATCGGCCAGGATGTAGGCCACCTCGGCCGGCCGCAGATCGGGGTTGATCGGCACGCACGAGATCCCCAGCGCCGCCAGCGCCAGCTTCCACACGAGGTGCTCGGGCCGGTTCTCGAGATCGAGCGCCGCCCGGTGTCCGCGCCCGTAGCCCGCCGCCGCCAGCCGTTCGGCCAGCGCCGCGGCGGCCTCGGCGACGGCGGCCTGCGTCAGCTCGCGCCCCTCGGGGTCCCAGGCCCGGCCCGGATCGGGCGGGGCGCAGAACAGCGGCGCGCGCGGCCAGCGCGCCGCCGCCGCCTGCGCCGCCTGCCCGATGGTCATTCCGCGCGGATCGATCATGCCGTCTTCCCTCTCTCCCTTTCGCGCGCCGCGCCGCCGGCCGGGTCGCGCCGGGGCGCGCGGCGCGGAGCCTTTCCCCGCGGCCCGCCGGCCCCCTCAGCCCGGGGCGATCAGCGCCAGAAGGGCGCGCAGCCGCCCCGGCGGCACCGGCTTGTTCAGCACATCCACCTGCGCCGCGTTCGCCCGGCGCACCAGCGCGTCCGAGCGGTCGGCCGTGATCAGCGCCGCCGGGATCGGGCCGAAGCGCGCGCGCAGGGCGCGGATCACGTCCAGCCCGTCGGCGCCCGCATCCAGGTGGTAGTCGGCCAGGATCACGTCGGGCGCCACGCCCAGCTCTTCGGCCGCGCGCAGGGCCTCGTCCAGACCCGCCGCGTCCACGGCGCTGGCGCCCCAGCTCTCGAGCAGCGAAAGCATGCCCGCGCGCACCTCGGCCTCGTTGTCGACCACCAGCGCGATCAGGTTCTCGAGCTCGTCGCGCGGCGCCTCGCGGCCTTCGGGCGCGGGCGCGGCGGCGGCGCGCGCGGGCGGGTCGGCCAGCGGCGCCGTCACCGCAAAGCGCGAGCCCGCGCCGACCCGGCTCGTCACCTCGAGCCCATGGCCCAGCGCCGCGCAGGCCCGCTCGACGATCGCAAGCCCCAGCCCCATGCCCGGCGCGTCGTCCTCGCGCCCTTGGCGCAGGCGGCGGAACTCCTGGAAGATCTCGGAGATCATCTCGGGCGGGATGCCCGGCCCCGTGTCCCACACCTCGATGCGCACCGCGCCCTTCAGCCGCCGCACCCCGACCAGCACCTTGCCCGCGCGCGTGTAGCGCACGGCGTTGGCGACCAGGTTCTGAAGGATGCGCCGCATGTAGGACGGATCGGTCGTCGCCCAGGCGCTCGAATCGACCACCCGCAGCTCGAGTCCGCGCTGCGCGGCCAGGGCGCCGAACTCTTCGCGCAGCGGCCCCATGAGGCGCGCCAGCGGAACGGGCGCGACGCTCGGCTGCGCGCCGCCCGCGTCCAGCTTCGAGATGTCCAGGAGCGCGCCCAGCAGCGCCTCGACGCTGTCGAAGGCCGACTGGATGCGCTCGGCGATGCGCCGCTGATCGGGGTTCAGATCGGTTTCGGCCAACGAGGCGATGAACAGCTTGGCCGCGTTGAGCGGCTGCAGAAGATCGTGGCTGGCCGCGGCCAGAAAGCGCGTCTTGGACTGGTTCGCGCGCTCGGCCCGGTCATGGGCGGCCTGGAGCTCTTCGGTGCGCTCGGCCACGCGCTGCTCGAGCGTCTCGTTCATCTCGTGCAGGGCGCGGATGGCGTCGCGTTCGGCCGTCACGTCGGTGAAGCTGATGACGAAGCCGCCGTCGGGGATCTGGCGGCAGTAGACGTCCAGGATCATGCCGTTGGCGCGCACCAGCTCGAGCGACAGGGGGCTGCGCGGGCCGTCCTGCATCACCCAGTCGATCAGCCGCCGCGCCTGGCCGCCCACCTCGCCGCGCGCGTTCATGTGGGCGGCGATGGCCTCGAAGCTGACGCCGCGGCGCAGCAGCGTCAGCGGCAGCTCGAGCAGCTCGCGCATGCGCGCGTTGCCGCCCGCCAGGCGCCGGTCGGCGTCGAAGATGCACACGCCCTGGATGATGTGGTCGAGCGTCGCGCGCACCAGCCGCGCCTGGTCGTCGAGCAGCTTGTTGCGCTCCTGGCGCTCGGCGCGCACCAGCTCGGTGATGTCGGTCTGCAGGATGGCGAAGCCGCCGTCGGGCGTGCGCCGCTCCGACACCTGCACCCAGCGGTCGCCGACGAAGCGCACCGTGATGTGCCCGCGCATCGAGCGGTGGGCGCGCAGCCGCCAGGCCAGCCAGTCCTCGGGCCCCTGCCCCGGCGCCAGCTGCAGGAAGCGGCTGCGCGAGATGGCGGCGACGTAGTCCTCGAAGGTCACGCCGGGGCGGATGCGCTCGCGCACGTCGGGGGTGACGGCGCCGAAGCGGCTGTTGCACATCAGCAGCCGGTCCTGCGGCGAGAACAGGGCGAACCCCTCCTCGACCGCCTCGAGCGCGTTGGCCAGCAGCGCGCGCGCCCCCTCGGCCTCGGCCTTGGCGGCCTCGAGGCGGGCGTTGGCGGCGTTCAGCTCCTCCATCGCCGCCTGCAGGTCGCGCGTGCGCGCGCGCACCTTCGCCTCGAGCGCCACCGCCGTCTGGAACAGGCCATAGCCGGCGCCGGCCTCGTCGGTGTCCTGCTCGACGCGCTTCATCAGCGCGGCGACGATCTTGCGCAGCTTGGCGTTCTCGCGCTCGAGATCGTCGGCGGGGTTGAGGATCGACAGCGCGCTCATGCGCCCTCCGTCGGCGCGAGGGGGCGCGGCGCGGGGGCCAGCACGCCGTCGGCCGCCCGGCGCGGCGCGCCCGAGGCGCGCGGCGGATAGACGGCCACGCCCGTGAAGGTCTGGTTGACGTGCAGCATGTTGTGCTGCTCGCCATAGGTGTTGAAGCCCACCACCCGCCGGCGCGCCAGCACGCGCGAGACCTCGGCCGCGCGCTGGGTCTGCTCGGCCTCGAGGCGGCGCAGCAGGCAGTCATGCCCGATCACCAGGTCGGGCGCCTCGGCCCCCTCGCCCAGCTCGGCCAGCGCCGCGTCCAGATGCGCCGCCAGATCGCCCGCGCGCGCCACGGTCAGCACCAGCCCCTCGTCGATGGCCGAGTAGAACTTGAGCTCGTGCGTGTCGCCGATGCGCTGGATCGAGCGCACATGGTGCTGGCCGCCCACGCGCACGACCAGCGGGTTCGCGGCGAAGGTGAACATGGTCAGCTGGTCGGGATCGGCGCCGATCAGCCGCGCATATTCCAGCGCCGCCGGTTCGGCGTTGATCTCGTGCACCACGCGCCGGTCGGGATCGGCGCGGGTGACCACCATGCGCCGGTCGGTCGGCTGGAAGTGATCGAAGCGGAAGACGCGCACCGGGCAGTCCGAGGCGATCAGCGCCACCGCCGCCGCGTCGCGCGCGAAGCGCCCGCCATGCAGCACGAAGGCGTTGCGGAATTCGAGCCCGTCGCCCGCCGAGCCGCCGATCAGCGGCACGTCGCCCAGCGCCCCGCCCAGCGACGAGACCAGCGCGTCCTCCTGCAGCGACAGCCCGTCGGCCATCATCAGCGCGAAGGCGCAGGCGCGCGGCGGGCCGGCCGCCTCGACGCGGCGGCGCAGCGCGTTGACCACCCGCGCGCCGTCCTCGAGCGCGAAGCTTTCGAGCGGGGCGATCAGCTCGGCCGCCGCCGTGAACAGCCGCGCCGGAAAGGCCGCGCCCACGATGGCGCCGCTGCGGTAGCCGTCGGGCGCGATCTCGCCCGCCGTGGTGCAGCCGATGACCGGGCCGGGGCCGAAGGGCGCGCGCGCCAGCGCCGCCTCGACCGCCGCCAGGTCATGCTCGGGCGAGATCCACAGGATCGTCAGCGCCGCGGGCTCGGCCGCCAGCTCGGCCGCCAGCTCGGCCAGCGCGGCGCGCGGATCGGCCGCCAGCTCGGCCAGCGCGGCGCGCGGATCGGCCGCCGACGACGCCGCGCGGCGCACATGGCGCCCCGCGGGCGGCGCAAGCCCCTGCGGCTCGAATCGCTGCGTGACCCGCGTCACGTTTCCTCCCGATGCGCGACGGTTCTGTGTGGCTTGTCCTTGTCCCGGCGCGGGGCCGGGCGGCGCGCGCCGTCAGGTTAGTCCGGGCCGGCGTCCTGGCGCAAGATCGCATCGAAGCGCGCCTTTTGCGCGATCAGCACCGCCTGCGTGCGGCTCTGCACCTTCAGCTTGCGCAAGATGGCCGAGATGTGCGCCTTGACCGTGGTTTCGGCGATGCCGAGGTCATAGGCGATCTGCTTGTTGAGCTTGCCCTCGCACACAAGGCCCAGAATGCGCAGCTGCTGGGGCGTCAGCTCGGCCATGCGCGCCAGCGCCTCGTCGCGCCCCGGATCGGCCGCCTCGGCGGCGCGCGCCTCGGCCGCCTCGCCGGGGGCCCAGACCTGCCCGGCCCAGATCGCGCGCATGGCGCCGACCAGCGCCTCGCGCGGGGTGTCCTTGGGGATGAAGCCCGCCGCCCCCGCGCGCAGCGCCGCCTCGACCACGCGCGCGTCCGACAGCGACGAGACCACCACCACCGTCATGCCCGGCGCCGCCGCGCGCAGGCGGATCAGGCCGTCGACCCCCTCGACGTCGGGCAGGTTCAGATCCAGCAGCGCGGTGCCCGGCGCCGGCCCCGCCGCGAGGCGCGCCAGCGCGTCGCCCAGACTGGCTGCGCAATCGACCTGCCGCGCCCCGAGAGCGCCGGTCAGCGTCATGGCCAGCGCCTCGCAGAACAGCGGATGATCGTCGATCACCAGGATCCCGTCCTCGGGACCGACGGCGGCGCGCGGCGCCGGCTGGATGCTTCGAGTCGTCGTCATGCCGTCAGGCTAGCACGCGCGCGCCCCCGGCGCCCCCAAGACGAAAGGACGACGCCGGGCGCGCCATGGCCCGCCCCCCGCCGCCCCCAGGGGACGACGCCGCGCGAAAACGCCCCGCGGCCGGGCCGCGGGGCGCGTCGTTGCGGGGCCGGCCGCGGGGCCGCGCCCGTCAGTCGGCCGAGGCCAGCTGGCGCGGCAGCTTGAACACCCAGACCGAGCCGCCCTGGTTGAGGTAGTTGACCTTCTTGGCGACCTCGCCGCCCCAGAGCGGCACCGCGCCGCCCCAGCCCGAGGTCACGGCGACGTATTGCTCGCCGTCCATCTCCCAGGTGATGGGCTGGCCGACGATGCCCGAGCCGGTCTGGAACTTCCACAGCTCCTCGCCCGTGTCGGCGTCGAAGGCCTTGAGGTAGCCTTCGGGAGTGCCCATGAACACCAGCCCGCCGGCGGTCGTCATCACCCCGCCCCACAGCGGCGCGTTGTTCTTGTATTCCCACACCACCTTCATCGAGGTCGGGTCGATGGCCTTGAGCGAGCCGATATGGTCGTCATAGAGCGGCTTGATGGTGAAGCCCGCGCCCAGATAGGCGGCGCCCTTCTTGTAGGTGATCGGCTCGTTCCAGATGTCCATGCCCCACTCGTTCGAGGGCACGTAGAACAGGCCGGTCTTGGGCGAATGGGCCATGGGCATCCAGTTCTTGCCGCCCAGGAACGAGGGCGCGGCGAACACCACCTCGCCCTTCTTGCCGTCGGCCTCGAGCGGATTGCCCGGGCGGTTCTCCTCGTTGAAGATCGGGCGGCCGTTCTCGTCGATGCCCTTGGCCCAGGTGATGTCCTTCACGAAGGGCATGGAGCGGACGTATTTGCCGTCTTCGCGGTTGAGGACGTAGAAGAAGCCGTTGCGGTCGGCGGTGGCGAAGCGCTTCTTGCCCTCGCCGTCGACGAAGGGAACGACCTCGTTCACGCCGTCATAGTCCCAACCCTCGCGCGGGGTGGTCTGGAAGTGCCACTTGATCTCGCCCGTGGCCGGGTCGAGGCCCAGACGCGAGGCGGCGTAAAGGTTGTCGCCCTCGGTCCCCTTGGGATTTCCCGCCGCGCGCAGCCAGCTGTTCCAGGGCGCGGGGTTGCCGGCGCCGAAGACGATGGTGTCGGTGTCGGCGTCGTAGGAGCCGCCCAGCCAGGTGGCGCCGCCGCCCGTCTTCCACATGTCGCCCGGCCAGGTGGCGTTGAGCGTGCCGGTCATGGTCGAGGGCTTGCCCTTGTAGGTGCCCATGTGCCCCTCGATGACCGGGCGCGTCCACACCAGCTCGCCCGTCTCGGCGTCGCGCGCCTGCACCTCGCCGACGATGCCGAACTCGCCGCCCGAATTGCCGGTGATGACCAGCCCCTTCACGATCAGCGGCGCGGCGGTGTAGGAGTAGCCCTCCTTGTAGTTGGCGATCTTCTTGCGCCACTTGACCTTGCCGGTCTTCAGGTCAAGCGCCACGATCTTGGCGTCGAGCGTGCCGAAATAGATGTTGTCGCCATAGATCGCCGCGCCGCGGTTGACGACGTCGCAGCAGGGCAGGATGCCCTCGGGCAGGCGCGCGTCGTATTGCCAGATCTCCTCGCCCGTCTTCACGTCGATGGCGTAAAGGCGCGAATAGGAGGCCGTGACATACATGATCCCGTCATGGACGAGCGGCTGCGCCTCCTGCCCGCGCTGCTTCTCGCCGCCGAACGAGAAGGCCCAGGCCGGGACCAGGTTCTTCACGTTCTTCTTGTTGATGATTTCCAGCGGGCTGTAGCGCTGCAGCCCGCGGCCCATGCCGTTGGTCAGAACCGAGGTGGTCACCTCGGCGTCGCGCGCCAGGTCCTCTTCCGTGACGCCCGCCTGCGCCGCGCCCGCCGCAAGCGCGAAGGCCGAGGCGGCGATCAGCAATCTCTTCATGTGGTCCTCCCGAGTCGATGGCCCGCCGCGCGGGCGGGGCCGGCGGCCTCCCGCCGCCGCCGTCAGCTTCCGTGACGATGCGTCAACGATGCACCCGCGGCGGCCGCGCCGAAATTGGCCATTGGTCTTACGCGCGGCGCGCCGGCCGGGCGGCGGCCTCAGTCCACGTTCACCGGCGGCGGCGAGACGGGTTCGAGCGGCCAGCCGCGCTCGCGCCAGCCATCGACCCCGAGGCGGAACCAGCGCACGCGCCGCCAGCCCATGCGCGCGATGCGCTGCGCGGCGTTCCAGCTCATCCAGCAATCGGCCACGCAGAAGACCACCACCGGCCGGTCGCGATCGCCGCCGGTCAGGCGCTCGAGATTCTCGCGCAGATAGCGCTCGATCTCGGGTTCGGGCGCGCCCCGGCCGGTCTCGGGCAGCCAGGTCGCGCCGGGCAGCGACAGATGCGGCTTCGACACCAGCCACATGCCGTCCAGCGCGTCGTAGCGCGCGCGCGAGGCGCCGAACACGTCGATCGCCACGGCCCCCGCCGCGATCAGGGCGCGCGCCTCGTCGGCGTCGACGACGCGCGCCGGGGGCGGAATGTCGGTCGGCGTGGGCGCGTGCTGGCGCGCGATGCGATAGCCGCTGCGCGGGTCGAACAGATCGGGATGCGCCGCCATGATGCGCGCCGAGTCGGGCGCCGAATCCAGGACCCCGTCGGGAGCCGCGTCGGGCGCGACGGTCGAGGCTGGGACGGGGGCCGGGACGGGGGCCGGAGCCGCGACCGCCGCCTTGCCGCCCCGAGGCACCCCGCCGAGCTGCGCCGCGCCCCCATCCGCCAGGGCCCGCCCCGGCTCGGGGCCCGCAAGCGCGCCAAGCCCCAGAACGACGCCAAGCCACAGCCGCGCCGCGGCGCGCAGCGAAGGGCGGCGAAGCCATGCGGAAAAGGAATGACGCCTCATGCCGTCAGACTAGACGCCCGCCGCGCGCCGCGCCAGCCCGGCATGGCGCCCGCCGCCTCCGCGCCCCGAGGGCGGACGCGCGGCCCGATCGGACCGGGCGAGCCCTGAAAGCGGGACGCCGACCGCGCCATGCGGCGCGCCGCCCGCCTCAGCCCACCTTGCCGAGGGCCGGCCGCCCGGGCGCGCGCGCCGGGCCGCCCGGGGCGGCGCCGACGGGATGCTCGCGATCGAGCCGCGCCTGCACCCGCGCCGCGCGGCGCGCGAAGGCGCGCTCTTGCGCGCGCGTCCACGACACGGGCCGCCCGGCCGGGTCGAAATCCGCGCTGGGCGCGCGCGGGCGCCAATCGACGCCTTCGGCGCCGCGCGAGTGGGTGGACGAGCCCATCACCGGCACCATGGCCAACCGCGCCTCGCAATCGCGCGCGGCGCCAAGGCCCAGCCGCCGCCACACCGCCTGCGCCGCCTCGGCCGGACGCGCGACCGCATCCTCGTATCGCAGCGTCAGAATCTCGGCCGGCGCGCGGGCGGCGAAGTCGAGCGCCGCTTCGGTGGCCAGCGCCCATTCGAGGCACATGTCCTCGAAGGTGCGCCCCGGAAAGCGCGGCGGCCAGGTGCGGGCCATGCTGTCGACGGTGCGCCACCCGTCGCGCAGCACCAGAACCACCAGCGCCTCGGGCATGATCGCCGGCAAGAGCTCGAGCCGGCGCGCATGCGGGTCCTTGAGCACGATCGCCTCGGCCGCCGGCGCCTCGGCCGCCGCGCGGGCCAGAAAGCCGGTCGCCGCATGAGCCAGGAACTCATAGGGCGCGATTCGCTCGGCATTGTCCCGGTGCCGTCGGGCGAAGCCGCGCTCGAACTGCAGCATGCGGTCCGCCTCGGGCAGGAAGGGCGCCTCGCGCACGCCGCAGGGCGAGATGGCGACGCCCGGATGCGCGGCGATCAGCGCCTCGACATAGTTCGTGCCCGAACGCGGCGTCGGCGAGGCCAGGAACACCGCCCGCGCGGGCAATTTCCGGCCGCCCGCGCACAGCGCCGCGCGCTGGCCCGGCGCGATGCGCGCGCCCAGCAGCGCCGCCTGATCGGCCGCAAGCGCCGGGGCGAAGCGCGCCGGCTCGATCGTGGTCAGCCGCGCCAGGCGGCGCAGCGCGAAGAGCGGGTTGCGCCAGTTCTCATCCGGCGATCGCGCTTTGCGCATCGGCCTTCTCCCATCCGTAAAGCGCGCGCAGCCGCGCCATGTGGCGGCCAAGCTCGTAACGTTCCTCGAACAACGCCCGCGCGGCCCGCCCCAGCGCCGCGAGGCGCGCGCGATCCGAAGCCAGCCCTGCGAGCAGCCGCGCCAGCGCCGCGTCGTCGCCGACCGGAAAATGCAGCGCGCCGCGCCCCTCGGGCGCGCCCTCGGGAATCGCGCCGACGGGGGTGGTGAGCACCGGCGTGCCCGCGCGCAGCGCCTCGAGAATGGCGATGGGCAGCCCCTCATGCGACGAGGCGCAGACATACACGTCGGCCCAACGCATGAGCCGCTGCGCCTCGTCGGCGTCCACCATGCCCGCAAAGCGCACGCGCCCCCCAAGGCCCAGCCGCACGGCCAGCTCGCGGCAAGGCGCCAGGTCAGGCCCGCCGCCGGCGATCGTCGCCTCCCAGGCGACGCCCTCGGCCGACAGCCGCGCCAGCGCCTCGAGCAGCGTGCGCGCGCCCTTGCGCCGCGTCATCACCGCCAGAAACAGGATGCGCAAGGGTCGAGCGGGCGCATCGGGCGTCCTGGCCGACGCCCCGGGCGCATCCTCGAGCGCGTTGGGCAGGACGGTGACCCGCGCCGGGCGCACGCCCATCTCCTCGATCAGGAACCGCGCCCAGACGGCGCCCAGAACCACGTTCTCATCCGCCCGGCGCAGCGTCCATGACAGCGCCGCGCGCAAGGGGCGCGGCAGCGCGCGCGCGAAGGGAATCAGCTCGGCTCCGTGGTGATGCATCACCACCCGCATCCCCAGAGCGCGCGCCAGCAGCGCCAGCAGCCCCTTGCGCAGCAGGCTCGACCGCTCGGAGGCCTGAAGATGCGCCACCGCCGCCTTGCCGCCAAGCGCCAGCGCCGTCAGCCGCGCCGCCGCCCACAGCGTCCACAGCGGCCAGGTCCATGCGCGCGGGCCGCGGGGGTCCAGCACGGCGACCGGGCGGTCGGGATGATCCGCCTCGAGGCGCGCGGCGATCATGCGCGCATAGGATTGAATGCCGCCGACGCCCCCACGTCCGCCGGGGGAAATGATGCAGGCTCCGCTCATCGCGCCCTCTTCGCCGCTTGCCGCGCCTTGCGCGTCCACAATCGGAAGATTGCCCGCATTGGTTGACGAACTGTTAACCTTGAGTTCGGATTGTGCGCACATGAACGCCGAACCGCTCGTTTCCGTCATCATCCCCGTGCGCGGCCGCGCGCAGGCCCTTCGGCGCGCGCTGCGCTCGACGCTGGCCCAGACGTTGGACGACTTCGAAGCGATCGTGGTCGACGACGCGTCGGACGAACCCCTGGCCCCGGTCTGCGCCGCGCTTGGCGACGACCGCATCCGCGTGCTGCGCCTTGACGCCAATCGCGGTCCGGCCGGGGCGCGCAATGTCGGGCTCGAGGCCGCGCGGGGCCGGATCGTCGCGTTCCTGGACAGCGACGACGAGTGGGACCCCCACAAGCTGGCGCTTCAGGCGGCGATCCTGAACGCGCCCAACGGGCCCGACGCCCATGTCTGCGCCGTGCGCCAGACGGGACCCGACGGAACCCGCATCCGCCCGAGCCGCGCCCTGCGCGAGGGCGAGCGGGTGGCGACCTTCCTTTACGTCGAGAACGAGTTCGCCCAGGCCAGCGGCATGGCCATGCGCGCCGAGGCCGCGCGCCGCGCCGGCTTCGACGAGACGTTGCGCCAATACGAGGACCACCTGTTCCTCATCCGCGCCGAGGCGCTGGGCGCGCGCATCACGATCTGCCCGACGCCGCTGGCGACCCAGCATGTCGACCCGCGCCCCGACCGCCTGGGCCTGCGCGACGACGCGGCGCGCGCGCGCGCCTTCCTGCGCGCCGCCGAAGGCCTTCTGACGCGCCGCGAGCGGCTTGGCTTCGCGTTGCGTTGCCTGGGCGGCGCGCTGGCGGCCGAGGACCCCGCCGGCGCAAGACGCCTCGCCCTGCGCGCCCTTGCCGGGCTCGAGGGCGAGGCGCCCGGAGGCGGACCGCTGGGCGGCGCTGCGCTCAAGCTGCTGATGCGCGCGGGCGCGGGCGAGCGCGCCTACGCCGGCCTTCGCGCGGCGGCGCGGATCATGCGGCGATCACCGTCGCCGACTGGGTCACCGCGCGTTCGGTCCCGTTCTTCCGGCCCGTGACGAGCAGCGTGTATTCCTGCCCCGGCGTCAGCCCCGTCACGTCGATCTGCACGTCCGTGTTGGCCGTCACCGCCATCTGCCCCGCATCGACCGGCTCGAAGGCCGCGGTCTCGACGTCCTCGGGGCGCATGAAGCCGCGCGCGCCCGCATGCAGCGCCCAGCTCAGATCGCCCGTGAAGGCCGGCCGCACCGAGAACGACGCCGCCCCGCCCGCCGTCGAGACCAGCGCCAGGTCCGGCGCGAACTTGGCGTTCGCCCAGCGCCGCACCGTCGCCACCTCGCCCAGCTGGCCCGAAGCGTCCTCGAGCACGAAATGGCAGTCCTGCGTCACGTTCGACTGGAACACGCCCGAGCCCGACCACCACTGGACCTCCTGATCCGCCGTCGCGGCCTTGCGAAAGCCCGGCGCGGCGGCCGAGGCGTCGCGGATCGCGGCGGCGGCGGGAACGGGCGCGTCGGCGTCGGTGACCAGCGCGTGGATCGTGCCCGAGGCCGCCGGGGTGGCGGCGATGCGCATGTTCGTGCCCCCGTCGTCGATGAACAGCGGCGGCACATGAAACCACGGCCGCAGCCCGGCGAAGGGAAAGCCCGTCACCAGCCCGTCGCCCGGCCGCCCGTAGCTCTGGCGGAAATGGGCGAAGACCGCGTCGCCGATCGCCGCCTGCGCGGCCGCGTCGTAGTGGATGCCGTCGCCCACCGTCTGCCAGGACGGATCGCGCGCGATCACCGCCGCGTTCGGGATCGAGGCGGCCAGCGCGTGCAGGCGCGCATTGGCGGTCTGCTTGCGCGCGTCGAGCGCATCAAAGATCTCGACGAAGACCGCCGGCGCCTCGACCCCCAGCGCGGCGCGGATCTGGCGCACCCAGTCGGCGAAGCGCACGTCCAGGCTCTCGGCCATCGAGGCGCCGCTCGGGTGCAGCGTGGTGCTGTCCTTCTCGCCGATGACGAAGATCAGCCCCTGGATCAGCACCGTCTTCGCCGCCGCGAGCGAGGTCAGCGTCTCGCCCGAGCTCTGGCGCAGCGCGGTCAGGATCAGGTCCTGCCCCGGCCCGCCCCA
>NZ_VNHJ01000014.1 GCF_008124525.1 Oceanicella actignis
ATGCCGGTCCGAAGCTGCGCGACGCCATGAAGGGCCACGGCGACTGGGACATCGAGATCATCAAACGGTCCGACACAGCATCGGGTTTCGAGGTGCTGCCGCGCCGATGGGTCATCGAGAGAACATTCGCCTGGCTGGGCCGCTCGCGCCGCCTCGCCAAGGATTGGGAGGCGACGACCGCAAGCTCCGAGGCATGGCAGCTGATCGCCCATATCCGCATTCTTGTCAGACGCTTGGCTTGATATGAACCGCGCCGGGTTTGCCGGAGGCTCCAACTCTTGAGTAGGATGGAGCATCATGAGCAAGACGACGAACAGATTTTCCCCGGAAGTGCGCGAGCGGGCCGTGCGGCTGGTTCTCGACACCGAGGCCCAACATCCGTCGCGCTGGCAGGCGGTGATGTCGATCGCGGCGAAGATCGGCTGCACGCCGCAGACCCTGAACGACTGGGTCAAGAAGGCCGAGGTCGACAGCGGCCGGCGCGCGGGCATCCCGACCGAGATGGCCGAGAGGATGAAGGCGCTTGAACGCGAGAACCGGGAACTGCGCCAGGCGAACGAGATCCTCCGCAAGGCGTCGGCTTATTTTGCGATGGCGGAGCTCGACCGCCGGTCGAAGTGATGGTGGGTTTCATCGACGCGCACCGGGATGCGCATGGGGTCGAGCCGATCTGCGCGGCGCTGCCGATCGCCCCGTCCACCTACTATGATCATCTGGCGAAGCGGACTGATCCAGCTCGCCTGTCGGACCGTGCCCGCCGCGATGAAGCCCTGCGGCCCGAGATCCGCCGTGTTTTCGAAGAGAACTGGCGTGTCTATGGCGTCCGCAAGGTCTGGCGCCAATTGCGTCGCGAGGGCTTCAAAGTTGCCCGCAGCACAGTCGCGAGGTTGATGAGGGATATGGGTATTCAAGGCATTATCCGCGGCAAGCCGCACAGGACGACGATCCCTGACAAGAAGGCGCCGTGCCCGCTGGACAAGGTGAACCGCCAGTTTCGGGCGCCGGAGCCCAATATGCTCTGTGTCAGCGACTTCACCTATGTCGCCACCTGGAAAGGCTTCGTTTATGTCGCCTTCGTCATCGACGTTTACGCCCGAAAGATCGTGGGCTGGCGCGTCAGCACCTCGGCGCATGCGGGTTTCGTCCTCGATGCCCTCGAACAAGCGGTGCATGATCGCCGCCCCGGGAAGGGAACAGGGCTGGTGCATCACAGCGACAGAGGCAGCCAATACCTGTCCATCCGCTACACCGAGCGCCTCGCCGAAGCAGGCATCGAGCCCTCGGTCGGCAGTGTCGGCGATAGCTACGACAACGCATTGGCCGAGACGATCAATGGACTGTTCAAGGTCGAGGTCATCCACCGACGCGGACCATGGCGCAGCTTCGAAGCTGTGGAATACGCCACGTTGGAATGGGTGGACTGGTTCAACAACCGCCGCCTCATCGAGCCGATCGGGAACATCCCGCCAGCCGAAGCCGAGGCCAACTTCTACGCAGCTCTGGAAACGGAACCCATGGCCGCGTAACTAACGAAACTCAGCCTCCGGCAAACCCGGCGCGGTTCACCCAGGCGGCCGCACCTGCCCTGCTGCGCGGGCTGATCTTCACCCAGACCGGCGCCGCGATGACGCCGCACCACACCAAGCGCAAGGGCAAGCGCTATTGCTACTACACCTCGATGGACGTGATCCGGGGCCAGCCAAGGGCCGAGCTGCGCGGGCCGCAGCGGCTGCCTGCGGCGATGGTCGAGGAGGCTGTGATCGCGGAAGTGCGGCGCATGCTGCGCACGCCAGAGGTGGTGGCGCGCACGGCGCGGGCACTGAAGAAGGAACGCGCGGATCTTGACGAGAACACCGTCGTCGCCACGCTCGCGCAGTTCGATGACATGTGGGCCGCGTTGATCCCGGCCGAACAGGCGCGCGTCGTGCAGCTCTTGGTGGCCCGGGTCACGGTGGGCGAGGACGGGATAGACATCGACCTGCGCCACGACGGGCTTGGCGCCTTGGCCAGCCTGCTGACGCCGAAAACGGAGGACGCCGCCTGATGCCCGCGCAAGACACGATCCGCGTCCATGTGCCGCTCACCTTGCGCAAGCGCGGTGGCCGCCCGCGCATCCTGCCGCCCAAGGAGATCGAGACCGCAACGCCCAGCGGTCAGGATCCCCGCCTCCTGCGCGCCATCGGCCGGGCGTGGCGCTGGCGGAAGATGCTCGTGAGCGGCGAGGTCGCCACGCTCACCGATCTCGCCGCCGACGAGGGCCTCTCCGACCGCTACCTCAGCCGCCTCACCCGCCTCGCCTGGCTGGCGCCCAAGGTGCTGGAACGCCTCGTCATCCACCGCGAACCCTGCGCGATCACCATCTATGAGCTGTGCCTGATCGCCTCGCTGCCTTGGGAGGAGCAGGTGGAGAAGGTTTTTGCGTGACCGTCAATGAAAGCTCGCCTGAAATGTCGTCGGCGTCAGCGAGACATGTGCATCGAGCGGCGGGCGGAGTTCGAAGGCTTTGGGCTCGCGCGAAAACCGGTAGAGCCTGAACAAGCACCATTCCTTGCGTCGCTCCTCGGCCACGGCCAGTTCGTTGCGGCTGATGTAGAACGGCGTGCGTTCCCAGCCATTCGTCGTCTTCACCTCGATCAGACGGGGCCGGCCGTCTCGTTCAAAGCTGGCGATGTCATAGCCCGCACCGTCGCCGTCCTCCTCCGACACCCAGCGGACCTTTCGCGCCAGGTCATCCCGCCCGGCGGCCTTGAGCGTGGCCCGCTCGTGGGCCAGCACGCGTTCCTCGCCGGCACGGCCCAAGGCGCGGTTGCGCGCGTCCCGGCCCGCAACGTCGAACTTGGCGGCCACATGCAGCATCTGCTCCAGCTCTTGCGGGGGCGGCTGGTTCGAGAGCGTCGGCGCCGGGCCGACCCAGAGCGGCGCGGCCTCGCGCAATCCGGCGGCCGTCTTGGGCAGCCGCCCCAGCCACGCGGGATTGAGCGCCAACCACCGCGCCACCGCATCGATCAGGGATGTCTGGAAATTGAAGGCGGGCTTGTAGCCCGGGATCCAGTCCTCGCCCAGCCCCTTCAGCACCGCGCTGATGTTCTGGTGCTTGAACTCGACCGATCCCTCGGACCGGCCATTCAGGAGCGGCAGGAGCGCGCGGCGATGTTCGGCCTTGTTGTAGGGCCGCCCGGCCAGATCATCGGCCAGCATCGCGAAGTAATCCGCGACGATCAGGTCGTTTTCTTCATCGGTCCAGGGCGCGTTCGACATCGCGGCCCAGGCTAGAGACGAAATGCGCGTTTGTCATCAAGGCTTTCGCGGTCGGACGGGTGACATATGCCGTCATCCGTACGCGCCAGACTGCCACCAGGCCCAGCCACTACGCCTCCTGTTAGTTTGGGCCGTGTTTCGCTTGCAGGCATTGGAAACAGGGGGCGAAGTTTTGGCGGGGCTGGAACTCAGGCCATTCAAAATGCTTAAGAAAATCACACCGAACCGAATTGCGTGAGGTTCGCTCGACCAGAGACAGGAGGGCATTCAGAGACCGAAACCGGGGGTGCGGCCCGTCTCAGGGGTTCGCACCCATCCCGCAAACCCCTTTGAAAACAGGGAAAATTCCGGCGCTGGCCGGGGGCGGTTCGAGTTTCGCAATGGTGATGGTGGCGGAGAGGGTGGGATTCGAACCCACGGTGGAGTCACCCCCACAACGGTTTTCGAGACCGCCCCGTTCGACCACTCCGGCACCTCTCCGCAATCTTTGGCGCTGGGTCGAGCGTGGGCGCTTCGTAGCGCGCGGCGCTCGGGGTTTCAAGAGCAAAAAAGGAGGGCCGGCCGTCGCGGTCGTTCGACCGGCCGCGCGCCTGCCGGAGCGCCCTCCTCTTGCCCAGACTGCGCAACCCAAGGGCCTGAACACGTTGAGCTTCAGGCTGCCGGGCGCATCGGGGGCGACGACATCCCGCGTCGCCGCATCCGAGCGATCGACCATCTGCCCCAGGACGGGCCCCACGCGGCGCCGACCGCGCACGCCCCTGCGCAGGGCCCCAGGCGACCGCCCCGGCGCAGCCACCCTCGCCGGACGCCCGGGATGGCGGCGCAGTCCTGCCCATCAATGCGCGTGCGCCCTGCCGCAGCGGCGCGCAACGCCTCGGCGCCCGCGCCACATGGCCCTGCGGGCGCGCGACCATTCGCGGCCACGCCTGCCGGAAACTCGCCGGCCCCCGGAGCGAGTCGCGCACGGCGATGGCCAGGCCGGCCGATCATGGCCGCTTCTGCGCCGGGCCGGGACAGGACGCGCCGCCGCTCCGCCGGCCCTTGCTCTCGCGCGTCGATCGGACAGCCTGCACCCTTGGACCCGAGGCCAGAACGCCCCCGCCGGCCCACGGCAAGGCGCTTGATCCGCTGCGCATCCTCGACGCCGGGCAACCGGGCTGGACGATTGTGGCCAGAGATGCGAGCGGCTCGACGGTTTTCCGGCACGGCAGGGGGACCCATCCAGACAAGCGGCCCGACGCCGAGGCGGGACAGGCGCGCGCGAATGGCCGCGGCGCGGGCCCCGAACCTCGCCATCGCGCGGCGCGCGGCTGGCGGCCGGAGATGCCGCCCCGCGCCGGCTTTCCGGTCTCAGTGCGGCGAGACGGGTCGCATGCGCGGCGGCGCGACGGCCGGCCGGCGCACGCCGACGTCCCGCAGGGTCTGGCTCCGCGAATCCGCCGGCCCGCGGACGGCCCCCGCGCCGCGGCGCTTTGCGGCCTATCCGACGTCCGCACGCGAGGGCATGGCCTCACGGCTCATGAACACCGCGGCGCCGGGCCCGGTCGCCCGGGCGATCTTGTCCGAGGCCCTGGCCGCGCCGCGCGGCCGATGCGCGCGGGGCGCTGCGACGACGAACGCCTGGCATGGGAAAAGGAGGGCCCCTTGCGAAGGCGTGCGGGCGCCTTCGCCGCAGCCGCAACCGACCAGGCCGCCGGCGCGCGCCCGGTCGCCGACCTTCACGCGAAGACCATGCCTTGCCCGGCGCGCCAGGGCGCCAACGCTCATGAAAACTGCATATGAATCAAATGCTTTCCCACCAGCGCACAGGTTCCGGCGCAGCGCGCCTGCGATGGATTTGCAACGCTCCCGAACACCGTGGCCGCCGCCTTCCTCCGCCGCGAAATTTCTCTTGAAAACATTCAGGACCGTCGTATTCGAGATGGCACTTCCGACCGCGGCGACAGCAACGACGATGATCGCGCGACGGCCCGGCCGGATGCTGGGAGAATGGCGCGCATGGACGACGCCCCCGACTTTTCCTCGGCCACGCTGGACGCCGAGGAACCTCCAAGTATCGCCGACATCGCTGGTTTTGGGGCGAACGCCCCGATCAGGCGGACCCGCCCCGCGGCGCCGCGCTCCGAGCGCTTTGTCCAAAGCGCCCGCAGCCGGGCCTTTCGGCGGCGGTTCTACCCGGAAGCGGACGCCGCGCAGTGGGCCGACTGGCGCTGGCAGCTGCGCGCGCGCATCCGCGCCCAGGCCGAGCTCGAGCGCATCTTCGCGCTGAGCGCGGATGAGCGCGACGCCGTCGCCCGCCGGCGCGGGGCCCTGCCGGTGGGAATCACGCCCTATTACGCGAGCCTGATGGATCGCGAGAACCCCGCCGATCCGCTGCGCCGCACCCACATCCCGGTCGGGCAGGAATATGTCCGCCTGCCGGGCGAGGCGGACGATCCGCTGGCCGAGGATCACGACGCCGCCGTGCCGGGGCTGGTGCACCGCTACCCCGACCGGGTGCTGTTCCTGACCACGGGCACCTGCTCGACCTATTGCCGCTACTGCACGCGCTCGCGCATGGTAGGCGATCCGGGCGGCGAATACGGCTTCTCGCGCCGACAGTGGGAACGGGCCATCGCCTATATCGAGGCGCACCCGGAAATCCGCGACGTGCTGCTCTCGGGCGGCGATCCGCTGACGCTGGCCGATGACAAGCTCGACTGGCTGCTCGGGCGGCTGCGGGCGATCCGGCATGTGGAGTTCATCCGCATCGGCACGAAGGTTCCGACGGTGCTGCCCATGCGCGTGACCCGCGCACTGACCAAGGTGCTGAAACGGCACCACCCGCTGTGGATGAGCCTGCACTTCACCCACCCCGCCGAGCTCACGCCCGAGGTCGCCGAGGCCACGGCGCGGCTGGCCGATGCGGGCATTCCGCTGGGCAGCCAGACGGTGCTGCTCAGGGGCGTCAACGACGACATCGCGGTGATGAAGCCATTGATGCAGGGGCTGCTGCGGCTGCGGGTGAAGCCCTATTACCTCTACCAGTGCGACCCGATCTCGGGCTCGGCGCATTTCCGCACGCCGGTCTCGAAGGGCCTCGAGATCATCGAGGGGCTGCGCGGCCACACCACCGGCTATGCCGTGCCGCAATACGTCATCGACGCGCCGGGCGGCGGCGGCAAGATCCCGCTTCTGCCCGACTACGTCGCCGGGCGAGACGGCGACGACCTGATCCTGCGCAACTTCGAGGGCGGCCTCTACCGCTATCCCGACCCGGGCGGACGGATCGGGGCGGAGCGCGGCAACCCGATGGCAGAGGGGGCACCGAAATGATGCGCGTGGGCTTCGTCTATGACGCCCGGGCCGAATATCTGGCCGAAGGCTACGATCCGCTCGACGTCGCCGAGTTCGACGAACAGGTGACGATCGACGGCATCGCCGAGGCGCTTGCCCGCCAGGGCTGCGAGGTGACGCGCATCGGCCGCGGCCGGAACCTCGCCCGCCGGCTGGCGGCGGGGGAGCGGTGGGACCTGGTCTTCTCCATCGCCGAGGGGCTGCGCGGCCGCGCGCGCGAGGCGCAGGCGCCCGCCCTGTGCGAGATGTTCGACCAGCCCTACGCCTTCTCCGACCCGCTGACCATGGCGGCGACGCTCGACAAGGCGGCGGCCAAGCGGCTGGCGCGCGACCAGGGCGTGCCGACCGCGCCCTTCGCGGTGCTGCGCAGCGCGGGGGATGCGGCGGCGGTGGACCTGCCCTTCCCGCTCTTCGTCAAGCCGCTGGCCGAGGGCACGGGCAAGGGCTGCGCGCTGGCCTCGCTGGTCGCCGACCGCGCGGCGCTGGCGGCGGCGGCCGGGGCGCTGATCGACCGCTTCGCCCAGCCGGCGCTGGCCGAGACCTACCTGCCCGGGCGCGAGTTCACCGTCGGCATCCTGGGCAACGGCGATGCGGCGCGGGCGATCGGCGTGCTCGAGATCATGGTCCGTCCCGAGGCGGGCGATCCCATCTATTCCTTCGAGAACAAGGAGCTGAGCGAAGAGCGCGTCGCCTACCGTCTGGCCGACGATCCCGAGGCGCTGGCGGCGGCCGAGGTGGCGCTCGCCGCCTTCCATGCGCTCGAGTGCCGCGACGCCGCGCGGGTGGACATTCGTTCGGATGCCGAGGGCAGGCCGCAGTTTCTGGAGGTCAACCCCATCGCCGGGCTCAACCCGGTGCATTCCGACCTGCCGATGATCGCGCAGATGGCCGGGCATGATTTCGACTGGCTGATCGGCCAGATCCTGGCCGCCGCCTGCGACCGGCTGGGGCTGGCCCGCCCGGCGCGGAGGGCGGCGGCATGAGCGCGCGCCGCTTCGCCCCCGTCGTTCACGCTGCCCGCCCCGACCGGCCCGACGAGCAGGACACGGTGGACACGGCCAGGGCGATCGCCGCGGCGCTGACCCGCCAGGGCTGGGACAGCCCGGTGATCGACCTTGGCGCCGATTTCGCGCCCGCCCTGCGCCGGCTTGCCGCCCGCGCGCCGGCGGCTGTGGTCAACATGGTCGAGACCGTCGCCGGCGACCCGCTGCGCGCGGCCGAGCCGGCGCGGCTGATGCAGGCGCTCGGGCTGGTCTTCACGGGCGCGGATGCGGATGCGCTCGAGGCGACGCTGATCAAGACCGACGCCAAGCGCCGCCTGCGCGCCGCCGCCCTGCCCACCCCCGACTGGTGGACCGCCGGCGAGGCCATCCCGGGCGATCTGCGCGTGATCGTCAAGTCCGACAGCGAGCACGGCTCGCTCGGCATCGACGCGGGCTCGATCGTGCCGGGCGCGCGGGCGGCGGCCGAGATCGCGGCCCGCGCCGCGCGCTTCGGCGGCGAATTCTTCGCCGAGGCCTTCATCGAGGGGCGGGAGTTCAACGTGGCGCTGCTGGAGGCGCTCGAGGGCGGCGCGCGGGTGCTGCCGATCCCGGAAATCCTGTTCGACGCCCTGCCCGCGGGCGCCCCGCACATCGTCGATTACGGCGCCAAGTGGGACCCGGCCTGCCCCGCCTATCACCACACGCCGCGCCGCTTCGGCATCGAGACGGCCGAGCCCGCGCTGGCCGCCGAGCTGGCCCGCCTGTCGCGGGCGGTCTGGGATCTTTTCGGCCTTGCGGGCTATGCGCGGGTGGATTTCCGCGTCGATGCCGCCGGCCGCCCCTGGGTGCTGGAGGTCAACGCCAACCCCTGCCTCGCCCCGGACGCGGGCCTTGCCGCCGCCGCGGCCGAGGCCGGGCTGAGCCATGACGCCCTGGTGGCCCATGTGCTTGCCGTCGCGCGCGCACGAACCCGAAAGGCCGCCTGAGATGTTCCGCATCCGCAAGCTCAAGGACGCCCGCACCCCCGCCAGCCGCGAGACGGTCGCCGAGATCCAGGACATCCTGCGCGCCCAGTTCCCCGGCATGTCCGAGGCGATGATCGACAAGCTGCCGACGCAGCTGGAAGATCCCCTCGCCCCCGGCTTCGTCTCCGAGATCCTCGTGGCCGAGAACGGGCATGGCCAGATCCGCGCCTTCGCGCTGATGCTCTATTTCCCCGACCTGCGCTTCGCCTGGCTCGACAGCATCGCCGCCGCGCCCGGGCGCAGCGGGGCGGGCATGGGCGACGCGCTCTATCAGGAGGTGCGCGCCGAGGCCGCCGCCCAACCCGGTTCGCGCGGGCTGTTCTTCGAATGCCTGCCCGACGACCCCAAGCTTTCGCCCGATCCGGCCACGCGCCGCCAGAACGCCGCGCGGCTGCGCTTCTACGAGCGCCACAATGCCTTCCCGGTGATGGGCACGGCCTACGAGACGCCGCTCAATCCCGGCGATGCCGACCCGCCCTACCTGATGTTCGACGGGCTCGACCGCTTCGACCTGCCGCCGCGCGCGCGGCTGGCCGAGATCGTCGAGGCGATCTTGCGCCGCAAGTATGGCGAGCTCTGCCCCGAGGACTACATCCGCAAGGTCGTGGCCTCGGTGCGCAAGGGCGCCCCGCATCTGCGCGCGCCGCGCCACGTCAAGCCCGCTCCGGCCGCGGCCGCGCCCGAGGGGCCGACCATCCCGCTGGTGGTGAACGACCGCCACCAGATCCACCATGTGCGCGAACAGGGCTATGTGGAATCGCCCGTGCGCATCCCCGCGATCCTCAAGGAGATCGAGAAGACCGGCCTTTTCCGCCACGAACCCGCCCGCGCCTTTCCCGACCGCTGGATCCGCGAGGTGCATGACGGCCATCTCGTGGACTACATCCGCCAGGCCTGCGCCGAGCTTCCCGAGGGCAAGTCGGTCTATCCCTACGTCTTTCCGGTGCGCAACGCCGCGCGGCTGCCGAAAGAGCGCTCGGTGCTGGCGGGCTACTGGTGCATCGACACCTTCACGCCCATCAACCGCAACGCCTGGCCGGCGGCGCGGCACGCGGTGGACTGCGCCCTGACCGCCGCCGATCTGGTCGCCAAGGGCGCGCGCGCCGCCTATGCGCTGGTGCGCCCGCCCGGCCACCATGCCGAGCGCCGCACCTTCGGCGGGTTCTGCTATTTCTGCAACGCCGCCATCGCGGCGAACTACCTGTCGAAGCTCGGGCGGGTGGCGATCCTCGACATCGACTATCACCACGGCAACGGCCAGCAGGACATCTTCTACGAGCGCGACGACGTGCTGACCGTCTCGATCCACGGACACCCGAGCTTCGCCTATCCCTATTTCACGGGCTTCGCGGACGAAACCGGGCGCGGGCGCGGCGCGCGGTTCAACCTCAACATCCCGCTGCCCGAGACCATCGCCCCCGAGGAGCACCGCGCCGCCATCGCGCGGGGGCTGAAGCGCATCGACCGCCACGATCCCGATTTCCTGGTGCTGGCGCTGGGCTACGACACGGCCAAGGGCGACCCGACCGGCACATGGTCCAACCGCGCCGAGGATTTCCGCCAGATCGGGCGCATGATCGGCGCGGCCGGCCTGCCGACGCTGGTGGTGCAGGAGGGCGGCTACCGGGTGCGCACGCTTGGGACGAATGCGCGGCAGTTCTTCGTCGGGCTCGCCGAGGGGATCCGCGCCGCGCCGCAGCGCGCGCGCAAGGCGCCGCGCCCCGAACCGGCCGCCGCGCCCGCCGTCGCCTGGCGCGAGGCGGTCGCGGCCGAGGACGCGCCCCGCATCCGCGCGCTGGTCGCGGCGACGGGCATGTTCTCGCCCGCCGAGATCGACATCGCCGGCGAGCTGGTCGAGGAGCGCGTCTCGCGCGGCCGCGCCTCCGGCTATGAATTCGTCATCGCCGAACGCGGCGGCGAGATCGCGGGATATGCCTGCCACGGGCCAACGCCGGGCACGCGCGGCACATTCGATCTCTACTGGATCGCGGTCGCGCCCCGGGCGCAGCGCGAAGGGCTGGGGCGCGAGATCCTCGCCCGCGTCGAGAGGGCCGTGCAGGCGGCCGGCGGCGAGCGCCTGGTGGCCGAGACCTCGAGCACCGAGCGCTACGCCCCCACCCGCGCCTTCTACCGCCGCAACGGCTTTCGCAAGGCGGCCGAGATCGCCGACTTCTACGGCCCCGGCGACGGCAAGGCGATCTACGTCAAGACGCTGCGCCAACCCGCCTGACGCCGCTCGAACGCGCATCGCTTCGCCCCTGCATCGGGCCGGAGCGGGCGCGGGCGACGCCCGCCTTCCAAGACATGGCAGCGCGAAACGGCGCCGGGCGTTCCGCGACCCGGCGGCCGCCGGTCGGAACGGGCGCCTCGTCCCGCCGCCGAAGAAGGGAACGACGGCGGCGGGCGGGCCGGGCGAAGCCCCGCGGTCAGACGCCTTCGCCTGTCAGCGCCCTGATCGCCCGCATCGTTTCGTTCACTTGACGCGGATCTTGCGCCGCGGGATGCGGCGCGGCGAAGCGGCCGGCGTCATTGTCGAAATACATTCCCGAGGCCGTCGCGAACTCGTCCGACAGCGCGGCGCGGCGCAGGATTTCGGCGCCGATCCGCAGGTCGGCCCCCGCGACGCCGAAGCCTTCCCTGACCATTTTCGTCGCCAGCAACGAGCCGGGATTGATGGCGACGAAAACCGGGCCGTTCGGATGCTTGCGCGCCATCTCCTGCGTCCAGATCGTGAGGGCCAGCTTGCTTTGCGCATAGGCCTCCATGTCGGAAAGACGCCGCTTGCCCAGCATCGCCGCCACATCCACCGGCGCCTGCGCCGCCGAGGACAGGTTCAACACGCGGCCCTCGGGCGGGATGATCGGCAGCAGGCGTTCGGTCAACACGACAGGCGCCAGCGTGTTGACGACGAAACGCACATCCAGCCCCTCGGGCGTTCGCGTCTGCGCCGTCTTGAGGACGCCGGCATTGTTGATCAGCACGTCCAGCCGCTCGTGGCGCGCGCGCACCGCGTCGGCCAGCGCGCGCACCTCATCGAGCCGCGAAAGATCGGCGCGATATGTTTCGGGCCGCCCCCCGACCGCGCGCGCCGCGGCGGCCAGCTTGTCGGCGCTGCGCCCATGCAGCAGCACCTTGTGGCCGTCGGCCGCCAGCATCCGCGCGGTCGCAAGCCCGATGCCGTCGGTCGCGCCGGTGATCAGGATGGCGAGGGTCATGATGTCTCCTCCGCGTTGGAAAACCCTGGCAACGCTTGCTCGGCAAGAAGGCGCAGCATCTCTGCCGCCTCGGCGCGGTTCAGGCGCGGTTCAAGCGCAGGTTCGGCGCGACATGATCGACGCGCGGCCTTCGGATGTCCGCAAGATGCCGCCGCAGGAACCCCGCGCCGGCGCGAAAGCACGGGCGAACGGGCTGCGGCGGCGCGGGCGCGCGCCGCTCCGAGGGCGCCCGCGCGCCCCCGGAACGCGCCCCGCTCCGCGGCGGCTCAGAACCAGGAAACGGTTTCCTCCATCGTCCGCCGGGTCTTGGGGGACTCGGGATCCCTGGCGCGATAGCCGAAGGCGAACATCACCGCCGGCTTCCACTTGTCCGCGTCCACGCCGAAATGTTCGGTCAGCGTCCGAGAGGTCAGCTCCATGTCGAAGCCTTCCATCGGGCAGCTGTCGATGCCCATCAGCGCGGCCGCCGTCATCATGTTCGCCAGCACGATATAGGCCTGCTTGCCGGACCAGTCGACGATCTCGCGGTCGGTGACGATCTTGTGATCCTCGGCCTGGAACTTGGCGTAGGCGGCGTTGAAGATCTCGATCACCTCTTCGGGCAGATGCTTGACCCGGCGGTAATGGTCTTGCAGATGCTCCGATCCCGCCTTCATCAAAGCGCCGGTGGCGGCCAGGATGATGCCGAAATGGCTGGCGGTCCCGAGCTGTCCCGCGGAGCCGTTCATCATGCCGTTGGCGCCCCAGGAGAATTCGCGCAAGAGCTCGCGCTTTTCAGGCGACTGGATCATCAGGATGCGGAAGGGCTCGTGACCGAACGAGGTGGGCGAAAGGCGCCCGGCCTCGAGAATCACGTTGAAGTCTTCCTCGCTCACCTTGCGCTCGGGGTCGAAGATCTTGGTGGCGTGGCGGAAGTTGAAGGCGTCGATGATCCGCCGGCGGATGTCGGGGGAAGTCCTGGAGAATGCGTTCATCTGGTTCATCCTTGATGCTCGGTCTGTCTGGCCGTCGGCCTTGGGCTGGAGCGAAGATATCCCTTGATGTTTCCGAATGAAGATGGGCAGATCGGAGTTCAGTTTTCGCGATCGAGATATAATCGGCGATGGACACCGACAGCCTGCGCCTGTTCGTGATGGCCGCCGAGCGGCTGAACATTTCGGCCGCCGGGCGCGAGCTGGGCCTTGCCCCGGCGGTGTCCAGCGCCCGTCTGGCGAAGCTGGAACGGGAGCTGGGCGTCGAGCTGCTGCACCGCAGCACGCGCAAGGTGTCGCTGTCGCTGGAGGGCGCCGAGTTCCTGCCCTATGCGCGCGAGATCCTGGCCCAGGCCGAGGCGGCGCGGGCGGCGCTCGGCGGGGGCGGCGGCGCGCAGGTCAGGGGAACGCTGCGCTTCGCCGCGCCCAGCAGCTTCGCCCAGCTTCACATCATGCCGCTCTTGCCCGCGTTTCACGCGCGCCATCCCGATCTGACGCTGGACATGCGCTTGTCGGACAAGCCGTTCGACGCGATCGAGGGCAGCTTCGACCTTGCCCTGCGCAGCGCGCCGCTGGCCGACAGCAGCCTGAAGGGGCGCAAGCTGGGCGACGACGTCCGGGTGCTCTGCGCGACGCCCGAGCATCTGAAGACGCACGGAACGCCCGCGACGCCGCAAGGCCTGGCGGGGCGGCCCTTCATCGCGTGGGCCACGCGCGAGCCGCGCGAGCTGATCGACTCGCGCGGGGACAGGTTCGTTCTGCGCCCAGACGCCATGCAGTGCCGGACGATCGTCGACGACGGCGCCGCGCAGCGCGCGGCGACGCTGGCCGGGGCGGGGCTGTCGATCAACTCGCTATGGAGCGTCGCGCATGATCTGCGCGCGGGCCGGCTGGTGCGCGTGCTTCCCGACTGGCGCCTGAACGACCGGTCGGCGCTGTGGCTGGTCTATCCGCGTTCGAACGTTCTCACTCCCAAGACGCGCATCTTCATCGACTTCCTCGTCGAGAAGCTGGGCGGCTTGCCGAATTCCGACTGGAGCGCGCCCGACGCGCAGGGCCCGGCCTGACCCAAGCACGCGAGGATGCGCGACCGGCGCGTCTCGAGGCGGCCGACGCGCCAAGTCCCGCCATCGCCGACGCAGCGCGGCCAACGGACGCTCATGCGCGCGTCAAGCCTCGCGATCGCAGGCGGCATGCGCATCTTGCGCGCCGCGCTCCGGGGCATCGCCGCGCGCCGCCCAACCGCGCCCGGGAAGAACATGCGAAGGCCGAAGCCGGCCATGGCAGGGCCGCCGCCGCCGCGCACGCGCGGCGGCGGAACCGGTCATGGCCCCTCGCCCGCGATCCCCTCCTCGGTCACGATCGCATCGAGCGGCACGTCGTGCGGTTGCGCAAGGATCGTGGACAGCCGCGCCGCCGCAAGCCCCACGCCGATGGCGAAGGGGCGCGGGGCGAGCGCGGCCAGCGTGCGGTCTAAATAGCCGCCGCCATAGCCCAGCCGCCAGGCGGCGCCGTCCGCGTCAAGCGCCCAGCCGACGAGCGGAGCGAGCGCGATCTCGGGAACGAGCGGCGCCGCATCGGGCGGCGGCGAGGGGATGTTCCAGACCCCGCGCACCATCCGCGTCGCGGGCGTCCAGCGGCGAAACGCCAGCGGCGCCGCCTTGCGTTCGACCACCGGCAGCGCGACGAAGGCACCGGCCTCGTGCCATCGGGCCATCGACGCGCGCAGGTCGAGCTCGCCCTTGATCGGCCAGTAGGCCGCGATCGCCCTGCCCTTCAGCGTGCCGAACCGGTCCGACAGCAGGCGCGAGAGATGTTCCGACGCCGCGCGCGCGATCCTGGCGCGCTGCGCCGCGCTCAGCGCCCGACGCCGGGCCAACAGCCTTTCGCGCTCGGCCCGGCGCCAGCGCGCCACGTCGCGGGCCTGTCGGGAGTCCGTCGCCAGCGGATCGAAAAAGCCCGGGTCCTGCTCATGCGCCAGGCAGGGCGGCGAGGCGTAGCCGCGCGGGGCGTCGTCAGGATCGCTCATTCGCGGCCCCCTTCCGGTCAAGGCGGGCAGGCGCCGCCGCGGCTTCGCGCATCATCGCCTCCATTCCCATGCATCCCCTCATTCATACCCCGGCGCCCCCGTGCAGGACGACCCCCTCCTGCGCAGGGGGCGCGCCTGCACCCTGGCATGGCGTGACCTTGGGATCCGCCCCTCCTGCGCGGCCGAGCGCGCCCATCGCGGCATCGGCGCGGCCGGAAACGCGGCCTTGTCCTTGAGCCCGTCGGGGCGAAACCCAACCTAGCGCCGACCGCGAGGGGCGCGAGGGGCGGCAGACGGTCCGAGCCGCGAAGCCTTCCGGCCGGCGCAGAGGATCCGGGCGCGGATCGTCTCGGCAGGCGGCCGCCGCAAGCCCGGCGCCATCCCGCGCCGAAGCCCCCCGGCGATGCGCTCGGGCGCCCTGCCCTCGCGCAGAGGATGCTTCGCACGGCCCCGAGGAGCGCCGACCACGCGGCAGCTGCCCGCCATCGACGATCGGCGCGCGATCGGCGGCGCACTCCGGCGCATCGGGTCCGAGCCCGGGGCCGATCGTCGAGGGCGGGCGCCGCCCGGATGCCCCGCCCGGCGGCGTTCGGCGCGGCGGTCCGCTCCCCCTGGCCGACGGCCAAGGCGATCCGGCGCGGGCGGGGCCGTCTTCCGCTTGCCGACGGCCGATGCCGGATCCGCCGACGGCGCCGCGCCGCAGCCGCGCATTCACGCGGCGGCGGCGAAGATATCCGGCTTTCAGGACAAGCGGCCCGGCGGCCCCAGGACCAGGGCGGCGCAAAGCCCGGGCGCATTGTCGCTCAATTCCAGCCGGCCGCCATGCAGCCTCGCGATGGCGGCGACCAGGCTGAGGCCGAGCCCCGTTCCAGGCCGGCTTCGGCTGCGGTCCAGACGGTAGAAGCGCCGCGTGACCTTGTCGCGCTCCTCGGCCGGAATGCCGGGGCCGTCGTCGCAAACCGACAGGCGGACCCCTTTGCCCTCGGCGCGCGCGGAGATCGCGATCCGGGCGCCCGGGGGCGTGTGGCGCAGCGCATTTTCGACGAGGTTGACCAGCGCTTGCGAGACGAGTTCGGGATTGACCTCGGCGATGACCGGGTCCGGCGGCAGGCTCAGCGTCAGCGCATGACCGCTCTCCTCGGCCACGGGCAGGAGCATCTCGTGCACGTCTTGCGCGATCTGGCGCAGGTCGGTGGGGCGGGCCTCCAATGCCATGTTGCCGGTCTCGATCTGCGACAGCTGCAGGATGGCGTCGAACCCGGCGGCGATGCCGTCGAGGCTTTCCAGCGACGCGACGATGGCGGCGCGCGTGTCTTCTGGCAGGTCCTGGCGCAGGGCTTGCGGCTCGAGCCGCAGGCGCAGACGCGTGAGCGGCGAGCGCAGGTCGTGGGCGATGTCGGCCGATACCTGCGCCAGCCTTTCCACGTTGGCCTCCAGCCGCTCGAGCATGGCGTTGATGCCCGCGATGACTTGCGCCAGATCGTCCCTGGGCCCGGCCTCTTCATGGCCCCGCGCCGCGAGGTCGCCGGCGGCGACCCGCGCCAGCAGCCGATTGATTTCGGCCACGCGGCGCGCATCCCGCCGGGCCGCGGCCACCGCCAGAAGAAGCGTGGCCAGAACCGCCGCGCCCAGACCCCAGGCGATGGACTTGATCAGCACCTCTTCGCTGTCGGCGATCCACTGGCTGTCGCGCGCCACGACGATCCAGCCCTGCCCGGTGCGCACGCCCCAGGCGTAATAGACCTCTCCCTCCTCGGCGCCCGGATCGGGGCGAAGGGTCATGTCGCGCCCCGCCACAAGCCGGCGCGGCCCCTCGAAGGGTTGGGGCAGCGTCATGTTGCCCGCCGAAGGGCCGCCCTCTGCGGGCACGAAGGCGAAGAGCGTGTCGTGCCCGTCGCCGAACGCGGACTCGATCCCGATTTCCCGGATCAGTTCATCGCGGCCGCTGCTCGCAAGCTCCTGCGCCAGCGCCTCGGCCTGTGCGCGGGCGTCCTGGCCAAGCCGGTCCTCGAGCTCGCCCCGCATCAACGCCCAGGCAATGGTCCCCGCGACCAGCGCCGCAAGCACGAACAGGGCCGAAAGGCTGAGCGCCAGCCGTATCGCCGAGGGCGTCCGAAGGGTGCGCAGGACCCTTATGGCTCAAGGACATAGCCGACGCCGTGCAACGTCTTCAGAAGCGGCTTGTCGAAGGGCTTGTCGATCTTTGCCCGCAGGCGGCTGGTATGGGTCTCGACCACGCTGGTCTTGGGGTCGAAGTGGATGCCCCAGACCGCGTCGAGCAGCATGGCGCGGGTCTGCACGCGCCCCGGCCGCTCCATGAAGTGCCTGAGTAGCAGAAACTCGCGCGGTTGCAGGTCGATGCGCTGGCCGTCGCGCGTGACGGCGCGGGTGATCAGGTCCAGATGCAGCGGGCCGACGGTCAGCTCGGTGACTTCCTTGCGCTCCTTGGGGCGGCGGGCGATGGCGGCGATGCGCGCCGACAGCTCGGCCATGGCGAAGGGCTTGACCACATAGTCTTCGGCTCCGGCGCCCAGCCCATCGACCTTGTCGTTCACCGAACCCAGCGCGGTGAGTAAGATGACGGGCGCCTCGATCCTGGCCGAGCACAGCGACTTGACCAATGACAGCCCGTCGAGCCCCGGCATCATCCGATCGACGATGAACATGTCGTAATCGCCGCTCATGGCCTGCGCCAGCGCCTCGCGCCCGTTCAGCACATGATCGACCACATGGCCCTCGCCGGCCAGACCCTTGCGGATCCACTCGCCGGTTTCCCGATCGTCTTCCGCCAGAAGTATGCGCATCTCGTCCGCCCCATCGCGCCGCTCTTCATCCGTAGCCCACCGAAACGGGCCGGCACAAGGCCGGCCCGTCGCGTCGACCCGGCCGGGATCAGCCCTCGCCGTCCTGGTCGCCGTCCTCGTCCTCGCGGTCCTCGGCCGCCATCTTCTTGGCAAGGACCTTGCCGGTATCGGCGTCGATCATGAGTTCGGTCTCCGAGCCGTCCTTGGCGATCACCGAAGCCTCCCAGACGGCCTTGCCCTTCTCGACCTCGAAGCCCACTTCCGACAGAACGCCCGGGGCGGACTGAAGCGCGATCCGGCCCGCATCGGCCAGCTGGACCTTGGCGGCCTGCAGAGCCTGCGCCTCCATCAGGTCTTCCTTGTCCCGTTCGCCGGCGCCCGCGGCGATGGCCAGACCCGCGCCCGAGACGGCGACGGCGCCCAGAACGGCGGCGATGGTCAGGTTGCGTTTCATGCTCTGTTCCTTTCGGTTTCCAGGACGCCGGAGCGGCGCCCGATGCGAAAGAAGATGGGCGCGCCGCGCCGGGAATGCCTGACCGGATGCTTACTACTGCGTAAAGGGGCGCGACGCCGCCTCACAGATCCATGCCGCCGCCCGAAATGCTCCGCCGGGCGGCGTTCAGCGCGTCGAGCGCGGCGACCGCGCGCTCGGGCGCGGCGGCCGCAACCGCGATGAGCAAGCCTTCGAGCAGCGCCAGCGTGCCCGCATGCATGCCGAAGCCCCGGGCGCGCCCGCGCGGCGCCCTCAGCGTGACCCGCGCGCGATCATCGGGCAGGCGGTCGCCGGCCGAAGTCACGAGCACCGAGAACAGGCCCAGCGCCTGCGTCCGGTCGAACAGGGCGCGGACCTCGGGATAGAGACGGTCATGGGCCAGCGCCAGCACCACGTCGCCCCTTGCGACCCCGACAAGGTCATCGGCGAACTGGAGGCCCGAGCTGGTGAGCGCGCGCGCGTCGATCCCGAGCCGCGCCAGCTGCGCGGCCATGTAGCCCGCGACGAAGCCCGAGGGCCCGATGCCGAACGCATGCACCCGGCGCGCGGCGACGATCTGCTCGGCCACTTGTCTGATCTGCGCGGCGTCGATGCGCTCGATGGCGTCGAGCGCCGCGCGCAGGGCGTTCACGGCGCCGGCGAGGGGTGCGCGCGCATTCGCACGGACGACCTCGCCGGCCATGCGGTCGGTCAGCGAAAGATCGCGGCGCAGATCCTCGGCCAATGCGGTGCGCAGGGCGTCGAGCCCGCCAAAGCCGAGCTTTCGCGCCGTCCGGATGACGGTGGCGTCGCTGGTCCCGGCCTCGGCGGCGATTCGGGCGGCCGAGGCGTGCAGCGCAGTCTCGCGATGTTCGGCCAGCCAGTCGAGCACGCGCGCCTCGGCCGGCGAGGCCTTGGGCGCGAACGCGGCGATGCGGGCCGAGAGCGGCGGGTTGGGCATGATCGCGCCATCCATGTTGCAAACACGACAATAAGGGCGTATCCGGATCCGAGACAAGTCGCATTTGCGACGCAAGGCAGGGAAAGCCCATGCCCCCCGATTTCTGGACCGTCGACTTTCCCGCCATCGCCGCGGCCTTCCTCGCCTCGATCGTCGAGGTGGTCGAGGCCTTCACCATCGTCCTGGCCGTCGCCGCCACGCGCGGCTGGCGCCCCGCCATCGCCGGCACGGCCGCCGCGCTGGCGGTGCTGGGGTTGATCGTGCTGATCCTGGGGCCAGCGCTGCAGTTCATCCCGATCCACATCCTGCAGCTCGTCGTGGGCATCCTTCTGCTGCTGTTCGGCATGGGCTGGCTGCGCAAGGCCATCCTGCGCGCGGCCGGGGTCATGCCGCTGCATGACGAGATCGAGGCCTTTGCCGAGGAAACCGCCGAGTTGCACGCGCAATCGGGCGCGCCGCGGACGCTGCAATGGATCGCCGGCATCGCCGCCTTCAAGGCGGTGTTGCTGGAGGGGCTGGAGGTGGCCTTCATCGTCGTCGCCGTCGGCGCCGGAAAGGGGCTGTTGTGGGAGGCCTCGCTCGGCGCTCTGGCCGCCTACGCGCTGGTGCTGATCGTCGGCGCGGCGGTGCACAGGCCGCTGTCCCAGGTTCCCGAGAACACGCTCAAGTTCGGCGTCGGCGTGATGCTTTCGGCCTTCGGCGTGTTCTGGACCGGCGAGGGAATCGGCGTGGAATGGCCGGGCGCGGACCTGGTCCTTCTGCCGCTTGCGGCGCTGTTCCTGCTGGCGGGGCTGGTCCTGGCGCGCATCGCGCGCGCCAGCTTCGAAAGGGGGCCGGCATGACGATTGTGCGCGATGTCCTGAAAGAACTTTTCAAGATGTTCGTGGCCGACTTTCGGCTGACGACGGCCATCCTCGCGGCCGTCGTTGGCGTTGCGGCCCTGCTCGCCCTGGGCGTCGTCGGCCCGATGACCGCCGGACTTCTGCTTGCGGCTGCCTGCGTGGCGGTTCTGGCCGAGGCAGTCCTGCGCGAGGCCCGCGCACGAAACAGGGCCTGATCCGCCCTTGGCAGGCCGACCCGTTACGAAAATGCAAGATTGCCGCCAGACTCCCCGGCCAGACGTTCCCTATGTGCGAACCTGAGGAAGCGATCGCCTTGGCTTCACGGTCCTTCCAATTCAGGAACCGGTGAATCCGACAACCGAGGGGAACCACGATGAACGGGACGGTAACGGCGAACAAGATCGCAGAGGTCACGATCCTTTTCTGAATACTGAAGATCATAGCAACGACCCTTGGCGAGACCGCGGGCGACTTCATCTCCCAGACGCTGGGGCTGGGATACTATGCCGGTCTGGGAATAACGGGCGCGTTCCTGCTGATCGTCCTTGCGTGGCAGATCCGCGCGCCGACCTTCCACCCGGCCCTGTTCTGGACCGCGATCGTCGCCACGACCACCGCCGGGACCGAAGTCTCGGACCTGATCGACCGCACGCTCGGGCTGGGCTACGTCGGGAGGTCTGCGTTGCTCGCGGCGGGGCTCATCGCGACGCTTCACGTCTGGCATCGCCGGGACGGCGATCTGCGCGTGGACCCGATCACCCGCACGGATGCCGAGATCATGTTCTGGATCGCGGTGGTGTTCTCGAACTCGCTGGGAACCGCATTCGGCGACATGCTGGTGGATGTGATCGGACTGAGCTTCATCGAGGGCGCGATGGTCACCGCGGGCGTGATCGCCCTGGTCCTGGTCCTGCACTATGCCAAGGCGATGAACGACGTCGCGCTGTTCTGGCTGGCCTTCATCTTCACCCGTCCGTTCGGAGCCACTTTCGGCGACTTTCTGACCAAGCCCCTGTCGCATGGCGGGCTTGATCTGGGCACCTACAATGCGGCCGCCGTATGCCTTGGATTGATGAGCGTTCTGATCCTTGCGTCCATGCAGCGGCGCAAGAAGCGCCTGGCCGTTCAGGCCGCGCAGGGTCGCGGCGACCGGAGCCCCGCGCGGCGCGATGGCCAACAGCGCCCTTGAGATCGCGCAGGATCTTCGTGACAAGGGCCGCGGCCATCGGCCATGGAAAACGGCAAGCCCCGGACGCGGCGCCGGGGCTGCTTGCGCATCGCCGCCAAGGTTGAGGGAATGAGCGAAGAAACCGGAACCGATGAATCGCCGACGGCCGGGCGTCTGAACGCGGTGCGCCGCTTCGTGCCCGTGGCGCTGGGATTGGGCCTCTTCGCGCTAGGCGTCTACGCCCTCCATCGCCTGCTGAAGCCCGTGAAGGCCGCCGACGTGATCGCGCAGGTGCGCGCGACGCCCTAGACGCCGCTGCTGGCCGCCTTCGCCGCCACGGCCGCGGGCTATGTCGCGCTGATCGGCGACGACTGGTCGGCGCTGCGGTATCTGGGCAAGAAGGTGCCCCTGCGCATCGTCGCCGTGGGCGGTTTCCTCGGCTACAGCTTCGGGAACACGATCGGCATCAGCGTCGTCTCGGGCGGCGCGGTGCGCTACCGCATCTATTCGGCCTTCGGCCTCAACGCGTTCGAGGTGGCCTCGGTTTCCGCCTTCGTGGCGCTCGCCTTCGGCTTCGGGATCACGGTGATCGGACTGGGCGCGCTTGCCATACACCCTTACGCGCTCGAGGGCATTGTGCCTTTCGCGCCGGCGACGATCCGCGTCTGGGCGGGGCTCGGGGCCGTGGCGCTCGTCGCCCTTCTCGGCTGGCTTTCGCTCACGGGCGCGACGCTGCGCATCCGCAAGGCCGAGATCTCGGCCCCCTCGCCCGGCATCCTCGTCGGGCAGCTGGTCTTCACCCTCATCGACACCGCCATGGCGGCGCTCACGCTCCATGTCCTGCTGCCGCAGGGGGCGCCGGATTTCCTGACCTTCCTCGCCATCTTCTCGGCCGCCGCCATGGCCGGCGTGCTCAGCCATGTGGCCGGCGGCGTCGGCGTGTTCGAATCCGTCGTCATCGCCGCCATGCCCGCCGGCGTGCCGCTCGAGCAGGTGGCCGCGGCGCTGCTGCTTTACCGGATCATCTACTATCTTGTTCCCTTCGCGCTGGCGCTTGGCGTGGTGGCGCTGAACGAGGGGCGTCTGGCCGGCGGCCTGGCCGCCCGCCTGCTCGGCGAGGTGCCCGAGCCGCTCAAGCCGATCATGAAATCGGCTGTCTGCCGTCAGCGCCCATGGGCCAATTTGAGGTGATTGCGCCACGGAGGGTTTCCGGCTCATCGTAGACGCCAAGGATCGAAGATGAGACGGAAACCCGTGAAGGAAGAGACGACGTCAGAGCCGAACCCGAAAAGAGTTGAGCGATCTCAGCAGGTTGT
>NZ_VNHJ01000015.1 GCF_008124525.1 Oceanicella actignis
GTGGCCGAGGCGGCGGTGGTGGGCTTCCCGCATGACGTGAAGGGGCAGGGGATCTACTGCTACGTCACGCTGATGGAGGGCGAGGCCTATGACGACGCGCTCAAGGCCGAGCTGCGCAACTGGGTGCGTCAGGAGATCGGCCCGATCGCGACGCCGGACGTGATCCAGTGGGCGCCGGGTCTGCCCAAGACGCGCTCGGGCAAGATCATGCGGCGCATCCTGCGCAAGATCGCCGAGAACGAGACCGGCGCGCTGGGCGACACCTCGACGCTGGCCGATCCGTCGGTGGTCGAGGAGCTGATCCGCAACCGCGCCGCAACCTGACCGCCCGCCGCCCCGCGCGGCGAACCCGCCGGGGCGCGCCGCCCGGGGCCGAGCGCATCCGCGCGCCGGCCCCCCGCATCAGCCCCCGCGCCGCCCGACCGGCGCGCGGGCAAAAACGAACCGCATCCCGCGCCGCGTGCGGCGCGCGCATGACAGAGGGAGGAAGTCATGTCCGACGACAACAACGCCTATTGGCGAGCCAACATACGGCTCGTGACCTGGTGCCTGATCATCTGGGCCCTTGTCAGCTTCGGCTTCGGCATCGTGCTGCGGCCCCTGCTTTCGGGGATCCGCGTCGGCGGCGCCGATCTGGGCTTCTGGTTCGCCCAGCAAGGCTCGATCCTGGTGTTTCTTGCGCTGATCTTCTTCTACGCCTGGCGCATGAACGCGCTCGACCGGCAGCACGGCGTGGACGAGGAGTGAGGAGGCGACCATGGACCAATACACCCTGAACCTGCTTGTCGTCGGCGCGACCTTCGCGCTTTACATGGGCATCGCGATCTGGGCCCGGGCGGGCTCGACCTCGGAATTCTACGCCGCCGGGCGCGGCGTTCACCCGATCACCAACGGCATGGCCACGGCGGCGGACTGGATGTCGGCGGCCTCGTTCATCTCGATGGCCGGCCTGATCGCCTTCGTGGGGTATGACAACTCGACCTTCCTCATGGGCTGGACCGGCGGCTACGTGCTGCTGGCGCTGCTGCTGGCGCCTTACCTGCGCAAGTTCGGCAAGTTCACCGTGCCCGAGTTCATCGGCGACCGCTTCTACAGCCCCACGGCGCGCATGGTCGCGGTGGCGTGCCTGATCATCGCCTCGGTGACCTACGTCATCGGGCAGATGACGGGCGTGGGCGTGGCCTTCTCGCGCTTTCTCGAGGTGGACAAGGACACGGGCCTGTTCATCGGCGCGGGCATCGTCTTCTTCTACGCCGTTCTGGGCGGGATGAAGGGGGTGACCTACACGCAGGTGGCGCAGTATTGCGTGCTGATCCTGGCCTACACGATTCCGGCGGTGTTCATCTCGCTGCAGCTGACGGGCAATGCGCTGCCGCCGCTGGGGCTGTTCGGCACGCATGTGGAATCGGGCATGCCGCTCTTGGCCAAGCTGGACCAGCTGGTGACCGAGCTGGGCTTCAACTCCTACACCGGCCACCACACCAACACCTTCAACATGGTGCTGTTCACGCTGTCGCTGATGATCGGCACGGCGGGGCTGCCGCATGTGATCATCCGCTTCTTCACCGTGCCGCGGGTTGCGGATGCGCGCTGGTCGGCGGGCTGGGCGCTGGTGTTCATCGCCCTGCTTTACCTGACCGCGCCGGCGGTGGGCGCGATGGCGCGTCTGAACCTGATCACCACCGTCTACAAGGGCGGCGATCTGACCCAGCCCATCGACTACGACGCCCGCCCCGAATGGATGCGCAACTGGGAGGTCACCGGCCTGCTCAAGTTCGAGGACCGCAACGGCGACGGCAAGATCCAGTGGTACAACGACAAGAACGCCGATTTCGCCGCCAAGGCCGAGGCGATGGGCTGGAAGGGCTCGGAGCTGAGCGTGAACCGCGACATCCTGGTGCTGGCCAACCCCGAGATCGCGCAGCTGCCCGGCTGGGTCATCGCGCTGGTGGCGGCGGGCGGTCTGGCGGCGGCGCTGTCGACGGCGGCGGGGCTGTTGCTGGCGATCTCGTCGGCGGTCTCGCATGACCTGATCAAGGGCGCGATCAACCCCGGCATCTCGGAAAAGGGCGAGCTGCTTTCGGCGCGCATCGCCATGGCGGTGTCGATCGGCGTGGCGACGTGGCTCGGGCTCAACCCGCCGGGCTTCGCGGCGCAGACCGTGGCGCTGGCCTTCGGCATCGCGGCGGCCTCGCTGTTCCCGGCGCTGATGATGGGGATCTTCTCCAAGCGCGTGAACAACAAGGGCGCGGTGTGGGGCATGCTCTCGGGGCTGGTCTTCACGCTGGTCTACATCTTCGCCTACAAGGGGTGGCTGTTCATCCCCGGCACGGCGATGCTGCCCGACACGCCCGAGGGCTGGATCCTCGGCATCTCGCCGCTCAGCATCGGCGCGGTGGGCGCGATGCTGAACTTCGCGGTGGCGATCCTGGTCTCGAACGCGACCGAGGAGCCGCCGGCCGAGATCCGCGAGCTGGTCGAGAGCGTGCGCGTGCCCCGCGGGGCCGGCGCGGCGACGGCCCACCACTGAGCAAGGCCGCGCGCGGCTCCGTTCCGGGGCCGCGCGACGGCGCCGCCGCTCCCGAAGGCAGGGGCGCGGCGGCGCGCGATCCGGGCCGCGCGAAGCGGTCCGGGCCGCGAGGCAAGGGAGCCGAGCCATGACCGACCGCACGGACGACGCCGCGCCCGAGGCGCGCCCCGACGAGGTCGCGCGCATCCTGGCGCATCTGTCCGCGCGCCATCCCTACGATGCGCTCGACCCCGACGAGCGCGCGCGCCTGGCCGAGCAGTGCGCCCTGCGCCGGGTCGAGGCCGATCAGATCATCTGCCGCCCCGGCGACGCGCTGCCGGGGCTTTTCCTCATCGAGGCGGGGCGGGTCGAGATCACCGACCCCGCAGGCGCGCCGGTTTCGGTGCTGGGACCGGGCAACGCCTTCGGCGAGCGCGGCCTTCTGCGCGACGGCCGCGCGGCGACGGGCGCGCGCGCGCTGACGCCCGCGACGCTGATCGTGCTGCCCGCGGACGCCTTCGCCCGCCTGCTGCGCGACAGCCCCGCCTTCGCCCGCTTCTACGACCGTGGCGCGCCGCGCCGCGGGGCGCAGGCCGCCGAGGCGGGCGATCTGGCCGCGCTGCGGGTGGCCGAGCTGATGACCCCAGAGCCCGCCTGCGTCGGCCCCGAGGACGCCGTGCGCGAGGCGGCGCGGATCATGCGCGCGCGCGGCGTCTCGTGCCTGCTGGTGGAGGATGCGGGCCGGCTGGTCGGCATCCTCACCGCCCGCGACATGACCGCGCGCGTGGTGGCCGAGGGGCTGGGCCCCGAGGCGCCCGTGCGCGCGGCCATGACGCCCGACCCCGTTTCCATGGGCCCCGACGAGCCTGCGCTGGCGGCGCTTTTGCTCATGGCCGAGCGGCGCGTGGGCCATCTGCCCGTGACGCGCCATGGGCGGATCCTGGGGATTCTCACCCAGACCGACCTTGTGCGCTGGCAGGCGGTGAGCGCGCCCTCGATGGTGGCCGAGATCGCCGGGCGCGACGACGTCGACGCCATCGCGCGGGTGGTGGCGCGCACGCCGCGCCTGCTGGCGCAGCTGGTGGGGGCGGGCGCGCGCCACCAGGTCGTCACGCGCCTGGTCACCGACGTCGCCGACGCGGCCGCGCGCCAGCTGCTGCTGCTGGCGGAAAAGCGGCTGGGCCCGCCGCCGGTTCCGTATCTGTGGCTGGCCTGCGGCTCGCAGGGCCGGCGCGAGCAGACGGGCGTGTCCGATCAGGACAACTGCCTGATCCTTCACGACGACGCGCGCCCCGAGCACGACGCGTATTTCTCGCGCCTGGCGCGTTTCGTCTGCGACGGGCTGGCCGCCTGCGGCTACGTCCTGTGCCCGGGCGAGATGATGGCCGTCAACCCGCGCTGGCGCCAGCCCCTGGCGACGTGGCGGCGCTATTTCGACGGCTGGATCGCGCGCCCCGACCCCGAGGCGCAGATGCTGGCCTCGGTCATGTTCGACCTGCGCCCCATCGGCGGCGATTTCTCGTTGTTCGAGGGGCTGCACGCGCGCACGCTCAAGGCCGCGCGCGCGAACTCGATCTTCATCGCGCACATGGTCTCGAACGCGCTCAAGCACTCGGTCCCGCTGGGCATGTTCCGCGGCCTGGCGCTGATCCGCTCGGGCGAGCATCGCAACCGCATCGACCTGAAGCTGAACGGCGTCGTTCCGGTGGTCGATCTGGGCCGCATCTACGCCCTGCGCGCCGAGATCGAGGCGGTCAACACGCGCGAGCGGCTGGAAGAGGCGCGCGCGCGCGGCGCGGTCTCGGCCGCGGGCGGAGCGGACCTGCTCGACGCCTACGACCTGATCGCCGAGACCCGCCTGCGCCATCAGGCCGAGCAGGTGCGGGCGGGCGAGAAGCCCGACAACTTTCTCGACCCCTCGCGCCTGTCCGAGCTTGAACGCAGCCATCTGCGCGACGCCTTCGTGGTCGTGCGCACCATGCAGTCCGCGCTCGGGCAGGGCGCGGCGACGCTGAGCTGAGGAGCCGCCATGCTGATCGAATTCATCGCCATCGTGACCGCGGGGCTGGGCGCGGCGGGCGTGGTCATGGCGCTGCGCCGCGCGCTGGGCCTGCCGGGCTGGGCGACGCCGGCGGCGGCGGGGCTGGCGATGATCGGCGCGCAGATCTGGTGGGACTACGACTGGCGCGCGCGCGCGCTGGCCGCGCTGCCGCCCGGCGCCGTGGTGCTGAGCGAGGTGCGCGAGGGGCGCTGGTGGAAGCCCTGGACGCTGCTCGCTCCGCCCGTGGCGCGGATCGTCGCCGTGGACGCGGCGGGGGCGCGCACGCGCCCCGACGCGCCGGGCCTCAAGCTGGCGCAGGGCTATCTGATGGGGCGGGCCATGCCGACCGTGGCGCTGCCCTTGATCGTCGATTGCCCCGGCGCGCGCCGCGCCGATCTGGCCGACACGCCGTTCGGCCCGGACGGGATGCCGCTCGATCCGCCCTGGCGGCCGGCGGATCCGTCCGATCCGCTCATGCGCGCGCTGTGCGCGCCCGCCGGCGGCTGAGCCTGCCGGCCGCGACGCAGGAGGAACGCCATGTCCGCCCATGTTCTGATCGTCGAGGACGAGGACAGCATCGCGCTCGCGCTGGAATTCCTTCTGAGCGAGGCGGGTTTCGAGGTGACCCGCGCCGCGACCGGCCCCGCGGCGCTCGAGGCCGCCGCCGCCCGCCGCCCAGACCTGGTGCTGCTCGACGTCATGCTGCCCGGGCGCACGGGCTACGACGTGTGCCAGGCCCTGCGCGCCGATCCGGCCATGGCGGGGGTGAAGATCGTGATCCTGACCGCCAAGGGCGGCGCGCATGAGGCCGAGAAAAGCCGCGAGCTGGGCGCCGACGACTTCTTCGAAAAGCCGTTCTCGACCCGTGAGCTGATGGAGCGGGTGCGCGCGCTGACGGGCCGCGGGGGCGGTGCGCCCGACGCCGGGCCGGGCGCGCATCCCGCCCCGGGCCCGAGCCTCGGCATGGACGCCGACGAGGGCCCCGGCGCCGCGGGCCCGGACGACCCCGACCCCGCCCCGAACCCAGACCCGAACCCGGACCCGAACCCGGACCCGAACCCGGCCCAGCGCCCCGGCGCGGGCCCAGGCGGGAATCCCGGCGCGCTCAAGCCCGGCGCGAACGGCGCCGCCAAACCCGGCGCCCCAGTCCCCGGCGTCCCAGACCCCGGCGCCGCGAGTCCCGACCTCGCCAGCCCCGCCCCGGGCCCCGCCGCAAAGGCGCCCGAGGGAGCCGCCCGGGATCGCGCCCCGGACGGCCCGCGCGAAGGCGCGCGCGCGCCGCGGCCGAGCGCCGGCGATGGCTGAGCGCCCGCGCCTGCCCGACCCGCGGCGCTGGAGCCTCAGGCTGCGGGTGTTCCTGTTCTTCGCCCTTCTGGCCGCGGCGGCGGCCGGGGCGCTGGCGGCGGGGGGCGCTCTGACCTGGCGGCGCCTGCCCGAGGCGGCGCGCGACGCGGCGGCGCTCTCGGCCCTGGCGGCGGGCGGCGTGGCGGCGCTGTCGCTGATGTGGGCGGCGCTCGCCTGGACCTGGCTGCGCTTTGACGAGCATGTGGCCCGCCCGCTGCAAGAGCTCGCCTCGGCGCTTCGCCGCCGCGCGCACGCCCCCGTCGCGACCCCCGTCGACCCCGAAGCGGCGCGCTGGCTGGGCGAGCTGGCCCCCGCCGCGGCCGAGCTGACCGAGGCGCTGGGCAGGCTGCGCGGCGACGTGTCCGAAGAGGTGGCGCGCCGCACGCGCGAGCTGGATGCGCGCCGCGAACAGCTCGAGCTGGTGCTGGCGAACCTGCCCGAGGCGGTGCTCATCTGCACGCTCGACCATCGCGTGATGCTCTACAACCGGCGCGCGCTGGCGCTCTTGCCCGATGTCGAGGAGGTCGGCCTCGGCCGCAGCCTGGCGCGGATGGTGCGCATCGAACCCATCGAGCACGCGCTGGCCGCCCTGCGCGCCCGCCCCGAGGCCGACGGCGCCCCGGTGCTGTGCGAGACGGCGCGCGGCGGCGCGCTGTTGCAGGGGCGGGCGGCGCTGGCGCGGGGGCCCGACGGGGCGCCGCGCGGCTACATCCTGACCTTGCGCGACGTCACCGCCCAGATGGCCGCCGAGCTTGCGCGCGAACGCCTTCTGGGCGATGCCCTCGAGGGGGTGCGCCGGGCGGCGGCGAATGTCGAGGCGCTGTCCGAGGCCGCCGCCGGCGCGCGCGACGAGGGGGCGCGCGCGCGTCTGACGGCCGAGCTGCGCGCCCAGGCCGCGACGCTGGCCGAACGTCTGCGCGCCCTCAGCCGCGAAAGCCGCGAGGCGATGAGCGCGCATTGGCCCGTGGCGCCCGTCGCCGTCGCGGACCTGTTCGAGGCGCTGCGCCGGCGCATCCAGGACCGCCCCGCGCCCGAGCGCCCCGAGATCGAGATCGCCGCCGCCGAGGGCGTGGTCAGCTGCGATGCGCTGGCCATCGTGCGCGTGCTCGAGCTGGCGCTGCGCCGGCTGGCGCTGCGCGGCGTGGGGCGGGTGCGGCTGAGCGCCCGGCCGGGGCGCGCCTGGCTGCGGCTCGAGATCCGCTGGAGCGGCCCGCCGCTGACCGATTCGGACCTGGCCGAGCTCCTGGCCGAGCCGATCGACCTGGGCGCCGGGGCGCTGACGGGGGCCGAGGCGCTCGATCGGCTGCGCACGCAGATGTGGCCCGCGCGCGAGGGCGGCGAATGGGCGCTGCGCCTGCCGCTGCCCGCCGCCGCGCCGTCCCAAACCCCGCGCGACGCGCTCGACCGGCCTGAGTTCTACGACTTCGACCTGATGGCCCGCGCCGCCCCCGCGCCGCAGGACGACACGCCCCTGCGCCGGCTCGACTGCGTCGTGTTCGACACCGAGACCACGGGCCTGAACCCGGCGCGGGACGAGATCGTGCAGATCGCCGGGGTGCGCATCGTCAACGGACGGCTCTTGCGCGGCGAGACGTTCGAGCGCCTGGCGCGCCCCTCGCGCCCGATTCCGGCGGCCGCGACGCGCATCCACGGCATCGACGACGCGATGGTGGCCGACGCGCCGCCCGTCGAGGAGGTGGCGCTGCGCTTTCACGACTGGGTCGAGGACGCGGCGCTGGTCGCGCACAACGCGCCCTTCGACATCGCCTTTCTGCGCGCGGTCGAGCCGCGCATCGGTCGGCGCTTCGACAATCCGGCCATCGACACGGTGCTGATCTCGACCATCCTCGACCCGCACAGCGCCTTGCACACGCTCGACGCCCTGGCCGAGCGATTCGACGTGCGGATCCCGCCCGAAAGGCGCCACACTGCGCTCGGCGACGCCATGGCCACGGCCGAGATCTATCTGCGCGCGATCCCGCTGCTGGAAAGGGCGGGCGTGCGCACGCTGGGCGAGCTGCGCGCCGCCTCGCAGCGCATCGCCGACATCCGCCGCGCCCAAGCGGCCTATGCGCCGAAGAACGCAGCAAGAACCAACCCTTAACTCCCCTTCGCGACACTGCCCGCCGGGCGAGTGCCGTCACGGGGTGATTCGATGTTGGCGAAAAGGATGCGCAAGGCCTGGCTGCGGCTGCTGATCGAGGCGCTGCGCCGGCCCACCGTCCAGGACGTGCGCAGCGTGCTCGACGCCTCGCCCTTCGGCGCGGCGGCGGCGGGCTTCATGGCGCTGACCTTCGCCATCGCCTCGATCGGCAAGGCGCCCGGCCCCGAACTTGCCGCCTGGACCGTCGCCGTCGGCCTTCTCTGCGCCTGGCTCTGGGCCCATTCCCGGCGCGAGCGCCGCTTGTGGGCGAACGCGCCGGCGAACCGGCGCATCAGCCGGCGCGGGGTGCGCAAGCTGGCGGCGATGGCGGTGCTCTTCGCCGCCCCCTGGACCATGCTCGTGACGCTGGCGGTGGGGCGCGGCCTTCCCCGGCCGGTCGAGACGCTGGCCCTTGTCCTGGCCGCGGGCGCGGCGGCGGGCGGCGGCTTGATGCTGCACCGGATCCCCATCAGCGTGCTGTGCTACACGGGGCTCGTTCTGGGCGCCATTGCCGCCGCCTCGCTGGGGCGCGAGCCCGCGGTGCTCTGGCCGGTCGCCCTGCTGGCGCCGCCCTTCTGGGCCTACCTGATCCAGACGTCGCGCTACATGGCCAGAACCGCGCATGCGATGGAGGGTTCGGTTGCGGCGATGCGCCGAAGCCTGGCCGAGCTGAGCCGGGCGAACGAGCGCATCCGCCGTCTGGCCTTCGACGACCAGGTGACGGGCCTGCCCAACCGCACCGCCTTCGAGATGCGCCTGCGCGCGGCGCTGCGCCGCGCCGATGGGCCCGCCAGCCTTCTGCTGGTCAATCTGGACCGCTTTCGTCTGGTCAACGAGCTTCACGGGCATCGCGCCGGCGACGCGGCGCTTCGCGAGGCGGCCGCGCGAATCGCGCATGCCTGCGAGGACGGCGCGCTGATCGCGCGTCTGGGGGGCGACGAGTTCGCCGTTCTGTTGCGCACGGGCGACGCCGCGGCGGCGTCGCGCCTGGCGGGGCGCCTTGCGCAGGACCTGGCCAGGCCGCTGCGCATCGGTCCCGATGCGGTGGCCCATCTGGCCGCAAGCGTGGGAATCGCGCGCTTTCCAGCCGATGCCGCCGATGCCGAGGAGCTGATGGCCAGCGCCGAGATGGCGCTGCACGAGGCGAAGAGCACGGCGCGCGGCCGGGCCTGCATCTACGCCCATGCGCTGCGCGAACGCGCGGCCCGCGACGAACGCATGGAGCGCGCTCTGCGCCGCGCCCTGGCCGAGGGCGGCCTGCGCATGGTCTACCAGCCCAAATGCGACCTGCGCACGGGGCGGCTCGTGGGCGCCGAGGCGCTTTTGCGCTGGACGGATCCCGAGCTTGGCCCCGTCGGGCCCGACGTTCTTCTGTCGGTCGCGTCGCGCCGGGGCCTGCTCGAGCGCGTTTCCGATTTCGTGTTCGACCGGGTCGCGCGCGATCTGCGCGCATGGCGCGCCCAGGGGATCGCGACCGGGCCGATCGCCGTGAACCTTCACCCCGACGACCTCGCCGCCCCCGAGGCGCTCGTCGGCCGGCTCGAGCGTCTGGCCTCGGGCGGGATCGCGCCGCGCGATCTGGTTCTGGAGATCACCGAAGGCTGCGCCCTGGGGGCGGGGGCCGACCTGGCGGCGATGACGCTGGACGCGCTGGTCGAGATGGGCTTCGAGCTGGCGCTGGACGATTTCGGCACGGGGCATGCGGCGCTCAGTCACCTCAAGCGCCTTCCGGTGTCCGAGATCAAGATCGACCGCGGCTTCGTCCAGGGCGTCACCGAACCCGGGGCGGATCGCGCCATCGTCGCCGCCTCGCTCGAGATCGCGCGCGAAATGGGGCTGCGCTGCGTCGCCGAAGGGGTCGAGACGCCGGCGCAGGCCGCCGCGCTGCTGCGCATGGGCGCGCGGGTGGGGCAGGGCTATCTGTGGTCGCCCCCGCTCGAGGCCGGCGACTTCGCGGCCTTCGCCGGCGCGGCCGCGGCGAACGGAACCGGCGCCGCGGGGGGCGGTTCGGCGCCCGAGGACGCTTGACATCCCGAAAAATAGTGGAACGATGTTCCGCACAATCAAGAGCGGTTCAAGCCGCCTTAACCATCGGGAGGAATTCGCTCATGCGCAGCTTCATGCGTCAAGCCGCCTTCGCGGCTTTCGCCGGCCTTGCCGCCGGCGCGGCGACGGCGGCCGACAATGTCCGCATCGCCTTCATCGATCCGCTGTCGGGCCCCTTCGCCTCGACCGGAACCAACGGCCTGCACCAGTTCGAGTTCGCGGCCGAAAAGCTCGTCAACGAGAAGGGCGGCGTCCTTGGCGGGCGCAAGTTCGAGATCGTGCCCTTCGACAACAAGATCAGCCCCAAGGAATCGCTGATCCAGCTGCAGGTGGCGATCGACCAGGGCATCCGCTACATCGTGCAGGGCAACTCGTCCGGCGTGGCCAACGCGCTCACCGAGGCGATCGAGAAGCACAACAAGCGCAACCCCGACAAGCGGGTGCTGTTCCTGAACTACTCGGCGGTCGATCCGGCGCTGACGAACGACAAGTGCAACTTCTGGCACTTCCGCTTCGACGCCAACGCCGACATTAAGATGGACGCGCTGACCGACGTCATCAAGCAGAACGACGCCATCAAGAAGGTCTATGTGATCGGTCAGGACTACAGCTTCGGCAAGGCCGTGGCCGCCGCCGCCCAGCGCTTCCTGGCCGAAAAGCGCCCCGACATCGAGATCGTGGGCAACGAGCTGCACCCGATCGGCAAGGTGAAGGACTTCACGCCCTATGCGCGCAAGATCATCGCCTCGGGCGCAGACGCGGTGATCACCGGCAACTGGGGCGCGGACATGCTGGGCCTTGGCAAGGCGATCATCGAGGCCGGCTTCAAGGGGCCGATCTACACCTATTACGCCGCGGCCGACGGCATCACCGCCGCCTTCGGCGAAAGCGGCAAGGGCATCCTGCGGCTTGTGTCCGAAGGCCAGCTGAACCCGCCGCCGAGCGATCGGGTCGTGGAATACGCCCGCGCCTTCAAGGAGAAGTATCCCGACGGCAACCTCTCGCAGACCCGCATCGCCAACGTGATCGAGATGCTGGCCAGGGCGATCGAGCAGGCCGGCTCGGCCGAGGACGTGGTCGCCGTGGGCAAGGCGCTCGAGGGCATGGAGCATGACAGCCTGTGGGGCGGCAAGCTGTTCATGCGCCCGCAGGATCATCAGCTGATCCAGGACGTGCACATCCTCGTCCACACCAACGAGGGCGTGACCTTCGACTTCGACAATTCCGGCTACGGCCTGGTCGTCGAAAGCACGGTGAAGATGGCGTCGATGGACGCGCCGACCACCTGCAAGATGAAGCGTCCGTGACGCTTGCGCCGCCGGTCCGCGTCGTCGGGCCGGCGGATCGCGCCGGGCGCCGCGCGCGCCGGGCGCGGCGCGCGCGCCCTCCTTCAAACGACGCCGGGAAAGCCGACCGATGGATCTGATCCTCGTCACGATGATCGACGGGCTCGTCACGGGCCTGCTGCTGTTCATGCTCTCGAGCGGGTTGACGCTCATCTTCTCGATGATGGGCGTTCTGAACTTCGCTCACGCCAGCTTCTACATGCTGGGCGCCTATTTCGCCTATCAGATCAGCCGCTACATCGGCTTCTGGCCGGCGCTGTTCATCGCTCCGGTCCTGGTCGGGCTGGTGGGCGCGGCGGTCGAGCGCTACGGCCTGCGGCGGGTGCACAAATACGGCCATGTTGCCGAGCTGATCTTCACCTTCGGCCTGGCGCTGCTGATCGAGGAGGTCGTGCAGTTCGTCTGGGGCAAGGGGCACGTGGAATACAACGCGCCCGAATCGCTGCAGTTCGCCCTGTTCTCGATCGCCGACTACGAGATCGCGGCCTACAAGATCTTCATGATCGCGGTGGCGGCGGCGATCTTCATCGCGCTCTTGCTGATCCTGACGCGCACGCGGGTGGGCATGGTGATCCAGGCGGCGCTGACGCATCCCGACACGGTCGAGGCGCTGGGCCACAACGTGCCGCTGGTGTTCATGGGCGTGTTCGGCGTCGGCTCGGCGCTGGCGGGCGTGGCCGGGGTGATCGCGGGGCCGGTGCTGGGCACCTTCCCCGGCATGGCGGTCGTGCTGGGCTCGATCGTGTTCGTGACCATCGTCGTCGGCGGGCTGGGCAGCCTGTGGGGCGCGCTGGTCGCGTCGCTTCTGATCGGGTGGCTGACCACCTTCGCCGCCTCCTACAACATCGGCATGGCCGACCTGCTCGGCGCGCTCGGGATCGAGCCGCCCGCCGATCTTTCGGAAAGCCTTCTGCGAGACATCTGGACCCTGTCGCTGCCGCAGGTCGGGCCGATCCTGCCCTATCTGCTGATGGTGCTGGTCCTGGTGTTCCGCCCCTACGGCCTGTTCGGGAATCGTGACGCATGACCAGCTTGAGCAACACCGACCGTTCCGTCGCCGGCCGCGGGGCGCTGGGCGCCGCGGGCCCGTGGATCCTGGCCGCGCTGCTTCTGGGCGTGTTGCCGATGCTTTTCGGCTCGCCCTCATCGGTCACCATCATGAACCAGATGGCGATCACGATCGTCTTCGCGCTCAGCTACAACATGCTGCTGGGGCAGGCGGGGATGCTGAGCTTCGGCCATGCGGTCTACATGGGCCTTGGCGGCTTCTTCGCCATGCATGTGCTCAACTGGATCGAGGAATACGAGCTGACGCTGCCGCTGCCCTTCCTGCCGCTCATCGCGGGGCTGTTCGCGATGCTGATGGCGGCGCTGATCGGGCTGTTCTCGACGCGCCGGGCGGGCACGGTCTTCGCCATGATCTCGCTGGGCGTGGGCGAGCTGGTGGCGGCGTGCTCGGTCATCATCGTCGCCTTCTTCGGCGGCGAGGAGGGCGTGAGCGGCGACCGCACCGTGGCGCCCTTTCTGGGCATGGAGTTCCTGCACCCCGAGGACGTCTACTACCTGATCGCCTTCTGGCTGCTGCTTTCGGCGCTGGGGATGTATCTGTTCTCGCTCACCCCGCTGGGGCGCATGGCGAACGCGGTGCGCGACAATCCCGAGCGGGCCGAGTTCCTGGGCTATTCGGCGCGCTGGGTGCGCTACGGCAGCTTCGTGGCCTCGGGCTTCTTCGCCGGCGTGGCGGGCGGGTTGTTCGCGATCAACTACGAGATCCTGACCGAAGAGAACCTGAACCTGGCCACCTCGGGCATGATCCTGCTGGTCACCTTCCTGGGGGGTACGGGGTATTTCGTCGGGCCGGTGGTCGGCGCGGTCGTGTTCACGCTGCTGCAATCGGTGCTGAGCCTTCAGACCGAGATCTGGCAGCTTTACGTCGGCATCCTGTTCGTGGCGACGGTGATGTTCTTCCCGCAGGGGCTTGCGGGGCTGATCGCCATGCACGGGCCGGCCATGCGCGCGGGGCGGCTGGGCAGCCTGGCGGGGCCCTATGCGCGCGTGCTGATCCCCGGCGCGATCGGCGCGGCGGGCGTCGCGGCGCTGTTCGAGATGTTCCACCATCTGCGCACCGCAGCCCCGGGCGACGAGGCGATGACCTTGTTCTGGATCACCTTCGACACCCACTCGGCCGCGCCATGGATCGCGGCGGCCGCCGCGGCGGCCGGGGGGCTGTTCCTTGCCGCCCGGGGCGCGCCGGCCATGCGCGCGGCCTGGGACGAGGCGAACCGCATTGCCCAAGGAGGCGCGAAATGAGCGTTCCCGCACTCGAGATCAGCGGCCTGACCAAGAATTTCGGCGCCGCGAAGATCATCCGCGGCATCGATCTGACGGTCGCGCGCGGCGAGCGGCACGCGATCATCGGGCCGAACGGCGCGGGCAAGTCCACGCTGTTCAACCTGATCACCGGCCGCTTCGCGCCCAGCTCGGGCTCTATCCGGCTGCACGGCGAAGAGATCGGCGGCCTTGCGCCCTACGAGATCAACCGCCGCGGGCTGAGCCGCTCGTTCCAGATCACGAACATCTTCCCGCGCATGACGGTGTTCGAGAACCTGCGCTGCGCGCTGCTCTGGGCCCAGGGCTATCGCTACTCGTTCTGGCACATGGTCGGGCGGCAACGCGCGCTCAACGAGGGCGCCGAGCGCATCATGGAAGAGATCAACCTGGCCGCCCGGCGCGACGTGCCGGCGGGGCTTCTGTCCTATGCCGAGCAGCGCGCGCTCGAGATCGGGGTGACGATCGGCGGCGGCGCCGACGTCATCATGCTGGACGAGCCGACCGCCGGCATGAGCCATTCCGAGACCGACTACATCGTCGATCTGATCCGCAAGGTGACCGAGGGGCGCTCGCTGGTGATGGTCGAGCATGACATGGGCGTGGTGTTCGGCCTGGCCGACCGCATCTCGGTGCTGGTCTACGGGCAGATCATCGCCACCGGCCGCCCCGAGGAGGTGCGCGGCAATCCCGAGGTGCAGCGGGCCTATCTGGGCGCCGTGCTCGAGAAAGAGGAGGCGGCGGGCTGATGCTGCAGATCCGCGATCTTCACGCCTATTACGGCAAGAGCCACGTCCTTCACGGCGTGAACATGGACATCGCCAGGGGCGAGATCGTCGCCCTTCTGGGGCGCAACGGGGTCGGGCGTTCGACCACCTGCAAGGCCGTGATGGGGCAGGTCGCCCTCGAGGGGTCGATCCGCTTCAAGGATCAGGAGCTGGCGGGGCGGCGCTCGTTCGAGATCGCGCGCATGGGCGTGGGCTATGTCCCCGAGAACCGCGACATCTTCGCCGGGCTGACCACGCGGCAGAACCTGAATCTTGGCGTCAAGCCGGGGCAGAAGGGCGGCCGCTGGACCATGGAGGACATGTTCGAGCTGTTCCCCAACCTGCGCAACCGCGCCGACGTGGACGCGGCGGTTCTGTCGGGCGGCGAGCAGCAGATGCTGACCATGTGCCGCACGCTGATGGGCGATCCCGAGGTCATCATGATCGACGAGCCGACCGAGGGTCTGTCGCCGCAGATGACGCAGCGCGTGGCCGATCTCTTGAACGAGATCTCGCGCCGCGGCGTTTCGATCCTGCTGGTCGAGCAGAAGCTGGCCATCGCGCTCGACATCGCCGACCGGGTCTATGTGATGGGGCATGGTCAGGTGGTGTTCGAGGGCACGCCGGACGATCTGCGCGCGCGCGCCGACGTGCGCAAGGAGTGGCTCGAGGTCTGACGCCCGCGGCCCGACGCGGCCCGGGCGAGGCGTGCCGGTTGCCCGCGCGGGCCGAGCGGCGCCTGACGGTTCCCCCCTCCGACCGAGCTGCGTTTGACGGCTCCCGGCGCGGCGGCCGGGCGCTTGCGCCGGTCGCGGGCGCGCATGGGGCGGGGCCGGGCCATGGCGCGGCGTCCCGGGCGCGCGGGCGGTCAGGCGGCGCCGCTCGCCGGAGGGCGCCGCGTCGCCCGTCGCCGCCGCATCCGCGCGGCCGCTGCAGCGCCTGGCCCGCGCCGCCCGCAAAGCCGCGCCCTGCGGCGCGGCCAGCCTCGCCAGCGTCATGGGGTCCGCGCCTTCGCGCCCATCCGCGCAAGGCCGATGGCCGGGCGCGGCGGCGTCAGCCCTGGGCAAGGCGGCGGGCCGCGGCGGCGGCGCGTTCGCTCAGCGCGCGCTCGTCGACGCGGGTCAGGCGGCCGTCGCGCACCACCTCGCGCCCTTCCACGATCAGGTCGCGCACGCGCCGCGGCGGGCACAGCGCCAGCGCCGCCGTCGGATCCCAGGCGCCAGCGCATTCCAGGCCCGACATGTCCCACACGGCGACGTCGGCGCGCATTCCCGGCGCCAGGGCGCCCAGCTCGGCCGCGCGGCCCAGCGCCCGCGCGCCGCCCAGCGTCGCCATTTCAAGCGCGGCGCGCGCGCTCAGCGCGTCGGGGCCGCCGGCGGCGCGCTGCAGCAGCATCGCCTGCCGCGCCTCGGCCAGCAGCGCGCCGGCGTCGTTGCTGGCCGAGCCGTCGACCCCCAGCCCCACCGTCACGCCCGCCGCCAGCATCGCCCGCACCGGCGCGATTCCCGCCCCCAGCCGGCAGTTCGAGCACGGGCAATGCGCCACCGCCGTTCCGGTGCGGGCGAAGAGCGCGATCTCGTCCGCGTCGAGGCGCACGCAATGGGCGTGCCAGACGTCCTCGCCCGTCCAGCCCAGCGATTCGGCCCAGGGGCCCGGCCGCAGCCCGAAGCGTTCCAGCGAAAAGGCCACGTCCTGCGCGTTCTCGGCCAGGTGGGTGTGCAGCCGCACGCCCTTTTCCCGCGCCAGGATCGCGGCGTCGCGCATCAGCCCCTCCGAGACCGAGAAGGGCGAGCACGGCGCCAGCGCGACCCGCGTCATGGCGCCGGGCGCGGGGTCGTGGAAGGCGGCGACGACGCGCTCGAAATCCTTGAGGATGTCGCGCTCGCGCTCGACCAGCGCGTCGGGCGGCAGGCCGCCGGCGCTTTCGCCCAGGCTCATGGCGCCGCGCGCGGCGTGCAGGCGCAGGCCGATCATGCCGGCGGCCTCGATCACGTCTTCAAGGCGCACGCCGTCGGGAAACAGGTAGTGATGATCGGCGCAGGTTCCGCAGCCGCTCAGCGCCAGCTCGGCCAGGCCGACGGCGGCGGCCAGGGTCACGTCCTCGGGGCGCATGCGGCCCCAGATCGGGTAAAGCGCCCGCAGCCATCCGAACAGCGTCGCATGCTGCGCCGCGGGAACGGCGCGCGTCAGCGTCTGGAACAGGTGGTGATGGGTGTTGACCAGCGCCGGCGTGACCACGCAGCCCGAGGCGTCCAGCGTGCGCGCGGCGGCGGGCGCCGGCCCCTGGCCGATGGCGGCGACGACGCCGTCCTCGATCAGGAGCCAGGCGTCGGGCAGCTCGCGCCGGGCGGCGTCCATGCACACAAGGCGCAGCGCGCCGCGGATCAGCAGCGCGCTCATGCCTCGTCCCCCTGCGGCGCCTCCAGCGGGCGGGGGCGCCCTTCGGCCAGCATCCGGCGCAGCTCGGTCTTGAGCACCTTGCCGTAGTTGTTCTTGGGCAGCTCGGGCAGCGCGAACCAGGCGCGCGGGCGCTTGTAGCGGGCGATGCGCGACAGGCACAGCGCCTCGAGCTCGGCGGGGTCGGGGGCGGCGCCCGGGGCGGGGCAGACGAAGGCGACCAGCTCTTCGCCCCATTCGGGGTGGGGGCGGCCGACGCAGGCGGCCTCGTGCACGGCGGGGTGCTGCAGCAGCACCTCTTCGACCTCGCGCGGGTAGATGTTGCTGCCGCCCGAGATCACCACGTCCTTCGAGCGGTCGTGCAGCGTCAGGAAGCCCTCTTCGTCCAGCGCGCCCACGTCGCCCGTGCGCAGCCAGCCGTCGCGCAGCGCGCGGGCGGTCGCCTCGGGGGCGTTCCAGTAGCCGCGCATCACCGCCGGGCCGCGCACCTCGATCTCGCCGACGCGGCCGGGGGGCAGGGGCGCGCCGTCGGGGCCGGCGATGCGGATCTCGGTCGCGCTCTGCGCCCGCCCGACCGAGGCCAGCCGCGCGCGCCAGCGCGGATGCGCGCGGTCGGCCACATGCCGGCGCGACAGGGCCGTGATGCACATGGGGCACTCGCCCTGGCCGTAGATCTGCACGAATCGCGGGCCCATCACGGCGACGGCCTCTTCGATGTCGGCCAGATACATGGGGCCGCCGCCATAGACCACGGTGCGCAGCCCCTCGCCGCGCAGGCCGCGCGCGCGGGCGCGGTCGACCAGGCGGCGGACCATGGTCGGGGCGGCGAACATGTGCACGTCGCCAAGCCGCGGCGTCAGGTCCAGGATCTCGTCCGCGTCGAACCCGCCCGAGGGCGGCACGACATGGCGCGCCCCCCGGATCACGTGCATGAAGTTGTAGAGCCCGGCGCCATGCGACATGGGCGCGGCGTAGAGCGCGGCGTCGCCGGGGCGCACCTCGTCCACATCGGCGAAGTAGCTCAGCGTCATGGCCATGAGGGCGCCGGCGTGGATGACGACCCCCTTGGGCCGGCCGGTGGTGCCCGAGGTGTAGAAAAGCCAGGCGGGGTCCTCGGCGGTCATGGGCGCGGGCGCGGGCAGGGGCGGCGCCTTGCGCATGGCGGCGAAGGCGTCCTCGGCGACGTCGACGATCTCGGGGCCGCCGGGGCCGATCGCCTCGCGCAGCGCGGCGGCGGTCTGCGGCGCGGCGAAGACCAGCCGCGCGCCGCAATGCTCCAGGATCCACGCCGCCTCGCGCGGGTGAAGGCGCGCGTTGATCGGGGCGGCGACGGCGCCGGCGAACCAGATGCCGTAGAGCGCCTCGAGGAACTCGATCCGGTTGGGCATGAACAGCGCCGCCCGCTCGCCCGGCGCGACGCCCCTTGCGCGCAGGGCCGCGCCGATGCCGGCCGCGGCGCGGGCGAAGGCGGCGTAGTCGCCGCGCGGCGTCTCGCCGATCATCAGGGCGGGCGCCTCGGGCGCGATCTGCGCGGTGCGGACAAGCCAGTTGGCTGGGTTCACGGCGATCTCCGGCGGGTTTCCTGCGGCGGCGCGGCGCAGGTTAGCCGCCGGCGCCCGGGCGCGAAAGAGGGCGCGGCGCCCGGGCTTGACCTGGCCGGGCGCCGGCCTTAGGAAGGCGCCCGTGGGCCCGTAGCTCAGTTGGTAGAGCAACTGACTTTTAATCAGTGGGTCGCAGGTTCGAATCCTGCCGGGCTCACCAGAAAGGACGAAAATGTTAAACTCAGAAAGCTAAACCCATATATTGGTGGGTTATGGCTGTTGTGGCACATCATATATATGCCAACTCTTAACGCCAAAAGATCCGGATCTTTTTCGACGCCTCCGAGTGTTAAGCCGGAAAGATCCACGAGGTGTTAAGCCGGAAATCCCCGAGGTGTTAGAGCCGAACCCGAAAAGAGTTGAGCGATCTCAGCAGGTTGTGATTCCGTCAGTTCCCGATCCTGCAGCGCTTCGCAGACGGCAAGCGGCGGGCCCTTGGCAAGGGCCGCTGCGACGCAAGCCTCGGGAGTCTTGCCCTCCCGGCGGGCGGCATCGAGCGCGGCGCGGGCATCATTCATCCGTCGTGATCCTCTGCTGGCTGTCCGACGTTGTGCATGTTGGCCGGTCCGGCCGAAGAGAAAGGCTTTCGGGTTGCGGCGCAGTCCCTGCCTTCGGTCCGAGGACCGCCTCCCCTGCCACAGTTCTGATGACAAGTCCCGAAAAATGCGCTCTCCTTGACCGTGTGTGTTGCTCATGGAGAATGCAATGTCCGTTACAGAACGCCTTGGTGCCCGGCGCCGCCGCCACGCCGAACTGTCCGATGCGATCGAACGCGCCGAGCGCGCGCCAGGAATGGACCGCCTCCATATCGTTGATTTGAAAAAGCAAAAGCTCGCGCTCAAGCAGGAAATCGCTGCGATCGAGACGCAGTAGCCGGGCGCCGCGGCGCGTTTCAGTCATGACTGAAACCTGTGCGTGTGAGTGCCAATACTGACTCAATTAGAGGGTGATTCGCCGTAGGCGGGGCGCTCGACGACCCCGCCGGACCTCGGCGCTTGTCGCTACAGTCCGGTTCGGTCTAATCTAAACCGGCCAACCACTGCCGTGAAACTCCTGATCCGAGTGCCACGATGCTTTTCCATCCTGCCCTGACGCGCCCCTGCGCAGCGCTTCTCCTTGTTCTTGCATTGGCTCTTCCGGCCCATGCCCAGGGTAAGCTGGTCACTTCGCTCGATCCTCGCCATATCGTCTTGAACGACATCTCGATCCGCCAGCTCGCGATGGCTTACGGGTTCGTCCTCAGTCAGGCCTGGTCGCTTGACGCGATCGGCAAGACGTACCCGGACATGGCCTACGAGGCGAATGCGCTGCGGAACGCGTTCGAGGTCCGGTATGGCTTTCCGACCCAGCGACTGGCCTGGGCCCTCCATGGCGCATTAAGACCTGGCGCATTGCAACAGCTTGTCAGCCAACTGGAACGGCAGTTCAGCGACCCGCTGGGGCAACAGTCCCCCGCCGATCTTCGGAAATTTCTGGACGAGGTGAGGGCGCGTATCGGTGGCAACATGAACCCCGAGATCCTGCGGACGCTCCTCTGGGTGCAGTATGCAGAGCGCCCCGATCTCGAAATGGCGACCTGGTCTGGGGAGTTTTCGAGCCGTGGTCATCCGAAGTCCCTTGGTCTGTCTGTCTCCCTGTCGTTCCCGTTGTCCTGGATGCAGGACGAGGGTAACCGTCCCCACATCGTCCAGATGTGGACAAGCCAGGGCGGCACCGGCGACATGTCCATTCTTCTGCAAGTTCGAACCTTCAATGAGAGGGTGACCGCTGACGATATCGACGCCTTCGTTGCGGCGGGTGACTGGACGGACATGCTTCCTGATGGGTTCCGCCTGCGCGAGGGCAAAGCCGTCACGCTCGACCGCCAACCCGGGTTGTACATGGTGTCGGAAGGCGAATCCGCCGTTCTCGACCAGAAAATCGCCAACCGCGTGGCCGGCTACATGCTGTTCCTGGAGGGCCACATCGTCATGCTGCAATGCATGATATCCCGCGACGCCCGCGATGAATTTTCCTTCCATGAGGCGCGTTTCGAACGGCTCCGTGAGCTGTGCCGGCGGGTCGCGCTCTCCATGAGCTTTCCCGACACGTGGCGGTGACGCGCGCGGCACCGGTCAAAACCCGATCAAGATCGCAGAACAATCCAGAGCGTTGATTTCCATAAATATTCTTTCGAGAATTCGACCTCGCGCGCAGCGCGATCAAAACCCGATCAAGAAAGTTGGACGTCATCCATGCCTTGAGTGCAAGGTTGGCTCGTTCTAAGAGCCGAACCCGAAAAGAGTTGAGCGATCTCAGCAGGTTGTGATTCCGTCCGTTTGCGAGACGAGATGGAGTGCACGATGGCCTGGACA
>NZ_VNHJ01000016.1 GCF_008124525.1 Oceanicella actignis
GGCCGCGCTCGGCGCCCGCCCGTTTCCGCGCCCGCGGCCGCGCCGCGGGCCCCGGGCGGCGCCGCGCGCCGCCCCGCCTTCCCCGCCGGGCCCCTCCGCGGCCCGGCCGCCGCCTCACTCGGCCGCCGCGGGCGCCGCGCGCAGCTCCTCGGCCGCCGCCAAGATCGCCTTCACGATGTTGTGATACCCCGTGCAGCGGCAGATGTTCCCCTCCAGATACGCCCGAACCTCCGCCTCGCTCGGCGACGGGTTCTCGCGCAGCAGCGCCGCCGCGCTCATCACCATCCCCGGCGTGCAGAAGCCGCACTGAAGCCCGTGATGCTCCTGGAACGCGCGCTGGATCGCCCCAAGCGAGCCGTCCGGCTCGGCCATCCCCTCGATCGTCGTCACCTCCGCCCCCTGCGCCTCGAGCGCAAGCATCGTGCACGACTTCACCGCCGAACCGTTCACATGCACCACGCACGCACCGCATTGCGACGTGTCGCACCCCACATGCGTCCCCGTCAGCGAAAGACCCTCGCGAAGAAACTCCACCAGAAGCGTCCGGTCCTCCACCTCGCCCGCAACCGCGCGCCCGTTCACCCGCATCGATACGATCGTCATGCATTTCCTCCCTGCGCCGCTGGGCGACGCGCCACTGCGGCGCGCGTCCCTGGCTTTCGGCGAGGATCGTAACGGACGGGCGCGCGCGGTCAATCGTTCGGAAGTCGCAAGCGCCTCAGTCGTCGCGCCCCGCCGCGCGCAGCCGGTAGGGCAGCACGTCGCGCAGGCCGGGGTCGATGCTCAGCGCCGCCTTGACCGGCGGGACCGAGCGCTGGTGGCAGTCGGCGCGCTCGCAGATGCGGCAGCTGACGCCGATGGGCTCGTAGGAGGCGGGATTGTCCACGTCCAGGTCGTCGGCGTAGACCAGCTGGGCAGCGTAGCGCGTCTCGCAGCCCAGGCCGATGGCGTAGCGCCGCGTGGGCCGGCGGAAGCCGCCGCCGGGCTTGGTCACGTCGCGCGCGAGGCAGATGTAGCGCGCGCCGTCGGGCGTCTCGGCCAGCTGGCGCAGGATGCGGCCGGGGGTCTCGAAGGCCTGGTGCACGTTCCACAGCGGGCAGGCGCCGCCATAGCGCGCGAATTGCAGCCGCGTGGCCGAGTGGCGCTTGGTGATGGTGCCGGCCTGGTCCACGCGCACGAAGAAGAAGGGCACGCCCTTGGCGCCGGGGCGCTGCAGGGTGGACAGGCGGTGGGCCACCTGCTCGATCGAGGCGCCGAAGGAATCGGCCAGGATCTCGAGATCATGGCGCGCGCGCGCCGCCGCCTCGAGAAAGCGCTGATAGGGCAGCAGCGCCGCGCCGGCGAAGTAGTTCGCCAGCCCGACGCGGCAGATGGCCCGCGCCTCGTCGGTGCGAAAGCCCGCCAGGTCGAGGGTGGCGTCGATCAGCTCGCCATGGGCGATGAGCGCCGCCTGATGGGCCAGCTGGAAGGCCTGCGTGGCGGGGGCGGCGCGCGCGGACAGGGTCAGCACGCCGTCGGCGAAGCGGCGCAGCGGCCCGTCGGGGTCGAGGCGCAGGGCGACGCCGCGCGCCTCGAGCCAGTCGGCGCCAGCCTTGAGCTTGTCGCGCCCCTCGAAGCCCGACTCCTGGGCGAAGCGCTCGGCGGCGCGGTCGACGGCGTCGATGTAGTTGTCGCAATAGTGGAAGAAGTCGCGCACCTCTTCCCAGGGCTGGGGGGCGAGGCTGTCGTCGGCGCGGTCGAGCGCCTCGTCCACCGAGGCCAGCCGCTCGCCCAGCTGGCGATAGGCGCGGTGAAGCGTCAGGAAGGCGCGCGCCAGCGCCGGCGCGTTGGCCGCGGCCAGGCGCAGATCGGCCAGCGGCGGCGCGTGGCCGGCGAAGACGGGGTCGGCCAGCGCCTCGCGCATGTCGGCGACCATGCGGTCGGTCTCGCCGACCGACAGGCGCGAGAGGTCGAAGTCGAACTGCTCGGCCAGCGCCAGGATCACCGCCGCCGAGATCGGGCGGTGGTTGTTCTCCATCTGGTTGAGGTAGCTGAGGGAAATGCCCAGCCGCTTTGCGAATTCCGCCTGGGTCAGACCGCGCGCGCGGCGCGTCTCGCGCAGCTGGGCGCCGGCGTAGAGCTTGTGGGTCATGGCGGGGCTTCCGGGGGCTGGTCCTTGGGGGCTGGGGGGCTGGGCGGTCGCTTCGGTCGGGGGCGGTTCGTTCCGGCGTGGGTCGGGGCGGGCCGCGTATTCGCAAATTCGCAATTCGCAAGCCGCAGCATTGATAGACTACGCAATTCCGCCGATCAATCGTTTCGCGGCCCCGGCGTCGGGGCTATGTTGCAGCGCAAATCATGCCCGGAACCCGCCGGCGCGGCCGGCGCACGCAGCTGTGGAGGCGTCCTGATGAAAGAAATCCTCGCGGAGCTCGAGGCCCGGCGCGAAATCGCCCGCAAGGGCGGCGGCGAGAAGCGCATCGCCGCCCAGCACGCCAAGGGCAAGCTGACCGCGCGCGAGCGCATCGAGGTGCTGCTCGACGAAGGCTCGTTCGAGGAATACGACACCTTCGTCGCCCATCGCTGCGCCGATTTCGGCATGCAGGAAAGCCGCCCCTACGGCGACGGCGTGGTCACGGGATGGGGCACGATCAACGGCCGCCTCGTCTACGTCTTCAGCCAGGACTTCACCGTCTTCGGCGGCTCGCTGTCCGAGACCCACGCGCAGAAGATCTGCAAGATCATGGACATGGCCATGCGCAACGGCGCGCCGGTGATCGGGCTGAACGACTCGGGCGGCGCCCGCATCCAGGAGGGCGTGGCCAGCCTGGCGGGCTATGCCGAGGTGTTCCAGCGCAACATCATGGCCTCGGGCGTGATCCCGCAGATCAGCGTCATCATGGGGCCCTGCGCGGGCGGGGCGGTGTATTCGCCGGCCATGACCGACTTCATCTTCATGGTGCGCGATTCGTCCTACATGTTCGTCACCGGCCCGGACGTGGTGAAGACCGTCACCAACGAGGTCGTCACCGCCGAGGAGCTGGGCGGCGCCAAGACGCACACCACGAAATCCTCGGTCGCCGACGCCGCCTTCGAGAACGACGTCGAGGCGCTGGCCGAGGTGCGCCGCCTGGTCGACTTCCTGCCGCTCTCGAACCGCGAGAAGCCGCCCGTGCGCCCCTATTACGACGACCCCGCGCGCATCGAGCCCAGCCTGGACACGCTGGTGCCCGAGAACCCGAACAAGCCCTACGACATGAAGGAGCTGATCGAGAAGGTCGCGGACGAGGGCGATTTCTTCGAGATCCAGAAGGATTTCGCCAAGAACATCATCACCGGCTTCATCCGCCTCGAGGGCTCGACCGTGGGCGTGGTCGCCAACCAGCCCATGGTGCTGGCCGGCTGCCTCGACATCGACTCGAGCCGCAAGGCGGCGCGCTTCGTGCGCTTTTGCGACGCGTTCGAGATCCCGATCCTGACCTTCGTGGACGTGCCCGGCTTCCTGCCCGGCACGGCGCAGGAATATGGCGGCGTCATCAAGCACGGCGCCAAGCTGCTCTTCGCCTATGGCGAGGCGACGGTGCCCAAGGTGACGGTCATCACCCGCAAGGCCTATGGCGGCGCGTATGACGTCATGGCCTCGAAGCATCTGCGCGGCGACGTCAACTACGCCTGGCCCACCGCCGAGATTGCCGTGATGGGCGCCAAGGGCGCGGTCGAGATCCTCTACCGCTCCGAGCTGGGCGACCCCGAGAAGATCGCCCGCCGCACGAAGGAATACGAGGACCGCTTCGCCAATCCCTTCGTCGCCGCCGAGCGCGGCTTCATCGACGAGGTCATCATGCCGCACTCGACCCGCCGGCGCGTGGCGCGGGCCTTCAAGGCGCTGCGGGGCAAGAAGCTCGAGAATCCGTGGAAGAAGCACGACAACATCCCGCTGTGAGGCGGGCCGCAGGAGGCGTTCGCATGACCGGCCGGACCGCCGCAGCCGCGCGGGGGGCGCGCCCATGACCCGCTGGCGCGACATGCACGCCGACGGCGCGGCGCTGCATGCGCCCGCCCGGGGCGCGCGCTTCGACGTGGCCGTGCACGCGGCCTGGGACGCGCGCGCGCCCGAGGGGATCGACCGCGCGCGCTTTCGCCGGGCGCTGGCGCGGCAGATCCGCCAGGACGCCTGGCGCGCGCTGCGCACGGTGCGCGGCTTCGTCCCGGCGGTCGAGGTCGCCTCGGACCATTCCAGCCCGGGGCGGGCGCGGGTGCTGGCGACGGCGGGCGGGCGGCTCGACTGCCGGCCCGCGCCGCGCGCGCTGATCGAGCATCGCCTGGCCGAGCTGCTGGCCGATCCGGCCAGCCGGCTGCGCTGGTCGCGCAACGCGGCGCGCGCCGCCGCCCGGCGCGGGGCCGATCCGCAGGAGGGTTCATGATGCGCAAGCACCGCGGCTTTCCGGGCCGTCTGCCCGGCACGGACATGCAGTTCACCATCCGCCGCGCCCAGCCCAACCCCACGCCGCTGCGCGCGCGCGAGCGCTACCGCGACCGCAAGCCCGAGGACCGGCGCGCCGACGCCGCCTTCCTGGCCTGCCTGATCGAGCATTTCGGCGACCAGCCCTTCGAGCGCGGCAATCTGGACGCGGGCCGGCTGAGCTGGCTTCTGGGGCGCGAGGTCAAGGCCGTCGAGCCCTTCGATCCCTGCTCCTACGAGCAGCTTCTGCGCGTGGACATGGACGAGGTGCGCCGCAGCTTCCCGGAGCTGGCGCCATGAGCGCGCGCGGCGTCCCGTCGCGGCCCGAGGCGCTGGAAAGGCGCCCTGCGAGCGCCATATTTTCGGGTCATGCTCAATCTTGGCGCGCGGCGTGGGCGCCGCGCGCGACGGAGAAGGCCCATGACGCGCAAGAAGCTCCAGCCCCCGGCCGATCCCTACCGGCTGATGCGGTTCGTCTTTCGCCATGCGCTGAACGGCGTGATGGCGGGCTGGGCGTTCCTGCTGGCGCTGCTGTGGCTGGACGTCGGCGGGCTTGGCGCGCGGGTGCATGGCGCGGCCGACGGCTGGATCGTGGTGCTGATGCTGGCGGGCGCGTTCGGGGTGACCTTCTCGATGGTGGGCATCGTCTGGGGCGTGCTGGTCATGCTGCCCGACGAGCCGGACTGAGCGCCGCAGGGCGACGCAGGGAGGCGGGATCATGGCGAACGGAACCATCGGCGATTTCGGCGGCGGGCGCGCGCTGCGCCGCGGCGCGGTCTGCGCCGCGCTGGCGCTGGCGCTGGCCGCGGCGGGCTGCGGGCGCAGCCAGAGCGAGCGCGCCGTCAGCGGCGGCGCGGTGGGCGCGGCGGTGGGCGCGGTCGGCTCGGCCGTGGTCGGGGGCTCGGTCCTCACCGGCGCGGTGGTGGGCGGCGCGGTCGGCGCCGCGACCGGCGTGCTCACCGATCCCGACGCGCTGGATCTGGAGCGCGCGCTCAAGCGCTGAGCGCGCGGCCCGCGGCGCGGGCGCGGCGGCGGCCGCATTCGTCAACCATCCATCCAATCACGCATCGAAGCGCGCTGGCGCGCGCGTGCGCCGCGCCTTCGGCCCCCGGCGGCCGAAGGGCGGGCGCGCGCGCGCCTGCGCATGGCCCCGGGGCGGGCTTGCGGCAAAGGAGACGGCATGTTCAAGAAGATCCTGATCGCGAACCGGGGCGAGATCGCCTGCCGGGTCATCAAGACCGCGCGCAAGATGGGCATCGCGACGGTGGCGGTGTATTCGGACGCGGACAAGGACGCGCTGCACGTGCGCATGGCCGACGAGGCGGTGCATATCGGCCCGCCGCCGGCCTCCGAATCCTACATCGTCATCGACAAGATCCTTGACGCGGTGCGCCGCACGGGCGCCCAGGCGGTGCATCCGGGCTACGGCTTCCTGTCCGAGAACAGCCGCTTCGCCAAGGCGCTCGAGGATGAGGGCGTGGTCTTCATCGGCCCGCCCGCCTCGGCCATCGAGGCGATGGGCGACAAGATCACCTCGAAGAAGCTGGCCGCCGAGGCCGGCGTCAGCACCGTGCCCGGCTACATGGGCCTGATCGCGGATGCGGACGAGGCGGTGCGCATCTCGGAACAGATCGGCTATCCGGTCATGATCAAGGCCAGCGCCGGCGGCGGCGGCAAGGGCATGCGCATCGCCTGGAACGCCGAGGAGGTGCGCGAGGGCTTCCAGTCCTCGAAGAACGAGGCCATGTCCAGCTTCGGCGACGACCGCATCTTCATCGAGAAGTTCGTCACCCAGCCGCGCCACATCGAGATCCAGGTGATGGGCGACAGGCACGGCAACGTCATTCACCTGAACGAGCGCGAATGCTCGATCCAGCGCCGCAACCAGAAGGTCATCGAAGAGGCGCCCAGCCCCTTCCTCGACCCCGAGACGCGCGCGGCCATGGGCGCGCAGGCGGTGGCGCTGGCCAAGGCGGTGAACTACTGCTCGGCCGGCACGGTCGAGTTCATCGTCGACGGCGACCGCAACTTCTACTTCCTCGAGATGAACACCCGCCTTCAGGTCGAGCATCCGGTGACCGAGCTCATCACCGGCCTCGACCTGGTCGAGCTGATGATCCGCGTCGCCGCCGGCGAGAAGCTGCCGCTGACGCAGGAGGATGTGGGCATCAACGGCTGGGCGATCGAGAGCCGCCTTTACGCCGAGGATCCCTACCGCAACTTCCTGCCCTCGATCGGGCGGCTGACGCGCTACCGCCCGCCGGCCGAGCGCAGCGGCCCCGACGGCGCCGTGCGCAACGACACGGGCGTCTACGAGGGCGGCGAGATCTCGATGCATTACGACCCCATGATCGCCAAGCTGTGCAGCTGGGGCCCGGACCGCGCGGCGGCGATCGAGGTCATGCGCAACGCGCTGGACGAGTTCGAGGTCGAGGGCATCGGCCACAACCTGCCCTTCTGCCAGGCGGTGATGGATCATCCGCGCTTCATCTCGGGCGACATCACCACCGCCTTCATCGCCGAGGAGTTCCCCGACGGCTTCCACGGCGTGACGCTGCCCGACGAGGAGCTGCGCCGCATCGCCGCCGGCGCGGCGGCGATGAAGACCGTCGCCGCGCGGCGCGAGGGGCGGATCTCGGGGGTGCTCTCGCCCCATGACCGGCGCGCGCCGCGCGACTGGGTGGTGAGCATCGGCGCGCGCGAATGGCGCGCCCATGTCTCGCCGCTGGCGCGCGGGCACATCATGACCGAAGAGGGCGAGGAGCTGGCCATCGCCCCCAAGGGCCGCGATCCGCGCAACCCCGACGTGCTGATCCACGGCTACGGCGCGGTGAAGGTGCGCTTCGAGGACGGAACCGAGGCGACGGTCGAGGGCGACTGGACCCCCGGCGACCGGCTGGCGCGCGCCACGATCGACGGCGCGCCGCTGGTGGCCAAGGTGGACATGCGCCCCGAGGGGTTCCGCATCCGCCGCCGCGGCGCGGATCTGGACGTGAAGGTGCGCGAGCCGCGCGTGGCCGAGCTGGCGCGGCTGATGCCCGAGAAGCTGCCGCCCGACACCTCGAAGCTGCTGCTGTGCCCGATGCCGGGGCTTGTCGTCTCGATCGCGGTCGAAGAGGGGCAGGAGGTGCAGGAGGGCCAGCCCCTGTGCACGGTCGAGGCCATGAAGATGGAGAACGTCCTGCGCGCCGAGCGCGCCGGGGTGGTGGCGCGCATCAACGTCGCCCCCGGCGCAAGCCTGGCGGTGGACGAGGTGATCATGGAGTTCGAATGATCCGCGCCGCGCCCGCCTTCGCCTTTCCCGGCCACGCGCCCGCCGCCGCCGCGGCGGGGCGCTCAGCCGCGGCCCATCTCCTGCAGGCGCCGCGGCAGGCGGTCGATCAGGCGCATCAGGTCGAAGGCGCTCATCACGTCCGGGTGGCGCTTGACCACCTCGCCGTCCTTGGACAGCACGATCACGGTGAAGCCGTGGGGGCGGAAGCGCCGACGCAGCGCCGAGGCCTGGTCGCGGCGCGCGGGCTTGCGGTCGTCGACGATCACGACCACGTCGCGCGCCTCGAGCTCGGCCTTCTCGCGCGCAAGCTCGGCCAGCTGGTGCGCCAGCCGCGGATCGCCCGGATCGTCGGCGAAGATGATGACGGGGCGCTTGACCCACAGGAGCGGGGCGAGCGGGTCCTCGTCCGCGCCCGCCTCGGGCGCGCCGCCGTTCTGCGCGCGCGACCGGCGCGACAGGACGAACGGCATGGCGAACAGGGCGAGGGCGCGCAGAATTCGGCGTCTTTGGTTCATGGCGCTCAATCTAACCCTTTCGCGCCCCGGCGCCATGGGGCATCGCGCGCGCGGCGCGTCTGAAGGAGACAGAGCATGACGAAACCCGATCTGAACGCCTGGCGCGAGCTGGCCCGCAAGGAGCTCAAGGGCCGCGATCCCGACGAGCTGATATGGCGCACGCCAGAGGGGATCGACGTCAAGCCGCTATACACCGAAGAGGATCTGGAGGGCGTCGAGCATCTGGGCTCGCTGCCCGGCTTCGAGCCCTTCGTGCGCGGCCCGCGCGCGACCATGTATGCCGGCCGGCCCTGGACCATCCGCCAATACGCCGGCTTCTCGACGGCCGAGGAATCGAACGCCTTCTACCGCCGCAACCTGGCGGCGGGGCAGAAGGGCCTGTCGGTCGCCTTCGACCTGGCCACCCATCGCGGCTATGACAGCGACCATCCGCGCGTGGTCGGCGACGTGGGCAAGGCGGGCGTGGCCATCGACTCGGTCGAGGACATGAAGATCCTGTTCGACGGCATCCCGCTCAAGGAGATGTCGGTGTCCATGACCATGAACGGCGCGGTGATCCCGATCATGGCCTGCTTCATCGTCGCCGGCGAGGAGCAGGGCGCCAGCCCGGCCGAGCTGTCGGGGACCATCCAGAACGACATCCTCAAGGAGTTCATGGTCCGCAACACCTACATCTACCCGCCCGAGCCGAGCATGCGCATCGTGGCCGACATCATCGAGTACACGGCGAAGAACATGCCGCGCTTCAACTCGATCTCGATCTCGGGCTACCACATGCAGGAGGCGGGCGCGACGCTGGTGCAGGAGCTGGCCTTCACCCTGGCCGACGGCAAGGAATACGTGAAGGCGGCGCTGGCCAAGGGCATGGACGTGGACGCCTTCGCCGGGCGGCTGAGCTTCTTCTTCGCCATCGGCATGAACTTCTTCATGGAGATCGCCAAGCTGCGCGCCGCGCGGCTTCTGTGGGCGCGGATCATGAAGGAGTTCGACCCCAAGAAGCCCCAGTCGCTGATGCTGCGCACCCACTGCCAGACCTCGGGCGTGTCGCTGCAGGAGCAGGACCCCTTCAACAACGTGGTGCGCACGGCCTACGAGGCGCTCTCGGCCGCGCTGGGGGGCACGCAGTCGCTGCACACCAACGCGCTGGACGAGGCGATCGCCCTGCCGACCGACTTCTCGGCCCGCATCGCGCGCAACACGCAGCTCATCCTTCAGGAAGAGACCGGCATCTGCAACGTGGTCGATCCGCTGGCCGGCTCGTATTACGTCGAGCGCCTGACCAAGGAGATGGCCGACGAGGCGTGGAAGCTGATCGAGGAGATCGACGCCATGGGCGGCATGACCCGCGCGGTCGAGTCGGGCATGCCCAAGCTGCGCATCGAAGAGGCCGCCGCCCGCCGCCAGGCCCGCGTGGACCGCGGCGAGGAGGTGATCGTCGGCGTCAACAAGTATCGCCCCGAGAAGGAGACCCCGATCGAGATCCTCGAGGTGGACAACGCCAAGGTGCGCGAGGCGCAGATCGCGCGGCTCGAGCGCATCCGCGCCACGCGCGATCAGGCGGCGGTGGACGCGGCGCTCGATCGGCTGACGCAGGTGGCGGCCTCGGGCGAGGGGAACCTGCTCGAGGCGGCGGTCGAGGCGGCGCGGGCCCGCGCCACGGTCGGAGAGATTTCCTACGCCATGGAAAAGGTGTTCGGTCGTCATCGCGCCGAGGTGCGCACGCTGTCGGGCGTCTACGGCGCCGCCTATGAGGGCGACGAGGATTTCGCCGCCATCCAGCGCGAGGTCGAGGCCTTCGCCGAGGAAGAGGGCCGGCGCCCGCGCATGCTGGTGGTCAAGATGGGGCAGGACGGGCACGACCGCGGCGCCAAGGTCATCGCCACCGCCTTCGCCGACATCGGCTTCGACGTCGATGTGGGGCCGCTGTTCCAGACGCCCGAAGAGGCGGCGCAGGACGCGGTGGACAACGACGTGCACGTGGTGGGTATCTCGAGCCAGGCGGCGGGGCACAAGACCCTGGCGCCCAGGCTGATCGAGGCGCTGCGCGAGAAGGGCGCCGAGGACATCATCGTCGTGTGCGGCGGCGTCATCCCGCAGCAGGATTACGACTTCCTGCGCAAGGCGGGGGTGAAGGCGATCTTCGGCCCGGGCACCAACATCCCCGAGGCCGCGCGCGGCGTGCTGCGGCTGATCCGCGAGGCGCGCGGCGCGGCGGGCTGAGCGCGCCGCCCCCGGCCCGCCGCCCTCGCCGCCGCGCGCCGGCGCGAAGGGCGGCCCCCTTCGCGCGGGGCCTGACGCGGGGTAAGAAGAAGACTCGCGGCGCGCCCGCCCCGGGCGGCGCAACATCGGGCGGAACAGGTGATGACGGACGAAAAGACGCAATCCAATCGCAAGGCGGCGCTGGACTATCACGCGCTGCCGCGCCCCGGAAAGCTCGAGGTGCGCGCCACCAAGCCGCTGGCCAACCAGCGCGACCTGTCGCGCGCCTACAGCCCCGGCGTGGCCGAGGCCTGCCGCGAGATCCAGGCCGACCCGGCCGCCGCCGCCCGCTACACGGCCCGCGGCAATCTGGTGGCGGTGGTCACCAACGGCTCGGCCGTTCTGGGGCTGGGCAACATCGGCCCCCTGGCCGCCAAGCCGGTGATGGAGGGCAAGGCGGTCCTGTTCAAGAAGTTCGCCGACATCGACTGCTTCGACATCGAGGTGAACGAAAGCGACCCGCAAAGGCTGGCGGAGATCGTGGCGGCGCTCGAGCCGACCTTCGGCGCGATCAATCTCGAGGACATCAAGGCCCCCGACTGCTTCGTCGTCGAGGCCGAGTGCCGCAAGCGCATGAACATTCCCGTCTTTCACGACGACCAGCACGGCACGGCGATCGTGGTGGCGGCGGCCGCGCTCAACGCGCTGCGCGTGGCGGGCAAGCGGATCGAGACGGCGCGCATCGTCTCGACCGGGGGCGGGGCGGCGGGCATCGCCTGCCTGAACCTTTTGGTCTCGCTGGGCGCGCGGCGCGAGAACATCTGGCTCTACGACCTGCACGGCCTGGTGCATGAGGGGCGCGAGGCCGACATGAACCCGCACAAGGCCGCCTATGCGCGCCCCGGCGGCCCGGTCGCGCTGGACGAGGCGATCCGCGGCGCCGACTTCTTCCTTGGCCTGTCCGCCCCGGGCGCCCTGCGCCCCGAGCATGTGGCGGCCATGGCCGAGCGGCCCATCGTCTTCGCCCTGGCCAATCCCGACCCCGAGATCGCGCCCGACGAGGCGCGCGCCGCGCGCCCCGACGTCATCATGGCCACGGGGCGCTCGGACCATCCGAACCAGGTCAACAACGTGCTGTGCTTTCCCTTCATCTTCCGCGGCGCGCTGGATGTGGGCGCGACCGAGATCAACGAGGAGATGAAGCTGGCCGCCGCGCGCGCCATCGCCGATCTGGCCACCCAGGCCAGCTCGGCCGAGGCCGCCGCCGCCTACAGCGGCGAGCGCATGGTCTTCGGCCCCGACTACCTGATCCCCAAGCCCTTCGATCCGCGCCTGCGCGCGGCGGTGGCGACGGCGGTGGCCGAGGCGGCCATGCGCACGAGCGTCGCCACGCGCCCCTTGCCCGACCTCGCCGCCTATCGCGAGGCGCAGGCGGGGGCGGTGTTCCGCTCGGCGCTGATCATGCGGCCGGTCTTCGACGCGGCGCGCAAGGCCGAGCGGCGCATCATCTTCGCCGAGGGCGAGGACGAGCGCGTCCTGCGCGCCGCGCACGCCATGCTCGAAGAGACCACCGACAAGCCGATCCTGATCGGCCGCCCCGAGGTGATCGAGACGCGGCTCGAGCGCTACGGGCTGCCGATCCGCCCGGACCGGGACTTCGAGATCGTCAATCCCGAAAGCGACAGCCGCTATCGCGACTACTGGACCACCTATCACGAGCTGATGGAGCGGCGCGGCGTCACGCCCGATCTGGCGCGCGCCATCATGCGCACCAACACCACCGCCATCGCCGCGGTGGCGGTGCATCGGGGCGACGCCGACAGCCTGATCTGCGGCACGTTCGGGCAGTATCTGTGGCACTTGAACTACGTTCGTCAAGTGCTTGCGCGAGATGGATTCCGGCCCGTCGGCGCGCTGTCCCTGATGCTGCTCGAGAAGGGGCCGGTCTTCATCGCCGACACCCAGGTGCACCCCGACCCCGAGGCCGAGGAGGTGGCCGAGATCGCCATCGCCGCGGCGCGACATGCGCGCCGCTTCGGCGTCACGCCCAAGGTGGCGCTGCTCAGCCACTCGCAGTTCGGCAATCTGGACACCGCCTCGGGGCGCAAGATGCGCGCGGCCATGGCGCTGCTGGACCAGCGCGAGCCCGATTTCGAATACGAGGGCGAGATGCACGCCGACACGGCGCTCGACCCCGAGCTGCGCGCGCGGCTTTTCCCGCGCTCGCGGCTGCAGGGCGAGGCCAATGTGCTGATCCTGCCCAATGCCGACAGCGCGTCTGGAATGCGCAACATTCTCAAGCAGTTGGGCGGCGCTCTTGAAGTCGGCCCGATCCTGATGGGAATGGGCAACCGGGCGCATATCGTCACGCCGTCGATCACGACGCGGGGGCTGTTGAACATCTCGGCGCTGGCCGGCGCGCCGGTGCAGAGCTACGCCTGAGCGCCTTGCGCCAGGTCAAGGCGGCGCGCGCCGCGCCGCCGCATCAAGCAGGGGGCGCCGTCCGCCCGGACGCGAGCGCCGGCCAAACGGGGGAGAGGGAGAATGGGCTACAAGGACGTCTACGAGGCATGGAAGGCCGACCCGGAGGGCTTCTGGATGAAGGCCGCCGAGTGCATCGACTGGATCGAGCCGCCGACCCGCGCGCTGGACGCCTCGCGCGCGCCGATCTACCGCTGGTTCCCCGACGCGGTGTGCAACACCTGCCACAACGCCGTCGATCGGCATGTCGAGGCGGGCCATGGCGACCGGCCGGCCATCATCCATGACAGCCCGATCACCGGCACGAAGCACGTCATCACCTATGCCGAGCTGCGCGAGCGCGTGGCCTCGCTGGCCGGGGCGCTGCGCGCGCGCGGCGTGGGCAAGGGCGACCGGGTGGTGATCTACATGCCCATGGTGCCCGAGGCGCTCGAGGCGATGCTGGCCTGCGCGCGGCTGGGGGCGATCCATTCGGTGGTGTTCGGCGGCTTCGCCGCGCACGAGCTGGCGGTGCGCATCGACGACGCGCGCCCCAAGGCGGTGATCGCGGCGTCCTGCGGGCTCGAGCCCGGGCGCGTGGTGCCCTACAAGCCGCTGCTCGACGCCGCCATCGAAGAGGCCGCGCACAAGCCCGAGTTCTGCGTGATCCTCCAGCGCGACCAGCAGCCCGCCGCGCTGATCGAGGGGCGCGATCTGGACTGGCACGCCTTCCAGGCCGGCGTCGAACCCGCCCCCTGCGAGCCCGTGCGCGGGACCGATCCGCTCTACATCCTCTACACCTCGGGCACCACCGGCCAGCCCAAGGGCGTGGTGCGCGACAATGCCGGGCACATGGTCGCGCTCAGCTGGTCGATGAAGAACATCTACAACGTCCAGCCCGGCGACGTGTTCTGGGCCGCCTCGGACGTCGGCTGGGTGGTGGGGCACAGCTACATCTGCTACGCGCCGCTGATCGAGGGCTGCACCACCATCGTCTTCGAGGGCAAGCCCGTGGGCACGCCCGACGCGGGCACGTTCTGGCGCGTGATCGCCGAGCACAAGGTGCGCTCGTTCTTCACCGCCCCGACCGCCATCCGCGCCGTCAAGCGCGAGGACCCGCACGGCGAGCTGGCCGAGCGATACGACCTGTCCTCGCTGCAGGCGCTGTTCCTGGCCGGCGAGCGCGCCGACCCCGACACCATCCGCTGGGCGCAGGAGCTCTTGGGCAAGCCGGTGATCGACCACTGGTGGCAGACCGAGACGGGCTGGGCCATCGCCGCCAACCCGCTGGGGATCGAGCTGCTGCCCATCAAGCCGGGCTCGCCCGCCGTGCCCATGCCCGGATACGACGTGCAGGCGCTGGACGAGGGCGGCCATCCGGTCAAGCCGGGCGAGCTGGGCGCCATCGCCATCCGCCTGCCGCTGCCGCCGGGCACGCTGCCGGGCCTGTGGAACGCCGAGGAGCGCTTCCGCAAGGCGTATCTCGAGCATTTCCCCGGCTATTACGAGACCGGCGACGCGGGCATGATCGACGAGGACGGCTACATCTACATCATGGCCCGCACCGACGACGTCATCAACGTGGCCGGCCATCGCCTGTCCACCGGCGCGATGGAAGAGGTGCTGGCCTCGCATCCCGACGTGGCCGAATGTGCGGTGATCGGCGTGGCGGACGAGCTCAAGGGCCAGGTTCCGGTCGGCTTCCTGGTGCTCAACGCCGGGGTCAACCGCCCGCATGAGGACATCGTGCGCGAGTGCGTGCAGCTGGTGCGCGAGCGCATCGGCCCCGTCGCCGCCTTCAAGCGCGCGCTGGTGGTCGATCGCCTGCCCAAGACGCGCTCGGGCAAGATCCTGCGCGCGACCATGGCCAAGATCGCCGACGGGGCGCCCTTCAAGACCCCGGCGACCATCGACGATCCGGCCATTCTGGACGAGATCCGCGCCGCGCTGGGACGCTGAGCCGCAGGGGCGCGCGCGGGGCGGGCCTTGCCCGCATTCGCGCGCGCGAATATGAGCGCCCGGGAACGCCGCGCGCACTCACGCGCGCCGCCGCCGGCGCGGGGCCGGGCGGGGGCGCTGGGCGTTCATGCTCGTCACGCCGACCGCCCTCGGGCGGCGGCCCGCGCAAGGAAAGCCGCCCATGCCCGCCTTCGCCGACGCCCGCCGCCGATCCTTTCCGCCCGTTCTGTTCCCGACCCTTCTGGGGCTCGTGGGAACGGGGCTGACGCTGCGCGCGGGGGCGCGCGTCCTGGGCCTGGCGCCGTGGATCGGCGAGCTGTGGCTGGGCGTGGCCAGCATGGCGCTGCTGCTGGCGGGGGCGCTCTATCTGGCGGCGCTGGCGCGGCGGCCGGCCCGCGCGCTCGAGGATCTTTCGCCGCCGCCCGCGCGCGGCGCGTTGGCGGCGCTGAGCATGGGGCTGATGCTGGTCGGCGCGGCGGCGGCGCCGGCGCTGCCGGGGGCGGCGGCGGCGCTGTGGGTCGGGGGCGCGGCGCTGCACTGGGTCTTCGCCGGCGCGACGCTGCATGTGCTGCTGTCCGCGCCGCCGCATCTGCGGCCCGTCACGCCGGCGCTCTACCTGCCTTTCGTCGGCCAGATCGTGGCGCCGATCGGGGGCGCGGCGCTGGGCTTCGGAACCGCCTCGGCGGTGCTCTACGGCTCGGCGCTGGCGGTGTGGGCGGCGCTGACGCCGCTCATGCTGGCATGGCTGCGCGGGGCGCTGGCGGGGGGCGGGCTTGCGCCGACGCTGCGGCCGGGCCTGGCGATCTTCGTCGCCCCGCCGGCGCTGGCGGCGATCTCGGGCGCGGCGCTGGGCGCGCCGTGGTCCGAGGCGCTGGTCCTGCCGGCCTGGGCGGCCGCCCTGGCGGTGGCGCTGGCGCTGGCGCCGCGGCTGGCCTGGCTGGCCGAGGGCGGCTGGTCGCCCGCCTGGGGCGCCTTCACCTTCCCGCTCGCGTCGCTGGCCGGGGCGACGATGCTGGGGGCCGAGCGCCTGCCGGGCGCCATCGGCGGCGCGGCGGGCGCGGCGGCCGGGCAGGGGGCCTGGTGGCTGGCCGCCTTGCTGACGGCGGCCGCCAGCGCGACGACGCTGCGCGTCGCGGCGGGGGCGGCGCTGGCGCTGCGCGACGGGCGCCTCAAGGGCTGAGCGCGCGCCTCCGCGCCCCGGCCGCCCCGGCGAGCGGCGCGATGCCCCCTTTTCAGCGCCGCCGCCGCGTGCGAAAGGAGGCTGCCAAACGAACCCCCTGCATCAGGAGACTTCCGATGGAGATTCGCGAGGCGCTCACCTTCGACGACGTTCTGCTTGTTCCCGGCGCCTCCGAGGTGCTGCCCTCGGACGCGGTGCTGCGCACGCGCATCACCAACGAGATCGAGCTGAACATCCCCCTCGTCAGCTCGGCCATGGACACCGTGACCGAAAGCGAGATGGCCATCGCCATGGCCCAGGCGGGGGGCATGGGCGTGATCCATCGCAATCTCGACATCGCCGAGCAGGCGCGCCAGGTGCGCCGCGTCAAGCGCTTCGAAAGCGGCGTCGTCTACAACCCGGTCACGCTGACCCCCGATCAGACCGTGGCCGACGCCCGCGCCCTGCAGGAGCGCTACAAGATCACCGGCTTTCCCGTCGTGGACGACGAGCGCAACGTGGTCGGCATCCTGACCAACCGCGACATGCGCTTCGCCCAGTCCGACGACGCGCCCGTGCGCGAGCTGATGACCGCCGAGAACCTGGCCATCCTGCGCGAGCCCGTCGACGTCGAGGAGGCCCGGCGCCTGATGCACCGGCGCCGCATCGAGAAGGTGCTGGTGGTCAACGCCGAAGGGCGCCTGGCGGGGCTGCTGACCATCAAGGATCTGGAAAAGGCGGTGCTGAACCCGCAGGCGTGCAAGGACGCGCTGGGGCGGCTGCGCGTGGCGGCGGCCACCACGGTGGGCGACGCGGGGTTCGAGCGCTCGCTGGCGCTGATCGACGCCGAGGTGGACCTGATCGTGATCGACACGGCGCATGGGCACTCGGCCTCGGTCGCGCGCGCGGTCGAGCGCATCAAGGCGCATGACTCGCGCGTGCAGGTGGCCGCGGGCAACGTGGCCACCGCCGAGGCCACGCGCGCGCTGATCGACGCGGGCGCGGACGCGGTCAAGGTCGGCATCGGGCCGGGCTCGATCTGCACCACGCGCATCGTCGCGGGGGTGGGCGTGCCGCAGCTGACCGCGATCATGGACTGCGCCGAGGCCGCCAGCCGCGCGGGCGTGCCGATCATCGCCGACGGGGGCATCAAGTTCTCGGGCGATCTGGCCAAGGCCATCGCGGCGGGCGCCAGCTGCGCCATGATCGGCTCGATGCTGGCCGGAACGGACGAGGCGCCGGGCGAGCTGATCCTTTACCAGGGCCGCAGCTACAAGGCCTATCGCGGCATGGGGTCGGTGGGCGCCATGGCGCGCGGCTCGGCCGACCGCTATTTCCAGAAAGAGGCCGCGACCGACAAGCTGGTGCCCGAGGGCATCGAGGGCCAGGTGCCCTACAAGGGCGCCGTCTCGGGGGTGCTGCACCAGCTGACGGGCGGGCTGCGCGCGGCCATGGGCTACACCGGCAACCGCACCATCGACGAGATGCGCAGCGGCTGCCGCTTCGTGCGCATCACGAATGCGGGCCTGAACGAAAGCCACGTCCACGACGTGCAGATCGTGCGCGAGGCGCCCAACTACCGCATCGGCTGAGGCGGGCCCGCGGCGGCGGGCTTGAGGCGCCGCCGCCGCCATGGCAAGACGGCGGGGTTTCCAACATCAGGAGCCCCGACGCCATGACCGACACCGCCGACGCGCCCGCCGCCTATGTTCCGCCCCGTGTCTGGACCTGGGACAAGGAAAGCGGCGGCCGCTTCGCCAGCATCAACCGCCCCGTCGCCGGCCCCACCCACGAGGCCGAGCTGCCCGTCGGGCGCCATCCGCTGCAGCTCTACTCGCTGGCCACGCCGAACGGCGTGAAGGTCACCATCATGCTCGAAGAGCTGCTGGCCCTGGGGCGCGAGGGCGCGGAATACGACGCCTGGCTGATCCGCATCAACGAGGGCGACCAGTTCTCGTCCGGCTTCGTGCGCATCAATCCGAACTCGAAGATCCCCGCGCTTGTCGACCGCTCCGAGCCCGAGCCGCTGCGCGTGTTCGAATCGGGCTCGATCCTGCTCTACCTGGCCGAGAAGTTCGGCGCCTTCCTGCCGACCGATCGCGCCGGGCGGACCGAGACGCTCAACTGGCTGTTCTGGCAGATGGGCTCGGCGCCCTATCTGGGCGGCGGCTTCGGGCATTTCTACGCCTATGCGCCCGAGAAGATGGAATACCCGATCAACCGCTTCGCGATGGAGGTCAAGCGCCAGCTCGACGTGCTCGACCGCCAGCTGGCCGAGCGGCCCTACATCGCCGGGCAGGACTACACCATCGCCGACATCGCCATCTGGCCCTGGTATGGCGCGCTGGCGCTGGGCCGGCTTTACGAGGCGGCCGAGTTCCTGTCGGTGCATGAATACGAGAACGTGCAGCGCTGGGCGCGCGAGATCAACGAGCGCCCGGCCGTCAAGCGCGGCGTCCTGGTCAATCGCGTCTGGGGCGACGAGGCGAACCAGCTGCCCGAGCGCCACGACGCGGCCGACATCGACGCCGCGCTCGCCCGCATCGCGGCCGCGCGCGGCTGAGCCGCGCCGCCGGGCCTGCGCGATGACGCCGGCGGGATGTTGTCCCGCCGGCGCGTTTGTTTCAGTTTGCGTTTTTCACGGCGCGTCTGGTGAGGACGGCGGCGAGGTGGGCGCGGTATGCCGCGGTTCCGTGGATGTCCTCGATCATGCCGTCCGGGCTGAGGGCGAGGCCCTCGAGGGCCTCGGGGGCGAAGCTGGCGCTCAGGGCCTGTTCGGCCTCGGTCCAGCGGAAGACGCCGTTTTCGGACGCGCCGGTGACGGCGACGCGGACATGGTCGTCGTAGCGGGCGACGAAGA
>NZ_VNHJ01000017.1 GCF_008124525.1 Oceanicella actignis
AACGGCTTCGTCGAAAGCTTCAATGGTCGTCTGCGGGACGAATGCCTCAACGAGCACCTGTTTGCCAACCTGCGCCATGCCCGCCATTTGATTGCGGCTTGGCGCGACGACGACAACCATCACCGCCCCCATTCGAGCGTCGACGGGCTCACCCCGCGGGAGTATCACAAACGGTCAAGAGAGGACCAAACCATGAACAGAGCTAACGCTTGAACGCGGACTCTAAGGGGAGCAGGTCAGCGGTCATGGGCGGAGATCAGCGTGATCTTCTTGTCCGGCATGGCGTGAGCGATCTCGCCCGCCAGTTCGGTTCCCACCGCTCCCGCGCCAACGATGCCGATGGTGCGCGCAGCCCTGAGCTGGTCGTGCACGCGCCGGTTGGCGCGGCGCAGGCCCTCGATGTCGTCGCCCTCGGGCTTGAACGGCAGGGCATAGGACGAGCCGGCGCCGACGACGATGTAATCAGCCTCGACCCTCTGGCCGCTGTCCAGCGTCGCGCCTCCCTCGTCGATCGCGCTCGCACGGGCGCGCAGGAGGCGGCCGCTCTTGAGCAGCTGGTCATAGGGGATCAGCGCGCGATCCAGCAGCGAGGGGTCGACGACGGCGCGGATCATTGCGGGCGTATGGACGAAATGGCTGCGCGGCTCGATCAGCGTGACCTCGGCGGCGTCGTCGAGCGACTTTGCGAGACGGGCGCCGATATAGCCGCCGCCGACGATGGCGACGCGTTTGGGCATGTGGACCTTTCCTTGCTCGGCGGCCAGATGGTGAGCGATTCCCTTCAAGGGCCGCGTTCGCTTGCGGATCCTGAGATAGGCGCGCGCGGTGCGAATTGAAATTTATATGTTTTGCTGTTCTACATAAGCATTGCTTAACAAAGGGGCGCCGATGAAGCTGGATCGACTGAAGGTGTTGTGCGCGGTGGTCGAAGCCGGGTCGCTCAAGGCGGCGGCCGAGCGGCTGAACCGCACGCAGCCTGCGGTGAGCCAGGCGCTGAAGGCTCTGGAAGCCCAGACAGGGACCGCGCTTTTCGATCGCTCGGGCTACCGGCTGGAGCTGACCGCGGTGGGCCGGCGCGTCTATCTGCAATCCCTGCGGGTTCTGGCGGAGGCCGAGGATCTGACCGAGCTCATCCGGCATTTCGAGAAAGGGCAGGAAGAGACGCTCACCATCGCCATCGATGCCGCCGCGGATCCGAACATCCTGTCCCCGGTGCTGTCCCGGGTGCAGGGCCGGTTTCCCGACACGAGCATCGTGCTGCGCGCCGAGGTTCTTTCCGACGCGATCGAGGCCGTTCGGTCCGGCGAGGCGGCCCTCGCGGTCGCGCCCGCCATCCCCGTCATGCTGGAAGAGGCGGGCTTCGACTACATGCCCGTGGCCCGGTCGGTGATGCGCAACGTCGCCGCGCCGGCGCTTCTCGATGCGATGGACGCGCCCCTTACTCTGGACGGCCTGCGGCGATTTCACCAGGTGATCGCGCGCGACAGCGGCCCGGCTTCGGGCCCGTTCGGGCGAGAGCTTGGGGTGCAGAAAGGTCAGAGGCGATGGTATGTGAGCGATCTGCACATGAAGAAGCATCTGCTGCTGGCCGGCCTTGGCTGGGGTCGCCTGCCCGAGCACATGATCGCCGAGGACCTGGCGCAAGGGCGGCTGCGGGAAATCGTCCTGCCCCATACCCATCTCGGCTTTGACGTCGAGGTGTTCGTCTTTCGTCAGCGCAGGACGGCCAACGGGCCGGTTGCCGTCCACCTATGGGATGCCTTCCGAACGTAGATCCGGCCGCGGCAACCGCGCGGCCGGGATCAAGGCCGTCCCGTGCGGGCGTCGACCATGAAGCTGGCGGCGCCCGGCTTGTGCCAATCGGATGCGATCGGGCCGTTCCGCGGCGCGGGACCCGAGGCGTTCGGCTGTTGGGATCAGAGTTTCCACTCGTAGCCGACGGCTTTCTCGGACACATCCCAGAGCTGCTGCATCACAGGCTTGTCGTAGGCATGCGGGTTCAGCGTGCCGCGCCCGACCGGGCCGACCATCTGCAAGAAGCCGGTCGGGCCGTAAAGCGCGCGTTGCTCCAGCCCGTCCTCGGTCGCGCACATCACCTCGGGCCAGGCGCCGCGTTCGGCGCTTTGCACGAGCGGTGTCTTGGTCATCAGCCACGACAGGAAGCGCGTCAGCCGGCCGCCGCTGGTCGCGATCAGCGACGTGGCCGAAGAGCCGGGATGGCAGACGTAAACCTGCACGTCGGTCCGGCCCGCCGCCGCGAGCCGGTCCTGAAGCTCATAGGCGAACATCATCTGCGCCAGCTTGCTCTGGGAATAGGCGGTGTTGGGCCTGTAGCCCTTGTCCCAGTTCATGTCGTCGAAGTTGATCGTCCTGAGCCCGAGGTTGTAGCCTTGGCTGGCGACGACGACGATCCGGCCCTTGCTTTCGGCGACACGCTCGAACAGCAGGCCGTTCAGCAGGAAATGGCCGTAATGGTTGGTGCCAAGCTGGCTTTCGAACCCGTCGACGGTCAGCTTGCGCGTCGGCGTCTGCGCGATGGCGGCGTTGTTGATCAGCGCGTCGATGCGCGGCGTCGTCCTCAGCACCTCTGCCGCCGCCTCGCGGACGCTGGCCAGAACCGACAGGTCCATGCGGATGAAACGCACGTCGGCCCGCGCGCCGAACTCGGTCTTCAGCGCGGCGATCACGGCCTGCGATTTCTCGGCCGAGCGGTTGAGCATCACCACGCTGGCGTTCTTCTTCAACAGCGTGCGCGCCGCCTGAAAGCCCACGCCGGCGGTGGCGCCGGTGATGACGAAGGTCTTGCCCGTCAGATCGCCAAGCCGCTCGGGCGTCCAGCCTTTGGGTCCGAATGTCGTGTCTGCCATGCCTCTCTCCTTGGCGCCGCGCCTGGCGGCGGTCTGCATCCCGATGCAATTCCGAAACGGTAGATAAATGCTGGATGCTTCTGAAAACAGGCGATATCGTCTTGAATACTTGCCTGATCGTCTCGCGCATGTTGCAATGGTGCGACCGCTCCGCCAATCATGCCGTCATGAGCAAGGACCAGATCAGACAGCTGATCGAGCGCCGCCTGCCCAAGGCGGGCCTCGTGGAAACCGCGCTGAAGGGGGTGCAGCTCTTCCGCGTGACGGAACCCGTGCCCTGCGTGCCAGCGGTCTATGAGCCCACGGTCGTGGCCATCCTCGGCGGTGCCAAGGAAGCCGTCCTGGACGGGCGGCGCCACGTCTATGACAGCAGTCGCTACCTGCTGTGCCCGATGACCCTGCCGGTCGAGGCGGGGTCGCCGCGGGCCTCGCCCGAGGATCCGCTTCTGGGCGTGATGATCGCGCTGGAGCCGCGGGTGATGCGCGAACTCGCCATCGAGATCGAGACCGCGGCCGGAGGCGGCGGGCGGTCGCAGGGCAAGATCGGCTCGGCACTGGCGCTGGCCTCTTGGGACAAGGGCTTCACTCTGGCGCTGCTGCGGCTTCTCGAACTGCTCGACGATCCGGTGGACGCCGCGGTGCTCGGGGCCGGGCGGCTGCGCGAGCTGTTCTATGCCGTGCTGAGGGGCGAGGCGGGGGCCGTCGCAAGACGGGCCTTCGGCGTCGGCAACGAGATCGCGCGGACCATCGAATACCTCGCTACTCACCTGAACGAGCAGGTCACCATCGACGACATGGCCGACCATGCGGGCATGAGCCGCGCCGTGTTCCATCGGCGCTTCAAGGAAGCGACCGGCATGTCGCCGATCCAGTTCGCGAAAGCGATGCGGCTGAACCGCGCCGCCATGAAGATCGCCGAAGGGAAAGCCGTCTCCGAGGCGGCCTGGGACGTGGGTTATCGCAGCGCGTCCCAGTTCAGCCGCGAGTTCAAGCGCATGTATGGCCGGTCGCCCAGGGCCTGGAGCCACGCCGCGCAGGCATCGGCGCCGCCGCAATAGCGCGCGGCCTGCGCCGGACGCCCCCAAGGAACTAGACCGCGCAAGGGGATCGCGGAAACGTGGACGTCCTCAAGGCATCGACCAACTGGGCCGGGGCTGAACTGGAATCGCTTCGCTCGGTCTCTTGACCTTCTTGGCTTGCGAATGAATAATGGTGCCGATGGGCCGTCTTTCCTGGTTCCGGTAGCCCAGATGCGGGCGCGCAGGTCATTGCCGAACCACGAGACCATCAGCGACACGCTTTCGACGGCCGACGCCAGCGCCTCGAGCCGGTCGAGTGAGACCAGGAGATCCGCCTGTCGGTTTCGGCGTGGACGCCCTGGCCATCGTCTTCGCCCCTTCCTCGAACAACTCTTTCAGTGCGCCAACCCGTGATTTGGTCAATGAGAGGGGTTGGCTCGGTCGAAGGCAGAGGCAGGCAGAAGGATGTCGCTCAAGGTTTTCTTGTCATAGACGGCGAGGAACGCGTCCCGCGCTGCGCTCCCTATCCCGGGTAGCGCGCAGACGCCGGAGATCAGACACGAGCCGCGCGGCGCCATGCATTCGAAGATTCCGAAATCCGCTTCGCAAAGGCGGATCACGGCGCCAAGGTTGATGTCCGACGGATCTTTTTTCAGTTCGAATCCGCCGGCGCGCCCGCGTGCACCTGACAGGTAACCTGCCGAAATCAAATGGTGCACGACCTTTTTCACGTGCGCTTCCGAGATCCCGAAGATCTCGGCCGTCATCCCGACCGTCGTTCGCGTGCCGTCTCGCGCGGCGGCCAAGAGCAGAACGCGCAAGGCGTAGTCTGTAAACTTGGTCAATCTCATGCACAGCGCTCCGGTCCATGTCTCCGCTCCAATCGTCGGGACCATCGTCCATGCCGATGTGCGCGAAAAGTCAGCCCATTGCCGCACCGTAAAAGGTGTATCCGACTTGACTCAAATCAAGGCGGCAGGTCTCCCGGCTCCCTACGCAGGGATCCAACGCTTGATCCAGCTCACAAGAGGCGGCAGAGGCATGCCCGCGAAAAATGCGATAAACACCATCGTAGCAGTCCTTTGCTCGCTCGCACGATGCCTCGTCTGGCTGGGCGTTCTGGGCGGAACGGCCTTGGCCGACACCTCTGTCTTGCCGACTTTCCTCAAGAAGGTCGCCCCGTCCGAGGTGGTCGCCGGCGCCGATGCGTGGGGTCCCATTCAGGGCGACCTGCCCGTGGCGCCGATCCTCAAGGATGGCAAGCCACTCGGGCGCGTGTTCGTGACCAGCGACTTCGTTTCCACCATCGGCTATTCCGGCAAGCCAATCCACGTGATGGTGGCCTTGAACGATGATGCGAAGATCATCGGCGCAAGGCTCGTGGAGCATCACGAACCCATTGTTCTGGTCGGCATTCCGAACAGCAGGATGGTGGCGCTGACGGAAAGCTACGTAGGCGCCGACATGGCCGCCGAAGCGGCCAGGCGCGGAAGCGCTCACGAGCTCGAGATCGTATCGGGCGCGACCGTGACCGTCATGATCATCGACGATTCGATCCTGAGGGCATCGGTCAAGGTCGCCCGGGCGCTTGGCCTGGGAGGGCTGACGCCGGAAGTCGACGATGCGTTGAAATTCGAGATCAACCCGGATGCCAGCGTCGAGAACGACTGGATGGCGCTTCTGGGGGATGGCACGGTCCGGCGTCTGTCGCTGGACGTGGGACAGGTCAACGCGGCCTTCGAAGCGATGGGCGACCCGCGCGCGGCAAGCCGACCCGCAAAAGGCGCCCCGGATGAGCGGTTCATCGACATGTATGTCGCGCTGGTCTCGGCGCCGCAGATCGGGCGAGCGCTTCTGGGCGAGCACGAATATGCCAACCAGGAAAGGTTCCTGAACCCCGGAGATCATGCAATCCTTGTGGCCGGGCGCGGCATGTATTCCTTCAAGGGATCGGGCTACGTGCGCGGGGGCATCTTCGACCGGATCGCGCTGGTGCAGGGCGACATCACCGTGCGGTTCCATGATCGCGACCACCGCCGGATCGGCGCGCTCGCGGCAAGCGGAAGCCCCGAATTCTCGGAGTTGGACATCTTCCGCATTCCCGCCGACAGCGGGTTTGACCCAACCAAGCCGTGGAAGTTGCAGCTTTTGGTCCAGCGCGCCGTCGGACCCGTGGAAAAGGTCTTCACGACATTCGAACTGGGATACCGCCTGCCCGACCGTTTCCTTCGCGAGGTGCGATCGGAACCGGCGGCCGGCGCCGCGCCCGTCGAGGCCGTGGAAGACGAGCAGGCCGCGCGGGCGGGTCTGTGGAAGCGGATATGGCTGGCCAGGAAGGTCGAGATCGCGGCGCTTCTCGGCATGATCGGCGTGCTCACCGGGGTCTTTTTCTTCCAGGTCTGGGCGACGCGAAACGAGAGGATCTTCTTCTGGTTCCGCATGGGTTTCCTGTCCTTGACCCTCGTGTTCATCGGTTGGCTGGCCAACGCCCAGATTTCGGTCGTCAACCTGCTGGCCCTGTTCTCTTCCCTGCGCACAGGCTTCACCTGGGAAGCCTTCCTGATGGACCCGCTGGTTTTCATCATCTGGTGTTCGGTTGCGGCGGCGTTGATCTTCTGGGCGCGTGGGGCGTTCTGCGGCTGGCTATGCCCGTTCGGCGCACTTCAGGAACTCACCAACCGTGTCGCCCGCGCCTTGCATGTGCCGCAGATCAAGGTGCCCTGGGGCCTGCACGAACGCCTGTGGGCGCTGAAATACATCATTTTCCTTGCGCTGTTCGGATTGTCGGTGATTTCGCTGTCGCTCGCCGAACGCTACGCCGAGGTCGAGCCGTTCAAGACCGCGATCGTCCTGAAATTCGCTCGTCCTTGGCCCTTTGTGCTGTTCGCGGTCATCCTGCTGGCGATCGGGCTGTTCATCGAGAGATTCTATTGCCGCTACCTGTGCCCGCTGGGCGGGGCGCTGGCGATTCCGGCGCGGATACGCATGTTCGACTGGCTCAAGCGTTACCGCGAATGCGGAAACCCCTGTCATGTCTGCGCGAACGAATGTCCGGTGCAGGCCATTCATCCCACCGGAGAAATAAACCCGAACGAATGCATCAGCTGCCTGCATTGCCAGGTGCTCTACCAGAGCAAGGCCAAGTGCCCGGTTGTCATCAAGCAGTTGAAGCGGCGCGAAAGGGATCGAGCCGCTCTCGAAGCCGCCAAGGGCAAGCTCGACGAAGTCCTTGCCGGAAACCACAAGCAGAATGGAGCTCCCCGATGACTGACAAAGAGAAAGCGACCGGCATTTCCCGCCGCGGCCTGTTCGGCGCGACGACCGCGGGGGCCTTCGTCGCCGCTGCGGGTGGCAGCTGGCTTTCCGCTGCGAACGAGGCGCGCGCCGCGGCCAGGGCCGAGAAGGCGCCCGGCGAACTGGACGAATATTACGGCTTCTGGTCCTCGGGCCAGACGGGCGAATTGCGGATCCTCGGCTTTCCGTCCATGCGCGAGCTGATGCGGGTGCCGGTGTTCAACCGTGACAGCGCCACCGGCTGGGGCCAGACCAACGAATCGCTGAAGATCCTGACCGAGGGGCTGACCGAGGAAACCAAGGCCTTTCTCGCCAAGCGCGGCAAGGTCACCTATGACAATGGCGACCTGCACCACCCGCACATGTCGTTCACCGATGGCACCTATGACGGGCGCTACCTGTTCATGAACGACAAGGCCAACACCCGCGTCGCCCGGGTGCGCTGCGACGTGATGAAATGCGACAAGATCATCGAGATCCCCAACGCCCATGACATCCACGGCATGCGGCCGCAGAAATATCCGCGCACCGGCTATGTCTTCGCCAACTCGGAGCACGAGGCGCCGCTGGTCAACGACGGCAAGATTCTCGACGAGCCCGACAAGTATGTGAACATCTTCACCGCCATCGACGGCGACAAGATGGAAGTCGCCTGGCAGGTGATCGTGTCGGGCAACCTCGACAACGTCGATTGCGACTATCAGGGCAAATACGCTTTCTCGACCTCCTACAACTCGGAAATGGGCATGAACCTCGCCGAGATGACCGAGAGCGAGATGGACCATGTGGTCATCTTCAACATCAGGGAGATCGAGAAAGGGATCGCCAACGGCGATTACATCGAGCTCAACGGCGTGAAGGTGATCGACGGCCGCAAGGGCAAGAACAAGAAATACACCCGCTACGTGCCGATCCCCAACTCTCCCCATGGCGTCAACACCGCGCCCGATGGCAGGCATGTGGTCGTCAACGGCAAGCTGTCGCCCACCTGCTCGGTTATCGACGTGACCAAGGTCGATGCTCTGTTCGAGAGCGATGCCGATCCGCGTTCCTGCGTGGTTGCGGAGCCGGAACTGGGCCTCGGCCCGCTCCACACGGCCTTCGACGGCAAGGGCAATGCGTTCACGACGCTGTTCCTCGACAGCCAGATCGTGAAGTGGAACATCGAAAAGGCGATCAGGGCGTTCAACGGCGAAGACGTCGACCCGATCATCTCGAAAGTCGATGTGCACTACCAGCCCGGCCACAACTCGACCTCGATGGGCGAAACCAAGGAGGCCGACGGCAAGTGGCTGATCTCGATGAACAAGTTCTCGAAGGACCGGTTCCTGAACGTCGGCCCGCTGAAGCCCGAGAACGAACAGGTCATCGACATCTCGACCGACGAGATGAAGGTGGTCCACGACGGGCCGACCTTTGCCGAGCCGCATGACAGCATCATCGTGCGCGCCGACATCGTCAATCCGAAACGGGTCTGGGACCGCAACGACCCGTTCTTCGAGGATGCCCGCAAGCAGGCCGAGGCCGACGGCGTCGATCTGGAGGAAGGCGCCGAAGAGCCGATCCGCGACAAGGACGATCCCCGCAAGGTGCGCGTCTACATGACCAGCCAGGCGCCGACCTTCAGCCTCGAGAAATTCACGGTTAAGGAAGGCGATGAGGTGACGATCTACATCACCAACCTGGACGATGTGGACGACGTGACCCACGGGTTCACCCTGTCCAACCACGGCATCGCCTTCGAGATCGCGCCGCAGGCCACCGCCTCGGTGACCTTCACCGCCGACCGTCCGGGCGTGCACTGGTTCTATTGCCAGTGGTTCTGCCACGCGCTGCACATGGAAATGCGCGGCCGGATGCTGGTCGAGCCGGCGTAAGGAGAGGGTTCATGCCGCGCGCCCTGTTTCTTTCGGCCCTGATGGCTCTGCCCGGTCTTGCCGCGGCCGAGCCCATTGCCGTGCCGGCCGGGCAGGGAGCGTTGGCAGCCGCCTTGAAAGCGTCCGGCGCGGGGGCCGAACTGGTTCTTGCGCCGGGCGCCCACGCGGGGCCGGTCGTTCTGGATCGCCCCTTGTCTCTCATCTGCGAACCGGGCGCCGTGATCGACGGTGGAGAAAAGGGCAGCGTCGTGACCGTGACGGCGCCGGACGTGAGCATTTCCAACTGCACGATCCGCGGCTCCGGCTCATCCCACGATGAAATCGACAGCGGCGTGCAGCTGACGAAAGCCGCAACCCGCGCGCGGGTGATCGGCAACCGGATCGAAGGCAATCTCTATGGAGTCGACATCCACGGCGCACGCGATGCCCTCGTGGCCCGCAACGTGATCGTCGGTCGGAAAGACCCCCGCATGAACCGCCGCGGCAACGGCGTCTATGTCTGGAACGCCCCCGGCGCGCGGGTTGAAGATAACGACATCCGTTTCGGCCGCGACGGGATCTTCACGAATTCGTCGCGCCAGAACGTCTTCGCGCGCAACCTGTTCCGCGACCTGCGCTTCGCGGTCCACTACATGTATACGAACGACTCCGAAGTCCTGGAGAACGTGTCCATAGGCAACCACCTCGGCTACGCCATCATGTTTTCCGACCGGATCGTGGTGCGGGGCAACCTGTCCTTGCATGACCGCGACCACGGCTTGATGCTCAACTACGCCAACAAGTCCGACATCACCGGCAATCTGGTCCGAGGCGGGGCGGAGAAATGCGCCTTCATCTACAATGCCCACGGCAACCTGATATTCGGCAATCGGTTCGAGGGCTGCGAGATCGGCATCCATTTCACCGCCGGTTCCGAGCGGAATGCCGTGACCGGCAACGCCTTTGTCGGCAACCGGACGCAGGTGAAATATGTCGGCTCCCGCATGGTCGAATGGAGCCTGGATGGGCGCGGCAACTACTGGTCGGACAACCCGGCCTTCGATCTTGACGGCGACGGGATCGCCGATGGCGTCTACCGCCCCAACGATCTGATGGACCACATCCTGTGGTCTCAACCCGCCGCGAGGCTCCTTCTGGGCTCGCCCGCGGTTCAATTGTTGCGCTGGACCCAGTCGAGCTTTCCCGCGACCTTGCCGGGAGGCGTCCGGGACAGTCGCCCCTTGATGGCGCCGGTGGTGATTCCCGTCCGGCCCGACGTCGCGGCGATGGAGGCCGACTACGTCGCCCGCAAGGAAGGCTCGTGACCATGGTTCGCCTGAAACTGGAAAACGTTTGCAAGAACTTCGAAGGGTTTGAAGCGCTGAAAAACGTGTCCTTCACCGTGGCCGCCGGAGAGAAGGTCGCGCTGCTGGGCCACAACGGGGCGGGCAAGACCACGCTGATGAAGGCCATCCTCGGCTTGCAGCCGCATGACGGCGGCCGGATCGAGGTGATGGGCGCCGCGCCGGGCAGTCATGCCGCGCGGATGCAGGTCGCCTATCTGCCCGAAAACGTTGCCTTTCATTCGTCGCTTACGGGGCGCGAACAGATCCGGCTGTATCTGCGCCTGCGCGGCCAGCCGGTGGAATTGGCGGATGAATTGCTCGAGCGCGTCGGGCTCGAGCATGTCTCGAGGCGGCGGATCGGAACTTATTCCAAGGGGATGCGGCAAAAGGTGGGGCTGGCCCAGGCGCTGATCGGCAACCCGGCGCTCATGATCCTTGATGAGCCGACAAGCGGACTTGATCCGATCTCCCGGCGCAAGTTCTACGCCATTCTCGACGATATGGCGGCGCGGGGCGCCGCGATCCTGCTTTCAAGCCATGCTCTGACCGAGGTCGAGGCGCGCACGGACCGGATCGTGATCCTGTCGAAGGGGCAGGTCGTCGCCGACGACACCTTGTCGGGATTGCGCAAGGAGGCGGGGCTGCCGACCCACATTCGGATCGCCGCCAAACCCGGCGCGGCCGACCAGGTGGCCGCGATGCTGAATGCCGGTCGCAGCAACGGGGTCACGGTTGATCTGACCTGCGCGCCCGAAGACAAGCTCGCCCGCCTGCGCGAGATCGCCGCGCTGGGCCCCAAGGTGCGCGATCTCGACGTGGCGCCGCCAAGCCTTGACGACATCTACGACCATTTCAGCCGGAGGGCGGAAAGATGAGGGGCGTCATCGGCTTCGCGGATGCCGAATTCCGCATCGCGCTGCGGAACCGCTGGATCATGATCCTGACCGTGACCATGGGCTTGTTTTCCCTTGTTCTGACCCTTGCCGGAAGCGGGCCGACCGGCACGCTGGGCGCCGATCAGCTCTCGGTGACGGTGGCGAGCCTGACCGGTCTGGCCGTCTATCTCGTGCCGCTGATGTCGCTGCTTCTCAGCTTCGATGCCGTGGCCGGCGAGCTGGAACGCGGCACGCTAGGGTTGACGCTGACCTACCCGGTGTCGCGGACGGCGATGTTGCTGGGCAAGTTCGTGGCCCATGTCGGCATCCTCGCCATCGCGCTTCTTGTCGGGTATGGGCTCGCCGCAATCACTGCCTTCGGGCTTGACGACGAGGCCGCGCAGGGGCTGGGCGCTCTGGTGCGCCTCTACTGGTCGTCGCTGCTGCTGGGGGCGGGGTTCGTGGCCCTTGGCTATCTCGCCTCGGCGCTCTCGCGGCGTCCGGCCACGGCCGCCGGGCTGGTGATCGGGCTGTGGCTGGTGGCGATCGTGCTCTACGATCTTGGCCTCCTGGCCGCGATCGTGGCCGACGATGGCGGCGCCTTCACCAAGACCGTGTTCCCGTGGATGCTCATCGCCAATCCCGCGGATGCCTTCCGCTTGTTCAATCTTGCAGCCAGCGATGCCACGGCCGCCGCGTCTGGCGTGAGCGGCGCCGCGCAGTCCATCCCGCCGGAGCGGGCCTTGGTCACCGTCTTCGTTTGGCCGCCGATCGCCTTCGGCCTTGCCGCGTGGCGGTTCCGCAGGATCGTGCCATGAAGCCGTCCCCGATGATCGTCGCGGCGCTTCTGGCCCTGTCGGCCTGCAGGGAAGATGTGGCCGAAATACCCGGACCCATTCCGATGACCGAGGAGGCCCTCGGGTTCTATTGCCAGATGGCTCTGGGCGAACACGGCGGCCCCAAGGGGCAAGTGCATCTCGCGGGGGTTCCGGCGCCCTTGTTTTTTTCCCAGGTTCGGGATGCGATCGCGTATACGCGCATGCCCGAACAGACCGACGAGGTCGTGGCGATCTATGTCAGCGACATGAGCCGCGCGCCCGGCTGGCAGGAACCGGGCAAGGACAACTGGGTGGCGGCGTCTGATGCGTTCTTCGTGGTTGGATCCGATGCGGTGGGAGGCATGGGCGCGAAGGAAATCGTGCCCTTCTCGGTGCGCGCCGATGCGGACGGCTTCGCTGCGCTGCATGGAGGGCGGGTGGTTCGCCTGTCCGACATTCCGGACTCTGCGGTCCTCGCGCCGGCAGGCGGCGATGACGCCGGGGATGACGAAGACGATTACCTCGATCGTCTGAAGGCGACCGAAAACGCGGAGGATAGGTGAAATGAATGGGGTCTCTCGTCGCCGTTTTCTGGCCATCAGCGCCGCCGTTCTCACGGCGGGGCCAACGGCGGGGCCAGTGCGGGCGGCCGAGCGTTACCGGTGGGAAGGCGTTGCCCTCGGGGCGAAGGCCTCGATCACGCTGTCGCACCCCGACGCGCGTCGGATCGCCGCCCGCGCGCAGGCGGAACTGGACCGGCTCGAGGGCATCTTCAGCCTGTATCGCCCCGATTCCGCGCTCGCGCGGCTGAACCGGGACGGGAGGTTGGAAAACCCACCCTTCGAGTTGCTCGAATGTCTGAGCCTGTGCGGCTTTGCCCACGACGTCACGGGCGGCGCATTCGATCCGACGATACAACCGTTGTGGGCGCTTTATGCGGAAAAGGCCGCCGCCAAGGAACTCCCGTCGGATGACGAGTTGCGCGATGCGCTTGATCTGGTGGGCTGGCGGCATGTCAGGATCAGCCCTCGCGCGGTGTCCTTCGCGCGGCCCGGCATGGCGCTGACCTTGAACGGAATCGCGCAGGGTTTCATCGCCGACAAGGTGGCCGAGCTGTTGCGAAAGGAAGGACTTGGCGATGTTCTGATCGACACCGGCGAAATTGTGGCGATGGGAGGCGACCCGCTCGGCGGCCCTTGGAACGTTTCGCTCGTAGGCGATCGGGGCCGTCTTCCCGACGCTCTCGCGCTGCGCGATACCGCTCTCGCTTCGTCGTCGCCGCTGGGCACAACGATCGGTCCCGGGGGCCCGGGGCATATCCTCGATCCGAGATCAGGCTCGCCGGCCTTGCCCCGATGGTCGCTCGTAAGCATGACGGCGCCGTCGGCGGCGTATGCGGATGCGCTCAGCACGGCGGGCTGCCTGATGGATCGTGAGGCTTTCGCCCGTTCCGTGGGCAGGACGCCCGGAGCGGCGATCGCGCACTTGGCCTGACCGCGGCCATGGCGGCGTTTCCCGGCGGTTCCAGAGCTCCGCAGCCGGAGGATCGGCCCAGTGGGCTGGTCTGGCCCTGCGGGTATCGGTGAACGGAACGATCACCCTGGTCGCCGGTTTCGTCTCGGTCGTCCGAGTTCACGCCGATTGACCTGCCCCCCGCTGGTCCCTCATTCATGACGAGAGTCTGCGAGTTTGGGTTTGATAGTCTTCGGTTTCGGTTTGGGCAAGCGCGCCGGGCGCGGAGCCCTCAAATTGCTCAAGCGTCCGGCGCGCTTCGGTCGGTGTTTTTGTTTCCGAGCGATGAGTGCGGCCTGACGGTGTTGTAATCGTTGCGCCATAGGGCCAGCTTTCGGCGTGCATCATCCAGGGTGTCGAACAGTTCTTCGTTCAGTAGCTCGTCGCGCAGGCTGCCGTTGAATGACTCGATGAAGGCGTTCTGCTGCGGCTTTCCGGGGTCGATGCTGCGCCACGGCACATCGTTCCGATCAGTCCATCTCTGGATGGCCCGGCTGGCAAACTCGGTCCCGTTGTCGCTGACAATGCAAACGGGCTTTCCGTAGATCCGCACCAGCGTATCCAGCTCGCGGGCGACACGTGCGCCGGAGATGCTGGTGTCGGCCATCGGGACTATCCTGAATTTTGTGCCCTGGCGTGGTAACTGCTCACAAAGGAGACCCACGCATGAGCATCGATAAAGACCTTTTGGACCGCCTGATGGAGGGCCGCTCACCCGGCGATCTGTTTGGCAAGACCGGTATTCTGGCGGAACTGACCAAGGCGCTGGCGGAACGTGCGTTGAGCACGGAGATGGACGTCCATCTCGATAAAGAGCGCACCGAGGAAGCGCCCGAGGGCCAGAACCAGGCCCCCAATCGTCGCAACGGGCGCAGCCAGAAGACTGTGACCACGGACGGCGGCAAGGTCGTTCTGGACATTCCTCGTGACCGGAACGGCGCCTTCGACCCGCTGCTGATCGCCAAAT
>NZ_VNHJ01000018.1 GCF_008124525.1 Oceanicella actignis
AACCGCGCCCTCGCCGGGCATGATCCCGGCGAGCGGTCTCTGTCCAGGCCATCGTGCACTCCATCTCGTCTCGCAAACGGACGGAATCACAACCTGCTGAGATCGCTCAACTCTTTTCGGGTTCGGCTCTTAGAATCGTGACCTGGAATTTGACGCCGTCCCGCACTCAGTAGCGCTTGAACATGGCTGTCCAAGCATGTATTTTATGACAAAGGTAGCGCCTGACCGTGGGCATGCCCAAATTCTGATATTTTCTAGGCTATTGGAAAGCTGATTTCGAATGCGCGTGGACGTCCCCTACGATTTGTCGCCGGTTAGCCTCGCGGGGTTCGCCTGCATGCTCCGAGATCTTCCAGACGCAGACGAATACGTGTTCCACTTTGGCGGCGAGCGTTGGTTCCCTCCGTTTTCGATGCTGTTCCTTTCTGCTCTGCTTCGCCAGTTCCGAGGCAATCGACCAGAAGCTGGTCGACTAGCACGGGATCATGAAAATCACTCATACGCAGCGCATTTCGGCTTCTTCCGATCTTTTGGTCTCCAACATGGGAATGCTCCCGGTGAGGCATCTGGAAGTTCTAGGTACGTTCCGATCAGCGAGCTTGATGTCGCGGAGATTTGCCAAGAGGCACGCGACTCCTTTCAGGAAGTAGGAGACGTAATTGAGGGGAAAGCCGCCGAGCTTGCTGGGCTACTTACGCGCCATCAGCAGGGAGAGTTGCAGGATACCCTTACATATTCCATCCGCGAGATCATGCGAAATGTCGTCGAGCATAGCCGTTCTGAAAAGATTTACATTTGCGCTCAATATTGGCCCCAACGCCATGAAGTAGAAGTTGGAATTGTCGATGACGGCATCGGCATTCATAGGGCTCTCACCAGGAACCCAGCCTTCGATGGCTTGACGGAACCGGAAGCCCTTCAGATGGCCTTGATGCCCGGAATCTCCGGGAATCCTCACGCCGGGCGGAGTAACGACCAATGGAACAATTCTGGCTATGGCCTCTATATGACCAGCCGCATCTGCCGGAACGGTGGAATTTTCCTGATATGTTCGGGCGGAACCGGAATTGAGCTAAGCAACGAAGGGAAGCATACATTCGATTCGGATTTCCGAGGGACTGCAATCAGGCTAGTAATCGACACAACCAATTTAAGTGCATTGCGGGAACGTCTCCAACAGTTTGCTGCGCAAGGACGAGTTGCAGCCGCTCAGATCGCCGGCGCGAACGTCAACGTGGCTTCTGCTGCATCTCAGATGCTTACCCGAGATTTCCGGCAAGAATAGGCATCTATAGAGCCGTAAGGCGTTGTAATCTTGTGAAGGCGATCAAGCGGCGCAAAGGAGCTGCTTCGGGAGTCAGTGGAAACTCGCCTGAAAGGACGTCGCGGTCAGCGAGACATGCGCGTCCAGCGGCGGGTGCAGCTCGAATGCCTTCGGCTCGCGCGCAAAGTTCCAGAGCCGGAACAGGGACCATTCCGAACGCCGTTCCTCGGCCACGGCCATCTGGACACCCGCAACAACCCTCTGAATTGGTCGCGTTTGGCAATTTTGGGCAGGTTGAGACAGGGGCTTTTACCGGATCGGTGTGATCCGGGGCGGATTTCTGCGATTTCGGACGGATTCATTCCCTGGCGTTTCTGCGCTCGTGCAAGATCAGGCGGTCGAAGTTGTAGGCGAGGTTGGCCAGCGTCAGTTTGGCCTCGGCGCGCGCGAGGCCGATCGTGCGGATGAACAGGCCGAAGCGGTTCTTCTGGTGCGCGAAGACGCGCTCCACGCGGGCGCGGATCGACGACTTCTTCGCATTCGCTCGCGCCGTCGCCCTGGGCAACGGCTTTCCGGCCGGTTTGCGCCGGTGGATGCGGCTGGTCATCAAGTGCCTGGCCAGCCACTTCTCGTTCCTTTGCAAGCGATATGCCGTGTCTGCCCAGACCTCGGAGCTCGTGTTCTCCCGGTCGATGAGATTTGGCAATTGTCGCCCATCCGTCTCCGACGCCGACGTCACGACGCTTTCGCGGATGAAGCCGAACCGCCGGTCGATGCTGATGCGGGATTTGCAGCCGAAGACCGGCGCCGCGATCTGCGGCAGGGGCATGCCGTCGGGGCGATGCCGGATCCTGCCGCCGACCTTCGGCGTCCAGCGCGCATCGGTGCCCTTCTGGGCGGCCTTGTTCGGCTCGTCGGGCCAGATCTCGGCGGCACTCTTCCCGGCCTTGATCGCCGCCTTCTCGGCATCGGCATTGCGCTGTCTGGGCGCCTGGATCAGGCGGGCGTCGGCAATCTGGCCCGACATCGGGATATAGCCCTTCTCGCGCAGGCGCCACTCGAACGCCTTCATCGCCCGCTTCAGCGTGCCCGCCTCGGTCAGCCGGTTGCGGAAATGCCGGATGGTGTTCTCGTCAGGGGTTGGCGCGCCCAGATCAAAACCCAGAAACCGCATCCACGAGAGCCGGTCGCGGATCATGAATTCCATCCGCGCATCGCTGAGATTGTGCCGTGCCTGCAGGATCAGCGCCTTGACCATCGCCACCGGGTCGAACGGCGGCCGGCCGCCCCTGGACCCGTCACCATAGCCGAGCCCCTCGACCAGCCAGCCCCGGAAATACTCGAAGTCTACCGTGGCATCGAGAACCTCGAGCGGATCGCCGTGCTTGCTGAGAGCCTCAAGGTGATCGGAAAGGCCGAACAGATTGCTGGGATTCATGACCGCACCTCCGTGCCGCCACGGAATCACACGTCGCCTCGATCCGATAGGTTCTTGCGGGTGTCCACCTGCCTCGCCGCCATGATCATGGCTTGCGCTCGGCTATGGGTCAGACATTATGGGTCCGCATCCTAGGCGTCCGGTGAAAATGGTGGCAGGATCAACCTTCGGAGCGTTGTGTCTCCATTGGCCGGGCAAGAGCGCGGACGCGTCCGGGCGAGAGCATCCGGCCGTCTTGCATATGCTGGACGTGGCGGCCGTCTGCGAACGGCTCGCCGAACCCTTGCGCATCGCGGAGGGGGTGAAGAAGGCGTTGGTCCTTCTTTCCGCGCTTCATGACCTGGGCAAGATTTCCGACAGCTTTCGCGCCATGCTGCGTGACCGGCGTCCTCAGGCCTTTCGCCACTGGGAGATAACGGAAGCCTTCCTGTTTTATCACGACGGACGAATTGGCGAAGCGCTTGGCGGGAGCGAGGGCGCGCGACGCGAGCTTTACGCCGCAGCGGCTGGGCATCATGGGCGCCCGTCGCAAAGGATTCTGTCGATGAACCGCTCGAACACCGGTCCGGGCGGAGAGTGGAAGAGGATGATTGACGCGGCGGGGGAGGAGGCGCTTGAGGCCGCCGGGGCAGCGATCGAGATCTTTCTGGGCCTATGGCCCGACGCTTCGCTTGTCGATCTTGATGCCACGGCGAAGGCGCGGCCGCTTTCCTGGAGGCTGAACGGGCTTTTGACCGCCGCCGACTGGATCGGCTCGAACGCCCTTTGGTTTCCGTCCTGCCCGCCATGCGCGGACGCGCAAGCATATCTCGACTCTGCGCGTGAGCGGGCGCGGCGCGCCGTTGCGGCGTCGGGGGTCGCGACGCCTTCGCCTTCAAGGACCCGGCTTTTCGATTTCAGTTTTCGCCCGATGCAGGCGGCCTGCGCCGAGGCAGAGCTGCCCTCGGGGCCGATGCTGGCTTTCATCGAGGACGAAACGGGCTCGGGAAAGACCGAGGCCGCGATGGTCCTGGCTCAAAGGATGCTGCTGGCGGGCAAGGGGCGAGGGCTTTACGTGGCGTTGCCAACCATGGCGACCGCCGACTCGATGTTCCGTCGGCTGAGGCCGATCCTTCCGAGGATGTTCGTTTCGGCTCCGACCTTGACGCTTGCGCATGGCCGCGCGGGCCTGACGAAAGAGTATCGGGACCTCGTCCTCTCGCCCGAGCGGATGCAGGATGAAGCCGGCCCAACGGAGTGGTTGCGGGATTCGCGTCGCAGAGCGCTCCTGGCCAATGTCGGCATCGGCACGATCGACCAGGCTTTGCTGGCGGCGGTCAGGGCGCGGCATGCGACCCTGCGCCAATATGGGCTTTCCGACAAGATCTTGATCGTGGACGAGGTGCACGAGATGGGCGACCCATATATGGGCGTCCTGCTGGAGACGCTTTTGCGGCTGCATGCGGCTTTGGGCGGTTCGGCCATCTTGATGTCCGCGACGGTTCCGCGCGATTTGCGATCGAGGTTGTTCGCTGCTTTTGGCGGCGGCGCCCGCCCCGATCTTGATGAGCCCGGCTATCCGGCGTTGACGGTCTCGGGCGCCGCGCCACGCCCGGTGGCCCCCGCGGGCTTGGCGCGCGGCGCGTTGAAGGTCGAACGCCTTGACGCGCCGGAGCGTGCGCTCGGTCTGTTGGAGTCCGCGGCTCGCGAGGGCGCCGCGGCCGTGTGGGTCCGAAACGCGGTGGATGAAGCCATCGAGGCGGTGAAAGCGCTGCGCGAGCGAGGAGTTCCGGCCGACCTTCTGCATGCCCGTTTCGCGCTGTGCGATCGCAAGCGGCACGAGGCCGCCATCCTGTCCGCGTTCGGCAAGGATCGCGCGGCGCGTCCCGGTCGGGTTCTTGTGGCGACCCAGGTAGTGGAATCTTCGCTGGACCTTGATTTCGATGTGATGATCAGCGACCTGGCCCCAATGGCCGCCCTGATCCAGCGCGCCGGGCGGCTCTGGCGACATATGGATCGGCGGCCGGCTGCGGCGCGCGCGGTCGCGCGTCCTGCGCTGCATGTCCTGTCCCCCGATCCCGCCCATGTGGAAGGCCCTGGCTGGGCGCGCGACCTTCTGGGCGGCGGCGCCCATGTCTATGATCTGGCCACCCTTTGGCGCAGCGCGAGCGTTCTTTTCAATGCCGGCGAGATCCGCGCGCCCGAGGCGCTGCGGGCGCTGATCGAGGCCGCGCATGGCGACGCCCCCGTCCCCGCGTCGCTCGAGCGTGCCGAGTTGCGCGCCGAGGGGCGATCCGGCGCGGCCAAGGCCCATGCTTTCCAGAACCGGATCGAGTGGGACAAGGGCTATCGCGCCGGCGCGAGCGGGGCCGGAGATGCCGACTATCCCACCCGGCTCGGCCAGCCTCAGCGAATTCTGGTTCTGATGCGGCCCGACGGCGCGCCCTGGTCGGGCGGCGCGTGGTCGGTCGACAGCTGTCAGCTCTCTGAAGTTTCGGCCAGCGAGGCTCGCCTGTCGAAGCTGGCCCTGCCCGAAAGCGCGCCGCCCGTAGCTCTGCCGGATTGGCTGGTCGGCACGCGCAGCTTCGTGACGGTGGCCGAGAATGGCGAAATCTGCGAGGGGCTTGGTTACGAAGAAGATGCCGGCCTCATGTTCACTTGACATTTCGCCCGAGGCGCCGAACCTCGGGCTGTGGTTGTTTTTGGTGATTTGATGCTCAACCTTGTCAACGATGCCTGGATTCCGGTTCGCCGCAAGGATGGCGGCCGCGCGGCGATCGCGCCCTGGCAGATGGCCGATGACGATCTGGCCTTCCTGGACTGGCCCCGCCCCGATCTGAACATCGCCTGTCTGGAGCTCCTGATCGGGCTCGTCTTCCTTGCCGATCCGCCGCGCGATGCCGACGATTGGCGCGACCGCTGCGCGCCCGACCCCGATCGCCTGTGCGAACGTCTTGCGCCCTTCGCTCGGGCCTTCGAGCTGATGGGCGACGGTCCGCGTTTCTGTCAGGATCTCGAGCCGTTCGAGCGCGGCGCGAAGGCCCCCAAACCGCCCGACATGCTGTTCATCGACAGCGCGGGCGAACAGACGATCCGCAACAATGCCGACCTGATGGTCAAACGGGGTCGTTATCTCGCGCTGGAGCCCGCGCTGGCGGCGATCGCGCTCTATACGCTGCAGGCCCATGCGCCCTCGGGCGGGGCGGGCAACCGCACTTCGATGCGCGGCGGTGGGCCGATGGTCACGCTGGTCGATCCGGGGCGGGGGCTGTGGTCGCTGATCTGGGCCAATGTGCCCGATGGCACGCCCGCCACGCCGGAAGTTCTGCCGTGGATGCGCCCCACGCGGACATCCGAGAAGGGCCAGCAGGTTTTTCCGCAGGACGCCCACCCGGCCGAGTGGTTCTTCGGCATGCCCCGCCGCCTGCGCCTTGTCGGTGAACGGGGCGCGGTCACGGGCGTCGTCCAGCGCCCCTATGGCGCCAACTATGCCGGCTGGGAGCATCCCTTGACGCCGCATTACCGGGTCAAGCCGGGCGCCGATCTGTTGCCCGTGCATCCCCGCGCCGGTCTGTTCGGCTATCGCAACTGGCTGGGCGTGGTCGCCCGAAAGGCGTCCGAGGACGATACCGCGCGACGTGCCGCCGTGGTGGAAAGCTGGCATGAGCGCAGTCCGGCCCATGCCGAGGTCATCGTGGCGGGCTGGTCGATGGACAACATGAAGCCGCGCGACTTCATCTTCTCGCGCGCGCCGCTCCTGGACCTGTCCGACGAGCTGGCCGAGCGGGTTGAGGGGCTGGTCGAGGCGGCCGAGCAGATCGCCTCGGCTCTGCGCGCCGCGCTTGCGCCGCTTCTGGCCGAGGGCGAGGCTCGCGAGGCCGCCCGAGAGGATTTCTTTTCCCGCACGCAGGGCGCCTTCGAGGCGCGGCTGGCCGAGTTGGCAGCTGTCAACTCCGACCCCGATGCGGTGGCGCGCGGCTGGCTGGACGACCTTGGGCGGGCGGCGCTGCTACTCTTTGATTCCCATGCTCTGCCGGGCCTGGCCGAGCGCGACATTCGTGGCCAGCAGGCCATCGTGCAGGCACGGCGCAACCTGTCCGCGACGCTTGCGGGCCATGGAAAGACGGGGCAGGGAGCGTGGCGCGCCCTTGGTCTGACCCCGCCCGAACAGAAACGGAGGCGCGGATGAGCGAAACCGAATCCGGCAAGCAGCCCACACGCGGCGAAAGGGCCGCAGCCTGGTGGCGCGAGCGTCTGGCCAATCGCGACAGCGGCGCGGCACGGGGGTTGTCCGCCCGCCTGCGCCGGGCCCATGCGCTGGCCGCGCTGGCCGAACCGCAGGTGCAGGCGCTGGCGCGCGATCTGGGCCTTGGGGAAGGGCAGGCCGACACGCTGCTGCGTCTTGTCTGGGCATTGGCCGAGCTGCGCGAGAGTGACGGCCACAGTCTTGCCCGACGCCTTGGCGGACCCGAGCCGGTCATGTCGCATCTGCGCTTTCAGCGCCTGATGCGCGCCGAAGGCGAGGAATTCTCAACCGCGCTGCGCCGCGCCATCGTCATGTCCGACCGGCGCTGCGACGTCGCGCGGCTGGCCGCTGACCTTCTGGTCTGGGACCACCCACAATGGGGCGAAGCCGCCCGCCGACGCTGGATCTTCGACTATTTCGCGGCGCCAGCGCCCGGCACGCAGGAAACTTCCGGGGAGATTGCCCAATGACGACCTTTGTTCAGTTCCACCTGCTGACGCCCTATCCGCCATCGAACCCCAACCGCGACGACCAGGGACGCCCCAAGCAGGCCCTGGTCGGCGGCCATCCGCGGCTGCGCTTGTCCTCGCAATCGATCAAGCGGGCGGTGCGAGAGACGGCGTATTTCCTGCAGGATCTTGCCGGCCATCGCGGCGCCCGCACCAAGCGTATCGCCGAGAAGGTCGAGGAGAGACTGATTGCCAACGGCGCCGCGCCCGAGACCGCGCGCGAAGCTGCCCAGACCGTGGCCAAGGTCTTTTCGAAGCTCGAGGCCGAAAAGGACGGAAAGCCGCCGCTGACCACCACGCTGGCCTTTGTTTCGCCCGAGGAATGGCAGGCCGCGCATGACCTTGCCGACCGTCTGGCCGCGGGCGAGAAGATCGCGGACAAGGACATCAAGAAGATGGTCCTGCGACATGCCGACGGCGCTGTGGACATCGCCATGTTCGGCCGGATGCTGGCCGACGATCCTGACTACAACCGCGAGGCTGCGGTGCAGGTATCCCATGCCTTCACCACCCACCGCGCGATGGCCGAGGACGACTGGTATTCCGCCGTCGACGATCTCAAGACCCGCGAGGAGGATTCCGGCGCCGGCCATATCGGCGAGGCGGGCTTCGGCTCGGGCGTCTATTACCTTTACGCGTGCGTCAACGTGGACCTGCTGGTGGACAATCTCGGCGGCGACCGGGCGCTGGCGGCCAAGGGAATCGAGGCGCTGGCCCGTGCGCTGGCCACAGCCACGCCGCGCGGCAAGCAGAACAGCTTTGCCCATCATCCCCTCGCCCATTACATCCGTGTCGAACGCGGCGGCCGCCAGCCGCGCGACCTGTCGGGCGCCTTCTTCAAGCCGGTCGATCTGCGCACCAACCACCCGAACGGGGTTCTGGGCGCCTCGGTCGAGGCCCTGCGCGACATGGCCGCCAAGATCGACGCCGCCTATGGCGCCATGGCCGAGGCGGTCGAGGAGATGCACATGCACGAAGGCAAGGGCAGCCTGGATGCGATCGCCCGCTTCGCGGCCGATGCCGTCCAGACCCTGCCCGAGCGCGAAGATGCATGAATTCCTGATCTTCACCCTCTCGGCCAGCCTGGCCAGTTTCGGCGACGTGGCGGGGCATGAACGGCGCGGGTCCTGGACCTGGCCGGGGCGCTCGGCCATCCTGGGGCTGCTGGCGGCGGCGCAGGGGATCGGCCGCGAGGGCGACTTTGCCGCGCTGGACGCGCTGCGCCTGGCGGTGGCAAGCTTCGGCGCCGGCGACGTGATGCGCGACTATCACACGGTGCAGACCGTGCCCACTGCGGCCGTCCGCCGCCCGCAATCGCGGCCCGAGGCCTTGCTCGCGGCGGGGCGGGGAGTCAACACCACGATCACGCTGCGCGACTACCGCACCGACATGGTTTTCGGGGTGGCCGTGGCGGGCGCGGGGCTTGCGGCGCTCGCCCGCGCGCTGGAACGGCCCGCCTTTCACCTCTACCTGGGGCGCAAGGCCTGTCCGCTGAACGCGCCGCTGGACCCCCGGATCGTCGCGGCCGCCGACCCGGTCGAGGCCCTTGCGCAGCTGCGCCTGCCGCCGTGGTGGCCCGAGGCCGACCGGACGGCGCGCATCCTGCATTCCGATTGCGGCCTGTTCGGCCCCGGACGCCCCGTAACGCAGCTCCAGACCCGCCACGACGCGCCGCTGGACCGGCGCAAGTGGCATTTCGCCCCGCGCGCGGTCGAAACCCGCAGCGTCGAGATCACGGCACAGGTGGCAACATGACCTTTGAAACCAACCCGCGCTTTCTGCGCGACCTGTTGAACGACGCCCATCAGGGCAAGCTGCAACTGCCGGATTTCCAGCGCTCCTATGTCTGGGGCGACGACGATGTGCGCAGCCTGATCGCCTCGATCGCCCGGGGCTATCCCGTGGGGGCGCTGCTGACGCTGGGTGCGGGCGGCGAGGTGAACTTCAAGCCGCGCCTGCTGGAGGGGGTTGAGGCCGAGCGCAAGGCGGCGGGGGAGGGACCCGCCCGCCCCATGCCCGACGAGCTGCTGCTGGACGGCCAGCAGCGGATCACCTCGCTCTACGGCGCGCTGATCGGCGCCCTGCCCATGCGCGTGCGCAAGCCGCAAAGCGAACGGATTCACCTCGAGCGCTATTACTACCTGGACGTTCCGCGGGCGATGGAGTCGGGCGAGGACCTGGAATCCGCCATCATCGGCGTGCCGCGCGACCGCCTTCTGCGGGGCCGGTTCGGAGGGATCGAACGCGACCTGTCATCCCGCGAGCGGGAATTCGAGGAAGAATGCCTGCCGCTGAAGATCGTCTTCGACCAGGGGACGCTGATGGAATGGCTGTGGAAATACCAGCAGTTCTGGACCGACCGGGGCGAGGATCGCGGTCAGCGCGCCAACCGCCTGATGACCCAGCTCATCCAGCCCCTGCAAAGCTACCAGATGCCGGTCATCCGCCTGTCGCGCGACACCAGCCGCGAGGCGGTCTGTCTGGTCTTCGAAAAGGTCAATGTCGGCGGCAAGAAGCTGGACGCGTTCGAGCTGGTCACCGCGATCTTCGCGGGCAGCGAGGACCCGCTGGATCTGCGGCGCGACTGGGAAGCCCGCCATGCCCGCATCGCTCGCGGCCCGCATCTGGCGGGGCAGGAGAACCGTGTCTTCGACGACCTGCGTGGCTTAGACTTCCTGCAGGCCGTGTCGCTGTCCATCACCCATGCGCGCCGGCGCGCCGAAGAGGCGCGGATCGCCAGCGACGACCCCGACGCCCGGGCGCGGCTGCCGCAGGTCAGCGCCCGGCGCGACGCGCTGCTGGCGATGCGGCTTGCCGATTTCCGCGCCCATGCCGGCGCCGTCGAGGACGGCTTTCGAGAGGCGGGCAAATTCCTGAATTCACAGCGTATTCTGTGGTCTCGCGATTTGCCCTATCCGGCCCAGCTGGTGGCGCTGGCCGCGATCATCGCGATCGCGGGCAAGGCGGCCCAGAGCGCGGCGGCCAAGGAGAAGCTGGCGCTGTGGTTCTGGCGCACCTCGCTGGCCGAGGATTACGGCACAAGCCCCGAATTCAAGCTGGCTCGCGACGCCGAAGAGGTCGCCCGCTGGCTGGCGGGCGGGCCCGAGCCAGAGAGGATGCGGCTTCTGACCTTCAACCGCGACCGGCTGCATACGCTGCGCGTGCGCCTCTCGGCAGCCTACCGGGCGTTCTCGGCGCTGCTGATGCGCGAAGGATGCCGTGACTTCATCACTGGGCAGACGGCCGAGATCTCGACCTTCGGCAATGACCCGATGGATTTGCACCACATCTTTCCCCGCGCCTGGTGCGCCAAGAAGGGGTTCCGGCGCGAGGAATACGACTCGATCCTGAACAAGACGCCGCTGACGGCGGCGTCGAACCGGGCGATCGGGGGTGCGGCCCCGTCGGAATACCTGGCGCGGATCGAACGCGATCACGGCCTGAGCCCCGCGCAGCTGGACGAAATTCTGCGCAGTCACCTGATTGAGCCTGACTTCCTGCGCAGGGACGATTTCGAAGGCTTCATCGCCGACCGGGAAGAAAAGCTGGCCGCGCTGGCGGCGCGTGCGATGGGGCGCGAGGGCGTCGTCGAACGCCGCGCGCCTACCGAACCGGAGTTGGAAAGCGCCGACGAAGACCGCGATGAGGATGCCGCTTGATGTATCTGTCACGCTTGACGCTTGACCGAAAACCAGACGTGGCGGCGCTGGGGCCGCTGCTCGAGCCTGCGCATGAAGGCCGGCGGATGGATGCGCATCATCGGCTGATCTGGTCTGCCTTCGCCGGCGACCCGGCGGCTTCTCGCGATTTCCTGTGGCGCGACATGGGGCGGGGCCAGTTCATGGTGCTGTCGCCGCGCCCGCCGGCTGCCTCGGCCTTGTTCGAGTCGCCCGAGGTCAAGCCCTTCGCCCCCGAATTGTCTCCGGGCGATAGGTTGGCCTTCGTCTTGCGCGCCAACGCCACGCGCGCGCGCAAGGGCGCAGGGCGCGTCGATGTGGTGATGGACGCGCTGAAGGCCGTGCCAAGGCCCGAGCGCGCCGCGCGGCGGATGGAGATCGCCCAGAAGGCGGGCGCAGACTGGCTGGCTGGGCAGGGCGCGCGCGCTGGCTTTCGGGTGCTCGACTGCCATGTCGGCGCCTATGACGTGCGCGATCTGCCAGGACAGGGCAGGCGCCGGCCCCGCTTTGGCGTGCTGGACCTGGAAGGCGTGCTCGAGATCACCGACGCGCAGGCCTTTCTGGCGCGCCTGCGCCAGGGTTTCGGCCGCGCCAAGGCCTTTGGATGCGGGCTGATGCTGATCCGTCGGGCTTGATCGAGGGCGGTGCGATGCCCCGGATGCCCGGACTGCCCCCGCCGCGCCCGATCCCGCTGAAGGAGCGGGCCAGCCTGGTCTTCGTTGAACGCGCGCAGCTGGATGTCGAGGATGGCTGCTTCGTCGCCGTGGACGAGGGCGGCGTTCGCACCGTCATCCCGGTGGGCGGTATCGCCTGCCTGTTGCTCGAGCCCGGCACGCGCGTCAGTCACCGCGCAGCGGCCCTTGCCGCGCAGGCGGGAACGCTGCTGACTTGGGTCGGCGAGGGGGCGGTGCGGCTGTATTCCGCCGGACGGCCGGGAGGAGAGCGCGCCGACAAACTGTTGTGGCAGGCGCAGATCGCGCTGGACGATTCTGCAAGGCTGCGGGTGGTGCGCAAGATGTATGAGATCCGCTTTGGCGAGCCCGCGCCGCAGCGCCGCTCCGTCGATCAGCTGCGCGGGATCGAGGGCGTGCGCGTGCGCGAAACCTATGCCCTGCTGGCGCGGCAGCATGGGGTCGAGTGGCGCCGCCGCGCCTATGACCCCGGCGACTGGGACGCGGCGGATCTGCCGAACCGGTGTCTGTCGGCCGCGACGGCCTGCCTGCATGGCCTGTGCGAGGCGGCGGTGCTGGCGGCGGGCTATTCCCCGGCCATAGGCTTCCTCCATACCGGCAAGGCGCTGTCCTTCGTCTATGACATCGCCGATCTGTGGAAGCTCCAGACCGTCGTGCCCGAGGCGTTTCGAATCGCGGGGCAGGCGCAGAAGGGGCGGCTGGACATGCCGGTCGAGCGCGCGGTGCGCCATGCATGCCGCGACGCCTTTCGCCGCTCGCGGCTGCTCGAGAAGATCATTCCCCAGATCGAGGAGGTCTTGAGCGCAGGCGAGCTGCCCCGCCCCCCGGCGCCGCCCGAGGCGGCTGGCCCCGCGTTCGCCGATCCGCAGGAGGGACCATGACGCTGATGGTGGTGACGGTGACCAACGCGCCGCCGCGTCTGCGCGGCCGGCTGGGCGTCTGGCTGCTCGAGGTGCGGGCGGGGGTCTATGTAGGCGACTACTCTACGCGTGTGCGCGAGCGGATCTGGGACCAGGTCTGCGCCTGGATCGATCAGGGCGATGCCGTGATGGTATGGGCCGCGCCGACCGATCAGGGCTTTGACTTCGCCACAGTGGGGACGAACCGGCGAATGCCGGTTGACTACGACGGACTGAAGCTGGTTCGCTTTCTTCCGGCAGATCACCCGAGTCTTGCAAACTCCGCCCCTCGCGGGAAGCGGTAGACCCTTCGCCGATCGGTCTCGACGCGATGCGCGCAACAGCGCGCGTTTGTCGGTCGCGGCGCGGGCCCGCCGCCTCGGGGCCCGCGAACCGGCCGGATCCCCGGTAAGCTCTTTGACAACGGAATAGGCCCGGTAGTACAAGCGTTTGCAGGAAGAGCGTTCCCCGCACACGCGGGGATGACCCGTATTTTTGAGTGTAAGCCGCATTCGCGGCGTCGCGTTCCCCGCACACGCGGGGATGACCCGTGTTCGCCGCGCTCTTCACCGTCTTCTGCTGGGCGTTCCCCGCACACGCGGGGATGACCCGGTAAGAAGATGGTCGAATTTGACTTCGACGCCGCGTTCCCCGCACACGCGGGGATGACCCGTC
>NZ_VNHJ01000019.1 GCF_008124525.1 Oceanicella actignis
GAAGTATCGCTGCACGGTGGTGAAGGGCGGGAAGTCGCGCGGAAGCTGGCTCCACTGGCAGCCTGTGGACGCGATGTACTGGATCGCCTTGACCACCGCCCGCAGGTCCGTCGTGCGCGGTCGGCCCAGGCGGCGGGGCCCCGGCAGGAGCGGCGCGACCAGCCCCCATTCGCGTTCCGTCAGATCGCTTGAACAACCGCGCCCTCGCCGGGCATGATCCCGGCGAGCGGTCTCTGTCCAGGCCATCGTGCACTCCATCTCGTCTCGCAAACGGACGGAATCACAACCTGCTGAGATCGCTCAACTCTTTTCGGGTTCGGCTCTAAGGGGAGCAGGTCAGAGCCAGCAGAGGATACGTTCGAGAAGTTCATGGCGGGGAAAGTGGGAGGCTGATGATGAGGCACGTCATCACACGCGGCGAGAGCGGCCACACGAGGCTCGCTTCGGCGATGCCGAGGTCACAGTTTGGCTCCAAGAAATCATAGCGACAGCGGAGATTCCCATCGAGGGCGACAAGCCCAACCGGCCACCCCGGATGCGCCGTTTATCATCGACGTCACGACAATGCAGGTTAGAAGGTCGCACAATGAATAACAATGACCCGCTTTGGCTGGCCTACCTCTTGGAGTCTTGGGGACCCACGCCGGAGCGGCAACGAGAATTGCAGGCGCTCGAGGACCAAATTCGCGCCGAGGGGCCCTCCGCCAAGGTCGATCAGTTTCTGGCCGCACGCGTCAGAGGGGTGAGAGCGTACGAGGCCAAGCAGAAGCTCGGACAGGTGTTCCGCAACGGCGGGGAGCGCGCTGCGCGACAATGGCTTGTCGAGGCGAAGGGGTCTTGGCTGCGCGACCGTGATATTCTTAAAAGTCTTGAATTGAAGCTTAGTGATCTGATCAAGCGTAAGCAGAGTCTTCGTAGCCGACATAACCAGCCCAAGCAGCGTTCTACGGTCCGGACGACTTTGAGAGATGGTCGACACCCGAACTGTCTGCGCGCGCTACAACCTGCCCACTCCTGGACAATCTATCTCGACGAGACTGGTGCCGATTTCGACAGCACAGAGCGCCCCTCAAACCCGAACCGAACAGGGCGTATAGTCGCACTGGCCGTTCCCGAAAGCGTCGAGTTGCCCGATTGCGGTGGATTTCATGCTGCGGACAGAACGTTTGCCGAGGTCGACGAGATACTGCAGCGTGTTCTCGACGCGCCGGTAGGCATTCTAGGCTTCAGCGTTTTGGATGATACTGCGCGACATCGCTACTGGATCGGCCACGTTCTCCATCTCGTGCGCTGGACGCTGCTTCAACTTCCGGTTCCGGCTGATGGCCGAAGAAGCAAGATTCGCATCCTGATCGAGCAGCGTGACACCTATAGTCCACAGACGGATCTGAAGGCTCTGGCCCAAGCCCTTGAAAGCGAATTGGCCGCACTTGACCCGCAGCGTTTCAGCGAACTCGTACTTGAGATGGGCTTCATGGACAAAAACCACCCCATGAACGGTTATGTTGATGTCCTAGCCTTTACATGGGGTAGCACGGACTGGTCGAACAAGGACCGTTTGCGCAAATCGCAGTTGGAGGGTCATTGTTTCGTCAAGGCCAACGAGAGCAACCTGCACCATCTTTTCTTGGCATTGACCAGTGGGGGACCGCTGGCACCAGCCGATTGGTATGCGCTTTGCGCTGCGGTGGTAGATGAGCACGAAAGCAGCTTCCTGCGCCGCGAACTCGATCGGCTCGGCAAGGTCATTGCGCACCACCCCCGGCAATGGGAGCTTTACCTCGAAGAAGTCCAGATGCGCCTTTCAAGCAAGCGGTACTCCCTTGCCGAGTTGGGCAGTGCCATAGCTTGGCTGCAGCAGTATGCCGACCAGTCGCAAATCATTCCAGGCACGTTGAGGCTACAACTCGACAGCAGCCACCTATCATTGGCCAATCATCGCGGGCAGATTCAGGAAGAGCTTGTCTTCAGCTGCCTCGAGTGGATCAACAAGCTTGAGGACGAGGCGCCGCAACTGGTAGCCGAGGCACTGTTGCGGATGGCAAGCACAATGACAAATAACTTTCAATTCAACGCGCTCGAGGAGATCGTCGAAACATGGCTTGCTAAGCCCATCGCGGTGGCCGGGCTGCTGAACTATGGCAAGCTGCAATCCACGCGCGGCCAGATGCATGCCTTCTCACATGACCCTGCCAAAGCCGTTTCCTTTTTCGAGGCCGCCGCGAGGAGTTTCGACCGACTGAGCGATCCACGGCAGGCCGCACGAGAGAGGCATCAAACCGGCATCTACGAGATGATCGCCCGGATGGACGCAGTCCCTTTCGATGCCGACGGCGAAGAGTCGAGCGCCGAAGCGGGAATGGTACTAGACTCCATTCGTCAACTGCTCGGCAACCGCGAACCCGAGGCTATCAGTCGGTCTCTGTCCGCGTCAGATCAGGAAAAGCGCTTCGAAAATCATCTATGGTTGCGTGCATTGAACCGCTTTCCCCGACAAATGGCCAGCGCCCGCGCGGCGTATCTCGGCACCCGCGACAAGTGGAAGATCGGTAGCGATCATCCTTGGCCGCTAATTTTGGCCTATAGGGCCTGGCTTCTGCAAGACGCGGGCGAGACTGAAGAGGCGCATTCGCACCTGGATGCGGCCGTTCGCACCTGCCTAGACGATGACCACGGTGTGACGCTCGAGTGGATGGCGCTGGTGCTCAGTACTTTGGCGCAGGCGATCGGCGTGCCGCTAGCCAGTCCTGATCATGAGGCGGCGGACGGCCTGCGAAGGCGTCTGCAGCATGCGCCTTGGGAGGCGTTGGCCGAGTTCGCGGCTGAGGCTTCACATGGCAAAATACCTCCCGCCCGGGTGTGGGGACATCTCGCGAAATGCCTTCCCTTCAACTTTCACTAATCGGCGTACCGGTCCAATCTTGAGTAAATAATGATGTCTCTTCCCAGAATCCCCATTTCCGCTCCTGAACTTGCACGCCGAGTTCTGCTGCATCCTCGTGGGGGCGTGAATGCATTGATGGAATTGGTCAGGAACAGTGAAACTGAGTGGCTGGAGCTTAAGGCCTCATTCTATCCCGAGGGTGGCAAATTCGAGCAGGGAACAAATGCAGACGACTATCGCTGGAACGTTGCAAAGGCGGTCATCGCGCTGGCCAACTCGATCGGTGGCGTGGTGCTGCTGGGGGTTGCCGACAATGGGAGCGTAATCGGTATCGAGGCCAGCGACCCCGACGGTCGGCGGCAATCCAAGGGGGCGGAGGCGTTTCGTCGCGAAGTGGTCATGCCAAAGGTTCTATGCCCAACCAAGGGCTGGAAGACGGGCCGCCAGGGCCATTTCCGACTTGTGAATGCAGCGTTGCTCGAGCGACTGGTCGCACTGGAGGAGATTCCGCAAGGCGAGCAGAGCGTTCTAGCTATTTTTGTCGATCCCACGCCCGAGGGCTACGGCTTTGTCGAAGTCGAGGCATCAAATAATGACACTCGGCAGATCTACCTGCGCAAACGCGGTGCAGTTGGGCAGGTCGTGGCGCTTGACGCAGATCAAGCGGATGTTCTTTCAGCACATGAAGCACAGCGCCAGAAGCTTGCGGCTGAGATCCCACTGCTCTGGAGACAGTTCGAGGAAGGTGGCCTGCTGGCCCGCTCGAATGAGGAACTCGTGCCCGATGTACGCCACCATGTCGCCGCGCTGGAGAAGCGTCTGGCGCCGGTCGCGGCTCAATTCATCCCTCTTCTCGCTGTTCAGAGACCCACAACTAGGCCGAACGCCGTCCGCAAGGCTCAGGTGCTCGATGACGGCGACAACTGGGTCCGGAGCGAAGCGACACCCTCTAGGGAGGACAGCGATCTACTGCCGCCCCCCCCCGAGCCGCGTAGGGGACCGGCTACCGAATTGCTCGGAGGAACCAACCAAGCGCTGCTGATCGGGGAAGGTGGCTCCGGCAAGAGCAGATGCCTTGCTGCGCTCGCTTTCGAAGCGGCCCGCGAATGGAAGCCCGGCGAGCCCTGGCCGCTTCTGGTATCTCTTTCCGCCTATTCCGCGCAGGGTTTGGCCGGCTTGCTTGCAAATGAAAGCGGCATCGACTGGCAAGATCTGGCGCCGCGGGTCAAGGCTGGCGAATTAACTCTCTATCTTGATGGGCTGAATGAATGCCCGGACTTGTTCTATGATCAATGCTTGAAGGAGATCGCAGGGATCCTGCGCGAGTATCCCGCGGCGCGCGTGCTGGTAACCAGCCGGAGCGCACAGTTGCCGCCGGAGTTCAATTTAGAGGTATTCGAACTCGAGGCAATGGATAGGGAATGCCAAAGAAAGCTTCTGGAAACCTATCTTGAGCAACCGCAGAAGGCCGAGTCGATCCTTGAGCAGTTGCACCTTCATGACAGTGGCAGATCGATCGCCGGCAGCCCGATGCTGCTACGCATCGCCGCTGAGGTCGCGCGTGAGACCGACGCAATCCCGAACGAGCGCTCGAAACTGTATTGTCGCTTTCTCGATGCCTGGTTCCGGCGGGAGACCGAAAAGTCGAGGCGCAGCGGCGAGTCGCTGCCATGGGATCACGAGTTGACCATCAACGCGCTGGCCGAATTGGCTTTCCGGGCGCGGCAGAAGGGTAGCGGCCGAATTCCTCGGACGCAGGCCCACGCCTTACTGATCCATCGCTTTGGTGAGGACACCGATCGCTTCATCGAATGGGCCTCACAGGGCACCGTTCTGGTTCGTGACGAAGGTCGCGGCGATCTGGCTTTCGAGCACGAGACAATCCAAGAGTATCTCTGTGCCAGATATTTGGTAGCTCGGCATGAGGACATGCATTCCGACGTGTTGGCGGTGCGCGTTGATGCCAAGCCAGGAATATGGGCAATGCCTCTAGCCTTCGCGTTTGAGATGCTCGCGCAGCCATCGCCGGCGTTTGTGGATTCAGCGTGGAGGGTTGAGCCGCTGATCGTTGCTGCCGGAGCCCGAAGCGAACTGCACCTTCATGCCAAAGATGTGGCTGATGACCTTTGGGAGGAGGCAGTATTGAACGTCCTGCTTGGGAAGGATGCTGCGGCACAGGCCCGCGCTATCTCGATCATTGCGCGCTTGCCTCCGAAGTATCCTATCTCGCAATATCTGCTGAGCAGCCTTAACAGTCATGCTTTCTGGTACACGGCGCAAACACATGCCGCCGGTGTTGCTAGACTCGACCGGCTACGCGGTCTGGTCTGCGGTCACGATTTCCCGTGGATTGAATTGCTGTCTGATGCACTGGTCGGCTATAAAGCTTGGGCCGAGGGCCTGTCGCCGGCGCTCCGCGCCATCGCAGGTGTCAGCCCCACTCCAACCCTGCGTGAAGTGTTGTCCTCATGCTCGGTCTCTGAACTCTGTGCTCTCCGGCGACGCAAGATGATCTCTGCCAACACCTTCGTCTCCGCTTGGAAGACAGCACTTGACCGCTCATCAGCAGATCGACTGGATCTCGACCTTTTGGACATTCTGCGCACCGAGAAAGAGCAGATGGACGATATCCTGAAAGACATGCTCCCGCGCTACCAGGCCCAGCTGCGCCGAATTGCCTTCGAACCAGAACTGTCACTGCGGGTTCTCAGCATCCTGCTTCGGGGAGGGGTGGTCCAAGCAAAGGAATTGCGTGACCGACAAGGTTTTCTGGCCAACGTGTGCGCCCGTATGTCCATGATGAACGCCATCCGCTTGTCAAAGCAAGGCCTACTGCGCTCTGCTGACATCGATGCCGAAACGCGGACGCGTCTTGTATATGATCGAAAAACCAGAAGTCGCAACATTGACGAGGCAATCAAGATTGGGCTCCTGAGCCCAGAGGATCTGCCACCCCAGTTGCGTGAGCGAACTGTGGCCACCGGCCCGTCGCCCCGCAAAAAGCCGCGAGCAAGACTTGGGGCGACCAAGTTTTCGGTTGCGATGCTGAGTGATGCCAAATCCCGGATGAAGGTTAATTCAGAGCTTGCGAAGACACGCTGGAAAGTTGAGCTGAAGCGGACCATCCCCGAGCGGGGTTTCGGCTTCGTTCGGCACCCCGATTTCAAGGAAGACATCTTCTGCCTGTTTTCAAAGATTGCCGCGACGGACCGAAATGGGCTGCGCGAGGGGGAGGTGCTCAATGTGAGCATCACCACCAGTTTCGACCGAGCAAGGCAGCAATGGAGCTTCGCGGTCGAATCGGGCCACACCGTAGAGAATTAGAGAGCTGGCGCTGTCACTCCCCCGTCGCCTGCGGGCCGAGTTCATAGTATCTGTCCTTGATTTTTATAGGGGCTCCGGTGAGTAGCTTTCGCGCCTCGTCCTTGTCAAAATCATAAATATGGGCCGAGGCGACATAACCGCGTAGAGTGCCGCTAACTGTGTTGCAGCTTCTCGCAAGGTCGCTCTGTAGCTGGGCCATCGCGGCAAGATTGGCATATTGGCGCCCGAAGATGTTCTGACTCCGGAAGAAAAACTGCAGGTCGAGTCTTCCTTGGCGTATTTTCGCGTCAAGCGTGGTCAGGCAAGGCAGGCTAGCCGCGGAGCTACCGGGAACGAGAAGGTTGATAGTCGCAGACTTCGTTTCGGGTTTGCGTTTGAGTCGCTCGACCATCCAATCAAACTGATTGATTCCCGCCATGTCGAAAATTCGCTGCCCGTAGGTGAAGGGGCGATCAGGCATGCAGGCGCCTTGCGCAAACTTGGCAAGGGTCCGGGCCAAGACGGTTGGGTCACCATGGGCGGATAGCAGCGGATCGGAAACGCTTGGCGCCGAAATCTCGACTGTCAGACCAAGCACCTCGAGCATCCCGACCTCTCCATCGTGATGGGGTTGGCCGTGGCTCAGCACATGGTTGATGCTCTCGATCCAACACTCTCCGATAGTCTGCGCACGGATTCCCATCGGTAGTTCTGCCATGAAGATAGCTCCTACTTCAGAACAGTTCGCGCCAGAGCGCCTCGTAATGTCGTCCTTCGAGCGACACGCCGCGTCGCGCTGTGGCCGCCCCGGTCCGCGAGAAATGGCCGGCGCCATTCCCGTCATCTGCGAAACTGTCGTGCTCGAGACGCTCGAGTTGGTGCCAGGCGCCATCGGAATGCCGGACGGCAATTTCTTCGCGCTCGGTTATGCCGCCGATGACCGATACCTTCGCATCCTGGGATGCCGCCAGCTGGTACATTGCCGGCAAGTGCGCCGCCGGGACGGCATAGAGAAACTGCCAGTCGCCGCCCGCGGTGCTGAGCTGTAGCGGCGAGAGACCCGATGCTAAAATGAGTTCGTTGAGGTCGGGATGCAACGGGATGCGCTGCTCATCGACAAAGGCGCCGCAGGCACTAGCACCGCATAAGGCGTGAATTGCGCCGGGCAGCCCATCGCTGATATCGGTTCCGGCATGCGGTATACCAGCCTCCGCAATGGCGCATCCGAGGGTGAAAGGCGGGCGCTGCTCGATGATCGCCTTCTCAACTATGCGGCGGGCGCGGAGACCGATCGGGAGCGCGCGCTTTAAGGCAATCAGCCCTAGCAGCATCGATCCGAGGAACCCTGTAACCACCAGCGCATCGCCCGGGCGGGCACCCGAGCGGCAAATACGTTTATCGCGCGGCACCGTGCCGAGCGCAGTGGCCACCAACGCGAATTTTGGGTTCTGCTTGGTGTCACCGGCAACGATCTCCGCACCGTAACGCCGAGCGGCCTCGGCAGCGCCCCGCATCACATCACGGACGAACCCAAGTGTAGTGTCCGGGGGAAGCAGCAATGCCACCGTGACTGCCCTCGGAGTGCCCCCGGAGACCACGATGTCGCTGATGGCATGTGAAACGCCGAAGTCCCCAACGCATTCTGGGCCGGCAAGCCCGAGACTATAGGCCGCATTGAGCCCGGATCGGTCGGTGTTCAGCACGAGAAGCTCATTGTCTTTTTGTCGCAGGTCGACGAAGGCCGCGTCGTGACCGAATCCATCGACCAGCATGCTCGGAGTGGCCAAGATGCCCGCGATCTCGGCCACGAGGCGGCGCTCTCCTGCCTCTCGGATCGTCAATTTCTCGTCCATCAGCTACCTTATAGCTCTTTCTTGAGAGACGTGGTCTCTGCTGAGTGTGTGTCTTGGCCCCAGCAATTTCCGCAGACAGAATCAATGTCAACCGATCTCTCGGATCCCATGTCGATCACGGATACTTGAAGAAGATCAAGCTTTCTCCTATCTCGGCTACGGTGACCATCCAGACGGTCGACGATGGAGAAAGGGTCAACCTGAGGTGGGACGTCACCGCTGGGATCGACAATCTCATGTCTCAGAGCCCGACTCATAATTCGACCGGTGGTGCGTGGTATCGAGCCAAGCGTCTGACAAGAATGCGGATATGGGCGATCAGCAGCCATGCCTCGGAGCTTGC
>NZ_VNHJ01000020.1:0-645 GCF_008124525.1 Oceanicella actignis
GGCGTTCCCCGCACACGCGGGGATGACCCGATTGCCCTGTCGCGCGCGCGTGGGCGTTCATGGCGTTCCCCGCACACGCGGGGATGACCCGCCCCACAACGTGGAAATCAGCGATCCCTTGATGCGTTCCCCGCACACGCGGGGATGACCCGCCGGACGCTGACGACTACATGCGCTGGACGCTGCGTTCCCCGCACACGCGGGGATGACCCGAACGCGCGCTTCTCTCCCCGCACTTCGTGCGCGCGTTCCCCGCACACGCGGGGATGACCCGGGAGAGAGCCAGGAACCAGAAGGCGGTCGCATGCGTTCCCCCGCACACGCGGGGATGACCCGACCATTAGGACGATCTGCGACATGAGGTTGGAGCGTTCCCCGCACACGCGGGGATGACCCGACTGTCCGCGTCCTCGAAGGCATTGCTCAAATGCGTTCCCCGCACACGCGGGGATGACCCGGCGCGCACGATCGCAATTTCGAGACGGCGGAAGCGTTCCCCGCACACGCGGGGATGACCCGTATTTCCAGTCGCCGTATGATCCGGTTGGCGCGCGTTCCCCGCACACGCGGGGATGACCCGTATCATGTGGTGGTGGCCAACCCGCCGTATATGCGTTCCCCGCACACGCGGGGATGACCCGCGGC
>NZ_VNHJ01000020.1:1499-5417 GCF_008124525.1 Oceanicella actignis
ACGCGTTCCCCGCACACGCGGGGATGACCCAAGGCATGTTCCGGTGCGATTGCCGAGGTCGGCGCGTTCCCCGCACACGCGGGGATGACCCGCCGCCGCGAGGTCCGGGAATTTCCGCTTGGCGGCGTTCCCCGCACACGCGGGGATGACCCGGGGCGAGGCCTGAAGCGCGCGGCGGCGTCGCGATCATCCCCGCCAGAAGGAGCCGGCGCGTCCGCGAGACCGTCGACGGGCACTTCTACGCCCTGCGCAACTGGATCGAGCGGTGCTTCAACCGCCTCAAGAACGCCCGGCGGGCCGCCACCCGCTAAGACAAGACCGCGGCCAGCTTTCTTGGCTTCGTCCACCTCGCCTCAATCCGCCTGTGGGTCAAGGACCCTGTCAACACGGCCTAACCTTCTTTTCCTGTATCGCACGGATAGAAGGTAAGAAAAAACTAAATGGGGTAGGTTCAAGCCTCCAGCAAAACCGTCGCGGTTCAGAAGCAGTTTGAGGCCTCTTCTCTACCAATGGGCGGATCGACCATAACGGCCCCACCGCCGACACCGCTCACTTTGCGGATCATCTTATCGCCACCACCTTTCCAACCTCCGCGCGCCCTTCGAGGAAGGCGGCCCAGGCTTCCATCATGGCGCGCCGTTGCTGCACCATGTCGGTTCTGCGGTAGGCCCGCTCGACCGCGTTTCCCACGTCATGGGCCAGGGCAAGCTCGGCCATGTCGCGCGGCCAGCCCTGTTCCGCCGCCCAGTCGCGGAAGCTCGAGCGAAGGCCGTGCGGGACCGCAGGCCGCCCGGATCGCGGGTCGAGAAAGCCAGGCCCGCCCGCCGCCAGGTCGCGCGCATGGGCCGCCTTCATCGCCTTGGCAAGCGTCATGTCGGACATGGGCCGCCCGGCCCGCGCGCCCGGAAAGATCAGCGCCTCGCCCGCGACGCGCGGAAGGCTTGCCAGCAGCGCCGCCGCCGCGCGCGACAGCGGGACGACATGCTCGCGCCCCGCCTTCATCCGTTCGGCCGGAATGCGCCAGATCGCTGCCTTGCCGCCCGCAATGGGGTTTTGGGGGTTTCGGGGGTTTTGGGCATGGGGCAAGCCCTCGATTTCCGCCCATCTGGCCCCGCGCACCTCGCCTGAGCGGGCCGCCGTCAGGGCCGCGAAGCGCAGCGCCGCCGCGCCCATGCCCCGCACCTCGCCCAGCGCCTGCCACCATCGCGCCGCATCGGTCAGGGCAAGCGCGGGATGATGACCGCCGCCGGCCGCCTTCTTGAGCGCGGCAGGGGCGGGCAGAAGCTCGGCCAGGTTCCCCTTCCATCGCGCCGGGTTCTCGCCTTCGCGAAAGCCCGCCACCGTCGCCCAGGAAAGAACGCGCTCGATCCGGCCGCGAAGGCGCGCGGCGGTTTCGGGCTTGGCCTCCCATATCGGTTCGAGCGCCCGCAGCACGTCGCGGGTTGCGATCGCGCCCACATCGAGCGCGCCCAGCGCCGGGAAGGCGTAGGTCTCGAGCGTCGCGCGCCATTGCGCCCGGTGCTTGTCGTTGGTCAGCCCCTTGAGCTTGTCGGCAAGGTAGCGCTCCGCCGCCTCGGCGAAGGTCATCGTTCGGCGCACCCTGGCGCGCAGCAGCTCGGCCCCGCGTCCTTCCGCGATGGCCTTCTTGTTCGCGGCGGCCTTGGCGCGCGCATCGGTCAGGCTGACCGCCGGGAAGCGGCCGAGGCCAAGATCGCGCCGCCTTCCGTCCACCGTGACGCGCTGCACCCAGAACCGCCCGCCCGAGGGCTTGACGTAGAGAAGCAGGCCGTCGCCGCCGCCGTCGCTGTATCGCCCGGGCGGGGCGGATGCGCACAGGCGCGCCGTGAGCCTTTTCCCGCGAGGGGCCATCGAAACCGTTCCCACAATTGTTCCCACAATTTGCAGCGGCTTGGGCGGGTTTCCGCCGGAAGCCACGGGATGATATGATATTCAAAAGCCTATGAAACAGCAACATTTTCGGCTGATTTGGGATCACATGAAATAGTAGTATGGCGGACGCTCTTCCGCCGCTGTCCCTTGCGGAATTTTTCTCTTCTTCTGCGCGACCGGAATTTTTCCCTTGTTTTCAAGGGTTACGCCTGTGAGCTGTCCACCCCCGGGGGCGCGAGACGGCCAAAATCGGTCTCTGAGGGCCGATATTCTCTGAACCTGTTCACTGCGCGGATTTGGTGAATTTTTCGCAACACACTGATCTTGAAGGAAAAATGTAACTCAACCTGAACACTTCGATGCCGGTGGCGGTTGCGGAGAAACGACTCGGGTCGGACGTTCGCCATTCGTGTCAATGTCGGGCGTCGGCGCTTTGCTGGATTGCTCGGCAGGGCGGGGACAGGCGCGGCGGCGCGGTTGTATGTCCTGGCCAGAACACACCTTGGCGAGAACGCGCACAGCGGGCATATATGTTTCATGTCATTGATCAAGTCGAGAAAACGGGTCGCCGACCACGGCGAGGTGTTCACGCCGGAATGGCTGGTGGACGCGATGCTAGATCTCGTTAAGGATGAAGCCGAGCGTATCGACTCGCGCGTTCTGGAGCCCGCCTGCGGCAGCGGGAATTTCCTCGTCCGGGTGCTGCAGCGAAAGCTGGCGAGCGTCGAGATGAAGTTCGGAAAGTCGGCCTTCGAGCGCCGGCACTTCGCGCTTCTCGGCCTAATGTGCACCTATGGCATCGAGCTTCTTGCGGACAACATCGCCGAATGCCGCGCCAATATGCTGGAAACGCTCGCCGACTACCTGCGCATCGACGAGAGCGACGACCTCTACCGCGCCGCGTCCTACGTCCTGTCGCAGAACCTCGTGCATGGCGATGCGCTGACGATGAAGGCGCATGACGGCCGCCCGATCACCTTTGCCGAGTGGGGCTATCTTGGCCGGGGCAAGTTCCAGCGGCGCGACTTCCGGCTCGATGTACTGACCGGCGCGTCGGCCTTCAGCGCCGAGGACTCGCTGTTCTCCCGCCTTGGAAAGCATGAAGTCTTCACGCCAACCAAGACCTACCCGCCCATGACGATCCGCGATCTCGCCGCGCAGCTGGGGCCCGAGCCCAAAGAGGTCGCATGAGCATGCAGGCCACCTTCGCCCTGCGCGGGCGCAACCCGGATGTGCTGAGCTGCATAGCCAACCTCTCGAACGACGAGGTATTCACCCCGCCCGAATTCGCCAACCGCATGCTCGACACGCTGGCCGAGGCCTGGGCGGCGGATAACGGCGGCGCGAACCTCTGGGCCGACAGCAGCGTCCGGTTTCTGGACCCCTGCACCAAGTCCGGCGTGTTCCTGCGCGAGATCACGCGGCGGCTGGTGAAAGGGCTGGAGAGCCAAATCCCCGACCTGCAGGAACGCGTGGATCACATCCTCACCAAGCAGGTCTTCGGCATCGGCATCACCCGGCTGACGGCCATGCTGGCGCGGCGCAGCGTCTATTGCTCGAAGCACGCGACCGGGCCGCACTCCATCGCCAAGGGCTTTGGCAGCGACGATGGCGATATCTGGTTCGAGCGGACCGAGCACACATGGGTGAATGGCAGGTGCAAGTTCTGCGGGGCAAGCCAATCTACCTATGACCGTGGCGAGGGCATGGAAACCCACGCCTACGCGTTCATCCATACAGACGACATCAAGGCTCGCATGGCCGAGCTGTTCGGAGGCGACGTGCAGTTTGACGTGATCATCGGGAACCCGCCTTATCAGTTGGCAAGCGACGGCGGGACACGCGACGTTCCCATCTACCACAAGTTTGTCGAACAGGCGAAAGCGTTGCAGCCCCGTTATTTGACTATGGTAATTCCGTCGCGGTGGATGGCAGGGGGACTAGGTTTGTCTGAGAGCCCGACTCATAATTCGACCGGTGGTGCGTGGTATCGAGCCAAGCGTCTGACAAGAATGCGGATATGGGCGA
>NZ_VNHJ01000021.1 GCF_008124525.1 Oceanicella actignis
ATACCGAGCGCCCGCATCTGGGCTACCGAAACCAGGGCAGACGCCCCATCGAAACCGTCATGTCATTCGTCAGTCAAGAAGGTTAAGAGAACAGACTTCCTGCGACCCCTTCTTGCCTGACAGGCTGTCCATCCAGCGCGCCCAGACCGGACGGCAGAGTTGATAGACCATCACCGCGTGCTGGTAGGCCTCGACCCGGCGGCGGAACTCCAGAAGCGCCAGCCGCGAGTTCGAGTAGTTGGCCCGCACCATGTCGTTGGTGAGATACGCATAGGGCACCCCGAGCGCGGCCGAGACCTGCAGGAGCGTGCGATACTGGAAGGGCTCGTAGGTCTGGCCCACGTCCGCCGGGCTCGATGCCTGGATTTCCTCGCCGGGCGCCAGCATCGTCACGCTGCCCGGCTGCAGGTCGAGCACCCGCGCGCCGTCCTCGTCGCTCTCGGCCGCATCGAACGCCTCGGCCGGCGCCGGGGTGGTGATGAAGAGCGCGTGCATCGCCGCGACCTTCTTCCGGTCGAGCTCGGCGTCGTCATACTAATCGAGCAGGAAGAGCTTGGCGACCGCCGGCGCGAAGCGCGACACGCCCCTCAGCTGCCCGGCATCGACCGGATCGACCACATGCACGATCTCCGAGGCCGGGATGCGCACGGTCTCGCCGGCCAGCCCCGGATCGGTCACGTCGCCCGGATGGCGGCGCAGGAAGTGATAGGCGACGCGGCGGCCCAGCCAATCGAACTCGATCCCCTGCCGGATCGCCCCGCCGCCGGGCAAGGGCTCGTTGCGGGTGAGCGGCAGCATCTCCGAGGGGATCATCTGCAGTTGCAGCGGCGCCGGCAGCCCGTCCTCGGGCCGGCGCGGGCGGGAGCGGAAGAACACTTCGCCGGCGATGAACACCTCGCGCGCGGCGCGGCGCTGCAGCCCGTAGAAGTCGGTCAAGCCCTCGGCGTCCGCCGCGTCGGTCCAGTCGAGCCAGAGCCGCTGGACCTGTGCCTTCAGATCGGCATCGGCAATGAGCGAGGAAGGCTTGATCCCGGCGCCCACCACGTTGCCGGCCCAGCTTTCCACCGCGTTCACCGCATAGCCGTTGTTGCGCGAGAGCCAGCGCGCGCGGGCGGTGATGTCGGCCCCGGCCGCCGCGATCAGCGTGTTGAGATGGGCGCGCGAGGGCTGGAAGTGCCGCAGCCGCCGCCCGGCCTGGCCGGCATCGAAGCCGCCGACGAAGGCGCCGATCCGCCGGCGCAGCTGGCCGAGCGCGCGCCGCATTCAGAGCCCCTTGCTGGCGGTCGCCCGCACGATGCGCCGGCGCCGGCCGGCACTGGCATCGGCGATGCGCCGCTCGATATCGGCCAAGGCCGCGGCCATCTCGGCGTCCGAGGCATAGGTGATGCGCCTTCCCTCCACCTCGACGGTCCGCACCCCGCGATAGCGCGCCTCGAGAAGCGCCTCGCGCCGGGCGATCAGGTCATCGACAAGCATGGCTCACCCCATGTAGCTCGAGCGGCAGACGCGCCGCGCGCGCCGCCCCGGTTTGCGATGGATCCGGCCCGCGGGCGCCTGCCCCTCGGCCCGGTCCGGTTCCGTGCCCCTGATGCCCACCTGTGCCTCCAGATCGGCCCATGTCGCCTCGCCCCAGCGATCGGCGCCGGCGATCCAGGCGGCGGCGCGGGCATACACCCGGCAGTCGAGCGCCTCGTTGCGCTCGCGTAGCTTCTGCCATTCGAGCTTCGCGAAGCCGCGGCGGTTGCGCACCGTCACCAGCTGCTCGGCGACGAGCTGCCGGATCCACTCGGTGTCGGCCCAGCCGGGCAGATGCACCGTGCCGGGCGGGAGCGCGGCGCCTTCCGCCAGTTCTTCGACCGTCGGTCGCGCCAGCCGCAGGAAGCGGTAGGTCTCGGCCTTGAAAGTGGACACCGCCACCGTCCAGAGCCGCGCGCCCCGGCGCAGGCGCTTGCCCGAGACGGTCGCGTCGACATAGGTCGGCCCGGAGACGGGACTGGACCGGTTGAAGCCTTCGACCCCCTTCACCGGCGCCACCTGAGCAAAGCCGACCGAGCGCGCCCAAGCGTAAACCGCGGCCGTCTCGTAGCCCGTGTCGATGGCGAGCTTCGCCAGCCCCAGTTCGGCGCCGCCGGCATGCCGCCAGGTGCGGCCGAGCAGCTCCGTCAGCGCGTCCCAGCATTCCGGGTTTGCCGGGCCGCCTTCGATCACCACGTGATCGACGAGCCAGCTTTCGAGGCCACGGCCCCAGGCCCAGACATCGACCTCGATCCGGTCCTTCTGCACGTCGGCGCCGGCGGTCAGGAACAGACCCTTGTCGGGCACGGTCCCTGCCGGCCAGTCCTCGCGCCGCTCGGCGATCCGCTGCCAGTCGCTCGCCATTGTCCTCGGACCAATGGCGGACAATGGCTCGCCGTCGCCGGTCTCGATCCACGTCTCGCCGAGCACCGTGTTGCGGAACACCCGCTCGGCCTCGTCCGAGTCCGCCGCCGTCTCCTTGTCCCGCGCGATGTCGGCCCAGCTTTTCCACCCCGGCGGCGAATAGAGCGCCGAGAGATGAAACCCCACCGTCCGCGCATCGCGGGGGTCGGCGGTTGCCCGCCATTCGCCCGCCGCCAGCATCGCCGGCTTATGGTGCTCCTCGATCCGCTCCTCGCAGGCATCGCAGTGGTACGCTGCCGTCTCCGGCTTGCCCTTCTCCCAGCGCAGCCGCTCGAACCGCAGCCACTGCATCGCGCCGCAATGCGGGCACGGCACGAAGAAGCGGCGCTGGTCGGACGCCTCGTATTCGCGCTCGATCCGGCTGAGCCCCCGGATCGTCGGCGTCGAGACCAGGAAGACCTTGCGCCTATGCGCGAAGGTGAGCGAGCGCGCCTCGGCGAGCGCGACCGGGTCGCCTTCCTCGTCTGCCGAGGCCGGATAGGCGTCCATCTCGTCGAGGAAAACGTAGCGCGCCGGAATCGACCGCAGCCCCACCGCCGAGTTCGCGCCGGTCAGCACCAGCACGCCGCCGGGGAAATCCTTCGACAGCTGCGTGTTGCCGCTGTCGCGCGCCCGCGCCGGCCGCACGCGTTCCCTCAGCGCCGGGCTCTCCTCGATCAGCGGGTCGATCCGTTGGCGCGAGTTGCGCTTGGCGAGCTCCACCGTCGGCTGGACCGCCAGCATCGGCCCCGGCGCCTGGTGGAACACGAAGCCGATCCAGTTGTTGCCGGCCTCCGTCGCGCCGACCTGTGCGGCTTTTTGGAACACCACCCGCTGCGCCGGATGGCCGGGCGAAAGCGCGTCCATGATCGCGCGCATGTAGGGCGTGCGCTCGGTGCGATACCGGCCGGGCTCGGCGCTCGCGCGCGAGCTCAGCCAGCGATGCCTGTCCGCCCATTTCGAGACGGTCAGCCAGGGATCGGGCGTGAGCCCGCGGCCCCAGGCCCGGAGCAGCGCCTCGGCCCCATCGAACTGCGCGACCTCGTCAGAGGACGATCCGGGGCTGGGCGAGTTCCTCGAGATGGGCGCTGACATGGGCCTCCAAAACCTTCTGCATGGCCGCCGTATCCGCTCCCAGTTCCGCCGCCATCAGCGCAGCCACCCGCGCCGGCCAGTTGACCCAGGCATCGCGCTCCTCGCGCGCGAGCCGGAACACAAGCGTTTCCGCTCGGGCGCGGTCGACGAGCTCGCCCTTGAGCTTTTGCAGCCGGATGCGCCGCTCCTGCGCCTTCAGCACCTCATTTGCCGTCTTCGCTTGCAGGAAGGTGGTGCCGCCGCCGGTCGTGGGCGCGGCCAGCCCCTGTTCGCGCAGCGTGCCGCCAACAGCCGAGACGGCCGCCTCGGGCACAGGCTTCAACTTTCGTTCCTTCGCCGGCGTCTTACTGGTCTTCGAAGGATCGGTCGCCTGCGCCCGCAGGGCATCGCTGGCCTCCGCGTCGATGCTGCCGTCCTCGTGCAGCACCAGCCGGCCGGCGGCCTTCGCCTTCTGGATCGCGCCGCGTGACAGGCCGACGCGGGCGGCATACTGGCGCTCGCTCATGCCCTGCATGACGGTCTCCGATTATCATTCAAAATCAGGTGCTTATCCGGTTGATAAGCCGGGCGCGTCGAGCGAACGTCCGATCACAAGGACTATGCAACTCGCCCGGAGCTACGACGATGACCACCCGCCTGAACCCGATCACCACCCCGCGCTTTGAGGCCCGCGCCGAGAAGGCGCGAAAGAACCAGGAGGCGGCGCTCACCGCCTTCGTCGCCCGCAAGGCCGAGATCGACGAGATTCTCGCCCGCCTGCAGGCGCTCAGCGACGATCACTTCAACGTCGGCCCGGACGAGGTGAACTGGAGCCATGTCGGCAGCCTCGGCCACATCACCGAGCGGCTCGCCGAGATCACGGCCTTCGCCTTCGGTGAGGACGCGCCCAACGAATGATCCCCGGCGTTGCCGGAACTCCCGCCGCGCCGAGGCGCGGCTCGGGGTCGTGGGAGGGCCGCGACGGTCGCGGCCCCGATCAAGGAGACGACCCCATGACCCAGATCCAGCTTTCCGACGCCCAGGCCGTCATCCTCTCCACCGCCTGCGCCCGCGAGGACGGGTCCATCTTCCCCATCACCGCCAGCCTCAAGGGCGGCGCCGTCGGCAATGTCTGCAAGAGCCTGCTGAAGCGCGGGCTGATCGATGAGGTCCCGGCGACCGATCTCGAGGCCATCTGGCGGCATGACGAGGAGCGCGGCCCGATCACGCTGCGCGCCACCCCGCTCGCCTACAGCGCGCTCGGGATCACGGACACACAGGATGAGACTCCGGTGAACGCGCCGCCCGCCCCGGTCCAGCCCCGGAAAGGCACAAAGAAGGAGACGCTGATGGAAATGCTCCGCGCCGAAGGCGGCGCGACCATCGACGAGATCATCGCCGCCACCGGATGGAAGCCGCATACTGTTCGGGGGGCCATGTCGGGCGTCCTCAGAGCCGAACCCGAAAAGAGTTGAGCGATCTCAGCAGGTTGTGATTCCGTCCGTTTGCGAGACGAGATGGAGTGCACGATGGCCTGGACAGAGACCGCTCGCCGGGATCATGCCCGGCGAGGGCGCGGTT
>NZ_VNHJ01000022.1 GCF_008124525.1 Oceanicella actignis
CCAAGTGGCAGGGGATCGTGGATCACGTGAACGCCAACCGCGCCCCCGGCCAGCCCGAGATGCAGCTGATCCCGGCCGGGCAGGCCATGGCGCGGATGCATGACGCCATCGCCGCGGGGCAGGTTCCGGGGCTGAACGACATCTCGGACCTGTTCGCCGACACGATCCACCTGAACGACCTTGGCAACTATTTCATGGCCATGGTGCATTACGCGGCGATCTACGGGCGCGATCCGGGCGATCTGCCCGAGGCGCTGCATGGCGACTGGGGCCAGGCCTTCGGCGCGCCCTCGGCGGCGCTGGCGGACGTGATGCAGGACATCGCGTGGCAGACCGTGTCCGAGACCCTTGCCCTCGATCCCGCCGATCCCGCGCCGATCGATCCGACGCCGACCGACCCCGCGCCGAGCGACCCGGCGCCGGCCGACCCGGCGCCCAGCGATCCGACGCCCAGCGATCCGACGCCGACCGATCCTGCGCCGACCGATCCGGAACCGGCCGATCCGCCGGCCGTGGACCCGGCCGATCCGAGCGCCGAGGCGGCGATTCTCGACATCAGCATTCCCGGCGCCTTCGTCTCCGACGCGGCCGCGGTGCGGGTGAACGGCGTGGACGGCATCCAGGTCAACGCCGTCAACGTCTGGTCCACGCTGGGACGCGAGCTGAACCTGGCTTCCGATGCCAGCGCCCGCGCCTATGTCCTGCATGCGAATGGGGCCCAGGCCACCTTCGACGGCGTGACGGTGGACGCCGGCTACTTCAGCCTCGAGGAAAACGTCGCCGCGCCGGGCGGCGCGCCGCTGGCTGACACCGCGCTGGACGCGGCGCTGGCCTTCGGCGGCGTCGTGGTCAATGCGGGGCGCATCGTGGGCACGGCGGGCGCGGACGCCTTCCGCGGCCGTGACGGCGACGACGTGTTCGACGGCGCCGACGGCGACGACGTTCTGGTCGGCGGCGCAGGCGACGACGTGCTGATCGGCGGCAAGGGCGCCGACTGGATCAGCGGCGGCGAGGGCGAAGACGTGGCCGTGTTCTCGGGCCAGGCGCGCGACTACGCGGCCGTGACCGAGGGGGGCGGGGTGCGCGTCACCGGCGCCGACGGCTCGGACTTCCTGAGCGAGGTCGAGTTCGTGCAGTTCTCTGACGGCGTGCGCATCTCGATCGAGGACCTGCTGGCCGGCAACCTGCCCGATGGCGGCGGCGCGCAGCCGGATGCCGGCTCGGGCGACGGCTCGGGAGACGGGTCGGCGCCCGCGGGCGGCTCCGGCTCGAGCGGCGGCTCCGACGGCGGATCGGGCGCGCCGACCGTTCCCGAGGCCGTGGTCGATCTGAGCGTCCCCGGGCAGATCGTCGAGGGCGCCGCGAAGGTGAACATCTCGGGGACCACGGGCGGCGTGAAGGTGCAGATGGTCGGCGGCGGCTCGAAGCTCGGGCAGGAGCTGGGCCTGTCGATGGACAACACCCACACCACCTACACGGTCTGGCAGATCGGCTACACGCGCGAGGTCAACGGCGTGGACGTCAAGGCCAGCTACTGGAGCTCGCACGCGAACCTGTCCATGAAGGGCGGCTTCCAGCTGGCCGACACGGCGCTCGAGGCGTCGCAGATGTTCTCGAGCCTGCTGGTCGATGTGGGCGAGATCCGCGGCACCGCCTACGGCGACACCTTCGTGGGGTCTTACGGCGGCGACGTCATCGACGGCGCCGGCGGGCGCGACCGGATCGACGGACGCCGCGGCGACGACATCCTGTTCGGCAACAACGGCCGCGACATCCTTACCGGCGGCGAGGGGGCGGACGTGTTCGTCTTCGAGGCCGGCGACGGAAAGGACAAGATCACGGACTTCTCGCACGAGGACATCCTGGATCTGACCGCCTACGGCTTCGCGGATCGGGCCGAGGCCCTGTCGTCCTTCGTCCTTCAGGGGGACGGCGATCTGGTTCTGACCCCGACGCTGACCGACAGCATCGAGCTCGTCGGCCTGCGCGAGGCGGACCTGGCCTGGATCAACGTTCTGGTCTGATCGACCATCTCCGTTCAGGATATTGATGAAAAACGGAAAGGCGGCGGTTCCCCGGAACTGCCGCCTTTTCAATCGCCCGCGATGATGTATAGTTCTCTTCAGTCATTTTCATTGGCGTAGCCGCTTTTTTGTTCGCGGCTCCTGTGCATGGCATCCCGGCAGGTCGGCGTCGTCGGCTTTCTCCGCGCGGAGAAAGGCGCCTCCGGCCTTGGGCGTAAGTCCGATCGCGCCCCAGACACGCCGATCCCGGCTCGACCGCGCTCTTTCGACGGCGCGTGCGAGGTCGCGCCCGCACACATTTTCGCGTCCCCGGTTCGTTCGCAGCCAGGTCTTCACCTCCATTTCCGAGGGGACAAATGACGCATGTGATTTCATTCGACGTCGGGTCCGCGCAAAGGCGCATCGGCGTCAACGTGGCCACTTCCCGGCAGCTTTTCGCCGAGATCGACGGCCGCCTGAACGACGGCCAGGGCTTTGCGCTGGCGACGCTCAATCTCGATCACCTGGCCAAGCTGCGCTGCTCGCGCGCATTTCGCGCCGCCTACGCCGCGCAGGACATCGTCGTCGCCGACGGCAATCCGGTGGTGTGGCTCTCTCGCCTGGCCGGGCGGGGGGTCGAGCTGATGCCCGGCTCCGAGCTCATCGAGCCCATCTGCGCGCTGGCGGCCGCGCGCGGCGCCCGGGTGGCGATGTTCGGCGCGACCGAATCGACGCTGAGCGCGGCGGCGCGCCGGCTTGAACGCGCCAATCCCGGCCTGCGGGTGGCGCATCTCGAAGCGCCGGCCTTCGGCTTCGATCCCGAAGGGCCCGAGGCCGACGCGGCCATCGCGCGAATCGCGGCCTCGGGGGCGCGCATCTGCTTCGTCGCCCTTGGCGCTCCGAAGCAGGAGATCTTCGCCGCCCGCGCGCGGCTGGGGGCGCCGGCCTGCGGGTTCGTGTCGATCGGGGCGGGGCTGGATTTCATCGCCGGCGCGCAGCTGCGCGCGCCAAGGGCGATGCGGGCGCTGGCGCTCGAGTGGCTTTGGCGCCTTGCGCTGCAGCCGCGCAGGCTCGGGCGGCGCTATCTGGACTGCGCGATGCTGCTGCCGCGGCTGACGCTGGACGCCCTGCGCAACCGCGCCGCCGAGGGAGGTCCGCATGCCTTCAGGCACTGAAGCGAGAGTTCCCGCCGTCATCATTCCGGCCTGCAACGAAGAGGCCTGGATCGGCCCCTGCCTTGACTCGCTCCTGGCGCAGCGGGGCGCGCCGCCCTGCGTCGTCGTCGTGGCCGCCAATGGCTGCAATGACGCGACCGCGCAGCGCGCCCGCGATCGGATGCAGTCGTTTCAGGCGAAGGGCTGGCGCCTGCTGGTGCTGGAGCTGCCCGAGGGCGGCAAGCCGAACGCCCTGAACCAGGCCGAGGCCGCGGCGGCGGCGCTCGGGGCGGACGGCGCGCGGATCTATCTGGACGCGGACGTGACCTGCGCGCCCGACCTCATGGCCAAGCTGTGCGCGGCCCTGGCCACGCCCGAGCCCCGCTACGCCACGGGGCGCATCCAGGTCGCGCCGGCGCGCAGCTGGGTCACGCGCCGCTACGCGCAGCTCTGGACGCGCCTGCCCTTCGTGCGTTCGGGAGCGGTGGGGGCGGGGCTTTTCGCGGTCAATCCCGCCGGGCGGCGGCGTTGGCTGGCCTTCCCGCCGGTGATCTCGGACGACACCTTCGTGCGCGTGCTGTTCGCGCGGCACGAGCGCGTCGAGGTGGACGCGCCCTATCTTTGGCCGATGGTCGAGGGCTTCGGCGCGCTGGTGCGCGTGCGCCGGCGGCAGGATGCGGGCGTCGCGCAGATCCATGCCGGACTGCCGGACGCCGCGCGCAACGAGGGCAAGAGCCCTCTTGGCCTCGGCGGCGCGTTGCGGCTTTTCGCGCAGGCGCCGACGGCCTTTTGCGTCTACGCGGCGGTCAGCGCGGCGGTGCGCCTGTCGGCGCTGGCGCAGCCGGGCGCCGGAGACTGGGCGCGCGGCCGTTGAGCGCCTTGCGCGCCGCTTGCGCCCGCGGGCGCGGGTCAGAAGATGAAGTCGCTCGCGCTCAGGGCGTCGGCGCGCATGCCGGCCAGAAGCACGCTGTCTTCGCCCCAGGCGATCAGCGCGCCTTCGGCATGGTCGAGGATCGTCAGCTCGGACGCCGCCCCGACGCCGGCGTTCGAGAAATCGAGACGGTCCTGGCCCTGGACGAAATCCGCAACGCGGTCGCGCCCCCAATCGGCGGCGAAGACGAACACATCCGCCCCGGCGCCGCCGGCAAGGATGTCGTCGCCGCGTCCGCCGGCGATCACGTCGTCGCCCGCCTGGCCCGAGAGCGAGTCCCGCCCGCGCCCGCCGCGCAGAACGTCGTCGCCGTCGCCGGCGAACAGAACGTCGCCGCCCGCGCGACCGCGCAGCGCGTCGTGCCCCGCCCCGCCGTCAAGCGAGTCGGCGCCGCGTCCGCCGGCAAGGCGATCATCGCCGCCAAGGCCGGCGAGCGCGTCGTTTCCGGCGCGGCCGCGCAGGATGTCGGCGCCGTCGTCGCCCACAAGCCGGTCGTCGCCCGCGGCGCCGATGCGGATCAGGCCCGAGCGGGCCTCGGCCGGATCGCCGGGCGCGGGATCGTTCGGGACGGGATCTGCCGGCGCCGGATCGCTGGGCGTCGGATCGCTGGGCGCCGGGTCGCTCGGCGCGGGGTCGCTCGGCGCGGGATCGACCGGTTCGGGCTCGCTGGGCGCCGGATCGGCGGGATCGAGCGCAAGGGTCTCGGACACGGTCTGCCACGCGATGTCCTGCATCACGTCCGCCAGCGCCGCCGAGGGCGCGCCGAAGGCCTGGCCCCAGCCGCCATGCAGCGCCTCGGGCAGATCGCCCGGATCGCGCCCGTAGATCGCCGCGTAATGCACCATGGCCATGAAATAGTTGCCAAGGTCGTTCAGATGGATCGTGTCGGCGAACAGGTCCGAGATGTCGTTCAGCCCCGGAACCTGCCCCGCGGCGATGGCGTCATGCATCCGCGCCATGGCCTGCCCGGC
>NZ_VNHJ01000023.1 GCF_008124525.1 Oceanicella actignis
CTCGAACCGGGCCTCAGAAGTTTTTTCCAAGCATCTCCTTGAGCGTCGCCACATCGAGCATCTGCTCCGCCAGCATCTTCTTCAGCTTGGCATTCTCCGCTTCCAGCAACTTCAGCCGCCTGGCGTCAGACACCTCCATGCCGCCATACCTGGAGCGCCACTTGTAGAACGTCGCGTCGCTGATGCCGTGCTTGCGGCACAGCTCCTTCGCGCCGAGCCCGGCCTGGTGCTCCTTCAGGATGCCAATGATCTGCTCTTCGCTGAACCGGCTTCTCTTCATCGTCTGTCTCCTCAGTCGGAGAACAGGCTAACCTCAAACCGAGGACTTTTCAGGGGAGCAGGTCAAACCGCCCGGCCTACAATTCCGAGGTGCATTCGTCGCGCGACATGGGCGTGGACGAGCTGAACTACGCCTATGAGGACTACCAGCTGACCGACACGATCTTCATCGTCGGCGCCAACCCGATGGAGACGCAGACCAACCTGTTCCTCAACCACATGGTCAAGGGTCTGCAGAACGGCGCGAAGATGATCGTCGTCGATCCGCGCCGCTCGATCACCGTGGCCTCGGCCGAGCAATACGCGGGCAAGGAGAACGTCCTGCACCTGCCGATCAACGAGGGCACGGACCTTGCGCTGCTGAACGCGCTGTTCGCCTACATCGCCGATCAGGGCTGGGTGGACCGCGAGTTCATCGAGAAGTCCACCTTCCGAGACGGCGTGGCCGTGCGCCAGAACGAGGCCTATCCCGCCAGCCTCGGCAGCTTCGAGCATGCGCTCGAGCAGGTGCGCATGTCGGTCGAGGAGGCGTCGAAGATCTGCGGCGTGCCGGCGGCCGACATCGTCAAGGCCGCCGAGTGGATCGCCAGGCCGCACGAGGACGGCAGCCGCCGCAAGTGCGTCACCGCCTATGAAAAGGGCGTGATCTGGGGCAACGACAACTACCGCACCGTCGGCGCGCTGGTGAACATCGCCCTGGCCACCGGCAACATCGGGCGAGAAGGCGGCGGCGTCTGCCGTCTGGGCGGCCATCAGGAGGGGTATTTCCGCCCGTCCGACGCGCATGTGGGCCGGCCGGCCGAGTATGTCGACCAGTTCCTCATCCGCGGACTGGGCGGCGTGCATCACATCTGGGCCTGCGACCACTACAAGACCACGCTCAACGCCAGCGAGTTCAAGCGCGTTCACAAGCGCCGCTCGGACATGGTCAAGGACGCGATCGACGCCGCCGCCGGCGGCACGCGCGAGCAGCTGGTCGACGCCATCGTCGCCGCCATCAACGCGGGCGGCCTGTTCGTGGTGGACGTGGACATCATCCACAGCCAGATCGGCCAGAACGCCCATGTCATCCTGCCCGCCTGCGAATCGAACGAGATGAACCTCACTTCGATGAACGGCGAGCGGCGGCTGCGCCTGTCCGAGAAATACATGGACCCGTATGGCAACTCGCGCCCCGACTGCCTGATCGCCGCCGGCATCGCCCAGCACATGGAGCGCGTGCTGCGCGAGATGGGGCACGACGCCTATGCCGACCAGTTCAAGGGCTTCGACTGGAAGACCGAGGAAGACGCCTTCATGGACGGCTACCACTCGGCCAACCCCGAGGTGACCTACGAGCGCCTGCGCGCCATGGGCGCCAACGGCGTGCAGGAGCCCGTCGTGGGCTATGAGAACGGCCAGCTGGTGGGCGCCAAGCGCCTCTACGCCGATGGCCGCTTCACCCGCCATGGGCGCGAGGACGGCAAGGCGCTGTTCTGCGCGGGCGCCTGGCGCGGCTGGCAGGCCCCCGGCAAGGCGCGCGAAAAGGCGAGCCATCGCTTCTGGATCAACAACGTGCGCGCCAACATCTTCTGGCAGAACCAGTTCCTGGATCAGGACAACGAGTTCATCCAGGATCGCTACCCGCACCCGTTCGTCGAGATGCATCCCGACGACATGGTCGAGCTGGGCATCAACCCCGGCGACCTGATCGAGATCGTCAACGAGAACGGCGTGACGCAGGGCATGGCCTATCCGATGCCCACGCTCAAGCGCAACACGGTGGCGATGGTGTTCGGCTCGCCCGCGGGCAGCCAGGGCAACGTCGTCAACCCCGGCGTGAACGAGCTGGTCCTGCCGGACTACAAGCACACCTGGGGCGACATCCGCAAGATCTCGGACGCCACGCCCGAGACGCGCGCGATCTCGTTCAAATCGCACGAAGCGGTCCTGTAAGACCGCCGGAAAGAACGGTAATGGCGCGCGGCGCCCGCCATGACCCCTTCGCCTTCGCGCCGCGCCGGACGAAGCGCCCCGGCAGCAATGCCCGACGCCCCGCGCGGCCCGGGCCGACGCGCGGCCCCGCCCCTGCCCCGCCAAACGATCCGCAACCGCGGCCCGACGCGCGACGCCCCCTCGTGACTTGCGGCGCCCGAGGCCGGCGCATTCGCCCCGCGCCGCAGGGCCTTGCGCGCCGACGGCATCGGGCCGGCCATGGCCCGAGAGCGCGCGCCGCCGCAAGGCGGCGAAGGCGATCGCGCGACGCGCCCGCACCCGCGCCGCCCAGTCAACGCCCGGTCAACGCCCAGTCAACGCCCAGTCAACGCCGCTCAACGCCAGTCGCCGCCCAGTCGCCGTCCAGTCGCCGCCCGGCAGCCCCCGGGCGCCGCCGGCGTCGGCCGACGCCGCGCGCCCGCGGCCGGGTCCGCCGCGCGCGGCTCGGGCCCGCGCGGGCGCGCCGCCCGGCTCACGCCTCGGCGGGCGCCTCGCGGCACTGCGCGTCGAGCCAGTCGCGAAAGGCCCGGGTCGCCTCGGACGGCGCCACCGATCGGGGCATGATGACGTGATAGGCGAAGCTCGTCTCGAAGCTGCGCCCGAAGGGATTGACCAGCGCGCCGCTGCGGATCTCGGGCGCGACCAGCCAGGCGGCAAACAGCGACACGCCAAGCCCGTTGATGGTTGAGCTGAGCTGGAAGTGGCGATCCTCGAGCATCATCTGGGGCTGGTCGGGCGACAGCCGCAACCCCCGACCGGCGAACCACTCGTCCCACATCCGGGTGTCGTCGACATGAAGCAGCGTGCACGCCGCCAGATCCTCGGGGCGCGAGATCGGGTGACGGGCAAGGTAGTCGGGACTGCACACCACCGCCAACCGCTCGGGCCACAGGCGGCGGACGTGAAAGCCCTTCCAGGCGCCGCGCCCCCACTGGAAGCCGATGTCGGCGAAGCTTTCGGGCGCAACCATGCGCGCGAAGCTGTTGTTGTGGTTCTGGATCGACAGGTTGAGATCGGGCCTGGCCTCGAGCAGCGCCCCGATCCGCGACGAGAACCAGCGGCTTGCGAACATCGGCAGCAGCGCCACGCGCACGGTGCGCGGGCGCTCGGTCAGCCGCTCGATGCCGGTGCGGATGATCTCGAGCCCGCGCGCGACATGCCGCGCAAGCTCGTCGCCGGCCTCGGTCGGCTCGAGCCCGCTCGGGGTGCGGCGGAACAGGGGCGCGCCGATCTCGTCTTCCAATTTCTTTATGTGGTAGCTCACCGCGCTTTGCGTGATGTTCAGAGCGCGCGCCGCGCGGGTCACGTTCCGCGCCGCATACGCCGCCTCAAACACCTGAAATGATTTCAGATTTCTGATCGTGCGGCCCATGCCGCCAGCCTCCGGCGCAGCGATCCCTGCACCGGATGTTATCGAAAAATTCGATGAGCCGTAAGAATATTTCAATTTTTCGCGCGGCCCGCCCTTGGCCAGGCTTCATTCATCGCAGGGGCGCGCGAGGGAGGATGCGATGACCGCTCCGGTGCTGGAGGTCAAGGGGCTGAGCAAGTCGTTCGGGGGCGTGAAGGCGATCCGCGATCTGTCCTTTCAGGTCCATCCGCACGACATTCTCGGGCTGATCGGGCCGAACGGCTCGGGCAAGTCGACCACGGTCAACACGCTGGCCGGCGTCCACGCCGCCAGCGCGGGCGAGATCGTGCTGGACGGCGCCCATGTCCAGACCCTGCCCGAATACGAGCGCGTCGCGCTGGGCCTGGCGCGCACGTTCCAGACCGCGCGGCTGTTTCCCGAGTTCACGGTGCGCGAGCAGATTGCGCTGGGCGGGCAGGTCACGCGGCGCTCGCACCCGCTGTCGTCGGTCTTCGCCTTCGGCCGCCGCTCGGCCGAGGACGAGGCGGTCGCGGCCCATGTCGAGGAGCTTCTCGACATGACCGGCCTGCGCCCGGTCGCCGAGACGAAGACGGGCGCCATCTCGTCGGCGCAGCAGCGCTTCCTGATGATCGCCACGGCGCTGGCCGCGCGGCCCAAGGTCGTGCTGCTCGACGAACCCGCCGCCGGACTGGTCGCGCATGAGCGCAAGGAGCTGGGCCGGCTGATCCGCGAGATCCGGGATTCGGGCGTCGCGGTGCTGGTGATCGAGCATCACATGGGCCTGATCATGGAGATATGCACCCGCATCGTGGTGCTGAACTTCGGCGCCAAGATCGCCGAGGGCGCGCCCGAGGAAATCCGCAACGACAAGGCGGTGATCGACGCCTATCTGGGCGAGGCGGCCTGAGAGCCCGACTCATAATTCGACCGGTGGTGCGTGGTATCGAGCCAAGCGTCTGACAAGAATGCGGATATGGGCGATCAGCAGCCATGCCTCGGAGCTTGCGGTCGTCGCCTCCCAATCCCTGGCGAGGCGGCGCGAGCGGCCCAGCCAGGCGAATGTTCTCTCGATGACCCATCGGCGCGGCAGCACCTCGAAACCCGATGCTGTGTCGGACCGTTTGATGATCTCGATGTCCCAGTCGCCGTGGCCCTTCATGGCGTCGCGCAGCTTCGGACCGGCAT
>NZ_VNHJ01000024.1 GCF_008124525.1 Oceanicella actignis
CCATGCCGAACCTCCATCTCAGGTTCGGGGCATTGATTCAGAGATCGGTCGCCGTGGGAATCCTCTTCGTGAGTCAGGAACCGCGCACGTTGGTAGTAGAGCTCGTAGGGGTGGTTCTCGGTGCCGCAGAACTCCCGGCCGTTGTCGGTGAGGATCGCCTTCACCGGCAGGTCGAGCCTGCGGTAGAAGGGCAGCACGTCGTTGTGCAGCACCGCCACCGCCGCCTCAGGCTGCTTGGAGACGTGCAGGAATCCGAAGGCGTAGCTGCCATAGGTGTCGACCACCGCGTGCAGGTAGACCTTGCCCACGCCTTTCAGCGTGCCGACGAAGAAGGTGTCGGCCGACAGGAGCTCCCCCGGAGCGCCTGATTCAACGTGCCTTTCGCGGAAGCAGGGGTTCTGCTTCTCGAGGAACGCCACCTGTTCGGCGCTGAGCTCGATGGCCCGCTCGGCGTGCTTGGCCTCCAGCGCCAGCCAGCGGTCATAGCGCGTGCCCAGGCCGTTCTCGTTGAGGATCTTCTGGATGGTGATGGACGAGACGCGGATACCCTCCAGCGCCAGCATCGCCTCGAAGCGGTTGCAGCCATAGGCGGGGTGATCGAGCGCCAGTGCCTTGATCTTCTCCACCACCTCCGGCGGGGTGGTCTGCGGGTGGCTCTTGTGGATCGGCGCCAGGTCCTTGAGCCCCTCGAAGCCGTGCGTCTGGAACCGCCGCCGCCATTCGTAGAAGCTGGTGCGGTCCATGCCCCGCCGCCGGCACGCCTCGTTCGCCGGGCAATCGATTCACTGGATCGATTGCTGTTCCGGCTCACCATTGCCAAGCTCCAGCACGCTCAGCCGCTGCTCCGCCACCTTCGTCGCCGCATCCCGCGACCCACGCTTCTTCGCTGTCGATGATTGTCCCATGGAACGGTCCTCCTTTCCCTGTATCGCACGGAAAGACGCTTAAGTGAACACATCGGGCTGACACTCGCGGCAACGAGCCGGCTGAGTTCGACATTCGGACCAACTATTGTCGGCCCTTTAAGAAACGGCGCAGTTGATCCGTCCTGCCGACGATTCGATGCAGCTCGAATTCCGGATGGCCGAATACCTTGAAGTCAACGAGGAGCCCACGCTCGAGCAGGTAATTGGCGGCGGGATTGAGGCGGCGCGGCTCCCATTCGTAGAGTTCAGCAATCGCTTTGCTTTCCGCCGGTAAATCCGGGTCGTTCATTATGTCGGCGGCCAGTTTGAGTGCATCGTCTCGAGGATCCCAAGGCTTCCAGAAACGATCAAACTCTGTGAATAGCGAAGCTTTGACCAGAGCATGTATCTGAGCGTCCTTGAAGAAGGCGGATAGTTCGAAAAGCGCGTCCTTCGTATCGTCAATGGTTAGCCCGGTTTTTTCCGCTAGCGGCTCCACGTCGATGCTCGGATCGCCGAGGCGACCGTACTTCGTGTTCTCCACGAAGTAGCGTGCGATGGTGTTTGCCGCCGCCGAGTAGCCCGTTTGCGTTCCCGCCTCCGCCGCCTGCGCATGCGGACGCGGCCCGAGCGTCGGCTTGCGGCTGATCCCATGTATGTCGTTGATCAGTTGAGCGATATCTTCATCGGTATTGATTTCTGGCGCATGCATGCCTGAAAGAAGGAGTGGCAAATCCTTTGGCGGCAGCTTGTGGCGCACCGGCAGAAAGCGGCACTTGTTGCTCAGCTTCCGCACGAGTCCCGCATCCATCTCCTGATTGACCCAAGGCTTGCCGACCGATTGAGGGGTCAGCAAGACTAGAAAATGCGTACAGCCGCCAAGGCCCTCGTCGATTTTCTGGCGCAGGCTATCACCGGCTGAAATGCACCATCTGTCCCACCATGTATCGATGCCGTTCGATTGCAACTTCGCGGCGATTCGTTTGGCAAGCTCTGCATCATCAGATGTGTAGGACAGAAAAACGCGCGGCGTTTCTTCCTGTATTTCCTCTTCCTTCATCAATTCCTCGTCTTCAATGCCCATACGTTTGCGGACAAGCGCGATCAGCTCTGGCGATCCTTCCACATGCATCTGAAGGCTATCAAGGTTATCGCCACGCATAACCACGGTCGGGAATGCGCCGGTTTCCGGGTCGCGGATCGATCCGATCTTTTCCCTGACCTGCGCTTCCAGGCTCTGGAGGACTGCTTGCTTGATAGCGTCCCCGACGTCGCCGGGCCTAACCCTCTTTCCGTTAATCTCAAAGTGTATCATTTGCGCACACTCGTGGGTTTCTAGACTGCTGCATATAATGCCACAGGAGAGGCGCACCACAAAATATGGGCTTCGCTGCATTCGGTGGGGGCCGCCGCATGCTGACCTTGCGCCCCTACCAGCAGGCGGCGATCGCCTCGATCTACAGCTATTTCGAGAAGGAGAGCGGCAACCCGCTCGTCGTGATCCCCACCGCCGGCGGCAAGAGCCTCGTCATGGCCGCCTTCATCGAGGGCGTGCTCAAGGCCTGGCCGGATCAGCGCGTGCTCGTCGTCACCCATGTCCGCGAGCTGATCGCGCAGAACCATGCCGAGATGCTGGGGCTCTGGCCCGAGGCGCCGGCGGGCATCTACTCGGCCGGGCTCGGCCGCCGCGATGCGCGGGCGCGGATCCTCTTCGCCGGCATCCAGTCGATCCACGACAAGGCGACGCGCATCGGCCATGCCGACCTGGTGCTGATCGACGAGGCCCATCTGATTCCGGGCCGGTCGAACACCATGTATCGCCGCTTCCTCAACGATTTGCAGGCAATCAACCCTTCGCTGAAGGCGATCGGGCTGACGGCGACGCCCTACAGGCTTGACAGCGGCATGCTGCACGAGGGCGAGAACGCGCTCTTCACCGACATCGCCTACGAGGTGTCGGTCCGCGACCTGATCGATCAGGGTTATCTCTCCCCGCTCATCTCCAAGCAGACCAAGACCCGGCTCGACGTGACGGGCGTAGGATCGCGCGGCGGCGAGTTCATCGCGCGCGATCTCGAGGACGCGGTCGACCAGGATGCCATCACGCGCGCGGCCGTGGCCGAGGTGATCGCCCATGGTGAGACGCGCCGGTCCTGGCTCGCCTTCTGCTCGGGCGTGCGCCACGCCACCCATGTCGCCGAGGAGTTCCGCCGCCGCGGGATCAGCTGCGCCACCATCTTCGGCAAGACGCCGAAGGACGAGCGCGATCGGATCATCGCCGCCTTCAAGCGCGGCGAGATCAGGGCGCTGGCCTCGATGGGCGTGCTGACGACGGGCTTCAACGCGCCGGCCGTGGACCTGATCGCCATGCTGCGGCCCACCAAGTCGGCCGGGCTCTACGTCCAGATGGCCGGTCGGGGCACACGGCTCGCCGAGGGCAAGGAGAACTGCCTCGTTCTCGATTTCGCGGGGAATGTCCGCTGGCATGGCCCCATCGATCTGGTGCGCCCCAAACGGCCGGGCGGTCCGGGCGACGGGCCGCCGCCCACCAAGATCTGCCCGAAATGCGGGACCATCGTGGCTGCGGCGGCTCTGGAATGCCCTGGTTGCGGCTTCGAGTTCCCCGGCCGCGAGGTGAAGCTCGAGCCGACCGCCTCGACGCTGGAGGTGCTGTCGAGGGCCAAGCCGCAATGGGTCGCCGTCACGGACGTGACCTACAGCCGCCACGAGAAGCGCGGCGGGCTAGACTGTCAGATATTTTGTGCTCTGACGTCATTTGTCAGGCCATTGGAAAGCGGTCTTCGAACATGATGGCGAACTGAGATCTGACAGCGTGCCA
>NZ_VNHJ01000025.1 GCF_008124525.1 Oceanicella actignis
GGTCTCGTCGGACATTCGTTAGGACCTTTTGAAGGCGGATCGCCTTCGAGGTTTGACATCGTGAAGAGAGAGAAACACGAGAACGCCTTCCGGGCGGGCCCTTCTGGGGCGCGGCCGAGAAGGCGGTCTTTCCAAGTCAGAAAACACTGACCGGGTCCCCTGCCCTGGCCGACGGCCGTTGCGGGGGATCGGGAATGAGGACATCGACCGGAGGGGCGGCGACGCAGGGCCTTGCGAGAGGCCCGCGCAAAAGGGCGTCGTTCGACTTCCGGATCGGATCAAGCGCGAAAAGGGCGTTTGGTGGATGCCTTGGCGACAAGAGGCGATGAAGGACGTGGCACTCTGCGATAAGCCCGGGGGAGGCGAGAGCACCCTTTGATCCCGGGATCTCCGAATGGGGCAACCCACCTGACGTTCGGCCATTGACCGCTTCCGGCGGCCAATGGGCGAGCGAAGCAGGTACTTTGAGGCTGAATCCATAGGCTTCAAAGAGCGAACCCGGGGAACTGAAACATCTAAGTACCCGGAGGAAAGGACATCAATCGAGACTCCGTCAGTAGCGGCGAGCGAACGCGGACCAGGCCGTGCGGTTCAAAGAAGGCGAACAAGCTGGAAAGCTTGGCCAGAGCGGGTGACAGCCCCGTAGCCGTAAAGAGAACCGCCGTCAGAGTAGGGCGGGACACGTGAAATCCTGTCTGAAAATGGGGGGACCACCCTCCAAGCCTAAGTACTCCTTGTCGACCGATAGCGAACCAGTACCGTGAGGGAAAGGTGAAAAGCACCCCGACGAGGGGAGTGAAACAGATCCTGAAACCGGACGCCTACAAACAGCAGGAGGGCCTCGCGCCTGACTGCGTACCTTTTGTATAATGGGTCAGCGACTTGGTCTGCCGAGCAAGCTTAAGCCGATAGGCGTAGGCGCAGCGAAAGCGAGTCTGAACAGGGCGTTCAGTTCGGCGGATCAGACCCGAAACCGAGTGATCTAGGCATGAGCAGGCTGAAGGTGCGGTAACACGCACTGGAGGGCCGAACCCACATCCGTTGAAAAGGATCGGGATGACTTGTGCCTAGGGGTGAAAGGCCAATCAAACTCGGAGATAGCTGGTTCTCCGCGAAATCTATTTAGGTAGAGCGTCGCATGAACGCCCTCGGGGGTAGAGCACTGGATGGGTGATGGGGTCCCACAGACTTACTGAGCCTAACCAAACTCCGAATACCGAGGAGCGCTATGCGGCAGACACACGGCGGGTGCTAAGGTCCGTCGTGGAAAGGGAAACAGCCCTGACCAACAGCTAAGGCCCCCAATTCGTGGCTAAGTGGGAAAGCATGTGAGACGGCCAAAACAACCAGGAGGTTGGCTTAGAAGCAGCCATCCTTTAAAGAAAGCGTAACAGCTCACTGGTCTAGTCAAGCTGTCTTGCGGCGAAGATGTAACGGGGCTCAAGCCACGAGCCGAAGCTTTGGGTTCGTCCCTCGGGACGAGCGGTAGCGGAGCGTTCCATGTGCGGCGAAGGGTGTGGGCGACCTATCCTGGAGCGCATGGAAGTGAGAATGCTGACATGAGTAGCGATAAGGAGTGTGAGAGACACTCCCGCCGAAAGTCCAAGGGTTCCTGCTTAAAGCTAATCTGAGCAGGGTGAGCCGGCCCCTAAGGCGAGGCCGAAAGGCGTAGTCGATGGGAACCAGGTCAATATTCCTGGGCCAGGAGGATGTGACGGATCTCGGACGTTGTCAGGCCTTATCGGATTGGTCTGGCAGCCATGAGGTTCCTGGAAATAGCCCTCCATCAGACCGTACCCGAAACCGACACAGGTGGACTGGTAGAGAATACCAAGGCGCTTGAGAGAACTGCGTTGAAGGAACTCGGCAAAATGCCTCCGTAAGTTCGCGAGAAGGAGGCCTCCTTCCTGGGCAACCAGGGGGGAGGGGCACAGACCAGGGGGTGGCGACTGTTTACTAAAAACACAGGGCTCTGCGAAGCCGCAAGGCGACGTATAGGGTCTGACGCCTGCCCGGTGCCGGAAGGTTAAATGGAGGGGTGCAAGCTCCGAAATGAAGCCCCGGTAAACGGCGGCCGTAACTATAACGGTCCTAAGGTAGCGAAATTCCTTGTCGGGTAAGTTCCGACCTGCACGAATGGCGTAACGACTTCCCCGCTGTCTCCAACGCAGACTCAGCGAAATTGAACTCCCCGTGAAGATGCGGGGTTCCCGCGGTCAGACGGAAAGACCCCGTGCACCTTTACTACAGCTTCAGACTGGCATCAGGCGCGTGATGTGCAGAATAGGTGGGAGGCTTGGAAGCGGGGACGCCAGTTCCCGTGGAGCCGCCAGTGAGATACCACCCTTCATTCGCTTGATGTCTAACCGCGGTCCGTCATCCGGATCCGGGACCCTCTGTGGCGGGTAGTTTGACTGGGGCGGTCGCCTCCCAAAAAGTAACGGAGGCGCGCGATGGTGGGCTCAGAGCGGTCGGAAATCGCTCGTCGAGTGCAATGGCAGAAGCCCGCCTGACTGCGAGACTGACAAGTCGAGCAGAGACGAAAGTCGGCCATAGTGATCCGGTGGTCCCATGTGGAAGGGCCATCGCTCAACGGATAAAAGGTACGCCGGGGATAACAGGCTGATGATGCCCAAGAGTCCATATCGACGGCATCGTTTGGCACCTCGATGTCGGCTCATCACATCCTGGGGCTGGAGCAGGTCCCAAGGGTTCGGCTGTTCGCCGATTAAAGTGGTACGTGAGCTGGGTTTAGAACGTCGTGAGACAGTTCGGTCCCTATCTGCCGTGGGTGTTCGAGACTTGAGAGGAGCTGCCCCTAGTACGAGAGGACCGGGGTGGACGGACCACTGGTGGACCTGTTGTGGCGCCAGCCGCAGTGCAGGGTAGCTATGTCCGGACAGGATAACCGCTGAAGGCATCTAAGCGGGAAGCCCCCCTCAAAACAAGGTCTCGCATGAGAGCCGTGGAAGACCACCACGTCGATAGGCCGGAGATGCAAGCGCGGCGACGCGTTCAGTTGACCGGTACTAATCGCTCGATCGGCTTGATCCGATCCGGAAGCCGGACGAAATCCGGCCCCAACCTCTTCCCGAAAGACGCTCGTGGCTCGATGCGCTCCGCCGGTCTGGTGGTCAAAGCGCGAGGTAAACACCCGATCCCATCCCGAACTCGGAAGTTAAGACCCGTCGCGCCGATGGTACTGCGTCTCAAGACGTGGGAGAGTAGGTCGCCGCCAGACCTGCAGAGCGCATCAAAAAAACTCTCTCTTCACAGACACCGCGGGGTGGAGCAGCCCGGTAGCTCGTCAGGCTCATAACCTGAAGGTCGCAGGTTCAAATCCTGCCCCCGCAACCAACATACACACGCGTTCCCAAACGCTTGAACGCCGCCCTCCGGGGCGGCGTTCGCGTTTCCAACCCACGTGGAAGCACTGTGG
>NZ_VNHJ01000026.1 GCF_008124525.1 Oceanicella actignis
ATGATTGTCCCATGAGATGGTCCTCCTTTCCCTGTATCGCACGGAAAGAAGGTTAAGGGAACAGATCACGTTCGACGACGGCAACGCCTCCGACCTCGATATTTGCGCCCCCCTTCTCGCTCAAAACGGGCGCACCGCGACCTTTTTCGTTCTGGCGGGTCGGCTCGGCCAGAGCGGCTCGCTTTCCGCCGAGGGGCTTCGCCAACTCACGGCGGAAGGGCATAGCATTGGAAACCACGGTTTCGATCATTTGGACTGGCGCGGACTCCACCCTGACGCAAGCCGCCGGGAACTCGTGGATGCGCGCAAAGTGCTCGAGGATGCGATTGGTTCCGAAATCCGGGAAGCCGCGATTCCCTTCGGATCTTACGACCGTGGCGTACTGGCCCGGCTCAGAGCCGCTTGTTACGATCGCGTCTATACCAGCGACGGCGGACCCGCCGACAGCAACGCATGGCTCTGCCCCCGCACTTCTGTGCGCAATGACATGTCGCTCGATGACGTAGCGCTTCTCATATCGGGGCAGGAGCGTCTGTCGCGAAGACTGCGGCGCCGCATTGCGATGGCGAAGAAACGATTGTTGTGATGACCGGCGCGGCCGTGCTCATTGGATTTGCCGAGGCTCTCGCTGCGCCCGAGGTCGTGTTCAGCTTGATAGGCGCCGGGCTTCGCGTGCGCGTTTTCACGCGTAGGGGCAGCCAGTGCGTGGTGGCGCGCCACCTGCCAGTCGGCCCTGTCGTCGAGATCACGCCCCCCGAGGACAGCGCCAGCCGGGCGCTCGACGAGATGTGCGCGGTGATCGCCGACGAAGGCGGGCCGGGCCTGGTCATGGCGCTGGACGACGTGTCGCTCTGGCTGCTCGATGCCGTAGCCGGGCGCCTGGGCGTCGAGACTGAACCGAAGATCGTGAACCCGGTCAGGGATCAGGCCGCCATGGCGCTGGACAAGCGCCGTCAGGTTGAGCTGGCCGGGCGTGCCGGCTTTCGGGTCGCCGAGACCCTGATTGCCGAGACCCGGGAGGATATCCCCGAGGCTTTGGCTCTTCCGGCGATCGTGCGGCCGGCGCTCGCGGTGCAGGAGCGCCAGGACAGGGTGGTCAAGGGGGATGTTCGCTATCTTCTGGACCAGGCCGACCTAGCGGCGCTTCGGCGCGACCGCGGGCTTTGCCTTCCCTTGCTGATCCAACCCATGATCCGGGGGGTCGGCGAGGGCATCTTCGGCTTCTGCGGGCCCGAGGGCCCCGGATGGTGGAGCGGCCATCGGCGGGTGAGGATGATGAACCCGCACGGGTCGGGTTCGAGCGCGTGCATGGTCGCCAGCCCCGAGCCAGATCTCGTGCGCGCAGCGGCGCGGTTCGTCTCGGAAGCGGGATGGCGCGGCCCGTTCATGATTGAGCTGCTGCGCGACCGTGCGGGCGTTCCCTGGTTCGTCGAGTTCAACGGTCGCCCCTGGGGATCGATGGCCCTCGCGCGGCGCGCCGGGTTCGAATACCCGGCCTGGGCGGTTCAGCAGGCTCTGTCAGCCGGCTTCAGGCCGCCGGACGTCTCGCCTCGCGATCCCGGTATCGTCCGGCACCTCGGCCGGGAACTGGTGCATCTCGCTTTCGTTCTCAAGGGCCCAAAGAGCGAATTCCACCGTGATGGGTGGCCGAGTTTTGCGGCCTCGCTTCGCGGCGTGCTCGCCCCGGCGCCGCGGGTGCGCTTCTACAATTATGACCCGGCCTTTCCGCGCTTCTTCCTTCAGGATGCCGCGCAGACAGTCGCCAGCTTTTTCAGGAGGCAGGGATGACCGCCCGCCACCTACCTGTCGCCCTGCATGTGCATTCGACCTGGTCCTTTGACGGCAGGTGGGGACTTCCCGCAATCGCGCGAATCTTCGGCGCGCTTGGTTATCGCGCCGTCATGATGACGGAGCACGACAGCGGCTTCGATCCCATGCGGTTTTCCGAGTACCGTGACGCTTGCCGCACTGCTTCCAACTCGCGCTGCAGGTTGATCCCGGGAATCGAGTATTCCTCGCCCGATAACGACATTCACATTCTCACTTGGGGGCTCGAACGGTTTCTTGGCGAGCACCGGCCGGTGAGCCAAACCCTAGCGGATGTGCGCGCCTCCAACGGTGTGGCAGTGTTCGCGCATCCTGCCAGGCGCGACGCTTGGCGACGGTTCGACCGCAGTTGGATCCCCCTTCTGAGCGGCATCGAGATATGGAACCGCAAGACGGACGGTTTCGCGCCGGGCGCCGACGCGATCGCCTTGTGGAAATCGACCGGACTGCCGGCAACGGTCGGAGTTGACTTTCATCGGCTGCGGCACGCCTACCCTCTTGCGCTCGAGATCAAGGCCGATCCGACAGCCGATCTTGAACACCAGATCATCGATGCACTGCGCCACGCGAGACACAGCGCGACCGTTCATGGACGGCGCCTTATCGACGAGAACGGAGCACTGCGCGTTAGCGAATTGAAGCGAGCACATCGAGCCGAAACCGTTAGGCGAATTTTGCGCGACCTGGTTCGGGTAAAGGCAAAGCGTCGATCTGCCCGGGGAGGGCCAGGGGGATAATCGAGAGCCCTCGGCAGGATGTTCAGTGACCTGCTCCTGAACCGCGCCGCGTGAACCGCTCAGGCAAACCCGGCGCGGTTCATGGTGATTGACAGCCTATTCCTTGAGGTTCGGGATGCGCGTAGTCCCATACGAGGCTTTCGACTTTGGGAAATTTCCGAGGGAGGAGCCGAGGATCGAAGGGCAAGCCACCATCTACGGCATCACAAGCCGGATAGTCCAGGCAGCCGCCCTGCTTCGCGTAGAAATAGGTGAGCTTCAGAAATCTGCGTAGGATAGCCAGAGTTGGAAAGGTCTGGTTCTGCCTATGCCAAAGCATCAGATCCTTGTTGCCGCGGCTCATGTTGCAGCCAGGGCAAGAACGGACCTGATTGAAAGCGATATGCTCTCCGCGGAGTTTGCTCTGCGGTATGAGATGATCCCAATGGTATTTTGGTACGCTGACGCCACAATGAGCGCAAGCCTTGATGCCGTCTTGAGCCAGTCTGTCGTCGCGATCAAGGGTCGAGATGTTTCTAGCCTGCCGCCGGTATTTCGTCATCTCGATGTTGGCCCACTTGGTGCGGCCTCCCGGGAAACGGTCAGGTTTTCCCCTTTGCCGATCATTCATCATCTGTCGCGTGATGCTCAGCATTACATACGCCCAAAGGATCTGATCCTCGACGGTGACGAGCTTGCGTTGCCGCTTTGGCTCGCGCCAGTCCCACGATATCGGCTCGGGCATATCGATCAGCTGTTCTCTTAACCTTCTTGACTGACGAATGACATGACGGTTTCGATGGGGCGTCTGCCCTGGTTTCGGTAGCCCAGATGCGGGCGCTCGGTATT
>NZ_VNHJ01000027.1 GCF_008124525.1 Oceanicella actignis
ATGATTGTCCCATGAGATGGTCCTCCTTTCCCTGTATCGCACGGAAAGAAGGTTAAGGGAACAGATCAGCTTCTCCTGTGTCGAGGGATGAAGATGCGCATCAGGTTCATCGACCAGAAGCAGAACCGGGCGAAAATAGATGAGATAGGCGAAGATCTGAATGACCTGCAGAAACCCGATACCCGCCAATTCCAGCGGCTTGAACCGCTTCGGGTCGGCCTCTCGCATCTCGGCGGTCTGGAACTCCGCAACTATGTGCGTATGCCTTTTCTCATCGAACTCGACCTTTAAGGTCAAGTCGCCCATCACACGCGAAACAAAGGACTGCAGCCGCTCGAGGTCGTCCGTCCAGCCGCCGTCCCTTTGCTGCATGAGGTGAAGAATATTTCGCAAGACAGTGTTTGCGTCGCCCGCGGCGGCCTGGCGGCGAACGATAACAGGTGCGCGCTTTTCCTCTTCAAGTGATATTCCCGCCAAGCCGGGGATATAGGCGCTGATCTCCCGCTTTTCGGCCCGTATCTTTTGTATCAGATCGTTTTCCGCCGGCAGGTGGACCTTGATCCCCTCGTTTCTCCCCGACTTTATCCAAGTCTTTGCCTTAAGGTGTTTATCGCCGCCCCAATCCGCTTCCATCTCCAACTCGAGCTGTGGCGAGCCGACCTTGTTGCCGTATTCTTGTCCGTGTCCGGCATTTCTGTATTGCCGGGTCGGCATATAGAGCGCGTCTCGCTCAGAGATGGTCTCGCCGCCTTGTTTTTGAGGGCGCACTTGTCGATGCGTGGCCGACTGAAACATCCAGTGCAGCGCCTGCAAAACCGAGCTCTTGCCCGAGCCATTCGCGCCGACGATGACATTGAAATCGGCGAGCTCGAGCGTCGTGTCCTCGATCGCCTTGAAGTTCCTGATCGTTACTTGCCGTAGCTTCATCGCCGCCTCCCGCGGCGCAATCTAGGGTCGCCTGGGTGGGGGCGTCAAGCAACCGCTATGTGTTTCTGCGAACCACCACCAACCCGTTCGACGCGGGCGGCTACACGCTCGCGGAGATGACCGAGGCCATCAACATCCTGCCCAATGTCTATTCCAGGCTCGGGCAGATGGGCCTCTTCCGCCTCAAGGCATCACCCAGCGCTCGGTGATCATCGAGCAGGCCGAGGGGGTGCTGAACCTTCTGCCCACCGTGCCGCTCGGCGGCCCGGCCACCGTCGCCGGGCGCGACACCCGCGCCATGCGCTCCTTCACCGTGCCCTGGATCCCCCATGACGACGTGATCACGCCGCAGGACATCCAGGGGGTGCGGGGCTTCGGCGTGGCGGACGCCGCCGATCCGCTGGCCACCGTGATGGAGCGCAAGCTCACGCGGATGCGCATCAAGCACGCCCAGACCCGCGAGTTCATGGAGGTCAACGCCCTGCGCGGCATCGTCCGCGACGGCGCCGGCGCCGCGCTCTACGACTACTTCGCCGAGTTCGGCATCACCCGGCTCGAGACCGACTTCGTGCTCGGGACCGCCTCGACCAACGTGCAGGCGAAGATCCGCGCCGTGCTGCGCCAGATCGAGACCGAGCTCAAGGGCGAGAGCATGTCGGGCGTGCTGGCGCTCGTCAGCCCTGAGTTCTTCGACAAGCTGATCGGGCATGCCAAGGTCGAGGACGCGTGGAAGTACTTCTCCTCAACCGGCGCCCAGCCCCTGCGCGAGGACACAAGGCGGCGCTTCCCCTTTGGCGGCATCGTCTTCGAGGAGTACAACGCCACCGTCACGCTCTCGACCGGCGCGACCGAGACGCTGATCCCCGCCGGCGAGGGCATCGCCTTCCCGCTCGGGACCACCGACACCTTCGTCACCTTTGGGGCGCCTGCGAACCTCGTCGAGACGGTCAACACCGTTGGCCTGCCGATCTACGCCCGCCAGCTCGCCCGGCCCGACGGCAGCGCCATCGACGTCAAGACCGAGGCCTCGATCCTGCCGGTGAACAAGCGCCCGCGGCTTGCCGTGCGCATCTTCTCTAGCAACTGATGAGCGTGTTCGCCGCGGCGATGGAGGCGCTCTTCGCCGACCCGCATCTCGGCCGCGACGTGGTCTACATCGCCGACGGCAGCGCGCCCATGCTGGTGCGTGCCATTCTGCGGCGGTCGGACGAGGTGACGGGCTTCGGCGAGGCGCGGCTCTGGTCGGAGACGACCCGGGTGGACCTGCGCGTGGCCGAAGTTCCAGCCCCACGCCCCGGCGACCGCATCGAGATCGATGGCGAGGCCTTCCTCATTCAGGGCGAGCCTTTCCGTGACCGCGAACGGCTCGTCTGGACCGTGGACCTGCACTCGGCCTGACACCGATGAAGCTGAAACTCGACATCACGCCCGACCTCGTCGCCGCCATGGCCGCCGAGGTGAAGGCGGGTGAGAAGGCCGTCACCGCCGCCATGCGCGAGGCCGGGACCGGGCTCAAGACCGCCTGGCGCGGCCAGATCACCGGCGCCGGGCTCGGGCGGCGACTGGCGAACTCGATCCGGAGCCAGACCTACCCCAAGGCCGGTGAGAGCCTGAACGCCGCGGCGCTGGTCTGGTCAAAGGCCCCGGTCATCGTCGGCGCCCATGACACCGGCCCGCTGATCCGGTCCCGCGACGGGTTCTGGCTGGCGATCCCGCTGCCCGCCGCCGGCAAGGGGCGGCGCGGGGCAAAGCTGACGCCCGGCGAATGGGAGCGTCGCCGTGGCCTGCGCCTGCGCTTCGTCTGTTCCCTTAACCTTCTTTCCGTGCGATACAGGGAAAGGAGGACCATCTCATGGGACAATCAT
>NZ_VNHJ01000028.1 GCF_008124525.1 Oceanicella actignis
CAAGCATGGAACAAGCTCGTGGACCAGCCGTGGCGCATCATGACGATCGGCATGCGCGACTGGGCGCATGGGTCCTGATCCGTGCACGTTGGTATACCTCGACCTCAACGGGATCGAGCACCGCCGCACCAAGGTGCGCAGCCCCAAGACCAACGGCTTCGTCGAGCGCTTCAGCCGCACCGTGCTGGACGAGTTCTTCCGGGTGAAGATGCGCGAGACATTTTACGAGACCGTGGAAGCGCTGCAGGCCGATCTCGACGCCTGGCTGGTGCACTACAATACCGAGCGCCCGCATCTGGGCTACCGAAACCAGGGCAGACGGCCCATCGAAACCGTCATGTCATTCGTCAGTCAAGAAGGTTAAGAGAACACGCGATGGCCGAGGGCGTCAGCTCTTGGCGCTCCTGGGCGCGGTGGCCGGGCGGGCGGGCGCGCTGACCGGCTGCGTCGCGGCGGGCTTGGGCGGGGTCGCCTGCGCCGGGGCCTCCGGCACCATGTTGCGGATCGTGTTGCGCTCGCCGTAGCCATCCTTCGGGGGCTTCACGCCGACCTGGGTCGTCATCGGGATCAGGTGCAGCTCCTCGCTGTCGTTCACCTGCAGCTTGCCCGTGGCGTGGCAGATCGCCGACAGCGTGCGCTGCGCGATCTCGACCGTGGTCGGGTTGGCGTTCACGAGGTTCAGCTGGTCGAAGATCTTGCGGCCCTTGTGCGGGCCCTCGAGGATGTCGAGCATCAGCCAGAGATACTGGCCCATGCCGTTCCTGGTGACGCGCATCTCGCTCTCGACGATCTGGGCGCGGTACCTGCCGGCGGGCAGGATCTCGTAGGCGGTGGAGGGCTCGATGCCGGTGGCGTCAAAGGCGGTGTCGAAACGTGCCATCGTGCTGTCCTTTCAGTCGTAATCAGGCGGATTGGGGCATGGCGGCCAGGAACTCGGACCACTCGAGCGGGAGGGTTTCCGGCAGGCCGTAGCGGTTCTTGGCGAGGAAGGCGGGGCGCTCCTCGGTGTGCATCACGCGCACGCCGGACCCGAGCGCCCGGGCGACCTTCTTGTTGAAGCCGACGTCGGACTTCGCCACCGAGATCCGGTAGTTCGCAAAGAGCACCACGTCCGAGTGCTCCTGCAGCAGCGCGGACGCGCGGGCCTGCAGCTTGATCACGTAGCGGTCGTAGGGTTCGTGCTCGGGACTGTCGAAGCGCCTGACGTCGGTGTGGGCGATCTGGATGACCGCCATGCCCTTGCGGTCGCGGAGTGCGTTCAGCCGGTCGATGTACTCGCGCCAGATGGTCAGCGCCTCGGCATAACCCTTGCCGAAGCCGGGGCTTTCGATCGACTGCCAGCCGTTGCGCCGGCAGGCCTCGGCCCAAATCAGCGGCTCCAGCCAGTCCACGCTGTCGACGACCACCGTCGAATAGGCATGGTCCTCGTCGAGCAGGGCGTCGAGCGCCTCGGCGACCTCGGCGTAGCTCGTCGCCAGCGGGAAGTGCGGCACCTGGAGCTTGCCGAGGCCATCCTCGGTGAGGACGAACACCGGCGCGTCGGCGGACGCGGCGAAGGTGGACTTGCCGATGCCGGCGACGCCATGGATCAGCACGCGCGGCGGGCGCAGAGCCGTCGAGGTTTGCAGGGATGCGAGCGAGATGGCCATCAGCGCACCTCCTCACCGAGCAGCAGCCGGAACTTGGGCTTGCCGGTGCGGACCGTGCGCGCGGGCTCGAACTCCTGGCGAATGTCCTTGGGCCAGGCGGTGTACTTGCGCTCGCGCACGCTGAGCGCGATGTCCACGTACTCGGCGGGATCGGCGTCATCCGCCCGGATGCGCTCGACCAGACCGGCGAGCATCGCCTGGTCCCAGTCGACGCGCTTCGGCAGCTCCGCAACCACGGTGACCGGGCCGTCCTGCAGCCGGACAGTGCCCGTGTCCTTGCCTTCCGCGCGGCGAGCTTTGTGCGCGTCGTCGCCGTACTTCAGCGCGATAGCGCCATCGAGCCAGTCGCTGAGGTTCTTGGCAGCGCGTAGCCGCTCGTCTGCGTCCTGCTTCAGGAGCGCCAGCTGGTCGCCCGGCAGCGCGGCGATCTCGCCGACCGGCAGGGTGAGAAGGTCGTCGAGGATGATGCGGTTGCGGATCGTCATGGCCGCCCCCTCACGCCAGCTCCACGGCGGGCTTGTCGGCCGTGCTCGAGCAGTGCCGGTTGGCCTCGTAGGCCTCGACATCCTCGAGCCGGTACACGACCCGGCCGCCGATCTTGATGAAGGCGGGGCCCTCACCGGTCCAACGCCAGCGCTCCAAAGTGCGCGGGCTGATCTTCCATCGAGCCGCCAGCTCCACCTGGTTGAGATGCGTGACTGATACCAACGTGCGCGGTTCCTGACTCACGAAGAGGATTCCCACGGCGACCGATCTCTGAATCAATGCCCCGAACCTGAGATGGAGGTTCGGC
>NZ_VNHJ01000029.1 GCF_008124525.1 Oceanicella actignis
GTTCCCATTCTGCATGGGCTTGCCGGGGGCGATGTAGTGCCATTTCACCTTCATCTTCTCGGCCCATTCCAGGATCGCGTTCGAGGTGAACTCGGCACCGTTGTCCGAAACAATCACCCCGGGCTTCCCACGCCGCTCGATCAAACATGTGAGTTCGCGCGCCACCCTTCGGCCCGAGATCGACGTGTCGACGATCGACGCGAGACACTCCTTCGTGACGTCGTCCAGCACATTGAGGATCCGGAAGCGGCGTCCATCGGCGAACTGGTCCTGCATGAAGTCCAGCGACCACCGGGCGTTGGCCACGGCTTCGGTCACCAGCGGCGCGCGGGCGCCGAGAGCGCGTTTGCGGCCGCGCCTTCGCCGGACCGCCAGGCCTTCCTCGCGGTAAAGCCTCTGCGTCCGCTTGCGGTTTGTCACATGGCCGTCGCGGCGCAGGATCACATGCAGCCGCCGATAAGCGAAACGCCGATGTTTCTCGGCCGCCTTGCGCAACTCCTCGCGCAGCTCGGCGTCATCGGGTCGCCTGCGCCGATACCGCACCGATGATCGATCCGCACCCAGCACCGAACACGCCCGCCGCTCGCTCATCCCGTGACGCTTCTCGAGATGGGCAACCGCTTCTCGCCTTGCGGCGGGCGTCACCACTTTTTTGAAAGCAGGTCCTTCAAGGCGCTCGCCATTGTCCTCGGACCAATGGCGGACAATGGCTCGCTGTCGAGCATCGCCTCGGCCAAAAGCCGCTTCAGCCTGGCGTTCTCGGCCTCCAGCGTCTTCAGCCTCTTGGCCTCCGAAGGCTTCATGCCCCCGAACTTCGCCTTTCAGGCATAAAAGGTGGCGCTGCTGATCCCATGCCGACGGCACACCTCCGCCGTCTTCACTCCGCTCTCCTGCTCCCTCAGGATCGCGATGATCTGCTCCTCGGTGAATCTCGATCGCTTCATGGTCCGGTCCTCTGCTTGGGCCGAACTCTAGCATCGGATGGACGAGTTTTCGGGGGTCACAGCACGACGAACGGCGCAGGGGTCGCTCCTGGAGCGGCTTCGAGGTCGAGAAAGACTGCACGGTCCGCCGCGATCCGATCTCCGTTGCGGCCTTCACCAAGGCCATCCGCGACCGCTTCGAGACCCCGCATGTCCATGTCGATATCTTCGACCGGCATCGCATCATCCTCTATGACCAGGAATGCGATCTGGTGCAGGTCGCCGTCTATCGCGAGGGACGGCCGGAAGACATGCTGGGCTTCGATGCGAAGAGCAGGCTGCAGCGGCGCATCGTGAAGCCGGTGTTCGAGGCCGCCCTGACCTACGAGGCCGAAACCGGCGTCATCGAGGTCGTGCCCAACACGCTCGAGGACCGGAGGGACCTTACCGCGTTCATGGCGCGGGATCTGCTCGGGATCAACTTCAAGGAGAAGCACATCCCATGGCGCGAATACGACCTGAGCATGCTCCTAAAGCCCTTCGATTTCCCGACCGATCCCGAGGACGGGATCATGGGCGTCACTGTGAAGGAGCTACGCTTCATGGAGCTGGGGGAGCGCGGCGAGCGGATCACGCTGGAATCCATGTCGGGCGCCGAGCGGACGATCTGGGAAATGGCCGAGAAGCGGATCGGCCTCGACATCGGTGGCACGGGGCACCTCCTGCCGGTCGCGACCGAGGCGCCGGAATGGGTCATCACGCGCGCTCGGTTCACCATCAAGTTCCACCCCGGCCCCGAAGGCGGCCGTGGGAAATCCCTGACGCTCACCGTAACGATGCCCCATGGGTGCAACCTTAAGGACATGACCCCGCATGAGCGCCTGATCGGAGAGAAGTACCTGCGGCGCTGGGGGATCCTGACCGACACCGCCGACACCCGTGACCTCGTTGACTAAGAGCCCGACTCATAATTCGACCGGTGGTGCGTGGTATCGAGCCAAGCGTCTGACAAGAATGCGGATATGGGCGACCAGCAGCCATGCCTCGGAG
>NZ_VNHJ01000030.1 GCF_008124525.1 Oceanicella actignis
ACCGCGCGCTCGGCCGCGCTCAGGAACGCGACCGCCTGCGCCGGGTCGGCCTTGGCCGGGTCCTGCCGCCAGGGTGCGTAGCCCTCGGCGTTCGACTGGCCGAAGATCAGCCACAGCGCGACGGTGTTGCCTGGCCACTCCTGCGACGACTCCGCCGGCGAAGGCGCAGCCTCGGCCAGCGGGTCGAGAAGGGTGTAGTGCAGCACGACCGGGATCACCGCCGCCTTGAGGCTCGCCGCGCCCTCGACCGGCAGATCGACGGGGCGCGGCGCTTCCGCTTCGACCCAGTCGCACAAGCCGCCCAACGTGCGGTCGGCGGCGAGCGCCGCGCCGATGCTGGCGATCAGCGTATCGAAGGCCGCGTCACGGTCGGCGCCCTGCACGACCGCCTCGATCTCGGCGCGATGCTGGTAGTGGTAGGCAAGCGGCGAGAGCGTGACCTCAGGCTCTCCCGGCTCGCCGTCGCGCAGGATCAGCAGGCCCCCGACCGGCACGCGCTCGGGCAACACCTCGCCGCGCAGGGTGGTGACGGGCAGCGCCGAGAGCCGCGCGTGCAGCGCGGCGAAGATGGTTTCGCGAGGGGTGGGCATGGAATTTTTCTTGATTCCTGCGGACTGATGCAGCCAATAGTGGGTGCTACGGTCGAAACGGGATGTCACAAACAGAGGCTTAACGATGGGTAAAGGTGGCTATTTAGGAGGCAGCACGTTAATATTTCCCAACGGACGAGGCTGGAGCCACGATCCGTTGGCGGAAGTGCCTCGATATAAAAATAGACCAAATTCCAAGACTATCGGAAAATCGTGCGAAGCCGATATCGAATGGCTTAAGAATTTTGCTATTTCATGTGCAGCCTGCGCGGTTCTTGGAATTGGTTTCCCTCCTCGAAAATCTCTCGATGAGAGATTTGACAAGTTGTTTGATGGCCAGAGTGAGAAGTTCCATAAACCGTTCCGCGCCAGGATCGGCGCATCGAAGGGTGAGGCGCGGCTAGCTTTGAAGGTACATGTTGATCGGCTTGCTACGGATGTTCAACTTCGTAGGCCTATGTCCAATCTACCTAAGAAACTTCAGTTTTGCCTACTCCATCCGCGCTTCAATAACGCAATTATGAACAAGGTTGAAATCGCTCTTGCCCGCAAGGATGGGAGATTTTCTCCCAGATCTTCTCTGTGTATTCGATAAAAATAACTTCGGTAAATCTATCAAAAAAATAAAACGCTAATTTCATTATATATTATGTGATCATGATGACAGCAATAGACTATATCTGAACCGCAAACAGGCACCCTAACGGCAACGCTCAATTTATCCGTTCACCGACCCAGTTCGCCACGATCAACCCCGGCACGCTATCGAGCGCACGCTCTGCGTCCCGGTCGAGATCCAGCCGCTTCGGCAGCTTCACCTGCGGGACCAGCAGGAAGATCGGCAAGGTGGCGCGGCCTCGGCCGGTCTTGGAGCGGGAGGCGACACCGAGTCCCTTCGTGTTGAGCCGTCCGTCGGCAACGAGCAAGCTCGGCCCCCTCTGACGATAGACGAAGTGTTCTCTTAACCTTCTTGACTGACGAATGACATGACGGTTTCGATGGGGCGTCTGCCCTGGTTTCGGTAGCCCAGATGCGGGCGCTCGGTATT
>NZ_VNHJ01000031.1 GCF_008124525.1 Oceanicella actignis
GGCTCACCCCGCGGGAGTATCACAAACGGTCAAGAGAGGACCAAACCCTGAACAGAGCTAACGCTTAAACGCGGACTCTAAGGGGAGCAGGTCAGTACTCGATGACGCCGAGCCTCAACCGCGTGGCGGCCGACCGCGCGGCGCAGTTCGAGGAGGCGCTGATCCTCGACGAGCTCGACAAGGCGCTCAAGACCTACGTCAACGGCCTGAAGGAGCGCGGCGACTTCGATGCGGTTCAGGTTGCGCCCGGCGATTCATCCGAGGTCCCGGACGAGCCGGGCGGCGTCAGGATCGTGGCGCTTGGGGTGGCGTATCCGCACCACACCGGCCGCGAACGTTCGGAGGCCATGACGGAGGCACGCAACATCCTCCAGCAGCGCGGCTCGACGCCGCGGGTCTACAGGAACACCCTTGTGTTCCTGGCGCCCGACGAGAAGCAGCTCGACCATCTCAAACAGGCGATGCGCGCCGCGCTCGCCTGGGCGGAAATCGTCCGGGATGCGGAATCCGGGCGGCTCGATCTCATGGTCAGCGACATCGCCTTGGCCCGGGACAAGCTGAAGGAGGCGCAATCCACCCTGCAGACGCGGCTGCAGGAAAGCTGGTGTTACCTGATCTATCCCTACCAGGAAACGCCGCAGGCGGACGTATCCTTCGCCAGCGCGCGAATTCCCACGCAGGATGGCGTCTTGAGCCGGGCAAGCCGGAAACTCGTGAACGACGACGCCCTGTTCCCCGAGATCGGGCCCGTGCGGCTCAACTCGGTATTGGAAAAGTACATCTGGAACGACAAGCCCCATCTCTCGCTGGGGGATCTGTGGGAATATCTCAATCGCTACATCTACCTGCCCAGGCTCAAGAACCGCGATACGCTGGCACGGTCGGTTCGCGCCGCCGTGAGCGGATTGGTTCCCGGACCATTCGCATATGCCGAAGCGTGGGATGAGAAAGCGCAATCCTATCGCGGATTGGTGCTCGACCACGGGGACAAGGCAGTCGTGTCGATTGGCGGCGACTCCGTCATCGTCCGGTCGGACATCGCCGCGTGGTTCAAGAAACAGAGCGAGCAACCCGCGGAGCGAGAGGCCGACGGCAAGGGGGGCGCAACCCCACCGGGCGAGCGTGGTCAAGATCCGAAGGCCTCGCCTGGCGGAAGGGAAACGCCGGATGAACCCCGTCTTCCGACGCGTTTCACGGCGACGGCCTTCTTGTCACCCGACCGACCGGCTCGCGACATGTCCAACATCATCGAGGGGATCATCGACCAGTTGACCGCCATTGCGGGAGCGGAAGTGACGATCCGGGTCGAAATCGATGCCGAAGTGCCCTCGGGCCTTGACCGCAACAAGGTCCGGACGCTGACCGAAAATGCCAACACGTTGAAGATGGAGAAGCAGATTCGCTGACCTCGAACGACTCGAAGAAGCCGGGGCGCAGGTAGCCTTTTCGCGCAACTCCGTGTTCGGGCCGGTTCCCCCCTTATCTGTTCCCTTAACCTTCTTTCCGTGCGATACAGGGAAAGGAGGACCATCTCATGGGACAATCAT
>NZ_VNHJ01000032.1 GCF_008124525.1 Oceanicella actignis
CAATACCGAGCGCCCGCATCTGGGCTACCGAAACCAGGGCAGACGCCCCATCGAAACCGTCATGTCATTCGTCAGTCAAGAAGGTTAAGAGAACATACGACGCGATATGGCTGCGCTTTCCGCACGAGGTGCGGCTGCTGCTCGAGAATCAATACGTCTTCAAGCCCTTCTGGAATCACGCGAACGGCGTGCCGGGCTTCGCCGACTGGCCCGAGCGCCTGCGCCGCGACCGGCGCGGCGCGCACGAGGCGATCCGCGCGCTCGACACGCCGGCGATCCTGCGGCGGCTGTTCGACCGGCTTTACGTGCTGCGCAACCAGCTGGTGCATGGCGGCGCGACGTGGAACGGCTCGGTCAACCGCCGGCAGGTCGCGGACGGCGCGCGCATCCTGATGGTGCTGCTGCCGCTGTTCATCGACGTGATGATGGACCACCCGGACGAGGATTGGGGCCGTCCCTTCTACCCCGTGGTCGATTGACCCGAACGCCCTTGCGGCGGCGGCGCGGCGCGTCTATTTTGCGCCCCGCGCATTGGGGCGTCGCCAAGTGGTAAGGCAACGGTTTTTGGTACCGTCATTCGCAGGTTCGAATCCTGCCGCCCCAGCCATGAATCTCAAAAAATCACGCAAGATCAACCGGGTGTCCCGGGTCCGCCCGGCGTCCGCCTCACAGGTCCGCGAAACTGACGCACAGGCTGAGACCCGCGCCATCGCGGTCTGCGCCCGAAAGCGGCGCCAAGGGTGACGTCCATGGACGTCAGCCTCGAGCGCGAGAAAGCCTGCGTCCAGCAGGGGGCTGCCCGGATCGCGGCCCGACGCGAGGCCGAGCGCAAAGCGGCCGAGGCGGAGAAGCGAATCGGCGATGCGAAAACTCGGGCCGAAATCGAGGCGGCCCTGATCGATGTCAACCACCTCGACGGACCGCGCAGAGGCGTTCCCTGGGCCATGGAAATGGCTGAAGCATGTCGGAAGACGTGCGCGCAAAGTCCGGGCCGCCCTTTGGACGAGGCAATCGATCCCGAGACTTATGTCCCCGATCGGCCAGATGCTCTCGCCCAGCGAGCCGCTTCGGAAACGCCATATCCATCCAATGCGATCCCGGGTACGTTTTCGGTGGTCTGGGTCAGACGACATTCATCTGACGCGCCCAAATCGGCTCAGCTTCCGGCAGACCATGGGTGCACCCCCCTTGCGCTGCGCGCCATGGCGCGAACAAGTGTTTGGAACCCATGATGAGAATGTCTGAGAGCCGAACCCGAAAAGAGTTCAGCGATCTCAGCAGGTTGTGATTCCGTCCGTTTGCGAGACGAGATGGAGTGCACAATGGCCTGGACAGAGACCGCTCGCCGGGATCATGCCCGGCGAGGGCGCGGTTGTTCAAGCGATCTGACGGAACGCGAATGGGGGCTGGTCGCGCC
>NZ_VNHJ01000033.1 GCF_008124525.1 Oceanicella actignis
CATCAGGCGGTCCAAAAGGTCTTTATCGATGCTCATGCGTGGGTCTCCTTTGTGAGCAGTTACCACGCCAGGGCACAAAATTCAGGATAGTCCCCCTGGTCACCGAGGCGAACAGGATCAAGCTTGCACATTACTTCGATCCTTACCTTGCGATCCACACGAGTCTGATCGACCCGCTGCCGCATCAGATCTCGGCCGTCTACGGCGAAATGCTCCCAAGACAGCCGCTGCGCTTTCTGCTGGCCGACGACCCGGGGGCCGGGAAGACCATCATGGCGGGGCTTCTGATCAAGGAACTCATCGCGCGAAGCGATCTGGAACGCTGCCTCATCGTTGCGCCGGGAAGTCTCGTTGAACAGTGGCAGGACGAGTTGGGCGAGAAGTTCGGCCTGGAGTTCGACATCCTTTCACGCGACATGATCGCGACATCGCGTTCGGGCAACCCGTTCAACGACCGCCGCCGGCTGATCGCGCGGCTCGACATGCTGGCCCGCGATGACGACCTGCAGCAGAAGCTCTCCTCGGCAACCGAATGGGACCTGATCATCGTCGACGAAGCGCACCGGATGTCGGCGACCTACTTCGGCAACGAGGTCAAGTACACCAAGCGGTACCAGCTGGGGCAGAAGCTCGGGGGCATCTGCCGCCACTTCCTTCTGATGACGGCAACCCCGCACAACGGCAAGGAGAGGGACTTTCAGCTCTTCATGGCGTTGCTCGACGGCGACCGCTTCGAGGGGCGCTTCCGGGACGGCATGCATGTCGCCGACGTCGAAGACATGATGCGCCGCCTCACCAAGGAGGAGCTGCTGCGTTTCGACGGCCGGCCGCTCTTTCCCGAAAGGCGCGCCTACACCGTCAAATACGAGCTGTCGCCGCAGGAGGCCGCCCTCTATGCGGCCGTCACCGATTATGTGCGCAACGAGATGAACCGTGTGCAGCGGTTCGCAGAGGCGGATGGGCGCAGGCGCAACATGGTCGGTTTCGCGCTCCAGATCCTGCAGCGCCGCCTCGCTTCCAGCCCCGCGGCCATCTATCAGTCGCTGAAACGACGCAGGGAGCGTCTTGAGGCGGAACTCGCCGAAGCGCGTCTGGTCGTGCGAGGGCGCGGCCTGGGGCAGGGCATCCTGGTGTCTGACGATTTTCTCGAGAACATCGACGAATTCGGTCAGGAAGAAATCGACGAGATCGAGGAGCGCCTTTCGACCACCGTCACCACTGCCGAGACGATCGAGCAGCTCGAGATCGAAGTCGCGACGCTCAAGGAACTCGAGCGCATGGCGTTGTCGGTGACCTGCTCCCCTGAAAAGTCCTCGGTTTGAGGTTAGCCTGTTCTCCGACTGAGGAGACAGACGATGAAGAGAAGCCGGTTCAGCGAAGAGCA
>NZ_VNHJ01000034.1 GCF_008124525.1 Oceanicella actignis
GTCTCTGTCCAGGCCATCGTGCACTCCATCTCGTCTCGCAAACGGACGGAATTACAACCTGCTGAGATCGCTCAACTCTTTTCGGGTTCGGCTCTAAGACGGCCGTGGCTCTGCTGCTCCAGGCGATGGAAACCCGCGTCGGCAAGGTGCAGGTGGCCACGCTTAGGCAGGTGGCGCCTCGGGCAGCGGACAAGCTGCTCGAGGCCAGGCTGTTGGTGGCGACCGGGCGCATCCCGGTCGTCGCCGCGATGGATGGCTATGAGGACGAGCCCATTCCGGCGGAATGGTGCCCGGAGCGCGGGCAGTACGGGTATCGCGACAGCGTCGGTCGCTGGATCACCGTGGAAGCGGGGGAGATCGCCGCCTGTGCCGTCGACTATCCGCTGGTATTGGCGAAGATGCTGGTGGCCTTCGAGCGTGCCGGGGCATCGCGTCCGAACCCCTTGATCGACGGATTCGTCTGGGATGTCGGAACCATCAGGCTGAAGGGTGCGAAGTCGCCGGTGCCGGTCTGGTTCGCGCGCCGTCTTGCCGATCCAGCCGTCTGGACCAAGCTCGATGCACTCCTCGAGCGAAGGGCCCCTGAAGAGGTCCGGGTCATCCTGACGTCGACATCGGGCGATCGCATCCCCACTACACTCAGCGAGCGAAACGTGATCGTCGGCGTGGCCGATGTGCTCGGCGCCCCGAGCACACTCGCGATCTCGCCGCATGCGCTCGGGGCCCGCGTGTTTCCGGGTCAGGTACAGCGCCGGTTCCCGATCGATCATTCGGAAGAATGCGGGCTGGTCTGGCACCGCAGTGAAACGCTGACCTTCAGCGGAGACAAGCAGCGTCGCCTGCTGCAGATCCTGTTCGCAGCCTACTGGTCCAGGTCGGCCGTCCTTCGGATAGCGGCAGTTTTGGAAGAGGCGGGCTACGGCGGTCAGGTGAACACGCTGAAGAAAGCCTTCGGCCGCCGCAACGACTGGCGGCGATTCATCAGGTTCGATGACGGGAACTGCTGGATCGATCCCTGATCGTGTGACCTCTGTTTCTGCGAAAGGCCGTTCCCCGGGGCGGCCTTTTGGCATTTCAGGACAGCGATCTTCGCGAACTCCCGCTCTGCCTCCCAGTTGCCTCCCCGGTGCCTCCCGCCCGGTCGGCGATGGTCCTTCGCAGGCATTCGGCCAAACGCGCAGGAGACGAAGATGTCATACCAACGTGCACGGATCAGGACCCATGCGCCCAGTCGCGCATGCCGATCGTCATGATGCGCCACGGCTGGTCCACGAGCTTGTTCCATGCT
>NZ_VNHJ01000035.1 GCF_008124525.1 Oceanicella actignis
GCATGGAACAAGCTCGTGGACCAGCCGTGGCGCATCATGACGATCGGCATGCGCGACTGGGCGCATGGGTCCTGATCCGTGCACGTTGGTATGAGGGTGCGGAACGCGTCGGAGAGCCGTCCCTGGCGCTGCGCCGCCTCGAGCTTGACGATCAGATCGGCAGCGGTGGTGAACTGGGTCTTGATCCCGGCATTCGCCGCCTTGTGGCCGATGGCGATGGCCAGGTGGGTCTTGCCGACGCCGGAGGGGCCGAGGAACACCGCGTTTTCCCTGCGTGCGACGAAGGCGAGCGAAGCCAGTTGCTCGATCTGGTGCTTCGGGGCCGAGCTGGCGAACTTGAAGTCATACTCTTCCAGCGTCTTGACCACCGGGAACCCGGCCATGCGCACCAGCGTGGCCGCCGACCGGGCGCGGCGGAAGTCACGCTCGGCGACGAGCACGTTCTCGAGGAAGTCGGTGAAGCTCTGGTTCCCGTCGCTGGCGGCGCTGGCGAGTGCCGGGTAGCTGTCGGCGATCCCCGGCAGCTTGAGATCCTCGCAGAGCTGGATCAGGCGGTCATGGGACAGGGTATTCATGCCAGCCTCCCGATCGCATCATAGACCGACAGGTCGTGCTGGGGCACGGCGATGTCCCGCAGGTCGGCCGGGATCGACGGCGCGATCCCTGTCCAGGCCGGCCCGCGCGGCAGAAGGCATCCAGCTTCCCGCACAAACCGGTCCACCGGGCGCTCTTTCGTCTCGGCATGCAGGCGCGGGTTCGCCACATCCCGCAGCCACTGGCCGACATGGGCATTGGCGGTATCGGCATCCAGAATGCCCCCCCGGCCCTTCAGGCGGCTCTCCAGCGGGCAGACGAAGCTTTCCTTGAGATAGCGGTTGAAGCGCTCGACCTTGCCCTTGGTCTGGGCCCGGTAAGGGGCGCACATGCGCGGTCTGAAGCCGTGGTGCTTGGCAAACTCGCGGAACCCGGCATGGAACCGGTGCCGGCCGGGGCCATAGACGTTGCGGTCGATCAGCACCGTCTTCATGGGGACTATCCTGAATTTTGTGCCCTGGCGTGGTAACTGCTCACAAAGGAGACCCACGCATGAGCATCGATAAAGACCTTTTGGACCGCCTGATG